>CAWEER010000004.1:0-345467 GCA_963808205.1 uncultured Alphaproteobacteria bacterium
CGACGACTGCGTCGACGATCCTTAAATGCTCAGCAGTGGAACGCGCCATGATTTCTTGTGCATCGCGTTCCAACTCCGATCTGCGGAACGGCGAAAGCCGGAACCTGATATCCCGTGACATTCGCTCCAGCGTCGCATTGTGCGTGCCGGCACAAATCAAATCGTGGAATCCCTTATTGACCTCGAAATATGACACGAGATCTTTTCCCTACTGATCGCGATGGCATGTTCATGGACATCGCGTAGGCGAACCTTCTCGATGGCATCATCCGTCACCGACAACCGGGCGCAGAGCCCCTCAATTTCACACTCCGCTTCCAGCATGTCGATGAGTTCGCCCGCGCCGACTTTGGTCACGACACCGCCACGTCACGAAATCGATTAAATCAGCTGCCGTGCTGCAAGCTCTCTGAGTGCTTCGCGCACCGGGGTTCGCGAAACCCCGTATTCTGTCGCAAGAGATTGCTCGTCCAGGCGATGCCCTGGGGCGAGTTCGCCCGCGAAAATCTGCCGCGCGAGCCGACTAGAAATCTGTAAACCCAGCGTCGCCTGCCGATCCTGATCCGTGTCGGCAAAAGCCATGCTCACCGCGCAGGTGTATCCTTTGAAACTTTAATGTCGACAATTATGCTCTTGTCGTATACATTAGTCAAGAATTTGTGGAGCTGAGTTCCATGAAGATGGCGATTGTATGCGGCGGCGGAGTGGCCGGTCTCAGCGCTGCGATTGCGTTGTCACGAAAGGGCTGGACCGTCGACGTCTATGAGCGGGGAAGCGCCGTTCGTGAGATCGGCGCCGGGATTTTCATCAAGGGCAATGGCCTACGGGTCCTGGAAAGCTATGGCTTGCTCGATCGCGTCAGCCGCGATTGCGTCGTTCTGCGCGAAGCGCATGTTCTCAACCGCGACGGTGAATTGCTTCAGCGCCGCGTCCTCAAGAGCGTCAACACGGTCTGGAACATCAAACGAGAGCTTCTAATTCGAGCCCTCCATGATCGAGCGATAGAACTCGGTGCAAAGGTACACGTCGATTGCGACGTCGCAAACGTCTCGGAGGATGGCAGCGTCACCGTGAAAGGCGACCGCCTAAAGGCCAACCTCATTGTCGCCGCGGACGGCGTTAACTCGCGCACCCGCTACGACCTTGATCTCAATCGCGAGACGCGCCAGCCGCGGAGCGGCGCCATCCGCCTCCTCGTGCCACGTTCGACATTCGAGACAGCGGACATGACGCGCGAATTCTGGTCCGGTAGATTTCGGGTCGGCGTCACGCCGTGTACGCCGACCGAAACTTATAGCTACCTTGCCGCCCCGCTGGTCGACAAATCCGGACGTGCGCCAATCGATGCGGACTATTGGGCGGACCATTTTCCTGCCCTCCGCAAAGAGATTTTTTCGACCGCGCCAGAATTGCCGGAGGCGTGCACCACCCCTACCCGTTCGTCGAAATCAAGTCCTGGTCAAAGGGACGAGTTGTCGTTGTCGGCGACGCCGCCCACGCGCTTCCACCGACGCTTGGTCAAGGCGCCGGTCTCTCTCTGATGAATACGCTGATGCTCGCCGAATACGTTGCAACCGCTAGCGACGTACCGCGGGCAACTGCCGCCTGGGAGAAAGACTGGCGCTGGGTTTCGGACCGCACGCAGTTTTGCGCGAGACGGTACGATTGGATGACCTCGGAATGGCCGAGAAGTGCCTATTGGCTGCGGAGCGCAGTTATCTGGGGAATTGGAAAATCGCGGCGCGCCAATGATTACATGCGTATCGCCGACCGCGTCGACGCGCCGCAAAGGCAGCTCTTGCCGTCGGCTGAATATCGCCCCGCCCTAGCGTAGAGTAATAAACGATGACAGACCCGACCCGGCTAGACATCCATCTCCACATTCTGCCGCCTTTTTATATGGATGCAGTTTCATCAGCCGGCATCACGCGCTCAAGAGGTAAGGACTATCCTGACTGGTCCGAAGACCTGTCCCTCAAGATGATGGATGCCAACGGCATCCAGACTGGCATCACATCCATCTCCACACCCCACGTTCATTTTGGCGACGATGCGAAAGCAAGAGATTTAGCATGCCGCTGCAACGATTTCGCCGGCGACATGCAGGTTCGCCGGCCAATCGGTTTGGCACATTCGCCGTTCTGCCGCTCCCTGACGTCGAGAGCGCATGTCGCGAAGCCGTCCGTGCGCTCGACGAGGCCGACGCAGACGGAGTGGTTGTACTTGCGAGCTATGGCGACGAGTTCTTCGGCGGCGCGAAGTTCGATCCACTCCTCGACGTGCTCAATTCGAGGAACGCGGTCGTATTTGTGCATCCAACACAACATCCCGAGAGCAAGAAGCTGCCGTTGGATCTGCCGCTCTTCGTCGCGAATATCCGCTCAATACAACCAGGTGCGCGCTCAACCTGATGACGAAGCAGGTTCTAGAACGCTTTCCGAACATAAGGTTCGTGCTCGCTCATGCGGGTGGCGTTCTGCCATTCCTCGCCTGGCGACTTGCCATCCCTCGGGTGCCTCCGGTCTGGCAAAGCGATGTCCACGAAAAACTGCGGAACTTTTGGTATGACATCGCCCTCGCCGCCGGCAAATCCAGTTTGCTGTGCGTCAAGGAAATAGCCGCGCCCGAACGGATCCTATTCGGAACGGACTGGCCCTACACTTCCGAAACCACTGTCGAATGGACGGTGCGGGATTCCATGGCGCCTGGGCTCTTTACGGCTCGAGAGCAGGACGACGTGAATACAAATAATGGCCTCGCACTCTTTCCGCGTCTGAAGACAAAGTTGTCGAATGCCAGAAAATAATCGGTCGAGTGACAAATGATCATTGATCCGAGCACGCTATCTCACAACGAGACTTACAAGTTGATGATGGCGTGTATCGTGCCGCGACCGATCGCCTGGGTTACAACGGTGAGTTCAAATGGCGTCGTCAATGCCGCGCCGTTCAGCGCCTTCTGTTCGGTTTCGACAGATCCTCCAATGGTCGGCATCAATGTTGGGCGACGTGGCACCAAGCTGAAAGATACCGCCCGAAACATTACAGCGACAAAGCAATACGTGGTGAACATTGCCGACAAGTCCCTCATGCAGAAGCTGCATCAGACGTCCGGCGAGTACCCGGCTGACGTAAGCGAGATCGAGGAACTAGGCCTACAAACCGTCCCAAGCGAATACGTGAAAGCCCCGCGTATCGCGGACGCCCCCATTCACATGGAATGCGTCCTGCACCAAATCATGGAGTTCGGCCGAAGCTCCCAATTCTATGTCGGAGAGATTAAACGCTTCCACATCAGAGATGGGCTTTGCATCGACAACAAGATCGAAACCGCAAAGTTGCAGCCTCTCGCCCGCGTTGGAGGGCCGACTTACGCCCAGCTGCACTCCTTCGTAACATTAAAGCCGGCTCACAAGGCTATCCGGGAGGAAGAGTAGTTGCGCGTTCAATTGCCGGGAATCACGTTTTGAGAGGCCTTCCATGGCGCGTCGATCCGTAATCGCATTACTTATCTTTCTGCTTCTGTCGTCTGTGGTCCTTGCGGCTGAACCTGTGTCAGAATTCCCATCGCGACCAGTTCGCCTGATCGTCCCGTATCCTGCGGGCGGTTCGAACGACATTACGGCCCGGCTGATGGCGGTGAAACTCGCTGAGCGCTGGAAGCAGAGTGTCATTGTCGAGAACAGACTTGGAGCGTCCGGCATCCTCGCCAGTGAGTACGTCGCCAACTCACCGCCGGACGGCTATGCGATCCTCGTAGGTTCGAACTCAGCGACAACCATAGCGGAGCACCTCGGGACCAACTCGGCAACCTTCCACGGGCTAGCCGATCTCGTGCCGCTGACGAACGTGCTGAGCATTCCGGCGGTCCTTGTCGTCAATCCGAATGTTCCCGCCACTTCGCTCGCCGAATTGCTTGATCTCTTAAGAAGAAATCCCGGCAAATTTAATTTCAGCAGCTCTGGTGCGCAAAGTGGCTACTACCTTTCGATGAAGCAGTTCCAAACAATGACCGGCACCTCGATTGTTCACGTTCCATACGCGGGCCTCGCACCAGCTGAGCTGGCGGTCTTGGCGGGCGATGTCCAGATTATGCTGGACTCGGCCATCACGTCACTCCAGTACGTGAAAGATGGTCGGATGCGGGCGCTCGGGGTTGCGAGTTTGGAACCGTGGCCGCTGGCGCCCCAATATCCGATGATCTCGGCAACCTTGCCCGGCTTTCAATCGCTTTCCTTTATAGGCCTATTTGCGGCGCGTGGCACACCACCTGACCTGGCGGCGCGGCTGACCGCCGATTTTCGCGATGTTCTCAACGCGCCTGAGATGCGCAAGAGCCTGCTCGATCTCGGGGCGCTCCCCTCCTCGATCGGAATGTCCACAGAAGACTTCAAGGCGTTCCTGGCTGCCGACAGCAAGCAGTGGGGAGACGTCATCAATGCTGGGTCTGCGCTGAAAAAAGACGATTAAAGGCCGTCTGACCTGACCTGGCTTTTTTAGACCAAGCTATGAAGTGCGCCCCTAGAGCCGGACAGGTTGAAGTCAGCAAGTTGACGGTGTGTGCTGGGCTTTCGAAAGATGAAAGCCATGGTCAAACAGCGCTCGCACAGCATCGAGTTCAAGCGGCAGGTGGTGGCGGAGCACATTGCCGGTGAGAGCCTTTACGGGCTCGCCAAGCGGCATGATCTGTCGCGCCAGCTGATCCGCGTCTGGATTGAGAAGTATGAGGCTGGCGGCTTGGACGAAGACGCCCAAGCTGCGGATCTGCTGCATGAATACGAAACCAAGATTGCGGCGTTAGAGCGCCTGGTTGGCCGGCAGGCTCTAGAGATCGAGTTTTTAAAGGGGGCGCTGAAAAACGCACCGCGGCCGCGAAGCGCGACTACATCGATCATTGCCGGCCCGACGGCATCTCCATCGCAGAAGGATGCCGGCTAATGGGGATCGCGCGCTCGACCTTCTACGATAGACCCGATGCCGGCGCAGACGATGCGACCGTCGTTGCACAGATGAAAACGATTTGCGACGAGTTCGAAACCTATGGCTATCGGCGTGTGGGCGCCGAACTGCGCCATCGTGGCCTTGTGGTGAACGCTAAGAAGGTCCGCCCGGCTGATGCGCATGCAGGCGCTAAACCCCAAGCAGCGCAGGCGTTTTGTCATGACGACGGACAGCGATCACAATGATCCGATCTACCCGAATCTTGCGGCCAACATGGCGTTGGATGGTCCCAACCAACTTTGGGTGGCCGATATCACCTATGTCGCCATCACGACCGGCTTCGTGTACCTGGCTGTCGTTCTCGATGCCTGGTCCCGTCGGGCGGTAGGTTATGCCATCAGCCGCTCGATCGATGCGCGCCTGGCTGCTGCTGCGCTCAAGGCCGCCATCAACGCCCGCGATCCACCGCGGGGCTGCGTGCATCATTCCGATCGTGGGTCGCAATACGCCTCCGAAATCTATCGCACCGTCTTACGAGAGCACGGCTTCGTAGGTTCCATGAGCCGGCGCGGTAATCCCTACGACAACGCCAAAGCCGAGAGCTTCATGAAGACCCTCAAGGTCGAAGCCGTGTATCTGATGGCCTACGAGACGTTCGACGACGTTACAGCTGACCTTCCACGCTTCATCGATGAGAACTACAACTCTCGCAACTCCACTCCGCGCTTGGCTATCTGAGCCCAGCACAATACGAGGATCGCCACGCCCAGCAGTCTGTCAAAACCGCCGCCTAAACCTGTCCGTCGTCAGGGGCGCACTCCACTATTCTCTCACATCGCTTGGTCTAAAAAAGCCAGGTCAGGTTAGTCCGCTTTACCCCTGAAAGCTGCCGCGGTTGTCAGTCATCGGCGCGTCCGCTTTGGGCCAAATGCGGACATCGAACGCATTCAGGTTCCAAAAGGGCCGAAGGGCTGCTAATCAGGGCAATCCTGCTTGCAAATCAATCTCCCGACCGCGAACCGGAACACCACTATGACCCCGATCACCGAGGGCGAGGTGAACGCCGCACAGCAGGCCTGGTGCGATGCACTGGTGCGCATCGGGGCCGTTCACTCCGAAGGCGGCGACTTTCGTGCTACGGCCAGCGCGTTGATCGACGAACTGTACGACTACGCCGAGGGAACCGTTTTCTTCAAGCCGACACTCGCCTTCGGCAAGAACGCCTTCCGCAGCACGAAGCGGGGTGCGCTGTCCTACTTCGTCGGAGGTGACCCCGATTTCCCTGAGGATACGGGTTTCGCGCTGAAGCACTGGGTGAATGTCTGGTACGACAACAACGCCGCGGAGAACGGAATCCAAATTCACGGTGAGCTCGCCATCACCATGGGCAACGTCTACGTGCGGAGCGCTGCTGGGGAGGAGGTGATGGTGGACAAGACCTTCGTCTTCCGCCGTTGTGCCGACGGCCGTTTACGGCTCTGCGCGCACAAATCGGCGCTGCCTTACTCGCCGGACCGCTGAGACGCGGGCAGAGCCTCCAAGTGGATCGATCATAATGATTGATAGATTCTATTCCGAGCCGCGGCGATCTGTTCGGCGGCCTTTCCGCAGGCGTAGTTGCTCTGCCGCTTTGCCTCGCGCTCGGCGCTCTCTCGGGTCTTGGTCCAGAAGCGGGTCTCTATGGTGCCATCGCGCTCGGCATACTCGCATCGTTGTTCGGCGGCACGGCCGTGCTGGTGTCCGGCCCGACCACGCCGATGACACTCGTCTCGGCTGGCGTCGTCGCCGCTTGCGTGCTCCCCGACGGCAAACTGAATCTTGCTCTTGTCGTCACCATCTTTCTGCTAACGGGGGCGCTACAGGTGCTAATGGGGCTGCTGCGCCTCGGTAGCTTCATCCGCTACGTGCCATATCCTGTGATTTCCGGATTCATGAGCGGCATCGGCGTTCTCATCGTCATCCAGCAGCTTTTTCCGATGGCCGGAATGACGGCACCTTCTTCGGATGCCGCAACAATTATCGCCCGGCTGCACACGCTACCTGCCAGGTTCGCATGGCCCATTGCGCTGCTGGCCGCGGCGACGCTTGCGATCATCTATCTCCTGCCGCGCCTCACGCGGGCGGTGCCAGCATCGCTCGTCGCTCTGGTGGTGGTGACAGCGTGCTCGCTATTGTTTGGCGTGGACGCGCCGCACATTGGCGCCATCCCGTCCGGGCTACCGCCCTTCCTTATGCCGGAACTCGACTTCACGCGCGTAGGCTTTGTCGTGACCACAGCGCTGGAACTCGCACTGCTCGGCGCCATTGACTCGCTGCTCGGCGCCTTGCTGGCCGACAATCTTACGAAGACCCATCACGCCAGCAACCGTGAGCTGATCGGACAGGGCATCGGAAACATGGCCGCGGCACTGATCGGGGGACTACCCGGCGCCGGCGCCAACATCCGCACCATCGTCAATATCGAGGCCGGCGGTACGACGCGCCTGTCGGGGATCATTCATGGCTTATTCCTGTTGGTGGTGCTGCTCGGCGCCTCCGACGTAGTGCAATACATCCCCAATGCGGTGCTGGCGGCTATCCTAGTCGCAGCTGGCCTGAGCTGCATCGATCTGCGTGGCCTGAGCCATTTAACAAAGGTGCCGCGCACTGATGCGGCGCTCATGCTGCTGGTCCTGGTGCTGACGGTTTTCTCCGGGGTGATCATCGCCGTCGCCGTCGGCATGATCGCTGCCTCCTTCATCTTCATGAAAAACGTCGCCGATCTCTCCGAACAGCAGACTACCATCGGGCCGATGGCGGACGAGCCTTGGGCCGACGAGATCGATCTACCTGCGGCGGACCGCGACCGGCTCATTGTCAAGCACGTCGAGGGTCCGCTTTTCTTCGGCTTCGCGCGCGGCTTCGCCGACCTCGCCCCACTCGCGCGGGGCGGCAAGTTGCTGGTGCTGCGCCTGGACCGGATCCGCTTCATGGACCAGTCAGGCGCCTACGCACTTCAGGATGCGTTGGCTGACCTGAAGGCCGCGGGCCTCCGCATCCTCATCGTCGGGCTGCCGGTAGCACAACGCGACATCTTAAAGGCTCTCCGTCTCGTCCCGGATGTTGTGTCGGAGAAGGACCTATTTGACGATTTCCTCTCACTGAAGGACGCACTGCCAAGTGTACTGGCGGAAATCGGGACAATGCGAGATTGATCGCTGCTGGTGAGCTTGATAGCCGACGAGCGATCTTCCTCATACTGACGGAATTTGGTGAGGCACGTTGTCGTAAAGCACGGCCAAATCCGCTTTGGGTCATTAGCTGCCGCGGCGCGGCCAAATTGGGATGTCCGCTTTACCCCCGAAAGCGGACACGGCAATGATCCCTCGGCGCGTCCGCTTTGGGACAAAAGCGGACTCGACCTCATCTATGACGGTCGCGCACTGGATCGCAACGGACCGCCTAGGTCCGATGCCAGCCATTTCAGTTCGAGCGCGAAACAAAATAACGAGAATTCTGGTTCGACGACAGGTTGACCCTTCAGGATAGTAAGTGCGTGGCTCAGAGCCACTTCGCGCGCTTTTCACCCTTCGTAAGGTTCCCGCCACGCTCACGGTCAATCGTCCGATTTCATCAAACTGGCGGCTATCCGAAGTCTTCCGAGTACGTGTCCGAGATTGGATTAGTCCTGCGATGGAATCGCTGCGTCCGTTTGTAGTTTCTCTTCCTGTACCTGAGCGGAAGTACCGAGATATTCCACGCGCGCACCTTCGACCGTACCGTTGAATTTGAACGGGGCTTGATCGTAGTACTCAATCCCGACCGGAGAGCCGAGATCGATGCCGAAGTCGAGGCAATCGTTGGCAGTAAAGATCAGTGGAGCGCTGACTGGCACCACGCCCGACGCGACTTCGTTGCCATTGACCTTGAGCACCACCTTCAGCGGACCGGCCGGCTTGCGCTCAATGTAGGTTGTCTGGACTTCGATCTTCAGCTTGCCGGTGGGCAGCTTGTCCTTGGCCTTGATGTGAGTACGCATAATCTCGAAGAGATTGTATTCATACGACAGCACGCCATCTTTGACGTAAAGGGCGAGGCCACCGGAAAATCCGCCGAGCGCGTAGAGCACGCCGTTAGCGTTTGGGGGCACGTCAACGTCCATGCTGACAAGGTTCTCTTTATTGCCAAGCGCCGGCGCGACGACTTCAGGTATCCTCGTCATTGCACCCGGAAAGGTCCACGAAGTGTACGGGGGCACTAGGCGAAGTTCTGGATGAAGGACGGGAATCCAAAGACCGCCTCCGATTGGCAATCCTTTGTTCTTGGTAAACTCAATCAGAAACAAATCTTTTAAGTCCGCGACCTTCGCGGGCATGTTACTGGCGAGGTCGTTGGCCTGCGTCCAATCTTTGCCGAGATCGTAGAGTTCCCACTTGTCTTTATCGGGCGTCCATTCCTTGATCCCAGGCGGCAAGCCTGCGACCCACGGTACACGCGGACCGAAGGCGGATGCGATCCACCCATCGTGATAAATGGACCGGCTTCCCATGACTTCGAAATACTGAGTATGCTTTACCTCTGCGGCCTTCGCATCGTTGAAGGTGCTTGCAAAGCTGACCCCATCAAACTGGTCTTGAGGAACGCCGTTGACCACGCGCGGGGGTGTGATGCCCACGACGTCATAGACGGTGGGAACCACGTCATTCACATGGAGGAATTGCGCGCGGGGTGTTGCATCGGGTTTAATCTTTGCTGGCCAGCGGACGGCGAGTGGATTGCGAATGCCACCGAAATGCGAGGCGATGAGCTTCGTCGCCTGATAGGGCGTACTGCCAGCCCAGGCCCAGCCAGCATGATACATAGGATCGGTTTTAGGAGTGCCGAGTGCGTCAAGGCCGCCGAGCGTGTTGAGTGCGGCAATCTGCTGCTTCGTTGTGGTGGGAATGCCGTTTTGAGCCACAAGCTCGCTGATGCTGCCGTTTTGGCCTTCTGCTGAAGCACCATTGTCGCCCCAGATGTAAAAGATCAGCGTGTTGTCACCGTAGCCCAGTCGGTCAATTTCATCGACAACGCGCCCGACCTGAACGTCAGTGTGCTCGGTGAAGCCGGCGAATAGCTCCATGAGTTGGCGCTGGAAAGGCCTCTCGTCCTCCGGGATTGAGTCCCACGATGCCAGGGTTGCCGGCCTCGGAGTCGAGTTGCGCGTCCGCGGGTATCCAACCTTTCTGTTTGGCGCGCTGGTAGACACGCTCGCGGTATTTGTCCCAGCCGTCATCGAACTTGTCCTTGTACTTATCGGCCCATTCTTTCGGAACATGAAACGGACCGTGAGAGGCCCCGGGAGCAAAGTAGATGAAGAAGGGCCTGTCGGGCGCCATCGCTTTTTGCTGACGCAACCAACCGATTGCGTCGTCGGCAAGGTCTTCGCTAAGATGATAGTAGTTGTGGCCGCCTGAAGTGTGGGGGTGTTCGACGTAAGCCGTATTGCGAACGAGTTGCGGCTCCCATTGCGATGCTTCGCCGCCGAGAAAGCCGTAGAAATACTGAAAACCGTAACCGGCGGGCCAATTGTCGAACGGACCAACGGCGGAAGTTTGCTCAGGAGGCGTATTGTGCCACTTCCCCCAAGCAGCGGTGCTGTAGCCGTAATCCTTAAGCACCTCGGCGACAGTGGCGCTGTTCTTCGGTAGGACGCCTGTATAGCCATCCCAATCATTCGCCAGCTCCCCGATCTGGCCGTTGCCAACACGATGTGGGTTGCGACCCGTCAGCAATGCCGCTCGGGTCGGCGAGCACATCGCTGTGGTGTGAAATCGATTGTAGGAGACGCCCTCGTTGGCGATCTTGCTTAGCGTCGGTGTGTGGATTTCACCGCCATAAGTGTCCGTTTGAGCGGGCCCGACATCATCGATAAGTACGATGAGTACGTTTGGCGCATCCTTTGGTAGATGGTTTACAGGAGGAAGCGGACTGTAAACCGACTCCTGCATAGTCCGGCCAGCTACGCTGCCGGAAGGTTTGGAAGGAAACGGCAATATCTCCTGCGCGCCAGCTGGAAGTGCAAAGCTGGCACCCAGTGTGAGGCCGAGCAATCCGCCTAATAGCTTGACGCCCATAAGATTACTCCCGGAGCGCGATTGATTTGTTTCCGTGGCACGTCACCCCCGCCAAGGCGTTACGGAGACCGGTCACGACCCAAATTGTCGTCCATTAAATTGACGCCCGCAAGACAGATTTACCCAGTGCATTCCACCGCTGCTCAAGTCAATGGTGGCCGAAGCGCGATCAAAGTCGAGGTGTCCGTATTGGGCGCAAGACGGATCAGACCAAGGACGATTGAATTTCCGCTAGAGGCGCAGCCGCGGCGCAGTCAAACATCAATGTCCGTTCTCACACCGAAAGCGGAAGCCCGTCGGTGCCGCCCCGATGGCAATCAGCATCGTAAGACGGAAGTTCGTTGCGCTCGGCCGCCGCCCGTTCTCTTTTAATAACTCGGTCAGATGCTACGTTCGGACCTGCGGTCGTCGGAAGAGCGTTAGCCGAACCGGAGAAAGCGCTCATGGTCGAACCTCAAATCCGCTACGACGATGGGGCCGGATACGAACGGTATATGGGGTACTGGAGCCGACTTGCGGGCGAGACCTTCCTCGATTGGCTCGCACCGCCCCCAGGTTTGCGGTGGATCGATATCGGCTGTGGCACTGGCGCCTTTACCGAACTGCTCGTGAAACGGTGCGCGCCAGCCGTGGTCCAAGGGATCGATCCATCGGAGGCCCAGCTAGGTTTTGCGCGCGCTCGGTCCGAAGCGCCCATGGTAGCGTTTCGCCAGGGCGATGCCATGAGCCTTCCATTCTCTGATCGTAGGTTCGATGCAGCCACTATGGCGCTGGTGATATTCTTCGTTCCCGATCCGGCCGAAGGCGTCGCAGAGATGGTGCGGGTGGTTTGTCCGGGTGGCATGGTCGCGACCTATGCTTGGGATATATTGGGTGGCGGATTTCCTCTGGACCCGATCCAGGCCGAAATGCGCGCAATGGGCCTTAATCCTGTGCTCCCCCCGAGTTCCTATGCATCTCGGATGGAAGCCTTGCGGAGCTTGTGGACAGATGCAGGCCTTGATGCGATCGAGACGCGACAGATTACTGTGCGCCGAACATTTTCTGATTTCGATGACTTCTGGACGGTCGGCCTGCTGGCAGCGAGTATTCGACCGATGATAGCCGCAATGGCTTCTAACGAGGTCGAACGGCTCAAAACGCGGGTACGAGCGCGCCTGCCGGCGGATGCCACAGGCCGCATCACCTACTCTGCACGCGCCAACGCGGTAAAGGGCCTCGTGCCAAAGTAACCGCGCAAGCTGGTGTCCGCTGTGGGTCATTAGCTGCCGCGGCCGTGAAGTGCGCCCCTAGAGCCGGACAGGTTGAAGTCAGCAAGTTGACGGTGTGTGCTGGGCTTTCGAAAGATGAAAGCCATGGTCAAACAGCGCTCGCACAGCATCGAGTTCAAGCGGCAGGTGGTGGCGGAGCACATTGCCGGTGAGAGCCTTTACGGGCTCGCCAAGCGGCATGATCTGTCGCGCCAGCTGATCCGCGTCTGGATTGAGAAGTATGAGGCTGGCGGCTTGGACGAAGACGCCCAAGCTGCGGATCTGCTGCATGAATACGAAACCTATTATTCTGAGGTTTTCTTAGCATGTGGTTGTGCACGCACCTTGTGCGCTTCGGTAAATTTGAGAAAAAAGCGCGCGTCGGCTGTAGTAACGAAGTATTCCTGATACCCTGCGCGCGCGATTGGCTTCATTGCGCCGGTATCGAGGAAGCCGTCTTTAATGAAGCTCTCGTCGATGTGAATGCCAATCACTTGACCGAATGCAATGAACCGTGGGGCGGGATTGCCGTCGATATCGTTGAGCTGGACCGTTTGCAACCACTTGCATTCCAGCGCGCATGGGGAAGCTTTCACTCGTGGCGGCTTGACTAGAACAGAGGGTGTCGCCTCTAGGCCGACGACCTCCATTTCATTTATTCCGCGGGCAAAGGTTAGTGACGTATCTTTGACATGCGCTCGCAAATCCCAGACTGCGAGATTGCAAACAAATTCTCCGGTTTCCTCGACAAAGTCGATCGTGTCTTTGCGGCCATCGCTCGCGAACATGACCATCGGTGGATCGGTAGAAACGCTATTAAAGTAAGAATAGGGCGCGAGATTTATGTCGCCGTTCAAGTTAATTGACGTAATCCAGCCGATCGGTCTCGGGCCAACGATTGCATTGTACGGATCGTGGGGCAGACCATGGTTCTTCTTTCGAGGCTCATAGAACATTGAGATTAAGCTTTCGACCGAAACCCACCGAGTAATCCCGATGGAACATTAGTCTAACGTCAGTGTCTGCACCCGCGAAAGCGTCGTCGGGCACTGGGGCGGTTTCTCTGAAATACGATCAGGTGTTTTAATCATGCGGCTACAGTAGCAGCGAGTCGCCCGCAGCAACAAAGCGAACGTCGGTGACACTTGTGCCGCAAGGCGCGAGACAGGAAGAGTAGCTATCCAGCGAAGAAGGTTAATGTGGGATGTAGCCAGTCGGCACCAAGACATCCAAAATACAGGTCAAAGTCGAGTTCGTCGTGACGTTGAATTGGCTGGCGGCAAAATTGCCTTGCATCACAATTGCACCCTTGGGGTCGACGTTAACGGTAATCGGCGAAGAACAAAGCTTCTTCGTCGACACGACGCCGGCACCAATTGGTTTACCTGGCGGTGGGGGTGGTCCTGCATTAAATTGCGCATTGTACGTGTAAGGATATCCGTATGCGCAGCCCCCGCCGCCGGCCGGATCTATAATTCCGCCCTGCGACTGACAATCGGATGCATCCGTTACGAGGGGATCATAAATAAATTGTAGATTTGGATTTTGACCAGGAATTGTCGCCCAATACCCAGCCGGCCCAGGGAAATAGAGGCATCCGCTGGCTGCTGCAGCTTTGCAGAATGACTGATAGTCGGCCGCACCTTTGGGATCGAGCGTCATCGGGACCAAGGTAGACCCCGTCAACGGAACTGTCAGTTTAGTTGCGAGCTGCTGACCGAGTTTTGTCGCGTTCGCAAACCGGGCAAGTCTCGCTGTATGTTCCTTGCGCAGGACTCCGAGAGACACGACGCGCCCCAGTTGCACCTTCACTATCAGTGAGTTTGGGCTGCTGCTCAGGCGCTGCTGCGCCGTCAGGCTTTCGATCGCTACCGTCGTCGCCGCTTTCGGAGCAGAATTAGCATTCTTATCTTGGGCATTGGCCGCGGAGAGCGGGTAACCGACCGTCCAGAGAAGAATAGTTACCGCAATCACCAAAATCTGCGCGCGGCGGCCATCATTAATTGCAATACTAAACTTGGACATTTTTCTGCCCCCTAGTTGGATAGCGGCGATCATCCTAATCGACTTTGTGAAATTCGGGCTACGACGTCGAGCCCATAATATAATCCAAAGTACCTTGAGCAGGGAAGATCCCGCAAAGAACGAAGCGGCAGTTCGAAACAGTTCCATGCAACACTGAATATGCCGGACGCCTACGAAATTCCACGATATGGTATGGATGGCGGCGACGCGACCGGCGCTTGCGCAAACGACGAGCACCAATCATTCGACTTGCAGGTTCAGCACTGGGTCGCAATTTCAGCCACCCGTCAGTCTCACCGCAATCTGCCAGATCACTAATCCTGGCATCACGTCGATCGGTGTTCTGTGCCATAGCGACCCTGCCCGCGCTAAGCTAGCACTGCGTGGTCAGTAGCTCCAAGCGCCGCTTTATTTGCTGTCGGTTGAGGTGTTCCTAGGATGCCATCGAGGGAGAAAGTATCGAGACCGGTTGTAGCGTTTCCTATGCTGTGCGACGCTGGATCGCAGCTAATCACAGGGGCTAATTCAATGCGACGCGTTCGTGCCGTCACAATGGCAGCCATGGCCGCCGGCATGGTGAATTTAGTGTCCGGTCCGATCCGCGTAATCGCGGGGCGCCGATGACAGTCACGATCGATTCCCACGGAACGTTTAATATGTCCGGTGCAGGAGTGAGGCCCATTACGACCACAACAGGAGAGCTGACCTGTGTGGCATGGGTCTACGTTCCTCCGTCGAAAATAATTCGAGACAGTCGCTCGGCACTGAGCCCGCGGCACGTGACCAAAGCGCGATGCAGAGAAAAATCATGATCGGATTGGGATGCCTGCGGGGCCAAGGCCGTTGGTGCGGGCTAATATTGAGCGCGACATTCGCCTTGGTAGCCGCAAGTCTGGCGTCAGGTGAGGAGGCTAAGCCGATTAGTCCGCCGGTCGGCGGCAATACTGTGATCGCGCCGGACGCCGTCGGTACCGCAGTCGGCGTCGATGCAGTGCAGCTCATCACGATCCAACCGGCCGCCGGAACTTATCTCAAGCGCGGCAATCCGGTTAGTGTCCAAATCGAGGTCCGGTACACATTGGTTTCGCAGGATGAGGCTTCCCTCGAAATCAGCATTGGGGAAATGCCGGCAGACGTTCCGAATTGCGGAAGTAATCAGGGCCAACTCGTTGACGTTTCGAATTCAGCACAAATCTGGAAAGGAACACATCAGATTGCTTTTTTTCTGACGTGGTCGGGCGACACGGGATCTAAATCCAAGGGCATCGTCTACAACACTGGATATATTGCGTTGTACCCGACCTCCTCCACCAAGGGACCGCCTGCAAAGACGATAAAGAATTTCGGTATGCTAACCGGCTCGTGTCTTCCTTTTGGTCCTTGATGCGCAATTCGAGTTCGTCGGAGCCGGAGCATCCGATCGCCAGTCAGATCCAGGCCGAGAAGTCCTATCTTGACCGAAACGGTTCCGGATTTCAGCCGAGACTCATCATGTCGGCCAAGATTTTCATTAGCTATCGTCGCGATGACAGCGCAGGTCACGCCGGTCGTGTTCACGACCGATTGGCCCACGAATTTGGCCCCGATCTACTTTTCATGGACGTAGACAGCATTCCTCTCGGCTCGGACTTCATCAAAGTTCTCCGCGAGGAAGTCGGCAAGTGCGATGCGTTACTCGCGGTGATCGGCCATCATTGGCTCGATGCGCAAGATGCAGGAGGCAAGCGCCGTCTCGATGGTGTGAGCGATTTCGTCCGCATCGAGATCGCAACCGCATTGCAACGCGACATCCCTGTCATCCCAATCCTGCTCGATGGCGCGAAGATTCCAAAAAGGGAAGAGTTGCCGCCGGACTTGCAAGGGCTGACGGCACGCAATGGCCTGGATATCCGCCATGGCTCATTTCACACCGATATGGATCGGTTGATCGGCGGATTGAAGGCTCGAGGCGGAGCAGCGGACGCGCTTGCAGAATCAGTAGCAACGCCGCCCAAGGACGCGACTAATAACTGGCATCGTGTCTCGGCTGTGCTCACGGGAATTATCGGCATAGCTTGTGTTGGAGCCGCTGCGTTGTGGTTTGCGATGACGCCGCGACCGCTTGTATCGCTTTCAATACCCACTACGAACCAGCAGACAGTTACAACCCAACCAGCGCCTCTTCAGCCTTCGCCCGCACCAGCACCTTCACCCGCCCCCACACCAGGCAGGCTCTCGCCTGTCAAAGTCGGATTGCTCACCCCGGTCGACGAACGCATCCTTCAGCCGAACGACAGCTTTAAGGAATGCTCGGCCTGCCCTGTGATGACAGTCATCGCTCCAGGCAAGTTCATGATGGGTTCGCCAAATACCGAACTCGGTCGTGCCGGCAGCGAAGGCCCGCAACACCAAGTCACGATCGGGCACAGGTTCGCGTTCGGCCGCTTCTCGGTCACCTTTGACGACTGGGACGCCTGTGTCGCCGATGGCAATTGCAGCGGCTACTCGCCCGCGGATCAGGGCTGGGGTCGCGGCAAAAGGCCGGTGGTCAATGTTTCGTGGAACGAAGCCAATGTGTATTTGGCGTGGCTGTCACACAAGACTGGAAGGACCTACCGACTTCCGACTGAAGCCGAACGCGAATATGCGGCTCGCGCCGGGACGACGACCCCGTTCTGGTGGGGGTCTTCGATCACAACAGAGCAGGCTAATTACAACGGCAATTTTGCGTACGGAGATGGTGGCGTTCGGGGGGAAATGCGCGGCCAGTCTGTTCCGGTCGATTTATTTCTGCCCAATCCGTGGGGTCTTTTCCAGATGCATGGCAATGTGTCGGAGTGGACACAGGATTGCTGGAACGACAACTACTACACCGACCCTCCGACAGACGGCAGTGCTTGGACTAATCCCGACTGCAAGCTGCGTGTCCGTCGCGGCGGTTCGATCGGAAGCCCGCCACAAGTGTTGCGCTCAGCGGCGCGACTTTCCGGACCGCAAGCAAACGGGCAACCATTCATTGGCCTTCGACTTGTGCGACCGCTTTCCGACTGATTATCTCGGCAAGTCAATCGCCGACTGCGCCGCTCACATCTTCTTCGCTGGCGTGGTTTCAGTCGCCTTGCACGATACATATTTGACGTTGATCGTCATTTGCGGTTTTGCGCCCGCAGCGTCCTGTTGGACGCTCGCGATCAGGGTACGGGTGAAATCGGTTGTTACCTTCGTTCCGTCTGCCCCAGTTTCGGTGATCGTCACGGTCGCGTAGCCTCCGCCGCGTGCGGCGGAACTGGTCAGCGCAGCGGTTGTCTTGTTATCATCAACCGTCGCGCTGAAGGAACCGGGAATGCCTTTGCACGAAAGATCTTTCACTTCCGCGTCCATCAATCCGACCCCGGGAACACTGAGCGTGGTCGAAGCCGCAGCGCGCGCCGAGGACTGCGGCACAATTAGCGCCCCGCCTAGAATGATAGCGATGGAGGATCCGCGCGTTCCTGTCCGCATCGCCGCCGTGGTCATGGGTTGCTGCACTCCGCGATGTTGGAGTTACCTCTGAGATTCCTACTTTAGCATAGCGATGCAGAATTGTTGGGCGCACTTTGTTTGCGCCAAGGCCCATGGCTGCAACACCGGTCGCGCCTCCGCCGAAGTGGTGAGCGAGCTGCCGCGGCCTAAGGCCGTCAGGGCCGACGAGGTCGTCAAAAAATACGCTGAATGTCTGCTTTGGGTCATAAGCGCGACGGAATTGAAAAACGATGTCCGCTCTACCCCCGAAAGCGGACACGTCTTCGTGTCCGGTCAATGTCCGCTAAGGGCCAGAAGCGGACATTCGATGGATCGGTGGGCATATTCAATTCTCGCCACATGCAACAGTTTATTTCACTGCCAATTAGCGCGCTATGAGATCGGTTTCCGCCTGCCAGAACCAAAAGATCATGGCTGAGCATGACCTGTGATTTGCTCAGCCAGATGCTCGGCATCTTCGCCAACGCCGTTCAGAAATGCGGACTTGAGTTTGTGGAGCCAAGGCAGGCCGAGAAAATAGACGCCGGGAACTCTAGTGATGCCGCGCTTGTGCACTGGCACCCGGCCCAACGACTGTGTCCCGTTTGCAAAGATTGGGAGGTCAACCCAATCAAAATCATACTGAAACCCGTTTGCCCAAATGATCGTGGAGATGCCAACCGCGGCGAGATCAAGGTTCGGGACGGAATCGGCGACTTTCATTTGGTTGCTCGCGACTTCGACACTCTCATCAGAAAATGGGAGGTCCAACCCTTGCCGAGCGGCATACTCGTCAGCCTGCTCCGTAAAATCGATAAAGGACGCATCACCCCCCGCCAGGTTCTCGCCGAGGTCAGGTGCGATTGTTAGCTTGCCACCCCGGCCATCGAGAATACGGCCAAGCAGCACGACCCCATCGGCTGCCAGCCGACGCAGATCGACGTCGTCGCCGCCACGCACGCCGGTGAGTAAGCGGGCCGGTTGCGCATTCGGCTGTTGATCGACGGTTGTCTCGCCATCACCAAGAGCCAAGTACCACCAGCTGTAATCCTTGCCACGGTAACGGCGGGGTATGCGCCGGTGTTTGCTTACAGAGAGGTAAACTCGGCGCCCGGCAGAGCAAAGCTCTTCCGCGATCTGAACGCCCGAATTCCCCGAACCGATCACCAAAATCGCGCCAGGCGGCAGCTGACGTGGATTGCGATACCGGCTGGAATGCAGGTGCAGCGCCGCGCCCTCGATCGGGATGGGAACCACCGGTACTTGGAACGGTCCGGTGGCGATCACCACGTTCTGCGCTTCAAAGAAGCTACCCCGTGCCTCGACGATCAGGCGCGTCGAGTTTGGCATTTGGCGGAGCGCTGTTGCGGCCACCCCGCAGCGCAGAGGTGCGCGGATGAAGGCGGCATAGCGTTCGATGAATCCCAAAACATCGTCGCGTGACGCGAATGCATCCGGATCGGCAGCCTGGAACGCGAAGCCGGGCAGTTGAATATTCCAGTTCGGACTCTGGAAGGTCAACGAGTCCCCACCGCTCGCTCCGCCAACGCTCAGCCACACGCTGTCGTTCGAGAATTATGTGCTCTTGTTCGAGCTGACCGAGGTAATAGCTCATCGCCAACCCGGCCTGACCTCCTCCAATGATTACAGTTTCAATCCGTTCCGTGATCATGTGACGATCTGATTATTGATCTACGGCGGAACTATTCTGCCTTACTGCCGGCGGCCTTAATGATGGGCCACCATTTCGCGATCTCGGCCCGCTGGAGCACGCCCAGCGCCTCCGGCGTTTGCTGTTCGCGCGGGTAAATCTCCTGCCCGAGATCGGCAAGCCGCCGACGCACCGACGGATCGGCCAACGCAGCCGCGACCGCAGCATTGAGCTTGCCGATGGCGTCCGTCGACGTTCCCTTAGGCACCCATAAGCCCTGCCAAGCCGATATGTAAAATCCCGGCAGCCCAGCCTCGTCCACCGTCGGGATCTCGGGCGCTGCTGGCAAACGCCTTGGCGCTGTAACGGCGTATGCTTTGATGGTGCCGGCGCGCACCTGCGGCAGCGAATTCGCGGCAAAATCGATCATCAAGTCAATTCGTCCACCCATCAGGTCCTGCATCATCGGAGCGGAGCCAGGATAGGGAACCAGTTGAAAACGTGTGTCGGTTTTCTTCTGAAAAAAGATCCCGGCGATGTCGGATGTTCCACCTACACCGGAGGTCCCTTGCGATGCTTTACCTGGATTTGCTTTCAGCCACGCAATCAATTCCCGCAAATTATTCGCCGGCATGGTTTTCTTTGCATCGATTAACAGTGGATTGGTTACAAGCAGCGAAACTGGCTCGAAATCATTCAACAGGTCATACGAAAGCGTGTAGGTCGCGCCGTTGAATACGTGCGTACCCAAATATCCTATGCCGATCGTGTAGCCGTCTGGTGCGGCACGCGCGACGCGGCCGGTCCCGATGCTGCCCGAGGCGCCGCTGACGTTTTCAATAATAACGGGTTGCCCCAGCGAAGCCCGCATGCCCTCCGCCACGATGCGCGCGGTTGAATCAATTGGCCCTCCGGCGGGAAATGGCACAATCAAAGTGACCGGTCGGGATGGGTAGGTCAGCGCTGCCCCAGGCTCGACCGCTCCAAACACGGCTGTGAGGGACAGCAATGCAAGAAACGTTCTGCGCGTTTGCATGGTCATATGCCTCCATTGCAGCTGGGCGACCCGATTTCGCCGCGCCAGTCCAATGCAATTGAAGGCATACGGAAGCTCAGATAAAAGGAGAACTGCCCACTTTCTTCTATACCTATGACATTTTGGTTATGTCTAAAGAAATCAACTGGGAAAGTCGCATTGGCCGTCGCCTGAAGCTGCGAGACCTGCACATTTTCTTCACGACCGTGCATCGGGGCAGCATGGCAAAAGCAGCCCAGACACTTGGCGTGACTCAGCCCGCCGTTTCCAAGGTGATTGCCGAACTTGAGCATACGCTCGGTGTGCGACTTCTCGACCGGGGCGCGCGCGGCGTTGAGCCCACGGTCTATGGTCGCGCGTTACTTACGCGCAGCAATGCAGCATTCGATGAGCTAAGGCAAAGCGTAAAGGACATCGAGTTCTTGGCTGACCCGACGGTTGGAGAGGTGCGGATTGGGTGTCAGGAGACATTTGCAGCCGCGATCCTTCCGTCAGTTATTCATCGATTTTCGCAGGCGTTTCCGCGCGTCGTCCTGCATGTCGAACAATTGGGTTCGCTTGCAGCGGAATCCTCCGCTTTGCGCGAACGAACGATTGATTTGGGGATGTTCCTGTTGGTGAAGCCCCACGATGATAAGCTTTTCGACGACGACTTGAATGTGGAAGTCCTGTTCCAGGAAAAGATGATCGTCGTGGCGGCCAAGGAAAGTCCTTGGGCGCGCCGCCGTAAAGTCGATCTCGCCGAACTCGTCGACGAAGCTTGGGTTTTAACGGAATCCGATACGATGAGTTACGCGCGGGTGGCGGAGGCATTTGCCGCACGCGGCCTTGGCGTGCCGAGGAGGATCTTGCAGACCCTTTCCACGCACCTTCGTGTTAATTTGGCTGCTTCCGGCTCTCATATCACGACGATCCCGAATTCCACTCTGCGCGTCTATGGCGAGCGATTTTCACTGAAGGCATTGCCGGTAGACTTTCCGACGCAGTCATGGCCGGCCGTGATCGTGACGCTGAAAAATCGAACACTGAACTCCGTGGTCGAGCGGTTTATTCAGCACGTCCGAGACTTCACACGATCGATGCGTGCGGATGAGCCGGCTACTCGCCATAAGCAGACCTAACTACGCCCGACGGGCCGCCAGAATGTCCGCTTTGGGTCATAAGCTGCCGCGACGACTGACGGCGACCGTGGCTGCTTTACCCCCGAAAGCTGCCGCGGCTGTCGCGGACCAGCGCGGCCGCTTTGGGCCAGAATTTCCGACTAGCTTCTGCGATTGATGCAGACGAGGCGATCGTCGATCGGCTTTTATTGACTTGCCGCCGCACCGCCCGTCGCTGTTGTCTGATGCGGATCGCCACCGCCCGGATTGACTTTCAGCTTGCCGAGTATCAGGCCGCCTCCAGCATCGCCGCGACCGTCTGAGTTACCGCCGTCGCCATTACCCTTTTGCGTGAGACTAGTTCCGCCCGCGAGCGTCCCACCTTTGCTGACTTTGTTGTTATCTCCGGCATCGTCTCCGCCACCATCGCCGGAGCCTTTGCGTGCAACGGAGGAGTTTGGTGAAAGCTGGCCAGTCGATCCCGAGGCCGTTTCGCTATTGTTATCGGTACCGCCGCCGTAGTTTCTCTTTCCGGCAGGGCTATTGGGGTCAAGTGGAGTGCCTGCACTCACGGTACCCCCGCCATCGTCGCTCGGCGTGCTGCCGCTGTTCTTCTTTACAGACGATACGACAGTTTTGCCGCCGTCTTTCATGACGGTTGTAGACGTGGTTGAACCGTCCGCACTAACCGTCGTTTGAGTGATACCGTTGCCATCGGCGTTATTTGATGTCGTCGTGGTTGAGCCGTCCGGATTTTTCGTAACTGAGCTCGAGTTGGGAATACCATAATTGACGCCTGGGGCATTATAGTTTGTGCCAACATTCGAGACAGATGGGGCGCTCGGGAGACCAAAGTTGACAACCGATGCGCCAAAGTTGACAACGGATGCACCGGCGAGTGAGGCGCCACCTTCTCCCCTTCTGCCGCTGTTATCTGCAGCGACGTCAGATCCGGCGGCCTGCGGCAGATTGAGACCATTGACGCCGCCTTGCGTGGCCTCATTGAGCAGGTCCTGTGCTTCGGCGTCGAGTTGGGCATTCAGTTTGGCTACGGCCGCGCCCGGATCTTGCTGGTTGGTTGGCCCCCGGCAGATTCAAATTCGCAGCGCCACCCATGCTGTTATCGATCGCCTGCATCGCACCCGAAGACTCTTGCACATTCTGCGAACCCGGCGTGTTGAGCCCCGAGGCCCCGCTTCCGGTGCCGTTGGCACCGACACCTGAGCCGCCGTTGCCGTTGATTCCGGTGCCGCCGAAGCCGGTATTCGTGACCCCGGGAACCGTTTGACCGGAGCTCTGGCTGCTCGGGGTCTGACTGCTCGAGCTGTTCGTATCGGTGTTGTTCGTCACGTTCGGCGCAGTGCTTGCGCCGTTTACCACGCGCGGAACGTTGCTGCCTGTCCCGACAGTTTTCGGAATGGTCGTGCCGCTTCCTTTGCGGTTCCGCTTATTCTCGATCTCCAGAAGCCGCACGCTGGCGTCGGGCGTGTGGACTTGCGGGGTGGGGACATGGATTTGCGGTTGAGGAATGTGAACTTCTGGAGTCTGGACGTGTGTGACCACCTGACCGAATGCGGCAGGCGCCGTGAGCAGCGCCAATGCGCAAACGGCGGAACCGGTCTTGAGGACATTGATAAATCGGGACATCGAATTCCCCTTTTTGCTATCCGGTGCCGAACTTTCGCATCTTACTCAATAATCTGGTGTGCGGGTACCTCATTGAGCGACCCTACGTCCTGCTGCTCGCCCCGCGTGTGACCCAAAGCACAAATTCGGTGTTTCTTTCGGGACCGCAATCGTGCCACCAAGCCTTTGAGAACTGCCAGTATTCCCTTGCCTGCAGAGCGCGGTTCTCTAATATCTTGCGTATCGCGTGCCTATATTTGTGCGCGTCTGGCAGGTTTTTGACGTCGAATTCCAGGGGGCGGGATTGCGTCTGAATTTCACATTGCGACGCCTATTGCTCGTACCGCTTCCGATCTTGGGATTGGCAGTCGGCGCTTCAGTTTTGTTCAAGCCGTCTCCGGCCGCCGCATTTTGTTTTGGACACCTGCCATGTCCAACTCCCGCGGCGCCGCTCCTGTCGTTGCAGGGCGTCGGTTATGTAGCCCAGGACAGCGCGCAGGTCGGACTGACCGGACTCCAACAGCATACCTGGTCGACCATCGATCGAATTCAATGCCTCCTCAACTTCCGCGATCCCAACAGTCCGCGACCGATCTTCTGCGAGCCGCGGCAACGCGTTGCCGCCGGATCGAATGCCTTCGCCGAGGACGGCATGACCAGCGATCCGGTTATCGATTCCGCTTTCGCCGCGCTCGGCTATAGCGGCACGCCGCGCGCTTCGCGGAGCCCGTTTGTCGTAAAGGCGCAGACGCCAGACCCGACGCCACCCGCAATCTCCTTTTCGGCGTGGAGTTCAGGGCTCTGTCGACGATGAGGTGCGTACCGGCACCGTCGCCGGCACAGACATTGGGAGCAGGAATTTGACCTGGGCGGCTGTTGGTGGTGCCGACGCCACGTTCATGAATCCGGGGTCTTCGTCGGATGCAGTAGTCCTGGGTGTTCTAAGCGGCATCACCACGGCGAACGCCCACAACGCCGACGGCACGCAAGTCCGCGTCAACGGACCCTCGGTCGGCGCCTACGGCGCCTACGTCAACGGCGGATTTTCAATCGACGGCACGTTCAAGACTGACTTTCTCAATGTCGAAGACGTCATCGCGGGCGTCGGAGTTCCTCTCGGGATGTACAACTACTCAACTGTCGGCAACGTGAACTACAAACAGTATGTCGGGTCATGGTGGTACCAGCCGACGGCGGGTTTCACCTATACCCGGACGGTGTGGAACGGCGAATCGAAGGCGTCCGGCCTGTCTGACGGACAGGATGTGCGGGTGCAGGCCGGCGCGCGCGTCGGATCTGGCTTCGATTGGGCAGGCATCCGCTTTACCGACACCCTTACACTTCTGGCCTACGAAGATGTGCTTATCACCGGCGGCACTCTCGCGGTTGCCGCGGGCACGCCGCTGGCACCGACCGATCAGGGCAAGGTATTCGGTCAGGCGATCGGCAATCTCCAGGCCCAACTGACCAAGAATTGGTCCGCAACGATCGAAGGTGAAGTACGCGCGCGCAGCGGGGTTACTGGTCTCGCCGGGCGGCTCGAAGTCACATACAGCTTTGATTAGATATATCTGACCGGCAGAAAGAATTGGCGGGGGGCTCCCATGAAATCGACACGCTGGGGCATCGTTGGAATAGTGATGGCACTCATAACCGACATGGTGGGGGCCGCCGCACAAGATCGTCCTGCCGCGCCCGCGCCCATCGTTCCGATCTTCAGCATCCTGGGTATGGCCGACCACGTTGAAGGGCGAATAGCGTTTCTGAAAACCGAGCTGAAAATCACAGACGCTCAGCTATCGCAGTGGAACACCTTTGCTGACGCGCTGCGAAGCAACGCGCGACAAACAGCTGAGATGCTTGGAACGGTGGGACAGGCGACCACTCTGAATGCGCCTGATCGGCTCGACCGTCGTGAAAAAATGTTGACGTCGATGCTCGCGATGGTGCGTTCCACCAAAGCAGCATTAAGTCCGCTTTATTCCGCTCTGAGCAACGAGCAGAAGAAGCAGGCTGATTCACTCTTGCGTGAGCCTATGATGGTCGCGCCCTGGTGAGTTACGACAATCACGGAATTGAACGTTAGAGACCGTTCCAATCCAAAAGGCCGATGTCGAGTTGCAAATAATAAGACAAAGTGTCGTTATCGCTCACATCGGCTCCATTATGGGCTTCGGCCGGTGTCTGCAATACATCAACTGGATTTCCATCGACGGAGACCGTTGAAGGCACGCCCAGGTCTGCGAGCTCCACATTCAGCTGCGTAATCGTGGCATCGCACGTCGAAGGAGAAGCCAGACAGTCGGCGATCGCCGCTTCGACGAGAGCCGCCTCCGCCTCCAAATCGCCGGGCTTGGCCGTCTCCACAAATGCCAAAATAAACATCAAATATTCCATATCGCCTTTGAAATTTGCCCATGCATTTTGCGCATCTGAAACATCTTGCTGCGCCTGCGACACAGATTCAGCTGAAGCACACTCAGGCAGGGAAGGATTGGCCTGACACTGAACAGCTATAATCAGAGATTGCTCAGCTGCCGAGATGGCCGCCCAATAGGCGCCGTACACAGCTTCGTAGAATGGATCGTCCCCTCCGTCCACGATGGCTTGATAGATACCGGCGACAGAAGTGTTCGCACTGAACGGAAAAAAGCGATACTTCGTGATTGCGGGAACCGGTTCGCCCGTCCCGCTCTTAATTGGAGGATTACGTTTATCCGCCGGACGCTTTGCACGGGCGTCATCGCAATTGCCGTCAGAACATGAACCAGTATTGCTTTCGTTTGGAACTACGACGTTCGGAGTTGGCGTATGTATGTTGGGGACGCGAAGCTGCGGAGTCGGTGTACGAATTTGCGGAGTCTGAACGTGCGTCTCAAACGCGAAGGCAGGGTGGAGGATTAACAACGACGCGGCGGCGGCCACCAATTTCGCTTGGATACCCTTGACAATTTGCGACATGGCGACTGGGAAACCACTGTCGGACGTTGTTGAGAATACTCTTCTGACAACGTCTCTGTAATCTGTCGTTATTTTCGCATTGCCTATTCAACTGGTCAACGGCTGGCTTTTCGATACCATGCCGCAGGTATGTGGATACGACGCGATGTCCGCTATGGGTCATTAGCGGACGTGGTGCGGCCAAATTGGGATGTCCGCTTTACCCCCAAAAGCTGCCGCGGCTGTTGCCGACAGCGAGTCCGCTTTGGGCCAAAAGCGGACCTCGTGCACTGCGCCAGGATTGCACATTACAAAAAGGGAAGACCGCGACGCGGCGGTCTTTCGGATATTCAATCTGGCATTTTGACTATGCGGTCGCGAGTGCCGCGGTTTTCTTACGCCGTTTTGCGAGATAACCGACGAGTTCAGACCGCCCGCAAAAAGAGGCAAAGTAGTTGGCAGCGGAGTTGTTGTGCCCGTGATATCGCCGGTGAGCGTGACCTGATCAGCGCCTAAGATTTGACCTACTTGGAAACCTTCTCCCTCGAATACGCCGGACCCAATCGCGGTTCGGCCGTCAAAGTCTGGCAGAGCGAACGTGGTTATGCCGTCACCGCCATACGTGGTTCCGATAAGAGCGAACAATGGAAAGTTCTGATCGATTTGGAGCACCAGATCAGTGCCGCGGACGAGCCGCCCACAAATGCACAGATGCTTCCGAGCGCGTGCTGCCAAAGAGACGGTTTGATTGCTGCGTCGTAAATATCGCCGATGACGGCCGAAAGCTCGGCCAATTCCGATGCCATTTGTCGCCCCCGACTTTCGGCGACTACACTCCTACATAAAATGCGAAAGGCATCAACGGGAAAATATATTCGCACGCAAAACTCGTAGTCTCGGCCCAAGATCGCAGTTTTTGTTCGGGTCATTGGCTGCCGCGATCGCTGACGGCAACCGTGTCCGCTTTACCCCAAATGGCTTAGGCGTCTCTTTCAACGGCATTTAATCAAAGCGATTTAGGTCCTAAGCCCGATTCCGGCGGCTTGTCGGGCGTCCAATTACTGATAAGCTTGCGTGTTTTTGATCGACTGCGAATGGCCATGGGGTGAGCCATCGTATAATGACAGCCACACTCCTGAACGGATTATTAGCCTTCCCTGTCCCGCCGGCGGCTCCTAAGCTGACGGGCCGCCCGGAGAGAAATGCGACTCCAGCGATAGCCGGGTTGTCTACGGCAGTTGCGAGACGCCTGATGCTATCCGCGAGCGATGAACTGGAAAAAGCATGCAGCTTAAGGCGATCAAATGTACATAACACGT
The DNA here is from genome assembly GCA_963808205.1 of uncultured Alphaproteobacteria bacterium. Taxonomy (GTDB): domain Bacteria; phylum Pseudomonadota; class Alphaproteobacteria; order Rhizobiales; family Xanthobacteraceae; genus BOG-931. Next base: position 27,463 of record CAWEER010000004.1, read on the forward strand.
CGCTAAAAAGTTTAGCTGAAAATGCGAGCGGAACGTTCCGCTCGCTCACATAACTCAGGGGGATGCAATGATACAACGAAAAGTCTTTGCACTGGCGATTGCGGCGGTGGCCGCGACTAACTTCTGTTTCGTGGATACAGTATTCGCGGCAGATTCAGCAAAGCCCACGATTTTGGCGCTTGAGAATACTCCGACAGGTGGGCAGCCCGCGCCACAGTCAGGACAGAAAACGGACCCGGTGAAAAAACCGCCGGTCGCAAAACCGAATTTGACTTCTTCCGATTGCAGACTCGGAGGGGGTACCGTTGTTACTCCGGGCGACGACCGCTGCGGGTCACTCGGAGCAGTCTATTGCAAAAATGGGCCTCTTGGGGACCAGTGCATTGAAGAAACAAGATAAAGCAACGCAAACGTCATTGGCCTTGTGAGAGCGCACTTTTCGAGCAAGCAGGAACAGGGAAGCAACGTTTTCAAAAACTGTAGGAAACGGGTGGGGGGAACATGGCTAATCTGAAGCCTATCCGGCTTGCAGTTTTCTGTTTTTCGCTCGTACTCTACGGCGGTTCTGCAATTGGGGAACCAATAGGTAATGGCAGTTCCGCGCCATCAGCGTGCGACACCTGCGCTGCGTGCCCGAAAGGTCCGGCGGAGACTTTGAAGGATCAACTAACAGATACAACACTCAATAAACAAAGAAGCGCCGACTGTGCCGCTGCCTGCAATACCTGTTACCTTCAAGGTGTCGTCGAAAAACCCACCACAATTGATCCCACCACGATTGACAGTGCCACGAAAGCTAAGGCTCCCGGAGCAGAATAGGACCACAGCCCCGCGACGTGATTGTGCGGGTTACGGAATCTCTCGATCATCTCGGCAAGAAGTATCTGCTGACCAAGTTATTAGTAGGGAAGTACAAATGCGTAAATCCGTTATTCGGAAGTCTGCCGTGGTTGCCATCGCCTATACGAACCGCCTCACGTTTTTTTTCACCGGCGTTTTGGTGTCCGCAACGCTGATCCTACCACAAGCTGCCTTAGCGCTGCCGCCGCAGCCTGCGGATTGCGCAGGCGCGTATTCGCAATGCACGGGGGCTTGCGGTCCCAATCCAAATTTTACAACTGGCGACAATATCCCGTCATATTCGGACTGGTTGAGTTGCAATTCGAGCTGCTCATCCGACCAAGCCAAATGTAATACAACTCCGATCCAACATCCTGTGTCGCCACCATGTGGCAGCGGTAAGCAGGCGAACGGGGGCTGCCAGAATGCTCCGGTGCCCATCAAGACGCCTCCGACCGCTAAGTGCAAAGGCGCGGCATGCAACGTAGCGCCACTCGGATCGAACCCTCAGCAGGCCAAATAGGTATCGACGGTCCGTTCCACGCAACAACTTATGAATAGGACGCTATTGCTTCGCTTTCGGTGGATCGATAGGCGTCGCGGGAACAGACGTTGGAACCTCGCCCCGAAGTACGCAATCTGCGCAATCGGCTTGGCACTGCGCAGCCCTCTGAGAGTTGTTCGTCTCGTCCTGTGTCGGACTACTTTTATCAGCTGGCTTGATATTTTTTCTGCATGCGGCGCAACGGTCACATGACGTTGGGGTAGAAGACGACCCAGACCCAGACAATCGGCTCAGCCACAGCCGAAGCCCCATGGAGGCTAGCTAAAACAAGCAAGCCACCGGCCACGCAGACCTTCATGTAATCTAGCTACGCGGCTGAAATCTTTTCAATTTGCCCTTGCAGGAGCCGTATTGATCGGAGCGTTTACAGTGGGCGGGACTTTGACGGGACGAGGCTTTGAAGGGGACGTCGTTGGGCTTGTCGCTGTCGCCTCCGAGCAGTTATCATAATGTGTTGTGCTTGCGCAGTTAGAGATTGCGCTACCGGACGTGCTGCATGACGAACAGGTGGTTGCGTCGCAGGAATATTTTTTTCCATTAATCGTGCGAGCGACTCCGGATGTGGCCGCACCGCATGTCTCGCCCTGCTGCGGCATATACGCGGCGGCAGGTACGACGAACGCCAGAATGAAGGCGCAACCCCACAGCGAGATTCTCAAGTTTGGCATGGTCTCCCCCTTCTTACGAAACAATAGCGTGGACGGTATCTTCTTCGGCTGACACAGTTTCCTCACTGCTTTTTTTGCGCCGGTTTTGAACCTGTGATCGGTGCGGCAGTGGTGGTGCCGCCTCGCGTCGCGATGCCCATTGCGACGCATGTTTTTTCAGCAGCCACACAGTCTTCGGCACACGTTTGATCCTTGCATCCATGTTGGCACGATTGGCTGTTGTACTCGCAACAGTTATCCAGTGATTGCCCCTGCTGATGGCAGCTAGAGTTCCACTTTCCACCGTCGGGAGGCGCTTGTGGCTCGGCGTGCGCCGCCGTCAAAACGACGGCTGTCAACAGAAATCCAAACAGCAATCCGTGCTTATAAGAACTGCGAATGTAACGAATCATTGCTCCCTCCCGTTGTTTGCGAAACCTTCAGCTCCGAGCCATCGCGCGGGCAAGACTGGACCCTACACCCATTAAAATCGGGCGTCGCTTAAAACATAGAACTGGCGCGGCAGCCACCTTCCAATAGCGACCGGCCAAAATCTTGGTGTCCGCTTTGCCCCCGAAAGCAGACACGTCCTCGATTTCGACCGATGTCCGGGTTGGATATTAGGAGTGGTGTCGGCCTTCCGCCAAAAATAACTGGACCCTTGGCGCTTCGTTTTGCATTTTTGCCAACACGCTGTTCCATAATCTTGGCGAAGCGACTGCCATCGTCCTTGTCTGTTTGTTTGTCGATTTCCGAAAGCCCTGATTCCGGCCCACGGCTTGATTTATTTGGTCTTGATAAAACTCTTGGATTACGTTCCCCTGCCCGAGCCATTGACCAATCACGTTAAGCTGCGCGTATTTTTCCGGCGCTAGGCTGGTCAAGACAACGTAGACGTCTCTGTCTTCCAGACCATTCAACCCCTTCATGGATTGGAACGTCTTCACGCATTCAACGCCCTTTGACGGCGGGTTGTTCTTGGCCAATTCGATGCAAGACATCGGCGGGGGTAAACTCGTCGATATCGTCTAAGGCGATGGGTGATACGCCTGCTTCGCCACACGCTTTTTCGTAGTGGTCCCGAAACGTATAAATTTCTTTCACAGCATAGCCACGATCCCGGAATTCTGCCGCTTTGGCTTTCACCTGATCGCGGGACCGGAAAGCGAAGGCGGCGAAGCGTACCGTTCCATCGTTATTGCCTAGGGCTTCGTCAAAAGCTTCATCCGCCAGAAAAGGCAAGTGTGCTGTTGTCTTTCCCATCCCCTCTACGCCCACCACGATGTTGCTTTGACAATAATCACGGCTGTTATGGATGGTGGCAGGTAGCTTTCGTCTGTAACGATCAATGAGTTCCGAATGCGGGATGTCTACGAACGGTTCTGGAAATCCCTTCTCATGCGGTTCGGAACAGGCTTTTTCGAACAAAGTGCGTTGGCGTTGTTCGGGGATCGGATTGTTTGGCCCGTCTGATTGTTGCCCGGTGATGCCACAACGGAACCTGACATGTTCCGCGAGTTCGTTGGCGGTCATGTGGTCTGGAAGAAAGAACTGGCTGTTACCGAAGCTATGCTGACCGTTTAATTGCAGACGTCTGTATTCGCCAAGAACCAATGTGGAAGGGTTTCTATCGTTTGGGTGGTTTTGGAACTGAATTAGCCATCGACCGTTTTGCGTGCCCATAAAAACTGGCTTTGGATATTCGCCCCATTCCGCCAGACATGTTTCTTGTAAAAGCGAAAGGACATTGGGTTCATTCGCATACGTCTCTGTCTTTTGTGGCCCTTGTTCGAAAACGGGGATCGGATTTGCCAACGTGAAGGTGCTGGGGACTAGAAAGGTCTTTGCCCCCTTCCCCGCGCGTTCCCGTATATGCTCGGCCAAGACGATTTGGGGAACCTGTACGCCGCATCCAATCCCAGAATTTCAGACGGCTTTTCCAGCATTCGGATTGCCCACGGTGCCCTTCGCCATTGGACAACAGACCGAAGCTTCTGGTCTGGTCCTAACGGTGGCTGCAACACCCTTTCGAATACCGACCAGACATGATCCCAGTATATCGCGTGGGCATTGGCAATAAGCGCTGCACCTTGGCCTTTATATCGGCACCGGTCCGTAGCCTTCGCGTCAAAAGGCAAAGCTTCTATGTGCGCCGTGGAAAACACAAAATGGAATTGCAACGAACGCCTTCCGGTAAAGACAACGCAATATCCTCGGTAGTCCGCCAAGCCCCGCAATTCACGGTCCACACTTGCGATAGGTAGAACGGCTTTGGTCGCGCGTGTCCAAGCCATTAGTTGTTCGAATTGCTGCGCCGTTTCACAGTCAAATTCGAGGGTGACAAAAAGCGGCCCGATATTGGTGGCGCGGTTCGTGGGACTTGGGGCCTTGTCGATATCGAACTGGACGCAACCGTAACCCTCTGGAACCATCAATCCGTTCGTGAAAAAGGTCCCGGGAAACGGTGTCTTGGCTTTGGATGCTGTTTCTACGGCTTTGGACAGGCCCGGAAGATCGGCTGGCAACTTCCTCTTCAAAAACACATCTGGGGAAATTGGAAGATAAATTCCGCGCGCTGGATCGAAGCAATGGCGGCCTAATAAATCCCGAAGCTTGGTTTTTGTAGCAACACCACTTTGGGCGGCGCGATAAGCTTCGGCTAACTGATGGCGAGAAGCAGACGATATCGGCAGTCTATAAAAACCAAACTTGGGCCAGAACGTGAGCAAAATAAATTCCTTCCGTGAATCGAAAGTGATCGGTTCATGACGAAAGGATGAGGTTGGTCACATAGCCCGCGTCTTCCGGTTTCGCAAGTCACGAACGCAACAGACAGCAACAGGCGGCCCAAATAACCTTTGGTCGCACCCCCCTCATAAGGCAGTCGTCTAATAAGATATATTAGATGGTCCGCTTATTGGGGGGGTCGGCATCTGGCGCTTATTGGGCCGCGCAAAAGACGATGGCCAAGAAAAAGGCAGGACCGTCCTTGTCGCGCCCCTTACGTCCGCTATTCGTTCGATGGCTGCACACACAAGCCCTCGAACTCGGCCAGATGATCCACGGGCCGGTCATAAACTTGTCTGTCTTGTTGTCGAACGAACTAGCTTTCCCAGAACATGAAAGAAATAGCATATCGAATGACATCACTCATTGTCTTTCCTGTTTGTTCGGTCGCCCGGCCGGGGCTAGGGCGTGGACTCATTAGCGCGCAGCCATAGCCTGATTGATGCAAGCTGGACGAAGGCGAGATAATTCGCTGCGAGCTTGTCGTAACGAGTTGCGACACGGCGGCATTGCTTGATCTTGTTGAAGAACCGTTCGACCAAGTTTCGGCCCGATAGAGGTGAGGGCTGAAGCAAACCGAGTCCTTGCGATTGCACCTTGGCGGGATGTTGGCCCAAGCGCCTCTCTCTCGGCAAGGGCTCTGATCCAGTCCGCGTCATATCCACGATCAGCCAGCAGCATTGTTCCCGACTTCAAGCGAGATAGGAGTTTTCTGCGAGCCGGTTGTCGTGCGCCTCACCGGCTGTCAGCGCAAGTTGAACCGGCAGGCCATTGGTATCGACCAGCGCATGAATTTTGGTGGTCAAACCGCCGCGTGATCGGCCCATGGATTGTCTTTTGTTCCGAATGATGCAGGCGGCGTGCTGATGCACGCGGATTATCGACGTATCGATCATTTGCACGGTCGAGTCATGCGTGGCGGCCAGCGCGTTCATAATCCCGCCCCAGACGCCCGCCCGTCGCCAGCGCACGAAGCGGTTGTAGCAGGTGGTGTACGGGCCAAAATTGTCTGGCAGATCGCGCCACGGTGCTCCGGAACGCAGGACCCAAAAGATGCCGTTGGGTACGCGCCGGTCATTTACACGCGGAACACCACGCGGCTTGTTTGGCAGCATCGGCTTGATGGCCGCCCATTCGTAATCGGTGAGTTCGTAGCGCATGAATTCGAGCCCTCAGTTCGCAGGCTTGAATCATGGCCGGGCAGCCCGGCTCAACATCACCCACTCGGCCGACGCGCGCTGCTTTTCCGGTCGCTAAGGGGCGAAAAGCGGATATGTTGGGCTCAAATTGAGCATTTACGGTAATGACCCAACTCCGACATTCGCAAGCATCGCATGTTGAGTAAGGATGGGCCCAAATCGACGCCAATGACCCGGACCAGAAATCGAGGTGCGGATTTCAGCCCTGCTTTGCCACGCGATTCGCTGGAGTGTCGGGTGGCAATGCGACCCAGGGGTGGCGTGACTCCTCCCACACCGCAATGGTCGGCACTGGGAATTTTGGATCAGCGAAGTTACCGATGGCTACGGCGACGTATCCGGGAAAGCCTTTGCCCTCCCAGTAGACGGTGGAGCCGCATGTCGGACAGAAATAAAAGGTCAGCGCGTTCCCGCTCTCGGCTTTCCGGCTCCACGCCGTAGCTTGACCGGCGAAGGTAATCTGCTCGCGGTGGAAGCGCGCTTGGTTGCTGATCACGGCACCAGTGCGGCGCTGACACTCCAGGCAGTGGCACATGGAGACGCGCGATGGTTCGCCCTCAATCTCAAGACGGAGCTGCCCGCAACTGCAGGCGGCACGTCGGGTCATCATCGCTTTGCTCCATGGCTATCGATAGGACGCAGTATACTCCGAATGTCGGGTCGCTTCGGACCCTAATGACACGGCTCAGCGGAGCCGTCGAACGAAGTGAAGATCGAGGCCGGACAAAGGCGCGCCCACCTGATGCAGTGCGCCACCCTTGGCGAGGGACCCGAGGTCGATAGCGACGAACCCAACGCTATCGATCAGATCGATCACGGTTTTCTTAGCTTCGCTGTCGTCTCCTGACGTGAAGATGACTGTCTTTGGCTTGTTGGACGAAAAGTCTTGTATCCAAGCCATTGGCATATTGCTGATCGACTTCACAAGTCTTGCGCCTGGGGCCATTTCTGCGACCATCTCGCTCGAAGTGCGCCCGTTCAAGGCGGCTATCGATCTATTCACGCCTTTGAGACTCACATCGGGTTTGGAATCCATATGGGCATTGGTCGCATCGATCAGGATCCGCCCATGCCAGTCCATATCCCTGAGTGCCTCGGGCACGTTCACCCAATTCGTGGCGAGGATGACGATATCGCTTTCAGCGGCTTGCCTCTTCGTACCAGCCGTTGCGCCTGGACCGAGATCGGCGACGAGGCCTGTCAACGTCTCCGGCCCTCTCGAATTGGATGCGACAATCGCATGACCGGCGTTGATGAGGTGACGCCCGAAAGTCTTGGTCAAAGTGCCGGCGCCTACGAAGCCTACTCGCATGATGGTGTTCCTGTCTGGACGTGGCGTTGGGGAGGTCGACGCCCGGACCTCTCAGGGCTTCACGAACCGATAGGCGAAGCGATCAGTCTCGTCCTTGATCGCGGGATCAAACACCTTGATCGAGTGCGCATCGTCCTTGTTCGCGAGCATGGTGCTTTGCGCATCGAGCACGAAGCCGGCCGCCTCCACCTCCTTGCGGACGGACGCAGGGTCGATCCGATGCAGCGACTGGGCGTCGCCCGTGCCCGCCCCGGCAGCGGCGGCATGGTCCACGATGACGTAGCACCCACCGGGCTTCAGCCGCTCGTAGACGGCTCGATTGAAGTCGGCAGCCGTCGCGCCCTTCTTCTGGATCAGCGTGGTGTGAAGATCGTGGTAGAACAGGTGCAGCCACAGGACATCCGCTGGCTCCGTCACCTTCGGCATCGCCACGAGGTCCGCCGAGACGGCTTCGACGTTCTCTCGGCCCAGCTCCTTTGCAAGCGTCCGCATGCGGCCGACCGGATCGTTCTTGAAGTGGGCGACTTCGGCCGGCACGAAGCTGTAGACCCGCCCTTCGGGTCCGACGATGTCGGAGAAGAGACGGGTCCAGTCGCCGTCGCCTGGGTAAACGTCGATGACGGTGGAGCCTGCCTTGACGCGTGCGAACCGGATCAATTCGGATAGCTTAGATTGGTCGTACATCGGAATCTCCCTTACGGTTGGGCAAACGACGAACTGGCGGCGTGCGAGGGGCAATCCACAGCTGATCCACCGTCTACCCCAAGCCGACGGCTGCAAAGGCTGCGCTACGCAGGTCCAGACGCGTCCATCTGCGAGGCCCGGGCCAGTGCTTGGGTGTCGACGTATTCCCGGATGTTGGTCAGTCTGCCATCCCGGACCGTGATGGCGAAGATCCAGTCGTCCACAAACGTCTTGTTCGTAGCTTTGATCTTTCCCTTCGCGAAGCCGACGACGAGGACCCGGTCTCTTTGCGCCACGAATTCGCGGGGTTCCGTGGACGTCTCCATCGACTTAGATGCCGTCTCAAGCAAATCCGCCAGCCCGGCGTGACTGACCTGACCTGGCTTTTTTAGACCAAGCGATGTGAGAGAATAGCTTGGCAAAGGAGCTTTGGTGATGCCGAAGAAGAGGTTTAGCGCGGAGCAGGTTGTGACGCTGCTTCGTCAGATTGAGGTGTTGATAGCGCAAGGCAAGTCTGCACCGGTAGCGTGTCGGGAAGCCGGGATATCGCAGCAGAGAACTCCGCGATGAGCTGCTCAACGGCGAAATCTTCTACAGCCTCAAGGAAGCACAGATCGTCGTCGAGCAATGGCGCAAGCACTACAACACGATCAGACCGCACTCAGCCATCGGATATCGACCACCCGCGCCACAAACGATCAACCCGTTCCTGACGCCGCTGGATCAGGCGGTCCAAATGCAATAACCTCCCCGTCTCGCTGGTACAAAAAAACCGTCAGGCCAGATCGTTACATGAGATTTACGGACCAAATGGGAATTGCCATCGAGGGGAGGAATCGATTGCGGATTGTAAAAGGGAAGGCTTAGGGAAGGAGGAATAGCTTAAGCCGAAAACGCCGCTCGAAGTCTGGACATAGGCGAGGCTAACTCCGTATATTGTAAAACTTTCGAGCCGAAATTGTAAAACTTCGCTAAAAATCTAGTTTTTTCAATAGCTTAGTTGGGGAATAGTTCAACGGTAGAACTGCGGACTCTGACTCCGTCAATCTAGGTTCGAATCCTAGTTCCCCAGCCAAAATTCCGCTCGCAAATGTGCGCACGCGTCCGTAACCCAGGACAATCCGATTGACATCGGCTCGCAGAGCGAACTGTCGCGGGACGAATTGTCTGCCATTGCCGATCCGGTCAGCCCGGATGAATGAACAGCAGCCCGCCGGTCACGGTCGCGAGGATGACCGCGGTTGTACCGAACACGGTCGTGATATGGCGCCAGCCAAGGCCGATGATGGTCTTCACCGATGTCGAAAGGCCGAGTGCGCCTATCGCAAGCAACAGGCCCCAATTGGAAGTATCGACCAGCACACTTTTGAGCGGCGCATAGATCGGCAGCAAGGTTGGAGCCAGGGGGACCGCGCTGTTCAGCGCGCACAGAATCAAGAACACAATGGCGAATACCGGCACCGGTACGCGCGCCTCGCCGTGTTTCATGCCGATGCGGGTGAAATAGGCGCTGACACCCAAGACCACCGGGAGCAAGAGGAAGACGCGGAACAGCTTGACGATCACGGCGGCGTTGCCGACCGCCGCAGAAACTGCATAACCGGCTCCGGCTACCTGCGCCACATCGTGAATAGTGCCGCCAAGCATGACGCCCGTGGTCTGCGGATCAAAGCCAAGCAAGATACAAATTGGCGGATACGCCAGCATCGACAGCGTGGCCAGTACATTCACGGTCACGACCACGAAGGCGACGTCGGCCTGCTTGCCGGCATAATTCGGAACGACCGTCGAAACCGCCAAAGTCGCTGAAGCACCACACACCGCCGTTCCGACCCCGGCCAGTGCGCCAAACCCCGGCGCCTGCCCGCTCCAGCGGGCAAACAGAAAGCCCGAAACGACGGTGATCGCCATGGTTGCCACGATCAGCGCGGCCACCTTCGGCCCAAGGGCGGCGATGTCGGCCAGTCCCACCCGCAGGCCCATGAGCGCCACGGCCCAGCGCAGCAGCGTTCGAACGCAAAAGGCCATTCCGGGCTGCATCAATGGCCGCGAACCAATGGGATTCAAGGCGATACCGACGATGAGTGCGATCACCATCGCCGGAATAGGCGCGACGCGCGCCACATAAGGTGCGGCGAGATAGCCGACGATCGCGACGATCGCCGAGAGAACAATTCCGGGCGCCATATCGAGCAGAATGCCCGGCTGCCGGCCACCCGATTGGATCACTTGTACGGTCAAGGCGAACCTTTCCAGCATCGGCGTCAGAACGAGGCCGCATCGTAAGCGGCGCTCATACAACTGTCGAACCGATTATTTCTATTGTTTCAATCGTATTTTCCGATTAAATAAATCCGTCATACCGGGAACCGCCATGACACTGGACCAGCTGCGCATCTTCGTTGCGGTCGCCGAACGCGAGCATGTGACGCGGGCGGCACAGAGCCTGCGGCTGACGCAATCGGCCGTGAGCGGCGCTATTCAGGCGCTTGAGGCTCGCCACAACATCGTTCTGTTTAATCGGATCGGCCGCCGGATCGAATTAACTCGCGACGGGCGCATATTCCTCGAACAGGCTCGCATGGTGCTGCGAACGGCCAACGATGCCGAGGTTTCACTGCTCGACCTGCACGGTCTCAAGCGCGGTGTAATCAGTCTTCATGCGAGCCAGACGACAGGCGCCTATTGGCTGCCCACCCGGCTGGCGCGGTTTCATGACAAGTATCCTGGTATCGATGTTCGATTGTCATTGGGAAATACCGATCAGGTTGCGGCTGCCGTCAGTTCCGGAAGTGCGGACATCGGATTTATCGAGGGCACAATTCATTCGCCGGAACTCGTAACGGAGCAGGTCGATCTCGATCACCTCTTGATCGTGGTCGGTGCATCCCATCCATTGAGCCGGCTGCGTCACATCGAGCCTCGCCAAATCACCGAAGCCGAGTGGATCTTGCGCGAGCGCGGCTCCGGGACGCGATCCATCTTCGAGCAGGCGCTTTCCAGGATCGGCATTGCGCCGGAGCAACTCAATGTCAGGCTGGAATTACCGTCCAATGAGGCAATCCGCGCCACCGTTGAAGCCGGTGCCGGATTGACCGCCATCTCCCGCCTCGTGGTGAAGTCTGCCCTGCAGCTGAAGACCTTGCGGGCATTGCGGTTTGTGCCTCTGGAACGGCCGTTTTTACTTCTCAAGCACCGCGATCGCAGCACCAGTCGTGCAGTGAGTGCGTTCCTGGGCCTTATGGAAAGGAATACGGCGCGGCCAAAGAACTTGTCATCGCGCGGCGCAGCGTGATCGACCGAATTATCCCTTTGCGAAAACCATATCCGCGCCTGGCCATGATGCGATCCAGACAGGACTGGCGTTGCCAAGATGGACTACTGGCTCGACGTCGCGTCGGGTCGCGCTTTCGGTCGGCTGCCGCAAAGCGGAGCTAAAGTCAGCTGCTCCCAATCATCAGGCACGGCGCGATATTGCAGCCGGTGCGACGAAGGTCTTCTCTTCGTCCCGGACAATTTCCTCGAGCGTGCGGCCCCGCGTCTCGACGCCCAGCGTCAACACGATAAAGGCCGCGACCGCAAAGCTGGCAGCGCCGAGCGTGAATACGCCGACATCGCCCACCGCGCCAATGATGTAGCCAACAACGATCGGCCCGGTGATGGCACCCACGCGGCCGAATGCCGAAGCCAGACCGGCGCCCGTCGAGCGCGCACGCGTCGGGTAGAGTTCCGGCGTATAGGCGTAAAGGCACGACCACATGCCGAACATGAAGAACTGCATGACGAAGCCGTTGATGAACAACATCGTCGTAGTTTCGGAATGGCCGTAAACGAAGGCCATCACCGCACTCAGGAAAAGGTAGAGCGCAGTCGTGGGCTTGCGCCCGATCCGCTCGAGCAACAGCGCCGCACCATAGAAGCCGGGGATGCCGCCGACAGTGATCAGCGTTATGAAGCCAATCGATTTCACGACAGAGAAGCCGTGCTGCCCGAGGATGATGGCGAGCCACGAGGTCAAGCCATAAAATCCGAGCAACGCGAAAAACCACATCGTGAACGCCATGACGTTGGCGCGCAAATAGAAACGCGAGAACACCACGGCAAGCGGGTTGCGCGTCTCGAGCATTGTTTCCGCGAGAAACGGCTTGGGAGCAGGCAATTTGGCGCCCGAAGCCGCCTCGACACCGTCCTCGATCCGCCTCATCACCGCCTCGGCTTCCGCAAATCGGCCCTGATCCGCAAGCCAGCGCGGCGATTCAAGCAAGCTGCGGCGAACCCAGAACACGACCAGCGAAAGAAGGCCAACCACCACAAACACCCATCGCCAGCCAGCGATCGGTAGAACGGTGTAGGCGATGACGCCCGAGATCACGAAACCGACGGCCCAAAAGCCCTCCATGAACGCGATGTATTTGGCGCGCACGTTGGCCGGGATGATCTCGGAGAGCACGGCTTGCGCGACCGGCGCCTCGCCGCCCACACCAACGCCGATCAGGAAGCGGAACACCATAAGTGAAGCGACGCTCCACGCGCCTGCTGCGAGGAAGCTCGCCAGCCCCCACACAATCATCGAACTCTGGAAAGCGATCCGGCGGCCGAACAGGTCGGAGGCCGATCCGATCAAAAGGTTGCCGACCAATTGACCCAGGAAAGTCATCGAGGCGAGATAGCCGATCTGGACCGGCGTCAGATCGAAGTAATTCTTGATGTCTCCAATCAGGAAAACCAGGAGCGCGACGTCAACCTGGTCGGCCAGCCACGCGGTCGCGACAATCGCGAACATGCGCTTCTGATAACTCGTCATAGGCAGACGTTCGAGCCGCCCCGGAATATTGATCCGCTCCGCCTCAGCACGTGACAAAGGTGAGGCGATGCCCGGCTGCGCGATCGAGGAACTCATGTTTCTTCTCCACGGAGCCGATTTGTTCAGCGATAAAGTTCCAACTCCGGACGCGCGTCAGGAATGAAGCCGTCGCGGTTTGGCATCATCACTTTCGGCAAGGTCTTCGCATCCATGGTGTCCGTTGGCTTGATGATCTTCGCTTCTGAAAGAATGTACGCCACCACGGCATAAACGTCATTGTCACTCAGCGAACCCGGAGAGCTGAACGGCATTGCCCGCTTCACATAGTCGAACAATGTCGTTGAATAGGGCCAATAGCTCTCCACCGTCTTGATTGTCGTGGCGGTTGCAAGCGTACCGCGGCCGCCGATCAGGCGATCCCCGCCAATGCCTTTTGCAGGATTTCCCTGAAGCTTGTCGCCATGACAGGCGGCACAATTTTCGGCGAACACTTTGGCGCCCGCCGTTGCATTGCCGCTGCCCGGCGGCAAACCGACCCCGTCCGGGGTGATTGAGTAGAAATTCGCGAGATCCTGAGGCGAGGCACCCGTGCCAAAGCCATAGTGGTCTGCGGTTTGGCCGAACGCGGCAGAAGACACCGAGAGCGCAAGCAGCATTCCGGCTATCCGCGCATTGCAGTTAAGCGTGAACATTGGAAACATCCCCGGATTCGTTGACCGCCCAACTCTGGATGGCGTTGAGGTGATAGATCGACCCGAACGGACCGTTCGATCCACGAATGGCGATCAGTTGCTTCAGCGTCGGCTGGATGTAGCCCGTCTCGTCGGTCACGCGGCTTTGCAGGATTGCGGGCTTGCCGTCCCATACCCACGGGTAACTGAAACGAACCGTGCAGACCTGCTCCGGCGCCGACTTGAGATAAACGGGATACCAGGTTTGGCCGCCGTCGACCGATACGTCGACTGACTGCACACGTCCGCGGCCGGACCACGCCAGTCCGGTAATTTCATAAAAGCCCGCACCCGGAAGTTTCATGTCGCCCGAAGGAAAGGTAATGACGGACTTGGCCTCCATCTCCATGCTGAACTGGCGCGCCTTCCCGTTGCCCAGCAAGTCCGTGTATTTGGACGTCTCTTCCCGTGTCATGAACGGCTTGTCGCTAACGTCCAAGCGGCGCAACCATTTGATATGCGTGTTGCCCTCAAAGCCGGGCAGCAATAGCCGGAGCGGATAACCTTGCTCGGGCCGCATCGCCTCGCCGTTCTGGCCATAAACGAGAACGGCGTCTTTCAGCATCTTTTCCATCGGGATGCTTCGCGTCATGACCGCGGCATCGGCCCCCTCCGCCAGAACCCAGGTCGCGCCGTCCTTCAGTCCGACCTCGCGCGCGATCGTGGCGAACTGAACGCCGGTCCATTCCGATGTGCTGAGCAGACCGTGGGTGCCCTGTACCGTCTTCATGGTGGGTTTGTTCCACTCGGTGAGGCCATTGCCCGAACATTCGATGAAATGCTTGCGGCTGACCGACGGGAACCGCTTCAGATCGGCCATCGAAAATTTCCTGGGCTTGTCCACCATGCCGTGGACGAACAGCGTATGTTGCGACGGATCGATCGTCGGGACGCCGTTGTGATGCCGCTCAAAGTGCAAGCCTGATGCGGTCAGGTTGCCGAGCATTTTATCGAGCGGCGTCAGGCTCCAGGACGTGTATTCGTTTGCGGTGGGAAAACGGACCCGCACTTCGGTTTCGAATTGCGAACGCGAGCCATAACCGCCGTCGGCGGCGACGGCGCGGCCCTGCTCCTTGGTCGAGTCCGCCGGCACGTTATAACGGACGGCCCCTGGAGGAGCTTTGGCGTCATCCGCCTGCGCCAACGAAGAAGAGCCCGCTACGCCGGCAAGTGATCCGGCCGCAAACAGAAAACGCCGCCGGTCCGTCACACCGTTGCGCGGAAACATTCCGTCCTGGCATTCGCACTGTTCCATTTCCTGATTGCGGCGTGCGATATGCCGCGCCTCAGCTCTGACCATTGCATCGGCCGTGCGCTGAGCCTTTTCGTCATAGACGGCTTGCTGGTTTTCCATTGTCTTCCCCCCGGAAGCGTGAGACGCACTTATTTTTGCGACGGGAATTTTTTGCCCGTCCGCGAATTATTTTCTTCAAGCTTACGCGAGCCTAGAATGAAATCACTGTCATTTGGTCTATTGTGTAATCGACCAGACCTTATAAGTGCCGGGTGCCGGCCCGCGACGACATCGCGCGCCGCTTAGGCGCAATCGCGGTGCAATGGCGGCGTCTGGCGAAGGGCCACCCTACGCGCGCCAGCCATGACAATCCGGCAAGAAGAGACAGCCTTAAACGGCGCGGCGGCGAATTTCGCCGCATGCGGAATCCGTCATCAGCGCGGTTCCGACGATCCGCGTTTCGGTGGCAAATCCCCAAGCCGGATCAAACCGGTGGATCTGATAGACGGGACGCGTCTTCATGTGCGCGGGGTAGTCGCCTCGACGCAGTGGCGTCGCGATGCACGGCATCACCGTTGCCGGGATGCTTCCGACATGCCCCTCGGCGGCGCGATGAACATGGCCGCTGAAAACGGCGACGACTCGCCCGGAATGTTGCAAAGCCCGGCGCAATCGCGACATCATCTCAGGCGTCTCGAAGTGGAGCTGGTCGGGCCCCACCATGACCTCAAACGGCGGATGGTGGGTGAAAACCGCAAGCGGCTTCGTCGTGTCGGCGTCGATCAGATCAATCAGGCGTCCGGCTCGCTCGGCGCAAAAATCACCCTTGTTGCTGCCCAAATTCAGCGTATCCAGCGCAATCAATCGCACCGGATAGCCATCCACCGCATAGTCGATGAACGCTGAATCCGGCGCGAGATACCCGCTTGCCGAAAAGGCCGCGCGCAAATTCGCCCTGTCATCCTTGTTGCCGGCCAGGACATAAACCGGCGCCCGCGCGGCGGCGAGTATGGCCGCTGCCTCGGCATATTCGTCCTGACGGCCGTTGTGGACGATATCGCCGGTATGGACGATCACGTCGGGGGCCGGATCGAGTGTATTTATGTCCGCAACCGTGAGCGCAAAATCGCGCAGCCTCCGATCGGAATCGGGCGCATCCAGCGCAATATGGGTATCGGAAATTTGCGCGATGATCATGGCGCCGCACTCAAAGCCTGCCTATCGCAGACTGGCGTAATATTTTCTGAGGATCGCCACCACCTCCGGCCGGCTAAACTCGGGGGGTATTTCGGCATTGGTCGAGAGCATTTCGCGCTGCTGCGTTCCGGAGATCGAAACGTGATCCTTCGGATCGTGGGGACAGGTCTTCGCCGTCGCCATTCCGTAGCACTTTCGGCAGTAGAATGTGACGTCGATCTTCAGCGGCTTGGTGAGAAGCGCGCCGTCCCACAATTGATCGAAGATGTGGTGCGAGTCGAAGGGACCATAATAGCTGCCGACGCCAGCGTGGTCGCGGCCGACAATCAGGTGCGAGCAGCCGAAGTTCTGGCGGATGAGGGCATGAAGCAGCGCCTCGCGCGGACCCGCATAGCGCATCTCGATCGGATAGCCAGCCTGAATGACCGTTCCCTGGCGGAAATAATTGTCGATCATCGCCTGGATGGCGCGGGTGCGGACCTCCGCGGGAATGTCACCTTCCTTCAGCTTGCCGAGCACCTGGTGGATGAAGACGCCGTCCATGACCTCCACGGCGATCTTCACGAGGTATTCGTGGCTGCGGTGCATCGGATTGCGGGTCTGAAAAGCGGCGACGGTTGACCAGCCCCGCTCCATGAACATCGCCCGCGACTCGGCGGGCCGGATATAGAGTTCCGGATACCGCGCCGGATATCCGCCTTCGCTGAGAACCGCGACTGCGCCGGCCAGATTGACATCGCCTTGTCCCAGGACCTTGGCGACGCCGGGATGCTTCGGATCGGACGTGCGATAGACGTTTTCGGCTTCGAGTTTCTTGTCGATCGAATACTTTTCGCGAACCTGCATGATGGCGAGGATCTCGCCGGTCTCGCCGTCCGCCAGCGCCACTTCCTCGCCGGCGTTGATGCCCGCGGCAATGTCCCTGGTCGTGGAGAGCGTGATTGGGATCGGCCAAAAGACGCCGTCAGCGAGCTTCATGTCCACGCACGCGCCGCGCCAGTCGTCATGTCCCATGAAGCCGCCGAGCGGCGTATAGGCGCCCATGGCCTGCATGAACACGTCGGAGACCGCTCGCGAATCGAGCGGGACTTTTTTCAGCCTCTCCGCGCGGCTGCGTTCCTCCGCACGCTCGCTCTCAGGCAGCAGCAAAGGCTTGACCTGATCCGAAAAGTGCGGTGGCACGAGCTTCGACATGGCAGTCTACGGCCGCTTTGGGGTCTCGTATTGGGTTTCCTTCTGGAACGGTTCCCAGACGGTTTCGTAACCAACAAATCCCTTTTCATTTGGCTCTTTCTGACGCGTCGTCAGAAAGCGTGCGTGGCCGTCAGGAACTTTGGTGATTGGTTTTTGCTCGCTCATAAGTCACCTTCTTGCATTGAAACCAGATTGTCATTCAAACAGGTCGCATGAGGGACGGGTCGATAGCCGCCTGTGCGCCGATCGCTCCACCCACTCTTGCTTCTTCATCGGTCGGCTCTCGCACAGTCACGATCTCAAGCGTGAAGACGACCTCTCTGCCGCAAAGAGGATTGTTGCCGTCGACCGTCAGCGTCTTGTCGTCGACCTTGGTCACGAGAAAGCTGCGAGCCTGACCCTTGTCGTTTTCCATGAGGATGGAAGTACCGACCTTCCGATATTCCTCGGGAACGTTCTCGATGTGATCCGTAAAAACCAGCGACTCGTTTCTGGCGCCGAAGATCCGATTGCCGTCGATCGGTACCTCGATGACCTCGCCTTCAGATCTGCCTTCCAGTTCCGCGTGTACGAAGGGAGCCAAAATTTCATTATGTCCGTGAATATAGCCCAGCGGAAATTCGACCATGGTGAGAACATGCCCGGATTTCCTGTCGGTCACCTTGTAGGTGAGTTCGACATATTTGCCATCGTGGATGGATTCACTCATGCCGAGTTCGAACCGCTCAGAAGATGGACGCACCGAAAATCCTGATTTTTTCATCCTCATAGCCGAGGACAAGCCGGCCAAGCCATTCACCGTCCTTTTTGGTGCTGCGTTGCCGGTAGAGAACCGTCACATGCTCGCCGCGGCGGATAATACCGAGACAGTCGACGTCTTCAGACAGATTTCTGGCAAGCTCGCTGTTGGCGAACTGGTGGCCGGCCGTAACTTCATTCATGGCAAGCGCCATGGAACTGGAGAAATTCTTGACGAACTCTTCGTACTTGCCTCCATTCGAATTCTTGATGAGGTCGCGCCACAGCGGCTCGGCTGTGGCCCGTATCTCCTCGTCGGTTTTTTCAATGATGTTCACGCGTGATTCTCTGGGACCGTGAAAAACCGGGTTTGCAGCGTGCATCGAAAGCGACATGTTGGTCTTTCTTTGCATCCGGGCGGAGGTTCGACGCGATTGTTCGCCCGGATCAAATCGTTACTCGTCCGCCCCAACCAGGTGATAACAGGGCGCCTTCTCCATGGTGTATTCGCCGGTCTTCGGATCGCGGCGCGAAACAGTCAGCACGTGCCAGTTTGCGTCGTCCACCTTCATGGCGTCGCCGCGGTAGTAGTAGCCCGGCCAGCGAGTTTCCTTGCGGAACAGAGTGTGCTGCGTGACGCACTCCGCGGCGCGATGCCGGTGCTTTAGTTCCCACGCACGCAGCAACTCGTGAATATCCTTTGCGGCCACGCTCTCGAGATCTTCCTCCATGACCTTGAGCTTCTTGAGTGCGATATTCAGAAGCTTGTCGTTGGTCATGTAGCTGACCGTCACCCCGCCGCAATACTCGTCCATGAGCTTTTGCAGACGATCCAGGCCCTGCCTGGGATTGATGTAGTGCGGGTTGACGTCGCCCGCCACGATCACGTTGCGGTAGATCTTGTAGTGCTCCATCGGCTTGTAGATTTCTTTCTTGCGGCGGGCGATCTGCTCGTCAGATACGACGATGCCTTCGCCCTTGCCGTCGTCGATATATTTGCAGGCAGCCTTCGCGGCGAGGCGCCCCTCGGTGAACGAGCCGGATGAAAAGGCATGCGGCGTGCCGCCGACCGCGTCGCCGGCGCCGAACAGGCCTTCGATCGTCGTCATGCGGTTGTAGCCCCAGAAATACTCGGGCGGCGAAACGTCTTCGGGACCCGAGCACCAGGCGCCCGAGCAGGTTGCATGCGAGCCCATGACGTAAGGCTCGGATGTGGTCAGTTCAGGGTTCTCGTTCTTGGGATCCACGTCCGTCGAAGCCCACAGGACCGCCTGGCCGATGGTCATGCCGAGGAAGTTTTCCCAACCGACCTCTTCCAGATGAGGATCCTGGAAGGCCTTCATGGTCACCATGTGAATGGGGCCGCGGCCGGCATTCACTTCACTGATTATGCAATGGTTGCGTAGACAGGTCGGGATCGGCCTATGAGTTAAGTGCGAAGCTTCCGGATCCAGATATTCCTTTCCGACCATTTTCTGAAGGTCGGGGAACCACTTGGATTCATACTCCTCGCCCAGGCAATTTTGCGTATAGGTCTTCAGGTGCAGGAAATAGGCGCCGACCGGGCCGTAACCGTCCTTGAAACGCGCCAGCACGATGCGGTTTTCCATCTGCGTCATCTTGGCGCCGGCATCGATCATGAGCCCATAGGCGGACGCGGACGACCACGGCGCATACCAGGTACGGCCGGAGCCTTCGCCCACCGAACGCGGCTTGAAGATATTGGAAGCGCCGCCCGCGCCGCAGATCACGGTCTTGGACTTGAAGACGTGATAGTTGCCTGTGCGCACATTGAAACCGACGGCGCCGGCGACCCGGTTCTCCTTGGCGTCATCCATCAGCAGGTGAGTGACGCAGATGCGGTTGAATACCTTGTCCGCAGATTTCTTGGCGGCTTCCGCCACGATGGGCTTGTAGGACTCGCCATGAATCATGATCTGCCATCGCCCCTCACGCAGATAGCGCCCGGTTTTCGGATCCTTCATGATGGGCAGGCCCCACTCTTCGAACTGGTGCACCGTGGAGTCGACGTGGCGGGCCATATCGAACAGCAGGTCTTCGCGCACCAGCCCCATCAGGTCGATACGAGCGTAGCGGACATGGTCCTCCGGTTTATTTTCGCCCCACCGGGTCCCCATGTAGCAGTTGATCGCATACAGACCCTGGGCGACCGCGCCCGAGCGATCGATATTCGCCTTCTCGGCAATAACGATCTTCTTGTTCTGACCCCAGAACCTGCCCTCCCAGGCGGCACCGCTGCCGCCGAGGCCTGCACCGACGACCAAAATATCGATGTTGTCTTCGACGATCGTTTTGTAGGCCATCAGTAATAAACGCCTTTCTTCATCTTGAGACCGGCTGACTTAAGGGTGTGCAAACCGTCGTCATCCATGCGGATCCACTTTGGCTCATTGTACAGCAGCTGGCTGTCGCGCATTTCCTGACTGGGCGCGGGAACGTCGGCGAGTTTCGGGATCGCCTGCCCCCAGGGCTTGGTCGTAATCGGCGACAGGAAGTTTTTTTCCGTGCCGTTCCGATATTTGATCTTCCAGGCGATCGTGCCCTTCTCTTCGTCGCGGATGACGCGAACGCTGTGACCGAGCGGGGCGAAGTCAGCGTATCCGCGCACATCGATCGCATTCTGCGGGCACGCCTTGACGCAGGAGTAGCACTCCCAGCACATGTTCGGCTCGATGTTGTAAGCGCGACGATAAGTCGGATCGATGTGCATGATGTCCGAGGGACAGATGTCGACGCAATGTCCGCATCCGTCGCACCTTGTCATGTAGACGAAGGTTGGCATTAGTCGGCTCCTTGGCTATTCGGGTAGAACTTGCGAGCTGTTTTCTAATAATGGCGTGGCGCTTCGCGCTTGATGCCAAGTCCCATTTGCATCGGAGCGTTTTTCAACAGCTCCATGGAATGTCGTTTCTGTTGTTCGGGATCGTCACGAGTCAGCATCGGCAAATTCTGGGCTGAACCGTTGGCCTTCGATACTCGTTTCTCAAGCGCGGCGGCCGGCTTGAAGAACATGTGGGAGAATTTCGACCACGGGATCGAGACAAACAGGAATGTGGTCGCGGCCAGAAACAGCCCGAGGAGAATGTAAGACGAGCGGACGTGGCCCGACGTTTCCGCGCATGCCCAGAGCAGACCGAAGGTGACGCTGAGCACGAGCGACACGACAAAAATATCGGCGCGCTCGAAGCGGAACGGGGAATTGCCCTCCGCGGCGACATCGACCCGGATGAAGAACCAGAACCAGTAGCCGCCAAGGCAGACCATCAGCCCGCCGATATACCAAAGCACCGGCAACCATCCTGGTGTCGGCGTGGCTGGCGTCGGATAGGCGAACACCATGACGACGGTGGTGACGAGGTAGATCACGAAGCCATACATGGTCAGAAGATGCGCGAGCCGCCGGCGCGCGTTGCAGAACTCACCCGAGGCCAGCACGTCGACAACGGCAGTCTGCACGGCAAGCGACACCATTTGGCCGCCGCCGACCTGTTTCTTCGCCCGGGTTTTCGAGTCTCGCCAGTTGTCGAAGAAATACCGGGCGCTTCTCTTGTGCACGACATCGAACAGCGTACCGGCCGCGACCAGGAGCACCATCAAAACGATGTAGGTCTGCATGACGGTGGGCGGTACCGACGCCGAAAGTTCCGCGAACGGATTAATTGTGAACATGGCGGGATCGCTCACTGCCGGTCTCGAAGGGAGTTCACGTCCGCAAGTTTCCGCCGCGCCGCGAGCCGCGCCTCATCGATGACCAGATCGGCGGCCATGGCGCGTAAGTTCTCCTCATAAGCGACAGCGGCGTTTTGCAAGTTTCTCTCCCTCAACCATCCTGTGCCCCTAAAATCGGGTGCGGTGGATTATATTTATTACAGAGTAACATAGACTGGAAGAAATTAACTGTCATAACGTCTATGATGTCATTGACCCGGCCTAAGGCTGTTCACAAGGTGCAACAATCGCAGCTTCGTTTCTCGTCTAGATTCCCACGCAATGCGACCGGCGCACCTTCATTTCTCGTTTGATTTCTCACTCAATGCGACTGACGCGGGCCGCAGCGCTCGCCGTCGCCCCTTCGTCAGGCTGGAAATCAAACCGCCGGGCTTCAACAGGCCCGCCGCCTACTTGTCCCAATCCACCTCGTCTACTTTGAAATGCAAGATTGGCGCGAGTTCGGAGGCGACGCTCAAGAATTCGTCGAATGCCCTGGCTATTTCGGACTCTCCCAGATTACTTTCCTCGCCGCTGAGCGCCTTGGTCGCAAGCGCTCTCATCCGCTCCAATTTGGATCGGACTTCGGGTGGCAGTTCTCCGGACTCCACGATGGAGCTATAGTTCTTCTGCAATGCGGCGATCGTCTCCGAATCCGGCACGCCTTTTCCGTGATAGCCAAGCTGCGAGCCCATAAGCTGCTTGCCGTTCCCCGGTTTATTAATCATCGCCGCCTACTGATGAGGTCATGAGTACAGTCAAGAGACTCCCTCCATTCCGGCGGACCACTGGTCATTAGCTTTGTTCATTTTTCGCCGACGATATCTTGCCGCCGCTGTTCCAGTGCTGTGGCGTAGCGGCGCAATACGTAAGACTCTGTCAGCAGCCCGACGACCCGCCGATCGAGGGGAGAATCGACGACCGCAAGTGCTTCCGCCTCCGATCGATCGAGGGCGAGGACCGCCTCCTTCACCGACATGCTCGGCAACAGCTGCTCGTCGCGGTAGCGCAAAAGTTCATCGATTGGCTTCTCCGGAGACACTTCGGTACCGTGGGCATCAGCCACTATTGTCAGCCCGGCATAACGATCGATCTCGTCGACGGCGATCACATACGCCGTAGAGCCGAGCGGAAATGCCGCCCGGAAAGCCTCGATCGTCATTGCGGCGTGTACGGTCTGCACATCCTGGCGCATCATCTTCTCGACCGTCAGGTCGCGCATCCAACCGATATCCGCGGCGCTGCGGATCGTTTCTCCGCGCAGATGAAAACGCCACGTTGCGAACGAATAACCGAAAGTTTCGCGCGTCACTTGCGCTGCAATGATGACGGCGATGAGCACCGCCGTCGTAAGCCAGAGGTCTCCAGTGGTCTCCAGCGCGATGAAGGTCATCGTCAACGGGCCGCCGATGACCGAGGCCGCCAGCGCGCTCATGCCGATTACGGCGGCGGCGTTGGGATCGAGGTAGGCGCCTGGCAAGACCAAAGCCAAAACCGCGGCCAGGAGATGACCGCCGAGCGAACCGATCAGGAGCGATGAAAAAAACAAGCCGCCGCGAAATCCGGCTCCAAGCGACACGATCGACGCCGCAATCTTGAGCACGAATAAGATTGCTACCGTGCGAAGCGACAGGTCGAGCGTTCCGATTACGTGCAAAGCGCCATGACCCGACGACATGATCTGCGGTGACACGATGGCCATAAGCCCGACGGCAAGTCCGCCAGTCATGGCGCGCAGCCCGGAACGCACGCGCAAGCGATCGAGCATGGATTCAAAGAGCGCAACACCGCGCATGAGAAAGATCCCGACCACCGACGCCAACAGGCCGAGCGTGGCGGCGAGGACAAGATCATGGGTCCCGAGAACGGTCATTTCGGGAGCGACAATGCCGAGGTCGGCGGGCGCCATGGACTTCGCCACAAGGAAGCCGATCAGCGCCGAGATGCCGACTGGCGCAAGGCTGACCGCCGAATAGCTGCCGATGATCAGTTCGAAGCCGTAAAAGGCGCCGGCGAGCGGCGCTCCAAAGGCCCCGGCAATTCCGGCGGCAGCGCCGCAACCCACCAGTATGCGCAGATCGCCGCGGCGCAGGCGGAATGCCCTGCCAATTCGTGAAGCGATGCCACTGGCGAGCTGCGTGTATCCGGCCTCCAGACCGACCGACGCGCCGACGCCGCTTGACCAGATCGTTTGCGCGGCGACGATAATACTGCCGAGGAGCGACATCCGGCCCCCGTGCAGCGCATTCGCTTCGATCGGATCGATTTCCCGGGCCGGCCGCCACCGTTTGAGCAACTCGCTGGTCAGGCCGAACAGCAGCCCTCCGATCAATGGAACAGCGACAGCCAGGACCGGATCGAGCCTAAGCTGCGCGGATAACCGCACGCCGGGCTCAAGCTGGAACAATAGCTCATGGAGCCGATCGACGCCCGTGCCCATAACGGTAACGACGAGCCCCCCCAAGGCCCCAACCAGCGCCGCCAAGGCGATCAGGCTTGATTCCCGCGCCCGCACCATCGCACGCAGGCGCCGCGGTATCTCGAGTTGAGCCGCAATACCAGCGCTCAAAGCCATTACCGCGGTCCCGACCGTTGATCAGTATTCGCAACACCTGGAAGGCGCCGCGTTGCGACGATGTCAGCGCATGCAGCCATCATACTTTGGGGCCAAGCAAGCCATGCGCGCCGCGCCTGGCAATCAAGCTGACTTCTTCTGCGCGGACTGCAGCTCTTCGAGTTTGCGCTCCCACTTCATATCGGTCGCGAACGTCTTGCACTCTTCCGGGCTCATGAAGACTGTTTCCTTGG
Source organism: uncultured Alphaproteobacteria bacterium (assembly GCA_963808205.1). Classification (GTDB taxonomy): domain Bacteria; phylum Pseudomonadota; class Alphaproteobacteria; order Rhizobiales; family Xanthobacteraceae; genus BOG-931. Next base: position 51,932 of record CAWEER010000004.1, read on the forward strand.
CCGCGGGATAGTCGCGGCTCACGACATCTTTCATGTAGCGAGTGATGACGTCTTCCATAATCGGGATGAGGTCGGTGTAGATGCGCGAGTGACGCGGCACGTGCTCTTCCCAAAGATGGAAGAGATCAGAGGAGATGATGTGTACGCCGTGCGCACAGTTGCCGGCACCAAGGCTTATCACCGGCACCGGCAAGGTTTGAGCGAGATACTCAGCAACTTCCGACGTCGTTACCTCGCACAGAATGGAAAAGCATCCGGCGTCCACCATCGCTTTGGCGTCTTCGACCATGTCCTTGGCGCGCTTTGCCGTCTTGCCCTGCGCTACGAACCCTCCGAGCTGGGGCATACGCATCGGTGTAATGCCGATATGACCTTGCACGGGAATTCCGGCGCGCACGATCGCTTCGATGTTCTTGGCGTGGTATTTGTTACCTTCGCATTTCATGACTTCGGCGTTGGCCTCGTGCACGAAGCGGCCTGCGTTTTCAACGGCCTGTTCCGGCGACACGTGGAAGCTCCAATACGGCATATCGACCATGCGCAGACCGTATTTGGATCCACGATCGATTGCTTTCGACATCATCATGACTTCGTCGAAGCTGACACTGACGGTGCTTTGGTGGCCAAAGAGGATCATCCCGCCGGTATCGGAGACACACAGGATGTCAATGCCAAGCCGATCAGAGATCACGGCCGTCCGATAATCGTAGGCGGCAAGCTGAGTGATCGGTTCGCCTCTTTTCATTTTGGCGTTTAGCGTATTGATCGTTACCTTTTTCCGTGCCGGCGCGTCGGCCATGACTAATTCCTCCGTTTACAAAACTGATGCTATGAGTTGCGAAAGATCAGCAGCGGATTGGACCGCTTCGCCGTTCCCGCCTGCGGCCGCATGGGGCCCCTAAGTTCCGCAACCAGTCAAATACGCACAACCTATCGTATATTCGCTCTTGGCTATGTTCGCTATTCTCACTTGGCCATATTCTCACTTGGTCCGTGACTGCCCGTCGCCCACCGATGCCGGACGCCGAAATCAGCGCCAAGGAGCGCGCGGACGGCGCTTTGTCGTATCGTAGAACGGCATGGCGGCGCGCCGGATGTTGCGAAATATGCCCGTGGGGTCCTCGAGCTCCGCACTGGCGGTCATTCCCTTGAGCACATAACCGAGACCGAGAATTCCCCCGGCTACGATGCTTTCGCAGGCCGAAGTCACCACAATTTCTCCAGGCTTAGCCGGCCGATTCAATTCCTGCGACGGCTGCCACGGCCACCTCAGATGATCGGCGTCGGCGCGAAACGATATAAGCGTGATTTCCGGCGCCGGTATAATTGCCGATCGGGAGAACTTTCCGAGACCCGCTTCAGACGGCAGCACCGGCAATCGAAACTCGTTCGCAAACAAAACAAAGCCAGCCTCGATGCGAAGCATATCCGCAGCGATGAAACCGGAAGGCCGCGCATGGACGGAGAGCGCCTGCCATAATCGGTCGCCGTGCCGCCGCTCGACGATGACCTCGAAGCCAGCCTCGCCAGTGTAACCGAGGCGGCCGATCCGGCAGTTGATACCGGCGAGAGTCGCCGGACCAAAATTGAAATAGCGGAGCTCCTCGATCTGGCCGACATCGCCAAGCTGGCGCAGCACGTCGAGCGAGCCGGGCCCCTGCACCGCAAAGGTGGCGCGCTCTGCGGTCATGTCGACAACGCCGGCGCCGCGGCCGGAATAGGTCAGCAAATCGGCGATGTCTTCGCGGCGTCCGCTCATCACCTCGAACGACATCGCGCCTGTCCGCCAAACCGTCAAATCCGCAATACACTCGGCCAGACGGTCCAACGCGGAGCGCGTAGCGGATGTGCCGCTCGGCCAGCGCTTCCATCGATCGTCCGGTGAACAATTCGATGACGCCGCGCGCGCCGCTGCCCTCAAGCCGCGCGCTTTCAAGAAACGAAAAATCGAACAAGGCGCAATTGCTGCGGCAGGCCCCGGCTTCTGCTGCTGCATTGCCGTAATCGTCGACCCGGTCGAAATTCGCAAGCGCCATGGGAAAGATTACCCGAGCAGCCGCCAGCCGACGTTTCCAAGTATGAAAGTGCCAACGATGACGAGCACGGCGGACACGATCCCCCGCAAAATGGCGCGCGGGACCACATGCGCGAGCCTGGCGCCGTACCAGGATCCGACGGTCAGAGTTGCCGCCAGGACACCGACCAGTACAAGATCGAGTTTGCCATAGAGGACATTGCCAAATGTCGCGGCTATCGCAACGGGAAGCTGAACCGCCTGACTCAATCCAACGGCGGTGAGGACCGGAACACTCATCGATATCAGTATCGGCACCAGGACAAGCGGACCCCCGGTGCCGCTCACTGATGACAGAAATCCGGTAGCCGCTCCGATCGGCAGCAAAACCTTGTTGGATAAGTTGACTCCGGAAGCGTGCGTCTCGTCGTGTCTCCGCAGTGAATTCAGCCCCGACACGAATGTCAGGAAACCAAGACCCGCTTCCAGAATTCGCGGATTGGCAATACTGACACTCCATGCTCCGGCAAAGGCCGCTGGCGCAGCGCCGATGCACAGCCAAAGCGTCATACCCCAGTGGATTGATTTGTGGCTCGCAAACACTGCGGTCGCAACAATTCCCGACAAGATATATGCCGCCATCGCCGCCGGAATGCCGATCTTGATTGGAATGTCGGCGAGGAACACGAGCGCCGGTACCAAAATAACACCGCCGATGCCGATGCATCCGATCATCAAACCGGATGTCAGTCCGAGAAGTGCGATCAAACCGAGTTCCGTTATGGTCACCGCGTTCTCCCGTCCTGCGTCCGAAGTCCTATCCCCGGACGATCTTATGTTGCACTGCGCTACAACTCGCGGCTGAGTGCCTATATGCTATGTGCCCGCATATAGTGATAGGAATTTTCCAAAATGGCGTCTATTTTGGAATTTGGATGCATTCTAGCGTGTCCGCGGCTGTTCGCGAGTAAATGCAATGTTCATCAGGCAGTTTCGCTATCTCGTCGCCGTAGCTGAGGAACGCCATTTCGGCCGCGCCGCGCAACGCTGCAATGTCACGCAACCGAGCCTGTCCAGCGGAATCAAACAGCTCGAACTCGAGCTTGGCGTGCCTATATTTCTACGCGGACGCGGCCAGCGCTTCCACGGACTGACGGCCGAAGGCGAACGCGTCGCGGTCTGGTCGCGTGCAGTACTGGCCTACTGCGACGCGATGCGCAAAGAAGTCGCCATGATGCAGAATGACCTCACCGGTCATCTTCGCATCGGCGCAATGCCGTCCATGTCTCCCGTTCTGCCATTCCTTATCGAAACCGTCCGCGCCAAATATCCCGGCGTCCGCGTAGATGTTCAGTTCATCGGCAACGAAGCGATGAAACTCGGACTGAACAATTTCGCGCTCGACGTTGCGCTCACCTATCTCGACAAGGCAGATCTCGGGCGCAAAAACACACTGCCGATTTATACCGAGCAGTTGAGCTTGCTGGTCCCCGACAGGCCGGCATTCCAAAATCGGAAGACGATCACGTGGAAGGAAGTGGCGCAGCTGCCTCTCGCGATGTTGCGCCCCACGATGCATGAACGCCGCTTCGTCGATCAGGTGTTCAAGAGTATCGGCTGTTCACCCGTGCCGCGGGTCGAGTCGGAGTCCATTCTGCACCTGATGTTCCAGGTCCAGTTCGCCGAACTGTACACTATCATTCCGTCACATTTCGCTCACGCGCCGGGGCTGCATCGCGGAACGCTCGCGTTGCCTATCGTCGAGCCCGTTGTGAGCCAGGTTGTTGGGTTGTTTTGGGCGGAAGGCGAGATTGTATTGCCGATGGCCAACGCCTTCGTCTCGATTGTGCGGAAGCTTGATAAGTCCGGCGAACTGCGCAAGCGCCTCGAAGGTGATTACCCGGTTATTTACGACGGCCCGATCGAAAAACGTAAAAAACTGGCCCGCGTATGATCGCTGGGCTTGTGCCGTCAGCCGGCAATTGATTTCAGGAAATTTAGTGCTGCCGTGGCAGGGTCCCGCTCTGCCAACAGCTTCGATGCTTTCAGAATTGAAACGCCTTTTTCTCTGCCCAAGCCGATTGCGGCGTTTGAAGTGGCATAAAAAAAAGGTTCGGGATTTTGCATATCGCCGGGCGAAAATCCGAAATCGGCGTGAGCCACGCCGAGCCCCGATACACATTTGAGGTTGAGCGTCTGCGGCAGGCACACGATGCGAATGTCGGCGGCGTCCCCTGCCCGGCTCGCAGCACGCAGGACCGCTGCTGCGCTTTGGAACCACGCCGTCAGCTGTGCCAGGCCCCGCCGACACGACTGCGGCGAATGATCTTCCGCGTCGCCGCTGATTAATCCAGGAACGGCGTACGGCAGTTTTTTTGAGAATTTCTCCCGATCAATCCCGTGGTGCAGTAGTTCGACCAGAAGCCAAGCCTCGATTTCCGCCGGCGAATGCTCCTCCGGGTCCAGAATATGGGGCACCGGATTGCCGTTCTCGCTGAATTGCATTTCGAGACTTGGCAGGCGTATCTCAAGCGCCAAGTTCTTATCGAACGGTTTGGTGAAAAGGGTTGCGCCCGAAGCGCCGAATTCAAGTTCGGTGCGCCGCTCCGGCGGGCCTTCCGTCACATAGCTATTCGCGATCCGCGCCAACCATTGCACGAGATTGGTGGCTTCCGTTCTCGCCTTCGCAAGCTCATCCAAGCCGTCAACAGACGGCCATTGCACGCCATTGATCGCGCAGCTGCCACCCGAATTAGCCGAATTTATCATAACGAATATCTTTGATGGTTACGCCGCCGGTCAGCAACGTGCGAATTGCGCTATCAACCATGATTGGCGGCCCCGCGACATAGGCAATCGCATTGTAATCGCGGCCGGCCATCGCCTCGGCCGCAACCTGGTGAACCATTCCGCTCGCGAGCTTGAGTGCGGGAAACTCCGCGTGCAACGGAGATCCCGCGATTTGATCGGACAAAGCAATGGTGACATCGAGATTGCCGTGCGAGGCCGCCACGTAGTCCGACAATTTTTCGAGGTAAAACGTGTCCTCCAGGGTTCGAACGCCGAAGAAGACCACACCCTTGTGGGTCCGAAAGTGGTCTGTCTGGGCTGCGCATTCGAGGATCGACATCATGCCGGCAATTCCCGAACCGCCGGCGATGCACACGATGTTTCGATCCTCCTGCGGGCGGAACACTGCGCGGCCAAGGGGCCCAAATACATCAACCTCCGGATCGGACGACGGGCTGTCGAATAGCCAGTCGCTGAAGCGGCCGCCCGGCTTGCGCTTGAGCAGCAGGGCAATCCGGTCGATGTCGGCCTCGAAATTGACCATCGAATAGGCGCGGCCGCCGGCAATGCCGGCGGCCTCGAGGACCACGAACTGCCCGGCCTGAAAGGTCATCGGTGCAGACAAATGCAGGTCGAAATGCGCGACGTCCTTCGTCAGCTTGACGATTCCCCGGATCGCGCCGCGACGCAGCGCAGGCCGGGATTTCTCGGAGACCGCAAGTTCGGAAGGTACCCGCAATATGCAATCGGAACGCGCGTGCGCCTGGCACATCAGGATGTCGCCCTTTTCGGGCTTAAGCCGCGCGCCACCGGGCGCTTCTTTCCACCTGACATCAACGTCGCCGGCCATGACGCGGGCCCTGCAGGTCCCGCACGTTCCGGTGGCACATTCGAAGGGCAGATTGATTCCCTGCCGGAGGCCGGCACGCAGGATCAATTCCTGGTCGCCGCAATCGAAGGCCAGTTCGCCGCTCTTGCTCTGGACCGTTATCTGCATCGAGGCTTATGGCCGCCGCTACTTGAAAAAGTCGTCGTCCATGTCGTCCCCAGTCTCAAAATCGTAGGTCAGCTCACCTTCGATATTGGCGAGGATTGCGCCGTTCTCCTGCCTGGTCTCGTAGGTCTTTAGCGGCTTCTCGGTTTCGCCCTGCATCTCGAGCGACCTGAGATCCCAGGCCCACAGATGTTTCGTGCAGGTGAGAATGCAGCGCACAACGACGGCCGACTCGGCCAACGGCTCTTCCATATGCGGGCAGATCGGCGGAATGGCGCGAAAACCCTCACCATAATTCACCAGCACAACCGGGACGCCGTCGACGTCGAACTGCTTCACCGAATTTTCGGCGACCTCAGCCGCATCGCATATACGCTTCCACGTCATCGCTGTTTCTTTGGGATTGGGAACGGCGTGAGTTCCGGGCCAATTCGCACACTGTCAGATCGGCCAGTGGGACCCTTTGTCAAGCCGACGATTTTCAATTCGCACCTCACGGCTGAGGAATTTAGCCTTGTTATCCGCGATCTTGAACGTGTCGAGATACTTGCCGACCAAAAAAACACGACTCTCACCGGCGTCGATATGCGAGTTGATGCCGTCCAAAAGATTTTGATAGACGATGACCGAGCTGACGGCTTTCGCCGACTGCGCCGCCTCATCAAGGTCCACGGTATAGACGGACGTATGCCGGGTCAGCGGTGAATGATCGGTATTATGCTTCGGCAACAGTTTCACCATGGTCGCGAGCCCGTTTCGGTCGAGCGCGAGGTAGGTGACATCCTTGTTTATTTCCGGGCTCCAGGCGCGGATCGCATATTGAAAATCCTCATCGCAATGCGTGAGCCATTCATTCCAGTTCTGCTGATCGAGGAGGATCGTCGATCGATAGATCGCGTCACGAACAAGAGCGGGCACGTCCACTGCTAACCCCATTCTGCACACCAAGACCGTCCTACGCTGCGCTCGTAGCGCGCACCCGGGGGCGGCTCGACGGAAGCCCGCTGCCGACAGGCGGGTCGCGCTTCGCCGCCCGAGGCTTGCGATTATTCCGCGGCGACCGACACGCGTTCCGCGTAGGGCATTTCCGGATTGTTCGGCATCCGGTTCATCCAGCGGCCCCACTCCTGGTAGTAGTGCCGCATGCCATTTTCATCATGGATCGTCTGGTTTTCGTGACGGCCGTGAAGAATGCGGCGTGGCTCGGTGCCGGTCGACATGGTGGTGCCTTGGCCCTGCACGCCGATAAGGTCTTCGTGCAGATTGCGGCCGAACGGACCCCAGATCGAGTTGTGGTGATTGACGCGGGTCTGACGTTCCTCCGGTGTATCGCGCTTGAGGCCCAGGCCGCGGAATTCGATCATGACCTTGTCCGGCCCAAGCGGCGTGACCACGTCGCAGCGCAACGCGGATCCGCGCAGGTTAAAGTTCATGCCGGGGAACATGTCGATCATATACCACTGGTTCGGCGGCAGATGCGGGAATGACAGCGCGCCGCGGCTATCGAAGCCTTCATACTTCTCGTAATTGACCTCGAACGTGCCGACGACGATGTGACCATGATCAAACGCTTCATTCTTGCGCGCGAAGTAAGCGTCATTAAAGCCCGTTACGCGATTATGGTAGTGCATGAAGTCGTGATAAAATTCGCAATTGGTGTCGTGCCAGAGCTTGTAGTTCGCGTTCACGATCGCCTTGTGATAATGGAAAACCTCGAGCGGCTCGGCTTCGAGCGTCTTGCGAAGGCAGGCAAAGGCGGCCGCGCCCCAATCTTCGAGTGAAGTCTGCGGATTATCTTCGAGATTCACCCACACGAAACCGCCGAACTTCACTTCGCAGCGCAGCCGGCGCAGACCGACGTCTTCCTTGCACAGGCGCTCCTGAAAACCTTCCTTTTCGCGGCTGATGTAAACGCAGTTACCGCGCATGTCATACTGCCAGGCGTGGAACATGCAGGTCATGCGCTTCGGATTGCCCGAAGGTTGACCATCGAGAAAGCTTCCTGATGGACGGCGTTCAATGATCATCCCGCGATGCGGGCAGACATTGAGAAAAGCGCGAACTTCATTGTCCGGACCGCGGCACACGATGACCGGCTCGCGCGCGATCGTGGTGGTGCGGAAATCGTAGGCATTCGGCAGTTCCAATTCATGGCAGACCGGTATCCAGGCCTTTTTGAAAATCTTCGTAAGCTCTTCTTCGAAGATCGCCGGATCGGAATAGATGCGGCTATCAATCCATTCGGACGGTTTGAGTTTTGGGTCGGCTAACCACTGGCGATGGTTTTTCGCTGACATGGCGCTTGCTCCTGCGAGAATCTGTAAGTCCGAATAGTGATGTCTCGGAGGTATATAAGCCAAATTGGGTTACCAAGCCACTGTCGGCGCGCGCCGAAAATCGAAACTTCTTATCTATCAATAGACTGGGCCCTGACCTGGAAATCGGGCCGGGCAATTCGCGAAATGTCCCCACTGAGGGCCATTCGCGCGGCGTTCATTCGGCGCCCGGTTCCTGAAAGTATATAGGGTGGCTCTATTGATACATTAGGATTAGCGATTTTCAATCAGCTAACCTGCGCTGGCATGCTCACGAGGCTCGGCCTAGGATGAGTTTGGGTTTAGCGAGAGCTGCGTGCTGACACAACGTCCAAACGATGTGCGGCGCTGAACAAAAATAGCTGTCGCTGCAAGGGGGAGGAAATCAAATGACTGAGCAAGCCGCTACGCACGCTGGTCAGGTGCCTGGAGCCAAAGCAGCAAGCGCGCCGATTGGCCACATTAACATCCCGGTTCGCGAAGCTTTGCTTGTCGCTTTGGCGGCGGGCCTGGGTTACGGGTTCGATGCGTATGCGGTGAATATATACGGGATGCTGGGTCCGACCCTCGCACATGACCTGGACGTCTCAATCAAAACGATTGGATTGATCGGTTCGATCTTTCTTATCGGCTATACGCTCGGCACGATCGGATTTGGTTTCCTTGCGGACCGCATCGGAAGACGCGATGCGTTGGGCATTTCGATTCTTCTTTACGGCCTGACGACTGCGATTGGCGGTCTCTCTACCAATCTTTATATCTTCACGGGCCTGCGCTTTCTCACGGGCATAGGCGGCGCCGGAGAACTGGCGGTAGGCGCTCCTTACACCGCGGAGATGTTTCCAAAGAAATATCGCGCGCTTGGTACCGGCGGCATTATGTTTTCGCTTTATTCCGCCGGTTACATTCTAGCCGCGATCTGCACGATGATTATCGTTCCACGATATGGCTGGCAGTGGGCGTTCGGGTTTGCGATTGTGCCAGCCATCCTGGTGTTCCTGCTCCGCCGCATCGTCAAGGAATCGATCCGCTACAAACACGCGCAAGCCGAAGTCGAAGATCTGGTCAAGCAGGAAGGCGCACGGCGTCCCCGCACAAGCATCTGGTCGATCCCGGGTGCAAAGAAGCGGATTTTTATTGGTTGGCTGCTTTATGTCCCCAATGCTTGCGGTTACTGGGGCATCACGGTGTTTCTCACCACCTTCATGGTGCAGAAATTTCACGTCACGCCGACGGACGCGATCTTCTACGCAATGATGTTTTACGTCGTGCAATTCTTCCTTTCCTATGTCGGCACCGGCCTGTCCGATTGGCTCGGGCGGCGGCCGGCGGGCATCATCGGCGCAGTGATCATGATGGTCTGCACGGTGATCGCTTCCAGAACTGAAGACTTCAATACATTCCTTGTGTTCGGTGCGATAATGATCGGAATGCTGGGCTGGTTGTGGGGTATCGGCGACACCTATCTCAGCGAATTCTTCCGCACAACGTTGCGCTCAACTGGCTTCGGCATCATGGTAGGCGGCGGCCGCGTCGCCTCGATCTTTGCGCCCTACCTTGTCGGCTGGGGAATCGCCGAATTCGGCCCGAGCATTCCATTCATGGCAACCGCGTGTCTGTGGATCGGAACCATTATCGGATATTTGATCGGCCCCGAGACGGCCGGCAAAGAGCTCGAAGAAGTTCAGCTTTAGCGAAGGGCGGGGTCTTTGTGGGCTCGCCCTGCGCCATGTAAGTGGTCAGCGCCGGCAGTTGCGAAGACCTCGCGAAGCAGGTTAGACCCATCGCAGACGCGGCCAAAGCCATCAAGACGAGAGGGCCTGGCATTCGGCACAAAAGAATCGGTGAAGTCGCTTGTGTGCGGCGCAACGCCGCGGCGTACTTCGCATGTGCTGATCCGAGGCGCAGCGTCAAAGAAAATTGGAGGGGCGAAGGGCGCTAATTGCGCGCTTTCGCTTTAATGAGAAATGACGGCGAAGATCATCGACGGCGTTGCAGTCGCCCGGAAGATTCGCGACGACAGCCGCGAACGGGTCAAGCATATCGTTGCACGAAGCGGGACGCCGCCCGGACTTGCGGTGATTATTGTCGGCTCCGATCCTGCCTCGCAAATCTATGTGAGAAACAAGATTCGCGCTTGCGCCAATGTTGGCATCAAATCGTTCCGCTTCGATTATCCGGCCGACGTAAACCCGGAGACCGTGATCGATCAAATCTCGCGGCTCAACGACGATCCGGCCGTTCACGGAATATTGGTTCAGCTGCCGCTGCCGCCGTCCTTCGACATCAGCCGTATCCTCCACAGCATATCGGCCGACAAGGATGTGGACGGCTTTCATCTCTACAATGTCGGCGGGCTGGTGGCCGGCGGCACGGTGTTTCCGCCCTGCACGCCCTATGGCGTATTAAAACTGCTCGAACACGAGCAGATTCCGCTCGAAGGCAAGAATGTTGTCGTGGTCGGCGCCAGTAATATCGTCGGCAAACCGATGGCCTTGATGCTGATGCAGCATGAAGCCACCGTTTGCATCTGCCATGCAAAGACCAGGGATTTAGCGCAGTTTACGATCCTCGCCGATATTCTGGTCGTTGCCGCCGGACACCCCAATCTCATTCTGCCGCAGATGGTCCGGACCGGCGCGGTCGTCATCGACGTCGGCATCAATCGGCTAAAGGATGGCACATTGGTCGGCGACGTTGATTTCGCGGGCGTGTCGGCAAAGGCATCCTACATCACTCCGGTACCGGGCGGTGTAGGCCCCATGACCGTATCGATGCTGCTGGTCAATACGATTGCATCCTGCGAGCGATGGCAACATCAGACATACACTCCCGACTGGCAGAAATTTTCGCCCCCGCTGTTGCAGGCCGCAAAACAATAAATCGCCGCCCGCGAGTACTGCCGTCCGAAATCTCAAACCCCGCCGCTTGGCGGGGTTTTTCGTGCCCCGTCTTCTGGCTATAGTTCGATAGGAGGGCCAGCAGCTTCTGCAATGGTCCGGCATCGCGGCCATCCGTCCGGCGGGCGGATTGGTCCTCATCCTGACGGAGCGCGTAAGGCATGACGGAAAAATTTGGACGGCTGGCGCTGCATATGTGGACGATCGACACCACGCCGCTTGCGACCGCGCTCGACGCCGCGCGTGTCGCCGGCTATGACGCAGTCGAGCTACGCCGCACCGACTTCAAACGCTGTTTCGATGCCGGCATGACCAACGCGCAGGTGCTCGATCTCATCCGCAAGGGCGGCATCCCGGTCGGCGTGCTCGGTGTCGAATATGGCTGGCTGTTCGCCACCGGCGATGAAAGCAAGCGGCTGTTCAAGGGATTCCGGGAGTCCTGCGAAAACGCGGTCGCGCTCGGCTGCAACATGCTGATGAGCGCGCCCGGGCCTGTCAGCGGCCCGATCGGCGGCGCGATCAAATATCTGCGCGAAGCCGGCGACATCGCCGCCGAATACGGCCTGCGTCTCGCCATCGAATTTAATTCACAGCATGAAGTGCTCAATAGCCTCGCCGTGCTTACCGAGTTGATTACCGGCGCGGACAAGCCAAATTGCGGCTACCTGATCGACGCATATCATTTTACGCGCAGCGGCGCAGGCGGCCGGGGCTTTGAAACCGTGCCGGCCGAGCAAATCTTCTGCTTCCAGTACAGCGATCTTTCGCCGAATCCCGTCACCGGCGTGAAACGGCCGACCGACCGCCTGCCGCCGGGCAAAGGCGTCGTCAAATGGCGCGAGATCCTCACGCTGCTGGCGGAAAAAAAATATACCGGCTATTTGAGCTACGAAGCTCCTAATCCCGATCAATGGGTCCGCTCGCCTTACGATGTCGCACGCGAGGGCGTGGAGCTTACGCGTGCGCTGCTCAAAGACTCCCTTCCCAGTCATGTGATGTGAGACAAACAATGACGCAGCCAGCCTCAACGACGACCGACCCACTTTTCGCAGGTCTAAACGACCGCTCGATCACCGCCATCCCGGCGGCCGTCGAGAAGCAACGCTACATGAGCAGCGTTGCGCCCAAGGCCGCCAATCCGGGTCAATGGATCGAACAGCCTCGGCTGCCTATCCCGACCGGCGAACACGCCGTAATCGAATGCCAGGGCAAAATTCACGTCGTTGCCGGCTATGCGCGCCATCGGGTCGACGGCAACTTTCATCAGGTGTTTGATTCCAGCACAGGGACATGGTCACAGAAGGCCGCTTTTCCCCTGCCGTGTAATCATGTTGCCGGCGTGTCGATTGGCTCAAAACTCTACACCTTTGGCGGTTTCATCGAGCAAAACCGGTGCCCTCACTCCAAGTGCTTCGTTTATGACACGGCGACCGACCAGTGGGCTTCAATCGCCGGGTTGGCCCGCCCGCGCGGCGCGATCTCGGCAATCGTTCTCGACGGAAAGATCCATTTACTCGGCGGACGCGACGTGCGCTCCGTGGAGTGGCATGAAATCTACGATCCCGCGACCGATAAATACGTAATCCTCGGCGGCATGCGTGGCTCGACCGGCACTCAGCCGTTCGTCGGTCAGCGCGACCACATGGGCGTCGCCGTCGTCGATGGCAAAATCCACGCCATCGCCGGCCGCATGGACTCCTACGACTTCAACACGTCGCTCAACGCTGTCTACGATCCAAAGACCGACGGCTGGACCTTCCGCGCCCCCTTGCCGACGGCGCGCAGCGGCCCTTCGTGTGTCTACATCAACGGCAAGATCGTGGTGTTTGGCGGTGAGGCCACCGGGAAGGTATTCGGCACCAATGAGGCCTACGACCCAAAAACTGACAGCTGGGAAGCGCTCGCCCCGATGGCAATCCCGCGCCATGGGTTGCACGGCGCCACCGTCGCGGTGATCGGCAACATGGTGCACGTACCCGGCGGCGGCCCGGTACCCGGCGGCAGCATCCAGGGCGCCTATCACGACGCCTTCACCTTCGGCTGACGGATGATCGGTCAAGTTCGCAAGTGAGTGAGTGATGAGTGAGCGGCGCGTGTTCGGAGAATGGTCCTCTCAATATTCCGGCTAATTTAGAAGGTTTGTTCCGCAGGCTCCTTTTCCCAAAGCATTAGATTTTTAATGCGTTTCCGAGCTGACCTCACGATTGAATATGGACCTTATATGCTCCAATTCACTCGTCTGGTCCCGGGGCTGACGGGACGTAAAATACAGTCCGCATCCCATGCCGAGCATTGTCGTTGTTGCCGGATTTCTGATCGGCCTCGCCTTCGGTGTCGTCTGTCTGCTCAGCGGCTTTTGCCTGACGAGCGGCCTGCGTAACTGGTGGATGAAGGGCGACGGCCGCATGGTCCGCAGCTTTGCCCTTGCCATCGCCGTGGCTATGGCCGGCACGCAGGTGCTGGCGGCGGCCGGCATTGTCGACCTCGGCAGTTCGATTTACCTGCAACCCTCGCTCTCCGTCCCGCTCGTCCTGTTCGGCGGCCTGTTGTTTGGTTACGGCATGGTGGCGGCGAACGCCTGCGCATCCCGCGCTCTGGTGCTCCTGGGACGCGGCAATTTGCGTTCCCTCGTCGTGGTCATCACGATTGCCGTGACGGCGCAAATTACTCTGACGGGATTGCTGGCGCCGATGCGTATCGCTTTCCTGCATTGGTCGCAAATGACATTGAATGTGGTTTCGATACCGGCTTTGGCGGCGTCGTCCGGCTTTCATGAGCCGCTGGCGCGGCTCGTCGCGGTCGCGGCAGTCAGCGGACTATTGCTGATCTTTACGCTCGCACATGCGCCATTTCGCCATTCTCCGGGACAAATAGCCGCCGGGGTGGCAATGGGGCTTCTGATCCCGGCCGGCTGGCTCGCCACGGGATATCTGGGCGCCGATGCTTTTGAACCGGCGCCAGTGACGTCGCTTACATTTATCGCGCCGATGGCCGATACGCTGCAATATGTGATGTTGTCGACCGGTTCGACGCTGAACTTCAACATCATGCTCATTGCCGGTGTTCTTTTCGGCAGCCTCGTCACCGCGCTGACGACCGGGACCTTTCAATGGGAAGGCTACGGCTCTTATCAGCACATGCTTCGCTCAATCGGCGGCGCGGCGCTGATGGGCTGCGGCGGAGCCATGGCATATGGCTGCTCGATCGGCCAGGGACTGACCGGACTTTCGACGCTATCGGTCCAGTCCTTCCTTGCCGTCACGGGTATCCTGATCGGCGCCGCCGCCGCTCTGCGCAGCCCGGTCCGCATCGCAACGATGGCTACGGCGTAAAACAGGACCGGTGCTGCCCGCGGCTAAGGCCCAGGCTTGTCGGCTTTGAACTGCGATCGTTCCATCTCCAGAAAAATCCGATACGCATTGCCGCGATTGTTGGCGTCGAATGCCGGCATGTCCCTGTATTTCGACCAGTCGGTACCGTTGTAGGCGGCGTCGAAATCAGTCCAGTCCGCGACCGCCTTCGCCATCGCATTGCGCACATAGGTAATGTAATCGCGCGTAAAGGCGATCGCCGCCCCGGCGTTTGTCGACGGCCGGCCGTGACCGGGAATGATGAATTTGGGCGCCAGTTTCTCGACTTCGCCAAGGCTGCGCAGCCAATTGGCGGTATCGACGTCGTCGGCATTCATGAATGGAATCCGGCCGCTTTGTACGACGTCGCCGGCGAACAGCACCCCGTCAGGCTGTACCAGCATCATGGAGTTGCTGGCCGAATGTGCGGGTCCCGCATAGATCAGTTCGAAGCTCTTGCCGCCAAGATAAAGCGTCGCCTGCTGCTTGAAGGTGATGTCGGGAGGTACGACGCGCGTTTTCGCGTCGACCCAGGGCGCCAGCGCATCGCGGCGCTGATCGAGCCTCTGATTGGCGCGCTCGCCGGACGTCTCTTCGTCCTCGCGGTATTCGGTCGCGCGATCCTGCGCGACGACGATGGTTGGCGTGTGATCCTTGAACGCCTGCAAACCGTAGATGTGATCTGCGTGATAATGGCTGACGACATTATAGCGCACCGGCAGGTCCGACAACTTGCGGATGGCCTGCGAGAAGAGCCCAGCCGAGGCTCGGCGTGCCGAGCGCGTCGAACACAACGACGCCGTCCTTGGTGACGACGAAGCCGGCATTGGAGGTATTGCCCTCATTGTCGTGGGCGGGAATACCGGGGCTTCCGAGCGTGTAATAAATCGGCTCGCCGGAGACTTGCTCGACGACCAGCGGACGATCGAGCGGCGCGTAGGGCTGCGCATCCTCCGCCCACGCCACGGCGGCCAATCGCGCAACGCAAAGCATTGCGGCGAGCGCAGCAGGCACGATTGGGACGGCAGGCCTCAGGCGAGGTCTCCGCAATAGATGTCCTTGAGCAGTTTTAGGATCCGCGCCGCGCGTGGGTCGGAAACACGATAATAGAGCGTCTGCGACTCGCGGCGGAATGCGACCAGGCCATCTTCGCGCAGCAACGCGAGATGCTGCGACAGCGCCGATTGACTCAAACCCACCGCGCCGACGAGGTCGCCGACTTTCATTTCACCCTTCGCCGCCAGGAAGCAAAGGATCAGCAGCCGGTGTTCGTTGCCGAGAAGCTTCAACATACGCGCCGCGGCTGCAGCTTGTTCGGCGAGGATGTCCATTTCCGATCGGCCGCGCGCGCGGCCGGCCGTTTTCGCCGCTCGCCGCCGTCCTGCCGGCCGTTTTGCCGGCCGGGTGATCGCGTCCATATGCTGCTCGGCCATCGGGTCGCTATCGCGCGTGATTATCCAGACGCGCCATTATTTAGAATTGACTAATTTAGTACTCGTTGATAGAGGCCAGTCTAAGCCAAATGCCGAGAGGCAGCAATAACAAGTGGCGGCTTGGCTGACGTGCAATCGTGTCCGGCGGGACGGTGCGTCAGGGAGGAATGAATGCCCAGAGTTCCGGGCCGATATGGCTGGCGAAGTTCACGGCGCTCCTTCCTGCGTATCGGCAGCGGAATGGCCGTCGGAGCGGCGCTCGCACAAACGGGTCGTGCCGCAAACGCGGACGGTGCTTCACCGCCCGCGGAACCGGACTGGTCGCAATCGATCGGCGCCGGCGTCGTCGACCGGCCCTATGGAAAGCCTTCCGAGTTCGAGAAGGACGTTATTCGCCGCGACGTTCCCTGGCTCACCGCCACGCCGGAATCCTCGGTAAGCTTCTCTCCTCTGCAATCGCTGAACGGAATCATCACGCCGAACGGCCTGTTCTTCGAGCGCTATCACGCCGGCCGGGCCGACGTTGACCCGCACCAGCATCGGCTTCTGATTCATGGACTGGTCGAACGCCCGCTCGTCCTGTCGATGGACGACATCATGCGATTCCCGTCGGTGTCGCGAATCCACTTCATCGAATGTCCGGCCAACGGCGGCATGGAATGGCGCGAGGCGCAGCTCAATTCGCTGCAATTCACGCACGGCATGGTGAGCTGCGCCGAATGGAGCGGCGTGAAACTCTCGACCTTGCTCGATGAAGTCGGGCTCAAAAAAGAAGCCAAATGGATCATGGCGGAAGGCGCAGACGCCGCACGCATGAACCGCAGCCTGCCGCTCGACAAGTGTCTCGACGATTGTCTTGTCGTTTACGGGCAGAACGGCGAAGCGCTGCGCCCCGAACAGGGCTATCCGCTACGCCTTCTTGTTCCCGGCTGGGAAGGAAATGTCAGCGTGAAGTGGCTGCGCCGCCTCAAGGTCGGCGATCAGCCGTGGTACTCCCGCGAGGAGACTTCGAAATACACCGACCTGATGCCGGACGGAAAATCGCGCGGTTTCACCTGGGTCAACGAGGCCAAATCGGTCATCACCTTCCCTTGCCCGGAAAGACCCGCGTCCGCGCCCGGCCTTTACGAGATCCGCGGCCTCGCCTGGACCGGACAGGGCAAGATCAAGGCGGTCGATGTTTCGTTCGACGGCGGCGTGAATTGGCGCAGCGCGCAACTGCACGAGCCGATCCTGTCGAAAGCGCTCACGCGCTTTACCATCCCCTGGCAATGGGACGGCCGGCCGGCATTGCTGGAATCGCGCGCCATCGACGAGACCGGCTACGTGCAGCCTACCATCGCGCAATTGCGCAAATTGCGCGGCTCAAATTCCATCTATCACAACAACTCGATCCAGACCTGGCAGGTGAAGCAGGACGGGAGTGTGTTCGATGTCCAGCTCGGCTAATCGCCTGCTGCGCGCCATCCTGCCGCTCGCGAGCCTGCTCGCGCTGTGGAGCAGTGGCGCGAACGCCGGCAGTCCCGGGCATTTCGGTTACGGCAAACCGGCGACGCCGGACGAAATCGCCGGCTGGAATATCGACGTGCGCGGCGGCGACGGCGCGGGCCTGCCGGACGGCAAGGGCACCGTCGACCACGGCGCCGACGTCTTCGGCGAGCAGTGCGCCGCCTGTCACGGCACCTTCGGCGAAGGCGAAGGCCGCTATCCGAAGCTCATGGGCGGCGAAGGCACGCTCACCAGCGAGCGGCCGGAGCCGAGCGTCGGCAGCTATTGGCCGTTCGCGCCGACCTTGTTCGATTACATCAACCGCGCCATGCCGCTATCGGCACCGCATACAATGTCCGCTGACGACATCTATGCCGTCGTGGCCTATATCCTCAACTTCAACAATATCGTGCCGAGTACCTTCGTCGCCGACAAAAACAGTCTGCCCAAGGTGAAAATGCCCAATCACGACAATTTCACCTGGCAGGACCCGCGTCCTGACACCGCATCGAAGGCCTGCATGAAAGATTGTGCGGACCCGAAGAGTGTGAAAATCATCTCGTCGGCGGAGGATAAAGACCTCACGCCGCGGACCACTGGGCCGCTTGATACCATGAAGGGGAAGTGACGCCGTGCCGAAAGCCTTCCGGGAGGGTGCGATGCAAGGCGGATATAAGCTGACGCGCGCGGCGGCGATCGTCGCCGGCCTCGCGCTTTGCGCAATGCCTTTTGCCGCGGCGGTTTCCGGACCCGCTTCTGCCCAGCCTGCCGCCGCGCCACCCCCGCCCGGCCAGATTCTCGCCTTCGACCGCGGCAAGGGCAATTGCCTGACCTGTCACGTCATCAAAGGCGGCGATGCGGCGGGCAATGTCGGTCCGGAACTCTCCGGCATGAAACAGCGATATCCGGACCGCAAGGAACTCGCCGCGATCATCTTCGATGAGACCAAACGCAATCCGCAGACCGTCATGCCGCCGTTCGGGCGGAATCTGATCCTGACAGGCCCGGAAATCGAGGCCGTCGTCGACTTTCTTTATACGCGCTGAGGCAGGAATGGAGACCGCAATGACCACAACGAACAGCCGTCCCGACCGTACGCGAAGGCTGGTCATCAAAGCCATCGTTGCCGGCATGAGCCTCGGCGCGGCGGCGTGGCTGAAGATCGCGCGCGCCGCCGATGCAGCGCAATGGCCCAAGGACGCCTTCACCCAGAAGAACGAAGCCGATGCGATCAAGGCGCTTTACGGCAAAGTTGCCGAGGCTTCGGACAAGGTCAATCTCGATGCGCCGGAAATCGCCGAGAACGGCGCTGTGGTTCCGATCTCGGTCTCGAGCGCGCTGCCCGACGTGACCTCGATCGCCATTCTGGTTTTGGAAAACCCCTTCCCGCTGGCCGCAAGCTACAAGATTCCGGCCGGCACATCGGCCATGGTGTCGAACCGGCTGAAGATGGCCAAGACCAGCAAAGTCGTCGCGCTCGTCGAGTCGGGCGGCAAAATCTACAGCGCCAGCAAGGACGTGAAAGTCACCGTCGGCGGTTGCGGCGGCTGACGAGAAGAGGACGAAGGACAATGGCATCAACCATTCGATTACGCGCCATCGCGAGCGGCGACACCACGGAAGTCCAGGCGCTGGTCCAGCATCCGATGGATTCCGGCTTCGTCAAGGACGCGCAAGGCAATCTCATCCCGCCGCACCACATCGAGGTCGTGCAGTTCGAGCACGCCGGCAAGACGGTGTTCACCGCGCTGTGGGGCCCGGCCGTCGCCAAGGACCCCTACATCAAATTCAGCTTCAAGGGCGCGCAGAAAGGCGATGACCTCACCGTGAGTTGGGTCGACAACGAAGGCATGAATGATTCGCTGACGGGCAAGATTCAATAGGACGCATGGCCGGGTACGCTACGGGGATAACGATGCGAGCATTGTTCGTTACGATCGCCTTCTCGCTGTTCGCGGCCACGCTTCCCGCCGTGGCAAGCGATACGCCCAATCCGCAAGCCGACTTCAAGGCGTTCCGCGACTACTTCACCAAGCGCTTCCCGAATGTTCCGCTGAACGATTTCGTCAACGGCCCCTACTCGATGGACGCCGACCTGCGCAAGCAATGGACGGCGATCGAGGAATTTCCGCCCTACGAATTCGCCGTCGACAAGGGCAAGGAAATGTTCGCGACGCCTTTCAAGAACGGCAAGACCTACGGCGACTGCTTCCCGAACAAGGGAATCGCCGTTCGCCAGAACTATCCCTATTTCGACGAAAAGACCGGCGAGGTCGTCACGCTCGAACTGGCACTCAATCGTTGCCGGGAGGCAAACGGCGAGCAGCCTTTCTCTTACGTGAAGGACGACATGGCGGCGCTCACCGCCTACATGGCGTTCACTTCACGCGGCAAGCCGTTCGACATCAAGATACCGAATGATCCGCGCGCGCTCGCCGCTTACGCCAATGGCGAGAAGTACTTTTACGCACGCCGCGGCCAGCTCAACTTCTCCTGCGCAAGCTGCCACGTGCAGAGCCCCGGCGAGCACATTCGCACCGAGGTTCTGGCGCCCGCGCTCGGCATTCTCGCTGCCATGCCGATCTACCGCTCGGAATGGGGGAGCATGGGCACGATCAGCCGGCGTTTCGTCACCTGCAACAGTCAGGTGCGCGGCGTGCCGCTCGAGCCGCAGGACGAGGATTATCGCAATGTCGAGTACTACCTCTCCTACCTCAGCAACGGACTGCCGATATCCGGGCCCGGCGCGCGGCCATAACCGGTAAACGACGATGCGCATTTTTACTTTCGCATTTTTTCTGCTGTGCCTCGCCGGCACGGGCGCGGCAGTTGCCGCGAGCACCGAAGCCGATTTCAAGGCGGCGCTCGCCGCGGCGCAGGCCGCCGAGCAGGATGCGGGTAAGCTCAAGAACCAATGGTCGACCACGGAACAGGCTTTGGCAGCGGCAAAGAAAGCCGCGGCCGTCGGCAATTTTGACGACGCCGTAAGCGCCGCCAAAAATGCCGAAGCGCTGGCCAAAGCCTCAATCGCCCAGGCCAAAGAGCAGCAGGACGCCTGGAAGGCCGCGGTCATCCATTAATCGTCAATCGAGAGCGTACATTTCCGATGGCGGATCGCCGGAGTTTTCTACGATACCTGGCCGCCGTGGCGGCAATGGGCGTCGCTCCGCAGGTCGCGGCAGCGGCCGACGACGACATCTACGACATCGGCCGCTTCGGAAACGTGCGCATCCTGCATCAGACGGACACGCACGCGCAGCTTCAGCCGGTCTATTTTCGCGAGCCGAGCGTCAATATCGGCGTCGGCACGATGCGCGGCCAACCGCCGCATCTCGTCGGCAAGGCGTTTCTCGCGCATTTCGGCATCGCGCCCGGTAGCCGCGGCGCCTACGCGTTCACATACCTCGACTACCAGTCAGCCGCGTCGCACTACGGCCGCATGGGCGGCTTCGCACATCTCAAGACGCTGATCGATCGGCTGCGCGCGGATGCCGGGCCGGGCAAATCCATTTTGCTCGACGGTGGCGACCTGTTGCAGGGCACCGGCCAGGCCGCAGCGATGCAAGGCGGCGACATGATCGACGCCGCCAATCTCCTCGGCATCGACATCCTGACCGGACACTGGGAGTTCACTTACGGCGAAAAAGCCCTTCGGCAGAATCTCGATCGCTTCAAGGGAGAATTCCTGGCGCAAAATGTTTTCCTGACCGAGGAAGCCGCTTTCAACAATACGCAGGCGTTCGATCCGGATTCGGGGCGCGTGTTCAAGCCCGCCTCCGTCAAGCAGATCGGCGGCATGCGCATCGCCGTCATCGGCCAGGCGTTTCCCTATGTGCCGATCGCGCATCCCAAGCGCTTCACGCCGGATTGGACATTCGGCATTCGCGAGCAGGAACTGCAAAAGCTCGTCGATGATTTGCGCGGCGCACAGCACGCGGACGCGGTGCTGCTTCTTTCGCATAACGGCATGGACGCCGATCTCAAGCTGGCGAGCCGGGTGACCGGTATCGATGCCATTCTCGGCGGCCATACGCATGATGCGGTACCGCAGCCTGTTGTCGTCGCCAACGCCAAGGGCAAGACACTGGTCACCAATGCGGGTTCGAGCGGAAAATTCCTTGCCGTACTCGATCTCGATGTCGGCAAGGGCCGAGTGAAGGATATCCGCTATCATTTGCTTCCGGTCTTCGCCGGCCTGCTCAAGCCTGATAGTGACATGGCGCACCTCGTCGCGAAGTTGCGTGCGTCCTACGCGGCGAAATTCTCCGAGAAACTCGCGACCTGCGATGAATTGCTGTACCGGCGTGGCAATTTCACCGGACCGATGGATCAAATGATCTGCGACGCGCTGCGGCACGGCATGAATGCACAGATCGCGCTGTCGCCCGGTTTCCGATGGGGCAACGCCGTGCTTGCGGGACAGCCAATCACCATGGAGGATTTGCTGTCGGAAACCGCGATCACCTATCCCGAAGTCTATGTGCAGGACATGACGGGCGATCAGATCAAGGCGATCCTTGAGGATATCGCCGACAATCTGTTCAATCCCGATCCTTATTATCAGCAGGGCGGCGACATGGTGCGCGTCGGCGGCATGGATTATACCTGCGCGCCGAACGAACCCGCCGGAAAGCGGATTTCGGACATGCGGCTCGACGACGGCACCGCCGTCGAAGCGGGCAAGAATTACCGCGTTGCCGGCTGGGCATCCGTAAACCCGCAGAGCGGCAAACCAGTCAGCGAAGTCGCCGCGGATTATTTACGGGCCGAAAAGACGCTTAAGCTCAATCGCAGCAACCGCGTCACACTCAAAGGCGTCGCTGACAATCCCGGAATGGCCCAGGAAGGTTGAAA
This sequence comes from uncultured Alphaproteobacteria bacterium, assembly GCA_963808205.1. Classification (GTDB taxonomy): domain Bacteria; phylum Pseudomonadota; class Alphaproteobacteria; order Rhizobiales; family Xanthobacteraceae; genus BOG-931. The sequence goes on from CAWEER010000004.1 coordinate 74,070, forward strand.
ACCATGACAGCAATTACGCGTGCCGGAATAATTCGCTCGCTGTTCGCCGGTCTCACGGCTGGAGTCCTGGCCGGCGGTAGCGCACGGGCCGAGACCGGTAAATCCCACCGCATCGTCTTTCATGTCGACCAGAACGATGCGGGAATAATGAATCTTGCGCTCAATAACGCCCGCAACATGCTGGATTATTATCGCGACAAGCATGAGGACGTCGAAGTCGAGATCGTGGCCTACGGCCCGGGTCTCCACATGCTCCGGGAGGACACGTCGCCGGTGAAGGACCGCATCAAGGAACTGTCCGACGTCAGCTTTCCGTCGAAGGTGGTCTTTTCCGCCTGCAACAATACCAAGCTGGGGATGGAGGCGCATGAGGGCCATCCGATCACGATCGTACCGCAAGCCGGGCTTGTGCCGGCCGGCGTCGTGCGCATCGTGGAGCTTCAGGAACAGGGCTACAGTTACGTCAAACCGTGATGGAAAACGCGATGAAGCAGGCGTTGCGCATGATGGCCGTGCTGGCACTGCTCGCGGTTGCAGCGCCGGTTCGCGCTGACGATACGGCGATCGTGACCTATAAGTCGATTGCCCCGGATACCGCGCTCGACCTTGCCAAAACCGCCCTGTCGGCGTGCCGCGCGCACGGCTATCAGGTCGCGGTCGTCGTGCTCGACCGTTTCGGCCAGCAGCTTGTCCTGCTGCGCGATCGTTTTGCCGGATTGCCGGCGGCAGTGACCGCCAATGACAAGGCTTATACGTCGTTGGGCTTCCATATGAGCAGCGCCGATTTCGCGAAATCGATCAAGGATGGACAACTGAGCGCGGGCCTCGCTGCGCTGCCGAATATCGTCGCCCTCGCAGGCGGCCTTGTTATCGAGGCAGGCGGCTCCGTTCTGGGCGCGGTCGGTGTCGCCGGCGCACCGGGTGGCGACAAGGACGAGGAATGCGCCAGGGCCGGGCTCGACGCTATCCGTGACAAGCTTGATTTCTGATCAGCCGGGCTGGGACGTGCGCTTGGCGGTTGCCAGATAGGCATGCTCCAGCCGGTGCGGCAGATCGGCCTCGCCGGTTTTGGCTTCCAGCACGATCGATCCGCGTGCGAGCGCATAGACACGGTCGGCAAGCGCGAGTGCTTTCTCGATCAACTGCTCGACCAGCAGCACAGCGGTCCCGGTTTCGCGCAGCCGCCGCGCCACCACGAGCACGCGATCGACCAATACCGGCGACAGTCCAGCGGATGGTTCGTCCAGCATAAGCAGCCGCGGCCGCCGAACGAGACCCTGCGCCACGGCCAGAATCTGCTGCTGGCCGCCGGACAGCGCCGCGGCGCGTTCATGGCGCTTGGCGGCGATTTCAGGAAACAGCACGAGCGCTTCTTCGACGCGCGCGGCGCGCTCGCCGCGCGGCAAATCGTAAGCCGCCAGCAGCAGGTTATCGGACACCGAAAGCTGCGTGAATACGCGATGTCCCTCGATGACATGCACAAGACCGGCCTTGGCGGCGTCTCGTGGACTTGCGCCGGCGAGATCGCGGCCGCCGAAGCGCACGCTTCCCGACCACGGCAGCAGTCCCGACACCGCGCGCAACAGCGTGGTTTTGCCGGCGCCGTTGGGCCCAAGCAGCGCCACCACCTCGCCCGCGCCCACCGTCAGGTCGATGCCGCGCAACACGCCGATCTTGCCGTAGCCGGTTGAAAGGCCGGCGACGTCAAGCAGCGGTTCAGCCGCCGAGATAGGCATTGACCACCTCCCGATGCGCGCGGATTTCGGCGGGCGTCCCGGCTGCCAGTATCTTGCCGAGATTGAGCACGGTGACGTGATGGCAGATGTCGAAGATCAGATCGGCATGATGCTCGACCAGGAGCACACCGGTGCCGCTCCGGGCGATTGTCAACACCAGTGCGCCGAGCCTCCTGATTTCCTCGACCGAGAGCCCCGCGGCCGGCTCGTCGAGCAGCAGAAAAGCCGGGCGCAGCATCAATGCGCGGGCGATCTCCGTGAAACGCAATTCGCTGTGCTGCAGCCGGTCGGCGCGAACAGGGGCAAGTTGCGCCAGCCCGACTGTCGCCAAAGCCAGCATGGCGGTGTCACGCAACATGGCTTCATCACGCCAATGGCGTGGCAACGACAGTAATGACTCGACGAATGTACCCTCGCCGTCGATCGTGCCGCCGATCATGACGTTTTCCAGCACCGACGCCGAGCCAACAATGCGAGGTGTCTGAAACGTTCGCGCAATCCGCATGTGCGCGCGCCGATGACGCGCAAGCGCCGGCAGTTCAGCGCCATTCAGCTTAACTCCGCCGCGTTGGGGCGCGTAGTAGCCGGATATGACGTTAAGCGTCGTCGTCTTGCCGCTACCGTTAGGCCCGATCAGTCCATGCACTTGACCCGACCGGATTTCGAGGTCGAGGCTGTCGATCGCACGGACTCCGCCAAAGCTCAGCGCCACCTGTTCCAGCGTCAAAGCGCCGGTATCCGCCGGTGTGCCGAGCAGCCGCCCGAGAAGATCGGGCCGCGGGATAATCGCGCGGCCACTCTCGAGGGGGCGCCGGCTCTTGAAGTCGAGCATCTCGGCAATGCCGCCCGGGATTGCGAGCACGATGACGAGCAGCAGTACCGCATAGAGGAAAGTGGACCACGCGACGAGTGGCGCTGCGAATTCCGGCAGCACCGTCAAAAGTATCGTACCGAGAAGCGGCCCAAGAATGGAGCCGCGCCCGCCGATCAGGATGGCGATGAAAAACAGGATCGATAAATCAAGCGTGAACGCATCCGGCGTTATGTAAGACTGCAGTCCGGCGAACAGGCCTCCGGCAACCGCGGCAACCGCGCCGCTGAACAAAAACACCATTCCCAACAAAGCGGATTTCGAGATGCCGCTTGCTTCCGCCGCGACCTCGGCATCGCGGATCGCGGTCAGCGCGCGGCCGAACCGGCTGGCCGCGATATTCGCGGTCATCCAGGTGCAAATCGCCGCCAGGCCGAAACAGAAATAGTAAAAGCCCCACAGCGAGGAGAAGGGTTCCGGGAAGATCGGACCGGCGACGCCCACTCCACCGCCGGTAACGCTGCCCCAGGCCAGCGCCACCTGGGTGACGATGGTGGCGAAGCCGAGCGTCGTGATGGCGAAGTAGAAGGTGCGCAGCCTCAGCGCCGGCAGGCCGATGATCAAGCCGAAAACGGCGCCGACGACGGCGGAGATCGCCAGCGCCAGATAGGGCGGGAACACCGGCATGACGGTGCCGGCAGTGAGTACGCTCGTGGTGTAGGCGCCGAGCGTGAGGAGAGCCACCCAGCCAATGGCGATCTGGCCGGCAAAGCCGACGACCAGGTTGAGGCCGGACACCAGTACCCAATAGACGCAGGCGCGGGTCGCAATCACGCCCCAATAGCCACCGCCAAACAAAGGGAACGTGACGCCGACTATCAGCAGCACGACGAAAGGCAGTGCCGCCCCGATCGCGCTCGTAGAGCCGAGCACACTCGATCGGCCGGGGCGCAATTGTATTTCCGGCTGTGCCTCCGGCATTTCCATCACACGCGGCGCGGAAGGGCCGCGCCGGCGAGCCCCTCCGGGCGCGCCAACAGGACGAGGATGAATACCGTAAACACCGCGACCGACGCGAAGACGCCGCCCACCAGGAAATTAGCAGCTTGCTGAAACAGCCCGAGCAGGAGACCGGCCACTACGGTACCGCGGTTGTTGCCCATGCCGCCGAGCGCGACCGGGACAAAGCCATAGAAGGTCAACAGCGGCGCATTGCCAAAGAAGGCGAGAAGCATCTCGCCACCCGCAAAGCCCGCGAGCGCACCGATCACGCCGGCCAGTGCGTAGCTCGCCATGCGCAAGCGGCGTTCCGGCAAGCCGAGTGCGCGCGCCGCATAACTGTCTTCGGCGATCGCCAAAAAGGCGCGGCCGACCAGGGTATGGCGATAGAGCAGTTCCAGCCCGACAATTATTACGACGCAGGCCAGCATCGGCAGCCAGAATTGCTGATCGAACCGGCCGTGAGGAAAGTCCAACAGCCGCGGAAACGGCTTTGCATCCGTGCTCCACTCGATCGCGGTGAACTGCTGGACCATCAGCGCCAAAGCGAGGGTCGAGAGCACGTAAAGATGCTGATCCAGGCTTTTGAGCACCGGCCGCACGGCGACGATCTCGGTGACGACGCCGAGAACGGCGCCGCCGGCCAGCGCAAGCAGAAGGCCGACGGCCACCGGCATGCCCATGCGGGCAATGAACAGCGAACCCAGCACACCGCCCAGCATACCGAGCGTGCCAGCGGTGAAGCTGAACACGCGCGACGCTGAGAACATCACATTATAGGTGATGCCGATCAGTGCGTAGATGCAGCCGATCGCCACCCCAGACAAGACGATCGATTCGACCATCTGCTCAAGCGCTGTAGCCGGGAGCCAGGTTGAACGCGCCGTCCTTGAGCGAATTGGCCTCGACCATCACGACTTCTTCGTCCGGGTAACCGTTGTGCTGATCCGGGGTAAAGGTGATGTCACCGTAGACGCCCGGATAGCCTTTGAGCTTATTGAGATAGCCGACGATCTTGTCGGGCTCAGTGCCGACGCTCTTCATGGCCTCTGCGACCATTCTTGGAGTGTCGTAGCCGACGCCGATCCACCACAGGAGCGTGTCGCTCATGTCGACTTTGGCGCTCTTCAAACGGTCCAGGAAGGCGCTGGTGCGATCCGAAAGCTTGCCGCCCGGCGCGTAGCAAACCGGCCGGAAATTGTTCGGATAGACCTTTGCCCAGTATTCGGGTTTCTCCAGCAACGCCTTTGTCTGACCGGAGCCGAGCGTGGTCTGGCCGACGATCGGCACGTCCCATCCCATGTCGCCGCGCGTGTTGATGATGCGGGACAGGAAGCCGGCATTCACGCTCCAGGGCATGATCGCTTCCGCGCCCGCGGATTGCATGCGCAAAAGCTCTGGTTTGAGATCCGGATTGGCGGCGTCGACGTTGCCCTGATAGACGACTTCGGCACCTTTGTCCTTGAGCATCGGCGCATAGGCGTTGGCCGATGCGGTGCCATAACCGGTGGTGTCACTGATGACCGCGACTTTTTTGCGCTTGAGCACTTCCACCACGTAACGATTCGCTGCCGCCCCGATCTGCTGGTTGGTGGGCGCGTTGCGGAAGCACATCGGATATTTCTGCGGATCGGTCAGGCTATCGACCCAGCAGGGGTGGACCTGCAGAATGTTTGCGCGAGCAAGCAGCGGGACGGCCGCGAGCAACTCGCCGGAATTGACCGGGCCGAAAATGGCGCTCACTTTTTCCCCGTGCGCGAGCTCCGCTGCTCCGTTGACCGCCTTTGTCGGGTCGCTTTGGGTATCGCGCGTGATCAGTTCGAGCTGCCGGCCATTGATGCCACCGGCCGCATTGATCTCCTGCACCGCCAATTGGACTCCGCGATTGATCCCAACACCGGTGGACGATGAGGGACCGGTGAGAGCCGGCAGATAGCCGATACGGATCGGATCACTGGCGGCGATTGCGGGCTTGGCCAAGCCGCCTGCAACCACAGTGGCGCCGGCGGATGCCAGCGCCTGGCGGCGAGTCATCGACATTTTTGACATTTTGATATCCTCCCTAAGCTTGCGTTGATCTACTCCCGAAGTGCGTTGAGTTTCTTGGACTTGTGCGGCGCATTATAGCCGCAGCTTGAATGTCCGAAAAGCGCCCTGTCCCTGCAAGAAATTAAAACCGGGGCGACCGAGGAGGCGACCGGGGCAGATCGCTTTGTGGGCAATGCGGCGATGCGGGTGGGCAGCCCCAAATGTGGCACCACGTCAATGCGAGGGGCCGGGTTGCCCAGGCACTCACGTCTTGCCAAAATTAGCGGCAATCGGCGGCATCCCGACAGGGTCGGCTTTCTCCGGATACAGGTTTCCCGGGACATCTTTCTTCGGCATGTGCGGCCAGATCGTTATTTCGGTCTCGTGCTGGTTTTGAGGTTTCGGACGGGGCATTTTTTGAAAGGAGCCAGGGCGATGGATCTCGGGCTTGCAGGCAAGACGGCGCTCGTCACCGGCGGGAGCAAGGGCATAGGGCTGGAGACGGCACGCGCGCTGGCGCGGGAGGGCGTGAAAGTTCTGATCTGCGCGCGGCGGGAAACGGCGCTTGCGGAAGCCGCCCGCGATATCATGCAGACCACCCAGTCCAGGATCGAAACACATTCGCTGGACGTAACCAAGGTCGAACAGATCGAAACGATACCGCGCGTCGTCCGCGACAAACTCGGCCGCATCGACATCCTCGTCAACAATGCCGGCACGGGCACCTACAAACCATTTCTGGAGGTGACCGACGAGGAACTCGTTGGCGGCATGGCGATCAATTTCTTCGCTCAATTCCGCATTTGTCAGCGCGTCGTGCCGATGATGATCGACCAGGGCGGCGGCCGGATCGTCAATGTCAGCGGACAGACCGGGATCATGACGCTCAACCCGCCGTTCCTGTCGTCCTGCACGGGTCCTGCGAAATCGGCAGAGATCCGGCTCTCCAAGGTGCTCGCCAACGAACTTGCGCCGCATAACATCCGGGTCAACTGCGTGATACCGGGCTTCATCAATACACCGGAACGCTTTGCCAAATGGGAACGAGAGCTTGCCAAACGCCAGCTCAGTCCCGAGGACGCCGCGCACGAGCGCTCGCTGTGGTCGAGCAATCAGGGCATGCGCGATACGCGCTGGGGCACGCCCGAGGAGATTGCCAATCTTATTGTTTTCACCGTCTCGGATGCGGCGAGTTACATCAACGGCGCCGAGCTCGTCGCCGACAACGCAATGGACAAGTCCTAAATCATGCTCAGATCCAAACGGTACTTGCGTGGGCGTGAAAAGCCGATGTCGCCGCCCATGAACTGGAAATATCCAGCAGCATTGATTGGCTTGTTGCTCGCTTGCACCATCGGCACGATGGTGCAAGCGGCGGGACCGTCCGCCGATTACGAAATCAACTCCGATTACACCGTCAAGTCGCCAGACGGCACAACTACCGTCGAGCAATATGACAAGACCGCAGCCGACGGCGACCTTACCTGGCAGTTCTGGGCACGGCGCCAGGACAATCTGAGCATGCTCCAGCCGGAGCAACCCGACTATGCGGCAGGTTTCAGATTCACCACTGACTCCCGATGGCTCGTGCGCATGCAAAAAACCGGCTCCGGAGAGGCCGGCTTGTACTTATACAAATTGGGTCCTCAGGGGTTCGTTGCCGCGACCGCAAAGCCGTTCAGTGACTTGGCATGGAATTACTTCAAGAGCCTTCCCGATTCCCGAAAGATCCGGAAGCCGGATTTCCATATCGACACCGATCTCGTGAAGGGCATCGACGACAACTACCACCAGATGGGTGAGAATTGGCCCGACAGCCGCTATCTCATCATCACCTTGTCCGGGGATGTATTGCCCACAGTCAGCATGGCCAGATTTCGTCGCTTCGGGGCTGGCACTGCCGGTATGACCTGCAAACAGGCCGCTTCGACGTGCCGCCGGATTTTGCCGAAAACAACGCGAAAGCGATTGCGCCGCCGCCGAAATAACGACTTCCTGCATGCCGGCGCAATCGGTTGGCAATGTTACCTGCCTCTCAGGCGGCTTTTGCATCCTCCAGAATCATGTCCGCGCCCTTTTCGCCGATCATGATCGTGCCCGCATTGGTATTGCCGGAAACGACCGCCGGCATGATCGAGGCATCGATCACGCGCAGGCTTGAGAAGCCGCGCACGCGCAGCCGCTCATCGACCACGGCTTTTGGATCCTGGCCCATGCGGCAAGTCCCCACGGGATGATACGTGGTGGAGCCGCGGCGGCGAATGAAGTCGAGCAATTCGTCGTCGTTGTCGCATTGCGGACCCGGCTCGAGCTCTTCAGCAATATGGCGCGCCATGGCGGGCGCCTGAAAGATACGGCGCATCGCGGCGACGCCCGCCACGATGGTTTCGCAATCCTTCTGCGTCGTCAGGTAATTCGGGTCGATCGCCGGCGCTGCGCGCGGATCGGCGGATTTGATCCGCACGGAGCCGCGGCTCTCCGGCCGCAGCAATACGCAATTGCCGGTCACGCCCGGGAACGGATCCAGTTCTCCGCCAATGGTGCCGGCCGAGAACAGGGAAATCGAGCATTGGGAATCGGGCGTTTCGGAAGCCGGATGCGCGCACACGAAACATGCGGAAGAAACCGCCGGAATAGCGAGGTAGCCGCGGCGCGTGAGAATGTAGTGCAGGCCGTGCGCGAGCTTTCCGCTCCAGGTTCGTACCGCGTCGTTGAGCGTGATCGGTTCCTTGCAGCGCAAGCGTATGCGGCCGGAGAAATGATCGTTGAGATCGTTGCCGACGCCCGGCGCATCGGCAATCACCGGAATACCGAACGACTGGAGGAGCGGCGCCGGTCCGACTCCCGATAGCTGCAACAGTTGCGGCGAATTGAAGGCCCCCGAAGCGACGATCACTTCGGCATTGGCGCGCGCACTCTGTCTGTTGCCGTCGCCGACGAAATATTCGACGCCCGTGGCGCGCCGGCCGTCGAAGAGAATGCGCGTCGCGAGCGCATTGGAAATCACCTTGAGATTCCTGCGCCGCCGCGCCGCCTTGAGATAGCCGGCTGCGGTCGAAGAGCGTACGCCCTTGCGCATGGTGGTCTGGTAATAGCCGGCGCCTTCCTGCGTCGCTCCATTGAAATCGTCGTTGCGCGGATACCCGCACTGCAGCGACGCCTCAACATAGGCGTCGGCGAGAGGATGCGGATCGCGCAAGTCCGAAACCGCGAGCGGTCCGCCGGCGCCATGAAATTCATCCGCGCCGCGCTCGTTGTCCTCGGCCTTGCGGAAATACGGCAATACGTCGTCGAAACTCCAGCCGGCGTTGCCCAGTTGCCGCCAATGATTGAAGTCCTCCGCCTGCCCGCGGATGTAGATCAGTCCATTGATCGAACTGGAGCCGCCGAGAACTTTTCCGCGCGGCGCGATGACCTCGCGGTCATGGCATCCAGACTGTGGCTCGGTCGCGTAGCACCAATTAAATCGGCGATCGCCGAAGAGCTTGCCGAAGCCGAGCGGAATATGAAGCCACGGGTGCAGGTTGCCTGGACCCGCCTCCAGCAGAAGCACGCTATGCCGGCCCGACGCCGTGAGCCGATCCGCCAGAACGCACCCCGCGCTGCCGGCCCCCACAATGATGAAGTCAAACGTCCCCGAATCCGGCACGTGTTTTCCCCCGTGTTTATTCATGGCCACTGTCGAGCGCGACTTGCACGCGCTCCAATGTGATCACACCCGCTGCATCATGGAAACGATATCACGGTCCAAAATCGAGGTCTGTAAGTCGAAAAATCTTCAGTCGCTCAATACTTCGAAAAGAGGAGGAGTTCTCCCGGCATTTCAAAGCGCACGCCTCAAAATGTCTTACGGCGGCTCGAATCCCGCTTTTCCGGCCAGTTTCCGGCCAGTGATGGGACTGCCACTGATCGGCGTCGTCCCACCTTTCGCCCACGCCGCAAGCCCTCTGGAAAATTGTTCTATTTTCAGGCTCTTGGAGAGCATTTCCCGCCGGGACCGAATTTTCCGCGGCTGGCATGCGACCAGCCGCCCGTCGCCTACGCCCGTCAAATCGTGCTAGGTTTGATATAAAGCCTTCCCGGAAAGCTCATCTTTGGTTGTGACTAAACACATGAGCATTCCGCATCGCTGTTAAGACAGATGCGTGGTGCAAGCCGCTAAAAGTAAGGGACCAAACGAAGAAAAAACGACACTGATTTCTCTCGTGCCCACAAGGTTTGAGTAAAGTGCCGGTTATGCGCCCGCTTGGAGACACGCAGAGGCCTGACGACCCCAAGTGGGCCCGCGCCGGCCATCGCCGGTTATTTTTCCCCCGAATTCAAAGCGATCGGACCTGGATGCGAGCTTTCATCGCCTCGGCCGTGGCGCTTCTCCTGCTTGCCGCTCCACACTCCGCCGACGCCATGGATAGTGACAAGCCGATCAGAATTGGGGTGCTCGCGCTCGGCCCTCGCTACGTGCCGGCATGGCATTGCGGTCAAACGGGTTACCAGCCGGGTTCGGAAGAGCCCGAACGCGACACCAAGCCATATTACGTGACGGGCCTTTTCGACCAGCTCAAGAAGCTCAATTACGTCGAGGATCGTCCTGAGAATGCCGGGAAACAAGGCCGGCACTTTGTGCTGACGTTCCGTACCGGCACCTTGTCAGAACTGAAAGATTTCGCGCGCGAGTTCGCTGCCGGCCAGGTGGATATCATTGTTGCGGTGGCCAGTGAGGCGGTCGAGATCGCGCAACAAGCGACGCAAGCGCATCCGATCCCTATCCTCATGACCGGCGTCAGCGATCCGGTCAAATACGGATTTGTGCAGTCGCTGGCACGGCCGGGCGGATACATTACCGGGGTCAGTCACCAGGTGGTTCAGGGCAGCGGCAAACGCGTGGAACTGTTCAAGGAAATGTTGCCCGGTCTCAAACGCCTGCTCACGATCCGGCAACCGGACTACGCTCCACCGGAAAAAAGCCTGGAGGAGATCCGTGACGCCGCCGACCGGCTGAAGATCGGAATTATCGACCGCAAGGCTAACAGCCGGCAGGAGATACGGGATGTCATGGCCAGCGTGCGGCCCGACACCGTCGATGGGATAATGATCCTCGCCAACTCGGTTTCCATCGCCAATCTTGATCTGGAGATCGAAACCAGCCTGGCGCAACACGTCCCCCTCTTCGGCATTTTCGATTACATGGCCGCTTGGGGCGCAGTCGCTGCCGATGGACCGAGCGCCTACCAGGCGGGCACCCGCGTCGCTTCATACGTCGACAAGATCAGCAAAGGCGCGAACCCCGGCGATCTGGCTGTCGAGCCGGTCGATCCTCATTTTGTCATCAATCTCAAGGCAGCGAAATGCCTCGGCATATCGGTACCGCTGGAAGTGTTGAGTCAGGCGGACGAGGTCATTCGCTGAATTAAATGTAACCGAAGGAGGGCGATATGGACGGCATCAAGCGAATTCTGGCAGTTGCGGTTGGCGCACCACGAGATCATCTGATCGCGGCGGCCGGCATACCCGGCAATGTGCGGCCCTATGTAGAAGGGCTGATTACAGGTCTGGCCAATTCCGGACATCGGCTCGGGGCCGACTATGCAATCGACTATAAGGAACGCGCGCAAGCTGACCTGACGAACGGCAAGACGTCGGAGATCTTTGCGCCGAAAGGCGCGCCGGCTTACGACGTGATCTTTGCCATGTCGACCAATGTGGCGCGGGCGGCCAAGGATACAGCCGGCTCCACTCCGATCGTCAGCGTTGTTTCAAATCTGAAAGCGGAAGGATTGAGCCGGGCGCGCAATATCACCGGAATCTCGGCACGGCGCAGCCAGACTGCGGGCGAGTGCTTCGAACACTTCCTGGCGACGGTTCCAACGCTCAAGCGGGTCCGCGTCCTTCACAAGCCGGGCTATGGACCCTCGGATCGCAGCCTGAAATTGGTCAAAGCCGCCGCCAAGAAACGCGGCGTCACCGTCGAGGTCGTGGCAATCAAGACGCGAGACGATATTCAAACGAAGCTCGCCAAGATGGCAAAGCGGGATTCGAAGAAGCCCGCCGATATCGGAGTTCTGGTGTTGCCGGTCGATGTGTGCCTCGGTGCGGCGCAACTGATCATCGATCTCGCTCAGGGGCAAAAAAACTTGCCTGCGTTCTTTCCCGTAACCGACTTCGTCAAGCCGAACGCACAGGGCGCACTCGGCGGCTACGGCGTGCCACAGCGCACCTGCGGCGTGCTCATGGCGGACTATGTGGAGCAAATCCTCTGGCGTTCCGCGCAACCGAGTGCGTTGAAGGTCAAGGATGCCGGCGACAGTGACTTCGCCTGGGTGGTCAGCCGCGAGGCCGCCAAGGCGCTCAATATCGGGCTTCCGCACGTGATTTGAACGATTGCGATTGCCGGCCTCTGGGTCCGGAGGACTTCGTTCATGGCGGATAGGCTGAGCGATGCCAAACCGTCCGGGCCTGTTGGCCCGGACCGTCGGGGCGGCATCGTTCGTCGTTATTTCATTGTTTTCGCCACGCTGATCGGCGGGTCTCTCGCCGCCAGCGTCCTCATCGATTTGGGTTTCCAACTCGCGGAGACGAAACGCAATGTTGAGACCATCCATCACCAGATGGCGGAATTGGCCGCGGTTCGAATCCAGGACTATGTCGAGGACATATCGCAGGCGCTCCACCTCGCCGCGGCTCCGCGCCAGCTCGATAATCATCACCTGACCGATGACTATGCGTTCAATCTCCGCACTCTCCTGAAGAACGCACCGGCCGTCCGCGACGTATTCGCGGTCGGACTGGATGGGCGGGAGCAGCTCCGGGAATCGCGGATTGCTCCGTCCGTGCCGAATACCGGCATCGATCATTCGGCCGAGCCCTTCTTCACCGCCGCCCGCGCCGGCAAGACCTATTATGGTCCGATTATCTTCCCGCCCGACTCCCTGGAACCGCGCATATTCATATCCGTTCCGATCGAAGCCTTCGCCGGCGACGCGGTGGGCGTGCTCGCGGCGGAAGTCAATGTTCGTTACGTCTGGGACGTCGTGCAGGCGATCAAGATCGGAAAATCCGGCTACGCCTATGTCGTCAGTGGCGACGGCATCCTGGTCGCACATCCCGATCTCCAGCTCGTCCTGCAGCACAAGGATCTCTCCGACCTGCCGCAAGTCGCCGCCCTGCAGGCGCCCGATGCCGGCGAGAGCGGGACCGGGCTGTACAAAAGTCTCAGCGGGCAGCAGGTGCTGGTCTCATACCAGCGCATTCAAAACATCGGATGGACCGTTCTGGTCGAACGGCCGCTGACGGAGGCTTATGCCCCGGCCCTCGTCTCGCTTGGCCGTTCCGCCGGCATATTGCTTGCCGTGGGTCTCATGGCTGTGGGCGCAGCCGTGCAGCTCGGACGCCGTGTGGTGAAACCCATCGAGACTCTGCGCCGCGGCGCCGCCTTGCTTGAAGCGGGCGATCTCGACGCCCGATTGCATTTGCACACCGGCGACGAGTTTGAGGAACTGGCCGAAGATTTCAACCGGATGGCGGCGCGTTTGCAGGAAGCGCATGCGGGACTTGAGCAAAAGGTGGCGGAGCGGACGCAAGCGCTCGAGCGATCGTTGAACGAAGTCCGCGCGCTCGGCGACACGATTCAAACTGTGAACGCGTCGCTTGATCTGCAGAACGTTCTCCAGACCATCGTGGTCCATGCAACCGAATTGTCCCGGTCCGATGGCGGACTGATCTATGAGTTCGATGAGAACAGCCAGGTATTCCGCGTGCGCGCCGGACACCTGCTTCGATCGGAATTCATCACGGCCCTCGAGGCAGACCCGCCGACGCTTCACGACAGCATTGTCGGCCGCGCGGCCGCGACGGGCGAACCGCAAAACGTCTCCGACATCGCAATGGAAAAGCCGCTGGCGTTCCACGCCCGATTGCTGGCGGAGGGCTATCGTTCGATTCTCGCGGTTCCGACGATCCGCAGCAACCAGCTCATAGGCGGGATCGTACTCGGACGAAAAGCCGTCGGCGGCTATAGCGCGCAGGAGATCGATCTGCTGCGCACGTTCGCCAACGGTTGCTCGATAGCGATCGATCACGCCCGTCTGTTCTTCGAAGTCGGCCAAAAGAACACCGCGCTACAATTGGCCAGCAAGCACAAATCACAGTTTCTTGCCAATATGAGCCACGAATTGCGGACGCCGATGAACGCCATTCTTGGTTTCACCGACCTGATGCTGGACGGAATCTACGGCAATCTTGGCGAACGCCTTCACAAGCCGGTGGAACAGTTGCAGGCCAATGGCCAGCACCTCCTGCGCCTGATCAACGACGTCCTCGATCTGTCGAAGATCGAGGCCGGTCAGGTCGATTTGAATTTTGCCGAATACAGCGTCGAAGAGATTGTCGAAGCCCTGTGGGCGACGGCACGCCCGCTGGCGGAAGCAAAGGGCCTCACGCTGAAAATATCGGCCGATAGCGAGATCGGGCATTGCTACGGCGACAGCAAACGCATGCTTCAAGTTCTCGTCAACATCGTCGGCAACGCCATCAAATTCACCCGCGAGGGCAGCATCAAGATCGGCGTCAATGCGGCGGACGGCGAGGTCCACTATGCGGTCGAGGATACCGGACCGGGCATCGCTTCGGAGGACATAAACGCGATATTCGAAGAGTTCGGCCGCGGCGACCCCGCCGTCGCCAAGGAATTCGTCGGCAGCGGCCTCGGCCTCACCATCGCCAAGCGTTTCGTGACGATGCACGACGGTCGCATCTGGGTCGAAAGTACGCTCGGTGAGGGATCGACGTTCCACGTCATCGTGCCGCGACGGGCAATGGATCGGAGCCTGGGGCAGCAATGAGCGCAAGAATTTTACATGTCGAGGATAACCCTTCGAACCGAATGATCGTCCGCGACCTCCTGGAATTTCAGGGCTATCAGGTCGTCGACGTCGTTGACGGCGAAGCGGCGCTGGCGGCAACCGAGCGCGAACGTCCGGACCTGATCCTCATGGATATCCAGCTTCCGCGCATTTCGGGGCTCGAAGCGAGCCGGCGGATCAAGGCGCGGGAGGACCTCAGGCGCATCCCGATCGTTGCGGTCACGTCGTTTGCATTGAGCGGCGACGATCAATTGGCAAACGCCGCAGGCTGCGACGCCTATATCGCCAAACCTTACCGGCCACGCGATCTTCTTCTTGTCATTCAAAAGCTTCTGTCAACCGATGGGGCTGCAAAATGAGGCGAGATAACAGCGCGGCCGGCCCGTATACTCTACGCTCCGACACAGTCAGGGCGGCAGGTGGCAAAGGATGAGAGATCCAGCACGCATCCTCGTCGTCGACGACAACGAGACCAACCGCGACATTCTTGTCGCGCGCCTTCAGGCGCACGGTTATGAATTGCTGCAGGCGTCCGACGGCGAAGAAGCCCTGGCGAGCGTCGCGCAGCATCGGCCCGATCTGATCCTGCTCGATGTGAAAATGCCCAAACTCGACGGCTTCGAAGTGTGCCGGCGACTGAAGAACGATCCCGCGATACCATTCACCCCGATCATCCTGTGCACGGCGCGTGCGGCGTCGCAGGACGTGGTCACCGGCCTCGACGCAGGCGCCGACGAATATCTGACCAAACCGATCGATCAGGCCGCGCTCGTCGCGCGCGTGCGCTCGATGCTGCGCATCAAGCAATTGCACGACCAGGTGCGACTCAGGCCGACGATCTCGCGGCGTGGAATCAGACGCTTGAGAAGCGTGTCAGCGATCAGGTGTTCGAACTGGAGCGGATGAACAAGCTGAAACGTTTTCTGTCACCGCAGATTGCCAAGCTGGTTTTGTCATCCGGCGAGGAAAAACTTCTGGAAAGCCATCGCCGCGACATTACCGCCGTGTGCAGCGACCTGCGCGGGTTCACCGCGTTCGCCGAGACGGCCGAACCGGAAGATGTCATAGCGGTCTTGCGGGAGTATTATCACTGTCTTGGCGAAGCCATCGATCGCTTTGACGCCACGCTCCAGTATTTCGCCGGCGACGGCCTCCTGATCATCTTCAACGATCCCATTCCCTGCGACCAGCCGGCCGCGCGCGCCGTGCAAATGTCGGTCGAGATGCGGGTGAACGTCACGGCGCTCACCGAGACGTGGCGCCGCTACGGCCATCAATTGGGCTTTGGCATCGGCATAGCCTCGGGCCACGCCACCCTCGGCAATGTCGGTTACGAGGGCCGATTCCATTATTCCGCTATCGGCACCGTGGTAAATCTCAGTTCACGCCTGTGCGGCCAGGCCGCCAACGGGCAGATCCTTATCGACAGCAGAGTGCAGCGCGCCGTCGAATCGATCGCCAGAACGGAGCCGATGGGCACATTGGATCTAAAAGGCCTGCACCGGCCCGTCATCGCCTTCAACGTGCAGGAACTGGTCGCATAGCGAGAGAGTCACGGCGGCGCGCACTGTGTTCGCAAGCACGCCGCGACGGAAAGCGCGCGCTAGTTCTTGCGCGTCGGCTCGGCGTCCTCAATCGCTGCGTCGTGATACCAGCCGCTGCCGGATACGATCTTGACGTCTCGCGGCAATCGTACGCTCGCGATGGACTGGAATTCGTCGTGCTGTTCGCGAAGCGCAAAACGGCCGCGCGGGGGGAAGGCGTAAATCTTCGCCGATCCAGAGGTACTCGACGATCCTGAAGAACTCGTCGCCATTGTCGGCTCCTTCGATAACCGCGCAATTGTAATGCGCGCGCGAGTCAGTCGGTTCCCTGCAATATAGTGCTCTGCTCCAACTTTGTTCGACATGCCTCACAGAAACTCAGTGCATGGCTACAATATGAGCATTTCCCTGTTTGCTCATTCAGATTGCACCCAGCATCTTCAAGATTCTCGATGTCGCAGCGCATGCGCCGATCCGGCAGGCAGCGTGCGCCGATTGGCATAATAAATGCTTAAAAAATGGCGGCAGTCCGCGGCCGGGCGCCGTTGGCGGCAGGGCAGGCATCAGCGCACCCTCATATTTGCGCTTCAGCTGAAGAGAGATAGTGATGACAAAATACAAACTCGAATACATTTGGCTCGACGGTTACGCGCCGGTGCCAAATCTTCGCGGCAAGACACAGCTCAAAGACTTCGACAGTTTCCCGACGCTCGAGCAGCTGCCGCTGTGGGGCTTCGACGGAAGCTCTACCATGCAGGCGGAAGGCCACAGTTCGGATTGCATCCTCAAGCCGGTTGCCCTCTACCCGGACGCCGCGCGCACCAATGGCGCGCTGGTGATGTGCGAAGTCATGATGCCGGACGGCTCGGCGCATGTATCGAACAAACGTGCCACCATTCTCGACGATCCCGGCGCCTGGTTCGGTTTCGAACAGGAATACTTCTTCTATAAGGACGGCCGCCCGCTCGGTTTCCCGTCGAGCGGCTATCCGGCGCCGCAGGGGCCCTACTACACCGGTGTCGGCTACAAGAATGTCGGCGACATCGCCCGCAAAATGGTCGACGAGCATCTCGATCTCTGTCTCGCCGCCGGCATCAACCACGAAGGCATCAATGCCGAAGTGGCCAAAGGCCAGTGGGAATTCCAGATTTTCGGCAAAGGCTCCAAAAAAGCCGCCGACGAAATGTGGATGGCCCGCTATCTGATGCTGCGCCTGACTGAAAAATATGGCGTCGACATCGAGTTCCACTGCAAGCCGCTCGGCGATACCGACTGGAACGGCTCCGGCATGCACGCCAACTTCTCGACCAAATATATGCGCGAGGTCGGCGGCAAGGAGTATTTCGAGGCGCTGATGAAGGCGTTCGAGACAAACCGCGAAGACCACATCGCGGTCTATGGCCCTGACAACCATATGCGCCTGACCGGCAAGCACGAAACTGCCGCGATCAACCAGTTCACCTATGGCATTGCGGACCGCGGCGCATCGATCCGCGTGCCGCACAGCTTCGCGAATAACGGCTACAAGGGCTATCTCGAAGATCGCCGGCCGAATTCACAAGGCGACCCGTACCAGATCGCCTCGCAGATCCTCAAGACGATCGCTTCGGTCCCCGCAAGCGGCAAGGTCAGCGCCGCGGCCTGAACGTAGGTGTCGGTCTTCATGGTAGCTGAGTGAAGTCGATGCCGCGGGGGAGGTGATTGGCGTCCCTCCCCCGCCCCATCCGTTGCGATCGAGCCGACGCCGCGGCAGCTCTCCCAAACGAAAAAAGAACCCCGCTGGCCGGAGCCAGGCGGGGTTATCAGGCATCAAGGGCGAGTTCGGCGCAGGATTAGTCGCCGGGCGGCTTTATCTCTTCATCTCCAGACGCGCAGAATTCCAGCTCCCGCTCATCGAATGGCGGATCGTCATCCGCAAAACGGCGTTGCGTAGCGAGAACGCGACGGCGCGACAGGTGCGGCTTCCGCTTCCGCTTCCGCTTCCGCTTCCGTTTGCGTTTGCGCATGACATTCGCTCACTGAAAATGTGACAGAGCCGCCGACACCGCCCATTTCACGCCCGCTTCCACAATCCAGCCGAGGACCATGACGGCGGCAAGACCGATGGAGGCCCACGTCACCAATTTTGATCGCGACGAATTCCAGCGCGGCAACCATCGGTTTAATTGTCGCGACGGCGGACGCAGCGAACGAACAGCGCGCGAAGCCGCGAAAGGCGTAAAGAAGCGCTTGCGCTGCCGCTCCGGCAGGCGTGCGAGGCTTTTGAGATAATGCTGGATCGAGTTTTGCCGCGAGATCGCGGAGCGTACACCGCCGAATTGTCGGCATGTCGCCGCGCCTGCGTCCTGCCGTTCTCGATCCATGGGAAGGGTCGGAGAAGCAGTTTTCCGACGATCGAGTAGTCGCGATAAAACGTCTTGAATTGCTCAAACAGATTTCCTTCGACGTCGAAGTCGCGGAGGAAGAAGTCAATGAGCTTGCGAGCTATTTCGTCGAAACAAACCAATGGTCTCAGATTGCGAAGTGAAATCGGACTACGGAGGAGGAACGGACTGTCTTGCTATCCATTGTTCTGGTTGGTTTGTTTTTCCTTTTAGAGGTCTCAGTCGATAACTTTTCCGCGCCTGGATGGATGAACTCGCCGCGCCACTCGCTCGCCAGCGCATATTCACCGCGCGCAGCCCGCGCTTGGTGGTTGACATCGAAAGTGATGGCCTGGCCTTCATAGAGCCCGGCGATCTGCGCCGGCAGATCGGTGCGGTGGACGAACATGTTGCCGCCGCCTCCTGAACTCAAAGCCGCAACCCTTGGCCTCGTTGAAAAACTTCACGCTTGCCTGGTCGTGCTCACGTGTTCACCTGCGATGGACGTGATGCGCGCGATGATGCCCGGAGCCGCGGCGAGGCGCGCACGAAAGCGGCGGGCGCGGCGCGGCAGGACGTTTATGTTCGTTTTGAAGGAGTGCAGCGGGCGCAGTTTTGCAAAGCCCGCCTGCACGCGAGGAAATGCGCCGAAAAAAACACGGCGTCAAATGCCGCTTCGGGCAACCCGTCACCGAAAATGGTGACTAACATTTTGATCCGCCATGAGAATAAATTTTTGGCCGCGCACGCCGGAAATGACCTTGTTCTTGAGTCTCGGACAGCGGCACTCGCCGATGATTTGCGAATCAACGAAGCTTTGCAGCGATTTCGCGCAGCAAATTCGCCTTGTAGCAGTCCATCCATTCCGCATAGCGCTGCGCCGGCTCGCCGCGCGCCGATGCTTCAAGCCGGTACGCGCGATAGGAGGCGTTGACGGATTTGAGCGCGCCGGCGCGCTTTTGCATGATCGATCTCGTGTTCGAGCCGCTCGATCGCCCGCATGGCTTCGCCGGTGATCTCTGCATCCGATTGGAGCGGGATCGACAGCCTGTCCGCCGCGCCGGTGATCGCCTGCGCGGCACTGTCGATCGTCTTCCGCCGGGCGCGAGCAATCGCCCGCGCCGCTGCCGCGGCGACGTAATCCGCTTGCGCCACATGCCGGCACCACCAGCGCTCACGCACTGTCTCGCCGGCTTTCAAAGACGGATCGGCGCCTGACCATTCGAATGTCGGTGGGGTCGCCAACCGCAAGGATGGCGGTCAAGGCCAAGCCTCGCGATAGGCGGCGGCGAGCGTCGCAAGGCTTTTTCCTGGCAAGCTCGGCCATGCGGCCGCTGCGCAATGGACGCGTTCACTCCGACATGGGACTTCCCTGACGGTGTATCCGCCGAAACTGGCTAGCTGACCGGCACGCGACGGCGGATCAGTTCGTTGGCGATGATGCGAAAGCCTTGCAGCTTGCGGGCATTGAACGTGCGCCGGGTGATCCTGATCCGCTTGAGTGCCTGATCGACGTCGGTGTCGAAGGCTGCCCATAGCGAACCGAGGTTGACTGCGCGCGCGACGTGATGGAATTCCGCCCCGGATAAATATGCGGCGGGCCAGTGTAAAGCCTGCTCCATGCGGGCAATCTCCGCCGGTGACGGCGGAATCCGGACACGGTTCTTTATGCGGGCCAGGCGCTCAAGCTCGTAGGTTTCGAGCTGCGAGTTGATGTCGCCGCGGTCGTAAAGATAGAACGGCATGGAATTGATATAGCCGCGCGGCCGCGTCGGCATCGGCAGCCGCGACAGGATGCGAAACGCCTCCTCCATCCGTTCCATGACGTGCAAAAACGACCAGCGATCCGGCACGCTTCTCGAACGCGTCAGCGGCAGGAGCGTCGAGCGTCCGAGCGCGCCGAGCATGCCGGCGCGGTCGCCGCGCAATTCAGCCCGCGCCGCCGCCGCCGCGCGATCGGCGAGCGTCGATTGATCGGTATCCGCAGAGCCGCCAGAGGACTGCACGTCATTCTGCGCCGTCATGCGGCGCTCGCGGCTTTTGCCCGCACGGGGGACGAAAACGCGAGGCGGGATTTGATAACATGCGGCGGCGGGACCAGGTAGGCGCGCTTCATGTGGCGGGCGCAATAGGGCACGCCGGCCTCAAGGTCGGCTTCGGCGACGCCGCAGAAAAAGTATTTCTCGGTGCCCGGGCGCCGGTACGGCCAGCGGCAACAATCGTTGGTCAGCTCGAACAGGGATTTTCCTTTTCGTTCAGTCTTCGCGTTCGGCGATTTCGCCGGCACGACGCCGGCGCGGCGGCGCGCAACACGCTCGGTCGCGGCTGGTGCTGCAGCTTGAATGGCCGGCGGGCCGCCTGCATCGTTGGGACGAAGCCGCAACCGAAAAACCTTGCCGAGCACCGCGGATCGGGACACGCCGCCGAGTTCTGCCGCTATGGCGGGCGCAGTTGCCCCGGCCTCCCACATCCTTTTCAACAGGTCTATCCGCTCGTCGCTCCAGGGCTCGCTGCGCATCACTCCGCCTCGTTTCTCTCCGTCGGTTATGGTCACATAAACGGGGACAAACGGGACGTCAAGTCACCGTTTTAGACACTAGGCGTTATGCACCGAATCCGTGACAATGGGGCCATGGCACGGCGAACAAAATCGACCAAGCAATGGACCGGGCTCTATTACGCGCGCCAGGCGCGCGGCATGAGCCGCACCGAACTCGTCAAGCGATCGGGCGTCTCGAAGCAGCAGCTGTCGCGCCTCGAGAACGGCCTCATCAGGATGCGGCTCGATCATTTGAAGCCGTTCGCCAGCTCATCTTGGCTACACGCCGGAGCAGATCCTGCTGTGGGGCCGCTTCCCCGGTACCGGTGGCAGTCACATCGAATCAAGCGACGTGTTGCGCGAAGACTCCCCGCATGACGAGCCGCTCGGCCCATCGCCGGGCCAGGTGCCGGAACTCGACACCCGCGCCGGCCTCGGCGGCGGCGGCGTCCCGGCGCGCGAAGTCCGCAAGGACGGAAAGCACGCCGACCCCTTGAAATCAGAGGGTTGGGTGTTTCCGCAGAGTTTCGTGCGGGAGCAGCTTCATACCGCGACATCACGGCTTCTGGTGCTCGATACGACCGGCGACAGCATGGCGCCCACCATCATGTCGGGCGACCGCGTCGTGGTCGATACCGGCCACAAGACCCCTACCCCCGACGGGCTTTACGCCATCCGCGACACGTTCGATTGCATCGTCGTCAAGCGCTTGCAGGTCGTGCGTGCGTCGAAGCACCATCGGGTGAAGATCATTTCCGACAATCCGAACCATGCCACCGAAGAGCTTCCGCTCAACGAACTTGAGATCGTCGGCAAGGTGATGTGCTGCCTCAAGCTGTTCTGAGCTGAGCCTTTTCGTCCATTTTCAGTCCCGATTCCCGGCACGCCGCGGCAGAGCCGCGGGCCATTGCCGTAAAATAATTGTCCCCAATACGGTTACCATCTTGACTATCGTCACCGTTTACGTTACATACGCGCGACCAGACAAATTGAGTGTCCCCCCATGCCGTTACGGCCTCGTGCCGCGCGCGGAAGCGAACGCGTGCGCGCCGCACAGAATGCAGCGCGCGCCGGACAATGCTCCGCCATCGACGCCGCGCTGGCGCAAATCGCCGCCGCCTTCGATGAAGCCGCGGCCATCAACGATTTCAAGCTGAGGATCGAGCGGGCCATCCGTCTCGGTCCGTGTCACCCGGCACTGCAAGCGCGCTTCGGCGCACGCGCCGCGATGCTGTCGGGGCGCGGCCTCGACGGCGCGCTCGTGCTTGCCGAGCGCTGGTGGCGCGATGAGCGCAGGGCTTTTGCGATCGCGAGCGCACTCGGCCGCGGCAACCGGCTTTCGCTCGACGTCCTGCGCGAGCTTCGCCTCATTCTGCGGCTGATGCGCTTCAAGCGCATGCACGTGGAATTTTGCGCAATCGTTGCGGCGTTGCGCGGCGACGAAATGCTGGAGGCCGCGGAATAGATGCGTCATTGCGAGGAGCGAAGCGACGAAGCAATCCAGAGTTCCAAGGAAGATAAGGAAGAGAATGGATTGCTTCGCTTCGCTCGCAATGACGAGAGCAGATGCCTATTCCGGCTTGACGACCCGGATGTGCAACTCGCGCAATTGCCTGGCTGTCGCTTCCGACGGCGCGCCCATCATCAAATCCTCGGCGCGCTGGTTCATCGGGAACAGCACCACTTCGCGGAGATTGTCCTCACCGCAGAGCAGCATCACGATGCGGTCGATGCCGGGCGCGATGCCGCCATGCGGCGGCGCGCCGAGCGAGAGCGCGTGCAGCATGCCGCCGAATTTCTGCTCCAGCAGGCTTTCATCGTATCCGGCAATGGCGAAAGCCTTCTTCATCACGTCGGGGCGGTGATTGCGGATCGCGCCGGAAGACAGTTCCACGCCATTGCAGACGATGTCGTACTGGATCGCCTTGAGCGCGAGGATCTTGTCCTTGTCGCCCGCGTTGAGCGCGAGAAATTCATCGAGCGGCGCATTCGGCATCGAGAACGGATTGTGCGAAAAGTCGATCTTCTTGTCTTCCTCGTTCCACTCGTACATCGGGAAGTCGACGATCCAGCACAGTTCGAAGCGGTCTTTCTGCACGAGACCAAGTTCTTCGCCGACCCTGGTGCGCGCCGGACCTGCGAACTTGACGAAATTTCCCGGCTCGCCGGCGACAAAAAACACCGCGTCGCCGTCCTTGAGGCCGAGTTGCTTGCGCAGCGCCTCGGTTCGTTCCGGGCCGAGATTGTTGGCGACAGGGCCGCGGCCGACCACAGCGCCGTTATCGAGCGCGAAGAAAATATAACCAAGCCCGGGCTGGCCTTCGCCCTGCGCCCAGGAATTCATCCGGTCGCAGAATGCGCGCGAACCGCCGGTCGGCGCCGGAATAGCCCACACCGCGGCTTTCGCGCTCGTCTCCAAAATCCTGGCGAAGATCTTGAATCCGGAACCGCGGAAAGTGTCCGAAACATCCTGCATGACGATCGGATTGCGCAAATCCGGCTTGTCGGTGCCGTATTTCTCGAACGCCTCTTTGTAAGGGATCAGCGGAAATTTCGGCGTCACCGGCTTGCCGCCGGAAAATTCCTCGAACACGCCGCGCATCACCGGCTCGACCGCGTCGAACACGTCCTGCTGCGTGACAAAACTCATCTCAAGGTCGAGCTGATAGAATTCACCCGGCGAGCGGTCGGCGCGCGCGTCCTCGTCGCGGAAACACGGCGCGATCTGGAAGTAGCGGTCGAAGCCCGACACCATGATGAGCTGCTTGAACTGCTGCGGCGCCTGCGGCAGCGCATAGAATTTTCCCGGATGGATGCGCGACGGCACCAGATAATCGCGCGCGCCTTCGGGCGAGGAGGCGGTCAGGATCGGCGTCTGGAATTCGAAGAAGCCCTGTTCCTTCATGCGACGGCGGATCGAATCGATGACCTGGCCGCGCTTCATGATGTTGTTGTGCAGGTGCTCGCGGCGCAGATCGAGGAAACGGTATTTGAGCCGCGTCTCCTCGGGGTATTCCTGCTCGCCGAACACCGGCATCGGCAATTCGCCGGCCGGTCCCAGCACCTCGATCTCGCTGATATAGACTTCGATCGCGCCGGTCGCCATTTCGGCATTTTCCGTGCCGCCGGGCCGCCGCCGCACCTTGCCGTCGATGCGCACCACCCATTCCGCGTGCAGCGTCTCGGCGACCTTGAACGCCGGGCTGTCGGGATCGGCCACCACCTGCGTCAGGCCGTAATGGTCGCGCAGGTCGATGAACAGCACGCCGCCGTGGTCGCGGATGCGATGGCACCAGCCCGAAAGGCGGACCTCGGCGCCGATGTCGCTCTCGCGCAACTCGCCGCATTTATGGCTGCGGTAACGGTGCATGCTCAATTCCGCTTCAGGGTGAATGGAGGCGCACAACCACATGGCAGTCGCTGATTTGTCAAGCGGCCGCCCGCTGCCCTTTTCGGGGCTCGCCGCAAGGCAGCCGGATTGCCGCCTCGACAGATCACCCCCGATCTGCACACTCGATCGGCCAGGAGAGAGCATGCCCCGCAAGACTGCGAACAAGGCCAACACAATTCCGCGGACGACAGCGGCTGAAGCGGTCGTCGCCACGCTTGCCACCCACGGCCTCGACACGGTCTATGCGCTGCCGGGCATCCAGAACGATCTGTTGTTCGAGGCGCTGTTCAAGTTCTCCAACCGGATCCGCACCGTGCATACGCGCCATGAGCAGGGCGCCGCCTATATGGCGCTCGGTGCGGCTCTCGCGACAGGAAAGCCGCAGGCCTATGCCGTAGTGCCGGGACCCGGGTTCCTCAATTCCGCGGCCGCCCTCCTCACGGCCTATTCCATGAACGCGCAGGTCCTGGCGCTTGTCGGGCAAATTCCCGATGCCGACATCGGCAGGGACCTCGGCCACCTGCACGAAATCCGCGACCAGACCGGCATCATCAAGCGGCTGGTCGATCATGCGGCGTACATCCGCAAGCCGGAACAAGCGGCGCGGGCGACGGCGTTGGCGCTGCGCGCGATGCGCACCGGCCGGCCCGGGCCGGCGGCGCTCGAATGTGCAATCGACGTGTGGGGACAATCCGCACCGGCGGCCATTCAGGCGCCGCTGCCGATCCCCGAGCCGGAGATCGACACCGGCGCGGTGCGGCGCGCCGCAAAACGTCTCGGCGCGGCAAAGCGGCCGATGATCATTTGCGGCGGCGGCGCGCAGGACGCTTCCGAAGAGGTCACCGCCCTGTCCGCCATGCTGCAAGCGCCCGTGCTCGGTTATCGCCGCGGCCGCGGCGTGCTCGACAGCCGCGATCCGCTGAGCGTGACATTGCCGCTCGGCCGCGAGCTGTGGGGCGAAGCCGACGTCGTGCTGGCAGTCGGCACGCGGCTACTCACGCAGTTCCGGCAGTGGGGTATCGATCGCGATCTTGCGATCATTCGCATCGATGCCGATGCCGAGGAGCACGGCCGGCTGCGCAAGCCCGCCGTCGCGCTGACCGGCGATGCCAAACCAATTCTGCAGCGTCTGGCAGCGGAATTGCAGGCGCATAATGCCGGACGCACCTCGCGCAAGGCCGAAATGGAAGAGCGGCAGGCTGCATGGCGCAAGCGCCTGCAAAAACTTGCGCCGCAGATCGCATTCCTCGAAGCGATCCGTGACGAACTGCCCGAGGACGGCATTTTCGTCGACGAGGTCACGCAGGTCGGATTTGCCGCGCGGCTCCTGTTCCCGGTCTATAAACCGCGCACGTTCCTCTCGCCCGGCTATCAGGACAATCTCGGCTGGGGCTTTGCCACTGCGCTTGGCGCGCAGGATGCGCGGCGCGACGTGCCGGTGGTGGCGATTTCGGGCGACGGCGGCTTCATGTTCACCGCCAACGAACTCGCAACCGCGGTCCATCACCGCATTCCGCTGGTCTCGATCGTGTTCAATGACGGCGCGTTCGGCAATGTGCGGCGGATCCAGGAGGAGCGCTACGGCAACCGCCTGATCGGCAGCGACCTCAGCAATCCCGACTTCCACGCTTTTGCCCGAAGTTTTGGCGCCGAAGCCACCCGCGTCGCGACGCCCGAGGCCTTGCGCAGCGCCTTGCGGCGCGCGTTTGCCCACCGCGACGGCCCCACGCTCATCGAGGTCCCGGTCGGCGCCATGCCGAGCCCATGGGAGTTCATCTTCATGGAGCCGATACGCGGCATTTAGCGCCGTCGCGGCGCATCGACGGGGGTTGCCACCCGCGTAGAACCTGAACGACACTTAGGATGCCAATGACGATTGATTCCGCCACCACACATGCGATGCAGCCGATCACGGCGACGTCCGACCTCGCCGCCGCGTGCCGGCGCATGGCCTGCCACAGCTTCGTGACCGTCGACACCGAATTCCTGCGCGAGACGACCTACTATCCGCTGCTATGCGTTGCCCAGATCGCGTCGTCGCAGGAAGCCTATGTCATCGACGCGCTGGCGCCGGGCATCGATCTCGCGCCGTTCTACGCGCTGATGGCGGACGAGAAGGTGATGAAGGTTTTTCACGCCGCGCGCCAGGACATCGAAATCGTCTGGCACGCCGCAAAACTCATCCCGCATCCGATCTTCGATACACAGGTTGCCGCCATGGTGCTCGGCTATGGCAACTCCATTTCCTACGATCAGCTGGTGCAGCGCATTACCGGCGACACGCTCGACAAATCGCACCGCTTCACCGATTGGACGCGGCGGCCGCTGTCGGACGCACAACTGACTTATGCGATCTCCGACGTGACGCATCTGCGCGACGTCTACCTGACGCTGGTCGAGGATCTCAAACGGCGCGGCCGCGCCGACTGGGTGCAGGACGAGATGAGCGTGCTCACCTCGCCGGAAACCTATCGCATGGAGCCGGACAACGCCTGGCAGCGCCTGAAAACGCGCGTGCGCAAGCCCAGGGAACTCGCCGTCCTGATCGAGGTCGCGGCGTGGCGCGAGCGCGAGGCGCAGACGCGCGACGTGCCGCGCTCGCGCGTCCTCAAGGACGAATCGATCGCCGATATCGCCGTGCAGGCGCCGACGACCGTCGAGAAGCTCAAGAACCTGCGCTCACTGCCCAAGGGCTTTGAGCGCTCGCGCTGGGGCGAGGCCATCGTCGCCGCCGTCGAGCGCGGACTGGCGCGCGATCCGAAGACGCTGCCGCTTCAGCCGCGCGCGCAGGCGGCCGTAAACGGCGGCGCGATCGTCGAACTGCTCAAGGTTCTTCTGCGCATGATCTCGGAGCGCCATCACGTCGCCGCCAAAGTGATCGCCACCGTCGATGACCTCGATCGCATCGCCGCCGACGACAATGCCGAGGTGCCGGCGTTGAGCGGCTGGCGGCGTGAATTGTTCGGCGAAAAGGCGCTGGCGCTCAAGCACGGCCAACTCGCGCTCGCCATCGAGAAGGGCCGCGTCGCGACCGTCGACCGCAACTAAAAAAACCACCGGAGAGCCCCGTGAGCGAAAGCGAACACGAACGTTGGCAGGGCCGCTATGGCGTCCCCGAATATATCTTCGGCAAAGGCCCGAATTATTTTCTGGCATCGTGCAAATCGTTGCTGCCGTCTTCGGGCAAAGCCCTTGCCGTCGCAGACGGCGAAGGACGCAACGGTGTCTGGCTTGCCGAACAGGGACTGGATGTCACTTCGCTCGATTTTTCCCAGGCCGGGCAAAAGAAAGCCGCCGCACTCGCCGGGGAGCGACGGCGTAGAAATCACATTGGTGAACGTCGACGTTCACGCGTGGACCTATCCGCCAGGCCAATTCGATGTCGTCGTCGAAATATTCACCCAATTCAGTTCGCCGGAGGGCCGTGCTCGGAAATGGGCGGGAATGCGTCAGGCGCTGAAATCCGGCGGCCTCCTGATCCTCCAGGGCTATACCCCCAAGCAACTTGAATACGGAACCGGCGGACCGAAACAGGTGGAGCACCTCTACACCCGGCCGATGCTGGAAGCGGCTTTCGGCGATTTCCGCGACGTGAAGATTTTCGAGGAAGAACGTGAAATGCACGAAGGCACGGCACACGGCGGCATGTCCGCTGTGATCAATCTCACCGCGCGAAAATAGCCTCGATCAGGACCTCGATCCGCCGCCGGCGCGGTTTCGATGGTCACCCCAAGAGCATCACCGGCTCGCGGCCGATGAGGCGCGCGAGCGAACGCAGCCGGTTCAGGACGCGCTCCCCGGCAAGCGCCTGGAATTTGCCCGGCAGCCGCAGCGCCAGCCGGTGCCGCTCGATGGTGAGCGATGTTTCTTCGAGCACACCGGGCATCGCCGCCGATATCACATAAGCAAGCCGCAGCGCGGCGCCGAGAACGCGCGCCCGGTCGAGGAGCCGCGTCGAGACAAGTTCGCGCAGCCGCGGCGAAAGTTCGTCGTCAATGACGAGCCCGACATGCCGGAAGAACACGGCGAGCGCCAGATAGGCGCGGCCTTGATGGTCTATGCCGGAAAAGCCGCCGTGGGCGATGATATTGAGCGATTGCTCGCCGCGGTAATCGGGATGGGCCCGCCAGCCGATATCGGCAAGGAGACACGCGGCGTGACGCAGGCGCCGCTCGTCATTCGTCTCTTCGAGGCCTGACGTTGCCATGAAGCGGTCGGTCCACGCGATCAGCTCCTCGCCATGGCGCGGCGAGCGCGAGCGCAACTGGTTGAGATGGCGCGCCGCCTCGATCAGCGCGTCTTTCTCCTTCTCTTTTTTTTTCAAGAGCGAATAGAGCAGTCCTTCGCGGACGCCGAGCGCCGAGAACACGACCTGGCGCGGCTTGCCGATGCGCAAAATATGTTCGAGCACGAGCGCCGCGTAAGGCAGGAGCGGCCGCCGCGCATTGTTCACCACCTCGATGTTTGACAGCGTATCGACATCGACGCGATGAACGAGGCGCGCGAATTCGAGCGCTTCGTCGGCGGGAATGGCGTAGCCGTGCATTACGTGCAGCGGATAGCCGGTCTGCCACATATGGAGCCGCGCCAGCGAACGCCATGTGCCGCCGACCGCATAGAAATCGCGATCCCGGCAATTCTTCAGCATCGTCAGGCCGTCGAGCGTCTTCTTGACGAACTTCTCGGCTTTTTTCACCGACTTCGCCGAGATGTCCGCGAGCGCGAGGCCGCCGAGCGGCCGGGTCAGGCCATGCCGCGCGCGCGCGCCGCGGACGTCGACGAGTTCCAGCGAGCCGCCGCCGAGATCGCCGACGATGCCGTCGGCGCGATGCACGCCGGAAATGACCCCGAGAGCGGTGAGCTCGGCTTCGCGCGCGCCGGACAGCACATCGATCCGGGCGCCTATGGTGCGCTCGGCGAGTTTGATGAATTGCGGACCGTTCCTGGCATCGCGGCACGCGGCGGTGGCAATGGCCAGCGTCTTCTGCACGCCCATCGTGCGGCACAGCGCGCGGAAACGCTTGAGCGTTGCAATGGCGTGCTGGACCGCATCCGCAGGCAGCAATCGCGTCGTCTGCACTTCACGGCCGAGGCCGCACAACGCCTTTTCGTTGAAGATCTCGGTTGGGCTGCGGGTCAGCCCTTCATAGACGACAAGGCGCACGGAATTCGAGCCGATATCGACAACGGCAATCGGCGGCCCGTGGTCAAGGCGGCCCTGAGCGTCGGATATCGTGCGGCTCATCCGGCAATCTCGGCGCAAGGCAGTGACTGCATGTTCCGACCTTAAGGCCGTGTGTCATCGATCATAAGAAGCGCTATGCGGGGCCCGGCATGGCGGCGCGCGAACCCTACGCGATTCGCGGCATCGTCACATTCGCTCCGGGCGATGACGCAGCCGGGGAATGGAATCCTTCGGCGACTTGCCTTGTCCGGACAGGCTGGGATTGGTCATGAAATAGGTGGTGGAATTGAACACTTCCTCGCCCGCGGCCGGCTCGATGCGCGATGAGCAGCCGTCGGCCAGAAGCTGCCAGCTCTGCTCATTGTCCTTGAGGTTGGCGACCATGATCTGGTCGAGCACCTGTTCGTGCACGGTCGGATTGAGAATCGGGCACAGCGCCTCGACACGGCGATCGAGATTGCGCGGCATCATGTCGGCGGAGGAAATGTAGACCGCGGCCTTGGCATGCGGCAGGCCGTGACCGGCGCCGAAGCAATAGATGCGGCCATGTTCGAGGAAGCGGCCGACAATCGATTTGACGCGGATATTATCGGAAAGCCCCGGCACACCCGGCCGCAGGCAGCAGATGCCGCGCACCACAAGCTCGATTGGCACACCGGCGCAGGATGCGCGATAGAGCGCGTCGATGATGTCGGGATCGACCAGCGCATTCATCTTCATCCAGATGCCCGCCGGACGGCCCGCTTTGGCGTGACCTATTTCCTCATCGATGTGATCGTGAATGCGCTTGCGCAGCGACAGCGGCGACACCGCCATGCGGTCGAGTTCGGCGGGTTCGGCATAGCCGGTGACGAAATTGAAGATGCGGGACACGTCACGCGCAATGGTCGGATCGCAGGTGAAGAACGACAGGTCGGTGTAGATGCGCGCCGTCACCGGATGATAATTGCCGGTTCCGACATGCACGTAGGACGCAAGCGAGGTGCCCTCGCGGCGCACCACCAGCGACAGCTTGGCATGCGTCTTGAGCTCGATGAAGCCGAACACGACCTGCACGCCGGCGCGTTCAAGGTCGCGCGCCCAGCGGATATTGGCCTCCTCGTCGAAGCGCGCCTTGAGTTCGACCAGCGCGGTGACGGATTTTCCCGCTTCGGCGGCCTCCGCCAGCGCCCGGATGATCGGGGAGTCGGCGGACGTGCGATAGAGCGTCTGCTTGACCGCGACGACGTCGGGGTCGCGCGCCGCCTGCTGCAGGAAATTCACCACCACGTCGAACGATTCAAACGGATGGTGGATGACAAAATCCTTCTGCCGGATCGCCGCGAAGCAATCGCCGCCATGATCGCGGACACGGTTGGGATAGCGTGGCGTGTAGGGGACGAATTCGAGGTCGGGCCGGTTGAGGCTCGCGATCTGCCCCATCTCGTTGAGCGCCAAAACGCCATCGACGCTGAAAATGGTGTCGTCGGTGACGCCGAGCGCGCGCTGCACGAAGCGCCGCAGTTCGACGGGCATCGTCAATTCGATGTCGAGCCTGATCACCGATCCGCGGCGGCGCCGCTTCAACGCGGTCTCGAACAGCCGCATCAGGTCTTCCGCTTCTTCCAGGATTTCGACTTCGAAATCGCGGGTGACGCGGAAGGCGCCGAGCCCCTTGACCGTATAGCCGGGAAACAGCTTGCCGATGAAAAGGCCGGTGATGGCCTCAACCGAGATCAGCCGTGCCGCACCGCCTTCTCCGCTCTGCGGCAGGCGCACGAACCGTTCGACGCGGTTTGGAATGCGGATCAGCGCGTTCATCGCCCTGCCGTCCTTGGCGCGCGCGAGCTGCAAGGCGATCGTGAACCCGAGATTGGGGATGAACGGAAACGGATGCGCCGGATCGATGGCAAGCGGGGTCAAGAGCGGGAAGACGTGGCCGAGGAAATAGTCTTCGAGCCAGGTTTTCTCCGTCCGCGTAACATCAGGTCCGTCGACCAGGACGATGCCGGCATCGGCGAGTTCGCCGCGCAGTTTGCGCCATTGCCCCTGCTGATCCTGAACCAGCAGGGAAACGCCTTCGGCGATGCGGACGAGCTGCTCCGCGGGCGTCAATCCCTCGGGGCTTTTGGTGTTGATGCCTTCACGCACCTGCGCGCCCAGGCCGGCGACGCGGACCATAAAGAACTCATCGAGATTGTTGGCGGAGATCGACAGGAATTTCAGCCGCTCGAGCAACGGATTTCGGCGATTGGCCAATTCTTCCAGCACGCGGCGGTTGAAGTTGAGCCAGGACAACTCACGGTTGATGAAGCGATCCGGGCTCGACGCAAGTTCGGACGGCGCGTGGCGCTTTGCCGATTCGCGCGGGCGCGGCATTTCGAGCGGCCGCACCGAACCGGATTCCCGTTCAGTTCCAATCGCTTGACTGCTTTCAGTCTTTGCCGAACCGAGGGTTTCGAGCGCTACGTTGGCCACTTTTGCAACAATCCGATGAAAGGGGGTTGCCGACATAACGCGGCCCCGGCCCGCGCCGTCAAGCCTGCCCAAATGCGGCATCGGACCGAAATCGCCTCAATTGGGCCGGGCTACACGGTGTCGCGAAACATTTCCGCAGCCAGCGTCCGGCTCGGCGCGCGGCCTTGCCGCAACGCCTCCTTGTCGAGCGCAATCACTGCGGCTCGAGCCGCGGCGTATGAGCGCTCGATGTGCGTCGAAAGATAGCTGACAACGCTTTCATCGAAGGCAAGCTGGCGGTCGGTGGCAAGTTTCACGATGACACCGCGCAGCATGGCGTCGTCGGGCGCCTGCAGCATCACGGCCGGCAGCGCCCGAAGCCGCGAAACCACGTCCGGAATCGATACCGGCCACACCGACGGCGCTATCCGCCCGGTGAAGAGGAGATAGGCCTCCTCCTCGCGCGCCAGATTGAGGAGATGGAACAGGGCCCGCTCGTCGATATTCGCGGCAGCGTCTTCAACCACCAACGCACCGGTGGCGAGCGCGTCACGCGGATCGGTCTCGCCAAGACTGTGCGCCGATACGACGCGCGCCCCTGCAGCAGCCGCCCATATCGTCGCCAGATGCGTCTTGCCGGATCCCTCCGGCCCGATCAGCGCAACGGTGCGCGCCGGCCAGTCCGGCCATGAATCGATCAGCGCCAGCGCGCCTTCGTTGCAGGATCCCGGCAAAAAATCCTCACGCGCATAGCTTTCCGCGTGATCGAGCGCGAGCGCTAACTGGCGCGGGCGAAAGGACATGGAATTATGCCGGCCCGCTGCCGTTATAGAGCAGGCTTCTGCGATACCGGTTCAAGGCAAAACCGATCAGCACGTTCGATGCCGCCGCAAGCGGCACGGCAAGCAGGAGTCCGACGAAACCGAACAGATAACCGAACGCGAACAGCGCAAACATGAGCCACACCGGATGCAGGCCGACGCTATGCCCGACAAGCTTCGGCGACAGCACATTGCCTTCGATGAACTGGCCGACAAGGACAATGCCCGCGATGATGAGGATATGTCCCCACTCCGGAAAAAATTGCGCGAAAGCGACGCAGAGCGAAACAACGAGCGCGGTCAGCGAACCCAAATAGGGAATGAAGCTGATGAGCCCGCAGACCACGCCGATGAGGAAGCCGAAGTTCAACCCGGCTAGAGTGAGGCCGATGGCATAGTAGGAGCCAAGGATCAGGCAAACGGCGGACTGGCCGTGGACATAAGCGGAGATCGACGCATCGATCTCGCGGGCAAGCTTGCGCACTGCCTCGCGCTGCTTCACCGGTATCAGCTGATCGATGCTGTTTAGCATGCGATCCCAATCGCAAGCGAGGTAGAACGCAACCACGGGCGTAATGATCAAAAGCGAGAACAGCGAAATCACGGCCTGGCCTTTCGACCACAGTGAGCCGATCACGTCATTGACGTATTTCATGGCGTGATTCATCAGTTCTCCGGCGCCGCCGCCGCTGCCGGGTTTGTCGCCGAACATTTGCTGCAGCCAGGGGTAGTCCGGATTGCCGATCAGGTTTTGCAGACGCTCCGCATAGCTCGGAGCGTTGTCGATGAAGGCCCAGAGCTGTTTGATCAATGGCGGCACGATCAGAAAGACCAGCAGCGCAAACCCCAGAACGAAACCGGTGAGAATAAGGGCCGCCGAGGCGAAACGGCTCAGGCCGCGCTTGGTCAATCTTCTGTTGAGCGGATCGAGCACATAGGCGATCGTCATGCCGAGCACGAACGGCAGCAGGATCGGGCTCAACAGCCAGAGCAGGCCGGCGGCCACGGCCAAAACGCCGAACCAGAAAACTGCGTTGCGCTCGAAGTGCATTGCGCTTCCCCAAAAGCCGCAATCAGTGCCCGGCGCCGAAGGAGTTCATGTGGCGAACCCACTCGGCGAGATAGAAGGCGATCGAGAGCAAGGTCAAGACAGCGACCAGCCCCATCATGAGCTTTGAAGCCATGACGAGATCGAAGGTGAAGGCCTGCTCGGCCAGGACCAGGGTTGCCAGCAGGATTTGCGCCACCGTATTGGCCTTCGAGACGAGCAACGGCCGGATCGGCATTGGCTTGCCGACGAGCCATGACAGCAAAAAGGCGCTGATGATCATGATGTCGCGCGAGACAACCAGGATGACGAGGAAGATCGGCAGCGAACCCGCGATACCGAGCGACACGTAGATCGATACGATCAGCGCCTTGTCGGCCAGCGGATCGAGATAGGCGCCAAGCTCGCTCGTCATGTGAAAGCGCTTGGCGAGAAAGCCGTCGATGCCGTCGCTGATGCCGGCGGCCAGAAACAGCAGAAAGGCTATGCGCATTTCGCCCGATATGATCGCCCAGACCACGATCGGCACCAAAAGGATACGCCCCAGCGTTATGAGATTCGGGATACTCAAACCGCTCCCCAGCCTGCGGCGCGCTTTCGGTCACTTATCCACCGGACCCGGGCGACCGCGGGCCGCCGGATCGAATGGGAGAATTCGGTTATTTCCGATTTCCCGCGCACCATCATTGTACAAGGCAATATAACGGCGCCCGCGCGCTTGCGCACCCCGCAATTCCGACGTACGAGGCGCGAATTAGGCCTGCCCGGCCCGGGACGGCCCGCCTTTGCGAATTGGTGGCTCTCGTGGATGAGGCTCGCTACGCGGCCGCCGGTGTCGACATCGATGCCGGCAACCGCATGGTGGAATTGATCAAGCCCCTGGTGCGCGCGACGGCGCGCGCCGGCGCTGGCGCAGAAATCGGCGGCTTTGGCGGCCTCTTCGACCTCAAGGCCGCTGGTTTCACCGACCCCATCCTAGTCGCCGCGACCGACGGCGTCGGCACCAAGGTCAAGATCGCGGTGGAAACCTCCCGCCACGACACGATCGGCATCGATCTCGTTGCCATGTCGGTCAACGATCTTGTCGTGCAGGGCGCCGAGCCGCTGTTCTTTCTCGACTACTTCGCATGCGGCAAGCTCGATCCGGCGGTCGGGGCGGAAGTCGTCAAAGGCATCGCCGCGGCCTGCCGCGAGTCCGGCTGCGCCCTCATCGGCGGCGAAACGGCGGAAATGCCCGGGGTCTATCAGGGCGGCGACTATGATCTCGCGGGGTTTGCCGTCGGCGCCGTCGGACGCCAGGACGTATTGCCGCGCGCGGACGTCGCGGTGGGCGACATCGTCGTCGGGCTTGCCTCGACCGGCGTCCACTCAAACGGCTTTTCGCTGGTGCGCAAGGTGGCGGCGGCGGCCGGGCTGACCTGGGAACGCCCGGCGCCGTTCGAGCCGTCGCGGAGCCTCGGCGAGGCGTTGCTGACGCCGACACGTCTTTATGTGCGCTCCTGCCTCGCCGCCATCCGCGGCACGAAGGCCGTCAAGGCGCTGTGCCACATCACCGGCGGCGGCTTCGTCGACAACATTCCCCGCGTCCTGCCACCGGGATTTGGCGTCTCGCTCGACCTCGATCGCGTTCCCGTCCTGCCGGTGTTCAAGTGGTTAGCGACTGCGGGCAACATCGCCGAGCACGAAATGCTGCGCACGTTCAATTGCGGCATCGGCATGGTGGCGGTGCTCGATCGCAGCGGCGCGAACGCCGCAAGCGAGCTATTTGCCCGGAATGGCGAGACCGTCGTTCGCCTTGGCGAAGTCATTGCAACGCCGAGCGGCGCGGCCGTCAATTTTCGCGGGCGCCTCGACCTGTCGCGGTGAGCGCGTGACCAAAAAGCGCGCTGCCATTCTCATTTCCGGCCGCGGGTCGAACATGACGGCGCTGATCGAGGCGGCGGCGGCACAAGATTACCCGGCGCAGATTGTGCTCGTCGTCTCCAACCTTCCCGACGCCTTGGGGCTTGTCCGCGCCCGCGAGGCCGGCATTGCAACCATGATTGTCGATCACCGGCCATTCGGGAAGGACCGCGAGGCGTTCGAACGCACACTCGATGCCGAACTTCGCAAGAGCGCGATCGACGTGGTCTGCCTCGCGGGCTTCATGCGCCTTCTGACGCCGTGGTTCGTCACGCGCTGGAGCGGACGGCTCATCAATATCCACCCGGCGCTGCTGCCGCAATTCAAAGGGCTCGACACGCACCGCCGGGCGCTCGAGGCAAAGGTGAAACAGCACGGCGCCACGGTCCACTTCGTCGTCCCGGAAACCGATTCCGGGCCGATCATCGCGCAGCAGTCGGTGCCGGTGCTCGATGGCGACACGGAAGAGACGCTCGCCGCACGCGTCCTTGAGGCCGAGCACCGCCTTTATCCGCAGGCCTTGAGACTGGTCGCGGAAGGCCGCGCCACGTTTGTCCCGAAATAAATACCGCGAAATAAAAAAAAACCGGCGCAAGACTGGGGGCTATTTTGGGAATGGTCCGAAGCGGGAAGCATGGCGAACCGCAGAGAATCATTTGCTACGCGCTGGCAATTTCCCGCGCCGCGGCTTTCGCCCGTGCTCTCATGTCGTGCACGCGCTGCCAGAGCCCTCCAGCGGCAATTGCCAGCATCGCTCCTGCGCCGGCTGCCGCGAGTTCGGCGTGATGCGCAAAATTCTCGCCGAACGCCGCCGTCAGTTTTTGCACCAGCACCGGATCGGTTGCGATGGCCTCACCGGCGATCCAGCCGAGCAGCGCCGCGCCGGCCCATATCAGAACAGGAAAGCGATCGATGATCGTCATGATCAGCGCCGCACCCGCCACGATAAGGGGAATGGAGACAGCGAGCCCGATCGCGAGCAGGACGAAATCGCCCTTTGCAGCCGCAGCGATCGCGATGACATTGTCGAGGCTCATGACGACATCGGCAACCACGACTATCCGGATCGCGCGCCACAAATGCGCGACGGCTTCAACGTCGTTTTTATCGTCGGCATCCGGGACCAGAAGCCGCGCCGCAACGATAATGAGCGCCGAACCTCCCGCCAGCTTGAGATAGGGCAGCAGCATGAGCCGCGCGATGATTGCGGTGAAGACGAGACGAAGGATCACGGCGACGCCGGCGCCCAGGATCAAACCCCACCGCCGTTGAACAGGCGGCAGGCCGCGGCACGCCAAGGCGATGACCACGGCATTGTCGCCGGACAGCAGGAGATTGATGAAGACGATTTGCGCTACGGCCAGCCAGAATGCGGTGTAGCCCAATTGATCGACGCCGCCATAAAGCCAGTCGTGCCACAGCGCGGGATGCAGATATTGGGCGATCGAACCCACAACGCTAAAGCCTTAGCCGACGATCTCATTGCCGGAGAAGAACTGTGCGATTTCCTTGGCCGCGGTGTCGGCGGCATCCGAGCCGTGCACGGAATTTTCGCCGATCGACTGCGCATGAGCCTTGCGAATGGTGCCGGCGGCGGCTTTCGCCGGATCGGTCGCGCCCATCAGATCGCGATAGGCCGCGACCGCGTTCTCGCCCTCAAGCACCTGCACGACCACCGGCCCCGAGATCATGAAGTCGACAAGCTCGCCGAAAAACGGCCGCGCACGATGCACGGCATAAAACGTCTCGGCCTGCTCGCGGGACATCTTGATACGCTTCTGCGCGACAATGCGCAGACCCGCTTTTTCAATCATCGCATTGATCGCGCCCGTCACGTTGCGAGCGGCGGCATCCGGCTTGATGATCGAAAATGTGCGCTCGATCGCCATCAAATTTTCCTTTTGGGGATTTACAAAAAGGCGTGGAACCGGGGCGGCTTATATCCCTCGCTTACGGTCCCGGCAAGCGCGCGGCGGCCGGCGGGCGGATGAACGCGCGGTGAACGAAAGCGCGATGCTGCGTTCAGTTTGATAAACCCGCGATAAATTTGGTCCTCAGCACCGGTTCAGACATTAACCCATAACATCGGCGCCATGAACCGGAAGGCCGATCGGCCTGACTAAGAAACATCGACGTACAAAAACGTCAAACCAAGGAGATTCCAATGCTGCGCAAAACAATGCTCGCTATCGCGACCTGCGCGACGCTTGGCGCCGCGGCTCTCGCTCCGACTTCGGCATCCGCTCATTGGGGCGGCGGACATGGCGGATGGCACGGCGGCGGCTGGCACGGTGGCGGATGGCACGGCGGCTGGGGATATCGCCCCTTCGTTCGCGTCTATGCCGGCGGCCCGGGTTACGGCGGCTGCATGGTCCGGCGCTGGGTCTATACTCCTTACGGACCGGCGCTGCGCTGGGTCAACCGCTGCTATTGATCCGGCCTGACTGCTCGAAACATCGCCCCGGCTTCGCAAGAGGCCGGGGCTTGTCATTGCGCCACGATCGAAAGCCCCGGAACGAGCGAGGCAGCTAGGTCTGATCGTTCTTCTTCTGCGACTTCGCTGATTTCTTTTTCACGGGCTGCGGCGCGGGCGCAGGGACCGCAACGCGATCCATTTCCGCAAGCTGGCCGCGCTCGAAATGATAAATTCCCGCCCGCGGGCCGCCGTTATATGTCAGCACCGCGGTACGTTCGCCGTTCGGGGCATTGCCAAGCTGGACGGAACTGGGCTGGCCGGCGCGTAGCACCACGTCGCACTCGGTCATGCCGAGCGCGACGCCGCCGCCGAGCAAAGAGGTCGAGTCCGGGACAGGCGGCGGTGCATTGGCGGCCTGATTGCCGGCCTGATTTGCCGGAGCCGCGGGAGGCGGCTGCTGCGCCGCCTGCGGCGGGCAGGCCCCGCTGCTGTCGACAAGATCGTTCGCCGTGACCGGATGCTGCAGACGCCTGGATTCCTGCAGTTCGGAAAAAGTATAGCCGCCGGTTCGGCTGACGAACTGAAACGGCTTGGTAAACCAGGCCTGTTCGGTGTCGTAGTTGCCGCCGCTGCAACCGGCGAGCACCACGCTCGTCGCCAGCGCTGCCGCCACGCCAGAGGTATTGTATCGAAACCGCACCCAAGATCCCCTGCAGCCTGACCGGCCGCAACAATGCGCCGGTTTGTGTTGCGATCAAGGCGTCCCGCCGCGCCCCATTTTAACCAGCGGCCGCCACCTCCGCGACAACAATCAAAACCCAAAAACGAACGCGGTAAAGACAGAAAAATGCATACAAAACAATGCGTTATGTTTTATATTCAGGTCCATTCAAGGATCGCACGCTTTGTGATCGGCGTCACCGACTCCGTCGCGCGACACTTTACCGTCACGTTGGGGTAACTTGCGCATCCGCCGCCGGCGGCCGGGGATCGGAGAGATTTCTATGCATCTGCAATTCGTCGGCTGCGGCGATGCCTTCGGCTCGGGCGGACGATTCAACACGTGCTTTCATCTCGTCGGGCGCGAGATCAATGCGCTGATCGATTGCGGCGCGACCTCGCTTGTCGGCATGAACAAGCTCGCGATCGAGCGCAACGATATCGATCTCATCCTGATTTCGCACTTTCACGCCGACCACATCGGCGGACTGCCGTTCTTCATTCTCGAATCGAACTACGTCTCCAAGCGAAAGCGCGGCCTCACGATCGCCGGTCCGCCCGGCCTTAAAGCGCGCTTCGCCAAGGTCATGGGCGTCGCGTTTCCCGGAACCGCGGACATGGAATTGTCATTTCCGCTGACGCTGCGCGAACTCGAGATTGGCGCGCGCAACGATGTCGGACATTTGCAGGTCACGCCATTCCACGTCCAGCACGACGATCGCGCCGGGCCCTGCCTCGGTTTCCGCATCGAGGCGGAGGGCAAGGTCATCGCGTTCTCGGGCGACACCGAGTGGACGGAATCTCTTATCGATATCGGGCGCGATGCCGACCTCTTCATCTGCGAGGCCTACACGCGCGACAAGCCGATCGCCACGCATATGGCGCTCAGTCTTCTCGAAAGCCATCTCGTCCAGATCAAACCCAAGCGGCTCGTGCTCACGCATATGAGCAAGGAAATGCTGGCGCAGCGCACCAAGCTTCCGTACGAAACCGCCGAAGATGGAATGATCGTCGAAGTGTAGGCCGTCTACGCGGCTGGCTTGATCAGCTTTTTAATTGCAGCGAGCGCCGCCTGGGCTGCGCCGCCATCGGGGCCGCCGCCTTGCGCCATGTCAGGCCGCCCGCCGCCGCCTTTGCCGCCCAGCTCGGCGACGCCGGCCTGCACCATTTGCACCGCGTTGTTTGCGGCCGTCAGGTCGGCGGTGACGCCGACGACGAGCGCCGCCTTCCCTTCGGGATCGTTGGCGACAAGAATGACGATGCCGGAGCCGAGTTTTTTCTTCGCCTCGTCGACCAAGCTCCGCAAATCCTTCGCGTCGACGCCGGTCAGCGCCCGTGCCATGACTTTCACGCCGGCCACGTCCTCGACCCCATCGTCGCCACTCGCTGAAGCGTCGCCGCCACCCATGGCGAGTTTCTTCTTCGCGTCCGACAGTTCGCGTCCGAGACGCTTGTTCTCGTCAAGCACTGCATTAAGCCGATGCACGAACTCTAGCGGAGTGGTGCGAAGGCTGGTCGCGGCAGTTTTGACCATTTCGCGATATTCACGACCGTCTTTGCGAGCCTTTGAACCTGTGAGTGCTTCTATTCGTCTCACACCAGCCGCGACTCCCCCTTCCGCAATCACCGAGATAAGCCCGATGTCGCCGGTGCGCCGCACATGGGTGCCGCCGCACAGTTCGATCGACCAGCCCATCGTATTGCCGCCGCCCTCACCCATGGCGACGACGCGAACCTCGTCGCCGTATTTCTCGCCGAACAGCGCGCGCGCGCCTGAGGTTCGCGCATCGTCGAGCGCCATGACCCGCGTCGTGACCGGCGAATTCTGCAGCACAAAATCGTTGGCGATATCTTCCACGCGTTCGATCTCTTCACCGCTCATGGGCTTTGGATGCGAGAAATCGAAGCGCAGGCGATCTGGCGCGACCAGCGAGCCTTTCTGGGCGACGTGATCGCCGAGAACCTGGCGAAGCGCCTCGTGGAGGAGATGTGTCGCGGAATGATTTTTCCGGATCGCGCCGCGGCGCGTGTGGTCAACTTCGAGCGCGAGCGCGGTTCCGGCCTTTAGCGTGCCCTCTTCGACCGTGCCTATATGGGCAAAAATATCTCCGGTATATTTTTGCGTGTCCGTGACGCGAAAGCGCACGCCGTCGCCCGTCATGACGCCGGTGTCGCCGATCTGTCCGCCCGACTCGCCGTAGAACGGCGTCTGGTTGAGCACGACCGCGCCGCTCTCGCCCTTGTTCAGCGACGCAATTTCCTTGCCGTCTTTCACCAGCGCCGACACGACACCCTCGGCGCTTTCGGTCTCATAACCGAGAAATTCCGTGGCGCCGCTTTTCTCGCGCAGGCCAAACCAGACCGCCTCGTCCGCCGCTTCGCCCGAGCCCGCCCAGGATGCGCGCGCTTTCGCGCGTTGCCGCTCCATGGCGTCGGAAAATGACGCGATATCGACACCGATGCCGCGCGGCTTGAGCGCGTCCTGCGTCAGGTCGAGCGGAAAGCCGTAAGTGTCGTAGAGCGTGAACGCAGTCTCGCCATCGAACATGTCGCCCTTCTTGAGCGTCTTGCTCGCCTCGTCGAGAATCGTCAGGCCGCGATCGAGCGTGCGGCGAAAACGGATCTCTTCGAGCCGCAGAGTCTCAGTGATCAGAGCGTCGGCGCGGTGCAGTTCCGGATAGGCCTGCCCCATCTCGCGGACCAACACCGGCACCAGCCGCCACAGCAGCGCCTCCTTGGCGCCGAGAAGCTCGGCGTGCCGCATGGCGCGGCGCATGATGCGGCGAAGCACGTAGCCGCGCCCTTCGTTGGACGGAAGCACCCCGTCGGCGATCAAGAAGGACGACGCACGCAAATGGTCGGCGATGACCCGGTGCGAGGCTTTGCGTTCGCCGTCCGGATCGACACCGGTGAGATCGGCAACGGCTTCGATCAGCGCGCCGAACAGGTCGATCTTGTAATTGTCGTGCGTGCCTTGCAGCACGGCCGCCATGCGCTCAAGCCCCAAACCGGTATCGATCGACGGCCGCGGCAGGTCGACCCGCTTGCCGCCCGGCAGTTGCTCGTACTGCATGAAGACGAGATTCCAGATTTCGGTGAAACGATCGCCTTCGGCTTCGGGGCTGCCCGGCGGCCCGCCCCAAATGTGATCGCCGTGGTCGTAGAAAATCTCCGAGCACGGGCCGCATGGGCCGGTGTCGCCCATCGCCCAGAAATTGTCGCTGCCGTCGATGCGAATAATCTTGCTGTCCGGCAGGCCAGCGATCTTCTTCCACAGCCTGAAGGCCTCGTCGTCGTCAATATAGACGGTGGCCAGGAGCTTGTCGGCCGGCACGCCGTATTCCTTCGTCACCAGATTCCAGGCAAGCTCGATCGCGCGTTCCTTGAAATAATCGCCAAACGAGAAATTGCCGAGCATCTCGAAAAAGGTGTGGTGGCGGGCGGTGTAGCCGACATTGTCGAGGTCGTTGTGCTTGCCGCCGGCGCGAACGCATTTCTGCGCGGTGACGGCGCGCGAATAGGGGCGTTTTTCAAGACCGGTAAAGACGTTCTTGAATTGCACCATGCCGGCATTGGTGAACATCAGCGTCGGGTCGTTGCGCGGCACGAGCGGCGAGGACGGCACGACCTCGTGCCCCTCGCGCGCAAAATAGCCAAGGAAGGCCGACCTGATATCGTTGACGCCAGACATGGTGGGGCAACTCTCTAACGGCGGAGTGCTTTCC
Source organism: uncultured Alphaproteobacteria bacterium (assembly GCA_963808205.1). Lineage (GTDB taxonomy): Bacteria > Pseudomonadota > Alphaproteobacteria > Rhizobiales > Xanthobacteraceae > BOG-931. The sequence continues at coordinate 116,592 of CAWEER010000004.1, forward strand.
TGTCCAGAAAAGCGGGGATTTAACGGCGGAATTGATGTGCCGCCGCAAACCATATAAGCGCTCTGGCGATGAACCAGCAGAGCAGCACCCCCCTTCCCCATATTTTCCAGGACCGATTGCGCCAAGGCCGATTCGTCATGACCGCGGAGCTTGCGCCGCCGGTCTCGTGCGATGCCGGCGACCTGCTGCGCAAGGCCAGGGCGCTCAAGGGCGTGGCCGATGCGGTCAACGTCACCGACGGCGCCGGCGCGCGCGCCCATATGAGTGCGCTCGCCGCGGCGACCCTTCTGATCGGCGCCGGTGTTGAGCCGATCCTCCAGCTCACCTGCCGCGACAAGAACCGGATCGCGCTGCAAAGCGAGCTGATGGGGGCAGCCGCGCTCGGCATGCAAAACCTGCTGATATTGACCGGCGACGACCCGAAGTCAGGCGATCAGCCCGAGACCAAGCCGGTCTTCGACGTCGATTCGCGGACCCTGATGGAAACCGCGCGCCGCCTGCGCGACGAGGGCACGCTGCCCACCGGACGCAAGGTCGAGGGCAAGGCCGCCTTCTTCATTGGCGCCGCCGACATGCCGATCGATCCGCCGGACGGCTGGCAGCCGAACGGGCTCCTCGCCAAGGTGAAGGCCGGCGCGCAATTCGCCCAGACGCAATTCTGCATGGACGCCGGCATCGTGCGCCGCTACGCCGCCGCGCTGGAAAAAGCCGGCATAACCACGGAGCTTTCGCTTCTCATCGGCGTCAATCCGCTGCGCTCGGCCAAATCCGCGGCGTGGATGAAAAGCCATCTCTTCGGCACCATCATCGCCGATGCCTTGATCGAGCGCATGGAGAAAGCCGCCGACCCGGCGCGCGAAGGCGTGCGCATCTGCGTCGAACTGATCGAGGAGTTTTCGACCATTCCCGGAATCGCCGGCGTGCACATCATGGCGCCGGGCAATGACGCCGCCATTCCGGAAGTGATTGCTGCCGCGAGAGCGAGCATCAAGTAGCCCGGCTCGTCGGCCGTGATCACTTTGACGCCGGCTTCTCGACGCTGCGGATATCCACTTCCGATTTCAGCGTGTGATGAACCGGACATTTGTCGGCGATTTCCATCAGCCGCTTGCGCTGTTCGTCTGTGAGATCGCCGTCAAAGGTGATCTCCCGATCGATGCGGTCGATCTTGCCCTCTTTGGTTTCGCACTCGGCACAATCGGTTGCGTAAATCTTGTTGTGGCGAAGCCGGACCTGCGTTTGCTTGAGCGGAATTTTCTTCAAGTCGGCATAGAGCCGCACCGTCATCGACGTGCAGGCGCCGAGTGCCGCCAACAGCAGATCGTATGGACCGAGGCCGGTGTCCATTCCGCCGGCCTTGACCGGCTCGTCGGCAAGCAGCCGGTGCCCGCCGGAACTGATTTCCTGCTGGAAGGTGCCATTTCGCGTTTCGCGAACGACGACGGTTCCATCAGGCGTGTCGGCCATCGGCAACGCGCCGGCCGCCATGCCGAGGTAGCGCTCGGCCCAGGCCGCGATCACGTGCGCGATATAAATCGCGTCGTCATGCCGGCTGACGAGATGGTCGGCGCCGGCGAGCGAGATGAAGCTCTTGGGATGTTTCGCCGCGAGGAAGATGTGGCTCGCATTGTCAATGCCGACCGTGTCGTCGGTCGGCGAATGGAAAATAAGCAGCGCTTTGCGCAAGTCATGGATACGCGCGGCCAGGTTCTGCTGCGCGATATCGTCGAGCAAAGCGCGGCGGACGCGGAACGGCCGGCCGGCGATCGAGACCTCGGCCTCGTCTGCCGTGCCGGGCCCGGGGACTTTTCCGCCGAACAGGCCGGTCACATGAGACGGATCGAAAGGCGCGCCGATCGTCACGACGGCACGGGCATCATCGATGCGATGTGAGGCGGCGAGCACCGCGGCGCCGCCAAGACTGTGACCGATGAGGATCGCAGGAGGACCGATCGTCTGGCGCAAATGATCGGCGGCAGCGACAAGATCGTCGATGTTCGACGAAAAGGTGGTGTTGGCAAACTCGCCCTCGCTCCCGCCGAGGCCTGTGAAGTCAAAACGCAGCACGGCGATGCCGTGCTGTTTCAAACCTTCGGCGATGTAACGCGCCGCCTTGATGCTTTTGCCGCAGGTGAAGCAATGCGCGAACAGCGCCACCGCCCGCACTGGGCCATCCGGCCGGTCGAGTAGCGCGGCAAGCTTCTGGCCGCTGCTGTTGGGAAAATCGAACCGTTCGGCGGGCATCGGCACCCTTTCCCTTCAATTATGTCGACGGCACCGGCTTGCTTTATCAAGCACATCAAAGAAGGTATGTCCTTTTCCCAATACGTGGACGAGACAACCGTTTACGATCTTAGAAAGCTTTTCACGTTCGACTTCGATTGCATTTAGTAGGATGGAAGAAGCTCTGCGTTCATCCGCGTCATTGGAAATCAAGAACGACGCGTTTGAATTTGGATAAATAACCAAGTAACGATCCAAAATCGATCTCAAGAAAACAGATTTTTCCGTTTTTCGTTCTATTGCTTCCACGATGTCAGACGCCCACAGGTGCCCCGGTTCGCCGGCGCCTCCATGAAACCTGCCACCAAGTTCACCAAGCAAAATTGGCCTGCTGTGCGATTCCGATAGCGTCATCTCCCTCTGATCGGCCGCGTCGGTTGCCTCGGTGATCTCGATTAAGGCGCACCCACGTTTGTGATCGACAACAAAATCTGGGTCGGGGGGATGGCCTTTATTGATCGATAGCGGCGCATGAAATAATCCTTTTGCGATTGCGTCCTTCAGAAATCGGCGAACGACATACCACTCCTTATCATCGTGACTTCGTTTATTGCGGCCTGTGCGAGGTCCAACTGCGGTGCCTAATTCGCCAAACGCAAGGTCGAATTCCTCCAAACTCATCATCTTGATCGGCGGCATCATCTCCCCAACTCCCGCATCGCCGCATCCAACCCCTCGATCGTCAGCGGATACATCCGGCCGCCGAGAAGCTGGCGCATCAAGCGAATGGAGGCTGTGGTCTGCCATTCGCTTTCCGGCACCGGATTGAGCCAGACGCAGGATGGATAGGTCGCGGCGACGCGCTGCATCCACACCTGGCCCGCCTCCTCGTTGAAATGCTCGACCGATCCGCCCGGCGCGGCGATCTCATAAGGCGACATCGAGGCGTCGCCGACAAAGATCACCTTGTAGTCGTGCGGATAGGTGTGGAGCACGTCCCAGGTCGGCGTCGTGTTGGTCCAGCGCCGCGCGTTCTCCTTCCACACTTTCTCGTAGATGCAGTTGTGGAAATAGAGATGCACGAGGTGCTTGAATTCGGTCCTGGTGGCTGAAAACAATTCTTCCGTCGTCTTGACGTGCCAGTCCATCGAGCCGCCGATGTCGAGAAACAGCAGCACCTTGATAGTGTTGTGGCGCTCCGGCCGCATCAGGATGTCGAGATAGCCCTTGCGCGCGGTGCCCTTGATGGTGCCGTCGAGATCGAGTTCGTCCGGCGCGCCGGTGCGCGCGAATTTGCGCAGGCGGCGCAGCGCGATCTTGATATTGCGGGTGCCGAGTTCGACGTCGCCGGCCAGATCCTTGAACTCGCGCTTGTCCCACACTTTCACGGCGCGGAAATTGCGGTTTTTGTCCTGACCGATGCGCACACCTTCGGGATTATAACCGTAGGCGCCGAACGGAGATGTGCCGGCGGTGCCGATCCATTTTTTGCCGCCCTGGTGCCGGCCGCGTTGCTCGGCAAGCCGCTGGCGCAGCGTTTCCAAAAGCTTGTCGAGGCCGCCGAGCGCCTCGATCTCCTTTTTTTCTTCCTCGGTGAGGTATTTCTCCGCGAGCTTCTTGAGCCACTCGGCGGGAATCTCCCCTTCGAGTCCCTGTTCGACCAGTTCAAGGCCCTTGAACACATGGCCGAACACGCGGTCGAACTTGTCGAGATTGCGTTCGTCCTTCACCAGCGCCGCGCGCGACAAGTAGTAGAAATCCTCGACGCGGCGGCCGGCGATGTTTTTCTCCATCGCTTCCATGAGCGTCAGATATTCGCGCAGCGTCACCGGGACGCCGGCCTGTTTCAGTTCATGGAAAAAGGTCGTGAACATGCCTCAACATTCGCCGCCAATGCCGGGCCGTCAAGCGGCCCGAACTTCGATATAGTCAGCCGGCATGGCGCGATACAGGCGGCAAGGTCGGGGATAATCGCGGTCGTGGCGGAAATCATCCTTGTTCTGTTCATCGTGCTGATGTTTCGCGCGTTCCTTCAGCGCAACATGCCGCGCGTCGGCGGCAAGGCCGGACCGCGCCAGACCGTTGATCCTCAGGTCCCGCTTCCTGAGGGGTTTTCTGCGCTCCATGCGCGCAGGATGACGCTGTTCGTGGCGTCGGACGACGCCGCAAGTTTTTCAAGCCGGAGAAAGTTCATGCGCCGCGGCACGCGGCAAATCCAGGCGCTGATGCGGATCTATTGTGTCGCCGGGACCAAAATCGAAATCGAGATTCCCGCCGAGGCGCCGGATTATGAGCGCATCGATGCCGGCGAAGCGCTGGCACTGCTCCGCGAACTTCCCGACCCGCGCCTGATACGCCGACTGCACCTGAGCGATGAACCATGCTTCCTCGATCCCTGGGCGCGCAAAACCACCGGGCAACAGATCAGGCATCTCGGCAACGCGACGAATTTCGGCCTCGTTGCGCTCTACCGCCCGGATCGGCGCTTGCGTTCCGAGATCGGCCTTACCTTGCTGCACGAGTGGCTTCATATCGTCGCGTTCAAGCACGAGATCGGCCTCTGGCGCTTTGGGCGCGCGAATGCGATCGAGCCGCTCGCCCCGGTGCCGTTGGGGTCGGCGAACACAGGCCGCGCGCGGTGGCTGCCGCACGAAGCGTGGTCCGAACTCGGCGAGAAATTGCTCGGCTATGACGACAACCTCGCCCGCCAAACGGCGCTCGCCTCACCCGTCCACGCAACGATGCTGTGGCGGAGGATCGAGAAGATCCTGCACAAAACCCCGCCCAGCCTGCGCAGCACGCGGTTTGCCGAATTCGAGGCGCGCGCCGCTTTCGTCCGTAACGACGTGGCGCCGAAGGCGCGCGACATCCGCATGGGACGCTCGGAGTAATAAAAATACCTCATTATTTCAGTGGCTTAAATTATTGTAAGATATATCTTGTGCTATAACTCAATACGAGCTATCTAAAGATATATCTTCAACAAAAGGACATCGAAATATGCGTGAACATTGTGAAGGCCGTGGCGAGGGCCACCGCGGTTACTGGGGCGCTGGCCGCCATCATCGCCGGCGCTTCGGCGGCTTCGGTTTTGGCGGTCGTCACGGCGGCGGCGGACGGGGCGATATGAACCCCGACGACATGCGCGCCGGACGGATGCTGGCCCAGGGCGACCTGCGGCTCCTCGCGCTTGCGCTCATCGCGGAAGCGCCGCGTCACGGCTACGAAATCATCAAGCTGGTCGAAGAGAAGACCGCCGACTGGTACTCACCCAGCCCCGGCATCGTCTATCCGACGCTGACCTACCTCGAAGAAGCCGGCTACGTGACCGCTTCGACCGAGGGCGCAAAGAAACTCTACACCATCACCGGCGAAGGCCGCGCTTACCTTGAGGCCAATCGCGCCCTCGTCGACGTTGTGCTCGACCGGCTCGCAGCGCTCGGCGAACGCGTCAACCGCTGGCGCCGCCGGGAGCGTGGCGATCGCGAGGGCCGCCGTAACCTGCCGCCGCTCGTCGAGGCCGCGTTCGATCATTTGCGCGAAACCGTAAGCAAGCGGCTCGACAACGACGCCGAGGACGAAGCGCGTCTCGTTGAAATCCTCGCGCGTGCCGCGACGGAATTGCAGGGGCGGAGCTGAGGACCGCTGATCCGGTGCGCCTATCCGGCCGCGAGCACATCCGGCGTATGGATGTGCTCCGGCCGGATGCCGACGCCGATCAGCCGCGCCGGTATCCGCTGCAGAAACGGAATTGACCCGAACAGCTTGATCATGAACGGCGCCTGCGGCCGCTGCTGACTCTGCAAGACCCGGCTGATGATCCGCTTCTGGATGTTGAGCTGCAGCCACTGCGTAAAGCGCACCGGCAGCGTGCGGCGTTTCTCGATCGCCTGCAGATCGGCGTCCGTCACCGTGCCGGATTTGAGCGGCGCTGCGAGACGATTGGCGGCAGCCACCGCGTCCTGCACCGCCATATTGATGCCGACGCCGCCGACCGGCGACATGGCATGTGCCGCGTCCCCGATGCAGAGCAGCCCGGGCCGCCACCACTTCTTCAAGCGATCCACTGTCACGCTCAAAAGCTTGATGTCGTCCCAGCTCTTCAGTTCGCCGATGCGGTCGGCGAGAAACGGCGACATCCAGACGATCTTTTTGCGGAAGGCGTCGAGGCCCGCCGCCTTGACCTCCTCGATCCCGCCTTTCGGGATGACGAAGGCGCATTGCCAGTAATCGCCGCGGTCGAGCATGACCATCATCATGCCGGCTTCGATATGGCCGAATGTATCGGTGTTGTCGTTCGGCTTGCGCGACATGCGGAACCAAAGCACGTCCATCGGCGCGCCGTAATCTTCGCTTTCAAGGCCAGCGCACTGGCGCACGGTGGAATGCCGTCCATCGCAACCGACGACGAGGTCAGCGCGGATGGCAAGCGCGCCGTCCGGCGCATTGGCCCGCAGCCCGACGACGCGGCCGTTCTCCACGATCAGATCGGTCGCCTCCGCCTGCATGCGCAGGTCGAACGTCTTGTAGCGTTTGCCCTGGCCGGCGAGAAAATTGAGAAAATCCCATTGCGGCATCAGCGCGATATATTTGCAGTGCGTCGGCAAATGGGTGAAATCACCCATGACCAGCCGGTCCTCGCCGACCTGGCCGCTGAGCTTTTCGACTTTCTGGTGCGGCAATTTCAGAAAATCGTCGAGCAGCCCGAGCTCATACATGAACTGCAGCGTCGAGGGATGAACGGTATCGCCGCGAAAATCGCGAAAAAAGTCGGCATGCTTTTCCAGCACCACGACCTCGACGCCGGCGCGGGCCAGGAGAAACCCGAGCATCACGCCTGCCGGGCCACCGCCGGCGATACAGCATTTCGTGGTCAGCGACAGTTCCGGCATTGCGACACCCTGCGTTAGCAGCCCGCGCCAAGGGGTGACAGGTTCTCGGTCCTGGCGTACCTGATACCCATGCACATATTTCCGCCGCAAGCGGCGTGCTAGAAGAATTATAGCCTGTTCCCGCCCACGATCATGCGCCTTTCCATCATTCTGGCCCTGCTTGTCGTCCTAGCGCCGCTCGATGCCGCGTTTGCGCAGCTCGCCGGCACCGGCGATTTCCATATTTCCTGGGAAGTGAAGAACCGATTCCGCCTGTTCCGCAATGAGGCCGATTTCCTGCGCCAGGTCGCGGCAAGCCGCGGCGACGGCGTTCTTGCCGCCGAGCGGCGGCTGGAGGGCGATACCGACGGTCTTGGCTGGGCCAAGGACGTCGTCGGCAATCTATGCCTCGACAATTCGGGTGACCTGCAGGAAACCTGCGAGCGTGACGGCACGCGGGAAAATTATCTCAGCCCCCGCGACCATGCGATCGGCGTGACGGTCGCGGGTCCGGTGCCGCAGGGTGCGACGTGCGTCTGGAGCTTCGATGACGGGGACGGCGCGGTCCGGCAGAGCACCGTGGCCTGCGATCAGGAAGTCAGGCTGCGGGTACGCTCCGGCCGCACTACCGTGGCGACGGTGGACATTCCGCTCGGCGACGGTACCGCACAACGCGTCGCCACCGAGATTGCGGTGCGCGATGTGCTCATCGTCGGTCTCGGCGATTCCATCGCGGCCGGCGAGGGCAATCCGGACAAAGCCGTGGAGCTTGACGGCGGCTTTTGTTTCAAACGCTTCCTGGGCGGCGGCGCGAGCCAGTACTTCCGGCCGAGCCGTGCAGGATACGACGACGACCGTTCCTGCGAGAACGGGCCGTCGAGTCCCACCGCGGCGAAGAATTGGGCGCTGCATGGTGCGCGCTGGATGAATCCGGCGTGCCACCGCTCGCTGTACAGCTATCAGGTCCGAACGTCGCTCGCGATCGCGATCGAACAGCCGCACCTTGCCATTACGCTCGTGCCGCTCGCCTGCACCGGCGCCACCATCGGCGCAGGAATGTTCGCAAGCCAGCGCGCAGACGATTGTCCCTGGGTTGTCGGGATTGAAACATGCTCGGGGACCGCTCCCGCGCAATTCGCCGAGCTGAAAAATATTGTGGCTATGGCGCATCGCCAGCAGCCCGACCGCAATATCGATCTGGTCATGTTGACGGTCGGCGCCAACGACGTGAATTTTGCCGGGCTCGTCGCCAATGTGATCGTCGAGGCCACTACGGAACGACTCCTGTTGCGGCAGGGCGGCTCCATTTCCAACGTTGCCGATTCACAGAAGGCCCTGGACCAGGATCTGCCTGACGAATTCGCGCAACTTCGTTCGGCGCTAAAGCCCTATGTCGGCGGCAATCTCAATCGTGTCGTGTACGTCTCATACGGCGATCCGGCCGAGCAGGCAGAAAACAAGCCATGCCCGGGCGGCCGCGACGGCCTCGACGTTCAACCTGCCTTCGGCGCCGATTCGGAACGGTTGCGCGCGACGGCAGACTTCGTCGACAACAAGTTTCTGCCCAAGATCAAAGTGCTGGCGACGTGCGATGGCAACAAGATTTGCCGCGACGCCACGACCGAGCGCATGACTTTCGTCGACGGGCATCAGGCGGCATTTGCGCGCCACGGCATGTGCGTGCGTGCGCCGACCGATCCGGAATTCGACCGCAAATGTTTTTCGACCAGCGGCAACAGTTTCCAAACCGACCCGACGATCGCGCCCGACGATCCGATGGCCTGCGACGAGCCCGCCAGCAATTATCGTCCCTACGCGCCGCGCGGACGCTGGATCCGGACCGCCAACGACAGCTATTTCACCGCAATGACCTATCCCGAGGGCATGCCCGCGATATTAAAGCCGAGCGATATCCACGATGCGCTCTGGGGCGTGCTGAGCGCCGTCTATGGCGGCGCCGTCCATCCCAACGCGGAAGGCTATGCCGCGATGGCCGACGCCGCGCTCCCGGCCGTACGCGGAGTGCTCGGCCTGACGGCGCCGCCGGCCATTCAGGCCGAACCGCTGCCGCCGCCCGGTGCGCCGGACGCGGCGCCTGCGGCCGGCACCACGCCGCGGACTCCCTAAGACTGCGCCGGAGCGCGTTCGGGCGCGACGCCGAGCTTCTTCTGCAAGCTCGTCGAAGACGTCGTGTACTGAAACACCAGCCGCTTGTCGGGATAGACGTAGCGATGGGCCTTTTGCGCCATCAGCGCGCCTTCGTGGAATCCGGAAAGGATGAGCTTGAGCTTGCCCGGATACCAATTGATGTCGCCGATGGCGAACATGCCAGGCACGCTGGTTTCAAAACTTTCCGTCTCGACGGGGATGAGTTCGTTGTTGCGGAGCTCGATGCCCCAATTCGCGACCGGACCAAGTTTCATCGTCAGTCCGAAGAACGGCAACAGCGCGTCGCAGGCGATCTCGAACGTCGAGCCGTCATTGGTCTTGACCATGGCCTTGCCGATCTGACCGCCGGCGCCCTCGAGCGACGTCACCTGGCCGAGAACGAAATCGATTTTGCCTTCGCCGACCAGCGCCATCATTTTGTTGACGCTGTCCGGCGAGGCGCGGAATTCGCTGCGCCGGTGCAACAGTGTGAGATGACGTGCGATCGGAGCGAGGTTGAGCGTCCAGTCGAGCGCGCTGTCGCCGCCGCCGACGATGAGAACACGCTTGTCGCGCAGCGTCTCCATCTTGCGCACCGCGTAGAAGACCGATTTTCCCTCATACGGCTCGATGCCTGGGATCGGCGGGCGCTTCGGCTGGAACGAGCCGCCACCGGCGGCGATGACGAGGATCTTGCACTCGAACTCGGTGCCCTGGTCGGTCTTCACGCGGAACAGGGGATCGCCGATCTTCTCCACCAACTCCACCATTTCAGTGAGATGGAATTGCGGATTGAACGGCTTAATCTGCTGCAACAGCGCATCGACGAGGCCTTGCGCGCTGGTGTGGGGAATGCCGGGAATGTCGTAAATCGGCTTCTCCGGATAGAGTTCGGCGCACTGCCCGCCGATCTTGTCGAGAATGTCGACGAGGTGACACTTCATGTCGAGCAGGCCAAGTTCGAAAACGGCGAACAGCCCGATGGGCCCCGCACCAATAATGACAACGTCTGTTTTGATAGGTTCAGCCATAATCCTGTCCAAGCTCGCTCGGCTTTCTTGCCAATGTTCGGGAAGGGCGACTGTCTAGCGTGGCTGGCGGGCGAGGGAAAGAGGATAAATCCGCGCGGCGATCAAATAAATTCGATCACGCCTGGCGCGATGGCGTCCGAACGATCAGGCCGTCGAAATCGTCACTGACCTTGATCTGGCACGACAGCCGGGAATTCGGTTTCACCTCGAAGGCAAAATCGAGCATATCCTCCTCCATCGGGGAGGGTTCGCCGACTTTTTCCTTCCACGTCTCGTCGATATAGACGTGGCAGGTGGAACAGGCACAGGCGCCGCCGCATTCCGCCTCGATTTCCGGTACCCCGTTTTTGATTGCCGCTTCCATCACGGTGGCCCCGGCCTCACCCTCGACGGTGCGGGCCACGCCTCCGGAATCGATGAATGTGATTTTGGCCATGGTGGGGTGACTTAATGCCGCCGGATCAGCCCGAAGCGCGTCCGGGCGGCCTCTTCTATCGGCTCGCGGCGCGAGGCGCCAGTGCGCCGAACTGGCCTCAGCGGTCGCGAGCGAGCTCGGCCAGAAGTTCCGTCAAACGGGCACCGATTGCGGCACTGGCTTCGAGGCAGGCGGCTTCGAGCCCGGTGATCGCCTCGTCCAGTTCGCCCGCGCCGCGTGCGCCGTCGACGGCGTATTCCAGGAACTCGGCTGCCCGCGCCACGCGCCATGCGCCGATACCGCTGGCCGAACCTTTGAGAGTATGAGCGGCTGCAGCGGCCTCGAGCGGCGTCGCCCCGACAATCCTGCCGAGCATGATCGTGGTCTGCCGCAGGAACAGTTCAAGGACCTCGCGCTCCAGCCGGCGATCCCCAAGCGTCATGCGCCCGAGATGGTCCTGGTCGATGACCGCCGGTTTGCGCTCGCGATCCGCCGCGCTCGGCCGGGGCAAGGCGCTCATGAATTCCTCCGTCTCCGCCGCCACATGGCATCGCCAATCGGCCGGCGCCGGCCCCAAGCTGGCCGTATTGCTGTCCACACAATGGCGTGTTCGTCCGCCGCGGAAAAATTAAGCGGCTACGGTGAACAAGCCGTTAACGATGATTAAAGGGACGTTACCGACCCGGTTTTCTTCGATCTGCCAGACCGATAGGATGGGACATGGCGGTGTGATGTGAGGGCGTGGTTGGGAGCCCTTTTACCGGCGAGGAACTGAAACGACCACGCGCTCGTGGCGCGGCCCGCATGTGTTGGGGCCGTCCTAGTCAGGCGTAACACGCGAGGCGACGACCGAAATGGCTAATTACCCGAAGAAAATGACGGATCCGACTGAAGCGGCGCTGTCAGCGATCCAGGAAGCCCTCAATATCCGGGACGACGACGATCAGGCCGGAGGCCGTCCTGAGGGCATGGCCGACCTTCTCTCCGGCGCCACCGACAGCCGCGGACAAAGCGCAGGCACAATGGCCGCGCGCGCGGACAACACCCTGGATTCAGACGCCATCGGCACGCGCGATCTCTCCGGCCCGGCCGGCCGCGCCGCCAATGATGACCAGCAATCGATCGGCCAGATTCTGCATGCCTTGCAGCGCCGCCCCGCGCGATCGTCCTATTTTGTCGCCACCGCATTTTCCTGCGCCTGGATCGTCGGCTGTCTTGCGCTGTCATGGGCCTACCTGTCGGACATCAGTGCCGCCCTTGGTCCGGACCGGTCGCCCGCCGCCCTTATGATCGGGCTTGGCGCCGCCGCGCTGTTGCCGATCATCTTCTTTTTCGGCGTCGCCCATATGGCCTGGCGCTCGCAGGAATTGCGCCTGATCGCGCAATCCATGGCGCGCGTCGCCATGCGGCTTGCCGAGCCCGAGAGCGTGGCCCGGGATTCCATCGTGACCGTCGGCCAGGCCATTCGCCGCGAAGTTGCGGCCATGGGCGACGGCGTCGAGCGTGCGCTGGCGCGCGCGAGCGAACTCGAAGCGCTGGTCCAGAGCGAAGTCGCCGCGCTTGAGCGTACCTACAGCGACAACGAAGTCCGGATTCGCGGACTGCTCCAGGATCTCGCCAACCAGCGCGACACGCTGGTGGGGCAAGCCGAGCAGGTCCGTTCCTCGCTCACCAATGTTCAGATCGACCTGACGCAGGACCTTTCCACGATCAGCGATCTCGTCGGCGAGCAGGTCAACGACGCCGCCCACCGCATCACCCAATCGCTCGCCGAGAAGGGCGAATACATCACGAACACGCTCGGTCAGATTGGCGACAATATGATCGAGCAACTCAGCGAACGCGGCGGCGATCTGCTCGATCGCCTGGAGGCCGCCAGCGACGAGACCTCGCGCGCCATCACACTGGCAAGCGACCGCCTGAGCTCAAGCCTCGACTTTAAGACCAATAATATCGGCGAGGAATTTGCCGAGATCGCGACCGGCCTCGAAGACATGATGTCGTCGCGTCTCGATCGGGTCACCGAAACATTTTCGGAGAAATCGCTCGCCGTCGTCGATCTCATGATCGGGCGCTCTCAGCTTCTTACGGACGCCATCGTCGATACGTCGAGCCAGCTGGCCGAAACGATCGCGACGCGCGCCGACGAGGCCAACAGCACGCTCAAGTCGTCCGGCGAATCGTTCCTGCTCGATCTCGATTTGCGCGGCAGCGAGCTGGCCGCCAAGCTGCAGCAGTCCGGCAACCAAATCGCCGAAACACTCGGCGCGCGCAGCATGTCGATGACCAACTCGGTCCGCGAAAGCGCCGAACATGTCGCCGGCGTCATAGCGACGCGCACCGACGCGGTGAAGGAAATGCTGGCGACGCGTCTTGCCGCGTTCGAGCAGATGTTCGGCCATACCGGCGCGGAGCTCGGCGAAAAGATTTCCCGTGACTCCTCGACGCTGGGCAACCTCATCACCAGGCATCTCGCCGAATTCGATCGCACGGTGAAGACCTACGGTGCGGAACTCGTCGAACGGCTCGGCGCACGTACGCAGGACGTCTCCGAATCCATGCGCAGCTACGTCGACAATTTCGACAGCCGCGTCACGTCCAAGGCGAACGAAGTCACCACCGCGCTCGACCAGAAGCTCTCGCGTTTCCAGGAAACGCTCGACAGCCGTTCACAGGTTCTGACCGATGCGCTGTCGGCTCGCGTCACGGACATCGGCAAGACACTTGCCGATGGCGGCAAGGAGGTCGTCACCCAGATCGACAAGCGCGTCACCGACGTCGCCAACATCATCGACATGCGTGCGGCCAAGCTCGCTGACACCGTCAACGAGCGGATCGCCAATATCGACTCGACTCTCGGAAAGAGCGCACTTGAAGTCGCCGGGACGCTCGACACCCGGGTCGGCCACCTGGAGCAGCTCCTGACCGGCCGCGCCGAAGCGGTCGTCCAGCAGATGGAGTCGCGCACCCGCGCCGCCGCCGACCTGCTCAACGCACGCCTCGAGCAGCTTTCGGAATCGATCAAGAGCAATTCGACGAGCGCCGAACGCGCTCTCACCCAGCTCGCCACCAATACCACCGAATCTCTCGGCAAGAGCACCGCGGCGAGCGCCGCGGCGACCGAAGCCCTCAACCGCAGCGCCGCGGAAGCGACCGTTTCGCTCAATCGCAGCGCCGGCGCGCTCAGCAGCACCATCGTCAAGAGCGCGGCCACGGCCAACGAATCAATCGGCAAGGCCGCGGCAACTGCGACCGAGCTTCTCAACAAGACCACGCAATCGACCGCGGATTCCATTGGCCGCAGCGCCGGCGAAGCCGAGCGGAAGCTTGTTGGAATGAGCACGGAAGTGTCGCGCAGCATCGTCGGCAAGGCCAACGAGATCAACAGCGCCATGACACAGCGCGTCGAAGACATGACGCGCCTGCTCGACGACAAGTCGAACACACTGGTCGAGAGCCTCGGCGCCAAGGGCGAGCACTTCGCCGGCGAAATCGGCCGCATTACCGACCTCGCGGTGAAGACCATCGACTCCAGAGGCTTTATCTTTACGCAAAGCATGATGGACAAGAGCGAAGAGATCGCCCGGCTGATCAACGACGCGAGCCTCACCGCGACCACTTCGATCACGCGCACGCTTAGCCAGATGCAGGAGGGCGCCGAAGGCGTCACCGAGGCGGCCAAGCAGACGATTGCGCGGACGCTCGAGGAATTGCACCACGCGACCAGGGGAGCCATCGAGGAATCCAAGCAGACGGCGGCGGCGACCGTCGCCGAAATGCTGGAGACGCACGCCATGCTGCGCTCCGACTCCACCGCCCTGTTCGAACGCCTGCGCGAGGCCAACATTCTCCTGCAGGAAGTGCTCAGCGGCGCTCAGGAAAACATGAGTTCGATCGAGCACACGATGGCGACGCGCGTTTCCGAATTCGTCGCCGCCATGAGCGATCTGAGCAGCAAGAGCGGCTCGACCACCGCCAAAGTGGAACAGCATCTCGGCACGTTCAACACGGTCACTTCCAAAGTGCTGACCGATCTCGGCGGTCTCTCCGAGCAGTTCACCTCGCACGGCCGCGCACTCGCCGATGCGGTGGCGCTGCTCGATACGAGCAACCAAAAGACCGAGGATTCCATCAACAGCCGCCACGCCAATATCGAGGCGCTGGTCACGGCGCTCGATGCGCGAACCGAGGATTTCGGCCAGCGCCTGCAGCGCTTCTCCGGCCTGCTGGAAGAATCGCTCGACACCGCAACATCGCGGGCGCGCGAGATTGCCGGCATCATCGCCGACACCAGCAACGACAGCGTGCAGACGATCGAGCAGCAATACGATCTGGTCCGCAAGACCTCGGAAGAGGAACGCGTGCGCACCAGCGAGGTGCTCGGCTCCGTCTACAATGATGCGTCTGCCGAAGTGCAGGCCATGTTCAACCAGTCGGCCGACCGCTTCACCGAGATCATGCAGGGCATGAAGCAGATGGCGGCGGAAATGCAGCAGGAGCTCGAGACGACGCGCACCGAAATGCGCCGCGGCATCCTCGAATTGCCGCAGGAAACTGCCGAAAGCGCGGCACAGATGCGCCGCGTCATCGTCGACCAGATCGAAGCCCTGGCCGAACTCAATCGCATCGTCGCCCGCCACGGCCGTTCGCTGGATTCCGTGGAGCCGGTCCGGCGCGAGGCCGAGCCGCTCTACGCTGCGAGCAGCGGACGCGGCCAGGTGCGCCCGATGCGGCCCGACATGGCGCCGCCTCCGGCACAGCCGGCAACGCGCGACATTACCGGCGCGCCGGCACGCCGGCCCACTGCACCGCCGACGCTCAGCCCGGTTCAGGGCGGCAAGGACGACAGGAACGGCGGCAACGGCAATGGTAACGGCAGCGGTAACGGCAGCGGCTGGCTGTCCGATCTCCTGACTCGCGCATCCCGCGAGGATAGTCCGTCGATTGCACCCCCGCCCGCCGCGCGCGAAGCTCCGCGCGCCGAAGAGCGGCCGCAGCAGCGCGAGACCATCGACTCGATCGATTCCCTTTCCGTCGACATCGCGCGGATGATCGATCAGGACGCGGCTGCCGACCTGTGGGAACGCTACAAGCGCGGTGAGCGCGGCGTCTTCACGCGGCGCCTCTATACGCTTCAGGGGCAGAAGGCGTTCGACGAGATCCGCAACAAGTATCGCACCGACCCCGAATTTCGCCAGACTGTCGAGCACTACATCCACGAGTTCGAAAGGCTCCTCGACGACGTGTCGCGCGGCGATCGCGGGCCGGCCGTGGCGCGCAACTATCTGACCTCGGACACCGGCAAGGTTTACACCATGCTGGCGCATGCCGCCGGACGCTTCGACTAGGCACAGCCCGAGAGCAATCAATGTTGACCGGGCGTCGCCATGCCAATGGCGGCGCCCATTTCATTAGAATCCTTCCATACGCCGCCACTCGCGTTGACTTGCCCTTCCCGGATGCTTAACTCGATCGGTGAAGAGAAAGACATGCGATGCTCGACACACCTGATAAAAGTTCAAAAGTAACTGCGCAAACTGCGGCGAGCGATGCAGATACCTCGCGCGCGCGGCTCCTCGGCATTCTGGAACGCCGCCGCTCGATGAAGCCTTTTCAGCTCGTCGAGCCCAAGCCAAGTGTTGACGAAATTCAACAAATACTCGCGGTCGCGGCGCGCGTACCGGACCATGGCGGACTTGAACCGTGGCGCATCATTCTTGTGCAAGATCCCGCGCGGGAGGAATTGATCGCCCGGCTGAGTGCTGCCTCCCTGAAAGCCAATGCACAGCAGGAGCCCGCAGCCGCCGAACTCGCTGTTAAAAAAATCAAGACGCTCTTTGGCGCGCCGCTTGTCGCGATTGTCGTGAGCCGCGCCGATTTATCGGCGCGCATTCCCGAATGGGAGCAGGTGCTGTCCGCCGGCGCGGTTTGCATGAACCTCATCACGGCCGTGACCGCGCTTGGCTATAGCGCGACCTGGCTCACCGGCTGGACCGCGTACAATCCCGCCGCTTTGGAAATTCTCGGTATTGGGCCGCATGAGAAGATCGCCGGCATCATCCCGATTGGCACCGCGAGCGAGACCGTTTCCGACCGGCCACGCCCTGCCCTGCAAAAGCTCGTAACGACCTGGTCCGCGCGCTGACGCCCGGTCGGAACGCTCTTGCTTGTGACACGATGACGGCGCTACCGTCGCCGTCATGGACGCCCCGGTTGCACTGCCGACTGCCGCGGATGTCGACGAGGCCGCCCGCCGCTTGGCCGGCGTTGCCCTGCACACCCCGCTTTTGACCTCGATTGCGCTCGACGCCATGACCGGCGGGCGCACTTTCCTCAAGGCCGAGACGTTGCAGCGCACCGGCTCGTTCAAGTTCCGCGGCGCGTATAACAAGCTTGCGGCGATACCGCCCGAGCAGCGTGCCGGCGGGGTCGTTGCCTATTCGTCCGGGAATCATGCTCAAGGCGTCGCCGCCGCGGCACGTCTCCTCGGCATGCGCTGCGTGATCGTCATGCCGCGGGATGCGCCGCGCGCCAAGCGCGAGCGCACCGCCGCTCACGGCGCCGACGTGGTTCTCTATGACCGCGCCCGCGACGATCGCGAGGCCATTGCCAGCGAGATAGCGGCAAAACGCGGTGCCATCCTCGTACCGCCCTACGATGACGCCTTGATCATTGCCGGCCAGGGTACTGCCGGCCGCGAGATCATCGAAGACTTGGGCGCAATGGGGCTTTCGCCAGACGTCGTGGTCGTCACGGCGTCCGGCGGCGGCCTCACCGCGGGCATCGCGCTTGCCGTCAAGGCACGGGCACCGGCGGCGAAACTCTACACCGCCGAGCCGCAAGGGTTCGACGATCACGCGCGATCATTCCGCAGCGGACGCCGCGAAGAGAATGCAGCCCTCACCGGCACAATTTGCGATGCTCTGATGGCGCGCATGCCGGGCAAGCTCACTTTCGCGATCAACCAATCGCTGGTCAGCGCCGGCCTGGCGGTGAGCGACACAGAAGTTGCCGCCGCCGTCGCCTTTGCGTTTAATGAATTGAAGCTCGTGGTCGAACCCGGGGGAGCCGTCGCACTCGCGGCATTGATGCACGGCAAGATCGACGTCAAAGACAAAGTCGCTGTCGCCGTTCTTTCCGGCGGCAATGTCGACCCGGAAGTGTTTTCGCGCCTCGTCGCATAACGCAGCCGGCTACCCGAACAAAGCGGTCAACTCATCCTCGCTCAGGGCGCGCATGGCGGCGAGCGGATCGCTCACCGGGCGGGGCGCGGGGCGCATCACCGACTTCACAGCCGGCGGCTGCGGTGGCGTGTCTTCTGCGGCCGGCGCAACGATCGGGATGAAGACGGCCTGATCCGGTTCGGAAGCGAACAAGTCCGCCGGGTCTTCTTCCGGATCGGCCTGGAGTTGCGCGTGCGGAAGAAACGGCTCCGCTTCCACCAACGGATCGGGCGCCGCCGCATCGCCTGTGCTGGCCTGGCGATGCGACGAATGAAACACGAAGTCGGGCCCCTCGATGCGCCAGCGTGGCGACTGAACCTGAAGCTCGCTTGGGGCCGGCTCGGATTTGGGTTCGCGACTCGGGTTCGGGCTTGAGCTCAAAGTCGTGTGGCGGGGCGACGACCTCTAAAGTCTCACTTTGCGAACCGGCGCTTTCCGTGGGCTCGCCGCCGGGCGAAGCAAGCGAGGCTGCAAGGGCAGCGACCGCGTCGGCAAACTTCTTGCTCTCCTGCAATTCCATGTCGAAGAACGCGGCTTCCGGAAGAGGCTCATCGTCAATCGCGCTTGCGGACGCTTTTTCGCTGATCGGCACGACAGCCGCTTCATGCGGCTGAACGGCTGTGTCCAATCCGGAGATTTCGCGCACCGCGGCGTCGAGCGCATCGCACAAAGCCGCATCTGCGCCCCGTTCGCGCAACCCGATGGCAATGTCGGAAATACGCTCGACCGCCGCAACAATGCCGGGCGAACGGTCTGTCGCTCCATTTGCGGAGTTTTGCCCCGTCTCGCCGTGAATGGCCGACTCGATGCGCGCGATCGCGGCCACGACAAGATCCGTGTTGGCGTGACGATTGCGATTTGCGTATTCGGACAAAAACCAGCGTCCGCGGTCGGTTGCCGTCACCGACGCGTAAACGGCATCGTACTCAGTTTCGTTCAGCGCCCCGGCCCAAATATCCGACCGCGCTAATGGGTCGTTGGACATGACAATCCTGTGACCGACTCAACAGCATTAGTCGGAGGTCCGCAATCGAACAGGCAAGGGACCCGGTGGAGATACCCACAGAATCCGTCAAACGACGGATCCTCCGAGGGAATTAGCCCCACAGCACGGGCTCGGGCGGATAGGCAAGGCTACCCACATACCTCAGGCCGTCCGGGCGATCCCGGGCCAGAAGCAAGGGGCCATCGAGATCGACAAAGCGGGCGCGCTGCGCCACCAGCATGGCCGGCGCCATCGCCAGCGAGGTCGCCACCATGCATCCCGCCATGACGGCAAAGCCGCGCCGCTCGGCCTCCGCGAGGAGCGCCAGCGCTTCGGTGAGCCCGCCGGCCTTGTCGAGCTTGATGTTGACCGCATCATATTTGCCCGAGAGCGCGCCAAGCGAAGCCCGCGCGTGCACGCTTTCATCGGCGCAGACCGGGATCGGCCGCTTGATACGGGCGAGAGCGCCGTCGCGGCCTTCCGGCAGCGGCTGTTCGACGAGCGTGACGCCGGCGTCGGCGCAGGCTGCGAGATTTCCCGCGAGATTGTCTTCGGTCCATCCCTCGTTGGCGTCCACGATGAGTTCGGCTTTCGGCGCCGTGCGCCGTACCGCCGCGATCCGCAACCCGTCATCGCCGTCCGCGCCGCCGAGTTTGACTTTGAGCAAAGGCCGCGTTGACGCGCGCTCCGCGGCTTCGGCCATGGCCGAAGGCGTGGCGAGCGAAATCGTATAGGCCGTCACCAGCGGCTTAGGTGCCGCGAAACCTGCCAATTCGTAAACGCGCTGTCCGCTCTGCTTGGCGTGAATATCCCAGAACGCGCAATCCAACGCGTTGCGCGCCGCGCCGGCCGGCATCGCCTCCTGCAGGACCGCCCGGTCGAGGCCGCCTTCCAGCGCCGGACGCATGGCCTCGATCGCCGCCGCCACCCCGTCCGGAGTTTCGCTGTACCGCGCATAAGGGACACATTCGCCGCGCCCGCGATGCGTGCCGTCGCCAAGCTCCACCGTCACCACGACAGCTTCGGTCTTGCTGCCGCGGCTGATCGTGAAGGGGTTGGCCAGCGGCCAGCGCTCGATCTTTACTGAAAGCTCCATGCCGGAGCGAAATTATCAGGCCGCGATTTCGGTGTCTTGGTCGGCGTCGGCCGGCAGGTCTTGGTCGCCAGTCAGGTCTTCGTCGTCCGGCAGCGGCGGCAGCATGTGGTTTTGGTCGAACCAGCGGATAATCTCGAACCGGCCGTCATCGTGCTCGGCGAGCGCCGTGCAGCTTTCCACCCAGTCGCCGCAATTCATGTAACGGATGCCGAAATCATCATGAATGATCGCGTGATGAATGTGCCCGCAGATAACGCCGTCGACGTGATGCCTTCGCGCCTCGTCGGACAAGGTCTGTTCGAAGGCGCCGATATAATTCACGGCGTTCTTGACCTTGTGCTTGGCCCATTGCGACAGCGACCAGTAACGAAAGCCGAGGCGGCGGCGGATCGCGTTGAAATAGCGGTTGACCAGGATAGCAAGGTCGTAAGCCGTGTCGCCAAGAAGCGCGAGCCAGCGCGCATGCTTGACCACCATGTCGAACACGTCGCCATGGACGACAAGGTAACGGCGGCCGTCGGCGGCCTCGTGGATCGCCGTCTCGACGACCTCGATGCCGCCGAAATGCGTGCCGTAATAATCGCGCAGGAATTCGTCGTGGTTTCCCGGCAGGTAAATGATGCGGGAGCCTTTGCGCCCCTTGCGCAAAAGCTTCTGCACGACATCGTTATGATCCTGCGGCCAGTACCAGCCGGATTTCAGCTGCCAGCCATCGACGATGTCGCCGACGAGATAGATCGTGTCGGCATCGTTGTAGCGCAGGAAATGGATGAGCTGATCGGCCTGGCAGCCGCGCGCGCCGAGATGCACATCGGAGATAAAGAGAGTACGGAACTTTTTCGCGCCGTGCTCGAACGTCACCGAGTTTGTTCTCGCAGCCATTTCGATGGAATCGACTTATAAAATCGTTCCATTGCAGGACCATGACACCAATCGTTAACGCGCCGGTTGACCGCGCCGGCGAGTCATAGAGCTGGCGAGTCACAAACATGTCACGGCGCCTCACTAGACGTTCGCACGATGACAGCGCCGATTCTCGCCGCCGCGACGTTTTGTATTTCCGTCACCATCATTCAAATCGCGAGCATCGTGATCGCGGTTCTCCGCTTGCACCGTCATGCGCGCAGTGAACCGGCGGCCCGGCAATATCCCCCGGTCAGTGTGGTGCGCCCGCTTTGCGGGATCGACAATTATGCTGCCGATACATTGCGCTCGACATTCGATCTCGACTACCCGCGCTACGAGATCCTGTTTTGTGTTGCGTCCGCGGCGGATCCGGTCCTGCCGCTGATCAAGGACTTGATGGCGCAAAATCCCGATGCCGGCGCAAGGCTTCTCATCGGCGACGACCGCGTGAGCACAAATCCCAAGCTCAACAATGTGGTCAAGGGCTGGCACGCCGCCGCCAACGACTGGATCATTATCGCCGACAGCAACGTGCTGATGCCGCATGACTACGTTCAGCGGCTGTTTGCAAGCTGGCGCGCCGACACCGGTCTCGTCGCCTCCCCGCCCATCGGCTCCCGGCCGCGAGGATTTTGGGCGGAAGTCGAATGCGCTTTCCTCAACACCTATCAAGCGCGCTGGCAGTACATCGTCGACAGCTTCGGCTGTGGCTTTGCCCAGGGCAAAACCATGCTGTGGCGGCGTACCGACCTTGAGCGCGCCGGCGGCATCGAAGCGCTCGGCAAGGAAGTTGCCGAGGACGCGGCGGCAACCAAGATCGTGCGTAACGCGGGCCTGAAGGTGCGGCTCATCGACCGGCCACTGTCGCAGCCGCTTGGCCGCCGCAGCGCCGCCGAGGTCTGGAACCGGCAATTGCGCTGGGCGCGCCTGCGCCGCGCGAGCTTTTTGCCGTATTTCCTGCCGGAGGTGTTCTCGGGCGGCGTGCTGCCGATGATCGCCGTCGGGGTCGTGGCGCATACTTTCGGTTTGCCGTCGGCGCTTTCGGTAACAACATTCGGGGCGCTCTGGTACGGCAGCGAAATGATCCTGGCCGCAGCCGCCGGGTGGCACCTCTCCGCGCTTTACCCCCTCTACGCGCTGATGCGCGATTTGCTTTTACCCGTGCTGTTCGTCGGCGCGCTGCGCGGCAATGATTTCGTCTGGCGCGGCAACGAAATGCAGGTCGAACGCCTTCGTCCACAGCGGGTAATGGCACAGGTGCGGCCGCGCATGCACGAAATCGCAGCCGGAGGCCGCAGGAGACTGCGCTCGCTGCGAGAACGCGTATCTTGAAGCGGGCTAACGTACCGCCGCGGCGTCGCGCGCGGCCCGGTCCGCAATTGTTTCGATCGCAGCCGCGTCGGCGGGAAAATCCGCCGCGATCCAGGCTTCTTCAGCGGCGCGCAAGGCGGCGCCCAAGCCTGGTCCGACGGCAATGCCGCGCCGGATGAAATCCGCGGCCTTGAGCGGAAAAGCAGGCGCAGCCCAGCGCTGCGGCAGACCGGCAAGCTCGCGCCAGGCGTGATCGGCCGCACCAGAAGCCGAACGCGACCACGCAACGAGCACCCGATCGGTAAACGACACCGCTCCGAGATGATAGAGCAGCGCACGCGCCGGCTGAGCGCCGGCTTGCGGCGAAACGCGCCACCAGTTTTCGAGTGCATTCAATCGTTCGGATTCGGCGTTGGAGAGGCGCAGCCGCTCCGAAAGCCGCTCGGCATCCTCTTTCACGCTGACGCCGAGTGCGCCGAGCCGACGCACGGCGTCGGGCTCCACGCCTATCGACGCCTCGGCTTTCACGGTGTTCTCAAAACTTGCGAGCAGCGCCACGCCACCGAGCACCGCGCCGAGGATGCCGGTCTCCGCCATCACGGCAAGCACCGGCGCCGCGTGTGGCGCAAGCAGAAGCTTCAACAGTTCCATCCGCACGCGTTCGCGTGAAAGCGTCGCAATGCCCGCGCGCGCCATGATGCAGGCGTGCAGCCCGGCCTTGTCGATGGCGCCCTCGCCATACCAGGCTTGGAAGCGGAAGAAGCGCATGATGCGCAAATAATCCTCGGCGATACGCCGGCCTGGATCGCCGATGAAACGCACGCGGCGTGCAGCGATGTCGGCTTGACCCCCGACGTAATCGTGGATCGTGCCGTCAGCGGAAACCGACAGCGCGTTGATGGTGAAGTCGCGGCGCTCGGCATCGGCTTTCCAGTCGCGGCCGAAAGCGACCTTCGCCCTGCGGCCGTCCGTTTCGACGTCTTGCCGCAGCGTTGTGATTTCAAAAGGCTTGCCGTCGATGACGGCAGTCACGGTGCCGTGCTCTACACCGGTCGGGATCGCCTTCCAGCCAGCCGCTACGACACGGCGCACGACTTCTTCCGGAATCGCGGTCGTTGCAATGTCGATTTCCACGACAGGCCGGTGCATGAGCGCGTTGCGCACAGCGCCACCGACCGGACGTGCTTCTTCGCCGTCGCCATTGAGCACTGCGAGGAGACGCGCCGCCTCGCCGTGCTTGAGCCAGTCCGCGCTGTGGAGATCGACAGTTTCGGTCACCGCGTTGCTCCAGGAACGAATTTGCCGTTCTCGACATGCGCCGGCACGTAGGTCGAACCTGGCGGCGCGCCGGAAAACTGCGCCAGAAGCAGAAAACTCCCGACCACGAGGATGAGCGACGCGATGACAAGCGTCGCAACGCGCCGCATCGTCCATGATGACGATTGCCGCACGCCCGTCCGCGTCGCCAGCAAATATGCCGCATAGAGCGCGAAAGGCGTGAGAAACAGCCCGATCTCGGTAAAGATTGGCCTGATCATGCCGCGTAGACCCGGTCGTAGAGGTTCCTCAAAATGCCCGCGGTAATGCCCCAGATATTCCGTCCCTCAAACGGGATCACATAATAATCGCGCAAGAACCCGTTCCAGTCCCGCGTTTTGCGCTGGTGATTTCCCGGCGTCATCAGGAATTTGAGCGGCACCTCGAACGTCTCGGTGACTTCGCGCGGATTGAGGACGAGCGTGAATTCAGGCTTCACCCGCGCGACGGTCGGCAAAATGCGAAAACCGGAAAATGTCAGATAGAGGTCGAGGTAACCGATCGGCTCGATCAATGCCGCCGCGAGTCCGGTCTCTTCCCTGGCTTCGCGCAGCGCCGCAGCCACGGGGCTTTCGTCGGCGGGGTCGATCTTGCCGCCCGGAAAGGCCACCTGTCCGGCGTGATCGGTGAGATCTGCCGTGCGCTGGGTCAAGAGCACCGTCGGTTCGCTCCGGTCGATAACGGGAACAAGCACGGCCGCAAGCCTGGTCGGCGTCACGCCGGCGCGCGCCCACGTCTTCGGATTGAGATCGGGATCGCCACGCGCGCCTTTGGTGCTGAGGTCGGTCAACGCGGGCGGCACGTCAAGCGTGAGCCGGGAGCGCGCGCGATCATAGAAACTCCCGGCGTCCAGGCGCTCCAGTCTCGTCACTTGCTCGCTCACGCAAAATCCCTCACCTGCTCGGCTGGCGCCATGGAAAAGAACGTCCCCATCGAGGAGACACCGAACATCGGTTTGCCGTCGATTTCGCGCTCTTCGCCAAGCTCGACAAGGTCAAAGAACAACGTTCGCGTCACCTTGGCCCACAGGTCGCGGCGGACGTGAAGATAGGGTTTTAATCCACCGGTGCCGGCTTCCGGCTCGAAGCGCAGAGCGTGCTGCGGGCCGCACGCGACCCAGTCGTCGACATTGGTGCGGAAGTTGAGCACGCGTCCGGCATCGCTCTCCGCGACGGCCATTTCGACGGCGAGGAACGGCGCATCGTCAACGCGGATGCCGCATTTCTCCACCGGCGTGACGAGATAGTATTTCGCGTCCTCCCGCTTGAGGACCGATGCGAACAATTTGACCAGCGCCGGCCGGCCGATCGGCGTCTTAAGATAGAACCACGTGCCGTCGGCCGCGATGCGCATGTCGAGATCGCCGCAGAAGGGCGGGTTCCAAAGCTCGACCAGCGGCGCTCCTTTGCCGGCGCGTCCTAGCGCGCCCGTGATCGCCTCGAGGCCAAATTGCCCTTCCTTCGCCATGGTTTGCCTTGACTTTATGGGTGGACGCGGGTCCGGGGGCACCGTTATTCGCGAGTTCGGGATATTTGCACCTGAGTAACCCCAAACCCAAGCGGCCTATCGGGTCGTGTTTCTGTTGATGACGAATCAGCGCAACATCCGCGCCAGGGCACTGGCGCATATATTGCATGATATGTGCCCAATAGGCGTGCAAGTAGGCTGCCGTCGATTCGCGCACATGGCGCGAATTTGATCCGATACAAGAACACGACTCAACACAAGGAGTTAGCCATGCCTGCTGCTGGCGGAGACGGGCTCGAAAAGCTCGACGACATGATCGTGCGCGCGGCTGAATCGACCGCGGCTCATGTGCGCGCCGCCAAGGCTGCGATCGGCATGGTCATCTTTGGGCAGGACAAAGTGGTCGAGCAGTCGCTTGTCACCATCCTGTCCGGAGGACACGCCTTGCTCCTTGGCGTGCCGGGACTCGCCAAGACCAAGCTCGTGGACACCATGGGCACCGTGCTCGGCCTTGACGCGCGCCGCATCCAGTTCACGCCGGACCTCATGCCGTCCGACATTCTCGGCACTGAAGTGCTTGAGGAAAGCCAGAGCGGCAAACGCAATTTCCGCTTCATCCCCGGTCCCGTCTTCGCCCAGCTCCTGATGGCCGACGAGATCAACCGCGCAAGCCCGCGCACCCAGTCGGCGCTTTTGCAGGCGATGCAGGAGCAGCATGTGACGATTGCCGGCACGCGCCACGATCTGCCGAAGCCGTTCCACGTGCTCGCCACGCAAAATCCATTGGAGCAGGAAGGCACCTATCCGCTGCCGGAAGCGCAACTCGATCGCTTTTTGATGGAGATCGATGTCGACTATCCCGACCGCGACTCCGAGCGGAAAATCCTTTTCGAAACGACCGGCTCCGAGGAGACGCGGCCGAAGGCAGCGATGACCGCCGAGGATTTGATGGCGGCGCAACGCCTGGTCCGGCGGCTTCCAGTTGGCGAGTCCGTAGTCGAAGCCATTTTGGCCTTGGTACGCTCGGCGCGGCCAGGACCGGAGGGCGGCGAAGGAGCAAAACAGATCGCCTGGGGACCAAGCCCGCGCGCGAGCCAGGCCTTGATGCTGGCGGTGCGTGCCCGCGCGCTGCTCGACGGACGCCTTGCACCTTCGATCGATGACGTCATCGATCTTGCCGAACCGGTCCTCAAGCACCGCATGGCGCTGACCTTTACCGCGCGCGCCGAAGGCGAAAGCCTTGAAGCCGTGATCGGCCGGCTGAAGGCCCGGATCGGATAGGCGGATGGCGGCCGAGCCCACGCAAACCCCTCAACGCACGCATCAGGATGGCCCGGCGGCAGGCCGAGCAGTCGGCGAAGGCCGAACGCTCGCCGCCAGCATGCCGCGGCTGATCCTGGAAGCACGCCGGGTGGCTGCCACGGTGATCCACGGCCTGCACGGCCGGCGCCGCGCCGGGCCCGGCGAAAATTTCTGGCAATACCGCCGCTTCGTTTCCGGTGAGCCCGCATCCCGCGTCGATTGGCGGCGCTCCGCGCGCGACGATCATCTCTACGTGCGCGAGCAGGAGTGGGAAGCCGCGCACACGGTGTGGATCTGGCCAGACCGTTCGCCTTCGATGCATTTTGCCTCACCGCTCGTTCGCGATACCAAGCTTTACCGCGGGCTCGTCGTGGCGCTGGCACTGGCCGAAGTTCTGGTCGAAGGCGGTGAGCGTGTCGGTATTCCGGGTCTTACCCGCCCGACCGGCAGCCGCAACGTCATCGACATGATCGCGCAGGCGATCGCTTACGATAAGAGTGAGCGCACCAGCCTGCCGCCGAACTTCGTGCCCTCCCCGCTCGCCGAGGTCGTGCTGCTCTCCGATCTGTGGAGCGACATCAGCGAAGTGCGACGCACCATCACGCAGCTCTCCGGCCGGGGCGCTCACGGCCACGTCGTGCAGATTGTCGATCCCGCCGAGGAAACCTTCCCGTACTGGGGTCGCATCGAATTCGTTGAACCGGAAAGCGGCGGCCGCATCACGGCAGGCCGAGCCGAGACCTGGCGCGCAGATTACATCGCCCGCGTTGCACAACACCGCGCTGCGATCCGAAGCGAAACCGAACGCCTTGGCTGGAGTTTTGCCATCCATCGCACCGACCGGCCGGCGAGTGAACTCCTCCTCGGCTTGCACGCCCGGATCGGCGCCGCCGCGGTGCAAAGCGCGGCAGGCCCGAAATTTCGCGCCAACGCGACGGTGCCGGCGTGATCGGCGGCCTCCCGCTCGGATTTGCCGAACCGCTGGTCCTCATCGGCTTGCTGACGCTTCCGGCGCTGTGGTGGCTTCTGCGCTTGATCCCGCCGCGTCCGCGGCGGATCGATTTTCCGCCGACCCGGCTTCTTCTCGATATCGCTCCGAAGGAAGAAACGCCG
Organism: uncultured Alphaproteobacteria bacterium; assembly: GCA_963808205.1. GTDB lineage: Bacteria > Pseudomonadota > Alphaproteobacteria > Rhizobiales > Xanthobacteraceae > BOG-931. The sequence continues at coordinate 144,000 of CAWEER010000004.1, forward strand.
GCCCGCACGCCGTGGTGGCTCACCCTGATGCGGCTCGCGCTTGCAGCTCTCGTGATCGTCGCCGCAGCGGGTCCTTTGTGGCATCCGCCGCTTGCGACAATGAAAACGCGCGTGCCGATCGCGATCCTGATCGACGATAGCTGGGCGGCGGCCGCGACCTGGGACGCGCGGCTGCGCACCGCGGATGACATCATTACGCGGGCGGAGGACGACCGCCGCGCAGTCGCACTCGTTCCGTTATCCGAAGGGCCGCGTGATATCTCACTGGAGACTGCGGGCTCGGCGCGCGTGCGGCTGCATCAGTTAAAGCCGGCACCGCACACGATCGACCGCGCCGAAGCGCTGCCGTCGCTGTCGCGATTTCTCGCCACGAGCCCGGATGCGGAGTTGATCTGGCTCTCGGACGGCGTCGATCTTGGCCGTGGCGCTGAATTCGTGAAAAGCCTGGAACAAGCCATCGGCCAGCATCCCATCACGGTTGTCGCGGGCGGCATAGCAGTTCCCCGCGCGCTGACCGCGGCGGACAACGCAGCCGGCGCCTTGAGCGTCAAGGTGCTGCGCGCAGCCCCCGGCGGGTCCGATACCGGCACCGTACGCGCGCTCGACCTCAAGGGCCTGCCGCTTGGCGAAGCCCCCTTCACGTTCAAGGCCGGCGATCGCGAAACCGATGCTCGCATCGAACTGCCGGTCGAGATCCGCAATGACATCGCGCGCATCGAGATTGCCGGCGAACGTTCCGCAGGCGCCGTGCAATTGCTCGACAAAAGGTGGCGGCGGCGTACCGTCGGCATCGTGTCCGGCGCGAGTGTCGACGTGGCGCAGCCGCTGTTGTCGTCGAGCTACTACGTCCAGCGCGCGCTCCAGCCTTTTGCCGATATGCGGATTGCCCAGGGCGAATCCCCCGCCGAAGCGGTCATGCATTTTCTCGACCAGAACCTGCCGATGCTGATCCTCACCGACGTCGGCAATGTCGGCGACGCGCATGACCGGCTCGCGCACTGGATCGAGGACGGCGGCGTGCTGGTGCGGTTTGCCGGCCCGCGGCTCGCGGCCTCCGACGACGATCTCGTTCCGGTACGGTTACGGCGCGGCGGCCGCATCCTCGGCGGCAGCCTGAGCTGGGATAAGCCGCAGCCCCTCGCCGCATTTTCTCGCGAGAGCCCGTTCGGCGGCATGGCGGTGCCGAACGACGTAACCGTCACCCGCCAGGTGCTCGCCGAGCCTGACGCAACGCTGAGCGAAAACACCTGGGCGACGCTTGCCGACGGTACGCCGCTCGTCACCGCCGCGCGCCGTGGCAAGGGCTTGATCGTACTGTTTCATGTCACGGGCGACACGAGGTGGTCGGATTTGCCGCTATCCGGCACGTTCGTCGAGATGCTCAAGCGGATCGTCGCGCTGTCCGGCACCACGGCTGCAGCCGATACCGGCGCGGCGCAGAAGAAGAACGCGCACGAAATGGTGGCGCCGAGCCACGTGCTCGATGGTTTTGGCAGCTTCATCAGCCCCCCGGCGACAGCCCGCCCGGTGCCGGCGGATTTCTCGGGCAGCGCCACGGCCGATCATCCTCCGGGATTTTATGGACCGCCTGAAAGCATCCTTGCCGTCAACACGCTCGCCGCCGCCGATCGCCTTGCGCCGCTCGATTTCTCGGCGCTCGCAAATGCCGGGCATGAAATCTATCGCACGAGCGAGCCGCAGGACCTGCGCGGACCGATTTTCCTCCTGGCAGGCGCGCTCCTTCTCCTCGATACGCTTGTCGTCATCTTTCTCGGCGGCGGCATGCAGCGCCTCGTTCCGCGCGCTTCGCGCGCCGCAGCGGCGTCTGTCGCCATCATCGCCGTCTTTGCGCTCACACTCGTGCATGCCGGCGCGCAGGGCACATCCAATTCCAACGTGCCGCAGTCGGCACTTGAGACCAAGCTCGCCTACGTCGTCACCGGCAATGCCGACGTCGACACGATCAGCAAGGCAGGCCTTGCCGGGCTCACGCTGTTCCTGGCGCAACGCACCGCGCTCGAGCCGGGCGATCCCATCGGCCTCGATATCGCGCATGACGAGCTTGCTTTCTATCCGCTGATTTATTGGCCGATCGTACCCGGCGCAGCACTGCCGTCCGACGAGGCGCTCAAGCGCATCGACACCTACATGAAAGACGGCGGCACGGTGCTGTTCGACACCCGCGATGCCGTCGTTGCACCGCCCGGTCCCGGCGGCGAGACCCGCAGTCCGGGCATGCTCGAATTGCGCAAGATTCTGTCCTCGCTCGACATTCCGGAGCTCGAACCGGTTCCGCGCGATCACGTGCTGACGAAGACGTTCTATCTGTTGCGCGATTTTCCCGGACGCTTCGCCACCGGCCAGCTTTGGGTCGAAGCCTTGCAGTCCGATAACGACGACGAGGAAGTGACGGGCCGGCCCGCACGCGGCGGCGATGGCGTCTCATCCATCATCATCACATCAAACGACTTTGCCGGCGCCTGGGCCACGCGGCCGGACGGTCAGCCGATGCTGCCGATGGTCGATAGCCAGCCGCGCCAGCGCGAACTGGCGTTCCGCGCCGGCGTCAATATCGTGATGTACACGCTCACCGGCAATTACAAGGCGGACCAGGTGCACGTGCCCGCGCTTCTCGAGCGGCTCGGGCAATAGGAGAGTGCGGTGAATCTCGGCGTTGCGTTCGCTCCTCTTGTCGGCATGCCGTTCCTGTGGGCGGCCCTCGCTGCGGCCTGCCTGTTGTCACTGCTGTTGTTCGTCTCGCGGACCCGCGGCGCCACCATCCGGACGGTTGCGCTGGCGCTGATCGTCCTTGCGCTCGCCAATCCGTCACTGACGCGCGAAGACAGGGATCCGCTCAATTCAGTCGCGGTCGTTGTTGTCGACAAAAGCCCGAGTCAGAATTTCGGCGATCGCACGCAGCAGACCGACGCTGCGCGCGCGGCCGTCATCGAGCGGCTAAGCCGCATACCCGGGCTCGAAGTGCGCACGGTCGAGGCCGGACAAGCCGACGGCGAGACCGACGGCACGCGCCTGTTCACGGCGCTCGGCTCGGCGCTTGCCGACGTGCCGACCGACCGTATCGCCGGCGTCGTCATGATCACCGACGGTCGAGTCCACGACGTACCGGCCGACGCTGCCGCGCTTGGCTTTGCCGCGCCGGTCCATGCGCTCATCACGGGACACAAGAACGAACGCGACCGCCGCGTCGCGCTGATCGCCGCACCGCGCTTCGGGATTGTCGGACAGCCGCAGACCGTGACCTATCGGGTCGAGGATCAGGGCGCGAACGAGAAGACCGCCGAGGTCACGGTGCGCCGCGACGGCGACGTCGTGGAAACCAAGACGGTTCCAGTCGGCACGCCGCAGAGCGTGATGATTCCCATCCCGCATGGCGGACCGAATATCGTCGAGATCGAGGCCTCGCCGATTGAAGGCGAGCTTACGCAGGTCAACAACCGCGCCGTGGTCAGCATCGACGGCGTGCGCGACAAGCTGCGCGTGCTTCTGGTGTCGGGCGAGCCGCACGCGGGTGAGCGGACGTGGCGCAACCTTCTCAAGTCGGATGCCTCGGTCGATCTCGTGCATTTTACGATTCTGCGGCCGCCGGAAAAACAGGACGGCACGCCGATCAACGAACTGTCGCTGATCGCATTCCCGACCCGCGAACTGTTCCAGCAGAAGATCGACGAGTTCCAGCTCATCATCTTCGATCGTTACGCCCGGCAGGGCGTGCTGCCGATCATCTATTTCGACAATATCACCCGCTATGTCCGCGCCGGCGGTGCGGTCCTGGTCGCCGCCGGGCCCGACTATGCAAGCCCGACCAGCATCTGGCGCACGCCGCTCGACGCCATCCTGCCGGCCGAGCCGAGCGGCAATGTCACCGAGCAGGCGTTCCGGCCAAGCCTGACCGAACTCGGCCGGCGTCATCCGGTAACGCGGGGCCTCGACGGTTCCGACAGCACGCCGCCGCACTGGAGCGAATGGTTCCGGGTCGTCGATACGCGGAGCGCCACCGGCACGACGGTCATGCAGGGGCCGGATGAGAAGCCGCTGCTGGTGCTTTCGCATGAAGGCGAAGGGCGCGTGGCGCTCTTGCTGTCCGACCACATCTGGCTGTGGGCGCGCGGTTTTGAAGGCGGCGGCCCGCATCTCGATCTCCTGCGCCGGCTGTCGCACTGGCTGATGAAAGAACCCGATCTCGAAGAGGAGTCGCTGCGGCTCACCGTGAGCGGCCATGATCTTGTGGTCCGGCGGCAAACCATGGCGGACCAGGTCGGCGATGTGACATTGACCTCGCCATCGGGCGCGGCGCGCACGCTCAAGCTCGATCCGGCCCAGCCGGGCGTCTGGGAATCGAGCATCGCCGCAAACGAACTCGGGCTTTGGCGCGCGACCGACGGCAAGCTCAATGCCTTGGTCAATATCGGTCCCGCCAATCCGCGCGAATATGCCGAAGTGACGTCGACGACGGACGTGCTCGCCCCGCTCGCAAACGCGACCGGCGGCGATTCCCGCCGGCTCGATGACGGCAGCGGCCTCAATGTTCCGCGCGTCGTCGCGGTACGTTCCGGTGACACTTACAAGGGTGACGACTGGATCGGCCTTAAAATGCGTGACGCGAGCGTGGTCCGCGGCATCGGCGTGTTGCCGATCTTTGCCGGCCTGCTTGGTCTTCTGCTGCTTCTCGGCAGTCTCGCCGGCGCCTGGGCGCGCGAGGGGCGGTAAGCTCGCTCAAGGCGTCAATCCGGCCGGATCGCTCCCGACACACCCTCAAACGCCCCATCGGCGAGTTCGGCGACGAGGAGCCGGCCCGGATCGACCGGCCCCGGCATCGTCACGCGGCCGGGCGGAATTCGTTTGAAGCCGCTTTTTCCATAATACGGCTCGTCGCCGACCAGAATGACGAGGCGGTGGCCCTTCGCAGCTGCTTCCTTGAGCGCGCGCGCGATCAGGGCCTGGCCGACACCCTGCTCGCGAAAAGCCGGCTCGACGGTAAGCGGACCAAGCAGCAGCGCCCTGGTCTCGCCGACGCGGATGGCGGAAAGCCACACCGAGCCGACCAGCAATGTCCCGATGCGTGCAGTGAACGACAGATCGAGACTGTGCGCTGACTGTTCGCGCAGACGATAGGCTGATTTGGCATAGCGCCCCGGCCCGAACGTGCGCTCATGCAGGCGATCGATTGCCGGTCTGTCGCCCGGCGTCTCGGGCATGATGGTGAGCGAGATGTCGTTCATGGCGCCGCCGCGTATCATCTCGCCCACTGAAGGTCCAGCCGGAGCGCATTTGCGCCGTGCAGCCGGCGCACTATCGCAAGCGGCGATAATGACTAGATTGGGCGCAGCAAACGAGCGGAGAACGCGATGGGCCTCCTGGTCAACGGCGCCTGGCAAGAAGATATTTCACGCACCAAGGAGGGCCGCTTTATGCGGCCTTCGTCGGTTTTCCGGAATTTCGTGACCGCCGACGGCAGCGCCGGCCCGACCGGCGAAGGCGGCTTCCCGGCCGAAGCCGGCCGCTATCACCTCTACATCTCCCTCGCCTGTCCCTGGGCCCACCGCACGCTGATTTTTCGTGCGCTGAAGAAACTCGAAAACGTCGTTTCGTTCACAAACACCCAGCCGCTTTACGGCAAGACCGGATGGGAATTCGGCACGGCGGGAGGCGGCATGACCGACAGTGTCAACGGCAAAGCCACGCTCGCCGAAATCTATCTCCTTGCCGATCCGCATTACACCGGCCGCGTCTCCGTACCGGTGCTGTGGGACAAGAAGCGCCGCACCGTCGTCAACAATGAATCGTCCGAGATCATCCGCATGTTGAATTCGGCGTTCGACGCCTTCACCAACGCCCACACGGATTATTATCCCGCCGCATTGCGCGGCGAAATCGACCGCGTCAACGACCTCGTCTATCCGAACATCAACAATGGCGTCTATCGCGCCGGCTTTGCAACGAGCCAGGATGCCTACGAAGAGGCGGCGCGCGGTATCTTCACTGCGTTCGATCAGCTCGAAGAGCGCCTGTCGCGGCACCACTATCTCGCCGGAGCACAGATCACCGAAGCCGACTGGCGGCTGTTCACCACGCTCGTCCGCTTCGACAGCGTCTACTACAGTCACTTCAAATGCAATCTGCGGCGTGTCGCCGACTATCCCAATTTATGGAATTGCACACGCGACCTTTATCAGGTGCCGGGCGTGGCCGAGACCGTCAGCATCGATCAGATCAAGCGGCACTATTACGGCAGCCAGCGCCAGGTCAATCCGAGCGGCATCGTGCCGATCGGGCCCATCATCGATTTTGCCGCGCCGCATGACCGCGGGCGTTTCGGCTGAACGATCACCAGATTTCCGACGGCGCGCGGGCGGTGAGCACTTCGGCGATGCGCTCGCGCGTGGCGCGCGTGGTGTCGGCCGGTAATTCACTGGTCGCGAAAAAGCCGTGCGCCACGATTTCGCTATTCGGCTGCGGCGGCGTGCTCTGGCGAAAGGCGCGCACGATATAGACCGCGACGTGATCGCGCCGCGAGATCCGGCGGTTGAACTGGATCGCGTGAAAAACCGGCGGTTCGGTCAGTTCGATATTGCCCTCCTCGCGCAACTCGCGATCGAGCGCGGCGAGAATCGTTTCCCCTTTCTCGACGCCGCCGCCGGGCAAATGCCAGCCCGAGACGTAGGAATGTTTGACGAGGAAAACGCGGCCTTCCCCGTCGAAAATCACTGCGCGCACGCCGATCGTCAGCCCGCGCGAAAAGCGCCAATAGGCGTGCAGAAAACGCCGGATCAGCGGCTCAAAGGGACGACGGAGACCATCAAGCGCCATATCGCATTTCCAGCTGGAATCCTTATTTAGAATAGTTCTAATATAGAGTGCGTCCGCACGAACCGTGCGCACCGAGTCGTCGAGGTAGCAACGTGAAACGTTTTGCCGACCTGAACGCGCAGGAGATACTGGCGCTCGCGATCTCCAATGAGGACGAGGATAACCGCATCTATCGCTCCTTCGCCGACAGGCTCCGCGCGGCCTATCCCGACACCGCGAATATGTACGACAAAATGGCCCAGGAGGAGATCGGCCATCGCGACATGCTGCTCGATCTTCATCGCAGCAAATTCGGCGACTTCCTGCCGCTGATCCGCCGGCAGGACGTGAAGGGTTTCGTCCCGCGGCGGCCGATCTGGCTCAATCGAACTTTGGGTCTCGAGGCGACCCGGAAATTCGCCGAAGAGATGGAATTCGAGACGGCGCGGTTCTACCGCCGCGCGGCGCAAAGCGCGCAGGACGAGGCCGTGCGCGATCTCCTGCAGCGTCTCGCCGCCGCCGAAGACAAGCACCAGGCGCTGGCCCGCGACCTCGGCGAGACAATCACGCCGAAGGCCCGCGCCACCGAAGATCAGGCCGCGCGGCGCATGTTCATGCTGCAATATGTGCAGCCCGGCCTCGCCGGCCTGATGGACGGCTCGGTCTCCACGCTGGCGCCGCTCTTTGCGGCGGCCTTCGCCACCCACAATACCTGGTCGACTTTTCTGGTCGGCATGGCAGCCGCGATCGGCGCCGGCATTTCGATGGCTTTCGCCGAAGCGTTATCCGACGACGGCTCACTCACCGGCCGTGGCGCGCCCGTGGTGCGCGGCGCGGTGTGCGGCCTGATGACCGCGCTCGGCGGACTGGGACACGCGTTGCCCTATCTCATTCCCCATTTTTACGTGGCAACGTCGCTGGCCTTCGCCGTCGTCGCCGTCGAGCTCGCCGTGATTTCGTGGATCCGCATGCGGTATATGGATACACCGTTCTTGCATGCCGCATTCCAGGTCGTCGTTGGCGGCGTTCTCGTTTTTGCCGCTGGAATTATCATCGGCAGTTCGTGATTTGTTATCTCCAGTCTGCGATGGTGAACGCAGAGATTGAGCCGCCAGCGCCCCAAAATGTTCACGCTCGCCCACCTGTCCGATCTGCATATGGCCACGCAGCCGCGGCCCTCGCAGCTCATCGGCAAGCGCGGCCTTGGCTTCATCAACTGGCAGCGCAAGCGCAAGCACGTTCACCGGCCTGACGTCCTCGACGCGATCGTGCGCGACCTCAAAACACAGCCGCACGACCACGTCGCGGTAACCGGCGATCTGGTCAATCTGTCCCTGCCGGACGAATACCGGCGGGCGCGCGCGTGGCTCGAATCGATCGGCGCTCCGACCGACGTCACGGTTATCCCGGGCAATCACGACGTGTATATCCGCGGCGTCGAACAATCACCGTCGCAGTATTGGGGCGACTACATGCGCGGCGACGACGGCCTCAATCGCTTTCCCTTCGTCAGGCGCCGCGGCGGCGCGGCATTGATCGCGCTGTCGACCGGACTGCCGACCGCGCCGCTTCTGGCGACCGGCTGTCTCGGCAACAGGCAACTCGGGCGTCTTGCCGATGCGCTCGATCAAACGCGCGGACTGTTCCGTATCGTGCTGATTCATCATCCCCCGATCAGCCCGGCGCGGCGTTTTCTCCGGCGCTTGACCGACGGCACCGGCCTGCGGCGCGTCCTTGCGGCCAAAGGCGCCGAGCTTTTGCTGCATGGCCACGATCACCGCCGCGCCCTGGTTTGGCTCGATGGACCGGAAGACAAAAAAATTCCGGCGATGGGCGTGCCGTCGGCCTCGGCCAACGCCCGGCACGGCGATGAGGACGCTGCCGGCTATCATCTTTTCAACATAGACGGCGCAAGCGGGATTTGGCGTTGCGAAATGATCGCGCGCCAGCGCGGCGCGGACGGCGCGATCAGCGAACGCGAGCGGATTTCGCTTTATTAGGAACGCGTCGCAAGCAGGAGCGCGACGACGAATAGCGTCACCACGCCGGCAAGAAAGCCGAGCGCGAGCGCGCCGAACGTTCGCCAGCGCCGGCGATGGCGGTAGCGCTCCGCCTCGTTGGCGGAGACGCGCGAAACGAGACCGGGATCGTCATCGAGCGCCCGCTGCCGTTCGACAAGGCGGCGCGCGACATAAGTGGTCACCGCCGCCACGATATCCGGTATCTCATGCGACTCGGCCAACACGTGGCGGCCCATGCGGCTGTCGTGGAGAAAACGGTAGCTCCGCTTGTCGCGCCCCATCGCGACATGCGCCACGGCGTCGATCCACAGCCGTGGCGTCTCGCCGCGGCTCACGCCACGGTCGAACAGGTCGACCTCCGGCTGCACTTCGGTAAACAGCGGATCGAGCGCCTCGTTCAAAAGCTCAAGCCGCGCCACCTCGGCGTCGCGCAGATCGACGACGACGCTGGTGCGCTCGGCGGCCTCGATGCGCGCCTGATGCAGCGCGTCTTTCAGCGCAGACGGCTGCTCGTCGGGCTTCGCCGCCGCGATCGCTTTACGCTTTCGACCCCACATCGTCGCACCGTTCCCTTGAGCAGACGATACACCAACGGCTAGGCTTGCAAAAAGGCTGCCAAACGGACGGGCAGCACGGCGCTCCGGTCGAATGACCATAAGGGGACTTTATGGCCGATTTGCCGGAAAACGGCATGGAAAAGCGGCCCCTGCTCGTCGCCGACGGCGTGACGCTGCAATACAAAACACAGGATCATCTCGTCACCGCGACCTGGAAGGTCTCTTTCGAGGTCTATGAGGGCGACCGTTACGTGCTGCTCGGCCCGTCCGGCTGCGGCAAATCCTCGCTGCTCAAGGCGATCGCAGGGTTCTTGCCGCCGGTCTCGGGCGCGTTCCGCCTCGCCGGTCGCCCGATCGAACGGCCGGGCTCCGACCGCATGATGGTGTTTCAGGAATTCGACCAGTTGCTGCCGTGGAAGACCGTGCTCGGCAACGTGATGTTCCCGCTGCTTGTCAATCGCCGCATGCCGCGCGCCGCCGCGAAGGAACAGGCCCGCGCCTTCATCGCCAAGGTCAATCTCGGCGGCTTCGAGAACGTCTATCCGCACATGCTGTCCGGCGGCATGAAGCAGCGCGTCGCCATCGCGCGCGCGCTCGCCATGGAGCCCGCCGTTCTCCTGATGGACGAGCCGTTCGCCGCTCTCGATGCGCTGACCCGGCGCAAGATGCAGGAAGAGCTCGCGGCCCTGTGGGACGACGTGGGGTTCACCGTGATCTTCGTGACGCACTCGATCGAGGAAGCACTGTTGATCGGCAACCGCATCCTCGTGATGTCGCCGCATCCGGGGCAGGTGAAAGCCGAGCTCAATGCCGGCCACCTCGGATTCGCCGATCTCGGCACACAACCATTCGAACTTCTGAGTCATCGTATTCACGATTTGCTGTTTGCCGACAAAATAGAGACCGCGCTCGCGGGCGGTATCCGGGGAGCCTGAAATGGATGAACACATCGATCGCGCGCTGCCGCCGCTGCGCCCGGAGCGCGAGATGAAGCCGGAAGCAACCGGCGTGATCGGCGACGTCGCCCGTCCGCTCACGGCTTTCGAGCGCCTGACCAACATGACGCTGGTGCGGCGGCTTGCCGTCATTGTGGTGCTCGCCGCCGCCTGGGAAATCTATGCGCGCTTCCTCGACAATCCGCTTTTGTTTCCTTCACTGGGCCAAACGCTCGCGGCCTTCTGGGACGCGATCGCACATGGCGTATTGCTCGATCGCACGTTCACGTCGTTGCGCGTCCTTGCCATGGGCTATTCAATCGGCCTTGTCGCCGCCGGCGTGTTCACCACGCTTGCGGTCTCAACCCGCGTCGGCACTGATTTCCTGTCGACATTGACGGCAATGTTCAATCCGCTGCCGGCGATCGCGCTTCTGCCGCTGGCGCTCCTGTGGTTCGGCCTCGGCGCGATGAGCATGGTCTTCGTCATCGTGCATTCGGTGCTGTGGGCGGTTGCGCTCAACACGCATTCCGGATTTCTCTCGGTCAGTCCGACATTGCGCATGGCAGGACAGAATTGCGGTCTGTCCGGCCTGTCCTATGTCACGCGGCTCCTGGTGCCCGCCGCGTTTCCGTCCATACTGACCGGACTGAAAATCGGCTGGGCCTTTGCCTGGCGGACGCTGATCGCGGCGGAGCTCGTTTTCGGGGCGAGTTCGCGCTCCGGCGGGCTTGGCTGGTTCATCTTCGAGAATCGCAATCAGCTCGAGACCGCGTCCGTATTTGCCGGATTGCTCACCGTCATCCTCATCGGGCTGTTCGTCGAAAGCGTGATCTTCCGCGCCATCGAGAACGTGACAGTGCGGCGCTGGGGCATGCAGAGCTGATTATTGTCATGCCCGCGAAGGCGGACGATGACGGAGAAACTAGATCGTCCGCCCGCCGTCGACTTCGACGATATTGCCGGTGACGAATGCGGCATCGGCCGAGGCAAGATACAACGCCGCATTGGCGATATCCTGCGGCAGCGCCAGCCGGCCGAGCGGCACGGTCGCGATGAATTTCTCGCGCTGGCCGGCGGCGGGGCCGAGAAACGACGGCAGGAGCGGCGTCTCCGTCGCGACCGGCGCAATGGCGCAGACCCGGATGCGATCCGGCGCAAGTTCGACGGCAAGCGACTTCGTCAGGATGTGCACGGCGCCTTTGGTGGCGTTGTAAGCCGAGAGCCCCGGCCTTGGCCGCAATCCCGCCGTCGAGCCGATATTGATGATGACGCCGCCGCCTTGCTTGCGGAAATGCGGCACCACCGCCTGGCAGCCGAGAAATACGCCCTTCACGTTGACGGCGAAGATGCGGTCGTACTCTTCCTCGTCAATGTCGAGCATCGGCTTGTTGATGTGGGTCGCGCCCGCATTGTTGACCAGGATATCGAGCGCACCGAAGGCCGACAGCGTTCCCTCGACCACGGCAATGAAGTCGGCTTTCTTGCTCACGTCACAACGTAGCGCGATGGCATTGTTGCCGATGGTGCGTGCGGCGGCCTTTGCCGCGTCGGGATCGATATCGGCGAGCGCGACGCGGGCCCCTTCCCGCGCATAGGTCTCGGCAATGCATTTGCCGATGCCCGATCCGGCGCCGGTCACGAGCGCGGTTTTGCCGTCAAGACGCATGATCAACTCCGTTGCGGCACGACGCCGTAAGTCCTGGCCCAGCCGAGACCATCCTCGGTGCGCTTGCGCGGCTTGTATTCGCAGCCGATCCATCCGGAATAGCCGAGCCCGTCGATTGCCGCGAACACCGCCGGATAATTGATCTCGCCCTCGTCCGGCTCGCCGCGCGAGGGCACGGCTGCGATCTGCACATGGCCGATGACGGGCAGATATTTCTCGAAACGCGTGAGCAGATCGCCGCCGACGATCTGGATGTGATAAAAATCGAACTGGACGCGCACATTCGGCGCGCCAATCTTGCCGACGATGTCAGCGGCGTGCTCGACGCGGCTGAGAAAATAGCCGGCACGGTCCCGCGGATTGATCGGCTCGATCAGGAGCGTGATATTCGCCTTGGCGGCTTCCGCGGCAGCGCGCGAGATATTCTTGATGAAGACCCCGTCGGCTGCCGGCCGCTGTTCGACCGGCACGACGCCAGCCATGCAATGGATCGCAGTGCCGCCGATCGCGACAACGTAGTCGAGCGCGCGTTTGAACGCGGCCTCGAAATCCCGTTCTCTTCCGGGCAATGCGGCAAGACCGAATTCGGAGCATTGCGGCGTGTTGACGCCGAGCTGGGTCAGGCCATACCGCTCGATCTCGGCTTTGACCGCGGCAGGCGCGAGGTCATAGGGAAATTGCAGTTCGACGGCCTTGAAACCCGCCGCGGCGGCAGCCCCAAAACGCTCGATGAGCGGGCGGTCGGTAAACAGATAGCCGAGATTGGCGGCAAAGCGTGGCATGGTCCTCCCATTGGGTGCTTGCGCAAAAGCTTGCGTCCCTGTTCATTACAGCACGATCCCGAAAAGTGGTCACCGGGTTTCGGAAGAGCTCGTCTCAATAACAACGCCAGAACCCTCCACCGCAACACGTCATGCCCGCCAACGATAGTTTTCATATTGCCGTGCTCGCAGGCGACGGTATCGGCCCTGAGGTCATGGCGCCGGCACTCGAGATCCTGCGCAAGATCGAGGCGACGACGCCGGGACTGAAATTCCGCTTCAGCGAAGCGCCCGCCGGCGCCGGGCATTATCGCGACACCGGCAAGTCGATGCCCGAGAGTACCGTAAAGCTTTGCCGCGATGCCGACGCGATTTTGCTCGGCGCCTGCGGCCTGCCCGACGTGCGCTACCCGGACGGCACCGAGATCATGCCGCAGGTTGAACTGCGCTTCATCTTCGACCTCTATGCCGGCGTCCGCCCGGCGCGCCTGGTGCCTGGCGTTCCGAGCCCGATCGTCGGCGCGGACAGGAACGGCATCGATCTCGTGCTCATCCGCGAGTCGACGGAAGGCCTGTTCGCCTCCATGGGCAAAGGCGTCGTCACCCACGACGAGGCCCGCGAGACGCTCGTCATCACACGCAAAACCTCAGAACGCCTGTTCGAGTTCTCCTGCCGCCTGGCCGAACGCCGCAAGGCGCGCGGCCGGCCCGGCAAGCTCACCTGCGTCGACAAGGCCAATGTGTTCAAAGCGTACGCTTTCTTCCGCCAGATCTTCGACGAATGCGCCGCGCGCCATCCCGGCGTCACGACCGACCGGCTTTACGTGGATGCCTGTTCGGCGATGCTGGTGCGCCGGCCGTGGGATTTTGACGTCATGGTGATGGAGAACATGTTCGGCGACATCCTCTCCGATCTCACGGCAGGCCTGATCGGCGGCATGGGCATGGCGCCCTCGGCGGATATCGGCGACACCCACGCCGTGTTTCAGCCCTGCCACGGCACGGCGCCCGACATCATGGGCAAAGGGCTCGCCAATCCTTCGGGAATGATCCTGTCGGCGGCGATGATGCTGGACTGGCTCGCCGACAAACACGACTGCGCGCCGGCCGGGGCCGCTGCCCACCGCATCGAGGCAGCGGTCGATCGCGCCTTCGCAGCCGGTATAAAGCCGCCCGACCTCGGGGGCCGTGACGGTAGTGTGGCCGTCGCAAAGGCCGTTCTGGCGGCCCTTTAGGCTCCCTTCCCTTTCTTTTGGCCTTGCCCACTCATAATGGGGCAATTGCCTATTATATGTCCCACTATGATAGTGGGCGTTTTTGTGGTTGACCGGTGCCCAACCGCTTGGTTCGGTGGCGACACACGGCGCGAAGCTAAGAACGACAAAAACGTCGCCCGCGCGGACGAGGAAACATCACGGAGCGGCGTGCCATGAACGCCCAGCAGCTTCTTCAGGAAATTTCGGACTATTGCCGTCAGACCGGCCTCGCGGAATCGACCTTCGGCCGGCGCGCGGTCAACGACGGCAAGCTCGCCGCGCGGCTGCGCAACGGCGGGCGCATCACCACCGACACGCTCGATCGCATTCACGGTTTCATGGCCGCGCATCCCGCTTTGGATCATCGGCCGGCCATCATCGAACGCGCGCGCGACATTCGTCCCGCCGCGCCGCCGCCGCCGCCGCCCGCCGCGCCGCCCAAAGCGGGCGATCCGCAGCGCAATTTCCGTTTCTTCGACAACCGGCAGAAATATCTGCTCTTCGTCAACACCTGCAGCGAGAAATGGGAAGTCGCGCACCGGGTTTCCGAAGAGCTTGCGCATCTGCATCCGCGCCCGCCGGCGGTGCGCGTATTCGATGCCGGCGTCGGCGACGGTTCAGTGCTGGTGCGTGTCATGCGCGCGATGCACGACCGCTTTCCCACCATGCCGTTCTACACGGTCGGCAAGGAAATCAGCCTCGAGGACGTCCGGCTCACGCTGCAAAAGATGTCGGACCGCTTCTTCGAGCACCCGGCAACGGTGGTGGTGCTGACCAACCTTGCCTATGCGGACGCGCCCTGGCTCGCGGTCAAGTCGCTCAACGCCGCGTCGAGCCTCGTTTGGCACGAATTGCCGCTTACCGGTAATTCGGCGCACCGTTTCGAGGAGCAGATCATCGGGCTTGAGCCGTTCCTCGCGGATAACTGGAAAGCCGGCGTCAGTGCGCGCACCGGCAATCCGGTTTACGAGCGCCCGGTCGTGCTCGTCCTCTATCGCGAGGATCACCAATTCCTGCTCGATCCGATCATACCAAAGCCCGGCGGCACGCTCGCCAATTACGACCTCGTTATCGCCTCACAGCCCTATCGCGCGCGCGCCTCGCTCGACTTCAAGGCCAAGCGCGTGATCGCACCGCTTGCACGTGCGCTTGGTCCTGGCGGCCGGCTGATCGCGATCCATTCGCACGGTCACGATCCCGGCATGGAGATCATCCGCAAGGTGTGGGCGGACGACAATCCATTTCTCCATGACCGCCACCAGATCCTCAAGGCGGTGAAGCAGGAGCTCGGCGCCGCGGGGCGCGATCTCAATTTCAACGCCTATGCCGACAACCGTTCGCTGTTCAAATACGTGATGCATACCTTGCCGTCGGAAATCTCGGAATCGATCGGCACGTCGACGCTGTTCGCGGCGTGGAATGCGGCGATCTATGTGGCGCAGGTCGAGGACGATCGGGTCGCCGAAGCGGCGGCCGACGGCAGCTATATCGATGCCACACGCTCCGTGCTCCGCGAACGCGGCGGCTTGTGGTTCTTTGACGAATCCTACGTGATCTCGCGCCGCCGGCAGTGAACGACGGCCATGGCCGCGTCCGCACCCGCACCGGTCGTCAACCCGCTTCCCGCCGCGGTGCAGCGGATCGCCAGTTTCATGGCGGGCTATTCCATCGAGGCGACACGGCCGTCCGATGCCGACATCGCGGCTTTGTCCGTGGTCGCGCGCGGCACGCGTATCTATGTCAGCGCGGTGCCCGGAAGACCGCTGGAAGAGGCCGTCCTGGCGGCAACCCGGCTCCGCGCGGCCGGTTTTGAGCCGGTGCCGCACATCGCGGCCCGCAATTTCGAAAACCACGACGCACTCGGCGGCTTTCTGGCTCGGCTTAACGGCGAAGCCGACGTATGCCACATCATGGTGATTGGCGGCGATCGCAGCGAATCCGGCCCGTTCAAGCGGGCCGCTGACGTCATCAATAGCGGACTGCCGGGCAGGCACGGCATCCGCTCGATCGGCATCGCCGGCTATCCCGAGGGTCATCCGCGCATCGCTCCCGGCGAGCTTGATCGCGCGCTTGCGGAAAAGATCGCCGCAGCCGAAGCGGCGGGGCTCGCCGCCGAGATCGTCACCCAATTCTGTTTCGACGCCGGAACGATCCTCGATTATATCGCGCGCCTGCGCGCTTCCGGCTTCACCCATACGATCCGCATCGGGCTTGCCGGACCGACCAGCTTTGCCGCGCTGATACGCTATGCGTCCCGTTGCGGTGTGCGCGCCTCGGCGCTGGCGCTGACGCGCCGCACAGGCCTTGTGCGGCAGATGTTCGCGCTCAGCGTCCCCAACGACCTCGTCCGCATGCTGGCCGATGCGGCGCCCGATCGGGTGAGTGCGCACTTCTTTTCATTCGGCGGACTGCCGGCAAGCGCGCGATGGACGCGCGCCGTCGCCGGCGGGCGCCTCGTAATCGAAGGCGATGCCGGATTTCGGGTCGTGACGCCGAAAGACGAGGCGTAACCCCTCGTCAGCGGCCGCCGCGCGCCTTGTTGACGTTGGGGACTTCGATGCCAAGCGCAGTGGCCAGATCGATCTGGTGGTCCTGCTCCTGCATGAGGATCTTGCGAATCTGCTCGGCCATGGCGAATTCGCCCAGCGCTTCACATTGCCGGATGCGGTCGCGATAATTGCGGATGGTTTCGTTCTCGTTTTCGAGATCGAAGCGGAGCATGTCCTTGGCTTTCGTCGACGTGCGCACCGGCTTCGGAGTAACCGACGGCATCTTGCCGAGATAGTCGATCTGCCGCGACAGCAGCAAGGCGTGATCGAGCTCCTGCTTGGCGTGGATTTCAAGCTGGTCGGCGATGTCCATGTATTCGGGGCCCTTGAGCACTTGCGAATAGACGACATAGGCGATGATGGCTTGATATTCGCGGGAAAGGTCTTCGTTCAAAAGCTCGGCGAGGCGATCGCGCGTAATTTCCGTGTCGTTTGCAGCGGGCTTTGATTTGGCCATGAGATGCTCCTGTTTTTCAAATTGTGAATTTCACTTGTGAATTTTACCTGGGACTTTTACCTGCCAGCAGATCGATCAATCATCTAACTGACAACTCGCGATGTCGTTCAAATCTTCTCCCGCAACCCCATGCGTTCAAGCCGCCCGATGACCTCGGAATGGAAGTACGGCAGTTCATCGAGATAATTCACCATCGAAATGGCAATGCCGGTCAGTCCGGCGTTGCTCAATTCCGCAAGCTGGGCCGCGACATGATCGGGATCGCCGACAATCGGCAATCCGCCATTACCCTGGGCATACTGGCTGCGGTGAGTCAGATATTCCTGCATCGGTACGGTTTCCGGCGAGATTTTCCGCAACGCCAGAATGCCGTCGACAGCCGACCAGTCGGCGTGTTCGACGATGCAATGATGAAAATACTCCTCGGCTTCTTTTTTGGTCGGCCGGCAGGTGACGACGCCGACGGTGTAGCAGCCGATTTCGTGACCCACCTCGCGCGCCGCGTCTTTGGCGCGGCGTACCCGCTGCGCGCTTTCCTCAAGCGACGTGCGTGAGGCCTGAAGAAAAAAGGCGTCGCAATTCTTGACCGCGAAAGCCTGGCCGGTCGCCGATGCTCCGGCATTCATGATCACCGGGCGCGTGCCGCCATAAGGCTTCGGCTTGCCGCGGATACCCTTCATGTCGAGATATTTGCCGCGGTAATCGAAATTCTCGCGGTCGGACCAGATCATCTTGATAACGTCGATCCATTCCTGCGCATATTCGTAGCGGTTCTCGTGCGCGCGCTGCTCGACACCAAACATGTCGAATTCGCCTTCATTCCAGCCGACCACGATATTAAGCCCGAAGCGGCCCTCGCCGATATGATCGGCGGTCACCATTTCCTTGGCGGCGACCACCGGATTGAATATCGGCGCGTGCACGGTGCCAAAGACCGTGATGTGCTTGGTGGCGGCAAGAAGCCCGGTCGCCCAGGTGATCGTCTCAAGCGTAGTGCCCTGGTAGTCGGTGTCGCCGCCGTAACCCTTCCAGCGGCCGATCGGCAGCATGAAATCGATGCCGGCTTCATCCGCCATCACCGCCAGTTTTTTGTTGTCCTGCCAGGTTCCCGACCAGCGTTCGGGAACAAGCGTCACTGCGCGGCCGGACGAGCAATTGGCGCCGAACAGGCCGATCTGCAGCTTGTTGTTGCCATGCATCGAACGGCGGGCGTGAAGCGAAGGCGACGGGGCGTGCACCAGGAGAACTCCGGACTGCGAACCAGCGTGGAGGATTATACGTGGCGGCTCAAATGTAGCGCCTTAAACCTGGAATGTCTCGATGGCGGGGTCCGGCATGATCTGCCGCCGCACGCCCTCGATATCCCCGAGCACCCAAAGCTCCGCGATTTTTTCCCCACTGACCTTGAAGAAAGCCGCTCCGTTCCACCTGATTTCCCGCCCGGTCGGCGCGACCCCGAAGAATTTTCCGCGATGCGTGCCGCTAAAGCTCATGCGCGCCGCGGCCCGATCCTGCGTCGCGACCAGCTCTTCGACAGTGCAAGTGAAATTTCCGAGTTGGGCGTGGACCGACCGCAGGTAAGCGATGAAACCGCCGGGGCCGCTCAATTCCGGCCCCAGCGAGCCGCGAAACCGGAAATTCTCATCAAGGATCCGCCACGCCTCCGCTTCGTCCGCCCTGTTCCAGACCAGGTCATAAAAGCGATTTACGAGATCACTCGGCGTCGAAGGCACGCAAATCTCCCCTTTCAAACCGGAGCAAAGTGTATCGCGGCTTGGCAGCCCCTGTCCTTTGCAACGGAGTCGCAGCAACCAAAAGGATTTGACACGGACGCGGCAATTTCCGTCAATCAGGGAAAGACTTCAGGGAGGAAACGAACATGAGCAAGCGATGGTGCATTATCGCCGCGGTCCTTGCCGCCACGGCGGCTCCGGCATGCGCCGCCGGTCCGGTCAAGATCGGCGTCATCTACCCATTGACCGGCAATGCCGCAAGCGCCGGACAATCGGCCAAGGACGCCGTCAATCTGGGCGCCGAGATCGTCAACACGGCGCATCCAGAGCTCAAGAATTTACCGCTTGGAGCGACCGCGGGCCTGCCAAATCTCGGCGGCGCCAAGATCGAACTCGACGAGGCGGATCATCAAGGCAATCCGCAGGTTGGCCAGCAGCAAACGCTCCGCCTGATCACGGAAGACCATGTCGCGGCCATGCTTGGCTCGTATCATTCCTCCGTATCGCTTGTTGCGACCTCGGTCGCCGAACGGCAGGGCATTCCCTTCCTTGTCGCCAACTCGGTCGCCGCCAACATCACCGGGCGCGGCTTCAAATTTACATTCCGTACCACGCCCTACGCGCCCGATTTCGCCAAGGCCTATGCCGAATTTCTCACCGAAGTAAAAAAATCCGGCCGGAAGATCGACAGCATCGCAGTGGTCAATGAAAATACCGACTATGGCACATCGGTTTCGGCAAGCGTCATCGACGCCGCGAAGGCCGCCAACATCAAAGTAGCGGCACAGATCCCTTACAACGCCAACAGCTCGGATGTTTCCGCCCAGGTTCTCCAGCTTAAATCGCTGCAGCCCGACGCCGTGATTTTCATCAGCTACACCGCCGACACGATTCTCTACTTCAAGACAATGAAGAACCTCGATTACCTGCCGCCGCTCATCATCGGCGACGACGCGGGCTTCTCCGATCCCGCTTTCATCCCGAACGTGGGCGATCTTGCGCAAGGCGCAGTCAACCGCAGCGCATTCGACATCGGCAAGCCGGGCAGCAACAGTTACATCGTCGATCAGATGTTCAAAGCCAAATACGGCCGCGATCTGGACGACACCAGCGCGCGCTGGATGCAAGGCTTCCTCGTACTGGCCGACGCCATCAATCGCGCCGGATCGACCGACCCCGAGAAAATCCAGGCCGCTCTCAAGGCGACCAATCTTACGGCCGACCAGCTCATGATCGGCTACAACGGCGTGAAGTTCGACGATACCGGGCAGAATACTCTGGCGTCGACCTTCCTCATTCAGCTGCAAGGCAAGCAGTACTTCTCGGTCTGGCCGGATAGCCGCGCCACCAACAAACTCGAACTACCGATGAAGGGCTGGCACTGATTGTAATCTCGATCCTGGACGGGCGGCGACCCGCCGCCCGTCCAGGTACCGCTAAAGCCGAAAGCGCCTTCGTAGCGCAATCAATGAGACGAGGCTCAGGAGCGCGGTCGCCATGATGTAATAGCTTGGCGCCAGCTTGGTACCGGTGACGTCGATCAGCGACTGGGCGAAGAACGGCGCAAAGCCGCCGAAGATCGGCACGGAAATATTGTAGCTCAGCGACATGCCGGTGACGCGCGTCGCGACCGGAAAAGTCTTCGCCATCAGCGACGGCAGCGCGCCGGAGAAAAGCGATTTCAAAAGGCTGATCCAGCACACCATCGCTATCAGAACGGCAAGCGACACATTGGCGTTGAGCAGTACGAACGCCGGATAGGATGTCAGGAGAAAAAGGATCGCCGCACCGATCATGATGCTGACCTGGCCGACACGATCCACCCACAGGCCGACAAAGGGGACAACGAGAGTTTGCAATGCTGCGGCAATGACCGCCGCCGTGAACCCCACTGATTGCGGCAAATGCAGCTCGCGGATCGCGTAGGTCGGCATGTAAACGAGCATGTATTGCGCGCTCGTCGAAACCGCGATCACACCAATTGTGAGCAGAAGCCGGTCCCACTGGCCGACAAACAGATCGCGCAGCGGCGTTCGCGTCGCGCCGGCGTCGAGGAATTCCGGCGTCTCCGCCATGTGGCTGCGGATGTAATAGCCGACGGGACCGATCAATAGCCCGAAGGCGAATGGAATACGCCAGCCCCACGACTGCAGATCGCCGGGCGACATCGTCCCGGTCAGAAAGACGCCGAAGCCCGTGGCGATGAGTGCAGCCAACCCCTGGCTCGACCATTGCCAGCTTGCGAAGAAACCTGCGCGGTCAGGCCGGTGCTCGACGAGAAATGCGGTCGAACTCGCAAATTCGCCGCCGACTGAAAAACCCTGCAGCAGCCGCGCCGCAATGACCAGGATTGGCGCTAGGACACCGACGGCGGCGTAACTCGGCATGATGGTCATCAGCCCGGTGCCGATCGTCATCAGGAGTATCGAGAGCGACAGCGCCTGTTTGCGGCCCTTGCTGTCGCCATAGGCGCCGAGAAATATCGCGCCAATCGGCCGCGCCAGAAACGAAATCCCGAAAGTGCCGAACGTGATCAGAAGCGACACCGCTTCGTCGGCCGCCGGAAAGAACACCTTGCTGATGACAACGGCAAAATAGCCATAGACAAGGATTTCGTAGAATTCGAGCGCATTGCCGACCGAGGCAGCAATGATGAGGCGCGTCGCTGCTCCAGCACCGTGCATTTCGGGCGATACGTGCGTGGTCGCGCTCATTTGTTACCCCGCGTTGCCGGACGGATGGACATTCATCAACCGTATACAGCGCCCGCTCAGGAGTAAACGAACCGGGTGAGCATTGGTCCCGGCACGTTGTCGGACGGCTTTTGCTATAGAGACGGCTGTGCGAATATTGGGGCGCAACGCTTCAAAATCTCCATGACCGATATCGACCTCCTCTCCCCGTTTCATCTCGGCCCGCTTGCGCTGCCCAACCGCGTGGTGATGGCGCCGATGACGCGCAATCGCGCCGGTCCCGGCAACGTGCCCGGGCCGCTCAACGCCGCCTATTACGCACAGCGCGCCAGCGCCGGCCTGATCGTCAGTGAGGCGACACAGGTGTCGCCGCAAGGCGTCGGCTATCCGGGTACGCCCGGCATCCACAGTGCCGACCAAATCGCCGGATGGAAGCGCGTGACGGATGCCGTACACGGCGCGGGCGGCCGGATCTTCTTGCAGCTCTGGCATGTCGGGCGGATATCGCATCCGTCATTGCAGCCCGACGGGGCCACCCCGGTCGCGCCGTCTGCAATCGCGCCGGCAGGCCAGGCCTGGACGCTCGACGGCATGAAACCTTACGTCACGCCGCGCGCGCTCGAGACCGCAGAGATTTCCGGCATCGTCGAGGATTACCGGCGCGGCGCTACCAACGCGCGGGCGGCCGGTTTCGACGGCGTCGAACTGCACGGCGCCAATGGCTACCTCATTGACCAATTCCTGCGCGACGGCGCCAACAGACGCACCGACCGTTATGGCGGTGGCGCCATAAATCGTTCGCGATTCCTGATCGAAGCCACGGAAGCGCTCGTCGGCGTCTGGGGGCCTGAGCGCGTCGGCGTGCGGCTGTCGCCGACCAATCCATATAACGACATCGCCGACGGCAATCCGGCCGAGACCTTTTCGACCGCCGTCAGCGAACTCAATCGCTTCGGCCTTTCCTATCTGCACGTCGTCGAGCCTGGCGCCACCGACACGGTTGCCGCCGGCGCGGTGCCGGACATAAGATTTTTTCGAAAGCTGTGGCGCGGCGCGCTGATCGCCAACAAAGGCTATGACTTGGCGCGCGCCAATGCGGTGTTGCGGGACGGCTGCGCCGATCTCGTGTCGTTCGCTGCTCTGTTCCTCGCCAACCCCGATCTGCCCGAGCGTCTTCGCCGCGGCGGTCCGTTCAACCCGCCGGATCGCAAGACGTTTTACGGCGGCGCTGCCGCGGGCTACACCGATTATCCACCGCTTGGCGGCCAGCCCATCTGATATTTATTAGTAATATCAATATCTTATTTAAAACCGACGTCCTGTGACACCCGTCACTTTGCCTCTCGGCAGCGCGGCCTAGGGTGGGTCCAATGGTTAATGGGGAAACCGGCAGGACAGGGATCAATCCAATGGCGACCGCTCTGAAATATCTGGGCCAAATAACAAGCGACATGTTCGAGACGCAGATGAAGCGCGCCGCGCAGAAGATTTGCGAACGCCAGGGAATTTTCTCTCGCCGCGACGCGTAGCGCAGCCGGATTCAGCGGAATTCAGGTACCGAGCTTTTCCGCAAGCTCCTCCAGGCTTTTTACCGCATAGTCGACCGGAACAGTCGGCGCTGGTTCTCCGTGGCCGCCCGGACCATGCTCGTTCGGCCGCGCGATGTGCGCCGTCCGCAATCCAAGAGCGGCGGCCGCTGCAAGATCCTTCGAATGTGCAGCGACCATCATGCAGGCATCCGGCTTGAGGTCGAATGCTTCCGCTGACGCAAGATAGACGCGCGGCTTCGGTTTGTAATCACCGGCGATCTCCGCACCGAGAATGGCGTCCCAAGGCAGGTTGTTGCGCCGCGCCAGATCGACCATGAGCGATATGTTGCCGTTCGACACCGGAGCGAGGAGATATTTGCGCTTGAGCCGCGCCAGCCCCGGGGGGACGTCCGGCCACGCATCGAGCCGGTGCCAAGCCAAATTGAATGTGCGCTTGTCGTCCTCACTCAATGTCGTGACGCCGAAGCGATTGAGCGTGATCTCCAGATTGCGCCGATGCAGCACGTCGAGCTTGCTGAACTTGATGTGCCCCGTGCGCACCTCGTCCATGGCGCCCTGATATTCGCCGCGCCAGGCGTCGGCGAATGCCGGCCAGTCGAGCGCAAAGCCACGCGGCTTCAGCGTTGCCTCCGCCTCGCGCGCGATCGAGGTGCGCCAATCGACCATCGTGCCGAAGACGTCGAAGAACAAGGCATTCACCGCAACCGCCATGGACTACTCCCTCGCTAAACCGGAAAAAATGCGCTCAGGCCGGCCGGCCCGGGCGCATCGCAGTCGGCAAACAGCCGTCAGCCGAAAACCGAGAAATCGGAAACCGGATCGGCGACATAACCGTAGCGCAGATTGCTCGGCTCGCGGCCGGATTTGTCATACTCGGCCTTGAGCGTGGTGAGCTTGTCGTTCTTCAGCTCAAGCTCGGCCTTCTTCGGACTGATGTCATAGAGGCGCGCATTGTTCAGGCCGAAGATCGCGCTCTTGACCGGCCCATCAGCCGGGCCGAGTGGCGCGAAGCCGTATTGCTTCTGCATGTCTTCCGGAATTTCGAAACGGCGCAACCCTTCGATCTGCCATTGCGGCGAACCGGTCCAAACCGCGTCGGTACCCCAGCACACCCGATCGGCACCCATCTTCTTGATCATGGTGCCCATCAGCGCGGCTGTGACCTTCGGCTCTGAAATGAGCGTCATGGCGAAAAGCTGACCGACATCGGCATAGACATTGGTGACGTTGTAGGCCTCCGGAATATCGGCGAGATCGCTGGTCCAGGAGATCCGTCCGGTCCGCTCGAACTCGGCCAGTGCGACCTTCGGATCGCCGCCGACGTGACGATAGGCGCCGTGATAGATGATGAAGTTGAGTTGCGGCCAGTCCTTGGCCGCCTGGCCGACGTCGCTCGCATCGACATAGCCGCGCAAATTCGGGAATTGCCGGTCGAGCGGCGGCGCGAACAATCCCTTGTGGACGCAGACGTTCTTGATGCCGGCCTTCACGAATTTTTCGTAGCCTTTATAGGCGACCTTCTCGTCGTCCATGCGCCACGGATAACGGCTGGTGTCCTTATGCGTGTTGTCGCCGATCGTGTAGCCCTTCATCGATTCAGGTTTCAGCGCGATGGCGGCATCGACCTTCTCCAGCCAGCCCGGCTGCCCCGGCGTGAAGATCGCGTGCGCGAAAAGGCGGCGCGAGCCGAAGCGCTGGTTCACCTTGTCGCGCGCCTGCGCCATCTGTTCGTTGGTCAGGAACCAGTCCTGCTCGATGTCGGAAGGCGCCGACGAAATCAGGACGATCTTGCTGTCGCTGTCGAGGAAGATTTCCTTGACGTAATTGTCGTATTTCAGATCGTCGATGCTCTGTTCCTTGTCCGCCAGCGATTTGTTCCAGCCGGCCTTGCCGACCGCCGCACGCATGGCGACGAAATTCATGATGCGCGTGTCGTCACGCAGGAAATGCGTGTGCATGTCCATGATGAACTGGTCTTTAAGCGAGCCGGCTCTTTCGTCCGCCATGGCCGGTGTCGCGGATTCAGCCGGACTGGCATCGAAGAATTGACCGAAGGTCTCGTTCATTGCGACAAAAGACGCGGTCATGCCGGCGGCGGTTTGAAAAAAGCGGCGGCGCGATAGTCCCTGTTTCTTCGCCAGATCGTCCGCGAGCGTGAGGAGGCGGGCCTGCAACTCGCGCTGCTTTTCGGTTTGCGGATAAGGATAATATTCGTCGCTCGAAACCACCTGCGTGGGGATCGGCGTTTCGTACGTCAGGAGTTCCGAAGGCTTAAGCTTGGCGCGATCTTCATCGCTGAGAAATCCCATGATTTCCTCCTTGCTTTGTCGCCCCGTCTTTTGCGGGCTATCGGGAGATTATCAGGGGCGGCTACGGCCTGCGAGCGCTAATCGGCCATCGCGTAGACCTTGCACCACCCGTTCGGGCTGATGTCGCCCTCAACCACCTTGCAAGACCTCGGCGCCACAAACAGCGTGCAGGTCGCGCACATCTGAATGCCTTTCGGGTTGTCCTGATATTCGGCCGCTTGCTTCGACTGCTTCTCATCCGACGCAATAGACTTCTGCGGCGTGCCGACCAGCGCGACAACGCCGAGGAAAATAAGCCGCATAAAATTCCGTTTCGAATTCAACGTGTGCTCTCTCATATTGCTTCGGGCCGCTCGACAGCCGAATGAAAGCCCGTTATCGCTTCGTGCAACACTCGTTTTGCCACTTTCCCGCCGTCGCTCACGATACAACAAGAACGCGAACCAAGCGGTTTCGCCCAAAAG
The DNA here is from genome assembly GCA_963808205.1 of uncultured Alphaproteobacteria bacterium. Lineage (GTDB taxonomy): Bacteria > Pseudomonadota > Alphaproteobacteria > Rhizobiales > Xanthobacteraceae > BOG-931. Next base: position 169,761 of record CAWEER010000004.1, read on the forward strand.
CCAAGAGGAAACCATGCGCGATATGCAATCGCCCCGACTGCCAAAACTCTCCCCGGACACATTCACCCCCGAGCAACGCGCGCTTGCGGACTCCATCAAGGCCGGTCCGCGCGGAGTCTTCAAGATGTCCGGCCCGTTTGCGATCTACCTGCATTCGCCGGCCTTCGGCCAGCTTGCGCAGACGCTGGGCGGACACGTTCGCTTCAAGACCAGCGTACCGCCGCGGCTTTCCGAATTCGCCATTCTCTGCACCGCGCACTTCTGGAAGGCGCAATACGAGTGGGCGGCGCACGCCGTCATTGCCGAGAAGCAGGGCGTGAAGCCGGAGACCATCCGCGCCATTCAGGCAGGCCGCCCGCCGAAATCGGCACCGAAGGACGAGATGGCGATCCATGCCTTCGTCAAGGAGCTTTACGCCAAACGGCGCGTCAGCACCGGCACCTTCAATCGCGTAAAGAAGATTCTCGGTGATGCCGGCACCGTCGAGCTTGTCGGCATCCTCGGCTATTACGCGATGGTGTCGATGACGCTCAACACCTTCAAGGCGCCGTTGCCGGACGGCGTGAAGCCGGCATTCCCGGAACCGAAGTAACTTTTCCCGTCATCGCGAGCGACGTAAAGCAATCCTGGCGGCCGCACCGCCGCCGGATTGCTTCGTCGCTTTGCTCCTCACAGTGACGGGAAACTCACTGCTTGTTCATCTGCATGGAGCCGCCGGAGCCTTGCGCACCGCCGCCGGCGCCCGGACCCTGCATCATCATGCTGCCGCCCTGCATGTTCATGGTGCCGCCCCCAGCGGCGGCGCCCGGCGCGGGTGCGCCTATTGCTGCGATCGGAAATTCGACGTCGATGGTACCGGCATGATCGAATTTCAACGTGGCCTTGATGGTCTGGCCCTGATCCAGCGGATGCTTGAGATCGACGAGCATCATGTGGAGGCTGCCCGGCTTGAGCGCGACAATTTCGCCCGGCTTGATTTCCAGGCCGCCCTCCACGGGACGCATTTTCATGACGCCGTTTTCCATCGTCACGGTATGGATCTGGCATTGCGCACTCGCGTCGCTCGAAACGCAACTGACCCGATCCGGCGTGGTGCCCCTGTTCGCAATCGTCATGTAGCCGGCACCCGCGGCCGCACCCTTCGGCGTCGCCCTCGCCCAGGGATCCGAAATATGGATTGAGCCGACGTCGTAATCGGCCGCGCGCGCAGGGACGGCAGCGAGAGGTGCGAGGACGAGCTGCACAGCGAAAGCCGCAATCATCGCGGTAAATGCGCTGGAGATGGATTTGCAGTCGAGTTTCATGGATTAGCTCCGTGGCAAACGCCCGGCCCCGCAGGCAAAGCGTCTCGCCGTTGGTGCGGAATGGCAGCAAGCGCCGAATCTAGGCCACTTCAAGGCCTATTGAAATGCCGGAGAAACGACTCGGCTCTGACAGAATTATCTTTACCGAATGGGAGTATTCGGTGCTTCGATTTTTTGCCGCACCGGCGTATTCTGGAGCCAGGTGGTTCGCAGGTGGCACACAACCAACCAGACCCACATAGCGCCGATGCATTCGGTCAGGTACTGCGGTTCCGGCCTCGCCCGGGACAGCCACGACTTGTTGGCTCGGCGGCACAGCCCGGCGAGCAGGAATCCGGCGACCCGTTCACGCAGTACGAACAGGAACAGGAAGGGCCGATAAACTACCGTCAGCGAATGCTGATGAATGTCATTGCCCTTGCGATCGTCGCGTTGCTAGTGGGCGCCGGAGTTTGGATCGCCGACACTATCGAAGTGCTACAGAAGGACCAGGACTGCGTATTGCAGGGACGCGCCAATTGCGCGCCCATCGAAATCCCGATTCCCAGACAGCAATAGAAAATTTGCGCCGCGCCGATCGCGACTAATTCGCGACTTGCGCCGAATTGATCGGCTGCGGCGCGACCGCGGGCTTCCGTGGTGCAGTCGCCGCCGTATCCGGCCCTGGATGCCCGGCGACCCGCTCGGGAAGAGCAATCACGGGGGTGCCGCCGTCCATCATTGCGTGCTTCGGCATATCGGAATTCATCGCGCCATTACCGGACTTGGCCGGCGCCGCGGGTACGGCCGGGGCCGCTTCGGGTTTTGCGGTATCGCCACCACTTGGCGCCGCGGCCGGACCGCCGGGCGTCGGAGAATTGACTGTGGTCGGTTTCGCGCCCGGTACCGGCGCGCGGTGACCGCCGACGATGGCAAGAACTTCGCTGATCACCCGGGCGTGCAGCCGTGGCGACTTGTCGATATTGAGATGGTCGATGCTGTGGTCGGAACTCACATCCACGTTGGCGAGCGAACCGTGGAAGCCCGCACCGCGCCGCATGTAGGCGTAGTCGCGCTGGGTCAGATTGAGCACGCGCTGAACATTGGCTCCGGCCGCCAGCGATTGCGTGCCGTCAAACGGCACGACGAGCGCTACCGGCACGCCCCTCGCGCCGATGTAGTTCGCCATCTCCATCGCCGCGTCGGCACCTAGTGAATGACCAATAATGATGATCGGGCCTTCGCTGCCGGCCTTGTAGCGTGAGATCGCCGAATCGGCGAGCGACTGCCAATCGGCGTGGTTATCGACCGTCGTGTAGACACCGCGCTTGCTCAGTTCCGCACCCAGAGTGTCCATGCCGAGCGAGAAAATGTTCATCAGCCCGCGCAGCAGGTAAACGTGCGCGCGCGACTGCGCCATGCCCGGGTTGGCTCCGAGCACAAGCGTCATGCCCAACGCCAGCACTCCCGCGGCAATGAAACGCCACCAGCCCCTCATGACACCCTCACCGCTTGCTGCAAAACCCGCTTCATTGCGTCCGGACCCTTTTGCATGTCAGGCAATCCATATTGCACTGCCAGATTTCCGCACCAAAATCCTCCCCAAATAGTCGCTCTTCCGCAAACCTGCGGCGACCTGTAGCAAAATTGCAACGTGCGCATTTGTGTCAATAGACCCAGGGGATGACACGCGCTGTTTGGCGCATATAGGCACGATATTCCTCGCCAAATGCGGCGATCATCATCTCCTCCTCGCGCCACACACGCCCGAAGAAAAGAACGCCGAAGCCGAGCAAACCGGCAGGCCCTGCAATCCAATTGGGCAGAAGCAGCGCCTGCGCCAGCGCCATCAGCCAAAAGCCCGTATACATCGGGTGCCGGACCAGTGCGTAGACACCGGTTGTGACGAGTGTGTGGCGCTCACGAAGGTCGAGGCTGACCGACCAATTTTGGCCGAGATCGCTATGGGTGCGGTAGAAAAGCCAGAGGCACGTCAACTCGACCACAATTCCGAGGTAGCTCAATACCGGGATGAATTGATAATCGGCAAACCGCGGAAAATGAATCGCCAGATAGAGACAGGGCACGATGCCGAGCCCGGTGAAAGAGGCGCCGAGAAGCACGAATTCTCGCGTGTCGCGGCCCGAGTAACGGATCGGCGTCTTGCGCGATCGCTGGCCCGGCCGCTGCCGCAAAATGAACCAGGCTATCCCGAATGCGAGCCAGATGATTTTCGATAGCGCGGCGGTCACGGGTTAAATCTCCGACGCGGACGCAGGCAACGCGACGGCCAAGCCACCGCCGCCCGACACCCCATCGACCAATGCGCCATCTTGCGCAAATGCCGCAACCGCCTGTTCCGGCATCTCGACCCGGTCCGTGAGCGCGATGGGGCCGCAGCACAGCATGTAGTAGTCATAGAAATAGCGCCGCTCGTTGCCCATGACAGCCTGGCGGTGGATACGCAGAAAATTCAGGCGGAAGCGCCGGTAGGTGTGCTCCTCCACCATCATTCTGATGCGAACGATTTTCACGATCGGCTTGCCCGTCGCCGGCAGGCCCAAAGCCGCGACCGGATCGACTTTGTACACGTTGATGACGTCGACCAACGACTGGTATTCCACCCAATAGACAGCGGGCGCTTTCGCTATCCGGCCGACGGCTTCACGCAACCAGCCGGCTGCCGGATGCAGCGCCACCTTCAGCAGCGATGAGCCGCTCGACACGATGTGGAGCGGCTTGCCGCGGGCGCCGAGCTGCGGGTCGATTTGCAGCGCGCGGTCGACGACCACAAGGGATAGCGGCGCGCCCAGACTGTGTCCGTCAACGATAATCTCGTCGGCATCCGTTTCGCGGACAAGGCGCACCAGTTCATGCGAAAGGCGGTCAAGGCGATCTTCGAGGCCCGGCCGCACGCGATGGATGAAATCGCGCGCGAAATACCAATCGTCGAGCGCGTAGCCGATATGGACCAGCCGTCCGAAGGTCCACCTCAAGGCCGAGAAGATCGCCAGCCAAAGCAACGGCGCGAGCACCATGTGATACGGCAGGCCAAGGTGGATAACGGCAAATCGTGTCGCCGAAATCGAAAGCCAAGCCATCCCGAGAACATAGACAAGCGGATAAAGGAAAAATCCGCCGTATCGCCACGCCACGGTAAAATATCGCACCACCGTCGCCGTCAGCACGAACTCCATCACCGCGGCCATGCCGAGCGGAAATCTTGTCCAGTCGCTCGCCGCCATGTCAGTGGCTACGAAATCATCCCAGCGGAACCAGTGGAATTCCGTGGTGACGTGCCAGTTCGGGCCGGACGTCTCGACCGTCCAATTGGCCACCGTTTCGTCGGCCGAAAGCGTCAGCGGCGAAACCTCGCCCTGCACGCTCCAGGCCTTCTGAAATCGCGCCATTTCGCGAATAAAGCGGCGATGCTGGTGTTCCGGCCCGACCGGCTCGTAGCCTGTCATCTGCACGAAACAACGCTTGCGCACGAGCGCCTTCGGCATCATGGACCTCTCGGCGGGTTCATTAGGTAATATGGCTTGGCCGATCAAGCGTGACGGATGGGCATGGCCGTGGAAGCTCCGCCGGTAAGGTCTTGGCTGGAAGACCAAATCGGCTATAGCCGGGCCGGCTGGAGCGCAAGTGTGGCCGGGGCGGCCGCCGTTGAACTTGACGAAATCCTTCGCTATACGAGGCGTTCATAGTTGAGGGGCCCGATCGACGGGCTTGCTCGCGCCGGACTGGGCCGGCGCCCATCCCTGCTGACCAAAAGAGCACGTCCGATGTCCACTACGTTCGATAAAGTGGCTGAAATCATTGCGGAAACTTGCGATATCCCGCGTGAGAATATCAAGCCGGAAAGTCACGCAATCAACGATCTCGAGATCGACAGTCTCGACTTCCTGGATATCGCCTTCGCCATCGACAAGGCGTTTGGCATCAAGCTTCCGCTCGAACAGTGGACCCAGGAAGTCAATGACGGGAAGGCGACGACCGACCAGTACTTCGTGCTGAAGAACCTGTGCGAGCGGATCGACGAGCTGATCGCTGCCAAGGGCGCCTGAGGCGCCGCATGCGCCTTGAATATTTTCAGATGATCGACCGGTTCGTCGAGGTCGATGTGCCGTCGCGAATGACGCGCGCCGTCTGCACCGTGCCGAAAGAGAGCCCTGTTTTCGAGGGCCATTTCCCGGGCTATCCGCTGATGCCCGGCGTACTGCTGATCGAGTGCATGGCGCAAACGACGGGATGGCTGGTGAGCGCACTGACCGGCTTTACCGGCTTGCCGGCCCTTGCCGGCGTCAAGGAAGGCAAAATCCGCACGGCGGTATTTCCCGGTGACGAGCTCGAATTCGAGGGGCGCGTCATTCATGAGGGGTCGGGTTATGCCATCGGCAAATCCAAGGGCTGGCGCAAGGGCGTGGCGATCTGCGACGCAACATTGACCTACCGCATCGTGCCCTATCCGAGTCGCGAACTGCGCGACGGGCTGTGGGCGTGGGCTGATCGCATCAATTTCCCGGCCAGGGAGTTCGCGAAGTGAGCGAACTCCGCGAGGTATGGATCACCGGCGTCGGCCTGCTCAGCAGTCTGGGCGAGGGTCTGGAAGCCGCCTGGGCTCATCTCGAGCGCGGCGATCCGCCGGTTTACGACGACAAGAGTTTTGCGCCTTACGTCGTGCACCAGCTCGCGCCGGTGAGCTTCGACAAGCACATCCCGAAGAAGAGCGATCAGCGCCAGATGGAAACCTGGCAGCGGGTCGGCGTCTATTCGGCCGGGATGGCGCTCGCGGATGCCGGTATCGCCGGCAAGGCCGAACTTCTCGACCACGCCGACATGATCGTGGCCGCCGGCGGCGGCGAACGCGACATCGCCGTCGACACTGCGATCATGGCCGGCCTGCGCAAGACCAATGAACCGGGCGCTTTCCTCAACGAACGCCTGATGAGCGATCTGCGGCCGACGTTGTTCCTGGCACAGCTTCCCAACCTTCTCGCCGGCAATATTTCGCTGGTGCACGGCGTGGTCGGTTCCTCGCGCACGTTCATGGGCGAAGAGGCAGCCGGCGTCGACGCGGTGCGGGTGGCGCAGGCCCGCATCGCCGCAGGCCAGAGCGAATTGACGCTGGTCGGCGGCGCCTATCACGGCACCCGCTGGGACGTGCTCCTTGCTTTCGAGCTCGGCGGCGTTGTGCTCAGCGGCAAATTCGCGCCGGTCTGGGATCGCGGCCCCCAGGGCGGCATCGCTTTCGGCACCATGGGCGCCTTTTTGGTGCTGGAAAGCCGCCAGCACGCCGAAGCCCGCGGCGCAAAGCCGCGAGCGCGAATTTCGCAGGTGTTCTCCGACCGCAATGCGCGCCACGCGGGCGAAGCCGAAACTTCGCTGCGCCGCCAGTGGGACGCGATTGCCCCCAAAGTCGATCGGTCGCACGCCGCTATCATTTCCGGTGCGGCCGGCCTCGAACCCGCGACATCCGCCGAGGCGCGCGTGCTCAAGGAAATTGGCCTTCCGGTTCGCGCCACCGGTACGTATATCGGGCATGGGGTCGATACCCAGTTCATGGCGAATCTGGCTATCGGCTGCGGCGTCATCGAGCACGGCAAGCTGTTCGGGCCGGCCGGAAGCGGTGACGCCGGGACTGGACCGGCTGATCTCTCCCAGGTCGTCGTCACCAGCGTCGGCAATTGGCGCGGTGAAGGGCTCGCACTGCTCGAGCGCGTAAACTGAAGGAGACTGCGATGTCGTCGACCCGCCCCACCGCCAGCGCGAAACGCGACAGAGCAGGCCGCCCGATGATCGCGGTCACGGGCATGGGCGTCGTCACCTCGCTCGGTGTCGGCAAGACCGACAACTGGGCGAAATTGTCAGCCGGCGTTTCCGGCATCCGGCGCATTTCGCGCTTCCCGCTCGATTCACTGCGTACCACCATCGCCGGCACGGTCGACGACGTTTACAAGGATTACATGCCGCCGGCGAAACTTTCGGAACGTCTTGCGTTCCTCGCCAGCGAGGAAGCGATTGCACAGGCCGCGATCGGCACAAAGGGCCACTTTCCCGGTCCGCTGTTTCTGGCCCTGCCGCCGCTCGAAATCGAATGGCATTACCGGCAGGAAATGGCGGCCAAGGCCATGCCCGACCAGGACGCGACCTATCCCGATCTGATGCGGGTGGCGCGTGAGCCGCAGTTTTCGCCGATTTATGAGACGCTGAAATACGGCATTATCGGCGAGAACCTCGCCGAGCATTTCGGCACCGAAGGTTCACCGATCTCGCTCACCACGGCGTGCGCGTCCGGCGGCACGGCGATCCAGCTCGGCGTCGAAGCGATCCGCCGCGGCGAATGCAAAGCCGTGCTCGCGGTCGGCGCCGACGGCTCGCTGACGCCGGAATCGCTGGTGCGCTTCTCGCTTCTCTCGGCACTGTCGACGCAGAACGATCCGCCCGAGCAGGCGTCGAAGCCGTTCTCGAAGAACCGCGACGGCTTCGTGCTGGCCGAAGGCGCCGGCGCGCTCGTGCTTGAAGACTACGATTATGCGATAGCACGCGGGGCCAAAGTGCTCGCCATCCTCGAAGGATGCGGCGAGAAATCGGATTCGTTTCACCGCACCCGCTCGAGCCCCGACGGCAAGCCGGTCATCGCCTGCATGCGCATTGCACTGGCCGACGCCGGGGTCGGCCCGGAAGATATCGATTACATCAATGCGCATGGCACCTCGACGCCGGAGAACGACAAGATGGAATGTCTCGGCGTCTCCACCGTCTTCGGCGAGCGCATCCGCACCATTCCGATGTCGTCGAACAAATCGATGATCGGTCACACCCTCACGGCCGCCGGTGCCGTGGAAGCGGTGTTCACGGCGCTCACGCTCGAACACCAGCGCATCCCGCCGACGATCAATCACAAGGTGCCGGATCCGGCGATTCCTCTTGATGTCGTGCCGAACGTGGCGCGCGATGCACGGATCAGCCGCGCCATCTCCAATTCGTTCGGCTTCGGCGGCCAGAACATTTCTCTCGTGCTGGCCCGGGAGCCGGCGTGACCGGCGCTGCGGCAACAACAGCAGGTGAACGCATGAACGTAGCATCGCCGCGTTCCATGCGCGCGCTTACGCTCGTCGCCGACCGCAAGATCGAAATCGTGGACGTTCCGGCGCCGCCTGCGCCCGGCGCCGGCGAAGTGCAGATCGGCATCAAGGCCATCGGGCTCAATCATATCGACGTGTGGGGCTGGCGCGGCATGGCTTTCGCCAAGCGCAAGCTGCCGCTCGTCGTCGGCGTCGAGGCCGCGGGCGAGATCGTCGCAATAGGCCCGGATGTGACCGCGTCGAAGGTTGGCGATAGAGTTGTCGCCTATGGCGCCCTCACCTGCGGCACGTGCAAGGCCTGCCGCGAGGGCCGCGACAATCTTTGCGAAAATGTCGCGAGCATCATGGGTTTCCACGTCGACGGCTTTGCCCGCGACCTGATCAACATGCCGGCGCGGCTCGTCGTTCCGATTCCGACGGGAGTGAGCTTTCGTGACGCCGCGTGCGCGCCGGTCGCGTTCGGCACCGTACAGCACATGCTGTTCGACAATGCCAAGCTTGAGCCGGGCGAGACCATACTGGTGCAGGCCGGCGGCTCCGGCATCGGCTCGACGGCGATCAAAATGGCGAAGGCAATCGGCGCCACCGTCATCACCACCGTCGGCGACGACAACAAGGCGGCCAAGGCCAAGGCACTCGGCGCCGACCACGTCATCAATTACCGCACGAACCGCTTCGAGACCATCGTGCGCAAGCTCACCGGCAAGAAGGGCGTCGATGTCGCTTTCGAACATGTCGGCCCGGACACGTTCAACGGCTCGCTGCTTTGTCTCAAGCGCGGCGGCAGGCTCGTCACCTGCGGCTCGACCACGGGACAATCGATCACGATGAACCTGTTTCAGCTTTACCTGCAGCAATACCGCATCACCGGCTCGTTCGGCTGCTCGATGCGCAACATCCGCGAAAGCCTCGCCAAGATGGCGTCCGGACTGCTGCCGGTGATCGACACCGAAGTTCCGCTCGCGGAATTCGAGCGTGGCCTGGCGCGCCTCGAAAGCCGGCAAGTGTTCGGCAAGATCATCGTCCTGTTTTGATGCCGGAACGGGCCTTTAAGCACCTGCTCGATACGGCGTCCGGCGCGCTTACGGTGGGTCTTCTCGGCGCCATCAAGCATACCGACCGCAAGCGCATGGCGAATTTCGCCGGCGCCCTGATGCGCAGGGTCGGGCCGCTTTTCAAGGAACACCGCGTCGGCCGCGAACAGTTGCGGGCCGCGTTCCCCGAGAAATCGGATGCAGAAATCGAAAAGATCCTCGACGGGGTGTGGGACAATCTCGGCCGGATCGCCATCGAGTTTGCGCATCTCGACGAGTTCAGCGTCGAGGGTTTTGGCGAGCCAAAGCCGGACGTCATCACCTATTCGCCGGAATCGAAGGATCGTCACGACCGCATCATCAAGAGCGGCAAGGCGGCGATTGGCTTTGCCGCGCATCTGGCGAATTGGGAACTGCCCGGCGTCGGCGCCAAACTGATCGGGGTGAAATCCGCCGTGCTGTACCGGCGGCCGAATATTGCCGCCGTGAACGACGTCATCGTCAAATTGCGCGAGCCCCTGATGGGCGAATTGATCCCGACCGGGCTCGACGCGCCGGTCAGGCTGGCGCGGCTTCTGCAATCCGGCGTCCATGTCGGCATGCTCGCCGACCAGCACTATAGCAAGGGCGTCGAAGTGACCTTCTTTGGCCGGACCTGCCTCGCCAACCCGCTGCTGGCGATGCTTTCACGGCAGACCGAACTGCCGATCTACGGCGCGCGCGTCGTGCGCAATCCGGACGGCAACAGCTTCTGGGGCGAAATCTCCGAGCCGATCGAACAGCCGCGCGATAAAGACGGCCGTGTCGATATCAAGGGCACTATGCAGGCGATCACGTCAGTGCTCGAAGGCTGGGTCCGTCAATATCCCGAGCAATGGCTATGGCTGCACCGCCGCTGGCGGTGATGAGCCGGCTTTCCGGGGCGCGATCGTACCCGTAAAGTCTTTGGCCAACTGCTTTTGCAGTGCCATTGCAGCCGGGGGTTCGCATGCGCCTCAAGGACAAGATCGCCATCGTTGTCGGCGCCGGTCAATCGCCGGGCGAGGGAATGGGCAATGGTAGGGCCACGGTTTTGCGCTTCGCGCAGGAAGGCGCCAGGATATTGGCCGTCGACAACAAGCTCTCGTCTGCCGAGGAAACGGCGGCGATGGCGCGACAGTCCGGCGGCGACTGCGCCGCGTTCGAAGCGGATGTCACCAGGGAGACGACGCTCGCGGCGATGGTCGAGGACGCACGCCGGCGCTGGGGCCGCATCGACATCCTCCATTACAATGTCGGCGTCAGCCTCGCCGGCGGCGACGCCCCCCTCGCGGACTTTACCGAGGCGGCGTTCGACCGCATCGCCATCATCAATCTGCGCGGCGCGATCATGGCCTGCAAGCACGTCCTGCCGGTGATGCGCGCGCAGCGTAACGGCGTCATCCTCACAATTTCGTCGATCTCCGCGATCGAGAACTATCCCTACGTGGCCTACAAGGCGACCAAGGCCGGATTGATCGCCTTTACGCAGCAGGTCGCCATCCAGAATGCCGAGTTTGGAGTGCGTGCCAACGCGATCCTGCCCGGATTGATGGACACACCGATGGCGGTGGATACGCGCGCCCGCGTCAGCGGCAAGAGCCGGGCCGAGGTCGCGTCCGCCCGCGATGCGCGCGTGCCGCTGCGCCACAAGATGGGGACCGCCTGGGACGTCGCGAATGCAGCGCTGTTTCTGGCTTCCGACGAAGCCAATTTCATCACCGGCGTCGCGCTGCCGGTGGATGGCGGCGCCCTCGTCAAAATCAACTGATCCGGTTGCGTACTAGAGCTTTGTGATCCCGGCCTGGTCGATGATTTGCTTGAACTGGGTGATTTCCTTGTTCACCCGCGCCCATGCCGCGGCGGCTCCTTGCGGCCGCACCAGGAAACCCGCCTGGTAGAGCTTGTCCTTCATTCCAGGCGCGCTCAACGCCTTCAGCGTCTGCGCCTCCAGCCATTTGATGTCGTCGGGTGGGGTCTTGGCCGGAGCCAGCAGCACCATGTCGGTGGCGAAGACGAAGTCCTTATAGCCTGACTCCTGCATGGTCGGCACATCCGGCAAATCGGGCCAGCGCTCCGCGCCGCAAACCGCGAGGCAGCGCATCTTGCCGGCCTTGATGTGCGGCAGGGCAGGACCGAGCGATCCCGAGCTCAATTGGACAGTACCGCTCAACAACGCCGTTATCGCGTCCCCTCCGCCCTGGAACACCACGTCGGTAAGCTTGGGCAGATTGTCGCGGATTTTCAGGACTTCGAGCTGGATCTGCGGTGTCGTTCCGATCGGCGGTGTCGCGCAGTTGAAATTTTCCGGATTGGCGTGCGCGAGATCGACGAAGTCCTTGATCGTCTTTGCCGGAGACTCTGCCTTGACCACGAATGTATTGGGCGAGGATGCAAGTTCGCTGACGGCGACGAAGTCCTTGAATGGATCGTAGGGTAGCGATTTGTAGAGGCCGTAATTCACCGAATAGGCGTTGGTCGCAAGCAGCATCGTATAACCGTCAGGCTCGGCGCGCGCCGCATATTCCATGCCGATATTGCCCCCCGCCCCGCCGCGGTTCTCGACGATGAACGTTTTGCCGGTCGACTGCGAAAGCGCCGCCGTCACCATCCGTGCAACGATGTCCGACGGGCCGCCTGGCGTATTGGCGACGACGAATTTTACCGGACGATCCGGATAATCGGCGTAAGCCGGAGTCACGCGCAGAAGCGCTGGCGCCGCGATACCGGCAGCGATCGCGCAGGTGCTCCTGATTATGGCGCGCCGCGTCGGCGTCGCTCCCGGCTTAAACTGTGTCATGTTCCTCCCCCATTTATTTTACGAAGCGTTTTTACCCGGTCGCGGGCGCCGACATCGTGCCACGATGTCGCGCTTGCGGGCTACGAGCGAATTATTCCCCGGTTTTGATGCGTGTCCACAGCCGGTTGATCAGGCGCTGTGTTTTCTGGTCGTGCGCCACGATGGTATAGAACTTCGCCATGGTTTCTGCATCAGGATAAATCGTGCGATCGTCAAGGATCGACTTGTCGATGAATGGGCTCGGCGAATCACCATTGGCGTATGAGACATAGTTTGTGTTCTTCGCCGCAACTTCAGGCTTGATCAGGTAGTTGATCAATTCGTGCGCCTCTTCCGGATCCGGTGCGTCCTTTGGAATAGCGAGCGTATCGAACCACAATTGTGCGCCCTCTTTGGGGATCGAATACGCAAGCTCGATGCCGCCCTTGGCATCCGCTGCGCGCTTTTTCGCCTGGATGACATCGCCGGAGAAACCGACCACGAAGCAGATCTCGCCCGTGGCAAGCGCATTGAGATATTCCGACGAATGAAATTTCCGCACATAGGGCCTGATTTTGACGAGAAGGTCAGTGACTTTCTGAAGATCGGCCGGATCGCTGGTATTCGGATCGAGATGCAAATAGTGCAACCCGGCCGACATGATGTCGTCGGATGAATTGAGAAGGTGAATGCCGCAATCCTTGAACTTCGCGATCTTGTCGGGATTGAAAACATAATCCCACGAGTTGATGACGGCGTCGGGTCCAAGGATTTCCTTCACCTTTTTCACGTTGTAGCCGATACCGGTGGTTCCCCACATGTAATCGACAGCGTACTGGTTGCCGGGATCATAAAAGGCGAGTTGTTTGGCGATCTCGGGCCAGAGAGAAGGAAGGTTCGTCAGCTTGGACTTGTCGATTTGCCGGAAAATGCCGGCCTGGACCTGACGGGCGAGAAAATATGCGCTCGGCACGACGACATCGTATCCGGACTTGCCGGCCAGCAGCTTTGCCTCCAGCGTATCGTTGGAGTCGAACGTGTCGTAGCGGACCGTGATCCCTGTCTCTTTGGTAAATTCGCCGAGCACCGCCGGGTCCTGGTAATCGGACCAATTGTAATAGTTGACCACACGTCCCTTCGGCGCCGCCGGCGTGGAATTCAGGGCCGCAGTCAGGGCAATCAGAATCAAGCCGAACGCAAATGCGTAACGGCCGAGGGAGGCTGTGCTTGAGACCGCCGGGTCCACGCTAGTCCTTCACGTCTCGGTCGGCAGGCCGGCGGCTTTCCAGGCTAGAATACCGCCCGCGAGGTGGCTGCCATAGGCAAAGCCCTGCTCTTGCGCCGCGAGCGAGGCGGTCACCGAACGACGGCCGGAACGGCAGGCAAACACCACTTCGCGCCCGGCCGGATCCGGAATAGCAGTCGGATCGAATGCCGAAAGCGGCTCAAGGACGGCATCGGGAAAGCGCTCGATGTCGGTTTCGTTGGGCTCGCGCACGTCGACAAGCACCATGCGTCCCTGCTCCAGGCCCTCCGCGACCTCCTGTGGGGTCAGGTCGCGCACAGTGGGGGATTGATCTGACATCGGCGACTCCTCGAATTCGCAGGTTTTAGCCTACGACGGCCGCCCTAAACAGTCACTTGTGTACCAACTTCAACCACCCGGTCGGTCGGAATCTGGAAGTAGTCCGTCGCATCGTTGGCGGAGCGCGCCAGCGCGATGAACAGCCGATCCTGCCAGCGCGGCATCCCCGAATGCGGCGCCGGCCGCAGCGAACGCCGCGAGAGAAAAAATGACGTCGACATGATGTCAAAATGCCAACCAAGCTTGCGCGCGATGGCAAGCGCACGCGGAATATTGGGAACCTCCATATAGCCAAAACGCAACTTCACCCGCATGAAGGTCGAGCCGACCGGCTCAATGCGCACGCGCGTCTCGCTTTCAACGCGCGGAGTATGCGTGGTCTCGACGCTGAGGATGACGTTCTTCTCGTGGAGGACCTTGTAGTGCTTGAGGCTATGCATGAGCGCGGTCGGCGCGCTCGTCGGATCGCTGGTCAGGAACACGGCCGTGCCGGGAACGCGTTGCGGCGGCTTTTTCTCGAGAATGCGAACGAGATCATCGAGCGGGGTCTCGAGCCGGCGCGTCTTGGCGAGCAATATTCTGGTGCCGCGGCGCCACGTATACATCAGCAGCATCACAAGACCGCCGAGCGCCAGCGGCACCCAGCCGCCCTGCAATACCTTGAGCATGTTCGCGGAGAGGAAGGTCAGGTCGATCACGAGGAACGGCAGCATCAGCGCGGCGGCCGCAAGCGGCGACCACCGCCACATCCGCCAGATCACGATGAAGGCCATCATGCAGGTGACGACCATCGTGCCGGTCACGGCGATGCCGTAGGCCGAGGCCAGCGCGCTTGAGGAACGGAACAAGGCGACCAGCAGGAGCACGCCGAGGAGGAGAAGCCCGTTGACCCGCGGCATGTAAATCTGACCGGCCTGTTGCGCCGAAGTGTGGCGCACTTCAAGGCGTGGCAACAGCCCGAGTTGAATTGCCTGGCTCGTCAGCGAATAGGCTCCGGTGATGACCGCCTGGCTTGCGATCACAGTGGCGACCGTCGCCAGCACGACCATCGGGATGAGCGCCCAATCGGGATACATCAGGAAGAACGGATTCTCGATCGTTTCCGGATGGGTAAACACCAGCGCGCCTTGTCCGAGATAATTCACTGCCAGTGACGGCAGCACCACGGCAAGCCACGCAATCTGGATCGGGCCGCGGCCGAAATGCCCCAAATCGGCATAGAGCGCTTCGGCGCCGGTTACGGCGAGGAACACGGCGCCGAGGGTGAAGAGTCCAACAATGCCGTGGTGCAGAAGGAAAATGACGCCGAAATAGGGACTAAGCGCCCACAGCACTCTGGGATCGGCAGCGATCCAAAAAAGACCGGGAAGCGCGATCGCTATGAACCAGATCACCATGATCGGGCCGAACAGAGCCGCGACTTTTGCCGTGCCGCGCGACTGCACCGCAAACAGCACAAGCAGGATCACGACCGTCAGCGGCACGACGTAAGCGTGAAATGCCGGTGTCGCGATGTCGATGCCTTCGACTGCAGACAACACCGAAAGAGCCGGCGTGATGACGGCGTCGCCATAAAACAGCGCAGCGCTGATGATGCCGAGCAGCGCAACAACGCCTGCGGCTTTGCCCATGCGGCCGACGGCGCGCGAGGCAAGCGCCATCAGGGTCAGCGTGCCACCCTCCCCGTTGTTGTCGGCCCGCAGCAGGATCACGACGTATTTCAGCGTGACGATGATGAAGAGCGCCCACAGGATCAGCGACACGACGCCAAGCACCGTCGGCAGGTTCAATTCGGCATGGTCCGGACCGGAAGCAGCAAGGATCGCTTCGCGCAATGCGTAGAGCGGGCTTGTGCCGATATCGCCGTAAACGACACCGATGCTGCCGACGGCGAGCGCCCAGATGCCGCTGCCGGCATGCGCTTTGTCTTCGCCATCCGACGGCGCTCCGCTCGCGACTGGAGCGGCGGTGCTATTTGTCATGAACGAAACAGGCCTCGCCCGCTCCTGGGAATAGTGCGGCGCACAATAGACGGCGGCGCTCATATACGCTGGTCTAACCCCGGCGTCACTGGCTCCCGACACCGCATTCCAAAATAGACTTTCTGTCAGAAATATATGTTTATTTTCAACATGTTACAAGACAAGCCAGACCGCTGTCCGGGCTAAACCGTCACTTGCGTGCCGACTTCCACGACGCGGCCTGTCGGTATCTGGAAGAAGTCCGTGGCGTCGCTGGCGGATTTTGCCAGCAGGATAAACAGACGATCTTGCCATTGCGGCATGCCGGAATGCGCCGCCGGCTTGAGCGAACGGCGCGACAGGAAAAACGACGTCGACATGATGTCGAAATGCCAGCCAAGCTTGCGGGCGATGGCGAGTGCCTTGGGCACATTCGGCGATTCCATGTAGCCGAACTTCAGGGCGACCTTCGTGAAATGCTCGGAAAATTGCGTCATCTGCACGCGCTCATCATTGGACACGCGCGGCGTATCGGCGGTTACGATCGTAAGAATGACGTTGTGCTCGTGCAGCACCTTGTTGTGCTTGAGATTGTGCAGAAGTGCGGTCGGCGTGAAATCGGGTTCGCTGGTCAGGAATACCGCGGTGCCCGGCACGATATGCGGCGGCTTCTTTTGCAGGCTTCGTACCAGCGTTTCGAGCGGCACTTCTGTACGCCGCGTCTTTTGCGCCAATATTCCGGTGCCGCGACGCCACGTCAAAATGAGCAGAACCATTGAGGCGCCAAATGCCAGCGGCGCCCAGGCGCCATCGAAAATCTTCAGCAGGTTCGCCGAGAAAAACACGCTGTCGACGAAAACCAGCGGCGCGACCAGCGCGATGGCATGCCATAGTTTCCAGTGCCAAAGCTTCCACACCACGATCAGCCCAAGGATGCCGTCGACGACCATCGTCGTGGTAACGGCAATGCCATAAGCGGAAGCAAGTGCGCTCGACGTGCGAAACAGCCCGACCAGGAGCAACACGCCGGCGAGGAGCGCCATCGTCACGCGCGGTATGTAGATCTGGCCGTGGCGTTCGGCCGAGGTGTGACGAATCGCGAGGCGCGGCAGGAGACCGAGTTGGATCGCCTGTGCGACAAGTGAGTATGCGCCGGTGATTACGGCCTGGCTCGCGATCACGGTCGCTGCGGTCGCCAGCACAATCATCGGCAATAAAAGCGTATCCGGCACCATGCGATAGAACGGATTTTCAATCGTCGAGGCATCCGCCAGCACCAAGGCACCCTGGCCGAAATAATTGAGCACGAGGGCCGGAAACACGAGGAACAGCCACGCCATCTGGATCGGCTTGCGGCCGAAATGCCCGAGATCGGCATACAGCGCCTCGCCGCCGGTCACCGCCAGAAAGACAAGTCCAAGGGTGACGAGGCCGATATGCCCGTGTTCGGCCAGGAATTTCACGCCGTAATAGGGGTTGATTGCCGCCAGTACATACGGATCGTCGTGAATGTTCAACAAACCGGCGACCGCGATGGTCAGGAACCAGACCAGCATGACCGGCCCGAAGAAGCTCGCGACGCGCGCCGTGCCCCGGCTTTGAACGGCGAATAATCCAATGAGGATGACAACGGTCAGGCCGACGACGAAATGCTCGAAGGCAGGGGTCGCGAGTTTGAGCCCCTCGACGGCCGATAAAACCGAAATCGCCGGCGTGATCACGGAATCGCCGAGAAACATCGAGGCGCCGATCACGCCAAGAATGTAGATGGGCGCCGTGCGCCGCCCGAAAGCGCGGCTCGCGAGAGCGGTGAGCGACAGCGTGCCGCCCTCTCCGTTGTTGTCAGCACGCAAGAGGATCAGCACGTATTTGCAGGTGACGACGATAATCAGCGACCAAAGAATGAGCGACAGCACGCCGAACACGGCATCCCGGCTGATCGCACCCGCCGGGCTTGCCGCCGTCACCGCCTCGCGCAGTGCGTAGAGCGGGCTCGTGCCGATGTCGCCGAAGACAACGCCGATGCTGCCGAAAGTCAGGGTCAGGAAACTCGAGGAAACGTCGCTCTCGTGCCGCTCACCGATCGATGGCGCCGAAGCCGGGGCCCGATCGGGCGTATGCGTGGTCATGGGCGTCGCTATTGCCGCCAAATCACTACGAAGGAAGCGCCTTTATAGCATTGCCGAAGCACCGGCAACATGCCGGGTCGCCGCCGGAGCGCCCTGCGCTCGCGGCAATAATAATCAGGGCTTCAGGTCAGGCGGAACCGGCGATGCTTCGCTCATCACGGTGATGGTTACGCGCCGATTGGCCGCAATATAGGGATCGTCCGGGAACAAGGGGTCGGTGTCGGCCTTGCCGGCCACTTCGTCGATGTTTGCGGAGGGATATCCCTCCTCTTCGAGGATCTTGCGCACCGAATTGGCGCGATCGACCGAAAGGTTCCACGGCCCATAGTCCGGCTGCGGCGGCGCCTGAGACGCGGCCGTATGACCGGTGATCGAGACGTGATAGGGCGTCGCCTTCAGTGGTCCGGCGATTTTCTGGATAAGCACGCGTGTGCGCTCGTACGGCTCTTTGGAGCCTTCGGGAAACATCGAACGGCCATCCTGATCGACGATGTCTATGTTCAGGCCCTCCTTGGATTCCTCGATCACGACCTGCTTGCTGGCTTCGGTCAGCTCCGGCATGTCCTGCAACGCTTGCCGAAGCGATGCCGACGCCAGCGCGAAGGCCTGATCGTTCTTGAACCTGCCGCCGAACTCGCGCTCGTGTGCATGCTCGTCGGGTGTGGGCGTGGCCGAGGCATCCTCAGGCCGGACGTGCGCGGCGTGTTTTAGCCTCGGCCGGGTCGGCAGTCCGTCCACTTCCATGATGCCCGAATAGCGGACATTGGTCTGCACGCCGAAGGCGTCGCGCATCGAGCCGGCGACAATTTGCAGCTTCTGCTGGTCCTGGTTGGAGAAAGCGACCAGCATGACGAAAAAGCTGACCAGCAGACCCATCAGATCGGCAAAGGTAACGAACCAGCCGTGGCCGCCGCCGTGTGCTTCCTTACGCCTTGCCATCGCTGTCGACCGTTGGCCTTACGCCGGTACGCCCATCGTCAAGCCGGAACAGGCTCCGGCTCGGCCTCGCCGCGGTGTTTCTCCGGGAGGTAGGCGATCAGCATTTCGCGCACCAGCGTCGGGCTCTTCAATTCGCGGATCATGAGGATGCCGTCGATGATGAGGGTCCGATTGATCTCTTCGTCGACCAATTTGAGATGAAGCTTGTCGGCGATGGGCAGGCACAGGATATTTGCAACGACCGCGCCGTAGAGCGTTGCGAGGAGCGCCGTCGCCATGAACGGGCCGAGCTTCGACGGATCGGTCATGTTGGCGAACATCTGCACCATGCCGATCAGGGTACCGACCATGCCGAAGGCGGGAGCGCAGTCGCCGATCGCGCGATAGATTTTCTGCCCTTCGTCGAGATGATTCAGGAAGTTGTCGCGGTCGCGTTCGAGATTGTCACGGATGAATTCGGCTTCGTAGCCGTCAGCGACAAAGCGGATGCCCTTGGCGAGGAACGGATCCTCGATTTCGACTTTTTCCAGTCCGATCGGCCCCTGCTTGCGGGCAATCTCGGCAAGTCCGGCGATCTCGTCGACCAATTCGCGCTGCGAGATGCGGCGCATGCTGAAGACGAACTTCATGCCGAGCGGCAAACCGTGAAAGATCGATGACAGCGGGAAACGGATCAATGTGGCGGCAAACGATCCGCCGAAAATGATGATGACGGCGTGGTCGCTCACGAACATCCCGAAGCCGCCACCCATGAGCATCAAGGTGGAGACCACGGCAGCCCCGGCAAGCAGGCCCAAGCCTGTTGCAATATCCATAAAACCCTACCCAACCTGCGACAACGCGCCGAGACAATGCCCCTATAGGTAGGGTCAATGCGCTTAAGGGACGGTTACCGCTTGGACCTTTGGCCCATGTAACAGCGGCCAGGCGCGTCAATTCGCCATTCCGAGCCGCCAATCGTCATGCCACGGCAAGGGGATGACCGCCGCCGTAAAAAACAGCAAGATGCATTGGTAAAATCGGCCGCAGCGCCGTTTCGTCAGGGAGAGCAATATGCGTGAGATCGGCCATTTTATCGGCGGCAAGGAGGTAAAAGGCTCCTCAGGGCGCTTTGGCGACGTGTTCAATCCCAATACGGGCGAGGTCCAGGCCAAGGTCGCGCTGGCCGGCAAAGCGGAGGTCGAGAAGGCGATCGCCAATGCGCAAGCCACCTTCCCAGGCTGGGCCGCCACCAACCCGCAGCGTCGCGCCCGCGTCATGTTCAAGTTTTTGCAGCTGATCCAGGCCGAATATGACGATCTTGCTCGGCTTCTCTCGTCCGAGCACGGCAAGACCTTTGCCGACTCCAAGGGCGACATCCAGCGCGGCCTCGAAGTGGTCGAGTTTGCCTGCGGCATACCGAACCTGATGAAAGGCGAATACTCCGAGGGCGCAGGACCGGGTATTGACCTCTATTCCATGCACCAGCCGCTCGGCGTCGTCGCCGGCATCACCCCGTTCAATTTCCCGGCCATGATTCCGCTGTGGAAATGCGCGCCCGCCATAGCGTGCGGCAACGCCTTCATCATGAAACCGTCGGAGCGCGATCCGTCGGTGCCGATGCGCATTGCCGAACTGTTTCTTAAAGCGGGATTACCCGAAGGCGTGCTCAACGTGGTCAACGGCGACAAAGAGGCCGTCGACACGCTGCTCACCGATCCGCGCGTCAAGGCGATCGGCTTTGTCGGCTCGTCGTCGATTGCGGAATACATTTATTCGACCGGCACCGCCCACGGCAAACGCGTGCAATGTTTCGGCGGCGCCAAGAACCACATGATCGTGATGCCCGATGCGGACATGGATCAGGCCGTCGACGCGCTGATCGGTGCCGGCTACGGTTCGGCGGGCGAGCGCTGCATGGCGGTCTCGGTTGCCGTGCCGGTTGGCAAGAAAACCGCCGACACGCTGGTGCAAAAACTGATCCCGCGCGTCGAGAGCCTGAAGATCGGTCCATCGACCGACCAGCAGGCGGACTACGGCCCGATGGTGACCAGGGCGCTCCTCAACAAGGTGAAGGACTATGTCGATCTTGGCGTCAAGGAAGGCGCCAAGCTTGTCGTCGACGGCCGCAACTTCAAGCTCCAGGGTTACGAAAACGGCAATTTCATCGGCGGCTGTCTGTTCGACGACGTAAAGCCCGACATGACAATCTACAAGGAAGAGATTTTCGGCCCCGTGCTCGCGGTGGTGCGCGCCAAAGATTACGAGGAAGCGGTGCGCCTGCCGTCCGAACATGAATACGGCAACGGCGTTGCAATCTTCACCCGCGATGGCGACACTGCACGCGATTTCGCGAACAGGGTTCAGGTCGGCATGGTCGGAGTTAATTTCGCGATCCCGGTCCCGTTGGCGTATTACACCTTCGGCGGGTGGAAGCGCTCGGGCTTCGGTGATCTCAATCAGCACGGCCCGGACTCGATCCGCTTCTACACCAAAACCAAGACCGTGACGGCGCGCTGGCCGTCGGGCACCAAGGAAGGCGCCGAGTTCGTCATTCCGACGATGCGGTGAGGTTGATGCCGGATTGCGGATGGTCAGCTTGATGCAAATCAGAGAGTGGGGCGCGCGCATAACGAAGTCCGCAGCGTTGCTGCTCGGGCTCGCGGCGCTCACTGCTTGCGCCAACACCGAACGCTTCGGCGGATCGCCGCCGGAGACGGCGGCAGCGCCCGTAGCGGCGCCGCCATCCCCGTCTCCGCCGCAACCGCCTCCGGTCGATCTCGGAGGCCGGTGGAAACTGACCGCCGCGGGCGGCAGCGCCTGCGTCATGACGTTTGGCGACACGCCGGGTACGGCAGAAGGCACCATCGCGCCTGCCGGCGGTTGTCCCGGAAATTTCTTCACCAGCCGCAAGTGGACATTCGAACACGACAGGCTGATCTTGCGCGACCATAAGGGCGAAGTGCTGACGGAACTCGCCTTCGCCAATGGCCATTTCGAGGGTCATGGCGCCGGTGGCGTCGCGATCTCGCTCACGCGCTAGGAGTCATTATGCCGGAATACCAGCTCTACTGCTTTGCCCAATCGGGAAATGCCTATCGCGCGGCGCTGATGCTCAATCTCATCCATGCGGATTGGCAGCCGGTCTATGTCGACTTCTTCAAGGGCGGCGAAACGCGCACGCCAAAATATCGTGCGGAGGTCAACGAGATGGGCGAGGTGCCGGTGCTGGTGCACGGCGCAAAGAAGCTGAGCCAATCTGGCGTCATCCTTGCCTATCTGTCCGAACGCTCGGGTCAGTTCAAACCGGACAACGACGAGGATGCCCGGCTGGAGGCGCTGCGCTGGATCATTTTCGACAATCAGAAGGTCAACGGGTTTCTCGGCCCGTTTCGCTTTCTGAAGAATTTCGCCCGCCCGGCCGGCGATCCGGCGGTGCTGGCGTTCCTCAAAGGCCGGATCGACGGCAGTCTTGCGATCCTCGACAAACGGCTGTCGCAGGCGCCGTTCGTCCTCGGCAGCCGGCCGACCATTGCCGACGTTTCGTTTTGTGCCTACCTCTACTATCCCGCTGCCGAATTCGGCTTCGACATTGCCGCCGAACACAAGAATATCGGCGCGTGGCTTGAGCGCATGAAGGCGCTGCCCGGCTGGGCTCACCCCTACGACCTGATGCCGGGCCACCCGCTGCCGCAATAATCAGAGCGGAATATCGAGAGCCTTTGGCGGCGTTACCGCCGCGGGCGCCGGAACCGGCGGCGGATGCGGAAGCATTGGCGCAACAGGCACCGGCGCCGATGACGCCACAGGCGTCGCGGGCGCAGGTGGCGCGACAGGTTTCACGACCGGTGGCGCGGGGGGCGTGACCGGAGGAGCGGACCTCGCCACAGGAGCCGCTGGTTTCGGTGGTGTCGGCGTGGGCGCCGGGCTCGGTGCAGAGGCCGGCGGCGTCGGCGCGGCGACATGCGGCGCTGGCGCCGCTGCGGGTGGAGCAGACCTTGCCGCAGGCGCCATCGACGGGGTTGGGGTTGCCGGTGCCGGCGCTGACCCGGCGGCCGGTTTCACCACGGGCTTGGCGGCCGGCGCGGGCGGCTGGGCGGCGGGCGTATTGATCTTCGGACCCGTGTTGACGTCGGCCTTTGCTTCCGGCTGCGGTTGCGTGACGGCATCCTGCTGCGGCGGCGGGGATTGCGGCGGCGTCGGTTCCGGCTCGTTGACGTATTTGGCCAACAGCGCGCGCGCGCTGGCGAGCAGCTTGCCGCCGTCGACTTTCTTCTCCTTCATGTCCTTTTGCCACGCCTCGATGACCGGCTCGGTTGCTTTGCGCCAATGTGCGACGGCTTCCGGCAACAACGTCACGATGACGTCGCCACGATCCACCACCATCTGGACAACCGCATTCGCCTGAATATCCCACATCGCGCCCGCCAGGCCGGCGGCAGGCTGGCCCGAATTGCTGTCGATCACGGCCTTCAATTCGCGCGGCAGCCGATCGTAAGCTTCCCGGTTCATCGCCAGCACGAACGTCGTGCTGCTCAGCGATGAATCGGAAAACTCGGTATGCATCTTCAAGAGATCGTTGAGACGGTAGGTCGGCACCAGATTCCAGGGATCGACACAACCGTCGACGACATGGCCGGTGATCGCCAATGGAAGTTGTGCGTTCGGCATCGGCACCGGCTGCGCGCCGAGGACGCGCATCGCGTCGCCGGCAAGGCGCGTCGGCACGTGCAATTTCATGTCCTTGATGTCCTCGATCGTGCGCACTGCCTGATTGGTGTGCACGACGGCCCGATCCGAACATGAAAAGCAGATCGGATAAATCTCGCTGAATTCATCCTTGAGATTTGCCGCGGCAAAATCCTGCAGCGCCTTCGAGCTGACAAGTGCGCGCCGCGACGGCAGAAACGGCAATTCGAACATCTCGGCCTTGGGGAACCGCCCAGGCGTCCAGCTCGGTGCGACCCAGGCGATGTCGGCGACGCCATCGCGCGCCTGGTCGAACAGCTGCGCCGGCGCGCCGCCAAGCTGCATCGACGGGAAAATGTCGATACGAATACGGCCGCCGGAATTTGTCGCGACTTTACGCGCCCAAGGCGCCAGGAATTTGTCGTGTACGCTCGACACCGACGAGAACGAGTGATGCAGCTTGAGCGTGATTGGCGCGTCGGCGCGCGCGAACCGCATGATCGCGGGAGCCGCAAGCGATACGGCGGCTGAGGCGAGGAAGGCGCGGCGGGCAACTCGCATGACAAAAATCCGTCGCGTCCTGCGCAAGCCCGCAACGTCGCTCAATTGAGGCGCGATGGACGATCTTCGTCGTCGGCCGGACGCGCCATGCCGGGACCCGGCATCGCCGGCGATGCCGGCGCGGGTGCAGGCGCAGTCGCCGGCTGGCTCTCACGCGAGCGCCGCTCATAGCCGCGATAGGACAGCCAGCCGAATGGCAGGCACGCGAGATAAGCGAGCGTACCGGCGGTGAGGATGACCCACGGATAGGCGATCAGGAGCGCGATGAACGACACCACGACAACGATTACCGGAACGACCATTTCGGGCGGCACGCGGTTGCCGACGCGCTTGCCGGAGAACACCGGAAGCTGCGAAACCATGAGCAGGGCGATGGCGAGCGTGTAAAACAGCGTCAGCCACGTCAACACGGATGAGCGCGGCATGCCGAGCAAGACCAAATAGATTGGCAGCAGCACGGTGATGGCGCCTGCCGGCGCCGGCACGCCGACGAAAAAATTGCTGGTCCAGGCCGGGCGCTCGGGATCGTCGATCATGACGTTGAAGCGCGCGAGTCGCAGGCTGACGCAAATGGCAAACACCATGGCGGCAATCCAGCCCGCCGATTTCAGCTCATGCAGGTCCCAAAAATAGAGAACCAGCGCCGGCGCGACGCCGAAATTGACGAAGTCGGAGAGACTGTCGAGCTCGGCGCCGAACCGCGATGTCCCCTTCAGAAAGCGCGCCAGGCGGCCGTCGATGCCGTCGAGTATTGCCGCGAAAACGATTGCCGCCAGCGCCAGCACATAGCGGTCCTCGAACGCCATGCGGATGGCGGTCAGGCCGGCGCATAGCGCAAGGAGCGTAATGAGATTCGGCGCGAGCGTCCGCACGGGAATACGGCGGAAGCGCCGCTGCCGCAGCTTGCCGGAACCTGATGTTGGCATGGCCATGCCTGCAATATAGCCGGTTTGATCCAGCCCCGCCACGCAGGGCATTTCCTTCGTTAATGCCCTCTCAGGACACGCGGAATGTCCGCGTCGGGTCGTTTGCCCTGAGATCGGCCAGTACGGTCTCGCCGGCGAGGGCCGTCTGGCCTTCAGCCGCCAGGGCGCGTGTGCCTTCAGGCAGATAGACATCCACCCGCGAGCCGAACCGGATCATGCCGATACGCTGGCCGGCGCCGACGGCGTCGCCTTCGCGCGCGAAGGGGACGATCCGCCGCGCCACGAGGCCGGCGATCTGGATCACCGCGATCCGCCGGCCGTCGCCCATGGCAATAACGAAAGCATTTCGTTCGTTGACTTCGCTGGCCTTATCAAGATCGGCGCTGAGGAACTTGCCGGCGCGATAGACGACGCGCTCGATGCGGCCGGCGATCGGGCTGCGATTGATATGGCAATCGAACACACTCATGAAAATGGAAACGCGCGGCAGTGGTCGGCCGCCCAGCCCGAGTTCATTGGGCGGCACGGCATTGGCGACCTGGCTTACTCGACCGTCCGCCGGCGCCACCACGATGCCGTCGCGCACCGGCGTCACTCGCGGGGGGTCACGGAAAAAATACGCGCACCACAGCGTGACGAGCGTGGCGAGCCAGCCAAGCGGCGTCCACAGCCAGAACAGAATGAGGCTCGTCAGCGCAAAGCCGCCGATGAAGGGATAACCTTCCGGATGGATCGGCGTCAGTTGTTTGCGGATCGAATCGATGACGGACATGGGTTATTCAGCCGCATCCGCCGCCGGCAGAAGTTCGAGCGGCTGCTCATCCTCGATTGCTTCCGGCGGATTGCGATTGGGCGCGATCGGCTCCCCGTCACCAACATCAGCCAAAATCTCGCGCGCCATTTGCGCCTCGCGCTGCCGATTCCACATGCTGGCATAGAGCCCGCCATGCGCCAAGAGTTCGCTGTGCGTGCCGCGCTCGACGATCACGCCGTGATTGAGCACGAGAATCTCATCAGCGCCGACGATCGTCGACAGGCGGTGCGCGATGACGAGCGTCGTGCGATTGCGCGACACGCGGTCGAGTTCATCCTGAATATCCCTTTCGGTATGGCTGTCGAGCGCCGATGTCGCTTCATCGAGCAGAAGGATCGGCGGACCCTTGAGAATGGTGCGGGCGATGGCGACGCGCTGCTTTTCGCCGCCGGAAAGTTTCAGGCCGCGCTCGCCGACCTCGGTCTCATAACCCTTCGGCGCAAGGCGGATGAAGCCATCGATCTGCGCCTGGCGCGCCGCTTCCTCAACTTCGGTATCGCTCGCGTCCCAGCGCCCGTAGCGGATGTTGTAGCGGATCGTATCGTTAAACAGCACGGTGTCCTGCGGAACCATGCCGATCGCGGCGCGCAACGACGTTTGCGTCACCTCGCGAATGTCCTGCCCGTCGATCAGGATGCGGCCGCCGGTTACGTTGTAGAAACGGAACAGGAGCCGCGAAATCGTCGACTTGCCGGCGCCGGACGGCCCGACAATGGCGACGGTGCGCCCGGCGGCGACTTCGAAGTTTAGTCCCTTGAGGATCGGACGCTCCGGTTCATAGGCAAACGACACATTCTCAAAACGGATGGCGCCGGCGCTGACTTGCAGCGAACGCGCGTTCGGCCGGTCTTCGATCTCCGGCTTCCGCGACAGGATAGAAAACATGATCTCGATATCGATCACCGCCTGCTTGATCTCGCGATAGACCATGCCCATGAAATTCAATGGCGTATAAAGCTGGATCATCATCGCGTTGATCATCACGAAATCGCCGACCGTATTGCTGCCGCGCTCAACACCATAGGCGCACAGCACCATCGCCGCCGCGAGTCCGAGCGTGAAGATCACCGCCTGCCCGGCATTGAGTACGGCAAGAGAGACGTAGGATTTTACGCTGGCGTTCTCGTAACGCGCCATCGAGCGGTCGTAGCGCTTTGCTTCACGCGTCTCGGCGGCGAAATATTTGACTGTCTCGTAGTTGAGCAGCGAGTCGATGGCCTTGGCATTGGCGTCGCTGTCGCTCTCGTTCATTTTGCGGCGAATATTGATGCGCCATTCCGTCGCATAATAGGTGAACGCCATATAGAGAACGACCGTGACGCCGACGATGGCGACGTAGCGCCAGTCGAAATGCAAAAATAGAACCGCGGTGACCAGGGCCAGTTCGACGATCGTCGGCGCGAGCTGGAGCAGCAGCATGCGCACGATCGTCTCGATAGCGTTGCGGCCGCGCTCGAGGACGCGTGTCAGCCCGCCGGTCTTGCGCTCGAGGTGATAGCGCAGCGAAAGCAGATGCATATGCTCGAAGGTCAGCATTGCCAGGCGGCGCACTGCATTCATCGCGACTTTGGCGAAAATGCCGTCACGCCATTGCGTCAGCAGCCCCATGACGATGCGCATGCCGCCATAGGCGAGCGTCATTGCTACCGGAGCAGCGAAGGCCCAGGCGAGCCAATTGCCCGGCGCCAAAGGCGCGGTGCCGTGACCGGCCAGCGCATCGGTCGCCCACTTGAAGGTGAACGGCACGGCGATCGTCGTGAATTTGGCGACGAAGAGGAGAACCGTGGCGAAGATGACGCGAAGTTTCAGGTCGTGCCGGTCCGCCGGCCAGATATAGGGCCACAGGTGGACGAGCGTCGAGAACACGGCTCCGCCACCGCCAGTCATGGCGCGCTTAAGGGGCTCGTTCGGCCGTTGAAATTCTCTCATCGCAAGCCCGAGCCTGGACGGGCCGCAATGGGCTGCCACCGTCCCTCACACAGTGTTTTTGTCATATAAGCGCTTTCGCAACGCCGCGCACCCGAACGAAGCAGTCTTCCCAAAACGCTTGCAGCGCGGGCGAATCGACGCCACATCTACGGCTCAATGAGAATTAATCCATGAGCAAAATCAATGCGGTCTGCGTCTATTGCGGATCGAGCCCAGGTCTTGATCCTGCTTTCGTCGAGGCGGCAGGCCAATTCGGCAAGATACTTGCCGAAAACGGCGTCCGGCTCGTCTATGGCGGCGGCTCGGTCGGGCTGATGGGCGCAGTTGCCAATGCCGTGCTCGAGCACGGCGGCGAAGCGACAGGCATCATTCCCGAATTCCTGACCAGGCGCGAGCATCCAAAGCGGATCGCTCAGGAGCTTATCGTCACGCGCGATATGCATGAGCGCAAGCGCACGATGTTTGAGCGCGCCGATGCTTTCGTCGCCCTGCCCGGCGGTATCGGCACGCTGGAGGAGATTGTCGAGCAGATGACCTGGGCGCAGCTCGGCCGCCACAAGAAGCCGATTCTGTTCGCCAATATCAAAGGCTATTGGGATCCGATGCTTTCCCTGGTCACACACATGCGCGACCAGGAATTTCTTCCGGCAGCGATGCGGGTCGACTTTCTTGTCGCCAACAGCCCCGAGGAAATTCTGCCGAAGCTGCGCGACGCCGCGCGCGGCGTCACGGAAACGGAAAAATCGATGACGGTGCCGGTCGAACGATTGTGAGCCGTTACGCCACCGCGCCGCTCACGAACGTCACCGCTTCGATGCGATTGCCGTCGGGATCGCGAATGAAAGCCGCGTAATAATTGTCGTGATATTCGGTCCGCAGCCCCGGCGGGCCGTCCGTCGTCCCACCGGCCTTCAGTGCGGCGGCATGGAAGGCGTCGACAGCCGCCGTATCTGGCGCGCGCAGGCAGATATGCACGCCACTATCGTCGGCGACCGGGTTCATCGCATCGCGCCGGTTTATCCAGAATTCGGGATATTTTTTCCCGAAACCGATGGCCGCATCAGGCCATTCGCGCAATTTTGTCAGGCCGAGCGGCGCGAGCAGAGCGGTATAGAACAGTTCGCCTTTGCGGAGATCGCGCACTGCGAGCGAAATGTGATCAATCATGACGGCCTCGCACTTACGCCGGCGCGCCGGATTTCATCAATTTGTAAACGATGGAATCCATCAGCGCCTGGAATGATGCATCGATGATGTTCGCCGACACGCCGATCGTGGTCCAGCGGTCGCCGGCCTCATCGGCGCTCTCGATCAAGACGCGCGTAACGGCCTGTGTGCCGGCATTGAGGATGCGCACGCGATAATCGGTCAGTTCGAGGCCGGTGATGAAACTCTGATACTTGCCGAGGTCCTTGCGCAGCGCGAGGTCGAGTGCATTGACGGGACCGATACCCTCCGCGACCGAGATCAGATGCTCATCGCCCACTTTGATTTTCACCACGGCCTGACTCACGGTGAAGGGTTTGCCGTCCGCGTCGGTGCGCTGTTCGACGTTGACGTCGAATTTTTCCACGTCGAAATAGTGCGGCACCTGACCGAGGAGCCGCCGGGCGAGCAGGTCGAATGAGGCGTCCGCCGCTTCGTAGGCGTAACCCAGCGCCTCGCGTTCCTTGACCTCGTCGAGGAGGCGCGTCACGCGGGGATCGTCCTTGTCGATCGCAAGACCGATGCGGTCGAGTTCCGCCAGCACGTTCGAGCGGCCGGACTGATCGGAAACCAGAAGTTTGCGCCGGTTGCCGACGCGCTCGGGCGCGACATGCTCGTACGTGGCCGGCTCCTTCATGATCGCCGACGCATGGATGCCCGCTTTGGTGGCGAAAGCGCTTTCGCCGACATAGGGCGCGTGACGATTCGCCGCGCGATTGAGCAGTTCGTCGAGCGCGTGCGACACCCGCGCCAGCTTCCCCAATGCTTCGTCCGAAACGCCGATCTCGAATTTATCCGTATATTCGCTCTTGAGTTTCAGCGTCGGGATGATTGAGACGAGATTGGCGTTGCCGCAGCGCTCGCCAAGCCCATTGAGCGTGCCCTGGATCTGGCGTGCGCCGGCGCGCACGGCGGCAAACGAATTCGCCACTGCCTGCTCGGTGTCGTTATGAGCGTGGATACCGACATGATCGCCGGGAATTCTTGCGCAGACTTCGCCGACAATGCGCTCGATCTCATGCGGCAGGGTGCCGCCATTGGTGTCGCAGAGCACGACCCAGCGCGCGCCTTCGTCATAGGCCGCCTTGGCGCAAGCGAGTGCGAAAGCGGGCTTTGCCTTGTAACCATCAAAGAAATGCTCGCAGTCGAGCAAGACTTCGCGGCCTTTGGCCTTGGCGGCGCGCACGCTGTCACGGATCGAGGCAAGGTTTTCCTCCTCCGTGGTCTCGAGCGCCACGCGGACGTGATAATCCCAGGATTTGGCGACGAAGCAGATCGCCTCGGCCTTTGCGTCGAGGAGCGCCACGAGGCCGGGATCGTTCGAGGCCGAGCGGCCGGGCCGCCGGGTCATGCCGAAGGCCGTGAGCGTCGTCCGCATTGGCCGCTTTTCGGCGAAGAAATTCGTATCGGTCGGATTGGCGCCGGGATAACCGGCCTCGACATAGTCGATGCCGAGTTCATCCAGCATGCGCGCGATCGTAAGCTTGTCGGCCAGCGTGAAATCGACACCATTGGTCTGCGCGCCGTCACGCAGCGTAGTATCAAACAAATAGAGGCGCTCGCGCGGCATGAACCCGTCTCACCAAAGATAATAGTTGGATGCGAGCGCAACCGCGATCAGGATCGCGATGAGCGCAATCACCACATGGTGGGTGCGCATGCCGAGGAATGTGGAACGGTTCATCATGCGCCCTCCTTGGCCGCAAGCGGCTTCACCATCGTCGTATTCGCAAACCATTCGCCGCCAAGCGGCACGGTGTTGCGCGTGCGCCCCGAAAAACCGCGTTTTTCGAAAAAGCCGCGCGCCGTGTCGCTGGCATCCACGGTCAGCTCCTTCGCGCCGCGCGCGGCAGCGAGCTTTTCGAGAGCATCGCACAGCATGGCCGCGGCCCCCTGCTTGGCGGCTGCCGGATGCACATACAGCATATCGATGCGCATATTGTTCTCAAGCGATGCGAAAGCGACTGCGGCGCCGCCGTATGTGGCGACGAGCGTCAGTTCGCCCGCGAGCTTCGCGCCGAATTCCTCCTCGTCATCGGAGGCGGCCGCCCAGGCCTCCCGCTGCGCCTCGGAGTAGTCGTCGGCCGTCAATTCTTCGATCGCAGCACGAAAAATTTCCGCGAGCAGCGGAGCATCCGTCGGCAGCATCGGCCGCATCGCGAGTTTTGGCATTTCACGGGAGGTCATCGGGCGATCTCCCAAGTGGTGCCGGCTTTACTGTCCTTGAGCACGATGCCCATTTTGGCGAGCTCGTCGCGGATGCGGTCGGATTCGGCAAAATTTCTGGACTTGCGCGCAGTGTTTCGCGCCTCGATCAGACCGGCCACTTTGGACTCGTCGACGGAGCTTAGCGCTTTCCGCGACGCATCCCATTCAGCGGACGTCTTTTCCAGCACTCCAATCATTTGCGCGCTCGCCTTGAGGCAATTCGCGGCCGCTTTGATGCCTTTGCCCGCTTCGTTACGCAATTCATGCAAGGCAGCGATTGCCTTTGGCGTATTCAAATCGTCAGCCAATGCAGCAAGCGCGTCGGCGCAAAACAAACTCGGCGTTGCGTCCCACGTCAGTTCGTACCAATGATCGAGCGTCTTTTCGGCCTCGCGCAAGCCGGCAACCGTCCAATTGATGGGCTGGCGATAGTGTGTTTGCAGCATGGCGAGCCGAATGACATCGCCGGGCCAGTCCTTCAGCAGATCATGGATGGTGACGAAATTGCCGAGCGACTTCGACATTTTCTCGCCTTCGGCCTGAAGGAAGCCGTTGTGCGTCCAGTAATTCGCCATCACCGGCGTATGGAAGGCGCAGCGCGATTGCGCGATTTCGTTTTCGTGATGCGGAAAGACGAGATCGATGCCGCCGCCGTGGATGTCGAAGGTCTCGCCGAGATGCTTCCACGACATCGCCGAGCATTCGATGTGCCAGCCGGGCCGCCCCGGGGTCTTGATCCCGGCGGGCGACGGCCACGCCGGCTCGCCCGGTTTTGACGGCTTCCACAACACGAAATCCTGCGCGTCCCTCTTGTAGGGCGCCACATCGACACGCGCCCCCGCGATCATCTCGTCGAGCGGCCGCTTCGACAATTGACCGTAGTCCTTCATCGACGGCACGCTGAACAAGACGTTGTCCTCGGCAACGTAAGCGTTGCCGGATTTGACCAACCGCTCGATCAGCGTGCGCATTTCGGCGATATGGTCGGTGGCGCGCGGCTCGACGGTCGGCGGCAGGCAGCCGAGTGCGGCGACGTCTTCGTGGAATTGCCGGTCGGTCGTTTCCGTGACCTTGCGGATCGCGTCGTTGAGCGGCAGCGCCGGATATTCCTCCGCCGCGCGCGCATTGATCTTGTCGTCGACGTCGGTGATGTTGCGGACATAAGTGACGTGATCGGCGCCGTAGAGATGGCGCAGCAAGCGGAACAACACGTCGAACACGATCACCGGCCGCGCATTGCCGATATGGGCAAAGTCGTAAACGGTCGGCCCGCACACATACATGCGCACGTTCGCCGCATCGAGCGGCGTGAAGATGCGCTTCTCGCGCGTCAGCGTATCGTAGAGTTTCAGTTCCATCTCATCGACCCAAAATACGCACCCTGGCCGCTGGCCGGGCGTGCCTGGGTCTCGATGATGAGAAAAGACGGCCGCAGCCAGCGAATGTCGCTAGCGAATAATCTCCCGGCAAATGCCGCAGATGATGTTTTGGCCGTTCATGGCCCGCACAATGGTCGAGGGGGCGCATTGCGTCAAGGTCCTCAACTATCCTGGCAAAATGCCGCTGCAACGGCACGTTACCACGGTCTGGATTGCGTCACTTAACGAAAGCTTAACCACACGGCCGCATTCTCAAACTTGTTGAAGCCGGCGGGACCCCGAGGGGAAATCATGCGTGTTTTGATCGCGGCGAGCGCCGGCGCGGCGCTCCTTCTCGCCGCAGCCGCCGCGGCGCACGCCGAAAAACGTCTCTTCATCATCCCCGGCGGGGCCGACGGTTACGGCGTCGACCACTGCCTGACATCCGGCGCCGCCTGCGGTGAAACAGTGGCGAATACGTATTGCCACTCGCACGAATACGCACAGGCGTTGTCGTTCCGCAAAGTCGACCGCGACGACATCACCGGCGCCATCCCGACGAGCGGACCCGGCTCCTGCAAGGGCAGCGTTTGCGACGATTTCGTCGCCATCGAGTGCTCGCGCTGACCTTTTCGCGTTCGCGCGGCAGCGGCGCGAATTTCAACAGCTCGGATTCTCGCCGACCGAGCGAATACACACCCGCATCGGCCGTGAAAAGCGCCGGATATTCGTTCCACGTCGGGTGGGCGAATGCCTCGCGATGCCGTTGCGCAAGGCCATAAGTTCGTCCATCTTCCTGCGATGCCCGGGCAGCACGTTCTGGAAACCGAGACCCACGACAGGGCCGGCGCGGCGATCGACAGCGATCAGGCGCCGCTGAAGCTTGAGCAATTCCTGCCGTACCAGCTCAACGTGGTGTCGAGCCTCGTCTCCCAGGCGCTATCCCGCGTCTATGCGCGGCGCTATCGCATCGGCGTGCCGGAATGGCGGGTGCTGGTAACGCTCGGCCAATATGGCGTGATGACCGGCAAAGCCATCGGCGCGCACACCCACATGCACAAGACCAAGGTGTCACGCGCGGTGGCGCTATTGGAAAAACGCAAGCTTCTGGCGCGGCGCGTCAATCGCGCCGATATGCGCGAGGCGTTTCTGTCTTTGACCGCGACCGGCCGGGCGACCTACGAGGAGCTCGCACCGCACGCGCTGGATTTTTCCCGGCGCCTTACGGATCTCCTGACGCCGAACGACCGCGATGCGTTCTATCGCGCTCTGCAGCAGATCACCGACCGGTCCGGGCAACTCGTCGCCGAGTCCGCCGGCAAAGACGGCATCGCGGAGGATGCGTGAAGCTCTACTCGTACTTCCGCTCCTCGGCCGCCTATCGCGTGCGCATCGCGCTCAATCATCAAGGGCATCGCCTATGAGACGGTGCCGGTCCATCTCATCAAGGACGGCGGCCACAACAAGCGGCCGGAATTCCGCGCGGTCAATCCGCAAATGCGCGTGCCGACTCTTGTCACTCCGGCCGGCGATGTCCTGATCCAGTCGCTCGCCATCATCGAATATCTCGAAGAGACCCATCCCGAGCCGGCACTGCTGCCCAAGGATCCGATCGCCCGCGCCAGGGTGCGTGCGCTCGCAGACCTCATCGCTTGCGACATTCATCCGCTCAACAATACGAGCCCACTGCGCTACCTGAAAAACAGCATGGGCCAGGAGCAGAGCGCGATCGATGCCTGGTATCACCACTGGATCGTCACCGGTTTCGAGGCGATAGAGGAGTTGCTGACGCCAGGCCCTTATGCCTGTGGCAATGCCGTGACGCTCGCCGATCTCTGCCTCGTTCCCCAGATCAACAATGCACGGCGGCTGAAAGTGCCGCTGGAGCGTTTCCCGAAAATCGTCGGCGTCGATTCGGCGTGCCTGAAGCTCATGGCATTCGACCGCGCGCGCCCGGAAAATCAGCCCGACAGCGAGTGATTGACAGCGGGCGCTTTCACACTTTAACCACCATTCCGGGGCTTGATCCGCCGCCCTGGGCGGAACCGGTGTCGGGACCAGAATGATCCAAAAATTACGCGGCCGCGGCCGACAGGCGCTGCGAACTCTGTTTATCGCAGCGCTTGGTGCGGCGGCATTGTCCGGCTCCGTGCTGGCGCAAGGCGCTCCGGCTCCAGCCCCGGCAAATCCGCCTGCGGCCAATCAGCAGCCCGCCTCGTCAAATCCGGTTTGCGTCCGCCTCGAAGGCCAGCTCGCCGCCTTCGACCAAGGCGCCGCGGACCCTGCCCGCACCGATCAGATCAAGCGCGATGAGGACGCGATCGCCAAGCAGCAGGCCGACCTCGACCGCGCGGTCGCGCAGGCACACAAGGCCGGCTGCGCAGGCGAGGGATTTTTCGCGCTGTTCTCGGCGCTGTCGCCGCAATGCGGGCCGATCACCTCGCAAATTCAGCAGATGCGCGGCAATCTCGATCGCACCACGAGCGATCTCCAGCAGCTGCAAAGCGGCAATTCCAGCCAGGACGGCCAACGCCGCGTGCTGATCGGGCAGCTGGCGCAAAATAATTGCGGCGCCCAATATGCATCCGCGGCCTCCGCTTCCGGTCCCGCCGGGTTTTTCGATGCCCTTCTGGGCAACGGTACGGTGCTCAATCCAAACGGCGACGGCGCGCCTTCGGGCACATTTCACACCGTGTGCGTGCGCACATGCGACGGTTATTATTTCCCGATCTCGTACTCCACGGTGGCGAGCCGCTTCGCCGACGACGACCGCGCCTGCCAGCGGCTGTGCCCCGCGAGCGAAGTGACGCTCTATTCGTTTCGCAATCCCGGAGAAGACATGGACCAGGCGGTCTCCAACAGCGGCCAGCCATACACGGCGCTGCCGAACGCCTATCGTTATCGCAAGGAGATCACCGCGGGTTGCTCGTGCCGCAAGCCCGGTCAGAGCTGGGCCGACGCTCTAAAGAACGCCGACGACTCCACCACGCTCGAAACCGGCGACATCGTCGTCACCGACCAGAATGCGAAAGCGCTGTCGCAAGCGCCAAAACAGCCCGGCAAGCCGGCAGCTTCAGCCGCCGCAAGCCAGGCCAACGCCATCGCGGATACATCCGTGCTTGCTGCGCCTGCCGCAAATTCCGATCCCAACAAGCGCAAGGTGCGCATGGTCGGACCGCCATTCCTGTCGTCATCTGCAATGCCGGCATCGGCGACACAGTCGCACTGAGGCTGCCGTCAGAAATCCGACGCGCCCGCTTTCGCCATCGTCGCATCCTTGAGCAGGGTCCGGTCCGGCTCCGGATTTGGCGTGCCGGGATCTTTGAACCGGTTGACGATCGGATAGCGCCGGTCACGGCCGAAATTCTTCAGCGTCACCTTGACGCCCGGCGCCGCTTGGCGACGTTTGTATTCGGCAAGCGACAGCATGCGCTCGACTTTCATCGTGGTGTCGTGGTCGAAGCCCGCAGCGGCGATCGTAGCGGCCGACTCCTCGCGCTCGACCAGGCGCTGAAGAATCTGGTCGAGTATGTCGTAGGGCGGCAGCGTGTCCTGGTCCGTCTGGTTCTCGCGCAGTTCGGCGCTCGGCGCACGCACCAGCACGTTTTCCGGAATGACATCGCGGACGGGACCGTGCGCGCCATCGGGCCTCCACGTATTGCGCAGCCGCGCAAGCCGATAGACCTCGGTCTTGTAGAGATCCTTGATCGGATTGAAGCCGCCGTTCATGTCGCCGTAGAGCGTCGCATAGCCGACTGACATTTCCGATTTGTTGCCGGTCGTCACCACCATCAGGCCGAATTTGTTGGAGATCGCCATCAGGATGGTGCCGCGCGCACGCGCCTGCAGGTTCTCCTCGGTGACGTCGCGCGCCGTACCGGCAAAAACGCCGGTCAGCGCCCCCTCCAGCCCGCGCACAGCGCCCTCGATCGGCACGATGTCGTAGCGAACGCAGAGGGATTTTGCGATCGCCGCCGCGTCGTCAAGCGATTCCTGCGAGGTGTAACGGAACGGCAGCATCACGCAATGCACGCGCTCGCTGCCGAGCGCATCGACCGCCATTGCCGCGCACAGCGCCGAATCGATGCCGCCGGACAGGCCGATCACGACGCCCCTGAAACGATTCTTCTCGACGTAGTCGCGCAGCCCCAGCATGCAGGCGGTGTAGTCCGCTTGATCCGGCACCTCCACCGGCGCCAGCAGTCCCTGCGCACAACGCCATATGCCATCCACTCTCGACCAATGCGTCGTTGCGACGATTTCGCGAAACGCCGGAAGCTGAAATGCGATCGAACGGTCTGCGTTGAGCGCGAAAGACGCGCCGTCGAAGACCAGTTCGTCCTGGCCGCCGACCTGATTGACGTAGATCAGCGGCAATCCTGATTCCGTGACGCGCTCGACGCTGACATTGAGACGAACATCAGCCTTGGCGCGCCAGTACGGCGAGCCGTTGGGTACGACCAGGAGTTCCGCGCCGGTTTCCGCCAGGCATTCGACGACATTTTCGTAGTCGCCCCAGTCCGTCCAGGTATCTTCACAGACCGGCAGGCCAAGACGCACGCCACGGAAGCTCACCGGGCCCGGCAACGGTCCGGGTGCAAAGACGCGTTTTTCGTCGAACACGCCATAGTTCGGCAGATTGACCTTGAACCGGACAGCCTCGATCCGGCCATCGGCAAGCAGCGCACAGGCGTTATGGAGCTTGCCGTCCTCGACCCACGGCACCCCGATGAGGACTGCCGGACCGCCGTCGCCGGTCTCGCGCGCCAGCATCTCGACGGCCGCGCGGCAAGCGGCCTGGAAGGCCGGCTTGAGCACCAGGTCCTCCGGCGGATAGCCGGCGATGAATAGCTCGGAGAAAGCGATGAGGTCGGCATGCTCGCGCGCCGCCTCGGCGCGCGCGATGCGGGCGCGCTCCAGGTTGCCGGAAACATCGCCGACAATAGGGTTGAGCTGCGCGACGGCAATGGCAAGACGGTCGGCGGGACGTTCGTTCATGGCAAAAGCCTGGAACGCGATCTCATTTTACTTACAGCGCCGCCACCGCGGCAAACGGCTTTGCCTTGGCCTGGCGCTCCGATTTGAGAAGATCGGCCAGAAGGAAGGCGAGGTCGAGCGCCTGTTCGGCATTGAGCCTCGGATCGCAGACCGTGTGGTAGCGGTCGTTGAGATCCTCGTCGCTGATGGCGCGCGCACCGCCGGTGCATTCGGTGACGTTCTGGCCGGTCATTTCCAGATGCACGCCGCCGGCGACGGTGCCCTCGGCCGCGTGAACCTGAAAAAACGTCCGCACTTCCTTGAGGATCTGTTCGAATGGACGGGTTTTGTAACCTGTCACCGAGGTGATTGTATTGCCGTGCATCGGATCGCACGACCACACGACGTTGCGGCCTTCGCGTTTCACCGCACGCACGAGCGCCGGCAGGAGATCGGCGGCCTTTTCTGCCCCAACGCGGCAGATCAGCGTCAGCCGTCCGGGTTCGTTGTCCGGATCGAGGACATCCATGATCTTGAGAAGCTCGTCCGGCTTTTGCGACGGACCGGTCTTCAGGCCGAGCGGATTTTTGATGCCGCGGCAAAATTCGACATGCGCGTGATCCGCCTGGCGCGTGCGGTCGCCGATCCACACCATGTGACCCGACGTGCAATACCAGTCGCCGGTCGTCGAATTGACCCGGGTGAAGGCCTGCTCGTAGCCGAGCAGCAGCGCCTCATGACTGGTGAAGAAGTTCGTTGTCCGCATTTCGGGATGCAGCTCAGGATCGATGCCGCAGGCGCGCATGAATTCAAGCGCCTCGGTCAGGTGGCCGGCGAGCTCCTGATAACGTTTCGATTGCGGGCTGTCGTTGACGAACGACAGCATCCATTGGTGCACGTTCATCAGATTGGCGTATCCGCCGCCGGCAAATGCGCGCAAGAGATTGAGCGTCGCCGCGGACTGGCGATAGGCCTCCAATTGCCGGCGAGGATCCGGCGTGCGCGCCTCCGGCGTGAAGTCGGTGCCGTTGATGATGTCGCCGCGATAGACCGGCAGCTCGACACCGCCGCGTTTTTCTGTCGGGGACGTACGCGGCTTGGCGAATTGCCCGGCAACGCGCCCGACCTTCACCACCGGCGAGGCTGCGGCATAAGTCAGCACCACGGCCATCTGCAAAAATAGCCGGAAGAAATCGCGGATGTTATTGGCGCCGTGCTCGGCAAAGCTCTCGGCGCAGTCGCCGCCCTGCAGCAGGAACATCTCGCCGGTGACGACCTGCGCCAGCGCCTTTTTCAGATTGCGTGCCTCGCCGGCGAAGACCAGCGGCGGAAAGGTAGCGAGCTGGGCCTCGACATCGGCGAGCGCCTTCCGGTCCGGATAATCGGGCACTTGCAGGATCGGCTTGGCGCGCCACGAATCCGGGCTCCACTTGGCCTGATTTAACCGCGAAGACATCGCATTATCTCCATACCCGGCGGTCTTATACACGCCGGCTTTACGCCGCGACAGCCCATCGATTCTGCCTGTCTTATCGGCTTATTCTGCGGCTTCGCGGGCGTAGCTCGCCGTCTTCTTCCGCATCGTCACCAGTTCCTCGGCGGCGGTCGGATGCAGCGCCATCGTGGCATCGAAGTCGGCCTTCTTGGCTCCCATTTGCACGGCGACAGCCGCGATTTGGGCGATCTCGGCCGCCCCCTCGCCGACGACGTGGCAGCCGACGAGCCGGTCGGTTGAGCCATCGACGACAAGCTTCATCAGGACGCTGGTGGCACGGCCGGAGAGTGTCGCCTTCATCGGCTTGAACATGGCCTTGTAAACGTCGGTCTGCACAAGCTGGGCGCGGGCCTGTCCCTCTGTGAGGCCAACCGCGCCAATCTCGGGCTCCGAGAACACAGCCGTCGGCACATTGGAGTGATCGACGATGGTGGGCCTGCCGCCGAACACGGTGTCGGCAAATGCATGACCTTCGCGAATGGCGACCGGCGTCAGATTGATACGATTGGTGACATCGCCTACGGCATAGATGGTCGGCACGCTTGTGCGCGAATATTCATCGACCGCGATGCCACCGTTCTTGCCGATCTCGACGCCGGCTTCCTTGAGCCCAAGCTTGGCGACATTGGGCAAACGGCCGGTCGCAAACATGACGCGGTCGGCGGGAACATGATTGCCGTCGGAGATATGGACCGAATAGTGCGTCCCTGCCCGCTCGATGCCCGTCAAGGTGCGGCCGGTGACGACCCGGATGCCGTGCGCCTCCATCTCCACGCGAAGATGCTGGCGCACGTCGTCGTCGAAGCCGCGCAAAATATTCTCGCCGCGATAGACGAGTGTCACGTGAGCACCGAGCCCGGCGAAAATTCCGGCGAACTCGACGGCGATGTAGCCCCCGCCCTGGATCACGACGCGGCGGGGAAACTCCGTGAGGTGAAACGCCTCGTTCGAGGAGATCGCATGCTCGATGCCGGGAATTGGATCGCCAAAACTCGGCGCGCCGCCGGTCGAGACCAGGATATAGGCCGCGCGGACGCGGTCGCCATTCGTCAACTGAATCGTATGAGGATCGATGAGGACGGCGCGATTTTTGACGACCTTTACGCCGGCCCGGCCGAGCGTCGCGCCATAGGCCGCTTCGAGCCGCGCGATCTCACGATCCTTGTTGGCGATCAGCGTGGTCCAATCGAACGAGGTATGCGAGACGGTCCAGCCGAAGCCGGCGGCATCCTCGAATTCCCCGCGAAACCGCGACGCGTAGACTAACAGTTTCTTCGGCACGCAGCCGCGGATGACGCAGGTGCCGCCCAGGCGATACTCCTCCGCGACCATGACGCGCGCGCCATGCTCGGCGGCGATGCGCGCGGCGCGCACACCGCCGGATCCGCCTCCAATAACGAAAAGATCGACGTCGTAATCGGCCATGATAACTTTCGTATTACATATCGTGGCCGCGCTTCTTCATTTCAACGCGCATGCTGTTGACGACGTCCTGGGAAACGTTGTCTGCCCAGGCGCCCGCGGCGGACAAACTCTCGTTTTCAGCCTTCGGTTCCTCGACGATCGCCTTTCGGCCAAGCGGCGATTGATAGAACGTCAGCAAATCCCTCAACTCCTGCTCGGTGAAGTGGCTTGCATAGATGCGCGCCGACGCATCGACAAGTTCACTTATCCTGGAGTCGTACTGCTTTTCCACAATGACGGCAGCTTCATTGAGGTCTTTCGACCACATGAAGTTGGTCTGCATGAACATATCCCTGGTTTTGATGACAACGCCGCGCACCAGCGGCACGAACACGTCCTTGACGCCTTTGAGTTCGAGGATCTGCTTGGCGAGCAATATTGCCGCAGGCGACGGCGGCCGCGCCGAAGGCGTGGCGCCCTGGGCCGCGGCCGGCCGGGCGATACCGATCATGGCAAGCGCGACCAAAGCCACCAGGACGTGACGCATCACGGCGTGGCGCATGGAAAGACGAGCAATCATAGCTGCACTACCTTTCGTGCTGGAGATCAGGGCCGTTCGACCAGACGCACCCCGTCCTGGCCGGCGAGAATAGCAGCCTGCGCGAGGCCGATGAACAAGCCGTGTTCCATCACTCCCGGAACAGCGGAAAGCCGCTCCGCAAGGGACTGGGGGTCGGCGATACGCCCCAATTTGGCGTCGAGCAGCCAGTGCCCGCCATCCGTGACGAAAGTACGGCCATTTTGCCCGGTGCGGAGCGCGACCGGCCCGGCGCAGCCGGCCTCGGCGCAGATCGCCTCGACTGCGCGGCGGGTCGCCGTGGCGCCGAACGGCGCAATTTCGATCGGGAGCGGAAAGCGGCCGAGCGTCGAAACCCATTTCGTCTCGTCGGCAATGACGACCATCTTCGCCGACGCGGACGCCACGATTTTCTCGCGCAACAGCGCTCCGCCACCGCCTTTGATCAAGGTGAGATCGGGCGCGATCTCGTCGGCGCCGTCAACCGTGAGATCGAGTTCCGGAGTCTCGTCGAGCGTGGTGAGCGCAATCCCGAGACCTGACGCCTGTGCGCGTGTCGCCTCAGAGGTCGGAACGGCCACGACGTCGAGGCCGGCGCGCACCCGCTCGCCGAGCAGTGCAACAAAGTGGTAAGCGGTCGAGCCGGTACCCAGTCCAAGCCGCATGCCCGGCCGCACGAATTCGATTGCGCGGGCCGCTGCGGCACGTTTCTGAGCGTCGGCGTTCATGATACCGGATGCCTCCCCGCCCTCACGGAGCGAACTGGTATCTAGCCGCGTTCTGGCGGTGCGCCTAGGAAAAAACGGCCGCTTGCACTGCGGGCCTGAGACGGTTAGGCGAGGGTCATGCTTACCATCGTTTTTGATCTCGACGGCACGCTGATCGATACCGCCCCCGATCTCATTTCGACGCTTAATCTCATCCTGACAGCCGAAAGCCTCCCCTGCGTACCCTATGACGACGCCCGCCAGATGATCGGCGGCGGCGCGAGAGGCATGATCGAACGCGCGCTGGCGGCCGACGGCCGTCCCGCCCCGAAGGCCGACCTCGATCGGATGTTCGCTGCCTTTATCGCGCACTATGCTGCGCACATCGCCGATCAATCGCGTCCGTTCCCGGGACTGGAGGCAGCGCTGGAGCATTTGGCGAGTGAGGGTCATCGGCTCGCGGTCTGCACCAACAAACTCGAATGGCTGTCCGTGCGGCTGCTGGAGACCCTCAAACTCACGGGGCATTTCGCCGTGATTTGCGGGCAGGATACTTTCGGTGTGCAAAAGCCAAATCCAGAAATTCTGCAAAAGACCATCCTGCGCGCGGGCGGCGATCCGCGTCGCGCGATCATGGTCGGCGATTCAGGGACTGACATCAGGACGGCGAGGGCTGCGGCCATACCGGTCATCGCCGTCGACTTCGGCTATAGCGAGGCACCGATTGCGACGTTGCACCCGGATCGCATCATCAGCTCCTTTGCAGATTTGCCCGCTGCCATCCGCACCGTCGAAGCGGGTCGCGCGTAGCAAGTTGCGCGCGCCGCGCTGTTAATCCCCTTGGCTTGGGCGTTGCGAGGCGGCTTTACGCTTAGATTTGGCAGGCCTAGGCTCAAATTGGGGGACGGAGAGTTGTATGTTGCGTGCTCGGCTTTTTGCCGCCGTACCTTTCGCCTTGGGCATGGCAGGTCTCGCACTCGCCGGCTGCTCGAGTGCGAGCGCGCCATCGTGGTTGCAGACGACCCCGCCGCCACCGCAAACTCAAGCCCTTCAATTCGAATCCCAACCCGCCGGCGCCGACGTGCACACCGCCGCGGGGCAGACCTGCCGAACGCCGTGTTCGCTTGCGGTCCCGGTAACGAACCAGTCGGTCGATTTCGCACTGAATGGCTACACGCCGCAAACGATTTAAGTTGGCGTGCACGAGCCGGAGCATTCCCTGTTCAGCAGCCCCCCGCCTGATCTGGTTCCCAATCCGGTGCGTGCGATTCTCCAGGCGGCCCCACCGCCGGCCCGCAAAATCGTGAAGCCGAAATCGCAAAGCGTCGCGGTGAGACCGCGGCCGGCTACGCCTCAACAGCCATCGATCGTCGCTCCCGAGCCCCGGTCGGCACCGATGCAGGACAGCGCCTTTCCGCCGCCCCCGCCAGTGGCCTCCCCCTCGCCCTTCCCTGCACCGCCGGCGACGCGGTAAATCGCCGCCTTCCCGCCGGCACTTTTCCGGAAAGATTCTGGACTATCAGGGCTTTATCCGGCACAATTACTGCTTATCTCAGTGGCGATGGACAGCTTGCAATCCTTGGAACTAGACCGCGCACTCGGGCGCCCGGAACTCGTCGATCCGTTCGGCCGCGCCATTACCTATCTCCGTGTCTCGGTCACCGATCGATGCGATTTCCGCTGTGTCTATTGCATGGCGGAAAACATGTCCTTTCTGCCTAAAGCCGAAGTTTTGACCCTGGAAGAACTCGATCGTCTGTGTTCGGCCTTTGTCGCGCGCGGTGTGCGAAAACTGCGCCTCACCGGCGGTGAGCCACTGGTGCGTCGTGGCATCATGACGCTCGTCAACTCGCTGTCGCGACATCTGCGCTCCGGCCAACTTGATGAACTCACATTGACTACCAACGGATCGCAGCTCGAAAAATATGCGGGCGAAATCAAGGCCGCCGGAATTCAACGCATCAATATCTCGCTCGATACGCTCGATGCTGAAAAATTTCGCGCCATCACGCGCTGGGGTTCCTTGCAGCAGGTCCTCGCCGGTATCGACGCCGCACAGGCCGCCGGACTGAAAATCAAGATCAACACCGTGGCGCTCAAAGGCGTCAATGACGAGGAGTTTCCCCGCCTGATCGAGTGGGCGCACGGCCGCGGCATGGACCTGACGATCATCGAAGTGATGCCGCTCGGTGAGATCGGCGAAGGCGGCCGTCTCGATCAATATCTTCCGCTGTCGCTCGTGCGGGCGGGGCTCGCAAAACGCTACCAGCTCGACGATATCGATTATCGCACTGGCGGCCCGGCACGCTATGTCCGCGTCGCGGAGACCGGCGGCAAGCTTGGTTTCATCACACCGCTCACACACAATTTCTGCAA
Organism: uncultured Alphaproteobacteria bacterium; assembly: GCA_963808205.1. GTDB lineage: Bacteria > Pseudomonadota > Alphaproteobacteria > Rhizobiales > Xanthobacteraceae > BOG-931. The sequence goes on from CAWEER010000004.1 coordinate 213,783, forward strand.
ATCATGCAATCGCGTGAGAGTCACTTGCACCGGCACGCTCTATATGTGCCTCGGCCAGGAAGACGCCGCCGATCTGCGCAAACCGCTGCGTGCATCTGAAGCCAATGACCTTCTGTTCGGCGCCATCGACGATGCGATCGCGCGAAAGCCGAAGGGGCATGATTTTATAATTGACCGCCGCCACAAGCGGCCAGCGTTCTCCCGCCATATGAGCGTGACCGGGGGATAACCGGCGCCGATCCCATGCGGGTTACGGCGACTGCAGCACCCTCGCGGCAGCCTGCAATTCGGCGAAGCGGAACGCGCGGCGCTGCAAAGCCATCTCGTCGCGCCCCCACTGCTCCATATTCCAATCCTCATCGACGTGTGCCGCCTGCCATGCGGCATCAGGCGTCACGGCGCCGTGCAGCATTGCAAGGGCGATCAATGCCGAGCCGGTGAGTGTCGTGACGGCGTGCACGGCGCCGACGCGCCACGGATCGACGGGCACCGCTTTGCCGGCCGCTTCCAGCGCGGCCTCCGGCTGGCGGACATGGACGACGCCCTCGCCTATTGTGAACCTTGCACCGAAGGCATCGCGGGCCCAATTCACGATCGGGTCCCAGTGCTTCGCCTGGCGCTCACGAAGTTGTTGCGGAGCGCCGGCGCGATAGAACAACAAATCGGACGCAAGGTACTTTTTGATTTCGTCGGTGACCGGCCCGGGCGACTCCGCAACGCCGTCGATGATCGCGTTGGCGAGGCGCGTCAGCGGCATATTCGCCGGATCGATCAATTTTCGTTGCGCCTCCCATTCCGCGGCAATAGCCTCCCCAAGTTCGGCCGTGGGTGCGGCGAGGAGCCGGCGGGCTGGCGTGCGGACCGGCTTGTCGTCGAGGCACACCGCGTGACCGTCCGGGCCCGCCGCGATCGTGGCCCTCCGGTAGAAGCGTTCGCGCAAGGCCGGGCGCGCACCGCGCCGTGCGGCCACAATCGGGTCCTCGGCTTGTGGGAGGTCAAAGAGGTCACGCATAGACATAATTTATCCCATATCTTCAATTAGTTACACTGCCTTTACGGCAGATCGATGGATGCCTCGCGCTTGCGGCATCTATGGGGACACCCGATCGCGACTTTGTTAACGGCGCCCTCGCACAAAACCTTGTTATAACAAGGCGAAACGGTAGAAACGCGTACTCCTCTCGACTAGTATCCGCGCCGGAATCGGCTACGGGGCCGCCGGGGGAAGGAATCCACGCAGTAGCGTGCGTACCGCCAGATCAAGAGCGGATGCTGCGTGCAAGAGGAGTCAATGAAACCCACTGACATTGCGGCCCCCGATTATTTCCACAAAGTGGTGGATTGCCAGTGGGCCTGTCCGGCGCATACGCCGGTTCCCGAATATATCCGCTTGATCGCGGCGGGCCGCTACGGCGACGCCTACATGATCAATTGGGAATCGAATGTGTTCCCGGGAATTCTCGGACGCACCTGCGACAGGCCCTGCGAGCCGGCCTGCCGCCGGGGCCGCGTCGAGAAAGAACCCGTCGCGATCTGCCGGCTCAAGCGCGTGGCCGCGGATTTCAAGGAAGATATCCGCGACCGGTTGCCCAAGCCACCTGAGAAGAAAAACGGCAAGCGCATCGCACTCGTGGGTGGCGGCCCGGCCTCGCTCGCGGTAGCGCGCGATCTCGCCCCGATAGGTTACGATTGCATCGTGTTCGACCAGGATCCGAAATCCGGCGGCATGATGCGCACGCAAATTCCAAAATTCCGTCTGCCGGAGACCGTGATCGACGAGGAATGCAATTACATCCTCGATCTCGGCATCGAATTTGTTGGCGGCCGGCGTATCGACAGCTTGAAATCGCTGCTGGCTGAGAATTTCGACGCGATCTTCGTCGGCTGCGGCGCGCCGCGAGGCCGCGATCTCGAAATACCCGGCCGCACGGAAGCGGCCAAGAACATTCACATCGGCATCGATTGGCTCTCCAGCGTCTCGTTCGGCCATATCGACAAGATCGGCAAGCGCGTGATCGTGCTTGGCGGCGGCAATACCGCAATGGATTGCTGCCGCTCGTCGCGGCGGCTTGGCGGCGAGGATGTGAAGGTCGTCGTGCGCTCCGGCTTCGAGGAGATGAAGGCGTCTCCCTGGGAGAAGGAGGACGCCATGCACGAAGACATTCCGATCTTCAATTATCTGGTGCCGAAGGAATTCACCCACGACAACGGCAAGCTCACCGGCGTCGTGTTCGAAAAGGTCAAGGCGGTGCGCGACGACAAAGGCCGCCGCAATCTGGTTCCGACCGGCGAACCTGACGAGCATTTTCCGTGCGACGATGTCCTGGTCGCCGTCGGTCAGGAGAACTCCTTTCCCTGGATCGAGCGCGATTGCGGCATCGAATTCGATAAATGGGACATGCCAAAGGTCGATCCGAAGACCATGGCGTCGACCAATCCAAAGGTCTTCTTCGGCGGCGACGCCGCCTTCGGACCAAAGAACATCATCTGGGCGGTCGCGCACGGTCACGAAGCCGCGATCTCGATCGACCATTTCTGCCGCGGCGAAGACGTCAATGTACGCCCCGCCCCGCAAATCGGCGTGTCCAGCCAGAAGATGGGCATCCACGAGTGGAGCTACGACAACGAGATCACGCTCGACAAGCGCTATCGGGTGCCGCATCGCGAAAAGATCGTCTCGCTGCGCGACATCAGGGCCGAGGTGGAACTCGGCTACGACGTGGAACTGGCGCTGAAAGAAGCTGAGCGCTGCCTCAACTGCGATGTGCAGACCGTGTTCACCGGACAGCTTTGCATCGAATGCGACGCCTGCGTCGATATCTGCCCGATGGATTGCATCACCTTTACCGAAAACGGCGATGAAGCCGATCTGCGCCAGCGTCTGCAAGCGCCCGCCCAGAATCTGACCCAGGATCTCTATATCGGCAACAGCCTCAAGACCGGCCGCATCATGGCCAAGGACGAGGACGTCTGCCTGCATTGCGGCCTGTGTGCCGAGCGCTGCCCGACCGGCGCCTGGGACATGCAGAAATACCTGATCGACATGACTTACGCGGAACAAGCATGCCACTCCAAAGCGTAAACGACTTCGTCGTCCGGTTCGCCAACGTCAACGGCTCTGGTTCGGCCAGCGCCAACGAGATGTTCGCCCGCGCGGTGCTGCGCATGGGCATCCCGGTCGCACCGCGCAACATCTTTCCGTCGAACATTCAGGGCCTGCCGACCTGGTACGAAGTGCGCATTTCTGAGGCCGGCCATCTCGGCGCCCGCGGCGGCACCGATCTGATGATCGCCATGAACCCGCAGACCTGGGACAAGGACGTCGCCGGGATCGAGCCGGGCGGCTATCTGCTCTACGATTCCACGAAGCCCCTGCCGAAGTCGAAGTTCCGTGACGACATCACCGTCATCGGCGTGCCGCTTACCGCAATCTGCAATCGCGAATATACCGATCTGCGCCAGCGGCAATTGTTCAAGAACATCATCTATCTCGGCGCACTGTCGGCGCTGCTCGACATGGACGTCGCCGAAATCGAAAAGCTCATTGGCGAGCAGTACAAGGGCAAGGAAAAGCTGTTCGACGCCAACAAGCACGCCCTTCACCTCGGCCGCGACTGGGTGATGATGAATCTCGATCATCCGATCGGCCTGCAGCTCAAGCGTTCCGATGGCGTGGGCGACCGCATTTTCATCGAAGGCAATTCGGCGGCCGCGCTTGGCGCGGTCTATGGCGGCGCCACGGTCTGCGCGTGGTATCCGATCACGCCGTCATCGTCCCTTGCCGAAGCCTTTACGCGCCACTGCAGCCGCCTGCGTGTCGACGCCACCACCAAGAAGAACAAGTTCGCCATCGTCCAGGCGGAGGACGAACTTGCCTCGATCGGCATGGTGATCGGCGCCGGCTGGAACGGTGCGCGGGCTTTCACCGCGACGTCAGGCCCGGGAATCTCGTTGATGCAGGAATTCCTCGGTCTTGCCTACTTTGCCGAAATTCCCGCCGTCGTGTTCGATGTACAGCGCGCCGGACCTTCGACAGGCATGCCGACGCGCACGCAACAGACCGACATTATTTCCTGCGCCTACGCCTCGCACGGCGACACCAAACATATCCTGCTGTTCCCCGAGGATCCGGCGGAGACCTTCGAATTCGGCGCAACCGCCTTCGATCTCTCCGACCGGCTGCAGACGCCGGTGTTCGTCATGATGGATCTCGACATCGGCATGAATCACCGTCTGTGCAAGCCGCTCGCCTGGGACGACACCCGCAAATACGACCGCGGCAAGATGATGACGGCGACGGCGCTCGAAGCGGGCGCCGATTTCGGCCGTTATCTCGACGTCGACGGCGACGGTATTCCATACCGTACTTATCCCGGCACGCATCCGACCAAGGGCTCGTTCTTCACCCGCGGCACGTCGCGCGACCGATACGCACGCTACACCGAGGAAGGCGCGGCCTATGCCGACAACATGCAGCGGCTCCTGCGCAAATTCGAGACCGCCAAGGATCTCGTGCCGCGGCCGTTGCAGGCCAATGCCGAAAAGCCGACGAAATATGGCGTGATCTATTTCGGATCGACGTCGCCGGCGATGGATGAAGCGATCCAGATGCTCGAAACCGACGGCCAGCATCTCGACCGGTTGCGGGTACGCGCGTTCCCCTTCCATTCCAGCGTGACGAGTTTCATCTCCGACCATGATTTCGTATTCGTGGTCGAACAGAACCGCGATTCCCAGCTACGCTCGCTGATCGTCAACGAATGCGGCATTGATCCAGTGCGGCTGGTGCCGATCCTGCACTACGATGGCACGCCGATCACAGCACGCTTCATCGCTCGCGCCATTGGCGAACATCTCGCCGCACTCAAGGTGACGCCGCTACGGAAGGTAGTGTCATGACCTACGTCGTCAAACCAAAATTCCATCATCCCGAATTGCCGAAGAACGCGCTGGGATATACCCACCGTGACTACGAAGGCAAAATCTCCACGCTATGCGCAGGTTGCGGTCACGATTTGATCACGGCTTCGATCATCGAAGCGTGCTTTGAACTCTCGATCGAGCCGCACCGGGTAGCGAAGATTTCCGGGATTGGCTGTTCATCAAAGACACCGGACTACTTCCTCGGCAACTCGCACGGCTTTAATTCCGTGCACGGTCGCATGCCGTCGGTGCTGACCGGCGCCAATCTTGCCAACCGCGATCTCATCTATCTGGGCGTCTCGGGCGACGGCGATTCTGCCTCGATCGGCCTCGGACAGTTCGCCCATTGCATGCGCCGCGGCGTGAATATGGTCTATATCGTCGAAAACAACGGTGTTTACGGCCTGACCAAGGGCCAGTTCTCGGCCACCGCCGATCGCGGCTCGAAATCCAAGCGCGGCGTTGCAAACGCCGACAGCGCCATCGACATGGCCGGCCTTGCTTTGCAGCTTGGCGCAAGCTTCGTCGCGCGCTCGTTTTCCGGCGACAAGAAACAGCTTATCCCGATCGTCAAGGCAGCGATCGAGCACGAGGGTGCGGCCTTCATCGACGTGGTTTCACCCTGCGTTGCGTTCAACAACCACGCCGGCTCGACGAAAAGCTACGACTACGTGCGCGAGCATAACGATGCGGTCAACTTCCTCGACTTCATGACAGGCCGCACGCCGATTCATGTCGACTACGCGCCGGGCACTGTCGAGATGGTCGAACAGCACGACGGCACGACGCTGGCGCTGCGCAAACTCGACGCCGAATACAACGTCCACGACAGACTGGCCGCGATGTCGTTCATCCAGCACCATGCCGCGCAGGGCCAGATCGTCACCGGACTCCTCTACGTCGAAGAGGAATCCGCAGATCTGCACGACCATCTCAATACGGTCAAAGCGCCGCTGAACGCACTTGGCGAGCAGGACCTGTGCCCCGGCTCGCCGGCGCTGGACAAAATCAACGCCAGCCTGCGCTGATCATCTCAGTTTTTTGATCGCGGCGATCATTTCTTGTGACGGCTCGGTTTTGATCGCCGGAGCCGCGCCGGTTTCGAGCAGGCTTTTCAAGCCTGATAGAACCGCCGGCCAGCCCATGCGGCCGCCGGACAGAATTGCCTCAGGCACGTCCCATGAGTGGGATTCCGTCATGGTTAGACGAACAGCGCCGCCGGCCGGCACGATCTCGTAGCTGACCAGACATTCGGGCAGCTTGGCGAATTCCTCAGGCCATAGAACTTGCCAGGTGAACGAGAGCTTCTGCGGCGGCTCGCATTCGATGACCTTGCCGCGCACGTTGACCCGGCCGTCCGGCAGCCGGAGCTCGAAGCGACCGCCGCGTTTGAGTTCTATATCGATGGTGCGGTCCCAAAAATATTTGCGGGTGAACTCCGAAGTCGTGAGGGCCTGCCACACCTTTTCAGGCGTCGAAACGATATAGGTCACATACACAGTTTTGGGCTCGAACCCGGCCGCGGTCATGCGCGAGCCCCTTCGACTGCGCCGAGCAAGTCCATGCCCTTCCCGGTCTCGACAAAGCTCTTCAGGCTCGCGGCGACACGCATCCAGCCTTCTCCGACGTAGCCGGCGGCCTTGCTGCCGTCCTGGAAGTCATCATGGATGATGGTGAGCTTGCTCTGGCTGGGGCCTAGCGCTTCGATCTCGAAGGTGACGCGCGACGGCTTTTCGTCCGCGAATTCGCCCATCACCGGCTTCCAGGTGACCTGGAGCTTGCGCGGCGGATCGCAGGCCAGAACGACGCCGCGGTTGAGCACCTGCTCGCCCTTCTGGAACCGCGAGGCGCCGCCGGCCTTCAAATCCGTCTCGACGTGAAAACCGGACAGGTAGCGGGAAGTAGTCTTGGCGTCCGTCAGTGCGTGCCAGACCTTCTCCTGCGGCGCCGCGATGAAGGTGACGTAGACGAAACTCGGCTTCTCACTCATCACGCGTCTCCAGTGCCTTTTTCATGTCGCTTAACGCTTGCAGGCGCGAGCGCTCGAATTTGCCGATCCACCGGTCGGCGATCTCATGGATCGGAACCGGATTGAGGTAGTGCAGCTTCTCGCGTCCGCGCCGCATCGTGGCGACGAGATTCGCGTCTTCCAGGATGGCGAGGTGTTTGCTCACGGCCTGCCGGGTCATCGTCAGCCGCACGCACAGCTCATTGAGCGTTTGGCCGTTCTCGGCACGCAGCCGGTCGAGGAGTTCGCGGCGGCTGCCGTCTGCCAGGGCCTTGAACACCCCATCCATCGTCGCATCCATGGTCACAATATGCAACCATTTGGTTGCCTGTCAAGCCAAATAGAAAGCGGCACAACGGGCGTTCCCGCACGCCGCTACATTGCGCAGGCCGCCATGTACTGGGTAGTCGTATTGCCCGGCACGCCATAGACGCCGGCCTGATGGGCACAGCGCGAGGCACGATCCTGGAAGGTTTCAGTGCCGTGCGGCAGGTTGGGAATACCGATGGTCGAGCCGGGAATGACCGTGTTCCCCTGCTGCTGCGGCAAATTCGGCAGTGTCAGGCTTCTCCCTCCCTCCGGCGGGATGAGCTGCGTTCTCGGCAGGGGGGTCGGAAGAACAGATCCGGACGATCCGCGCACCACCGACACGCGCCGCGGTGGCGTTTGAGTGGGTGGCGGCCCCGCCGGTTCCTCCGCGGAAGGCTTCGCCACCTCATCCGTCGACGGTTTCACCGGTGCTCGTACCGTCTTGCCGTGCCTGCGATGGGAGTTCGCGGCGGCGCCATGGTGGGGCCCGCTACCGGGCTCGGGCGCCATGATCGAATAAGGATATTGGTCCTCACCGGCCGTGAAGGCGCATGCTTGTCCGCCTGCAAGAGCGAAAATGACCCATGCCAGGCCACCTATGAGGCCCAGATGGAAATGTGCCTTTCGCTCTTTGCGAACCATGGCCGACCGTAAAACTCCGAAACGGGCCGGTTGTTCCTCGCCGGTCAATCGCCCGGCGCATCCTCGATCGGATCGTAGCGTTTGGCGTCGAGGCCAAGCAGGTTCCATGACTGCAACATATGCGGCGGCAGCGGCGCGCTGACATCGATCGTGCCGCCGCGCGGATGCGGCACCGCGATGCGGCGGGCGAGAAGATGCAGCTTGTTCTGCATACCGCCCGGCAGTTCCCAATTCTCGATCGAAAAATATTTCGGATCGCCGACAATCGGATGGCCGATATGCGCCATATGTGCGCGCAGTTGATGCGTGCGGCCGGTCACGGGTTTGAGCGAAATCCATGCCAGCAACGGCCCGGCCACCTCGACCACCGCGTAATACGTCACGGCGTGGCTCGCGCCCTTCTCGCCATGGCGCGCGATGCGCATGAACGAATCCTCCTCGCGCTCTTCCTTGGCGAGGAAGGTCGAGATGCGGCCTTGCGGCACTTTGGGCACACCGGCAACCAGCGCCCAATAGACTTTCCGCGCCGAACGCGAACGGAAGGTTTTTGCCAAGGCGGCCGCGGCGAACCGCGTCTTGGCAACGAGAAGACAGCCCGCGGTGTCCTTATCGAGCCGGTGCACAAGGCGCGGCCGCTGGCCGTGCGCGTCCCGCAATACCTCAAGCATGCCGTCGAGATGCCGCGTGGTTCCGGAGCCGCCCTGCACTGCAAGCCCCATCGGCTTGTTGAGCACCAGCACGTCGTCGTCCTCGTGGAGCGTAATCGATTTCAGGAACTCGCGCGTTTTCTCATCCGCTTCGTTACCCGGCGTCCGCGGCTTCGGCGCGTCGAGCCGCAGCGGCGGAATGCGCACGGTCTGCCCGGCTTCGAGCCGATTCTTGGGCTGGGTGCGCTTGCCGTTGACACGCAGTTCGCCCTTACGGATGACGCGCTGGATATGCGAGAAGCTCAGGCCCGGAAACCGCGCCTCGAGGAAGCGGTCGACCCGCATGCCGGTTTCGTCACCAGTGACGGCAACGTTCTGGACGCTTGTCGGCATTGGAATCGCCGCGGCAGCTTTATGTTTTTCGTCATCCTGTGATGCACGGCGCGGCCGCGCCTCGACGGAAGCGGCCGAGGTGCCAAAACCGCCTCCCTTCGCGGCTTGCTTCGTTCGCGCCTCAGGGCGGCGAGAATGATGTTGCTGTCCCGGCTTGTGCCGATGACGCGGATCGGCACTTTTTCTGCCGCCGCCCGGTTGGCGCGGGCCGTTTCTATTGCGGTTCAACGGCTGCTCCCTGACCGCACGTATTCATGCCGGTCCATCCGCAAGGCGCCCCAGCGCGTATCGAGCCCATCAGGCCTGGCGCGCCGCAATTTAAAAAGATCGGTGAGCGCGTCACGCAGTTCGCCTCCGTTGCGCAGCACTTGCTTTTCGCTTCCGCCGTCGCGCTTGCGGATCGAAAGTGCATCGAGATTGATCATTTCCCGCTTCGTTCCTGCCGCAGCTTGGCCCAGTATTCCAGCCGCTTCCTGATCTCGCGTTCAAAACCGCGCTCGGGCGGATCGTAGAACTGGCGGCGTCCGAGTTGCTCGGGGAAATAATCCTGGCCGGAAAACGCCTCCGGCGCATCGTGATCGTACTCGTAGCCCGAACCGTAGCCCTCGGTTTTCATCAGCTTGGTCGGCGCATTGAGCACGTGCTTGGGCGGCAATAGCGAGCCACCCTCTTTCGCGGCACGCATAGCTTCGCCGAAGGCGGCATAGGCCGCATTCGATTTGGGCGCCGTGGCCACATAGAGCACGGCCTCGGCGATGGCGAGTTCGCCCTCCGGGCTGCCGAGAAAATCGTAAGCGTCCTTCGCGGCATTGGCGATGACCAGCGCCTGCGGATCGGCAAGCCCGATATCCTCGACCGCCATGCGTACGACGCGCCGCGCGAGATAGAGCGGGTCCTCACCCGCATCGAGCATGCGGCAGAGATAATAGAGCGCAGCGTCGGCGTCCGAGCCGCGCACCGACTTATGCAGCGCGCTGATAAGATTGTAATGACCGTCCTGTTTCTTGTCGTAGATCGGCGCGCGCCGCTGCACGACCTGCTGCAATGCTTCCGCGGTGAAGGTTTCGCCCGCGCGGGCGGCGCGCCACACCTCTTCCGCAAGCGTCAGCACGGCACGGCCGTCGCCGTCGGCCATGCGGATCAACGTACCTCGGGCTTCCGCATCGAGCGGCAATTTCCTGCCTTCGATCGCCTCCGCGCGGTCGAGAAGCTTATCGACGGACGCTGCATCAAGCGATTTGAAGACAAGCACACGCGCTCGCGACAGGAGCGGCGCGATCAACTCAAACGACGGGTTTTCCGTGGTCGCGCCAACCAGGACGATGGTACCGTCCTCCATGACCGGCAGGAATGAGTTCCTGCTGTGCGCGGTTGAAGCGATGGATTTCGTCGACAAAGAGCAGCGTGCCCTGTCCAGTCTCGCGGCGTAGCCGGGCGGCGTCGAATACCTTCTTCAGATCGGCCACGCCGGAAAAAATCGCCGATATCTGCTCGAAATAGAGCTCGGTCGCATGCGCCAGAAGCCGCGCCACGGTGGTCTTGCCGGTGCCCGGCGGCCCCCAAAAGATGAGCGACCCGAGCGAGCGCGTCTCGAGCATCCGGGTCAGTGCGCCGTCCGGGCCGAGAAGGTGATCTTGCCCGACCACGTCGCCGAGCTTGTCCGGACGAAGCTTGTCGGCCAGCGGCCGCGGCGCGTCGCGATCGAGGCCGCCGGCCGCGAACAGGTTCGGGGTTTTGGCCTTGGGTCGCGAACTCATCCGGAAAACATCACGGAAATCTGCTGGCCGCCGCGCATGATGGTGATGCGCCACTGACGGCCCCCGGTAGAGGCGATGCGTTCGAGATCGGCGGACTTGCCGATCTTTTGATTATTGACCGAAACTACGATGTCTCCTTTCTGGAAGCCGACCGATTGCGCCGCCGAACCTTCGGTCACGTTGGTAACGACGACGCCCTCGGCCTGCGGATCGAGCCGCAGTTCGTCGGCAAGAGCCGGCGAAAGATTGGCCACCGTGGCGCCGAGGAACGGCGAGCGGCTCTTGATTTCGATCTCCTGAATCGGCGTATCGGGAAGACTTTGCAGGGCGATCGGCAGCGTCATCTCGCGGCCCTGGCGAACAAGGCCGATCTGGGCATTGCCGCCCAGCGGCTTTGTGGCAAAGCGATAGCCGAAGGCGTTCGGGTCCTCGACCGTGGTCCCATCAATGCTGACGATGAGATCGCCGGTTTTGATGCCGGCTCGCGCTGCCGGACCATCGGCGACGACGCTTGCGACCAATGCGCCACTCGGCCGCTTGAGGCCAAGGCTGTCCGCAATATCCGGCGTCACGTCCTGAAGTTTGGCGCCGAGCCACGGGCGCTTGACCGCGCCACTGCCGCCCTGGGCCGAGGCGACCACGACACGCACCATGTTGGCAGGGATGGCAAAGCCGATGCCTTGCGATCCGCCCGAGCGCGAATAGATCGCCGAATTGATGCCGACCAGATGGCCATTGATATCGACGAGCGCACCGCCGGAATTGCCCGGATTGATGGCCGCGTCGGTCTGGATGAAAAATTGATAATCGCTGATGCCGACCTGCGTGCGGGCCAAGGCTGAAACGATGCCGTGCGTCACGGTTTGTCCGACGCCGAATGGATCGCCAATCGCCAGCACAACGTCACCGACCTGCAGCGCATCGGAATCGGCAAATTCGAGTGTGGGGAAACGCTCATGCGCGTCCTTGATCCGCAATACTGCAAGGTCGCTGCGCTGATCCTTGAGCACGATCTGGGCGTCGAACTCGCGCTTGTCGGAGAGCGCCACCTTCACTTCGCTCGCACCCTCGATCACATGGTAATTGGTGACGACGAGGCCCGACGGATCGACGACGACCCCCGAGCCCAGCGACCGCTCGACCTGGTCTCGCGGCATGCCACCGCCGAAAAACTGGCGGAAAAACGGATCGGCCATGAACGGATTGTTGTTCTCGACGACGTGCGTGGCGTAGACGTTCACCACCGCGGGAGCGACGCGCTTTACGACCGGCGCGAAGGAAAGCTGAAGCTCGGTGGACGATGCCGGCACGCGCCGATCCTGGGCCCGCGCACCCTGGAGCAGAAGGGACGTCAGGGCGGCGGCAACAAAGACCGGGAAGAGCAGACGCGGCATGAAAAACCCCGATTCAATGGGCCAGATATAGGCCGTCCATCGAGGCTTTAGAAGGGCGATGCCTTGCGCGCCGCCCGTTCTAAAGGTTGCCTCGGCCCTATTCCTTCGGCGGCAAAGTACGCACCCAGGCAATGACGGCGTCGAGGTCGGCATCGCTCATATTGGCGTAATACTGGTAGCCCATCGGCGGCTTGAGCTTGTTGCCATCCTTGTCGACACCCTGAGTGATGGCGTGCTTGATTTGGGCATCGCTCCAATCGCCAATGCCCTTGGTCTTGCTCGACGTGATGTTGCGGGAAACCGAAACACCCCAAGGGCCGGGAAATTCGAAGCCGCCGCTGCCGAGCGCACCGGCGAAATCACGATGGCCCTTTACCATCGGCGTGTGGCATTCCATGCAATGACCGATCGTGGCGAGATAGAAGCCGCGCTTGAGTTTGTCGCCCATCACACCCGGCGTGTAAGGCTGCTCGGCGCCGGGGAAAATCTGCGGCGGCGCGGCCATGCGATAGATCGGGTCGGGCACCTTGTTGCTGACCGCTTTGATGGTGCGGACGTAGGCAACGATCGCATCCATGTCGCTGTCGGTGATGATGCCGTAGAAGCCGGTCGGCATGATCGAGGCGATCGGTACGCCATTTGGCCGCAGCCCGGTGCGCAGGAGCTTCTTGATGTCGGCTTCGCTCCAGGTACCGATGCCGGTCTCCTTGTCCTGCGTGATGTTGGAGGCCATGACCTTAAACGGCGGCTCATCCCAGGACAGCCCGCCGGAAAAATCCTTGCCCGCGATTGCGGCAGGCGGACCCTTCGGCGAGTGGCAGTTGCCACAGGTCATGATCGTGTTGACGAGATACGATCCTCGTTCGAGCTTCGTATCGGCGAACGCCGCGCCAGCACTCGCAAAAGTGAGTGTCGCCAGCATTGCCGCGACGACGGTTACCTTGAATTGCGCCATCGTTGTCTCCCCTTCCCCCGAGTTCCTGCCACGGGATCGCACTGCCATCACGCAAGCCTATTTTGCTGCGCGCGGCGATGGAACTGCCGGCTTCGGCGCACCCCGACAAAAAAAGGCCGCACCCCAAAAGGTGCGGCCCCAAAAAATCATGGCGCATTGGCACGTATTTACGCCGGAGCGCCTGCGGCTTCCGCGACACGTTCCTGGACCGGACCGGAATCCAGACCCTTGGCGTCGACATCGCGATCGACGAATTCGATCACTGCAACCGGCGCGGAATCGCCGTAACGGTAACCAGCCTTGAGGACGCGGGTGTAACCGCCATTGCGGTCCTTGTAGCGCGGGCCGATCACGTCAAAGAGCTTCTTGACCATGGCGAGGTCGCGCATTTGGGAGATCGCCTGCCGACGAGCGTGCAGGCCGCCGCGCTTGCCGAGCGTGACGAGCTTCTCGACGACCGGGCGTAAATCTTTCGCCTTCGGCAGCGTCGTGACAATCTGCTCGTGCTTGATCAGGGACGCAGCGAGATTCGCCAGCATCGAGCGGCGATGATCCGAGCGCCGGCTGAATTTGCGGTGGGTCTTGGCGTGACGCATTTGCTTACCGTTTTCCGATCACTGGCTTGCCGAATATTCGGTGCCGGTCAGTAATGATCCTCGAAACGCTTGGCCAGCTCTTCGATATTTTCCGGCGGCCAGCCCGGCACTTCCATGCCGAGATGCAGCCCCATCTGGACCAGCACTTCCTTGATCTCGTTGAGCGACTTGCGGCCGAAATTCGGCGTTCGCAGCATTTCCGCCTCGGTCTTCTGAACGAGATCGCCAATATAGACGATGTTGTCGTTCTTCAGACAATTGGCGGAACGGACCGATAGTTCGAGCTCGTCGACCTTCTTGAGGAAGGCCGGATTGAACGCGAGATCGGGTATGGCCTCGTGCGTCGTTTCGCGCTTCGGCTCCTCGAAATTGACGAACACGTTGAGCTGGTCCTGCAGGATGCGCGCCGCATAGGCGAGCGAATCCTCCGGCGTAACCGCGCCATTGGTCTCGATCGTCAGCGTAAGCTTGTCATAGTCGAGGATTTGCCCTTCGCGGGTATTCTCGACCTTGTACGACACCTTGCGGACCGGCGAATAAAGGCTGTCGACCGGGATCAGCCCGATCGGAGCATCCTCGGGACGATTGCGCTCGGACGGCACATAACCCTTGCCGGTATTCACCGTGAATTCCATGCGGATTTCGGCGCCTTCGTCGAGCGTGCACAGGACGAGTTCGGGATTGAGCACGACGATGTCGCCAACGGTCTGAATGTCGGCTGCGGTGACCGCTCCCGGGCCCTGCTTCTTCACCACCATGCGCTTGGGGCCATCGCCCTGCATCCTGATGGCGATGTCCTTGATGTTGAGCACGATGTCGGTGACGTCTTCGCGTACGCCAGCGATCGAGGAGAACTCATGCAGCACGCCGTCGATATGCACCGACTGGACGGCCGCGCCCTGCAGCGACGACAGCAAGATGCGCCGCAGTGCATTGCCGAGCGTCACACCGAAGCCGCGCTCGAGCGGTTCGGCGATCACCGTCGCCGAGCGCCGCGAGTCGGCACCGGGGCTGACCTGCAGCTTGTTGGGCCTGATCAGTTCCTGCCAATTCTTCTGGATCGTCACGTTGTCACCCATCGCGTTGCGCGTCGCCGTCGTCTCGCGCGCCCCACTCCGCTCAGCGGGGGCAAGGTTGGGACCGAGATCGAGCGGCGGCGAATTTTCAACTTGTTCCATCAACAAAATGTCCTAAACGCGCCGCCGCTTGCGCGGACGGCAGCCATTGTGCGGGATCGGTGTTACGTCGCGGATCGACGTGATCGTGAAGCCCGCCGCCTGTAACGAACGCAACGCCGATTCGCGGCCCGAACCGGGGCCCGCGACCTCGACTTCGAGTGTCCGCATGCCGTGCTCTTGCGCTTTCTTGGCGGCGTCCTCGGCAGCGACCTGTGCCGCGTAGGGCGTCGATTTACGCGAACCCTTGAAACCCATCGTGCCGGCCGACGACCAGGCGATGGTGTTGCCTTGGACGTCGGTGATCGTGATCATCGTATTGTTGAACGACGCGTTCACATGCGCGACGCCTGAAGCGATGTTCTTTCGTTCGCGCTTGCGGACGCGTGTGGCATCTTTACCCATTCCGAACCCTTCCGCGGCGGGGAGCCTGCCGCTCCGCTACCGAACTGGTGTGCTGTTCCACGCGCTATTTCTTCTTGCCGGCGATGGCCTTGGCCGGGCCTTTGCGGGTCCGGGCATTGGTATGGGTGCGTTGGCCGCGCACCGGCAGGCCGCGGCGATGGCGCAGGCCGCGGTAGCAGCCGAGATCCATCAGCCGTTTGATGTTCATCGCAACTTCACGCCGCAGGTCGCCCTCGACCATGTAGTCACGGTCGATGACTTCGCGCAGTTGAAGCACTTCCTGGTCGGTCAGTTGTGAGACGCGGCGCGATTCCGGGATCGACACTTTTCCCAGAATTTCGTGCGCCTTGGCACCGCCGATGCCGAAGATGTATTGCAGCGCAATCACGATGCGCTTGTTGGTCGGTAGGTTGACGCCAGCGATGCGAGCCAAGTCAGTTACTCCTTGCGACGGCCCAGCCACGGAAGGTCCGTGGTGCCCGGCCGGTCTCCTTCGGTTCGAATGTCACCTTGAGAGGGCCACAAACGTAAAAAGCCAGCGCCTGCCTGCCGTTACGGCCTGGCATCGCTGCTAAATCTCC
The DNA here is from genome assembly GCA_963808205.1 of uncultured Alphaproteobacteria bacterium. Taxonomy (GTDB): domain Bacteria; phylum Pseudomonadota; class Alphaproteobacteria; order Rhizobiales; family Xanthobacteraceae; genus BOG-931. The sequence continues at coordinate 229,568 of CAWEER010000004.1, forward strand.
GACTGGATATTCGGGGCTTATTAATGGATTCCCCGCGCTTTCGTCAACCTCCGCTATCGATTTCGTGTACAAACGCAACTCACCTCCGCCGGGTTTCCCCACCTTTATGCTTTCTGGGCGCCTTTTTGCGGCCCACCGGCCGCTTACGCCGACTCGGGGTCGGACGCGCGGATTTTTTTCCTAGGGTCTTGCCCTTTCTGCCTCGCGCTGTGCGCGGTTTCAGGGGCTTAGTTCTTCGCTTTTTTTTTGAGCCGTCCGGCTATCGGCCGGCCGATCCGAAGGCAGCGCCTTGTCGATGGCTGCCGTGACATCCGGGATGGCCGCCATGCCGTTAACCGTGCGAAGCGTGCCCTTCTCCCGGTAATAGGCGATCAGCGGCGCGGTCAGATCCCGGTAGGCCTTGAGCCGGTTGCGCAAGACTTCGGGATTATCGTCGGAGCGCAGTTCTTCGCCCTTCCGCTTCATCTCCGCGATACGGCTCTCGATGCGTTTGACGAGGGCAGTCTCATCGACCCGCAGTTCGATCACCGCATCGAGCCCGATACCGCGAGTCGCCAACATACGATCAAGCGCCGCGGCCTGCGGGACCGTGCGCGGAAAGCCGTCGAGGATGAAGCCCTTGCGCGCGTCCGGCTGCTCGACGCGCTGGCTGACGATACCGACCACGACATTGTCCGGCACCAGGTCACCGCTTGCCATGGTCTCCTGTATCTGACGGCCGATCGGGGTTCCGGCCTTCACGGCCGCCCGCAACATATCGCCGGTGGAAAGCTGAACTATTCCGTATTTGGCGACGAGACGCAGGGCCTGCGTTCCTTTGCCAGCCCCCGGCGGGCCGAGCAGGATCAGTCTCATCGACGCCGTCCCCTCAGTTTCGATTTTTTTATCAAACCTTCATACTGGTGAGCGAGCAGATAGCCTTGGACTTGCGCTACGGTATCCATGGTCACGCTGACCACGATCAGAAGTGACGTTCCGCCGAAATAGAACGGCACCGCCGCGTACGAAATCAGGATCTCCGGAAACAGACAAACAATTGCAAGATATCCAGCGCCGAGTACCGTGATTCGCGACAAAACGTAATCGATATATTCGGCGGTGCGCTCGCCGGGCCGGATGCCGGGGATGAAGCCGCCGTGCTTTTTGAGGTTGTCGGCAGTCTCCGTCGGGTTGAACACGATCGCCGTATAGAAGAAGGCGAAGAACACGATCAGGGCGACATAGAGCAGAAGAAACAGCGGCCGCCCGTGTGCGAGCTGAGTCGTGATTGTGGTCAGCCAGCCCGGACCCTGACCGGCCGTGAAATTCGCGATCGTCGTCGGCAATAGCAGCAGCGACGAGGCGAAGATCGGCGGAATGACGCCCGATGTGTTGAGCTTGAGCGGCAGATGCGAGGACTGGCCCTCGAACATCCGGTTGCCGACCTGACGTTTGGGATACTGAATTAGAAGCCGGCGCTGCGCCCGCTCCACAAAAACGATGAAGGTAATGACCGCAACCACCATCACCATCACGATGAGGATGAGGCCGGTCGATAACGCGCCCTGACGGCCGAGTTCGAGCGTACCGGCGATGGCCGACGGCAATTGCGCGACGATGCCCGACATGATGATGAGCGACGTACCATTGCCGATGCCGCGCTGGGTGATCTGCTCGCCAAGCCACATCAGGAACATCGTGCCGCCGGTCAGCGTGATCACGGTCGAGATGCGGAAGAACAATCCGGGATCACTGACCACCCGGCCCGCGCCTTCAAGACCGACGGCGATGCCGTATGCCTGAAACGCGGCAAGCACCACCGTCAAATACCGCGTGTACTGATTGATCATCTTGCGGCCGGCCTCGCCCTCTTTCTTGAGCTGCTCGAGGGTGGGCGATACCGTCGTCATCAACTGAATGATGATCGAAGCCGAGATGTACGGCATGATATTAAGCGCGAAGATCGCCATGCGGTGAATGCCGCCGCCGGCGAACATGTTGAACATGCCCAAAATGCCGCCGGCCTGGGACTGGAAAATCTGATCCCAGGCGTTGGGATCGATGCCGGGCAGCGGAATGTAGGTGCCTAGCCGGTAAACCAGGAGCGCGCCGAGCGTGAACCAGATACGCTTCTTGAGCTCTTCGGCCTTGGCGAGCGCACCAAAGTTAAGATTGGCTGCGAGTTGTTCTGCTGCAGAGACCATCTAACGATGCTCCGTGGGACGGCCCTTATATGGGGATCACGCCGCCTGTTCGCTCGCCTCGCGACGGGGGGCGAGAATCTCGACCGTGCCGCCCGCCTTTTCCACCGCCGCGATGGCCGACTTCGACGCGCCATATACCGAAAACGCTATTTTCGCCTTGATCTCGCCTGAACCGAGGAGCCGCACGCCGTCCTTGGCCCGTCGCAGCAACCCAGCCTTGACCAGAGCCGCAGCGTCGACCTTGCCGCCCGTCTCAAGCAGGCCCCTGTCGATCGCCTCCTGGACCCGGCCGAGATTGACCTCGTTGAGCTTGACGGCGAATTTCGTGTTTTTGAAGCCGCGCTTGGGCAAGCGGCGATGCAACGGCATTTGGCCGCCCTCGAAACCTTTGATGCGCACGCCCGAACGCGCGGTCTGGCCCTTGCCGCCGCGCCCGCCGGTCTTGCCCTTGCCCGAGCCGATGCCGCGACCGATGCGCTTTCGCGTTTTTCGGGCGCCGGGATGGCCTGAAAGTTCGTGCAGCTTCATCGCCTAGTTCTCCACCACTTCGACGAGATGCGCGACTTTCGCGATCATGCCGCGGGTTTGCGGCGTATCGACGAGCGCCGCAACACGTCCGATCTTGTTGAGCTTGAGCCCCACCAGAGTCTCGCGCTGCGTGTGAACACGCCGCGACGGACTGCCGATCTGCCGGACTTTTACGATTTTGCCACCTTTTTTATCGGCGTTCATGACCTGCTCCGTACTCAATCGGCCGTGACTTCAGCGTCGACATCGCGGCGGCGCGCCTGCAGCGCCGAAACCTTGATGTTGCGCCGCGCGGCAACCGACCGCGGCGAATCCTGGTGCTTGAGCGCGTCGAAGGTGGCGCGCACGACATTGTAGGGGTTCGAGGTGCCGAGCGATTTTGCCACCACGTCCTGCATGCCGAGCGTCTCGAAGACGGCGCGCATCGGGCCGCCGGCGATGATCCCGGTGCCGGGAGGGGCCGCGCGCAAAAAGACCTTGCCGGCGCCGTGACGGCCGGCAACGTCGTGGTGCAGCGTACGTCCTTCGCGCAACGGCACGCGCGTGAGCCCGCGCTTTGCCGCCTCGGTTGCCTTGCGGATCGCTTCGGGCACTTCGCGTGCTTTGCCGTGGCCGAAACCGACCCGGCCCTTCTGATCGCCAACGACGACAAGCGCGGCGAAGCCAAAGCGCCGGCCGCCCTTCACGACCTTGGCGACGCGATTGATGTGCACGAGCTTGTCGACGAATTCGCTGTCGCGTTCTTCCCGTCGCTCGCGTGGTTCACGTGCCATATCTGTGCGCCTTGTTATCGGTCCAACTGGTTACGTTAGAAATTCAATCCGCCTTCGCGGGCGGCGTCAGCCAGGGCTTTGACCCGGCCGTGATAGAGATAACTGCCGCGGTCGAAGATCACGTCCTTGACGCCCTTTTCCTTGGCGCGTTCGGCGATCAGCTTGCCCACCGCTTTCGCTGCATCGACGCTGGCGCCGGTCTTGAGGCCATCGCGCATTGTCTTTTCAACCGAAGACGCCGCGGCCAGCGTGACGCCCTGCTCGTCATCGATCACCTGGGCATAAATATGCTTGGAGGAGCGATGCACGGAAAGCCGCTTGCGGTCGCCCGCGGCACGGCGCAACACGCCGCGCACCCGGCCCTGCCGCCGCTTGATCCTGTCACTGAGCTTGCTCATTGCGCGGCTCCGTTACTTCTTCTTGCCTTCCTTGCGGAAGATGCGTTCGTCTGAATACTTGATGCCCTTGCCCTTGTAAGGCTCCGGCGGGCGGTAATCGCGGATCTCGGCGGCTACCTGTCCGACTTTTTGACGGTCGCTGCCGGTAATGACGATCTCGACCGGGCGCGGCGTCGCGATCGTAATGCCTTCCGGGATTGGATAGATGACGTCGTGGCTGTAACCGAGCGCAATCTGCAGGTTCTTGCCCTGCACCGAGGCTCGGTAGCCGACGCCGTTGATTTCGAGCCGCTGCTCGAAACCCTTGGTGACGCCGGCAATCAGATTGGCGACCAGCGTGCGGGATGTGCCCCATTGCGCCCGCGCGCGCAGGGTCTCGACGCGAGGATCGATTTTTATCTGACCGTCCTCGAGCTTGACCGCGACGTCGTCGTGCAGCGCGACTTGCAGCGCGCCCTTGGGCCCCTTCACCTTGACGGTCTGGCCCTCGACATTGGCGGTCACGCCCGACGGCACCGCGATTGCTTTTTTGCCGATACGAGACATCAGAACACCGTGCAGAGGATTTCGCCGCCGACATTGGCGTCGCGGGCGTCGTGATCGGCCATTACACCCTTGGGCGTCGACACGATGGTGACGCCCAGGCCGTTGTTGATGAGCGGCATGTTCTTGACCGACGTATAGACGCGGCGGCCCGGTTTCGACACCCGCTCGATCTCGCGGATAACGGGCTCACCGTCGAAATATTTCAACTCGATCTCGATTTCCGAGCGGCCGTCCTTTTCGACCACGGCGTAGCCGCGGATATAGCCTTCGGTCTTGAGCACTTCGAGCACGCTTTCGCGCAGCCGGGAATTCGGCGAACTCACCTTCGACTTGTTACGCAGCTGCGCATTGCGGATGCGGGTCAAGAGGTCGCCGAGCGGATCGTTCATGGGCATCGTGCCACCCTCCTCACCAGCTCGACTTCACTAGACCGGGGATCAGCCCCTTCGAGCCGAGTTCCCGCAGCGCGATGCGCGACAATTTGTGTTTGCGGTAGTAGGCGCGCGGGCGGCCCGTCAATTCGCAGCGGTTGCGGATGCGGGTAGCCGACGAGTTCCGCGGCAACTCGGCCAGCTTGAGCGTAGCGGCAAAGCGCTCCTCCACCGGCTTCGTCCTGTCGCGCGCAATCGCCTTGAGCCGCGCCCGCCGGTCGGCAAATTTCTTCGACATCCGGCGGCGCCGGTTGTTCTTCTCGATTGAACTCTTCTTCGCCATCTACTTCTCCTGATGTCCCGCGTCTGAGGTCTCTTCGGCCTCACTGCCGGAACGGAAAATTGAACGCCGTCAACAATGCCCGCGCCTCGTCGTCAGTGTGCGCGGTGGTACAGACCGTGATGTCCATGCCCCAGATGTCGGCGGCCTTGTCGTAGTCGATCTCGGGGAAAATGATGTGTTCCTTGATGCCGAGCGAATAGTTGCCCCGGCCGTCGAAGCTCTTCGGGTTCAGTCCGCGGAAATCGCGCACGCGCGGCAGTGCTATATTCACGAGCCGGTCAATAAATTCGTACATGCGCGCCTTGCGCAGCGTGACCTTGCAGCCGATCGCCTGGCCATCGCGCAGCTTGTAGGTGGCGATCGACTTCCGCGACTTGGTGACCACCGCTTTTTGTCCGGCGATCAGGCCGAGATCGACCGCCGCGCCTTCGACTTTCTTGCGGTCGGCTACGCCCTCGCCAATGCCCATATTGATAACGATCTTGTCGAGCTGCGGAATCTGGAAACGGTTCTTGTAGCCGAGTTGCTCGGCCAGCTTGGCCCGGATCTTCTCCTCGAACTCGACTTTCAGGCGCGCTGGTACGCGCGGCTCGCGCTCGCGCGGCGCCTGCTTCTCGCCCTTGTCGGGCTTGGCCACCTTCGCAGCCTTATCGCCTTTGCCGCCCTTCTCCGCCTTGACGGCTTTGTCGGCATCGGCGGCTTTTGGCGGCCGCGGCGATTGCGCCGGCGCCTTTGCCTGGTTCTCGTCAGTGTCAGCCATCGATCTCGACTCCCGAACGCTTGGCGAAGCGCACCTTCTTGCGATCATCGTCCTTGCCGACAAACTTGAAGCCGACGCGCGTCGGCTTGCCGTCCTTGGGATCCACGATCGCCACGTTCGAGAGGTGGATCGCCGCTTCCTTGGAAATGATGCCGCCTTCCTGCGACGCGCTCTGGCGCTGGTGACGCTTGATCATGTTGATGCCGCGTACCAGCACGCGATCGACGTCGCGGCGCATTTCAATGACCTCGCCGGTGCGGCCCTTGTCGCGGCCCGTGATCACGACGACCGTGTCGCCTTTTTTTATCTTTGCCGCCATCACAGCACCTCAGGCGCAAGCGAGATGATCTTCATGTGATTCTTCGCCCGCAATTCGCGAGGAACCGGGCCGAAGATGCGCGTGCCGACCGGCTCCATCTGCGGCGTGATCAGCACGGCCGCATTGCGGTCGAAGCGGATAACGGAGCCATCGGCGCGCTTGATGTCTTTCGAGATGCGCACGATGACGGCCTTCATCACATCGCCCTTTTTGACGCGGCCGCGCGGGATCGCCTCTTTCACCGAGACGACGATCACATCGCCGATCGTTGCATATTTGCGCTTGGACCCGCCAAGCACCTTGATGCACATGACACGGCGCGCGCCGGAATTGTCCGCCACGTCGAGGTTGGTCTGCATCTGGATCATGGGTTAACCCACTCGTTCCGTTCCGGCCGCATGATAATTACGACGCCTTCTTCTTTTCGCCACGCACCACCGCCCAGCGCTTGAGCTTGGAGATCGGGCGATGCTCTTCGATCCACACCATGTCGCCGACTTTGAATTCGTTATTCTCGTCGTGCGCGTAGTACTTCTTCGAGCGGCGAATGGTCTTCTTGTACAGCGGATGGGTGAAGCGGCGCTCGACCTTGACCACCACCGTCTTCGCCTGCTTGTCGCTCACCACGACGCCCTGAAGGGTACGCTTCGGCATTTGGTTCCTCTTAACTCTTCGCCGCGACGGGGCGCTTGTTACGCGCAATCGTCTTCAGCCGTGCAATATCGCGCCGCACTTCGCGCACACGCGCGGTATTTTCCAATTGCCCGCTGGCGCGCTGGAAACGCAGATTGAAATGCTCCTTCTTCAGCTTGAGCACTTCGTCGTCGATCTGATCGACCGTCATCGCTCTGATATCGGCAGGTTTCATGACGCGCTTACTCGCTGATCCGCTCGACGAAACGGGTCTTGATCGGCAATTTGGCGGCGGCGAGCGCCAACGCCTCCTTGGCGGTCTCGATGGTGACGCCGTCGATCTCGAACAGAACACGGCCCGGCTTCACGCGGGCAACCCATAATTCCGGCGTGCCCTTACCCGATCCCATGCGCACTTCGAGTGGTTTCTTCGAGACCGGAACATCGGGAAACATGCGGATCCAGACGCGTCCCGAGCGCTTCATGTGGCGCGTCAAGGCGCGACGCGCCGCTTCGATCTGACGCGCTGTGACGCGATCGGGCTCGGTCGCCTTCAAGCCGTACTGGCCGAACGCAAGGGTGGCCGCACTGGTGGCGACGCCGTGGATGCGTCCCTTGTGCGCCTTGCGGAATTTCGTTCGCTTCGGTTGCAGCATGACTTACGCCTTTATTTCCATTCGCCGGTTTACGCAGCATCCCGCCGCGGCCGCCCGGCATCGCCTTCGGCCATCTTTTTGTCCTGCGCCATCGGATCGTGTTCCATGATCTCGCCCTTGAAGATCCACACCTTGACGCCGCAGGTGCCATAGGTGGTGAAGGCGGTGGCGACGCCGTAATCGACGTCGGCGCGCAACGTATGCAGCGGAACCCGGCCTTCGCGGTACCACTCCATCCGCGCGATCTCGGCCCCGCCGAGACGGCCAGAGCAATTGATGCGGATGCCGCCGGCGCCAAGGCGCATCGCCGATTGCACGGCGCGTTTCATGGCGCGGCGGAACGCGACGCGGCGCTCGAGCTGTTGCGCGATCGATTCGGCGACGAGCTGGGCGTCAAGTTCGGGCTTGCGGATTTCGACGATGTTGATGACGACGTCGCTGTCGGTCAGTTCGGCAACCTTCCTGCGCAGCTTTTCAATGTCAGCGCCCTTCTTGCCGATCACGACACCCGGCCGCGCCGAGTGAATGGTCACCCGGCACTTCTTGTGCGGGCGCTCGATCACGATCTTGGAGACCGCAGCCTGCTTGAGTTCCTTCATCAGCGATTTGCGGATTTCCATGTCTTCATGCAGCAGCGAGCCGTAGCTCGCCTTGCCGGCATACCAGCGCGAGTCCCAGGTACGGTTGATCCCGAGACGAAGCCCAATCGGATTGACCTTTTGACCCATGGTGCTCTCCTGGCGCGCCTTACGCCTGCGCCTCGACTTCGCGCACCACAATGGTGAGATGCGAGAATGGCTTCATAATTGCTCCGACCCGGCCCCGCGCGCGCACCTCGTGCCGCTTGATGACCAGCGCTTTGCCGACATGGGCCTCGGCGACGACGAGATCGTCGACATCGAGGTCGTGATTGTTTTCCGCGTTGGCGATCGCCAATTCCAGGCACTTGCGCACATCGCGGGCAATGCGTTTGCGCGAAAACTCAAGATCGGCGAGCGCGGTCGCAACCTTCTTGCCGCGGATCAGCTGCGCCAAAAGGTTCAGCTTCTGCGGGCTTATTCGCAACATGCGGGCAACCGCCTGGGCCTCGTTGTCGGAAAGCGCGCGATCGCGCTTTTTCTTGCTCATCGAACTTCTCCCCGCCTCACGACGCTGCCGGCGGCGCAGCCGCCGGTGCGGCGCTTGACGCCGCACTGTCGCCGCCTGATCGTTTGGCCTTGCGATCCGACGTATGACCATAGAACGAGCGCGTCGGCGCGAATTCACCGAATTTATGCCCGACCATTTCTTCGGTCACGACCACCGGGATGTGCTTTTGCCCGTTATAGACGCCGAAGGTCAGCCCGACGAATTGCGGCAGAATGGTCGAACGCCGTGACCAGATACGGATCATCTCGTGGCGTCCGGACGAGCGCGCGGTATCCGCCTTTTTCAGCAGATAACCGTCGACAAATGGACCCTTCCAGACTGAACGCGTCATGACCGCTCCTAACCGTTCTTCTTCCGCGCGTGGCGGCTAACCATGATGAACTTTGTCGTGCTCTTGTTCTTGCGTGTCTTCTTGCCCCTGGTCGGCTTGCCCCACGGCGTCACCGGATGCCGGCCGCCGCGCGTCCGTCCGCCGAGCGGATGGTCGACCGGATTCATGGTTTCGCCGCGAACATGGCCGCGCCAGCCGAGCCATCGGTTGCGGCCGGCCTTGCCGATCGAGATGTTCATGTTGTCGGGGTTCGACACCGCGCCGACGGTGGCAATGCAGCGGCCATGCACCAGGCGCTGCTCCGCCGAATTCAAGCGCAAGATCACGTATTCGCCGTCGCGGCCGACGATCTGGGCATAGGTGCCGGCAGACCGTGCGATCTGACCGCCCTTGCCGATCTTGATCTCGATATTGTGGACGATGGTGCCGACCGGAATGTTGGCGATCGGCATGGCATTTCCGGGTTTTACGTCGACATGCTCGCCGGCGACGATCGTGTCGCCGGGCGAAAGCCGCTGCGGCGCCAGAATGTAAGCGAGTTCGCCGTCTTCATATTTGACGAGCGCGATGAAACCCGTGCGGTTCGGATCGTATTCGAGCCGCTCAACCTTCGCCGGCATGTCGAACTTGCGGCGCCGAAAATCGATCTTGCGATAGGCCTGCTTGTGACCGCCGCCGCGATAGCGCGAGGTGATGTGGCCGTTATTGTTGCGGCCGCCGCTCGAGTTCTTGCCTTCGGTAAGCGCCTTGACCGGCTTGCCGGCATGAAGCCCGGCGCGGTTGACGAGGACCAGCTGCCGCTGGCCTGGCGTGACCGGGTTATATGTTTTGAGTGCCATCGCCCGTTTCCTACAATCCCGTGGTCACGTCGATCCGCTGGCCCTCTTCGAGGGTCACGATCGCGCGCTTGGTGTCGGAGGTCAGGCCGAGACGGCCCTTGAAGATCTTCCATTTGCCACGGCGGCGCAGCGTATTTACGCTCTTGACCTTGACGTCGAACAGCTTCTCGACGGCTTCCTTGATCTGCGGCTTGGTCGCGGTCATGGCGACCTTGAACACGACCTTGTTGAACTCGGACGCGTTCGTTGCCTTTTCGGTGATGAGCGGCGCGATAATGATGTCGTAGTGGCGCGGATCGGTGGTGGTCATTTGAATCGCGCCTCCAGTGCATCAAGGGCGGCGCGGGTCAGCACCAACTTATGGCGCCGCATGATGTCGTAAACATTGATGCCGGCGACCGGCAGCAGGTCGATATTCGGAATGTTGCGCGCCGCGGCACGCACATCGGCGGCCACTTCGGCGCCATCGATGAACAGTGCGTTGGAAAGGCCGAGTTTGCCGAAATGGCCGCGCAGCGCCTTGGTCTTTGCTTCCTTCACGCTCAACGTCTCGATGACCAGGATGCCGCCGTCCTTGGCCTTTGCGGAAAGCGCGTGCCTGAGCGCGAGGGCCCGCACCTTTTTCGGCAAGCCGATCTCGTGGCTGCGCGTATGCGGACCGAATGAGCGGCCACCGCCGCGGAACAGATTGACGCGCGCCGAACCGTGACGGGCGGAGCCGGTACCCTTCTGCCGGTACATCTTCTTGCCGGTGCGATGGATATCCGCCCGGTTCTTGACTTCATGCGTGCCGCGCTGGCGCTTCGCGAGTTGCCAGACGACGCAGCGATGAATGAGATCGGTACGCGGATCGAGACCGAAAATAGCGTCAGACAGAGTGACCGAGCCGGCCTTCTTGCCTTCGAGCGTGGTGACTTCCAGTTCCATATCACTCGCTCCCCTTTTGCTCGGCAGGGGCCGGCTGGTCTTGCTTCGCCTCATCGGGCGCCGCTTCAGCGAGCTTGAACTTTCCGGGCTTCGGCACGTCGGTCGGCAATTTCTTCTTCACGGCGTCGCGTACCGTGATCCAGCCGCCATTGACGCCGGGTACGGCGCCTTCGACCAGGATCAAACCGCGCGCGACGTCGGTCTGCCTGACCTTGAGGTTGAGCGTGGTCACGCGATCGACGCCGAGATGACCCGGCATCTTCTTGTTCTTGAAGGTTTTGCCGGGATCCTGACGGCCGCCGGTCGAGCCGATCGAGCGGTGCGAGATCGAGACGCCATGGCTGGCGCGCAGACCGGCGAAATTCCAGCGCTTCATGCCGCCGGCAAAGCCTTTGCCGGTCGAGGTGCCGGTCACGTCGACATATTGGCCGACCACGAAATGATCGGCAGTGATCTCGGCGCCGACCGGAATTAGCGCATCGGCATCGACACGAAACTCGGCGAGCTTGCGCTTTGGTTCGACCTTCGACACGGCAAAATGGCCGCGATCGGCCCTATTGGTGCTTTGCACCTTACGCGTACCGGCCCCGAGCTGGAGCGCGATATAGCCGTTCTTCTCCTTGGTGCGGTGCCCGACCACCTGGCAATTGCCGAGCCGCAGCACCGTCACCGGCACATGCTCGCCGGTCTCGGTGAAGAGACGCGTCATTCCGACCTTTTGCGCGAGCACCCCGGAACGCATTTCTATTCTCCACGCCTTAGAGCTTGATCTCGACGTCGACGCCGGCGGCGAGGTCGAGTTTCATGAGCGCATCGACGGTTTGCGGCGTCGGATCGACAATGTCGAGCAGACGCTTATGCGTGCGCATTTCAAACTGTTCGCGGCTTTTCTTGTCGATATGCGGCGAGCGGTTGACGGTGAACTTCTCGATCTTCGTCGGCAGCGGTATAGGCCCGCGGACCTGCGCACCCGTGCGCTTGGCCGTGTTGACAATCTCGCGCGTCGACGCATCGAGGATGCGGTGATCGAACGCCTTGAGTCTGATCCGTATGTTCTGGCCGTTCATCGTTTCGTCTTTCTTGTCCCGTCATGGCCGGGCTTGTCCCGGCCATCCACGTCTTTCGTCCATTTTAAGTCGTGGATGCCCGGCACAAGGCCGGGCATGACGACACGTCTTCCTTATTCGATGATGCTGGCGACGACGCCGGCGCCTACGGTACGGCCACCCTCGCGAATGGCGAAGCGAAGCTTCTCTTCCATCGCGATCGGCACGATCAGCGTCACTTCCATGGCGATGTTATCGCCCGGCATGACCATCTCGGTGCCTTCCGGCAGCGTGACCACACCGGTCACGTCCGTGGTGCGGAAGTAGAATTGCGGCCGGTAGTTGGTAAAGAACGGCGTGTGGCGGCCACCCTCTTCCTTGGTGAGGATATAAGCCTCGGCCTTGAACTTGGTGTGCGGCTTAACTGAACCCGGCTTGCACAGCACCTGGCCACGCTCGACTTCTTCGCGCTTCGTGCCGCGCAGCAGTGCGCCGATATTGTCGCCGGCCTCACCCTGGTCGAGCAGCTTGCGGAACATCTCGACGCCGGTGACGACGGTCTTGATGGTCGGCTTGATGCCGACGATCTCGACTTCCTCACCGACCTTGATGATGCCGCGCTCGACGCGGCCGGTGCAGACCGTGCCGCGGCCCGAGATCGAGAACACGTCTTCGACCGGCATCAGGAACGGCTGATCCTTCGGACGCTCCGGCTGCGGGATGTAGTCGTCGACCGCCTTCATCAGCTCGTGGATCGCTTCCTTGCCGAGCTTGACGTCCTTGTCCTCGAGCGCCATCAGCGCCGAACCCTTGATCACCGGAATCTTGTCGCCGGGAAAATTGTACTTGGACAGAAGCTCGCGGACTTCAAGCTCGACCAGTTCGAGGAGCTCGGGATCGTCCACCATGTCGACCTTGTTGAGGAAGACGACGAGCGCCGGCACGCCGACCTGACGGGCGAGCAGGATATGCTCGCGGGTCTGTGGCATCGGACCGTCGGCTGCGCTCACAACGAGGATCGCGCCGTCCATCTGCGCGGCGCCGGTGATCATGTTCTTCACGTAGTCGGCATGGCCCGGGCAATCGACGTGCGCGTAGTGGCGCTTGTCGGTCTCGTATTCGACGTGGGCGGTCGCGATCGTGATGCCGCGCGCCTTTTCTTCAGGCGCCTTGTCGATCTGGTCATAGGCCGTGTAGGTCGCCTGACCCTTCTCGGCCAATACCTTGGTGATCGCCGCCGTTAACGACGTCTTGCCGTGATCGACGTGACCGATCGTGCCGATATTGCAATGCGGCTTAGTGCGGTTGAATTTTTCCTTGGCCATGAGACTCTCCGTTCCGAATCTTCTCTAATTCCTGTGAATGATCGTCAGGCGAACTTCGCCTGAACCTCTTCGGCGATGGCTTTCGGCACTTCTGCGTAGTGGTCGAATTGCATCGTGAATGTAGCGCGCCCCTGAACTCATGGAACGCAGGTTGTTGACGTAAGAGAACATGTTGGCGAGCGGCACCATCGCCGCGATGACATTGGCGTTGCCGCGCATGTCCTGGCCCTGGATTTGGCCGCGCCGCGAATTGAGGTCGCCGATGACGGAACCGGTATAGTCCTCCGGCGTCACCACTTCGACCTTCATGATCGGCTCAAGCAGAACCGAGCCGCCCTTCTGCAACGCCTCGCGCATGGCGGTGCGTGCGCAGATCTCGAAGGCCATTGCCGACGAATCCACGTCATGCGAGGCGCCATCGATGAGGCTAACCTTGACGTCGACCACCGGGAAGCCGGCAAGCACGCCGGAAGCCATCACGCCTTCAAGACCCTTCTCGACGGCCGGGATGAATTCCTTCGGCACCGATCCGCCGACGATGTCGTTCTCGAATTCAAAGCCCACGCCGGGCGTGGCCGGCTCGGCAACGATCTTGATGCGCGCGAACTGGCCGTGACCGCCGGTCTGCTTTTTATGCGTGTAGTCGACCGTCGCGGACCGCGTGATCCTCTCGCGATAGGCCACCTGCGGCGCGCCGATATTGGCGTCCACCTTGTAGGTGCGCCTGAGAATGTCGACCTTGATGTCGAGATGCAGTTCGCCCATGCCCTTGATGATGGTCTGGCCGGACTCTTGATCCGTATGGACGCGGAACGAAGGATCCTCCGCGACGAGTTTTGCCAGCGCCACGCCGAGCTTTTCCTGGTCGGCTTTCGACTTCGGCTCGATCGCGATCTCGATGACCGGATCGGGGAAGTCCATCTTTTCCAGGATCACGGCTTTCTGCGGATCGCACAGCGTGTCGCCGGTGCGCACCTCTTTAAGGCCGGCCAGCGCGACGATGTCGCCGGCGAAAGCTTCCTTGATGTCTTCGCGGTTGTTGGCATGCATCAGCAGCATGCGGCCAACGCGTTCCTTGCGATCCTTGGTCGAGTTGATGACACCGGTGCCGCTCTCGAGTTTTCCGGAATAAATGCGGCAGAAGGTGATCGTGCCGACAAACGGGTCGTCCATGATCTTGAAGGCCAGAAGCGACATCGGCTCGGAATCCGACGATTTACGCTCGACCTCGTTGCCCTTCATGTCGACGCCCTTCACCGAGGGAACATCGACCGGCGACGGCAGGTAATCGACGACAGCGTCGAGCAACGGCTGCACGCCTTTGTTCTTGAACGCAGAGCCGCACAGCACCGGGAAGAACTTGCTTTCAATGGTCGCCTTGCGGATCAGCCGCTTGAGCGTCGCCTCGTCGGGCTCCTTGCCCTCGAGATAGGCCGTCATCGCGTCGTCATCGAGCTCGACTGCGGCCTCGATCAGTTTCTCGCGATATTCCTTAGCTTGATCGAGGAGATCGGCCGGAATTTCGATGTCATGATATTTCGCGCCGAGCGTCTCCTCGTCCCACACCACGCCAACCATGCGGACGAGATCAATGAGGCCTCTGAACTGCGCTTCGGCGCCGATCGGAAGCTGGATGGCGACGGGTTTCGCGCCAAGCCGATCGACGATGTCTTTGAGGCACTGGAAATAGTCAGCGCCGGTCTTGTCCATCTTGTTGCAGAAAACGATACGCGGAACGTTGTAGCGGTCGCCTTGCCGCCACACCGTTTCGGTCTGCGGCTCAACGCCCTGGTTCGAATCGAGCACGCATACCGCGCCGTCGAGGACGCGCAGCGAGCGCTCTACCTCGATCGTGAAATCGACGTGGCCGGGCGTATCGATGATGTTCAGCCGCTTGCCGTTCCACTGCGCGGTGGTCGCCGCCGACGTGATCGTGATGCCGCGCTCCTGCTCCTGCTCCATCCAATCCATGGTGGCAGCGCCGTCGTGGACTTCGCCGATCTTATGGCTCTTGCCGGTGTAATAGAGGACGCGCTCGGTCGTCGTGGTCTTGCCGGCATCGATGTGCGCCATGATGCCGAAGTTGCGATAGTCCTCGATCGAATTTGTGCGGGGCATGGGGGGGTCCTTTTCGCCGGCCTTACCAGCGATAGTGCGAGAACGCGCGGTTGGCTTCCGCCATCCGGTGCGTGTCTTCGCGCTTCTTTACGGCGTTGCCCCTGTTATTCGACGCGTCGAGCAGCTCCGCCGAGAGCCGCTCAGTCATTGTTTTTTCATTTCGCTCGCGTGCCGCGGAAATGATCCAGCGGATGCCCAGCGCCTGGCGCCGTGACGTACGCACTTCGACAGGCACCTGATAGGTGGCGCCGCCGACGCGGCGCGAACGGACTTCGATCGACGGCATCACGTTGTCGAGCGCCTGCTCGAAGACGGCGACCGGACTCTGACGGGTCTTGCCCTCGATGATGTCGAGCGCGCCATAAACGATGTTCTCGGCGACCGACTTCTTGCCGGCATGCATCACCGAGTTCATGAACTTCGTGACTACCATGTTCCCGAATTTCGGGTCCGGCAGGATTTCACGTTTATCGGCCCTATGGCGGCGGGACATCTTTCTATCTCTCTCGTCGGCTTATTTCGGACGTTTTGCGCCGTATTTCGAACGGCGCTGTTTGCGGTTCTTGACGCCCTGCGTATCGAGCACGCCACGCAGGATGTGGTAGCGCACGCCGGGCAAATCCTTCACGCGGCCGCCGCGGATCATCACCACCGAATGCTCTTGCAGGTTATGGCCTTCGCCCGGGATGTAACCGATAACCTCAAAACCGTTGGTCAGCCTGACCTTGGCAACCTTGCGCAAGGCCGAGTTCGGCTTCTTCGGCGTCGTCGTGTAGACGCGAGTGCAGACGCCGCGCTTTTGCGGGCTTTGCTGCAAAGCCGGCACCTTCTTCTTCGCGTGCTGGGCGACCCGCGGCTTGCGAATGAGCTGGTTGATCGTCGGCATCCGTTATCTTCACTCCAAAACGGGGCTTCAGCCCCTTTTGCCAGGCCGTCCACTCCGGCTCGCCATACGAATCCGTCCGCGCAAAACCAAATCGCGCCATCCGCTTGCCGTGCGGGAGGGCGCTTGGTCTACGCAGAGGACCGCGAGGCGAGCGCGGTCATGCTCCGATAATCTGACTTTCAGTAGTCAGAGGCAGCGTTTGAGCTTCCTTCGTCGAGGCGTCACGCCGGACCCCATTACCCTTCGCAAAGGGAGCCAAGAAAGCGAGCACTTTCAATAGCTTATTCGGGGGCCGGGCAGGCCGTTCCGACTGGCGAAGCTCACCGCCTGCCGTAAAGTTCGCGGTATGTATCGGCGCCACCGCTCCAAGTCAAGCCGATATGGGCATAAAACTGCGATGGCGCAAGCACATCTGCGACGTTTGCAGGTCCACGCTTAACCCGGCTCCATGCCCTTCGCCCGGATCAGGCTTGTCGCCGCCGGCGTCGCCGCAAAAGCGATGAAAGCGCGGCATGAGGCTGGACAATCCACACCCGCGGCAACGCCGGCGGCATAGACAATGACATTCTGCAGTTCGCCTGGCAGCGGCCCGACGAGATCGGCGCCTTTGACCGGCAAAATGGCGACGATCTGCTGCATGCCGATCTCGGCCTCGCCATTAGCGACAAGCTCGGCCACGGGGCCGCCGGTCAGCCTGGTCCTGGGCTTCATCTCCGGCGCGATGGCAAGACGCTCCAGAAGCCCGGCGATATAGGCGCCGCTCGGGCCGTCGCTATAGGCAATGGTGCGCGCTCCAAGAAGTGCGCGCTTGAACGCGGCGACAGTGGAGATGTCAGGCCTGGGCGCTCCGGCACGTACCGCGAGGCCGACAGCCGATCGTGTGATGTCTTTCGTGCTGCCGGCTTCGATCTTGCCGCCCTGCTCAAGCGCATCGAGGTCCGGGCGCGGCAGGAGCGCCACGTCGAACGCTGCGCCGCCCTCGATTTCTTTCACGAGGACGGAGGACAAACGAAATTCGGCTTCGACCCTGATGCCAGTAGCCCGCTCAAACAGCGGCACGATTTCGATCATCAGCGACCGCATCGCCCCGCCGCTGAGAATTTTGATCGCGGTCGGCTCCGGCATGATCTCCGCTCGTCACTCGCTATAAAAAGGGGCCGCCAACGTGGCGGCCCCTGATTGCGTTTGTCGCGGAGAGCGGTTCGCCTACTCCGCCGCCGGCAGCGCCGCGGGTTCCGCGGCGGCTGCGGCTGCTGCCGCGTCGGCCGCGGCTTTGACGGCCGCCGCCTTCTCCTTCTCGCGCTCGGCGAGAATAAGCGCATCGCGCTTGGTCGCGATTTCGCGGATCTTGTTCATCATGGCGCCCGTTCCCGCCGGGATCAGACGGCCGACGATGACATTCTCCTTCAAGCCGTCGAGCGTATCGGCCTTGCCGTTGACCGCCGCCTCGGTAAGCACACGCGTCGTCTCCTGGAACGAAGCAGCCGAGATGAACGAGCGCGTCTGCAACGAGGCTTTGGTAATGCCGAGGAGCACCGGATGCGCGGTCGCCGGTTTTTTGCCTTCCGCGACCACCCGCGCGTTGATCTCATCGAACTCGAGCTTGTCGATCTGATCGCCCTGGATCATTTCCGTCTCGCCGGAGTCGGTGATCTCGACCTTCTGCAGCATCTGCCGCACGATCACCTCGATGTGCTTGTCGTTGATCGCGACGCCCTGGAGCCGATAGACGTCCTGGATCTCATTGACGAGGTAGCCCGCGAGTTCCTCGACGCCTTTGATCGCCAAGATGTCGTGCGGCGCCGGGTTGCCTTCAACGATGAAGTCACCCTTTTCGATCACATCGCCGTCCTGCAAGTGAATGTGCTTGCCCTTGGCGACGAGATACTCCCTGGGCTCCTCATCCTTGCCGGTCGGCTCGATGCTGATACGCCGCTTGTTCTTGTAATCGCGGCCGAAACGGACCGTCCCGGAGATTTCCGCGATGACCGCGGATTCCTTGGGCCGCCGCGCCTCGAACAGTTCCGCCACCCGCGGCAGACCGCCGGTGATGTCACGGGTCTTGGCGCTCTCGGTCGGAATACGGGCAATAACGTCGCCCGCTCCCACCTTGCCGTCCGGATCGATCGAGATAATGGCGTCGACCGCCAGCAAATAGCGGGCATCGCCGCCACGGCTGAGCTTGAGAATCTTGCCATCCTTGCCCTTGATCACGAGCGCCGGACGCAGGTCCTGCTGGCCGCGGGCAGAGCCCGAGCGCCAATCGATAACCACGCGTTTGGCGATACCGGTCGATTCGTCGAGCGTTTCGGTCAGCGACTGGCCTTCGACGAGGTCCTCATAGCCGACCGCACCCTCGACTTCGGTGAGGATCGGGCGGGTATAGGGATCCCACTCGGCAATACGCTGGCCGCGCATGATGTGCTCGCCGTCGGCGACCTTCAGCCGCGCGCCATACTGGATACGGTGCACGGCGCGTTCGGTCCCATCGGGATCGAGCACGGCAACGATGAGGTTGCGGGCCATCGCGATCAGATCGCCGTCCGAATTTTGGGCGACGTTCATGTTCTTGATCTTGACCGTACCCTCGAAGTTCGACTCGACGAACGATTGCTCCGAAATCTGCGCCGCGCCGCCGATGTGGAACGTGCGCATCGTGAGCTGCGTGCCTGGTTCGCCGATCGATTGCGCGGCGATGACACCCACCGCCTCGCCCATATTGACCGGAGTACCACGGGCAAGATCGCGCCCGTAGCACGCGCCGCAAACCCCGGTGACGGTTTCGCAGGTGAGCACGGACCGGATCTTGAACTCCTGCACGCCGCCATTTACCAGTTTTTCGACATGCGACTCTTCGAGCAGCGTCGCATTCGGCACCAATACATTGTTGCTCATCGGATCGCGCACATCTTCGGCCGTAGTCCGGCCAAGGATGCGGCTTGCCAGCGAAGCGACAACGGTGCCGGCGTCGATGATCGCACGCACCTTGATGCCGCGGGTCGTGCCGCAGTCATAATCGGTGATGATGCAGTCCTGCGCCACGTCGACGAGACGGCGCGTCAGATAGCCGGAGTTGGCTGTCTTGAGCGCGGTGTCGGCGAGACCCTTGCGTGCGCCGTGCGTCGAGTTGAAGTACTCGAGCACCGAGAGCCCTTCCTTGAAGTTCGAGATGATCGGGCTCTCGATGATCTCGCCGGACGGCTTGGCCATCAGGCCGCGCATGCCGGCGAGCTGACGCATCTGCGCGGGCGAACCGCGCGCGCCGGAATGCGCCATCATGAAGATCGAGTTGACCTGGGCTTCAGCACCCTTCTCCGACGCCGGACGCGACGTCGAGATTTCCTTCATCATCGCTTCGGCGATGGTCTCGGTGCATTTCGACCACGCGTCGACGACCTTGTTGTATTTCTCGCCCTGGGTGATCAGGCCGTCGTTGTATTGCTGCTCGAACTCTTTGACGAGGTCGCGCGTCTTATCGACGGTCGCACGCTTGGAACGCGGCACCACCATGTCGTCCTTGCCGAACGAGATGCCGGCCTTGAACGCATGATGGAATCCGAGCGTCATGACGCGGTCGCAGAAGATCACGGTCTCTTTCTGACCGCAGTGGCGATAGACCGTATCGATCATCCCGGAAATTTCGCGCTTCGTCATGAGCTTGTTGACGAGGTCGAACGGGGTTTTGGCGAGCTTCGGCAGCACCGAGCCGAGAATGACGCGACCAGGGGTCGTCTCATACCAGCGCGTTACCGGCTTGCCGTCTTCGCCCACGCCTTGCCAGCGATACTTGATCCTCGAATGCAGCGTGGTGGCCTTCTCGTGCAAGGCGAGATCGATCTCGGCGGGGTCACCGAATATCTTCATCTTCTCGCCCTCGACCGCATCGCGAATGATCGACAGGTAGTAGAGGCCGAGCACGATATCCTGCGACGGCACAATGATCGGCTGGCCGTTGGCCGGGTGCAGGATGTTGTTGGTCGACATCATCAGCACGCGCGCCTCGAGCTGAGCCTCGAGCGACAGCGGCACGTGAACCGCCATCTGGTCGCCGTCGAAGTCGGCATTAAACGCCGCGCAGACCAGCGGATGAAGCTGGATCGCCTTACCTTCGATCAGCACGGGCTCGAATGCCTGAATGCCGAGGCGGTGCAGCGTCGGGGCCCGGTTGAGCAGCACCGGATGCTCGCGAATAACTTCGTCGAGAATATCCCAAACCTCGGGCTTCTCCTTCTCGACGAGCTTCTTCGCCTGCTTCACGGTGGTCGACAGACCCTTGGCATCGAGCCGCGAATAGATGAACGGCTTGAACAGTTCGAGCGCCATCTTCTTCGGCAACCCGCACTGATGCAGTTTCAGTTCGGGGCCGACCACGATCACCGAACGGCCGGAATAATCGACGCGCTTGCCGAGCAGGTTCTGGCGGAACCGGCCCTGCTTGCCCTTGAGCATGTCGGCGAGCGACTTCAGCGGCCGCTTGTTGGCGCCGGTGATGACACGGCCGCGGCGGCCGTTATCGAACAACGCATCGACGGCCTCCTGCAGCATCCGCTTTTCGTTGCGGATGATGATGTCGGGCGCGCGCAGCTCAATCAGCCGCTTCAAGCGGTTGTTGCGATTGATGACGCGGCGATAGAGGTCGTTGAGATCGGACGTGGCAAAGCGGCCGCCATCGAGCGGCACCAGCGGCCGCAGGTCCGGCGGGATTACCGGCACGTGCGTCAGGATCATCCATTCCGGCTTGTTGCTGGACTGGGTGAAGGCCTCAATGAGTTTCAGCCGCTTGGCGAGCTTCTTCGGCTTGAGCTCGGAGGTTGATTCCGCGATTTCGACACGCAGATCGGCCGCCATCTTCTCAAGATCGAGTGCTTTAAGCATTTCGCGGATCGCTTCCGCGCCGATCATGGCGGTGAAGCTGTCGGCGCCGAACTCGTCCTGCGCCTTGACGTAGTCGTCCTCGGAGAGGAGCTGGCGATCCTTGAGCGGGGTGAGGCCCGGCTCGAGCACCACGTAATACTCAAAATAGAGAATGCGCTCGAGATCCTTCAGCGTCATGTCGAGCAGGAGACCGATCCGGCTCGGCAGCGACTTCAAGAACCAGATATGCGCCACCGGCGCCGCGAGCTCGATATGCCCCATGCGCTCGCGCCGCACGCGCGACAGCGTGACTTCGACCGAGCACTTCTCGCAGATGATGCCCTTGTACTTCATGCGCTTGTACTTGCCGCACAAGCACTCGTAATCCTTGATCGGCCCGAAGATGCGCGCGCAGAACAGTCCGTCGCGTTCGGGCTTGAAGGTGCGGTAATTGATGGTCTCGGGCTTTTTGATTTCGCCGTAGGACCAGGACAGAATCTTTTCCGGACTCGCGATCGATATCCGGATTTGGTCGAAGACCTGCGCCGGAACCTGCGGGCTGAAAAGATTCATGATCTCTTGGTTCATCGTCTTCTCCGCTTGCCGACCATGTCGGCCGCTAAATTTAACTTTGCCGTGCCGTGGCCGGGACATTCGGCACCAAGACGGCGCTTCGCGCCCGATGCCCGGCCATTGTGTTACGATGCCTCGGCGTTACTCGGCCGCCTCGGACATGTTGCCGTCGCCGCCACGCTGTAGCTTGGAGTTGTACAGGTCGACGTTCAGGCCGAGCGAACGCATTTCCTTGACGAGAACGTTGAACGATTCCGGAATACCGGACTCGAACGAGTCGTCGCCGCGCACGATCGATTCGTAGACCTTGGTCCGTCCGGCGACGTCGTCGGACTTCACCGTCAGCATCTCCTGCAGCGTGTAAGCGGCGCCATAGGCTTCGAGCGCCCACACTTCCATTTCGCCGAAACGCTGGCCGCCGAACTGCGCCTTGCCGCCCAGCGGCTGCTGGGTGACGAGACTGTAGGGGCCGATCGACCGGGCATGGATCTTGTCGTCGACAAGGTGATGCAGCTTCAGCATATAGATGTAGCCGACCGTCACCTTGCGATCGAACGTATCGCCGGTGCGCCCGTCATAGAGCGTCACCTGCCCCGAGTGATCGAGACCGGCGAGATCGAGCATATGCTCGATGTCGGCCTCTTTGGCGCCGTCGAACACCGGCGTCGCAATCGGCACGCCATGGCGCAGATTGTTGCCGAGTTCGGCGAGACCCTTGTCGTCGAGCGACTTGATGGTCTCTTCCTCGCCGTAGACCTTCTTCAGCATTTCCTTAAGCGGCTTCGAATCTTTCTTGCTGTTGTAGAGGTCGACGGCATGACCGATTTTCAGCCCAAGGCCGGCGCAAGCCCAGCCGAGATGGGTCTCAAGAATCTGACCGACATTCATGCGGCTCGGCACGCCGAGCGGATTGAGCACGACGTCGACCGATGTGCCGTCCGCAAGGAAAGGCATGTCCTCCGCCGGCACGATTTTCGACACCACGCCCTTGTTGCCGTGCCGGCCGGCCATCTTGTCGCCCGGCTGGATCTTGCGCTTCACGGCGACGAAGACCTTGACCATCTTCATGACGCCGGGCGGCAATTCATCGCCGCGCTGCAGTTTTTCGACCTTGTCCAGGAAGCGCTGCTCGAGACGTTTCTTCGACTCGTCGTATTGCTTCCGGATAGCCTCGATTTCCGCCATGATCTTGTCGTTCGGCGACGCGAACATCCACCATTGCGAACGCGGATATTCTTCCAGCACCGGACGCGTGATCTTGGTGTCCTTCTTGAAACCCTTCGGACCGGCAATGCCCTGACGGCCTTCAAGCAGTTCGGCAAGACGGCCATAGACGTTGCGGTCGAGGATCGCCTGTTCGTCGTCGCGGTCCTTGGCGAGCCGTTCGATTTCCTCACGCTCGATCGCGAGCGCGCGCTCGTCCTTCTCGACGCCGTGACGATTGAAGACGCGGACTTCGACGACCGTGCCCTGCACGCCCGGCGGCACCCGCAGCGAGGTGTCGCGGACGTCGGAAGCCTTCTCGCCGAAGATGGCGCGCAGGAGCTTTTCCTCCGGCGTCATCGGGCTCTCGCCCTTCGGCGTGATCTTGCCGACCAGGATGTCGCCGGCGCGGACTTCCGCGCCGATATACACAATGCCGGCCTCGTCGAGGTTTTTCAGCGTCTCTTCCGACACGTTCGGAATGTCGCGCGTGATTTCCTCAGGCCCGAGCTTGGTGTCACGCGCCATCACTTCGAATTCCTCGATATGGATCGAAGTAAAGACGTCGTCCTTGACGATGCGCTCGGACAACAGGATCGAGTCCTCGAAGTTGTAGCCGTTCCACGGCATGAACGCGACGAGCGCATTCCGCCCGAGCGCGAGTTCGCCGAGATCGGTCGACGGGCCATCGGCGATGATGTCGCCCTTCTTGACCTGATCGCCCACCTTCACCAGCGGCCGCTGATTGATGCAGGTGTTCTGGTTCGAGCGCTGGAACTTCATCAGCCGGTAAATGTCGACACCCGGCTTCGTCGGATCCGGCTCATCGGTTGCGCGGATGACGATACGGGTGGCGTCGACCTGATCGACAACTCCGGTACGCCGCGCCGCGATTGCAGCGCCTGAATCGCGAGCGACGACGCCTTCCATGCCGGTGCCGACGAACGGCGCTTCGGCGCGGACAAGCGGCACCGCCTGACGCTGCATGTTCGAGCCCATCAAGGCGCGGTTGGCGTCGTCGTTCTCAAGGAACGGAATGAGGGCTGCTGCAACCGAAACAAGCTGTTTCGGCGACACGTCCATGAAATCCACCTTGTCCGGCGGAATGAGCTGGACGTCGCCGGCATGCCGGACGACGACGAGGTCGTCGGTGAATCGGCCTTTCGGATCGATGACGGAATTCGCCTGCGCCACGGTGTAGCGCCCCTCCTCCATCGCCGAGAGATAGATCACCTCGTCGGTGACCCGGCCGTCTTTGACCTTGCGATACGGCGTCTCGACGAAGCCGTATTTGTTCACCCGCGCATAGGTCGCGAGCGAATTGATCAGACCG
Source organism: uncultured Alphaproteobacteria bacterium (assembly GCA_963808205.1). Classification (GTDB taxonomy): domain Bacteria; phylum Pseudomonadota; class Alphaproteobacteria; order Rhizobiales; family Xanthobacteraceae; genus BOG-931. The sequence continues at coordinate 253,662 of CAWEER010000004.1, forward strand.
ATATTCGGACCTTCCGGCGTCTCGATCGGGCAGATGCGGCCGTAATGCGTCGGATGCACGTCGCGCACCTCGAAGCCGGCGCGCTCGCGCGTAAGACCACCGGGGCCAAGCGCCGACAGACGCCGCTTGTGCGTGATCTCGGAGAGCGGATTGGTCTGGTCCATGAACTGCGACAGTTGCGAGGAACCGAAGAACTCGCGCACGGCGGCAGCCGCCGGCTTGGCGTTGATCAGGTCCTGCGGCATCACCGTGTCGATATCGACCGATGACATGCGCTCCTTGATGGCGCGCTCCATGCGCAGAAGGCCGATGCGATACTGATTTTCCATCAGCTCGCCGACCGAACGCACCCGGCGATTGCCGAGATGATCGATGTCGTCGATTTCGCCCTTGCCGTCGCGCAGGTCGACCAGCGTGCGGATCACGGAAATGATGTCTTCCTTGCGCAGGGTGCGCATGGTGTCCGGCGCATCGAGATCGAGCCGCATGTTCATCTTGACGCGGCCGACCGCCGACAGGTCGTAACGCTCCGGATCGAAGAACAGCGACTGGAACATATTCTGCGCCGTGTCGATCGTCGGCGGCTCGCCGGGGCGCATGACGCGATAGACGTCGAACAGCGCATCTTCGCGCGTCATGTTCTTGTCGACCGCAAGCGTATTGCGGATATAGGCGCCGACATTGACGTGGTCGATGTTCAGAAGCGGCAGCTCCTTGTAGCCCAAATCTATCAGCGACTTCAGGGGCGTCTTGCCGACACTGATTTCAAATTCGCCGTCTTTTCGTTCGGTGCCGGTGATCTCCTCGCCAGCTTCCGCGTAAATCTCGCCGGTCTTCGGGTTGACGAGATCTTCCGCGATGTAATGGCCGATCAACTCCGCATCGCTGAGCCGGAGCGCCTTCAGCCCTTTCTCGGCCAACTGCCGCGCCTGGCGTACCGTGAGTTTCTTGCCGGCCTCGAGCACGACCTTGCCGGTATCGGCATCGACCAAATCGCTGATCGCCTTGTAGCCGCGAAGCCGATTGGCATCGAACGGCACGCGCCAGCCTTCTTTGGTGCGCTTGTAAGGGACCTGCTTGTAGAAGGTGTTGAGGATTTCCTCACCGGACATGCCGAGCGCATAGAGCAGCGACGTCACCGGAATCTTGCGCCGCCGATCGACGCGCGCATGGACGATGTCCTTGGCGTCGAACTCGATGTCGAGCCACGAACCGCGATAGGGAATGATGCGGGCGGCAAACAGGAGCTTGCCCGACGAATGCGTTTTGCCCTTGTCGTGATCGAAGAACACGCCGGGCGAGCGATGCATCTGGGAAACGATGACGCGCTCGGTGCCGTTGACGACGAAGGTGCCGTTGTTGGTCATGAGCGGAATGTCGCCCATGTAGACATCCTGCTCCTTGATGTCCTTTACCGACTTGGCGCCGGTCTCTTCATCGATATCGAATACGATCAGGCGCAGCGTCACCTTGAGCGGCGCGGCGTAGGTCATGCCGCGCTGGCGGCACTCGTCTACGTCGTATTTCGGCCCTTCGAACTCGTACTTCACGAATTCGAGCATCGAGGAGTTGGAAAAATCTGAGATCGGGAATACCGATTTGAATACGGCCTGAAGACCCTCGTTGGGCCGGCCGCCTTGCGGTTCCAGTACCAGCAGGAATTGGTCGTAGGATGCCTTCTGAACCTCAATGAGGTTCGGCATCTCCGCGACTTCCTCGATTTTTCCGAAAAACTTTCTTACGCGCTTCCGACCGATAAACGTCTGCGCCATTATGTCCTCTCGCTCAATCGATCCATCAGGCTCGAACCGACGGTTTTTCGAACCGTCCGCTCAAGCCAACACGCTCAAGCCGACAGGGTATCCACCCGTCAGACCGAGGCTCGGAGGCGATCAAGACAACTCTCCAGAGGGCCGCAATCCATCGCGACCGTCGGGACAGGCGTCGGATGCCCTATTTTCAGGTGATTCGGCCAAAGTTCCGAATCACCCCTGGTCACCACTTGCCTTTGAAATCCCCGGGTCTCGCTTCGCTCGCCCGGGGATTTCCCTTAAGTAAGCATCGCTTACTTAAGCTCAACCTTTGCGCCGACCTTTTCGAGGGTCGCCTTGATCTTGGCGGCCTCGTCCTTGTTGACGCCTTCCTTGACGCTCTTCGGCGCGCCTTCGACCAGATCCTTGGCCTCTTTGAGGCCGAGTCCGGTAATGGCGCGGACTTCCTTGATGACCTCGATCTTCTTCTCGCCGGCAGCGGTAAGAACGACCGTGAACTCGGTCTTTTCCTCTGCGGCCGCGGCTCCGGCGCCGCCAGCTGCGGGGCCCGCTGCTACCGCAACCGCGGCAGCAGCCGAAACGCCCCACTTCTCTTCGAGAAGCTTGGCGAGTTCGGCAGCCTCAAGAACAGTGAGGCCGGAAAGGTCGTCGACGATTTTCTGCAGATCAGCCATGACTCTGTTTGTCCTTCGGTTCTAACCTTTGAAATGACGTTCAGGCGGCAGCGCTTTCTTCGCTCTTCGCGGCATAGGCACCGACCACACGGGCAAGCTTGGCCGCAGGGGCATTGATCACCTGCGCAATCTTGGTCGCCGGCGCCTGGATGAGGCCGACGATTTTCGCCCGCAACTCGTCGAGCGAAGGCAAGGCCGCAAGCGCCTTGACCCCATTCAGATCGAGCGTGGTTTTGCCCATCGCTCCGCCAAGAATGACGAACTTTTCGTGCGTCTTGGCGAAATCGACAGCCGCTTTCGGCGCCGCGATCGGATCGCCTGAAAAGGCGATCAAAGCTGGCCCCTTGAGAAGAGGCGAGATCGAGGCGACGTCGCTGCCTTCAAGAGCGATCCTGGCGAGGCGGTTCTTCGCGACCTGCACGCTCGCGCCAGCCTGCTTCATCTGCCGACGCAGAGTTTGCATCTGTGCGACCGTAAGGCCGGAATAATGAGCAACGACGACGACCTTGGTGGTCTTGAAGACCTCGCCAAGGGCTGCGACCTGCTCGCTTTTTGCCGCGCGATCCAAGATCTCTCTCCAGTTGGCGGTCCGTCTGCACGGGCCGCCGGGTTGATGCCCGCCGTCCCGTATGAGTCATCGACAAACGCTCATCGACGAACCAAGGCAGGACGACACTTTAACCCTGCCCCCCGGCGCAGCTTTCGCTGTTCCGGGCCATCGAGGTCAGAACCGAAGGACGACAGACTTTCGAGAAAGCCTGGCCCTCGTTCTTCACCCGTCTATGCTGGCTGGTACGGATACCGATTAAGCCGTTTCCGGCACCTGCAGTCTCGGACAGGAACGCGCCTACCAATTCACTAAGCGCTTCAACCTCTTAGACAATCCGAACGGGATAAGCTCTAAGAAGAAGCCTTGCTCACATGATTTCGAGAAGCGCGCAAAGGCGTGCCGACAAACCGGGCCGGCACGCCCATGGCGGTTATTTAACCGGCGAAAGCTGGTTTGCCAAGTGGATTCCGCGGGTTTTGACCCGCTCTTTTCCCGCAGGAATTTGCCCCCTACCATCGCAGCAAAGCAGAAGCGGAGGAAAGCCGAACCATGCCCGATCGCATCCTGACGACCCATGTCGGCAGCCTGATACGCCCTCCCAAACTGATCGCGTTCTGGCAGCAGATCGAGGCCGGCAAGCCTTATGATGAATCGGCTTTTGAGGCCTGCCTCAGCGAGAGCGTGGCTGACGTGGTGCGCCAGCAGGCCGAGGCCGGCATCGACATTGTCAGCGATGGCGAGTTCAGCAAGGGCGCCAACTGGGCCTTCTACGTGCACAAGCGTCTTAGCGGGATCGCGGTACGGCCGGCGACCCCCGATGAACTCAAGGACCCGATGGCCTCCATGGGCGGGGGCCGCGACCACCAGGCATTTTCCGAATTCTATGCCGAATACGACGCCGCATCGGGGCTCGGCAAACGGCTGGGAAACCGTGTCGTCGTCAACGGCCCGATCAATTATTCGAGGCAGCAGGTCACCCGCGACATCCAAAATCTCAAGGGTGGCGTTGCCGGAACCAAGAGCAAGTACCCAAGTCTGGCGGGTTTCCTGCCGGTCGTGGCGCCGGCAAGCGCGCTCCCCGGCGCCAAAAACGAGCACTACAAGGACGAAGAGACTTTTCTGACCGCGCTCGCCGATGCGCTGCACGAGGAATACAAGGCCGTGGTCGACGCCGGCCTTTATGTGCAGATCGACGATGCGTTCCTGCCCTACATGCATGAGCGCATGGTGCCGCCGATGTCGGACGCGGAATACCGCCGCTGGGCGGGGCTGCGGGTCGAGGCGCTCAATCACGCGCTACGCGGCATTCCGGAAGAACGCTCGCGCTATCACATCTGCTGGGGCAGCTGGAACGGACCGCACGCGTTCGACGTGCCGCTGCAAAACATCATCGATCTCGTCCTCAAAGTGCGCGTTGGCCACTATTCCTTCGAGGCGGCCAATCCGCGTCACGCGCACGAGTGGCGCGTGTGGGAAGGCGTAAAACTTGCGCCCGGCAAGATTCTGATTCCGGGCGTGATCAGCCACGCCACCAATATCGTCGAGCATCCGGAACTCGTCGCCGAACGCCTCGTGCGTTTTGCAAAGATCGCCGGACGCGAGAACGTGATGGGCGGCACCGATTGCGGCTTTGCGCAAAGCCCGTTCGCGCGCCGCGTCCATCCCACGATCATGTGGGCAAAACTCCAGGCGCTCGCCGAGGGCGCGCGGATTGCGACGGAGGTTTTGTGGGGCCGCCGCAGCGCGGCATGACCCCACTTGGTCGCGTCAGTGCGTCTGCTGGCCGGCCTCGAACAGACTAGCCGGCTCTACTTTCACGCCGGGACCCATGGTCGAGGAAATTGCCACCCGGTTGATGAAATGGCCCTTGGCGCCGGCCGGCCGTGATTTCTGCACGGCGTCCGCAAAGGCCATGATGTTTTCAACCAGCTTCTCGGCGGAAAACGATGCCTTGCCGACACCGGCCTGGATGATGCCAGCTTTTTCGGCGCGGAACTCGACCGAGCCACCCTTGGCGCCGCGTACCGCGTTAGCGATATCCATGGTGACAGTGCCGACTTTCGGATTAGGCATCAGGCCGCGCGGGCCCAAAACCTTGCCGAGCCGGCCGACCAGCGGCATCAAGTCGGGCGTGGCGACGACACGATCGAAATCGATCGCGCCACCCTGCACCTTCTCGACCAGATCCTCGGCGCCGACCACGTCGGCACCGGCGGCCTTGGCCTCATCGGCCTTGGCGCCGCGCGCGAACACGGCGACGCGCACCGAGCGGCCGGAGCCGTTCGGCAGATTGACGACGCCGCGGACCTGCTGATCGGCATGGCGCGGATCGACGCCCAAATTCATCGCCACTTCGACGGTCTCGTCGAATTTGGCCTTGGCCCGATCCTTGACCATCTTCACCGCCTCGGTGAGCGGATAGAGCTTTTCGCGATCGACACCTTCACGCGCGGCGCGCGTCCGTTTTGCAATCGTGCTCATGCTTTCACCTCAAGTCCCATCGAACGGGCGGACCCTTCGATCATGCGCATGGCAGAATCGATCGTGTCGCAGTTCAGATCTTTCATTTTCTGCTCGGCGATTTCGCGGACCTGCTCCTTGGTCACCGAACCCGCGAAATCGCGGCCCGGCGTTTTCGAGCCGCTTTCGAGCTTCGCCGCCTTCTTGAGGAAGTGCGACACCGGAGGGCTGCGCATTTCGAACGTGAATGAACGGTCGGCATAGACCGTAATGGTCACGGGAATCGGCGTGCCCTTCTCCAGCTTCTGGGTCTGGGCGTTGAACGCTTTGCAGAACTCCATGATGTTGAGGCCGCGCTGGCCCAATGCCGGGCCGATCGGCGGCGACGGATTGGCCGCCCCCGCCGGCACCTGCAACTTCACATAACCAGTGATTTTCTTCGCCATGCCTTGCTCCTGTCAGTGGTGCGGATTTCGACGGCTGGCAGCCGCCTCACCTCCCACGCCTTCACTCTCGAACTATAGCTTCTCGACCTGCCCGAATTCCAGCTCGACCGGCGTCGCGCGGCCGAAGATCGACACTGCAACCTTGAGCCGCGAGCGGCCTTCGTCGACCTCTTCCACCGTTCCGTTGAACGAGGCGAAGGGGCCGTCCGACACGCGCACCTGTTCGCCAACCTCGAACGAGACTGAAGGTTTCGGCCGCTCGATGCCTTCCTGCACCTGGTGAATGATGCGGTCGGCCTCGGCGTCGGACAGCGGCATCGGCTTGTTGTCGGAACCGAGAAAGCCGGTGACCTTGGGGGTGTTCTTGATCAGATGATAGGCTTCGTCTGTCATCTGCATCTTCACGAGCACGTAACCCGGGAAGAATTTCCGCTCCGCGTCGACTTTGCGGCCGCGCCGCACCTCGACGACCTTTTCCTTCGGCACCAGAATTTCTTCAAACAAGGCGGACAACCCGCGCTGCTTCGCCTGTTCACGGATTAAATCCGCCACCTTGTTCTCGAAGTTCGAGTAGGCGTGAACTGCGTACCACCGGTTCGTCATGTCATGAATTCCAGGTCGTGAATTCGAGGTCGTGAATTTGTGCCGTCACTCTAAAATCTCAAGTATTGATGCCGAGCAGAAAGCTCACCGAGATGCGCATGACCTGATCCGCGAGCAGAAAGAAGATCGAGGCGATGACCACCATCACGAACACCATGATGGTCGTGACGGTCGTCTCCTTGCGCGTCGGCCAGGTGACCTTCTGCGCCTCGGCCCGCACTTCCTGCAGGAACTTGAACGGACTCACTCTTGCCATCGCGCAATCCAATAGCCATTCGCCGCCCAATTCTTAAGGACGAGACCGACAGGCGGTTCCTTTTGGGGATGATGTTCGCCGCGGAAGTCCGTTACCGGGCCGCTGGCGATGCCAGCTTCCTACTGCCCGGCGGTCATACCGTCAAGCGAGGAAAGTCCTCATTTGGCGCTAAAAGCCACGCCGGACGCGTTGTGGCAGCGGCCGGCCTGGCAGGAGTGGAGGGACTCGAACCCCCAACCCCCGGTTTTGGAGACCGGTGCTCTAGCCATTGAGCTACACTCCTAGGCGCCGGCCGGCGCGGTTCAAATGCCTTGTGGCGTAACGCAGCGCAAGTCCCGGCTGCCGCGATAAATGCCTCGATGAACCGGAACGGGCCGCCAATTGACACAGGGAGGCATGCCAAATCGCCGCTCCATCCTGCTTGGCGCCATTTGCGCTTTTGCCGCCGCATCGGCGCATGCCGCCGATCCCGCGGCTGTGGCGTTCGTGACCGGAATATTCGCGGCATATAAGGGCAAGAATGCCAAAGGTATCGCGCTTGGTAGCGATGGTGCCCTGCGGCGCTACTTCGAACCCTCGCTCGCCGCGCTGATCGGCAAGGATCGAAAGGACGCGGCTCGCCGGCACGATGTACCGACGCTGGACGGCGACCCGTTCGTCGATGCCCAGGATTGGGATATTCGGGATTTTGCCATCGCGGTAACCGACACGAGCGCCGGCAAGGCCACGGCGACCGTGAAATTCGTCAACGCCGGCGAGCCTTCGACGGTCACGCTCGACCTGGTGACCGCTAATAATGACTGGCGGGTTAGCGACATCACGTGGCTGCGTGACGGCAAGCCGGTGACGCTACGCAGTCAATTCGCTCATTGAAGACATAAAAGTGGAGCGGGTGAAGGGAATCGAACCCTCGTCATAAGCTTGGAAGGCTTCTGCTCTACCATTGAGCTACACCCGCGCAACGCATGCCTGCGCACGATTGCAAATTAGCGCATCTTTCCGGACAGGCAAAATGGCCGCCGCGCCGCAGGCCCCGCGCCGCCAGACGCGACCCAGGCGATCAAGAATTGACCGGGCCTTAACATTAATCCGCAACGCTAATTCCGTCGTCTTCTGACAGGCAAATTCAGAGCTGCTAGCTCGGGCGGCACCACGTTTCGCGCGTGCCTATTTGCGCTTAATTAATCCGTAACTGGTTGTATCTGCAGGAACATGATGCCCAGACAAACCAGTTCCTGTGAAGTCGCCGTCATCGGGGCGGGCCCTTACGGCCTGTCCGTTGCCGCACATCTCAAACATGCCGGCATCGCGACGCAGGTCTTCGGCGAGCCGATGGCATTTTGGCGGCATAACATGCCGCGCGGCATGCTGCTGCGGTCGCCCTGGGGCGGCACGCATATCTCGGATCCGGATCGCACACTTTCGCTGGCAGCTTATGCTGCGCAGCATGGCCTTAACGGCGTCGAGCGCCTGCCGCTCGAGAAATTCGTCGCTTACGGTGACTGGTTCCAACAGCAGGCGGTACCCGACGTCGACCGCAGAGCGGTTCGCACGATCGACGCGACGCAACACGGTTTTCGCTTGGCCCTCGCCGACGGCGAGGTTTTGGCCGCCGACCGCGTCGTCGTCGCGACCGGCCTGAACAATCAGGAATACCGGCCTGAGGTTTTTCACGATCTTCCGGCAACGCTCGTCTCGCATTGCTGCGAGCACTCCGATCTCGCGGCCTTTCGCGGCAGACGCGTTGCAGTGATCGGCCGAGGACAAAGCGCGTGCGAATCCGCGGCGTTGCTGGCCGAAGCCGGCGCCGAGGCCGAAATCATCAGCCGCGGTGAGATTCACTGGTTGGGCAGCGGCGCAAAGCAAAACGCATCATGGCTGCAGGAGGCGCTGAAATCGCCATCCGAAGTGGGACCGTTTCCACTGAGCTGGCTCGTTGAAGTGCCGGGGCTGGTTTGGCACCTGCCTCGCGGCCTTCGCGACGAATTCACACGGCGCTGCCTCAAAGCGGGGGCGTCGGGCTGGCTAAGGCCGCGGTTTGCAAATGTCACCTGCAATCCGGGACGGACCATCGCTGGAGCGCGGGCGATCTCCGGTCGCGTCGTGCTCGATCTTGATACCGGCCCGGCAACGTTCGATCACGTCCTGCTGGGCACCGGATATCGGATCGACATCGCGCGTCTTGGAATTCTGTCGCCGCAACTTCTGGAAAAGATTGCGCGCATCGAGGGTTCCCCCGTGCTCGGGCAGGGATTTGAATCGAGCGCACCCAAGCTGCATTTTGTCGGCTCTTCCGCGGTCCGAAGCTTTGGCCCCCTGCTGCGCTTCATCGCCGGCGCTCCGTTTGCCGCCCGATCGATCACCGCCGCCGCGCAACGCGGGTTCGCGGGAAAATCCTCCGCGAGACCGGCACAGGGACGGCGCGGCTTTGGCGGCGTAACCCCCAATCCGTCGCCCTCAAGATGAGCAGATCCGCCGAGGCCGCCCGGTCGCCGCGAAAGGGTGCCATCATCCTTGGTGGCGCGCATGGCAGCCTGGAAATTGCACGCAGCCTCGGGCGCCACGGCATACCGGTCTGGCTGATAACCGCCGGTCATCCGCTAGCCGGCCTGTCGCGCTACGTGGAGCGCAGCATGTCCTGGCCCGGCCCATGTGGGGACGGCGCGCTGGAATTCCTCGCCGACCTTGGCCGGCAGTGCGAACTCGATGGCTGGGTGCTGTTCACCGGAAGCGATGAAGACCTCCGCTTCGTCGCGCAAAATCATTCCGCGCTCGCAGCCGTCTTCACGCTGACGACGCAACCCTGGGACAAGGTGCGCTGGGCTTACGACAAGCGGCTCATGAACGCCCGTGCCGCCGAACTCGGCATAGCTTGTCCGCGGACATGCTATCCTGGCACGCGCGATGATTTGGCTGATCCGGGGATTCCGTTTCCCGTCATCCTCAAGCCGACGCATCGCAACGGCAGCAACGCCTTCGTTGACGCCAAGAGCTGGCGCGCCGACGATCAGCACACCCTGCTGGCACGTTATGAGAAAGCCAGATTGCTGGTCGGCGCCGACAGCATCATGATTCAGGAGCTCGTTCCCGGCGACGGCACCACGCAATTCTCCTACGCCGCGGTGTGGGACCGCGGCCGGCCCATCGCCTCGCTGACGGCGCGGCGGCGGCGGCAATATCCCATCGAATTCGGCTTCACCAGCACCTTCGTCGAGACTGTCGAATCGGCCGAAATTGAAGGAGCGGCGGTGCGTTTTCTCGATTCACTCGGCTTCGACGGCCTTGTCGAAATTGAGTTCAAATTCGACGCCCGCGACCGCAACTACAAGATATTGGACATCAACGCGCGGACCTGGACCTGGATTGCTCTGGGCGCTGCCGCGGGCATCGACTTTCCCATGATCCAGTGGCGGCTCGCCGCCGGCGAGGATCTCGCCCCCTTTACCTCGCGCAGCGGATTCACCTGGCGTTACTTGTCGCGCGACCTCGTGGCCGCGGGCCACGAAATGCTTATCGGAAGGCTTTCGCCGGCCGCATGTCTCGGCTCGTTGCGGCGCTCGGCGGCATCGGCGGTTTTCGCGTGGGACGACCTGTGGCCGGCGGCACTCGACCTGCCACTGAGCATCGTCCGGGCCACCCGGCGGCGGCTATCGCGCCGGAACAGCAGCGAAGCCGCCGTGTTGCGGTCGGCAAAGCTGCGCACTTAAAGCCGTGCGTCTATAAGCCCTGCGTCTATTTCGTGAGCCGCGCTGCTGCGACGGCTTGCTGGAACATCGTCTGCATAGCGGCAGTGATGTCACCGTCGGTGGTCACCGAGAAAAACATTCCAGGCGACGCGCAGCTCTCCATGTTCGGAGAAATTTTGCTCTGAAAGGGCGCGACCCAGCTGTTGTACCAGGAATTGGTCGTCAGCGGCAGATAGTCGGTGTAGAGCACCGCAATCTGAATGCCGCGATTCTTCACGGTCGTGCACCACGTCGTGCTGAACGGCTGCTGACACCGATTGCCGTCGAGCGTCTGCGAGCAGCTCGACGAGACTTCGTCGTCGACGCCGTCGGACACGATCATCAGAACTTCCTGCGGCGTGCTGCTCGGCGTCCCGGTTCCCGGAAGCGGCATCAGCGTATTGACTTGCGACATCGCCGTTTCAAAATTCGTATCGGTGTCGCTGTTTTTGTTCGAACTCGTAAGCCAATTGTTTTGATAGACCTCTTCCACGTTGATATTGGCCGCCGCCGTTTTCGCGTTCGCGAGATTCGAAGTCAGAAGCTGGATCGTGTTGAGTCCGGAATCCGCAAACGTGTAGATCGCCATCTGATACTGCTGGGTGTTTGTTCCCTCGGAAGCCGTCGCCGTGCTCATCAGCGACTGGGTCGCGCTCGCCAGATTTTGGATTCGCGTCACCACACCCAACTTCTGCGCAAGCGCGTAATTGTCGATGCCGCCGGGATTCCCGAGATTGTCCGCGGACGGATTGGATTCGTGGCACGCGAACGCGCAGCCGCCCTGGGCAGAGGTCGCCGCGACCATCGCGTTGATGCCCGTAGACGTCGCCGCGATATTCATCGACGGGGAGTTGTCGAGCAGCAGATAGAAATTGATGTTTGTCGTGAGGCCGGCGGCAGCCGTCGATGTTCCGGTGACCGTCGTCGACGGATAGCCGAAGATTCCCATGAACAGGTTCGTTCTGCTTGCCGTGTAGTTGACCACGGAGGTGCGCCCATTGGTCGAGTCGGTTACGGTGGCGGTCACGTTCGAAATCGTGACGTTTGGAATGTTGATCGCCTCGGCGTTGAACGTGGTTTGCGCCGTCGTTTGCGCCGCCGCTGCCGTGCCGGTTATGGCCTGGTGATCGACGGCCGAGAGCGCCGCCGTATCGGCAACCGCGTCGAGTTTCGATTTCGCCACACTCGAAGCGCTATAGTCCACGCCGGCGCCGACCGCGAATATGAGCGGGACCGCGGTCAGCCCCATCATCATGGCGACCGTGCCGCCTTCATCGCGGCGGAAGCGCCGCATCGCGCGCCGCGCGCTCTGAAGCAGACCGATGACATTTGGCATTGGACGAAGCCCTTGCGCTGTTACGGGATCACTTCCCAAAAACAGTCCGTAGAACGCCGCGCACAAAAGGTGCTGGCGCGCCCTTCACAGTCTTGTTTTGAGGTTCAACCCGTAAAGATGACGTGAAATTCACCCGTGAAGATTAGCTGCTTCACGACGGCACTTTTCCAAAAAATGCAGATCAATCCGGCAGACTTTCAGTAACGATAGCCGCGTGCCATTGCGGCAGTGCTTATCATGCGTCCGTCATTGCGGCGGAAGCGCCCTGCGCGCGATCATGCGTCGCCATGGCGGGATTGCGTGGTAAGCGGATGGTAAAACGCGAGCCTTCGCTTTCCTGGCTTTCCACGTCAATTTTCCCGCGATGCAGATCGACCGCCATCTTGACGAGATAGAGACCGACACCCGTGCCGACGATTCCCGAGACGTTACCGCCCCGGTGATAGCGCTCGAACAGCCGGTCCAGATCGTCCGCCGGAATGCCGATACCATCGTCAGAAATCGAGACCAGAATTTCGTCCGGCGCTGCTTGCGTTTCTATTTTGATCGTGCCGCCGGCAGGCGAGTACTTAATGGCGTTGGACAGGATATTGCTGAATACCTGATGCAAAAGTTTCGCGTCGCCAATCACCGGCAGCGGCGCCGCGGCAAATCGTTCTTCGATCTTCGCGACCGGCACCATTTCGCGATGCAACTGGCAGACTTCCTGCAACAGCGCCGTAAGATTCATTTCCGCAGGGCTGAAATAGAGGCCCGCCCCGCCGTCGATCAGGCGCGAAGAATTGAGAAGGTTGTCCATCAAATGCGTCATGCGCAGCACTGCGCTTCGCATTTTTCCGGTACGCTCCTTGATCTCCTCGGGCTTCACCGTGTCCCTGGCCTTGTCCAGCCGCCGGGCATGGCCGTCGATAATCGTCAGCGGCGTGCGGAATTCGTGCGACGCCATCGACACGAAATTCCTCTGCAGCAATGCAAGCCGCTGCTCGTGCGCCAGCTGCTCCTCAAGCAATGCAGCCTGGCGGGCGAGCATGCGCTGGCTTCGCGTCAGCTCGACCGCATTATTGCGAAAGACCACGGTGGCCTGCGCCATCTCGCCGATCTCGTCGCGCCGTGTCGTCTCGGGGATATCCATCCCGATCTCATTGGCGGCGAGCCTGCGCATACGGTCGGCGAGATACAGAAGCGGCGCGGAAATGAAACGGCTGATATGAACGAGAGCGGCGACCACCAGCACGCCGGCGATCACGATGGCGAGAATGATGAGCCAGAAGGCATGGCTGTAGGCGGCGCCAAGGCGATCGCTGGCGATTTGCGCCCGCGCGACAGCTTGATCGGTAAGCTGGCCGAGCGTATCGCTGGCGGCGTTATAGGCGTTGCGCGATGGCCCGCCATACATCTGCAGCGCATCGTCCTTGCGATCGTTGCGCGACAATACCAGCATCTGGTTGACGATGCCGCGGTATGTGTTCCATCGCGACTTGAATTGGCTGTAGAGATCGGCTTCCGCGGCGTCGTGGCGAATGCGCTCGAAGGCCCGCTCGGCTTCCGCGATGGTGTGATCGAGTTCCTCCATCTGCTTTTCCGTCGCAGCGGCTTCCGACGGATCGGACGCGAGCAAAGCACTGCCTTCGAAGGCGCGGAAGTCGGACGTGTAATTGTTCAGGTCGCCGAGCGCGCGCGTGGTAGGCAGCCAGACTTCGGCGACATCGGCGGACAACAAATTGAAATTGGATAGCCGCCAGATGCTAAATGAGCCGAGGATCACGACAAGCATGAAGAACAGCAGAAATACCGCGGCAAGATGCGACCGGATAGAGTGCGGCTGCCGCATGAAAAGGTCCTTCAGATCCGGAGACCGGCGGGCTGTCCCGACAATAACCCTATAGCGACGGATGAACCACCGGAAACCCGGACGAGGTAAATTGCCGGGAATTACGGTCGTGAGAAATGAAACCGGCCGATATTTTAGCTCAATTCGAGCTAGCTTTACCGGTGCGCCACGCGTAAAGGCCGATCCGCATGCCGGAAACGCAGAAGAAGATTCTTTGCATCGAGGACGATCGCGAGACCGCGGCGCTCATCGCCGAGGAACTTGTCGACCGCGGCTACGACGTCTTCATCGCGCATGACGGGCGAGAAGGGCTGGCGGCTATTCTCAAAGTAATGCCGGACCTCGTTCTGTCGGACATCAGCATGCCGGCGATGTCGGGATTTGAATTGCTCGAACGCCTGACCGCGCTCGCCCCGCGTTTCTCGAAAATGCCCTTTGTTTTTCTGACGGCGCTGACCGACCGCGACAATGAGCTCAAGGGGCGGCAGCTCGGCGCGGACGACTATGTCACCAAGCCGATCGATTTCGATTTGCTCGCCGCTATCATCACGGCCCGGCTCAATGGCATCGCGCGCAGCGGCCTGTGGCCGAAGACGATCGCTCTCAATGATCGCGAGATCGAAGTTTTGACCTGGGTGGCGCGCGGCAAAACTTCGGCCGAGATCGCGCAAATCCTCGGCCTGACCAAACGGACGGTGGATTTTCACACCGACAATGCGCGGGGAAAGCTTGGCGCTGCAACGCGTACCGAGGCTGCCATCAAGGCCGCGTCGGGACGGCTGATCGAGCCGTAAGCGTGAGAAAGGCCCCGGCGCTCACCAGACCGCGATCAAGCAGATGATCGCAAAAGGCACCGCGCCCAGTCCGAGATAGAACCAGGTCCGGAATGCCTGGGCGTCGTTCGGTCCATGGAAAAGCTGAAATCCAAGCCAGAGGCATAAAGCGAGACCCAGGCAAAACCGCAGCAGATCAGCCGGCGTCTCGTAGGCGGTCCAGATCGTTTCGCTTTGCGGCAGGCTGACTTCGAACCGTCAGCGCCAACAGGGTAACGATGAATATCGTGCGAAGGACGATCGCCGCGATCCGCAGCGCCGGGGGAACATTCGGTGCCGGTAATTTCGCTTCAGGATTCTCCAGTCTCGCCATTTTGCTCGCTCCACCCGGCAGCCATGGCTCTCTACCTAACATCCGGTCCGCGGCGAGCCTCTCAGTGGGGCTCTACGACGCCAGCCGGCAAGATTCCCTCCTCGAACACAAATCTCACTGCACGCCTCACTATACGTCCAATCGGCAGAAGACGTAAGCACGCAGGATCAGTTGACGGCCGGATTTTTCAAACAGCGTGGCCGGCGCGATGGGGATTGGCCGCCAAAGTCAGTGCTTGGGCCGGATCGCCGTACCATTGATGCCGCCCGCGACTTTTGCCGGGCCGCCGAGGCTTGATGGTGCAAGCGCCGGCCGAATCAGTCCGGTACCATCAATCTTGCCGCGGCTGGCGACGCTCGCGGTCGCCGTCGGCTGTGGACCTTGATGCACGCCCAACGGGCTGGCAGCACCGGTCAGGGGTTCGGCGCGACCGGCGCTTGCGCTGGAGCTCCGTGGCAGTTCGACGGTGTTTCCGGTGCGCACGCCATTGCCAATCATCGTGCCTTCACGACGTGCAACAGGAATACCGATCGCATTGCGCACGACTGGCGCGGTGGCGCCGGACACCGGGCGCACGTGGGATCTGTCCGGCTCACCGAATTTCGGTCGGCCAATTGGGCCCTTTTCCGCCACCGATGCAGGACGCTGCGGCACGGCCGGGACAGGCGCTTCGGGCGAAGGCGCCTGTCACAGCACCACCAGTGTGCGTTGCTTTCGCTTTCGCCGGCTTTGCGGCCGCGCTCTTGGCCGTCGCGCCGCGGTGACCGTGAAAGACCCTGGCAAAGCCCGGCTGCGGCATCGCAAGGCCGAGAAACGCTATTGCGATTGCGTAACGGCCGATTTTCAAATCGCACTCCCTCAGCGCAACTTCATGGCAAGCTCGTTGCTGAGGAAAATCGCGCCCTCGGTCGCAACGAGTTCGCCCGCCTGGACACCATCGAGGATCTGGCGATAACCGCCGCGCTCTTCACCGATCCTGATGACACGCCGCGTGAAGTGCCGGCGATCGGCGGTGATCCAGGCCGTCATCGTACCGTCGCCCTCGCGCACCGTGCCGTCGATCGGAACCGCGGGAGAATGGGCGGGCGCGCCGACACTGATGACGAAATCGGCGAACATGCCCGAGCGCAATTCGTGCTGCGGATCTTTCACTTCGGATCGAATTAGAACCCTGCGCGTATTGGCATCGACTGTCGCCCCGATGGTGGTGATCTTGCCGTCGAACACACGGCCGGGAAACGCATCGAGCCTGACCTGCACTTCCTGGCCGACGCGGAATGCCGGGCTGTCGCCTTCGGTGACGTTTGCCAGCATCCACATCGTACTGATGTCGGCCACCACGTAGGGTGCCGGCGCGACACCCGGCTGAATGTAAAGTCCCGGCGCCGCATTGCGCGCTGTGATGCGTCCGGAGATCGGGCTTGGAATGACGAGCGTGGAATCGGCGTTCCGGTTCGCGATGATGCCGTCAATGTCGGCATCGCTCTTGCCGAACAATTTCACCGCGTCGCGCGCCGCACGCAAATTGCCTTCCGCGGTTTGCTGGTCGGATGTCGCCTGCTCCACCTCACGCTGCGAGACTGCCCGCGTCGTGAACAGGCCGCGCAAGCGATCGAGATTCTTGCCGTCGAGATCCAGCACACCCGCTGCGGCAATCAGCGCCAACTCCGCCTGCAACAGATCGGGACTGCCGAGCGTGAACAGCGGTTGGCCTTTTTTGACGTCGTCCCCGACTTCGCCGAACAATGCGATGATCCGGCCCTGATAGGGCGTGAAGACCTGAACGGCCATGTCCTCGTTGAAATCGATGCTGCCAATCGCTTCCTTCTCGATCGGGAAATCGCGCGTCTCGACCGGCTCGACCTTGACCGAGGAAAGCTGTGAATCCGAAAGATCGACGCTGTCGGGATCGTGCGTAGCCGCATTGGCGCTGTCCGCGCCAAGCCCGGATTTCGCGCCCTGCCCGGAATGCAGGGTCCAATAGACAATGAACACGAAAACAAACAGCGCGGCGGCGATTCCCGCGCTCAGGCGACTGGTTGCCGTCCCGGGAGCCATCGATCAGCCGTATCCAGCACCATCGAATTCGCTGCGACATGGCCACCAGCAGCCTGCCGCGGTCTACTGTCACAAATCACAGGACTGAGATTAATCGCACTATTCTGTATGAGTCGTGACAGTCTATCACGGACTGGTACCGCCGCTATTTCCGACAAGGCTGCCTACTCCGATTCCGCCAGATCACCGCGCCGCTCCGGCACTGAAACATGTGTACTGTGGCTAAGCGAACACAGCTAATCTCGGCAAAATCGGAAATAATGCGCGGTGCGTGCCCGGTGCTCGTAACTCAGTTGCGATAGTCCCATTTCCCAATGTCCGGTGTAGCGGTCAGGTGGTTTTTTGCAGGTACCACCGCTCTCGCGGCAGTAGCCCTTTTGACCAGTTGCGCCGTTGGCCCGGACTTCGCTCATCCCGCCGCGCCTGAAATCAGCCGCTACACGCGCGATCCGATTTCGGCCCAAACATCGTCGGCGGGCGGAGACGGACGGCCAGCGGCAGGCTTTCATCCAGGGCCACGACATTCCGCAGGACTGGTGGACGATGTTCAAGTCGCCCGTGCTCAACGCACTGATCGAGCATGCGCTGCAAAACAATCCAAACCTGCAAGCGGCGCTCGCGACGCTGCGGTCGGCGAAGGAGAATGTTTACGCACAGGAAGGCAAATATTTTCCGCTGTTTGCCGCAAACTTCAACCCGACGCGCCAGCGCACCTCGCCCGTGCTGTCTCCCGTCCCCGCTTCGGGCGCCAGCATCTTCGATCTCGATACCGCACAATTGACCGTCTCGTACACGTTCGACGTCTGGGGCCTCAACCGGCGAACAGTCGAATCGCTGGAGGCTCTTGCCGACGTGCAACGCTATCAGGTCGAAGCGGCTTACCTTTCACTCACCGCGAACATGGTCGTTGCGGTTGTCACCGAGGCCTCGCTGCGCGGACAGATCGATGCCACGGTGGAGATCATCGCCGCCAGCACAAAACTGCGCGACACACTGCAGCGCCAGCTCGACGCAGGTTACGCCAATCGCAGCGATCTCGCCGCGCAGGAGGCCGCGCTGGCGCAGGCCCGGGCGACACTGCCGCCGCTGCGCAAAGTGCTGGCGCAGCAGCACGATCTCATTGCAGCGCTGGCGGGCGTCTATCCGAGTGAAGGTCCGCACGAAGCCGTGAAGCTCGCCGACATCCACCTTCCGGTCAATCTTCCGTTGAGTCTGCCGTCGCAACTGATCGAGCAGCGCCCGGACGTGCGGGCGGCGGAGGAACAATTACATTCGGCGAGCGCGCTTATCGGCGTCGCCACAGCCAACACGCTCCCCTCATTCACCATCAACGGCAATGCAGGCTTTATGAATACCGCGCTCGCGCACCTGCTCGCGCCGCAAAACCTGTTGTGGGATTTGGCGGGCAACGCGACGCAGACCGTGTTCGATGCCGGCACGCTGTATCACCAGCTCGAAGGCGCCAAGGACACCTATCAGGCGGCGGCATGGACCTATCGGGGCACTGTGATCGGCGCGGTGCAGAATGTCGCCGATGCGCTGCACGCACTGCAAAGCGACGCCGAAGCCCTGCGCGCGGCGCTCGATTTCCAGCGTGCCGCCAAGACGAGCCTCGATCTGGCGAACCAGCAGACGCAGACCGGCAACGCCAATGTGCTGCTCGTGCTCAATGCGCAGACAAATTACCTGCAGGCGAGCATCCAGGTCGTCCAGGCGCGCGCCGCCCGGCTCGCCGATACCGCGGCATTGTTTCAGGCACTCGGTGGTGGCTGGTGGAATCGCGAGGGACCGCCGGTCGAGCAAGTCCTCGACGTCAATAGCGGCGGCGGGGCCGATACGCGGGCCGGGACAGAGAACGGCCGTTAACGGCGCATTGCCGAACACATCGCGATATTTTCATGGCGATTTTTCATGGCGATTATGACGCGGGCAAGGCGTCCGAGTCCGGAATTCCTATGCTTCGCCGGGAGTGCTAATTTCGCATGACAGGCCGCCACCCGCGGATTTGGTGAGGGAAGCATGAACACCGCGAATATCGACCCGACCGCGATCCTCAATCGCGCCGTCGAAATTGCGGCGCAGAATCTGCGGATCGAGAAGCTCTTGATCCAGCTTGGCCTCGATCCCAACAACGTCACGTTCGACGCGGCGTTCAACCGCATCGTGGATATCGGGCTCGCCAATATCAACATCGCGAACATGATGGCGTTGACGGGCGCCGTCTTCTTCGTCGCCACGCTCCTGGTCCGCACCATCGTACCGCTGCGCGTCATCGGCATCATCAGCAACGTGTTCTTCATCGCCTATGGCGCGCTGTCCGCGTCCGTCCCGACGTTCCTGCTGTATCTGCTCTCGCTGCCGATCAACGTCATCCGGCTGCGCCAGATGCTCAACCTCGTCAAAAAGGCGCGGCTCTCGGCGCAGGGCGATCTGTCGATGGACTGGCTGCGGCCATTCATGAGTCCGCGAAAATATCGCCACGGCGAAATACTGTTTCACAAGGGCGATATCGCCAAGGAAATGTTCCTCACGGTCACCGGGAAATTCCTGGTTACCGAAATCGGCGTCGAGATCCCGGCAGGCCGCATGATGGGCGAACTTGGCTTTGTCGACCCGAACAACCGGCGCACGGGAACGGTCCAGTGCGTCGAGAACGGCGACGTCCTGACCATCACCTATGAAAAATTGCTGGAGCTTTATTTTCAAAATCCGGAGTTCGGATATTATTTTCTCCGCCTGACCACCGAGCGGCTGATGCAGAATATTTCGCGGCTCGAAGGGGTCGTCGAGGCGAACAAGCAGGATATTGCGCGTCTCGAAGGGCTTGTTGCTGCGGGCAAGGCAACGGCGCACTAGGATCGCGGATGCCCGGCCCAGCCGGTTCCATGCCGGTCTTTATGGAATTCCTATAACTTCATCCCCCCTGCCCTCTCGAATTCCTATCCCGTCAATCGATAGATGATGCGCGTAACACCGCGCCGTCATTGCACGCGCAATGACCTCTCAGTTTGGAGCACATCGATGATGGACGCCGTCATGCTCGGCATGGGCTTTGTCTTCTTCGCGCTGTCGATCGCCTACGTCTTCGCCTGCGAGCGGCTCTGAGGAGAACGGCCATGACATTCGACTATTCACTCGCGGCGATCGTGACCGCCGGTCTTCTCATCTACCTCACCTACGCCTTGCTCAGGCCCGAGCAGTTCTGAAGGGATTAACGGCCATGACCGTCATCGGATGGATTCAGATCCTGCTCTATTGCGCCATCATCATCGCGATCACGCCGGTCCTTGGCGGCTACATGACGCGTGTCTTCAACGGCGAGCGGACCTTCCTGTCGCCGCTCATTCGTCCCCTCGAAGCAGGGATCTACAAGCTCGCCGGCGTCGACGAACGGCGCGAGCAAAGCTGGCTGATCTATGCCGTCGGCATGCTGCTGTTCCATGTCGGCGGCTTTCTCATTCTTTATGTGCTGATGCGCGCGCAGGCCGGCCTGCCGTTCAATCCCGCCGGACAAAGCGCCGTCGGCGAGGATTTGTCGTTCAACACGGCGATGAGCTTCATCACCAATACCAACTGGCAGAACTACGGCGGCGAAAGCACGATGTCCTACCTCGTGCAGATGCTCGGCCTGACACACCAAAATTTTCTCTCGGCCGCCACCGGCATCGTGCTCGCGATCGCGCTCATCCGCGGTTTCGCGCGGCATTCGAGTCAGACGGTTGGAAATTTCTGGGTCGATATGACCCGCTGCACGCTCTATATCCTCATTCCGATCTGCGTGCCTTTTGCACTGTTCCTGGTCTGGCAGGGCATTCCGCAGACGCTCGGCCCTTATGTGGATGCGACGACGCTCGAAGGCGCCAAGCAAACCATCGCGGTCGGTCCGGTCGCATCGCAAATCGCGATCAAGATGCTGGGCACCAATGGCGGCGGCTTTTTCAACGCCAACGCCGCGCACCCATTCGAAAATCCCACCGCCCTGTCGAACTACGTGCAGATCATCTCGATCTTCGCGCTCGGAGCGGCCCTGACCAACGTGTTCGGCCGCATGGTCGGCAATACGCGGCAAGGCTGGGCCGTGCTGGCCGTGATGGGCGTCCTTTTCATCGCCGGCGTCATCGCCTGCTACGCGGCCGAAGCGCACGGTAATGATGCGCTCAATGCGCTCGGCCTGACCGGCGGCAATATGGAGGGCAAGGAGGTCCGTTTCGGCATCGCCGCCTCCTCGCTGTTCGCCGTCATCACCACCGCCGCCTCGTGCGGCGCCGTGAACGCCATGCACGACAGCTTCACCGCGCTTGGCGGCATGATCCCGCTGATCAATATCCAGCTTGGCGAAATCATCGTCGGCGGCGTCGGTTCCGGCATGTACGGCATGCTGCTCTTCGTCATCATCTCGATCTTCGTCGCCGGCCTGATGGTCGGCCGCACGCCGGAATATGTCGGCAAGAAAATCGAGGCGAAGGAAGTGAAGATGGCGATGCTCGCCATCCTGGTCCTGCCGCTGATGTATCTCGGCTGGACCGCGGTCGCCATGCTGGTGCCGTCCGCGGTTTCCGCCATGAACAATCCCGGGCCGCACGGCTTCACCGAGGTGCTCTACGCC
This sequence comes from uncultured Alphaproteobacteria bacterium, assembly GCA_963808205.1. Lineage (GTDB taxonomy): Bacteria > Pseudomonadota > Alphaproteobacteria > Rhizobiales > Xanthobacteraceae > BOG-931. The sequence continues at coordinate 275,125 of CAWEER010000004.1, forward strand.
TACACCTCGCAAACCGGCAACAATGGCTCGGCATTCGCCGGGCTCAGCGCCAACACGCTGTTCTACAACATCACCGGTGCCATCGCGATGGGGATCGGCCGCTTCTGGATGATCATCCCGGCTATGGCGATCGCCGGTTCGCTTGCCGCCAAGAAGACGGTGCCGGCTTCGGCGGGCACGTTCCCGACCACGGGCGGCCTGTTTGTCGGCCTGGTCGTCGGCGTGATTCTGATCGTGGGCGGCCTCACCTTCTTTCCCGCGCTGGCGCTCGGCCCGATCGTCGAGCAGCTCGCGATGAATGCCGGCACCCTGTTCTCATCCAATTAAGCTCGGAGTCACGTCGATGGAAACCTCCACCCTGCGCAGGCAAATGCCGGTATCGGCGCTGTTCGATCCAAAGATCGTCGTGCCGGCCATCCGTTCCGCCTTTGCCAAGCTCAATCCGCGCACGCTCATGGCGAACCCAGTGATGTTCGTCCTCGAAGTCGTCACCGCGCTCACCACCGTGATCTTGATCCGCGACCTCTTCACCGGCGGCGAGCACATCCTGTTCGAGTTCCAGATCATCATCTGGCTGTGGTTCACAGTCCTCTTCGCCAATTTCGCCGAGGCCATCGCCGAAGGCCGCGGCAAGGCGCAGGCCGATACACTTCGCCGGCAGCGCACCGAGACACAGGCCAAGCTGATCGCGGGTGCCGGCGATCAGAGAAACTTTCGTCTCGTGCCGTCAACCGACCTCAAAGTCGGGAACATCGTCCTCGTCGAGGCCGGTGACTTGATTCCGTCGGACGGCGAAGTGATCCAGGGCATGGCTTCCGTCAACGAAGCCGCAATCACGGGCGAATCCGCTCCGGTCATCCGCGAATCAGGCGGCGACCGCTCCGCGGTGACCGGCGGCACGCAGGTGCTGTCGGACTGGATCCGCGTGCGCATCACTGCCGCGCCGGGCTCGACCTTCCTCGACCGCATGATCAGGCTCGTCGAAGGCGCCGAGCGCCAGAAGACGCCGAACGAGATCGCGCTCAACATCCTCCTGATCGGCCTGACCATTATCTTCGTGTTCGCCACCGCGACGATTCCGAGCTATGTCGCCTATACCGGCGGCACGATTTCCGTCGTGATCCTGGTCGCGCTGTTTGTGACCCTCATCCCAACCACGATCGGAGCGCTGCTTTCCGCCATCGGCATCGCCGGCATGGATCGGCTGGTGCAATTCAACGTGCTGGCGATGTCGGGGCGCGCGGTCGAGGCGGCGGGCGACGTGGACACGCTCCTGCTCGACAAGACCGGCACAATCACGCTCGGCAACCGGCAGGCCACCGAGTTCAAGCCGCTGCGCGGGGTGACCGAGCAGGACCTTGCGGATGCTGCGCAACTCGCCTCGCTCGCCGACGAAACGCCCGAGGGCCGCTCCATCGTGGTTCTGGCGAAAGAGAAGTACGGCATCCGCGGCCGCGAACTGTCCGAATTGAAGGCAAACTTCATCCCGTTCAGCGCCCAAACCCGGATGAGCGGCGTCGAAATCGGTTCCTCCTGGGTCCGCAAAGGCGCGGTGGATTCGATTTTGAATTTTCTCAACGGTCCATCGGCTGCCGTCACTTCCGGGGGTGCCGTTCAAGCACTGCGCCCAAACGTGAGCCCCGATACCGCGCAGGAGGTCCATGCCATCGCCGAGGCCATCGCGAAATCCGGCGGCACCCCGCTCGCGGTCGCCAAGGACGGTAAACTCCTTGGCATCATTCAGCTCAAGGACATCGTCAAGGGCGGCATCCGCGAACGCTTTGCGGAATTGCGCCGCATGGGCATCCGCACGGTCATGATCACCGGCGACAATCCGATGACCGCGGCCGCGATCGCGGCCGAAGCTGGCGTCGATGACTTCCTGGCGCAGGCGACGCCGGAGGACAAACTCGGACTCATTCGCGACGAGCAGGCCAAGGGCAAGCTTGTCGCCATGTGCGGCGACGGCACCAATGACGCGCCGGCGCTGGCGCAAGCGGACGTCGGTGTGGCCATGAACACGGGCACGCAGGCCGCGCGCGAAGCCGGCAACATGGTGGATCTCAACTCCAACCCGACAAAACTCATCGAGATCGTCGAAATCGGCAAGCAGCTTCTCATGACCCGCGGCGCGCTGACCACGTTCTCGATCGCCAATGACGTGGCCAAGTATTTCGCGATCATCCCGGCCATGTTCGTCGCGTTCTATCCGCAACTGCAGACGCTCAACATCATGCGGCTTGCAACACCGCAGAGCGCCATCCTCTCGGCGATCATCTTCAATGCACTCATCATCATTGCCCTTATCCCGCTGTCGCTGAAGGGCGTCCGCTATCGCCCGATCGGCGCTGGCGCGCTGCTGTTGCGCAATCTTTGGATCTATGGCGTTGGCGGCGTTGTCATTCCGTTCGTCGGCATCAAGGCCATCGACCTCGTCGTCACGGCCTTGCACCTCGCTTAAGGAGAACAGTCATGTTGCGCGAAATCCGTCCGGCGATCGTCGTCCTTGTCGCTCTCACTCTCATCACCGGGCTCGCTTATCCGCTGGCGATGACCGGGATTGCGCAAGCCATTTTTCCCGGCCAGGCCCAAGGCAGCATGATCGAGCGCAACGGCACGGTCGTAGGCTCCGCGCTGATCGGCCAGGAATTCGACAGCGACAAATATTTTCACGGACGGCCATCGGCCACCACCGCCACCGATCCCAATGATTCGACCAAAACCATTGCCGCGCCTTACAACGCCGCAAATTCCGGCGGGTCGAATCTCGGACCGTCCAACAAGGCGCTTGTCGACCGCGTGCAGGGCGACATGGACAAGCTGAAGCAGGAGAACTCTTCCGGCTCGGTTCCCATCGATCTGGTCACGACTTCGGCCAGCGGGCTTGATCCGCACGTCTCGCCGGAGGCGGCGCTTTTCCAGGTGCCCCGTATTGCCAAGGTCCGCAATCTGCCCGAAACTCGCATCCGCCAGCTTGTCCAGGACCAAACCGAAGGTCGCTTGTTCGGATTGTTTGGCGAACCGCGCGTGAATGTTTTGATGCTCAATCTCGCGCTCGACCATTTGGCCGCCGGATAGGGCGGCAAAGTCGAACTTTTGAGACATTCGATCAGTGATGGCGGAGCAGAGGCGCGATCTCGAACATCGGCCCTCACCGGAAGCGCTCCTTGAAGCGGCGCGCCGCGAGGAAAGGCGTGTCGGCAAGCTCCGGATCTTCGTAGGCGCAGCACCCGGTGTCGGCAAAACCTATGAAATGCTGCGGCAGGCTCATGCCCGCAAGAAGGACGGTTACGATGTCGTCATCGGCGTCATCGAAACCCATGGACGTCAGGAAACCGAAGCGCTGGTGAGCGGCCTGGAAGTCATTCCGCGCCGCAGCGTTTTATACAACGGCCAGCCGCTCTACGAGATGGACCTCGACGGCATCATCGCCCGTCACCCGCAGATCGTGCTCGTTGACGAACTCGCTCACACCAATGCGGAAGGCAGCCGTCATCCGAAGCGCTACCTCGACATCGAAGAGTTGATGAGCCACGGCATCGATGTCTATACGACGGTCAATATCCAGCACATCGAAAGCTTAAACGACGTGGTCGCGCAGATCACGCATGTGCGCGTGCGCGAGACCGTGCCGGACGCCGTGTTCGACCGCGCCGACGCCGTCGAGCTCGTCGACCTGACGCCTGCCGATCTGATCCAGCGGCTCAAGGAAGGCAAAGTCTACGTCCCCAAGCAGGCCGAGCGCGCCCTCGAACATTTCTTCTCGCCCGCCAACCTGACTGCGCTCCGGGAAATGGCCTTGCGCCGCACCGCCGAGCGGGTGGACGAGCAACTGCTCTCGGAAATGCAGGCTCATGCCATTTCCGGCCCGTGGCCGGCCGGCGAGCGCATCCTGGTCTGCGTCAGTGACGATCCACGCTCCGCCGGCCTTGTCCGCTACGGCAAGCGTCTTGCCGACCGCCTGCACGGCCCGTGGGTCGCGCTCTATGTCGAAGGCCGCCGCAGCCTGCAGTTCACTGAAGAAGAGCGCGACCGTGTCGCCGACACGCTGCGGCTCGTTGAGGCGCTTGGCGGCGAAGCCATCACCCTTCCGGCCGGCGACCGCAGCATTGTCGACGATGTGATCGATTACGCACACGCCAACAATGCGACGCAGATCATCATCGGCAAGTCGGCGCGCTCGCGATGGTTCGAGATTCTACACGGCTCGGTGGTGCACGATCTCGTGCGCCGTTCAGGCAATATCAGCGTTCACGTCATTGCCGGCGACCAATTGCCGGGCCACCCGATCCCCAGGAAGACGGTACGCACGTCGCAGCAACGGAACGTCTTTGATCCCCGCCCCTATCTGTTCGCACTGGTGGCCGTGGCGCTCGCGCTCGGCGGCGCCGAGCTGGTCGATTACTGGATCGGGGTCGAAAACGTCGATCTGGTCTTTCTAACGGCCGTTGTCGGCGTTGCCGTGCGCTTTGGCCTGTGGCCTTCGCTTTTGGCGAGCCTCGCTTCGGCGCTGGCGTACAATTTTTTCTTTTTGCCGCCGATCTACACGTTCACCATAACCGACCCGCATAACATCGCGGCATTCGCCCTGTTCACGCTCGTCGCCATCATCGTCTCCCACGTCGCCGCGCGCGGCCGCATGCAGGCGGTGACAGCGCAAACCCGGATGCGCACGGTAGAGTCACTCTACTCCTTCAGCCGCAAGCTTGCCGGCACCGGAACGCTTGATGACGTGCTCTGGGCCACGGCCTACCAGACCGCCCTGATGCTGAAGGTTCGCGTCGTTCTGCTATTGCCGACCAACGGCTCAATCGCAGTGAGAGCGGGCTATCCGCCGGAAGACATGCTCGACGATGCCGATCTGGCTGCGGCGAAATGGTCGTTCGAGAACGACCGTGCCGCCGGCCGCGGCTCGGACACGCTTCCAGGCGCCAAACGATTGTTCCTGCCGATGCATACCGGGCGCGGCGCGATCGGCGTCGTCGGCATCGATAGTGACAAGACCGGACCATTGTTTACGCCGGATCAGCGGCGGCTCCTTGACGCCTTGATGGATCAGGGAGCGCTCGCCATCGAACGCGTGCAACTGGTCGAGGATATGGACCGCGTCGAGCGCACGGCGGAGACGGAACGCTTGCGCACCGCGCTGTTGACCTCGATTTCGCACGATCTCAAGACACCGCTTGCCTCCGTGCTCGGATCGGCCGGCACGCTGCGCGACCTCGACGACAAGCTTTCCGACAGCGAAAAGGTGGAGCTCCTCGCGACAATCATCGATGAATCGGAGCGGCTCAACCGCTTCATCGCGAACCTTCTCGATATGACAAAACTTGAATCCGGCGCTGTCATGCCGAAGCTCGCACCGCACGACCTTTCGGAGATCGTCGGCTCGACCTTGCAGCGTACCGTCAAGATCCTGCGGCACCATTCTGTGCAGCTCGATCTCGCTTCCGACGTGCCCATGGTGTCGCTCGACGCCGTATTGTTCGAGCAGGCCCTGTTCAATCTCCTCGACAATGCGGCGAAATACGCCGCCGCCGGCACCACGATCTTCATCCGCACCTGGCGCGATCTGGACTCGGTATCGTTGCAGATCGCCGATGAGGGCGACGGCATTCCGCAAGACGAACTCGAGCACATTTTCGACAAGTTCTACCGCGTGCAGAAGACCGACCAGGTTCGTGCCGGCACGGGTCTCGGTCTTGCGATCTCGCGCGGATTCGTCGAGGCGATGAACGGCACGATCGTGGCGGCAAACCGCGCCGACGGCCGCGGCGCCGTATTCACGATCAGGCTGCCGGTCGCTGGTGAGCCGCGGCGGCTGGATGCCGCCGCATGAGTGCAGCCCCGCTTCGCGTCCTTGTCGTCGACGACGAGCCGCCGATCCGCAAACTGTTGCGCATGGGCCTGTCCGCCCACGGCTATCAGATACTTGAAGCCCCCAACGGCAAGACCGCGCTCGAACTTTTGGCGCAAGCCCCCGATATCGTCATTCTCGATCTCGGCTTGCCCGACATGCAGGGACACGAATTGTTGCGCACAATCCGCGCCCGCAACGAAAGCATTCCCATCGTCGTTCTCTCCAGCCGCGGCGACGAGGCCGGCAAAGTCCAGGCACTCGACTGCGGCGCCGACGACTATGTAACAAAGCCGTTCGGGATGGATGAACTGCTGGCGCGGATGCGCGCAGCGCTGCGCCACCAATTGCAGACCCACGGCGAACGGCCGATCTTCCGGGTCGGCGATCTCTCGGTCGATCTCGTTCGCCGCATCGTCAAACTGGGCGACAAGGACGTGAAGCTGTCACCGAAGGAGTACGATCTCCTGCGCGTCCTGGTGCAACATGCCGGCAAGGTGCTCACGCACAAATTCCTCCTGGGCGAATTGTGGGATGATCTGACAGATGCGCAGTATCTGCGCGTCTATGTGCGCCAGCTACGGCAGAAGATCGAAACCGAACCCGAGCGGCCACATTATGTGCTCACCGAAACCGGAGTCGGTTACCGGCTGCGCGCGCCCGATTGAGCACCATTGCCCCCTGCTCCGCGCTCGCCCATATTCGATAGGCTGTCAAAGCAAAGGATGCCGCAAATGGCCGATGAACTCGTTCTCTACACCAACCCGCAATCGCGCGGCCGTATCGCGCGCTGGATGCTCGAGGAGATCGGCCAGCCTTACAAGACCGAAGTGATCGATTATGCCTCGCAGATGAAATCTCCGGCCTATCTCGCCGTCAATCCGATGGGCAAAGTTCCAGCGCTGCGGCATGGCGATGCTGTTGTGACCGAGACGGCGGCGATCTGCGCCTACCTCGCCGATGCATTTCCGCAGGCCAAGCTTGCGCCGCCGCCCGGCGACAGGCTGCGCGCACCCTATTACCGCTGGCTGTTCTTCAGCGCGGGTCCTGTTGAAGCGGCAACCAGCAACAAGGCGCTGGGCTTCGTCGTGCCGCCGGAGCGCGAGCGGATGATCGGCTATGGCAATGTCGCGCAGGTCATGAACGTGCTTGAAGCCGCGGTGTCGCGCGGTAATTATCTCGTCGGCGACAGTTTTACCGCCGCAGATGTTTACGTCGGATCGCAAATCGGGTTCGGCTTGATGTTCGGCACTTTCGAAAAACGGCCGGCCTTCGAGCAATACTGGCAGCGGATCAGCGCACGGCCTGGCTTCACGCGCGCCAAGGAACTCGACGAAGCGATCATCGCGCAGCAGAAAAAAGCCGCCGGCTAGTCAGCCCGCGGCGCCCAGCTATGGCAGCCGGAACAGCGGCTGCCCCATGCGGATGGCTGCGCCTTCGCCGATAGTGTCGCAGGGGGCAAAGCCATCCGGCGCGAACACGATGATCGTTGAACCGTGCTGGAACCAGCCGAGTTCGTCGCCTTTTTTATATTCATCGCCGCAGACGATGACTCTGCGTCCCCGGTAATTCCGGTTCAACACATCTTCGAGACAGTGCAGGCGGATGCTGGCAACGAGAACCGCGGCCACCGCGACCAATGTCACGGTATGCCCACCTGCCTTCAGCGTAGTCCGCAGCACCGCGCGTTCATTCTTGCAGAACAGGCGCTCCACCCGCTTGAGCGCAATCGGATTGACGTTCCAGGTATCGCCGGAAATGTAGGTGACCTGGTCGATCCGGCAATCATGCGGCGCATGAAAGCGGTGATACATGCTCGATTTCAGCCGCAGCGTCACATAGCGGCCGTTGCGGTGCGCCTCGACGAGCGCCGGATCGCAAAGCAGGTCTTGCAGCGTGTAGGGAAACCCTTTGGCCTGATAAAGTTCGGTGCCTTCGATAACGCCGCAGGCGCCGACAATCGCGTCGCACGGGCTGACCAGAATATCCGCGGTTTGCTCGACCGGGCGCGCGCCGTCCTTGAGCGCGCGAATGAAGCAGTCATGCAGGCTGCGGAATTGCGTCTCTTTGGCCTCGGAAAGATCGAGATCGGAGAACAGCCGCCACGTCCCGATCGAAAGATCACGGATGAGCGGTTGCTCGATCTGGCTGAACCAGCCGATGAACTGAGTCGCGAGCCGGCGCGGAATGCGGTTGGTGAGCAGGAAATTAATATCCTCCTGCTCGAAGATTCGAAGGATTTGAGTCCTCACCGTCATGGGATTGTAAAATCTCCCGGATAAACCGCGATTCGATGGACGGACCCACGACTCTCGCCTTCTACGGGCTTGGCGCCGCGGCCGTTGCGACCTCGGTCGTGACCCTGAAGAAGCGGCTTGAATTGTCGCAAGCCAAGCACCGCTCGCTTGCCGGCCATGCCAGGATTGCGCGCCGCCTCGCCGCTTTCCTGCCGTTCTACGAATATGGCAACGCCCGGTTTTTCTGCGCCGACGGCGCGCCCGGCGAAATCGCGGCGCGCCGCCGCGACGGTTTTGCCCGGCTCTCGACGCTCCACAAGACCCGCTTTGCCGAAACCATCCGACGCACGGCCGAGGCGAGCGAAACCATCTCGGATTTGCAATTCACCGCCGCCTATCGCGTGCCGTTTCAATTCAGCCGCTACGCGAGGGCGCATCTGCCATCCGCCGCTTTCGTGCAAGCCTCGGACGGCGTGATGCTGACCGATCTCGACGGCAACCGCAGCTACGACCTGACCGGCTCCTACGGCGTCAATGTCTTCGGCTACGACTTCTACAAGGAAACCATCGAACGCGGTGCCGCGCGGGTGCGTGAGCTCGGCCCGGTGCTCGGTACTTATCACCCGGTCATCATCGAGAATGCGAAAATCCTGAAACAAATTTCCGGGCTCGATGAAGTCTCGTTTCACATGTCCGGAACCGAAGCCGTGATGCAGGCCGTTCGGCTGGCGCGCTATCACACAAAGCGCTCGTATCTGGTGCGGTTTTGCGGCGCCTATCACGGCTGGTGGGGCGACGTGCAGCCCGGCGTCGGCAATCCGGTGCCGGCACACGAGACCTATACGCTCAACGACATGTCCGAAGATGCGCTGCGTGCGCTGCGGACCCGGCGCAATATCGCCTGCGTGCTGATCAATCCGCTGCAAGCCTTGCATCCGAACGCATCCGCGCCGAGCGATTCGTCCCTGATCGACAGCGCACGCGCCGCGCATTTCGACAAGGAAAGCTACGCCGCGTGGCTCAAGGAACTGCGCGCGATCTGCACCGAACGGAATATCGTCCTGATCTTCGACGAGGTCTTTGTCGGCTTCCGCCTCGCCAAAGGCGGCGCCCAGGACTATTTCGGCGTGCGCGCCGACCTGGTCACCTATGGCAAGACGCTCGGCGGCGGCCTTCCCATTGGCGTCGTCTGCGGGCGAAGCGGCCTGATGAAGCGCTTCCGCGACGACCGGCCCGCAGACATCTGCCTGGCGCGCGGCACCTTCAACTCCCACCCCTATGTCATGGCGGCGATGAACGAGTTCTTGCACTATCTGCAAACGCCGCAAGCCGACGCGCTCTATCACGACCTCGACCGGATTTGGGACGAACGGGCGCGGCGGCTCAACGAGCGCCTGGCCGCTGCGGAGTTGCCGGTCACGGTCGCGAATATGTCGTCGATCTGGACGGTCTGCTACGCGCGTCCTTCGCGTTATAACTGGATGCTGCAATACTATCTGCGCGCCGAAGGACTGACACTGAGCTGGATCGGCACCGGCCGCCTGATCTTCAGCCTCAACTACACCGATGCCGATTTCGACACCGTTGCGGATCACTTCGTTGCCGCGGCACGGGCGATGAACGAAGACGGCTGGTGGTGGAGCAACCCGGCGATGACGAACAAGACGATCAAGCGCACCGTCTTGAAAGAGATGATCATGCACCGGCTGTTTGCCCCGCGCAGGCCGCAGGATTAGTGCCGCAGGGCTTACGTTGCCCCCGGCACTTCCACTTCCTCGGCGTCTTCCTCGTCCCAATGATGCAGGCCAATTTCGGGATCGATCCATTCGCCGCGCAGCAAGGCAAGCGGCGCCTTGTGATAGATCTTAATGTCATGGAACGGATCGGTCAGGATTTTGGTCGCCCAGACGAGGCCGGTCTGGACATCCTTGATGACGAAAAGCTGGAATGTCCGGAACAATACGCCGCCGATGCCGAGCGCCAGCCAGATGATCGCAACATGGTGGACAAGCTCGGTCTTGTTCGCGGCCGCCGCAAACAGCCCGAAATAGCTCGGGCTGAAATAGAGCGGCAGCGGCGACAGCGCCCAGATAGTCAGCAGCACGACCTTGCGCTGCAGATTGTAGCCGACCTTGATCTCTTCTTTATATTCGTGGGTCGCGTCATTGACCTTGTCGTAATCTTTGGGCTCGAAGAAAAAATGCCCGGTTTGTCGGGTCGTCATCGCGACCAGCCAGCCCGCCAGCGCCGAGATCGCCGGATCCTTGAAAATCATCACATAGGCAAACAGGAAGCTCAGCGCGCTGACGAAGTGAAGCGATTGATTGATGCGGCTGTGGTGGTAGTAGCGATGATCGTCCCACCGCTGGGTCCGCAAGGCATCCAGGAAGTTTTCCATGTGCGTGATTTCCTCGTGCAGCCATCCGATCTGGGTATGGCGATTCGATGAATCCCTTGTGACAGGGTTCACGTGTGACAGAACCGTGACTCCGGAGAGGCGCCGCCTGGAATCTGCGGGGCTTTAGCCCGCGGCGCGCACGGGCTCGTATCCCTGCCCGGCGTCGCCGTACTTGCCAAAACGGATGAGATTGAAGTGACCAAACGGCGGGACGGCGCGGCGTTCGAGGATTTGCATGCCCGGCGTCCGCGCCGACCAGTTCGTGTATCTGACGAATGAGAATTCGCTTCGCCAGCCTAGCTTGCGGGCCGCCGGTTGAAACAAATGTTCCAGCGAATGGCGCAATCCGGCATCAGCGCCGACACGGCTGATCAAAACGATCTCGCCACCGGGTTTGAGAACGCGGGCAAACTCGTCGAGCGTTGCTTCCGGGTTCGGCACCGTCGTGACGACATGTTGCGCAACCACAACGTCGAACAACTCTTCGGGAAACGCGAGGTGCTCGGCGTCCATCACCCACAGGCCCTCGACATTGTCCAAGTCTAGTTCGGTGACGCGCTCCTGTGCCTTGCGCAGCATCGGTGCGGAAATATCGACGCCGCAGATCCGGCAGTCTTTTGAGTAGCCCGGCAGGGAAATTCCGGTGCCGACACCAACTTCCAAAATGCGCCCGCCGACGCGTTCGGCGGCCGCGATCGCGGCCTGGCGGCCGCGCTCAAAGACCGCGCCGAAGACCAGATCGTAGACCGGCGCCCAGCGTGCATAGGCTTTGGTGACAGTCTGCTTGTCCAGATCCGTCTCAGACTGAGTGTTCATGCGTTACCCTTGTGTTGCAGCCGGGCACGAGTGGTTGCCCGTCCGAGTGAGCCGCGGTTTCGGGGACGGCGATGGAGGTGCCGGCATCGCGTGCGGTGCCGACGGCAACCTTGTGCGCGTGCCCGATGAATTGGCGCGCGCTGTTCTCCCAGGAATAACTCAACGCAAATTCGCGGCAGGCCTCGCGGGAAATCCACAGCGCCTGCATGCAGGCGGTGCGGAGATCCTCGTTGAGTACCCCGATCGGGTTGTCGCCGATGACATCCTTGGGGCCCGTAACCGGGAAAGCGGCGACAGGAACGCCGCTGGCAAGCGCCTCAAGCTGAACGATGCCAAAGGTGTCGGTCAGGCTTGGAAACACAAAGACGTCGGCAGCCGCAAGGTGCGCGGCGAGGATTCCGTTGTCGAGCTGGCCGAGAAATTTTGCGCCGGGAAAGCGCCGCTTGAGTTCGCCCTCTTGAGGTCCCGCACCGATGATGACTTTGGTGCCCGGCAAATCGAGAGAGAGAAACGCCGGCAGATTTTTCTCCACGGCCACACGGCCTATCGTCATGAAAATCGGTCGGGGGAAATCGAGATCGATCGCGCGATCCGGCCGGAACAGATCGACATCTACACCGCGGGTCCACATGCCGAGATTGGTGAATCCGCGCCCGCCAAGCTCGGCCGTCAGCGACGGCGTCGCCACCATCGTCACGGTCGCGGCGGAATGGAACCGCCGCAGCACATTATAAATCCACCGCGCCGGGATCGGCGATCGGGCCGAGATATATTCGGGAAAGCGCGTCGTATAGCTGGTCGTGAATGGCCGGCCGTTGTCGATGCAGCAAGATCGAACCGCGTGGCCGATCGGGCCTTCGGTTGCAATATGGATTGCATCCGGCCGCGCCGCCTCGATGCGCTCGGCGATGCGTTTGCGCCGTGGCAAGGCAAGCCGCAAGCCGGGATAGGTCGGCACCGGAAATGTCCAGAAACCGTCCGGCGACAGGAATTCTATTTCGACACCGAGCTTGGCGGCGGCGCGGGCCAGCGAATTGAGTGTTCGCACCACGCCATTGACCTGCGGGCGCCAGGCATCTGTCGCGACCAAAATTTTCATCGCATCGCTTCCGGCTGAAATCGCGTGGCCGCTGCATCGTCGAATCGCATGCGACAACAATTGCCATTTCATGTCTCATTCGTGTGACGGCAGCCGCCGCGGAACCGGGCCCCATGACGCGGACCGTAACAATGCTGTTACAAATCGATGGGAATTTGCTATCGCGATTCGCGCAGCGGAGCCGTCATCGTCCTGGCAACACCGAGTTCCCTCACGCAGGCGATTATCCGTGGCGTCGGCCGGAGCAGGATCGGCATCGCGATCAGTCTCGCGATTCTCGCCATTGCGATTGCCACGCTCTATCATCTGTTGCGCGGTATTGAGATCGGCGGCGTTATCGCCGCCATCGAAACACAGCCCCTTCTCGGCATCGTTATCGCCGGCGCTCTCGTAGTCGCCGGCTATGCCAATCTTATTTGCTACGACCTGTTCGCGTTGCACACCATCGGCAAGAATAAAATGCCGCTGCGTGTCGTCGCCTTCGCAAGCTTCACGAGCTATACCATCGGCCATTCGCTCGGTGCAGCGACGCTCACGTGCGGGCTTGTCAGGTTCCGCGTCTATTCGTTCTGGAATCTGACCGTTATCGACATCGCCAAGATCGCATTCATGACCGGCCTGACATTCTGGCTCGGCAACCTGTTCGTGCTTGGCGGTGCGGTCGCTTATGCTCCGCAAGCCTTGAGCGTCGTCGATCAGCTACCGCCCTGGATAAATCGTCTGCTCGGACTGTCAGGGTTGTGCGTCATCGCCGGCTATCTGGTCTGGCTCGCACGGCAGCCACGGATCGTCGGCCGTGCGAATTGGCGCATCACATTGCCCGGTCTGCGCGGGACTCTCCTGCAGATAGGAATTGGATCGCTCGACCGTATTCTGGCTTCCCTTTCCATCTACATGCTGCTGCCGGCGAGTCCCGCCATCGGCTTTGTCCCGGTGGCCGTCGTCTTCGTGCTCGCAACGCTTCTCGGCGCCGTCAGCCATACTCCGGGGAGTCTCGGTGTCGTCGAGGCCGCAATACTCATCGGTCTGCCGCAATATCCGCGCGAGGATTTGCTCGCTACTCTCCTGACATTTCGCGTGCTCGATTTCTTCCTGCCGCTTGCACTTGCCACGGTGATGTTCGGTTTGCGGGAACTGCGCCTGCTGGCGTCCCGTGCGCGGCACCGGCAAGCCGAGCCTTCCCCCAATCTTGTAAGGCGAACGTCGCCACGATAGGGTCGTAGACGGGCGGATTACTGTGAGTGGTGACGAGTAGGAATATGCCTCCAAGCGTGCGGCAAGACCTTCCGCAGCGACGGGGCCGCCGCAGCGCGGCGATCACCATTTATGCCGCTACTCTGGTTTTAGGCTTTGTCGCGGCTCCGCGTGTGGCCTCCGCCGAGACCATCGAAGCGGCGCTTGCAAGGGCCTACGAGAACAACCCGCAATTAAATGCGCAACGCGCCATCGTTCGCCAGTCCGACGAAGGTGTCGCGCAGGCCATCTCCGGCTATCGTCCGACGCTGTCCGCGAATGCGAGCCTTGGCGATGAATTTACAAACGAAAAGGAGGTCTTTCCGCCAATCCCCGGTACGGCCTTGACGCAAGGGACCGCGGTCAAACTCAAAGGTCACACGCAGCCCTACTCGTTCGGCGCAACAGCCTCGCAGACGCTGTTCAACGGCGAACAGACCGCCAACAAGGTGAGAGCGGCCGAGAGCCAGGTCTTCGCGGCACGCGAAACACTGCGGGTGATGGAACAGTCCGTCCTGCTCGCCGCGGCGACCGTCTATATGGACGTGTCCCGCGACAGCGCGAACCTCGAAGTCCAGCAGAACAATCTGCGCGTGTTGCAGCACACGCTGACCGATACCCGCAACCGCTTTTCAGCCGGCCAAGTCACTACGACCGACGTCGCCCAGTCGGAGGCGCAACTGGCGGGCGGCGAAGCAACACTGCATGGCGCCGAATCGACACTGATGACGACGCGCGCGAACTACCATCGCATTATCGGCAACGATCCGGAGAATCTGGCGCCGGCGTCGCCGGTCGAGCGGCTCGCGCCATCCTCGCTGACGGCGGCGATCGCGCTCGGGGCTGCGCAAAATCCGAATATCACCGCCGCCCAATACGGCGTCGATGTCGCGCTTCTCCAGGTGAAGATCGCGGAAGGCGCGCTATGGCCCTCGCTCAGCGCGCAGGCCAGCATCCAGCAGCAAATCGGGCCCAATATCACGACGCCCAGGCTCTTCACCGACTCCGCCACAATCAATCTTACGGTGCCGATCTATCAGGGCGGCGCCGAATATTCGAACGTCCGGTCCAATAAGGAAGCGGTCGGCCAGCAGCTTCTCAATGTCGATCAGGTTCGCGACCAGACGCGGGCCAATGTGGTCCAGGCCTGGGGGCAATTGGAGGCGGCAAAAGCGCAGGTCGCCGCCGCCGTGCGGCAAGGCGAGGCGTCGGAACGGGCGCTCAATGGCGTACGCAATGAGGCGCAGGCCGGCCAGCGCACCACGCTCGACGTGCTCAACGCCCAGCAAGCCCTAGTCAATGCGCGCGTCAGCCTGATCACCGCGCAGCATGATCGTGTCGTCGGCTCTTACAGTTTGCTCTCCGCGGTCGGGCGGCTCTCGGCCCAGACCCTGTCGCTGCCGGTCCCGATCTACGACCCGGCAGTGCACTATCATCAGGTTCGCGATTCCTGGATCGGGCTGCGCACGCCGAGCGGCCAATAGGCCCTGTGTGTCGAAAATCACACGGCGGCGGCTGTTAGATGGTCCGCGGCACCGCCTCGTATTGACCCTCGATATTAACCATGCAGAATTGATGACAGTAAACTGATCGGCAGGGGTATGGGGCTCCGGTCACTGTCTGTTTTGGCGTTGATTGCGTTCGTCGTGAGTGCGTGCGCTCTCGTCGATCCGGTCGATTCGCGCTATGACACTGTCAGCCGCAGCCTGACGAAGGCGCGCAACGAGAGCATTTTTCTCAACCTTGTCCGCGCCAGCCACGACGATCCGCTGGCCTTTACAACGATCGCCAACGTCACGCCGACGCTCACGAATACAACATCGCTGGCATTGCCATCGTTCACAGAAGGCCCCGGCGCTATCCTGCGGACTTTGACCGGCGCAGCTATCGGCACCGTCAACACATTTCCAACTTCAGCGCCCGGCCGTGACTTTGTTTTCGGCAATACAACGGCCTCGAATGCGACCGCCGTCAGCACCAACTTCAACGTGTCGACACAGGAAACCAGCGCGTTCTACATTGGTTTTCTAAAACCTATCGACTTGCAAACACTGGATTATTTTATCCGCCAAGGTTATTCGCGCGAGCTCTTGTTTTGGTTGTTTGCGGATGCCGTACAAGTCAAGGGTGGGTCTGGCGCGCTTGGCATGCGCTATGACCCGCCGAACGACTATGGCTGCGACAGCCATGCGGGCGGAGTTTGCCTTAGCGACTACATCAGCATGGCCATTGCCGCCGGCTTGACGGTTGAAGAGCAAACACAACGCCTGCCAAGCGGCGGCGGCAGCGAAGGCGGAGGCGGAGGCGGAGGCGGAGATAAATCGGGCAGTAGCGGCGGCGGAGACAAATCCAGCAGCAGTGGCGCAAGCAAGACTTCCTCCGGGTCGGCCAAGTCTGAATCTGCAATCTTTGCCCGCTTTTGTTTCGATCCGGTCTTGGGCGCAAAAGCTCAAAGCCAGATGGGTCCGACATGGGACATCATCAGGAATCGCTTTGTTGTAAAGGTGAACCAGTTCGGTCCGAAATGCGGGACGTATTGGGACCCATTGAAAGAGAACCAAGGTCCGATTGGCGATACGTTGAAATTCTCGCTCGGTCCCTACACGTTTAGCGTCGTGCCACGCTCGGCCTATGGCGTGTTCGAATTCCTCGGCGCCGTCATGAAAGTGCAACGCGACAGCTTGGAGCCATTGCCGAATGTTTTCATACCAGGCAATCGGCGCGAGGAGATCTCCCAACCTCCGCTACTGGCAACGGTGCAAGACGATCCTCACCTGATCACCGTGTTGCGAAATCAATCGACCCCCCTCTGTTTCGTGCATACGTGGTTCGAGGACGGCGATTATTGCGTCCCCGACACTGCCACAACCACGAAACGCATTTTCAGCTTGTTGGCGCAGCTCATCGCAATCCAGACCGCCGCCAGTGACCTGTCGATCACGCCCGTCGTGCGAATTATTCAATAATTGAAGATCCGTCGGCGATCGTATGCGATCGCCGGTTATTGTCCCGGCTTATTCGTGCCGGGAACAGATGACTCCCGCACCAGATTCAATATCAATTGCGATACGCAGCTGTTTCTCTTTAATATGATATTCGTGAGCTGCGCGTTCTGATTGTCATCGCTCTGGACGGGCGTCTCATCCTGTGAAACGCCGTCTTCGGCGGCTTTCGGTTTTACCGCCGGACACACGTCCGGCTTGCCCAGCATCCACGACACCACGGCGAAACTTGTCTGCGATATTTTCCAGCCCAGCGGCAGTCCGTATGACTGGTCCTGAATCTCGATAACCTGGAGCGGGCCGTCGGCGACGCCGGCATGTTCGATGCAGCCCTGGTTGACCTCCATGTTACGGCCGCCCGGGCGTTTCTCATTTGGGTATATTTCGGAACAGGCACGGGCGACGGCGTCGGTGCCCAGGTCTTCCCTCACCTTCATGATCGCGTCGATCGGCGCCATCGTATCGCGAAACACCGTTCCGTTGATCGACTGATCGTCGAGCTTGGGTTGTGGGTCGGAGCTCGTGATGAGCACAATGCGCAAGTCGATATTGGCCTTTAAGACGGGATCGCGGTCCGAAACCGCCTTCAGGGTCCGGTAGAGATCGAGCGCGGTGGTTGCGCCGGAATTGTCCGAATAGGCGCCGTCGACAAAATTCCAGCGGTTGCCTCCGGCCATTTTTACGGAGAACGGAGGCATGATGCCGGGAAAGCGGGCGCTTACACCCGCGGCGGTCATGAGAGATACGCAGGATTGCCGATCGTGACCGGGTGCGCAGCTTTCGTTCGGCATCCCCGGATCAAGGAATGAATATAGGGATTCGTCGAGGTTGTGGAGACGAAACGGCGCGAACGCAACGCGAAATCCCATCTCGACCCATGTCGAATTCAAAACGAGAGCCGGCGCCTCGCTCGGCGACAGACCAATGTTGGCCGAAACGCGCGCAGAGATCCCGACCGGCGGCGGCGTCCTGCGTGGACGCGGAATATTCGAAACTCGCAGTGAGTGCGTCAGGACGCTTGAGCGGCGCGTTGAAAATCTCGGGAAAGATCGATCCGACGACGGGGGAAAAATGATCGTCCTGCATGATGTCTGCGACTTTGGCGGCCAGGTTTTCGCCGACCCTGTCCCCCGATTGCTGCGTGCATGCTTCTTCGTTACCCGGCTGATGATCATCCTGCACCTTGGCGGCGCCATCCGCCGCGGTGGCGGTCGCCGCAGCACCAGGATCGGGGTGCCGCGCATGGTCGAGTGCCTGAAAGATCGCCGCCCCGATCGAGCCGCCGGATACCCCGCTGATCGCAAAAATATGCTGGGCAAACCCGGACTCGATATCCTCCAGATTTGCCAGGAAGGTCGCCGCCGCGCTCGCCGCGTAGATTCCTCCGCCTTCAGCTGCGACAATGAACACGGCGTATTTGCCATTTACGGCAGGCGGATGCTCCGGCCGTGCCATCTTGCAGGAACTCTGCTGATCCGCAGTTCGCGTCGCCGGAATCCCTTTTTGATCGAGCCAGCACAAATACGCCGTCTGCACGTCCGATTCCGGCACGGGCGCAGGCGAGGCCTTGCCGGAGGGCTGGTTTTGCAGCACGGGCGATCCCGCATTGAATTCGCTGAAATTGATCGCTCCAACAAGAATCAGCAGCAGCAAGACGGCACCGGCGACGATGCGCCCCGAAACGAATGCCACGATTGCGAATGAAAAATAGGCAAGCCCGAGCGCAATCGCAGTCCACTTGGCGTAATTGGGAAAGATCACGCAAATAACCATGGTCAGCACGATCAGCGTCAGTGCCGGAAATCCGGATTGCTGCGACATTACGGCCAGTGCCGCAAATGTCGTTATGAGAAGAAGCAATTCCAGAGAGACCGTCGCGAGTGGACCGATGAACCGATAGACAAGAACGGTGAGATGGCCGTCGTTGTACATCGACAGGAACACTCCTGCCGCGCCGAGGGCAAAGACCAGAACGCCGACCGTGCGCAGACGCCAGATTTTGGCGTCGAGCTGAAGCAGGAAATGACTGACCATGAAGCCCGAGAGCGATCGTGGCGCACATTGCGAGGGGGAAAATCGCCCAGCGTCCGGGCATCGGCAAACCCAGCCCCGAAATAATCTGGCCGGCACAATTGCTCGATACCGGCGCGGCCGGCGCATGGATCTGGACGAACACAAAGTAGAGCGCAAAAATCAGCCAGGGCAGGAAGGCCCAGAGAATGAGCCGCCGCCGGCGGCGTTTCCGAAAACTGATTCCAGTCCTGGTAAAGGCGCGGAATAATATGAAACCGCCGCGCCTGTGATAAAGCTGCTGATAGATCCAGAAATAAACGACCGTCGCTATCGCGATGACGGCAAAAATGTCGACCGACCACGATGCCCACGGGTCCGCGCCGAGCCAATCGGTGAAGAGCAGGAACAACACCGCAGCCAAGGCCGGGGCGACGCAGGAAACAGCGCGCTGCGCGACGCGATTGCTGTCGTCAACACTTGCGAAATATGCCGTCGCCGCACCGAGAAATATCACGCCCGCGGCGATCGGCAGGCCGCCGATATGCGGCAAATATTGCATATGCTGCAGATCGTATGGATCGACATGCGCGACGTCGAGCAGTTGGCAATATCTCGCCGCCACGAAATTTCGTGCGCCAAGCAGGCCCAAAGTGAGGCCGAGCCATGGCATGAAAGCGAGCGCGAACGCCGCGGCCCGTTGCAGGTTGCGTAACTTCGAATTGGCCTCCGGATCGGATTGGCTCGAATAGACGACATTAATCCGCATCGTGCTGAGCGCAGTGTGCGCTTCGTAGAGAACCGCGCTCATCAGCGCGATTGCCGCGAGTCCGGCCACGATGCTGACGACCCAAGCGAGGTTGCCGTCGGTTGGGCCCTCCAGATATGAAATGTAGATTTCGCGGAATTGACCGTCGGTCGCCAGCAAGACGAAAAGGATCACCACAGCCGCCAGCGGCAGCACGTGGAAAATCTCCATCATGTTGCGGAGCGGTTTCCAGAAGCTGCGCTGCAGGAAAAGGCTGAATTCAGACCGCTTGGCTCCCCAGAATTCGTAGTCGGCCATACTCTGGTCCCCGCTTAAGCCAGCCGCTTAAGCACGCCCTGTTCGCAATATGCGTCGAGAACCTTGTCGCAGGCGTTTTTCTCGCGCAGCCGGAACGCCAGAAAATAGATTTCCCTGATCGTCGGATTTGGCGTGCTCTTAAAGTAGTTGATCGCCGCGGGTATGATTTCCTCGGCGACGGTCCTCGTCTGCAATCCGCCGTCGCCTGCTCCGATCATGGGAAAGAGAATTGAATCGAGATAATTTCCGGAGAACTTTCGTATGATCCCTTTATTTTCCTGCTCCACTTCCGCCAGAATGTTCTCGGTGCAGAGCTTCAATTTTGTCGAGTCCGCTTTGACGCCCTCTCCCAGGCCACCCTTCACAGCCGCGACATGGAATATGCGCTGCACATCATGCGTGCTGCGCAGCATTCCCGATTCCGTGATGAAAACGGTTCCGATATCCACGTTGGCGCGCTCTCCCATGAGGCCGCGCAGGCTTTCCTGAACCGTATCATCGACGATGCTGTCACCTTTCTTGTTCGCACCCATGGACCGTATCCTAGCGGAAATGCTCCTGCCGATGAAACGGTCCATCGTCATGTCGGAATTTTCACCGTTAACCCAGACGTCAACGCCTTTGACATATTTGATGTCGCCCATTTTGTAGCCGACGATCAGGCCGGGCCTGCCGACGACTTCATACTTTCACCGAATCCGGATCAAGCGTCTCGATCCGCGCCATGTTGTTTTTGAGCCAGTAGGCGGCAATCACGAGCTTCGGGTCGTCGATTTCTCCCCGATCGAGGTGATCGAACAGATCGTTGACGCTGACCTCCTTCACGCTGATGTTTTCGTCACCGACGCCGATCTCGTCCTTGCCGGGCCGCCGCGAATCGGAAACTTTTGCAAAATAAAGAAAAATGCGCTCCGAAGTGCCGCCGGGCGACGACAGGAATTTGCAGATCAATTCGGGATTTTCAATTTCGTAGCCGGTTTCTTCCAGTGTTTCGCGAATAGCCGCACGCTCTGCGGTCTCGGCCGAGTTGATCATTCCAGCCATCACTTCAGTGATCCAGCCGTCCTGGGTCGCCGGATCGTCGCGGCGCCGGCCGATCAGGCTTGGCAGTTTGAACTGCTCGACCAGCACCACTGAGCGGGTATCGACGTTGTAAAGAAGGACCCCGACCGCGTCGCCGCGCTCGAAATTGAGACGCGGGTAATACGGACTCATCTTGCCGTCGTATTGCTCGTACGAAACCGAGTACTCGTCGATCTTGAAGAACGCGTCCAGGAGACGCTTCGAACTGCGAATGTCGACGCGACGGCGGCTTGGCATCCTGTGCCCCTGTCACCCGCTTCTTGGCGGCGGGAGTGTCCCCGATATTTCAAAATTATACTGTAATATCAAATAACTGCAATTCGCATCGCCGTATGCTCGCAAAGCCGCCCAAGACCGCAGGCCACGGCGCAAGATTGCAAGCCAAAGCGAATATCTCGCAATATCCGGGATGGAACGGAAGGAACGGGAGGAACGGAAAGGCCGCAAGCGTGCCGGCCTCAGGGCGTCACGGGCGATGGGCGCGGCAGCGCGATGCCCTTCTCGGCGGCAGCTTTGCGCAGGAGATCGGGACGGTCCGAGATAATTCCGTCCACGCCAATGTCGATCATTCGCGCCATGTCGGCAGGTTCATCTACCGTCCAGACGACGACTTTGAGGCCGAGACGATGGGATTCGTCAACGAGAGCGGCATCGACATCGCCGTAATATGGCGACCAGATCGCGCCCCCTGCTGCCTTTATCGTTCGCGGGACCGATCTTCCGTAATCGACCGGATTGAAACCTGCCGTCCAAGGAGAGGGTTTGTCGAGATAGATCGTCGCGTCCGGCTCCGCCTGCTGGCTCAGATAGACGGTCGGGATTGACGGGACGCGCTTCTGAACAAGCTGCAAAGTTCGCCAGTCCAAAGATTCGATCATCACCCTGTCGCCGAATTTCTCGGCCTGCACGAGGCTCAGAACAAGCGCGACAAAACGCTCGGGATCCGGCGATTCATCCGGATGGCCCGGATCAATTTTCGTTTCCATATTGAGGCGAACATTGCTGTTGCCCGATCTGCGCACCAGAGCAAAGACTTCAGCAAGCGTTGGAATCGGCGTGCCCGGGACCGCGTGCTGCTCCGGAAATTGCGCCGCGTAGGCGCTGCCGGGGCGGATTTGTCCGACATCGTATTTCTTGACGTCTTCGAGCCGCAATCGGACGAAGGGGATGCCAGGAGGGGTCACGTACACACCGTCGGCGGTGCGGGCAAGATCGGGATTGAGCCCCCGTTCGTGTGACACAACGATCACCTGGTCCTGGGTAACTTCCATGTCCAGTTCGAGCGTATCCACGCCCATCGACAATGCATTGGCAAAAGACTGCAGCGTGTTCTCGGGCATCAAGCCACGACCGCCGCGATGTGCTTCGATATCGAAGGCCATGGCTCTTTCGATACCAGCAACGGACAGGATTGCAACGAGGATTGAAAGTGCGCGCAATATCGTCATCGGTTCTCTCAGTATATGGCTGATCGTCTCCGATGTCGGGAGAAATTTTCCCAGGCAATTCCACGCGACGCTCGATCACGAGAGTGGGATTAAATCATTCCACTCCAGTGTTGGCTTCAGCCCAATGCTGAACTGCATCGCTCCGAAGAAAATCGAGCGCCTCACCTTCTTCAAGGGCCTGCTCATCGGGTTTTGCCACCACTGTCGCGATAACCGCATCACACTTGTTGGCCAGCGCTATGCCCAAAATCTGCATGGACGATTGAAATGGCCGCTCGATCACAAACGAGCGCGCACGGCCCGTCATGATTCCAGCCGTAACAGGATGACCCGGCGCGACCGGTCTGTATTCCCCACCCATCAGGTCCAGGTCGCTTACGCGATCGATTTCGTCGTCATCGGATACCCCCTTCGCGCAGCGGCAAAATCCGATCTTGGCGCGAAGATAAAGGTGAACTTCGCTACCGCATTGGTCAGCGCCGCATTTAAACGCGCGACCGGTACCCCATTGGTCGATCGGAAACGGCCATTTCTCTCCGACCCATAAAGGAGCAGGCGTGTTCGCCCTGGAAAGGTCCTGCGCCAGGATGCCGGAGCCGGCAAGCAAGGACGACACGAACACGAACCCAATGTTGACAGCTGTTCTCCGCACAAAACTCATTCGGGATTCCCGGCAAAGCAATCAGGAACTATTGCAGGCCCGCTACGGCGCGGGCGTCACCGGTTAGTTCGAGTATGTGCATACCGGTGTTCGCCCGATCAACGATATAGATATAGCCGCGGTCGTCGGTCTCCACGTTGTTGGTTTGGATGGCGACCTTGCAACGGTCTTGGCCGTTTAACTTGATGCACCGTTTGTCGGTCGCTTCGGTAATGGAAGAAATAAAATATCCGATCTCCTTCGGATGGTAAGGATCCCGAATGTCGACGGCACGCACACCGGCGTTGAAGTAGCTAAGAAAGGCGATCTTCTTGTAGAAAACCGGCGCCATGCTTTCGTTCGAGGAGTGTGTGCCGAAACGGCCGCCTCGCGAGCAAAAATCGCCGCTTGCTTCCGGCACCTGGAAATTGGAAATGACCATCGGATGCGCTTCGATCGTCACGTCGACGAACCACGCCATTTGCTGCGGTTCTTCGCACTCGTTACGTATCTGCTCGTCGACGACCATGACAATATCACGCTCTGCGCCCACCAAATCCTTCGCGAACTCCGGAATAGGCATCTTGGGCATCGGGAATGCCGTGTGCGCTCCGTTAAATGGCGTCATGACGAGCCTCCCCACTTCCGGGTAGAGCAAATTCTCCGGCGTTGGCTCCTTGGGGCCGTTGAGGAGCTTGTCGCGATCGACGATTTGCATCACGCCGGCCTTGTTGGTGCCGTAACCGAAGTAAATCCGGTTGCCCTGCACTCCCAGCGAAATCATGCCGTGCAGTTGTTCCGGGACTGCTCCGGTCGCACCGGGCTGCTGGCCCGGCAAACCGAAGTCCCGGATTTTCACCGGATGGACTGGATCGCTCATATCGTAAACTTCGGTCATCCGATTGACGCGCCATCCGGGCACGCCGGACACCAGATAGGCAATGCCGGTATCGCATTCCCACCAGCTTTTATGAGTGTCGTTGAGCTCACCTTCCCTTTGCCAGATCAGTGAAGGCTTCGCCGGATCGGTCACGTCGTAGATCTGATGGCTCTTGCCGCCAAAGACGCGCAAAAGATACGTCTTTTTAGGATCGCCTTTGGGCAGGGTGCTGCCGTCGCAGACACGTGTCATCTGCGCGCCGCCCTCTTCATAGTTACCGGGGGTGCCGGGAATGTGAGCGAGATATTGCGGATGTGCCGGATCGGTCACGTCCACGATGGAGGTGCCATTGAATTCCGGCTGACCGGTCAGTGAATTGAGCGGCTTTGGCACTGTGGGTGTGCCGCCATGGTGGCCGATATAGGCGATGTAGCGGCCATTCTGGTGGTGGATGGTTGGCTGGTATGCGCTGCGCCCCTGGAGGTCGTTGTAGCCGACCAGCCGCATGTTCATCGACTCAGGCGGCGCCCCCACATGCTGTTCTTCTGCGGAAGCCGCCACTATCAGACCCAAGGCAACCGAAGCGCACGCTACGATCGGGACTCTGCCTCGCCACCCGAAGTTATCGCACCTCATACTTTTTTCCCCATTGAATAACTGCCTTCGGAGCCGGACCTGCTGCACCGGAGAAAGGGTAGCGGAAGAGTTCGGCGGAACGGTCGGAAAACAGGAATCTTCGGCGTTAGGAAGCTAAGACAGCGCAAGAAGTGCTTATTATTATAAGCGTCCGCGAAAAAAAAGCGAACGGCGCGTTGGCCGAGGTTCTCTCGCTACCCGTCAGGACCGCGTCACTTCAAGTTTGTGCTTTGTACGTAGATGTCGGTTCGGGTCATCGGATCCAGGCTACTCAAGCCCAGAAAAATGCTGAGCCAGACCAGTCCTGTCACGACGAACAGGCGCACGATCGTAGGCCTCTTCCTGACCGGCATGAACATTACGCCGGCGGCTGCGACCACTATTACGGGCACCAGGATCTGAAAGCGATTGCAACTTATTTAAAAGATCCACCAAACGATCCGCGCCATAATCACCGCCCCCGATATCCGCAAGGAACGTGCAGCGCTTACCGAGCGTAGCGACTGATTAGCGACCGCCGCCGAAGTAAGCAAAATATATGACGCCGAAAACGACGACAACTGCCGCGACGCTCCAAGCAAGAACATAACGAACATTGTGTCCCGTAACCCCCTGACGCGCCTGATGGGTCGGCACCACCCGGCGTGCTCCGTCGTTAGATGGACTACTCACGATGTATCTCCGTATCTCCGCGCCTTTGCCGTCAATCGAAAGCCTTATGGCATTGTTACGAAAGAAAGCTGATTGCAAAAGGAGACATCAGGAATAAGCGACTGCGCATTCCCGCGCTCGATTTCCGATCTGCGACTAGGGCTGGGCTTTGAGCCAATCGTCGACATTTTTCCGTACCATGTCTTTAGCCAGCCCGTAACGTTGCTGGATTTTGCCTTCGAGTTGATCTCGCTGGCCATTCACTTGCGCAAGATCGTCGTCAGTGAGTTGACCCCACTTCTGCTTGATCTTGCCCGTCGCCTCCTTCCAATTTCCTTCGATACGGTTCCAGTCCATCGTGCATTGCCTCCAAATTTTAAGGATGCCGCCAGAATAACGCGCCACGCCATTTGGAGTTCCGTTCAGCAACATGGCGTACTGGAACCCCGTGGCGTGAAGAACATCGACAAGTTTGACTGTGTCACTGCGCGGCTGAACGTTTTCGAATGCAAACGCAAACTATGACACCACCGGGAACAACATTGGTGATTACCGATTGCGAATTGCCCACCGTTGAGGGTTAGTCGGCTCTGGGCCTTTATTTAATTCGCAGGAAATTAATCCGAATTCGAGGGACCCATTTGTGCGCGTGGCGCGTTCAATAACATCGACTAACATTTGGAAAAGGAGATTCCCGCGTATGAAAAGAGTAGCAGCCCTTACCGTTGGAGCATTGCTAATCAGCAGTGCCGCCCTCGCACAAACGATGTCGGCTGGAGGCACAGCTCTGATGACGAATGTCCCGTCATCGAGTCTCACCGTCACCGATTGGTACAAGCAGGATATTTACAACAGGGCCGATGCCAAGATCGGCGACGTCAAGGACGTGCTGGTTGGTCCCAACGGACAGATCAACGCCGTGATCGTGGGTGTCGGCGGCTTTCTTGGCGCCGGCGAGAAGGATGTCGCAGTCAATTTCAGCTCCATCAAGCAAACCATGAAAGACAACAAGATCTATCTTACGATGGATACGACGAAGGATGCGCTCAGGAGCGCTCCAGGATTCAAGTACGACAGCAACAAGACCAGCTGGGTTCCGGAAAAGTCCTAGAACCGCGTCGGCTAGGTCGTGTGATGGCGGGAAAAAGCCTCGGATACTCCGAGGCTTTTTCTTGCGCGCTTTAAACCGAATTTGGTTCCGGACTTCTCCATCCTTGAAGTGTCGGCCTGATTTATGAGGGATTACGATGGAGTTGCCCCCCGTCGATCTTGTCCTGCGTCTTCGTCGCGAAATCGCTGGCGTCGTGGCGTTCGTGCAATTGTTCTTCAAGCGGCCCGTTGGCGCGGTTGACCATTCGCCCGCGCTTGATGGCCGAACGCTCGCCGATTTCTTTCGTCCAGCGCGTCAGGTTTTTATATTCGCGCGTCTGCAGAAACTTGCGCGGGTCGTTGTAGGAGGCGCCATTCAACACGCCGTTGCCGTACCACGGCCAGATCGCCATATCGGCGATCGTATACTCGTCGCCGGCGATGAATTGATTGTCCGCAAGCTGTCGGTCGAGCACGTCGAGCTGGCGTTTCAACTCCATTGCAAAACGGTCGATGGCGTATTTGATCTTCACCGGAGCATAGGCATAGAAATGCCCAAAACCGCCGCCGAGATAGGGCGTTGAACCCATCTGCCAGAACAGCCAGTTCAGCGCCTCGGTGCGCTTGCCGCGATCCTTTGGCAAGAATGCGCCAAATTTATCAGCTAGGTAGAGCAGGATCGCGCCGGATTCGAACACGCGTCGCGGCGTCTGTTCGCTATAGTCCATGAGCGCAGGGATTTTGGAATTCGGGTTCACCCCGACAAATCCACTACCAAACTGATCGCCCTCACCGATCCGGATCAGCCAAGCGTCATATTCCGCTCCGCTATGACCGGCGGCCAGCAATTCCTCCAGCATGATTGTAACCTTGACGCCATTAGGCGTCGCTAGAGAATAAAGCTGCAGCGGATGCTTTCCGCGCGCCAACTCCTTCTCATGCGTCGCGCCAGCTGTAGGGCGATTGATACTGCCATAGCGCCACTTTGGACTGTCGTCCTTCTCCCAGACCCAGACTTCCGGCGGCGAGTATTCAGGTGTGTCGGTCATATTGAGCTCTCGTGTGTCGTTCGATGGATTGGCCGAATGGATAGAATAGCGATCGTGGGCTGCGCGCCTGCCACGAGTAGCCATAAAGCCGCCGCTCACCGATAAGACCAATGAACTGCCGCCGTTTCATGTCCACCCCGGTACGGGCATGCCGTGCAGGGCCAAGCTAGCATTCCAATGTGGCCGTGTATGGCCTTCAGGCAGGTCGTTGGGAGGTCGTCCGATATCCGCTTAAGATCATTAGCGGACATCACAAGCCGTTTGGCTCATGCAAAATGGCCGAGGAGAGAATATTTTCGCTCGTAGAGATGCGACCGAAGTGCTGAGGTTCAGGGCCAAAGACGTCAAGGAAGGCGCTTTAGACGGGAGCCGACTCCCGCTGAAGAACGGGTTCTGGAAAAAACCTGGCGGAGGGAGCGAAACCGCAAACCAACCTCCTCTCCTTCCGAACTAGCTTACGATAACTGTGGCGCCCATCAATTCTCCTTCATCTAACTGACATCCAATCACAGTCTCACTGACACGCATCCACGGTTCAATCCCGCTGGCGCTCTCACAAAGAGGCGCCGGTGAGATGCAACATTGGAGAACGTCAGTATGAGACTTTTAGCAGCGGCCGCGTTTATAATTATTGGCCTTCTTCCTTTCACTGCAGCGCCCGTCGATGCGGCGGTCCTTACCTTCGATTGGACGCTATCAGGACCCGCCGCCAGCCTCGGGGGTATTCCATTCCCTGCTAGCGGTACAATCACGGTGGACACAACGATGCAGATGAACGGCGGTGACGAGGTAACGGGGATCACGGGCACCATTGACGGAAGCATAATCAGCGGGCTGTCGACGTTCGACGGCGCTGACAACCTACTATTCCCCAGCGGCACAGCGCCGCTCGACACCCACGGCATTGCATTTACGACGGTCGCGGGACAAAGCGTCGACATTTTTAGCTTTTTTGCCGAAGGCACGCCGCCGACCGGAAATGCATATGGAGAGTCGACTTCAAGCCCCGGTGGGTTCGGAGTCGGCACGTTCGCGCTGACCGCTACCCCGCTTCCGGCCACGCTGCCGCTCTTCGCAGGTGGCCTCGGCTTGGTTGGCTTTCTCACGAAGCGCCGCAAGGGTGCGCAGCAACCGCTCGCAGCCGCGTAACAAATCAGTTTCTGAGATGGACTGGAGAGGCCGCCGCAGGGCGGCTTTTCTTTTTGTGCAGTAAATCTACGGCCCGGCACCAATAAACTCTGCGCCAACGTTTTGTCCCAGCCGCCAGACAACCCGGTAATTGCCGCTTAGAGTCGGGCCGTCTTCGGGAAAAAGCAAAACGAAATTCTCGGGCACTTCGAAACCATTGACATGGATCCGCACACCGCCATCGGAAATGTCTGTGACAAGGCACAAGCGGGACTTACCGTTCTCAATCTGGATTTTTACCAAGCGTCCCAAAAGGCGACGCGGCGTTCGACGTTTTTCACTAAATTCGTGAACGCTCATGGTCTGATAGCTCGCAATGAGGCGATGAAACCTCGGTGAGCACAAACCTACGGAATTGCAATTGCGCCAGACCTAACGCGTTCAGCAATATTTGTCAGAAATTGGCAACGAAGATTTGCTGTCGTAATTTAAGACAACCTGTCCCTAGACACGATTCCGCAAATCAACCGTAGCAGGCGATTTTTCTGCTTTTGGTGCCAGTGTCCGGTCCTGATTAGGCATTGGATTTTATCTGCACCCGGAGCATAGTACCTCCATCAAGGGCGCTCAAAGCCCCGAGAGATCAACTCAAGACCGGCACCCGTAAAGGCGACCGTTGCCAATCCCGTTTAGACTTTTGGGAGGCACGTCATGCCAACTGCGTTCAATTTCCTACCTACAAGGCCAAATCCGATCCGACCACCTTTCTGCCCAAAATGTACGGCGCAAATGCTTCTGGTGCGACTAGATGCCGACGCACCTGGATCCGAGCTCCAGACCTTTGAGTGCACGAAATGCCAGTACTGTGAAGGTCGGGTCGTCAAAAGCCAGTAGTCAGATTGCACTACAGGCTACAAATGAAACGAACCGAACCTCTTACGAGGAGTAAGGGCCGCCGCAGGGCGGCCCTTTTCTTTTGTGCCAACGCCCACCATGCGTGGCCGCTATGCGTGGTCCAGCCGCTGCATCAGAGCAAGTATTCTCGGCGGCGGCGCTAGGTCTTGGGGTAAGTCAAAAGCTACTTTCAGCTCCTGTCCGATCGCCAATCGTACCGATTCTAACAATCGCGGCGCTGCACTAATCCGGTGGGATAGCTTGATTGGCAACATCGAGTATTCGATTGCTGCAGAAGAAATCAAATAGGCAATTTGAAGACTTGCGACGGCCGCCAGGGAGCAAGCGACGATCCAGCCAAAAGATAAACCAGCTACGATGCCGGTTTCGACGACGATGCCCGCCAAGAGCAGGGTCGCCAACATTAGCGGTAGCACGTTGAAGGAACCGATCCCCAAAAGTGCGCCGCCTAAAGCAACAATGAAGTACATTGTTACAGTCATGAGCTTCGCTTTCCCAGGTTGGCTACTGTTGTCCTAATGAAACTTCCGACCCCTGAGTTCCTGTGAACTTCCGCGACTAGAACAGGGCAGCATTGCAAACTTGCAGCCCCGATCTATCTCTCGCGCTGACGGGTATGAACAGGTGAATTGTGCGCCGGCAAATCGTGCGAACAGTTCGGCCTTTGGACGATCATGCGGCTTGGCGCTGGTGTCCCCTTGCGACACCAGTGCCTGAGCGTCATCATAAATACCGGAATGAATTCTTCATGAACCTATACACCACATATACAGTGCGCGCGTTCCGCTAAATTTCGTGTTTCTTTTATCAATCAGTTATTTGAAACGCGCATCTATTTACGTTTTCAAATCTATCTTTTGCACTCGAGTGGAAAGCACTCTCCGGCAGTAAATGGGGAGGCGCATAGCGCGTACTTCTAAATAGCCATTGGAGGCTTTCATGAATACCAAGAATCTTCAGCACATTACCGCCGCAACTATCATGTTCGGCGTGGCGTTTGCTTCCTTTCCGGCGTCTGCTGATGGTCGCAATCCAAACGACGGCGGTTTGGTGGCTCCGGTTGCCGGTTCAAAGCCGTATGTAGCGCCGACCACGGCGAAACCCGTGACGCCTTACTACGGTCGCAGCGCAAACGACGGTGGGCTGCTTCCTCCGTCCTCTGGCGATCAAACGACAGCGGCAGGATTGAAGAATAACGTCGTGCAAAAGCCCGCAGCACCGCAGGTGGGCAGGGCAGCGAACGACGGTGGATTGATTACCAGTAACTGATGCCCACGCTCGATCGATGACGGGGCTTCAGCGGCCTGCACTGCCGGCGGATTAAATTTGCGTCCGGTAAGGAACCTCTGCGCGACCGTCGCATTTACGGAGCGAGACCGCTGCGCCCTGTCCCAGCCCCCAGCCCCGACTTGGCCCGGTCTCATAAAGTCCACGGCAGGAAGGCCCCGGATCCGCCGTCCGGGGCCTTCTCTTTCGCGTGATCGGAAACGTCGCGCGCGGGCCTCACATTGCCTTTAAACGGCGAACCCCAAGCGGGCACAGGTAATACCTGCGAGGTCGACCCGCTGGGGTTCTTGAGACAGCGCGCGCAAGGAGCAGGACGTTGTCCCTGCATCATTCGAGCAGGCGCTGATCCGCAATGCCAGCCGTTCATCGAATTAAGGTTACAGCCGAGGCCACCCCTTATGCCGTCGCAATCTTGGGACGCTGGCACCTTCCGAGTTGGCTTACAATATGGCAAAGTTTCCTCGCTACGAGCCACAGGGTTGAACATGCGGCGGTCGCTAGCTCTAATTTTCATTTTTGCTTTCGGCTTCGCGATCTACGCATCGCATCGAGGGATACGCGCTTGCCAACAAGGGGCACGACACTCGGGCTTTGCAGGCATACTTGGGTCACAAGAACATTCAGCACACCGTGCGTTACACCGAATTGTCCCCTGCCCGGTTCAAGGATTTTTGGCGTTAGCGCGGGCGCCCCACACCCCTCCATTTTACCCGGGAGCGACGGCCGCAACCTATAACCGCCATAAGGCCATAGACGACATCCAGCGGGCGTGTATTGCGGATGACGCCGCCATTCGCAGCCGTGCGGTTGTCTTAAAAGATGTCTTAAGATCGGTACCGATCGGGCATGGTTCGATTGATCATGGCGACGTTGGTTTTGTGCTGATCTCAGTAGCAGCCAAATCTCCTGATACCGAACGCATCAAGTTTCGGTGGCAAGCGGGAAAGAGCCTCACCGATCAATCCGACGAGACGATCCAAATTATCGGCCAGCTTCTGTGAGTATGACTGTGCAATCGAGTGCCAATATGATCGAAGGTTTCGTGTTAGAGATTTTCTCAGATAAAGATAGGATTTGCCAGAACATTCTCGATGGCCTGCCTGAATGGTTTGCCATCCCAGAATTGGTGGACGCCTATGTCCGAACCGTCGAAGACTTATCGATGTTTGGCTTTGCGTCAGACTGGACTGCCGGTCATTCTCCGTCCACCCATTGAATGTCCGCTTTTGGGGACATAGCGGACGTCGCAACCCGATCGCGACATGTACGCTTGTGCCACGGAGCGGACATGGAGCCCGCGGCGAAGAATGTCCGCCTTCGGGGTAAAGCGGGCTGGCCTGAGCGCCTCGTGATTTCCGGTAATGACCCAAACCGGAAGTCGTTGTCGGCCTTGGCGAGCAACCACCGCCCTTCGGGACGGCTTAAAAGCTCTCGCTCCACCTAAGCGCTCAGGCCGCCTGCCTCGCTCGAGCGGCCTGAAATCCACCTGAAAGTCCACAAATGGATATGAACCGCCATTCGAGCCAACGCCATTCATTTTGGCGATCCGATCGCAGCCAGCGCCCGCGCGGGAAAGGCTGTCCGGGTTCAGATCGTTTTGTTTTGCAAATTCCATGATTGTTCGCGCGATCACTTCCAACCCATGGCAGGTTGGCCTTCGTCCTGCAGGTCCGCTTGGCCGTAAGCCGTTACAAGCTTCGCGACTGCCTCCGGATCAAACGAAGCGTCACCGCGAATGCGCGAACGCGGTAATCGCAAGGCAACGCGAGCCCAATACCGATCCGGCGTCCCATCTCACGCTGATGTTGGCAATCGGTTGGTTGGAATGGCCATAAAAATCAGATTGTCGATGCCGAGGACTACTTCCATGGCAACCAGCGCTAAGAGTGCGACCCGGGCGCCGGGGCTAAAAATCGGATCGGAATCCATGCGCATTTACGCCCTTACATACTGGTCACTTTCGAAAGTATGGTCCTAATTTCAAAGCCGCGCACTGCCAGAACCGAGAGAAAACCAAAGGCTAATTATTATCGTGACGTAAGTTTTTTCACGAGCATTACAGCTAAATTATCGGTGGCACTTCCCCGTGTTACTGGCATTTGTTTTCCAGCTTGGAGTGTGAGCTCGTTCATGACAAGTAGGATCTGCTCGTCGGATTGGGCCACTCCCGCAACGTCGAGGTCCTTACGAATCTTGCTAAGCACGTCACTGCACTCAGGATCAAGCGTGCCAACAGCAAGCGAGTCCGAATAAGCCTCCGCCTCAGAGCCCGTCATCCCCAATTTTTGTGCGGCCCACATGCCGAGGAGCTTGTTCAGGCGAACAGTCTTCTTCCAGTCCTCTGAGCTCGCCATTCGAGTTCTCCGGTCGCTACAGTGAATACGCTGTCTGTGAGCCGTTCATTGATTTAAAACAAACCATTATAATGAACACGGGAGCAGACTGAGGTCTTCGGACCCCAGACCTGAAGGTGCAACGTGACACCTCTCCTCAAAGAACTCCGTCATAATCCTACGCTCTGGTTGCTGGCGCTGGTGCCGGTGGCATTGATAGCCGCCGAACTTGTCCCCACGGCCCACACACTGCTGTTCGTCCTCTCGGTTATCGCGATCGTGCCCCTGGCTGCGTTGCTTAGTCGTGCTACCGAATCCGTTGCCGAAAAGACCGGCGATGCAGTGGGCGGGTTACTCAATGCAACCTTGGGAAACCTGACTGAACTGGTTATCGCAGCGGCAGCGCTCCGTGCCGGCGAGTATGCGCTGGTGAAGGGGTCCATAGCCGGCGCTATTGTAACCAACACTCTTTTCATGCTTGGAGCATCCTTTTTTCTCGGCGGCCTTAAACATCACATTCAAGAGTACAATCGCGCTACCGCCCGTCTTGACGCAGGTTTGCTTTTCCTGGCCACAATTGCGCTCGTAAGTCCTTCGGCAATCGCCAAGGCTGACTTGGTGCCCGGCGGCGCATTGACCCAGAAGCTCAGCGTCGCCTTAGCCGTCCTGCTAATCGTCGGATACGGTCTAGGCCTGCTGTTCTCACTTAAAACGCATCGGGATATCTTCGCCAGCGCAAAACATGCCGAGACGGGCGAAGCCGCGTGGCCCATTGGTCTCGCCCTGGTCACGCTGGCCGTGGTCACAGTGCTCGTGGCGCTGGTGAGTGAGGTGTTTGTCGAATCAGTGCAGAAGGCCGCCGACACATTCGGGATGAGTCAAGCATTTGTCGGCTTTATCATAGTGGCACTCGTAGGCGGCGCCGCCGAAATGGCTGTCGCGTTTTCTGCAGCGCGAAAGAACCGACTCGACCTGAGCGTAGGGATAGCGCTGGGAAGCGCTTCCCAGATTGCGTTATTCGTCGGCCCAGTGCTGGTGCTTCTTAGTTACGTTTTGGGTCCTATGCCAATGAACCTGCAATTTTGGCCCGGTGCGGTCGTAATGGTCTTTGTCGCCGCACTCGTCGCGGCGTTCATTACAAGCGGCGGCCGATCGGCCTGGTTTGTCGGCGTTCTGTTATTATTGGTCTACGCAGTCTTTGCCATGACTCTCTACCTGTGGCCACCGCTGGCGGAGTGACTTGATCGCGGCCCGCGTCTGGCTTTTGGTGGACGTTGATCCGGACCGAGTGCGTCCGCTTTCGAAAGCGAGGGCGTTGATTGAGACGCCGAGTTTAACTCGCAGATAAACGGTGAGATCCATATAACGCCACACCAGAGATATTACGGGACAGATCGAAGCGTCAGCCCGGCAACACCGAGCGCAAGATTGACGCCGACTTGGCCCGAGACAGACAGTGGCTGCAACGCGACCGAACGATGCGAGCCGCCGATCAGGACTTTGGCGCCGGCCCCGAGTCCAAGCGAAGCGTCGGCACGGTAATAGCTCTGCTGCGATATCCCGGCTTCCCGACACGCTACCGGTGCAGACTTGCCTTGCGCTATCAACACCTCAATCTGACGAAGCAGCGTCACAACCTGCTCCGCGCTAAACCTCTTCTTCGGCATGACCAAAGCTCCTTTGCCAAGCTATTCTCTCACATCGCTTGGTCTAAAAACGCCAGGTCAGGTCAACGCGCCAACCAGCGAAAGAAAGTTCGTCGGCCGGACAATGCTTCTGCTATGCAAGGAGCCGAACTCTACCGCTTGCGATTTCGAATACCGCTCCTACAAGTTTCATACGGTGTTCGGCCATGCGGGCGCGCCCTTCAGGCGTCTCGACAATTCGGCGCATGGACCAGCGGACGTTGGATTCAACGGCGCGCTCAAGCATTTGTTGTGGCGGAAGCCGCGGGTCGAGTTCGTCAAGACCCGGAAGCATTGTCTCAAGCAGGAGCTGGATACGTGAGCGCTCCCGCACGCCTTGAAATTTAGTCGCCAGCGCCGCTTGGACTGCGCCACAACCCTCATGTCCGAGGACCATGAACAGTTGCGTCTGCAGGTGCACGCCCGCGTACTGGAGGCTAGCCCAGACCCCAGGGGACGCAACATTGCCGGCCACACGAATGACGAAAAGGTCGCCGAATTTTGCATCAAAGATCAGTTCCGGTGGAACCCGCGAGTCGCTGCAACCGAGAATAGTTGCGAACGGACGTTGGCCTTCGACGAGTCCGGCGAGACTTTTGGCAGACTCTCGAGTTCGAGGGCATTGCGCCTTTAAGGAAACGCGCATTGCCGTCCATCAGGCGCGCGAGGGCATTGTCTGCGCTAACTGGCCACTCATCATGGGTGGGAGTCATCATAGGAAGATTTCTCCTATCGCCTTAATTCCGCGTCGCCCGTCGACTGTTATATGCAGTTGATGCAGGTCAAATGAACGCATTTATTGTCGGTGTATTGTCATTTTTGGCGTGATAGCAGGGGCATTGATAATGTATGCGCTCATCATAGTAATCGGGATGCTCTCGCAAGGGCAGACCGATATACCAATCGGCGTAACGTCTCAGCTCGTTGGAAAATTCAAAAACCTGGATGATTGCAAGACAGCTGCAAATCAGCCTCACGCCGGAGGCGCCATCGCGGATCTTAGTCTCTCAACTACGTGGGGGGTCAATTGGTATTGCACATACGTGGGCGCGAATTGACCCGTCTTCGATCCAATAGTGCCTGATCGGGAGCGCGCGTGTATCCGTATCGAAAGGCGAAATGGACGTATTTAACTGGAGCCGCCACGGCAGTTTATGACCCATAGCGGACACAATATCTTGTCAATAGAATGCCGATCGGGGTGAAAATGCCCTGAATGCCAACCCGACCATCGCTCCGTTGCGTACGTTCGGGTTTACAAGATCAACAATTCTACTGAATTTGGAGGACGTCGATGCCCAAGATCATTTCTTCAATCAAATTCATTGCGGCAGTTTTTATGGCTGCGGCGATGCTGGCGGGAGCCCCTACTCAGTCTCGCGCTGAGAGCTGCAGTGTTAGAATGCATATCGTGAAAGCAGGCTTTATCGTCGGCGTCGGGGGCGGCAGCGGGAGCGTGAACTGCCACGGCAGAAGAATTCCATTTAGCATCGGCGGAATTGGCATTGGATCGCTTGGTGTAGCGGCGGTCGATTTGGTTGGCACCGCGTACAATATGCGAGCGCCCGCCGATGTAGCAGGTACTTATGGAGCAGCTGGTGCGGGCGCGACCGTCGTCGGCGGAGCCCAGGTGGCACGGCTACAGAACGAAAAAGGTGTCGTCCTCGAAGTGCACGGTGTGCAAGTTGGATTTCAGGTATCGCTTGGCCTGGCCGGAATGACGATAGCGTTGCAATAGGTTCACACTTACGGAAATAATCTCACGACACATCGATTGTCGGCTCCACCGATTTGCAGACCGCGCTTCATGATGCAGTTTGTCGCTCGCCAACTCGTTTCGAAATTTGGCTCTGACGTCATGGAATTATTTTATGCCGATGCCAACTGAGCAGCCTGTACGGCAGACCTTCTGGGGCATTTTCTCGCTGCAGGGCTCAACCGGAACCATTATCGGCCTTCCTCTCCTCGTGGCGTCCGATCTTACGAGTTTCGATTTCATCAGAATCGTCAGCCTATATTGGTTCATCACTAGCTTCCTAGCATTTGCGCGGGCTTTCATCGATCGCTCCGCGCCCGCTATCTGGTCTATTCTCACAGGTGTAGTTGGGATGCTCCCTGGTATCGTTATGTTGGGATACACGTCATCGGTTAGCCCGATGTCGCTGACAACTGTCGTGATCATCATCGGCATTCTGGGCTCGGTTATGGGGCTACTTGAGATCATTGATGGATTAAATGGGCGAGGTTTTGCGTCAACTCTCGTGGGCCTCATTAACATCCTAGTCGGACTACTGCTGTTAGGGGTGTCTACGGCGCCGGCGCCAATGCTAGCATCGTCGATTGCTATAGGAGGGCTATTGCTCGTTCAGAGCGCAACACTGCTCTTCTACGCGTTCCGCATCGGAGTTCATCAGCGAAAAGCTTCAACCAAATAACCCTTGATCGCCGATCCGGCCTATCCCACGTGCTCTTAGTCAAAAACCGGGGTGGAAAATGAATTGGGTTCTCTTTTTCGTAATAGCGAGTACCGCGCCTACAGATAAGGTCATAAACTCGACAACGATTCCGATGGCTACAGAAGAACTTTGCGCCGCGGCAAAAGACAAGCTGGTGCACGATTACCAGCAAACGCAAAGTCCGAATTATTTGATAGTAGGAGAGTGCCTGCGCGCCAAGTGACTCTGATCCTGAAGAGATTTACGGTCGGGCCATCAGAGTTCACCAGCAAACGGGACGACCCGCATGTTTCTAGACTATTTCGCCTTGGGTCTGCTGATATTCGTGGTCGTTACGATTTTCTACGCGATTATCGCTGTCCA
The DNA here is from genome assembly GCA_963808205.1 of uncultured Alphaproteobacteria bacterium. Lineage (GTDB taxonomy): Bacteria > Pseudomonadota > Alphaproteobacteria > Rhizobiales > Xanthobacteraceae > BOG-931. The sequence continues at coordinate 312,486 of CAWEER010000004.1, forward strand.
CGATATCCCGTACGAGGTTGCTCGCCGCCGCGACCATCCGCACCAGGACGCGATCCATGCAGCAGGGTGGGTCAGTCTTTTCACCCTCCACGCGCTATGGCCGTTTCTGTGGATTTGGGCGATGGCTTATCGTCCCGAACGAGGCTGGGGATTTTCGGGTACGCATTCGCGCGATCCCAACGCACTGAGTGCCATGATCGAGAATTTTGAACGGCGGCTAAAGGCTCTTGAGCAGATAAAAACTGAACGAGAACAGATTACAACCTCCCAGCACGCGCGGACCGATCCATCGTGATCCGGCTGAAGATGTGATTTTATGGAAATACTCCTCATTCTGACCTATTCGGCAATTTGCTTCGGGATATTCAAACTCTTCAAGATTCCACTCAACAAGTGGACCGTTCCCACCGCGGTGCTCGGCGGGATATTCATCATCTGCTTCATTCTGCTTGTGATGAACTACAATCACCCCTTCACCAAAGATGCGCGGCTGTATTTCTATACGACACCCATCATACCCACAGTCAAAGGCCCAGTGGTGGAGGTGCCCGTTCAGCCAAACGTCCCGCTTAAGAAGGGCGACGTCCTATTTAAGATTGATCCTCGACCATACCAGTACGCTGTAACGCAATTGCAAGCTCAGTTGGTCGAAGCTGAGCAAAACGTGAAGGGGCTCAAGGCATCGCTTGATGAAGCGTCCGCTACAACTAAGAAATACGAAGCGCAGGTCTCGTTGGCCCAACTAACCTATGACAGGCAGACCGAACTGCTCGCGAAAAACGTAAATGCGCAGGCTCAGGTCGACACCGCGAAGAGGAATCTCGATGCGTCCATTCAATCGCTAGCGGAGGCTCAAGCGGCTGAGGAGCGGGCACGACTGTCGTACACGTCGGATATCAATGGCGTTCACACATCGGTCGCCCGCCTGCAGGCCCAGTTGCAAGACGCTCAGTATAATCTTGATGAGACCGTGGTGCGGGCACCCACCGACGGTTACGTCACCCAGCTGTTTCTGAAACCAGGCATGATGGCTGTCCCGTTGCCGTTGCGGCCGGTCATGGTTTTCATCCACAGCGACGATCGACTGTTTGCGGCGGCGTTCCAACAGAATTCCCTGCAGCGCGTGCGGGTCGGGGATGAGGCCGAGATTGCGTTTGACGCAATTCCCGGCAAGATTTTCAAGGGGAGGATCAAAGGAATTATCGACGCCGTCTCACAAGGGCAGTTGCAGCCCACAGGGGCGCTGTTGGATCCCGAAGAACGCAACAAAACCCCAGGGCGCGTCTTGGCCGTCATAGAGATCGTTGATGATTTATCTCAATACCAATTGACAGCGGGCGCGACCGCCGCGGTCGCAACTTATACTGAACACTGGCACGAATTCGCGATTTTGCGCCGCGTCCTGCTTCGCATGGATAGCTGGCTCAACTACGTATTCACCGAAGGCCATTGATAATCGTCAGGTTCAGCTGCCCGTATGTCCGGTTCCGGCCTATAGCGGATATTGATCTGAAGCGAGGCTGGGTCCGAAATGACCCCACGCGGGCACCGCAGCAGTGCCCTCTCTCAGCGTCGAAGCCGGGACAAGCAGATGCGCAATTCTGTCTTCACACTGACAGTCACTAGCAGGTGACGCCTGCCGCGCAGCGGCGCACCGCCCGCCGATGGTGTCCAGCTACGCTAACCGGAGTGGCTGGCCGCCCAACACGCGCTTGCGCTTGATCAACCGACAATGCGACTCCTGATGTAGCCGATCGCTCGACCGACACAGGCATTGCGGAAAGTACCGCCCCAACTGCGGCTATCGCGCAGATAAGCCAAACGTTCCTGTAAATTGCAAACATGATGTCCTACTCCCGCATGGTTTAGCTTCGACGATCGCTGATCTCGGATTAGTCGGACGAATCGCTTCCCGTTTCATCGATTCAGATCAATTCGGCGAAAAGGACCTAGGATAGCCGCTTCTAGCCATTGGCGGCATAGCAGACACCCCCCCTTCAGATCTGCCTCGACGCAGTTTGTCAGCAGGGAAGTAATGCTGCCTTCGCTTGATGTTGATTTAGATCAAAATGGTCAAGCTTAAGAGGGCCTAAACTGCCAAAGCAGAGGGCTTGGTGCTCTTACTAGTATTTGCTGGGGAGGCTTCGATGTCCTAAGTGAAACCCGACGACTCGCCCACTCTCATGAGATTCGTCCAATATCTCAACGTGCGGAGCGTCGATGCAAGTGACGCGCGGGTAGGACGACGTGTGGGGTTGGGAACTGCATCCATATGAATGTACTCGGCGTAGTTCCCAAGAGTTGCATGTCGTCAAAAGGTAAAAGAGCGGGATTGTGAACTGCCATATCGCTGGGTCTAGAATTTACATCGACACTCCTTTTATTCGCCGAGATCCGAAGGCAGGGCGGGCCAAATGATTGAAAAAACGTCTCAACACCGCCGCAACCAGTTCAGCAATCATGCGCTAGCGGCGCTGACAATCTTTCTTTCAGTCCTCCTGTTTTTGGCAGCCCCGCTCCAGGCAAACGGAGTCTTGTCGGCATCTTGGTTTGGACTTCTCTTTGGACTCTTGCTTATCCCTGCCGGATTCCTAGTATCGGACAACCGGCTCGCCGTCGCGCTGATATTGGTCGCCATGGCCATCAATGCGATCGCTGTAGTTCTTGGCTGGCGACAGCCTTCAACCACGGACAAGATCCTGGACGCGGCATCATGGCTGATCGCAGGATTAACTTTGGGCGCCAATGTTGCCCTTGCCGTATTCGCACCGGGAATGGTGACGTCCAATCGGATTATCGGCGGGGTCCTTTTGTATCTTATTATCGGGCAAGTTTTCGCTGCATTAATCGGTTTGGTGATCCTTCTCGAACCTAATGCGGTCACAAACCTTGAGCCGTTAAATGTTAATTTTGCCGGCAATCTCATCTACTTCAGTTTGATAACCCTGACCACGACCGGCTTTGGAGACATTGTCCCATTGCATCCGTATGCGCGGGGGCTCGTCAATATAGAGGCTGTCATTGGCCAGCTATATCCGGCAACACTGCTGGCCCGTCTCGTGACTCTTGATCTCGGAAGCCGACGCGATGCCTAATAATTAGCCACGTTTTCGAAATCTGGGATGGAATTTTCAGTTGAAAAAAAGGGAATGGGCCGGTGAAAGAGGACGAACCAGGACGAACACTGAGCGCGCCCAATGACGCCCTTGTCGTTCTAGTTATCCGCATAGTTTGCATCGGTCTTCTGGCCTACTGGTCGTTCGTTCTTGTCGGTCCTTTTCTGACAATCATCGCCTGGAGTGCGATTATCGCCGTCGCGCTATACCCGATCTACGAGTTGCTAGCTTCCAGACTTTCCGGTTATCGGATATTGGCGGCCATAATTGTCAGTGCCCTCAGCCTTCTGATCATTCTCGGCCCTGTAACGTGGCTGGGGTTGAGTTTGGCGGATAGCGTCCGAAAGATCGTCGGTGCATTTAACGAAGGCCGCCTGTCCATCCCTTCACCGCCTATTGTCGTAAAAACATGGCCGTTCATCGGCAACGAGGTTTATGATACGTGGCAACTCGCTTCGACGAATTTGAAAGCACTAATTGTTTCTGCCGCTCCATGGCTTAAGCCGCTCGGTACCGGCTTCCTGGGCGTCGCGGGTAGCGCTGGCATCGATTTCCTTAAATTCATCATCGCCGCGCTCATTTCTGGGTTTTTGCTCGCTCCCGGCCCCTCGCTCGTGCACGCGATCAAAAATGTGCTTGGTCACATAGCTTCGGAACGGGGGCAGGAATTTGTCGATCTCTCTGGCGCGACGATCCGCAATGTTTCGCGTGGCATTATCGGCGTTGCGGCTCTGCAGACGTTGCTGGCTGGCATTGGAATGTTGATTGCAGGTGTTCCGGCGGCTGGACTATTGAGTTTTTTGGTTCTACTGCTCGGCATAATTCAGATCGGTCCATCGATCATCTTATTACCGCTCATCGTCTGGAGCTGGTTCACGATGGATACGACGATGGCAATCCTCTTCACGCTCTACATGATTCCAGTTGGCCTGGTCGACAATGTGTTGCGCCCTCTGGTCATGGCTAAGGGCCTGCACACGCCTATAGCAGTCATCCTCGTCGGCGTGATTGGTGGAACCCTCGTGCACGGAATGATCGGCCTATTTGTCGGACCGATCGTGCTGTCGATTACGTGGCAATTGCTCGCGGCTTGGACTCGCGACGAAATCGCCGGAACCCCGGCGGACTAACGCGGAAAATCTTGTCGGAGGTGGGACCGTCGGGCGACCGCATCCGTTAGCCCACACCTGCGCCAAACATTAGACCGACGATTTGCACGGCAATGACTTTGACTATGGTCATGGACGGAAAGATCATCGCATAGCCGATATCTGGCCGATCCGTTGGCGCCATTTGTGTGCCGTAAACGAGAATTGCGGGGTTTCCGGTCGCGCCGGCAGCGATGCCCATGAGGTCGTCATAAGCGATCTTCAAAACGTAATACCCGACAAGTAATACGATGAGAACCGTTACCAGCAATACCGCAGCGCCGATCCAGAAAAACGTAAATCCAGTCTCAGTGATGGTTTTCAGAAACGGCTGCCCGGCATTGACCCCGACCGTCGCGAGGAACAGCGCAAGTCCGAAATTGCGTAGCACGATATTCGCCGGCAGGGGCATGACCCAGAGCAACGGCCCGGTGCGGCGAAGTTTGCCAACAATGAGGGCAACGATCAGCGGACCACCACCGATCCCGAGCGACACGGTACCGACACCCGGAATTGGAATGGGAATAAGCCCAAGCAGTACGCCGAGCACCATCCCGATCCCAAGTGAGACATAACTGAATTCGGCCGCTGATTTGACAGTATCCCCGAAAAAGCGCCGGACTTCGTCCTTTCGATCCGGAGGCATCAGGACGCCGACCCGATCGCCGAACTCTAGTGTCAGATCCGGCGCAGGGACTAAATCTACGTCATAACGCCTGACGTGCAGCAATTGCACGGGAAACGCTGACGGCAGAGGCACGTTCGCCAATGGCACCCCGACGAGATTCGCCTTACCGACGAAGACACGAATGTAATCGAGCGTGGAACGATCCTTTACTATCTGTCCGGGCTCAAGTGAGCCCAAACGTTCTGCCGTGGCGGCGATATCGCTTTTCCTTTCGGCAACGACCAAAAGCGAATCGCCAAACTCAAGAAGGAGCGCGGTTATTGGCAGATAATTCTTTCCATTTTTGCGGATCATCGTCACCTGGAGGCCGTTCGGAAGATCCTTATTGAGCTCATGGAGCGGCTGACCAGCGAAAGTCGGACCAAGGGTGATCTCGCCCATATGCATTTGCGGTGCCTTAGGGGGAAATTTTGGCCTCAACATGCGTGTCATGAAATACATGCACAGAATCGGCCCAATGACGCCAAATGGGTAGGCGACCGAGTAGCCGATCGATGGCTCGCTGTTTCGCATCGTGTCGAGCGCCGCTTGCAGCGTCGCTGTACTGGTCATCGAACCGGCAAAAATACCAAGCGTGTGACCGATCCCCACACCGAATACGTGGCCCAGACCGAGAGCGACAGCCAAGCCCGCGGCAACGGCAATTAGGGCAAGTAGATTGTATTTGCGGCCAGCGACGCCCATCATTCCTTCGAAAAATTGCCGGCCGTAAAGAATGCCGACGCCGTAGAGGAACATGATTAGCCCGATCAATCCAATGGGGCCAACAATCTGGGCCTTCGGAGCGAACGCGCCGAGCGCGAGACCAACGAACAGTACCGCCCCTACCCCAAGCGAAAATCCTCCGATGCTGATCTGGCCAACGAGATACCCCAGACCGATGGCGAGAAACGCAGTGAGGATCGGTTGGGTGCCGATTATCCCACGAGCAAAATCAAGCATGATTTAATCTCCAAACCTGCATTTAATAATCGTCTTTCGGACGGCACTCATCGCACGCGGCAGCCGGCCGCCCGAAATTGGTCGTGGACACGATTTATCAGCGCAGGAGTCGGGGTTGCCGTCTGGACGTTTTTGTATTCAAGGCCCATCGCCTTCCATTTGAACGCACCAAGCTGATGGAATGGCTGTATTTCGACCCATTCGACGTTTTTCATCGGAGCCACGAAACGCGCAATGCCATCGACATTCTCGGGATCGTCCGTAAGGCCGGGAACCAACGTAAAGCGGACCCAAACAGGCTTACCCTTCGCGGCGAGCCGTTCGGCGAAGCGCAAAGTCGGCGCCAATTCGCGGCCGGTAACAGAACGATAGGTGTCTGGGTCCGAGCTCTTAATATCCAGCAACACGAGATCAAGCGCGCCAAGATATCTGTCATCGGCCCGATCGCCGAGAAAGCCGGAAGTCTCTATTGCCGTATGAAGTCCAAGCTGTTTCGCGCCGTTCAAAATGCGGCGCGTAAATGCAAGTTGCACCATCGGCTCGCCGCCGGAAATGGTCAGCCCTCCGTCGAGAACTTTCAAGGCCGGAGCAAAGCTCGCGAGCCGATCTATGACATTCTGCGCAGAGACGTAAGTTCCGTCCTTCAGGTGCCAGGTATCGGGATTATGACAATAGGTACAGCGGAGCAAACATCCCGACATGAACAGAACGACGCGAAGCCCCGGACCATCGTAGCGTGACGAGGTTTCATAAGAATGTGCGTAACCAAACGCGCCGTCCGCGTCTTCGCGAAGATCGTTCTCGTCCGGCGCATCGGGCGAGACGCCGACATGCAAATCATGCCGGCTTCCGGGTTCAATCTGGCCAAGATGTGACACCGCCACCCCTCCGGCTCAAATCGCGCCGTGAAAGGTTCGGCTAATCACATCGAGCTGTTGCTCACGAGTCAGACGGATGAAATTGACTGCGTATCCGGACACCCGGATCGTCAGTTGCGGATATTTGTCCGGATTTTTCATCGCGTCTTCGAGCGTCTCCTTGTCGACGACATTCAGATTCATGTGGAAGCCGCCTTGACCGAAATACATGTCAAATGCCTTCACGGCAGCATCGACTATCTCGATATCTGTCAGATGTGCTTTCTGCGGAGCAACTGAGACGGTGTAACTGATACCGTCCTGGGCGTCTTTGTAGGGTAGCTTGGCGACAGACAGACATGACGCCAGCCAGCCATGGCTGTCCCGCCCGTGCATCGGGTTTGCGCCCGGGCCGAAGGGCTCGCCCTTGCGGCGTCCGTCCGGTGTGTTGCCTGTAATCTTGCCGTAGACCACGTTCGACGTGATGGTCAGTACACTCTGGGTATGTGTGGCGTTCCGATAGGTCTGGTGCTTCCGGAGCTTCTGCATGAAGCGAGTGACAAGCTCTGACGCTATGTTGTCCACCCGATCGTCATTGTTACCGAACTGCGGCACTGCATTAATACCATCATATTCGATACGATAGTCGACAGCCAAACCCGTTTCATCCCGAATAATATGCACCTTGGCATACTTGATCGCAGATAAACTGTCGGCAACCACCGAAAGACCGGCGATGCCAAACGCCATGGTGCGCAAAAGATCACGATCGTGGAGCGCCATCTCCAGGCGCTCGTAAAAATATTTGTCATGCATGTAGTGGATGCAATTCATCGCATGCACATAGGTGCGCGCGAGCCACTCCATCATGTGATCGAATTTCTCGAATACCTCCTCGAAGTTCAGTATGTCGCCGGTTACCGGCGGTGACGCCGGTGCAACCTGTTCGCCGGAAATTTCATCGCGGCCGCCGTTGATTGCGTAAAGAAGGGCTTTGGCAAGATTGACGCGAGCGCCAAAAAACTGCATTTGCTTGCCGAGCCGCATCGCCGACACACAGCACGCGATGCCATAATCGTCACCCCAATACGGACGCATCAGATCGTCGTTTTCATACTGTAGCGACGATGTGTTTCGGCTGACCTTGATGCAGTAACGCTTGAAATTATCCGGCAGATGCTTCGACCAGAGCACGGTGATGTTGGGCTCCGGCGCCGGGCCAAGATTAGTGAGCGTGTGCAGCATTCGATAGCTGCTTTTGGTAACGAGCGAGCCTCCATCGAGGCCGATTCCACCCACGCATTCCGTTGCCCAATACGGGTCGCCGCTAAACAGCGCGTCGTAATCAGGCGTCCGCAAGAAGCGCACGATACGAAGCTTCTGGACAAGCTGATCCCACAATTCCTGGGCGCCCTCCTCACTTAGTGCGCGATCGCGCATGTCGCGCTCGATGAATATATCGAGGAAAGTCGAGATGCGGCCGATCGACATCGCCGCGCCGTTTGCCTCCTTCACGGCACCAAGATAGGCGAGATAAGTCCACTGGAAGGCCTCACGGGCGCCCATGGCCGGCTGCCTGATATCGCAGTCATAGAGCTTCGCCATTTCGACGAGATCTCCGAGCGCACGGATTTGCTCGGCCAGTTCCTCGCGTTGCCGGATGATATCGTCGGTCGGCCACATATCGTCGATTTGAGCCCGTTCGGCATGCTTGACCTCAAGCAGCCGATCGACGCCGTAAAGTGCGACCCGGCGATAGTCTCCAATGATGCGTCCACGCCCGTAGGCGTCCGGCAGACCGGTGATAATGCCGGATCTGCGGCACTTCATGATTTCTGGTGTGTAGGCGTCGAAGACGCCATCATTGTGCGTCTTTCGGTATTTCGTGAATGTTTGGTGGACCAGCGGATCGGTTTCGAAGCCTCCGGCTTTTAGGCCAGCCTCGACCATTCGTAACCCGCCATAAGGAAATATCGCGCGTTTGAATGGTTGATCGGTCTGCAGACCGACGATGATTTCATTGTCTTTGTCGATATAGCCGGCCTTGTGCGCCAGCAGCGACGAAGGAATACGCGCGTCAACGGCGATGACACCCTTTTTTCGTTCTTCTTGAAAGTACGGTTGCAATTTTTCCCAGACTGCTTTGGTGCGCTCGGAGGGGCCGGACAGAAATTTCTCGTCGCCTGAATAGGGCTTGACGTTTCGAGAGATAAAATCCCGCACGTCGATACTCGCGCACCAATCGCCGGGTGCGAACGATTTCCAGCTCCGTGCCTGTGCGGCACCTTTGGGGTTTCCGGCTGTTCCCTCCACGGCGGCGCTCCTCTTCGCGAATTATTTGATTTTCTCAGTTTTATGAGGCTTCGCACAATGCGCTTTGATCCATATCAAACGATACAGTCTAGTCTTCGTTAAAGACTCATTTCCGCAGTTGCTGCAGTGTGTGCCGCGCGATCATCAATTCCTCATTTGTTGGCACGACATAAAGTTTTATTTTGCTGTCGGGGAGCGATATTACCGGTTTGGCCGCTTCATTGGCATCGGCATCGATGTCAATCCCGAGCCAAGCGAGTTTTCGTACGATGCTTGAACGGATAACGGCCGAATTCTCTCCGATGCCGGCGGTGAATACGAAAGCGTCCAGCCCGCCCAAGGCCGTCGCCAGCATCCCGGCGTTCAGTGCGATCCTGTAAACGAAATAGTCTATAGCTAGTGCCGCCGCGGGGGCCTTGCTTGTCAGCAATTCTCGAAGGTCGTTGCTGATCCCCGACAGGCCATTGAGACCGCAGTCGCGATAGAGAAAGCCTTCAAGCGCTGTGGCACTCATTCCTTTTGTGGTGATCAAGTAGAGCAAAACGCCGGGATCAATTTGTCCTGGCCGTGTCCCCATCGGCAGACCGTCAAGGGCGGTAAAGCCCATGGTACTTTCCACACTTTTGCCCCCGGAAAGCGCGCACATCGACGCACCGCTACCGAGATGGGCAACAATGATCCGCTTGCCGGCAATGTCTGGGGCGACCTCGCGCAGGCGGTCTGCGACATACTCGTAGGACAGGCCATGAAAGCCGTATCGCCGAACACCTTCACGGTAAAGCGACTCCGGGATCGCGTATCGATCGGCAAGCGGCCCATGCGAGCGGTGGAACGCCGTGTCGAAACAGGCGACCTGCGGCAAGCCAGGACGGCGCTCCATGAGCGTGCGAATGGGCGCAAGATTGTTCGGCTGGTGTAGTGGTGCGAGCGGGGAATATTGCTCCAGTCGCGCCAACACGATGCGATCCACCAAAATCGGCTGATCGTAGTCGGGCCCGCCATGCACGACACGGTGGCCAGCCGCGACGAGGTTGAGAGCTAGGCTGTTACGTAGCCACTCGCCCGCGATCGCGATTGCGGTGCCGACGTTGGCGACCACCGCCGGTTCGAACACTTGGTCGACGAGCTTAATTCCCTTACCGTCCTCGGCGCGCAACCGCGGCTTCGTTCCTATCCCGTCAACCTGCCCTTTGACGAGGCATTGGGGCATTGCGGAGGGTGAATGGTCGAAAATCTGAAACTTGACGCTCGACGAGCCCGCGTTGACGACGAGAACCACGTCCATAATTGCTACACCGCAGCTTGGTTCGGGGACTCGCGCCGTGCGGCGGCGTAGAGCACAGCGGCAGCGCATGACGCCAGGCGGCTTCGCACAGAATCAGCGCGCGATGTGAGTATTACCGGTACGCGGGCACCCAAAACGATACCCGCCAAATCTGCTTTCGATAGGAAAATTAGGTTTTTCGCGAGCATGTTACCGGCCTCAAGATCGGGTACGACCAGAATTTGAGCCCGGCCGGCCACCGGCGACTCGATACCCTTGATCTTTGCGGCCTCTGGGTCGATCGCATTATCGAACGCGAGCGGGCCGTCGATAATGCCGCCCGTGATCTGTTTGCGATCTGCCATTTTGCAGAGAGCCGCCGCCTCGATAGTCGAGGGAATCTTGGAGGTGACCGTCTCAACCGCGGATAGAATGGCGACCCGAGGAATTCCTAAGCCCACCCTGGTGAACAGATCGATGGCGTTCTGAATGATGTCACGCTTGGCATCGAGGTCGGGAAAGATGTTTATCGCAGCGTCGGTGATGAACAGCGTTTCACTGTATGTCGGAACGTCCATGATAAAAACGTGACTGATACGGCGCGCCGTGCGCAGGCCAGTCTTGGATGCGGTCACGGCCCGCATGAGTTCGTCAGTATGCAAACTGCCTTTCATAAGCAACTCGCCACGACCTTCGTGAACGAGTCGCACGCCTTGCTCCGCGGCGGCGTCGCTATGCTCCGCGTCGATGATCTCGAATTTGCCGATGTCGAGCTGAGTCTGTCGAGCCGTAGCAGTGATCTTTGCCATCGGACCGACAAATATCGGGGTGATAATTCCGAGTTCAGCGGCCTCAACCGCACCGCGAAGTGAGGACTCGTCGCATGGATGAACAATAACTGTCTTGACCGGAGCAACTTCCTTCGCACGGGCAATCAGCCGATCGTATTTCGATCCCGGAGGATGGGCCGCGGGACCGATAGCCCGGATTGAACCAATCTCGTTTTCTCTTTCTGTTGGCATGGCGGCTCCACTTACTACATTTGCAAAATTGATCAGGATGCCTTGGCCGGTACTTCCGGCGAATTATCGGAAACGACCGAAAGAGTTCTGGCGTCGCTCGGCTGGCCGTCGACGTCGAACAGCCGCGCGACCCGCTGCATCCTCTCGCGGTCTTCGGCCGAGGCTTTACCCCGCGCATCCATGATCTCGGTAATTAAGCCAAATGCCTTGCGGCGGAGATCCGGATCGGCTGGAAGCATTCCGGGAATCGCCCTTAGCGCCGCCTCTTCATCGATGAGAAGCGTATAGAACTGATCGCGCACGGTCGCCTTGAATGTGGAAAGCGGAACTTCTGGATTCGCTTTCCGCGCGCGACGCACTACCTCAAAGCCGCGTTCGTCAACTGCTTTGCGCGACATTCCGGCGAACAGGAGACCACGTATGGTCGCTTCGCGCAGGCCACCGACCGCGGTCCTCGATATTAGCTCGACGATCCGCTTGTCCTTGAGCGCCAGATGAAGTGCGCTCTTAGCCGCCTTTCGTTGCGGCTTCTCGGATGCCGGGTCAATGCCCAATGCGGCCTGCAGCAAAGGTGAGCCGTAAAAGGCCAGAAACGTCTTCTCAACGAACGTTTCGGCTGCGTCACGCCACGCGTCGAGCGCAGCCACCGTCAGGCGCGATATGCTCTCCTGCAGCTCCATAAACGGGTTGTCGGGCGCAGCGGGTTTTCGATTATTCCGAACCTGCCCGGCGAGCGCCTCCACGGGAGCCATCATCAAGTTGGCGTTGGAGAAGACTTCATATTGCAGTCGAAGCGGATGCATTTGCCGCATCATATCTGCGGTCTTTGGACTAGAAACCGCCCGCACGAAGGGTTGGACGAGAGCTCGGTACAGGGCGAGGTTGACCTGTGAGATCCGATCTGCAGCCTCGAAGCGGCGCTCATCTGCCGCATCATTGCCGCCAAGCGCGCGAATGTCGTCGAGCGTTCTGGCCTCGCAGCGCATGATCCATTCGCCGTGATCGGAATCGATCGCCCCTTCCTGCCGCGGCTCAATAACTGCTTCGTAGAGACCGGGTGGAAGCGTATCGATCAAATCGATATTGCTCGAAAACTCCCCATGCTCTTTTCGGGCAACGTCACCGGAGACAAAGATGCCAAGATGGCCGACCTTCTCATGAATTGTGTAGACAATGGTTTGGCCGTAGCCGCGGATTTCATCGACGCTGTCGTATAAATCAAGGATCCATCCCAATGCCTGCTGCGGCGGTGTGACGTTGTCACCGTGAGAGCAAAAAACGACGATCGGTGAGCGGATGTTGCGAAGATCGACGACGGCTGTGCCGTCGCGCGTTTTGACCTTTCCAGCGGCTAGGTTATTGCCGACGAATAATTCGTCCACGATGAACTGAATCTCCTCGGCGTTCAGATTGACATGGCCACTCCACCACCGCTCGAAACGGAGATACCGTGACGTCTCAGTATCGATCTTGGAGTAGAGATTGTATTGCTTACTCCACAGCGTATTCGACGGATTCTGATTTTCGAAGTTCTGCACAAGCCACGCGCCGTCGAACTTGCCATTTCCAAGATCACTAGTGAGCGTTGCAAGCCAACTACCGCCGAGGAGACCGCCGGAATAACGCATCGGATACTTGCCGTGTAAACCCTGCCAATACGACAATGGCGCGCCGGCGATAATGATCGGACCAAACAGCTCCGGACGCATGGCCGCCAGCATCATCACTGCCCACCCGGCCTGGCAGTTGCCGATGACGCAGGGCCTGCCGTCGGCTAGAGGATGCAATTCCGCAACTTCTTTCAGAAAGATCGCTTCGGCAGCGGCGATATCCTCAATTGTCTGTCCGGGCATTGGCTCAGGAAGGAAGCCAACGAAATAACAGGGATGCCCAGCCTTAAAAGCAACGCCAATCTCGCTGTCCGCCTTAAAGCCCCCGATGCCCGGACCATGTCCTGCTCGCGGGTCCACGATGACAAAGGGTCTTTGCGTCGCCCCGATTTTTATCCCCGCGGGCGGGATTATTCGTACCAGCGCATAATTGACCGGCCGACTGAGCTTGCGGCCGTCGATAACGATTTCGGCCTCATAATCGAGAACATGCGGAGCAACTTCGGCTAAGCGCTCGCGATATTGATTGCCCCGCTGCCGCATAACATCCAAAAACAGGACGCTACGCTGCGCGACATCGAAGGCGTATTCGAGAGCAGGCGCGAACAAGCCGAAGCTCGCAAGCGCACCATGGGACGTTTGATCCGTTCGGCGCGACGGCATCGCAAGCGCTCCCGCTTTGTCCGGCCGTGACAATTATGCGCCGAAGGCGAATGACATCGCGTATTTCATGGGGCGTGAAATTCGGCATTGATATAAGTCAAATCGCGTGAGGTCATGCGATGCAATAAAGCAGCAAACGTCCCTCGCTCAATGGTCAAGCCGATGCGAGGAGATGATGACCCAATGCTCAAGGGCTTTCCGAGATACCACCAGTAAAGGCCGATTGGATCGTCATTATGGAACCGATCAAAAGTCGTATCCCCGCCGCCCACGCGAGGCTTCTCGAAGGCAAAAAAGGCCTCATAGTCGGTATTGCCAACGAAAACTCGATCGCATGGGGTTGCGCCAAGGCGTTCCGCGCTTTTGGAGCCCAGATCGCTGTCACTTATCTCAATGAGAAAGCTAAGAAATACGTCGAACCATTGGCGCGCGAACTCGAAGCACCGGTCGTGATGCCGCTCGACGTCAATACACCCGGCCAAATGGAAGCTGTCTTCGAGCGCATTTCCAGCAAGTGGGGCGAACTTGATTTCGTCGTCCACTCGATCGCCTTTTCACCCAAGGACGCACTTCAGGGCCGCGTTGTGGATGTCTCCCAGGAAGGTTTTCTGAAGACCATGGATGTCTCCTGCTGGACATTCATCCGTATGGCTCGTCTCGCCGAGCCGCTTATGCGCAAGGGGGGCAGCCTCTTCACTATGACTTACTACGGCAGCCAGATGGTGGTGAAGAACTACAACATCATGGGCGTCGCTAAAGCCGCACTCGAATGTGCAGTGCGCTACATTGCTGCCGAGCTCGGACCGAAAGGAATTCGCGTCCATGCCATCTCGCCGGGTCCTTTGGCAACGCGCGCGGCATCGGGGATTCCAGAATTTGATGCCCTGCTCGATAAGGCCAAGGCAAAGGCGCCGGCGCGGAGTTTAGTCAGCATCGAAGATGTCGGTGTCGCCACCGCATTTCTAGCCCATGACGCGGCGCGTCTAATCACCGGCAACACCCTTTATATTGACGGCGGTTACCACATTATGGACTAGGTGGTCTTTGGATCACGGGAATGGATAAGTCCAAGAAACAAAAGAACCGGCCCGGCCTGTTTCGACACCTGCCGCCGGTGCAATGGCTTTCGGGTTACCGATCAGATTGGCTGGCGAGCGATGTAATCGCCGGCATTACGCTCGCCGCGTATGCCATTCCGGTGTCGCTCGCGTATGCTGGGCTTGCGGGATTGCCGCCTCAAGTCGGAATATACGGCTATCTGCTGGGCGGAATTGGATACGCGCTTTTCGGCTCGTCGCGCCAGCTGGCAGTCGGACCAACCTCGGCAATTTCGCTGATGATCGCCGCCACAGTCGGAACAATGGCCGATGGCGATCCGCAGCGATACATCGCCATCGCAAGCCTTGCTGCGTTCGCGGTCGCCCTCCTGTGTGCGATCGCGTGGCTGTTGCGGCTCAGCATGCTCGTGCGCCTGATCAGCGACAGCATCCTGCTGGGTTTTAAGGCCGGCGCAGGGCTGACCATCATCATGACGCAACTGCCAAGTCTGTTCGGCATCCAAAGCGGGGGACACAACTTCTTCGAGCGGGCCGTGTTATTTGTCGAGCATCTTGGCCAAACCCAGTTTCTCGTATTTGCAATCGGGCTCACTGCCATCGTGGCACTCCTGACCGGCGACCGTCTGATGCCCGGAAGGCCTGTCGCGCTCGCTGTCGTCGCCGCGGCAATCGTTCTGGCTTCGGTCTTTGGACTTTCAGCGCTCGGCGTGCCGACGACAGGGGAAATTCCGGAAGGTCTGCCGTCCTTAAGCGGTCCGGCACTTCAATTGCGCGACGTCGAAGGGATATTCCCGCTGGCGATGGGATGCCTGTTGCTGGCTTATATCGAGGGGGTCTCCGCGGCACGGACCCTAGCCACCAAGCATGGCTATGAGCTGGATTCCCGGCAGGAATTTCTCGGCCTGGGCGCAGCAAATCTGGCAGCCGCGTTCGGCCACAGCTATCCCGTCGCCGGCGGTTTGTCGCAATCTGCCGTTAATGACAAGGCCGGCGCGCGTACGCCGCTGTCCTTGATTTTTGCTTCCGTCACGCTCGCACTGTGCCTGCTCTTCCTGACCGGTTATCTAGAGAATCTGCCAAAGGCCGTCCTGGCGGCGGTCGTATTCACAGCCGTGATCGGATTGATCGACATACGCGGTCTTTATCGGACATGGCGCATCAGCAAGATGGACTTCTATGCGGCCGTGACTGCATTCGGCGCCGTTCTGCTTTTAGGGATCATGCAGGGCATGCTACTCGCGGCCGCCGTATCACTCGTGATGCTCGTCGCGCGTGCCTCCCAACCTCATGTCGCTTTTCTCGGCCGCGTTCCGGGCACAACGAGTTATTCCGATCTCGCCCGGCATCCTGAAAATGAAACTCTGCCCCACGTCCTCGCGTTTCGTCCCGAGGCCTCATTGCTCTACGTCAACGCGGATTCCGTCCTGCAACTCGTCCTAGACCGCGTTCGACAAGCCGAAGGAGGAGAACTCCGGGCCGTGGTCTGCGATCTCTCCGCATCACCTTATATCGATCTCGCGGGCTCGCGGATGCTGCACCAACTGCACAGCGAACTCACATCTCGCAACGTCGATTTGCGCATTGTCGGCGCGCGGGGCCGTGTGCGCGATCTCCTCCGCGCAGACGGGTTGGGTGAAAAGGTCGGCGGTCTCGCACGTGTTGCGACGCTGGACAGCCTACTAGGCAGCCTCAATACGCCAGAGAGCGCGACGCGCTGAACACCATCACATTACCGGCCATTCCCGGCAGCAATAATCGGCCGATGTCCAGATTCGAGCCAACGCCGATAGCTCTCAAACTTCACACCCAGCATTTCATAATGCACCCGCAGATAACCGTCCGTGCCGCGTTCAACCGCTTGCGGCATTACCTGCTCTACGTCCTGCGCAATCACACCGACATAGGGCTTGCTGCCGCCGTTATAGACGAAGCGGTAGAGGCCAAGACCATCATTGAGGCGGCCGACCAGCACGATGTCGTGCTTAAGTCTGATGTCAGACCGTCGTCCCCCGCCACGCCCCCCACCTCCGCCGCCGCCGCGATGACCGCCGCCGCCGACGCGATGACCTCCGCCTCGCCTCCGCCTCCGCCTCCGCCTCCGCCTCCGCCTCCGCCGCCGATGCGGCCGCCGCCACCGTGAGCGCGCAGACCGCCTCCGCCCCCGCCCCGCGCTCGCAGATTTGCGGCGTGGGGGCCGCGGCCACCCCCTGCTCTATGCTGGACCCGGTTTCCGGCATTGTGGCGTCCCCCATGGTTGCCACCGGCTGGGCGTGTCGCCGCATGAGGACGATTACCGCCGGATGGACGTGTCGCCGCGTGAGGTCGGTTGCCGGCGGACGGACGGCTGCCCGGACGATTGCTACCAGGGCGCAGGACCTGCTGACCGTTACCGCCCCGAAAGTCCAATTGGCGGTTGCCGCGATTAGCAAAATTGCCCCGATGTTCGACGTGCGCACCTCGATTCCAGTTGCCACCGCCTCCGCCGGGGCGATTGATGGTGATGTTGTTAATGTTCCAATTGACGCCGCCCCCCCAGTAGCCGCCCGACGCCCAACGGCCGAGCGCATAACCTGCGCCAAATGCGATGCCTGTCGCAATGAGGCCTCCGGCAATGTAACCGGGAGCCGGCCAGTAATACGGGGGATAGGCCGGATATGGCCAAGTCCCATAGACGACGCCAGGATCGTAATACGGCACATAGACCATTTCAGGATCCACCGGCGCGATAGCGATGACTTGCCTATCGCCTGATTGACTGACAGAGACTTTCTGCTCCTTTGTCGAGGCCAGTTTATTATTTGCTTGCGCTTTGGCCCTAAGGCGTTGAACGGCGTCCATGACGTCCGGTTGCTGGGCAATAACCGCATCACCGAGCTTTTCTGTCCAATCGAGTTTCGTGCTCATCATGTCGAGCACGCTCGGAGTCGCCACGAGGGATTTTACGCTGTCGTCCCAATCTTGTTTCGCGACCGCGGCCTCAAGCTGCTCTCCCTTCAGTTTTTTGTTAGCCTCAAGCCAGCGCTCCGCCTGCACGACCTCGATCGGATATGTCGAAGCCATCAACACCTGCGAAAGCAACGTGTCCGGATATAATGCGATGGGTGCAACCAGCGCATCGAGTTCCTCAGGTTTGAGCCGATGTTGCCCGGTTTGCAAGACCGTCGCCGCAGAGGGACTCTGTGCCAGCGCGCTCAAGGGCGAGAGGAGAAAGACGGCGAGCGCAATAGCTCTTGCAGTCGTCAGAGTCGTCATCGCTTCCCCCTTCTCAATCGGACGAGGAGTGTAATAGTCATCGAGTGTGGCGCGTTTGATCTAAATCAATGCTCGCCAAGGCTGCGTTGCCCAATTTGGCGAGAGACAGAGAGTCCAACACGCGTACGTTGCGGCGCTGACACGGAATTTGCACATGACGCTAGCGGATTTCCAGCCGTGACCGTGAAGGGATGACAGATTGTTGCCTGGAGCCGCCAATTATTCGACTGTCGAAACACTGCACGACGGACGAGAGTTCAAGATTTGCGCACTGCGGCCGGATGACCGGCGGGGTTTCCTCGCTGCCGTAAGCCAGGTCGGCAAGCAGTCGCTTTATCAGCGATTCTTTGTGGCCAAACGGAATTTCACGGAGGAAGAAACCAGATTCTTTCTGGACATCGATTTCATTTCTCAAGTGGCGCTGATTGCTACCATGGAAGAGGATGGAAAGCAGATAATTGCAGGCAGTGGGCGCTATGTTGTAGTTGGTACAAAACAGGCTGAAGTTGCGTTCACGGTGGTCGATCGATACCAGAGCCTTGGCATTGGCGCGGCGCTCATGCGCCATATCATCATCTTAGCGCGCGAGGCAGGCCTGCAAGAACTTGTTGCCCAGGTGCTGGCTACCAACACTGCGATGCTGAAAGTCTTCGAACGAACTGGCCTTCGCCGCAGCACCAAGCGGGAGTCCGGGACAATATCCATAACGCTCGACCTCGCATTGCAACCCACTCTCAAAAACACGCCGGCATAACCAGCAACAGGACCTCTTATGCTTACCGAGAGGCGTCTTTTTCTCCGAGCACTGATATCCGGTACCGCCTTTTCGCTGGCCGCCGGCCGCGTCGGCGTTATGGCAGCTCCTGATGGCCAGCCCATGGCGGCCGCGAGAGAGGTGCAGGTCGATCTATTTCGCGGTCTAGCCGATATCTTCTCACGCGGCATGGACACCTTGACCGACAAACTCAATCGGCAGGGTTATAGCGCCCGCGTTTACAGTACGGACGGCTGGCAAACGGCAGCTCAGCGGATTGCGGCTCAATATACGCGTGGTCACCAGCCGATCATCGTGCTCATCGGCCACTCGTTGGGGGCAAACGCGACGTTCGACGTCGCCAACCAGCTTGACCGCCATAACGTCCCTATCGAGCTGATCGTTACATTCGACGCGACCAGTCCCCTGCCTGTGTCGAAGAATGTTCTTCACCTGGTAAACCTTTTCCAGCAGAATGGTTTTGGCAAGCAAGTCACCGCCGAATCGGGCTTCAAGGGTAAATTGTCCAATATCGACTTAACGGCCGACTCCGGCCTTTCGCACACGACCATTGAGAAGTCGCCGCGGCTGCACGCGTTGGTGATGAAGAAAATACAAGATATCGTTGAGGACGATCTGTCGAAGCGGGTAAAGCCAAAAAAGCGAAAATCTCAAAAGCCCAAAGCCGCGTAATTTTTCGTACTTAGGAAAGCACAAATGTTCGATCGAATTGCGGATTGGCTTCTGGCAATCCCAGACAGCGTGCCGATCTTGCTTGGCGCAGACCCTCACAACGCCGCGCTCGTCCGCGCTTTGGCTGCCCTGCTTCTGATCGGGCTGGCTATTTACACAATAGCCTTCTGGCCATTCGGCTCGATTATCGGACGGCTGTTCGGCCGTCGCTCAAAGAACAGGCAGGACTAAGCTCGACGCGGACGAGGCGTTATTTCCATTTCAGCGTCATGCCGACGTCCCCCGGGATACCGCCGGGAAAATCCACAATCTGAAATCCCACTTTGTAGCCTTTGGATTTGAGTTGTTTATCCCAAAAGTCAAAGAGCTCCTTGGGTAGACCCGTAAGAGTTTTCTCCCATCCGGCTTCGTTCTGATTGATCGCTCGACCGCGATCTGTACAAAGCTCATGTGGAAATCTGAATATCTCAACCTCGGTCTGTCCATTACTGGCGGCACGCCTGATTATGGCGGCGGCTCGCGCCAGGCGCTCGTCGTCGGAGACCCCCGACGGCTTGGAGAACTTCTCGATCAAGGCCTGCTTTTCCGTGTCCGCCGCCGAGAGCTCCCTCATAGCCGCCGAGGCTTTTTCAGCCTCTCGCTTCGCTATTTCCATCATGACTTCCTTGGCGCTCGGTAGCCCGGAAAGGGGGTCAGAGGCGCCGCTTTTTCCATCTTTGGCCATGGCAGTTCTCCTCGCAATCACAATTCTCTAACCTTACGCCAACTCGCGGAGTTTGATCTATCTCAAGAATGCAAACTTATTTCGGGCGTATAATGCTCGATCAATCGGCTACTTTCGGGGCAAACACGGCATGGCACGCGCGGAGAAGACGAAGGAGCGACTGGAACGCAAAGTCTACGAGAAAGAGATGCACAAGCTCCAGGTCGAGCTTTGCCGCTTGCAGGACTGGGTCAAAGCCGAGGGCCTCAAAGTCATCGTCGTCTTTGAAGGGCGCGATGCTGCCGGCAAAGGGGGCACCATCAAGGCACTTACCGAGCGGGTGAGTCCTCGCGTCTTTCGCGTGGTCGCACTGCCGGCACCCAGCGACCGCGAGAAAGGGCAGATGTTCATACAGCGTTATATCGCACAATTTCCGGCCGCTGGCGAGATCGCAATCTTCGATCGGAGCTGGTACAACCGCGCCGGCGTCGAATATGTGATGGGCTTTGCAACGAAAGAACAGCACAAACGCTTCCTGCAACTCTGCCCGGACATTGAAGCCTATATTATCCAGGCCGGTATCACCTTGATCAAAATCTGGCTGGAAGTCGGCATGGCGGAACAGGAACGCCGGTTCAAAGCGCGTATCGACGATCCAATGCGGCAATGGAAATTGAGTCCCATGGACGTCGGGTCCTATGGCCGCTGGTACGATTACTCAAAAGCTCGCGACATAATGCTGAATGCGACAGATTCCAAGCATGCCCCATGGTTCATTGTGCGGACCGACGACAAACGGCGCGGCCGGTTAAATTGCATCTCGCATATTCTTTCGCGGATTCCCTACAAGAAAACAAAACACAAAAAGGTCAAATTGCCCCCGCGCTCGAAGAAAAACAAATACGACGATCAAGCGTCGTTGAAGAATCGCAGATTCGTGGCAGAGCGATACTAAGAGGGTTGCGCGTCGCCTTAGATCACACGCGGTGGAGGAACGTTATATCCACCGCCTCGGGAACATTAACATCGCCCCGTACTTCATCGAGTCTCGAGCCGCTCCGCGCCAAATCCGGCTGGATCGTCCTCGGTTACGTCTACGCGCTCGCCGGCATTATTGCACTCGGGAGCGCGGTGCTCGCGACTGTGGCGTCAGTCTTTATCGTTGGCGTGATGTTGGTGATCGCGGGGGTTACGCAGGTTATCAATGCATTCCAGATCAGGAATTGGGGCAAGTATTTGATCTGGCTTCTGGTCGGCTTTCTTTATATCGCTGCCGGCTTTGTCAGTTTTGAGAGCCCACTTTTGGTTGCGACGCTATTTACATTTCTGCTGGGCATTTCATTGACCGCGTCGGGCACCATGCGGATATTTCCTGCATTCAACATTAGAGAAGGAATGCCGTGGATGGGGGTCGCGCTATCTGGAACCGTCACCCTTGCTCCTGGACCTCATCATTCTGGTGCATTGGCCGGTCTCGGGCTTTTATATCCTCGGCCGCCTTCTCGGCATCGATCTGATCTTTGCAGAAGTCGGTTGGATCGCATCGGACTTGGACTGAGAAGGCACGCCTAGCCGGCAGTTGCGACGACGACAATTTCTATTCGGCCGCTTGCGACGAAACGACTGCGAGCTGGACCGGTAGCGTCACCTGGAAGCGCGCGCCATTTCCCGACCCTGGCATAACGACAATCTGGCCCCCGTGGCGATCGACGATCATTTGCGATATCGCAAGGCCCAATCCCGTCCCTTTGGATTTCGTCGTTACGAACGCGTCGAAGATTCGACTATAGTTCTTTGGATCGATCCCGGGCCCCGTATCCTCCACCGATATGGTGATAGCTCGCGCCCCGTTGCGCGTAGTTTCAATCCGTAACTGCCGGTTCCCGTCGACGACGGCCACCATCGCATCAATGGAATTCTGAGCAAGGTTTACAATTACTTCGCGCAATTGACCTTTGTGCCCCATGATCGGCGGGAGTTCTAATGCGAGCCGCGTCGTGATGTTGATGTCATGATCTTCAAAGTCCTTTCTTAAGAATCTGTAACGCCTCAAGCGTCACAGCGTTGACATCGACCGGACTTTGCTCCTGATCGTTTATTTGGAAAAGCGCACGAACACTTTCGATCACCTCATTGGTCCGAAAACCGGCGCTCGTCACCTCGTCTAGTATGGCTTGTACCCGAGGGATGTCGGGAGGGGCGCGTGACAGGAAACGTCGCGCCGCTGCGCTCTTCGTGGAAATGCCCGTCAACGGCTGCCGCACCTCATGGGCAATGGCCGCCAACGCGGCTTCTAAATTCATCAGCTTGCCGTCGCGCTCGCGTTGCAGAGTCCGATTAGCGCGAGCGAGCCGCGCATAGACCGCGGCCATTTCTGAAAGTAAGGCCATCATAACCACGGTGGAGACAGCCACGGAGAAGACACGAACTCGAATAAAATCCAACGCTGAAACGACCGGCAATAAGAATACTCACAACTCCCTGCTCCGCAACGGTCGCCAAGACCGAAACTAACAACCATAAATCGAGGATCAATTCCTGCCGAATCCAAAGCACAACGAGCGCGATAACGCTCGTAATCAACGTCACTGCCGTTACATGACTGGCTAACGGCGAAAAGGCGACCTGATTCAGGACCAACCGAGGCAGAGACTCCTCTTCAACAATGGCAATTACGGTAAGCGTGGCCGCGAGCAGCAACGTACCAGTTACATTCCAAAAGATTGGCGACTTAGAAGGAGTATCGGCACGCCCGTTGTTCTCCGTCCTCTTCTTGATGCAAGCGTAAACCAACACTGCAGCGGAAAAGCCTAAATGCCAGAACGTGTAAAGCCACGGCGTAGTCTGCGGCCCAAACACAAGCAGGCCATTTTCCGCAAAAGCACCAGGAAATGATAGCGAGTGCGGAATAACAACCAGCGCGGAAAACAGGTAACCGTTGGCCAACACCAAAAGACCTCGCGAGCCTATGCTTGCGTATTGACTGAACAGCAATACTGACGTCGTGAGATCGGTGACAAAGATTATCGCTCCGAGGGTCGGGACAAAGCTGTCGAGACGCACCACGCGCGTCGCCGCAAACGGAGCTGTCGCTAAGAACCCGACGAGGAGAACTGCTGCTACGGCGCCAGCAAATAGTTTCTGCTGCCGCGTCGGCCGCATTGTCGCAATTGAATAGTCAAATCGCTCCATCATCGCGCCCCGTCCAGTCTTTCGCCTCAATCTGATGGAGCTGTAAAGCTACCGGATGACGGGTACTTCGACCAGAACCGGCGCGGGATTCTGGCAGGTAACATTGACGCGGTCTCAAGACCGCCGAAGCATTTGATATAAATCAATGTTTTCGCCCCTCGAACCCGAGTACCTTAAATAAATACACAATGCCGCACAGCGGATGCGAGCGACGGCACCGAAGGGGGAGCACGGTTGCAGACCTCGCGCGAAGGGAAAGCGTCATGAATCCCATTCACCCTCACCTGTCGGGCGTCTTCGCTACCAATACACAGTTTTCTCCGAGGGACCAGCGTGGTTCAATGTATCTGCAAAATCCACCGTTGGATGGCCGGCAGATGACAACCTCAATTCGATCCGAAGCTGATTTAACTGTGTTTGTTGTCGATGACGATTCCGATGTCCGGAGCGGTCTCAAGCTTCTGCTGGAGTTGGTCGGCTTGAACTGCGTGACTTTCAGCTCCGTTCAGGACTATTTGCACAACCAACCATCGGTAAATTCCAGTTGCCTCATATTGGACATCCGGATGCCCGGAATGGGGGGTCTGGATTTTCAAAAAGAACTTAAGAAAACGAAGAACAAAGTTCCCATCATTTTCATCACCGGTCACGGGGATATTCCAATGACCGTGGGCGCAATGAAAGCGGGTGCTATCGATTTTCTTACGAAACCACTGCGCGAGCAGGATGTCCTAGATGCGGTCCAGACCGCGCTTGACCAGGCGCACGCGGGTCGGTCGCGCGATAACGCGCTATCGGATTTGCAGAAGCGTTTCGACACGCTCAGTAATCGGGAGCGCGAAATCATGGACTATGTCGTCGCGGGTCTGATGAACAAACAAACCGCTGCCACAATTGGTCTATCTGAGGGCACCGTCAAAACGCATCGGCACAATCTCATGATCAAAATGGGGGCCGGATCGATCACCGAACTGGTGCGCATTGCGGACACTCTCGGACTGACCAGAAAAAAATAGCGCGGCTGATACCAGACAAATTTGTAACTCTGCTTTGAAATTCTGTGAGACAGGACATCCCCAATTGCCGGAATTGCCAATTATAACGATTGTCGATGACGACGATTGGGCTAGGGACGGGATACGCGAACTCGTAGAGTCGTTGGGATACCGGGCAATCGCATTCATCTCCGCGGAGCAATTTCTGGAGTCCAACTTTATCGATAGAACCTCTTGTTTGATCACGGATCTGCAAATGCCCGGCCTCAGTGGGCTGGACCTGCAGCGTGAATTACGACGAATGGGTTATGGCGTTCCGATTATTTTCATTACCGCCTATCCGGATGAGAGACGGCGCGAAGACGCACTCCGAGCTGGCGCCATTGGCTTCTTGAGCAAGCCCTTCGATGAACGATCCCTGATCGATTGCCTGGCTCTTGCCATGGGCAGCCACGAGCGCGGCCCCTCGGCGCAGTAATATGCCGAATGCCTTACCGGACTGACTGTCAGCGGTTTCCTCGTTTGCAATATCATAACATCGTCTCAACCAAGGTTGAGAGCTCTGGGTCTTTAGGCGCAATCAATGATTCCAGCGCGGACCTATCGAACGACATAATGATCCGGTACTATCCCGTACGTTTCGTTTAGCTCGTTGGCTCGATCTTCCTGAAGTGGCGGCGGCGGGAAACATCACCTTGTAGCGTTTTCAGCTGACTGCGGTCCCGACCTTTCAAAGAGGCCAAGACATGCAGATGCACACGTCGATACACTCACTCCGAATCTTAAAACACAATGACGCACATCGAGAGGCCGAAGGAGGCTCGGCCCTTGATCGCGCAATGCTGCGTCTCGGCGTTATCATTTCTTTCTCGCGCAATGAGGAAATATTTGCAGAAGACGAACCATCCGATCACTTTTACAAAGTCATCGAGGGTACCGTCTGCACTTATAAAATTCTCAGCGATGGAAGACGACATATCAGCGAGTTTTATTTGGCCAGTGAGTATTTCGAGCTCAAAAGTGGTGTGCGGCACAGCCTCTCGGCTGAGACGATCACGAGCACCAAACTCCTCGTCGTCAAAAAGGCTGCGCTGATGGCATTCGGCGCCAGCAATGCGGCGATTGTCCCGGAACTTCTCGCACTGACATCTTTCGAGCTTGCGCGTGCGCAAAGTCGGACCCAGCTTCTCGCCAAGACTGCGGAGGAACGCGTCGGCGGTTTTCTTCTTGAAATGTCAAGCCGATCATTGGCCGGAGATCTCGTAGATCTGCCGATGTTGCGCCAGGACATTGCCGACTATCTTGGACTAACGATAGAAACAGTCTCGCGAACGCTGAGGACGCTCAAGGAGTACGCTGCAATCGAAGTGTTACACCACGGGGTGGTGTTGCGAAATCGATCAATGCTCAACCGACTTAACGGCTAGCCCAATTCGTCCGCTCTGGGCAGCGAAGAAAGCAGCACAATCTAGTGCCCGCTGAAAACAAGCGTCCTGAAAGGCAGCACCAGCGCCTGAATTCGCAGTAGTAGTGCGTGAACGAGACCAAGCCCGTCGACTGCGTGCAGAGCCATTCCCTTCAGGGTCCCGGTTTCTGGCGCTGTTATGGCGTCATGGCTGTTCGTATAGGCATTGGCAATGCAACTGCTTCCCGGTGTCACGTCGTCAATGCCACCCTCATAGAGCGGTTCGAGGAATGTGATAAGTGTGCCCGGCCGCGTGATCTGCTGAGGATCGATCAGTTGATCGCCTCCGCGGAATTGGCCCGCAGCGATAAAATCCTGAACTTGGGTGACGACCATCGGGATGACCGTAAATGGCACCGAGACGCACGCGACTTCTGCGACCATGCCGGGTTTGATGACCTGCGCCTCGATCTGATCGAATCCGGCCACCAGACTGCGGCCCACCCTGTCGGGAACCAGCACACCGGCCGGACGCATCAACGGATTGACGATATCGCCGACGCGCAGCCCAAATTGTTCGACACGCCCATCAACTCCAGCCCGAATGACGGTCTTATCCAGATCGACTTGAGCCTGCGCCAATGAAGCTTCCGCGCTCGCTCTGGCGGCCGGCAGCTCATTCTCCACCTGGGATTCTTCGGCCGCCTTCGCTGCCGTCGCGGCATCGAGCGTGGCTTTTCGGCCCTGCACCAGAAGCTGGAGCCGCTCGATCTCACGCACGGCCACCGTGCCGGAATTGCGCCGCTGCAGTTCCTGCTTGGTTTCAAGCTCGTCAACGGCCTGCTGATAAGAACTCTGGCTTTCCTGGATCTGAGCTTCAGCTTTCACAATTTGGGCTTTTTCAGCCACCAGATTTGCATCGATTTCGGCGATCTTTCGGCGTGCGGTTTCTAGTGCCGCCTCTTGTTTCGAACTGTCGAGCCTGAAAATAGGAGTACCCTGCTTAACCGGACCGCTGAAATCGACATAGATCTCGGCTACGCGACCGTTGGTTTCGGGAAGGATCGGCACGGTGCGGAAATAAAGGGTTACGCTGCTGGTGGACGGGTGAAAATAGAATATTAGCGTGATGAGGCAGACAGCGAGCATCAGACAGGTTGTGATACCCCACCGTAGCTCATACCAGACGGAATAGAGGGTAATCTCCTTGCCAAATCTTTTGCCCTGCGCATAGCGGCGATAAAGATAATCCGGCAGAACTGTCACCAGTGAGCAGAGCAGAAGCTCAAGCATCGGCAAGCTCCTTCTGCTTTGCGTCGCTAGCCTGATCCCCGTCGTCGGCCGGACTGCTGCCAGGCTTCAGCCCTGCAATCTTCTCGACGGCAGCCGTTATACGGCCCATCCAGCCGCCGAAATCGGGAATATCGATCAATGCGAGCAGAGTCCAGCTACCCAGAACACGTGGATGTGAGTGAAGAGAGCGAGAAGACCGAGCACCGCGACAATCTCGAACTGCAGCTTGTGCGATCTGTGCGCCATCCGTTCGGGCAGCGTGTGCAGATAGAGAAAGATCAGACCGAAGGCGAGCGTGGCGCCCAACAGCGTCAGACCTGCCACTACCATCAGCACATCGGTATCGCCGGGTGGAGTAATGAAAATCGGCAAGTGATGTGAAGCAGCTGAATTTAGCTGCACGGACATAAAGACTTCTCCCCTGCCGGGATGGGCAAGCGGCCATCAAGGAACGGACGTGGCCCACCCAACAATAACCGGTTACTGAGTGACTAATTTGACCTATGTCAATGAGTTCGCCCCGAACTCTATAAATGATCTGCCATATTCTTTACGCGCAAGCTATTGGATGATGTTTGATAGCATTTCCTTGAAGGCCATCAAAACGACGAAGAATGGCTTGCAACGTAGCCGGGAGGAATCGATGCCAACTACTATCCGCTCTGTTGCCATTATCCAAATATGGATTCTCTTCGCTGCTATAATAACATCTGCACCATTAATCGACGTTGCCCATGCGCTGAGCGCCCAAAACAACACCAGAGCCGCATTAACTTGCGGCAAAGAGCTCAAGAATCGCTGCAACGGCGTGCCAGTGCAGGCAAACAACATGCTTGAATGTCTACAGAAAGAGCAAGAGAAAAACTCTAAAGGATGCGCCGCCTTGGCGGACAACGTCGTGCATATGTGTGAAAGAGATGCCGTACAACTTTGCCAAGGAGTTGTTGCGGGAAGTGGTAATATCTTCGGATGTCTAACAGCTGCCAGGCGTTGGGTTTCTAAGCGATGCAATGCCGCTCTCGATGCGGCGTTCCTACGTCCGTGAAAACGAAAGTTGTGTTACACGACGACTGCTGATTTAACTCAGCGGGCACGGAAACCGAGAATTTCCGATAAGAGCTCAGACCGGCGGCCCACGCTTCCTAATCCATCAATGACCTTCGATGAGTACGTAGTCCCACCGCACCTGCACGCACGGAACTACCCGAAGAGTCTTTGTCCAACCTGCAACAGACTCTCCGAAATGACTATTTGATCTAGATCAAAAGAGCCATCCGAAACGCTGGTATCGTAAAGGGCGATGGCCGCAGGCGTGCGGCCCCGCGGCAGAAAGCTTGCTGCGGAAAACTCCACAACGTCCCGAGAGGTAGCCTTGGGCGAGCCGCTGATAAAAGCCGACGACGTGTCGCACAAGCGGCGCATGGAAATCTACGCATTCCTTATCATTACAGCCGTGCTGATGCCGATGCTGACAGTCGCAACTGTCGGCACGTGGGGACTCACGGTTTGGATTTACCAGATGATCAATGGGCCACCTGGTCCGCCAAAACAATGAGGCTGCAGTGAGGACAACACGATTTATTGGCGCTGTCGCACGTCGCAATCTTCTCAGCGGCCGATGGATCGAGCCTTTGCGCACCGACACGCCGGCTGCTGTCGAAATTGCCAGCATTCTCGTTCAGGCGCGACCAGAACAACTCAACGCCGTCGCGCGCGAGATCGAAGCGCTCCCAGGCGCGGAAATCTACAGTCGCGATCCAAAAGGCAAGCTGGTCGTGGTGGTCGAAGGATCGAGTGTCGGAAGCATCGGCGAAACTCTCAACACGATCGCACTGATGCCTCATGTGTGGACCGCAGCACTGATTTTTCAAGGGACTGACAGCGACTAATCACATCTACAGAGGATATGGCGATGGACAGCAATGCAATTCGTCGTCGTGAATTCCTAAAACTCAATGCCGCCGCAATGGCCGCTGCCGTGGGTGGGCTGCCGGCGCCGGCTGGAGCGCAGAACCTTATCACTGATCGGGTCCTCACCGAGTTGAAATGGAACAAGGCACCCTGTCGTTTCTGCGGCACTGGCTGCGGCGTCATGGTCGCAACCAAGGACAATCACGTCGTCGCCACGCACGGCGACATCAAAGCCGAGGTCAACCGCGGCCTCAACTGCGTAAAAGGCTATTTTCTGTCAAAAATCCTGTACGGTGATGATCGCCTGACCCATCCGCTGCTTCGCAAAAAGAACGGCCGCTACGACAAGAACGGCGAGTTCACCCAGGTTTCCTGGGATGAAGCTTTCGATGTGATGGCCGACAAATTCAAAGAAACACTCAAGAAGAGCGGCCCGACCGCCATCGGCATGTTCGGGTCCGGTCAATGGACGATCTGGGAAGGCTACGCTGCTAACAAACTGTTCAAAGCTGGCTTCCGGTCCAACAATCTCGACCCGAACGCCCGCCACTGCATGGCGTCGGCCGTCATGGGGTTCATGCGCACTTTCGGCATGGATGAGCCGATGGGCTGTTACGACGATTTCGAGGCCACCGATGCATTCGTGTTGTGGGGCTCGAACATGGCGGAGATGCACCCGGTGCTGTGGAGCCGGGTGGCGGATCGTCGTCTCAGCGCCTCCCACGTTCAGGTGGCCGTGCTATCCACTTTCGAACATCGATCGTTTGATCTCGCTGACTTAGGTCTCGTGTTCAAGCCACAGAGTGACTTATCCATCCTCAATGCGATCGCAAACCACATCATCACGACGGGTCGCGTCAACAAAGACTTTGTCAACAAGCACACAGTGTTCAAGCGCGGCCAGACCGACATCGGTTATGGGCTGCGGCCCGATAATCCCCTGGAGCAAAAGGCGACGGGCCGCTCCAAGGCCGGCGATGCCGTCGATATCTCGTTCGACGAATATGCAAAATTCGTCTCCGATTATACTATGGAAAAAGCCGCCAAGATGTCTGGCGTGCCGATCGGCCAATTGCGGGAGCTCGCCGAGATTTACGCCGACCCAAAAATCAAAGTGGTCAGCCTTTGGACCATGGGTTTCAATCAACACACGCGCGGCGTTTGGTGCAACAACCTTGTCTATAACCTACACCTTTTGACCGGCAAGATTGCGGAGCCGGGCAACAGCCCATTTTCGCTTACCGGACAACCGTCAGCCTGCGGCACGGCACGCGAGGTCGGCACGTTTTCGCATCGCCTTCCGGCAGACATGTTGGTCGCCAACAAGGAGCATCGAGACAAGGCCGAACAAATCTGGCAGCTGCCGGAGGGCACGATTGTGGCGCAGCCGGGCTACCATGCAGTTCTGCAGAACCGGATGCTGCGCGATGGCCGCATTAACGCCTATTGGATTCAAGTCAATAACAACCTGCAGGCTGCCGCTAATCTCAATGAAGAAGGCTATCCCGGCTACCGCAATCCAGAGAACTTCATCGTCGTTTCTGATGCCTATCCGACCGTGACGGCACAGGCTGCCGATCTCGTTCTGCCTACAGCAATGTGGGTAGAAAAGGAAGGCGCCTACGGCAATGCGGAACGGCGCACGCAATTTTGGCATCAGCTCGTGACCGCACCGGGCGACGCGCGCTCGGATCTTTGGCAGCTGATGGAGTTCTCCAAGCGCTTCAATATCGAAGAGGTCTGGCCTGCCGATCTAATAGAGAAAAAGCCCGAATACAAAGGCAAAACGCTGTTCGATGTCCTATTCAAAAACGGTATGGTGGACAAATTTCCACTCGCGGATATCGCGCCTGATTTTGCAAACGACGAATCCAAGGCCTTCGGATTTTATGTGCAGAAAGGCCTATTTGAGGAATATGCCCAATTCGGCCGCGGCCACGGACACGACCTCGCGCCGTTTGACAGCTATCACGAAGCACGCGGTTTGCGCTGGCCGGTCGTTGACGGCAAGGAGACGCTTTGGCGTTACCGAGAAGGCCGCGATCCCTACGTAACGCCAGGTACGGACGTTCAGTTTTACGGCTTTCCCGATGGCAAGGCGCGCATCTTCGCCCTGCCCTATGAGCCGCCCGCTGAATCTCCCGACGCTACTTATCCCTATTGGCTTGTCACCGGCCGCGTCCTGGAACATTGGCATTCGGGTTCGATGACGCGCCGTGTACCGGAACTCTATCGCGCATTCCCCGAAGCGGTGTGCTTCATCCATCCAGATGATGCAGCTGCGCAGAAGCTGCGCCGTGGTGACGAGGTGAAAGTCCAGTCGCGCCGCGGGTTCATCCGCACCCGCCTCGAAACGCGCGGGCGTAACCATATGCCCCGCGGCGTCGTCTACGTACCTTGGTTCGATGAAAGCCAACTAATTAACAAGGTGACGCTCGACGCTACTGATCCAATATCGTTTCAGACCGACTTCAAAAAATGTGCGGTTCGCATCGAGCGTGTGTAGGGAGCAGAACCATGGCACGCGATCTTCGATTGTTCGCCGCAGCTGGTCTGATAGCGATTTGTTCCACTGTAACGATGGCGCAACCGTTTTCGGCACTGCGCGGGCCAACGCCGATTGACCAAGCACCACCTGCTGATCCAATCACGGCGGAACAAAACACATCGGAACGGGAGCCCCGAAATTACCCAGAGCAGCCACCGCTCATTCCTCATTCCATCGAGGGCTATGAAGTCAGCGCCCACGGCAACAAGTGCCTATCATGCCACGCGAGAACCAGGATTGGCGAATCTCAAGCGCCGATGATCAGCATCACACATTTCTCCGATCGCGATGGACAGTTTCTCGCTTCTGTTTCGCCGCGGCGATATTTCTGCACCCAGTGTCATGTACCACAGCACAACGTTCAGGTTCCGGTCAAAAACGATTTCGTCGACATCGACGCCCTGCTCAACCCGGCCAAGCCGAGTAAGCAGCGATGAGCGTGGCTGATGCCTCCAAACCACCGTTTTGGCGGAGAGCGATGGCTTTCTCTCTCGAAATCTGGGCCGTACTGCGTCACCCAGGCTCAATCTTCGCTTTAGGTATTTTGGTGCTGGCCGGTTTCGCAGCGGGTATTGTGTTCTGGGGCGCGTTCAACACCGCCCTCGAATTTGCCAATACCGAGCAGTTTTGCGTGTCATGTCACGAAATGCGCGAAAACGTTTTTGAAGAACTAAAAACCACTATCCACTACACCAATCGGTCAGGCGTCCGTGCCCATTGCGCGGACTGCCATGTGCCACACGACTGGACAAACAAGATCGCCCGCAAGATGCAGGCTTCGAAGGAAGTCTGGGGCAAGATATTCGGCACTATCGATACGCGCGATAAATTTCTCGATCATCGGCTTGAACTTGCCGAGCACGAATGGGCAAGAATGAAGGCAAACAACTCGCTCGAATGCCGCAATTGCCACTCTACCGACTCGATGGACATCACGCGAGAGAGCCCCCGCGCAGCAGATGCCCATCAGCGCTTTCTGTTCACGGGCGAAAAAACCTGCATCGATTGCCACAAAGGCATAGCCCATCATCTGCCTGACATGAGTGGCGTGCCCGGCTGGCAATAAGTGACTCTCGTCCAAGAGCCGGGGGTCCATAATCCGCCACCGCGGAAATGCCGACTTGACGAAGCGACCTCCACATAACCATCAGTTATGCGCACGTTAGCGCTTGCGGATACTCTTGGGATCAATGGCCTGAACGACGGCTACAGAAGCAATTAGATCGCGTGTACTTGCGATTGGACATTTAGGTCAAGGACGCGAGCGTCTGCATTGTGGATGAAACGGGAACCGAGAAAGCACTCCGGTCCGTGGCTTTCAAAAGCCCGAGTAAATCCCTCGGGAGCATCCACATCCGACCGTGGGAACAACAACTATGGGGACAACAATCGCGGTTCCACATGCGCCACAACCGTAGCCGCCGTTGCCGTATCCCGCGTAGCCGACGCCGTACCCTGCATAGCCGCTGTTGCCGTATCCCGCGTAGCGGGCGCCGTACCCTGCATAGCCGCTGTTGCCGTATCCCGCGTAGCCGACGCCGTACCCTGCATAGCC
>CAWEER010000005.1:0-1340985 GCA_963808205.1 uncultured Alphaproteobacteria bacterium
AGCGTATCGCCGATCCATCCTCCAGCAGGCGGAGGGGGCGGAGGCGGGGTCGGGGTCGGAGGCGGGATCACGAGAGCGATGATCATCGGCAGCGTAGGAGCGCTGGAAGTGGGATTAGAGGAACCCGGAATTTGCGTGCTGTTCAGATGAATGAGCTGCACATCGGGCAGTCCGTTCTGTTCGTTATTCTGAGGTGTCGAACTGCCATTATTGCCCGGATTCGAATGGGGTTCTGACGGATTATTGAGGATGTAGGTTTCGAACAGCTGCGGAACAATTTGTTGGGCGTAGGCAAGCTGCGCGGCCGTCATCGGCGTCGTAGCGCATGACGTCGCACTACATTCCGTGACAAATTCTGTTTGTGAAACCGTGGCGAGAAGTATCGGCAATCCGTTCGTGTCGCGAAGTAGGTTGCCGTTCAAATCGACTTGAAACAGGTCGTAGGCACCGTGTTGCGTCGAGCCGTAATCATCGACGACAACGAACAAATACGTATGATCGCCCTTTTCTCCGTAACCGGTGGTGCCGCGAATACCCATCGTCGCGACCGGTGTGGATATTTTCATATCACCGGAATGCGCAACCTTGCCGGCAACGAAAGCAAAAGTCCCATCAACGAGACTGAACAGCGCGTTATTGCTGTTGGAGCTGGGATCAAACGAATATTCGCTGAGCGCCATGCGCGTGTTGGCAACAAGATTCAGCGCACTCCCGTCTGGAAATCCAATTCCGACCGACGAGCCTGGACCGGTCTCGATGACGTCGCTTTTATAGACGGCGTCGCCGACATTGAGCGCGACCGACACGCCGTTACGCATAATCGTTGCGCTGCCAACGACCTTTTCCACTTTGCCGATGGGGTCTGGCGCGCTTGTCGGCTGTGCTTGCGCGTATTGTCCGGGAGCAAGCGAGCCGGCCAAGAGATCAACGAGGTCAGCAGACAGGCTCTCGCCGTCCGGCGCGGCCAAGCCGAGGTGATGTTCCGTTGAAAAGTAGCCGGGAATTGTGAATTGCCGACCGTCGTGGCCGGTGAGGACAAGATCGGGTCCAACGTGACGATAGTGCGCCGTCGTCAGCAGCTCTGCATCCGGGACCAATATCGTATTGCCGTGGGTGGAATCGTGCCCGGCCACGGTTCGCGCCGCAGCCGCGTGACCCTCTATCGCCGAAATATAGCTCATTCCTCGCTCCCACGAGCGCCTGAGTGCAACGTCTCCCCATGCCAGCGCTTATCCGAAACCGTTGCCGTCCCCGGCGGTTATCGGACAACCGCCATAATGGTCGGTCTTTAACCGACCCGCAAGGTCTTTGTGAACAAAGGGTAAAAGCGTCGCACAGGCATTTTTAGTGGAAGCGGAGTGCGAACTTCTCTGAGAATTTTCAATTCAGTGATTTTTTGAGACGGAAACTCAACTAAGTATTTGTTATTTAACAGTAATTCGTCCGTATCGGGGCTCAGAAAAACCAAGCGGGGAAATTGCGCAGTCACTTGCAATGCCGGCATGACTTTTCTGGTGGTATTTGGATGCCGCTACACAGGCCGTGCGCCTCTGATCTGCATAGGGCCACCGGTTCAATGCCGACTGCAAATCGATTTTTGGACCCTGAAAATCGGTCGTGGACCAATGAACTGATCGCACCGAAATTTGGCCGTAGCCAAACGGTCGATCGCAAACGCTAGTCGGTGATGTAGCAACAGGACTCACCCAATCGGCTGCCCTCGTGATGTAACGAGACTTAACTGCGTCTGGAATTTTTTAGTCTTAGTTTTTCATTTCGGATTTACCCAACGGATGGGTATCGATTGATTTTAACTTTCCAATCCTAGAGTGTCCGCGTCGTTCGCGGAGCGTATTTTATGCGTTTGACGTCACGGGCGTTGCGATGGTTCGCATTTGCATTCTTCATTCTGCAAAGCGCGGTATATGCAAACGCCGAAACGTTCGACCTTCCGCTCGACGGGACTGTGACCATAGTCGGCACATTGCCCGCGTCGTATAATCCATCCGTCTACGGTCCTATAGAAATCGAAGTTAATGCGATTGAGAACTTCTCACTCCCGGAGTTCAATCAACTCAACCCAATGACCACTGTCGGCGTTTATCAGTGGCAGGCCGATTTCACTGTATTAAATCAAAGCGGATCACCCGTTTCGGAGCCTTCGCTAAGTCCATTCGGCGCCGCTTTAACGGGTTACGGGCAGAACTGCTGGGTCGGTCCGTATTGTCCAAGGCCATCAGGCGAAAGCAGCGAGACGAATTTAGCGGGAGACCTATACTTCTCTGATGATGCTCTGACGTTGCAAATATCAACCAGCATTTTCACTGAGAACGTTTCGACCGACAATCTTGAGCTGCAGATTACGCTGCCGGACGGCCTGTCCATTACGCCAATTCCAGGCAGCTTACCGCTATTCGCGACTGGCTTCGTGCTCGTCGGTCTGCTCGGTCGGCGTAGAAGGCAGAAGTTCTCCTAAAATCTCTTTTTGGCTGGGCCGGCCTGCCGCAATCAAAGCGGATGTTCAAGCCTGCGCGCTTACTCGGGCAGCGGCTCTCGAATAGGCACAAATATGACCGGCCGGTTTGCCAGGGCCAAACCAAAACACGGATTTTTGGTGGTCAACACCACCGATGATCCCCAGCTTTGCCCGAACCCGTCCAATACCGCGAGCGACGGGGCCCACGCCTTGCTCACGTCCCTATAGGGTCGCGCGCCGCCACCTGGAAGCCGATAAGCCGCATTTCCTTGAAGGTGCCGGAAGCCGCAACCGCGTCCAAGCTCTCAATTAGACGCCGGATCACGCTGAAATCGCTTCCATTCCCGGAACCCCAATAATAACAGGCTTCTGAACCGAGCAAAACGATTGACTCTCGTTAACTTTACGAGAAAATTCGTTCAGGGATCGGTTCTGGTGTTTATCGCGCTTCTTCCATTTCCTGCGGTCACACCAAGCATAGTCCTCTATGGTCTGGGGATTCTCGCTATCGCCGCACTCTCTCGATATTTGCAAAACTATATCTGGCGCCCGGTGCGAAGCTTTCTCGCACTTCGTCGCGAGACGAAGGCGTATATGTTGCGATTCGAAAATTTGAAATGGCACGTCGCATCGATATTTGGCGACGATGGTGTTGTCGGCGAGATTGCACATCAAGATCGGGCCGCCTTCTGCGAAGCCCAAACGGCATTCAGCGTACTTTCCGATCAACTCATCGATTTTGGGCGATCCAAGCAGCCTGCTGCTTTTATAATTCGACGGATGGGGATTGATCCAGTTTTGGCCGGGCGGCATTTGGCGAATTTGGCGGACGAGTTGGGGACATCGAACGAAAACCGTCCTGCCAACTATCATGCTGTCTCAAGAGCACTGAGACTCTAGATTTTGATTTTCGATCTGCTCACGCTAAGTCTGAGCAGATCATTGCGTATGTTCGTCCTGTGCTTTCGTTCACTCCCGACGTGCATTTGCGAGAATGATCGCGGCTACTTCAAGGAAGAGCCGAACGAGTACCAATTGCACAATGGTGCTAAGAATGAGCGGGATAAAATTCGGTGACCAGGCTTCCCAGCTTATGCCTCTTTGCGCCAGCAGGCGCAAAACGCCGTTGAAGCCAATATAGACCTGCAATAACGCGCTCACCAAATAGACGTACCACAGGACTTTCATACCGTAGTGAGTGAAAACCGGACGAAGCGTAAAGAAGCTGATTAACTCAGTCATGACGGTCTCCCCCTCCAGATGGGAAATTGGTGATCAGATATGATATTAGGACGATGATTATTCGCGTGGCAGGAATTCGACAAGGTCTGCGTATAGATTATCAGGCTGCTGCGACTTGACTGCTCACTGTCCTCTAGACCAGCCCAATAAGTCGTAGACAGGCATGAGCCGCAGCTTCAGAGATGCAGTAAAAATACTGGCGCGCGCACTGGCGTGCAGCAGTGTGTTCGCTGTTGCCGTAAGCCCCATATCAGCTCGCGCGCAGATGCCCGACGATGCACTTGAAGTATATGCCGTCGGTATCGTAAAAGGCCTTCCGTTACAGAAACCGGTTACCGGAGATGGAATCTATCTCGGCAACGGGTTGATAATCACCGCAGCTCATGTTGTAGGTCACTGGCCACTTTTCACGCGTCCGCGTGTACTAATTGCCGGTCAGGATCTACCAGCCAAATTGGTCAAGGTCGGATCCTTCGAAACAATCGATTTAGCGCTTCTGTCGGTTGATAAGGAAAAATTGCCAGTCAGTCTGCAATTGCGGCGCAGTCCGTTGTGCAACGGCGCCCCAATGGTCGGCCTGGAAGTTATCGATGTGGGGCCAATGGAGACAAAACGCTCCCGTGTCATACCGTTTACAGTAATCGCACCTCAGCTGAGAGAAAAATTCGGTACTCTTATCGACTCTCCTGAGGCCTCTGGATCAGGACTATTTGATGCCAATCGCAAATGCCTTCTGGGCATCATGAGCGCCGAAACTACGAAATTTACAAACCAAGGAAGGAATGGCCGCTTTGCCTTCGCCGCACGGGGTCTGGCTGGATATTTTGTGCCGGCTTCAACGATTGCCGCATTCATACCGCCGGACATTCATTTTTGACGAGGTATATCTATCCCGTCGCGCGCCAGACCAGGTTGGATTTCGACGAGCGCAAAAATGGGGAGCGATCGAAATAGAGAGATCGAGACGGCCTTTATCAGCCGCGCCTAACCGCGATCGCAAGCGGCATCAGGCCCAAAGTCGACAATAGAAATAAAAAGACGAGGCACCGGAGCGACCGGCGCCTCGTCGGAAACCAAGCTATTCTGATAGTCCGGACGAATTCAAAAGCCTGTACGGAATATCAGGACGGGCAGCTATCGAGACCGGAGCAGAAAGCCAGCGTGAACGCGCCAGCCTTTTCCTTAACCGAACCCGCCGCGGCTTCCAGCGCCTCGTCGGAGATCTGAACGGTGAGGATTTCCTCTTCCCTCTGGTCGATGTGGATGTCTTTCATTGCATTGTTCCTTTCGTACGCCAGCGGCGCCAGCAGACATAGGCGGTCGAGAAACGGATATACCCCCCCGCCAGATGCCCATTTAATCATCCGTGGGGTAGTGTGTAAAGACCGCCCGGCTATGGTAACAGACCACTCTTTCATCGGCATAAATGCCAGATTTCGTTGCCATTTTACCCCATAACGACGCGGCGAAACGAGCCCGGTCACCGCCTTGTTGACGCGCATGGAATGAACGATGTCGGACCATAATTTGCGGCCCGGTGGGAGAGTGTGGTGGATGCCTTTTTCGAGGCCCTAGCACTTCGCGCCGCAACCATCGATGAACTGTTGTCCGATGCCTTCGAGGCGCCGCCGGGGAAGCCAGGCGACGCCGCTTTGGGCGCCCGCCGTATTGCCGCCTGGGTCAAGGCCTCCGCTGCAGGCGATCCCTCCCTGTTCGCCAGAAGGCTCGCGCGGGACGGCCTGCTGGTTGCGCCAGTATCAGAGCGCTTTGCCGCAACCGGCCTCAGCGCCTCGACGCCGCTGCCGTCATGGCTCCACGACGCTATGTGGATCGAAAAGGCTCTCCAGACGCCCGCTGCAGGCCCCCGGTTAACGGTTACGCCGGAAGCCGAGCCCGTTGCCTTCGAAGACTTACTCATGCCGGTCGTCGAGCAGGCCGAAGCCAAAGTGTGGTCAGGCCCCGCCGCTCACGCGTCCAAACACTTTAGCGGGCTAGCACGCTTTTGCCTCAGCCAGGCGCTGCTGAGCGACTTGTCCGATCTGTGCGCGGCAGCGCTTTATGATCGTTTTTCCAAGGCGCGAAAAGCAACGGCGGCTCGTTACGATCAGTTTCTTGCTACGATGAGAGGCGGCGGTTTTCACGAGTTGTTCAACGACAAGCCGGTGTTGTTGCGTTTGTTGGCAACGACAACACGGCAATGGATAAATACGGCGGTCGAATTCGCGATGCGTCTCGACGCTGATCTGCCGGATATCCAATGCGAATTTCTTCAGAGTCCTTCCCGCATCAAAACTCCAACAGTATCGACGATCAAGACCGACCTCTCCGATCCACACAATGGTGGTCATGGCGTTTTGGTCATCGGCTTCGACGATGGCACACGCGTCGTCTACAAGCCAAAAGATTTACGACTAGACGTCGCTTGGTATCACCTGGTGGAGCGGCTGAATAACGGCGGCGCTCCTTTAGCATTGAAAGCAGTCCGCGCCATTGCGCGCGACGGCTATGGCTGGACCGAATTCATCGATCATACCGGTTGTACCGATCTGCAGACTTTCAAAGATTTCTTCCGGCGAGCTGGCGCGTGGCTCGCGCTTCTGCATCTGTTCGCCGCAAATGACATGCATCAAGAAAACACGATCGCTGCAGGCGACCATCCAGTGCCGATCGACCTTGAAACCATCCTTCAGCCAAGCGCCGAAGAGCACAAAGTCCTGGAACCTGAAGGTGAGGCCTTCGACACAGCGATGGAGATTATTGGCAACTCGGTGATGACTGTCGGTCTCCTGCCCGCCTTTGCACGCTCCGTTGACAACAAGGTCTTCGCGATGGGCGGTATGGTGGCAGATTGGGGCGCCAAAAATCTTATCAAATGGAACGACATCAATTCGGACGCCATGCGACCAGAAAGAATAACGCAGCCAGGCCCGGGTACACCGAACCTCCCCCATGTCGCTGGCCGTTACGCCAAATTCAGCGATCATACCGACGATTTTGTTGCGGGCTTTGCCGACTACGCAGATTTCCTTCTCAAGCAGATCCGCGCTGCAGGCTCGTCAGCGTTGCTAGATGAATTCGCCGGCATTCCGGTCCGCAAAGTCGTTCGTCCGACACGCTTCTATTACATGCTGCTGCAGCGGTTACGAAACCATCAGAATATGGAGGATGGCATAATCTGGTCCGCGCACGCAGATTTCGTTGCCCGACTTTCGGATTGGGACAAGACCGTTGACCCTCTCTGGCCCCTGCAACGAGCGGAACGCTCTGCGCTCCTTGCCCTAAACGTACCGCACTTTGTAATACCAAGTGACGGTAGCATTATTGAAGATACGAGTGGAATTCGCGCACCGACCAGAGCAGTTTCCGGTCTCGAGCGAGCACGGACAAGGCTGGAGACTTTTGATGAGAAGGAGATTGCTTGGCAAATCGAAGTAATCCGCGAGAACACGAATTCAACCGATGCCGGACGCACGACGGAGCCGCAAGTTGTCTCCAAAGGCGGGTTAGACGCGAGAAGTGTCAACAGACCGTCCAATGGCATTTTCGTCAATGAAGCAAACAAAATTGCCGAGGAACTGGCGCACTATGCGATTCGTCGTGGGCCAGGCGCCGCCTGGATCGGCCTTGACTGGCTCGGCGATTTTGAAGTGTTCCAGCTCGTCTGCCTTGGTCCTGATTTATATAACGGCAGCACTGGTATCGCGCTTTTTCTTGCTGCGCATGCTGCGTCGACAGGAAACGAATTATCTCGCGAACTCGCACTCGCTGGCATCGCCAATCTGCGCAGAAATCTGAAAGGTCGCAATGCGTCGCGGATTGCCCGCTCACTTGGCATTGGCGCGGCAACGGGTCTGGGCTCCATTGTCTATGGTTTCTCGCTTATATCGAAATTCCTAAGCAATAACGACTTGCTTGGAGATGCGCATAGCGCGGTCGGGCTTTTTACCAATGAGCTGATTGGAGCCGACAAGCAGCTCGACATCATGGGTGGGAGTGCCGGTGCGATCCTGACTTTGCTGCGAGTCTATCGCGATACCGCTTCGAGCCACGCGCTGGACCGTGCCATCGCATGCGGCGAGCATTTGATGGCACAAAGCCGGGTTGGAGAGGATGGGAATCGTACCTGGATCGGCGAAGGATTTGGCGCGCAAGGACTTAACGGCATGTCACACGGTGCCGCGGGCTTTGCCTACGCGCTTATTTCATTGGCGGAGGCGGCAGGGCGCGAAGACTTCGCCCAAGCGGCTGCAGAATGCATATCTTTTGAGAATTCGAGTTATGACTCGACGCGACACAATTGGCCGGATCTGCGCACGCCAGGACATACGCACTGGCCATGCCAGTGGTGCCATGGTGCAACGGGCATCGGACTGGCACGGTTTGCTACCGCCATGCGCACAGACGATAGAGCCGCCATAGACGGTGGGCTTTTCAAAACGGACATCGAAAACGCCGTCGTGAGTGTTCAGCAAAACCGTCCCAATAGTGTGGATACACTATGTTGTGGCACGCTCGGCAGTATTGAATTCCTCTGTGAGGCCGCAGAGGCGCTCAAGCGCGATGATCTTCGTGACGTCGCCAGGAGACACCTGGTGGACGTGACAGAACGTTCTGCTGTGACTGGAGATTACCGCTGGAATACTGGCAAACGTCAATTTAATTTGGGTCTATTCCGAGGCCTATCTGGCGTTGGCTACACCATGCTGCGTCAACTGGATACGTCGCTTCCTAACGTCCTTATTTGGGAATGACAGTGGCGATTAAAACTAGAGGACTGCAGCGCGTATCCTCAGAACGTACGGGAACCTGATGAACGCGGACTATCAAAGAGACACCAGCACGACACGCGATGAATGCCCGTATTGCGGTCATGGCGTGAAGAGGCAGGCCTACGCGTGCCCGTCTTGCGGCCGTATGCTCCGCAATTTGCCCGTCAGTGCAGTAGCGCAGTGCTGCGCTGGATTTATCGCTCTAATCATCGGGCTGATGATGATCGGTGCATGCCTATGGCCTGGTCTATTCGACCTATGAGGCCGTACTCATTCGACTGCACGTCCGATCGTCATCAATAATTGAACTTATAGTTCACACCGACGCGCACCAGGTTTTCGGTCAAGCCCGCTTGGATATTCACGGGCCCTCCGATGGTGGCCGGCGCCACGGGAGGTGCACAAGGCCCCGCCGTGCAAGTCACAGCCTTGCTGCCAAGATCAACGTAGAGGTATTCGACCTTGGCCGTCCAATTGTCGGTAAAGGCCCATTCGAGACCCAGGCCAGCGGTCCAGCCGGTTCGAGTGTTGGTGGTAGTGACCGCATTTACGACCGTTTGTACGTTGGCAAAGGCGCCGCCAGCGGTCCCATAGAACAGGACGCGATCTGCCGCAAAACCCACTCGTCCGCGCACGGTGCTCAGCCAATTGTTTCCGGTCTGACAGCCAATGGGAAGGCTTAAGTTGCAGATAGTTTGGGACGTGCTCGTGTTGATTCCGGAATAATCAAAATCAGCCTCGGCACCGAGCACAAACGCACCAGCCTGCCAATTGGCCCCGAGCGTGCCGCCAATCACGCCACCATTAGCGCTATCGCTGCCAGTGGCAGTCGCACCAACCCCAATGGCGGTCCATTTCGCCGTTCCAAAGCCCCAACCGCCATTGATGCCGAGATAGAAGCCGGCCCAATTGTAGACAGGTGCTACGATTGGAATGTACGCGGCCGGTGCTTGCGGCGGCGGTGCCTGTGGAAGATCAGCTGCGGATGCACTTCCCAAAAAAAGGAGTGGCAACAATCCCGCGATCATAAACCGCTTCATCTCAGGGCCTCATCATGATTGGAGCCCGAAGATACCAGCACGGTGAGGGATTTGCCGTGTCCGAGAAGCCACACTCCGAGACAAATTCACGGGCCACTGAAGGCCAGTTTGTGTGTGTCACAACGAAACAAACCACCCAAATCCGATGGCAACTACTACCAAACGAAGCCAATTTATCGCTCGTCCAGTCAACGAGGGTCATATTGGCCGCGATTACCCGCGGATGCGAAATTGTGGTCCAATCATGGCAAGCGCAGTGGGGCCGTTAAAGAGGCGCCGCAACAGCCTGCCCACCTTCACTGAGCGGGCCATCACTGACGTCAGTCAGATTCTTGCTCTGTGATTCGGATCCGACCGTG
Organism: uncultured Alphaproteobacteria bacterium; assembly: GCA_963808205.1. Classification (GTDB taxonomy): domain Bacteria; phylum Pseudomonadota; class Alphaproteobacteria; order Rhizobiales; family Xanthobacteraceae; genus BOG-931. The sequence goes on from CAWEER010000005.1 coordinate 9,887, forward strand.
GTCGACCCCGCTTCAAATTGGATGGCCGCGTGCAGCCAGATGCTAGCCATCTTAAGAAAGAGCGCCCGCTGCTGATCGCTGTCAGCGGAAGCTGCTAGAGCTTTCCACTCCGCAGCGTATTCTCGATACTGGCGCGGCGAGATAGACAATAATCCGCCATCACTCGCTGGATAGTGCGGATCATTTCCGGTGTTTGCCACCTCCATTTCAGTCTCATTATTGTTGCCGGGCATTAAACGGCCATAGCACATCTTGATCAATTTGAATAAGGTCACTGATTCCAATCCGAAGATGCAATTGTTTTTTTGGCCTCAATCGTGTGCCGGGCAGAACTGCAGCGGCGCATTCTGGAAAATGATAAGAGAATTTTAGAGACTACTTTAGTCTCCGATAAATTTCCGGTCAGTACTGAATAGTCTGAGCCGGTTGTGGCTAGATCCCACTCGGAGCCGCGCGCAATGCACGCGCTTTATAGCCAAGACAGACGCGAAACATCACGTTATCCCCTCGAGCGTCTCGCAAAACTCCAGCTCGGGGCCAACATTCCGCCGTTGCACTGCATCGTCACTGATACATCCAAAGGGGGAGTGCGGATCAATTGTCATGTTAATGGATTCGATATCCCCGACGAATTCGTATTGCTTCTTTCTGGCGATGGGCCAGCCAAGGCGGGTAAATACCGGGTGATTTGGCGTAACGGTTACGAAGTCGGAGCCCAACTGGTCAGCGCTCCTAGCTAGAAAATAATTCGGTGTCGTGACCGTAAATGCTTCCAGTAAGCATTTGACCGCCTGTCTTTGCCACTCTTTCGGTTCCTCCAAAAACACTCAAGTGTTCCAAAGAGTTGACCCAGGACAGAACCGTTTCATTGAAACATGGATACCAAGCGAGAGATGCCGACGTCGTATCGCCCAGTCTTCGATTATTTCGACCCGTCCATAGCGTGATCATACGTCAATGGGACTCTTTGAATGATTGAAAACTACCTGCCCCGTGCGAGCCGTGTCTTGGCTCGGGGGTGCGTCACGGAAGCGTGTGCAGCGACTGCCAGGGTAAAGGCTATCGCTTGTTTTTTCGTGAAAATCGAAGCCCAGCGCAGCAAGAATGGCCACATCAATTGCAACGCCGGCGCCCAGGGCAAAATCACTGGCCTGCCGCTCGTTGAACGTTTCAGTCACTCGCCTGCTTACGGCGAATAGCATCCAGCGCAATACCGGTTGGCGTTTGGCACGTCGTAGACTCAGATCCGGCAAGCGCGTCGCGTCATCAGATCAAAATGATTGATCAACGGGTAATACTAAGCAGGGAGCTATTCCTCTGAATGTTTCGACCAGAAACTCAAGAGGGCAGACATAGTGCGATTTATAATTACCGAGACGAATTGGCAGAGTGGCTATTAGTGCTATCTGCGCCTTGATTGATCCTCGAACCGAGACGCGGTTTTATTGATGACCAAAAGACGCGATTGGATTTCGGGTCCTGCATGCTTGCAGATTGAATGAGGCCCCCATTCCAAAGCGTTCCGATTGCCTCTAACGCCTCGTCTTCAGAATCGTAGCATTTTCCATCCGGAACGACCGAGCCGGTGTGAAGTTTCTGAATGACACGCCATCCCATTGTTCAACTCTGCTGCTGATATGTCGAATACAGCAATGATCATACCAGATGCGCCGTGACCGTTATGCAATCAAACGTATAAAATTTACGCGATAAGGTGAATTTCGGTTTCGAAGCCGACTTCACGTGCTCCGGAAGGAGCCCTTTCGGCCATGACGCCTTATACAAACCAACTTATGTGAGCACGCCCGGTCATTCGATTGAGTGCCTGGTGTGATGCTGTTGATCCGACCTGGCTGCGGCGTCCTTCACCGTAGTCGGCTTGGCGTAGCCGTAACGTTAATTCGACTGGAGGCTGGAATAACGTCGCTTTGCCTGCTCAATTATCTTCCGGGAACGTGATTGCTGGGACATTTTGATGAGAAGCAATCAAAGTGAGCGAACAAAGCCTCGAAGGGGTTCACAATTACTGGACCCTCGTTGAACTTTCGTTTGGTATTCTAGCGGCCTTCGCCTCGACGGCGATTCTGCTTTGGTTCATGTTGTTGGTCATAAGCTTTCCCTGAAATCCTGCCCTTGTAGGCAAGAGACCACACAAATCGACGGTCCTAGCGCACCGTAGAGTACGACGATCATTGAGGAAGATTCGGACGTGTTGTTAGTTCTGACGAAGCCGGCTGCGCAGAAATAGTTAGCTGGATTGGCTTCACCTCGAATCGACGATAACACGCGAGCGGGTCGCTTCCGCGAGAAATCGCTCGCCATGTTTTGATCGCGTGAATGCTGGTCCGCTCGTCGATACTTCAGGCGACAAGATAGTTTAGAAACATCTTCCCAAACTCAAATCGACCCGCCGATGGCAGAAAGTGCAGTCGGGTTAATAACGGAATGCGGCACGTGATTTTGCTAGTTGAGATGCTGGGCTTGCCCATCGCCGTTTGGTCTTCGAGCCGTTTGGTTCGATGCTAAGAAGACGTTAATGCAGCGCCTCTATGCTCCTAGGCAGTAATTTTGGTGGAGCGCCTCGATGGGCGAAAATCGAAAGGCTGCGCGTCAGAAAAGTTTTTTGCAAGGTCGCATCTGTTTTAGCAACGGGCGCACATCGTTCGACTGTCTGATTCGTGATATAACTCACCTGGGTGCTCGGATTATATTCTCCGACGTTGTCAACATTCCTGACACGGTCAATCTCTACATCCCACAGAAAAATCAAACCCTTCGGGCGCGCGTGATATGGCGCCACAATGATGAAATTGGCCTAGCCTTCTTGGAGGCTAGTGACGAACATAATCTACTGACACAAAACGACTTGGCGAAACGTGTTGCTCAGCTTGAATCTGAAATTAGGACGCTAAAGCGAACGCTCAATCAAATGGCGAGTAAGATTGAAAAAACCGATGCTGCCTAGTTACGTCGAATAAGCACAACGGGGAGTTCATGCGGCAAGCGTTTGGTTTTAGTCACGGTCGTTCGTAGAATTATTCCTCATTTTAGTCATTACGCAACGCTTGTTTCGATTCGACCGAAATTAGATTTTTGGCCGCATCGCCTCTGTCTTGGACATGTGTGAACATCGGACAGGATAAAAAAGCGCGTTGGGAGAACACCGCTATTCGGCCTTCGGCACCATGCAGGTCGCTGTGATCACCGCCTTGAACACGTCGAACGACTGCACCGCCACCAGACAATTGGTGGATTGATCGCCTGCGACCTTGAGGACTTGACCTACACCGACCGCCTGCTGTTTGCCGTTGATGTCCAGAACGACGCTGTCATTGCCGGGCGAGCCTATCATTCCGACAGTTAAATGACCGTCGCCGACGATCAGTGCTTGATTGGGACTGATGTTATACGTGTTCTTCGTGGGCAAGATCGATTCCAGCGTGGCCTGCGTGCTTTGCAGCTTGGCTTGTGCCTGGGTCAGTTGCGCCGCCTTCTCGTTGACCTGCTGCTTGAGTGCTTGGCTTTGGGACCGTAGTTGCTCCATGGCATTGTCACGGCCGCCGATTTCGAGTGACGCCAGATAGCGGCCGTAGAGATGGCCGCCGACCAAGACGCCGATGATCGTGGCAAGGCAGGCCGTAAAGATGACCAGCCGATTGTCACGCAAGACGCTCCGGAATTCCGCGGAAGCCGATCCTGACCGAGTGCTGTCAACCACCTGCTCCTCCCGTTTATTGGCTCGGCTTTGTGTCGCTTGGCGACGTCAGATCAGCTCCCGCGCGCAACGCGCCGGAAATCCCGGACAAGACGGACCGAACCCCAGGTACGTCGTATACAGCCGCGGATGCTGCAGTTTTGCTCGTTTCTGGAGCGGTATCGGTTGACGTCGTCTGCGCAGTCTTATCGGACGCCGGCGGAGAGGCCTGACCTGACGTTCCGGGGGGTGGCTTTTTACCGGGCGGTCCAGCGCCCACCGGCGGCCCGCCGGTTGTTGGTGTATTCGGAGCCGCCGCCGGAACGCTGGGAGGTCCTGCCGGCGTTGCGGGGCTGGCGGATCCGGAGGGCGTCGTACCACTGACGCTAGGTGATTGCGTGCCGTTCGCGCCGGCTTGTGGCGGCCCCGCCGCCACCGGCGTGTCGACATTGCCGAGGATGATCGGAAGGCCGTCTTTGCCCGTGCCGATAACAACAATCTTGGCGTTCTGCGATTGCGCCAGCGCCAGCGTCGCCTCGATGCCACGCCAGCGCAAATAAGAGTCTGAGATGCCCTGGCTGACCGTTTTCTGGAAAGCGGCTATCCCATCGGCCTCGATCTGCTTGCGCTTGGATTCCTCAGCTTCGCGTTGCACGCGGAATTTGTATTCCTGGATCATGTAATACTGTTCGGTCTGTCGATTGATTGCCGCAACGATATCCGGCGGAAGTTCAATGCTGAGCACGAGCGTATCCAGGATCTGAATCGCGTCCTGCAGAAATTCATTGTAATGTTTTGGGTCGGGTTGCTCCATCGCCTCAGGCTGCACCAATTTATTGAGATTGGCACCGAGGCTCTTTTGCGCGTTGTCGCGGATTTGTTTCTGAATAGGATCCCGCGATGTGTAGACCTCCTGCGCTGAATACTCGGAAATGACCTGACGCGCCTGGCTGCCAATTTCCGGATTCACGACCGAGGTGAGATAGTCCGGACCGATGAATTTATGCAGCACAGCGACAGGATTGTGCAAAAGCTGATAGCGCACGCTGATTTGCGCTTTCACATTCACGCCGTCCTTCGAAATGGCATTGTAGGTCTGGGTGCTGGATTGCAGACGCAAATCGTAGAGATAAAGTTTGTCCCATGGCCAAATGACATGGAGTCCTTCTTCCCGCAATTCACTCGGCGCCAACACCGTGCCCCGCCCGACCCAGCACCAGCAGTACAGATCGATGCCGTTGAAGCGCTTCCACAGCACCCCGACCTGTCCGCTTGGCACCGTGATCACGATATAGGGCCACAGGACGACCGTCACGAGCAGCGCCACCATCAGAAGAAACGACAGACCCGGCAGATGGCGCAGGATACGTCGCCCCAGACCCCGCTTCGGCGGCGGAGGCTGCAGGTCATCAACGGACCTCGGGTACCTTAACATCCGTCCTACTCCACCGAACCCTATCATCCACCCATTGTACGTTCTTCGACAATACGGCCTTCATCCATACGGATCCGGCGCGCGGGCAGATGCAACTCGTCGAGGTAGCGGTCGTCGTGGGTGATGACCACGACAGTCGCGCCAGCTTGCATCATTTCCGGCAGCAATTCGTCATAAAATTTGCGACGGAATTCAGGATCCTGCTCAGCCGTCCACTCGTCAAGAATCATGATCGGACGTTTTTCGAGCATGCTGACGATGAGCGCGAGCCGGCGGCGCTGCCCGCCGGAGAGGTCCAGAGTGCTGAATTCGCCGTCCGAGAGCGACGTCTTATCGGTCAACCGGAATTTCGCCAGCAGGCGGGCGATCTCGCCGGGGTCGGCGTCCGGTACCCCGTAAAGCCGCTGGAATAGATGGTAATCGAAGAAGATTGCCGACATTAGGCCGCGATACTCGTCGCGCGAAGCATTGTCGATCGGCCTGCCGTCGAGCGTGACCTCGCCAGAATCCGGCGGATAAAGGCCAGACAGCACCCGTAGAAAGGTCGATTTGCCCGAGCCATTGCCTCCAGTGATGAAAACCAGCTCGCCGGCGTTCAGGCTGAAATCAATCGGGCCAATCCGAAACGCCGTGTCTGAGAATTTATCGAGGTAGCGAAACACAATGTTGCGCATTTCGATCCGCTCGAAGCGCTTTGGCGCGACGGCCGTGAGCGAAGCGCTCGGACCAAGGGTAGCCTCGAGCGTCTCTTCCAAGCGTGCGATGCGACTGGCAGCGGTATTTGCGTTCAACAGGACCGGGATCGACTGCACCAGGCCGAAACATGCGCCGACAACGAACAACAAGGCCGTCGTCGCCTTAGCTATCGATGCACCGCCGAGAGAATCGCTCAAATTCGGGGCCACGAAAACAACAGCGCCAAGCAGGATGTACATCGCCATCTGTGTTGAGACGATCATCTTGAACGTTTCGGCCTGGGTGCGGATCTTGATGTTGGCCGCGGTCTTCGACACGGCGAGAGCATCGTCGAACAGATCGTCGCTGCGCGAGCGGTTCAGCCTGACCTCCTTGAAGCCGTCGAGGAAGTCGATGAGCCGTTCAAACAAGCGGCGCTCCCATGCCGCCAATTCGGCCTTTTGCGCGCTCAGCCGCTTGTTCTTGTAGTGGAATATCGTTGCTGCTCCGGTGATGATCACAAAGGTTAGTAAGAAGGCAACGAGCGAAAGATACGCTACGTAAAGGCCAACGAAAAAGATTAGGACCGCACCCTGTATCGTGAAACAGAGCACATTGCTCGCTTGCGTTAGCACCGCGGTATCGCTGGTCACTGCGGCAACGATGCGCGAGCGTCCGATCTTTTCCATCTCCAGGAGTTCGGAGCGCCTTATCATGTCCATAAGCCGCACGCGTAACTTATGGATGATGGCCTCGATCTCTGCGGTAGCGGTGATGGTGACGTATTGCTGCGCGCTGTAAAACAGAAATAATGCTACCAAAAAAAGCGACGCCGCCCACAGTCCAGGTTTTTGCCCACCGCTCGCGTCTTGCACGCCAGTGTTGATGGCGGCTAGAATCGACGCATTGCTGACCCCGCCAACGCCGGACATGAAGATCAGCTTCGGCATCGAGCCGTGCATTTCGCGGCGAACGAGCTGGATGAAGGACATTCGTGCGGCGTCGTCCGTCTACATCGTTACTGGGGCGACGCCGGCGTGGCGAAGGACGCGCCTGCCGACACCGATGCGAAGTTCGATCAGTCGCGTGCGCGCCATTGCACGTGCCGCGACGGGCCGGTGATGAACAGCACGGGCAGCACCACCAGTGGCGTAACGATCAGAGAGAGGAAAAACGTCCCCCAAAACCCCATGCGGCGGTGAGTGCCGCAAAATCCCGTGAGCATGCACACGGTTATGTAGGCGATGATAGCTATGGCCATGGTACTTGAATCGCGTTCGGGTTCGTCAGTCAGCCGCGATTGCGCTCGGCGGGTGAACTAATCCCCCATTGCCTGGTATGGGGCCTCGGCTAAATCAAGAAGCGCTCGTCGTCGTGGAGTTGGCGCTCTTTGATCGTGAGTTCCACATTTCCTTCTGGTGCTTGACGAAGTCACGATAGTCCGGGGGATTGAAGTCAAGCAGCGTACCGCCGGACTCAAAGTGCTGTACGAAAGCCTTGCCGATGGCGTAGGTGGCGCCGGCCGACAGCGCCGGCATGACGAACGCGGACGCCAGCAAGCCGAGGATAGGGATTGCCTTCATCGCACTGGCCGCGCCCATGCCGCTGGTCGCGGGAATCATTGATCCGGCAAGCGCCGCAATTAGAGACTTGCCGCGGTTTTCGGAAAAATCGATATCGTAGATTTGCGAAAGTCGACGAAGCATCTGGACCTGAAGACCACCGACTGCGACCACATCGATAATCGGTAATGGGACGAGCCCGGCCACGCCGGACCAGATCGCGAAGCGATCGACAAGTTTCGAGGCCAGCTCTTCACGGGTTTCGGTCGAGGCTGGCGTCGCAACGGCGTCATTATCAGGCAGGGTAGAGGAACTCGGTGTCTGCGCCATGGCGTATCCTTTCTCGCCGTCCCCAAGATCGGTTTCAAGACCGCGCTCAATGCGGAATTGAGCGGATTTGAAAGCATTAATTGGCCCAATTCGGCTGGGCGACAAAAGGCTACCATGACCCTTTGGCGGTGCCAAGCGCGGGCGACTGACGCTGTCGACATGCAAAAAGCGCGTGGTCGCATCATTGGTTTGGCGAGTTCTTGGCGCTTCAGGTCATGCTGGTGCGGTCCACCGGATGATCCTGGCTCAAGGCCTGATGCAGATCGCCAAGCGCCGGGGGATGAAGAAGGCGATCGTCGCCCTGGCACGTCGGCCGGCCGTGATCATGCACCGCATCTGGGTCGACTGAGTTCCGCCGGACCCGGAAGACTGTGGCGGCATGAGAGCCGCACAAAATCTAACATAACTGGAGAACACTCGAGCTCCACTGCGTGGTGGAATGATGTCGTTTGCGGGACGATGGATGAGGTGAGTTCGTATGTCCGCTTGGAACCTGCCGTCGGTCTAACGGCAACGCACCCAAGGATAGTTCCACCTCGTCTTCGAACCCCACGATGGAAGGGTCTTGGTGTCGATTCCGAAGAGAAGCGCGAGCCCGCGAACGACATCAACACCGCAGTGGTGGATAGTCTGAAAGTGCTTGACCCAGAACCGCCGATTAGAGAAGCGGACATCGGCCACCTGCTCAACAAAGTTGCCTTAACTCACACCCGGCTAGCGCGAGGAAAATGTCAGGCGGATACCGTCGCTTCAGCGTGGCGCTGCTCGCGCATTACGTATCCGCGCCCCCACACCGTTTCGATATAGTCCTTGCCACCCGACGCGTTGGCGAGCTTCTTGCGAAGCTTGCAGATGAAGACGTCGATGATCTTCACCTCCGGCTCATCTAGGCCGCCGTAGAGGTGACTCAGGAACATTTCCTTGGTTAGCGTCATGCCCTTGCGCAACGCCAAGAGTTCAAGCATTTGATATTCTTTGCCGGTCACATGGACGCGTGCGCCGTCGACCTCAACAGTCTTGGTGTCGAGATTGACACAGAGGCCGTCGGTATTGATGACCGACTGCGCATGACCTTTGGAGCGGCGCACGATGGCGTGGATGCGGGCGACTAGCTCGTCCTTGTGAAACGGCTTGGTCATGTAGTCATCGGCACCGAAGCCGAGACCTTTGATCTTGTCCTCAATGCCGGCAAGGCCGGAAAGGATCAGAATCGGCGATTTTACCTTCGAAACGCGCAGGCTGCGCAGCACTTCGAAGCCCGACATATCCGGCAGGTTCAGATCGAGGAGAATGATGTCGTAGTCGTAGATCTTACCGAGGTCGACACCTTCCTCACCTAGATCGGTCGTGTAGACGTTCAAGTTCTCCGACTTGAGCATCAGTTCAATCGATTGCGCGGTGGGGCTATCGTCTTCTATCAGCAGTACGCGCATGCGCTTGCTCGCTTCCCCAAAATCTGAGGTTGGAACATTAGCCCCTCGCACGGTTAATAAAGTTTGAATCCTCAACGACGCCGCGCCGCTATATGACTATCCACGATACCAACGTACCCGGCTCCCGATTTCCGTCCCTTCGTCCTGACCCACATCTTGAGGGAGATCGCCATGCTGGCGTTGTCCTGCGGTCTCCGGACGTGAACTGTTAATGGCTTATTTGGGTTTTGCATTATGGGGGATTTTACACCTAAGGCGGATAGTGGTGGCCGGTAAGTGTTGGGCCATTTCCGAGAATACGCCTTGCCACCGAATAATCTCGTCTCCGATCTTGAAAAAGCGATCACAACTCGGTCAGCCGATGCCGGCGCGATGTTGCAGCAGATAACCGACCTTTTTCTTGTCAATGTAGGGCATTACTCCGCTGAGCAACTGGACCTGTACGATAGCGTTTTAATGGAGCTCGTTGCTAAGGTCGAAGTCGCTGCTCGCGCGAAACTCGCCGGACGACTTGCGCCAGTCAACAGTGCGCCGACCAATACCATCCGCGCACTCGCACTTGATGAATTGATCGCGGTCGCGGAGCCAGTTCTATCTCAGTCGTACGCGTTGAATGACGACACTCTTACACATTGCATCGCAACAAAAAAACAAGACCATCTTCTTGCAATCGCTACGCGAAATAAAATCAGCGAAACGGTCAGTCATCAGTTGATTGCAAAAGGTAACAATAGAGTTCTGGGTACCCTAGCTAGTAATCCGGGCGCAGCAATATCTGATCCGAGTTTCGGGATGCTCGTCCAGAAGAGCACTGACGATGATTGGCTGTTGGAATGCGTCGCTGGGAGAAAAGACATTCCCAAGCATCATCTGCGCTTGCTCTTACAAAAGGCGTCGGAAATTGTGCGGCGAAGGCTGCTGACGGTCAACCCAGAGGCAGGTAAAATAATTCAGGAAATTTTACCGCTAAAAGCGCCATCTGTAGCAAACAAAGTGTCTGGCCCACTAATGGATTACAAGGCAGCCGAGCGCATTGTCAAAGCTCGCGGACTTTCTGAAGCGACCGTGAATGAATTTGCGAAGGAAAAAAGACTGGCAGAACTTATAGTCTCAATCGCGCAGCTATCACGTCTTTCGGTATACGAGATTGAACGGCTATTTTCCGGGCGCTGGACCAGCCCGGTTGCCATTATACTCAAAGCGATTGGCTTCCACTTGCGCACGATAGATGCGATTTATCATTCGCGCTTGTCCAGTGGCGAGATAATTCAAAGCGATTTAATACAGACGAAAGCAGAGTTCATTGCTCTTCAACAAGCAACAGCAGAGCGTATTTTGCGCTTTTTCTACGCGAAAAGGGCCGTCACTATTTCAAATTACCACTGAGGTTTTTCACCTCCTTGCGTCTCTGATCTGACAGCCAGCATGTCCGCTTTGGGGGAAGCAGCCGGTCCGAACGGCTTGTGATGTCTGTTTGTGACTCTACGCAGACATCAAATCCTTTTATGGGTCAGCGTCCGAAAAATGATTTGCTTATCGCGTCAAGACGATGAACCGTACCTTGCGGCACAGGCACGCCGTGCGCGTCTAAGACTTGTTTCGGGCACGGGCTACGACTATTGACGGTCGTTTCGTTTTTATTGTCAAACTTGATTTGTTCGCACCCATCATCGCCGCTGTGAATTACTATTGTTCCGATCTGCATTTCTCGTGAGGCTGACTCCTCTGAGGAAGCGTCGGACGACATTGAGCGCGAAACAGACGTCCAGAACATATTTGTGACAACTAGACACCCCATCGCGGCAATAGCGAAGAGCGAAATAGCGAAGGCGCGCCAGCATTGTCGCTTTGAATGCGTAACGCGCGAACGAGTTTTGACGACCGATGGACCATCAATTTTGCGGTTGCTACTAGTCAAGGTTAACCACTTTCCATAGTCGATCTACGGTACCTCGCAAATCATCGCTAATGAATTTAGCTAGGTATGCCGCATTCTCCTTCATTGGGGTGTAATGTCCGCTGTAAGGATCAAACCGTGCGGAGGCGCTTTCGCCGTTCCGGCTTCCCAAGATCGCGCTTGCGCGGGTCCGGCCATCGGCGCGGATCGCCATTGAGAACTCCGCGAAGTTCGCCAATTATTTCTGTTCTGATTCTCTTGCGCCAGCGCGCAAATGTTTCGCCTGTGTCTCCGGCTGCGCGGTCCTCTTTCCATCGAGTACGCATCGCGGCTATTTCGAGCTCATCGGGCTGTTTTGTCTTCGTTTTTGTCATGGCATCGAGTATCGACCGAGGACCGATCCAGATTTCAACTTCATAATCCCATAAGTGCCCATAGCGATTGAGGACGATGGCCCCTTTGCGCATGGTTTTTCAGCTGGTGCGGATGCGCACCAGTCCCATAGTCGAACAACCAGCGATCCTTGAATTTTAGCGCCGCGCGCGGTTCGGCAACCACATCAAAACCGTCCGAATCTTCCAGAGCAGCGGTAGACGGACCGAAGCCGCCGTCGGGTATGCGGTTAAATCCAAGGCTCGCGCTGGCGATGTCAGCGTTAGAGGGAACAGGCTGAAGAAAGCCGCTGCTCGGGATGTCGGAGAATGCATAATCGTTCGGCGAATTGGAAAGGGCGACGCCCGTTCCGCCAATTGTCAGAAAAACAGTCAGTGACAGCTTGATGATGCGGCCCACTTCGGCACTCTCCGATTGCCTATGGTCTGACCGCTTGTATAGAGACCAGCCGCATATATCCGATGAACTTAACGCGCAAAATTGGAGGTCGCGTTTAACGCAGTTTTCACCGTGCGTGGACTTGGCGACTCCCGCGGTTAACGAAGCGGCTAATACGGGATGGTAAGCGGGGCGTTATATTCCGAGCGCCGGAAAAGTTTTGGCCGATTTCGTTCGTCGCCGGGGAGATTGTAGCGCCGGTCAGCAATCTACAATACGTCGGCTTGGACGAAAATTACGCCTCGACCAAGCATTCCGAGCGCGCGGGCCGCGCCGAGCGAAACATCGATGACGCGACCCCGTCCAAATGGACCTCGATCATTGATTGTGACGACGACGTTTCGACCCGTTTTGGGATCGGTTATGCGAACGCGCGTTCCGAATGGCAATGTGCGATGTGCCGCTGTCAGGCCACTCGGATTAAATTGGCCTCCGCTGGCGACCTTGCCTTGATATGCGTAATAACTGGCCCTTCCGGAAAAGCTGTGCGCTCCGCCCGCTGTGGCCGCTGAAGATAGACAGCCAATCGCAAGCATGACTGCTGCGACAGTCATAGCTAAACGCGCTCTCATGCTGATTCCCCGCTGTCTCCGAATTGCCAAGCGATTACCTGGACAATTAGTTCCGGGAACCCGAGCTCGATTTCATCATTTAGCTGATGATGAAGGGTGCGAGGTCAGATTCGGCCCGTTACCAAACCGGCCAAGTTGCCCAGCGGCTATTGGTGCCGTCACGGGGGAAACGAGATGTTGTCATAGGGCGCTTGAGCGCTCTAAGCAATCTCCGAGCATTCCCTCAGCATCCCCAGCGGTTCCTCCGCGGTTGCGGTCTCCTCGCCGAGCCACTTGGCTCACTCGCATAGGATGACAGTCACCCCATCGTCAGGTGCCAGTCGCGCGCTCGTCACCCTGAAGGAACATTCGCACAATTTCAGCAGCCGGGCGTGCCCGGCTGAACAGATAACCCTGCATCTCAACGCAACCGACGGCTTGTAGCGTCTCGAGCTGCTGTTTGGTTTCGACGCCTTCCGCGGTTGAGATCATGTTGAGGCTCTTGGCGAGGCCGGCGATCGCGTGAACGATCGCGAGCGGCTCGGCGCCGTTCGAAAGATCCGAAATGAATGAGCGGTCGATCTTGATCTTGTCAAACGGGAAGCTCCGCAGATAGCTGAGTGAAGAATATCCGGTTCCGAAATCGTCCAAGGCGATCTGCACGCCAAGCGCCCGCAGCTTCTGTAAGGTGGCCAGCGTATTGAAAGTGTTTTGCATCAACACTGTCTCAGTGATTTCAAGCTGAAGACGATCGGCGGACATCCCTGACGCCGCGAGCGCATCGACAACCACGTCCGTCAAATTGCGGCTTTTTAGCTGCGCCGGCGATAAATTGACTGCCACTTTAATGTCGATTGGCCATTTTGCCGTTTCCTGGCAGGCCTTTCGGATTACCCATTCGCCAAGCGGGATGATGAGCCCGGTCTCTTCTGCGATCGGGATGAACTCGGCTGGCGAGATCAGTCCACGGACGGGATGGTTCCAGCGCAGAAGTGCCTCGAACGCCGTGATCTCCTTGCTCTGGAGGTTGACCAAGGGCTGGTAATAAAGTTCGAACTCGGCGTTGACCAGCGCTTTGCGCAGATCCATGTCGAGATCGCGCCGCGCCTTCATGCGGGTGTCCATTTCAGGTTCGAAGAAACGACAGGTACCGCGGCCGTCCGCCTTGGCTCCGTACAGCGCCATGTCCGCATTCTTTAACAGCTGGTCGGGCTCGGTGGCGTCGACTGGAGCGAGAGAGATTCCGATACTAATATCCGTAAGAATCTGATGTCCGTCGAGATGGTAGGGTTTTGTGATCGAATCGCGAATACGCTTAGAAAGGCTGACGGCATCGGTCGGATCTTCCATGCCAGTCATGATGATGGCGAACTCGTCGCCTCCCAGCCGCGCAATGGTGTCGGGACCGCGGATACAGCGGCGCAATCGTTCGGCGACGACCTTGAGGAGCTCATCGCCGACCGGGTGTCCAAGCGTATCATTGACGCTCTTGAAGTGATCGAGGTCGAGGCAGAGTACTGCCAGGCATTCTCCGCGCTTAACCCGCTTGAGTTCGTATTCGAGCCGCTCGCGTAACATCGTGCGATTGGGCAAGTCTGTCAGCGCATCATGGCGGGCCATGTGCACGATACGCTCTTCGGCGCGCTGGCGGTCGGTGATGTCTTCGTGCGTTGTGATCCATCCGCCGCCTGTGATCGGTTTGCGAACGATCGAAAATACCCGACCATCTGCTGCCTTGGCGACCTCATTGGAGGACTTGCCGTCGGTGATACCTTTCAATAGTTCGTCGATGTAGTCCTGAGGATCCCCGCAAAAAGCGCCAACGGTCCTTCGATGATCAAGCAACTCCTGCAGACTACAGCCCGGAACCACGGCAGCGGGTGAGAGCCCGTACATCTCGATATAGCGCTGATTGCAAAAGACCAGCCGCGCATCGGCGTCGAACATCAACACGCCGTGCGACATGTTGCTCAGCACTGTGTCGAGGAGCGTTGAGTAACTCTTAGGGGAACGCGACTTCAGCTGAGCGGATACGGTGGCCCGCGGAAAAACCAGGATACTTGCGTCAGCGATATCTCCGCCGCTATTACCATCCATCGCCCTGCCCTCATCTGTTGACCCAGATCACGCAACCGACGGTCGCGCGGCGGGTCGTTTGGTCGATGGACATTGTCGCCTGCCGGATGTTTTAGATCGATTTCTTAATCGAAAATGATTTTAGACGAACGCGTCGAAAATTTGGTCGTTGCAATGTATTGTCGGTACGCATTCCAACACATCAACTTTGCATAATATTTGTCGAAACGCGCATTATGTTTGCTTAGGGCAACGAATGAACTCACATGCTTTTGCAAAAAAATGAGACAGCGGCCGCAAAGGTACCGTTGAAGCGTCCTTTGTACCTGAATGTCCGTTAAGCCACAGTGGCAGACTTGGCAATCGTAGATCGTGAACCCAGCCACTGCTGGCAACACAACCCTGGACATCACACGGGCTTTATTTGCATCGGCGATCGGGCCGCTCAATTGAGCGTGCTGGGGCCACAAATACAACGGGTCGTCACGTTCGGTCGAAGGCGGCGTGGCTGCGCGGTTGAACTCAAGCCCAGTGACCCGTTAACTATGCGAGCTGCCAATTCTGGCGCGCGCCCTAAATTATTTGTTAATTATCGATCATGGCGGTTTTCGCTTGAAAAACCTTCACCAGATCAAGACACCGGCCGCGCTTGCCGTATTCGGGGCGTTCTTCGTTCCAGAACCGCTTGGGCTGTGTGTCGTACTCGCGTCGGTAATTTGGTGGTCTTGCGGGAAGACGGGCATGGCGCCGGATGTGTCAGTCGCGCGAGCGGTCGAAAGAGTGCAGGCATCCTTGAGACGAGTACTGCCATGGGTGCAGCATGCCATCCTCATTACATTTGCTACGTGTTTTTTGATCGGAGTCCTGATCTCTGTTCTATCCCCGTCACATCGACTACAAAATCGATACGTATACAGCGATAAAACCGACGGCAAAGACCAGGACGGCATCCAGATCGGCGCTGCGCGGCCTTCTGCGCACAGGTAAAAAGAGCTCCATCGATTTCACGGTTACCGTCCTTACCAAAGTGCGGCCGACAACCTGTTGCAGAAGTGGTCTGTATCGAAGCGACTGGATAGCTCGCGGCGTGGAGCGACGATCCGACGCTCTTTGGTCAGACGTCATTTTGAGTTCATGTCCACTTCGCGCTACGAAGCGGACACGAACTCAGACTTTGGGCAATGTCCACCGGCACCAGGCCCATTGCATTGCCGAGGCATCAGCGCTCAAATCAAAAAGCAAATGCGCTTTCCCGCAGTCAAGAGTCGGTTCCAGTCGAGCGCCACTCTATCATTACATCTGTCATTACATCGCGGCCTGAGCGGCATTCCCGAGGGAGCCTCATCAATGCGTACGCCATTCTTTTTCGTCGTAGCCCTCCTAAGCATTCTTCCAACTGCAGGTTACGCACAATCCACAGGATCGGATCCGCATAATGTGATTTTGTTTGTTGCCGACGGTCTGCGCTACCGCATGGTTGATGACCTGACCGCCCCAACCATGGCGGCAATTGCTCGCGAGGGAGTAACTCTGCGCAACAGTCATGCGCTTTTTCCGACGTTCACCACCGCGAACGCCTCCGCCATGGCTACCGGTCACATGCTGGGCGATACCGGTGATTTCGCCAACACACTGTATGCGGGCTTCGAGGCTGTTAGCGCCGGCAAGACCCTGATCCCGTTTCTGGAGAACGATCCGCTACTCGGCGAGATCGATGATCATTTTGCAGGCGATTATTTGAATGAGAACACTTTCCTTAAGCTCGCCCGGGACAAGGGTTACAGCACGGCGTCGATCGGTAAGATGGGTCCGACGCTGATATTTGATCATACCGAACACACCGGTACTCAAACGGTCATCGTCGACGACGCGACAGGGAGTGCCCGGGGCATCCCGCTGTCGCAAGAAATGAGTTCTCGACTTAAGGAAAAGGACCTGCCACTGGCGGCGCCACCGCGTGGTTCCAACGAAGACGCAGGCAATAAAAACACCCGTGGTACACACACCGCGAATATCGCTCAGCAGGATTATTTCGTCGCCCTGACGACAGAGGTCGTGTTGCCGATGTTCAAGGAGCGAAAAAAGCCGTTTATTGTGGTGTTTTGGTCGCGCGATCCCGACGGAACCCAGCATAACCAAGGTGACAGCCTGAACGAACTTGTTCCGGGTATTAACGGCCCGACGTCGCTCGCCGCCATTCGCAATGCCGATGATGATTTGGCCAGAATACGTACGGCGCTGATAGAACTCAAACTCCTGCAATCCACCGACATCATAGTAACATCCGACCACGGCTTCTCGACGATTTCGAAAGAAAGCGAAACAAGCTCGACCGTTGAAACCGAATTCAGCGACACTCCGGAGGGCCAGCTACCGGTTGGTTTTCTCGCGCTCGATCTTGCCCATTCATTGAAGCTACCGTTGCTTGATCCTGACGATGATTACAAAACGGTGGCACAACATCAGCATACAAAATTTGGGAACGGGCTCATCGGCGGTGAGCGTGAAAGGCCGAAGGTGGTCGTAGCCGCAAATGGCGGGGCCGACCTGATTTATCTCCCCGATGGCGACAAAGCCATCGCGCAACGGGTGATCGATATCCTGCTCACGCAAGACTACGTGAGCGGCATCTTCGTCGATTCGAAGCTCGGTAAATTCCCCGGTACATTATCCCTTGATGACATCGCGCTAGAGGGGTCGGCGGTGACGCCGATGCCCGCGATTGTGGTTAGCTTCCGTTCGTTCGACACGGTTTGTGGTGAGCCGGAGCGTTGCGCCGTCGAAGTCGCCGACAGCGTGCTTCAACAAGGTCAAGGAATGCACGGTTCATTTAGCCGCGCCGACACCTGGAATTTCATGGCAATGCAGGGACCAGACTTCAAGTTACAATTTGTCGATTCGGCGCCCGCCAGCACCGCCGATCTTGGCCGCACGATCGCGCAATTGCTGCAACTCGATGTTGGGAAAAAAGGCAAGCTCATTGGGCGTGTCCTCACGGAAACATTGCCGAATGGTGCGTTGCCCGACGTGACCAGCCAAGTCATCGTCTCGGAACCCTCATCTACCGGCCTTATCACGGTGATTGGCATGCAATCGGTCGGCACAATCCGCTATTTCGACGCCGCTGGATTCCCCGGTCGCACCGTCGGATTGTCATCTCCGGCATTTTCGGGCGCGATGCCCTGACAGCCTGCATGGCGAATGCTTGCTGAGCGTATTTGCTCTGTGCAGAGCAAAGGGCGAGTGTTCGCGGGCCGTGTAGTCCGATAGTTCCAATTCTTCCATGTCACTGAGTTGTCGCGCCTAATACGCCGGCCAGACACATCTTTTGCTGGCCCGATCGTGTCGCGCCGCGGTCGATCTTAACCAAAACCAAGGTTAACGAATTGTTAAGAACCGCAAAAAAGCCTATGACGGATCGATGACGGGTCGGCGGACTGCACAGCTACCGTCGGCAGCCTGAGGGCTCTGACTTGATGAACCTGCCGTTCTGTTTTCGGAAAGCTTCGGTTCATTCGACCAAACAGCCGGGAACTAAGCAATGTACAAGGTAGCGTCGCGCGCCCTGCGAATAGATAGTTTATTGTTGGCTTGCTTCGCGGTTTTGCTCCTGGGGATGCCACCAGCTTTTGCAATTCCGTCACCGGAACTTCTCGTAGGCTCGCTCTCTAGCATCTCCCAGGTCGTCTCCCTCGTATTTGCCATGCTCGGCGGCGGTGCTGCGCTGGTTGGTGCACGAGTGGTCTCCAAGCGTCTGGGCGGCAATAATCGCGGCCGCATTGTCGTGCCGGTTGCAATCGGCGTGCTCTTCTGTCTCGCCGCGTCGGTGTGGATGAACATCCATCAGTACACAGCCGACAAGGCAGCGCTGCAGGATCGGCTGGAAGAAACTTTGATTAGACCGACGCCTCTGGGGCCGGATGGGAAACCGCTCGATGACTTGATCCGCGAGCCGGCCTGGGAGGACCAGCTGACTGACCCGCATGGCATGACGACCGCGCAAGTCGAAAAATTCATGGACGAGTATAACCGCGGAGAACATCCGGACGTTATATTCGGCGACATTCGTGAAGCGCTCGAACTCGAAATGGGCTCGCCCCCCGGAGCCACTCCTCTGCGCTTTGCCGATCTCTCCAAGGGCAATTTCAATTTTACGCAGAAAAAGGCGGTCCTCGTCTGTCATACCGGCATCCGAAGCTATGATATGTGTCAGCGGCTCCGCGCGATGGGTATCGACTGCAGCTTTATGATTGGGGGCATCGAAAAGTGGCTGGTCGAGCGTCGGCCCCTGACCGGTTACCGGGTTCGCACTCTAAAGGACCTTCGCGCACTCCCTGCATATCCCAATCAAGCCGTTCTACTGGATACGCCAGACGTTCGCCGGCTCGTAAGCCAGGACAACGCGATCTTTCTCGATCCTCGTCTGCCAGGTGAGTTCGCCGCCGGACACTTACCGGGAGCGATCAATTTTACCTTGCGTCAAACGCCGCTGGCACAGATTCCGGAAAAGGTTAATTCGATTCCGAAAAAGCCCATCATCATCCCCTGTTATGACCGGCGCAGCTGTTTCTACGGAGAGGCGCTCGGCCTCGAAATGTCGCGTGCGGGCTACGATTATCGAGGCCGCTACACGCTCCCTTGGGATTATTTCGTCAAACCAAAGCCTAGACCATTTGTTCAGGCGTGGCTGAATGAATTGAACCAGACTTGGTGGGACAAGGCGGTCGCACTAATGGCTCAAGTGGTTCGCTACGGCGCCGATCGCGTCGGGTTTCCTCTCGCAATTCTTCTCCTCGCTCTTGCGTCCAGACTGCTGGTGCTTCCGGTCTCGCTGAAGGCCGAACGTGACCAAATCGTCGGCCGCGAGTTTGCCTCAGAGGTCGACGCGATCAAAGCCAAGTTCAGAACAGATCCGCAGTGCCGCAGCCGCGAGATGCGGGCGTTCTATGCGCGGCACAAACTAACACCAGTGCGGAATCTGATTGCACTCCTGTTTTTGCCAGTGATGGCAGTTTGCGTCGCGGCGGTACATGCTGTCGCGGTGGCCACCCAGCAATCTTTGCTGTGGATGCCGAACGCCGCCGACCGCGATCACTCCTTCGTTCTTCCTGTTCTCTTCGCTGCGCTTATTTGTATCTATCTTGATTCTGCCTTTGTGAGCACGCGCAGGCATCGCCTGCTAGTGTGGCTGATCGGCGTACCATCGTTCATCGCACTAGGAGCCATGCTCAGTGGCGCCGCGGATCTTTATGTCGTGGCTAGTGTGTTCCTACTTCTTCTGCAACGCGCAATCGTCAATGGCAATGTTAACCGGCTTCTCCAAGCCTGGCGGGGTCTGCGTCGTCAGGACGGCGTGATTCCGCTCAGTGATGTGGAGGACTTGTCCGGCTGCGGCAACAAGGCGTTTCGCCTGGCTCAGATGCTGGCGCTCGGTATCGACGTGCCGAATGGAGTTGTGCTGACTTCCCAGTTTCTGGAAAGGTTCGGCGCCTTAACGCCGCAGCAGCGTCAGCGCGAGCTTGATCGCCTGTGGCGGACAATTGGTGCTCAACGCGTTGCAGTTCGAAGTTCAGCCAGTGGCGAGGACGGTCAGGCATTCAGCTTTGCGGGCGTGTTCGATTCCGTACTTAATGTGGAGCGAGGCCAGCTCGAAAGCGCAATTATGAAAGTTATCGCGTCTTTCGATTCCGAGCGCGCTCGCGGCTATGGTGCCGAAATCGGAAGTAAAAACATTCTGGTTCAGACGATGGTCGACGCAGACTATGCCGGCGTCTTGTTCACGCAAGATCCGGCGTCTGCTGGATTGTACCTCGTCGAACTTGTGCGCGGCACCGCCGACAAGCTGGTGTCCGGGAGTGTTCGATCGCAGGCATTTCGCTATGGGAGACATTCTGCAAAACCGGTCGGCACATTTGTCCCGCCGATCGATCTTCAACCCCTGCTCGAGATCGGACGCCGCGTGGAGAGAGAATTCCGCGCTCCCCAAGACATCGAATGGACCTATTGCGATGGACAATTTAAGCTGGTTCAGAGCCGCGATATCACGACCGGAACCGAGGGTCATGGCGACGCGGATATCCAGCGCGAGTGGCACCGGATCCTCAGTATTGCCTCTCCGGGCCGCCTCGACGAAATTGTCTTTGCGCAGAACGAGCTGTCGGAGGTTCTTCCTCGTCCGACCCCCCTGTCACTCTCCCTCATGGAATCACTTTGGGCGAGCGGCGGAAGCGTCGATCTGGCTTGCCGTGCCCTCAATCTGACCTATCCGGTCCACGAGCATTCGCCGAATTATCTCGTGACCGTGTTTGGAAGGCTTTACGTCGACAAGCGTGAAGAACGGGCGCGCGCACTACGGATCAATTCACTGGTGCTCCGGAGATTAAAAAAATCTGCGGCAGCCATCGAGACCGCCTTCAGGGAACAGTTTCTCGCTGAATTTCATGGTGAAATATGCCTGCTCGAGGCGACCGATTTCGACCGTCTCGCAACACCCGAACTATTCGATGCCGTCAACCGCATCCGCACCAACTTCATTGCCCGGACGCATGTGGAGGTCTCAATCATCAATATTGCGGCCGATCTCTATTTGCGCGACGCGAATACCCAACTGGCGGCCGCCCATCTGGACCCCGCTCAATTGCTCGCGCCGTCGGACATTACTGAGTTCGAGCGGGTACTGAACGAGGCCAGACGGGCCCCGTTCGAGAACCGACGCCACATCCTCGCCGGCGGCCTCGGTCATCGCGCCATTATCGATTATGAACTGGGGCTGCCGCGTTATCTCGAGATGCCCTTAGAGATGGACGGCGCTCGCGGCAGTCTCTCTCCCGAAAAGAATAGAGCCTGATCAAGACGCGCTGCAAAAAGCCGGACCGGCCTTGCTGCGGGCGGTGCGTGTGGCACAACGCTTCGAAACACTTAAGGAAGATGCCAAGCATCATTCGGCGCGCGAAATCGCTGTCCTAAGGCGCGCGATTTTGGCGCTCGACCGCAGGCTCGGCCTCGACGGATTGTCATTTTATCTTACCTTCGAGGAACTCGATTCGCTTCGATCCGTAAAGAGCGAGCGCCTTCAGGCTCTGGCATCAAAGCGGAAGGCCCTGGCCGCCGTTTACGGCAATGTGGCGCCCCTCCCGGCTCGGCTGACAGTTGTTCAGCTTGAGGATGCTTCGGCTGGCGTAGCCATTGATAATCAACCCCGTGACGGCAAGATTCTAGGAACACGGGTGTCGGGAGCCGGAATCGTGGAAGGGCGTGCCTGTGTGGTCACCGGTATTGATGTTGATTTGAATACCACTATCCCGGGCTTTCGGGATGGAGATATCGTCGTAAGCAACATGGTGCCTCCGACGTGGATCCCATATTTTGGTCGAGCCGGAGGGTTCGTTTGCGAAATTGGCAGCTGGCTCAGCCACACGGCAATCGTTGCGCGCGAGCGCCGTGTTCCACTGATTGTCGGCACCGAGGGCATTGGAGCGATCAGCGACGGAATGTGGTTGCGTATGCACGACAATGGAATTGTCGAGATCGTTTCGCCGGCAACGGCAGCAGTGGCTGCGGAATAATGCGCGTAGGAACGCTCGTTGCCGTTTGACGGACCGGCGTCTATTGCTCCGCGCTCAAGATCACCCGCGTGGCGTCGATCACCGACTTGGCTGCCGGAGATGGCTGATCGAGGGTGACATAAGCGAGTTTCTGCTCGACAATCTGTTCGGTCGCGAGCACTACGATATTGTGGCCGGGAATGTTTTTCTCTTGTGTTAAGCCCAAAGCGCCGGGCTCCTGTTCAACGACCTTGGCCACCTGAGAACTTATTCGAACGCGAATTGCATTGTTGGTGTTGACTGGCTTCCCGGCGAGGAGTTGGTATGAGATCGTCAGCGGAATGCCCGCGCCAGCATCCACCATCACGAGCCGAATGGGCAGATCACGTCCGCCGAGTTCTCGCCAGTTCGTGATCTCACCAAGTAAGACGCCCTTCAACTGCTGCGTACTCAATGACCGAACGCTGTTGGTCGGGTGGACGGTGAATGCGACACGTGCCCGATAAGCCTCGAAGCTCATGAGTCTATCGACTGGTAGTGTCGGGTCACTCGCTCGCAAATTGCGGGATACCGATGCGAGTTCGGTGGAGATCATCGCGAGATCTGCTGAATGGTCAAACAGCAGCTTGACGCCTAATTCGGTTCTGTTTGGAATGATGATAAGGGAGTTGCCTGTCGCGGCTTCGATGGCCTTCTGGTAAGGCATCATCACGGCCGTATTGAACGTCGTCGAACCGGCAATTGTCAGCGTAGCCGCCGACACTGCTGCGCCGGGAAATATAAACAACAGTGCAGCGACGAGTGCGTATTTATCCCACTTCATTCGCTTGTACCCTTAACAGCATTCCATATTTCAGACCGGCCCCGCCGCGCCCGCGAGGAGCGGAAGAAGGGCAACGACCAAGGTAAACGAGGCATTTACAACGCCGAACCGCAACGAAAACCAGAGCATGTGTTTTTGCCTAAGAGGGTTGTTCGAGCAACAACCTACAGAAGATCGGTGTCGTTTTGTCTGTCGAGACCATTACAATTGTACGCAATTGGAAATCGCTCCAACCATCTGTCCTCGACCAATAATCGTGCATTTCTTCGAAGCCGAACCGCTCGCTCGCGGCTTCTGCTGGCATCCTTCGCTTTTTGCCGGCTCAGTTAAGGATACAAGTGTGGTAAAATAATCATTGGAGACCAGCTATTTGGCGAGGTGGCGTATTAAGGGCTATGTAAGACCAATTCTGTATAAATCTCTGATCGCAGCAAAAAAATCAAAACGCCGTTGCAAAACGAAATCGCGATTGGAGGCCTACTCGTGAATAGCCGCGCGATCATTTTATTGGTCGTTTTGATGCTCCCGGCTCACGCGGCTTGGGCTGATCGATTCGTCTTGCAGGGATCGACAACCTTTAATGATTGCATCATGGCCGATCATCTGTCGGCTATCGAGCACGCAACAAATAATACCCTTGTGGTCATTCCGACCAAGACAAATCTGGGATTGATCGCGCTGCTTGAGAGGCAGGCCGATTTTGCGATGATCTCCACGCGAATCGAAAGCGAGATCGGAACCCTTCGACAGACCAATCCCGATCTCCCCTTTGATCTTTTGCAGACGTTCAATGTTTCACGCACGCGAATGGCTTTTGCGGTCAATCCGGCTAATTCGGTCAGATCGACCAGCATGGACATGATGCGCCGCGTCCTATCCGGCGAAATCACGAATTGGCGGGATCTCGGAGGCCCGGATCTCGTTATTAAGCTCGTCTTTGTGCGCGACGGTGGGGGCGTGCAGACGTCAGTCGAGAGTCAAGTCCTCGGTGGCATACCAATTCGCGCGCCAAACCCGATCAGGGTACAGGTCGGGGCTCAAGTCCTTAAGATTGTCGAACAGGAACCCGGGGCGTTGGGTATGTCGCAGCTCAACCTGGTAGAGCGATCTCGTGCAGTTGAACTTTCAACAAATGTCGAGATCGAGCAAAAGCTGGATCTGGTGACGCTCGGAGCGCCAACACCGCAAATGCTTGAGGTGATCAACGCCGTAAAGCACATTGCCAAACTTTACCTCAAGTGACCGAGCTGCAGGTTCAATGACATTCTTACCCGAACGGTGGCGACTGGGCATCAGAGCCAAACTATATTGTGTCGCGATATTCTCGGCCATTTCCGTGGCATTTCTGGCGGCGTCGTCTTTACACCTTGCGCTTACCACCAGCGATGCGGCCGGCCGCGTCTATCACGACGGGTTCGAAGGTGTCGAGAGCTTCGCGCAGTTGCAGAGTCTGTTGGAACAGCACCGCCGTTTGGTGGAAAGCGCGCCCGCCGAGGTCGATCGCAAGAGACTGGAGGTGAGCCAGCGGGCCATGATCGAGAAAAGTACTCAACTCACGGCTCTAATCAACAATTTAAACGTTCACGCCGTCGACGACGATACGAGGGAGATCGAGGGCGCGCTTTCCGTTAAGATGCCGAAGCTTATCGAGAACGCGCAGGATGTCCTGTTCTACGCTCATAATTTCGCGCAAGACAAGGCGATCGAGGCCGCCGTAAGTTACGCTGCGTCAGCCGATGAATTCGAACAGCTCATTCGGAAATATCGAATTCGCCGTATGAGCATTGCCGACGAGGCCGTTCTTAACCTATCCGAAAGTGCTCGAGCCCTGATTTTCTGGGTATCTGCCAGCGCTTTCGTTGCACTGTTGTTAATCGGACCATTCGGAATCGCAATAACGCGAGACGTCCTATCGCGGCTCGGACGCATCACAAAATACATGAGTCGACTGGCGGCGCATGAGCTGATTGAAGAAGTGCCATCCCGCGTTGATCACGACGAGGTCGGGGACATGGCTCGAGCGGTCCAGGTCTTCAAAGACAATGCGGTAGAGCTTTTGCAACGAAAGGTCCAACTTGAGCAGGTCAATCTGCAGTTGGACGTAGCGCTTAACAATATGACGCACGGCCTTTGTATGTT
The DNA here is from genome assembly GCA_963808205.1 of uncultured Alphaproteobacteria bacterium. Classification (GTDB taxonomy): domain Bacteria; phylum Pseudomonadota; class Alphaproteobacteria; order Rhizobiales; family Xanthobacteraceae; genus BOG-931. Next base: position 34,877 of record CAWEER010000005.1, read on the forward strand.
CGATGGCAGTCAGAGGCTTATTATCTGCAACGGTCGCTACGGGGCGATGTATGGCCTGCCAGAGTATTTGACAAAACCGGGCACGACTTTGGCCCAAATTCTTAAATATCGGAGGGAGAACGGCAGTCTTCTTCAACGTCTGGACGAGTCGCCGGTGCCGCCCGGGCGTAACAATGACGCCAGGACCGAGCATTCGATCGAAGAATTGCCAGATGGTCGGATCATTTCAATCGCACTTCAAACCATGGCAGATGGCGGATGGGTCTCGGTGCACGAGGATATAACCGATCGTCGAAAGGCCGAGACTAGAATAGCGCACCTTGCCCGTCACGACCAACTGACCAATTTGCCAAATCGGGTATTTTTTCGGGCGCAATTGGAAGAAGCTATCGCGCGTTCCCAGCGTGGGGGTTCTTTTGCTGTACATTGTCTGGATCTCGATAGATTCAAGATCATCAACGACACTTTGGGCCATCCAATTGGTGATGAACTTCTGAAGGCAGTAAGCGAACGTCTGCAAGATTGTGTGCAATCGTCGGACTTCGTTGCGCGCCTGGGAGGTGACGAATTTGCGATTATCCAGTCCAACGTGGGGCGCCCCGAAGACTGTAGCAACCTCGCCCGCAGAATCATCGATGTAGTCAGCGAGCCATATCCGATCGAGGGCCAACAACTCATCGTCGGAGCAAGCATTGGCATTGCGATCGCGACTGGGCGAGATATCAATCCTGATCAACTCCTGAAAAATGCCGATTTAGCGATGTATCGCGCCAAGTCGGACGGGCGTGGAGCGTATCGACTCTTTGAACCGGAGATGGATGCCCGCATCCAGGCACGCCGCGCTATGGAACGGGATCTTCGTCATGCCTTGAATTCTGATGAAATTGAGCTTTATTTTCAGCCGGTAGTGAATACACAGCGAGGCATTGTTACTGGGTTCGAAGCCCTCGTGCGATGGTTCCATCCACGTGACGGTGAAATCCCGCCAAGCAAGTTTATTCCTCTTGCCGAGGAAAATGGGCTGATCGGCCCGCTTGGTGAGTGGATATTCCGATCGGCTTGTATGGAAGCAGCCAAGTGGCCGCGCGACATCAGCGTAGCCATCAACCTTTCCTCAGCTCAGATCAAATTGGGAAATATCGCCAAAGTCATCTTGGGTGCACTCGCGGCGTCTGGACTAGCCGCTTCGCAACTCGTGATTGAGCTTACCGAATCCGTTCTTCTCGAAAACGACACCAAGACGATTGCTTTGCTCAACGAGTTCCGACATTTGGGAATACGCATTGCCATGGATGACTTTGGTACCGGATATTCTTCTCTCAGCTATCTCCGCAATCTTCCTTTGGACAAGATCAAGATCGATCAATCATTCATTCACGACCTAGGGAAGAAGCCGGAGGCTCGCGCAATTGTGCGCGCAATTACCAGTTTAGCCAACGCACTCAATATTGGCGTGGTTGCGGAAGGTGTCGAAACCGCAGAGCAATTGCAGATCGTGTCGGCGGAGGGCTGCAACGAAGTTCAGGGATACTTCTTTAGCCACCCCCGCCCCGCCGCCGAGGTCACGGAGATAATTTTGCAGTGCAATAAGATAATGAAGGTCGCTGCGTAGCACATTCCTCATATATTTTTGTGCTGGCCAATCCATGGTTGGACCGCATGGTCGCATGCAACGCCACGTATCCAACTAGTTTCTTCGCCAAGCTCTGCAACCGACTTACTCAACTTCGTAGATAAACTCCGGGTCGCATATCGCGATGTGTCCGTCGTATCTGATTTACTTTCTCCCAACATCAATTGCAGTCAAATGGAGACATTATTGCGTATCTAAGATCCGTTCCCGCCTTCAGGAGCAACGGCATCAATGTATCGTCTCCCCCATTTGATCCCAAATATCGTGTATGGGCGGGTTCATCGCGGCTTCGTCGAGAACCGGCAGGTCGTACATCGCTAGCAGTGTGCTTAGGATGTTGTAATGCGATATCCGCTCTGCGTACCGTGCCGGTCGCACGCGAGCGCCATAGATGATTGTCGGAATATGATTTTCAGAGTTATCATCATCCTCGTCAAAGGTGATGATCAGCAAGCTATTGTGGGTTTTTGTCCATTCGGCATAGGCATTCAAATGCTCCTTGACCCAGATGTCGCCGTCGAGGACCGAGCCGTCATGCATATCATTATCGAGGTTGGGAATGACGAAGCTTACAGTTGGTAGCCGGGAGAAATCGCTCGGAAACTCAGCCATATTTCGTTCCACCGCCCTGGAGTTTGCAAACGATTCCCATGGGTTATGTTTGCGCGGTGAGCTGGTTTCGACATAGCCAACAAAGCTTTTTTGCGCCGCGGCAAGCGCCCCGGCGAGAGTCAGCGTATCGAATGTGTGATCATCGTTATCGAATACTCCCTGGGTCGAGCCGCAAAACAATGCAAAATAATTCGGTTGGCTCGGGTGCGAGACGGCGAAGGCATTGACAAACAGTGCACCGCCGGCTGCGAGGGCATAGATGTATGGAGCTCGGTCCGGATTGATAATCTGGTCGAATGAATGATTTTCTAGTATTACAACTACGACGTGATCGAGTTGCGGAAGAGAGGCGCCGCCGGCATTGGTGCCCTGATGCGGCAATAGCAAAGCGCCCGCAGCTAAGGTTGCGCCGATCCAACGAGGGCACATCAGTTGAATTCCCCTGGTTCTGCAACGTCCCGGATTTTAATAACGATGAGGTTCCTCCGGGGAGTCGGCACGCGGTATTCAATGCTCGATACGACTTTTATCGAGTTTCCGGCAAGGTCCGCTGTTCAGTCATGCCGCAGTCGTCGGCATTGTGCGACCGACCTCGAGCCCGGACTGCTGGTATCGCAAAGCTCATCATAAGCATCTTTGTTATCTTCGTCTGCTTCATCGGTCGCCGCAAAAGCCGCATGCTTTGCCTTGCTGGCGGCAAAAACTGGTTTAGCGCCGTTTGCATCCGCCGACGCGTTCGATTTAGCCGAGCGTCGATCGGGAAAGTTTAATATCATGGCCGCGGCTTGGCCCCCTGTGCGAGGCCAAAACGGGGCGGCAAACCATGTAGGCGCATGATATTTATAGAATCGGTCATCGACGTCCTGCAACAAATGTCGGTGGCAAGTGGACGGCTCGCCGGTTCAGCGGCGGGTCGGCCCGCGCGTAGACTCGCTGATTTTCTGAATCGTGTTTAGGGGATCAAAACGATCCTGACCTAATCGACTGCGCGTGGCGCGAGACACCGGCAATGGCAGACATCGAATGGCATAGGATTACGAACCAGGCCGCAATTCCAAAGGACCGCAGACTGCTCCTCATAGGGAGGCCGGTCGGCCCCGTTGATATTCAAGACATGGAAACTTACGATATTTTTGTTGGGCATTGGGATAGACAGCAGTCGAGTTTCGTGGCCACCTGGGTGCCGCATCAAGGCAGTCCAGGAACAAAGCTCAGAGTGTCTTATTGGGCCGAGTTTCAAATCCCGGAAAATATTAAACTGAGATCGATATAAAAATCTGCCAAATTGCCGAAAGCGAAGCGGATGGGTTTGCGGAATCGCGTCCAAGGATAAGGTCAAAAAATGCCGATGCGTGATGAAATGAATACACGCGAAACACAGTCTGAGAAGACGACGAGGCTTATCGGCGAAATAGGAACGGTGGTGGCGTTTTGCCTCGCTGGGCTCACGCTCTCAACCTTCATCGCATTACACTTGTCGATGCCTATTCAATTTTTTGGGTGAAAATGGATGAGCCGGGACAGACCTAGCGCGCTCAAGCGCGAAGTCGACCTAATTGCGCTGCAATAATCCTGGCGTCGAATTAAACGTAGTCGGCCGAATAATTTCTCCCGCCGCAGGGAGATCGGCTCAGTCTTGCCTATGTCCGCCTTCCCTCGAAAGCGGACACCACTCGATGTGCGCTACGCGCCAAAGGCGGACATGGCGACAACACACAAAACCGATCCGAATATGCCCCGGAAGCGGACATGATTCGGCATCGCGCCATTTCCACTAAATGCTGGGAACATCAATCGCCGGATGTCGGCCTATGGTCGGCGCGATACCGGTTCATGCGGTACTGCCGATATGGCTTGGAGGATGTAATTCAGAGTCTGCGACTGCAACGACGGTGTGGTGTCAATGTTGAGATGATCGATCTGCGCATTACCGCTTAGATCCTCATTTGAAACGAGCCCGCGGGACCCGGCGACCGGGGCGATCATGAAGTGCTTTGTGTAATTAATCGCTGTAACAACGTTTGCCGGAACTTGGTGGGGTTCGGTGCCATCGAAAAGGACCATAAGCGCGACCGGTATGTTATACCTCGCCAATGCGTCGGCAATCTCGACGACGGCATCGGCGCCGAGCGAATGACCGATTAGAACGATCGAACCATGATCGCCCGCATTGTACGCGGTCACGATCCGACTGGCGACCAAGTCGGCATCGGCATGGTTCGTAACCGTCGCCGAAATTCCTTCGGATTGAAGCCTGGCGGCGAGGTCGTCCATGCCGAGCGAAAACACATTCAGAAAGCCGCGCAGCAAATACACTTGGGCCGGACCCTGTGCTTGAGGATATTTGCGCGCCGTCGAAGGCTTGGTCCGAACCGTATCGTTTTGGACGTAGCGTCCCGCACGTTGATCCATGGCATCGGCGTCGGATGAGATTAATTGAAGCATAGTTGTCGCGACTGCAGTAAACAACGCAGGCAGAAACAACGCCCCTCTAAGAATAGAACCGATTCCCAGCACATTAGACTCCATCGCGGCGCAAGAAGCCGAGAGCCGGCCCTGAGCCACAGGGTGCGCAACACAAACCTACGAGTTCATGAATCGCACAACTGCACAGCCCGCCCGTAGCTCGTGACAATTTTCAATATAACGGCAGTGACGTGATAGCCCATTTGTGCCCGTGCGCAGCTGTCCCGAGCAAGTATCTGTGTGGCGCGCTGAATGCTTGGATTTGGCTCGTCAGGATCGTGTAGTCGCAACGCATGTTTGTTCAGTCGCAAACATCCGATGCCCACGACCATTGTGATGTGCCGGGAAAATGAGTCAACCGACTTGGATATAGGGGCCGGGAGATTATATATATTGGATGCCGCTTATTGCGTGTCCGGGAGAATCCCCATGCGTGGCGCTCTCATCATCGCGACAATAGTTATCGGCTTCGCATCTGCTGCTCGCGCTGAACAAGCAGGCGCTGCTCCGCCTGATTCTCCGCAAGGGTCTAACTATCCATCGCCAGGCTCTAGCCGTGGACCTGCATTCCCAAAATCAGTTTCACCTACAGGGACGAATCCGACAAATTGGGTGACGCCTCCGCCTCAGTACACCGATCCCAACGCGCCCGATCCAAGGTGGACACGCTGGATGAGGGAGAGATGGAGATATTAACACCTCGGGCGCAAGAAGCGCGCTCAGGCGCCAGCCAAATCCACCAATTGTGCTGTTTGCAACGTTAGTGCTACAGGGGAAAGCTTGGCTCTATATCTTCGGGACAATTGACTGGCCACCTGAGACGGCTAAGAGTCTTGAAGGGGCTGGTTTGGGGCGCTTGGCGCACCCGTGGGTGATTACAATGAATCTGCGCCTGTACTCGAGGATCATATTGGCGGGTGCGGCTTTGTGCGCTTTTTCGTTTCAAGCTCACGCGGTCACCTATTCGCAAGTCACTACAGACTACACTGCAGTGACCCTTCCCACTTCGAGTTTCAACCCGACGCCAGTTTCAAGTACGAACACCAGCATAACAGTCACCGGTCAGGTTCCTAACGTAAATCGGTCACCCTTTGAAAATATTGGCTCCGGTGCCGGTGGCACACTTCTAAGCGATGGAGGGTACGGCGTAGGTGGGTGGGCGAACCTGGTATACACGTCAATCCAAGCTGGCGGTTCCGCGACCTATAATTTTGCCGGTCCGGCGACTGACCTCAGTCTTCTTTGGGGATCACCTGATTCGTATAATACTCTGACGTTTTATAGCGGCCTAAATGGAACCGGTACGCCTGTGTACAGCATCACAGGCAGCCAACTCAACATCCAAACCTACGGTCACGATCTCGTAGATTTCACATTCGCCGGAGGAACTTTCGAATCTGTTGTTTTGGACTCTGGTGAGAATGCATTTGAGTTTGCAGATCTGCAGGACGCACTATTGACGCCGCTCCCGGCCACGCTGCCGCTCTTTGCTGGCGGCTTGGGATTGTTCGGCTTCCTTACGGGTCGGAAGAAGCGTGCGCAGGCTCTCGCGGCCGCGTAGCAAAACAGCGTCATGGAGGAAACTGAGAGAGGCCGCCTAGGGCGGTCTTTCTTTACGCTTCGTCGGCAATCGACAGAGCGCCTATGAGCGCGATCCGATTCTGAAAGCGCAGCTTCTGCAAAATTCTATGGACATGCGCTTTGACGGTGCCTTCACTCAACCCAAGTTGTCGCGCGATAAGTTTGTTAGAATGACCGCGACTAACCAAGGTCGCTATTTCTTGTTCGCGTCTCGTCAGCACATTCAATTGCACTGTATGAGCTAATATCAACAAATCCTCTGGGATTGTGCCCCAGAGGATATAACCCCGCGCAATGGAATTAGTTCATTCTCAAATCAACGGATGAAGGACCTCGAAAGTCGCCCCGCACCGTAATTATCGGAGAAATTGACTTGGTACGGCTAGGCGTATCGCGATGTAAGCTGAGAGCGTGAGACCGGCGAGGCAAAACGCCACTACAACTCCTATTTCGCCAATGAGCCTTGTCGCTTTCTCGGACCGTGTTTCGCGTGTTTTCATTTCGTGGCGCATCGACATCCATCTAACCTCACGCACTGGGTCGCGACTCGGAAGGGAGCCCCTCGCCCCGAGCCAGATTGTACAATTGGTAGGATTACAAGAAAGCCTTCAATCATGTCTCTATTGAGGGAGCCCTGTGTCTAACTCCTGTGAATAGGACGCGGCGTCTTTTGACACGATTCCGCAAATCAGCGCGAGGCGGACTTTTTTTGCGACCTTGTCGCATGCGCCGCGAAGCTCTTCTCCCGCTTACGAAGGCTTCCGGTCAAGCTCGCCGGCAACGTAGTCGCGTATGGCCTGAATAATACCGACTTGCTCAGCCACGCTTTTAGCATCTGACGATGCCATGCAGCCGGCAGCTATGCGTTCCAATCTGTCGACCGCTTCGCCTTCCCTCAAGACGCCTTTTTCTATCAGCAGCCTAAGGACTTCGCCGATAAGAACAGCGCTGACGCCGATTTTTGCAATGCGGTTGGCAAGATCATCAACACTGGACATGTCTCACTCCGCCGACTGGTTGATCGATATCTTAACGCTTTCCTAATTCTGGTACCGCAATATCGAGCGTGCGCCGGCTCATTAAGCCGAGGCGTGTTTTATCGGGATTTGCTGCAACCGTCGAAGCTTTTTGCATCATGTCTGAAAAGCGGAACAACACGAGGCATCGTGTCCTCAAATCCGGTTCGATCCTATTAGATCGCAACCGCGCATTTACTTGTATTGTTCGCAACATTTCCGATACGGGCGCCTGCATTGAGTTTGCAATTCCGCTCGACCTTCCCGATGAATTTACGCTGTTGATCCCGAGCGATCATATCAAACACTCATGCCACGTGCAGTGGAGAAAAGAGAAGCGGTTTGGTGTCGCATTCAATGGATAGCAAAATGAGTGAGATAGTCAGCGCCCGAAAACTTACAATCCTAGATCGATTGGCCGATGGGCTCGTGTTGGCGGGCGTATTGCTCTCGGTGTACGCGATCTACAGCTACTATTTCCGGTAGCGATGGCTTGGGGCAGGCTAATTCGGGTCGGCAAGCACCAGGGCGATCGGGAAGCCGTTTCGTACATCGTTGCGGCGCCTGAAGGCGATGACGCGATAATGATCGTCCAAAAGGAACTAGGCGTGGTCGGCCATACGTTTGAGGACCTCGGCCGGGTCAGCGAAGCATTGCTTCAGGCCCTCAAATTATCGTCCGGAGAGATCGTCCGGGCCGATGACGCAGGCCGGGCGCGCGAATAGTCTGCGAAGTGGTCCGGCTATTTGGCAAATTCTTCTATCGATCTCAGCCTGATATTTTCTGGGATCTGTAACTCCGCCCAATAAGACACTCTGAGCTTTGCACTCGGACCGCTTTGATGCGGCACCCGGGCGGCCACGAAACTGGCCTGATGCCTATCCCAATATCCGACAACGATATCGTGGGTCTCCATGTCCTGAATATCTACGGGCCCAAACGGCTTCGTTATGAGGAGCAGTCTGCGGTCCTTTGGAATTGCGGCCTCATTCGTGATCCTATGCCATTCGATATCGGCCATTGTCGGTGTCTCCCGGGTGCCAATTCTAATCCCAAATTGCCGACACAAATCTTACGACGAGCCAAAGTATCGCAAATCCTTCTGCAGCAAAGGACAATGGCTGAGGATTGCGGCAGAGTGCCGGTGCGGCCGAACAAACAGCGTTTGCCCAGTTCTGGCTACCGACCAAATCGGCGGAGTTGGAGAATAGAAACCATGCAGCGCAACACAGGATGGCCAGAAACAAAAGAAAGTTTGTCATCGGACAGTGCTCTGCTCAGGCGCGATTCGCACCAGCCATTATACCCGTGGCGAACAATTCACGACGCTGTCAAACACGACAATGACCGTGTCAGCTTGCAAATCGAGTGGCCGCACATGGGCTTAATATAGCCTGCGAAGCGGGTTGTGCTACCTTGTTCGGAGAGAGCTTTGGCGGATGGGAGCGTGCAGCGTGGCGCTGGTCGGATTGTCTTTGTTGCTTGGCGCAATAGCAGTGACGATAGTGTCGGTTATGCCGCGTCGATTGGAGTTCACCATCGCCAACATTCGACACAACGCATGGTATGCTTTTCAGGGTTTTGGCGCTCACGCGGTTCTGTACGCCGTACCGATTTACGGATTGCTCTTGTTGGTGAGTTGCATGCGATCATGAAGCATCGCTTTCCGCCGAACGCGGATCCGGAATTCTCCTCAGCACCTGGCGCGGCACGCGTGGTAGCTTGGCTCATCACGTCGAACATCGTCGTTACTGACGGTCGACGACCTGGCTTCCCAGCTGGGTGATGAAATACATCACGGATTCAGTAGTCGCCGATCTAACCTTCACGTAATTAGCCTTTAGCAATCGATCGACGCCCTCGTCGCGTGATATCCTGCTGACCAGGCGTCCTTTCTCGCCTGCCGCCTTCAATGCCTTCAGGAGATCAATCTCACTTTTCGTTAGATTAACAGGCATGTGCTCGGTTCAAATTGATTTCAATAAATGGCCACGCGAGCAAAACGGGTTTGAGAAAAGCTGTTTACTTGAGCGCCGATGACACCGACAAGAACGTGGTCTTGAGGTTCGAACCAAGCCCCTTCACCACGGGAATTATAGCGAGAGCGATGCCGGTGGCGATGAGGCCGTACTCAATAGCGGTGGCCGCCGATTCGTCTTTCAGGAAGGCTTTGATTTTTGGGAGCATTACTGTCTTGTAGCTTGTCCCCTTAAACAGTCCGTAAATCGATCCCCCCCACAATGGAACACCGCCCTGCCGATGGCCAGCCAGGGAGCGCCGTCCCGGCAGCCGTAACCCTAACGCGTAAGGTTGATGGCAACATTCGACCGGACCCCGCGAGCCATTGAATAGCTATTTGGATAACCTTGCATGCGATTTGCGGAGCGTGCGATGAACAACCCAGAAAAAAGACGAGAGGCGGTTTCCGAACCGTCTCCAGCACTCAAACCAGCTGACGCGAAGCATTGTTATCAGTGTGACGGACAATTCGGGCTTATCCGTCACGGCGCCAATCGAAAGCAATTCTGCTCGAAAAGATGCGTCGAAAAATACAGAGCTGGTACAGAACTAAAAATGCCGCTCATTAGAGAGTGGAGAGACTATTTCACTCGAAAACGATGACATGCCGAATGCGTCCGAACTATGTTTGGCGAATTTTCGGCGACTGACATTCATAGCGGCGAGACACACCCCGCACTTCGCTCTGCATTCCTATCTGTCCTTCGACGAAAAACCCGGCGGGGCAATAGCATCGAGCACCAGTTTTAAGTGCTCCGCGGTTGGTGTCCCCCCTCGCCCCGCGATTTCCTTGATGATTCTATTACGACATAATGCTCGACAGACGCGAGCGGCGAGGTCTTTGTCACGCTGAGCCTCTTGGAAGGCGCGAAACATCCCTTCATATTCCAGAACAAGAAAGCGCGTCCGCTGGCCAACATCATCTTCCGACCTACCTTCGAGGCGAAGCGCGTCTCGTAGGAAGACCTCAATGTACGCGGCCACCTGATTTTGGATCTGACCCATACGTTTCCTGTTGGATACTCTTCCCCACTAGCACCACACGAAGCGTATCGCGATTGGGTTGACGTTGTGTAGCCTCCAACAATGCGCCTTACTCAATATCGGTCGTATTGTAAGATCCACACGCGCTGCAGCGGATCACGAGACCGTGTACTCGATCTTCTTCGGCGTGCAGAAGCACTACGCCGCAATGTCCGCAGGTATAATCAATCATCTGCGGGCTTGCTGTTAATATTGGCGGGGCATCAATCGCATCCCCGATGTTTGGGGTCTGTATTACTTTGAGCGACTGTTTTTTGCGATCTGTCACGAATTACCTTTGTATTGGCACCATCCAACGACGGTAGCATCAAGCTGTTTATTGGTGTCGACGTTCTGCCAAATGCCATCGTGTCACCGACACAGAAACCCAAGGACATAAATGCCGACGTGATCCTCACAAAGAATCTCTGGCGTTAATCCTTCGGCGAGCCGTCTCGTAAATTTTTCAATTGGTGCCTGCCGCGTCGCCATAGGTTCGCAATAAATTTCCCCTCAAGGGTTATAGGACCGCTTGAGCAATGATCAAGGAACTCCCGCTAAACAGACTATGTCGTTGTTCTTTAAATTAAGCCATTCGACGTAGTTGGCGCTCGCTTCGCCAACGACATTGAAGGCGGACCTCTCCAGATCTGGTCGCCTCATTCGCAATGCAGCTAAAGCATCTGATTTGTCGGAAATTGCTATGAGAAAAAATTCTTCGAGCGGCGGTCCGTCGCCGCCCATGCGCTTTGTAGAGGATATGACTTTCCAAACCTTGTTCGGGCGCATAATTACGACTCCAAGTCTTGACGATCAGCCTAGCCTTTTGTTTTGGGCTGATCGCCGCGAATGTCGCGAAATTCTTTTGGGCCGTGAGTGAGCCTTCGCTTGCGGCGTTGCTGTTCCGCCGTAGGGAGCGATTTGTCGCTCAGGCCCTCAATCTCACGGGCTGCCAGCTGGGAGGCTTTGCGGGCAGCCGCCTTGCTGTGCGGCCGGTCCGCAACCCGGGCAGCTAGAGCGCGGTCCAACAGTCTGCGAATAGCCTCGGGACGGCCAGGACGGTCTTTCTGCCCATTTCGCCACGCGTCTAGGCTTTTCGTCTGGGCGGGCAATAGCCGAACCATGACAGGGGTTGCACCTACCTTAGGTCGACCTCGACCACGTTTTTTTCTGATATTGGACAGTGATCGCTTCATGAATATCTGATATTGATTAATGGCAGGCGAAGCAAGAGTGGGAACTCATGCCTAGCCCTAACCGAGACAACGCAGTAACCCATGGCACACGCTGCCTCGATTATATCACATCTCGATTCCACAACGTTTCCAACGTCGCGTGAAATGGGCGCCCCCACCAACTTATTAGAGAAAGCGCATTTTCGTGTTGTGCGTCACAAGCGAAACGCCAGGCTCGGGATACGTATAGTATAAAGGTTGGTTTGTAGCCCCGGAGGCGACCATGAGCACGAGACAGCAGAGGCGGCCCGGCATTTGGCAGCGGTTTGTGACTTGGCAGCATCGCGTGAATACGCGGGTCGAGGTTGGCAATCTTAGCGACACCGGCCTGCGAGATATCGGTCTGGCGCGCGATTATCCAGTCCGGGTGTTTTTCTAGGGTGGTTTCACACCGGCGTCACGAACGACCAGCAGGGTCCGCCCGTTTCTTCGCAACGACCCGAAAACTCATTCAAGCCCGGGCACACGCCGGGGCTTTTTTTGTCACCTACCAGAGAGCCGGAACACCGTTGCCAGCCGGGCGCCGTTGCTGCTGATCTGCCCGGACACTGGCGAGCCGGAACCAACTCTCGGCGAGCTTTGCCCAAGCGACTTTATCCGTAATGTTATGGGCACCATCAGCCCTCCGCAGGCATTCCGCTGCGCGGGCGATGTCGTACTCGCTCTCGATCATTCGGGGATTTTGCCCCGTGGTTGCTAAAAATGCATTAGCGCGACAAACCGACGCCTCAGCTAGGTGCGGCCAGCAAATAAATCCATCGGAAGGACCTGGGCACCGACCGGAACGCTAAGAAACACGTTGCAGGCTTTGCAATCGAAATTCTGTGAGGTGGAGTAGGACCTGAACTTTGAGAGCCACTCCGTGTGTCGCATGGGCGTGCTGCAAAACGGGCAAGTCGGCGACGGGCTGTCAGTGTCCATGCGCGGTACGGTAGCGCTGGGATGGTTACTGAACAGTAAACGGCTGCTACTAGCGCGGCCTTGAGGCTTGGTTCGATGCCTGCTGCCCTCGATCGCAAGGCCACTTGGCGAATGGGTGCACTTTAGTCCCAATATCCAGTATGTGATCAGTGAAGGACGAGCCCAATGGCCCTGACCGCTGCTGAACGCCTGTTTTTCCTTGTCCGCTGTCCGCGCTGCGGAAAGGGCACGGAGAAGATGGTCGCTTGGCTCGCCACCAATCGCCAAATGCGGTGCACCACCCCATCCTGCAAAGCCCTTCTCAATCTGTATGCTCCCAAATACCGGACCCTTATCGAAAAACTCGTGGATCAAGCGTCGGAACTCGACGCTCTGATGATTGCGGCTGAACAGGACAAGTAATTCGTCAAAAACTTGGATAGCGGAGATTCCCGCTCAGAAAGGCTGATCCCCATGAACACACCGGCTTCACCACCAAAACCGCCTTTGGAAGACCCGCTCCAGGAACGAGAGATTTTTGCCACTGAAGTCAGTGGAGTTGGGGGTGTTCACGGCAATATCGCCGTGACGCTCGCCTGCGTCAGATTTGACGAACCCGCCGCCAACGAGCAGCCCAAGGCTCGGCGCGTCGTGACCGGACGGCTGATGTTGACACAGCCCGCCGCCCTTCAACTCCTCCAAAGCCTCCAACAACTGGTCGCCGCCGCTCAGCAGAAACAACCGACCCCCGGCGTGGAAAAGCCAAATTGAGTTTGCGGTGGGCGTGTATGCTCTTCAGAGAGGACGCGAAGTAGCCCTAGCTGTCTAATGACCATTAATGAAACGTTGCAACCACCCCCAAACAAATGAGTATGATTTTTGCAAAAGCGTAACGGGCTCGGCTTAGGACGGAATAGAGTAGTGGAGTTTGCCATGCAGGATAGACGACAGGTCCAGCGAACACGCTTATTGAAGAGCGCGAAAATCATTTTGAACAATAGCTCCTCGCTCTTCGACTGCACCGTCCTAAATCTGACCAACGTGGGCTCGTGCATATCGTTGACATCGCCGGTGGGTGACCACGATTCTTTTGCGCTATCTTTCGATCACGCTCTTTCAAGCCGACGGTGCCGTGTAATTTGGCGGTCCGAGAACAAGCTTGGAGTTTCGTTCGGTTGAGTGACTTTGCCGACGCCGAAAACAGAAGGCGCAAGCAGCCGGCTAATCTTCAGCGATACCGCTCCAATGCCAAGCCCCGGCCATTTGCCGGGGTTTTTTGCTGGCGTGTGCGCCGCTTGCCATGTCCGTTTCTGGCACTTAGCGGACGGACTATGTCCGCTGATGGCCGCTTTAGAGGGCAAAATCGATCCCCACGATCGCGTGTCACTGACTGTGTCAGTTATTTATGTCAGGCCTGAAAGAACAGAAAATAACAGGGGCGCAATTCAGCTTCCCGCGGCTCTCCGGGGTGGGGCGGGATGGACTTTCTCCCGTGCATACATCGACTGTGATTTGTCTCAGTTGTCAGGTGCAGCCCATTCTCACAAATCAGATGTGGCGATTCGCTGGCAATCCGTCGCCCCCGCCGGCGGTCGCCCTGGGGGACGGACTGCAAGGTTCGTCCCCTTTGATTTTCAGATTGCTGGCCCTCTAATTTGTCACAGGCGAAATGTACGGAACCGTACTAGGTTCACTCGTGCCGGCGGGGGCGCACGGTAATATCCGCCTGGGAGGCCGCCTCCGTGGGCGGCCTCTTCTTTTTCGGGTGAGCGCAATGCGACCGCGTCCAATTATATTGATAGGTGCGCTTGTCGCGGTGATGTTGACTGGTTATTACGTCGATTCAAATTGGCGCAAGGCTGAAGTGGGTGCTCCAGCGGGCCAAGATCGGGGCCCTGCTTATTTTTGGTATAGTGCCTCTCGGGCATACAGCGCCTCTACCCTCGGCCGCCCTATCATGCTCGTTTGCAATTCCACGGGGGGCGTGGATGTCGCTTGTATGGATATGGTGACCGATACGACTGGCACCCTCTCTCCCGCGACCATCGGCGGAATTATTTGTCCCGGGACAAATTGCACCATTAAGCGCTTTTACGGTTTTGGCCGTAACGCCTCCAATTTGGATCAAACAGAAGTCGCCACGCGAGCCGAGCTCGCCTCTAATTGTAAAACGGGATTCCCCTGCGCAAGATTTTCCGGTCGCCAATATTACGCGACTGATAAAAATGTAGCGGCCAGTGTGTACCGGCCGCCGCAGGTGGCTTTTGTGGCGGAGCGAACAGGGGCAACAGCGGTGTTGAACCCCGTGCTCAGCTTTAATGGCAGCAATTTTGGTTTGGTGGGGTTTGCGGCAACGCCCGATACCGCGACGGCAAATTCGGGGGTGGAAGAAAAAGAGCGCCCGGCGAAAGACAACGAATTGCAGACACACGGAGTGATATTGGATCACTCAGTGGGTACAATCGAAACGGTCTACCTGGGGACCGATAACCTCAATCACTATCTTGTCGGCGATTTTAATGAGGTGGGACTTTACGACTTCGGAGACATCTTGCAGCTGAAGGCGCTGTGCCAAAATCAGGCTAGCTATTATCGCGTTCAAGCTTCTTGCTGATATCTTGACAGATTGCAGATCTGAGTTTGATTCGGCTGAAAAAGACCCACTGCGGCGTGTATTGCTAGCTAGCCCCCAGTGATGCCATCAGTCGAAATTAGCAAAATTGACCTAAATTATTGAACTTAATGGCGCGCCCGGAGAGATTCGAACTCCCGACCCCCAAATTCGTAGTCTGGTGCTCTATCCAGCTGAGCTACGGGCGCGGCGCGTCGTAGCTATAGGCTTCGACGCATGATGGCAAGATTTGTCCCCTCCTTTCCCTGCTTCGCAGGGCCGGATCGTTACCCTTGCGCGCGGGCGCCGCGATGCGCGGCAAGCTCGACGGCGCGGTCGGGTATGGTCACTCGGATGGTGGCGCCGATCGTGCCCTCGACGAGGCGGATTTCACCGCCATGGGCCCGAACCAGTTCGGCGGCGATGGCGAGGCCGAGCCCAGTGCCGCCAGGGCGGGTCGAACCCTGGAATGCCTCGAACAAATGTGCCCGCGCTTTCTCAGAAAATCCGGGACCGGTATCAGACACTTCGATCACCACGACTGCACCTTCGCGGCGCCCAGTGATGCGGATTTGATCGCGGCCTGGATCGCGCGTCTCGCGGCTTTCCATCGCCTGAACGGCATTGCGCGAGAGATTAAGCAGAACGCGATAAAGCTGATCGTAATCGGCCTCTACGACGAGACCGCGTTCGACCGCGCTGATCCAACGGATCGGTCCGTCGGTTCCCAGATTCAAGGTCTCGTGCACTTCCTCGACCAGAGGCTCCAGCATGATTTGCCGGCGCTCCGGCAGCGGTTCCTGCAAACGCCCGTAGGACAGCGTCGACTGGCACAGCGCGATGGCGCGCTCGAGCGCGCGCATCAGCTTCGGCGCAAAACGCTGCACCGCCGGATCCGGCAAATCCGCCAGCCGGTCGGAGAATAGTTGCGCCGAGGAAAGAAGATTGCGCAGGTCGTGATTGATCTTGGACACGGCAAGGCCGAGGGCGGCAAGACAACTCTTCTGGTGTAACATCGAGGACAATTCGCTCTGCATTGACGAGAGTTCGTACTCGGCGGTGCCGATCTCGTCGGCGCGGCCGGACGGCACGATGACGCGGTCGGCGTTTTCCGGGTCCGCGCGAAACGCCATCATTGCGGCGGTGATGCGCCGCATCGGCCGCACGAACATGTAATGCAGCGCCAGATAGACCAGCGCCGCGGTGATGACCGATATCACCAGCGACAGGAACAGGATGTCGGCCGAATAACGCAGCATCGCCTGGCGCAACGGCTGCTCATTCAAGACGAGTTCGATATATTCGTCGTCGCCTTGCGACGACGGCAGCGGGCCGACGACGCGCATCGCATCCTTTCGCCTGTTCAGCATCGTCCGAAACGCGTCGACGATTGCATCGAAGGCATAGACATTATGCATGTCGTATGTGTCGTTGATCACCGGCGGCATGTCGTCCACTGCGATCATGCGGTGCCGCGAGCCCATCTTCAGTGCGACGGCACGCGCGCCGATGGAATTGAGGATCTGCTTGGCGAGTGCGTCCGACACCACACCGTTCGGGGCGGCATCGAGTACGAGTGCAGCGGTATAGGCGGTGGCGAGGCGGTCCTTGAGCCAGACGATGCGGAAATTGGCGACCGAAGGCACATAGATCAGTACTTCCGCGATCATCACGAACAGGATCGTGAGAACGAGGAGCTTTCCGGAAAGCCCAAAGCGCGGCGTCCGGACCGGATCCGGCTGCACGGCGGATTCTTCAGTCATGTCCGAGCCTTGCTGCCGTTTTTCAGCCAAAACGGCGCAGCCACCCAATGATGCGACGCACCGAGGGTGACGTCAAACCCCGGGTGAAATATGTCATGGCGGCACGTTTGCCCACCTCGGCATAGGTCGGGTACGGCACAATAACACCAGCCATAGCCTCGATATTCAGCGTTTGGCTAACAGCCAACGACCAGGCGGCGATGTTTTCGGCGGCCTCCGCGCCGACGATCGTCGCGCCGAGGATCGTGCCCTTGCGATCGGTGATGATCTTGATGTGGCCGTGCGTCGCTCCCGTGGCCTGGGCGCGGTCGTTCTCGCGGTAGGGCGAGCGCAGCACGCGGATGACGCCGGAACGCGCGCGCGCCTCGCCTTCCGTGAACCCGACATGCGCCAGTTCGGGATCGGTATAGGTGACGCGCGGAATGGCATGGCGGCCGGAATCGACCGGCGTGCGAAACAGCGCATTGCGAATCACGAGCCCGGCCTGGTGCTGGGCGGCGTGAACGAGGGGCGGCGCGCCGGCTGCTTCGCCGATCGCATAGACCTGTTTGTTGCTGGTGCGCAGCCCGCGGTCGACCGCGATGCCGTTCGGACCGTAAGCGATGCCGCCGGATTCAAGATCGAGGCCTTCGAGATTTGGCCGGCGTCCCGCGACGACAAGAATATGCGTGCCTTCGATCGTCTCTTCGCCGCCGCCGCTCGTGATGTCCACCCGCACCCGCGCCAGCGCGCGGCGCACGCGCGCGACGGTGGCGCCGGTTCGCACTATAACGCCGTCGCGGGCAAGGGCATCGAGCACAATCGCCACGCATTCCGGATCGTCGTGCGGCAGCGGCGTTGCGCCTTCGAGCACCGTGACTTCGGCGCCGAGCCGGCGAAAGGTTTGCGCCAATTCAAGACCGCCCGATCCTGCGCCGATGACGACGAGATGACCCGGACATTCGGAAAGATCGAAGATCGTTTCGCTGGTGAGGTGCGCCACTTCGGCAAGCCCGGGGATCGCTGGCAGCGCCGGGGACGAACCGGTCGCAATCACGAAGCGGCGCGCCTTGATGTCAAAATTGCCGATCGCGACCGTTTCGCGATCGGTGAAATGCGCTTGGCCTTCAAGGATGCGCACGCCCATACCGTTGTAACGCTCGCGCGAATCCTGCGGCGCGACGGCGGCGACGACGTCACGCACATGCGCGCGCACCGCGGCGAAGTCGATGCCGGGGCGCGCGTTCTTCGCGCCAAATTGCGCGCCGTAGCGCAAGGCGCTCGCCTGTCCGGCAGCCGCGCGCAGCGCTTGGGCCGGCAAGGCGCCGCTGCGTCTCTCGCCGCCAGGCGGGCCTTTCTCGATCAGCACCACATTGACGCCGAAGGCGGCTGCCGCGGCCGCCGCCGTCAAAGCGCCGGTGCCGGCGCCGATCACGCAGATGTCCGGCCGGATCTGCTGCCGCGACGCCGCGCCAGCTGCATTGACGGCCGCTTGTTCGGTCGCGTTCGCCGGCTCTCCGGGAAGTGACTGGGGCAGGTCTTGCGGCAGTTGCCGGTTCGCTTCTTGCGCCATTTTTCGCGCCTTGAGCCTGGGGGCTGTCTTAAGCTTGGTTACACCTATTCTATAGTCCTCGGCGCGTGGCAATGCGGCTGCCGGCTTGGTCGAAATAGCGCTGGAATATGAGGGAGAAAGTCACGTTGACGGGCCGGGAGGCCTCCCGTATAAGCCGCGCCAATCGCACCGCCGCGACAAGCCGGTGAAGCGACATCCCTGAAGTCAGGCGCGCAGCGGAGACCAGCCCGTGAAACGGACCTACCAGCCGAGCAAATTGGTGCGCAAGCGCCGTCACGGATTCCGCTCCCGCATGGCGACCAATGGCGGCCGCAAGGTGCTCAATGCGCGCCGCGCGCGCGGACGCAAGAAGCTCAGCGCGTAACCAGGCTCTCGATCCGGGACACGTGTTGCGTCGGTCCCTTAACGAATACAATGCGGCTTAAAGTCGGTCTCATGGAGCGGTTGAAACGCCGGACGGACTTTCAGGCTGCCGCCAAGGGCGCGCGGGCGCCGGGCCGCGCTTTCGTCGTGCAGGCGCTGCATCGCGCCGAAACCGGCCGGCGCGACGCCCTCGTGCGGGTCGGCTTCACGGTTTCCAAGCAAGTGGGCAATGCCGTGCAGCGGAACCGGGTACGCCGCCGGTTGCGCGAAGTGGTGCGGCTCCACGCCCAACCCGCGCTTTGCGCCGGCTATGACTACGTGCTGATCGGACGGCAGGCGGCGCTCAAGATACCGTTCGGCGACATGGTGCGGGAACTCGACGTGGCGCTCCGCCGCATTCATGAATCCGGACGCGCGGCAACTGGTGCCGCCCCGGCGCGGTCCTTACATGAAGCGGGATCGCCGCGGCCCTCGCCGCGCCAAACACCGCGCAAGGCTTGAGCATGGGCGAGCACAAGAACACCATTTTGGCCATCGTGCTGTCGCTCCTCGTCGTGGTCGGCTGGCAATATTTCATCGGCTATCCGCAGATGGAGCGGCAGAAGCAGGAAGCCGCTCTCAAGCAGCAGGAACAGACTCAGGCTCAGCCCGGCGTCGCGACCCGGTCAGGCGCGTCGCAATCGGCGCCGCAGCCGGGCACGGCCGAAGCGCCGGGCCTGCCGAACGCCACGCCGCAGGCGCAGGCCGCGTCCCGCGAGACGGTGATCGCCTCGTCCGCGCGCGTCGCGATCTCGACGCCGCGGCTCGGCGGCTCGATCGATCTCAAAGGCGGACGGATCGACGACCTGACACTGACGCAATACCGCGAGACCATCGACCCGGAGTCGCCGCCGATCGTGCTGTTCTCGCCGTCGGGTGCGCCGGATGCGTATTACGCCGAATTCGGCTGGGTGCCGGCCTCCGGCACCACCGCCGCGCTGCCCGGCCCCGACACGGTGTGGAAGCAGCAAGGCTCGGGACCGCTCGGCGTCGATCATCCGGTGACGCTGACCTACGACAACGGCGAAGGCCTTATCTTTACCCGCACCATTGCCGTCGACGACCATTATCTGTTCACGGTGAAGGACGCAGTCGCGAACAAGGGCAGCAGCCCGGTGTCGCTGTTTCCCTATGCGCTCGTCTCGCGCCACGGCGCGCCACCGGTGCTCGGCTATTACATCCTGCACGAAGGCCTCATCGGCGTGATGGGCGATCAGGGCGAGCAGACCGAAACCTACAAGAAAATGGACGACAAGAAGTCCGAGAGCTGGGACGCCACCGATGCGTGGCTCGGCTTCACCGACAAATATTTCGCGGCAGCGCTTCTCCCCAACACCGATGCGCGGGTGAAGGCACGCTTCTCCGCCGCGGATTCCGGTGGACTGAAGATTTATCAGACCGATTATCTGCTGCAGCCGCAGACCATCGCGCCGGGCGCGACCGGCTCAGCCGACGCGCGGCTGTTCGCCGGCGCCAAGGAAGTCTCCGTCGTCGGCATCAACTTCATCGGCGGCATCGACGGCGGCTATAACGCGGCGCTCGGCCTCAACAAGTTCGATCTGCTGATCGACTGGGGCTGGTTCTATTTCATCACCAAGCCGATGTTCCTCGGCATGGATTACTTCTTCCATCTGATCGGCAATTTCGGCATCGCCATCCTGATCGTCACTGTCATCGTGAAGATCTTATTCTTCCCGCTCGCCAACAAGTCTTACGCCTCGATGGCTAAGATGAAGGCGGTGCAGCCGCAAATGGCAATGATCAAGGAGCGTTACGCCGACGACAAGATGAAGCAGCAGCAGGCGATGATGGAGCTCTACAAGAAAGAGCAGATCAATCCTATCGCCGGGTGCCTGCCCATCGCCATCCAGATTCCGGTGTTCTTCTCGCTATACAAAGTACTGTTCATCACCATCGAGATGCGGCACGCGCCGTTCTACGGCTGGATCCACGACCTTTCGGCGCCCGACCCGACCAACATCTTTACGCTCGGCGGACTGCTGCCCTTCGACCCGACGATTCTCCCCGTCATCGGCTCGTTCCTCCATCTCGGCTTCTGGCCGGCGATGATGGGCGTGACGATGTGGGTGCAGATGAAGCTCAATCCGGCGCCCCCCGATCCGACCCAGCAGATGATCTTCAACTGGATGCCGATTATCTTTACGTTCATGCTGGCGAAATTCCCGGCAGGCCTCGTGATCTACTGGGCGTGGAACAACACATTGTCGGTGATCCAGCAGAGCACGATCATGCATAAGCATGGCGCCAAGATTCAGCTCTGGGACAATCTCAAAGGCACGTTCTTCAAGCCCAAGCCGAAGCCCAAGCAGCCGGCGGAGTAGGCCGCGCGGGCCGTTACGGAGCGTGTTTGCGTGACCGCCGTCGTCAATACGTTCCTTCTGGTTTTCGCCGCGCTGTTTCCCATCGTGAACCCGCTCGGCTCGGCGCCGATCTTTCTCAGCCTGACCGCCGACTGCACCTCGCGGGATCGCAACCGCCTTGCCTTCGGCGTCGCGTTTAACGGCTTCTTTCTCCTACTCGGTTCGCTCCTGTTCGGCTCGGAGATTTTAGAATTCTTCGGACTGACGGTGCCGGTGGTGCGCGTCGCCGGCGGTCTTCTCGTCGCAGCGATGGGATGGCGGCTCCTCAACGAAGGCAACGAGCCGCCGGAGCGGCAGGATGTAAAGAACGAGGCGCGCTCGACCACGATCGGCGATAGCTTTTATCCGCTCACATTGCCGCTCACTGTCGGCCCCGGATCGATCTCGGTAGCTCTGACGATCGGCACGCGACGCCCCGACGGCGATACAACGGAGCACCTGGCGCTCCTTGCGTTTGCGGCCGTCGCAGGGCTGCTCGCCATTGCGGCAACGATCTATCTGTCCTACCGTTTCGCGGCGCAGCTCGCCGGTTTTCTGGGGAACGCGGGCATCAATGTGCTGGTCCGACTGTCGGCCTTCATCCTGACCTGCATCGGGATCCAGATCGCCTGGAGTGGCATCAGTGCACTGATCGTCGGGTTGCCGCACTGAACAGCGCGGGGTCTTCCCATAATTTCTACCCGCTCGCAGCACGACTTAACTTCATTAAGAAGTTTCACTGGGAATATTATTTGGCCGCCGAAACTATCGAAACATCCAGCTTCGCACCAAAGCAATCGCCCGCGCTCAATCCGAATAACAAAATCTATGCCAATTTAGTCAATGCGACTGTTGTGTCCGTCGATTCGCACTGATGCCGACTTCTATCCAGGCCGCACTTTCGCATGTAATGCGGTCTTAGACCTGTTAATATGCACGGCGCTTTATGTGAGCAGTTTCTCGGAGAGGGGCAGACGATGATGCTTCGACCAATCAGTATATTTGTTGCACTGTTCGTTTCTTTAGCAAGCGCTTCTGCGCAGGGTCAATTTCCACCCGAAAGTCGCCTTAAATCGATCGCCGACAGCCAGACCATACGGGTCGCCAATCGGACGGACGCCACCCCGTTCGCCTTCGTAAGCGACAAGGGCGACCCTGTCGGATTTTCGATTGATTTGTGTCAGCTGGTCGTTAAATCGATCGCTCAACAATTAGGATTGCAGGATCTCAAGATTTAATGGGTCCCCGTTACCGTACAGACGCGGTTCTCTACCATCACAGGGAACAGGGCCGATATGGAATGCGGCTCGAGCACGATGACGCTGGGACGTATGAAAGAGGTAGACTTCTCTAACATAATTTTCGCGGAATCGACCGGCGTTGTCGTATCGCGGGCCTCGAAGATTCAACTGTTTGCCGAAATGACCGGCAAGAAGATAGCAGTAATCGCTGGCACAACGAACGAGCAAGCTATTAGAGATCAAAGCGATCAACATCATCTCAATATTGTCGTGGTCTCGGTTAAGGATCGCGACGAGGGCATTGGCGCACTGGAATCTGGCAAGGTCGATGGCTACGCCAGCGATAAATTGCTTTTGGTGGGGACCCAGACCAAGCATCCCGAGGCGCTTTTCATGCTGCCTGATGATCTATCGATCGAGGCTTATGCAATTACTTTGCCGCGCGGCGATTGGGCACTGCGTTTGGCGGTCAATACGGGATTGGCTCAGATTTATCGGAGCGGCGCGATCGCAGTGGTATTCAAAAGATGGTTCGACCAGCTCGGGCTGAAGCCCGGCTTGCTTACGGAAGCGGCCTATGCGCTCGGGGGGCTCGCAGATTGAACCGATTTTCAATGGAACGCCTAGACAAGTCTTAGGACGGCGACAAGACGCTATCCACATTCACGCCGATCGGGAGATCACAGAATGTCATCGTCGCCTACCCGGACCGAACCGCGCGCTCTCTTGTAATTTCTCCGAAGGTGATTCCACTTCCGTATCGAACCAGGATCCGCACCCTCATAAGGGATGTCCAAGTCTCAGGTTCGAGGGCTTTCGGTGCTGAGAAAAAATGCCTTTTGGGCATTATGAGCGCTTCAGCGACAACACAGGATGCGGTCAGTGGACGGAAGAGTCACGCAGGGTATTTTGTACCCTCATCCGCGATTGCAGATTTCCTACCTACAGAATTTCATTTTTAGTTGTTGCGAGGTAGACGTTACGCTTCGGTTCTCTGGCCTGATGGTTTTTGCGGTCCTGGAATAGTCCGCACCGCTACACGGCGGAAGAGCCGTTTGCAGATAGTAGCAGTCGCTTAGTTTAGGACGCTCAAGCGAGACCGCCGCGAGGCGGCCTTTCTTTTGGGACAAGATTTCTCTCAACGGCTGCTTTGTTCGAAGCAAAATCTATTGAAATCCGAAGGTCAGAACATAAACGAGTGCGCCGCCCAAAATGCCGAGTATCAGAATGGAGGCAAATTCATCCCATTGCATCGTTTTAGTCCCTCTAGACTCGACTTCGCAGATCAGCGGGTCCGAGATCCTGACGTCGTCGAAGCGAGGCGCCGAGACCTGCCCCTACGCAACGCTTTAATTCGCGTCATCACCTGATTTCTCCAAATACCATGAGTCTGCCGCTTTCGCGCGTGGGAGTGGAGCAATCCACAAAAATCAAAGGAAGATGAAGCTTATCAAAAGATCTCGCCGTGCATTCGTAACAAACGCGGCCGCGTTGGCGGCACGTTTGCCCGCGCACAGGACCGACGCCACAGCTGGCCTTAACCGATCGATTACGGGTCGGGCGTAGGATTTATTTTGGCCGGCTTTGTTATGGGTACCGACCAACTGGCACGGAAAGCCCTGGCGCGCCCTCACGTCGGACGCTTCAATGTAGTGTCAGTGCTGCACGCCACCCACCACGCTACGCGTACTGGGTAATTCTAGGGGCAATCCGCATGCAAAAGTACAACATAGCGCGCGATTGCGCGGCACAATGCCAGCGAAAGGCCAAAACTTCGAGGAACGAAGACGATATGAACAGCTGGCTGGCGCTCTCAGACAGTTGGTTTCAGACGGCCAAGCTTCAGCAGCAACTCGCAGAATTGGAAGCCTGGGACCGCCACAGAGCGGTGGCCTAGAGCGGCGCATATGGGCTCATTCGTGCACTTAGACTTAACGAGCACCGAACAACCGGCGGAATGCCCAAGCTGCGGGAATCCAATGCGCTTGGCGCGGTCAATTCCCAGATTCGGCCTTCCTGACTTGCGAGCGTTCGAGTGCAGGGGCTGCAGCGTTGTTTTGACACAAGCAGCGAATACGAGAGTTCTGCAACGTCCGCTTTAGGAGGCCACGCTCACCGCGATGTTGCGGGTCTAGCTTGTCAAAGCCTAAAGGCCTTTAGGGCGAAAATGTCAAACGCAATCGGGAGCACTCCCGTCCACAACATATTTTTAATCCACATGGGTGGAACATAGTACGGGACGGACAATGCTTTTCAATGCATCCCGGCCCGGGTGCCCGCTGCGGTTCTAAGTTGACAAGTTTTTAAAGCGAAGCGGATCCCAGCGTTACAGCGCCTCTCGCTAGGGTCTGAACTTGTAGTCAATGCCGGCACGCACCAGGCTTTCGGCAAAACTAACGGACTGACCGTTGGCCGGAGGTGATCCGCATGCTGACGTGCAAGATCCATTTTGGAGATTTACATAAAGGTATTCGAGCCTACCGGTCCAGTTGTCGGTGAAGGCGGCTTCAACCCCGCCGCCGGCGACCCAGCCGAATTCTGTGGTGTTGTTGCTGACGCCGAGAGCCGTAGCCTTGATGTTACCATAGGCACCACCGGCGGTTCCGTAGAATAGTACACGATTCGCCGCATATCCCGCGCGCGCCCGTGTAGTCCCGAGCCAGGTATTCGAGGTTTGGCAGGCGGCGCAGAAGACCGGAGGCGCATTGCCCTTAACTGGCGAATAATCGAGGTCAGTTTCGACGCCAAACACAAAGGCGTCGGACTGAATATTGGCGCCAAGCGTTCCGCCGATCGCCGGCCCCGTAACACTAAAATTCCCAGATGATATCGGACCACTGCTCCACTTACTGGATCCGAATGCGTAGCCGCCATTGAGACCAAGATAAATACCACCCCAATTATAGACAGTCGCCGCAACCGGAACGAAAGCGGGCGGAGGGGCAGACTGGGGCATATCGGCTGCCAGTGCGTAACCCATAGGAATGACTGTCAGGATCGCGACGATCGTGGTCCGCTTCATTTTGAAGGCTCTCGCCGATTCAATAGTTAACGATGTTTAATCAACTAAGCCATTGGAAGTACTTTGCTAAAGTGCAACAGACTCAATACCCGTAAGGTTAAGTTACTGTTAACGCACAAATTTCGCGGTAAAATCAGGGCAGCTTTCGTCCGCGACGGCGGGTCGCCGGGCGCATGATATGGCAGCGCCGGTGTGGCTTCGTGCGTCAAATATTTTATTATCTGATGCCAGCTAAATCTATTCGTGAACTTTATTCGCTGATTGGGCGCATGCATAAATCGGCCGCGCATGGTGTGCGAGCACCTTGCGCGGCCTAACCCCAGCCAGGCGGAGAAGCCAATGGCTACGGCTAATGCAGAAATTATCATAGATCAGCTGCCGGTATGAACAAATATTGGGAAGAGCGTTCGTACCTTTTGAAATGTGAACTGGTCCCTGTTGAAGTTTGACCCTTCACCGCCTCTTGCTTGGTTTTTCGGGCCCGACATCCATACCCGAATATTGGGTTTCAGTTTGCCAGTCGGGTTGTTGGTTCTCTCCCGTCCCCACGCAAAAAGTGATTTACTGCTCCGCTATCAGCTTTTGAAGCTTTGGACCGTCTTACTGTGGATCGGACCCTCTTTAGGTACCGCATAAACCGCGGGTAAATCTCCCTAGCGCAATCTGTAATCAGTCAAACATTGGCTCGGTTTAGGGACCACAGGCCCATGGCCGCCTTTGGCAAATACGACGCAATTTCCGCCCGAAAGGATAAGCGCCGAACCAAGCGCAGGACAATCGGCGCGATGGCTTATATCCGCTTGGGCGGGTTCGCCACCCGCCCATGCACCGTTCTTGATCTCTCCAACACGGGCGTTCGAATATCGATCGAGAGTGCCACCAGTATACCCGCGAGATTCACGCTGCTCCTCTCAAAAAGCACTCAAGGCAGGACCGCCTGCGTGAAATGGCGTCGCGGCAATCAGATCACATCCGACTAAGCAATACTGAAATCGCAACGGCTGTTACGCACCGCTCGGCGAACCTCTTGTGCAATAACCCAGGCTGCTTTCCCGTATTTTTCTTTCACTTTGCTTCGCTCAAAAAGCTAAGCAGGTTACTTCACGCTGGTCATTCCGTTCCCGAATCAGATAACAGCAAACGACGTCACTGCGGGTTGGCTAAGTTTGAGTTTGCAGTCGATGTTGGAGTTAACGTTACGTTAACTATTGTGGCGCAGAGGCGCGTACAACCAGCAACGGCACCCTGCAAATGGTTCTCACCAAGACGGCTATGCGAAGGGATGGCTGGCAAAAGCAGGCACAGCATCTGATTATTGCCCATGCTGGCGGCT
This sequence comes from uncultured Alphaproteobacteria bacterium, assembly GCA_963808205.1. Lineage (GTDB taxonomy): Bacteria > Pseudomonadota > Alphaproteobacteria > Rhizobiales > Xanthobacteraceae > BOG-931. The sequence continues at coordinate 61,646 of CAWEER010000005.1, forward strand.
TAGGCGGGACAGACGCCGTTTCCGAATACGATCGCGAGCGACGCCCCTTAAAGGCGGTAACAGGAAATTCCCGAGGTAGCGGGACGGGCGATAGATACAACGCGGAAGTCGGCGAGGTTGAACCAAAGAACCTAGCCGATTCGAGAACCGCTCAGGTCATCAAACCTGAACAGACCGCGCCGCGAAACACTGCGACCCTACGAATTCTGGGCAAAAAAATGGCGGCATCGGTTGCGCCAGCCACGCGGCCGGATGAGCAGGTCGGCGAATTGGAACAGAAGCTCAGCTCGGCGCGTGAGGAGCTTGCTGTTCTGGAGAATCAAAGCTTTTCACTGCAAGCTTCGCTCGATTTGATTGCCAGCGAAAACGCGCACCTGGTTTGCCGTCTTGCTGAGAGTGACGAAACTATCATCCAGATGTCCGCGTTGCTCAAACAAGCTAACACGGCATTGACTGAAGCCGCCGCCGACCGCGGTAGGCTTGCCGAAGCGGTCAAATTTGCAAATGAGAAATATTGCGCCGATGACGCTACGCTAAAAACTCAGCTCAACGCCATGGCGGCACGCGCTACGGCGGCGGAACGGGCCCTTGTCGAGGAACGACTAAATTCCCTTGAGCGCTCAAGGGGAATGTTCGCAATTACCCATGTGATTGCGGATCTTTCACGTCGTCTCGTCGAGAGTCATACTGCGGTCGATGATTTAAGATCTCAGCGCGAGCAAATGAAGGAAACGCTCTCCACAATGGAGACCGAACGCGACAGTTTAGTCGCTTTGACTATTGAGCATAACAAAACACTGGGGATTGAGAGCGGCAAGATGAAAAGTCGTCTTGAAGCTACGGCGTCTCGGGCCGCGATTGCGAATAAATTACTATCCGAAATTCGGCAAAAGTTGTTAGAAAAGCTGGAGGTGTTACAGCGTTCGCTTATTGCCAAAGAGCATCAGCAACAAGATCTCGAACAGTTACAAGGAACGCTTACGCAGCGGGTGAATTCCTTACTCAAGACCATAGAATCGCGCGACGTAGCCGCTGCCCACGCAAAAAGAGATTTTAATTTGCTGGTGGAAAAATTCGCGGTAGTCGCAATGAAACTCGCTACGAGCCAGCAAGAAATTACGAGTTTTAATCATCAACTAAAGTGTAAGAGCAACGTGCGAGATTTTGATCGAGCTACCGACCGGAAGGCTCACGCGAATTCATTATCTCTGCTGTGTAAATTGGACGAAGACGTAAATATTACCTACGAGCCCGTCGAAACGCGCTCTGCTGAGACACTGCTCTCTGACACAGTCACTTTATAAGGTTCGAAGAACCGATATCTGCTTTGAACGCCGAGCGTTGGGGTCAACTGAGGTCAGCTAGCTCATATCCGCTCTCCCCTCGGAATGCTGATATAATCGCGTGGGCCATGTCCGCCACGCGCCGAATGTAAGTGCAATTCAGTTCTTACAAGGCCAATTCTTCGCAAGCGCTATCATCACTCCGATGACACGTGGCGTGGTCCATTCCTGGGGATTTTGTTCCGCCCAGTTTACAAACGCTTGAACCATCACAGCGGACGTTGGTGGATCGCACATAACGAACGGCCACGGTACATCTGGGTGCAGGGTCTTGTATCCTGCCGAGAACCGCAGCTGCTCAGCAACCGCAGAAATATATCCGGTGCAGAAAATTCGTTCATCTGATCTGGCCGTAATCTTACAATTATTGTATAGTTCCTGGACATTTGGAACATGAGGATCATCGGCACTTGCTGGCGAAACAGCCCAAATCGCAACCGTAACTATCGCGCCAAGTATTCGCATGGCTCTTCCCTTCTGGGTCCTTGCTCGTCCAACGGAATTGCAAAAGCATAACCAAGTCACGGTTGCAACAACCGACGGGCTGAGGCTTGGGATAGCCTATGAAAATTCAAAGTACCTGGCTTTATGTTGTGGTAAGTGCGCGTGCCCCGCCCCCGCAAAATAATCAGCTTTTTGCACTTGTTCTTGGCCGCTGACGCTGCCTATGGCTGAGGTTGCGTTGCCGGCGTGGCGGCGAACAAGAAACGGCCCCGCCGGGGGAGCGTTGGCGAGGCCGCCTACTGAGGAAAGCCGCACCATCACGAGCGGCCTTTTCACGATAACAGCGTTTTAGTCGCGTACCCAGTGGCGCCTCGTCGCAGCGTGCGCGCGAACGAGAAGTGGCCCCACCAAGGGTCGGGGCAGAGCCGCCGTAAAGACAAGAGCTTTGTCGCCGCGGACAAGATGAGAATGGCCTTGTACTCAGTGAGCCATAATCAAACCAGTTTAACTGATATGCGAACGCCGTTGGAGGCCAGACCTTGGATTTGAACCAAGGATGAGGAGCCTTGCACCGCTCTTGCGTCGCCATTCCGCCATCTGGCCGTGTCGCCAATATGCCACCCATCGGTTAAGACAACTTACCCCTAGCCGCGGCTCCGCTAATCAAAAATCAAGGCTCGCGTCAGCGACGTACATCTAAGCGTTTGAGATGGTGAACTGCGCCGGGTTTCCTCTGGAAGTGGAATCAACGATGGTGATAATGGCGGCGGTGACGATGATGGTAGTGCTGGGATCGATACAATCGTCTTGAATTTGGTCCATTCGGATCTGTGTATTCATGTTCTTGTCCCACCCAATTGGTCGTGGGTGTGCCCGTAGGCGATACATGTTTTGGGAAGGCTTCGCCCCGGCTGGACCCCGGAGAGGGATATGCAGACCCCTGTTGGGCGCGAACTGGGCCAACAAGGCAGGCAATTACTACAGCTATTGTCAGAGCATTTCGCACCGCTGCCCTTTTAGTCTTCACGCAATTTCTGAAAACGTGGGTTTGCAGACTGAGTGTCAACATTTTACGCCGCTGCCCACTACGTCACGTGTTTCGCTATGTGCCCAATCAAGAGCAAAGGCACTAACCGCGTCAATTAGCATCTCGATCGAGCACTGACTACCATAGTACCTTTCCAGCCACTCTGATGGGGAGGGAGCCGTGGTTATTAAAATCGATGAAATCGAACCGAATGTCTTTCCAACGGTCGATGCGACCGATGTCGATGCGCGACCGAATGAGCAAGGCCTAGATCTAGTGTTGATTACTCGGATTGAGGGTAAGGCTACTCGCGTTAGAGTGAGGCTAGATCACCAAAAGGCACTTCGGCTTTCAGGTCAATTGAAGGGCGCTTTGGGCGGCGTTCACTCGTGACCACCGACAGCGCCCTTCTTTTAATGCGATGGAGGCGCGCCCTTAATTGCATTGGGCCCCACATCGGCCCGCATCTGATCTAAGGCGCGACCAATCAAGTATGCGCTGGTCGGATAGGCCTGCTCGTCGACTAACCACATGGCGATTTGAATACGCTCAATCGCTTGTACGAGTGCCGCCTGAACATCTTCCGACCGTTCCATATTCCCGTCTTTCTAGCTAACGGATGAAGGCGTGCATCATAGCCGCGGTCACTGCGACAAGTATTACAATCGCGACGAAAACGATTAGGACATTTGCCGGCTTATCCATCGTCAAAAATATCCCGCGACTACGCACGCCTATTCGACGAATAGCCTAAGCCAACAGAAGCGGACGAGCGCTGCGACGGCGAAAGCTATGCCCGCGTAGAGTAGGGGAAGGCTCAGCCAGATCCACGTTGCGGACAAAAGAACGGCAACGCACAGTAATATTGCCGCAAAGGCGAGTAAGTAAGATGTCAGATTTTTCCGCATCTTATTGAAATCCAAAAGTCGTCAGCTAAACGCTAGCTTAGATCCTCATCGCTACTGTGATTTGTAGCGGCTGTCAGCTCGGCTCGCGCTCCAAAAAAAAGCGCGCGGGGCCCCTCGACCGTTCGGTGAGGTGCAAAAAAGCCACTCTCGATCGCTCGGGCTTCGACGATAACGTGTCGAATAATATAGAGGTGTTGCTTTTGCACTGCTAGAGCATCGCCGTCGGGCCGCCTTCCTTGGGAGGTCCGTCCCCAAACTTAAGCCCCGGTCGCAAGACTGGGGCTTTTTTTGCGTGAAGCTGCCCCGGTCGGAGGGTTACTCGAAATCGGGCCGGCCGCTCTGCGGGCGGAAAGGATGGAACCGCCCACACTGGGTTGAATACGCATCGTCGAGAGTGTTCCTGTAGAGCGGCTTGGTTTAACTCCCCGGTAGTTGGGCAATTTGCATTCATGAAACTGCGACCTGCTTAGGGCGTCGTTCGGGAACGTCAGGCCGAGGCAATAGTTATGAGTAACTACAGACCTCGACAGAAGCACCAAAGATGCTACGACACCCCTTGATCATTTCAGCGACGCTGTTGGTTGCTATCCCAGCGACAGCGCAGCATGGACCCCAATATCCTTCGGAATCCGCGCGCGGACCGGCATTTCCTACCTCCGTTTCAGGTACAGATTCCAATCCGACTAACTGGGTTTCAAAGCCTCCAATTCAAGATGATGGACTTTCTGTAGCTGAACGTAGATGGACCAACCGCTGGAGACGCTGGCGTAGATAAGCCGAAAATCAAACGATGCGTACCTTCATATTGATAACGGTGCTCGGTTTTGGCGCCTTCTGGGCCTTTGATCAGTACGCCTTCAATGGCCAGCATGTGCGCGATGCCTGGCAGCAGGCCAAAATTCAGAGTCGGAGTTTCAGCGCTCAAGTCCAGCACGTGATAAATGACGCTATGTCCGGCCGCTAACCCTTCTCCCCCGCGCGCGAACTATTTCACTCGTTTAAACGCCGGGACACTTCTGCAACAGACCCTTAGCCGAAAGCGCCTCGCCGTAACGGACCAATCGAGCTACAGTTCCAATCGTCAGCCATAAGACGCAGGAGGAATTTCATGAGATGCACCTTAATCGCTGCGATTGTTACAACTGTCATTGTCTGCCCCGCTCATGCGCAAATGATACAGTCCGGACCAGCCGCAGGCTCTGCTCCGCTGCCGGAACAGACAAGACCGGCCGACACCTCACAGCAGCTGACGCCGGGGCAAATATATATTCCTGGCTCCAAGACACCGTCGACATCGCTGAATAATTTGTCGAATCCTAGTCCGAGCACAAGCCGCGATATGCCTGCACGTCCAGAAGGGCCTCTACGCTAAACCGAATTGTTAAAGCACTCGCATGCGGCTCCCCTCTCGCGCCGCAAACACGTTGCTCGCAGGTTAAGGCGCATGGCGAGTCTTGGGAAAGTCCGGCTCCGAACTCGCGAGCTACATTGGGAAAGGCTCGTCAGATTTCCAAACGGTGAAAGGTGAACGCACTTGGATTTACGAAGAACTGCTCGAAGCAAGTGCCGCGTTTAGCTGCGCGGCTAACTGATTAGCTTGTGAAATAGAAAGCGGCATCCGAACTTTGACAGTATTTTCGGGATAGCCGGGAACCCGTACGGGTAAAATCAATAATACTCTCTCGGCCGAACCTGTTGCCGTCGGCATTTGTTGCAAAGCAAACTCGAATGGCCGGTCGCCCGTGAAGGTCATCGAACCCATGTTGAGTTACCCATTATCCGATCGATAAGCCAATCGGCAGCTGACCAAGACCTTGGCGGTGATGATCGAACTGACAATTAGAAAATGCCCATCAGCTTTTGTTGGCGCGTATCAAATTCCGTCAACCTGCAATTAAGCGCCTTAAATGAACATTCGCAACGGTGGAGTACAGTTTACTTTACCACTTAAGCTTAAGGGGCGACGCTCCATTCTATTTTTCGCGTCCTCGAACCGACTCATGTAAGCAATTCATTGTCCGAAATTCACAAGTCCCAATTTTCGATTATTGTAGAAGCGCCGTTTCCATTTTGTGGATGGGAGCAAAATGGAACACCGTCGCTCGCCAACGCGTAATCTTGAAGATGCAACGTTGAATGACATAGATGTGTTAGGTCAGCACGGCCAGAGCTGTGCTTAAGGCCCTCAAATTGGCGCCGGGCGCGTTTGTCCGAGCTGACGACGCAGGCCGGGCGCGCGAATAACGCGGGGCCGCATTAGGAATGAATTTACCAAGTCAGGCTTAGGCTTATGTCCACTGGGCTCAGACACATCCCAGTGACCTTATCTGGTTACGAAGCCCCGTCCCGCAAACGGGGCTTCTTCCTTTGAGAGAATGCCGTGTCTCCTCCCGGCGCCCATTCGAGTTCGAACCGATACGTCCAAGCAATTCATTGTCCGAAATTCGCAAGTCCGAACGCCTCGATTATTGTAGAAGCCTCGGTTCCATTTTGTGGGATGACCAAGTGATTACGCGGATGGAACATGAATTAAAATTCCGGTTTGAAGTGCGGCGACGGGACGACTTTAGGAGCGGGAGTTGGGCCTACTGGATTTTTCGCGACGACGATGTCAGGTGGTCTGAGGGTTCTGTCACGTCCTATGCGACGGAGCGCGAGGCTATGCGGGCCGCTAAAGCGCGAATGCAGCAACAGCGGAGGTTGTCTAACGTGCTGCAGCGTCGCATCGATGATGCCATATCGGGCCGCTGATCAGCTGGAAGTCGTGCTGGCCTCTCTCTCAGCGAGTTGGGCGCCGTCGATTTTGACGTGGGTGCGGAAATCGCTGCGGACTGTCTTGTTTCAGCCGGGCCTGAGTTACGTTGATGAACAAGCGATAGCCCTTCCCCTGGCATTCGCTGCATAGACCTCCGTGGCGTAGCCCAGACGCTCGACAGGCCTCGCACGGAGCGGGCAGCTTTTCGTTCATTTGCATTGTGCCTTATCGCGAGTAGAAGCCCCGACGTGAGGGCGCCGGGGCTTCCCCGTCCCAGAATGGCCGGTACTCATACAAGCCCGGCCAAATAAATATTAGCGTTGAACTCCTATTCGACAGGTTAAGCGGTGTGACCCAGCTTGCAAAACAGATGATCATTGGCTTGCATTAGTAAAAACGGCCTATCCGCGTGATGTTCCTGTCACCCCGATGAAAATGCCCCGAGGCGTTGCGAGCTGTTAGCCCGAATGGACAGGCCGGTTAGGCCGCCGCCGGCAACTTGTCGGGTGGAAAGTGTGACGCATTATTGACCACCGCTACTGCTCAGAATTGCCGGAAAAGTGGTTCACGCAAATTTTCCACACTGCGTGATTTGTGGCGTACCCCTTGAGATGCACGCTGATCATCAGACCCGGCCAATAGAGATTGGAGTAGGAGTAACGCCACCAGCCGTTAAACTCTCTAGAAGATTTTGGCTGCTCCAACAGGGCCGTCACAGAATCATCCGTCGAGCCGGGATGCACGCCTTCGGCGGTCGCATAAGCTGAGCTGAAGGTGCATAATTGCGAGGTCCACAATCCGTCCTTTGTGACCGTCGCGGAAAGATCGTCCCCCCAGCCGTAGACGTCGACGAGGCCCAGCCGCTTGCTCTTGGGCTCTCCCATCACGCGGATGAGTTCGTCAGTCGCCATGCCCAATGCGGTGGGGCCGATACGTTTCGATGGGACGATCAGATGATCGTTGTGCACTGGAACCTGTGCCTGCGCACTGTGCGTTAAGACGAGCGCGAAAAGCAGGGTCAAGAGCCCGAAGCCAAGGGCCCGCTCATTTCCACAAACGATGCCGAGTTCGTAGGCACCATCGAGCATCGGTTGTATTATGCGATCCGCAAGCGTTGCACCAGATAAGCAACTCGGGTGTGTGCGCTTCTTCGGCATGCAAAAAGACGACCTCGGAGTGTCGGCAAGTGTAGTCGATCACCTGTGGACTTGTGGTTAAGATCGGAGGCGCATCGCTGAGCGATTTTGAGAGGCCCATTTATGCGGCCAGTCACTAGCGCCTTCTACGCGGTCTACCGCTACGGTTTCTTGTAGTGGTCTCTCTAGGGACCGGCGCCGATAAATTCTGCACCGAGATTTTCACCTAGGCGCCAGACAACCTTGTAATTGCCGCTCTGTGTCGGCCCATCTGCCGGGAAAAGCAAAACGAAAATCTCCGGTACCTCAAATCCTTTCGCGTGTATGCGAACGCCACCAGCTGAAATATCAGTAACGAGACAAAAGCGGGGTTCGACACCCCTGTCAATCTGGATTCTTGCCAGGCAGCCTAAAAGGCGTCGCGGCGTTCGCCGCTTTTCATAAAAATCGTGAATGCTCATGATCCGTAAATCCGCGGCTTGCTAGGTGACATGGCCTCCGGACACACTTACGGAACAGCGATTGCAGCAGACCTAACGTGATTGATTGAATTTTTTCGGCATTTTCTTGAAAACGTCCCCGGATTCCGCGAGTGTGCCGCGAGGCGTTCTTTTTTGTGCGCGCCGAGGTGACTAGTTCAGACGCAATATGTTAGTCGGCGCCAGTCGCTTTAATTTCACCCAAGGAATATTTTGTCGAAACAAAATTTGATACTGAACTGACATCCAACCAAAGCGCAACTGACATTAAGCCACAGTTGAATACCGATTAAGGGGCGCATGTCAGGAGGACGTAAATGAAATTTCTAAATTGCGCGGTCTTATTGGTTTGTGGTTTTCTGTCACTTATAATCAAGGTGCCCACCGATGCGGCGACCGTCACGGTCGATTGGACGCTGACCAGCGGTTCCTCGGCCGCGACCGGCGGATTCCACTTCGCCGGTGGCGGCACCATTACGGCCACCAGTGGCACCGGCGGTTACGTAATAACGGGAATCACCGGCACTATAAGCGATGGCTCGACCCCCGAGACAATTACCGGGCTGGCGACGGCTGGTGATGACCTTTTGTTCCCGATAGGCACGACCTTCACAGGTCCGCCGATTGTCGATGCCGGCTCGTCCTACATCAGTACGTCGAACCTCAATACCACCGGTTTTGGTTTTAGGACTGTCGCGGGTACTATCGATATCTTCGGCTTCAACAATCCAAACTCTACAGACGTCGTTGCTGGGAAAAATAATTACGGCGAGACCAGCCCCGACGGCTTCGGCGTTGGTACCTTCGCGTTGACAGCAACTCCGCTCCCCGCCACGCCTCCGCTCTTTGGTGGCGGCTTAAGCTTCGTTGGCCTCCTTACGCGCCGCAAAAAGGGACAATGCGTCTGCTCTCGCGTGAGCTGACTATACGATTTAAATCTGGAGAGGCCGCCGCAAGGCGGTCTTTCTTCTGTTTCGACGAGCTCGGCGGTTGGCTGACGTCCCTAGGGTGCTTTAGGCGCTCCTTATCGGGGGTTCCAATAATTCTTAATGGCCGCTTTTGCGGAATCCAAACGGGTCCAACCCATGGATCGCAACATGCGGTAAAGTGTTCGAATCCGGCGTAGTTGCCCCATGGAACCATTTTGGTCTCTTAGGTGGCTCGGTCAAGACGCCACGAAGCGCCCTCACGTCAGATTGCGTGCGTTTGGCGGCTTGAAGCGCTGCTTCGTGCCAGTCTCAACGGCGCGTATCGGGCACACAACGATTACGTTTTGTGACCTAGCGGGATCGTTTGGGTGCCGAAGCTCGCGATGCGAGTTTTTTTGAGCTTTGGGCTTCACATTGACGCCACAAACGCTGCGCATCATGGGAGCGTTCATTCCCCAAAAAACTTAAAGCCTTGGCCTCGCTGCCGGGGCTTTTTTTATGCCAAACACTCAAAGCCTTGGCCTCGATGCCGGGACTTTTTCAAGCCAAACATCTGTCGACATTTCAGAGAGCGATTTTCAACGCCGAGGCCTCGCGTTTTGCAATCTGTAGCTCTCGTTCGACCTTCAGTCGAAATTCGGCCAACTGGAACCAGACTTCGGCCAGCATGAGCCATGTACGCTTATCGGCCTCGCTTTGGTCGTTTCTTGCCATGCGCAAGCAAGCCACGGCGCGATCTCGATCCTGGCTAATGTCAATCATCGGGGGATTTTGTCCCGAAGATGCTAATGAATGGATTGGCGCGGCAATCTAAGGGTCGCATTAAGCGCGGCCGGCAAACGAATCCATTGGTAGGATCTGGGCGCTCGGCGGAAGGGTGAGTACCACTCTGCAGCTTTTACAATCGAAGTTCTGCGAGTTGGAGTAGGACGCGAGCTTTGAAAGCCAATCCATGTGCCGCATGGGAGTGCCGCAAAATGGGCAATGAGGTGATGAGTTTTCGACGTCCATATGCCGGACGGTAAAGGAGGGATGGTTAATCTAAGGTAAATGCCACCGATCTGCGGGACGCAGGGGTCGTTGCCAGCAGGACCTGATTAGCCGGCGTGAATCTCGCCTTGGGCCGACCGTACTGTGCAGTCGCTACGACGCATTCACGGGCGATTGAGAGGATACCCTCTGCTGCCTTGCAGATGACTCTGAATTTGTTGTTCCGTTGCTGGGCTATTCCCAGTTACCGAGCTGTTTGCGTTGCTCTACGCCGCGCTTAAGCCCAGCTTTTGACCTGTCACCGGACGGTGCTGCGCTTGAACACGGCAAAAGCGGCGAGAGCAGGCACTTGCCGCAGTCAAATGAACCAAGCGCGCGTCGGTGGTTACGCTGCCCGCCGACACGAACGAGCGAGCCCCGAGCGGCTGGAGTCACTCGGGGCTCTAGAGATGGCGCATCAGCATTGGAGCGAAGGAGCGCTATCCCCGCCCAAGTTGAGCGGGTCTCGGTTCGTGATTCCAGCTGTTCATCGAATTAACGTTACGGCGGCCCGGCAGTCGCTTGCCCCGCGTCGTCTCAAATGTGTGCGCGCCCTCGCGGCGCTAACAACCGGAGTTCGTCTGTGAGCGCTCCGCCGACTGTGATGGGTCGATACCCCAAATGGTAAGTCGCAATTCGTGGTGGCAGGCGGAACACTCATAAATGCGGATATGTGCCTTGGAAGTTTCGGATAACGAGTGGGTACGTGCGACGTGCATTTCTCTTCCGCACCGGCACGCCGGTAATTCGATACAATCTCGTACTAATAGCCGTTCAAAATCAGACATCGAACACCTAACGCCAAGATGAATTGCCACACAAGTTTAGCATTGGATTGGAGTTAATCGATCGGATCGTAGCCACAGCAAAGCCTCCAGCGGCAGACCCAGCCGCCCCAATAGTCGCGCAGCGCTACGCAGTAACCGCGCGGCGGGCCGTAATAGCGGGGCCGGTCCGAAGCCCAGCGGCGGCAGCATCCGCCATGAGGCCGGCGGGCAGCGGCCGGCAACGCGAATTGTGTCCTGGCCGCTCTGCAAGGGCGCCACCGGCATCGCGGCGTCAAGCCAGCATCATTCCGGAGGGCAATCACATCTAAAAAAGATGCGCCGCGATCGGTCGCAATCCCATCACGCCCATCATGCCGGTACGGCGGTATACAATAAAAAACGGGAGGCCGAAGCCCCCCGCCTGAAGGTTCCCGTGCCTGGTCTTACCTGTTGGTACGATTTGCCTCAGCTTCTGCCGACGACATCGAGCGTGACCTGGGCGAGGCCGGAGAAGCCCAGCGCCCGGGCGGCTGCCGGTGTCAGGTCGATCACGCGGCCGCGGACGAAGGGCCCGCGATCGTTGATGCGCACCACGACGGAGCGGCCGGTGTGGTTATTGGTCACCCGCACAAGCGTGCCGAAAGGCAGCATGCGATGTGCCGCAGTCAGCCCTCCGGTCGCTGCCCGTTCGCCGCTCGCAGTCTTCCCGCTCTCATATCCATAGACGGAAGCAATCCCCGACTCCGCCGACGCAGCCAATGGTACCCCGATAACGGCTCCAGCAAGAACTGAAGCAAACAAAGTCTTCTTGAGGCTAATAACAGCCATGACCATCCTATTCGATTGTTGATGGGACAGGTGATTCAGCCCGCTCCCCACGGGCCGCGTGCCCTATGACCGGTGAAATGTGGTCATTGTGCGTCGCAGCATGGCTGGAATGACTTTGCGTCCAAACGTGAAATCTATCGGGCGCAAATGAGATTTCTGGAACTATTCTGTAAACTACTGGCCCGAAGGTATTATTGCCGCTGTGACAGCCTGAGACGGGACCAAATGAGGCAAAGCCATGCGTGCCGCGCAGGCAGCGCGGCATGCTCATGCGCTCATCAGGCCACGCTTGTGGGCGGACAAACCATCCGGAGTAGCAATGATTCGCACGCGGCGGCGCTCACGCCGCGGCGATTCTCACGCAGCAGCGCTCGGCAGCACGTAGTCCTTGAACTGCAAGCGCAGCGCCGTTTTAAGTATCTTGCCGGTGGCGGTGTGCGGAATTTCGCGCACGAAGGCGACGTCGTCCGGAATCCACCATTTCGCGACCTTGCCGTCGAGGAAGGACAGAAGCTCGTCCTTGGTCGCGGCTTGGCCGTCCTTGAGCACTATGACAAGGAGCGGCCGCTCGTCCCATTTCGGATGGCGGATGCCGATCACGGCGGCTTCCGCGACCTTGGGATGGCCGACCGCAAAATTTTCCAGTTCGATCGAGGAAATCCATTCGCCGCCCGACTTGATGACGTCCTTGGAGCGGTCGGTGATGTTTAGATAGCCGTGACGATCGAGCGTGCCGACATCGCCGGTATCGAAAAAGCCGTCGGCATCGAGCACGCCTTCGCTTTCCTTGAAATAAGCGCGCGCGACCGACGGCCCGCGCACCTTGAGCCGGCCGAACGTCTTGCCGTCGCGGGGTAGTTCGCGATTGTCATCGTCGGTGATTTTCATTTCCACCGCGAATGGCGGATGGCCCTGCTTCATCTGGATGTCGAGCCGTTCTTCGCCCGACAGGCAGTCATATTCCGGCTTGAGCGAGCCGAGCGTGCCAAGCGGGCTCATTTCGGTCATGCCCCAGGCGTGGCAAACCTCGACGTCATAGACCTCCTGGAATTTCTGCGTCATGGCGCGCGGGCAGGCCGAGCCGCCGATCACCACTTTGCGCAGATGGGGCAGTTTCAGGTCGTTGCTCTCGAGGTGTTGCAGCAGCATCAGCCATACGGTCGGCACCGCGGCGGTGAAGCTGACACGGCAAGTGTCGAGCAGTTCATAGATTGAAAGCCCATCGAGCTTCGCGCCCGGCATCACCAAGGTCGCGCCGACCATCGGCGAAGTCAGCGCGAGGCCCCAGCAATTGGCGTGAAACATCGGCACGACCGGCATGATGACATCGCGCGAGGACACGCCCATGGCGTCGACCTGCGCCGCCATCAGCGAATGCAATACGTTCGAGCGGTGCGAATAGACGACGCCCTTGGGATTACCAGTGGTGCCGGAGGTGTAGCACATGCCGGCGGCGGTGTTTTCGTCGAAATCCTTCCAGGCGAAATCGCCGTCGGTCTCGGCAAGCCATTCCTCGTAAGCAACCGCATTGCGCAGCGGCGTCGCCGGCATATGCGCAGCGTCGGTCAGCACCACGTAGCGCTCGATCAGCTTGAGCTTGTCGGCAAGCTTTTCAAGGATCGGCAGGAAGGTGAGATCGACGAACATCACGCGATCTTCGGCGTGATTGACGATCCAGGCGATCTGGTCAGGGAAAAGGCGCGGATTGACAGTGTGATAGACCGCGCCGATGCCCATGATGCCGTACCAGCATTCGAGATGGCGCCAACTGTTCCAGGCGAGCGTCGCGACGCGGTCGCCCATTTTGACGCCGTCGCGTTCGAGCCGCTGCGCCACCCGCAGCGCGCGGGTGCGGATCTCGCGATAATTCGTGGTGTGGATCGGGCCTTCGATCGAGCGCGAGACCACCTGCCGTTCGCCGTGATTGAGCGCGGCGTGATCGATGATGCGATGGCACAGAAGCGGCCAGTCCTGCATCAAGCCAAGCATGACGTCCTCCCGCGGGCGGCCTCTCTGGACCGCTATTAGCTTGAATTTACCCGCACGCGGAGGCAAGGCAAGCAGCCGGGGTAAACAGCCAAAACAAATGGCCAAGCTTGAATAAGGCGCGGCAAATAGCCTAGATGTCCCGCTGCCCGTCCTTCGACAAAAGCCGTTGCGCCGGAGATGTCCGCGTGAAGTCCGCTGTTGTCATCGCCGTGCTGCTGTGTGGAACCGGCGTCGCGATAGCGCAGGATGGTTCCCCGGCAAAGCCGGCCAAATCCTCGCATGGCGCACAGCGCCCGCAGCGGCCATTGCCGGTTGTCATCCCGCAGCAATTCGCGCCGCCGCAGGAGGCCTACGCGTCGCTTCCGGAATCTGCAGCCGCAGCCGGAGCGGCAAAGCCGTCTGCCTGCCAGGTCCGCCTGGGCAAGCTCGCGACGTTCCAGCCGCTTCCCATTCTGGTCGGACCAGGAGATTGCGGCGCCGTCGATGCCGTGCAGATGGACGCGATCATCCTGCCGGATCAGACCAAAGTCGCCGTAGCCCCGCCGGCCACGATGCGCTGCCCGATGGCCGAGGCGGTCGCAACCTGGGTACGCGAGGATGTCGTTTCGACCTTGAAAACTCTGCCGCCGCTGCGGGCGCTTGATAATTTCGATTCCTATAGCTGCCGCGGCCGCAACAATGTACGCGCCGCGCAGCTCAGCGAGCACGGCAAGGCGGATGCTCTCGACGTCCGGGATTTCAAGCTTGCCGATGGCCACGAACTCAATTTGACCGACATCCATGCCGACAAGGACTGGCGCGAAGCCATCAAGGCAAGTGTCTGCGCACGCTTCTCGACGGTCCTCGGCCCTGGATCGGACGGCTATCACGAGGAGCACATCCATCTCGATCTTGAAGAGCGCCGTAACAATTACAAGATTTGCCAATGGGACGTGCGCGTGCCGCCGCCGGAAGCGCAAAGCGGCAAACAGGACAACAAGATGGCATCAGCAACAGGCGATACGGCGGTACAGGCGAGCGGCGAGGCGGCAATTCCGCTGGATGAGGTGCCGTTGCCGCGGCCGCGTCCCGTGGCGCAGATCGAACGCTCATTGTCGGGCCGCCGCGTCACGCCGCAATAGTGCTATCTATTGCGGCTTGAGCACGATCCCCGGAAGCGGCTACCGGATTTCGGACAAGATCCTGTTCCAACAGAATGATCGAGAAAGCCGAAGGATCGTATGTCTCCACTTAGCAACCTGGCGACCCGGGACGTCGAAACACTGGTGCACCCCTACATCAATCTCGCGCGGTTTCGCGAGACGGGGCCGCTCATCATCGAGCGCGGCGCGGGTGTGTATGTCTATGACACCGACGGCAAGCCTTACCTCGAGGGCATGGCGGGGCTGTGGTGCACGTCACTCGGCTACGGCAATGAGGAACTGGTCGAAGCCGCCGCCACACAGATGCGCAAGCTGTCCTTCGCGCATCTGTTCACCGGCAAGAGCCACGATCCGGCGATCGAGCTTGCGGAGAAACTGAAAGAGATCGCGCCGGTGCCGATCTCAAAGGTGTTCTTCTGCAATTCCGGATCGGAAGCAAACGACACCCAGGTCAAGCTCGTCTGGTACCTCAACAACGCGCTGGGCCGGCCGAAGAAAAAAAAGATCATCAGCCGGATCAAGGCCTATCACGGCGTCACCATCGTTGCGGCATCGATGACCGGGCTTCCGGGCAATCACCGCGATTTCGACTTGCCGCTGCCGGGCTTCCTGCACACCGGCTGCCCGCATCACTACCGCTTCGCGCAAGCCGGCGAGAGCGAGGAGGATTTTGCAACACGGCTTGCCGCCGAACTCGACGCAATGATCGTCAAGGAAGGCCCTGACACTGTCGCTGCCTTCATCGCCGAACCGGTCATGGGCGCCGGTGGCGTCATCGTGCCGCCGAAGACGTATTTCGAGAAAATCATGCCGGTCTGCGCCAAGCACGACTTATTCATGATCAGCGACGAAGTGATTTGTGGCTTCGGCCGGCTCGGCACGGTGTTCGGCTGCCAGGAGCTCAACTTCGTTCCGGACTCGATCTCGATCGCCAAAATGCTCTCATCGGCTTATTTGCCGATCGCCGGCGTCATGATTCCGGAATCGATGTATCAGGCGCTGCTCGTGGAGAGCAAAAAGATCGGCACCTTCGGCCACGGTTTTACCTATGGCGGCCACCCGGTCTCCGCCGCCGTCGCGCTCAAGGCGCTCGAAATCTATGCGCGCGACCATATCGTCGAAAAAGCCGCCGAACGGGGATCGCAATTCCAGACCAGGCTCAAGGCGCTCGGCCAGCATCCCCTGGTCGGCGAGGCGCGCGGGCTCGGCTTGATCGGCGGGCTGGAACTCGTCGCCGACAAGAAGACCAAGCGCGCGTTCGCGGCGGAACACGGCGTCGGCGCCCGCGCTGTGGCTTTCGCGGAAGTCGAAGGGTTAATTGTGCGCTCGGTGTTGGCGCGACGTACTGACGCTGTCGCCGCCGCTTGTCATCAGCGACGCGGAAGTCGGCGAATTATTCGATCGTTTAGCGCGTGCGCTCGACAAAACACTCGATTGGGTGACGCGCGAGCAGATCGCGCAGTCGTGAATGCGCCGAAACCGATGATTTCCAAGAATCAACGCTCCATTCACCACTGCTGCGCTATCAGGCAGTGATGGCAGACATCGATCTGACAGCAAAAAGCCGCCTGCCGCGCGACATCCTGACGCCGGCACGGCCGCGGCTGACGCGTCGGCGCTTCCTGACGGCAGCGACGGGCGTTGTCGGATTTTCCATGGGAATACCAGCCGTCTATGCTGGTGCCATAGAGCCTCTCGGTCTTGTCGTCACCCGTTATGCACCAAAGCCGACCGGCTGGCCCGCGAACCGCAAACTCACCATGACGGTGATTGCCGACCTGCATGCCGGCGGCCCCGATATGCTGCTGCCGCACATCAAGGAAGTAATCGATACCGCCAATTCACTGCAAGCCGACATCATCGTTCTGCTGGGCGATTTCAAAGCCTGGTATCACTTCAAGACGAAACCGGTTGTCGATGCCGATTGGGCCGCGGAGCTGGCGCGGCTGAGGGCACCACACGGCACCTGGGCGATCCTCGGCAATCATGACTGGTGGCACGATCTCGAAGGCGTGCGCGGCGCGCTCGGCGATGTTCGTATCCCCATTCTGCAAAACGACGCGGTGCTACTCGGGGATCCCGGACAGCGTTTTTGGCTGGCAGGCCTCGGGGATCAACTCGCCTACCGACTTGGTCATGGCCGTTTCCGCGGCGTCGACGATTTGCCGCATACGCTTTCACAAATAAAAACCAGCGATCCGGTGGTGCTGCTTGCCCATGAACCGGATATCTTTCCGAAAGTTCCGGATCGTGTGGTGCTGACGCTTGCCGGCCATACGCATGGTGGACAAATTCGTGTGCCGCTTATCTGGAAGCACTTCGTTCCCTCGCACTACGGAGCGCGGTTTGCCTATGGACACATCCTCGAAAACGATCGGCACATGATCGTATCGGGAGGATTGGGGACCAGCATCATTCCGGCGCGGTTCGGCGTGCCGCCTGAAATCGTGCACATCACACTCGGCACCTAAAGTCAGAAAGCAAACGACGCCGGACAAATCCAGCGCCGCAAAATCTTTCAGCTTTCAGTAAAGCTCAGTAGGATTTCGCGGCCGCGGCGTCGGGACCCGCGGCCACTTTGGCGCTGTACGGGGCATCACCCTCCTTCGGCGCCAGCACCACAACAATCGTGCCAATCTTCACGTGACCATAGAGATCGATTGCGTCTTCGTTGGTCATGCGGATGCAACCTGAAGAAATGGCCTGGCCGATATATTCAGGCTGATTGGTGCCGTGGATCCGGTACAGCGTGTCCTTGTTGCCCGAATACAAATACATGCCACGCGCGCCCATCGGATTATGCGGGCCACCAGTGACGAAGGCCGGCAACGGGCCAAGCCGCTGCTGCTCGCCCGGCGTCGGAACCCATGCCGGCCATTCTTCCATGCGGCCAACCTTGGCGATGCCGCTCCAAACCTGGGCGTCTTCACCAACGGCAATGCCGTAGCGGATCGCCTGACCCTTCGGCAGCACGTAGTAGAGGAACTTGTTGTCGCTATCGACGAGGATGGTGCCGGGTGCTTCTTTGCGGGTGTAGTCGACGATGTGACGCTTGAATTGGTCAGGAATCGAGGCCTGCGCATAAGGCAGGTTCGACATCAACTGCTTGTCGCGGGTGTTCCAGCCGGCCTGAGTCGACGGCTCAATCGTCTCCTGCATGCAGCCACCAAGAGTGCTGCCAACAGCCAGCCCAACGATCAGTAATGCAACCGCACGCATTGCCATAACTCGCCTACTCTCCGTCCGCCCAAAGCCGCCCCGGCCAAAGAATATTGGATTCCCAATACCCCAAACCGTTACGGTCATTCCAGTCGTAAGACGCCAGAACCTTCAGGTCATCGCCAAGTGTTGCAGGAATGCCGCAGTTTCCGCGGACTCCGGATAGCTGGCGCCCGATGGCAGCCGGTCTGGCACACAAGCCGGGCCCACTATGCCGGGCAGACATTAAGCGAGGGTTTACCACGATCGGCCCAGGTATCCGACCACCCGCCGGCGTCGGGAAATGTCACGGCAACGCACGATTTGCCGCCCATTTCTGCCGCACTCGGCGCTCATATCTTCATCATCTTCACAAAGACGGGAACGGGGTTCCGCAATGTCGACTGTGACTGCCGAAATGACCAAGAAAACGATCGAGAAAACGACCAAAAACAGCACCGAAGACGCCGCGCTCGACCGCTGCTACCGACAGATCGGGATTTCCGCTGTCCTGGCTGCCGTGCGTTATCAGGGCACCGGGAAGAATCCGGCCTATGCGCCGGTTGAGGCCCGCTGGGATGAGCGTCTTGAGGACGCCGCCGCCTGACACACCGCGCAAATTGCTGGTCTTCCGGCCTTGTCCGGCGAAAAGGGGGACGCGAAGTCCCCTTTTTTATTTGAAGCCCGCCGCGATAACGTCGCGCTTTAGCGACTAGCGGCGATTTCGGGCTCTTGATCGCGCGTCAGCCAAACCTCAACCCCCGCCAGAGCCGCGACTGCGCCGCCGATCGCGACGTCGATGGCCATTGCATCGCCATTCTGGAAGCCAAGCAGCCAAGGCGATACGATCAGGATCAGTCCGGCAATCAGGATGAACCATTCTTCCCACACCGCGAAAGCCGAAAGCGCGGCAATCGATAGAACGGCGACAATAATTCCGAAAATCGAAGCGATCTGCCATTGTGCGCCCGAAGACAGGCCGAACAGCCAGGGCGAGAAAAAGAGCACGGCCGAGAGGATGAGGTTCACCACATCGCAGAGCCGTACGCTCGACCAGTCGTCCATATTTCCCCTCCGCGCGCCGGCGCCTGATCGCGGCAATGCCTATGCTCTCCGGCACTGGAGCAACCGCACGGCCGGATTTTGGTTCCGGGCGACAAGCAGACGGGCCGCGTGACATGAAAGCGTCCGGCAATTCGACGGATCAATTTTCCGGCGCCGAGATCGAGGCCGGCCGCCGGCTATTTGCGGGCGAGTGGGACTTCCTGTCGGCCGCGAGTTCCATCGCCTCGCTGCCGCAAATGTCCGAGCCCGAAATTGCTTTCGCCGGCCGCTCCAATGTCGGCAAATCTTCCCTCATCAATGCGCTTACCAGCCGTAAAGCCCTGGCGCGCACATCGAATACGCCGGGCCGCACCCAGGAACTGATCTTCTTCGGCGGCCGCCGTCCGCTCGTTCTGGTCGACCTGCCGGGCTACGGCTATGCGGCCTCGGCAAAGACCAAGATCGCCGCATGGACGAGGCTCATCCACGATTATCTGCATGGCCGCGCGACGCTCGTGCGCGTTTATCTGCTGGTCGACGCGCGTCACGGGCTCAAGGATGCCGACGACGCAATTCTCGACACGTTGAGCAAAGCCGCCGTCAGCCACGAAATCGTGCTCACCAAAAGCGATCAGGTCAGCGCGGCGGAACTCGCCGAACGGATAGCCGATGTGAAAGCGGCCATACGAAAGCGGCCGGCGGCCTTTCCCGATCTGATCGCGACCTCGTCGCACGGCAGCACCGGTATCGAAAACATGCGTGCAGCAATTGCACGGCTACTTGCCGAACGCAGCGCACGGACCAGCCGCGCTGAAAGACGAAAGTCATGAATAACGGGCTGGAAGGCGTCGTCGCAGCCGAAACAGTGCTGAGCCACGCCGACGCCGAGCGCGGCGCAGTCTGGGTCCGCGGCCACACCATTGAAAGTCTTGCCGCCGAGCAGGGCTACGAAGGCGCGGTGGCTGTCATGTGGGAAGGCTTCGCCGGACGAGGTCTGACCCGCGCAGGCATGCGCGACACACTCGCGGCCGCGCGCGCTGCGGCGTTCGCGCGGAGCGGCGAATGGCTCGACTGCGCGGCCCGGCGGCCGCTGATCGAAGGCGTGCGCGTCGCGCTGGCCGCGCTGCCCGATAGCGCCACCCCGCCGGAAATTCTCGCGACGCTGCCGGTTGCGATTGCGATGCTGGTGCGCAGGCGCGCCGGCAAGGCTCCTGTTGCGCCCGATCGGTCGCTCGCCACGGCTGCGGATCTCTTGAGCATGATTGCCGATGCGCCCGCGGAGCCGCAACGCATCGCTGCGCTCGATACCTACCTCACGACCGTCATTGATAACGGCCTTGGCAATTCCACCTTCGCGGCGCGCGTTGTCGTCTCCTCCCATGCCTCGCTCGCAGCCGCGGCGCTCGGCGGCTATTGCGCCTTTTGCGGCCCGCTGCATGGCGGCGCGCCGGGGCTTGCCCTCGACATGCTCGACGAGATTGAAGCGAGCGGCGACGTCGATGGCTCGATCGAGCGCAAGCTTGATGCCGGGGAACGCCTCATGGGTTTCGGTCATCGGGTCTTCCGCAATCGCGACCCGCGCGCCGACCTGCTGCGCGCGGCGCTGCGGCGCCTTGACCCGGGCGCCGCGCGGCTCGGCTTTGCCATCGATGTCGAGCGCCGTGCGGTCGCGGCGCTGCAGCGCCGCAAGCCCGGCCGCCGTGTCGAGGCCAATATCGAAATGGATGCAGCCCTGCTGCTCGATGCGATCGGCCTGCGCCGCGATGCGTTCACTCCGGTCTTCGCTATCGCGCGCTGTGCTGCGTGGCTTGCGCATGCCATGGAACAGAATCAAACCGGCCGCATGATCCGCCCGGCATCGGCTTATATCGGGCCTATCCCGGCCGAATGAGTTGTCGTTCGGCCGTCACGCCGTTAGATAGACTACCGCCGAATGCCGGGAAGACCGATCCGATGAGCACGAGCGACCCCATAAGCCCCGAGGTGCAGGCGCGCATCCTGTCGGAAGCCCTGCCCTATATGCAGCGCTATGACGAGGAGATCGTGGTCGTAAAATACGGCGGCCATGCCATGGGGGCGGAGAATCTGGCGCGCGAATTCGCCCGCGATATCGTCCTTTTGGAGCAGACCGCGATCAATCCGGTCGTGGTGCATGGCGGCGGCCCGCAAATCGAGGCCATGCTGAAGAAGGTCGGCGTGCAGTCGCACTACGCCGCCGGGCTGCGCATAACCGACGAAAAGACGCTCGAAATCGTGGAGATGGTCCTGGCCGGCTCCATCAACAAACAGATGGTCGGCTACATCAACGAAGCCGGCGGCAAGGCGATCGGGCTTTGCGGCAAGGACGGCAATATGGTGGTCGCGCGCAAACTGACGCGCACCGTGATCGATCCGGATTCCGCGATCGAGAAAGTCGTCGATCTCGGATTTGTCGGCGAACCGGACAAGGTCGACACCACCGTGCTCGATCAGATCGTCGGCCGCGAACTTATTCCGGTGCTGGCTCCGGTTGCCGCAGCGGCAAACGGCGGCACGTTCAACGTCAATGCCGACACGTTTGCTGGCGCCATCGCCGGCGCGCTGAAAGCCAAGAGGCTTTTATTGCTCACCGACGTGCCCGGCGTGCTCGACAAGTCGAAAAATCTCATCAAGGAACTATCGGTCGACGAAGCGCGCCGCCTGATTGCCGACGGCACGATCTCCGGCGGCATGATCCCGAAAGTCGAGACTTGCATTGACGCGCTGGAACGCGGGGTCGAAGGCGTCGTCATCCTCGATGGCAAGGTGCCGCACGCGGTGCTGCTCGAATTGTTCACCGAACTCGGCGCCGGCACACTCTTTCATCGGTGAATTTTGAAATCGCTGTTGCTCCGGGATCAAATGCACCGGCTGGCGCCCGGCGCGGCCGCGGGCGTTTCGCTCGGCATATCCGACGCACTGGCGAAGATCGTGTTCGCCGCCGGCTGCGACGTGCTCACGCTGCTTTCGTTCCGCAGTGTGGTCGGTCTCGTGTTCGTTGCTTCCTGGCTGCGCTTTGGCCGAAAGCCTTCCGCCGACGCGCGCGTGCGCTGGATTTCGATGGGCATCGGCATCATGTTTGCCGGGCTCATCTTTTGCCTGTTCAAAGCGCTGGCGGCGATCGATGTGTCGACCGCGGTCCTGTCTTACTTTGCCTATCCGCTCCTCACCGGACTTGCCGCGTCGCTGTTCGGCCTCGAACGATTGCGATGGCAAGGGCTCTTATGCGCCGTCACCGCGTTCTTCGGTCTCGCGGTGATGATCGGCGCGCATCCGACGGGGCTTGCCTACGCGGGCGTCGCCTATGCATTGGGCGCCGCCTGCTGCCGGACCGGCGTTCTGCTGGTGACGCGCGCCTATCTGGTTGGCGCCGATGCGCGGCTCACGACCTGGTATTCGATGCTGTCGTCAACGGCGATATTCCTGGCCGCGTCTTTCGCCACGCAGACCTGGAACGGCCCGCAAACGACGCTGGGCTGGACGGTGCTGGTCGGGGTTAGTCTGGCAACGACCGCCGGGATTCTGTTTATCTTTGTCTCGACGATGCGGATCGGACCGTTTCGCACCGCACTCATCATGCATCTTGAGCCGCTGACGGCGATGATCGTGAGCGCGATCGTTCTTGGCGAGGTGATCACGCCCATTCAAGGTATTGGCAGCGCCATCATGCTGGCCGCGCTGGTGGCGTTTCAATTGTTGCGATGATCACGGCGCGACACCGGATTGCCCGCGATTTCTTCCGCGCATAAAGTGAGACCAAACGTAGAAATGCCGGGAGGGGGAACATGACCAGCGACATTGGCGCGCCAGCGCCGTATTGCGGCGAAGCAAAACGATCGACGCGCTGGACATTCCCGTGCGGTTGTCATGCCTCGCGCCGGCAATTCCTGGCCGGCGCCGCGGCGCTTGGTGCACAGGCGGCGCTTGGTGCACGGACGGCGCTTGGCGCCGACAAGGCGAGTGCGCAGCCTGCTCCGGCAAAACTGATCGACACGCATCACCATTTCTATCCGCCGACTTACCAAAAGGCCTGGGACGCATGGGAGGATCAGCGGAAAATTCCGCATTACGGCACGCAATCGTCCTGGACGCGCGACAACGACATCGAGGCAATGGACAAGAACGGCATCACGACGGCCGTTCTGTCGCTCGCATCGACTCCCGGCGTGTGGTTCGACGAAGGCGCCGAACCCGCGCACGACATGGTGCGGCTGTGCTGCGATTTCGGCGCTCAAATGGTTCGCGACAAACCGGGGCGCTACGCCCTGTTCGCACCGCTGTCGATGATGGACACCGACACGACGCTGCGCGAAATCGAATACGCGTTCGATACGCTCAAGGCCGACGGCGTGAACCTGCAAACCAACTACGGCGACCGGTGGCTCGGCGACCCGGCCTACAAACCGGTTCTGGAGGAACTCAACCGCCGCAAGGCCGTCGTCTATGTCCATCCGCTGGTCGCGAACTGCTGCGGCCGGCTCAGTGTCGGCGCATTTCCCTCGGTGCTCGAAGTGCCGCACGATACGACGCGCACGGTCGTGAGCCTGCTGCTGAGCGGCACGTTCGCGCGCCTGCGCGACATCAAGTGGCTGTTCTCGCATGCCGGCGGTACGATCCCGATGCTCGCAGGACGCATCGAGGCGTTCTACGAAAAACGGGCGCGCGGCGCGAATGCCGACGGCTTTGCGCCGAACGGCATCGAAGCCGAGTTACGCCTTCAGTATTACGACACGGCGAATGCGACGCATCCATCGTCAATGGCGGCGCTGCTCAAACTCGTGCCGGCGTCGCAGGTGACGTACGGCACCGACTATCCGTATTTCCCGCTCAACCAGATCGACAGCCTGCGGCAACTGAACCTGCCGCCGGCGGATCTGGAGGCCATCACGAACGGAACCGCGACACGGTTATTGCCGCGCCTGGGCGCCTAAGCGCATGCGTTGCCGCGAATTATGACAATTTGCTGCTGCAATTCTGAGACGTTGAATCACATTGGCGACCGGTCGATACCCATTCCGGTCAAATGCAGTTGATCCGAATCGCCGCGCCGTGCCACAAACTCGGCCAGTTTTACGCCGAAGATTTGCCGGGCCGTCACTGAAAATGCCCCCATTCAAGCAGTAAGGATGGAACCATGCGCGGGTTCCACAACAGTTCCTTCGACCCACAGACGCTCGTCGTCCTTGAAGCCGCCTTCGACGAGGCGTGGCTGACCTTGAAGGCAATCGGCAACTCGACGGTGAGACCCGACGAGCTGGCGCGCGGCGTATTGCGTCTTGCCATGGAAGGCGAGCGCGATCCGGTTCGCCTGCATGACGGGGCGCTTAAGGGACTTCTCCCCGCAACCGCATGGCGCGAAGCGGGATAAGACGGGCCCGCCGGTTTCAAGAATGTGCGGCGAACAACGCGCCCGCGGCCACCAAAACACCGGCCAATGTGCCGATCAGCAACGCCCAGACGAACGGAATTGATTTACGCAAAATTCTTCGCATCGATTGCTCCCGGCGCAATGATTGCTAAAAATTGATTCGTGATCGTTCAATTCTCCTCGCCAGTAAGTATGGCAAGATCGAGTCGCCCCTCATGACGCAGGACTCCAAGCGCGGCTTCGGCAAGCCGGGTTTCAAGCACATCGAGACCTGGGTGTTCGATCTCGACAACACGCTTTATCCGCATCATCTCAATCTCTGGCAGCAGGTCGACGTGCGCATCCGCGATTACATCGTCGGATTGCTGAAAATCACGCACGACGAAGCGTTTCGGCTGCAAAAGGACTATTACCGGCGCTACGGCACGACATTGCGCGGTTTGATGGAAGAACACGACCTCGAACCGGATCAGTTTCTCGAAATGGTGCACCAGATCGATCACTCGCCATTGACGCCGAACCCCGCGCTCGGCGCCGCCATCGACGCACTCGACGGCCGGAAGTTCATCCTCACCAACGGCACAAAAAATCATGCCGACGAAGTGCTGCGCCGGCTGGAAATTCAAATGCACTTCGACGACGTGTTCGATATCAAGGCCGCCGAGCTTGAGCCGAAGCCGCGGCCGCAGGTGTACGAACGCTTCCTGGCGCGCCACACCGTCGATCCGGCAAAGTCCGCGATTTTCGAAGATCTCGCGCGCAACCTCGAAGTGCCGCATGCGCTCGGCATGACCACGGTACTGGTGGTGCCCGAAGGCGCCCGCGTCGTATTGCGCGAGGAATGGGAGCTTGCCGGCCGCGATTCCCCGCATGTCGATCACGTCACCGACGATCTCACGGGCTTCCTTCGCGGGGTGGCCGCCGAGCGCGGCGGGGCGGTTACTTGACATCGCTGGTGCGTGCCCCGACAAACCGCGGAGCAGGGATCATTTCGATGTCATCAGCCGGCGATCTGGAGAATTTGACCAAGACCATCGACGCCGCTTTCGAACGGCGCGACGAGGTCGGGCCTGCCACCAAGGGCGACGTGCGCGAATCCGTCGAGAAGGCGCTCGATCTCCTCGATCGCGGCGCCGCACGCGTTGCTGAAAAGGCGAGCGACGGCAGCTGGCGGGTCAATCAGTGGCTCAAGAAAGCGGTCCTGCTGTCGTTTCGGCTCAACGACATGAGCCAAATCCCGGGCGGCCCCGGCCACGCCGCATGGTGGGACAAGGTGCCGTCGAAATTCGATCATTGGGACGAGACCCGGTTTCGCGCCGCGGGCTTTCGCGCGGTGCCCGGCTGCGTGGTGCGCCGATCCGCCTATATCGCGCCCGGCGTGGTGCTGATGCCATCGTTCGTCAATCTCGGCGCCTATGTCGATTCAGGTACCATGATTGATACTTGGGCGACGGTCGGTTCTTGCGCGCAGATCGGCAAGAATTGTCATATCTCAGGCGGCGCCGGCATCGGCGGTGTGCTTGAGCCGCTGCAAGCGGGTCCGGTGATCATCGAGGACAATTGCTTCGTCGGCGCGCGATCGGAAGTCGCCGAAGGCGTGATCCTGCGCGAAGGCTCGGTGCTTTCGATGGGCGTTTTCATCGGCGCCTCGACAAAGATTGTCGACCGCGACACGGGACAGACAATGCAGGGCGAAGTCCCGGCCTATTCGGTGGTGGTGCCAGGCACCATGCCGGGAAAGCCGGGCAAGGGCGGCGCGGCGTCGCCCAGTCTTTATTGTGCCGTCATCGTCAAAAAAGTGGACGAAAAGACGCGCGCCAAGACCAGCATCAATGAACTGCTTCGCGATTGAAGCCGAAATCGTAAACACGACCAGAGTTAAGCCGCGCCGATGGATTGGGTCTATCTTCTCAACGGTTTCGACGGGCGGATCAGCCGCAAGACGTTCTGGATCGCGATGGCCGCTGTCACGGTCGCCGAGATTTTCGGTCACATTCTCGCCGAGGAAATCCAGGGCGACAGGCTCAGCGCCATCGTCGATCTGGCCTTCACCTATCCGGAATTCGCCATCGCGTTAAAGCGCGGCCATGATCGCAACATGCCGGTGTGGCTCCTGATCGTTTTCTTTGCCGCCGGCGCGGTGCTCGATCTGCTCACCGTGCTGCAAATGACCGGCACGGAGGATGACCCCAGCATCATCTCGCTTGCCATCGCGTTGCCGTTTACCGTGCTCGCACTTGCTTTGCTGGTCGAATTGGGATTTCGCAGGGGCACTCCGGGGCCGAACCAATATGGACCGGACCCGCTCGCGCGTAGTTGATAGACTCATAGTCGATAGATTTACAGTTGATAGAGATGACTGCCGACCCTGTTGCCATTGCCCGCGATCTCATCCGCTGCCGGTCGGTCACGCCGGACGAAGGCGGCGCGCTGACGTTTTTGCAGGGCGTTCTGCAGCAAGCCGGCTTTACCGTTCACCGCGCGGTGTTCACCGAAGCCGGCACGGCGCCGATCGATAATCTCTACGCACGTCTCGGCCTCGCGGCGCCGAACCTCCTGTTTGCCGGACATACCGACGTCGTGCCGGCGGGCAACGAAACGGCGTGGTCACATCCGCCATTTGCCGGCGAAGTCAAAGGCGACAAGCTTTATGGCCGCGGCGCGGTCGACATGAAGGGCGGCATCGCCTGCTTTGTCGCCGCGGCGCTCGATTATCTCGGCTCCAAGGGCGGGCGGCCAAAGGGCTCGATCTCGCTCCTCATCACCGGCGACGAGGAAAGCGTCGCAGTCAACGGCACCATAAAGCTGCTCAAATGGGCGGCGGAACGCGGCGAAAAATTCGACCACTGCGTTCTCGGCGAACCGAGCAATGTCGAGGTCTTGGGCGACACCATCAAGGCCGGGCGGCGCGGCTCGCTCAACGGCACGCTGATCGTGACCGGCCGGCAGGGCCACGTCGCCTATCCCGATCGCGCCGACAATCCGGTTCGCGGGCTGGTGACGCTCATTGCCGCGATACAAGCCCCGCTCGACGACGGCAGCGAACAGTTTGCGCCGTCGAATCTCGAATTCACGTCCATCGATATCGGCAATCCGACCGTCAATCTCATTCCCGGTGAAGCGCGTGCCCGTTTCAACATCCGCTATAACGACCGTCACAGCCAAGCCTCGCTCAAGGCGCTGATCGGAAAGCGCGCGGCGGATGCCGCTGCCGGACGCGTGAAATTCACCATCGATTGGCCGCCGTCGAACGCCGATGTTTTCGTCACCAGGCCCGGCCCGTTCACCGATCTGGCCATAGCCGCCATTGCCGAGGTGACCGGCCGCAAGCCGAAGCTGTCGACGACGGGCGGCACGTCCGACGCACGCTTCATCAAGGACTATTGCCCGGTCCTAGAATTCGGGCTCGTTGGGCAGACCATGCATGCGGTCGATGAATGCACGCCCGTCAAAGACCTCATCACGCTGACAGCGGTCTATCGGCGCATCATCGAGAAATATTTCGCCGCGTAGCGATGACCGCGTCAGCCGCGGCAACACCGGTCTTGTAACCGCCATGCGCGGTGGAGAAGTCGTGCGGCGAGCACGCCTCGCCGGCAAAGAACAGGCGCTCGTCCACCGTCTCGGCAAGTGTCTGCCGGCAATCGGCGGAACCCGGCAAAGCATACGAATATGATCCCAGCGCGAACGGATCGCGCCGCCACAGATGAATGGTGATCGGCTTGACGCGGCGTGCAAAGGCGCCCCCAAACGCATGCGTCAGTTCGGAAACCGCGAAATCGAAGAATGCGTCATCGCCGCCCTTTTCAAGCTCGGCAGCCTTGGTGCCGCCGAAATAAGCCTCGATCATCGGACGGCCAAACGGCCTGAAATGATAGCCCGCCGTACCGGTGCGGTCGGTGCGCGCAAACAGCCGCACGCTCGTTTCGAATTCTTCCGCGCCATCGAGCGACATAAACAGCTTGTCGGCAAGTCCGAGCGGCAGGCCGCAGGCTGCCTCGATCTTTTCGGGAAGCGCGGGCGTAAACGAAATTCGTTCCGCCGCGAGAATGGTACTCGGAACCGTCACAATGACCTGGTCGGCAGCGATCTCGCCCTTTGCCGTGGTGATCCGCAAACGCTTGCCGCGATGATCGATGGCGCTGACCGGGCATTCAAGCACGACCGGAACATCCTTCGCGTGCGCACTGATGAGGGCGCCATATCCCTTGACGACGCGCCAGTTCACGTCGGTTGAATCATAGCGATCGAGGTCTTTGACCGAAACCTGATCAAGTTCGGCACCGCTGACATAGGTGCTGACAGCGTTGATAAGTTCATTCCAGCGGCAGCCGGGATCGAGCAAAGCCGACGCCGCCGTGTCGGCCTGGCTTTTTCCCGCGCGATGCACGCGTTCATAAAATCTCTCAAGTGCCTCACGATAATCGCGATAATCTTCGCGCGAGAAGCCGGCTTCGAGCGGCGGCCGCGACCACGCCGGCGGGGTCTTGTCGATCGCGGCGCCCTGCTCATCGGCGACAGCGACCCAGGGATTGCGATCGGCGGAATGCAGCCAGCCGCAGCCGAGGTCGAGCGCGAAGCCGGATGCATCCGTCACCGTTAAGGCCCGACCGCCGAGCCGCGGCCGCGCCTCGACAAGAAGGCAGCGGATCGACGCGTCGTGAAGACGACGCGCGGCGGCAACGCCGGCCGCGCCGCCGCCTATAACGACAACGTCGACGTCACTCATGGGCATAGTCTACCCGCACAAGATAAAGCCCTTGTGGCGGCGCGACTTGACCGCACGCCGCGCGGTCGCGGGCGGCGAGCGCGGCTGCGAGATCGCCGGCGCTCCATTTGCCTTCGCCGACATGAATCAACGAGCCGACGATCGAACGCACCTGATGCTGCAGGAACGAGCGTGCCGAGGCGGCGATGCGCACGTCAGCGCCGTCGCGGGTGATGTCGAGACGATCGAGCGTCTTTACCGGCGACTTCGCCTGGCACTCGGCTGCACGAAACGTCGTAAAATCGTGCTGGCCGACAAGTTTTTGCGCAGCATCGTGCATGTTTTTTTCGTCGAGCGGCCGCGGCACGCGCCACGCGTGAATCTGATCGAGCGTCAGGTCGGCGCGCCGGTTGACGATGCGATAGAGATAATGGCGCTTGATGGCCGAGAAGCGCGCGTCAAAATCGGGCGCGACCTGTTCGGCCGCGAGCACCGCGATCGGCTGCGGGCGCAGGTGAAAATTGATCGCATCGCGTACCGTGTCGGTATCCCAATCCTTGGCGAGATCGACATGCGCCACCTGGCCGAGCGCATGCACACCGGTGTCGGTGCGTCCCGCACCGGCCACAAGCACGCGCTCGCCGGCGAAGGCCGCAATCGCGTCGGTGAGCACACCCTGGACCGACACACCGCTGTCCTGCGCCTGCCAGCCGATAAAAGGCGTGCCGTCATATTCGATGATGAGTTTGTAGCGTGGCATCTCAAGTCAACGCGCTTGCGGGCGTGATCGGCGTGCCGCGCAAAAATTCTTCAGCCGGCATTGGCTGCCGCCCGGCGCGCTGCAATTCGAGAAGCTTCACCGCGCCCTCCCCGCACGCGACCGTCAGCCGATTGTCGAGCACGCGTCCGGGTGTGCCCGCGCCGTCGCCTTTGGCCGCGCGCAAAACCTTGATGCGGCCGGCACCGGCAAGCTCAAACCAGGCGCCGGGAAACGGCGATAGCCCACGGCAATGATCGTGAACCTCATTCCAGGGCCTGGTCCAATCGATACGGGTTTCGCTCTTGTCGATCTTCTTCGCATAAGTCACGCCCACCTCGGATTGCGGCGTCAACGCCAGCGAC
This sequence comes from uncultured Alphaproteobacteria bacterium, assembly GCA_963808205.1. Classification (GTDB taxonomy): domain Bacteria; phylum Pseudomonadota; class Alphaproteobacteria; order Rhizobiales; family Xanthobacteraceae; genus BOG-931. The sequence continues at coordinate 91,880 of CAWEER010000005.1, forward strand.
CCGCGTTCGAGCGCGCCAAGCGCGGCCAGCATCAGCTTTGCGCCGAGTTGCGCCAGTTCGTCGTGCAAGTCGCCTGTCGTCGCATCGGCACCGATCGGCACGCGGCGATCGAGCGCGACTGGGCCGGTATCGAGACCCTCTTCCATCTTCATGACCATCACGCCGGTCTCCCGGTCGCCGGCCATGATCGCGCGATGGATCGGCGCCGCGCCCCGCCAGCGCGGCAATAGCGACGCATGCAGATTGAAGCAGCCGAGCGGAAAAGCATCGAGAACTGGTTTCGGCAGAAGCAATCCGTAAGCGACGACCACTGCGGCATCAGCGCCGTGGGCGCACATGGCTTGCAAAGCGCCGGAGTCTTTCAGGGTCTTCGGCGTGAAAATCGGGAGCTTGCGCCGTTCCGCCTCGCGCGCGACCGGACTCGGCGTCAGTTCCAAACCGCGCCGCCCGGCCGGCCGCGGCGCGCGCGTATAGATCGCGGCGACCTGATGACCGCTACCGGCGATCTCGAGCAGCGTGGGCACCGCGAAATCGGGAGTGCCCATGAAAACGAGGCGGAGCGCCAATCACGCCTCCACCTTCTTCGCTGGCTTCGCGGCGGTATTTTTGGCGGCCTTGGTGAATTTCTTGATGACGAGGCTGCGTTTGAGCCGCGAGAGATGATCGATGAACAAAATGCCGTTGATGTGGTCGATCTCGTGCTGGAGACACGTCGCCAGAAGTCCCTTGGCCGTGATCTCGTGGGATTTGCCGTCGAGGTCGAGATATTTGACTTTCACTTCCGCTGGCCGCTCGACCTCCTCGTAATATTCCGGGATCGATAGACAACCTTCCTCGTAATTTGCCTTGTCGTCCGACGTCCAGGTGATCTCCGCATTGATGAAAACCTGCGGCTTGTAATCGCCCTCTTTCTTCGACAGGTCCATAGTGATGACGCGCTTGGCGACACCGAGCTGAATCGCCGCGAGCCCGATGCCGGGCGCGTCGTACATGGTCTCAAACATGTCATCGACCAGCTTCTTGATGCCGGCATCAACCTGTTTGACGGGCTCGGAAACCAGCCGCAGCCTTTTGTCCGGGAGTTTTATGATGTCGCGCAGAGCCATTGTTCCGCCAAAGTATCTGGCGGGCGATGTAAGGGGTGTGCAAAGCGGGGTCAATGCGCGCGGCCGCAAGCGCGTTGCCGTTGATCCGTGGCCTTTGACGGGATATGACCGTTCGCTCTTCGTTCCTGACGCGAATCGCTGAGAAGGACATGACCGAAAGCGTTGCGATCATTGCCGCGATCCTAGTCGCCTGCGCCGCGCTCATCGTCATGGGCGTCGTCCTGTGGCGCAGCCGCGGCCCGGACCGGCCCTATGACGACGATTTCGCCGAACTGGCGCGTGCGCATGCCGACACCGCAACACGGCTCGAAGCCATGATCGGCATGCTCGGCAGGGGCCAGTCGCAGTTTCAGCAGGCGGTCAATGAGCGGCTCGATTCGGTGACCCATCGCGTCGGCAATTCGTTGCAGAAGACAACGCTGCACACCGCCGAGAACCTGCAAAAACTCAATGAGCGGCTTGCGGTCATCGACAGCGCGCAGAAGAACATCACCGATCTCGCGACGCAGGTGACGTCGCTGCAAAGCGTTCTTGCCAACAAGCAGTCGCGCGGCGCGTTCGGCCAGGGGCGGATGGAGATCATCGTTCGCGATGGCCTGCCGAAAAGTTGCTACGAATTCCAGTACACGCTGACCAACAAGATGCGGCCCGATTGCGTAATTTTTCTGCCCGACCAGCGGCCGCTCGTGATCGACGCCAAATTTCCGCTCGAAGCCATCAGCGCCTATCGGGAAGCCGCGAATGATGACGAGAAACGTCAGGCTGCCGCGCGTGTCCGGCAGGATATGACCAAGCACATCGGCGATATTGCGGGGAAATATCTCATTCCGGGCGAAACTCAGGACTCGGCACTGATGTTTGTGCCGTCGGAGTCGGTCTACGCCGAATTGTACGAAGGGTTCGATGACGTCGTGCAGCGAGCCTACAATGCCAAGATCGTCATCGTGTCACCATCGCTGCTGATGATCGCGATTCACGTCATCCAGCAGGTCCAAAAGGACGCGCGCATGCGCGAAGCCGCCGGCCAAATCCAGGCCGAAGTCGGGAAACTGATCGGCGACGTCGAGCGCTTGCACGAGCGCGTTCTCAAGCTGCAAGGGCATTTCAATCAAGCGAACGAAGATGTCCGGCTGATCGTGACGTCGGCCGAAAAGGCGATGAAGCGTGGCGCGCAAATCGCCGAGGTGGAGTTTGAAGAGGATGGCGCCGGTGCCGAGATCATTCCCGCGCCGATCGCGCGCAAGCTCGAAGCGGGCGAGTAGCGGCGCATGGCCGTGACGCCTGAAGTCACGACCAAGACCGGCAGCCGCGTCGCATTACCGCGGCCATCCTTCGCCGATACACTTGCCGTTTATCTCAAGCGGCGTGTCCTTATCGTCATGTTCCTTGGATTTTCGTCCGGCCTGCCGCTGGCTTTGTCGGGCGGAACGCTTCTGGTGTGGATGACCGAGTCCGGCGTCAATCTCGGCACCATCGGCCTGTTCGCGCTGGTCGGCACGCCCTACACCATAAAATTCCTCTGGGCGCCGCTGATCGATGCGCTCGACGTGCCGTTCCTGTCGCGGCGCTTTGGCCGGCGGCGCGGATGGCTGTTGCTGTCGCAATTTCTGCTCATCGCGGCGATTGTCTTCCTCGGCGCCTGCGATCCGTCCGTCTCCCCTTTGATCGTGGCGGTCGGTGCGCTCCTGGTCGCCACCGCGTCAGCAACTCAGGACATCGTCGTCGACGCATTTCGCGTCGAGAGCCTGGACGAAAGCGAACAGGCCGCGGGCATGGCTTCCTATGTCGCGGCCTATCGCATCGGCATGCTGGCTTCGACCGCAGGGGCTTTGTTTTTGGTCAGCGGCTTTCAGGGTTCGGGACTTGATCATCACGCCGCGTGGCGCGCGGGCTATTGCGTCATGGCGGCGCTGGTCCTTGTCGGCGTCGCCACGACGCTGTTTGCGGCCGAACCGGAAAAATTCGCGACGGCAACTACCGCCCGCGCACATGATAATTCCCTGCAACGCATCATCACCGCCGCGACCGGAGCGTTTGGCGAATTTCTCGGCCGCGACCTGGCCCTCGCCGCGCTCGCCTTCGTTGTGCTGTTCAAGTTCACCGACGCGCTATCCGGCGCGATGACGGCACCGTTCGTGATCGATCTCGGCTTCTCGCGCAACGAATACGCCGCGATCATCAAAGGCGTCGGACTTGCGGCGACGCTGATCGGCGGTTTCACCGGCGGTTTTGTCGCCCGCGCCTATTCGCTTCCGGCGAGCCTGTGGATCGGCGGCATACTGCAAGCACTCGCCAATCTCACCTTCTCCTGGCAGGCCGTCCTTGGCCACAATGCGGCGTGGCTTACCGTCGCAATCATCGCGGAGAATTTTACCAGCGCCATCGGCACGGTGATTTTCGTCGCTTATCTGTCGGCGCTGTGCCGCAACCCGCTGCATACCGCGACCCAGTATGCGCTCCTGACCGCGCTCGCGGCCTTCGGACGGACTTACCTCTCGTCGGGCGCCGGGTTCCTCGCCGCCGCAGCCGGCTGGGCATGGTTTTTCGTGGTCTGTGCGCTGGCGAGCCTCCCGGCGTTGCTGTTGCTCGCTTTTCTCCGGCGCCGCGGCCATTTTGACGCGCTGGAGCCGGCCAAAGAGTAATTATCGCGTAACCGCCAAAACGCCCGAAAATCATGCGGTTGTCACGCTTTCGCGCCAAGCTGGTTCCCCGCAAAAAAGTCTTTTTGTAAGGATCAGATCGCTATAATTGCTGCTGTACCGTCGCGTTCCTCGAACCTGGCCGCCCGCCGTCCCCATGGACACCATTCTGGTCAAGATTTTTGCGACGGCGCTCGCACTCAGTCAGGTCACCACCGATCCACAATCGGTGAAGACGCAGTTCGATCCCGCCAAGGATCAGGACGCGGTGGTGCAGATCCTGCGCAACGGCTGCGCCCACATGAAGCAGGCGTTCGATATCGAATCCATCAACCTCGATGACCTGATCGCGACCGCGCTTGACGATCCAAAGGCGGTCGGCGCGGACATCAAGGCCTTCCACGGCCTCAACTTCACCGACCTGAATACCGCCTACCATCAGTTCTGCAAGAACGAGCCGATCGCCAGCCCCGTTGTCGACCTCGGCGATGTCATCAATTTCTACAACGGCGCTGCGGCCGATTTGCCGGACCCGAATACGCTCAAGGGCAAGAAATTGCCGAGCCTGAGCGTGGTGCTCGACGGCGGCGGCGATCACTTCGCCGACGTATTCGACCCGGGCAACCGCCGAATCTGGACGCCGCTCTCCGATATTCCCGATTTCGTGCAGAAAGCCTTCGTCGCGGCCGAGGACCGGCGCTTCTTCCAGCATCACGGCGTCGACGAGCGCGGCATCATCCGCGCCTTCATCGGCAATCTCGCCGAGCCGGGGCGTCCGCAGGGCGGCTCCACGATCACGCAACAAGTCGTGAAAAATCTTCTGGTCGGAGACAACGTCACCTACGAGCGCAAGATCCGCGAAATGATCGTGGCGTCCCGGCTCGAAAACACGCTGAGCAAGAACGACATTCTCGAACTCTATATCAACTCGGCTTATCTCGGCCGCGGCTCGTGGGGCGTCGAGATGGCGTCTCGCACCTATTTCGGCAAATCGGCGAAAGATCTCAATGTGGCCGAAGCGGCGATGCTGGCGGGCCTGCTCAAGGGTCCGAACTTTTACAACCCCGACCGCCATCCCGATCGCGCCAAGGAACGTCTCGCCTACGTGCTCGACCGCATGCAGGATGATGGTGACATCAGCGCGGCGCAAAAGGACCAGGCGCTTGCCGCGCCGCCGAAGCTCATCGCCTATTTGCACCCGCATCGTGATGTCGGGTTCCATTTCGTCGACTTCCTCGGGCGCGAGGCAAAGGCCGACGGCGTCAGCAACCTGACGGCGGATTCTTACACGGTGCATTCGACCATCAACGCGCAATTGCAGCGCGATACCGAAACCGCGCTGCAGGAAGGCCTGGCGCATTACGAAATGTCGATGGGCCGCATGCAGTTTCGCGGGCCGGAGGCGAATATCGCCGATGCCGTCGCCAAACTCACAGCCAATCGCCGCACCGGCGGCGCCGAGGCGGACACGCCGTCCTGGCAGCAGGCGCTGACGGCTTTGCGCTTGCCGCTTTATGACGTGCATTGGACGCCGGCGGTGGTCCTTGAGAAAGGCGACCCTAAAAGGGGCAGCGACACGATCCGCGTCGGCATTGCCGACGGGCGCGATCATGCCGCTGACGGCATGGTCCGCCGCGATCAAGCGCAGCCTCGGTCTTTACGACGTCGTTTATGTCCACGTGATTGAGGGCAGAACGGTTATCGATCCCCGGCGCCCGGTTGCCGATCCCAAACACAAGACCAAGCCCGCCGTCATTTCCTCCGGCGGCGCCCAGGCGCAATTGCGCGTGCGGCCGACGGTCCAGGGCGCGGCGCTCGTCCTTGAGAACAAGACCGGCCGCATCCTCGCCATGGCCGGCGGTTTCTCCTATCCGTTGAGCCAGCTCAACCGCTCGGTTCAGACGCAGCGCCAGCCCGGTTCGGCGATAAAGCCGTTGACCTATCTGACCGCGCTGCAACGCGGCCTGCAGCCCAATACACTCGTGCTCAACGAGCCGATCACGCTGCCGCCGGTCGGCAGTCGTATCAACGGGCGCGACGTGATCAGCCGCGAGTTCAGCGGCAACGCTGCGCCCGGAAGATTTCTGGTCGCCGCGCAATGCCGATTACAACGAGGGCGGCGTTTACACGATGCGGCGCGGACTCGAGAACTCGGTCAACGTCGTTACCGCGCATCTGCTCGACGGCGGCATTGATTCCAATCCCGAGAAAAGTCTCGATGCCGTCTGCGCGACAGCGGTCGCGGCAAAAATCTATTCGGAATGTGTCCGCTATTATCCGTTCGTGCTCGGCGCGCAGCCGGTGCGCATGATCGATCTCATCGCCTTCTACGCCGCCGTCGCCAATGAAGGCGCGCTGCCGCAGCCGCACGGCATCGATTCCATCGAAGAGAACGGCCACACCATCTACGAATATCCCAAGACCCCGCTGCCGTGGATCGGCGCCGCCGACCGCACCTCGTTCTATCAGCTCAAGACCATGCTGCAGGGCGTCGTGGCGCGCGGCACGGCGCGCGGCATCGGCGGGCTTTCGGCATACGTCGCCGGCAAGACCGGGACCACGGAAGACGCTGTCGACGGCTGGTTCGTCGGCTTCACCAATGATGTCACCATCGCGGTCTGGATGGGCTACGACAATGGCGACGGCAAGCGCCGCTCGCTCGGCTCCAACGAGACCGGCGCACGGGTGGCGCTGCCGATCTTCCAGCCGATCCTCGAGGCGATCTGGGCGGAACACATTGCGCCGAAGGCGCCGCTCAACGGACCATCGCCTGAAGCGAAGCGCTTCCTCGCCGACATTCCAATCGACTATATGACGGGCGATCGTGTCGGCGGCGGACAAGCGCAACAGGGATTTTTCGGCAGCGAACGCCCGCCTGTCGGACTAAACGGCAACCCCGCGGGAGCGAGCGGCGGTTTCGTCGAGCATTTCCGCCGCGACGCCAGCGGCCAGGTCGCCGACACACAATACCAGTTGGTCTCGCGAGACGACGCTTATGCTTCCTCGGGCTATCAAGGCAACGATAACGGCTGGGGCTGGGGCGGTCTTTTTGGCGGCCAGCCGAACGGCGGCGGCCAATGGATCGGACGGTCGTATTATCCCAATCAGGGCTGGCAACAGCAGCCGCAACAGCCGCAATCCCGCGGCATATTCGGCCTGTTCCAGCCGTCGTATCAGCAGCCACCGCCTCCGCAGGCTCCGCCCGTGCAACGGCAGCAGCCGCTGGCGCGCGGTACGGTTGCGCCCAGTCAGCAGCCGCTCCGCGATCAGGATTATTTCTGGGGCGGCCGCGTAAACTGACAGCCCTTCAACTGAAAGAACTTAGAATGTCGACGCGGCATGCGATCGCGCTTCTCGGCCTGTTTGTGGGTTCCTTCGGCTTTGCCCTGGCTGCCGTGGAGGATTTCCATATCGACGATACGGCCTCCGCCCGCAGCGTGAGCGCGGCAGACCTCAAATCCGGCGCGATCGTATTCAGCGATCACACCGGCGCCGACACGATCAATGCCGAGACGGCCCTGATCCACTTCGACGACTGGGCGGGCAAGGATCCGACCGAGAAAAAATTTCTGGCGCTGTTTCCGAGTTATACCGAGCCGACTGTCGGCAAGATTGTGAACGGCAGCACCACGCAGGTTCTTGAGAAACTCTACATGTATGTGGCGCAAGCGCGCTTCGTGATCGACAAGGCGCCAGGTGCGATCGATCTGTCACGCTATGTAACGCTGCCGTTCCTTGAAAAAATCGACCCCGCCATCAAACACCAGCCGCTTGCGCCCGCCGATGCGGGGCCGTTCACCAACGAATACGGCATGGGCAACGAGAATCCCGACCGCAAATGGTGCACGGGCCGGACAAGCTCGATCTGCATGCAGTCGACCTACAAGCTCGAGGGCAAGATCCCGATGGGCATCATGCTGGTCAATAAATTACGCGACTCCAAAAAAGTCGCCGACCACATCGATTTTCAAAGTGAGCTGTCTTCGCTGTCGGGAGCCGATGTCGCCGACCAGGCCGGATTGCAGGAACTGACCAGGCTCGACACGCCCGTCGCCGGCGTGCTTGAGCAGGACATCTTCTACGTCAATCAGATCATGAAGTTCGGCAAGCTTCTCGCTGTCTTCCAGGCGCATCCGGCTGACCCCGATAAAACCGTGGTCACCGCCTTCATGTCGCTTGCGATCAAGGCCAGCGTGCTTGACGAGAAGCGCGGCTTCGAAAATGTACCGGTATTGCGAAATCTGGTTCCGGCGCAGGTTCTGATGGGCCAGTCGTCGTTCAATTCGGGCAATTCGATCAGCGCCGGGCTGCCCAAATATGCCCGCAACGAGATCAGGACCATCGCCGGGATATTGGCGGCGAAGTAGTCAGGCCGCAGCGCGAGCTTTGTCGCCGCGTTCGAGCGACTGCACCGCCTCATCCACCGTCTGCACGTCGCCGAACAGTCCGTAGAAAATCGACAGCGCGGCATTGTGCTCGTCGTCGTTATGGGTGGCGAGCGCATCCGATACCATGACGACCTTGAAATTGAGCATCATGGCGTCGCGCGCGGTGCTCTCGCAGCAGACATTGGTGGCGGTGCCGGCGATCAGGAGCGTGTCGACGCCGCGGCCGCGCAGCAGGCGTTCGATGTCGGATGAGCCCTGGATGAAAGCGCTGTAGCGCGTTTTCGTCACCTGCGCGTCCTCGGGACGGATGTCGTTCTGGTGCCAATATTCGTAACCTTCGCCGCCGGCATCCATCGCCGCATAGCGGCGATCGCAACGATCCGGCGTGTGCAGGAATTCGTGATAGTTCGACCAATTCTCGCGCGTATCGTGCGTGCCGTTGCGGACCCACACGACCAGGCCGCCGCGGCGGCGGAGATCGGCCCCAAGCCGATTGATGTTCGGCACGATGTCGCGCGACGCCGGGACTTCACCTTGATGGCCGGGCTTGCAGAAATAATTCTGCATGTCGATCACGACCAGCGCCGCTTTGCGCGGATCGATCTCGTCGAACGGATGAAGTTTTCCGGTTCGCGCCGTCATGCGGTCCCGGGCGGCCGCCGAGATTGCGATCTTGTGCATTGTTGCATCCTCGACTAGTCGTGTTGCGGGCCCAGTGTGGCATGAAATAATGCCGGGATCGAGCGCAGAACGGGTAGCATGTCCGACAACTGGGAATTCTGGATCGATCGCGGCGGCACTTTTACCGACGTGATCGGCAGGCGGCCGGACGGCGCGCTGCTCACCCACAAACTGCTTTCCGAAAATCCCGAAGCCTATCGGGATGCCGCCGTGCACGGCATCCGGCACCTGCTCGGCCTTGCGCCCGGCGCGCCGATCCCAAGCGAACGCATCGCCGCCGTAAAGATGGGTACTACGGTCGCGACCAACGCGCTCCTCGAACGCAAGGGCGATCGAACGCTGCTCCTGATCACCAGAGGATTCCGCGACGCACTGCGGATCGGCTATCAAGCGCGGCCAAAGATCTTTGCCAAGCACATCATCAAGCCCGACATGCTTTATGAACGCGTTATCGAGGTCGACGAGCGCGTGCGCGCCGACGGCACCGTGGAACGTGAGCTCGATCTCGATGCGATGCGCGGCGAACTCGAGCGCGCCAAAGCCGACGGCATCGAGGCCGTCGCCGTCGTTCTGATGCATGCCTATCGCCACAGTGACCACGAAAAGCGCGTCGCCGCGCTGGCGCGCGAGATAGGCTTTCCGCAAGTCTCCGCCAGCCACGAAGTGTCGCCGCTCATAAAACTCGTCGGCCGGGGCGACACCACCGTCGTCGACAGTTATCTGTCGCCGATCCTGCGCCGTTACGTGGCGCAGGTCGCCGGCGATCTCTACCGCGCGGAAGGCGCAAACGCCGCCAAAGTGGCGCGTCAAACGCGCCTCATGTTCATGATGTCGTCAGGCGGACTCACGGCGGCTGATTTGTTTCGCGGCAAGGATGCGATCCTGTCGGGACCAGCGGCCGGCGTCGTCGGCATGGCCGAGACCGGGCGATCGGCGGGTTTCAGCCGGCTGATCGGCTTCGACATGGGCGGCACATCCACCGATGTGTCGCATTATGCCGGCGAATACGAACGCGCCTTCGAGACCGAAGTCGCAGGCGTGCGCATGCGCGCGCCGATGATGCTGATCCATACCGTGGCGGCGGGTGGCGGCTCGATCCTGCATTTCGACGGCGCGCGGTTTCGTGTCGGGCCCGATTCCGCCGGCGCCAATCCGGGGCCGAAATGCTACCGCCGCGGCGGCCCGCTGGCCGTCACCGACGCCAATGTCATGGTCGGCAAGCTCATTGCCGATTTTTTCCCCAAAATATTCGGGCCGCGGCAGGACCAGCCGCTCGACGCCGACGCCGTGCGCAAGGCTTTCGCGGCCATGGCCAAAGAGATCGGCGACGGCCGATCCAGCGAACAGGCTGCCGACGGCTTCATCAAGATCGCCGTCGAGAATATGGCGAACGCGATCAAGAAGATTTCGGTGCAGCGCGGCTACGACGTGACACGCTATGCGCTCAATTGCTTCGGCGGCGCGGGCGGCCAGCATGCCTGCCTCGTCGCCGATGCGCTCGGCATGACCAGCGTCCTCATTCACCCCCTGTCGTCGCTGCTTTCAGCCTACGGCATGGGCCTTGCCGACATCCGCAGCGTTCGCCAGCAGGCGATCGAAGAGCCGTTCGGGAAAGATTCACGCGCCACGCTGGAGACCGTGGCGCGGCGACTGACAGGTGAAACCATCGCGGAAGTCGAAGGCCAGGGGGTCGCAGCTTCCAAGATCACCGTTCATGTGCGCGCCCATATCCGCTACGCGGGCACCGACACACCGCTGATCGTCAGCGCCGGAAAATTCGGGCGCACGGCCGTGAAGCTCGTCTCTCTGCAGAAGATGAAAGCGTCGTTCGAACGCGCGCACAAGGCGCAGTTCGGCTTTATCGATCGCAAGAAGGACCTTGTGATCGAGGCCGTCTCGGTCGAGGCAGTCGGCGGCGGCGCGACATTCCGGGAGAAGGCGCACAAGACAACGCGGGCGAAATTGCCGGTGCCGGCGCGCCGCACGCGTTTTTTCTCCGGCGGCAAATGGCACAAGGCGCTGGTTTTCACGCGCGAGACGCTGTCGCCGGGCCATAAGGTCAAGGGACCTGCGATCGTCATCGAGCCGCATCAAACCGTCGTCGTCGAGCATGGCTGGCAGGCCGAGCTCTCCGCAAAAGATCATCTGGTGCTGCGGCGGGTGCAAAAACTGGCGCGCACCCGCGCCATCGGTACGCATGCCGACCCGGTCATGCTCGAAGTGTTCAACAATCTGTTCATGTCGATTGCCGAGCAGATGGGCGTCGCGCTGCAGAACACGGCCTATTCGGTGAATATCAAGGAGCGCCTCGATTTTTCCTGCGCCGTGTTCGACGGCAACGGTTCGCTGGTTGCCAATGCGCCGCACATGCCGGTGCATCTCGGCTCGATGGACCGCGCGGTCGAGACCATCATTCGCGAGAACAAGGGCACGGTGCGGCCGGGCAACGCCTACGTCATCAACGCACCCTATAACGGCGGCACGCATCTGCCCGACATTACCGTCTGCACGCCGGCGTTCGACGGCAAGAAGATCCTGTTCTGGGTCGCCTCGCGCGGCCACCATGCCGACGTCGGCGGAATTTCACCGGGCTCGATGTCGCCAAACGCAACCACGATCGATCAGGAGGGCATCCTCTTCGACAATTTCAAGCTGGTGGATCGCGGCCGTTTCCGCGAGAAGGAGCTTTACGCGCTGTTGACCGGCGGGAAATATCCCGCTCGCAATCCGCTGCAAAATGTCAACGACATCAAGGCGCAGATCGCCGCCAACGAGATGGGCGTGCGCGAGCTGCACAAGACGGTCCGCTATTTCACGCTGCCCGTGGTGCGCGCCTATATGCGGCATGTGCAGGACAATGCGGCGGAAAGCGTACGCCGTGTCATCGACCGCCTCCATGACAGCGCATTCGCGATCGAGACCGATCAGGGCAACACGATCAAAGTCCGGATCGCGGTCGACAAGAAGAAGCGCGAGGCGACGGTGGATTTCACCGGCACGAGCCCGCAGCAGCCGTCGAACTTCAACGCGCCGGAGCCGGTGACGCGCGCCGCGGTGCTCTACGTGTTCCGCGTCATGGTCGATGACGACATTCCGATGAATGCCGGCTGCCTGCGGCCGATCCGCATCATCATTCCGAAAAAATCGATGCTGACGCCGGAATTTCCCGCCGCCGTCGTCGCCGGCAATGTCGAGACTTCGCAGGAGGTGACGAACTGCCTGTTCGGCGCGCTGGGCGCCATGGCGGCGGCGCAGGGCACCATGAATAATCTCAATTTTGGCAATGCGCGCTATCAGTATTACGAGACGATCTGTTCCGGTTCGCCGGCCGGACCCGGCTTTCCCGGCACCGATGCCGTGCACACCCACATGACCAATACGCGGCTGACCGATCCGGAAATCCTCGAATTTCGTTATCCGGTCCTGCTCGAAGACTTCCACATCCGCAGGGATTCCGGCGGGCGCGGCCAATGGAATGCCGGCAGCGGCATTCGCCGCACCATCCGTTTCCTGGAAAAAATGGAATGTACGCTGCTGTCCGGCCACCGCCGCATTCCGCCATTCGGCCTTGCCGGCGGCAGCGACGGCCAAGCTGGCGAAAACTGGGCGCGGCGCAAAGATGGCCGCATGGAAAGACTGCAAGGCTGCGACGCCACGATCATCGACGCCGGCGAAGCGATCATCATCCAGACACCGACGGCGGGCGGTTACGGCAAGCCGCCGCGCGCGGCGGACTGATCGCCGAGCCAACTGATCGCCGAGCTATTTGCCGCCGCCGCGCGTTATCGAATAGCGCATGTTTGCCGTGTTGCCCTGCCAATAGAACGTATAGTCGAGGGCTACAGTCGAACCATTGGGCAACGGCAACACCGCACTGCAGACCACCTGTTCTTTGCTGCTCGAAACCGTCTTGATCGGTTCGTAGCGCTCCGGCACGAGTTGAAGCTGCTTGAGCACTTCCGCCAGCGATTTTTTGGCGCGACTGGAATCGCATTCCGGCAAGATGAAGCGGTCGCGCAGGCCGCCATAGATCAAAACCCCGGCAAAGGCTACGGCCGGAATGCCGATGAGACGCAGCGCAAGGCGATACGGCCGCCGCCGCAACGGCGGCGATTTTGGCCCGGACCAGCGCCGCGCGCGGATCGGGGAAGGCGGTTTGGGCGAAGATTCGTCGGCCATCTTCGCGGGCTTACAGCTTGATCCCGAAATACGGATACCGGATCCCGGAAAGAGATCATCCGCGATCAGACGGATTTGACGATCTCTTCCGTCATCTTCTTGGCGTCGCCAAGAAGCATCATCGTGTTGTCGCGGTAGAACAATGGATTGTCGATGCCTGCATAGCCGGAGGCGAGCGAGCGCTTGTTGAACATCACCGTGCCGGCTTTCCACACCTGAAGCACCGGCATGCCGAAAATCGGCGATTTCGGATCTTCTTCGGCGGCCGGATTGGTGACGTCGTTGGCGCCGATCACATAGGCGACATCGGCCTGCGGAAATTCCGAATTGATGTTTTCAAGCTCGAAGACTTCGTCATAAGGCACGTTGGCTTCGGCCAGCAGCACGTTCATGTGGCCAGGCATGCGGCCCGCGACGGGATGGATCGCATAACTGACGTCGACGCCTTCCGCCTTGAGTTTCTCGCCCATCTCGCGCAACGCATGCTGCGCCTGCGCCACCGCCATGCCGTAGCCGGGCACGATGATGACCTTGCCGGCGTTCTTGAGGATAAAGGCTGCGTCCTCCGCCGACCCGATCTTGACCGGACGGTCACCCGCGGCCGCGGCAGGGCCGGCGACCTCGCCGCCGAAGCCGCCGAGAATCACTGAAATGAACGAGCAATTCATGCCCTTGCACATGATGTAGGACAGGATCGCGCCCGAGGAGCCCACCAGCGCGCCGGTGATAATCAGCGCAGTGTTCTCAAGCGTGAAGCCGATGCCGGCCGCGGCCCAGCCGGAATAGGAATTGAGCATCGAGATCACGACCGGCATGTCGGCGCCGCCGATCGGCACGATGATCAGCACGCCGAGCAGGAACGATGCGCCCGCGATCAGCCAGAAGGTCAGATGCTGCTGTGCCTCGAAGAACCAGACGATCAGCGCAATGAGGCTGGCAGCGAGCGCGATATTGATGACATGCCGCCCCGGCAGCAAGATCGGCGCGCCGCTCATGCGGCCCGACAGTTTCAGGAAGGCAATCACCGAGCCGGTGAAGGTGACGGCGCCGATCGCAACACCGAGCGACATTTCGATCAGGCTCTGGCTGTGAATGGCGCCTTCCGTGCCGATACCGAAGGCAGCCGGCGCATAGAGCGCGCCTGCCGCGACCAGTACGGCGGCCATGCCGACCAGCGAATGGAAAGCGGCGACCAGTTCCGGCATCGACGTCATCGGCACGCGCCGGGCGATTACCGCTCCGGCGCCGCCGCCAATCGCAACACCGGCCACGACCATGATCCAGGCGCTCAAGCCGGAGGGCGGATGTGCCGCGAGCGTCGTCGCGATCGCAATCGCCATGCCGATCATGCCGAGCTGATTGCCGCGCCGGCTCGTTTCCGGGTTCGACAATCCGCGCAGCGCCAGGATGAAAAGGGCGCCGGCAACCAGGTAGCAAAGGGCGGCGAGATCGGCGCTCATGGGATGGCCTTCGTCACTTTTGCTTGCGCTGGAACATGGCGAGCATCCGCTTCGTCACCAGGAAGCCGCCGAAAATATTGACCGAGGCGAAGGTGAGCGCGACGACGCCGAGCCCCCGCGCCCAGATCGGACCGGAATCGTTGTCCACCAGTGCGACGCCGACCGCGAGCAGCGCGCCGACCACGATCACCGACGAGATCGCATTCGTGACCGACATCAGCGGCGTATGCAGCGCCGGCGTCACCGACCACACCACGTAATAGCCGACAAAGACCGCGAGCACGAAGATCGACAGCCGGAAGACGAAAGGATTGACGGCTTCGTTCGCTGCGGTCGGCGCCGCGGCATGCGCATTGGCCAGAAGGTCGAGCTGACCGAGGATCGAGAGAGCCACCATGACTGCCTTCCCCTGTTCCTAGGCCGCGGTCTTCGGCTTGAAATTCGGATGCACGATCGCGCCATCGCGGGTGAGCACGGTGCCTTTGACGATCTCGTCGTCCCAATTGACCGCGAGCTTCTTCTCTTTCTTGTCGATCAGGGTCTCGAGAAAGGTGAGGAGGTTCTTCGCATAGAGCGCCGACGCGGAGGCCGCCAGACGCCCCGGCACGTTGAGATGACCGACAATCTTGACGGAGCCGGTTTGAATCACCTCGCCGGCTTTGGCGCCTTCCACATTGCCGCCGCGCTCGACGGCAAGATCGACGATGACCGAACCCGGCCGCATCGACGCAACCATCTCCTTCGTCACGAGCCTCGGCGCCGGCCGGCCGGGGATGAGCGCCGTGGTGATGACGATGTCCTGCTTCTTGATGTGCTCAGCGATGAGTGCTTCCTGCTTTGCCTTGTACTCCGACGACATTTCCTTGGCGTAGCCGGCGGCGGTTTGAGCGTTCTTGAACTCCTCGTCCTCGACCGCGAGGAATTTTGCGCCCAGGCTTTCGACCTGCTCCTTGGTGGCGGGCCGCACGTCGGTTGCCGTCACGATCGCTCCGAGCCGCCGCGCGGTCGCAATGGCCTGCAGACCGGCAACGCCGACGCCCATGATGAAAACTCTCGCTGCCGGCACGGTACCCGCCGCCGTCATCATCATCGGCATCGCGCGGCCGTATTCCTCTGCGGCATCAATAACCGCGCGATAACCGGCGAGATTGGCCTGGCTGGACAGCACGTCCATTGACTGCGCACGGGTGATGCGCGGCAACAATTCCATAGCGAAAGCAACGAGGCCGGCATCCGCCATGGCGCGCAACGCATCCTCATGCCCGTATGGATCCATGATGGCGATGACGATCGCGCCCTTCTTCAAACGCGGCAGTTCATTGGCCTGCGGGCGGCGTACTTTGAGGACGATATCGGCGCCATTCACGGCGTCGGCGGCGACCGCTGCTCCCGCCGCGGCATAGTCCGCGTCGAGAATGCCTGATTTTTGCCCAGCGCCGGGCTCGACCGCAACGTCGGCGCCGAGTGCGATGATCTTTTTGACGGTCTCGGGCGTGGCGGCGACGCGCGACTCACCCCCATCAGTTTCGGCAGTAACCGCAACCTTCATAAATCCTCCGACTGCGGGACGGCCCGCTATCAGGCCGACGTCGGCATCGTGCGGCTAGATCACGTCAGGAAAATCGCCATCAGCACAACGATGGTGACGACGACGGCCATCGTCACCTTCACCAGCGTGATGAAATTCTCGTACGTTTGTTCGTGGGCCGGGTAGTCGTTGCCCTCCGCGGTCGCGTATTCGGCTTCAGCGTGATCGGCCATACCCATTCTCCAAACGGCATCCCGGTATCGGCGGACTTAGCGTAATTGCGTTTCTAGGGCAACCGCGCCGGCACGCAGAACGATGTTGTCCTGTCACGGTCCACAGCCCGTTATGCGCGGGCGCGGCTTGCCGGGGTCGGATCGAATCCCTACTCTTGAAGGGACCGTTTTTGGGACGAAACCCATGCTCAGAAAAGATCAGAACGAGCTTTTGACCCGGACTGGCCCCGGAACCGCCATGGGGCAGCTTTTCCGCTCCTATTGGCTGCCGGCGCTGATGGCCGAAGAGTTACCGGAGGATGATTGCCCGCCGGTGCGGGTCAAGCTCATGTCGGAGCGGCTGGTGGCGTTTCGCGATTCGAAGGGACGCTATGGCCTGATCGACGAATTCTGCGCCCATCGCGGCGTATCGCTGTGGTTCGGCCGCAACGAGGAAGGCGGCCTGCGCTGCCCCTATCATGGCTGGAAATACGACGTCACCGGCCAGTGCATGGAGGTTCCCTCCGAACCGGTCGAAAGCGGCTTCTGCAAGAAGGTAAAGCTCACGTCCTATCCGCTGGTGAAGATCGGCGACGTGCTGTGGACCTATATGGGTCCGGCCGACAGGAAGCCGCCGCTCCCGGAATGGGAATTCGCGCTGGTGCCGCCGGAGCAAAGCTTCACGTCAAAGCGCCTGCAGGAATGTAACTGGCTGCAGGCCATGGAAGGCGGCATCGATTCGAGCCACGTCTCATTCCTGCATCGCGGCGACCTCGGCTCCGACCCGCTGTTCAAGGGCGCCAAGGGCAACCAATACAATCTCGACGATATGCAGCCGCATTTCGAAGTGGTCGAACAGCCCGGCGGCCTGTTCATCGGCGCGCGGCGCAACGCCGAGGACGGCAAATATTATTGGCGCATCACGCCGTGGGTGATGCCATGCTTCACCATGATCCCGCCGCGCGGCGATCATCCCATGCACGGACATTTCTGGGTGCCGATCGACGACGAGACTTGCTGGGCGTGGTCTTACGACTTCCATCCGGTACGGGCACTGAGCAAGACGGAAGTCGACGCCATGAAGGACGGCGCCGGCGTGCACTGCAAATACGTGCCGGGCACCTACCGGCCGCTCGCCAACAAGGACAACGATTATCTGATCGATCGTGCGGGCCAGAAGGCCGGCAAGACCTTCAGCGGCGTTTCCGGCATCGCCATCCAGGATTCATCGCTGCAGGAAAGCATGGGGCCGATCTGCGACCGCACCAAGGAAAACCTGGTCTCGACCGACAACGGCATCATCATGGCGCGGCATCGTCTGATGCGTGCGGTCAAGGCGCTTACCGAGAAGGGCGTCGTGCCCCCCGGCGTCGATCCCGCTCACCACAAGGTCCGGTCCTGCGCGATGGTTTTGCCGCCCGATCAGGCGTTCAAGGACGCCGCCAGGGAAGCACTCAACGCCGATCGCGGCGTGGCGCAGACGACGGTGTAGGCGAGCAGCCAAGACGTGAAACGATAATGCGCCGGCAATGTCCGCGATCAATGCGATCGCCATCTGCGCATGGGGCACTCCTTCTCCTGGTACTATGCGTGACGTCAAGCGCCGCGATCGCCGCGCCGCCACCGTCAGGCAAGCCCTTGAGTTTCGATCGCGCCGCAACAGATCAAAAAATAGTTGCGCTCACGTTCGACGCCGACATGACGCCGGGAATGCTCCGCGAGCTGAAGAGCCGGCGAGTTGCGTCGTGGTACAACGAGAAAGTCATTGAAGTCCTGCGGCAGCAGCAGGTTCCCGCGACCCTTTTTATGACCGGCCTCTGGATCGAGGCTTACAGCGATGCGGCCAGGGAATTATCGGCTGATCCGCTTTTCGAACTTGGCAACCACAGCTATTCGCACGGCGCTTTTCATTCACCCTGCTACCATCTCTTTCCGATACAGGACGCAAACCAGACCGC
This sequence comes from uncultured Alphaproteobacteria bacterium, assembly GCA_963808205.1. Lineage (GTDB taxonomy): Bacteria > Pseudomonadota > Alphaproteobacteria > Rhizobiales > Xanthobacteraceae > BOG-931. The sequence goes on from CAWEER010000005.1 coordinate 110,031, forward strand.
TGAAGTGCAAAAGACCGATGAGCTCCTGAAGAAATACGCGGCGTCCTACAAGAAATATTTCCGCTTTCCCGGGCTTTGCTCCGACGCCGCGGCAGTCAAAAAAGTCGAAGATCAGGGCTATACCGTTGTCGGCGGCGACGTGGATGGCGCTGACGCCTTCGAAAGAAATCCGAAATGGATCGCGTCCGATGTCGTGACGCATGTCCATCCCGGCAGCATCGTCGTCCTGCACATGCATGGCGGCCCCAACGCGCCGGGAACCGCAATCGCACTCCCGGACATCATCAAGAGGCTGCGCGCGGACGGATACACTTTCGTCAAAGTGTCGGACTTGCTGAAACTGCCGCCAGGCGAGCCCGTCAAATCCGCGGCGACGCAGCACAAGACGACGCCGCACAAAGCGACAAGCGCGGAACCCGGCGTCACGCCGGCCTATTTTCCGTTACTGCATTTTTTCCGGCGATAAATCCCTGGCAGATCGCGCGCGGCAGGCCGTGCATGGAAAAGCCGCCGGCCGATTCACCGCTGCAGTAAAGACCGGCGATCACGTCACCGTTCATATCGACCACCTGACAGCGGGCGTTGATGCGCAGGCCGGCGCGGGTGTCGTGGACGACCGGCGTCGACCATGCCGCATAGAACGGCGGCTTCTCGATCTTGTAGAGCGGCCTGGGCTTGCCGAAATCGGCATCCCTGCCGGTCTCGACGAATGAATTGTAGCGGGCGACGGTCTCGACAAGGTTTTGCGGCGGCATCGGCACGCGCTGATGCTTCATCACGACTTCGCACGCGAGTTCGGCGATGCTGCCGGCGCTGAAGAAAAAGCCGGCGTCGACGTCGACGTGCGGCGGCGCCGGATTCCATTGCTCGCGCGCGGCAGCATCGGCATCGAAGATCGCCCAGATCGGGCCGCCGCCATTATGGCCGTCGCCGATTCCGGCGAGCGCGGCATTGATGAAATTATTCGGATTGAATTTGACGTTCCGGGTATTGCGATGAGAGTGCGGCTCGTACGGATCGATGCTTTTATAGGTGCTGTAACTGAACTGGGGCCCGGTCTCGTCGTAAAATCTTTTGCCGAGCATGTTGACGAGAATGACGTTCTGCCAGTCGGCCACTTTCAGCCCGATCGCGCCCGCCTTGTCGAAGACGCTGCTGCCCGGATGCCAGCGCACATTCGTGTAGCCGTACTGGCAGCCGATCGCGCCCGCCTTGGTCAGGGCGCTGCCGAACTCCCCGGTCTGGTTGAACAAGCCCCACAATGACGCGCCGACGGCCATCGCGGCGAGTTCGCCGCTGGCGTCCTGATTGGACCACGGCATGCCGGCGAGCCCGCAATATTCCTCGGTGAGGCGCGGGTCGAACATGCGCCGGAAATTCACGTTTCCGGTGGAACCGCCGGTGGCGACGATCACAGCTTTGCGGGCGCGGATATTGCGCACCGCGCCGTTGTGATCGGCAGCGATGCCGAGCGCGCGGCCGGAATTCGGCGTCTCGCGATGAATCGCGGTCATGCGGTGCTCGAGCAAGATATCCACGCCGGCCTTGAGGGCCGCTGCATGGAGCGGCTGCATCAGCCCATTGCCGGATGATTTCGTCGCTTGTTCAGCCGGGTCCGCCGGCTTGCCGGTCTGGATCATCGGCCAGTCCATCACCGCGCAGTGCATGGTGCGCAGCGCCGAGATTCCGATTTCGTGACCGCTGACATTGTCCGGCGCCTGCTCGACGACTTTCACGCCATGCGCGAGCAGGAACTCGAATGCCGGAGCGCTGTTGTCGGCGAAGGCGCGGATGATTTCGCGGTCGTTGTAACGGTAAGGTGGAAAGCCGTTGGGCTCGACCGCCGACCAGTCGGTCAGGTCATGGAACAGCAGCTCGGGTGAATCCTCGATGCCGTATTTTTTCTGGTAGCTGGTGCCGCCGCCAAGCGGCAGATTGCCGCCGCTGGTGATGGCATGGCCGCCGATATGGTTCTCGGCTTCAGCAATGATGACCGAGGCACCGGCTTCACGCGCCACGATAGCGGCCGGCAGGCCTGCGGCGCCGGAGCCGATCACGACAACATCGGCTTCGCGATCCCAATCTGATGGCAACTTCCCGTTATTCACTGTCTTGGCCCCTCTCTTCCCGCCTGTCGCTTTCGCGGCGGGACACTAACAGCATCGCGGATTTTGTGTCATGTGGTCGGAGCATTCCCCGGCCGAGGAGCCTGTCATGACGGATTTCGTTCCCACCCGCCGCCTCACGCACGAGGCGAGCATGAAGATGATCCTTGCCGGCGTGACCAAGGCGAACGAGCTCGGCTGCAAAGTCTCGCTGGCGGTCGCCGACCAGAGCTGCCGGCTCATCGCCTTCCTGATGATGGATGGAGCGCGGCATTTCTCGATCATCACCACGCAGAGAAAAGCCATCACCGCGGCCTCGCAGCGCCTGCCGACCGGCTATGCGCCGGAGGAAAACGCGCTCTCCATGACGGTGCGCATGGGCGACTTCACCAATGTGCCGGGCGGATTGCCGATCGAGATCAACGGCGAAGTCATCGGCGCGGTCGCCGCCGGGGGCGCCAAGATCGAGCAGGACGTCGAGGTTGCGAAGGCTGCGCTCGCGGCGCTTACGCGGCAGGCGCCTTGAGCGCTTCCCGCATCTGATCGCGCGCCGCCTTCACCGCCTTGATGATATTCTGATAACCGGTGCAGCGGCAGAGGTTCGAGGCCAGCACGTCGATCAGGTCCTCGTCCCCGATATGCGGATCCTTTTCCAGCACGTTCGTTGCCAGCATCAGGAAACCCGGCGTGCAATAGCCGCATTGCAGGCCGTGATTCTCGATGAATGCGCGCTGCAGCGGATGCAGTTCGTCGCCATCGGCCAGGCCCTCGACGGTGCGGATTTTCTTGCCTTGCGCCTGGATTGCAAACATCAGGCAGGAGCGCACCGCCTCATCGTCGACGATGATGGTGCAGGTGCCGCAGACGCCGTGTTCACAGCCGATATGGGTGCCGGTCTGGCCGCAATCGTCGCGGATGGCGTCGACCAGGGTTTTGCGCGGCTCGACGCGAATCGGGTAGTCACGGCCGTTGATATTGAGCGTGATGTCGAATTTTTCGTTCATGAATATTTCCATTCCTCTCCCTCCCCGCAAGGGGGAGGGAGAAACTAACGCGGCAATACATCCGAGAATTTCTCGCGCACGTGCTGTTCGACCTCGTCGCTCGGACGCACTACGAGCGGGAACGTATCGCGGCGCTTGAACGGCTTGCAGGCGTCGATTACCACGCGCGCATTGCGCGGATCGTCCTCGGCATAAGCCATCGGATCGAGCGCCGTCGACCAGCAACCGCGCAGCGTCTCCATGCCCTCGCGCGGATCGAAGCGCGTACACATGGCCCACACCACCTTGTCCATGTCCGACGGATCGATGTCGTCGTCGACCACGACGACGAAACGGTTGGCATAGGCGCCGGCGTGACATTGCGAGGCGATGAGCCCGGCCTGCTTGGCGTGCCCGGCATATTGCTGCTTGATCGCGACAGTGAGCCAAAGCCGGCTGCCGCCCGCAGCATGCGCCCACACGCCTTTTATTTCCGGCACGCCCGCGGCTTCGATCTGGTTCCAGACCGCGCCGGAGCGATAGGTGCCGCGATAGAACGAGTCATCGTCCGGCGGGATGCCCGGGATCGCGCCGAGTAGGATCGGATCGTCGCGATGCATGAATGTCTCGATGCGGATCGCCGGCTCCTTTTTCAGGCCGCCGGCGTAATAGCCGGTCCATTCGCCGAACGGTCCTTCGTCGCGCAGATCGTTCGGATGAATAAAGCCCTCGAAGGCAATCTCGGCATGCGCGGGAATCGGCAGGCCGGTCCGCGGTCCGGCGATGATCTCGACCGGTTCGCCGATCAGTCCGCCGGCGGCGTCGTATTCGTTCTTGCCGTAAGGGATTTCCAGACCCGCGATCATGAACAGAGCCGGGTGCATGCCACAGACCACCGCGATCGGACACGGCTCGCCGCGCTCGTGATAGCGGCGCCTGATCAGATCGCCGTGCTTGCCTTTCGAACACATCACCGTCGCGACATTGCCCTCGTGCGCCTGCACCCGATAGGCGCCGTAATTGATCCAGCCGGTATCCGGATCGCGCATGATCACCATGTCGCCGGTGCCGATGTAGCAGCCGCCGTCACGTTCGTGCCACTGCGGCACCGGGATTTTGAGAATGTCGATGTCGGCGCCGGTATGCACATTTTCCATGACCGGTCCGGTCTTCACCGTCACCGGGGAGACGGCGCGTGCCTCTTTCATGTAGCGGCGCCAGTAATGCACGAGGTCGATCGGGCTCGCGTCGGGATCGAGCCCGAGCGTGATATTGATCCGCCGCACCGAGGTGAGGATATTGGCCAGGATGCGGTGGCCGCGCGGATAACCGGGCACGTCGTCGAACAGCACGGCCTTGTTGCCGACCTTGCGCTGGTAGATGTCGACGATGCCGCCGATTTCCTTCTCGCGCTCGGCGCCTTTGATGTCCTGCAATTCGTCTGCGGCGCGCAATTGTGCGATCCACGACCGCAAATCCTGCCGCTCCTTCGCGGCAGGTTTTTTTATCGTCCGGGGTGATTTGACGGGCGCATCCATGCGCCCAGCTTATCGCAGCGGTCCGGCCGGAGCTACATGTCCAGAACGAGGCGCTCGGTCTTGCTGCCACAGCAGCAGATCATGACTTTTTCGTTGGAGGCCTGTTCTTCCTCGCTGAGCACGGCATCGTGGTGCTCCGGGATGCCGGAAATTACCCGCGTCACGCATTCTCCGCAGATACCAAGTTCGCAGGAATAGTCGACGTCGACGCCGGCATCAAACAGCACTTCGAGCACTTTCTTGCCTTCGGGGATGTAATATTCCTCGCCCGACCGCGCGAGCTCGACCCAGAAACCGCCGGCCGTCGATGCTTCCGACTTGGCGGTAAAATATTCGACGTGAACGTGATTGCGCGGACGGCTGGCCGCTGCTGCCTCGAAGGCGGTGAGCATTTCCTTCGGACCGCAGCAATAAAGATGCGCATTGTCCGGAGCAGCGGCGACGACCGCGGCAAGATCGAGGAATTTGCCCGCCGCCTCGTCGTCGAAGTGCAGATTGACCGAGCCAGGTGCAAAATCTTTTAGCGTTTCAAGAAACGCCATCTCGTCACGGGTGCGGCATGAATAATAGAGCGTCCACGGCCGCTTCTGCGCCGCCAGATGCTGCGCCATGCACCAGATCGGCGTGATGCCGATGCCGCCGGCAACGAGAACGACATGCGTGGCATCCGCGACCAGTGCGAAATTGTTGCGCGGTGCGCTGATCTTGATTTCATCGCCGACGCGCATTTCATCGATGATGTAGCGTGAACCGCCGCGGCTGGCCGCATCGCGCTTGACGCCGACGAGATAACTTTCCGGATTGGGATCGGCATCGGGAACGCACAGCGAGAATTGCCGGATCATCCCGCCGGGAAGATGCAGATCGATATGCGCGCCGGGCTGGTAAGCTGGCAGCCGCGCCCCGTCGGCGCGCTGAAACGTATAGACCTTGGTGTCCTTGGCCACCGTTTCGATGGCGCTCACGCGCGCATCGATCAAGCCGGGGGATGCGGCTTTGTGGGACGCGAGGGTTGGTGCGGCTGTGTCCATGTGACGCTTAGATAGTCGGCCTCGGTGGGTTTTCGCAACCCGTTCCCTGAAAACAAGAACGGTTCCAGATTCAGCGTCCGGAGGCTGATTGACCCGGTTCTGGCCGGGAAATTTGGTCTTTTGCCGCGGCCTCGAGGTAATCAGCGAACACGCGTCCAATCATCACAATAACCGGACCCGTCGGCGGCTCGGCGGCAAGGCGCGCCGGCAGGCCGGCAATCGTCGCGGCGATAACGCGCTCATCAGGCCGCGTCGCGCATTCCACCGCGACTGCGGGCGTCGCGGGATCGAGCCCGGCTTGCAGCGCTCTCGTGACGAGTTCAGGCAAGGTTTTCGCTGGCATATAGACGACGGAGGTCACGACCGGATCGGCGAAGCTCGACCAGTCGATATCCTCCGGTAGTTTTCCGTCGCGCCCGTGACCGGTGATGTATTGCACGCGGCGCGCTTCGGCCCGGCGCGTCAGCGAGACCAGAAGCCGGCTTGCAGCGCCTTGCGCCGTGGTGATGCCGGGCACCACCTCGACCGCAACGCCCGCCGCGCGACAGGCCGCGATCTCTTCGTCGGCACGGCCGAAGATCATCGGATCGCCGCCTTTGAGCCGCACGACGCGGCGGCCGGATTTGGCGAGCGAGATCATCAGCGCGTTGATGTCGTCTTGCCGGCACGAGTTTTTGTGACCGGTTTTGCCGACCAGCATTTTCTTTGCTTCACGGCGCGCGAAATCGAGAATGTCGGTTGCAACGAGGTCGTCGAACAGGATCACGTCGGCCGATTGCAGCGCGCGCACCGCGCGCAATGTCAGCAATTCCGGATCGCCCGGGCCGGCGCCGACGAGGACGACGGAGCCGGCATTTTGCGCCGCCGTCGGATCAAGCAGCACGTCGAGATCGGCATCGGTCGGCACAGCGTTCGGCGCTGCCACGGCGCGCTCCGTGAATCGCTCCCAGAACGCGCGGCGGCCGCGAAACGGCAAAGCCAGCGCCTGCACGCGCGGCCGCCATGCCCGAGCGGCATCTGCCCAGCGCGCAAAGCCTCTGGGAATCAGGGTTTCGATCTTCGCGCGGATCGCCTGGCCGAAAACCGGAGCGGCACCGTCGGTGGAAATGCCGATCACGAGCGGCGAGCGATTGACGATGGCGCCGAATGAAAAATCGCAGAATGCCGGCCGGTCGATGACATTGACCGGTACGCCATGCGCGCGCGCTGCCGCTGCGAACCGAGCCGCGGCGTCCTCGTCGGCACAATCGGCAACGGCGATGGCGGCATTCGCCAAATCCCCGGCGGTCCAATCGCGGCAATGGATGACGATCGCGCCACGCGCCGGAGCGGCGGCGAGCGCGATCAGGTCCTCGCCCGGCGCTGGTGCGAAAACGTCGACCATGGCTCCGGCTGCCGACAGCAACTCAGCCTTCCACGCCGCAGCCTGGCTTCCGCCGGCAACGACGGCGCGCTTGTTCTCGAGCGCAAAGAACGCCGGCAACCGCGACAGCGGGCCGATGCGGGTGGTTTGGCTTTCTGCAGGCGTGCGCGTCATGAAGAATCCCAGCGAACCAAGGCCTAGATAGAAGGTCATTCCAGGAATCGCAAACAAAGCTCCGATATTTGGATTTTTATCGTCCTAAACTGGTCATTAGAGGTACTTTGTTCCAAAATTATACAAAGACGCGGAATGCCGCTCGGGGCGGTTCCCTCAGGGTTCCCGGCGTGAATCAATTCAAGACCCGTGCCAACACACGGCCCGAAAACTTGGCGGGCGCCCGACGGGATTCCGCCGGGCGCCCTTAGTTTCACGTCAGCCAGCCTGTAAGCCGGGTTCTGGATGGTATGCGGGCGAAAGCCCACATACGCGACGGCCATTCCTCTGGGACGCCGGTTACCCGGCGCCTCCAGCAACCTACCCGGACGGCAAGATCTGGACACAGATCCCGAAGCAAGCTTCGCACCGTCCCTATTCGGTCTTGCTCCCGGTGGGGTTTGCCGTGCCGCCGGCGTTGCCGCCGGCGCGGTGCGCTCTTACCGCACCGTTTCACCCTTACCGCGGCAAAACACTACGCACCGCGGCGGTCTGTTCTCTGTGGCACTGTCCCTGGGTTCGCACCCGCCGGATGTTATCCGGCACCGCTTGTCCACGGAGCCCGGACTTTCCTCCCCGGCAACCTTTCGGTTTCGCCGGAGCGACCGTCCAGCCGACTGACGCGCAGAGGGATGGGCGTAGCGCGCTCCGCCGTCAAGGGCTGGGGCAAAACGGCCCGGCGCATGGCTAATCAGTGAGCGGCGGCCAGCACGGCGGCGCGGGCGCGGGCGGCCATGGTTCTCGCGCGCCCGCGATTGGCCAGGAGTTCCTGCAAGGTACTGCGCGTCGACGGATCGGCGACGCCATCAATCCGCTCCGGACGGAAGTGGCGCTGGAACGCCGTCACGACTTCGCGGGTGACCGTGTCGTATTCGGCATTGGCCGCGAGCCCGTAGCCATACTCCCGAAGCGCATTCTGCAGCGCAGCGACCCCAGCGCCGCGGTCGCCAGGCGAAAGCGCCTGGCCGAAATTCATGATCGGTGCGGGTTTCACCCAGTGGCCTACGCCGGAATCGTACAGCGTCCGCCAGGGGAATTTTTCACCCGGATCCTGCTTTCGCGCCGGCGCCACGTCGGAATGAGCCAACACCCGCACCGCCGGGATCGTGTTGCGGGTCAAAATGCTGCGGCAGAGCGTCGTCACCGCCGCAATCTGCCGCTTGGGAAAATCGGGATAGCCATGATCGTGCCCGGGATTGGCGATCTCGATGCCGATCGAGCAGGAATTGATATCGGTTTCACCCGCCCATTGCGACTTGCCCGCGTGCCAGGCGCGGCGGCTTTCCTGGACCAGCTGGATGATCCGGCCGTCCTCGAACACGAAATAATGCGATGAGACCTCACTGCCCCGCGCACACAAAAGCTCAAGCGCGGCGTCCGCGTCCCGCATCCCGGTGTAGTGCAGGATGATCATGTCCGGGCGCTGTCCGTCTTTGCGGTCGCCATGATTGGGCGACGGCATGACATCGGCAACGACGCAGGAATCCGGTGCAAACGCGGGACGCGACATTAAAGTACTTTAGGGTAACGCTCGCGAGCGACAAGCCGATTTGCCCGTTGCGGCGCTCGAATCGAAAAAATCCTCGAAGCGTTGCGATGCGGCCACGCTGACACCCCAGTCCGGGCCGTTCTCAACCATTCCTTAAGCTTACGTCTCATTAATCGAAATCGACCGGCGCTGCCGAACGGCGCGGCAGCTCCGTTGACGCTTACGCAGTCCGATGACAGCCTTTTTATTGACGCAAGCCACTGGTTTTCATGGACAAAAGCCTCCTCCTTGGCGGACTTCGGCAGTCGAAGCGCGGCTGCTTGGGGCTGGCGCGCGGAGCGCACGAATGACGACGGGCGGCGCTGTCGCTGGCGGATCGGGCCGCCACATCCCCGTGCTTGCCCGCGAAGCCATCCGCTGGCTCGGCGTCCGCGAGGGCGGTCTCTATATCGATGCGACTTTTGGCGCCGGCGGCTATACGCGCGCGATCCTGGAAACGCCCGGGACACGGGCAATCGGCATCGACCGCGATCAAAGCGCAATCGCGCGCGGCGCGGCGCTCGTCGAGGCAGAGCACGGACGTCTCGAACTGGTCGAGGATCGTTTCTCGAATTTGGAATCGATCGCCGGCGATGCCGCAGCCGATGGCGTCGTGTTCGATCTCGGCGTCTCGTCCATGCAACTTGATGAGGCGGAACGCGGATTTTCGTTTCGGCTCGATGGGCCGCTCGACATGCGCATGGGGCGCGACGGCCCGAGCGCGGCCGAGATTGTCGCGCATGCGAGCGAGCGCGATCTCGCCGCTATCATTGCCACACTGGGCGAGGAGAATTTCGCGCGCACGATTGCACGCGTCATCGTACGGGCACGCGGTGAGCGCGCCATCGATACGACGAACGCGCTTGCGGAGATCGTCGCCCGCGTGGTGCGCACGCGCGACGGCGCGATCCATCCGGCAACCCGGACGTTCCAGGCGCTGCGCATTTTCGTCAATGGCGAGCTTACGGAACTGGCGCGCGGGCTCTTCGCCGCCGAGAGAGCGCTCAAGCCTTCGGGACGGCTTGTCGTGGTCGCGTTCCATTCGCTCGAAGACCGCATCGTCAAAACCTTTCTCAACGAGCGAAGCCGGACGCCGGCCGGCTCGCGGCACCGGCCCGAAGTAGCGGCGCCGGAACCGACATTCCGCGTGCTGACGAAGCGGCCGGAAACGCCGGACGAGAGGGAAATCGCCGGCAATCCACGCGCGCGCTCGGCAAAGCTTCGCGCGGCGGAGCGTACGGACGCAGCGCCCCGGGCGATGACAGCCGAACAACTCCTGCCGCGGCTGCCCTCGATCGCGGACATCATGCGAGGGCGCTCATGATCCTGCGCATGCTCAATTTCCTGGTGATCGGCGCGCTCGTGCTCGCGGCTGCTTACGTCTATCGGATCAAGTTCAACTCGACCGTCCAGGCCGAACGCCTTGCCAAGCTGCGGACTGAAGTGCGCCACGAGCGCGACGCCATCGCGTCGCTGCGCGCCGAGTGGGGTCAGCTTGATGCTCCGGAGCGTATCGAGACGCTGGCAAAACGCTATCTGCAGCTGAAACCGGTCGCGCCGACGCAATTCGACGCGCTCGACCGCTTGCCCGAGCGGCCGCCGCAAGACGTGACGGCGAGCAAAGACCCGATCGGCGGCATCATCGAAAACCTCGAGGAGCCGACCGGAAGCATCCCGGCCGCCACACCCGACTACGAAGCCGTGGGAGCGCCGCGGCAATGAGCGTGACCGAGCAGACATCTTCCGTACCGCGAGCGCCGGCGCGCGCACCGGAAATGCCGTGGCGGCACCGGCTTATCCGTAAATTGCTCTATGGCACCAACGTCGATCGCGGCGCCAAAGCGCGGGCGCGCATCGGCTTTGCAATCCTCGCCTTTGCCGCGGTCTATTGTGTCATAGCCGGGCGTCTCGTCATGTTCGCGCTCGCCTCCAACAGTCACGCCATCCATCGCGTGGTGTCGGGCGACGCCATCGCAACGGCTCGCCCGGACATCCTTGACCGGAACGGCGAAGTACTCGCCACGGACGTACGCGTACCGTCGCTCTACGCCGAACCGCGGCGGCTCATCGACATCGACGAGGCAGCCGAACTGCTCACGGCGGACCTGCCCGATCTGGATTCGGCGGAGCTGCGCGAAAGGCTGTCGTCGAAGCGCGGCTTCGTCTGGCTCAAGCGCGACATCACGCCGGAGCAGCAGCGCGAGATTTACCGCCAAGGGCTGCCGGGAATTGGCTTTCTGAACGAGAACAAGCGCGACTATCCGAACGGCCCTGAAGTTTCGCATGTGCTCGGTCACGTCAATATCGACAATCAGGGCATCGCCGGGATCGAAAAGTGGCTCGACGGGCAAGGGCTCGCAGCCTTGCATCTGGCGGGCCTCGCCACCGACCGCTTGCAGACGCCGGTGCAGCTTGCCGTCGACCTGCGCGTGCAGCACGCGCTGCGCGACGAACTCGTGGCCGCTCGCGCCAAATTCCATACCATCGCCGCCGCCGAACTCGTCCTTAACGTCCGTACCGGCGAAATTGTCGCTATGGATTCCGAGCCGGATTACGATCCCAACAATCCGCGCGAGGCGCTCGATCCGACCCGCATCAATCGCCTGACCACCGGCGTCTACGAAATGGGATCGACCTTCAAGGCATTCACCGTCGCCATGGCGCTCGATTCCGGCAAGGCCACGCTGAAATCCACCTTCGACGCGCACAGCCCGCTGCACTACGGCAAGTTCGACATCCATGATTTCGAGCCGATGCAGCGAGCGCTGTCGGTGCCGGAGATCTTCACCTATTCGTCCAACATCGGTGCGGCGCGCATCGCGATGATGATGGGAATCGACGCGCACCGCGCCTTTTTGAAGAAGATGGGTCAACTCGACCGGCTGCGGACCGAATTGCCGGAGAGCGCCGAGCCGATCGTGCCGAAGCACTGGGGCGAACTCAACACCATGACCATCGCCTTCGGTCACGGACTTTCGGTCGCGCCGTTGCAGGCCGTGATGGGCGTGGCGGCATTGATGAACGGCGGCATCCTGATCCCACCGACCTTCCTCAAGCGCAGCGAAGCCGATGCGCAGGCGCTCGGCAAGCGCGTCGTCAAGCCCGAGACCAGCGCCATGATGCGCTATCTGATGCGGCTGAATGTCGAGAAGGGCACGGCAGCAAAGGCCGACGTTCCGGGCTATTACATCGGCGGCAAAACCGGCACCGCCGACAAGGTTGTCTTCGGCCGCTATTCGAAAACCAAAGTGCTGACCGACTTCATGGCGGTGCTGCCGGCGGATCAGCCGCGCTATCTGCTCCTGATCATGCTCGATGAGCCGCAGGCGCTGCCGGAAACCCACGGCTTTAAGACTTCAGGCTGGAACGCGGTGCCGACCGGCGGCGCCGTGGTCGCCCGCATTGCCCCGCTGCTCGGCATCGAACCGCGCATGGACCTGCCGACCGCCGACCAGCTGATACTGGCTTCGCTGAAGGAAAACAGGTAAGGCGTTCTTCGCATTGTCGACCGAGCCGCCCTTTCGACTTAGCTGCTATATCAACTGAGTCATGAAGCTTCGCGAGATTTTGCCTCCTGATGCGGTATTCGACCCGCGCCACTCCGGTCTCGACGCCGGCGGCGTGACGGCGGACAGCCGAACCGTCAAAACCGGTGACATTTTTGTTGCAATAGCCGGCGGCAAAGCCGACGGCATGCGCTTCGTCCAGTCCGCGCTCGCGGCCGGCGCGTCGGCGATCGTGGCCGAGCAGCCGCCCGAAACACCGCTACCCGGCGACACAGCGTTCGTGCGTGTCGTAAACGCCCGGCGCGCGCTTGCGCTCATTGCGGCAAAGGTTTATCCGCGCCAGCCCGGCGTCATTGCGGCCGTCACCGGCACCAGCGGCAAAACATCCGTTGCGGCGTTCACGCGTCAGATCTGGAGCGCGCTGGGTCACCGCGCTGCGAGCATTGGCACGATTGGCGTGGTGTCGCCGAGCGGCGAGACTTACGGCTCGCTCACCACGCCGGATCCGGTCGCGCTGCATCGCTCGATCGACACACTTGCCGGCGAAGGCGTCACGCATCTCGCGATCGAGGCGTCGTCGCACGGTCTCGACCAATACCGGCTCGACGGCTTGCGCATTGCGGCCGCGGGCTTCACCAATATCACGCGCGATCATCTCGATTATCATCCGACGTTCGAGGCCTATCTCGCGGCCAAGCTGCGGCTGTTCGAGGATTTGCTCGCACCTGGCGCAACGGCCGTCATCGACGTCGATCACGACCATGCCGATGCCGTGGTAACGGCCGCGAAGAAGCGCGGCCTCTCGATCATGAGCGTCGGCCGCAAGGGCACGGATATTCGTCTGGTTCAATCCGCGATTGACGGTTTCGCGCAAACGCTGTGGCTCGAAGAGGGCGGCAACGATTTCCAGGTGCGCTTGCCGCTGGTCGGGGAATTCCAGATCGAAAACGCGCTGGTCGCCGCCGGCCTCGCAATCGCAACCGGCGGTGAAGCCGCCCGCGTGTTCGCAGCCCTCGAACATCTCGCGGGCGCCAAGGGGCGCCTTGAACGTGTCGGCGCTGCACGCGGCGCGCAAATTTTTGTCGACTATGCGCACAAGCCCGATGCCCTCGCCAAGGCGCTCGAAGCCTTGCGGCCCTACGTGAGCGGCCGGCTGGCGGTGGTGTTCGGCGCCGGCGGCGATCGCGATCGCGGCAAGCGGCCCTTGATGGGCGCTGTCGCCGCAGCAAAAGCCGACCGCATCATCGTCACCGACGACAATCCGCGCAGCGAAGATGCCGCCGCGATCCGCGCGTCGATCATCGCGGCGGCGCAAGGCGCCGCGGAAATAGGCGACCGGCGTGAAGCGATACGCCATGCCATTGCCGGCTTGCGCCCCGGCGACGTCCTGCTTATTGCCGGGAAGGGACATGAAACCGGCCAGATTATCGGCGACCGGGTCATACCGTTCAGCGATCATGAAGCGGTCGCCACGGCGCTTAAGGAACTCGCCGCATGAGCTCATCCGCGCTGTGGACCATCGACGCGATGACGAAGGCGATGGGCGCCGAGCAACAGGGCCCGTTGCCGCAAACCGTCTCGGGACTCTCCATCGACAGCCGCAGCGTCGCGCCGGGCGATGCGTTCTTCGCCATCCACGGCGACAATCGCGATGGTCATGATTTTGCCGGAACGGCGCTTGCGGCAAAAGCAGGCCTCGCGGTCATTGCCGGCGAGCGGCGATCGCAGTTTCCTGCGGATGCGCCGCTTCTTGTCGTATCCAATGTGCTCGCGGGACTGCGCGATCTCGCGGTCGCGGCCCGCGCGCGCAGTCACGCCAAATTCATCGGTGTAACCGGCTCGGTCGGCAAGACCAGCACCAAGGAGGCATTGCGGCTCGCACTGTCGAAAGACGGCGAAACACATGCCTCGGTCGCCTCCTACAACAATCACTGGGGCGTGCCGCTATCACTCGCGCGATGTCCGGCAAGCGCGCGTTATGCGGTGCTGGAGATGGGCATGAATCACGAAGGCGAGATCGAGCCGCTGTCGCGCCTCGTCCGCCCGCACATCGCGATCATCACCACGATCGCGCCGGTGCATCTCGAATATCTGGGCTCGCTCGCAAAAATCGCCGATGCCAAATCCGAAATCTTTTTCGGTGTCGAGCCCGGCGGCGCGGCGATCATCAATCATGACATCGCGCAGTTCACCCATCTCAAGCGCCGCGCGAAAGAGGCCGGCATCGCCCGCGTCGTTTCATTCGGCGAGGATAAGACCGCCGACGCGCGCCTCGTCAAATGCGCCTTGCACGCGCGCTGCTCGACCGTCGAGGCGGATATCCTCGGTACTCAATTCAGCTACAAAGTCGGCGCGCCGGGCCGCCACCTGGTCATCAATTCACTTGCCGTTCTGGCGGCGGCGGAGATTGCGGGGGCCGATCTGGCGCTGGCGGCGCTGGCACTCGCCGAACTCGAGCCGGTCTCGGGCCGCGGCGCACCGATCACGATCGATTTTCCCGGCGGTCCCGCGCTGGTGCTCGATGAGAGCTACAATGCCAATCCGGCATCGGTTAAGGCCGCGCTTGCGGTCCTCGGCCAATCGCCGGTCGGCCCGCGAGGCCGCCGCATCGCAGTGCTCGGCGACATGCTGGAATTGGGGCCTCAGGGCCGCGCCTTGCATCGCGCGGTGGCCGACCACGTGCTCGCAAATTCCGTCGACCTGGTATTCTGTTGCGGCCCGCTGATGCACGCCCTGTGGCAGGCTCTTCCCGCAAGCCGCCGCGGCGGCTATGCAGAGAACTCCGCCGCGCTCGAGGCGCAGGTGCTGCCCGCGATCCGTGCCGGCGACGTCGTCATGGTCAAGGGTTCACTCGGCTCGAGCATGGCGCCCATCGTCAAGGCGTTGCAACGGGCGTATCCGCGCCGCGACAACGGCGAAGACACACTCGAAGACGCGTCCGCACAAGGTTGATGCGATGTTTTACTGGCTGGTCGATCTATCGGACAGACTTTCCGTCCTCAATGTGTTCCGGTACATCACCTTTCGCACCGGCGGCGCCGTCATTACCGCGCTGCTCTTCGTCTTTCTGTTCGGCCAGAACATCATCGACCGGCTGCGGCTTCTGCAGGGCAAGGGGCAGCCGATCCGCAGCGACGGCCCGAAATCGCACATCATCGCCAAGGCCGGCACACCGACCATGGGCGGACTGCTGATCCTTTCCGGCATGCTGGTCTCGACGCTGCTGTGGGCCAATCCTGCCAACCCTTATGTCTGGGTGGTGCTGTGGGTTACGCTCGGCTTCGGCTTCGTCGGCTTCTACGACGATTACCTCAAAGTAAAAAAGCAGACGTCCAACGGATTTGGCGGCCGCACGCGCCTGCTCGTCGAAGCAGCGATCGCGTCTCTTGCCTGCTATGCGCTGATCCGGCTCGGCAGCGTGACCTATTCGACCGTATTGGTGTTTCCGTTTTTCAAGGAAATGGTGCTGAACCTCGGCTGGTTCTTCGTCATCTTCGCGGTTTTCATTATTGTCGGCGCCGGCAACGCCGTAAATCTGACCGACGGGCTCGATGGCCTCGCCATCGTTCCGGTCATGATCGCGTCAGCAAGCTTTGGAATGATCGCCTATCTCTGCGGCAACGCGGTGTTCGCCGACTATCTGCAAATCCATTATGTTCCCGGTACCGGCGAACTCGCGGTTCTGTGCGGCGCAGTGCTCGGAGCGGGCCTCGGATTTCTCTGGTTCAACGCACCGCCGGCGTCGATTTTCATGGGCGACACCGGTTCGCTCGCGCTCGGCGGCATGATCGGCAGTGTTGCGGTCGCCACCAAGCACGAGATCGTCCTCGCCGTCATCGGCGGCCTGTTCGTACTCGAAGCGGTCTCCGTGATCGTGCAGGTGGTGTCGTTCAAGCTGACCGGCAAACGAATTTTCAGGATGGCGCCCATCCACCATCATTTCGAGCAGCTCGGCTGGACCGAACCGCAGATCGTCATTCGTTTCTGGATCGTCTCGGTCGTACTCGCGCTCGTGGGCCTTTCGACTTTGAAACTGAGGTAGTTGCGGCGTGATCGCTGTCACGACCTTTGCCGGCAAAAAAGTCGCTGTGTTCGGGCTGGGCGGCTCCGGGCTCGCCAGCGCGAGCGCGCTATTGGCCGGCGGCGCCGACGTCATTGCCTTCGACGACAACGCGGAGAGCCTGGCAAAAGCGACGGCGGCCGGCATTCCTGCGGCAGATTTGCGCAACGTCGACTGGTCGAAGATCGCCGCGCTCCTGCTCGCACCCGGCGTTCCGCTCACGCATCCGGCGCCGCATTGGGTCGTGGCGCTTGCGAAGAAGTCCGGCGTCGAGGTGATCGGCGACATCGAATTGTTCTGCCGCGAGCGGCGGCGCCATGCACCGGATGCACCGTTCGTCGCCATCACCGGCACCAACGGCAAATCGACGACGACCGCGCTGATTGCGCACCTTGCCGCGTCCGGCGGCCTCGACGCGCAGCTCGGCGGCAATATCGGCACGGCGATCCTGTCGCTCGCGCCACCGCGCCAAGAAGGTTCCGGATCCCGCCGCGTCCACGTGATCGAATGTTCGTCCTATCAGATCGACCTCGCGCCCTCGCTCGATCCATCGGTCGGCATCTTGATCAACCTGAGTGAGGATCATCTCGATCGCCACGGCACGATGGAAAATTACGCGGCGGTGAAGGAACGCCTGGTCGCGGGCGTGCCACAAGGCGGCACAGCCATTGTCGGCGTCGACGACGATTGGTGCGCGGCCATTGCCGACCGGCTCGACCGGTCCGGCACGCATCCGGTGCGGATCTCCGTACGCCACACATTGAGCGACGGGCTTTATGTGAAAAACCAGAAAATCCTGCGCGCCAGCGTGTCCGGTCCTGTTCCGATTGCCGCGCTCGGCGGCATCGGCTCGCTGCGCGGCCTGCACAATGCGCAGAATGCCGCCTGCGCCGCGGCGGCGGCGCTTGCGCTCGGCCTTGAACCTGCGGCGATCCAGGCCGGAATGCGGTCCTTTCCGGGATTGGCGCACCGGATGGAAGAAGTCGGACGGCGCGGCCGCGTGCTCTACGTCAACGATTCCAAAGCCACCAATGCCAATTCGGCCGCCCAAGCCCTGGCCTGCTTCGGCGACATCTTCTGGATTGCCGGCGGCAAGCCCAAGACCGGCGGCATCGAATCGATGCGGCCGTTTTTTCCGCGTATCCGCAAGGCCTATCTGATCGGCGAGGCCGCGAATGAATTCGCTAAAACACTGACGGCCAGCGTGCCGCACGAGATCGCCGGCACGCTCGACAAGGCCGTGGCGGCGGCAGCGCGCGATTCCGAAGCTTCGGCGGCAGGCGAACCTGTCGTCCTGCTTTCGCCGGCCTGCGCCTCGTTCGACCAGTATCGCAACTTCGAAATCCGCGGCACGGCCTTCCGCGACCTCGTTCTTGCGCTGCCCGGACTGACGCCATCCAAGGCCCAGTCCCGTCATTAATCTCTTGGAAACCACGTGGTGTCACGACTAGTCGGGGATTTCCGGGGACGGTCATGGCTTCGCGCGCGCAACCCACGCCGTTTTCCGAATGGTGGTGGACGGTCGACCGGCTGACGCTGGCGGCGCTTGCCGCCTTGATGCTCGGCGGCATCGTGCTCTGCCTCGCCGCGAGCCCGCCCGTCGCAGCGCGCATCGGCCTTGATCCGTTTCACTTCGTCAACCGCCAGGTGCTGTTCCTCATTCCCGCGGCCGGCGTGCTGATCGCCACCTCGTTTCTGTCGCCGCACGACATCCGCAAGGTGGCGCTGATCGTCTTCGTGGTCAGTCTCCTGCTCACCGCCGCGACACCTTATTTCGGCGCCGAGATCAAGGGCGCACGGCGCTGGCTGGTGATCCTCGGTGTCAACATCCAGCCGTCGGAATTTCTCAAACCTGCCTTCGTCATCCTAATCGCGTGGCTGTTCGGCGAGACGGCGAAACGGCCCGAAATGCCGGCCAACAGCATCGCGCTGGCCATGCTGGTCGTGGTCGTCGCGCTGTTGGTCACGCAGCCCGATTTCGGTCAGACCATGCTGATCTCGCTGGTCTGGGGCGCGCTGTTCTATATGGCCGGCATGCGCCTGATCTGGGTGGTCGGGCTCGCCGCCACGGCCGGCGTCGGTCTGACCGCAGCGTTCTTTACCGTTCCGCACGTCGCGCAACGCATCAATCGATTCCTCGATCCGGCGTCGGGCGATACGTTCAACATCGACATCGCGACTGAATCATTCATCCGCGGCGGCTGGTTCGGCCGCGGTCCCGGCGAAGGCACGATCAAGCGCATCCTGCCCGAGGGTCACACCGATTTCGTCTTTGCCGTCGCAGGAGAAGAATTCGGTGTCGTGCTCTGCCTCATTCTGGTCGCGCTGTTCGCCTTCATTGTGATCCGCGCGCTGATCAAGGCGATGCGGACCGAAGATCCGTTCATCCGTTTTGCCGCGGCGGGATTGGCGATCCTGTTCGGTCTGCAATCGACCATCAACATGGCGGTCAATCTGCACTTGATGCCGGCCAAGGGAATGACTTTGCCCTTCGTCTCTTATGGCGGATCGTCGCTGATCTCGCTTGCCTATGGCATGGGAATGCTGCTGGCGCTGACGCGGGAACGTCCGCGCGCCGCGCTCACGGGCGGCATGTTGCTCGCCGGGAGCGCGGCCTGATGTCACCGGCCGGCCCGGTGCTGGTCGCGGCTGGCGGAACGGGCGGCCATCTTTTTCCAGCCGAAGCGCTGGCGAGCGCGCTGACCGGGCGCGGCATTGCCGTCCATCTCGCGACGGACCATCGTGCTGCGCGTTTCGGCGGCGCCTTCAACGAGCAAACCATTCATGTCGTGGCCAGCGCGACCCTGCACGCGCGCAATCCCCTTGCCGCGGCGCGAACCGCCGCCATGCTTGGCGCCGGATTCGTCCAGGCATGGACACTGCTCGGCCGGCTCAAACCTGCGGCGGTTATCGGCTTCGGCGGCTATCCGACCATTCCGCCGGTTCTTGCCGCGACATGGCGCGGCGTTCCAAGTCTCATTCATGACGCCAATGCGGTCATCGGGCGCGCCAACCGCTTTTTGGCGCCGCGTGTCAGCGCGATCGCCACGACATTCCCCGACTTGTTTGCCGGCCGCGCCGAGCTGGAGGCAAAGGCGACGCTCACCGGCAACCCGGTTCGCGCCGCCGTCATTGCCGCGGCGGCATCGCCTTATCCGGCACTGGACAATCGGTTGCAGCTTCTCATTTTTGGCGGCAGCCAGGGCGCCCGCGTCATGGCCGATATCGTGCCGGCGGCAATTGGCCGCCTCGATGCCGGCTTGCGGGCGCGGCTTGTCGTCGTTCAGCAAGCGCGCGACGAAGACTTGGCCCGCATTCGTGACGCCTATGCCAAGCTCGCTGTGGCCGCGGAAATAGCGTCATTCTTCTCCGATCTGCCTGCCCGCATGGCGGCAAGTCACATCGTGATCGCGCGTTCCGGCGCCTCGACCGTCGCCGAACTCGCTGCGATAGGCCGCCCCTCGATCCTGGTGCCCCTGCCGCACGCCATCGATCAGGATCAACTTGCCAATGCCGGGGTGCTGGAACGGGCCGGCGGCGCGCTGCGGCTCACGCAGGACGCCTTCACCCCCGAGCGCCTTGCCGACGAGATCAGCGCCCTCGCCACCGCCCCGCAACGGCTTGCCGCAATGGCGGCGGCGGCCCGATCCATGGGCAGACTTGATGCCGCCGACCGGCTTGCCGCCCTCGTGCTAGAGGTGGCGGCAGCGGGCGCAAAACAGTAGTTTTGCCGGTCCGTTTTCGAGTCGGAGGAAGCGCATGAGATTGCCGCGCAACATCGGCCCGGTGCATTTCGTCGGCATCGGCGGCATCGGCATGAGCGGCATCGCCGAAGTCCTGGTAAATCTCGGCCATACCGTGCAGGGCTCCGACCAGGCCGAGAGTGCCAACGTCAAGCGCTTGCGCGACAAAGGCGTCAAGATCGCGATCGGTCATGCTGCCGAGAACCTGTCGGACAGCCGCGTCGTCGTCGTCTCGTCGGCGATCAAGCCGGATAATCCCGAACTCATCGCCGCGCGCGCGCAGCGGCTGCCGGTGGTGCGCCGCGCCGAAATGCTGGCGGAGCTCATGCGTTTGAAAAGCTGCGTCGCCATTGCCGGCACGCACGGCAAGACCACCACGACCTCGATGGTGGCAACGCTGCTCGACGCCGGCGGGTTCGATCCGACCGTGATCAATGGCGGCATCATCAACGCCTATGGCACCAATGCGCGGCTCGGTGCCGGCGAATGGATGGTGGTCGAGGCCGACGAATCCGACGGCACCTTCCTCAAGCTTCCCGCCGACATCGCCATCGTCACCAATGTCGATCCCGAACATCTCGATCACTTCAAGACCTACGAAGCCGTGCAGGATGCGTTTCGCGCCTTTGTCGAGAACGTGCCGTTCTACGGATTTTCGGTGATGTGCACCGATCACCCGGTCGTACAGGCTCTGGTCGGGCGCATCGAAGATCACCGCATCATCACCTATGGCGAAAACCCGCAGGCCGACGTGCGGCTGGTCGACATCTCGCATGCCGGCGGCACATCTTTGTTCACGGTGCTGTTTCGCGACCGCGCCGGCAAGGCGCTGCATGAGATCAAGAACATCGCGCTGCCCATGCCGGGCCGGCACAATGCGCTCAATGCCACCGCCGCGATCGCGGTCGCGCACGAACTCGGCGTCGCCGACGATGTGATCCGCGATGCGCTGTCCAAATTCGGCGGCGTGCGGCGGCGTTTCACCCGCACCGGCATCTGGAACGGCGTCTCCATCATCGACGATTACGGTCACCACCCGGTGGAGATCGCGGCCGCGCTGCGGGCGGCGCGCGAATCGACCAAAGGCCAAGTGATCGCCGTGGTGCAGCCGCATCGCTATACACGGCTCGCCGCGTTGTTCGAGCAGTTCTGCACCTGTTTCAACGATGCCGATGCGGTGATCGTCGCCAATGTCTATCCCGCCGGTGAAGCGCCGATTGCCGGCGCCGATCGCAACTCACTGGTACAGGGCTTGCGCACACATGGTCACCGGCGCGTTGTCGCGCTCGACAGCCCGGAACAACTTGCATCGCTTGTCGCCGGCATGGCGCAGCCCGGCGACTATGTCGTCTGCCTCGGGGCCGGCTCGATCACGCAATGGGCCTATGCATTGCCGGGTGAATTGGGCGCAGCCGCACACTGATCATCATGACCAGGACTTGTCTTGCCGTTCGTCATGTCGCCTTCGAGGATATGGGGCTCCTCGGCCCGCTCGTCGCCGAGCGCGGCTACCTCACACGCTGGCTCGACGCTGGCGTCGATCCGATCGGTGCCGCGGCTCTTGTCGAACCCGACCTTGTCGTGGTGCTGGGCGGACCGATTGGCGTCTACGAGACCGACACCTATCCCTTCGTCGGCAGCGAGATCGCCGCGGTTGCCGCGCGATTGCAATCGAACAAGCCGATGCTCGGCATCTGCCTTGGCGCACAGATGATGGCCGCGGCGCTCGGCGCGCGCGTCGCGCCCGGACCGGTCAAGGAGATCGGCTGGGCGCCGGTGACACTGACGGAAGCCGGCCAGACCTCGGTGCTGGCGCCGCTCGCCGCGACACCCGTGCTGCATTGGCATGGCGACAATTGCGATCTGCCATCCGGATGCGAACGGCTTGCTTCAACGGCGCCCTGCCCGGTCCAAGCGTTCTCCCGCACGCCGGCGCAGCTCGCGCTGCAATTCCATATCGAGGTCGAGCCCGCGCGCGTCGAGCGTTGGCTGATCGGCCACACCGTCGAGCTCGGCAAGGCCGGCATCGATCCGCGCACGCTGCGGGCGCAAGCCGATGCCCACAGCGCGGCGACGGTGGCAGCCGGACGCATCGTGCTGTCGCACTGGCTCGATACGATCGCGAAGGCAGCCGCATGAGTTTTCCAGACATCGCGCCCGATCTGAAAACGAAAATGTCGCAACTGCGTGGCCGGCTCCTTGCCAACCAATCGCTCGCCGAGTTGACCTGGTTTCGCGTCGGCGGACCGGCACAACTTTTGTTCATGCCGGAAGACGAATCCGATCTTGCGTATTTTCTCGCAAACCTGCCCGCAGACATTGCGGTGACCGTCATCGGCCTCGGATCGAATCTGATCGTGCGCGACGGCGGCGTATCCGGCGTCGTAATCCGGCTGGGCCGCGGCTTTAGCGAAATCAAAATCGAAGATACCTGTATCCGCGCCGGCGCGGCGGTGCCCGACGTCAAGATCGCGCGCGCGGCGCAGGAAGCCGGCATTGCAGGATTGTCGTTCATGCGCGGCATCCCGGGCGGCGTCGGCGGCGCGCTCCGCATGAACGGCGGCTCCTATGGCCGCGAAACAAAAGACGCCCTCGCCGAAGCGCGCGCGATTGACCGGCAAGGGCGCGTTCAAGTATTGAGCAACGCCGACCTGCACTACACCTATCGGCATTGCGGCGCGCCCGACGACTACATTTTCACGCAGGCGCTCTATGCCGGCACGCGCGGCGATCCGGCGATCATCGCGGCCGAGATGGAAAAGATCACCGAGTCCCGTGAGGCGACCCAGCCGGTGAAGAGCCGCACTGGCGGTTCCACGTTCAAGAATCCGCAAGATCACAAGGCCTGGCAGCTCATCGATGCCGCCGGTTGCCGCGGCTTGCGCCAGGGCGATGCCCAGGTCTCGCAGATGCATTGCAATTTCCTGATCAATCTCGGCGGCGCCAGCGCTGCCGACATCGAAATGCTCGGCGAAACCGTGCGCCGCCGGGTCAAGGAGAATTCCGGTGTGGATCTGGAATGGGAGATCAAACGGATCGGCGTAGCAAACTGACGCGCACGGCGTGTTAGTCTTCGCGCGTGGCGAAAGCAGAACCGATCCTCATTGCCGGCGGCGGACTTGGCGGCTTGACCGCGGCGCTCGCTTTGGCGCGCCGCGGCCGCAGTGTGCGCGTGCTCGAAGGCGCAACCGAATTCGGCGCCATCGGCTACGGCATCCAGTTCGGCCCAAATGTCTTCCATGTGTTCGAGCGGCTGGGCCTCATCGATCAAGTCCTTGCGGCCTCTGACTCGCCCGCCGCCGTTCTGATGATGGATGCGTTCGACGGCAAGGTACTTGTGCGGATGTCCACCGGCGCATCTTTCCGCGCGCGTTTCAAATATCCGTACATCGTCGTCCACCGCATCGACCTGCATAACCTCCTGCTCGATGCCTGCCGCGGCAACGCCGCGATCGAACTTGTTTCTGACGCGATGGTGACCGGGTTTGAAGATCGCGGCGATAACGTCGCGGTGTCGACGGCGGACGGCCGCACTTTCTCGGGCGCGGCGCTGGTCGCCGCCGATGGCGTGCGTTCGCTGTTCCGCGCCAAATTCATTGGCGACGGCGAGCCGCGCCCCACCGGCTACGTGGCGTTCCGCACCATCGTGCCGATGAGCGAACTCACTGCCGACGTGCCGCGCGATTGCGTCGTGCTGTGGAGCGGCCCCGGATTCCATATCGTGCATTACCCGCTGCGTCACGGCAGCGCGTTCAACGTCGTGGCCGTATTCCGCACCGCGACCCATGCCGAGAGAGGCGATCCCGCCTCATACCTGGCCGAGCTTGAGCAAACCTACCGCGATGCGCATCCGCCGATGCGCGCACTGATCGCAATGATGGATATGCGCTGGCGCCGTGCGGTCGGCGATCGCGATCCGGTGCGGCATTGGCACCGGAACCGGATTGTACTTCTCGGCGACGCGGCGCACGCGCCGCTGCAGTCGCTGGCGCAGGGCGCCGGCATGGCGATCGAGGATGGATTATGGCTCGCCGAAACCGTCCACGCCGCGGACGGGGATTTCGCAACGGCATTCGGCCGCTTCCAGGCGGCCCGCCTGTTGCGGACGGCCCGCGTGCAACTGGAATCCCGCTCGCTTTGGGAATTCTACCATTGCGGCGGCATCGAGCGGGACGTCCGCAATGCCACCATCGCGGATTGGGACGAAGCGCATCTGTTCGATTGCGTAGCGTGGCTCTATGACGGCGTCCCGCCGCCGGGTCCTGTTACCCGCTAAGACTCTCGATTTTTCGCCAATTGTGGATTCTATTGGTGCCCCAGCGAATCAGCGAACCGGCAAAGGTTTCTTGGCTGAACGATGGGCAAGCACGTTGCCGTTCTCATGGGAGGCTGGTCGGCGGAGCGCGACGTTTCGCTCCGCTCCGGCAAGGCCTGCGCCGATGCGCTTTCGCGGCGCGGTTATCGCGTCACGCCCATTGATGTGACTCGCGAAATCGCCGCGGCCCTGTCCGCGGCCAAGCCCGATGTCGCGCTCAACGTGCTCCATGGCCGGCCGGGCGAGGACGGCACGCTGCAGGGCCTCCTGGAAATTTTGGGCATCCCCTACACCCATTCCGGCGTCATGGCCTCTGCGGTCGCCATGCAGAAGGACTACGCCAAGGCGCTATTCCGGGCCGCCGGCGTCCCGGTCGCCGAGGATCGGGTGGTTTCACGCTTCGAGGCGGCAAAAGCCCACGTCATGGCGCCGCCCTATGTCGTCAAGCCGATCGCAGAGGGATCGAGCGTCGGCGTCTTCATCGTCACCGAACAGCATAAAAACCCGCCCCAGGAGCTTTTCCGCGACGACTGGGCGTTCGGCGAAATGGTCATGGTCGAACGCTACATCCCGGGCAAGGAACTGACCTGCGCCGTCCTCGGCGACCGGGCGCTCGATGTCATCGAAATCGTGCCGGCCGCGCAATTCTACGACTACGAGGCAAAGTACGCGGCCGGAGGCTCCAAACACCTCCTGCCGGCGCCGGTTTTACCAAATGTTTACCAGGAAGCCCGAAGACTCGCATTGGCTGCCCATAGCGCGCTTGGCTGCCGCGGCGTGAGCCGCGCGGACTTCCGCTACGACGACCAGGGGACCGGGAAGCTGATCTGCCTCGAGGTCAATACACAACCGGGGATGACCGAGACCTCGCTCGTGCCCGAGCTAGCCGCATACGCGGGCATCGCGTTCGATGAGCTGGTGCAATGGATGGTGGAGGACGCCTCGATCAACCGCTGAGGCGGTCGGGGCAATCAGCTGCAGGTGGGGGTGGCGCGCCGGTTGACGAGCCTGGTCGCGCACGCGCCCAGGCCGAGCATGCCCGCCGCCGCGAAAGCCGTTTCGCATTCCTTGACCGTTATCGCAGGCTGTCCGACCGCTGGGGCTCGCGCGTCGCGCATTTGCCGCTGCCGCGCGGCACCGGCATAGCCGCGTCCGCCCTGCTTATTGCCGCCACCCTCGGCTATGGCGCCATCAGGGGCGACCATCTCTCCGCCGTCGCCGACTGGTTCAGGGGCGCGCGCGATATCGCCGCAAATTCAGTGGGCTTGCGCATTTCCGCGATCTCGCTGAGCGGCGAAAAAGAAGTCAGCCGCGAGGAAATCCTCACTACCGCGGGCGTCACCGGCCGCGCCTCGCTGCTGTTCCTCGATGCCGACGCCGCCCGCGCCCGGCTGATGGCCAATCCCTGGATCGCCGACGCGGCTGTGCTCAAGCTCTATCCGGATCGCTTGCAGATCACCATCACCGAGCGCCTCGCCTATGCCTTGTGGCAGAAGGACGGCCGCGTCAGCGTCATCGCTGCGGACGGCACGGTGCTCGAACCGTTCGTCGAGGACCGCTATCTCGGCCTGCCGCTTGTGGTCGGACGCGGCGCCGAACAGCAGGCGAAGGACTTCCTCACCGTTCTCGATCGCTATGCCAGCATCCGCTCCGTGCTGCGGGCGTCGATCCTGGTGGCGGAGCGGCGCTGGAACTTGCGGCTGACGAACGGCATCGACGTGCGCTTGCCGGAGACGAACGTCGATGTTGCGCTCGATCGGCTGGTCGCGCTCGACCGCGACAAGAAGCTTCTCTCGCGCGACATCACGATGGTCGATCTGCGCCTGCCGGATCGCGTGACCGTGCGGCTGTCCGATGCCGCCGCACAGGCCCGCGATGAGGCGCTCAAGGCCAACGTGAAAAAGAAGAAAGGGGGCGACGCATGAACGCCCTCCGTTACGGCCTGACCCCGAAGATGAGGCCGGTTTCGCCACGCCGCAGCGCCCTGATCGCCGCGCTCGACGTCGGATCGAGCAAGGTCGTCTGTCTGATTGCGCGGCTGCGGCCGCACGGCCCGCAGCAGGTCCTGACCCGCCGCAGTCATTCCGTCGAGGTCATCGGTTTCGGACATACCGTCGCGCGCGGCATGAAGGCGGGCAGCGTCGTCAATCTCGCGCAAGCCGAGGAGGCCATCCGCCACGCCGTCGACAGCGCCGAGCGCATGGCCAAAGTCGAGATCGAATCCGTGGTGCTTTCGATTTCGGCGGGACGCATCGCCAGCGAACTGTTTGCCGCCGATATTGAAATCGTCAGCTCCACAGTCACCGAGAAAGACATCGCCCGCGTCCTCGCCGCCGGCAGCCGTCATTCTCTGCGCGACGGCCGTGCAGTGCTGCATTCGCTTCCGGTCGGCTATTCGATCGACGGCGTCGACGGCATCCGCGATCCGCGCGGCATGCTCGGCTCGCGTTTCGGCGTCGACATGCATGTCGCAACGACCGACATCGCGGCGGCCCGCAACCTGATGCTCGCGGTCGAGCGCTGCCATCTCGACGTCGAGGCCATGGTCGCGTCGCCTTATGTGGCCGGCTTGGCCGTACTCGCCGACGACGAGGCCGATCTTGGCTCAGCCGTCGTCGATATGGGCGCCGGCACCACCACGATGGCGGCGTTCCAGGGCGGACGGCTCGTTCATCTTGAGGGTTTTGCGTTGGGCGGCCATCACGTCACGATGGATATCGCGCGCGGACTCAACGCGCGCGTCACCGACGCCGAGCAAATCAAGACGCTCTATGGCAGTGTGCTCAGTGGCGGCTCGGACGAGCGCGACATGATCACGGTGCCGCCCTTGGGCGAGGACGAGGGCGATCAGGCGCAATTCATATCGCGCGCCACGCTGGTGAGCATTATCAAGCCGCGTGTCGAGGAAATCCTTGAAATGGTCCGCGACCGGCTCGCAACGTCGTCAATCGCTGCCGATCCGCGCGGACACGTGATCCTGACCGGCGGCGCGTGCCAGCTCAACGGGCTCGCCGATCTCGCCTCCCGCATTCTCGGCCGGCCGGTGCGCATAGGACGGCCGCTCGGTATCGCCAGCGCGCCGGACGCAGCCAAAGGGCCTGCTTTCGCCGCTGCGGCGGGCCTTCTTGTCTACCCGCAAGCGGCGCATCTCGAGCATTTCAACTCGCCGCGCAAGCGGCAACTCATGACCGGCACGGGGGGATACTTCTCCCGGGTCGGACGATGGCTTCGCGAGAGTTTCTGATGACCCCCAGATGCGAAGCTGGAAACACTCAGCGGCCGGTGGCGTACCGGACGGGGTCGGGCGTGGAAAACGCCGGCGCTACCAACAAGAGGCAATCATGACCATCAACCTGAATATCCCCGACATCCGTGAACTCAAACCCCGCATTACCGTATTCGGTATCGGCGGCGCGGGTGGAAACGCCGTCAACAACATGATCACCGCCGGCTTGCAGGGCGTCGATTTCGTCGTCGCCAATACCGACGCTCAAGCGCTCACGATGTCGAAAGCCGAGCGCGTCGTGCAAATGGGCGTGCAGGTGACCGAGGGTCTCGGGGCCGGATCGCAGCCGGAAGTCGGGCGCGCCGCCGCGGAAGAAGTGATCGACGAGATCCGCGATCACCTTTCCGGCGCGCACATGGTGTTCGTCACGGCGGGCATGGGCGGCGGTACCGGAACCGGTGCGGCGCCGGTGATCGCCAAGACAGCGCGCGACATGGGCATCCTCACCGTCGGTGTCGTGACCAAGCCGTTCCATTTCGAAGGCCAGCGCCGCATGCGCCTCGCCGACGGCGGCATCACCGAATTGCAGAAATGCGTCGACACGCTCCTGATCATCCCCAACCAGAACCTGTTCCGGGTGGCGAATGAAAAGACGACGTTCGCAGACGCCTTCGCGTTGGCGGACCAGGTGCTCTATTCCGGCGTCGCCTGCATCACCGATCTGATGGTGAAGGAAGGCCTCATCAATCTCGACTTTGCCGACGTCCGCGCCGTGATGCGCGAGATGGGCAAGGCCATGATGGGAACCGGCGAAGCTGCGGGCGAAAAACGCGCGCTCACTGCGGCTGAAGCGGCGATCTCGAATCCGCTGATCGACGATGCGTCCATGAAGGGCGCGCGCGGCCTTCTCATTTCCATCACCGGCGGCCGCGATCTGACGCTCTATGAAGTCGACGAAGCGGCAACGCGCATCCGCGAAGAAGTCGACCAGGAAGCGAATATCATCGTGGGCGCCACCTTCGACGAGAGCCTCGACGGCATGATCCGTGTTTCGGTCGTGGCGACAGGCATCGACCAGGCCCTGGCGCAGCGCGCGCCTGCGCCTGAGACTCGCATGACGGAGGTGACGCAACGCATGCGCGCCGAGAACCAGCGGCCCGCCGAGCGCAACGAACGCGAACGGTTCGAGCCGGTTCGGCCGGTTGCGCCTCCGGCAATTGTCGCTCCGGCAGCTATCGCTCCCACAGGCCCCATGACGGTAACGGCTCCCGCGTCGCTGAATGCCTCGATCGAGTCGGCCGCCAGGGCGGCGATCGCCGCCGCCGTTGAGGACGTGACGATCCGCCCGCTGGCGCCAAAGCCCTCGCTGTTCATCGACCCGGCGGCGAGCAGGCATGAGCAAGAGATCGAAGAACCCGCCGCGTTCATTCCCCCGCCGGCGGAACGGCCGCCCATGCGCGCCCCGCGCATGCCGCGGATCGACGAACTGCCGATGCCGGCGCAGAATGAAATCCGCGCCCGCCGCGGCGAGATTCCGCGGGAGGAGCATCCCGAAAGCCGCCGCAAGTCGCTGTTGCAGCGCCTCGCTTCGGTCGGCCTCGGCCGCAAGGACCAGGACGACCATGAGGCAGACCCGCGCGCCGTTCCGGTGGCGCCGATGCCCGCGGAGCGGCTCACGGGACGGCCCATGCCGCGCCCAGCCGAGCCACGCCCGGATCCGGTCTCCGAATACGCCAGGCGCCCGGCGCCGCAGGGGCTCGACCAGCACGGCCGGCAGGCCCCTGTGCATAACCCGAGCGAGGAGGATCAGCTCGACATTCCGGCGTTCCTGCGCCGGCAGGCGAACTAAGGCTGTTCCCGGGTGCCGGTGACAATCGGCGCCCGCCCAGCCGACCCACCACTGCCAGAATCGGCGTGGACGCCCAAGATACTGATTTAAATAAGGTTTCGTGAGTGGCCTCTGCAAACCGCCTCGCCGTACCAACGGCGGGGCGGTTTGTCATTGAGCGGCCGGCCAATCGGGCAAGCTGTCCGATTTTGGGGCAGCGAACCGACAAGAGTGCGGCGGGAAAGAGGTAACAGTCGGTAAGAAAGCGTGAATTGGCCTCACTGCGCTGCACCAGTAAGGTTTCCACGTCTGAGGGATCGTTTGGGGCTTGAGTATTGGGCGGTCTTGTCGGCCACCCCCACACAGTCTCCTCGCCTATCTGGGGTGGCCTTGTCCGCGAAGTTTATTGCTCGCGTAGTTTGGCCGTAAGGTGTGGGACGAAAGCATGACGAGGAGCGTACAAGCCGGCAGGCAGACGACGCTGCGAGATCATGTGACCGTTGCCGGCATCGGCGTCCATTCCGGCTCTCCCGCCACCCTCACGCTCCATCCCGCCGAAGCCGACGCCGGCATCGTCTTCCTGCGCTGCGGCGCCAAAGGCCAGCCGGATCGCGAATTAAAAGCCAATTTCCGCTCCGTGACGGCGACTGAATTTGCCACCGTTCTCGGCGATCAAAATGGCCCGGCTGTTTCGACGACCGAACATGTCATGGCGGCCTTGCACGGCCTCGGCGTCGATAACGCCATCGTCGAAGTCGACGGCCCCGAAGTTCCCATCATGGACGGCAGCGCTGCGCCGTTTGTCGCGGCGATCGATCAGGTCGGCATCATCACCCTGCCCGCCTCGCGGCGCTACATTCAGGTGCTCAAGCCGGTGCGGGTCGCCAAGGGCGACAGTTTCGGCGAGCTGCGGCCCCACCCGCGCGGCCTGCGCATCGAGACCGAGATTGAGTTCGATCACCCGCTGATTGGCCGGCAGTCAGTCGCAGTCGATGTCGACCCCGAAATTTTCCGCCGCGACCTGGCACGGGCGCGAACCTTCGGCTTCATGCGCGATGTCGCGAAACTGTGGGGCGCGGGCTATGCGCTCGGCGCGTCGTTCGAAAATACCGTCGTGATTGCCGAGAACCGCGTTCTCAATCCCGAGGGGATCCGTTTCCCGGATGAATTCGTCAGGCACAAGGCGATCGATGCGATTGGCGATCTTGCATTGTCCGGCGCGCCGCTGATCGGCGCCTATCGTTCGGTGCGCGGCGGCCACAAGCTCAATCACGCGGTGCTGACCGCGCTGATGGCCGACCGGAGCGCATGGACCTACGTCGAAATGCCGGAAACCCGCCGTCCGCGTGGCCATGCGGAACTCGCGACCGGCTTCGCCAGCCCCGCCTACGGGCCGGACGTCTCTTAATTCCCTTAACCTTTACGCCTTAATCCGGGCCGATTGTCGGCCATAATTGCTGTATTGTCAGAGGGCTGCGGCGCTCTCACCCTGACGCTGTCGAACTGGGGCTATCCTGGACTTGGGCTGTGAAGGGCTTGGGCTGTGAAGGGCGATCGCGCCGGCGGGGACGGACTTAAATAGCGCTCATGATGTTGCGTCTACGAGGATCGGCGAGATCCATTTGCAGGCTGCGCGCGCTGGCGGGCTGCCTGGCGTTGGCGCTTGCCGCCGCGTCGGTCGCCGGCTGCAGCTTTTTGAACAAGGACGACGATGTCGTCGCCGATACTCCCGCCGACATGCTGTACAATCAGGGCCTGTACCTCCTGAACAACAAGCAGGACTACAAGGCCGCGGCGAAGAAATTCGACGAAGTCGATCGCGAAAATCCGTATTCGGACTGGGCGCGCAAGGCGCTCTTGATGTCGGCCTATTCCTATTATCAGGCGGACGAATACGACGAGTGCGTCAATTCGGCAAAACGCTATGTGGCGCTCCACCCCGGCAGTGCCGACGCCGCCTATGCCCAGTACCTTATCGGCTCGTCCTACTACGATCAGATTCTCGACGTGTCGCGCGACCAGGCACGCGCGGACAAGGCGATCGACGCGCTGCAGGAAGTGGTGCGTAAATATCCGAACAGCGAATATGCCGTCAGCGCCCAGAAAAAAATCGAAATGGCGCACGATCAGCTTGCCGGCAAGGAAATGGATGTCGGCCGCTTCTACGAGAAGAAGCGCGATTTCATCGGTGCGATCAACCGGTTCAAGGTCGTGGTGACCCAGTACCAGACGACGCGCCATGTCGAGGAAGCGCTGATGCGCTTGAGCGAATCCTACGTCGCGCTCGGCATCATGGACGAAGCGCAGACCGCCGCCGCCGTGCTGGGCCACAATTTCCCGGACAGCCCCTGGTACAAGGACGCCTATACGCTCGTGAAGACAGCGGGCGGCGAGCCGACGGCCGAGAACAAAGGCTCCTGGATCAGCCGTGCCTTCCAGAAAATGGGCATGGCAAGTTCGCAGTCCGGATGACTGACGCCGGAGCCGGGAATCGGTAATATCTCCGGTTCCTGGAGCGTGGTCCCGAAAGACCGATCCCGGCTTTCGGAAATGGCCATGCTCAAAACCTAGTTCCCGTCATCGCCGATGCTGGCTCGCCTCTCTATCCGCGACATCGTCCTGATCGACCGGCTGGATATCGACTTCGGATCCGGCCTTGCCGCGCTGACCGGCGAGACCGGCGCCGGCAAATCGATCCTGCTCGATGCCTTTGCGCTTGCGCTCGGCGCGCGCGGCGACGCGGCGCTGGTCCGCGAGGGCGCCGAACAGGGCCAGGTGATCGCGACATTCGACGTCGCGAAAGGCCACCCGGCGCGCCGCGTGCTGGCGGACAACGATCTGGCAGGCGATTCCGGCGGCGACGACGAACTGATCGTGCGGCGGGTGCAATTCGCCGACGGCCGGACCCGAGCCTTCGTCAACGATCAGCCGGTCAGCGTGCAAGTGCTGCGCGCGCTCGGCACGGTACTCGTGGAAATCCACGGCCAGCACGACGACCGCGCGTTCGTCGATGCAGGCACGCATCGCTCGCTGCTCGATGCCTATGGCCGAATCGAAGGCGATGCCGCCGAAGTCGCGCGGCTATGGTCAGAGCGGCGCGCCAAGGAGGCCGCCGTTGAAGACCATCGTGCGGCTGTCGAACGGGCCGCGCGCGAGGCCGAATGGCTGCGCCATGCAGTCGAAGAGCTTTCCAAGCTTGCGCCGCAAACCGGCGAGGAAACCGCGCTCGCCGAGCGCCGGGCGACGATGATGCAGGCGGAAAAAGTCTCCGAAGATCTACGCACCACTTTGGACAGCGTCAGCGGGCCGAACTCGCCGATTCCGCCGCTGTCGACCGCCGTGCGGCGTCTGGAACGCCGCGCCACGCAGGCGCCGGCGCTGATCGAGCCGGCTGTGAAGGCGATCGACGCGGCACTGAACGCACTGGACGACGCCCGCGCACAGCTCGAGCAGGCCTTGCGGATCGCCGAATTTGATCCGGATGAACTCGATCGCATCGAGGAACGCCTGTTTGCGCTGCGCGCCGCGGGGCGCAAATACAATGCTCCCGTCGACGCGCTTGCGGAACTGGCGCGCCGCTACGAGGGCGATCTGGCCTTGATCGATGCCGGCGCCAAGCGCCTTGCCACGCTGGAGCGCGAGGCGAAGGAGGCGTCGGCACGCTACCGCGCCGCGGCGGAAGCCCTGTCGGCGGCGCGCCGCGCCTCGGCGCAAAAGCTCGACAAGGCGGTCAACGGCGAACTCAAACCGCTCAAGCTCGAACGGGCGCAATTCTCCACGCAGATCGAAAGCGACAGCGAAGGCCCCGACGGCCTCGATCGCGTCGAGTTCTGGGTGCGCACCAATCCCGGCACGCGGCCGGGCCCGATGATGAAGGTCGCCTCCGGCGGCGAACTCGCGCGCTTCCTGCTCGCGCTCAAGGTCGTGCTGGCCGACCGCGGCTCGGCGCCCACGCTGGTATTCGACGAGATCGATACCGGGGTCGGCGGCGCGGTTGCGGATTCCATCGGCGTCCGCCTTGCCCGGCTCGCCTCCGGCGTGCAGGTGGTCGCGGTGACGCATGCGCCGCAAGTTGCTGCGCGCGCCGACCGGCATTATCTCATCTCCAAGGATGCGCTCGCGAAGGGGAAACGGGTTGCGACCCGCGTCACCGAATTGCAGGACGAGCGCCGCCGCGAGGAGATCGCCCGCATGCTTGCCGGCGCCGAAATCACCGCCGAAGCCCGCGCTGCCGCCGAGCGCCTGATCCGCGCCGCAAGCTGACCGATCGTCATGGCGCGCCGCGAAAAATCCGAAACGTCCGTCGACGATCTTTCCGGGAAGCTGGCGAAGGCCGAGCACGCGCGGCTTGAAGCCGAAATCGCGGAGCACGACCGGCGCTATTACCAGGACGACGCGCCAAGCATCAGCGATGCCGCCTATGACGCGCTGCGCCGCCGTTACGGCGCGATCGAAGCGCGCTTTCCGCAATTGCGCACGCTGCAAAGCCTGACCCGGCGCGTCGGCGTGGCGCCCGCGGCACGGTTCGCCAAAATCCGGCACGCGGTGCCGATGCTGTCGCTCGACAATGCATTCGCGGAGGCAGACGTCGTCGATTTTGTCGGCCGCATCCGCCGCTTCCTGCGGCTCCCGGAAGACGAGGACATTGCGTTCAGCGCCGAGCCGAAGATCGACGGCCTGTCGATGTCACTGCGTTACGAGAACGGCGTGCTCGTCACCGGGGCGACCCGCGGCGACGGCGCCGAAGGCGAGGATGTCACCGCCAATGTAAAGACGATCGCCGACATTCCGCACAAACTGTCGGGACGCAAAATTCCGGCCGTGACCGAAGTGCGCGGCGAAGTTTACATGACCAAGGCCGCATTCCTCGACCTGAACCGCAAGCAGGCGCAGGCCGGCAAGCCGCTCTACGTCAATCCGCGCAATACCGCGGCCGGCTCGCTGCGCCAGCTCGACGCTTCGATCACGGCCTCGCGGCCGCTCGGCTTCTTCGCCTATGCCTGGGGCGAGATGGACAACATGCCGGCGGACAGCCAGTCCGGCATGATAAAATGGTTCGAGCATTGCGGCTTCAAGACCAATCCGCTCACCAGGATTTGTCATTCCGTCGATGAGTTGCTCGAATTCCATCGCGACATCGAGGCCCGGCGTTCCAAGCTCGACTACGACATCGACGGCGTCGTCTACAAAGTCGACCGCCTCGACTGGCAGGAACGCCTCGGCTTCGTATCGCGCAATCCGCGCTGGGCAATCGCGCACAAATTTCCCGCCGAGCAGGCCATCACCGTCGTCAAGGACATTGAAATCCAGGTCGGCCGCACCGGTTTCCTGACGCCGGTCGCCAAGCTGGAACCTGTCACCGTGGGCGGCGTCGTGGTGCAGAACGCGACCCTGCACAATCCCGGAGAGATCGCGCGGCTCGATGTCCGTATCGGCGACACGGTGAACATACAACGCGCCGGCGACGTGATTCCGCAGGTCCTCGGCGTGGTCGAGAACAAGCGTCCGCGCGGCACGAAACCGTTCGAGTTTCCCAAGAAGTGCCCGTGCCCTCTGCACACCGACGTGGTGCGCGAAATCATCGCCGGCGGCGCCGAGGGCGCGCGCATGCATTGCACCGGCGAGTTCGCCTGCCCCTATCAGGCCGTGGAGCATCTCAAGCACTTCGTCTCGCGCCGCGCCTTCGATATCGACGGGCTCGGCGAGAAGCAGATCGAGCTGTTCTACGAAAAGGAATGGATCAGGGAGCCGGCCGACATATTCACGCTTGAAGAGCGCAACAAGCGGATCAAGCTTGAGGCCGTCGAAGGGTTCGGCGAGACCTCGGTGCGCAACCTGTTCGCCGCCATCGCGGCGCGGCGTGAAATTTCGCTGGAGCGATTCATCTATGCGCTTGGCATCCGCCATGTCGGCGAGACGACGGCCGTGGCGCTGGCGCGCGGCTATGGCACCTGGAAAGCGTTCCACGACGCTTGCCTGAAGCTCGCCAAGGACGACGAGGAGACCAAGCAGGAGATGGATGCGCTCGATCAGATCGGCGATACCGTGATCGAGAGCCTGCACGACTATTTCGGCGAAGCGCATAACCGCCGCCGCGTCGAACGGCTCGCGGCGCAGGTCCGCATCCACGACGCCGAGAAGCCGCGCAGCGATTCGAAGATCGCCGGCAAGACCGTGGTTTTCACCGGCACGCTGGAAAAGATGACACGCGACGAGGCCAAGGCGTCGGCCGAGCGGCTGGGTGCAAAAGTATCCGGCTCGGTGTCGAAAAAGACCGACTACGTCGTCGCCGGGCCGGGCGCAGGTTCAAAACTCGCCGAGGCGAAGAAGCTCGGCGTCGCAGTGTTCACGGAAGACGAATGGGCGGCACTCATTCACTGAGTGCCGCCCACTGTCTTTTCGTATTTTTTCTTTTTTCCGATCCGCGATCAGATTCGGCCCGCCAGGGCCAGAACGACCACGATGATCAGGACCAGGCCGAGGCCGCCGCCGGGGTAATAGCCCCAGCCGCTGCTATACGGCCATGCCGGCAAGGCGCCGACCAGCAACAAGATCAGAAGGACGATCAGAATTGTCGAAAGCATGGCGTTTCCTCGCTCCTTGAGAGCAGTCCATGAGAAAACGCGGCATGGAGATAAAAGTTCCGTTTTCCAAATTTTGCTGCAATCAAAATGCGGCGCGCACGGTCCGCGTCATGCCGGCGCAAGCGGCGCGGTCGCCGCGATCAGCCATTCGCGGGTTTGCACATCGACGAGCGGAGCGATCGTGTCACGGACGCGAGCATGATAGGCGTCGAACCAGACGATTTCCTCGCCGGTCATCAGTGACGGATCGACAAGGCGCGCGTCGATCGGCGCGAGCGTCAATGTCTCGAACGCATTGAGCGGCTTCTCGGCGCCCGCCACCGCCCTGGCTTCGGTCACGAGAATAAGATTCTCGATGCGAATGCCGTAAGCGCCGGTGCGGTAATAGCCGGGTTCGTTGGAGAGGATCATGCCGCGCTTGAGCGGCGCGCTGCCGAGTTTCGCGATGCGCGCCGGCCCCTCGTGCACCGAGAGATAGCTGCCGACACCGTGGCCGGTGCCGTGATCGAAATCGAGACCGTCGCGCCACAAGAATTGCCGCGCCAGACTGTCGAGCTGGGCGCCCGTCGTGCCGTCCGGAAACACCGCACGCGCCACCGCGATATGGCCCTTGAGCACGAGCGTGAAATTCCTGCGCATGCCGGCGCCCGGCCGGCCGACGGCGACGGTGCGCGTGATGTCGGTCGTGCCGTCCTCGTATTGGCCGCCGGAATCGACCAGAAACAGTTCGCCCGGCGCGATGCGGCGGTTGGTCTTGCGCGTGACGCGGTAGTGCACGATGGCGCCGTTGGGCCCGGAGCCGGCGATTGTCGCAAACGAAATATCCTTGAGCAGACCGGTATCGCGGCGAAAGCTCTCCAGCGCCTCGACCGCATCGATCTCGCTCATGCCGCGCGGGGCCTCGCGATCGAACCAGGCGAGAAAGCGCGTCACGGCCGCGCCGTCGCGTTGCTGCGCCGCGCGCGCGCCGGTGATCTCGGTCGCATTCTTGACGGCCTTCATCGGCACGACGGGATCGCCGCCGTGCATCACCCGGCCGCCATTGCCGATTATCAGGCGCGCGATCGCGTCGGGGCAAATGCCGGGATCAAGCCGCACGGTCCGGTGCGCCTTGCCGAGCGCAACGAGATCGCGCTCGAAGTCCGCGTCCGTCTTTATCTCGGCGATTTCCTCGAGATGGCGGCGAACGTCGTCGCCGAGCTTGCGGCCATCGACATAGAGCGCGGGCCTGCCATCCTTCGGCACGACCGCAGTGGCGAGCACGACCGGCGTGTGCGGCACGTCGTTGCCGCGAATGTTGAACAGCCACGAGACCGATTGCGGATCGGAAATCACCAGCGCGTCGGCGGCGTGTTTCTGCATGCCGTCGCGGACGCGCGCGAGCTTCGCCGCGGCGTCCTCGCCGGCATAGCGCAGGTCGTGCAGCACGACCGCACCGGGCGGCGGCCGCGGACGATCGCTCCAGCCGGCATCGATCGGATTGTCATCGACGGCAACGAGGCTAGCCCGCGCCGCTTCGCAGGCCTTGGCGAGGCGTTCCGCTCCGTCCACCGTATGCAGCCACGGCGAAAAGCCGAGCTTTGCGCCGGCCGGCAGGTTCTCCTCGATCCATGCCGCTGGCGGATGTTCGACAAGATGCTCCACGGTGAAGTCCGCCGTGTTCACCTCGTCGCGCACCTGCACCACATAGCGGCCATCGACAAAAATGACGGCGCGGCCGGCGAGCACAATCGCGACGCCCGCCGATCCGGTAAAGCCCGTGAGCCAGGCAAGCCGCTCGGCATCCGGCGGTACATATTCGTTCTGGTAACGGTCGGCCCGCGGCACGATGAAACCGTCGAGGCCGCGCCGTTGCAGTTCCGCCCGCAACGCCGCAAGCCGCGGCGCGCCAGCGGGGCCGTCAACGCGATCCTCGAATGACTGGAAGTGCGCCTCGAACATGGCGCGCAATCTAGGTGGCCCGGGGACTGCGGGCAACGCCGGACCGGCGCCGCACGCCGCGCTTGAGAATGAGCGTCGTCCAGCCGTCGAGTTCGATCCGGCGCGCCAGCGCCAGGCCCGGACAGGCATCGCGATAGGCGGCCAACGCGGCATTTGCATGCGATGTCAGCAGGCCCGACAGGACGACACAGCCGCCGGCTGCGACGAGTTTCGTCAGCGGCACGGCGAGCCGCTGCAGCGGCCCGAGCAGGATATTGGCGATGACGAGATCGAACGGCGCAGCGCCGCGTACGGCGGGCGCGATAACGCCGTTCGCCTGTATGACGGTGATAACGGCGCCGGCGTGATTGCGCCGGGCATTGTCGCGCGCGGCGCGCACGGCATCGCCGTCGATATCGGTGGCGAGCACACGGCGGCGCATCGCGCGCGCCGCGGCGATGGCGAGGACGCCGGTGCCGGTGCCGACGTCGAGAATGCGTCGCGGATGCCGCCGCCTGGACATCCCGTCGAGCGCGAGGAGACAGCCGCGCGTCGTGCCGTGATGGCCGGTGCCGAAGGCGAGCGCGGCCTCGACTTCAATGCCGATCCGGTTGACGGCAACTTTTGCGCGATCGTGCGCGCCGTGAACGACAAAACGGCCGGCCTCGACCGGCTTGAGCCCGGCGAGGCTTTCGGCGACCCAGTCCTTTGCCGCGATGCGTTCGAACTTTGGCGGACTTTTGCCGCCCGGCCCGGCCGTCGCCGCCAGAGCCCGCACGGCACTCTCGTCCGGCACATCGCAAAAATGAACGCTCACGCTCCAGCCGGCTGGGCCGGCATCGGCAAGGCCGACGGCGACCGCGTCGCCGCCAAAGCTTTCCGAGAACAGCGCGGCGATCCGGTGCGCCGAGATTTTATCGGTTATCCACGTTGCTACGGATGTTTCCACAGCGCCCTGTATTCCTGAATGCCTTGAAGACTTTGCCGTTTCGGCGCTGTGCCCGCAATTCACATGGTAGCATTGCCGCGCGAGCGCCGGCGCGCACACCTTGGGGCACGAGCGATTTCTATATCGAGGATCCCGAGGGATACATTATCGCCTTTGGCGAGAGCGATGGTTCAAACTGAGGCACTACCGAGGCGCGCAGACATGAAAAGAAGTTTTATGGTCGCAATGGGGATTGGGTTTCTCATCTCGACGGTTTTAATGGCCGTACCATCCGCTAATGGGTGGGCGTTCTTGGAATTTCCGGGCATGGGCGCGGCTAACTTGTATTGGGGAGTGGCACGCAATTCCGTCATCGTGGGCACTGCTATTGGGTGGGCCGTGAATGCAGTTGTCTACGGCCTCGCTGCCTTGATCATCATCAGAGCCGCTCGCAAAATTTCAAACTGATGGAATGCCGCCACATTCAAACTGAGGCACTACCCGCCATTCACATCCAATCCACACTTTATACACGAATAGTCCCAAGGCTTTTCCCCAGCTTCTGCCATGGGAACCTGGTCGCCCGGTCACTTCCCGGCGTGCAGGCTGGCCGTCATAATCGGCGAATAAATCGCGGGCTACGATGTTAGTCGTCATGACAAGAACAATGCCGGGAGAGTGAGATGGTCACGGGAAACGCTTACGGAAAATTCGCTGCCCTCTTTATTGGCCTTGCCGCGTGTTTCGCGGGCTTCGGCGGCGGCGGCGCGCGGGCACAGGCGGCGCCCGATTATGCGGCGCTCCTGGCCGCACCCGATCGCAGCGATGCCGACCGGGCGGCCGACAAGCGGCGCGACCCGATGCCGTTTCTCGCTTTCACCGGCGTAAAGCCCGGAATGAAAGTGCTCGATATGGGCGCCGGCGGCGGCTACTCGAGCGAACTGATGGCGCGCGCGGTGGCGCCGAACGGCGTCGTCTATGTGCAGAACCCGGCCGACCTCGGCGACAAGGCGAAAGCCGCCTTGGCCGCGCGCATGGCAACGCCGGCGATGAAGGACGCGGTCGCCGACACGGCGCCTTTCGACGATGCCGTGCCGCCCGGCGTGAAGGATCTCGATCTGTTGACGTTCCTGTTCTACTACCACGACACGACCTACATGGCGGTCGACCGCGTGCAGATGAACGCGAAGCTCTACGCCGCGCTGAAGCCCGGCGGGCTATTGGTGATTGCCGACCATTCCGCGCTGCCGGGCCAGGGCATTTCGGTCAACAAGACGCTGCATCGCATCGAGGAAGCGACGCTGCAGAAGGAAGTCGAGGCCGCCGGTTTCAAAACCGTCGCCGAAGGCAATTTCTGGCGCAGCACCGAAGATACGCACGACTTCCCGAGCTACAAGCCGACCGTGCCGGTCGACAATTTCGTGCTGAAATTCCAGAAGCCGATGTGAGCCTCGTCATTCCGGATCGCCGTGCAATCGCGAATCCCGAATGGCCTGACGATCACTTCAGCTGATCCTTGACCTTGTCCATCGCGGCATTGACGCAATCGTCGTCGACGCCGGGCGAGCCCGACACGCCGATGCCGCCGATCACGGCGTCGCCATCACGGATCGGCTGGCCGCCCGGAATGGCGATGACGTTCGGCAAGGTGACCTGCTGCCGGATGACGACATTGCCGTCGTTGAGCTTCTTGGCGTAGTCCGCCGTGTTTTGCCGGAAGGTCATCGCCGTATAGGCCTTGCGCCGCGCGTTCTCCGTTGTGTGCGGGCTGGCGTTGTCGGCGCGCATTGAGACCACCGTTTCACCGTCGCGATCGACGACGACGGCGGACGTCGCATAACCCTTGGCCGCGCAGGCCGCGATGGATTCCTCGGCCAGTGCCCGGGCGACGTCATAGGACACATCTTTGTGAATGATGAGCGCAGCGCCGGCCGGCGCGGCCAGTGTGCAGGCGACGGCGGCAAAGCCAAAACAGCGAACGATCGACATGACGATGAATTTCCCGGTCAATAGAGGTGTCGGTTGGGTGATGTCAGGGATGCAGCACGATCATGCACTAACAGCACACGCCGAAAGCTTATTCCACCTTCGCCGCGTCAATGCGACGGCGGCGCGGCGTGCGCTCAGTACTGCCGATAGACCGGCTGGCCGTAATAAGGCTGACCGTAGCCCGGCTGCGGGTAATAGGGCTGGGCGTAGCCCGGCTGCGCGTAATAGCGCTGACCATAGGCGGGCTGGGCGTAATACGGCTGCGGTTGCTGGGGAAAGCCTGGCGCGATTTGCGTCGGGTCGCCCGCGACATCCTGTGGGGCCGCCGGCTGCTGGCGCACCATGGCCGGGCTGCGGCCGCCGGGTGTCTGGCCGCCGACGATCACCGTCGTGCTGCCCATGCCCTCGGCCTTGACCAGTTCGAACAGGGTGCTGGCATGGTCCGGCGACAGCCGCACGCAGCCATGCGACACCGCGAGGCCGAGATGTTTGACGTCGAAAAAGCCGTGAATGGCGTGGCCGTGCAGATCGAAGAAGATGGTATGCGGCATCGGCGCATTGTCCCACTCCTGCGACAGATGGTCGGCGTCCATGCGGTTCGGCT
This sequence comes from uncultured Alphaproteobacteria bacterium, assembly GCA_963808205.1. Classification (GTDB taxonomy): domain Bacteria; phylum Pseudomonadota; class Alphaproteobacteria; order Rhizobiales; family Xanthobacteraceae; genus BOG-931. The sequence continues at coordinate 151,495 of CAWEER010000005.1, forward strand.
TGAACGTGCCGTTCGGCGTGTCGTAGCCGGGCCGCCCGGTCGAGACCGGCCAGGCGTAGCGCGGCGCGCCGTCGACCACGACCGACATGCTTTGCGACGACTTGTCGATCGAAACGACGATGTTCGCGTGCGCCAGCGAGGCCAGCGGAAGCGCCGATGCGGCAGCGAGAAGTGAGGCGGTCAGAAATGTGGCGGGACGCATGATGGATACTCGATGGGGACAGTCGCCCGATTGTTAGAAGTCTTTCGCCGATCCTTGGTTCAATGCAAGAGCATAGAAACGCTACCGGGCGGAATGGTGAACGGATTAAGGCGAGATTCGTTTGACGGCGCGACGCGGCTGCAATGACTTTTTATCGTCGTCCTGCGGATGACAGGCTAGTCAGTGCCGTTTGAAATATTGCACCGCGCGCTCGTGCTTTTCGGCCCCCGCGCGGGTGGCGAAGGTGCCGAGATTGCGGCGCCGGCCGGTGCGCGGATTTTTCTTGCGCGAATAGAGGCGATATTCGCCGGACGAGAGTTTACGGATCATGGCACTTCCTTCCACGCGAGCTGGCGTTGCATCCGTCAAGCGCGGTCCCCGCCGCAGGTTCCGCCAGCCGCCGCGGCTCGTGTTACTATCATGGTCGACGACAACGGAGCCCGATCGTGAGCGCGCCGGTTTTCATCAGTTACTCGTCCAAGGACCAGAACGTCGCCGAGACGATCTACCAGGCGCTCGAGGCGCGCGGGCAGCAGTGCTGGATCGCCTCCCGCGACGTCCGCCCCGGCGAGAACTATCAGGAAGCCATCGTGCGGGCGCTGCGCTCCGCCAAGGTCATGCTGCTGATCTTCACCAGCAACGCCAATAATTCCGACGAAATCAAGAAGGAGCTGGTGCTGGCCGGGCGCCATCGCGTCATCGTCGTGCCGGTGCGCGTCGAGGATGTCGTTCCGAACGATGCCTTCACTTACGAGCTCGCAACCCGGCAATGGGTCGACCTGTTCAAGGATTGGGAGCGCCAGATCGAGCTTCTGGCGGCGCGCATCGGCCATCTGGTTTCCGGCGTCGAGCCCGCGGCGGCGGAATTGCCGCCAGTGCGGGCGATCAAAAAATCTTCGCCGGGCCACGCGCTGATGTGGGGCCCGCTCGCGGCCCTGGTGCTGGTCGCCATCGGCGCGGCGGCGTTTTACATGCGGCCGGCCAAAGTGGCTGCGCCGCCACAACAAACGGCCGCACAAACCGCGCCGCTCGCTCCTGGTGCCCCGGCCGCACCCGTTCCTTTGACTCCGCCATCGCAGCCAGTCCCGGCAACGCCAACTGTTACGGCGCCGCCCGCCGCGCCGCCGCTGCAACCAACACCGGCGCTGTCGCCCGACGAAGCCGCATGGCAGATCGCGGCGGCGGCGGCGACACGGGAGGCATTTGCCGAATATCTGAAAGCGTTTCCCGCAGGCGCTCACGCGCAAGAGGCGGAGTTGCGGATCGACGACCTGATCCTCGCCGGAACGGGAGTGAAGTCGAACGGCTTCGACGGCACATGGCTGACCACATGGACCTGCCCGGGCGTCGGCCCAACGCTCGGCTACGCCGCTCAGTTCACCGCCCAGGTGAAAGACGGCGACTTCCATTCCCAGAAGGGCGCCCCGGGCGAACGCGGCTCGCTGATCCTCAACGGCAAGATCGAGCCCGATGGCACCGCGGCCTTTTTCGGCAAAGGCGTGGTCGGCTCCAGCGCATTTGCGGTCGGCGGCTTGCAGGCCGGAACTCCGTATTTCTTTCACGTCTCCGCGCATTTCGACCGCAAAAGCGGCACCGGACATCGCATCGAGGGCCGCCCCTGCAATCTCACCTTCGCCAAACAGTGAGCTTGCGGCGGCAAATAGCAGTCGCTTCCCGCGGCGCGTTTTGCCCGCGGGTTTTTCCAATCGGCACGTTCAAACAACCCGTCATTGCGAGGAGCGGAGCGACGAAGCAATCCAGGCTGCGCGACCGGACTGGATTGCTTCGCTGCGCTCGCAATGACGAAAGGTGCCGCAGTGCCGTAGCCCGGATGAGCGGAGCGAAATCCGGGACTGGCGGTGCGGCCGTGACGGTCCAACCCGGATTTCACTGCGTTCCATCCGGGCTACGAAGCTACGAAGAAAGCTCTTCTCGACTCGCTTCCGGCAACTAAAGGAAGCGGAACGCCGGCAGACGCAGTGTTTCATGACCCGCGCGCAAGCGGCGTGCGGGGCGCACCACGGAGAGTTGCGGCTTGCGCCGCCCTCCGCTTGCGGGCGCGCTCGCCTGCCGGCGTTCCACCACGGCTCTCGCCAGAGGGACTCGTCATCCCCAAGGCTCAGCTTCAGGCCATGCTTCGTGGGACGCGGCTGCCACTGCATTTGCTACGGGCGTTACCCGCCTGCCTGATCCCACTTCCAGCGAAGCACCTCGCACGCCGGTCGTAATGCCGGCAGGCTGATGCCCGAAGCCGCCCGGGAGCAAAGCTGATGAGGCCCCGCCCGCAGGCACCGCACTCGCCCCAACCGGATGGCATCACCACCCGGCGTCCTTCACTGAGCGAGCTTGATTCGTCCAATGTAACCGAAACAGGGACAGATGTCAATATATCAGTGACGACGAGCCAGCCATCGAAGGAAACCGCCGAAGCCGTTAGGCCCGGCCTCGTGCCGGGCATCCACGCCTTCCGCCGCAGGTGCAAAAGACGTGGATGGCCGGGACAGGCCCGGCCATGACGAATATGGAGAATTGGAAATGCACCCGACGCCTACGAATCGGCCGGCGCGCCAAACCCGTCGCGCTTGAGCCGCACCAGCGCCTGATCGAGCGCCGAGAGAAAGCTCGACCGGTCCCGCGGCGCAAACGGCTTTGGGCCGCCGGTGATTTCGCCGGCGCTGCGCAGCGAATCCATAAGATTGCGCGTCGCCAGCGTCATGCCGATCAATTCCTTGGTGAACGGCTTGCCGTTCGGCGCGATGACCTCGGCGCCCGCCTTCACGCAGCGGCTCGCCAGCGGCACGTCAGCGGTGATGACAATGTCGCCGCGCTTCGCGCGCTCCGCGATCCAGTTGTCGGCCTCATCCATGCCCGCGCCGACGACGACGCGCTCGATCATCGCGTCGCGCGGGACGGCGATTGGGACTGTTGCTGACGACGAAGACTTTGAGCGCCGTGCCCTTGAGCGCATGGCGCTCGGCGACGCGATAAATTTCCTGCTTTACGGGGCAGGCGTCGGCGTCGATTAACAGGGCGATCATTCTCTTCGGCTATCCCTATTGTTGCGGGTTAGGCCCGACTGGAACCGCCTGCGGGCAGTCAGACGTCTCTGCTATCGGCGTGCTGCGAGGTTCGTTACCATCCACCCGTCTTCGGAGTCGAAAATTGGGCATCGTTCGGGTAATCCGCTTCAACCAGGCAATGCAATGACCGCTTCGAAGACGTCGGCGCGATTCGTCCGCTCTCACGCTGCGCTCCGGGGCTGGGCGTCCGCCCTCGTGATGCTCGTGGCCACGGCCGCGCCGACGGCTCTGATCGCGTCGCCGCCTGCCTCCGCCAGGCCGGCGAGGCCTGAACGCGCGGCCGAGACGACGGCCCAGCGCCCGGCGGCAGAACCGATCATGGCGATCGTGTCGATCAAGAGCCAGCACGTGACCTTCTATGACGCCAACGGCTGGATCCTGCGCGCCCCGGTATCGACCGGCACGACCGGACGCGAGACGCCCGCCGGCGTCTTCGCCGTCGTCGAGAAGAACAAGGATCACCACTCCAGCATGTACGACGATGCCTGGATGCCGAACATGCTGCGCATCACCTGGAACGGTATCGCGCTGCACGGCGGCCCGCTGCCCGGCTACGCGGCCTCGCACGGCTGCGTGCGCATGCCTTTCGATTTCGCCGAGAAGGTCTTCGACAAGGCGCCGATGGGGATGCGGGTGATCATCTCGCCGGCCGACACGGAGCCGGTCGCGTTTTCCGATCCGGCGCTGTTCATGCCGAAGCAGGACGTGATCGACGCCATGCCGGCACGCGCCGCGGCGCTGGCCAAGGACGCAGACGATACCGCAAGGGCGGCCGCCGCCGCGAAGACGGCGCTCGCGGCGGCAAAGCACGATGCGGCCGCGGCGCCGGCAGCGATGCGCAACCTGAAAGCTCTCAAGGCGCGCGCCGACGCCGACCTGGCGCACGCCGACAAGGTTCTCGCTGCCGTCAGCAATGATCCGGGAAAGACCGGCCAGGCAAACGCGGCGCAAAAGGCAAAAGAGGACGCGGCCGCCAGGGCCGAGGCGCTGGGCACGCAGCTCGACGCCGCCCAGGCCGGCGTGAAGGCGAAACAGGATGCGCTGGCGGCCGCGGAAGCGGCGGCCAAGGCGGCCGAAGCCAGCCGCGCCGAGACCGCCGGCGCCGCCAAGGCCGCGCAGCTCGCGGGCGAGCCGGTCTCGATCTTCATCAGCCGCGCGACGCGGAAGCTTTATGTACGGCGCGACACGCACAAGAAGTGGCCGGACGGCGGCGAGCTGTACGAGTTCAGCCAGGAATACCCGATCACGATCAAGGATTCCGACAAGCCGCTCGGCACGCACATCTTCACCGCGGTTGCGCGCGCCGAGGGCGGGTTGCGCTGGACCGAAGTCTCGATCGACAACGGCGACACCGCAAAGGACGCGCTCGACCGCATCACCTTCCCGCAGCAGGTGCTCGACCAGATCGCGCCTACCGCTGTGCCGCTGTCCTCGATCACCATCTCGGACGAGCCGCTGAGTGCCGAAACCAATTATCGCACCGAATTCGTCGCGGTGTTGAGCAACCAGCCGCAGGGCGGCTTCATCACGCGCGCGCCCTCGTCCGACACGCGCATCGCGCGCGACCAGGACGACGGCGGGTCTTTTGGCAGTGGCTGGTTCGGCTATCGGCAATCCGCCGCCGCCGAGCCGACCGGCAGCCCCGCCGGGCCGGACTTATTATTATCAGCCGGGCGGCGGAGACTGAGGGACCTGGCGCCTCTGCGTCTTCCGCGACAAGCCCTCATTCCGTCATCAAACCCTGACTCGCAGGCCGGCCCTCGAAAAACCCGGCCGCATTCTTGTCATTTGAAACGCAGCGCCGAAGTAAGGCGGGATGCCCGGCACGGGGCCGGATTGCATGACGATCGCAAGACGAGAACTATCATGGCCAGACTTGATTCGGCCGTGACGGCTCCGTGCCTCACACCCTCTCCACGAACAATCCACCACCCGCTTCTCCCCCGCGCGGTCGAACTGGATGGTCAGCTTGTTGCCGTCGACGGCGGTGATGTTGCCGTTGCCGAACTTCTGGTGGAACACGCGGTCGCCGGGCGTGAAGTCGGAGACGGTGCCGGTCGATTTCGCCACCAGTTCGCCCTCGATGGTCAGCGGCAGGCGGCGCGGGCTTACGTCGTCGCGGGCCCGCCACGGCGACGGCGAGGAGTCCTCGCCGAAACCGCTGCGATCGTCGTCTGCGGCGTAGCGCGATCCGCTTTCCGCGAATCCGCCGCTGTTTCCGCTTTGGCCTTTTTTCGCCTGCGCGCGCTGCCAGCCCGGCGTGTTGTAGGTCGAGCCGAACGCGGTCGTGGCGTCGAAGCGTGACGCGCCGAAGCCGCCATAGCCGCCGAAGCCGCCCTGCAATTCCGTCACCTCGACATGCGCCTCCGGCAATTCGTCGAGGAAGCGCGAGGGAATGTTGGTCTGCCACAGCCCGTGCATGCGCCGGTTGGTGGCGAAATAGATCTTCGCCCGCCTGCGCGCGCGCGTCAGGCCGACATGGGCGAGGCGGCGCTCCTCCTCGAGCCCGGCGCGGCCCTGGTCGTCGAGCGTGCGCTGGTGCGGAAACAGGCCCTCCTCCCAGCCGGGCAGGAACACGGTGTTGAATTCGAGGCCCTTGGCGGAGTGCAGCGTCATGACATTGACCGCGTCGACCTCGGCGCCCTTGTCGTTGTCCATCACCAGCGAAATGTGTTCGAGAAAACCTTGCAGGTTCTCGAACTCCTCCATGGAGCGCACGAGCTCTTTCAGGTTTTCCAGCCGCCCGGCGGCATCCGCCGAGCGATCCTTCTGCCACATCTCGGTGTAGCCACTCTCGTCCAAAATGATCTCGGCAAGCTCGTTATGCGGCAGCGCATCGCGCTGCTTCCTCCAGCGGTCGAACGATTCGAGGACGGTGCGCAGCGAGCCGCGCGGCTTCGGCTTGAGCTCGTCGGTCTCGACCATGGCGCGGGCGGCTTCGGTGAGCGGCACGCGGCGTTTCCTGGCGTGGTCGTGCAGGAGCTGCACGGTCGCATCGCCCAGTCCGCGCTTCGGCACATTGACGATGCGCTCGAAGGCCAGATCGTCGGCCGGAGAGTTCACGACGCGCAGATAGGCGAGCGCATCGCGGATTTCGGCGCGCTCATAGAACCGCGGGCCGCCGATGACGCGATAGGGCAGCCCGAGCGTGACGAAGCGATCCTCGAATTCGCGCATCTGGAACGAGGCGCGCACCAGGATGGCGATCTCGTTGAGCGCGTGACCGCCGCGCTGCAACTGCTCGATCTCCTCGCCGATGGAGCGGGCTTCTTCTTCCGAGTCCCACGAGCCGCTGACGGTGACCTTCTCGCCCAGCACGTCGTCGGTGCGCAGTGTCTTGCCGAGGCGGCCTTCGTTGTGCGCGATGATGTGCGAGGCGGCGGCGAGGATGTGACCGGTCGAGCGGTAATTGCGCTCCAGCCGGATCACGGTGGCGCCGGGAAAATCGTGCTCGAAGCGCAGGATGTTGTCGACCTCGGCGCCGCGCCAGCCGTAGATCGACTGATCGTCGTCGCCGACGCAGCAGATGTTTTTCTGCTCCCTCTCCCCGTGTGCGGGGAGAGGGTCGGGGTGCGGGGGTCTGTCCGTTATCTCTGCCAGCGGGAGCGCCCCTTCACCTTCGCTTCGCTCGGCCTCTTCCCGCGCGCGGGGAGAGGCCGTTTTTTGCGCCAACAGCCGCAGCCAGAGATATTGCGCGACGTTGGTGTCCTGATATTCGTCGACCAGGATGAATTTGAAGCGGCCCTGATACTGGCGCAGCACGTCCGGGTGCTCGCGGAACAGCCGGATATTCTCCAGAAGCAGATCGCCGAAATCGGCGGCGTTGAGGATCTTCAGCCGCTCCTGAAACGCCTTGTAGAGTTTGAGGCCCTTGCCGTTGGCGAATACCGCGGCTTCGCCGGTCGGCACCTGCTCGGGCGTCAGCCCCCGGTTCTTCCAGCCGTCGATCAGCATCGCCAGCACGCGCGCCGGCCAGCGCTTCTCGTCGATGTTCTCGGCTTGCAGAAGCTGCTTGAGCAGCCGGATCTGGTCGTCGACATCGAGGATCGTGAAATTGGGCTTGAGCCCGACCAGTTCGACATGCCGGCGCATGATCTTGACGCCGATCGAGTGGAACGTGCCGAGCCACGGCATGCCCTCGACCACGCCGCCGACGATGTCGCCGACGCGGTGCTTCATCTCGCGCGCCGCCTTGTTGGTGAAGGTCACGGCGAGGATTTCGCCGGGCCGGGCGCGGCCGGTGGCGAGGATGTGCGCGATGCGCACGGTGAGCACGCGCGTCTTGCCGGTGCCGGCGCCGGCCAGCACCAGGACCGGGCCGTCGAGCGCCTCGACCGCCTGGCGCTGCTCCGGATTGAGCCCCGCCAGATAGGGCGCGGGGGCGGAGGCAGCCAGCGCGCGCGCGGCAATGCCGCCGCGGACAGGTTCCGGCGGTTCGGCCGGCTCAAGATTGCGCTTGAAAGGGTCAGCCACGGCGCTTGCGACCACTGATTCTCATGCCGAGAAGATGGCACTTGGACGCGGCTTTTACGAGGCTCGCTGTTGCTTGCCGTTCCGGGGCGCGGGCATTCGCCCGCGGGCCCGGAATCCATAGTCCCGGCGAAGGGATTGTGGATTCCGGACTCGGCGCTTCGCGCCGCTCCGGAATGACGAAGACGGAGTTCCGTTACCGCGCTTGCGGCATGGCGATCCGCCGGCCGGCGCCATCGGGCGGCGGCAGCCGGTCGTGCGCCGCCTTCATGCCGGCGAGCCGCGTCATGACACCGTCCGGGAAGGCGGCCACCTTTTTCGCGGTCATGTCGACATTGAGCGCCATGTTCTCGGACGTCGCCGACAGCCAGCCTTCCCCGGCGTGATGCAGCTCCTCGAAATAGTGCATGCGCTTGGCGTCGAAACCGAGGAGCCGGAACGTGACGCGCACCGGCGCGTCGACAAGCAGTTCGCGCAGGTACCGCACATGCACTTCGGCGGTGAAGGTCGAATGCTTCTGCGTTTCGACATAGGCGAGCCCGAGGCCCAGCACTTCATAGACCTCGTCCACCGCGCGATCGAACAGGACATTGTAATAGGCCATGTTGAGATGGCCGTTGTAATCGATCCAGCCGGGCTCGACCCGCATCACCGAGGACACAAACGGCGCGGCAAAGACGGGTTCGGGGTCAGGCCGATCATGCATGACGGCGAATGTGGCGGATTCACCGCGCCGCAGGCAAGGCTCGGCAAGGCTCAGGCAACGCTCAGGCAACGCTCACGCGAGGCTCAGGAGGCTCACGAAAGGCCGCCGCCGGCAGCTTGACCTCGGCAAGCCGCGCCGCCACGTTGCCTGCGACAGGGAAACGCCAGGGACGAAGCCAGGGACGAAGAATGGCTCTTGTTGAAGCTCCGGAACGGACCGCACAGGACCGCAAGGCAGCCGACACCGTCATTTCCGCACTCGCCGCGCGCTACGGCAATCGCCTCGCCACCGGGCAGACGATGCGCGCGCAGCACGCCCATACGACGACATGGATCGACAACCAGCCGCCGGATGCCGTGCTGTTCCCGCAATCGGCCGAAGAGGTTCAGGAAGTGGTGCGGCTATGCGCAGCGCACCGCGTGCCGGTGATCGCGTTCGGCGCCGGAACCTCGCTCGAAGGCCAGGTCAACGCGCCGCGCGGCGGCATTTGCCTCGACTTCCGCGACATGAACCGGATTCTCGCGGTCCATCCCGAGGATCTGGATTGCGTCATCGAACCGGGCGTCACCCGCAAACAGCTCAACGAGCATCTGCGCGACCAGGGGGTATTTTTCCCGATCGACCCCGGCGCCGATGCCTCGCTCGGCGGCATGGCGGCGACGCGCGCGTCCGGCACCAATGCCGTGCGCTACGGCACGATGAAGGACAATGTGCTGGCGCTCAAAGTCGTTCTGGCCAACGGCGAAGTCATGTCGACGGCGCGCCGCGCCAAAAAATCGTCCGCCGGCTACGACCTCACCCGCATGATGATCGGCTCCGAAGGCACGCTCGGCATCATCACCGAATTGACGCTGCGGCTCGCCGGCATTCCGGAGGCGATCTCGTCCGGCGTCTGCCCGTTTCCGTCGGTCGAGGCGGCGTGCAACGCAACGATCCTGACGATCCAGTCCGGCATCCCGGTGGCCCGGATCGAATTGCTCGATGCGCTGCAAGTGCGCGCCTGCAACGCCTATTCGAAACTCACGCTGCCGGAAACGCCGATGCTGTTTCTGGAGTTTCACGGCACCGAAGCGAGCGTCGCCGAACAATCGCAGCGCTTCGGCGAGATCGCGAAGGAACTCGGCGGCGGGCCGTTCGACTGGGCGACGCGTGCGGAGGATCGCACCCGCCTGTGGCAGGCGCGGCACGATGCCTATTGGGCGGCGCGCGGACTGCGCCCCGGCGCGACCGCGCTCGCCACCGACGTTTGCGTTCCGATCTCGCGGCTTGCCGAATGCGTGACGCAATCCCAGCGCGACGTCGAAGCGAGCCGGCTTGTCGCGCCCGTCGTCGGCCATGTCGGCGACGGCAATTTTCATCTTTCGATGATGGTGGACCTGAACGACGACGACGAGGTCAGGCGCGCCAAGGCGTTGCTCGAACGTCTGGCCGAGCGCGCGCTGGCGATGGACGGCACCTGCACCGGCGAGCATGGCGTCGGCCAGGGCAAGATAAAATACCTGAAGGCCGAGCACGGTGAAGCCGCGCTCAATGCCATGCGCGCCATCAAGCGGGCGCTCGACCCGCTCGACATCATGAATCCGGGCAAGATATTCAGTCTGGACTGAACTGCCTGTCAGTCCGTCAGTCCGCCCGCAGGACCGAAGGCGCCGTGGGCGGCACCAGCATGATTTCCGGCGGCGTCTTGGCGATTTCACCGGTCCGGCTTTCGCCGCGATCGCCGATCTGCGCCCGATAATGATCGAGCACGAACAGCCGGATCGCCGACGACAGATTGCCGTGGCGGCGTTCGCCGTCAATCGATGCGACAAGATCCGACAGCGTCACGTGCCGGTCTATCGCAATATCCTTCAGGCCCTTCCAGAATGCGTCTTCGAGACTGACGCTGGTCTTGTGGCCCGCGATCACAATCGAGCGTTTGATGACCGGCGATTTCATAACGCGTCTCCCGTTTCAATCCGGTGTTGGTCGAGGCTCTTCTCGGCTTTGTCGCCGCGAGCCCGCTTTAGGTTTCGTTCGGCCTTGGAGATTCCGTGGGCCAGCCGATTTGCCGCAGCCTGTTCCCCGGCCCGGCGGCGCTTCGCCCGCTTCCGCTCAATACGAAGATTAACGATGGAAGCCACTGCCAAATCCCCCGAAAGCACCGCATCCGGTGCCCAAGCCCGTCTTCTAAGTATCAGGAGGACTAACCCCGAACCGTGATGCCCATCACACCGGCGGCTGTTTATCGCAGCCCCCCGCACACGAAATTGTTATCGCCGGCGGGGAATCCGGGATGAATCGTGCAATTATTGGTTGAGGATATGGCGGCTTTTGCCGCCGATCAGGCGTCCGGATGCGTCATCCGGGCCGGCCGCACCAGGCGGTCGAAGTCTTTCGCCGAGACAAAGCCCAGCCTGACCGCCTCCTCGCGCAAAGTCGTGCCCCTGGCATGCGCGGCCTTGGCGATCTGCGCCGCCTTGTCGTAGCCGATGGTCGGCGCCAGCGCCGTGACCAGCATCAGCGAATTTTGCATGAGTTCGCGGATGCGCGGTTCATTGGCGCGGATGCCGACGACACAATAATCGGTAAAGGAACTCACCACGTCGGCCAGAAGCCGGATCGACTGCAGCATGGCGTCGATGATGACCGGTTTGAACACGTTGAGTTCGAATTGACCCTGGCTTGCCGCGACCGTGATCGTGACGTCATTGCCGAACACACGGCAGCAAACCATGGTCAGCGCCTCGGCCTGGGTCGGGTTGACCTTGCCGGGCATGATCGAGGAGCCCGGTTCGTTTTCCGGCAGGATCAGTTCGCCGAAACCGGAACGCGGCCCGGAGCCGAGAAAACGAATGTCGTTGCCGATCTTGAACAGGTCCGCAGCAAGCGCATTGAGCGCGCCGTGGGCGAAGACCAGCGCGCCATGCGAGGCGAGCGCCTCGAATTTGTTCGGTGCGCTGACAAACGGCAGACCGGTAATGTCGGCCGCCTTTTTGGCGAACCGTTTCGCAAACTGGCGCCTGGAATTAAGTCCGGTGCCGACCGCCGTGCCGCCCTGCGCCAGCGGATAAAGCTGCTTGAGGCCGAGCTTGACGCGGGCGACGCCGGATGCGACCTGCGCGGCATAGCCGGAGAATTCCTGGCCGAGTGTCAGCGGTGTTGCGTCCTGCGTATGCGTGCGTCCGATTTTCACGATGGACCGGAACTCTTTTGTCTTGGCCTGCAACGCCGCGTGCAAGCGGGTCAGCGCCGGAAGCAGCCGCTCCGATATTTCCCGCGCAGCCGCGATATGCATCGCCGTCGGGAAACTGTCATTCGACGACTGGCTCATATTGACGTGATCGTTCGGATGGATCGGCGACTTCGCGCCGCGCTTGCCGCCAAGCTGCTCATTGGCGCGGTTCGCGATCACTTCGTTGACGTTCATATTGCTCTGCGTGCCGGAGCCGGTCTGATACACCGACAGCGGGAAATGATCGTCGAGCTTGCCGTCAATGATGTCTTGCGCCGCCTGCACGATGGCCTTGGCGCGCCGGGCGTCGAGCGAGCCCAGCGCCTGATTGACTTCGGCTGAGGCGCGCTTGACGAGTGCGAGCGCCGCGATCAGCGGGCGCGGCATGCGGCCTTCGCCGATGCGGAAATTGTTACGCGACCGCTCGGTCTGCGCGCCCCAATAACGATCGGCCGCCACTTCGATCGGGCCGAACGAGTCGGTTTCGGTGCGGGTCTTCACTTCTTCCGAAAGCGGTCGAGCCGAACCACTTCGGCGCCGCCACCCTGGCCGTCTGTCGACGGTTCTTTGGCGGCGGCCGGTGACGGCAACGGTTCGGGCCTGCTCTCCTCCGTGGACGAGCCCGCCGGCGCCGGCGCCTTGCCGGCTGCATCGGCATCGATCGTCTCGAACTGAAAGCCGAACTGCACCGCCGGATCGAAGAACGCGGTTATGGCGTCGAACGGAACCACGAGCCGCTCCGGCACGCCCCCGAACGACAGCCCGACTTCGAAACCGTCATCGTCGACCACCAGATCCCAGAACTGGTGCTGCAGGATAATGGTCATGGCTTCGGGATATTGCGCGCGCATGCGGTCGGAAAGCTGCACGCCCGGCGCCGTCGTGGTGAACGTGATCTTGAAATGATGCTCGCCCGGCAAGCCTTTCCTGGCCGCATCCGTCAGAACGGTGCGCATCACGCCGCGCAACGCTTCTTGCGCCAGGATGTCGTAACGGATGTGATCTACAGGCATGTTCGGGTCGGGAATCAGCGGCGGGAGCTATCCGCAATCAGACGACAAATAGTGCGTAAATCATAGAGGTCCAGATTGCTTCTGTCCGCCGGCTGCCGATTACTGAAATTTTGTGGGGGTAAAAGTGGAGGCTTCTGTTGCCAGGTGCCTCCGAACCCCGCCTGACGGAGCTTAACCCGTCAGGGCTTCAAGATCGGTCTTTCGAGCCGCTTACGCGGCCAGAGCAACCGGAGCATAGTTGTCATTGGCAACTATGGAATTGGCCCGATAACGGCGGAACCATGCCGAGCAAAAGCACGCCTTTTACGCCCTCGTCGATCCTAGTTCGCCCCCGCCGATGCGGCCCTGATGCCAGAAGCCGAAGAGCCGCACTGGTGGAGGCGCCGGGTACTGCCCCCGGGTCCGAAAGGTTTATTACGACGGCCATTTATCGCCATATCCGGCTTGCGCCGGCACCCGGGAATATAGGCGCAAAAGGTTGCGGAAAAAAGAGTGACGAATTGAACCGTCAAATCGCACCATGAAGCTCATTTCCGGCGGACAGGCGGGGGTCGACCGCGCCGTTCTCGATGTGGCCATCGAGCGGGACATCGCCTATGGCGGCTGGTGTCCCAAAGGCGGCTGGGCCGAGGATTTTCCGGCGCAGCCCGGCCTCCTGGCGAAATACCCGCTCTTGAAAGAAACGCCGCTCGGCGACCCGGCGCAGCGCACGGAATGGAACATACGTGACGCCGATGCCTGCATGATCATCGTCGAGGCCGGCGGCGTGGCGGTATCGCGCGGCACGGCGCTCGCCGAGGAATTGGCGCATCGCGATCGCAAGCCACTCTACGTCGTGGATCTGAGCGGGCACGACGTCCGCGCGCATGCCGCATTGTGGCTGCGCGTGCAGCAGGCAAGACGCGGTTCCGATCTGGCGCTTGCCATCGGCGGTCCACGCGAAAGCGAGGCGCCGGGAATCTACGCCCGCGCCGCGGATTTTATGCGCGGGCTGTTCGACGCCGTGCAAAGTTAAAAGGGGGGAGCGCGGCGCAGACATCTGGCGGCCTGCGCGCACCGGCGTTAAACGATGTCATGACCCCGCCGCCGCCCGCGCCGCAACCGCCCGATCCATCCGTCACTCCTGCCGAGCCCTCGCCTTCCTTGCCGCCACCGGCGCAATCGCAGCCGACCATCGCCGAGCTTTTCATCGCCTTTGCCAAGATCTCGCTGTCCGGCTTCGGCGGCGTTCTGGCCTGGTCGCGGCGCATGATGGTCGAGGAGCGCAAATGGCTTACGCCCGAACAGTTCAATGAGATTTACGCGCTGTGCGCGTTGCTGCCCGGAGGAAACATCCTCAATTTTGCGGTGATGTTCGGGGCACGATTGCGCGGCGCACGAGGCAGCATCGCCGCGGTCATCGGCTTGATGGGACCGCCGATGCTCCTGATCATGATCATCGGCGGCATTTACGCGCATTACGGCGATCTTCCCGTGCTGCGCCGCATGTTGACCGGTGTTGCCTCGGCCGCGGCGGGCCTGATGATCGCAACGGTCGCAAAAATGCTGCGGCCGCTGTTTCAGAACCGCGCCTTCGCCGGACCTCTCATCGCGCTGGCGACCTTTATCGCGATCGGCCTCATGCAGTGGCCGCTGCCGCTGGTGCTGGCGGTGATCGTGCCGGTGAGCATCGGCATCGCATGGGTGCGGCTATGAGGCCCGAAGGTGGCACGCTGCTAACGCTCGCGGGCTTTTTCGCTGTGCTGTCGCTGTTCACGATCGGCGGCGGCAATTCAGCCGTGCCGGAAATGCATCGTTATGCGGTCGAGGTCCAGCACTGGCTGAACGACCGGCAATTTGCCGACACTTTTGCGCTGGCGCAGCTCACGCCCGGCCCAAACCTCATTATCGTGACCTTGATCGGCTATCACGTCGCCGGCGTCCTCGGTGCGCTGGTGACGACGCTGGCGATGTGCGGACCGACCGGCGTATGCGCTTTTTTTGTCGGCCGCGCCTCGGAGCGCTTCAAGGGGGCCTGGTGGCACGCCGCCGTGACTCGCGGACTGGTCCCCGTCACGCTGGGGCTGACGGCATCGAGCGCCATCGTGATCGCCACCACTGCCGACTATGGATGGATGGCCGCGGCCATCACGCTGGGAACTGCCGTCACTGCCTATTTCATGCCTGTGCATCCGTTGTGGGCCTTCGCCGTCGCGGCACTTCTTGGGCTAAGCGGACTGATTTGAAGAGGAAAGCGGGTGAGGCATGGACAACGATCGCTTGCATGCGATGGCGCAATGGATGTGGGACGCGCGGTGGCAACGCCTCCCCTATCGCAACCTGCCCGACGAATTGCGGCCCGCATCGATCGCCGAAGCCTATGCGGCGCAGGAAATTTATTACCGGCTGGCGGAACCGGTCTATGGCGCGGTCGCCGGCGCCAAGATCGCCACGACCACGAAGGTGATGCAGCAATTGATGGGCATCAACCACGCCTGCGGCGGCGCCATTCTTGCGCGCACGATCCACAGGTCGCCGGCGACGCTGCGCACGGCGGATTTCGTCAATCTGCGGCTCGAAAGCGAAATCGCACTGCAGCTCGGCGCCGATTTGCCGGCGTCGCGCGCGCCCTGGACGCGGGAGACGGTAATGCCGGCCGTCGCCGGGGCGATGCCGGCGTTCGAGCTGATCGAGGATCGCCACGCCGATTATGCGCACTGTGAAGCGACATCGCTGATCGTCGAGAATTGCTGGAACGGCGGTGTCGTCATTGGCGCGCCAAAGCCGGTGCCGGTTGCGGCGCTGGTCGGCATTTCCGGCCGCCTGACCATCGGCGGCAAATCCGCCGGCGCGGGCAAAGCCGAGGATCCCGCCGCTACGCTCGCCTGGCTCGCCAATCATCTTGCCGAACGCGGCCGCGATCTCAAAGCGGGAATGGTCGTCATCACCGGCAGCCTTATTCCCACGATTTCGATCGCGCGCGGCGAGCGGGCGGCGTTCACGGTCGAAGGCCTCGGCGAAATCGCGATGGATGCGCTCTAATCCACCGCGGTCTTGCGCGCCCTTCGTCGACCGCTCATTTGCAGCTAGACTGGGCGAGTCGGCCAACGATCGCTGGAACAGATGCGCCAATATCTCGACCTGATGGAACGCGTACTTGCCGAGGGCGTCGAGAAGCGCGACCGCACCGGCATCGGCACGCGCTCGATCTTCGGGCATCAGATGCGCTTTGACCTGCAGCGCGGCTTCCCGCTCGTCACCACCAAGAAATTGCACGTCAAGTCGATCATCTACGAACTGCTCTGGTTTCTCCGTGGCGACACCAATGTCAAATATCTCAACGATCACGGCGTCACGATCTGGAACGAATGGGCCGACGAGAACGGCGACCTCGGCCCGGTCTATGGCAAGCAATGGCGCTCCTGGCCGGCGCCGGACGGCGGCACGATCGATCAGATCGCCAATGTCGTCGCGGAAATCAAACGCAATCCGAACTCACGCCGGCTGATCGTGAGCGCGTGGAATCCCGCCGAGATCGAAGGCATGGCGCTGCCGCCATGCCATTGCCTGTTTCAGTTCAATGTCGCCGGCGGCGCGCTGTCGTGCCAGCTTTACCAGCGCTCGGCCGACGTTTTCCTCGGCGTGCCGTTCAACATCGCCTCGTACGCGCTCTTGACCGTCGCGGTGGCGCAAGTGACCGGGCTCAAGCCGGGAACCTTCATCCATAGTTTTGGCGACACGCATCTTTATCTCAATCATCTCGAACAGGCGCAGTTGCAGCTGACGCGGCAGCCGCGGCCGCTGCCGGCGCTGCGGATGAATCCGGAAGCCAAAGATTTGTTCGCATTGCGCTACGAGGATTTTTCGCTCGAGAACTACGACCCGCATCCGCACATCAAGGCTGCAGTGGCGGTCTAGGCATGGACATCGTCATGCTCGCCGCCGTTGCCGAGAACGGCGTTATCGGCCGCGGCAATGCCCTGCCGTGGCGGCTCAAGTCGGATATGCAGCACTTTCGTGCCTTCACCATGGGCAAGCCGGTGGTCATGGGGCGCAAGACATATCTGTCGATCGGCAAGCCGCTCACCGGCCGCACCACGATCGTCGTCAGCCGTGACGCCGGCTTCGCGGCGTCCGGTGTCGTGGTGGCGCCTAATCTCGATGCCGCTCTCGCCGCGGCGCGAGGCGATGCCCTGCGCCGCAACACAGGCGTCATCGTCATCGCCGGCGGCGCCGAAATTTATGCGCAAGCGCTGCCGGTCGCCACGCGGCTTGCCATCACCGAAGTCCACAAACAGGTCGAAGGCGATGCACGTTTTCCCGCTCTCGACAGGCAGGTCTGGCGTGAAAGCGCGCGCAACGAACAAGAGCCGGCAGCCGAGGACGAAGCACCCTTTGCCTTTGTCACTTATGAACGCGTGGCCGGAGCCACTCAGGCCTCGCCGACGACGGCATAACAGCGCGTTGTAAGGGGCGATGCGCTCCCCTATAACCCCGGCAGCCTAGGAGAGATTTGATGCCGTGGAACAACCAATCCGGCGGCCCGTGGGGCTCCGGATCGCGTGGGCCGTGGGGTTCGGGACCGCAATCGCAGGGCCCGAAACCACCCGATCTCGAGGAATTCCTGCGCCGGGGTCAGGAGAAATTGCGCGGCCTGCTGCCGGGCAATCTTGGCGGCCGCGGCATTGCGCTGATCGGACTGGTCGCGATCGCGCTGTGGGGCTTTTCCGGTTTCTTCCGCGTCGAGCCGGATGAGCTCGGCGTCGTTTTGCGGTTCGGCCAATTCGTCCGGGAGGTGCAGCCCGGCCTCAATTATCATTTGCCGTATCCGATCGAGACCGCGCTGACGCCGCAGGCGCTGCGCGTCAACAAGATCGACATCGGCTTCGACCTGCGCCGCGGCACGACCATGCGCGACGTTCCGGAAGAGAGCCTGATGCTCACCGGCGACGAGAACATCGTCGACGTCGACTTCTCGGTTTTGTGGAAGGTCAAGCCATCCCGGGTGGGCGACTATCTGTTCAACGTCCAAAGTCCGGAAGGCACCGTAAAGGCGGTCGCCGAGAGCGCCATGCGCCAGGTCATCGGCCGCTCGAACATCCAGGCGATCCTCACCGGCGCGCGGCAGACCATCGAGACCGCGGTTCAGGAAGGAATGCAGAAGACGCTCGACGATTACGGCGCCGGCGTCGACATCCAGCAAGTCCAGCTTCAAAAGGTCGATCCACCCACGCAGGTCCTCGACGCCTTCCGCGACGTGCAGGCGGCGCGCTCCGATCTCGAGCGCGCGCAAAACGAAGCCCAGACTTACGCCAATCGCGTGGTTCCGGAAGCGCGCGGCCGTGCCGCCAAGATCACCCAGGACGCCGAAGCCTATCGCGAGCAGACCGTTGCCGACGCCAAGGGCCAGGCTTCGCGCTTTTCGCAAATCTACGAGCAATACAAAAAGGCGCCCGATCTGACGCGGCGGCGCATGTATCTCGAGACCATGGAACGTGTCCTCGGCGGCACCGACAAAACGATCATCGATACCGGCCCGCAGGGTGGGCCCGGCGTCGTGCCGTATCTGCCGCTCAATAATCTGCCGCAAGAGCGGCCCGCGCAGCAGCCGTCCGGAGGCAATCAATGAAGCCGAACCTCCTTGGCGGCGCGACTGCGATCTTGCTGCTTATTCTGGCCGTGGTCGCCTACAGCACCTTCTTCACCGTGTATCAGACCCGACAGGCGCTGGTGGTGCGGCTCGGTCAGCCCGTGCGCGTCATCACCGAGCCGGGACTTAACGCGAAGATTCCTTTCATCGACAGCGTGATCTACATCGACAAGCGCATTCTCAATATCGAATCGCCGGCGCAAGAAGTGATCGCGTCGAGCCAGGACAAGGCGAACGGGCCCAGTGTGGCTCAGGCGGGCGAGCGGCTCGTCGTTGACGCCTTCGCGCGTTACCGCATCACCGATCCGCTGAAATTCTATCAAACGGTCGGTCCGGATGGCGCCAATACACAGCTCGCCATTCTGTTGAATTCGGCGCTGCGGCGCGTGCTCGGCGCCGCGACGCTTGCTGACGCGGTGCGCAATAGACGCGACGAACTCATGGCGCAGATGCGTGATCAACTCGATCGCGACGCGCAGCCGTTCGGCATTCACATCGTTGACGTGCGCATCCGCCGCGTCGACCTGCCGGAACAGAACAGCCAGGCAGTTTACCAGCGCATGCAAACCGAGCGTCAGCGCGAAGCCGCCGAATTTCGCGCCCAGGGCAGCCAGAAGAGCCAGGAGATCCGCGCCCGGGCCGATCGCGACGTGACCGTGCTGCTGGCGGAAGCCAGCTCCCAGGCCGAGCAGACACGCGGCCAGGGCGACGCCGAACGCAATCGCATCTTTGCCGACGCCTATGGTCAGGATCCGGATTTTTTCAACTTCTACCGGACCATGCAGGCGTACGAGAAAAGCATGCAGCATGGCGACACCCATCTGGTGCTGCGTCCCGATACGGATTTCTTCCGTTTTTTCGGCGATCCTGAAGGCAAGACGATGCCCGGCGGCACGGCGGCTCCGGCCGCGCCGGCGGCCTCCACTCCGCCGCGTCCGAACAGCGCGCCGAAATAAGACATCGAACAGAGCACAGCGGGCCGATGTCGGACTTCCTCGCCGCCTTCGGCCTGCTCTTTGTTATCGAGGGGATTGTCCTTGCGGCATTTCCCGGCGGCGCCAAGCGCGCCATGGCAGCCGTCCTCGATATGCCGGATGGACCGTTGCGCATCGCCGGCATCGTTTCCGCTTTGGCCGGCGTGTTCCTCGTCTGGCTGGTGCGCCGCTGAGCCGGGATCCGCGAACGCAAACACCGCCGGACGGGCCGCTTTTCCGCCCTAATCCAGCCGCTAATTGCCGGGCCTGCCGGGCTTGGCCTTGCGTCACAAACAGGACGGGGGCACCTTCGCGATGAGTATTTTTCGATGACTCGAACGCCAGGAGCGCTGACGTCCATGACGTCCAACTCTCGTTATTCCTCTGCGCGTCGCCTTTATTTCTCTGCGAGCCGCCTTGCCACACGCGTTCGGCATGGCGCGGCAATCGCCGTCTTGGCGGTAGCGGTCATGCTGCTTCCTTCACGGTCCGCCCTGGCCCGCGGACCGGACGGCATCGCCGATGTCGCCGAACAGGTAATCGATGCCGTCGTCAATATCTCGACCTCGCAGAAGATCGATCCGCACCTCGCCGACATGCCCGATCTGCCGCCCGGTTCGCCGATGGAAGAGTTCTTCGATCAGTTTTTCAAGAATCGCCGCGGCCAGGGTGGCGGGGGCGGTGATAATGCCGATCAGACGCCGCGCCGGGTCAACTCGCTGGGATCCGGATTCATCATTGATCCGTCCGGCCTCGTGGTGACCAACAATCACGTCATCGCCGACGCCGACGAGATCAGCGTTATTCTCAATGACGGCACCAAGCTGAAGGCGGACCTCGTCGGCAAGGATACGAAGAGCGATCTCGCTCTGCTTCGCGTGCATTACGGCAAGCCGCTCAAGGCGGTGAAGTTTGGCGATTCCGACAAGCTGCGGCTGGGCGAATGGGTCATCGCGATCGGCAATCCGTTCAGCCTGGGCGGCACGGTGACCGCCGGCATCGTCTCGGCGCGCAACCGCGATATCAATTCGGGGCCGTATGACAATTACATACAAACCGACGCCGCCATTAACCGCGGCAATTCCGGCGGCCCGCTGTTCAACCTCAATGGCGAAGTGGTCGGCGTCAACACCGCGATCATTTCGCCGTCCGGCGGCTCGATCGGCATCGGCTTCGCAGTGCCCTCCGACAGTGCGGCCGCGGTTGTCGATCAGCTGCGCCAGTTTGGCGAGACGCGGCGCGGCTGGCTCGGCGTGCGCATCCAGCAGGTCACCGACGACATCGCCGAGAGTCTGAACATCAAACCGCCGCGCGGCGCGCTTGTTGCCGGTGTCGACGACAAGGGCCCGGCGAAGCCCGCGGGCATAGAGCCCGGCGACGTGGTCGTCGCCTTCGACGGTCACGACATCAAGGAGATGCACGATCTGCCGCGCACCGTCGCCGATACGCCGGTCGGCAAGCAGGTCGATGTCGTCGTCATCCGCAAAGGCAAGGAAGAGACGCACAAGGTCACGGTCGGCCGCCTCCAGGACAGCGACAAGGTCGCGCTGGCCGACGCCAAGAAGGACACCGCACCGGCGGAAAAATCCGTCGTGCAGAAGACGCTCGGGCTGGAGCTTTCCGGCCTGTCGGACGACCTGCGCAAGAAGTTCAAGATCAGGGACAATATCAAGGGCGTACTGATCACCGGCGTCGATCCGAGCGTCGCAATGGCCGATCCGGACAAACGCCTGGCCGCGGGCGACATCATCGTCGAAGTGCAATACGAGGGCGTTGGCAATCCAGCCGACATGCAGAAGCGGCTCGATCTGCTCAAGTCGCAAGGCAAGAAGATTGCCGTGCTTCTGGTTTCGAACGCTGACGGCGAGACGCGCTTCGTCGCCCTGAATCTTCAGTAGCGATCGGCAAATTCTTCGCGCCGGTAACCTTGCGCGTAGAGGAGCGCGGTGAGATCGCCGTGCGCGATGCAGGCGTCGGCGGCTTCCCTCACCGCCGGCTTGCCGTGGAAGGCGACGCCAAGTCCGGCGGCTTCAATCATCGGCACGTCGTTTGCGCCATCGCCGACGGCCAGTGTCTCCTCGCGGGCGAGACCGAAGCGCTCGCGCAGCGCGACGAGCGTGCGTACCTTCGCCTCACGGCCGAGCACGGGCTCGGCGACCTCGCCGGTCAATTGCCCGGCGTTATCGAGCAGGAGCGTATTGGCATGCTGTTCGTCAAAGCCCAGCATCGCGGCAATCCGTGACGTGAACGCGGTGAACCCGCCCGACACCAGGCAGGTATGCGCGCCGTGCGCGCGCATCGTTGCGATCAAAGCGGGACCACCGGTTGTGAGCCGGATTTGCTCCGCGATAACAGTATCGATCACCGTCGCCGGAAGCCCTTTGAGCAGGCCAACGCGCTCGCGCAGCGCCGGCTCGAACGCGATCTCGCCGCGCATCGCGCGTTCAGTGATGGCGGCAACGCGGCTCTTGAAGCCGGCATAATCGGCGAGTTCATCGATACATTCCTGGCCGATCATGGTGGAATCCATATCGGCGATCAGAAGCTTCTTGCGACGGCCGTCATGCGGCTGGACGACGGCATCGACGGGATCAGAACCGATAATGTCCCTCAGATCCGCGGCGATATCTTTCACAAGGGCCTTGTTGTCATCCGCGCTATGATCGCCCTCCCCGGTTTCCTCCATGAGAAACGGGATGTCGATCGCCACGCCCGGGGCCAGCCAGCCGAGGGGCCGGCCGTGAGGCAGATAGCGCGCGGCCTTGTTCGCCAGGGTCTCGGTCACCGCCGGCCGGTCCGGATGCGAGATGAGCGTTGCCACGTAAAACATGCCGTGCGATCCGACGGGCGGGAAAACGAAACAAAGACGGGAAAACGAAACAAAGACATGCCGAAGACGATCCTCATTGCAGGCCCGACGGCAAGCGGCAAGTCCGCTCTGGCGCTTGAGCTCGCCGAAGCGCATGGCGGCACGGTCATCAACGCCGATTCCATGCAGGTCTATCGCGATTTGCGGATCATCACGGCCCGGCCGGCCCCGGAGGACGAGCGGCGCGCACCGCACCGGCTCTACGGTCACATCGATGCCGCCGAAAATTATTCGGTCGGCCGCTGGTGCTCCGACGTCGCCGGAGTGCTGGCATCGGCGGCCGCGGACAATGCAGGACCGGCGATTATCGTCGGAGGTACGGGGCTCTATTTCAACGCGCTCACCCGCGGGCTTGCCGCCGTGCCGCCGATCCCCGCCGAAATCCGCAAAGAGGTCCGCGCCCGGCTGTCAGGCGAAGGCGTCGCGGCGCTGCATGCCGAGCTCGGCACCCGCGATCCGGCTGCCGCGGCACGGCTGATGCCGGGTGACCGCGCCCGCGTCACCCGCGCGCTGGAGGTCGTTCTCGCCACCGGCCGGCCTCTCGCGGATTGGTACGGCCACAACAAACCGGCGAATGTCGAGCCTGCGCGCGCGGCCAAGGTTTTTCTGATGCCCGATCGTGACGACCTCGCAAGCCGCATCGGCCTGCGATTTGACGCCATGATCGCGGAAGGCGCGCTGGAGGAAGTACGCCATCTCGCCGCTCGCCATCTCGATTCCAGCCTGCCGGCCATGAAAGCGCACGGCGTGCCGTGGCTGGTCCGGCATCTCAAGGGCGAAATCCCGCTTGAGGAAGCCGTGGAGCACGCCAAGCTCGAAACCCGGCAATACACCAAGCGGCAGGCAACGTGGTTTCGCAATCAACTTCCGGAATTCGAATGGACGGCGCCACACAGCGCGCGCGCCGTGATCGAAGCACAGTTACGGGCGCTGGCGGAATAACAACTGATCAGTGCGTCATATATTGCAAGCCGGCGGTATAGGCCGCACCGCCGATCACGCAGGGTATTCCCAGTTCGATCTGCCCGGTCGCAGCCGCCACGACGCAGCCCATCGATAAAGCGCCCTGCCCGACCTGGCCCCAGCCCGAGAGCTCGCGCTTCGCGTTCGGGCCCTGCTGCTTGAGCTCCGCGATCGCGGCCAGCGATTCCTGCCGCATGTGCACGGTGTCGACGGTATCCGCCGTGTTGATGACGTCGTTGAGCACCACGGCGACATCCTGGGGCTGGCTCTTCACCGACCATTTCAGCATCGACAGCAAATCGTTGTCGCGCACGGCGTTGCTGGCCAGCGTGAACTTGGCGGCGCTGCCGGTCGTGAGATTGTCGACGTTGTCCTTGTCGTTGGACAGCGGCAGAAGCTTGATCATGCGCTCGATCGGCGGATAGCTTCCGGTCGCGAGATAATAACCCCAGAGCACGTCGATCACCTCCGGTGTCGGATCGAGCGTCAGCGCCTTCTTGCGCTCCTGCTGGAGATGGAGCGTCGTTTTGATCTTGTCGAACATGCCGGGCTTTTCGGGCCGATAGTCGATCTGCTCCAGCGTCGGCAATTTACCGTCGAGATATTTGTCGATCATGGCGCGGCGCGTCGGCATGCGGTCGACGAAGGTGGCAAGCTGCATTTTCCATTCGGGCAGACCCGAATAGGCGACGGCGCGCACCAGCACCCAATGATCGGCCGGATCGATCGGCAGCATTTTGGAAATCAGAATTTCAGCGCGGTCGGGATTGTCGCCGAGCACGCCGGCGATGAAGCCGATATAGGGACCCGACGTTTCAGCGTCCTTGAACGCCTGCATGCCGCTGAGCGCACGCACCACGGCCGGAAGACTTTCCGGATCGGGCCGGTGGCGATAGGCATTGATCCATTTCAGGATCGCATCTGTCGAATTGAAAGGAGCGCCCGCCGGCGGCATGGCCGCGGCCGGCGCGGCCAGCGCAACGACAACAGTGAGCGTGGCGACGAAAGCTGCGGCAACGCGACCGAGACATCCGGCAACACGATGAACTGTAACCATGTCCCCTCCAGTGGAGAAAACCGGCAAAGCGCGATCGAAGATTTTCAGAACGCTTACGCCCCCAGCGATGCAATTGAGCAACAGGCTTGGGAAAATTGAAGGCTGCGACCGCGCGAAATCACGGCCAAGGTGTGATACTTAACGGTGGTTAACGATTGTGGTTTTCCGCGCCATTACGATTTCAAACGATAGTTTGAAGTTCTGGCGAGGCCGGAAAGCCCGATTCCCGCCGCATTTTGCTTGACCCAAACGGACACAATGCTTATAAATACGGGCATCGAGAAAAGGGGCGCACACGTGCGTACTTCTGTTTCGCTGATCGTAGTATCGAAGCGCATCGCCGGGGGTGGATGAGTCCACCCGCGAGACTTGGCGATGCGCGACCCAGGGCCCTTCGAGGCCCTTTTTTATTATCTGGACTTCGGAAGCCATAAATCAGCGAAATGGAATTGAAAGAGCGGAGCGAGCGATGACTGAGATGACCGGCGCGGAAATGGTGATGGCGGCGCTAGCCGATCAAGGCGTCGACCACATCTTCGGCTATCCCGGGGGCGCGGTGCTGCCGATCTATGACGCGCTGTTCCAGCAGCAGAGGGTGCAGCATATTCTGGTGCGCCACGAGCAGGGCGCCGTGCATGCGGCAGAAGGTTATGCGCGCTCAACCGGCAAGGTCGGCTGCGTCCTGGTCACATCCGGGCCGGGCGCGACGAACGCCGTCACCGGCCTGACCGACGCGCTGTGCGATTCCGTTCCGCTGGTCGTCATCACCGGTCAGGTGCCGACGCATCTCATCGGCAATGACGCGTTTCAGGAATGCGATACCGTCGGCATTACCCGGCCCTGCACAAAATATAATTATCTGGTCAAATCCGTCGCCGATCTGCCGCATACGCTGCACGAGGCATTCCACATTGCCGCGAGCGGCCGGCCGGGACCGGTCGTGGTCGACATCCCCAAGGACGTGCAATTCGCCACCGGCACTTATTCCAAGCCGGAGAATTTCCAGCACAAAGGCTATCGGCCGAAGCTCAAGGGCGATCCGGACAAGATCAGGCAGGCGGTCGAAATGATGGCGGCCGCAAAGCGCCCGCTGTTCTATACCGGCGGCGGCGTGATCAATTCCGGGATCGCGGCGAGCGAGCACCTGCGCGAACTGGTCAAGCTCACCGGTTATCCCATCACCTCCACACTGATGGGGCTCGGCGCCTTCCCCGCCGCCGATCCGAAATGGCTTGGCATGCTCGGCATGCACGGCACTTGGGAAGCAAATTGGGCAATGCACGACTGCGATCTGATGATCTGCGTCGGCGCGCGCTTCGACGATCGCATCACCGGCCGCCTTGACGCGTTCTCACCCGGCTCGAAGAAGATTCATATCGACATCGATCCGTCCTCGATCAACAAGAACGTCAAGGTTGATTTGCCGATCATCGGCGATTGCGCGCATGTGCTCGAGGACATGCTGCACGCGTGGCGCGCGAGCGCGGCCAGGCCGGACAAAAAGGCGCTCGATGCGTGGTGGACGCAAATCGGCAAATGGCGGGCGAAGAATTCACTCGCCTATCGGCGTTCGAACGAGATCATAAAGCCGCAATACGCCATCCAGCGTCTCTACGAACTGACCAAGGACCGTGACACCTACATCACGACCGAAGTCGGCCAGCACCAGATGTGGGCGGCGCAGTTTTATCACTTCCAGGAGCCGACGCGCTGGATGACCTCCGGCGGCCTCGGCACCATGGGCTATGGCCTGCCGGCAGCGGTCGGCGCGCAGCTTGCGCATCCGAATTCGCTGGTCATCGACATCGCCGGCGAAGCATCGGTGCAAATGACGATGCAGGAAATGTCGACGGCTGTTCAGTACGACCTGCCGATCAAGATATTCGTCATCAACAATCGCTACATGGGCATGGTGCGGCAGTGGCAGGAACTGCTGCATGGCGGACGCTACTCGCATTCCTACAGCGAGGCGTTGCCGGATTTCGTCAAGCTCGCCGACGCTTATCATGCGCACGGCATTCGCTGCGAACGTCCGGATGAACTCGACGACAAGATCCGCGAGATGATCGAAATACGGAAGCCGGTGATCTTCGACTGCGTCGTTGATCCGGCGGAGAACTGTTTCCCGATGATCCCGTCGGGCCGCGCGCATAACGAAATGCTGCTCGGCGACGCCGCGACGCGGGTCGAGGACGCCGTGACCGAAAAAGGCAAGATGCTGGTTTAGGCAAGATGCTGGTTTAGGAGAGACGCCGTGAACACCGCGACGACGCATTATCCCGCCGAGAGCGTCAAAGAGCGCATCGAGAGCCGTACGCTGTGCGTGCTGGTCGACAACGAGCCCGGCGTACTTGCGCGCGTCATCGGCCTGTTCGCCGGGCGCGGCTACAATATCGACTCGCTCACAGTCTCGGAAACCGAGCACGAGAAGCATCTGTCGCGTATCACCATCGTCACGCGCGGCACGCCCATGGTGCTCGAACAGATCAAAAATCAGCTCGACCGCCTGGTGCCGGTGCACCGCGTCATCGACCTGACGGCCGGCAATCCCGCGATCCAGCGCGAACTCGCAATGGTCAAGGTGCGCGGCACCGGCGATCAGCGCATGGAGGCGCTCCGCCTGGCCGACGCGTTCCGTGCCCGCGTCATCGACGCGACCACCGAGAGCTTCGTGTTCGAGATCACCGGCGCTTCCGACAAGATCGAAAGCTTCATCAACCTGATGTTGCCCGTCGGCCTGGTCGAAGTCTCGCGCACCGGCATCGTTGCCATCGCGCGCGGCCCGGAAGGAATGTGATCGTCAGTCCTTCAGCCGCGCCACCAGCGTCGCGAAGCGGTCGACAAAGCCCTGCAAGAATTTCTGCGTCGTCTCATCGGAAATATTGCCGTGATCGTCGACCAGGTTCGGCTTGAACTGGACATAAGACTCGCCGCCGAGAAGAGTCATGCCGAGGCCGGTCAGCACCGTGCGCAAATGCGCCTGCACCAGCGCGGTGCCGATGGCGCCGGGCGACGTGCCGGTGACGAGGCCGGGTTTGCCGGGCCATACGCTCATGCCGAAAGGCCGTGCACCCCAATCGATGGCATTCTTCAAAGCCGTCGGCATGGAGCGGTTATGCTCCGGCGTCACAATCAGCACGCCGTCAGCCTTTTTGACCTCGTCCTTGAAGCGCACCACCTCAGGCGGAAGGCTGCCCTCATTGTCCTGGTTGTAAAGCGGCAGGTCGTCGATGCGGACGAATTTGGCGTCGAATTTACCGGCGCCGAGCTTGACGAGCGCGTGAGCGAGCTTGCGGTTGATCGAGTCCCGGCGGTTGCTGCCGACAATCACGGCGATCTGGGGGATGGGCATGGTTGAATACCTTGGTTGATTTTGTAACTAAGGCTAGATAGATGACCACCCGTGGACCGTACAAGAGGGCACATTGGTGAAACCTAGATACATGCATTTGCCCGCGGATTGCCGCGCCATCAGCGATGTGCTGGCGCGGGTCGGCGACAAATGGTCCGTGCTTGTCGTAACGCGGCTGGGCGCGGGGCCGATGCGCTTTAATGAATTGCGCCGGTCGATCGGCAGCATTTCGCAGCGCATGCTGACGCTGACATTGCGAGGCCTCGAACGCGACGGCCTCGTCACGCGCACGGTATTTCCGACCATTCCGCCGCGCGTCGACTATGCGCTCACGCCGCTGGGGCGTGATTTGCTGGAGCCGGTCTCGGCGCTCGGCGACTGGGCGACCCGGAACCAGGCCAAGATCGCGCGCGCCCGCGAAAAGTTCGACGGCCACGTAAAACCGCCGGTTGGGCTTGTCCAAGCCGCCCGCGGAATCTAGAAGCTGCACCGAGACGGCAAAGCGGCCAGGGACTGGCCTTACTAGGGGTGAGAGACCATGCGTGTTTATTACGATCGCGACGCCGACCTGAACCTGATCAAGGGCAAGAAGGTCGTCATCATAGGCTACGGCAGCCAGGGCCATGCCCATGCGCTCAATCTGCGCGATTCCGGCGTCAAGGACGTTGCGGTAGCGCTGCGCAAATCATCGGCCGGCGTGAAGAAGGCGGAAGCCGAGAAATTCAAGGTCATGGAAGTGGCGGAAGCCGCCAAGTGGGCCGACGTCATGATGATGCTGACGCCCGACGAATTGCAGGGCGACATCTATCGCGAGCATCTCGCAGCCAACATGAAGAACGGCGCGGCGCTGATGTTTGCGCACGGGCTCAACGTGCATTTCAACCTCATCGAGCCGCGCGCCGATCTCGATGTCCTGATGATCGCGCCGAAAGGGCCGGGCCATACCGTGCGCTCCGAATATCAGCGCGGGGCGGGCGTGCCTTGCCTCGTCGCCATCCATAAAGACGCGTCCGGCAACGCGCACGATCTCGGCCTGTCCTATGCGTCCGCCATCGGCGGCGGCCGCGCCGGCATCATCGAGACCACGTTCAAGGAGGAATGCGAAACCGACCTGTTCGGCGAGCAGACCGTGCTGTGCGGCGGCCTCGTCGAACTGATGAAGGCCGGCTACGAGACGCTGGTCGAAGCCGGTTACGCGCCGGAAATGGCCTATTTCGAGTGCGTGCACGAGGTGAAGCTGATCGTCGACCTGATCTATGAAGGCGGCATCGCCAACATGAACTACTCGGTCTCCAATACCGCGGAATACGGCGAATACGTCTCCGGCCCGCGCGTGGTGACGCCCCAGACCAAGGCCGAGATGAAGAAGGTGCTGGCCGACATCCAGTCCGGCCGCTTCACGCGGGACTGGATGCTGGAGAACAAGGTCAACCAGACCTCGTTCAAGGCGACCCGCGCCAAGCTTGCCGAGCACCCGATCGAACAGGTCGGCGCCAAGCTGCGCGAAATGATGCCGTGGATCAAAGAGCGGGCGCTGGTGGATCGGTCAAAAAACTGATCCCGGCAAGTCTCTGCGCGAAGGCGGGATCCAGGCCCGCCCGCGTCCTTTTGCCTTAACCGAAATTGGCGAGATGGGCCGTTTGAAGCGGCCCGTCTCTTGTCATGACAAGTTAAATACAGTTTTATGACGGCGCGCCGTGCGCTGGGGGAATGCGTTAGTGTGGGTCATTTCCGGGCACGTCCGCGCTTGTCATGCGTGCCGCCGTATCGTTCCTGCGTAAACGTATCGCAACCGTCATAGCCCGGCATGGCGCCCGGCAGACGGCGTTGCTGCTTTTCCCGCATTTCATCGCACTTGCCATCATGGTGGCGACCGAATGGACCGCCACCGCCATGGCGGCCTTCGTGCTCGCCTGGGGCATTCTGAATTTTTTCTGGATCGCGCTCACGCGCCGGCCGATTCTCGCCGGCGTGCTGTCGCTCGTCATGATGACGCTGCTGGTCCTGCTGTCGCAGCTCAAATACCACGTGCTGATGATGACGGCGAACTTCGTCGACCTGATGATCGTCGATACCGATACCGTCAGCTTCCTGTTCACGATCTTCCCGGCGCTGCGCTGGATTGTGACGCTGTGCGTGATCGCCCTTGTTCCGCTCATTCTGTTTGCGTGGCGGTTCGATCCGTATCGTATGCGCCGCATCGCCGCGGCAGTGTTGGCGATCGCTTGCCTTGGCGGCCTCACCGCGCTCGAAACACGTTTCCCGATGCAGCCGTTCGAAGCGTTCTACGGCGGCAACCTCGTTTCGTCCTTCGCACGCTCCGGCGTCGATGCCGTGTCCGAACTGATGACGCACGGGCTCATGCAATCGGACGCCTATGCCGCCGAACGGCTCAAGCCGACAGGCGCCTGCGAGCCCGAAGTCAAACCGCCGCACATCATCCTTATTCATGACGAGTCGAGTTTCGACATCCGCGTGGCGCCGGGCATCAAGGTACCGAACGGCTACGGCGCGCATTTCAAGTCGTTCGACGGCAAGGAACGCAACTTCGTGGTCGAAGGGAATGGCGGCCCGAGCTGGTTCACCGAGTACAATGTGCTCGAGGGCCTGTCCGCGCGCTCATTCGGCCGCTTTGCCTATTTCGTGACACGGATCGCGGCCGGCCGTGTCCATCGCGGCCTGCCTGCCGCGCTGCGGCGCTGCGGCTATCGCACCTTCTCGCTCTATCCCGCGCTTGGCGCCTTCATGAGCGCGCGCAGCTTCCAGGCCACGACCGGCGTGCAACGCTTCTATGATCAGCACGATCTCGGCGCGCAGGACCTCGAGCCGGACAGTTTCTTCTACAACACCGCCGCGCGCATGATCGCGGAGCAGCGCGCTCACGGGCCGATGTTCGTATTCGTCTATCTCGCCGCCAATCATTTTCCGTGGGACCACCCCTATCGGCCGGAGCTGATGCCGCAGTGGCAGGATCCCGGCAATGTGCCGCCGGTTGACGAATATCTGCGCCGGCAGGCGATGAGTGCGAAGGACTATTCCGATTTCCGGGCGCGGCTGAAACGGGAATTCCCCGATGAGTCGTTTTTGCTGGTCCGGTTCGGCGATCACCAGCCCGATTTCTCCCCGAACCTCATCGATCCGACGCTCGACGACAAAGGCGTCGCGCAACGGCTCATGGCCTACGATCCGCGCTACTTCACGACTTATTATGCCATCGACGCGATCAATTTCACGCCGGTCGATGTCTCATCCGCGCTCGACACGCTCGAAGGGCCGTATCTGCCGCTCGTGGTGCAGGAAGCCGCAGGCTTGCCGCTCGATCCCTCGTTCGCCGAACAGAAGAAAATCCTGCATCGCTGTAATGGTCTCTTCTACGGCTGCGCCGATGGCGCGGAGGCGCGTCACTTCAACCGCATGCTGATCGATGCCGGCCTGATCAAGAATCTTTAGCCGGATTTCCCCGGAACCGAATGCCGGGGAATTTTCTTACCGTCCTGGGGTTGTTCCCAAAATCGCGGCGGCTACACTCCCGCCTCGGCGCAAAACAAGACTTCAGAGCAAAACAAGACATCAGAGGAGACGTCATGATTACCGTAAAGCATCATTGTCTTGGGGCTGCAGCCGCGGCATTGGCATTCGGCTTCGCCCTCACGTCCGCCAACGCAGCAGGCCTGTTCACGCTGTCGTCGACGACGTTCGCGGACGGCAAAATCATGCCGAAGAAGGTTGCCAATAACGCCACAAGCAATCCGAATTGCGTCGGCCAAAACGTCTCGCCGCAGTTTTCGTGGAGCAATGTGCCTGACGGCACCAAGAGCTTCGTCTTCCTGATGTCGGACCCTGAAGGCCGTGCCCCGAGCGGCGTGAGCCACTGGGTCGCCTACGGCATTCCTGCATCCGTCACCGGTTTTGCCGAGGGCGAGGTCAGCAAACGAGGCGACAAATATGTCGGCGGCAAAAGCACGCAGGGTGTTCCGTATTATTCCGGTCCGTGCACGCCGCCCAATCAGACCGCCCATCACTACACTTTCGTGCTTATCGCGACCGACTTCGACACGAAGGACATGGACCCCGGCCTGACGCGTGAGGAAGTAATTGCCAAGTTCGGTCCGCCGCCCGCCCACGTGAAAGGTGTCACCGGCATGATCGGGCTGTTCGTCAATCCCTGGCACGAGTGAACGCAGTGATGGGGCGATGAAACTCGCCAAAATCAGCGGCAAGATCGTCAAGCAATGCCGGGTCGGCAAGCCGGATCATTTCAAGCTTGCCGATCACGATCCCGCCGAAAGCTTCGGCCTCTCGACCGATATCGAGGACGTGAGGCCGATTCTTGCCGAAGGGATCGCCCGGATCGAAGATCTGCAAGAGCGCCTTTACGCCCACGGGCAATGGGCGCTCCTGCTCGTTTTTCAGGGCATGGACGCGGCGGGCAAGGACGGCGTGATCAAGCACGTCATGTCGGGCGTCAATCCTCAGGGCTGCGGCGTCCATTCCTTCAAGGCGCCGAGCGCCGAAGAATTGCAGCACGATTTTCTATGGCGGATCGGCAAGGCGCTGCCCCCGCGCGGACAGATCGGCATCTTCAATCGCTCGCACTATGAAGAGGTGCTGGTGGTGCGGGTGCATCCGGACATGCTGAAAGCGCAGAAACTCCCCCCGCTTCGACCGGCAAGAATATCTGGAAACATCGTTTCAAGGACATCCGCGCTTTCGAGCATCGCCTCAGCCGCAACGGCATGGTGATCCTGAAATTTCATCTGCGCATCTCGAAAGAAGAACAGCTCAAGCGTTTCCTGGCCCGGCTGGATGATCCGAATAAACGCTGGAAGTTCTCCGCGAACGACGCCGCCGAACGCGAGCGCTGGGACAATTACATGGCCGCGTATCAGGACATGATCCGGGAAACCTCGACGGATTATGCGCCCTGGTTCGTCATTCCCTCCGATCACAAGCACATCGCCTGGCTGACTGTTTCGGCGGCGATCGTCGAGGCGCTCGACCGGCTCAAGCTCGAATACCCGAAGGTCTCGGGCAAGGCGCTGAAGGAAATCAAGGAGGCCGAGCAGAAGCTCAGGGCCGAGAAGTGATGGCTTTGCGGCGGCTTGCGGCGGCGCTCGCGGCAACTGTCGTCCTTATCGTCACCACCTCGTGCCTCATGCCCGCCCAATCACAGCCGGCGCGGGTGGGGAGCGAGCCGCTCGCGGTCTATAGCGACGCGG
This sequence comes from uncultured Alphaproteobacteria bacterium, assembly GCA_963808205.1. Lineage (GTDB taxonomy): Bacteria > Pseudomonadota > Alphaproteobacteria > Rhizobiales > Xanthobacteraceae > BOG-931. Next base: position 184,243 of record CAWEER010000005.1, read on the forward strand.
TGGAGCGGTTCAAGGCGATCCTGCACGAGCGCGCCGATCAGATCGCGGCGAAACGTCCGCTGCCCGACCGGCCCGGACAGGCGCTCTATCTCGCGCGCACCGCAGTGATGAGCGCCTACAAGGATCTGACCGACGCACAGCCGGCCATGATCGGCCGGCCCAACAAGTTCGGCGTTCCGCCAGCCTATTTCGATGCCGGCCTGGAGCCGCTGATCGACGAGTATCTCCGCCTGTTCGCGGTCATGCAGGCGGCGCCGGGCAACGCGCAGAATTCGCCGACGCCGTTCGAGGACGTCGTGCGGCTTGGCAACGCCATCGGGCGCGCCGTCGGCCTTGGGCCGGCCGATGCACGGACGGCGGGACAAATCAGCCTCGGCATGTTCTTTGCGGAAACAAACGGGCTTCAGAATATCGGCAATGCGCGTTCCGACGCCTACAAGGGCAGCTTCCAGACCGGCATCGCCGAGGACCGCAACGGCCAGCGCAAGTGGGCCGTGTTGCGAGGCTCGATTTCGGCTTTCGATCCCGCGCTGATCGCGCGCGACGACAAGGAGGAGGCGCGGGCCGGCACGCTCGATCGCCGGTTCAATCACTGGACCGCCGTGCGCGACGGCCTGATGAACGCGCATGCCGCGGTATTTCCGCAGCTCCCAGCCATCGCGAAGGCGATGCCGAATCCGATCGATCAGATGAAGCTCTTCGAATTGATCCAGATTGTTCCGTCGCCCACGCGTTCTGCCATCGCGTCCGGCAATATCGCCGCCTATCGCGTGTCCGATCCGCGCATCATGGGCTATCTGCGCAACAACAGCATTTTCGCCTTCGGCAAGGCCGACAGGGCGCAAACCTCGGCGAGCTATCGTGAGATTCTCGATGCGATGTGGCTCTTCAACGACAAGTTCGAGCACGCACTCGGGAAACTGCAGGAAACTGAAAGCCGAAAATAGGATTGGAGGCGCCGCTTGCGCCGCCGCGCCTCCTTCAGCTACAAGAAGGCCTATCCGGTGCGGAGTTAACGCGGAATTCACTTTAATCCGCGAGCTTTGGACCGCAACGAGGGCAAGCAATGTCAATTCGCCGCGATTTTCGCGCGATGACCCGGGGGGCCGTCCAGGCCTCTTCCGGCGCTGCCTTCATTCTTGGCGGGCTCCTGCTCCTTAGCGCCCCCTGAGGGCCGGCTGGGCGTTTGCGCCTGGGCACTCAGGGGTCGACCGGAATAACGGAACCCAAGAGATCGCACAGTTATGCGCCCACACCGCCCGAGCGGCCGGCGCGAACGAAAAGGATCACAGCCATGACTACGCCAGCCCAAGCTGGGACCAAATCGACGCAGCCGAAATCCGAAAAGGATCGTGTCGTCATATTCGACACCACCTTGCGCGACGGCGAGCAATCTCCCGGCGCGACGATGACGCATGAGGAAAAGCTCGAAGTTGCCGAACTGCTCGACGAAATGGGCGTCGACATCATCGAAGCCGGCTTCCCAATCGCGTCGGACGGTGACTTTGCCGCAGTTCACGAGATCGCCAAGCGCGCCAAAAATGCGGTGATCTGCGGCCTCTCGCGCGCCGCGTTCAAGGATATCGATCGCTGCGCCGAGGCGATCAAGCCGGCCGAGCGCAAGCGCATCCACACCTTCCTCTCCACCTCGCCGGTGCACATGAAATACAAGCTCCAGAAGGAGCCGCACGAGGTCTATGAAATGGTGATCGCGCAGGTGACGCGCGCGCGCAATCACACCGACGACGTCGAGTGGTCGAGCGAGGACGGCACGCGCACCGAGTTCGATTTCCTCTGCCGCTGCGTCGAGGCGGCGATCAAGGCGGGCGCCACCACCATCAATATTCCGGACACTGTCGGTTATACGGTGCCGGAGGAATATCTCTCGCTGTTCCAGCGCGTGCGGGAACGCGTGCCGAATTCCGGCCTGGCGCGCTTCTCCGTGCATTGCCACGACGACCTCGGCATGGCGGTGGCGAATTCGCTCGCCGGCGTGCGCGCCGGCGCGCGGCAGATTGAATGCACGATCAACGGCATCGGCGAGCGCGCCGGCAACGCGTCACTCGAAGAAGTCGTGATGGCGATGAAAGTGAGGAACGACGTGCTGCCGTTCTGGACCGGCGTCAATTCAACCATGCTCACGCGTGCGTCCAAGCTTGTCTCGGCGGCGACTTCGTTCCCGGTGCAATACAACAAGGCGATCGTCGGGCGGAACGCTTTCGCGCATGAAAGCGGCATCCATCAGGACGGCATGCTCAAGCACACGCAGACCTACGAGATCATGGAACCCGCGACGGTCGGCGTAAAGCAGACGTCGCTGGTCATGGGCAAGCATTCCGGGCGGCACGCCTTCGTGCACAAGCTCGAAGAGCTGGGTTATCACCTCGCCGGCAATCAGCTCGAAGACGCCTTCGTCCGATTCAAGACGCTCGCCGACCGCAAAAAGCACGTTTACGACGAGGATATCGAGGCGCTGGTCGATGAGGAGATCGCCACCGCGCAGGATCACATCAAGCTCGTCTCGCTGTCGGTGATCGCCGGCACGCGCGGCCCGCAGCGCGCCACGATGAAGCTCGACATCAACGGCAAGTTCGCCCTCGAAGAATGCGAGGGCAACGGCCCGGTCGATGCGGTGTTCAATTGCATCAAGGCCATGGTGCCGCACGAAGCGACGCTCGAGCTCTATCAGGTGCACGCGGTAACCGAGGGCACGGACGCGCAGGCGGAGGTTTCTGTGCGTTTGTCGGAGAGCGGCCGGTCCGTCACCGCCAAAGGCGCCGATCCCGATACGCTGGTGGCTTCCGCAAAAGCCTATCTCGCAGCCCTCAACAAGCTGATGGTCCGCCGGTTACGCGGTCAGCCCGAAGAACGGCGGCTTCACTCGACGGATGTCGGGTAGGCAGGAGCCCGCAACGGCGAAGATACGAAAACGGACGCCCAAGCCGGTCACTCCGGCCTGGGCGTTTTTATTTCAGCGTGAAAATCCGAATTGCAGCAGTTCGATACGCTTCGATTATCTGCCGAAATGATAGTTCAAACCGACGCGCAAGAGATTGTCGGTCAGGCGCGATGACGTTGTCATGGTGAAGCCCGGGCCGGCAAAGGTGTCGGTGAATTTTCCGAGATCCATGTAGAGGTATTCGATCTTCCCGCTCCACGAATCCGAGATCATCCATTCGCTGCCCGCGCCGATCGTCCAGCCAGTCCGCGTATTGCGCGCCGAGGCGCTCGTTGCCGTCGTGGTGATGGCTGGACCCGGCACGTTCGTCGTGAACGCGGCATTCGCGGTTGTATCCACTTCACCATAAGCGAGCCCGCCGGTCACATACAGCATCCACCTGTCGGCGGGTTCATACCCGAGCCGCAGACGCGCGGTCCCGAACCACGGCAGCTTCTCCGCGAGGTTCGCCGAAGTTATGGATCCCGGAGCAAACGGAATAAGGCCGAGCGTGATCGTCGGCAGCGTTTGCGATGCATGCTGGCCGATGGCCTGAATGTCGGCCTCAAGGCCGAAAATGAATCGCGAGCTGTTTTGCCAGTTGTAGCCAATCTGACCGCCGCCGAACACGCCATTCATGTTTGCAGAGACCGACTGCGACGGAAGAAGTCCCGTACTGGTGAATTGCACAGGATCGCTTCCCCAGCCGTAGCCGGCATTGAGACCGATATAGGCTCCGGTCCAATTGTAGGGAGCGACGACCGGCGCCGGCGGCGCCTTCACGGCCATGTCCGCCGCTGCGGCGGCATTGATTGCCGCGAGCGCAAAGAGCGCGGCGGACGCCGCAAGCAGCTTCATCATCTGATTCTCCCGATCGAGATCGCTTCGTCATCCGTAAGGACTGGACGATTCACACTACCAAGCGGGAGCCGAAAGTTATGTGATCCCTCCGCAACACGCGCTCGGAACGATATGGTCTGGAGGGAACCGGCTGATTCCGCACAGGCCAAGGGACGGGCCGGCAGATGCGCGCTTGCTCACTTACGACCCCCTCGCTATACCTCCCGAAGGGCGCCGCCCCTCTACGGGGCGACATCTTTATCTTGGCGCCACGGCGCCGCTTCAATGCCTGGTGGAAGTTCCTAACCCTTTGGAATTGTTCGGTTAGGGCGCATAGCTCAGTTGGTAGAGCAGCTGACTCTTAATCAGCGGGTCCCAGGTTCGAGCCCTGGTGCGCCCACCAAATTTTCCGGCGGTGCGCGAGCCTTCGTCCCTAACTCGCCAGCATCGGCTGCGTCGGCTGCACCGGATTGAGCGCATCGTGGACGACGCGTCCCAGCGCTGCGATCTGATAGGGCTTGCGCAGCACCGGGAATTCCGGATTGGCATCGAAGACTTTTGTGTAGCCTGTGGTCAGCACCACCGGAATGCGCGGATAGCGTTCGGTCACCGTTCGCGCCAGCGCCAGACCGTCGGTCTGGCCGGGCAGCACAACGTCGCTGAAGACCAGCCCGATATCGCGGCCCGATGAAAGCATTTCCAGCGCCGCGGCCGCAGTCTCCGCTTCGACCGTCCTGTAGCCGAGTTGTTCCAGCAGCGACACGGCAACGTTGCGGACATCGGGATTGTCTTCGACGACAAGGATGGTTCTCCGATCCATCGCCGCATAGTTTGCCTCGTCCTGCGGCAACGGCGCGGTAATGGCGGCGTGGCTGCGCGGCAGATAGACGGAGACCTTGGTGCCTCGTCCCAATGCGCTGTCGATCGACACCGTGCCGTCCGACCGGCGCGCGAAGCCGTAAACCTGCGACAGACCGAGACCGGTGCCCTTGTCGGGGCCCTTGGTCGTGAAAAACGGCTCGACGACGCGGGAGACAAGATCGGGCGGAATGCCGCTGCCCGTATCGGCGACATGAAGTGCAACAAAATCGCCGCTGATGCCTTCCGGCAAATCTCCCGGACGGAGACGAACGTTCTCGGCGGAAATCGAAATGCGGCCGCCATCCGGCATCGCATCCCGCGCATTGACGGCGAGGTTCACCAAAGCAAGCTCAAGCTCCGATTTATCGACGCGAACGGGCCAGACGGCATCCGGAATATCGATCAGGAATTCGATATTGACATGCATCGAGCCGGCCAGCACGTCACGAATGCCTTGAACCGCCTCCGCGGGATCGATCACGGTCGGACTGAGCGGCAGCGTGCGCGAGAACGACAGCAATTGCCGGGTCAGGTTCTCGCCGCGCGTCGCGGCCATTTCGATGGCGTGAACGGCACGCGTATCCTTGGCGTCCCGCAAACGGCTTTTGAGACTCTGCGCGTGACCGCTGACGATCATCAAAAGGTTGTTGAAGTCGTGGGCGATGCCGCCCGTGAGCTGCCCGATGGCATCCATTTTATGCAGATGCGCGGTCTCCCGCTGCGCGCGCTCAAGCGCGGCGGCCGCTTCCTTCTCGGCGGTGACGTGCCTGCCGGCGACATAGAGCAAACCGCTGTTCGCGGTCATGGTCCATTGCAGCCAGCGCCATGAACCATCCTTGTGACGGAAGCGATTTTCCATGCGCACGGTCGGAACGCCGTGAGCAAGCTGCGCGCGTCCGGCGATAGCGGCGGCCGCATCGTCCGGGTGCCGCAACTCGCTCACATGCATCGACTTGATCTCATCCTCGCTCCAGCCCAGCAAATTGCTCCAGGCCGGATTCATGCTGAGGAAGTAACCCTCGAAATTGGAAACCGCGAGCAGATCCTCGGAGACGTTCCAGATGCGATCCCGCTCCAGCGTCCGGCGCTCGACCTCGGCTTCGAGCTTCTCGCTCAGCGAACGCAACTCCGATTCCAGCCCCTTCTGCCCGGTGATGTCGAGAAGCGAGGCAATCCAGCCTTCGACGTTTCCCTTCGGATCCATTTCCGGCCGATAGGCGATATAGAAGAGGCGCGGCCCGATCTCCGGAAAATCGAGCTGACATTCGAAATCCACGGCGCGGCCCTGCAGGACTTCGTCGATATAGGGACGAAGCGTTTGAAAGCCCTTCTCGCCGAGCATGTCCGCAATGGTTTTGCCGAAAACCTCGTCAAGCGAGCGGCCGATCAAATGCGCATACGCTTCGCTGATGAATCGATAACGCAGATCACGGCTGCATCGCACCAGCATGAACGGTGTGCGATTGATGACGGATTGCAGCTCCGCCTCGCTGGCGCGCAGCGCCTCCTCGGCCCGCTTGCGTTCGGTCAATTCCTGAAAGCTGCAGACAGCACCCTCAACCCGGCCCGCGGCATCCTTGAGCGGCTCGACACTCATGAGCACCGGGACGCGCGTGCCGTCCGGCCGCTCGATAACGAGTTCGGCGCCGACAATGCGCTCGCCGCTGCGCATGGCGCGCGCGACCGGCGTGGCGTCGAAGTGAATTGCCTCGCCATCAGGCCGATAGCGCCGGAAAGTGCCCGTGGATTGCTCACTCGGATCACCGAGCCGAGGCGCCTTGCCCCATAGCTCCACGGCCCGCCGGTTGTAGCGGACAAGGCTGCTATCGGCGCGGCACACGCAAAATCCCGTCGGAATCGCGTCCAACGCGCTTTGGTCTATCGCAGTGAAGGCGTCGAAGCCGGACGGCGTCGAGGCGCTCTTGGGGCCCTGACCACTCATCGCATCCTTCCCCTCGACCCTGCGAACGCCGGACGGGCCGAAAAGTTCCACGCCTTTCAAACGCTTACTGCGGTAGCGGCGTGGCCTGTCGGAGGTATCTACAACAGGCGGGTTAAGCGTTCGTCCGCTGGCGCGGCCGATCCAAATTACGGCGTGCCGAGACGGCCGCGAGGGGGCATAGTCACTTAAGGCGGCCGTCGCCGCGGCGGCGAAGCCGATTGAGGACGGCCCGGAAATTGCATGAAAATTGGGTACTTACGGGCAAAATCCGGGCGTAGCGCGTAACAACATGTCGATCCTCGTCGGGCTTCACCACGCGACCCGCTACACCTACGACCGGCCGATCAATCTCGGTCCGCAAATCGTGCGCCTGCGCCCGGCGCCGCACTGCCGCACCCGAATACCGAGCTACTCGCTCACGGTGTCGCCAGCGCAGCATTTCGTGAATTGGCAGCAGGACCCGCACGGCAACTGGCTGGCGCGTTACGTCTTCCCCGAGAAGACCACTGAATTCTCCATCACCGTCGATCTCCGCGCCGACATGGAGGTCATCAACCCCTTCGATTTTTTCGTCGAGCCGTACGCAGACAAATGGCCGTTCAAATTCGCCCCCGACCTCGACGAAGATTTGTTGGCATTTGTCGGGCCCGAACCAGCCGGACCGCTGCTGAAGAAATTCGTCAGCTCGATCTCGCGCCAGCCGCGCAATACGGTCGATTTTCTGGTCGAGCTCAATCAGCGCGTCCAGCACATGATCCGCTATCTCGTCCGCATGGAGCCGGGCGTGCAGACGCCCGAGGAGACACTTTCCTCCGCCGCCGGCTCCTGCCGCGACACGGCGTGGCTCCTGGTGCAAGTCCTGCGGCAGATCGGCCTGCCGGCACGCTTCGTCTCCGGCTACCTGATCCAGTTGAAGCCTGACGTAAGACCGATCGAAGGCGCCGCGGGCGCCGAACGCGACTTCACCGACCTGCATGCCTGGACGGAGGTCTATATTCCGGGCGCCGGCTGGGTCGGGCTTGATCCGACCTCCGGCCTGCTCTGCGGTGAAGGCCACATACCGCTCGCCGCGACGCCGCATTACCGCTCCGCAGCGCCGATCACCGGCCTCGTCGAACCAGCCGAAGTCACCTTCTCCCACGACATGAGCGTCGTCCGGCTTGCCGAACAGCCGCGCGTGACCGCGCCGTTTTCCGGCGAGGCATGGTCCGCGCTCGATGCGCTGGGTGAAAGGATCGACGCCGACCTGAAGACGAACGATGTTCGCCTCACCATGGGCGGTGAGCCGACCTTTGTATCGATCGACGATTATGAGTCCGCAGAATGGAATACGGCGGCACTCGGTCCCAGGAAACGCGAATGTGCCGACGATCTGATCCGGCGGCTGCGCGACCGCTTCGCTCCGGGTGGCCTGCTCCATTACAGCCAGGGCAAGTGGTATCCCGGCGAGCCGATACCGCGTTGGGCGTTTTCGCTCTATTGGCGCCGCGACGGCGTGCCGGTCTGGCGCGATGACACGTTGATTGCGCGCGAAGCCCCCGCGCGCAAAGCATCGATCGCCGATGCACGGCGTTTCGCCGAAGGCGTTGCCGCGCGCGCGGGGATCATGGCGGACTATGTTCAGCCCGCCTACGAGGATCCAGTCGAACGGATGCTCAAGCAAGGCTTGACCCCGGACGATTTCGATCCGGACGATCCGAAGATCGACGACCCGCATGAGCGCGCGCGCATGCTGAAATTATTCGACAGCCATCTCGGCGAGCCGAAAGGATTCGTGCTGCCGCTGCAACGCTGGACGGCGCAGGCAAAGCCGGGATGGCTCAGCGAAATCTGGCGAACCCGCCGTGGGCGGATGTTTCTCGTCCCCGGCGATTTTCCGCTCGGCTTCCGGCTGCCGCTGCAATCCCTGCCCAAAGTCGATGCGGCCGATTATCCGCATCTGCAACCGGCCGATCCGTTTGCCGAGCGCCGGCCATTATCCGATCCGCGTGTTACGCATCCAATTCCGGTCCGCGGCTTGCAACCCTCGCGCGGTTTGCCGGCATCGCCGCCGCTTGCTTCTGGCGGATCGGCGATGCAGCGGATGCAGGACGAGTTGAGCTTTGCGGTGCGCACTGCATTGTCGGTTGAAGTCCGCGACGAACGCCTGTGCGTCTTCATGCCGCCGGTCGAGACGCTCAACGACTATCTCGACCTTGTCGCGACCGTCGAATCGACCGCGGCGGAGCTCGATTTGCCCGTTCATCTGGAGGGTTACGCGCCGCCGCCGGATCCGCGGCTCAACGTCCTCAAGGTGACCCCCGATCCGGGCGTGATCGAGGTGAACATCCAGCCGGCTACATCGTGGCGTGAAGCCGTCGAAATCACCAACGGTGTCTACGACGACGCGCACCATTCGCGGCTCGGCACCGATAAATTCATGCTGGACGGACGGCACACCGGCACCGGCGGCGGCAACCACGTTGTGCTCGGCGGACTTGATGCCGCGGATAGTCCATTCCTGCGGCGGCCCGATTTGCTCAAGAGTCTCGTACTCTATGCACTGCGGCGGCCATCGCTGTCTTACCTGTTTTCCGGCCTGTTCGTCGGCCCGACAAGCCAGGCGCCGCGCATCGACGAGGCGCGCCAGGACCTGCTTTACGAGCTTGAAATCGCGACCGGCAAAGTACCGAAGCCGGGCGAGCACGGATGGGTCCCGCCGTGGCTCGTCGATCGGCTGTTTCGCAACGTTCTCGTCGACGTGACCGGCAACACGCATCGCACCGAGATTTGCATCGACAAGTTATTTTCACCGGATGGACCGACCGGCCGTCTCGGCCTTGTCGAATTCCGTTCGTTTGAAATGCCCCCGGATGCGCGAATGAGTCTCGCGCAGCAATTGCTGCTGCGCGCGCTGATCGCGTGGTTCTGGCGCACCCCGCTCGACGGCAAGCCGATGCGCTGGGGCACGGCGCTGCATGACCGCTTCATGCTCGAGCATTTTGTGTGGAACGATTTCACCGAGCTTTTGGACGATCTCAAATATGCCGGCTACGCATTCAGTCCGGGCTGGTTCGAGGCGCAACGGCAATTCCGCTTCCCGCTCTGCGGCACCGTGCATCACGGTGGCGTCGAGCTCGAACTGCGTCAGGCGATCGAGCCATGGTACGTGCTGGGCGAGGAAGGCGCGCCCGGCGGCACGGTACGCTTCGTCGACTCCTCGGTGGAGCGGCTGCAAGTCAAGGTGGCCGGCTTGAATCAAGATCGCCACGCTGTGCTTTGCAACGGCCGGCGGGTACCGCTCACGACCACCGGCCGATCCGGAGAATTCGTTGCCGGTGTGCGCTTTAAGGCCTGGGCTCGGGCGTCGAGCCTGCACCCAACCATCGACGTGCACGCCCCGCTGACATTCGACATCGTCGATACGTGGAGCAAGCGCTCACTGGGCGGCTGCGTCTATCACGTCGCCCATCCCGGCGGACGCAATCATGAAACCTTTCCGGTCAACTCGTATGAAGCCGAGGGAAGGCGCCGCGCGCGCTTTCAGGATCACGGCCATACCGCGGGCGTGATCGACGTGCCACCCGTTGAGCTTTCACTAGAATTTCCAACCACCCTCGACCTTCGGCAGCCGCTTTAGCTGACAAAATTCCGCTCATGGTCACGCCGCGGCCGCGGCCTTGGCGAGCGCGGCGAGCGCCGCACCGAGGCGGCCGGCCACTTCGGCAACAGCCGACGGGTCGCCGTGCCGATGCACGATCCACTCCGGCTCGTTGTAGGACAGCCAGGTTTTGCCGGCGGCGTCTTCCCAGGCCAGGGCCTTTAACGGCAGATCGATCCCGATCGTTTGCGCGGCCTGCATCAGCGGCGTACCGCCTTTGGCATTGCCGAAGATCAAAAGCTCGGTCGGCCGCAGCGCCATGCCGGCCTCTTTTGCCCCCGCGGCGTGATCGATCCGGGCGAAAACCGTCATGCCTTTGGCTTTCACCTCGGACACAAGGCGGTCGATGGTTTCCTTCGCGTTATGCGCGCTCGGAAGGGTCGTCAGGCCGTTTGCGGACATTGTTGCGGCTCCTATCGCAGCAAAATTACACCTTTGAACGTCCTGGAGACACCGGTATTGACCGGCAGTCATGGCCGCGGGATTAAACTCTTCAGGCGTGCGAGGACGATAATAAATGGCCGAGGGCGAAAGCAAGAAACCGGGGAGCCATACTCTCGCCGACCATCTCTATGGCCGGGATGTGGTGCACGCGCACGCCGACGATTCCGATCACGATCATGATTTCGATGCCGACGACGGTCCGCTGGAGGATAATCCGCTCTGGCGTCAGGACAATGTCTCGCTGATGACGGTCGGCATCGACATCGGATCGTCCGGCACGCAAGTGATCTTCTCGCGCGTTCACCTGCGCCGCCTCGCGGAAGACCTGACCAGCCGCTACTACGTCGTCTCGCGCGAAACCTTGTTCCAATCGCCGGTCACGCTTACGCCCTATCAAAGCGAGGAGCGCATCGATGACGCCGCGCTCGGCGCCATTATCGACGACGCCTATGCCGCCGCCGAACTGTCGCCCGACAAGATCGACACCGGCGTCGTCATCCTCACCGGCGAAGCGCTGCGGCGCGAGAATGCGGAAGGCATTGCCGGAATTCTCTCCGAACAAGGCGGCGAGTTCGTCACCGCGACCGCCGGACATCATATGGAAGCGATGCTCGCGGCCTACGGTTCCGGCGCCGCGCGTGTATCGAGCGACGAGGCCAAGCGCATCCTCAACATCGACATCGGCGGCGGCACCACAAAGCTTGGCCTGGTGGAGAACGGCAAGGTCATCGCAACCGCCGCCGTGCATATCGGTGGCCGGCTGCAGGTCGTCGCGGACGGCAAGATCGTGCGGCTCGACCCGGCGGGAAAGCATCACGCCAGCCGCGCGGGTTTCTCCTGGAAACGTGGCGATGCCATCGACGCGGCGAGCCTGCAAAAGGTTGCCGACACCATGGCCGACGCGCTTGTTGCCGCGATCAGCGCGACGCCGCTGCCCCACGACATCGCGCATCTCTTTCTTACCGATCCGATTGGCGATGTCGGTAAGGTCGACGGCGTCATGTTTTCCGGCGGCGTTGCCGAATACGTCTATCAGCGCGAGGAGCGCGATTTCGGCGACATGGGTCCGCTACTCGGCCGCGCCATCCGTGCCCGCATCGACGTCGGCGCATTGCCGTGGCCGGTTCTGCCGGCCGGCGAATGCATCCGCGCCACCGCGCTCGGCGCCTCCGAATACAGCGTGCAGCTTTCCGGCAATACCAGCTTCATATCGGCGCCGGGGAAACTATTGCCGCGGCGCAATCTCCAGGTCCTGCTGCCGCCGTTCGCCTGTGCGGAGACCATCGACCCGGAGATGCTGGCGCAGGCGATCCGCGCCCACATCACGGCGTTCGACGTCGCCGACGATCGCGACATCGCGCTGGCGCTGCGGTGGAGCGGCCTGCCTTCTTATCCGCGGCTCGCGGCGTTCGCCGAAGGCATCAAGCGCGGCCTGGGCGACCGTATCGCCAAAAAACTGCCGATCTACATCATGCTCGATGGTGACGTGGCGCAGACGCTCGGCCATATCCTCCGCGACGAACTTCATGTCGAAAGCGAACTTCTCGTGATCGACGGCGTCGTGTTGTGGGATTTCGACTATATCGATCTCGGCCGCATCCGCATGCCGTCCTACACCGTGCCGGTCACCATCAAATCGCTGGTGTTCAGCGAGGATCCGCGCGGACCGCGGCCGCGCCAGCGTCTTCACCATCATGACCACGAGCACGGCCATCATCACGATCATCACGATCATCATGGGCACGACCACGAGCATGGTCACAGTCATTCCCACGATCATGCACACGGCCACAAGCACGACGATCACTCCTGATGCCTACCCTCCGGATTTTCGCTAGGATCGGGACGAAGAATTTATAAGGTAAGCCAAATGGCCAAAAATGCCGTCGTTTCCGAGGAACTCGCCAGCAAATTCAAGACCGAGAAGGAGACACCCTATACGCGCTGGGTGAAGGCCGAAGGCCTCGACATCATTCCGTCCTTCTACGTGCAGAATCTGAACACCGTCGTACTCAAGCCATGGGCGCGCCGCGGCGGCAATGCGATTTTCCTCAATCACGACGCCTCGCGCACGTCGAACGACTGCCACGTGATGGAGATACCGCCGGGCAAAAGCCTAAACCCCCACCGGCAACTCTATGAGGAGATGATCCTCGTGCTCTCGGGCCGTGGCTCGACCACGGTGTGGAACGATGCCGGCGCGCGCATCACCTTCGAATGGAAGGATGGGGCGCTGTTCGCCATTCCGCTCAACTGCCATCACCAGCACTTCAACGGTTCGGGCAAGGAGCCGGCACGTTATGTCGCCGTCACCAACGCGCCGCCGGTGATCAATCTCTACGAGGATCTCGATTTCATCTTCAACACCAAATACGACTTCAAGGACCGCTTCGCCGGCGAACCGGATTATTTCTCGTCCAAGGGCGAGCAGAAAGGATTTCTGCTGAGCACCAATTTCGTTCCGGACGCAGTCAATATTCCGCTGGTCACGGCGGCGGAACGCGGCGCCGGCGGCGGCCATATCCGCTTCAATATGGCCAAGGGTTCGATGAACAGCCACATCTCGCAGTTTCCGATCGGCACCTACAAGAAGGGCCACGCCCACGGGCCCGGCGCGCATGTCATCGTGCTGTCCGGCGACGGCTTCTCGCTGATGTGGCCGGAAGGCGAGGAACCGCAGCGCTACGATTGGGAAGTCGGCACCATGATCGTGCCGCCGAACATGTGGTTCCACCAGCATTTCAATACCGGCACGACGCCGTCGCGCTATCTCGCCTTCAAGCACGAGGGCGTCGCCATCCGCAATGCGCAGGGCGTGCCGAAGGCATGGATCAGCAAGCGCGCCGGCGGCGACCAGATCGATTACATCGACGAGAAGCCGGAAATCCGCCGCATCTTCGCAACCGAACTCGCCAGGCACGGCATCGCACCGCGCATGGATGGCGCTTACGCCAAGGAGCAGGCGGAGCTCGGCGTCAAATCGGCCTAGTGAACCGGTCTTGCCTTCGATGACCAATACGCCAGCAACAACCACCGAAACGCCGTTCTGGCGCTTCTCGCTGAATTTCTACCGTCAGGCCGGCGTATCGGACGCCTGCATCGCTCTGCAGGACGGCTGCGGCGTCGACGTCAATCTGCTGCTGTTTCTGTTCTGGCTCGCGTCCGACGACCGGCAATTGTCGGCCGACGACGTGCAAATGCTCGACGACAATGTGCGTGACTGGCGCACTCTCACCATCGTTCCGATCCGCGAGACGCGGCGCAAGCTCAAAGGTGCGGCGACGCTGGTCGCGCCGGGAAAGCAGGAAGCGTTTCGCACCAAGGTGAAGGCGATCGAGCTCGATGCCGAGCGATTGCAGCAGGAGGCGCTCTACGAATTCACCCGATCCGGCCCGCTCGGCGCCGGGGCCGCACCGCCCGCAGCGGCGCGCGCCAATATCGCGGCCTATGAACGCGTGATGGGCGCAAGCTTTCCGAAAGAAGCCACGGGCGTTCTTCTCGCTGCTTTCGACAAGGTCGCCTCGTAAACCCTGCATCCCGGCTTCCTCTTGCCCTACTGGAACCGTCCGGCGCGCCGTGGCACAAACGGCGGCGAGAGGAACGAGGGTGGAAATGGCCAAAACTGCCGGAAAACCGGGCGTTGCGCGGCTGATCGTCGGCATATCCGGCGCCTCGGGCACGATCTATGGCGTGCGGTTGCTCGAACTGCTGCGCAAGGCCGGGATCGAGACCCATCTGGTCATGAGTAAATCGGCGGAAATGACGCTGGTTTATGAGACCGACCTCAAGCCGAAGGACGTGCGCGCGCTGGCCTCGGTGAATCATCCGGCCGCCGACATTGGCGCAGCGATCTCCTCCGGCTCGTTCCCGACCATGGGGATGATCATCGCCCCCTGCTCGATCCGCACCATGAGCGAGATCGCAACCGGCGTGACCGCATCCCTGCTGTCGCGCGCCGCCGACGTCGTGCTCAAGGAGAAGCGCCGCCTCGTGCTGGCCGTGCGCGAGACACCTCTGCATGGCGGACATTTGCGCTCGATGACGACGCTCGCCGACATCGGCGCAGTCATCGCACCGATCGTTCCGGCCTTCTACAACAAGCCGCGCACTGTCGACGACATCATCAATCACACCTGCGGACGCCTGCTCGACCTGTTCGGTATCGATACCGGTACCGTCAAGCGCTGGAAGGGCGGACCCGCGGAAGAATAACCGCGTCAACCACGAGTGAGGAAAACATCATGGACCAGAAACGCTACGATATCGGCATGGCCAAGCGCCGCCAGGTTTTGGGCGATGCTTATGTCGACCGCGCGCTGCAAAATGTCGACGATTTCAATCGCGATTTTCAGCGCATCCTGACCGAATATTGCTGGGGCGAGACCTGGGGCGACGAAACGCTAAAGCCCCGCGAGCGTTCGATCCTCAATCTCGGCATGATCGCCGTGCTCGGCAAGATGGACGAATTCCAGACCCATGTGCGCGGTGCGCTCAATAACGGGCTGACACCGAACGAAATCCGCGCCGTGCTGACGCAGATCATGATCTATTGCGGCGCGCCGGTCGGCGTCGACGCGTTCCGCCACGCCAAACCGATCATCGCGGACCACGAGAAAAACAAGAAATAATCGGGCGTCATGCGCAGCGCTGCTTCCCTATACTCGCGTCATGGCCGGGCTCGTCACGGCCATCCCGATGGCGCTTGCACTTCTGTGCCCCGAATTTCGGGATCACCGGGACGAGCCCGGTGATGGCTGCCAGGCCACCGCTCGATTTTCAGGAACATCTGGCGCGGCTCGAGGCGGCGGGCCTGCTGACGCGCGTCGAACGAGCCATCGACAAGGACACCGAGTTGCATCCGCTGGTGCGCTGGCAGTTCCAGGGCGGGCTGCGCGAAGACGAGAGGCGCGCCTTTCTGTTCACGAACGTGGTCGACAGCGAAGGCCGCCGCTACGGCACTCCTGTCGCAATCGGCGCTTTGGCTGCTTCCGCCAACATTTACGCCATCGGCATGGGCCGGCCGGCCGGAGAGATCGGCGAGGCGTGGATGCACGCGATCGCAAATCCGATTGCGCCGGTGGTCGTGACGGATGCGCCATGCCAGGAGGTCGTCATCACGGGTGACGCGTTGCGCAAGCCGGACGGCGGCCTGAAACTTCTGCCGGTGCCGATTTCAACACCCGGCTATGATGCCGCGCCTTATCTCACCGCCACTTTGTGCATCACCGCGGATCCCGAAACCGGCGTCCGCAACATGGGCACCTATCGCGCCCAGCTGAAAGCGACCGACCGGCTCGGCGTCCGCATGGCGGCACGTCCGGGCGGCGCCGGCGGTTATCTGCACTGGCAAAAATACCGCAAGCTGGGAAAACCAATGCCGATCGCGATCGTCGTCGGTTGCGCGCCGGTGGTCATGTTCACCGGACCGCAAAAGCTGCCGATCGATTGCGACGAGATGGCCGTTGCCGGTGCGCTCGCCGGCGCGCCGATCCGCACGGTAAAGGGTGTCACCGTCGATCTCGACGTGCCGGCCGACGCCGAATTTGTCGTGGAAGGACTGATCGATCCGGAATTGCTGGAGCCGGAAGGCCCGTTCGGCGAAAGCCACGGCCATGTCGCGCTCGAAGACTACAATATGTCGATGCAAGTCACGGCAATTACGCATAAGCGCAAGCCGGTCTGGGTTTCCATTCTGAGCGAGGTGACGCCGAGCGAATCGAGCGTGATGAAGCGCGTCGCCTACGAGCCGCGCTATCTCTCGCATTTGCGCGATACGCTGGCGATCAAGGGCGTGCGCCGGGTCGTCATGCACGAAGCGCTCTCGAATCTGCGAAAAATCGTCTTCGTGCAATGTGCGACGGGCACGGCGCGTACCGAGATCTGGCGTGCGCTGCACGGCACCGCAAGCTTGCAGGCCGATATCGGCAAATACGTCATCGCCGTGAGCGAGGACATCGACCCCGAAAATCCCGACGCCGTGTTCTGGTCGCTCGCCTATCGCGCCAACCCGATCGAGGACGTGCATATCGCGCCGTATCGCTCCGCCGGACATGGTCCCAAATCCGGCGGTCACAACATGGAATCGACCATGCTGGTCGACGCCACGCTCAAGGAAGCCAATCCGCCGATCTCGCTGCCAAAGCGCGAGTACATGGAGCGCGCCCGGGTCATCTGGCAGGAACTCGGCCTGCCGCCGATCACGCCGCGGCAGCCGTGGCACGGCTATTCGCTCGGAGATTGGGATGCGGTGTGGGACACCTATGCGAGCCGCGCCGTCACCGGCAAATGGGAAGAGAGCGGCAAGGAGACGTTCGCCAAACGCCGCGGCGGCCTGACGCCGGAAACGCCGGTCAAGAGCGTGAAGGATTAGCCCCGCGCAGTGTCGCCGCTAGACGCCGTTCGCTGCGGCATGGATCGCGGCGCGAACGCGCTGATAGGTGCCGCAGCGGCAAATATTCGTGATTGCCGCATCGATATCGGCGTCGGTCGGCTTCGGCTTGTCCCTGAGCAGCGCCACCACCGCCATCATCATTCCGCTCTGGCAATAGCCGCATTGCGGCACGTCGAAATCGATCCACGCCTTCTGCACCGGATGCAACTGGCCGTTTTGCGCCAGCGACTCGATCGTGGTGATGGTTTTGCCCTCGACCGTGCTTATCGGGACCTGGCACGACCGTGTTGCGACACCCTCAATATGCACGGTGCAGGCGCCACATTGAGCAATGCCGCAGCCATATTTGGTACCGGTGAGCCCCAGCGTGTCGCGCAGCACCCACAATAGCGGCGTGTCGTCCTCGACATCGGCTTCGTAGGGTTTTCCATTGATGGACAGGGCGATCATGCATCGCTTCCCGTTTTGGATGCCGTTACTGCCAATCGGACCGATCCCGGCCGCAGAGACATTGGCGGCACCGCTGCAGGCCTATCGTTTCGCATCCCATGCGAAAGGGCAATTCCCGGGCCTACAAACGCCGCCATTGCTGAATTAAGCGTCAGCCCTGGCCCCGCACCACACTGGCCGGCGGACTTTACGGGGATGCGGCCCAACCGGGCACTTTGCCACGCTCCCTCCCGCATCTCTTTTCACGCACGCCAATCCAAGGCATTCTGCGGCGACACTGCCGCGTCATGCCTAGTCTTGGGCGGCCGTCAGGGTACCGTAGAACAAAAGCCGCCTTTGGAGGAAACACCATGAGTCATAAATTCTCGCGCCGCAATATCGCCGGGGCAGCCGGCGTCTTATTTCTTGCGACTGGGATTGCCGCAACCAGCATTCCGGCCGCCGCACAGAGCGGCGAGCCCATCAAGATCGGTTTTAGCATGTCGCTCACCGGCCCGCTCGCCGCGAACGGCAAACAGGCGCTTCTCGGCCAAAAGATTTGGGAAGAAGAGACCAACGCCAAAGGCGGCCTGCTCGGCAGACCCGTCAAACTCATCAATTACGACGACCAATCCAATCCCGCGACCGTGCCGGGCATCTACACGAAGCTTCTGGACGTCGATAAGGTCGACCTGGTCGTCGGTGGCTACGCGACCAACATGAATGCGCCGGCCATACCGGTCATCATGCAGAAGCAAAAGACCTTTATCAGCTTGTTCGCTCTCGATGTGAACAGCGAATTCCACTATCCGAAATACTTCTCGATGCTGCCGTCCGGCCCGACACCGAGAGAATCTTTCACCGAAGGTTTTTTTCAGGTAGCTGCAGCGCAAAATCCGAAGCCGACAACCATCGCGCTCGCGGCCGAGGATGCCGAGTTCTCGCGCAACGCCTGCGAGGGCGCGCGAAATAACATAAAGAAGTACGGCTTCAAAACCGTCTACGACAAAACCTATCCGCCGAGCACGACGGATTTTTCGCCGATCATCCGCTCCATTCAGGCCGCCAATCCGGATCTGGTGGTGATCTGCTCATATCCGCTGAGTTCCGTCGGCATGTTGCTTGCGGCAAATGAAATTGGCTTCAAGCCCAAGATGATGGGCGGCGCCATGGTCGGACTGCAAGCGACCGTGTTCAAGGACAAGCTCAAGTCCAAGCTCAACGGCATCGTGAACTACGAAACCTGGGTGCCGTCGCAGAAATTGATGGCTCCGGCAGCCGACTTCTTCAAAAAGTACCAGGATCGCGCAAAAGCCGAAGGCGTCGATCCGCTCGGCTATTACCTTGGCGGATGGGGCTATGCCTATATGCAGGTGCTGGCCCAGGCTGTCGAAGGAGCCAAAAGCCTGAACGACGACAAGATAGCCGATTACCTTCGCAATCATGAATTCAAAACCATCATGACTGACGTTCGGTTCGGCAAAAACGGCGAATGGACGAAATCCGGGATGTTGCAGGTGCAATATCACGATCTCACCGATGCCGCGAACCTCGATACCTGGCGCGGCATGAGCTATCAGACGGTGCTTACGCCGGCCGACGAAAAGACCGGCAGCGTGATCTATCCCTACGAAAAAGCGCTGAAGTAACGGCGGCCGCCGGACAAGCATCCTCTCCCGCCGCGCGGGAGAGGATGCGATAGTCTGCTGAAATGCTTCTGCCCACCTCACTGGTCGGTTCCTATCCGCAGCCGGAGTGGCTGATCGACCGCGAAAAGCTGTCGAAGCAGGTTCCCCGCGTGCGCGTCGACGATCTTTGGCTTGTCGCGCCCGACAGGCTCGAAGCCGCGCAGGACGACGCCACGCTTCTCGCCATTCGTGATCAGGAGCGTGCCGGGCTCGACATCGTCACCGACGGCGAGCAGCGGCGCGAGAGTTATTCCAACCGCTTCGCTACCGCGCTTGACGGTATCGACATCGAAAATCCGGGAACGGTGATCAACAGGAATGGCCGCTCCATTCCTGTGCCGCGCATCGTCGGGCCGATCAGGCGCAGGCATGCCGTTGAGCTTCGCGATCTGAAGATGCTGCGCGCCAATACCGGCCGTGCCGTCAAGGCGACACTGCCCGGACCCTTCACCATGGGCCGGCAGGCGCAGGACGACTACTACAAGGACGAGGAAGCGGTGGCGCTGGCCTATGCCGAGGCCGTGAACGCCGAGGTCAAGGATATGTTCGCCGCCGGCGCCGACGTGGTGCAGATCGACGAGCCGTGGATGCAGCAGCATCCCGACAAGGCGCGGCGTTACGGGCTCAAGGCACTCGATCGCGCGCTCGACGGCATTACCGGCACGGTCGCGGTGCATTTGTGCTTCGGCTATGCCGCCGTGGTGCATGACAAGCCATCCGGCTATTCGTTCCTGCCGGAACTCGAAGGATCGAAGGCGCGGCAGGTGTCCATCGAAGCGGCGCAACCCAGGCTCGATCTGGCCGTACTGAAGGAATTGCCGTCAAAAACCATCATTCTCGGCGTGATCGATCTGTCCGATATGACGATCGAGACACCGCAGACCGTCGCTGAACGTATCCGTCGGGCTCTCCGTCAGGTGCCGGCGGACCGGCTGGTGATAGCGCCCGACTGCGGCATGAAATATCTGCCCCGCGCAGTGGCGTTCGGAAAGATGGCGGCGATGGCGGAAGGTGCGGCGATGGTGCGCAAGGAGCTGAATGGTGCGTAATTTCATGGTCCGCCGATTATCCGGCCTTTTCGCCGCCGCGATCGTCGCATTGGCTTTGCTGCTGATGCCGTCCGCGCCGGTGACAGCAGAGGATTCAACAAACGGCATGTATGCAGAGCTTCCCGGCGTAAAACTCTGGTTTACCGATTCCGGCGACGCCGGCACGCCGATCGTGCTTCTTCATTCCAACACCGGCAACAGCGAAATCTGGGCACCCCAGATCGCAGCATTCTCGAAGGCCGGATACCGCGTCATCGCGTTCGATCGCAGAGGCTGGGGCAGAAGCACGGCGAATCCGGCGTCGGGCCCGCAGCCGGGGAGCATCGCGGGCGACCTCGATATGCTCGTTGATCATCTTAAGCTCGGCAAATTCCATTTGCTCGGCGTCGCCGGCGGCGGATTCGCCGCGCTGGATTACGCCGCATGGCGTCCCGAACACATCCAAAGCCTCATCGTCGGCGGCAGCACCGGCGCCTTGAAAGATCCGGAAATCGCCGAGTTCATCGCGCGCATCGAAATCCCCGAGATCAGAAAGCAGCCCGCCGCCTATCTGGAAGTCGCACCGTCCTATAGAGGCACCAATGTGGACGGCACCAAGCGCTGGGTTGAGATCAACGCACATTCCCGCCAGCCGGACGCCGTAGCGCAGCCGATGCATACGCCAAACACTTTTGCGAAGATCGAGACGATTACCGCGCCTGTTCTCCTGATCGCCGCGGATGCGGACCTGCTTGCTCCTCCGGCGTTGATGCGCGTCTGGGCGGCGCATATCAAAAACCATCAATGGGCCGTCATGCAGGATGCCGGCCACGCGATGGCGTGGGAGCAGCCCGAGATTTTCAACAGATTGGTTCTCGATTTTCTCGGCAAGCATTAAGCGGCGGGAGCCCGCTCCAGCGCCGCACGATCCCATTGCGCAAGATTGGCGGCGGCTGCGTAAGTCTCCTGCAAAAAACCGAGAAGCAGGGCGTCCGGATCACTGGCCTGCCGCACAACGTCATAGGGCAATATGAATTGCCCGAGATTCTTGTCGTAGAATGCATCGGCCGATCGCAGGCGTATGTCGCCATAGCCGGCGGGCTCCGGATAGGCATAGACGTAAAACGCGGCCCGCCCGTAGCCGCCGTTGCCGGGCCAGAAGCCGCAACTTGAAACCTCGTGCGAATAGGCCTCGGCCATCACCCAGCCGGCGACATTCGGCGTGACGCCTTTAGGCGGCGGCGCGGTGCGGCCCGAAAAACGCGTGACCGCAAGATCGAAACTGCCCCAGAAAAATTGCACCGGGCTTGCCTTGCCGATGAAGCGGGCGCGGAATTCATTCATCACCCGATCGGCCTGGAGGAGCGCCAGATGGAATCTCCTCACGTAAGCCGGGTCATACTGCGCATGCGCGCGATCCTGGTCGAAACGCGGGGCATTCCCGATCTCGCTTGGCACGGTCCAGATATGCACGCCGATGCCGAGACGTTCCAGCATCCGCATGAACTCGACGTAAAAATCGGCCACCGTCATCGGCTTGAGCGCAAGACTCTCGGCGCGGCCGTCGCCCGTCACGATGCGGACCTGATGATCGACCAGGTCGAATACGACGTCGAACGTCCCTGCCGCAAAGGGCGTTGCCCGCAAGCTGAGGCCCCGTGATGTCACGCGAAACGTGGCGTTCCACCAGTGATTGATGAGCGGCGTGAGCGCGATACGGACCTTGCCGGCAATCTGGGTCCACAATTGCAGCGTGTCGCAGGTCTCACTCCAGGCCGACAGCGGCAGGTCGGGCCACAGGGAATTTTCGCTCATCCGCCCGGCTCCCAAAGGCAGCTTTGCATTCCGGCTGCCGAATTGCTTATAATACTAAGGAATTTTCCGAACATTCTATCATGCAGCAGGACGCCGGCTCAAATCTGCTACGAAGCTGGATCGTGCGTGCCGCGGCATGCGATCCGGCCAAGTCCTGGCTCGTCCAGGCGGACGGCGGACGCACCGTCAGTTACGGGCAGCTGAACGACAGCATCGCGCGTTTCGCGACCTTTTTCCGCGAGCGCGGGCTCGGGCCGAACGACCGCGTCGCCCTGCTCGCCAACAATTCGATCGAGCATCTGCTCTGCTATTTCGGCGTGATGGCAGCCGGGGCGACCGTCTGCACCATCCATGTCGAGATGAACCGCAACCAGCTCGACAATATCTTCGAGCGATTGCAGCCGAAGCTCATTCTGTATCAGGACGGCTTACAGCTCGACGATCTCCTGGCGGCCGCGTCGGCGCCGTGCCTGCGCATCGGGCACCGGGACGGGCCGGAAGCGGGCACCCTGTTCGCCGATCTCGCGCATTGCGCACCGGGCGAGCCGCACACCGCCGCCCGCGCCGAAGATGATGCCGTGATCCTGTTTACTTCGGGCACCAGCGCAAGGCCAAAGGGCGTGGTTTTGAATTTTCGCGAATATCTTCTCAATATCGATCCGGTCGCCGATGGCTTCGGGATCACGCCCGACGACCGGATATATGACTTCCGCCCTTTCAGTTGGGCCTCGGCGCAGCTTCTCGGCGCGCTAGCCGTCGTCAATCGCGGCGCCACTTTGGTGCTTGGTGAGAAATTTTCGGCAAGCCGGTTCTTCGCGCATATACGCGATCACGGCGTGACGATTGCCGCAGGCAATCCCACGACGATCAACATCCTGCTCAACGGCGAAAACAACGCGCATCGCGACAGTTTGCCGGGACTGCGCTTTATTACATCGAGCTCGGCGCCGCTGATGCTTCAGGAATGGAAGCGCTTCGAGGAGAAGTTCGGCATTCCCGTCGCGCAGGGCTGTGGCGCCAGCGAAGCGAGCTGGATCGCCGCAATCCCGGGCGAAGAGCGGCGGCTCGGCACCGTCGGACGGCCCCTGCCCTATCTCGATCTCGCCATTGTCGGCACCGACGGGCGGCGCCTGCCGGCGGGCGAGATCGGTTATGTCGAAGTTGGCGGCTTTGCCGATCATCCGTATCGCTATCTGGGTGAAGACGGCGGCATCCAGATTCATAGCCGCGGCCGCTTCCGCACCGGCGATCTCGGCTGCCTCGACGCCGAAGGTTTTTTGACGCTTACCGGCCGCGAAAAGGAGCTGATCATCCGCGGCGGCGCCAAGATTTCACCGGTCGAGATCGATTCGTGCCTGATGCAATGCGCCGACGTGATCGAGGCCGCGACCGTTGGCGTGCCGGACCCGATCTACGGCGAGGAAGTGGTGAGCTATGTGGTATTGCGCCCCGGCGCAAATGCCGATGCCGCGGACCTTTTGCGCCACTGCCGCACCGCGCTCCCGGCCTTCAAGGCCCCAAAGCACATCGTCATCAGCGCCTCGCTGCCGAAGACCGAACGCGGCAAGCTCGACCGCAGGTCCCTGGCGGAGCGATGGCAACGCGAGGCATCGTGATCAAAGGCCGGCTCCGCACGATCGCGGCATCGGCCTGACCTCGGGGGCTGCCGAGCCGGCTACGCAATCCGAATGCGACCGGTGAAATCCCTGGCGTCGCGGCTCAGCGCGGCGGCCTGACGATTGAGTTCGGCGGCCGCGGCGAGCACCTGTTCGGCGCCGCGCGCACTTTCGTGAACGAGATCGCTGGCGCCGGAGATGCTGCTGGACACCTGACGGACCCGTCCAGCCGCCCCTTCGACGTTCTCGGCGATCCGGCGCGCTGCCAAATCCTGATGCTGGACCGAGTCCGAGATCGCGTTTGATATCTGCTCGACCTGCTGCATCAGCCCGGAGAGCGCCCCCGTCGCCTCTTGCACGGTCCCGATCACCTTTGTGACCGACGCCGTCTTGTCTTTGATCTCGGCCAGCGCCTTGGTCGTTTGTGCGGCGAGCGCCTTGACCTCCTGCGCTACGACGGCGAAGCCGCGCCCCGCCTGACCCGCACGCGCGGCCTCGATGGTGGCATTGAGCGCCAGCAAATTGGTTTGATTGGCGATCGCGGTGATCATGGTCGCGACCTGATCGATATCCTTGACGGCCGCGGCCAGTGCGCATGCATTGTCATCGGCGCGACTGGCGCAACTCGTAGCCTCGGCGACGATGCCGGACGCATTGGCGACCTGAGCATTGATTTCGCCGATCGATGTGGACAGCTCTTCTATCGCGGCAGCGACGCTCGCTGCGTTGGTGGTCGTCTCTTCGGACACCGAAGCCGCAAGGCGGGCGTGATGCTGCGAATCCGATAGCACCGAAGTCATGCTGCGCGCACCGGTTTCCAGTTCGGTTGCCGACTGCTCGACGACGGCGGCTACGGTAAGAATTTCGGTCTCGATCGCTCGGGCGATGTCGTCGAGGGTCTGGGCTTTCCGGATTGCCGAATCCTCACGCTCGGATGCGCGCGCCCGCTCTGCTTCACGCAACGCCACGGCGTTGTCGCGGAACACTTCGACCGCCCGCGCCATGGCTCCGACTTCGTCCTGACGATGGTTGCCAAGAATGATGGCATCGAGGTCACCGCCGGCCATGCTGGTCATCGTGGCAGCCATGCGCCGCAGCGGACGCGCGATCAGCAAATGACTGAGCAGAAATGCGCCAATCAGCGCCGCCGCCGTGCCGAAAGCCAGGATGCCGATCGTCATTCGGTAAATCCAGGCGCCGCGTTCGGCCGATTCATCCTCGTCGGCGCGCGCCTGTCCGCCGAGGATATTGATCATCCGGTTCATGTGGGAGATCACATCGACGCGCGCGGGATCAAACTTCAGCTCGACGACGCTTTGCGCCTTGGCGCGGTCGCCGGCCTGCAGGGCATCGCGCAACTCAAGCGCCAGGTCGCGCGACCGATCGAGCTTTTCCAGGGTTATCTGAACCTCATCCCGCGTTGCCGGGTAGTCCTCAAGGACGGTTTTGAGCCTGTTCTTGGCAACTTCATATTCGCCTTTTATGTCGGCGATCGCCTCTTTCGTTTCATCGGAATCGGCCGCGGCAAACATCTTGTAGGTGCCGACACCGAAAGATTCGATCGCGACTTTCGCCTCGGCCAGCGCCAATCTGGCCGGCGCAATATGCTCCGACACCAGCGCATCGAGCCTGGTCAGTTCGTCAAGCCGCTGCAAGCAGAACCAATTGGCAGCGATCGAAAGCAATCCCAGCATGCCAATGAGCAGGACCGCTTTCGCCGCTATCGGAATTTGGATTGGGGAAAATTTCCACATGGCGATTTCTGCGTCGCATTTTCTACGTCGCAATCATTCCCGTGGCGTTAATGACAGAGTCACACGGACGCCAAAATACTGCCATCACCGAAGCTAAATGGAGGAAGACCGCCGCAAAATATGGCGATGCAGATCATTCGTCGGAAGGAAATTTCATTGCGCGGGGTGCGCGCAACGCCGATTGTGACAACTACCGCCCCGTCCGCGCCAGCGAATGCACCCAGCCCTGCATGCGCTTCTTTGCGTTGGCGATGTCTTCCTTGGAGAAAAAATCCTCCGGCTTCACCTTGTCGACGGGATAGACCGGGCGGAGAAAGTCGCTCTCATAGCCAAAGGGCACGGTGGCATCGATGCCCATGCCGCCCTCGAACTGGGTGTTCGAGGCGGTCCACTGCTGCTCACCGGCCGTCATGCGCTCGGCCGGCATGAAAGTCTGGCCGCGGCCGCCGGGGATCGGATTGAGGATATCGGTGCGCGGGTTCACGCGTGTGGTCAGGCACCACATGATGTCGTCCATCGAATAGGGATCGACGTCCTCACTCACCGCGATGGCAAGCCGCATGCCTTGCGAGCACGACAGAATCGCGCCCAGGAAGTTGCGCTGCCAGCCTTCGTCGATCTTGTGACGCTTCTTGACCTGAATGATGCAGCCGCCCCAGTCGGTCATGCAATACGGGATGACGACGTTTTGCACGATGCCTGGCTGCAACCGATTGCACAATTCGTAGATCGCGGCCTCGCGCACCGAGGTATCGATATTATGGTCGTCGAGCATGTGCACGCCGAGCGCAAAGATGATCGGCTTGGTTTCCGGCTTGCGCATGGTGATGCCGGTGACGTGGAAGGTGGGCGCCTTGTAGGATTTCCCCATATAGCCCGCCCATTCCGGATGGAAATGGTAACGGCCCTGCACGCCGGCGTCTTCAGCTTCCTTGGTCTCGAAGCGGCGGTCGCGCGGATCGACGTAGCCTTCGAGCACCAGCTCGCAATCGGCAAGCGCCATGGCGTCGACGGTACGCGCCTTCACCAGCCGAATCGGCGCGCCCTGCACAGCGGATGCGACGCCGATTTCATCGCAGCCCATGGGCAACACCGCATAGTCGAAGCCGGCGCCGGCCAGGAGCGTGCAGGCCGGTGGCACGCCAAAGCACATGGTGATCGGAACCGGCTCGTTCTCCTTGTAGTACTTGTTCACCACCTGCCACATGTGCGAGCCGGGCGAAATCTGGAACGTGCCGACATTGCCCCAACGGAAATTCATGCGGTTGTAGCCGAGGTCAGAGCCGCCATCGAATTGCGGGCCGGTGACGCAACGGATGCCCGAGCCGACCGTCAGCTCCGGCTCGTAGGTGGTGTGCCGGATCGGCACCATCCATTTGTTCACATCGTCGGGCTTTTCGATCACGTGCTCCTGGCACGGCGCTTCGCTCTGGGCGATCTCGACCGGCTTTATCGGGTGAGACAACGCATAGGCGAGCTTGCGCACCCGCTCGGCATCGTCCTTCCAGCCGAACATGCGGTTGATGATCGCCATGTCGCCGAACAGGTTGGTGACGACGCGATGGTTCGGCTTGCCTTTGACGTTGTTGAACAGAATGGGACAGCCGCCATCCATGTGTTTCTGCAATCCCGTGACCTGCAGGTCCGGGTCGACTTCCTTGTCGGTCTCGATCAGATCGCCCGACGCGCGCAGCCATTCCAGCGTGCTGCGCAGGTCGAAGGCCTGGTTCGGCGTCGCGGGGGTTTCTTGCTTGCGCACAGGCTGTTGCATCTTCGGCTTTCCCATTGCATAGATTTCTAAGTAATTATCTGCACGGCGCACCGGGGCTGTCAACGCCGATGCCGTCACCGCCAAACGAGTCTGCCATGGGCCGCCGCCCGGTCGAATTGCCGCCGCGCCTGAGTTCAGGTTATCTGGTACGCGATGCACATCGCGCTTTTCAACGCCTGCTGGAACGGCGGATTGCGCCTTTCGGCGTGACGCGCGGCCAATGGTATTTCCTGCGCGTGCTGTGGATCAGCGATGGGCTTTCGCAGCGGGAACTGTCGGCGCGGGTCGGCATGATGGAGCCGACCACCGTGATCGCGCTCCGCAGCATGGAGCGAACGGGCCTGATCCGCCGCGTGCGAGGCGCCGATGACCGGCGCAAAATGCGGGTCTTTCTCACCGCGAAGGCAAAGCGGCTGCGCAATGAATTGCTGACATTGGCGCGCGGCATCGTTGAGGACGCGGAGCAAGGTATCGCCGCGCGCGACCTCGCCTCGTTCCGGCGCATCATTGCACTGATGACAGCGAACCTCGACCGGATCGAACGCTAGGAAACTAGGATTCCTGCGGGTGCTTGATCGCCCCAAACGCGGAGCGGAGCCGGGAGACAGTCTGCCACACCAGCGGCGTTTGCTTGATGAAGCGCTTGAGCCGGCGCCGCAACGTCGAGATGACGTTTGCAGGCCTGCCGCGCCACGTGGCGGCGGTGCTGTAGTCGAAGAGATTCAAACGCAGATCGCACCATTCGAGCTTGTACGGCTCGTCGCCAATGGTGAAATCGAAGTGCCGCAGACCGAGCTCGATGGCGTGGGCGATGAGCTCGCGCAGGTGAAGCCTGCCCGGACCATGACGGGTCAACGCGCCGTCGCAGTAACTCGACAGCACGTGATAGTAGCAGTCGCCGAATGTGATCGCGAAATTCGCCGCTGCGCATTTGCCGCCGATTTCGATGCGGCTGACGTGAGCCAGGTGCCGCGTATTCGGATTGGCGGCGAAGTCGGCGAAGAACGCCTGGTAGCCCGGCCGCGCGAAGATGTCGGCAATACCCTTGCGCTCGAAGATGTGCGTCTTTTGCTCCCACAATGTTTCGAGCGTCTGCAGGACGTCGTTCGGCTCTACGGCGGTCAGAAAGCGGATATCGCCGAACTCCGACATGGACTTGCTTTTTTTGCGGTCGCGCCTGCGCGTCGCTGACGAGCGCTTGGCGCGATAGAACGTCTCCCAGTCGTTGCCCAATTGCGTGATGTGCGCACTGTTGGCGTTGGGCGTCACGGCCAGATAGGTGAAAGGATTGATCTGTACGCCGACCGTTTGCGGCATTTTCTCGAAGTAGACCCAATCGTAACGCAGCTTCGGGTCGGACTGAATGAGCGTTTGCAGATTCCGCCAGATTGTTACAAAGCGATCCGGTGCGATATGCTGGGCAAAGTCACGCGCCAATAGCGGCGCGTTGTAGTCGCACAATTCCTGGCCAAGCCAACACAGCCGCCGCACGAAACGACGCGGATCCACCGCGAGCGGCAAAATGAACGCGGTATTGCCGTCCGCAAAGCGGCCGACCGCGACAACCACGATCGCATGATCGAGCGCGCCGATATGGCGCTGCCATGCCGAGAGCCATTCGAAAGTCTGAAACGGCGTGCATTCGGCGACCTGCTCGAACTGGCGCCATTCGTCTTCGATCTCGGTCAGGCTTGTATGAATGCTGAGCGTGATGTCAGGGGACAGTTCGCGTGAAAGGCCGCTCAAACGCGCAAGCGCGGAACGGCCGCTATCCATTGGCACGCCCGAAGTCCGATATGCCGTCAATGATGTCGCGCGTGTCACGATTTCGACTGGACCGATGGAAGGGTTATCTCAGGGTTCATAGTGGGGAATTCTTAAATCTGCATGTTCGCCGGACGGTTACGTCGGGTTAACGTAAAGAAGATCGGGCGTGTCGGTTTGGCGCAGGCCCGCGATGCCGATGGAACGGGACGGCGCCACGCCATATCCTTAACGTTACAAACGCCCGCGGGAGGACGATATGACGCGCAGCCGTATCTGGATTGGCACAGTCGCTCTGTGCCTGGTGACATTGCATGCGGGGGGCAGCCTGCACGCCCAAGCCGGCAATTATCCGGACAAGCCGGTGACGGTGATATCCGACGCCTCTGCCGGTTCCACGCCGGATATCGACGCCCGCACCATTGCCGACGGGATGACCAAGCTGTGGAAGCAGCAGGTCGTTGTCGTCAATCATGCGGGCGCGTTTGGCAGCATTGCCGCACGTGCCGCGGCGGACGCCGCCCCCGACGGCTACACCCTGTTCATGCCGTCGCTCGCATCGTTTATCGCGGGGCCGGGCATCGCGCCGAACGTGCCGCTGAAACTGCCGCGCGATTTCCTGCCGATCGGCTTCACTGCGGAAAATCCGATGTTCGTCGCCGTAAACCCGGCGCTTGGCGTCAGCACATTGCCGGAACTCATCGCTCTCGCCAAAAAAGAGCCGGGCAAGATCACGATCGCGGCAACCGGAGTCGGCCGGCTCACACACTTGACCGGCCTCGTAATCGAGGACCGCGCCGGCATTCAGTTGCTTCCGGTTCCCTATAACGCGGGACCCGCGGCCGCGCTCGCCGACGTGGCTTCGGGTCGGGTCTCGATGATCATCGA
This sequence comes from uncultured Alphaproteobacteria bacterium, assembly GCA_963808205.1. Lineage (GTDB taxonomy): Bacteria > Pseudomonadota > Alphaproteobacteria > Rhizobiales > Xanthobacteraceae > BOG-931. The sequence continues at coordinate 214,052 of CAWEER010000005.1, forward strand.
GGGCTATTCGGGAATTCTCGGCGCGGTCAACGCCGGGCAGGTCAAGCTCATTGCGGTCGCCGCCCACGAACGCCTGCCTGAATTTCCCGATTTGCCTTTGGTCTCCGAAACAATCCCCGGCTTTTCGGCAACCGGCTGGCAGGTCCTGGTCGCGCCGATCGGCACGCCGGCGCCGATCGTGAAAAAGGTGAGTGTGGATTTGGCCGAAGTTGTGGACGATCCCAAATTCAAAAAGAATTTGGCGAATATCGGAAGCTATTCCCGCGCCATGACGCCGGACGAAGCCCTCGCCTTCGTCGACAAGGAACAGGCAACCTGGCTGCCGGTCGTGGCGAAGCTCGCCAAGCCGTGACGGCGTGGACTGCCATCACGCCGTCTTCTGCACCTCGAGCCCAAGCTCATTGATGGTGCGTTCGCGCATGATGAATTTTTAAATCTTGCCGGTGACGGTCATCGGAAATTCGTCGACGAATTTGACGTAGCGCGGCACCTTGTAGTGGGCGATCTGATCGCGGCAGAACGCCTTGATCTCTTCGTCGGTCGCGCTCACGCCGGGGCGCAGCTTGACCCAGGCGCAAATCTCCTCGCCGTAGCGATCGTCCGGCACGCCGATCACCTGGACGTCCTGGATCTTCGGATGCCGGTAGAGGAACTCCTCGATCTCGCGCGGATAGACGTTCTCGCCGCCGCGGATCACCATGTCCTTGATGCGTCCGACGATGTTGCAATAGCCCTCGGTGTCGATGGTCGCGAGATCGCCGGTATGCATCCAGCGCGCCGCGTCGATCGCCTCGTGCGTGCGCTCCTCGTCACCCCAATAGCCGAGCATGACCGAATAGCCGCGCGTCAGGAGTTCGCCGGGTGTGCCGGGCGGCACGATGCGGCCGTTCAGATCAACGATCTTCACTTCAAGATGCGGCTGGATGCGGCCGACGGTGGAGACGCGCCGTTCCAGCGGATCCTCGGTCGAGCTTTGAAAGCTCACCGGCGAGGTCTCGGTCATGCCGTAGGCGATGGTGATCTCGGAGAGATTCATCTTGGCGACGGAGCGCTTCATCACCTCGATCGGACACGGCGAGCCGGCCATGATGCCGGTGCGCAATGATGAAAGATCGAAACGGCCGAATTCCGGATGATCGAGCTGCGCGATGAACATGGTCGGCACGCCGTGGAGCGCGGTGCAGCGTTCTTCGGCCACGGTTTCAAGCGTCACCAGCGGATCGAACCCTTCGCCGGGAAACACCATGCAGGCGCCGTGCGTCACCGCCGCGAGATTGCCGAGCACCATGCCGAAGCAGTGATAGAGCGGTACCGGAATACAAAGACGATCCTCCGGCGTGAGCCGCATGGCTTCGCCGATGAAGTAGCCGTTATTGAGGATATTGTGGTGCGACAGCGTCGCGCCTTTCGGGAAGCCTGTCGTCCCCGACGTGAACTGGATGTTGATCGCCTCGTCGAATTGCAGTTGCGGCGCGAGTTCGGCGATACGCTGCGCTTCCGCCGCGCCGCCTCGGGCCAGGATCTCGGAGAAACGAAATGTGCCGGGATACCGGCCTTCGCCGAGCAGCACGACCGAGCGCAGCGCCGGCAGCCGCGCCAACTCGAGCTTTCCCGGCGTGGCGTGGCCGAGTTCGGGCGCGAGTTCGCGCAGCATGCCGATATAGTCCGAGGTCTTGAAACGCTCGGCGAGGATGAGCGCCTTGCAGCCGACTTTATTGAGCGCGTATTCCAGTTCGGCGATGCGATAAGACGGATTGATATTGACCAGGATCAGGCCGGCCTTGGCGGTTGCGAACTGGGTGAGCACCCATTCCGAATTGTTCGGCGACCAGATGCCGATGCGGTCGCCGGGCTGCAAGCCGAGCGTCAGAAGCCCGGCGGCGAGCTTGTCGACTTCCCGAAGCAATTCGTCATAGCTCAACCGCACCTTCTGGTGACGGACGACGAGCGCCGGGCGCGATGCCCATTTGGCGCAAGCGGCGTCGAAGAACTGCCCGATCGTTTCACCAATCAGCGGTTGATTGCTTGCGCCATGGACGTAACTGAGCTTGAGCGCGGCCATCCCGTTTCCTCCGTCGCTTTTTTCTCAATTATAAGGCGTCCGCAGAGATATGCACGACGCCTCATTATGCGGCGAAAACGCCGGGTTCTTTTGGTTTTTTTAGGCGGCTGCACTTGCTACACTACGCCCAACAAGCGCGGGAAGCGCGAACCAGGAGTCCCATGTCAGGCCCGCTTTCAGAGCTTTCGGTATCGCTTTGGCGTGGCGGACAACAGGGCCGTTACGAGACCTACTCCGTGCCGCGGCGGGAAAGTCAGACCGTGCTCGACGTGGTCACGTTCGTGCAACGCCACATCGACCCGTCATTGTCGTATCGCTTCGCATGCCGGGTCGGCGTGTGCGGCTCCTGCGCCATGACCGTAAACGGCCGGCCGCGCTGGACCTGCCGGACCCATGTGTCCAGGGTCGCCGGCGGCGGCCGGCTCGAAATCGGCCCGCTCGAGAACCTGCCGGTGATCAAGGATCTGGCCACCGACATGCAGGCCTTCTTCGAGAAGTGGCAGGACGCCAAGGGTGTCTTTGCGCCGACAAAAACGCGGCACGACCCGATCGCGCAAATCAGGCCGGACACGCCGTCGCGTGTGGCGGCCGATGCCGGCATCGAATGCATCAATTGCGGTATTTGCCATGCCGGCTGCGATACCGTGCGCTGGAATTCCGGCTATTTCGGCCCGGCGGCGCTCAATCGCGCCTGGACGCTGGTGAATGACGAACGCGATGGCGGCAACGTCGCGCGCCTGCAAGCCGTCGCGGCGGACGGTGGCTGCCATTCCTGCCACTCGCATCAATCGTGTCAGGAGCTTTGTCCGCAAACCCTCAATCCGACCGCCGCCATTGCCGGCCTGAAGCGGCGCACAACCGCCGCGTATCTGAGGGGCGAGATAAAGGCATGAATGTGCGGCTCTATATCTGGCAGCGGCTGACGGCAGCGCTCATGGCGCCGATGGTTCTCATCCATCTCGCTGTCATTTTCTACGCCACGCGCCAGGGCCTCTCGGCTGCGGACATTCTTTCGCGCACCCGCGGCAGTGTCGCATGGGCATCGTTCTACGGGATTTTCGTCGCCGCGGTATCGATCCACGCGGCCATCGGCATACGTAATATCCTCGCCGAATGGTCACCGTTCGGAGAACGGCGCGCCGGCGTGACGGCAATCGGGTTTGGCCTGCTGCTGGCGCTGCTCGGCGCGCGTGCCGTCGCGGCGGTGGTGCTGTCATGATCGCGGGGCAGGTCAAGCATCGCGGCAGCATATTATGGGTTGCCGCCATGGTGCACAGGATCTCCGGGCTTGCGCTTGCGATCTTCCTGCCGCTGCATTTCCTGGCGCTTGGGCTTGCCATCAATGGCGATGCCCAGCTCGACGGCTTCCTGCGCTGGACCGAACAGCCGCTGGTCAAGGTCGCCGAAGTCGGCCTCGTCTTTCTCCTCACCGTGCATCTGCTCGGCGGACTGCGCGTTCTGGTGATCGAGAATTTCGATTGGCATGACCGGCAGAAACAGCTTGCGACACTGGCCGCCGCCGTTTCCGCGGCCGTCGCTTTCATATTTCTCGTGCGCGTGTTCTGAGGATGGAATGAACGTCGAGCATCTCAAGACCGACATCCTGATTCTCGGCTCCGGTGGCGCCGGGCTGTTTGCCGCGCTCCACGCGCTCAAGGCCAACCCCGATCTCGACATCACGATCGCCACCAAGGGTCTTCTCGGCAAATGCGGCTGCACCCGCATGGTGCAGGGCGGCTACAACGCCGCCATGAACCCCGGCGACTCGGTCGAGCGGCATTTCATGGACACGATCGAGGGCGGCAAATGGCTGCCGCACCAGGAACTCGCCTGGACTCTGGTTTCGAAGGCGGTCGAGCGCGTGCGTGAACTCGAGAACGAAATCGGCTGTTTCTTCGATCGCAACCCGGACGGCACGCTGCACGGCAAAGCTTTCGCCGGCCAGACCTTCGATCGCACCGTGCACAAGGGCGATCTCACCGGCATCGAGATCATCAATCGTCTCATGGAACAGGTCTGGGCGCGGCCGATCCGGCGGCTCGAAGAGCACCGCGCGGTTGCGCTCATTCCGGCCGCCGATGGCGCGGTTGCCGGGGTCCTCTTCATCGACGTGCGAACTGGTGCGTTTCGTTATGTCGGCGCGCAGGCCGTGCTGCTCGCAACCGGCGGCGGTCCGACCATGTATCGCTATCACACGCCGTCCGGCGACAAGACCATGGATGGGCTTGCCATGGCATTGCGTCTTGGCCTGCCGCTGCGCGACATGGAGATGGTGCAATTCCACCCGACCGGACTGCTCGCCGGACCGGACACCCGCATGACCGGGACTGTGCTGGAAGAGGGCTTGCGCGGCGCCGGCGGATACCTCCTCAACGGCGCGATGTATCGCTTCATGGGCGACTACGATCCGAAACTCGAACGCGCCACCCGCGACGTGGTCAGCCGCGCCATCTATGCCGAAATGCGCGCCGGACGGACTACGCCGAACGGCGGCGTCTATATCAAGATGGGCCATCTCGGCCCGGCGAGCGTCGCAAAACAGTTCAAGGGCATGGTGGACCGCTGCCGCGACTGCGGCTTCGATCTCGCCGGCGGCCTGGTCGAAGTGGTACCGACCGCGCACTATTTCATGGGCGGCGTCATGTGCGAGGTCGATACCGCGACGGAGCGCTTCGGGCTTTTTGTCGCCGGCGAGGATGCGAGCGGCATGCACGGCGCGAACCGGCTCGGCGGCAATGGCGTCGCGAATTCAACGGTGTTCGGCGGCATCGCTGGCGACGTCATGCCGGGCTGGATCGCCAGGAACCCGGGCCATCGCCCGCCAGATAGCGCTGTTCTCGATGCCGAACTTGCCCGCGCCCAGCATCCATTCACCCGAAAATCCGGCGATCTCAACGCGCTGCGGGAAAAACTCCTCGACACGATGTGGGATGAAGTCGGCGTCGTGCGCGACCGATCAAGCATCGAACGCGGCATAGCCGCGCTCGATGGGATAGAGGCGGAACTGCTCGCGACCGGGGTTCCGGATGGCGGCCGTCACTTCAATTTGACCTGGCATGACTGGCTCAACCTGCGTTCGCTGTGCGAGATTAGCCGGGTGATCGCGCTGGCAGCGCTGCGGCGCGAGAATTCACGCGGCGCGCATTTCCGGTCCGACTTTCCGGAGCCCGGCGATCTCGCGACGTCGACCTTCACCGTGGCGCGGCAACGCGGCGGCCGGATCGAGATCACGGACCGGCCGGTTGAATTCACGCATGTAAAGCCCGGCGAAACGATCTTGCGCGACCAGATCGCCGCAGAATGACGAGGCAGAGATGATCCCGGTAACCTCCATTCAGCGTATCGCCGAGGATTTGATGGCAAAGGCCGCCATCGAAATCCCCGAGGATTATCTCGACGGCCTGCGCCGTTGCGCCGATACCGAAAAGGGCGATCTGTCGGCCTTCGTCATCAAGGCGATGCTGGAGAATTACGAGGCCGCCAAGGAAGACCGCCGCGCCATGTGCGGCGATACCGGTCTACCGCGATGGTACGTGAAGATCGGCAACGAAGCGCGGATCGAGGGCGGCCCGGTGGCGCTGGAGACGGCGTTGCGGCGCGCCACAGCGCGGGCGACGACCAATGTTCCGCTGCGGCCGAACCGCGTGCATCCGTTGTGGCGCACCGATCACAACAACAATGTCGGTATCGGCGCGCCCGAGATCGAATATTCCTTTCATCCCGACGCCGACTGGATCGAGCTCACCACCGTGCACAAGGGCGGCTTGTTCGGCTCGGATTACCGGATGCTGTTTCCCGGCGACGGCATCGAAGGCATCAAGCGGTTTTTTCTCGACACGCTGATCGGCTTCGGCAAGCGCGGCCTGGCCTGCCAGCCCGCCATCGTCGGCGTCGGTCTCGGCGGCTCCAAGGACACCAGCATGGTTTTGGGCAAACAGGCGTCCTGCCTGCGTGTCGTCGGCTCGCGCAATCCCGATCCGAAAATCGCGGCGCTGGAAGACGAGTTCAAGACGCTGGGCAACACTATCGGCATGGGTGCGATGGGCTTTGTCGGCTCGTCGATGGTGATCGATTGCCATATCGAGGTCGGCTATTGCCACACCGGTGGCATGCCGATGTCGGTGCACATGTTTTGCCTGTCGTCGCGGCGGGCCTGCGCGCGCATCGCGCCCGACGGCACCGCGACGTTCCGCACCGATCCGATGTGGTTTACCGATTATATGCGCCGCTCCACCGTCGAATGGGGACGTGAAGCGGCGGCAGCGGCGGAATAAAGCAATGGCCGATCTCAAAACCGTTCATATCGATCTGCCGGCGCGCACCGAGGATCTCCGGAAACTGGAGATCGGCTCGGTGGCTTATCTGGCTGGCCGCGTCTTCACTGCGCGCGAAGGCGTTTACAAACGCGCCATCGGCGACGGCGCCGGAATGCCGGCGGCCAAGGAAGCGCTCGGCATCACCAATTTTCATTGCTCGCCGGCGGCAAGCATCAATCCCGACGGCAGTCACACGGTCGGTGCGGTCACTGCGACCGCGTCATTCCGTTTCGCGCAATGGATGGACGGCTGGTTCAAGCTATCGGGCTGCAACATCATCATCGGCAAGGGCGGCATGACCTCGCAGTCCTATCGCGAGCAATTCGTGCCCAATAATGCGGTCTATCTCACCACGGTCGGCTACGGCACCGGCGCCCTGCTCGGCCGCGGCATCAAGCGCGTCGCCGGTGTCTATTGGCTGGAAGAACTGGGCCTGGCGCAGGCGGTCTGGGTGCTTGACGTGGAGAAGTTCGGTCCTTTCCTCGTCGAGAGCGACCTTGCCGGCAACTCGCTCTTCGAGCGCGAGAATGCCAAGATCGCACCCGGCCTCGAACAGCATTATGCCGGCACCAAACCCGCCACGCTTCGCCGCTACGGCGAGACGGACGACAAGACCAAGGAAGTTATTTGACGCCTCGGGCCTGCCACCGGCGTCACCAGGGGGCTGAAAATGAAGCGCATTGCTATCGTGATCCTTTCCGTTTCAGCGTTGCCGATACAGGCGGCGATCGGCGACGAGATACGGCACACCGCTTTTCCGGCCGCGTTTCTTGGAAGCTGGGCGGAGACGCCGGACAAATGCACCACCCGCGACGAGTCCAACATCGTGATCGAGCCCGGCCAATATGGCGACGCCCAGGGCAGTTGCGCCGTGCGGTGGATCGTGGAGACGCCCGGTTCGCACGGTCCGAACTACGCCGTGCATGCGTACTGCACCAGCGCGGCGCAGCCGGCCAAAACGCAAACCGTCAACATCATCATTCGGCCTCAGGACGACGGCCGCGCAAAAATGGGAAGGTCGTTCGGCGATCTGAAGGAATATCAGCGCTGCCCGGCCGGCTGACTCACAGCACCCGGATGAACGGCCGCTCGCCGGCCGGCTCGATCTCGACCATCGCGCCATTCGGAATGGCCTTGGTGATATCGGAATCGAAGCCCGAAATCATGGTGAAGTCGGCAAGCGCGACGCCCTGAACCATGATCGGATTGACGCGGTTGAGAACGAGCGCCGCCGGCATGATGCCGCGCGCGTTCATTTCGTAGAGCATCCAGGCCGTTGCGACGCCGCCCTTGGCGGCATCGAGCACGAGCACGCGACCCCGGTAGCTCTCGCCCGCGAGCTTGTGTTCGGGACGCGAAAATACGCCGCGGATGCGATCGAGATCGTACCGCGCGGAAAAGCCATCGCTCGCAACCAGCGCCGGGGCCTGCACTTTGCGTCCCATTCCGGCAGTGGCGTAGAAAATCTTCGCGCTCATCCGGAAATCCTTCCGCCGGCGCAAGCTGCCGCAACGCATTGTTCCATCGAAAGCAGCACCGGCTTGTAGCCATAGCCGCCGAGGATGTTGGTCAATTTCGCCGAGTTGGTCGCGAGACGCTTCCAGCCGTTCGCCTCGCCCATTTCCCGCGCGTAGCTTTGATAGAAGCACATGCCGGACAGAACGGTGCCTCCGGCGGATTCGATCCGCGCCGTGAGACCCAGGCGATCGGCATCCGGCTTGACCTGCGGACTTGTGACCGCGAGCAGCGGGACCTTCGCGCTGCGGCCGTCGAGCATCCCTGCCAGCATCTGCAGTTCCACGAGGCTAAGTTGCGGCGCGGAGAACACGACGACATCGACCGCCCCGATATCCTTGGCGTAATTCGCCCGCAGCGCGCGGATATCGGCCTCGCCGATATCGTGCGTCGGCAGCGAATGACCCGCGGGCACAACGTCCTCGATGCGCATCGCCTCGGGCGTGATACCGGCCATGTGGAACAATGCGACCGAGCCGAAACTCGCCAGCGCAGCACCGAAATGCTTCATTTCGTCGGAACTTGGCACGCGATCGACGCCAAGGATTGCGGGCACCTGCCAATAATCGCCCGCCAGGCGCCCGACGAGACCGCCGAGCGCGCCCCAATCGCTGAGTTCGCGCGGCGTCCATGACAGTTCGATCAGCAAGGTCGCCTGGCGCTGCGCGTCAAGATGATAGCCGTAACGCGGCGTGCGGCCGGTGAGGCCGGCGCTCAACGCCGAAGGTCCGCCTTCGAAGTTCGAGCGCGCGCCGCACACGCTGTTCGAATAGATGACGACGCCGGTATCGCCATAGGCCATGTGCTCGCCGCGCACCGGCGGCATGATGGTCTGGTAGTTGATGCAAGTATCGGTCATCAGCACGCCGAGCGCCTCGAAAGCGGCGATGGCACGATGTTCGAGGTCGAGCATCCAGGATTGCTGCTTGAGACGCGCGGCCTGCGTGAAGTCGGTACCGCGCGGATCGGTGATCGTCGGGATTCGGACCTGACGCTGCTCCGCGGGCAGCGCTGTCCAGCGTTCGAGCCAGGCGACGCCGGCTTCGCCAAGCGATTCCGTGTCGGCCATGATGTGGGCTTGGCCGACCGGGACAAAATCCTCAGCGCCGAGATAAGTCCCGACCTTGACCTGATGCGCGATGGCCCATTGCCGGAGCGGGCCGTGTTCGCCCGCCTGCATCGCCTTCTCTTCGTCGGTAAGTTTCACTGCTGCAAGCCTGCCGCGCCGGTTTTACTGGGCCGCCACGCCGGCGGCCTTGATCAACGGCACCCATTTGTCGACTTCGGAATTGACCAGCGTGCCGAGCGCCTGCGGCGAACGCTGTTCGGGCGGCGGGATATCGGCGCCGATCTCGGCAAGCCGCTTGTCGATCGACGGATCGTCCATGACCTTCCGGACCGCGCCGTTGATGCGCGTGATGATCGCTTCGGGAGTGCCCTTGGGCATGAACAAGGCTGTCCAGGCCACGGTCTGGAGCGCCGGCAATCCGGCCTCGTTCGCCGACGGCACGTTTGGAATAGCCGGTGCGCGCTGCGGAACGGTGACGACGATCGCGTTTTCCTGATCGCCGAGAATGTGCGGTGTTGCCGTCACAACCTGATCGAACAACAAGTCGATCTGGCCGCCGAGCAGATCGTTGATCGCTTCGGAGAGGCCGCGATACGGCACATGCGTGACATCCGCGCCGGTGAGATGGTTGAAGAGGAGCAGAGTGAGATGCGAGATCGATCCGATGCCGGCACTCCCCATGGTCGTCTTGCCCTTGTGCTCCTTGGCATAGGCGACGACTTCGTTGAGCGTATGCAGCGGCAAGGTCTTGCGCGTCACCAGCACCATCGGCGTCGAGGCGACGAGGATCACCGGCACGAAATCGGTGCGCGGGTCGTAGGGCAGATCCTTGTAGATGCCGAGGCTCGCGGCATGCGTGCCGAGATTGCCCATCACCATGGTATATCCGTCAGGTGCTGCGCGCGCGGCCTTGGTCGCGCCGATCGTGCCGCCGGCCCCGGTCACGTCTTCGACCACGACCTGCTGGCCGAGTATCGGGCCGATCGCTTGCGCGACCACGCGGCCGAGAATGTCGGTCGGGCCGCCCGCAGCAAACGGCACAATCATGGTTATCGGATGCGCCGGATAAATGTCGTCAGCGCGGACAGTGGCAATGAAGCCGGATAGAAAAATGGACGTCAGGAGGACGATCGTCAGCCTGTAAGCGGCACGAGTTCCGGTCATTTCCCCTCCACGCCCGATCTGAGCGGCACCGTATTTTTTTCAAGTCTAGAGGCACGCGAGGGGGTGTCAAACAGCAACGGCGCGGCGCTTCAGCGCGCAATCGAGGCGAGCAATGTGAAGTTATGGCGATTGCGGCAGGAGTACTGGTACAGCTGGGTGGACTCGAACCACCGGCCTCCTGTTCCACAGACAGGCGCTCTAACCAACTGAGCTACAGCTGCACGGGCTCGCGGTCGGCAAGCGCGCGGAACCTATGGGGAATGCCGCAATTTGGCAAGACACAGGGCCCGGCGCCGGACAAGCAAAAGCCCGGGCCAGAGACCCGGGCTTGTCCTCGTCATCCAAGGCTATGCTTGAACTCGCGTGCGAGCGAAATCAGGCAACCTTGCTGAATGCCTTGTTCATGCCGCTCTTGATCGGCTCGGCGGTATCGGTCGCAACCTTCTGCGCCAGCGCGCCGAGTTCCTTGCTTTGCTCGGTCAGCGTCTCGAATTGCTTGCGCGCATGCGAGCTCGACAGCTCGATCAATTCCGACGGCGTCTTCGCGGTAATCAGCTCGCCGAAGAAATCGAACGCCGCATTGGTGTTCACGCGCGCCGCCTCGATCACTTTGAGGCCGTACTCGCCGGCGCCCTTGGAGGCGGTCGAATAGGTGGTCTCGAGCACGTCGGTCGCCTCTTCGGCGGCGGCCTTCATCTTCTCGTAGGTGTCCTTGGCCTGCGCGACGCCGCGCTCGGCGAATTCACGGAAAGCGGCCGGCATTTCGACTTTCGGGATCTCGAACTTCGGCATTTCGAATTTCGGCATCTCGAATGCGCTGGCCACTGGCTTGCTCTTCATTTTGGGGGATGTGGTTGTGGTGGCATCGGTCATGACGCGTGTCCTTGAATTTGCTCGTTGCTCTTGGGCTGTCTCGACTGAGAGCTTGTTCTTGGTCGGCCTCGCCGCCCGCTGCGCGTTGCCTGGCATTTCGCTATCCCGCGGCTGAACGCACAAACTGTTCCTAGCCCGGGCTGTTTCTTACATAGCAATAGTTTTGGTGCATTGCAACAGAAATTATTGCAACGCACAAATATCGGGCAAATTATTGGAAATATTGTGTTTTTGGAACCGCGCCACGGCGCTTCCGTCACATTTTAGGCTTGGCAGCATCCACCACGATCTTGGCGGCACTTTGACCAAGATCCTGAACCTGCGCCGAAAGCGTCTGCATCTGCCGGCTCAGATATTCGGATTGCAGGGCCATGAGGTCACCCGCATCCTTGGCGTGCATGAGCTTTTGCGCAAAATCGAAACTCGCTGCGACATTCTGCTCGGCATAGCCGATCGACTTGTGCGCGATTTCGGTGGCCCCGCTATGGGCCGCCTGGGCCTGGCCCTGGAACTGCCCCATTGCCTTATTGGCCGCCTCGATGAAACCGCTGAAGGCGTTGCGCGCCTGCGTCACGCTCTGTTCGGCGAACGCACGCATCTCATTGGGAATAGCAAATTGCTCAAATGGATCTTTGGCCATTGCACGCTCCTTCAACCGCCAGCACCTGATCCTACCCCGAATTTACCATGGGCTGGCAAGGGAAACGGTGGGCCCCGCTAAGCCCCGGGGGCCATTAAGGTTATCTCGGCTCTCCTGCGGCCGCGGCGGCCGCAAGCATGGACGCGGTAAGCGCCTCGCATTATTAAGAAATCCTTAGGAAACGAGTTCCGTCGCGCATGTCGATTGTGGAAACAGAGCTCGCCCTGTTGCGTCATCCGCGTCTTTCGCCGCTGGCGACAAGCGCGTGGCCTGCGTGGCTATGGAGCGCGGACGGCTCACAGATTCTCTGGGCGAATGCAGCCGGCGCTGCGCTGTTCGGCGCGGCGACGGCGATCGCGTGCACGGAGCGCCGTTTCACAGTCACCGAACCTTCAGCAGCACAGATTGTCCGTCTCGCCGCGACGCTGCCATCCGGCGGGAACGAGCGGCTTGAGCGTCTGCGTGGCTTTGTCGGCTTTGGCCGCGTGCTCACCTGCGCGTGCTCGCGCATCGTCGCGGACGGCAAGAGCGCGGTACTGGTCGCCGCGGCCGAGCCGGCCGGCGCCGCCATGACGCTTGCCGAGCGCGTGCGCCGCCTATTCGCCGACGGCGATGCGGCAGTCGCAGCTTATGCGCCCGACGGTGCGCTGATCTTTGCAAGCGCTGCGGCGCAGAAGCTCCTCGCCGGCTCGGCGACGCGGGCGGCGTTAGGTATCGAAACCCTCGCCGCGACAGCGATTGAAACCGGAAGCGCCGCCGGACACGGACAAGCCGGTGGAACATCGTTCGATGTCGCCGCGATACGTCTCGGCCAGGATGCATCGCGCGTGCTGATGCTGATTTTGAAGGAACAGACTGGCGGCACCGCCGACGAGCAGAGCGCGCCGCAACTGAACGACGCGCCGCAACAGGCGGCGGCTGTGGCGAAAGAACCCGAAACTGCTCTTCCTGCGCCACCTGCCGAGCCGGCACCAGCGCCGCAACAGGCCAACGCACCCGAGGAGCCCGTCACCGAACGGCGGCACCCGTTGCGCTTCGTCTGGCACATGGATGCGGATGGCCGCTTCGGCGTCGGCTCCGACGAATTCATCGAACTCGTCGGGCCACGAACCGTCGCCGCATTCGGCCGGCTGTGGAGCGAGATCGCCGCGGACCTCAAGCTCGATCCGGACAATCAAGTCTCGCGCGCGGTGGCGAGCCACGAGACCTGGAGCGGCATCGTCGTGTCCTGGCCCGTGGACGACCTGAACGAGCGGCTGCCGATCGAACTGTCCGGCCTGCCGGTGTTCGATCGCGACCGCAGCTTCCGCGGCTACCGTGGTTTTGGCGTGTGCCGCGACATCAGCCGCATCAACGAATTGGCGCGCACGCGCCGCGAGTACGCGGTGGCGGAGACGATGCCGCTGCAAGCGGCGGACGCGACACCGCCCGCTCCGGCTCCGGAAAAAAACCCAGCCGCCCCCGCCGCCGAGACGGCTGGAGCGTCATCGCCAGATCGCCCCGCGCCGAGCGCTGCGCCTGCTTCGGCCAATGTCGTGCAGTTCCGCCCAACGCCGCCGGCCGAGCCGAAGTCACCCCCGACATTGAGCCCCGTCGAGCGCAAGGCTTTTCGCGAACTGGCGCAGGAACTGACCTCGCGGCTGCGTGGTTCACAGGCACCGGCGGCTGAAGAGAGCGATGCCGAAGGCGCGCCGGCTGAAGCACCCGGAGCCGCCGAAGCCGCTCCTGCCGCCGCCGAGGCGGTCATCGAGCAAGTGCTGCTCGATCGCATCCCCATCGGCGTCTTGGTTTACCGGCACGACTCGCTTCTCTATGCCAACCGCCATTTCCTGGAATGGAGCGGCTATACAAATCTCGGCGCGATTGAAGCAGCGGGCGGAGTGAGCGCGCTGTTTGCCGATCCCGGCGCCGATGCACTCGCGGAGAATGGCGGCTCGCAATCGCTGTCGATCCTGACCGAGCGCGGCGACAAGCTGCCGGTCGAAGGCCGCATGTTTACGGTGCCGTGGAACGGCTCGTCGGCGATTGCGCTGATCCTGACCAACGGACAGGCTGCGACGGCACGGCGGACTGCCGAACGCGCTCTCGACGCCGTCGAGCATGAAAACCGCGAGTTGAAATCGATCCTCGATACGGCGAGCGACGGCGTCGTCACGCTCGATCCGCAAGGCCGCATCGTCACCGCCAATACGCGAGCCGTTTCCTTGTTCGTCAGAACCACCCGCGATCTCGCCGGCAGCGACTTCGGCGAGCTTTTCGCACCCGATAGCGAACGCGCGGCGCGCGACTTTTTCGACCGTATCGTGCAGGGCGCCGGCACCCTCAACAATGTTCTCGACATATCCGCCCGCGCCGGCGAAGACCGGTTTATTCCCCTCTCCATGACGCTCGCCCGCGTCGGCGCAGATCGTATTTGCGCCGTGTTCCGCGACGCCACGGCGCGCAAGCAGACCGAGGAGGAACTCCGCAACGCCAAACGCGAAGCAACACGCGCGGCGGCGGCAAAGGCGGAGTTTCTGGCAAAAGTCAGTCACGAAATCCGCACCCCGCTCAATGCCATGACGGGCTTTGCGGAGGTCATCATGGCCGAGCGGTTCGGCCCAATCGGCAATGAGCGCTACCGCGAATATGTCAAAGACATCCACGGCGCCGGCACGCATCTGGTTTCGATGCTCAACGATCTCCTCGATTTGTCCAAGATCGAGACCGGCCAGATCGAGCTGACATTCGCCAACGTCAATCTCAACGATCTTACCCAGCAGTGCGTGGGCATCATGCAGCAGCAGGCGAACCGCGCGCGCATCATCATCCGCACTTCGCTCACGCCGGGCCTGGCGCGCGTCGTCGCCGACGAGCGCTCGCTACGCCAGATCGTGCTCAATCTGCTCTCGAATGCGATCAGGTTCACCGGCCCCGGCGGCCAGGTGATCGTTTCGACCGTATTCACCGACAGCCGCGAAGCGGTGCTGCGCGTGCGCGACACCGGCGCCGGCATGAACGAAAAAGATATCCAGACGGCGCTCGAGCCGTTCCAGCAGACCGCGACGTCCGGCAGCTGGGGTTCGGGAGGAACCGGCTTCGGACTGCCGCTGACAAAAGCCCTGGCGGAGGCCAACCGGGCCAATTTCAGCATCAAAAGCGCGCCGAACGCCGGCACGCTGATCGAAATCGCGTTCCCGCCGAGCCGCATCGTCGCCGATTAAAACCGGCCCGAAAGTCGTGTAGCCTTCGTCGAGTTTTCGCCGCCTTTGGCGGCAATGCTCGGCCGCGTGATGCGCACCATCATGACCTTCCTGGCGTTGGTCCTCGCGGCCGCCGCGCTCTTTCCCGCGGCAGCTCTCGCCGCCGACGACGTCGATCTCTTGTTGGTGCTTGCTGCGGATGTGTCGCGCAGCATCGATGCCGCAAAATTCCAGTTGCAGCGCGACGGTTACGCCGCGGCCGTCGCCGATCCGCGCGTCCTCGAATCCATCCGATCGGGCCGCAACCACCGCATTGGATTGACCTTCGTCGAATGGTCCGGAATCGGCGCGCAACATGTCGTGATCGACTGGACCGCGGTCGGCGACGCGGCCTCGGCGAAAGATTTCGGCGACCGGCTGATCGAAGCGCCGCGCTCATTTGCCGATCGCACGTCGATCAGCGGCGCGATCGACTTCGCGATGGATCACTTGACGCACACACCGTTCAACAGCGCTCGCCGCACGATCGACATTTCCGGCGACGGCACCAACAATGCCGGCCGCGACGTATCGCAATCGCGCGACGAAGCCGTGGCAAAGGGCGCCACCATCAACGGCCTGGTCATTCTCAGCGAGAATCCGCTGTCGTGGAATCCGGATCACACCAATCCGCCCGGCGGTCTCGACAGCTATTATCGCAACAACGTCATCGGCGGCCCAGGCGCTTTCGTCATGGTCGCCAAGAACTTCAACTCGTTCGGCCAGGCCATCATCGGCAAATTGATCGCCGAGGTGGCGCAGCGGCGCGATGCAAAGCCGTCGCTGGCCTCTACCGGCCAGACGCAAAGGTGATCCACTCCTTTTTCAGGTCAATATCCGGGTTCAAGGCCGGGTTAATATTCGCGGCCGCCGGGCCACGAAAGCGACACAGATGCGAAGCATGTATCCACCCGATCTGCCGCCCGCTATATTCGGCCGATCTCACAACAATCGGAAAACCGTCCCGTGACTGCGGCTACCGGCTTGAAACGCCTTGCGATTGCCGTTGCCGCCGTGGTTTCCGCGGCGTTCGTCACACTC
The DNA here is from genome assembly GCA_963808205.1 of uncultured Alphaproteobacteria bacterium. Classification (GTDB taxonomy): domain Bacteria; phylum Pseudomonadota; class Alphaproteobacteria; order Rhizobiales; family Xanthobacteraceae; genus BOG-931. The sequence goes on from CAWEER010000005.1 coordinate 229,953, forward strand.
ATCGCGTTGTCGTTCCTCATTCCGGACGCCTCGGTGCGCGATGCCGTGAAGACGGAAATCCACGCCGTAACCGGTCTTGATCCGCTGCTTGGCAACGATGTGTCGCTATCGCTGTTCCCGTCCGGAACCGTGCGCTTCCGCAATGTGCTCCTCGGCGACGAGCACACCGGCGAGCCTGCCGTAGCCGCCGATGAACTCACGGCACGGCTGCGCTATTTCCCGCTTCTCGCCGGCCGGATCGAGATCGCCGATGTCACGCTCGTTCGCCCGACCATCAATGTCAAGTTCGGCGCCGACGGCCAGTCGAACTGGTCGGGACTGATCACCTCGCTCGCGCACGCGCTGCAGCCCAATCCGGACCGCACCGCGTCATTCTCGGAAATCGGCATCCAGGACGGCACGGTCGTCGTGCATGATGCCGGCAGGAACGCCACCGAACGGCTGGAGAATCTCGAATTCCAGGTCGCGTGGCCGTCGATCTCGCGCAGTTTCGGCGCCAACGGCCACTTCGTCTGGCGCAACGAGCCGGTCGAGGCGAGCCTGACGCTCAGCGATTTCCTCGCCGCGCTTACCGGCGACCGCTCGGGCCTCAAGGTGCGGCTGTCCAGCGCACCGCTCACGCTTGCCTTCGATGGATCGGCAAGCGACCAGCCGACGCTGAAGATCGAAGGCACGCTCGGTGTCGAATCTCCTTCGCTGCGCGACGCCATGCGCTGGACCGGAGAGAAAAAACTCCCGTTCGGCGGCTTCGGCCGCTTCGCGTTGCGGGCTCAGAGCGACATCGGTGGCGGCGTGGCATCGCTTTCCAACGTCAATGTCGAGCTTGACGGCAACACCGCCGAAGGTGCGTTGACCTTGTCGACCGACAGTCACCGCCTCGTTCAGGGCACGCTGGCGGCTGATGCGCTTGATTTGACGCCATACGTATCCGGGTTCCAGCTGCTCGCCAGGAACGAGCGCAATTGGAACCGAATGCCGCTGGCGCTCGACGGCATCAACGACATGAATCTCGATCTGCGGCTCTCGGCCGCGAGCATCAAGATTTCGAACGCTCAATTGGGCCGTACCGCGGTCGCAGCGAACATGCATGACGGCAAGCTCGATCTCACCATCGGGGAAGCCCAGGCCTTCGGCGGCGTCGCCAAGGGGACGCTTGGCCTCGCCGCCACGAATGATGGCGTCGGCGTCGCGTCGAACATGCAATTCGTCAATGTCGATCTGGAAAGCTGCCTCGGCCAGGTCTTCGGCCTGCACAAGATCGAAGGCCGCGGCAATCTTGCGGTCAATGTCGCGGGCTCCGGCGATTCGGTGCTTGCCGTAACGCACGCGCTTAATGGAACGGCGGTGCTGAATGCCAGTTCCGGCGCGCTCAATGGTATCAATATCGAGCAATTGCTGCAGCGGCTCGAGCGCCGGCCCCTGTCGGGCAACGGCGATTTCCGCAGCGGACGGACGCCGTTCGACCAGCTCGCCATCAACCTGAAGGTCGAACAGGGCACGGTATCGATCAACGACATGCATATCGACGGCCCGTCCGTCCGCCTTGAGGTCACCGGCCAAGCTTCGGTGCCGACCCGCGATCTCGATCTCAGGGGCGTAGCATCACTGATCTCCACGTCGAGCGACAATGAGTTCGATTTGCCCTTCGTCGTGCAGGGACCGTGGGACGATCCGATCATGCTGCCGGACCCGCAGAGCCTGATCCGGCACTCCGGCGCGGCGGCGCCGCTTCTGAATGCGGCCAAGACCTACAATGCCAGCGACGCCGTCCGGTCGGTCATCGATCAATTGCTGGCGTCGCCACCGGCGCCTGCCGCCCCGACGCCGGCCTCGACCACAGCCGCGCCAAAGGCGCCCCAGTAGCTCGAAAAGACCGTTCCCTGCCGCCCGGCCCGCGCCACGCGCAGTTTTTTAATTATTTGCTCTATGATTCGCGCGCACGAATCAGCGCGGATTTCCCGCGACCGGGGACAGGATGTTCAGCCGCCTCACGCGCACGATGGTCAAGGTGCTGATCGCGTCGCTGATCGTCGGGACGGTCCTTGCCCATTTCGGCATCAGGACCGATGAACTGATAAAAACGGCCGGGCTTTCACCCGACCGGATCGAAGACCTGGCGCGCCAGGGGCTGGCCTGGGCGCTGCCGAATTTACTGCTCGGCTCGCTCGTGATCGTTCCGATCTGGTTCGTGCTCTATCTGTTTCGACCGCCCGGCGAGAGCCGGGACTGAGCGCTGCCCCTCGTCAGAGCCGCGCCGGCGCGCCCCGTGCCGCATTGAGCTTGGTCAGAAGCGAGGCGGCGATCACGGCGACGCCGACGACGCCGACCATGATGCTGCATACCGCATTCATTTCCGGGCTTACGCCAAGGCGCACCTGCGAATAGATGCGGATCGGCAGCGTGGTCGCGCCCGGGCCGGTCGTGAAACTCGCGATGACCAGGTCATCGAGCGAGAGCGCAAAGGCAAGCATCCAGCTCGCGGCAATGGCGGGCAGGATCAGCGGCAAGGTCACTGCGAGAAAGGTCCGTCCCGGAGAAGCACCAAGATCCATGGCTGCCTCTTCGAGGGCCATGTCGAAATCGACCAGCCGGGACTGTACGATCACGGCGACGAAACACATCGCCATGGTGGTGTGCGCAACGACGACGGTCCAGAAACCGCGATCGATCGCGACCGCGACAAACAGCAGCAGCATCGACAGGCCGGTAATGACCTCCGGCATGACCAGCGGCGCGTAAATCATCGCAGCGAACGGCAGCCGGCCCCTGAATCGGCCGAAGCGCACCAGCGCCACCGCCGCGAGTGTGCCCAGCACGGTCGCAGCACTCGCCGAAAGAAATGCAATGCGCACGCTGATGAAGGCCGATTCAAGAAGCGGCGTGTCAGCGGCGAGTTCGCCATACCAGTGTGTCGACCAGCCGCCCCAAACTGCAACCAGGCGCGACGCGTTGAACGAATACACGACCAGAATGACGATCGGCAGATAAAGGAAACCGATGCCAAGCCCGAGCGCCGCAAGATTGAATGCGGAAAGCCTGCGCATGGTCAGCCTCGCTCCACGCCGCGCATCGTCTGATGCTGGAACACGACGATCGGCGTAACCAGGAGGCATACCAGGACGACGGCAACGGCTGATGCCGTCGGCCAATCCTTGTTGGCGAAGAATTCCGTCCAGATCGTCTGACCGATCATCGACGTCCGCGAGCCGCCGAGCAGGTCGGGAATGACAAATTCGCCGACGATCGGAATGAAACACAACAAGACCCCGGCGAGCACTCCGGGCGCCGACAGCGGCACGGTGATGAGCCAGAATGTCTTCCAGCGCGGACACCCAAGATCGGCCGCCGCTTCCAGAAGCGACTCGTCGAGTTTCTCAAGCGTCGCATAGAGCGGCAGCACCATGAACGGCAGATAGGAATAGACCATGCCGATATAGACGGCCGTATCGGTCGCGAGCCAGGCTGGCGGTTCGCGCACGAGGTGAAGCGCAAGCAGCAGCTGATTGAGCGGCCCGTCGTGCTGCAGGATATTCATCCACGCATAGATGCGAATGAGAAACGAGGTCCAGAACGGCAGGATGACAAGCAGCACCAGGATCGCCTGCACGCGGCGTGGCGTCCGCGTGATGGCATAGGCGATGGGATAACCGATGACGAGCAGCAGAGCCGTCGAGAGCGCCGCGATTTCAAGGCTCTTCACATAAGACAGCACATAAAGCGGATCGGAGCCGAGGAAGGCGTAATTGTCGAGCGAGAGGCCGGCGAGGAAGGACCGCAAACCCTGCCAGCCGGCCGATATGTCGAACACCGGCGTATAGGGCGGCTGTGCTATCGCGGTCTGCGACAGGCTGATCTTGAGCACGATCAGGAATGGCACGAAGAAGAAGGCAATCAGCCAGGCGTAGGGAATACCGGCGACAAGCCTGGCCGAAAATGAGCGGGTCGGTCGCGAATTCATGCGCGCCACAGCGTCTTCATTGGGTCAGCACGATTGCTGCTTCAGGCGGGAAGCTCAGCCACACCTTGTCGTTCCAGCCGATGGCGCGCTCGGCAACCCGCGCGGTGTTGGCGAGGGCGGCCTGGATGGGCAGACCCGAGTCGGTGCGTAACTTGTAGATCGAGAGGTCGCCGAGATAGCCGATATCGACAACCGTTGCCGCGATGCAGTTTGCCATCGCCGCCTGCCGGTCGGCCGGCGGCGCGGTTTGCGCGATGTGGATCTTCTCCGGCCGCACCGCGACCCAGACCGTGGCGTGCGGCGCGGCGCCGATCTTCGTCGCGACACGGATAGGCCCGATGGCCGTACCCTCGACCTGCGTGGCCGCGTCGCCGACGCGCCCTTCAAACAAATTGACGTTGCCGATGAAATCGGCGACCCAGCGCGAGCAAGGATGCTCGTAGATTTCGGCCGGCGGCGCGACCTGCATCAGACGGCCGCGATCCATCACGGCGATCCGATCGGCAACCGTCATGGCTTCGCTCTGATCATGGGTGACAATGACAAAAGTCAGGCCAAGGCGGCGTTGCAGGTCCATCAGCTCGAATTGCGTTTCGCCTCGCAATTTCTTGTCGAGCGCCGCCATCGGTTCGTCGAGAAGCAATATGCGCGGCCGCTTGGCCAGCGCGCGCGCAAGCGCCACGCGCTGACGCTGTCCGCCGGACAGCTCATGCGGCTTGCGGCGGCCGAAATTCTCGAGCTTCACCAGCGCCAGCATCTCGGCGACCCGCTGGGCTATTTCGGGCTTCGGCAAACCCTCCTGCTTTAATCCGAAGGCGACGTTGGCCTCGACGGTGAGGTGCGGAAAAAGCGCATAGCTCTGAAACATCATGTTGACGGGACGCCGATGCGGGGGCACTTGCGCAAGATCGGAACCGTCGAGCAAAAGGCGGCCGGCACTCGGCCGTTCGAAGCCGGCGATCAGCCGCAATAGTGTGGTCTTGCCGCAGCCCGACGGGCCGAGCAGGGCAAAGAATTCGCCCTGGTAGATATCGAGCGACAGATCATCGACCGCAGCGAACGGACCGAAGCGCTTACAGACGCTCTCGATCCGCAACAGCGGCTGCGCGCTGCGATCCGCCCACGGTGCGAAATCCCGCCTCTGCATAGATGCCCCAATCGCGCGGCGCGCGCCCGGCATCACGCTAAAGCATTTTGCTACAGACTGGAAAGATACGCGATCAGTTGAGGATGGCTAAGTCCGCCGTCGGCACCGCTGCGGCCTCATCGGCCGCCTCCGGCACAAGCTTGCGCGGCTCCGGGCCATAATAGTCGCCCAGTTGCACGATCGGCCGGGGCTGTATCGCGATGGAGAGCAGGCGATCGTAGAGCGCCTTTGCCGACACCGGCTTGGTCAGATATTCATTGACGCCGAGCCGCACCGCTTCCACGACGCGCCAGCGCTCGCAATGGCCGGTGAGCATGATGATCGGCACGTCCGGCATCGGGAACACGCCGGGCGAGCGTACGATGCGCACCAGCTCGGGCCCGCTCAGGAGCGGCATTTCCCAGTCGAGGATCACGACGTCGGGCGCCATGGTGCGGATCGTATCGAGCGCTGCGATGCCGTCGGCTGCTTCATAGATATCTTTGATGCCGCAATTGACCAGGAGGTTGCGGATCATCTTGCGCATGTACTGGTTGTCATCGACTACCAGTACGCACAGCGACTGAACAATATTTTCGATCTGCTTCTTCGACGGCTTCGACGACATGATGCACCGGCGGGATTGCGCATTTCCCGGGAGCACATGACCACAGATGAATAAAATCGCAGTCTGTCAAAACGATAAGATTTTATGGATTTGCCGGCAGCGCCGGTGAACCCGAAGTCATGAAACGGTCGAGAATTGCCGTCTGTTCCGGTGTAAACCGCAAGCCGAGCTTCGAGCGCCGCCACAACACGTCGTCGGCCGTCAGGGCCCATTCCTTCGACATCAAATAGCGAACCTCGGCGGCGGTGAGGTCGGCGCCGAACCGCATGCCGAGGTCGTCGATGCCGGCCGCCTTGCCTAATACCGCGTTAACCCGCGTGCCGTAAGCGCGAACGAGCCGCTGCGCATGATCGTTGCTCAGAAACTTCCAGGTGCGCTGCGTGCTCTCGATCAGCGTCTCGACGCCGTCATAGACAAAGTCGCCGCCCGGCAGCGAGCTTTGCGCGGTCCACGGCCGCGAAGGCGGGAAGAAATGCGCCAATCGCATCAATACGTCCTCGGCCAGCCGCCGATGAGTTGTCACTTTGCCGCCATAGACCGTCAGGATCGGCGCCTCGCCATAACGCTCGTCGAGGTTCAGGGCATAATCGCGGCCGATGTCCTGCGGCTTGCGTGCGCCGTCGTCATAGAGCGAGCGCACCCCGGCATAGGCCCACGTCACGTCAGCCGCACCGATGCCGGTCCGGAAATATTCATTGATGACGCCGCAGAGGTAGTCGATCTCTTCGCCGCTCGGCAGCACGGTCGACGGATCGCCGGTGAAAGACCGGTCGGTTGTGCCGATCAGCGTGAAGTCTCGCTGAAACGGAATTGCGAACACAACGCGGCTATCGGCGGCCTGCAGGATATAGGCGCGATCGGCTTCGTAGAGCCGCCGCACGACGATGTGACTGCCCTTATCGAGCCGGAGGCGGCCTTGCGGCTCTTTGCGGAGCGCCGTTTCGGCAAAGATGTCGCTCCACGCGCCGGTAGCATTGATCAGGATGCGCGCCGTCACGACGTCCCGCTGGCCCCGGGCATTGAGCACAAGCCGCCAGACATCGCTGCGTTCGGCGCGCACGCAGCGGGTGCGGGTGCGGATCACCGCGCCGCGTTCGGCGGCATCTACCGCGTTGAGAACGACGAGCCGCGAGTCGTCGGCAAAACAATCGGAATATTCGAAGGCATGATGGAAGCGGCTCTTGAGCGGCTGGCCGGCCTCGTCGGTCACAAGATCGAGTTCGCGGCTGCCCGGCAGGATCTTGCGCCAGCTCAGCCAGTCGTAGATCAGAAGCCCGAGCCGCAACAGCATTGCAGAGCGCCGTGCATCGTCGATCGGCAGCACGAAGCGGAGCGGGCGGATCAGATGCGGCGCCATGCGCAGCAGCACTTCGCGTTCGCGCAGCGCCTCCCGCACCAGGCGGAATTCGTAGTGCTCCAGATAGCGCAGACCGCCGTGAATGAGTTTGGAGGATGCCGATGAAGTACCGGAGGCGAGGTCGTTCTGTTCGATCAAAACCACACGAAAGCCGCGGCCGGCGGCATCCCGTGCAATGCCGGTGCCGTTGATGCCGCCGCCTATGATGGCGAGGTCGAAATCGGCCACTGATTCTCTCCCGCAAGCAGGATAGCAAATCCCTGCCCTTGCCTTCCCGGCAGAATTTCAGCGATGATCCCGGAATGGACTTCCGCGATCGTCACATTGTGGTCACAGGCGGCGCCGGCGCGCTTGGCACCGCTGTCGTCACGGCATTGGCCGAGGCCGGCGCAGTCTGCCGCGTGCCGTGCTTCGATGAAGCGGAGGCAAAGCGCTTTTCCTTGCGGGAGCACAAGAACGTCTCGGTTGTCATTACCGGCAGCCTTGCCGAAGAGGCGGCGGTTGGCAGCCTCTATCAGGGCATCACGCCGCTTTGGGCCTCGATCCACATCGCCGGCGGCTTTGCCGCCGGTCCGCTGCGCGACACAACGCTCGCCACGATCCGCCAGCAGATCGACATGAATCTCGTAAGCTGCATGCTGTGCAGCCGCGCCGCCGTCACGGCAATGGCAGGTAACGGCGGGCGCATCGTCAATGTCGCCGCGCGCGCCGCGCTGGAATGGCGTAGCGGCGCCAGCATGACCGCTTATACCGCAAGCAAAACCGCCGTTGCTGCATTCACCGCCGCGCTGGCGGAAGAAGTCGCCAAGGATGGTATCCTGGTCAATGCCGTTGCGCCCTCGATCATGGACACGCACGCCAACCGGCAGGCCATGCCAAAAGCCGATTACGCGCTCTGGCCCAAGGTCGAAGAAGTGGCGGCGACGATCGCGTTCCTCGCCTCGCCCGACAACCGCGTCACCCGCGGCGCCATCGTGCCGGTTTACGGCAAGTCGTAAGCCGGCTCGCTTCTAATATCCCGGCCAAAGCCCAGGCGTCGCCAGTTCGACGAGATGACCGTCGGGATCGCGAAAATAGATGCTCTCGCCGCCGCGGGGCCAGGTTGTGCGGCCTTCGATGCCGATGCCGGCGTCTTTCAATCGCGCTTCCCATTCCGCGCGATCATCCGCGGCAATCGAGAAGGCGATATGCACCGGGCCATGACCGTCATGCGGCGGGATGGTGCCGCCTGGCAGCCGCACGGTCTCGAGCGAATGACCGCGCAGGAACAGCAACAACACCCCGCGATGACCGACATCGTAGGCGCAAAGCCGCTGGTCGCGATAAATGCTGTTTAGTCCGAGGACCTGTTCGTAGAACGGACAGGCATGCTCGAACGCCTCGACATAGAGCACCGTTTCAAGGACGCCGAGCAGATTGGGCATGTTCGCCCCCGCCACAACCTTGCGGATTGAATACGCGCCGCCCTGAAGGCGGGTTCTTCGCGAGCTTCGACGCCGGCCGGATTGGCCGCGGACTGAAATTTCCGCCGCAGTTCGGGCAGGCGCCATGAAGCCTGTTTTCCACGCAATCGCGGCAGAAGGTACATTCGAATGTGCAGATCATCGCGTCGGTTGCCGATGGCGGCAGATCCCTGTCGCAACATTCGCAACTCGGACGTAGCTCAAGCATGACGATCACCCTGAAACCGGCACGATCTCGCGCGTCGGTGATGTTACAAGCCGCGTCACCGCGCTCGAAGCGACAATGGCGCGCTGCTGCGCATAGGCCTCATGATTACGCTCGATGTAATCGAGATCGTAGAGGTAATTCACCATCAGGCCGCAGGACTGCTTGAGGGCCCGCTCCGAGGTGTCGGCGAGCCAGTCGAGGCGCTCGAGACGGGCGCCGTTGCCGAGATGGAATCGGGCGACTGCATCCGCCGGCAAGCCGCGGCTGTTGCGGCCGCGCAGATAATACCAGGCCGCGGCGCGCAGGAACGGCTCGCGGATCTGCTCGGCAAGCTCCGGCAAACGCCACCATTGCGGATTGTCGAGCCCCTCGAGCGCCTTGCGGTCATCGTCGTCGAGCGCCAGCGAACCGGCATTGTTGCGCTCGCGGCGCAGCCATTCGGCGAAATTGGGCGCCGGCGACAGCGTGACGAAAGTCCCAACGCGGGAAACTTCGCGCGACACTTCCTCGACCACCTGCTTGATGAGGAAATGCCCAAACGTCACGCCGGCAAGGCCGCGCTGGCAATTGGTGATCGAATAGAACACTGCTGTCGTCGCGCGCTGCAGTTCGACCAACTCGCGTTTGTCCGACAGGATCGGCGCGATCGCACTGGGGATTTCACGCGTCAGCGCCACCTCGACGAAAATCAGCGGATTGTCGACCAGCGCCGGATGAAAGAAGGCGTAGCAGCGGCGGTCCGGCGTATCGATGCGCCGGCGCAAATCGTCCCAGTCGCGGATCTCGTGGACCGCCTCGTAGCGGATGATCTTTTCCAGGATCGCGGCCGAGGTCGACCAATCGATGCGGCGCAGCACCAGGAATCCGCGATTGAACCAGGATGAAAACAGATGGACGAAATCGTTGTCGACCACGCCGAGATCGTCGCGGTGATCCATGGCGTCGAGCAACTGCTCGCGCATGCGCACCAGCGCCGCGGTGCCGCCCGGCGCAAGATTGAGCCGGCGGAACAGTTCGAGGCGGCGCGGTTCGCTGGCGAGATGCAGTTCACCCGCTGTCTCGTCGGACGGCGACTGCCGCCAGGTGGCGATGGCGCGGTCGATGGCGGACCGATCGTGGCCGAATGTCGTTGCCAGCGCTTCAAAGAAGGCGATCCGCGGCCCGGTGGTGAGTTCGCCGTAGAGCGCCAGGATCTCCTGCGCCAAGGCGACGCCCGAAGCCTCGCCGCGGCCCGACAGCAACTCCTCGCAGAGTTCGACCAGACCGGCCGAGCGCTCATGCGCCGGTTCCCGGCGCTCGCGCTTGATCAGTGCGCGGCTCCGGTCGGCGATGCTTTGCAGCATTTCGCTGAAGAACGAGCTATTCACGGGTTCATCCCAACCGCCCGGCCATTCCTAGCTAATGATCGCGCGCCGCCGTGACAAGCTGGCAACGTGGAAGAAGCTGTAGAGAAATCTAGACAAAACCCCGCCGCTGCGTCACTAAAATGCCCGCGCGGCGGCCTGCCGCAAAATGTCGGGGAATAGTCATGCCGGGTCCGTTGGCGGGATTGCGCGTATTGGAGCTTGCCCGAATTCTGGCCGGACCTTGGGCGGGTCAGCTCCTGGCCGATCTGGGGGCCGACGTCATCAAGGTCGAACGCACCGGCACCGGCGACGATACCCGCGCCTGGGGTCCGCCATTTGTGCCGGCGGCAGACGGCGGTCATCTCAGCGCCGCCTATTTTCACAGCGCCAACCGCGGCAAGCGCTCGATCGAACTCGATTTCACCAGTCCCGACGGCCAACGTATCGTCAAAAAGCTGGCGAGCCGATCCGACGTACTGATTGAGAATTTCAAGGTCGGCGGCCTCACCAAATTCGGCCTCGATTACAAAAGCCTCGCGCCCGACAATCCGCGCTTGATCTATTGCTCGGTAACCGGGTTTGGCCAGACCGGGCCGGCGGCTCCGCGCGCGGGGTACGATCTCATGGCGCAGGGCATTGGCGGCATTATGGGCCTGACCGGCACCGCCGATGGCGAACCGATGCGCTGCGGCATCGCCATGTCGGACATATTTTCCGGCGTCTATTCCGTGGTGGGAATCCTCGCGGCGCTGACGCGGCGGGAGAAGACCGGCCGCGGCGGCTACGTCGATACCGCGCTGGTCGATTCGACCGTCGGCGTGCTGTCCTTCCAGGCGCTCAATTACCTCGTCTCCGGCGACGTTCCCAAACGCATCGGCAATACCCATCCCAATCTCGTCCCTTATCAGGTATTTCCCGTCGCGGACGGACTCATCATCATCGCCACCGGCAATGACGGCCAGTTCGTAAAACTGTGCGGCATTCTCGGCGCTCCGGAATTGGCGCAAAACCCCGAATACAAGGACAACAAGGGCCGCCTCTCCCATCGTGGCGTGCTGGTCGGCAAATTGTCCGCTCTGACGTCGCAGCTCAAGCGCGAAGAACTTTTGGGGAAACTCGAAAGCTCCGGCATTCCGGCCGGCCCCATTAACGACCTCGAACAGGTTTTCGCCGATCCGCAGGTGGTTCACCGCGGCATGCGCATCGAACTTGAAAGTGCGGCGGCAAAAGGCGGCAAGATTCCCGGTCTCCGCACGCCAATCGTGCTCGACGGTGCGCCAATGGCGTCGGATCGCCCCTCGCCAGCGCTTGGCGAACACACCGCCGAAATCTTGCGCGAGATCGGCGAGAAGTAGCGGCTACGGCAAGGTTGCGGTCGTCGCAACCTTCAGCGGCGTCTGCGTTTTGGGGTGCGATTGCCGGCGCCCATATTGCTGAGAACAGCCGCGCCGATCAAAACGCCGATGCCGAGCGCGACACCAAGCGTAATCAGCGGCCGCTCTTCGACTTCGGCGCTCACGCGCGCGAGCGCGCCGCTGCCGTAACCCGCACCCATCTTGACCGCCGCATTGCCGTAGCGCGCGGCCTCGTCGCGCGCCGTCGCGCCGCCGCTACGGAAACGATCGAACATGTCGCTCAGGATCGTGGAGATTGTATCGCCGATCTGTTCGCCTGCCGACGCCGCGGCAACGGAGGTGCGGCGTCCGGCGATGCGTCCGATATTTTCCAGTTCCTTCTCGACCGCGCCGAGATGTTGCTGGATGGCGGTAACGTTTGGCCCAAAGGCCGACGAGCGATGATGAAACATGAAGCCTCGCGCTGAATCAGGCGCCACGGCCGCAAACGAGCGCCGGCGCCCTCGATAGTGTTGGTGATCATAAAACAGCCTCGCCCGGGCTTGGTTCCGGCGGCTCTGGCATGCGTTTCCCTTTCGTTTACCCCGCGCTGTCAACATTCCGTGCTGCATGCCGGGTATCTGGCTCCCGGCCCGGAACTTGCTTCGTTGGGGTCGAGGCCATCACAGGAGCATGAACATGCCGAATAGAAGCGAACTTGCCGCCCCAGCCGCGCGCGTCGCCGCAAAAACGACCGTTGCAGACGCCTGGACGGTCATCGGCTTTTGCACGATCGGCTGGCTTATCTCGATCTATGCCGCGGTATCCGCCCTTGGTGTCGACGCGGTGCCGAGGCTGATGGCGCAATTCCCCGGCATCATGTGAAACGGCGGAAGCCGTTTCGCGGCGGTCTTTACCCGGCGACCCGCTCCACCGCGGGCTCGTCCTGGCCGCTCGCTCCGAACGTGTCACGTAAAGCGCGTTCGAGCGTGGCGAGATCATAGGGTTTCTGCAGCACCGCGAAGCCGCGGCGCACAGCGTCCTGAGCGCTTGAACTGTAGCCCGTGGTCAACAGCACCGCGATTTCCGGATAGCGGCGGCGCACCGCGTCAGCCAATTCCAGTCCGTTCATGCCGCCCGGCATGAGGATGTCCGAGAACACGAGATCGATGCCGGGCTCGCTTTCGATGAGATTGAGGCCGGCTTGCGCGCCCGCCGCATGCCGAACGCTATAACCGAGTTGCTCGAAATAGGCCCGTGCCACTTCGGCGACTTCCTGATTGTCTTCCACCAACAGCACGACGCCGGCTGGGAGCGCCGCATCTGCGACAGCAATTTCCTGGCGCGGCCGCGCCGGCGTTTCCCAGGTCCGCGGCAGGAACAGCGTGACGGCGGTGCCACGGCGCATTGACGTGGTGATGGAGGCGGCGCCTCCCGATTGCCGCGCAAAACCGTAGACCTGACTCAAGCCAAGACCGGTACCCTTACCGACCTCCTTGGTGGTGAAGAACGGTTCGAAGACCCGCGGCAATATTTCCGGCGGGATGCCGGATCCGGTATCGGCGATGCGGATGGCGACGAATTCGCCGCTCAAGCCCTCTTCCGAGCCGCGGCCGCGCATCAGGATCGGCTTGGCGGTGATGGTAAGCGTGCCGCCGGACGGCATGGCATCGCGCGCATTGACGGCAAGGTTGAGCAAAGCGAGCTCGAACTCATTCGGGTCGACCTTGATCGCGCATGATCGCCGCGGAACGGCAACGCGAATCTCAATGTCGCCGCGCAAAGACCGGCTCAGCATGTCCTTGATTTCGGGCAGCCGCTCGGCGAGGTCGATGACACTCGGCTGCAACATCTGCCGGCGCGAGAATGTGAGCAATTGGCGTGTGAGGCTTTCGCCGCGTTGCGTCGCATTGGTAATGGTGTCGAGCAGATGTGTTTCGCTTTCGCCGGTGACGGAACGGCGCAAGCGCTGCACCGTGCCGCTGACGATCATCAGGAGATTGTTGAAGTCGTGCGCGACACCGCCGGTCAGCTGGCCGATGGCTTCAAGCCGTTGGGCCTGGCGCAGCGCGTCTTCGGCCACTTCGCGGCGCTCCGCCTCGTCGTGCAAGCGCCGGGTGCGCCGTAACGCGACCCATAGCGTGAAGAAGAGGAGCAGTGTCGCCGGCAGGCCGAAGATCAGATGTGCAACCACCATTGAAAGCCACGCGGAGCGGATTGCCGCGGTTTCAGTTCCGGCGATGGCATAGACCGGAAAATCCGGCATTTTGCGAAAGCCGATCCGCCGGTCGATGTGATCGACCTCCGCCGCATCGACTGAAAACAATCCGCGCGTAAGTCCGAGGCTGATCGAGCGGCGCAGCATGCTGCCCGACGTGAGCCGCCGCACGTGCGGACCGCTCCAGGGGTAGCGCGCCAGCAACACGCCGTCGCTGCGCACCAGGGCATAGAAATTTCCCGGCGACTGTTCGATCATCGCGTAGAAATCGTCGAAGTAGCGCGGCCGCACCGCGATGGCGATGACGCCGCGGAACGACCCGTCGGGAGCGGTCAGGCGGCGCGAAATATCGAACATATCGGTCTCGCCTGGTCCGGCGGCCGCATGCAAATCGCCGACATAGGTGCCGACATCGTTTTCGGCCTGCACCTTGAAATAGTCGCGGCCGGAAAAATCGGCATCGGCGGGAAGCTGCAGCGGCGCACTCGAAGCCAGTTCCCGGCCGTCGCGGCCGATGAGCGTGATCGACTGCACTTGCGGCATCACGCCGACGATGCGTTGCAGGCGCGGAGTGAGGCTTGCTTGCGCCGCGCGGATATCGTCGTCCGACATTCCGCGCACGACCTCGCCGACTTCGGGGAAGATGCGGTCGACTGTTTCGAAGACCTTGAGAGCCTGTTCCTGCAAGACATCGAGCGAGCGGTCGATTCGCTCGTCGGCGACAGCATAGACGTCGCGATAGTCGTTATAGGAGACATAGCCAAACAGCGCCGCCGGGAACACCAACGACGCAACCATCAGAAGCTGCAGCAAACGGATGGCCGATTCCCGTTCGGTGCGCATCGATCTCCAAATGTTGCGGCCGAATCCTGCGCTCGACAAGACTTGGGCCAAATCGTGCAAACTTGCTTGCGAATTTTGGCGGCTACGCAACTACGCCTAAAGCCAGAAGAGCTTTGCAGGATTCTGGGGCGCGAACGAGGCGATCAGACGCCGGATTCGATTGCGATTTCGTGACACTATTGAACGGCTTGTGGCTTTTATTGTCCGCAATCGCCCGGATTTCGCCTGATTTGGCGGGCCCCGGCGGCGCGAGCGAAGCACCTCAGCTGCGGCGCAGGGCCTGGAGTGCTTCGCCGCTTCGCGTCTGCCAGCAACGACCGGTTACGCGACGGCGACTGGTGCCAACGCGTCGATATCGGTGACGACATCGATGACGGCGGGCCGGTTGGCGGCGAGCGCTTGCGCCAGCGCCGCCGGAAAGGCCGAAGCCTGTTCCACGCGGATACCAAGCGCTCCCATGTCCTCGGCGATACGCGCGAAGTCCGTCTTTCGAAACGTCCACAATTCGCGCGCCTTGTCGGTCTGCTTGCCGCCATAGACGCGATCGAAACCGCGCTTCGACTGATTGCCCCCGCCGTTATTGTTCACGACCGTGACGGCATTGATGTTCCAGCGCGCCGCCGTCTCGATTTCCGCGATGTGGTACCAAAAGCCGGCATCGCCGGTGAATGTGACGACGGGGCGTTCGGGGCAGGCGCATTTCGCGCCGAGGCCCGCGGGAAACGCCCAGCCGAGATGGCCGGCGCTGCGCATGTAGCTTTGGCGCGGCGATGTCAGATCGTACATGCCGCCCATCCACATTCCGGCGTGGCCGGTATCGACGACGACGATTGCATCGTCCGGCACGTGCCGCGTGAGTTCATGACACAGCCGCTCCGGCCGAATCGGCACCGCGTCGGATTCGAGCGCGGATTTATATTTGTCGCGCCACTCGCCGCAGATTTTCTGCGTTTCGCCGATCCAGGCCTTGCGCTTTGCCGCGCTGCTGCGGTCTGCGGCGGCGAGCATGCGCGCCAGCGTCACTTTGGCGTCGCCGTTGACGGCCGCTGCCAGCGGGTAGTTGCGGCCGAGCGCTTCCGGATCGATATCGATCTGGATCGCGTGCGTACCGATCTTCGGCACCGCCCAGAAATGCGTGGTCATGCCGCCGGTCTCGGTGCCGACGAAGCAAACGAGATCGGCCGCGTTGACCACGCGATTGGCGCTTTCGCGCGAATAGGTGCCGGCGACGCCGACCGCGAGCGGATGACCGCCGGGGATCGAATCCTTGCCGTTGAGCGAGGTCGCGACCGGAATCTGCAACGCTTCGGCGAGTGCGACGAGTTCAGCCGCGGCGCCAGAGGCGCGCACGCCGCCGCCGGCGACAATCACCGGACGCGCCGCCGCTTCGAGAATCTTCAGCGCGGCGCGCACACTCCCCTCGTCCGGCTCCGGGCGAAACGCCGGCACGCGAGAAAATTGCGGCTCGACCAGCGGCTCCATGTCCGCTTCCTCGGCGTCGATCTGTCCTTCATTGCCACGGAATTGCAGATGGACCGGGCCGGGACATCCGGTCACCGCCGTGCGGAACGCCTGGCGCACCATGTCGGGGAAGCGCGCGACGTCGTCGATCGTGGCGTTGAATTTGGTCACCGGCTCGAACGCCGGCACGTCGTCGATCTCCTGATAGACCTTGCGAAATTTCGATTTCGGCTCGCGGCCGCCGGTCATGGCAATGACAGGCGAATGTGCCAGCCACGCGTCGCGCAGGCCCGCGGCGAGATTGAGCGCCCCGATGACCTGCGCCATGCAGATGCCGGGTCGGCCGGAAGCGCGCGCATAGCCGTCCGCCATGTAGGCCGCGGCTTTCTCGCCGTGCACATGCAGCCGCTTGATATCGGTGCGCCGCTCCATCTCGACATAGGTGGTGCGCAGCACCGCCGGCACGTGAAACACATGCGTCACGCCGTAGCCCTTGAGCATATCGGCGAGGCAGACCGCGCCGGTCATTTTGCGATTGTGTCCGAGCAGCATCTGCCGTCGTCCCCCTTCGATTCTAAAATTCTAAATGATCAGCCGTTGAACACGGCAACGGCGCGGATCGGCGAGCCGGTGCCCTCACGCCATTTCAGCGGCAACCCGATGAACTGAAACTCGCCCTGCCCCAGCAGCGCCTCCAGATTGCACAGGCTTTCCATATGCGTGATGTCGAGTTCGAGGCAGGCTTTGTGGACGAGCGAATTGACCTTGCCTTCGGGACCCGGCCGCATCGAGTCGATGCCAAAATGCACGATGCCCTGTTTCGCCAGCCATTCGGTTGCGGCGACATTGACCCCCGGATTGTCGGTCGCGTAGGCCGGCTTGGGGAAGGTGCGTTCGTGGTGGCCGGTGCACAGCAATACCGTGCCCTTCTTCGGAATCGGCACGCCGGCCTTCTTCACCGCCGCTTCGAGGTCCGCAGGTGTGATCTCGGCGCGCGGCGCGATGTGCCGCAGATCGATGCAGATACCCTGCACGATGCAATTCTCCAGCGGATATTCATTGATCGGCGTGCCGCTTTTGCCGAAATGCCGCGGCGCGTCGATATGGGTGCCGCCGTGGTCCGGCATGGAAAAAAACATCACGCTGTTGCCCTGGACGTTGCCGGATTCGGCGAGGGCTTCGTCGTGGGTTTTCCAAATGCCGTGGATGATCGGCGGCTGCCCGGGATAGGAGGGGGTACGGTGGTAAAGCTCCCGGCTCAAATCGACGATACGCATTCGAACGCCTCCCTACTGACCTTTTGCGGCGCGAACATTATCCTCCGCGCGGGATCACGACAACGCCACCCTGGAGTGCCGCATGAAAACCTCGACCGACCGCATTCTCACCACGCATACGGGAAGCCTGCCGCGGCCAAAGCCGCTGATCGATCTTATTCTCGGCCGCGAAAATGGCGGCGCGGTCGAAGCAAAGGCCTTCGAGGCCGAGACCGCCAAAGCGGTCGATGAGATCGTCGCGCAACAGACCGCCGCCGGCATCGACGTGGTCTCCGACGGCGAGATGAGCAAGCCGTCCTATACGACCTATATCCGCCACCGCGTCTCCGGCATCGCGCCCGACCCGCGCGCGGCGGAAAAGGGCCGCGACATCATGGTCGGCCGCGACCTCCTTGAATTTCCCGATTTCGCCCGCCAGCGCGGCAATTTCTCCAGCGTGCCGTTTCCCGGCTGCGTCGGCGAATTGCGCTATGCGGACCGTTCCGCGCTCGACCGCGACATCGCGCACCTGAAGGCCGCCGCGGAAAAATCAAAGCCGGCTGATGTGTTCATGACCGCACCGTCGCCCGGGATTCTCACGCGCTTCATCATCAATCTGCATTATGCGACAGAGGAAGACTATGTCGCGGCGCTCGCGGAGGTACTGAAGGTCGAATACCGCGCGATCGTCGAAGCCGGCTTCGTGCTGCAAATCGATGCGCCCGATCTGGCGTCGGCGCGCAACAACCAGTATCGCCGGCTCACCGATGACGAATTCCGCAGCACGATCGCCGAACGCAATATTGCCGCGCTCAACGCCGCAATCGAGGGCCTGCCCGCCGACAGGATGCGGCTGCATATCTGCTGGGGCAATTACGAGGGGCCGCACACGCAGGACCTGCCGGTGACAAAAATCATCGACATTGCCTTCAAGGCGCGCGTGCAGGCGATCAGCATCGAGGCCGCCAATCCTCGCCACGATCACGAATGGGAAGACCTCAAGGCGGTGAAAATCCCCGGCGACAAGATCCTCATTCCCGGCGTCATCGACTCGACGACAAATTTCGTCGAGCATCCGCGCCTTGTGGCGCAGCGTATCGAACGCTACGCGCAGGTGGTCGACCGCGAACGGCTGATCGCCGGCGTCGATTGCGGCTTCGGTACCGCCGTGCGCGCGGATCCGATGGTCGCAGACAGCATCGTCTGGGCAAAATTGCGCGCGCTCAGCGAAGGCGCCGCGATCGCCAGCAAGAGATTATGGGGCTGACGGAGACGACGCATGAATATCGTCAACGCGATAACCAACATTTCGATCAATCCGCTGATCGCCGCCGCAGTGTTCGGCGCAACGATCGTCACCGACGCGGTCTTTGTATTCTTCACGGCTGCCGTCACCTCGCGGCATCGCCTGCGGGCCGCAAACTGGAGCGCCGTCTGGTACCTCCTGGCCGCCGTTTCGGTGATCAGTTACACGTCGAATCCGATCTATGTCGTGTTCGCAGCGCTCGGCTCCTGGGTGGGAGCCTATATGTCGCTGACATGGCTCAACCGGGGTGAGCCCGGCGTCACGCCGATCCGCCCCGGACCGCCATAGCACCCCCCGAAAGCGCCTCATGAATTAACGGTTCGTGCAGGAACGTCCGCTACCAATCGCCCAGGCCCTTTCGTATCAAGCCCTCTCGTATCAGGCCTTTTCGCATCGTGCCGCGGGCTTGCGAGCGACTGCATCATGACCTGGTCCGATACCGCGCCGCGCCGCCCCGATATTGCCGATCGCAAGATCAAGGACCTGTCCGCGGGCCGCGTGCGGCGCGCCATGCGAACGATGCGGCGGCTTGGGCTGACGGGAACCGTCGCACTGGCGCGCGAACACGGTTTGCAGGAGAGCCTTCACTTCGCCGCGCGCAATATCCGCCACATCATCGCCCATCGCAACGCGCTCCGCTGGGACCGCGCCTATGGCGTCGATACTGCCGGCTCGATCCAGATCGAGTCGCTTTCGGTCGTCGGCGAAAACCGCAAGTTCGGCAATGAATGTGTTTGTACGTCGCCGAAGTCGTTCGATTTCATGATGCAAAACCTGCCGCACGATCTCCACGATCATACATTCGTGGATTTCGGCGCCGGCAAGTCGCGAACGCTGCTGCTCGCGTCGCGCTACGGCTTCGGCAAAATCATCGGGGTCGAATTCGCCAGGGAACTGGCCGACTGCTCGCGAAAGAATATCGCGCGATTCTCAAGTCCGTGGCAGAAGAGCCGCGACTTTGAGATAATCCATGCCGACGCGACAGAATTTGCGCTGCCGCGCTCTCCGCTCGCGATTTTTTTCTACAATCCGTTCACGCGCGAAGTGTTCGATATTGTCCTCAACAACATCGTGGCGTCGCTCAACGCCGCCAGGCGGCCGTGTTACATCATCTACGGCAGTTCATCTCACGACGCGATCGATTGGGCCGCAGCCGCAATTCTCGCCAGCGGGCGTTTTGCCGCGATCCCGGTCAAGCCGATGCCGACGTTTTTCGACGCAGTTCGGACCATCCGCTATGCGGTGTTCCGCACCACGTGACCGGACGGCACTCGCACTCCGGCGAGCGCAAATTCACGCCGGCTTGAAGTTCATCGCCACGCCGTTGATGCAATAGCGCAGGTGCGTCGGCGGCGGGCCGTCCTCGAACACGTGGCCGAGATGGCTGCCGCAGCGGCTGCATTGCACCTCGGTGCGAACCATGCCGTAGCTGCGATCGGATATGGTCTCGACCGAACCCGGTTCCGGATCATTAAAGCTCGGCCAGCCGGTGCCGCTCTCGAACTTCTTGTTCGAGGCGAACAACGCCTGCTCGCAGCCGGCGCAATAGAACGTGCCGGCACGCTTCTCGTAATTGAGCGCGCAACTGCCCGGCCGCTCGGTGCCATGCTCGCGCATGATGTGGAATTGCTCCGGCGTGAGGATTTTGCGCCATTCCGCGTCGGTGTGCGTGACGGGGTAATGCTTGGTATCCGTGGTGGTGCTCATGGCGTTCCGCTTGTTTCGTGATAGGGCATAGTGACAAACGTAAGCAGTCAATGGCAATGCGCAATCCCGTGATCGCGCGCCGCGACTATCCGGCGCTGATTATCGTCGCCACCGAACTCGGCGTGATGTTTGTCGGCGCACTCATGGTGACGCCGCTTTATCCGCTGTACCGGGCGGTATTTGGATTTTCCGGCGTCACGCTGACCCTGATCTATGCGGTCTATGTGCTCGGCAATCTTGCCGCGCTGCTGCTGTTCGGCCGGCTTGCCGACCAGATGGGCCGCCGCGCCGCCACCTTGCCGGCGATCGGCGTCGGCATGGCCGGCACATTCGCCTTCGCATTCGCAACTGGCACGCCATGGCTGTTCGCGGGGCGCATGCTAAGCGGCTTTTCCACCGGACTTGCTGCCGGCGCGGCGACCGCCTGGATTGCCGATCTCTACGACGACCGCGGCAGCGGCACGGCGGCCCGCATCGCGGCAGCGGCGAATTTTTTCGGCGGCTCTGCCGGGCCGCTCCTCGCCGGACTGCTCGCGCAATTTGCGCCCGCACCGCTGCGGCTTCCGTTTTTCATCTATCTGATCCTCCTTTGCGGCGTCGCCGTTGCCATCGCGTTTGCTCCGGAGACTGTGGCGAACCGAAAATCTTTCAGCGAAGTGTCGTTAAAGCCGCGGCTCGGCGTACCGCGGGGCATTCGCCTTCAGTTCCTGTCGCCGGCCGTCGCCGGTTTCGCTACGTTTTCGCTGATCGGCTTTTATGGCGCTCTCATTCCGGGAATGCTCGCCGAGAGCCTGCACATATCCGCGCCGGCGGTGTCCGGCATCATCGTCTGCGAACTGTTCGGCGTCGCGGCGGTGACGATTCTTGCGACCGGCCGGCTCAGCAGCCAACGCACCATGATCCTCGCACTGGCGCTTTTGCTGCCGAGTGTGTGGCTTCTGGTCGGCGCGGAAGTCGCCCAATCGTTGCCGCTGTTGCTGGCGAGCGCCGCGCTTGGCGGCATCACCGGCGGGCTCGGTTATCGCGGCAGCCTCGAAGTGATCAACCGTATCGCACCGGCTGACCGCCGCAGCGAGGTCGTCTCCAGCTATCTCGTCGTGCTGTTTGCCGGCAATTCCGTGCCGGTCATCGGTATCGGCCTTTTCTCAGCCGAGGTGGGCGCGCTCGCCGCGCATGTGACCTTCGCCGCCGTCATCACCGCGCTCGCCGGCATCGCGGCTGTCATGGGAATCAAATACGCGCCGGCGAAGTGACACAGCTATTCATTTGATCGCCAGCGGATTAGTCGGCGAACCGACCGCGCCGGTGATCGGAATGGCGGGCGCGACGAACATGAATTCATAGACGCCGTCCTTGGCGCAATCCTCGGCGAGGTCCTTGAGGTAAAAGATCTCGCCCATGGTCATGCCCATGATCGGGATGGTGATCCAGTGCCAGGGCTGGTTGATGCCGCCTTCGGTATTGTTGGGCCGCACCTCGCAGCCCCAGGTATCGCTGGCGAGCGCCGCAAGCTCGGTCTTCGCCACGAATTCCAGCGTCTCGAAGGCGAAACCCGGCGCGTCGCCGCCCGGATAGCCGTCCCAACTCCCGGCCTTGAGGCAACGCTCCATCTGCCCGGTGCGGACGATGATGTAATCGCCGCGCTTGAACGCGATGTTCTGCTTCTTTGCGGTCATGTCGAGATCGGCAACCGTGATGCCATAGCCATCGTCGAGACAGTCCTTGCCGAGCGCGCGGGCGACGTCGAGGAACACACCGCGGCCGACCATCTTGCTCTTGGTCTTCTCGATGCCGCATTTCGCCGCGCCGAACGACGACACTTCGCGGCAGTCGTAGCCGTTCCACATATGGTCTTCATAGAAAACATGACCGAGGCCGTCCCATTGCGTGCCGCATTGCAGCGGCATCACCACCATGTCGTCGGCGGCACGGATGCCGCGCTTGTCGAGAATGCCTGAATAGGCGTCGGTGCCGGTGCGCAGCATGGTGTGCAGCGGATTGATGCGGCCAAGCGCGGGGTAGTTGGTCTTGCCGCCCTGCGGGCCGTTATTGTCGAAATTGAGCGCAAGCGAGATCACCTTGCCCTTTTTCACGAGCTGCGCGGCGGCCACGATGTCCTCCGGCGACGTATAATTGAGCGTGCCGATCTCGTCGTTCGGACCCCATTTGCCCCAGTTCTTGTATTTCTCCGCTGCCGCGCGGAGATCGTCTCGCGTCACTTTGCGCCCGGACATGGCCTGCCTTCTTGCTAGAGTGGTGGAAGAAAATCCGGGCGATGATAGCATCGCCGAAACATCTGGGGAGGACCTTATGGCCGCAATGAGAGCCGCCGCGCATCTGGCCGTTTTGTGCGCGGGTTTTGCCGCCGCAAGCCTCTTGGCGGCGAGCGCAGGCTGGGCCGCGGACAATTACCCGGACCACAAGGTGCGCATGATCGTGCCGTTCGCGGCCGGCGGTCCGACCGACGTGATCGGGCGCATGGTGGCGGAGCGGCTATCCGCCGACTGGGGCCAGCAGCTCTATGTCGAGAACCAGCCGGGCGCCGGCGGCAATATCGGTGTCGAAACGGTCAAACGCGCCGACCCCGACGGCTACACGATCGTCGTGGTGTCGACAGGCTTCATCATCAATCCGAGCATGTACTCCAAGATCGGCTATGACCCGATCAAGGATTTCGCGCCGATCTCGCTGGTCGCGGCGTCGCCCAACGTCGTCGTGGTCCATCCGTCCGTGCCGGCGAAAAATCTCAAGGAACTGATCGCACTGATCAAGGCCGATCCAAGCAAATTCAGTTATGCCCAGCCCGCCACTGGCTCGACGCCGCATCTGGTCGCCGAGCTCATGAAGCAGACTTACAACCTGCCCGATCTCACCATGGTGCCGTTCACCGGCGCGCCGCTTGCGATCAATTCGACACTCGGCAATCACACCCCGATCGCGTTCACGGCGCTGCCGCCGGCTGTCGGTGCCATCAAGGACGGCAGCCTGCGCGGCGTCGCGCTCCTGGCCAAGCAGCGCGTCGCCGCATTGCCGGACCTGCCAACGAATGTCGAAGAAGGCATGCCCGGGCTCGAAAGCGATACGCTCACCGGCATCCTGGCGCCGGCCGGCACGCCGCAGGCCATCATCGACAAATGGCACAGCTCCATTGTGAAAATGATTGCCGACCCGGAAGTCCGCAAGAAGCTCGACGCCCTCGGCTTCGTCCCGGTCGCCAATACGCCCGCGGAGTTCTCGGAGCGCATCAAAACCGAAGCCGCACGCTGGGATAAGGTGGTGAAAGCCGCCGGGATTCACATGGATTAACGGCTACCCATGCGTATTGTCGATATCCGCGAAGCGTCCGTTCCACTGAACTCGACGCTCGCCAATTCGAGCATCGATTTTTCCGAAATGACGACGTCGGTGGTCGCCGTGATCACCGATGTCAAACGCGACGGCAAGCCGGTCTGCGGCTTCGCGTTCAATTCGACCGGCCGTTACGCCTGCGGCGCGCAGATGCGCGCGCGATTCATTCCGCGCGTGCTCAAGGCCGCTCCGGAGACGCTGCTCAACGAAGCCGGTGACAATTTCGCGCCGGAAAAAATCCTTGCGGTGATGATGCGGAACGAGAAATCCGGCGGTCACAGCGAGCGCTCGGTCGGCATCGGCACGATCGAGGTCGCGGTCTGGGACGCGGTCGCCAAGATCGCGGAGAAGCCGCTGCATCGCGTGCTTGCCGAGCGCTACAACGACGGCAAGATCGCCGAAAAGGTGTTCTGTTATGTCGGCGGCGGCTGGTATGCGCCGGGCAAGTCGACGAAGGACTTGCAGGACGAGATGCGGCGTCATCTCGATGCCGGTTACACAATGGTGAAAATGAAAGTCGGCGGCATGGCGCTCGCCGACGACCTGCACCGCGTCGAGGCGGTAAAGTCGATCCTGCCGAAGGGCGGCAAGCTAGCAGTCGACGCCAACTCCAAATTCAACCGCGACGAAGCGCTCAGCTATGCGCGCGGTCTCGCGCCTTTCAAGCTGCGCTGGTTCGAGGAGCCGTGCGATCCGCTCGACTTCGCGCTTCTCGCCGAGATCGCCGGCGTCTACGGCCCGCCGCTGTCCACCGGCGAGAACCTGTTCTCCACCCAGGACGTCGAGAACCTCGTTCGTTTCGGCGGCTTGAAAGCGCAGCGCGACGACGTCATCCAGGTCGATCCGCCGCAGGCCTATGGCATCGTCCAATATGGCCGCACCGTCGCCATGCTGGCGCGCCACCAGTGGCCGCGCAGCGGGCTGTTTCCGCACGGCGGCAATCAGATGTCGCTCGCCATCGCCGCCGGCTTCGGGCTCGGCGGGGCGGAGTCTTATCCCGGCGTGTTCGGCGATTTCGGCGGCTTTGCCGACGATGCGAAACTCGAGGACGGCTATCTGACGCTGTCCGACCGGCCGGGGATCGGCTTCGAGGGCCAGGCGCGGCTTTACCGGATCATGCGCGAACTGGCGGCGTGACCGCTCCCTGACTTCCGCTACTCCCCCTTAAGCCCCTTTTCCTTGATCACCGCGCTCCAGCGCCCGATCTCCTCGCGCAGGTAAGCGCCGAAGACCTCGGGCGAACTCGGCGCCGGTGTCGTGCCGATGTCGCGCAGGCGCTCGCGCAATTCGGCCGTGTTGAGTGCAGCGACCATCGCCGTGCCGAATTTCTCGATCACAGGGCGCGGCGTCGCGGCCGGCGCCAGAACGCCGTCCCAATTGTCGCCGACCACCTCGGCAAAGCCCTGTTCGGCGAAGGTCGGCACGTTCGGGAAAATATCGGAGCGCTCGCGCGACGTGGTGGCCAGCGCCTTGAGCCTTCCGGCGCGGACTTGGGCCATTACTGTTGGAATGTCGCCGACGAGGCCGTCGAGATGGCCGGCAAGGATATCGGTGATGGCCTGCGCCGCGCCGCGATAGGGCACCGACTGCAATTGGATGCCGGCGGCGGCCTCGAACATTTGCAGGCCGAGATCGGACATCGCGCCGCGGCCGGTGATGCCGATGGTGATCGCGCCGGGCTTGCGCCGCGCCAGCGCGGCGAGTTCGCGCGCCGAATTGATTTTCATGTCCGCCGAGACCACGAGAACCGGCGAATTGATCGCGGCTTTGCCGACGGCGGCGAAATCCTTGAGCGGATCGTAGGGCAGGTCGCTGCGGAAGGCGGGATTGATGGCGATCGCGCCGACGGTGGAGAAGAATAGCGTGTAACCGTCGGGATCGGATTGCGCCACGTATTGCGCGGCAATCGCGCCGTTGGCGCCGGGCTTGTTTTCCACCGCAACGGCTTGGCCCAGCGTTGCGTGCATCTTGTCGGCAATCAGCCGGGCGGTGATGTCGGTGGTGCCACCGGGCGTGAAGGCGACGATCAATCGCACCGGGCGTGAGGGGTAATCCTGCGCGAGGGCGGCGGCGCCGTTCGCGGCGAGCGCGCAGCACATGACGAGGAAGGCTGACGTGAACGTTCCGATCCGCATGACCGGAACAGCATAGCCGGAGACGAGGCTAGCCCGAAAGGCGCTCGATCGCCGCGCCGCAGCGGCCGAGCTTGTCTTCCAGCCGCTCAAAGCCGCGATCGAGATGATAAACGCGGTTGACGATGGTCTCACCCTCGGCCGCGAGCGCCGCGATCACCAGCGACACCGACGCACGCAAGTCGGTCGCCATCACCGGGGCTCCCTTGAGCTGCTCGACGCCTTCGATCGTCGCGCGTTCGCCGTCGAGCTGGATGCGGGCGCCGAGCCGCGCCAGTTCGCCCACATGCATGAAGCGGTTCTCGAAGATCGTCTCGGTGATGTGCGAGGTGCCGCGCGCGCGCGTCATCAGCGCCATCAGCTGGGCCTGAAGATCGGTCGGGAATTCCGGAAATGGCGCGGTCGTCACGTCGACAGGCTGAAGTCCTGCGCCGTTGCGCGCGATACGGATGCCCTCGTTGGTCGGCGTGACCGTCGCGCCGGCTTGCGTCAGCACGTCGAGCGCGGCCTGAAGAAGCTCCGGCCGCGCGTTCTGCAACAGGATATCGCCGCCGGCCATGGCGACAGCCATCGCATAGGTGCCGGCTTCGATCCGGTCCGGCAGCACCGCGTGGCGCGCGCCATTGAGCTTGGCAACGCCTTCGATGACGATGCGCGGCGTGCCGGCGCCGGAAATGCGGGCGCCCATTTTATTGAGGCAATCCGCGACGTCGGCAATCTCGGGCTCCTGCGCGGCGTTCTCGATCACCGTTGTGCCGCTGGCGAGCGAGGCCGCCATGATCGCGGTATGCGTGCCGCCGACGGTCACTTTGGGAAAGACGATCTCGCCGCCCTTCAGGCCGTTCGGCGCGCGGGCGATCACATAGCCGCGGTCGACTTCGACTTTGGCGCCAAGCTGCTCGATCGCCATGATGAGAAGATCGACCGGCCGGGTGCCGATGGCGCAGCCGCCCGGCATCGACACTTTCGCCTGGCCCATGCGCGCGACAAGCGGCGCCAGCACCCAGAAGCTGGCGCGCATCTTGGAGACCAGATCGTAGGGCGCGGTGGTGTCGACGATATTGGCCGCGGAGATGTGCAGCGTCTGGCCATGATTGGCCGGCTCGCCGCGCCGCTTGCCGCTCATCATGATGTCGACGCCGTGATTGCCGAGGATGCGCTCGAGGAGGCCGACATCGGCGAGCCGCGGCACGTTGTCGAGGATGAGCGTCTGATCGGTCAGGAGGCTTGCGATCATCAGCGGAAGCGTCGCGTTCTTTGCTCCCGAAATCGGAATAATGCCGTTAAGAGGCCGGCCGCCGACAATGCGAATACGATCCATGACTACCCCCACGGCCCGATCCGGACCGAACCCTTAGCTACCCTACTCCCGGCCCGGATTGCGGCGAAAGTCAGGACCGGACGCCGGGATTTCGGCGTCTTGCGGCGCCACGGGCTGATCTGCCGAACTGTCTCCGGCGCGGCCGCGCGCCTGCGCCTTGCGGCGCTTGAGATTTTCCCGCAATGCCGCCGACAGCCGCTCGCCGCGCGCGGCCCATTTCTCGGCTTTGCCGTGCTTGATCATGGCTTTACTCAACTTGCGCGGAATCACCCCTTGTGGCAAGGATCGCCGCGTTTCCTAAAGGCTTCATCGATCCGCGTTGGGCGGCTGCTGCCGTAGCTCAGTGGTAGAGCACTCCCTTGGTAAGGGAGAGGTCCTCAGTTCAATCCTGAGCGGCAGCACCATTTTCCTTACAATTTGAAATCGGTCTTTGCGTATCGGAGAGTATTCCCACGCAATCCGGAATTGCAGAGGATCTGCTCGAGGATTTGCTCAGAGGACAGCTTCTGTTTTCCGTCAAGCCTTCGGTTACCGCGTGGTTACACGTCGTCGCTGAGGATAAACGACCTCTATAACGCTCGAGTCGCGCGTGAATTTCCGGGTGCGGCAAACGACACCGTGGATGCGCCGCACAGTTCATCCTGACGTGGCATTTGGAGTTCGCCGACCATGACTGGAATGACCGATAGCAGCTGCGATGTCTTGACCATTAGAAGGTGAAAGCTTTAGTTGGTCCCAGGGGCGAGAGCTTATCGGGATTTGTCATGCCAAAGCGGCTTGGGCGCGTTGCTGTTCCCTTCGTTGCAGGCGCCATAATTGCGCTAACAACTATCTCCGCTTGGGCGTTCACTCGGGAAACCCTGGCGCCCAACGGCAACTATAATTTTGATTACGGTCCGTCGGGCGACAAAGACAAATCCGACAAGAGCGTGAATAAGTCTGATCCCAATAGTTCGGGTTTTCACTTCAGCATTGAACCGCACCAGCCAGAACCGTTTGGTTATCACAGCTTTGGAAGCGACAGTCATGCGACGCCTCCGGACTACTCTCGGCCGCTCGGCAACGGTGACTGATTTTGCGGTGTGGCGACCGCATGGCCATCCCAAAGCTTACTGATAAGCATGGTAAGGGCTGAAACCTGGGCTGAATGCCCATCTGGCCAGGGATTAGTGTCCGCTTTGGGTCATTAGCGTACATCGCGAGACCCTCGGACCATGTCCGCTTTACCCCCGAAAGCAGCCGTCAATCGCGCATCACGGAATGTCCGCTAAGTGCCAGAGCCGGACATCAATCCGGATCATTCGATTACTTCATCGGCACGGCCAAGGAGCGAGAGCGGCATAGTGAGACCAAGCGACTTTGCAGTCTTCAAATTGATGGTGAGCTCGACCTTCGTGGACTGTTGGACGGGGAGATTGGCTGGCTTTTCGCCCTTGAGAATACGGGCTGTGTAAGTGCCCGCAAGGCGATACCCATCAGTCACGCTGGCGCCATAACTCGCAAGCCCTCCCGCCACCACGGCTTCCCGCCATGGATAGATGGTAGGAATGGAGTTGCGGGCTGCCAGATCGACGAACTGTTCGCGCCGGGCAAAGAAGAACGCATCGGCGCCAACCACAAGGCCACCGGCTTTGATCTGGACCAATGATGCATAGATCGTATCGATATCGTGCTCAGTAATGGCGTGGAAGATCTGAATTTGTCGTCCGAGAGAACTTGCGGCATCCTGCAAGTCTCGCAACTGAGCTGCGGCAACCGCGTCACTCCTGTTCAGAAGCACTCCGATCGTGGCGCCTTTCGGCGCCAGCACGTCAAGCACCTCGAACTCCTTGGGAGCGAGCGTGTTGATAAGGTAAGTGACGCCCGTGACGTTGCCGCCGGGTCGATCGAGGCTGGCAACAAGCCCGATCGCAACCGGATCGGTAGCGTTGGCAAACACGATAGGAATTGTCGAGCTGGCTTTCTTGGCGGCGATAACGGCATCGGGCCCGCCACCCGCAAAAATCAACGACACCTGTCGATTTACCAAATCCAGCGCAAGATCAGGCAGTCGGTCGAGATGGCCCTCCGCCCAACGGTACTCGATCATGACGTTTGGATAGCCACCATCAGCAACAGCCTTGATGAACGTCGCTGTCATCGACGCGTAGCCCGCTGAGGTCGCCGCGTGCAGAAAACCAATCACCGGTGTCGCTGCCTGCTGCGCGCGGACACCCAGCGGCCATGTTGCTGCCGAACCACCAAGCAGCGCAATAAAGTCCCGTCGTCTCATGGTCCTCGTCCTCAGGCCGAGGACCACCTTAGCACATCAAAGGCTGAGAACTGTGCCGTCCGCAACCAGTGAGCCAAGTCCGCTATGGGTCATTAACGGACATCGCAAGCCGCTCGGTCCAAGTCCGCTTTACCCCCGAATGCGGACATGACTCGGACATCATCCGATGTCCGCTAAGTGCCAAGAGCGGACATCCTGCCGGCGTGCCAAATACCTCCCGGACCTGCAATTTGAGCCGTGATATTCTTGCCCGGAGAGGGGGTAGATTAAATGGCAATCGAAATCGAAAGACGGAAATTCATTTCCAGTATCGCGGGGCGGGACGAGAAACTAAACTAGCGCCATGGCGGGTATTTTCATCAATTACCGTCGCGATGACGCCCCTGGCGTAGCCGGGCGGCTGTTCGATTATCTGGCACTGAAATTTCCGCGCCGCAGCCTGTTCATGGATGTCGACGCCATGAAGCCCGGCATGGATTTCGCCGAACAGCTCGACACCCAAGTCTCGCAATGCCAAGTGCTGCTTGCGGTGATCGGTCCACATTGGCTCGATGCCAGAGACAAAGCCGGCCGGCGCCGGCTCGACGCAGAAAAAGACTATGTGCGCATCGAGCTTGGGTCGGCGCTCAAGCGCGCCATTCCGGTGATTCCGATTCTGGTCGATGGCGCGGCGATGCCGCCCGAGGACGCTTTGTCCGACGACTTGAAGCCGCTCGCCCGCCGCCACGCGCTCGAACTGCGTCATACACGGTTCAACGCAGACGCCGACACGATCATGCATGCGCTGGAGAGCGTGGTGCCGCGGCGCAGTCTTGCCTGGATGCCGATCGGCGCTGCTGTCGCGGTCGCGGCGATTGTCTTGCTTGCAGTGCTGTGGCCGAAGATCGCGACGAAGCTGCACCCCGGTGCCGCGCCGCCCGCCGTTGTCACGGCAAATTCTTCGGCGCAAGGCCTTCCGGCGGCGTCATTGCAGGCCACACCGCAACCGTCGCCGAAGCAAGCCGAGATAATGGGGAATTGGGCGGGGAAGTGGGAAGGCGTCTGGTTCGCTCGGAGCGGCATGGAGAGTACCGTCACGATCGCGATCGACGGAAAATCTATCGTTGGAACGACGCTGTGGCGCGAAACGAACGACAGCGGAACACTCCGACACAGGGCCGATGGAAAATTGTTCGATTGCAAAGTGAACGGCAACACTGCGAATTGCGAACTGTCATGGGACTATACCGATCCAAACAAAGACATGAAGAATCACGCGACCGGAAATCTGGCGCTGGAGGGTGACCATCTGACCGGGGAGTTCCACCAGGATGAGGCCGAGCCCACATGGCGGGGGGCACCCACCCTAAGCAGCATGCACGTCGGCGCTATCGAGCAGTGGGACCTGGTGCGCAAGAAATAGGGATCGGTTGGGTTTGTGCCTTCGGGTACCGCGGCCCAGATTGGGCGCGCCGCATTGTGGCAAAAAACCGCACACGCGCGGAGCCTATCCCATTACCGAAAATATGGACGCGAATTCATCGGCCGGCCACGCGGTCTTCACGCGGCGTGGCCCACCTTAATTGCGTGGCGTTCGGCGACTTTCCTCGGTGAAAGCCGACAAACACAGGAGTTGA
The DNA here is from genome assembly GCA_963808205.1 of uncultured Alphaproteobacteria bacterium. GTDB lineage: Bacteria > Pseudomonadota > Alphaproteobacteria > Rhizobiales > Xanthobacteraceae > BOG-931. Next base: position 260,853 of record CAWEER010000005.1, read on the forward strand.
CCATGACCTCGCTCATCAAAACCCGCGCATCCAAATCACTCATCCGTTGCGGCGTGATCGTTGCTTCGCTTGCGCTTGCCGGCAACGCATTCGCTGCCAATATTCCCATCTCGCATCCCGCGGCGAGGACGACGGCGCATGTGACCCACGGCGTTGTCGCGCATAATCACCGGCCCGCCGCTTTCCAGCCCGCCGGTATCGCGCAGTTTTTCCCAGGCCTGTTCGGACTGCCCATCCCGGTCCGGGTTAGGGGCGCCGCCACCGCCGATACCGGCGGCTACGACCCGACCTTCGATTCGCCGTCGCCCGCGGTCGAAGTCGATAACAGTCAGTCACAGGCGGCCATCGACGCGTCGGACCAAGCCATGCAGCAGGAGGACCAGTCCCTCCAAGACATGGACGCCAGCATGGCCGCGACCGAACAACAAAACGATGCGGCGAACGCCGCGGCGGTGCAAACGGATATCAATGCCGGCATGTGACCGATTGCCGACATTTGAAGCGACAAGGGCGCCGGCCCGAGACCGGCGCCCTTTGCATTTTTCTTACTGCCCCCGAGGCGGCTTTGTTACGGCTTGCCTCTCGGTTAGGCGATGTCCGCTATGGGTCATTAGCAGACATCGCAAGTCGTTTGGTCCATGTCCGCTGCTGCGGTAGCAGTGTATACGCGGCCCGACCGCATTTGGGGCGGCTGGCTGCAAGGTATCAATCGAAATGGAAAGGGGTCTGCTCCCAGAAATTAGGACAGTCGGAAAAACAAATTAGGACAAAGTGGTAAGGAAGATGTCCTCAGTTCAATCCTGAGCGGCAGCACCATTCATCCCATGCGCGCCTTTTCTATTTGATCCGCTTCCAGGTGACGACCGAACTGCCGCCACCCGCCGACGCGGAAGCGACGAAGAACGACAGGTCGTCGCCGGAAAGCTTGAACGGACGTGCCTGCGTGCCGCCATCCCAATTCGGGAACGTCGCATGGTCGACGTGGAACACGATCTTGTCGCCATCGACGGTGTACGAACCGAAATGGCTGATGCTGCCCTGCACGATCGCCTTGTTCTCGGCATCCGTTCCATTCATGCGTCCGCTGCCGGCGAATTTCGGCAGGTCGTCACGCACGATCGACAGCACGTAACGGCCGTTGCTCTCGAAATACAGCACGCCGTGCGGATTGGCGCCGAATTGATCGGTCTTCTTGCCGTTCTGATCGAGGACGTTGGAGACAAGTTGCCAGGTTCCGACGAGATCCCTGGCCGGCTGGGCGAACGCCGCGCCGCCATGCAGCGCGAGTAAAAGTCCCGCCATCGCCATAAGCGTAAAGCGCCGTGCGTGCCTCATGTCGCCCTCCCCTGATATTTCATTCTTGCGCCTGCCATTGGCGGCAAGCGGGGGGATCGTATCATCGGCACCGGCGGGCGACTACAATCACACCGCGACTTTGTTGAGAAAGCCCTCGATCTCGGCGCGAAGGTTGCCGACCGAGGCGTCGACGGAGTTCGAGGCGTTGAGCACGGTCTCGGCCGCGACGCGCGTGCCGATCGCAGCCTCGGAAACCTTGCCGAGAACGGCGACGACCATGCTGGTGCCCCGCGCCGCATTGACCGCATTGCGGCTGATTTCGGAAGTGGCCGCATTCTGCTGCAGGATCGACGTCGACGCGCTGGTCGCCCGCGTCGAGATTTCGTGCATGCTGTCTTCGATGCCGTGGACCGCTTCGACGGCGCCGCCCGTCGATTCCTGCACCGCAAGAATGTGACGCGCGATCTCTTCGGTCGCCTTCGCGGTTTCCACGGCGAGCGACTTCACTTCCGCCGCCACAACGGCGAAGCCGCGTCCCGCTTCGCCGGCACGCGCCGCCTCGATGGTTGCATTGAGCGCCAGCAGATTGGTTTGCCCGGCGATATTGCGAATGAGCTTGACGACGTCGCCGATCTTCTCGGCCGCTTGCGTCAGCGCCGCATATTCGCCGTTTGACGCCTGGGCCTTGGCGACCGCATTGGTGACCTGTTCCGTGGTCTGCGCCAGCTGCAGATTGATTTCCGCGATCGAAGCGGAGAGCTGCTCGGCCGATCCCGCCACCAGCGACACGTTGGCCGAGGCGTCGTTGGACTCGCGCAAGGCGCCTTCGGCGTGCTGCGTTGTTTCATGCGATGAAACGATCAGTGCGCCCGCGGTCGACTTCATGGCGTCGGTCGAGGTCGAAACGATACCGAGCATTTCCTCGATGCGGCCGCGGAACGTCACGATCGCGCTCTCGGTCAGCAATCTGCGGTTTTCCTGCGCCAGCATGTTGTCACGCTGGTTCTCGAGACGATACCGCTCGGTAATGTCTTCGTGTGTCGCAACCCAGCCGCCATCTTTCATCGGCTGCCGCGTGACGCGGATCAGGCTGCCGTCGGACAGTTCATCGATGCGAGTCGAAATCTTCTCGGATGAGAGTTTGCCGAGCGCGCCGAGTTTTTGATCCACCGCGCCGGCGCTTTTTTCGCCTTTGAGCAGGCCGTTCATCACGCGATGCGCGATAATCGCCTCGTGCGTGGTCCCGACCTTCAATAATTCCCGCGGCAGCCGGTAAAGGCTCGCGTAGCGGTCATTGAAGATGACCAGGCGCTTGTTGCCGTCGAACATGCACAAGCCGTGAGTCATGTTTTCCAGCGCCGTGTTGAACCGGATATTTGTCTGTTCAAGCGAGCGGTGGCGGCGAATGCTCGCGGCCATGGTGACGAGTTCGAGAAACGTCAGCGCGATCACGATGGGAAGGAAGATCGGCTGGCGCTCCGCCGGGTTCGCCAAAGTCCCGTGATGGTCGGAAAGCAGATAGATCAGGCCGAGCCACAAAACGGCGATCATCGCCAGGCCGAGCATCGGCGCGGGCTGCAGCAGCGCGCGGAGCCACTTCAAAAGGTGTTGCAAAGTCATTTTAGCCCGGTCACTCAACGGTTTAATGCCATGACACAGGTTTGAATTTGGTTAAATTCCTTGCAGCCATTAACAAATGATGAGCTTTGCGCCCGGATCGCAGCGGCGGGGACGGCCGGCGAGCGGGCAAAACCGGGCATTCTCCAGGACCACGCCCATCGGACCACGCCCATCAGCCGCGCAATCAACCCGCAAATGGGGAATGCACCCAAGATCGCGCTATTTGGCGCGACCCACGCATGCGGCCGCTAATTTTCACTCACCCAAGCAGCCGCGACATTTCCTGTTCGGTGGGCAGCCGGCCATTCGGCGTCAGTTCATTGACCATTCCCGGCAGATGCTGGCTGAGCGCGGCAAGAACGTCGTCGCGCGACAGGCCGGCTTGAGTCATCAGCGTCTTGATCTGATCGGAATCAAGAACCTTTTCCAGATCGCCGGGTGCGACGGATTGGTTTGGTCCGTTGCCGACCCAGGAATTGACGGCGCCGCCCTGACCGGCCTGCTGGAATTGCTTGAGCAGATCGCCAAGGCCGCCGCTCAATACGCTTCCTGCGGCGCCGCCGGCGAGCAAGCCGCCCAGACCGCCGCTGAGGAGGCCGCCGAGACCGCCACCGCTATTCGCGGCCTGGCCTGCCGGCGCCGGACCTGGCGGAAGAGACGGACTCGACCCCGGTGTGGCCGGGTTCGTCTTCGCGCCGCCGGTAAACTGCTTCAGCGCCTTGAAGGCCAGGAGACCGATGACAGCCATCGTGATCGGCGACATTCCGCCTTTCGTTCCGGCGCTCGGCCCGCGCGGTCCATTCTGCATTCCGTTGAGGACATCCATCAAGCCCATGTCGGTCTCCTCCTGAAAATGTTCCTGAAAATGTCAGCCTCTTCCTGAACCGGCCGCGAGACGCGACACGCCAGAAGACTTCATTTGGATTGCACGCCGATGGCACAAGTATGTCAACGCGCTCAAAATCGCGTGTCTTTTAGACGATCTTTCATTGTTCGGCGGTTTTGAACGAGGCGAAGAAGCCGTCCTTCATCGCCGCCGCCTGGTCGCGCTGCGCGGCGTGAAACTGAATCAGGAGGACATATTGCGTCTCGGGATGCCGGATCACGCGAAAGAAATTGCCGCCGCCTGCCGCATCGATGAGCGTGAACGACAGCGTCTCGATATCGCCCGCCCGTTCATGATGCACGTCGGAAAGATCGGCGCCTGATTTTTCCTTCAGGTGATTTATGAAGTCTTCGACAGGCTGCAACTCGTAGTCCGGCCGCATGTCGAATTGCGACGCGGAAAATCTGACGCGATCGCCGGTGACGCCGGTCACCATGCGTATGGGCGTCGGATCATCGCCCTGCACGATATCCATATCGCTGTAAGGGACCGGAAACTGCACCGAAAACGACGCGCCGGTCGGCGTGGCAAGACCCGCCGGCACATTCACGCGATTGACGGTCTGCGCATGGGCCGCGGCGACAAACGCAAGAAGCATTGCCGCTATGCGCAAAATTGTCATGACGAATCCCCGCAGGCACATTGCGTTGTTTAGTCGCGTCGGCGCCGCGCCGGGTTCGAGGCGCGCCTTGACAGCGGCGGCCGGTCATAACTCAATGCCGCGCTGGAGGAAACGCAAACCATGAACATTCGTCCGCCGCGCATCGGTCCGCAGCCCTGGGACATCGTGCGAGGAAAGCTCGACCAGTCCCTGCCCTTCGCCAATATGCGCGACACGCCGTATTACCGCGATGCCGTCTGGGAGCAATTTTCCAAAAAGGAATACGACCGCCGCTACCAGGCGCTGCGGGCAAAAATGCGCGAGCACAAGCTCGACGCCGTCATCGTGCCGGGTGGCCCGAGCCACTGGAGTTTTGGCGGCGGCATGCTGTGGCTGACCGGCCATTGGGAATGGCACGCGCTTGCAAGCTATGTGCTGGTGCCGCTCGATGGCGAACCGACCATGATCTATTCGATGGGCGGCACCCACGCCGAAGCGGTGCGCCGGCAGGTCGAGATCGCGGTGAAGGACGTGCGGCATAGCCGCAGCGGCCGTTACGCCGATGTCATGGTCGAGCGCTTGCGCGAATTAAAGCTTGAGCGCGGGCGTATCGGATTGATGGAGATCGATCCCCGGCACGGCGATTACCTGCCGGTGAATCAATATAACGTGCTGCGCGAGAACCTGCCCGAAGCGGAATTGGTCTTCACGCAAGGCTTTCTGCACGAACTTCTTTCCATCCACAGCGCGGAAGAGCTCGACTGCGTGCGCAAAGCCGGCGTGCTTTGCCAGAACGCCATGGCGGCCATGGTCACGCGCGCGCGCCCCGGCGTGAAGGAATACGAACTGCGCGCCGCGGCGGGTGCCGCCATTCTCGAAGGCGGCGGCGATATCGATTTCCTGATCATCGGCTCGACGCCGATGGCTAACCCGGCGCTGATCTTCGGCAATCCGCGTCCTTCCGGGCGCGTCCTGAAAAAGGGCGACATCATCAATATGGAGCTTGCCGCCGGCTATCGCGGCTATACCGCGCAGATTGGCTCGCCGATTTGCGTCGGCGAGCCCACCGACATGGTGCGCCGTTTCTGGGAGGACATCACGCTGCCAGGCTACAGGAAGATCATCGCCGAGATCGCGCCCGGCAAGCCGGTGGAGAATATGCGGCAGGCGAGCAAGTTCTTCCGTGACAACGGCTACCAGTCGCGCCCGACCCAGGTGCACGGCATCGATCTGGTCACCGACAAGCCGCATGTCGTCGCCGAGCACGTATCCGCGGAAAAGTTCGAGGAAGTGCTCAAGCCCGGCATGGTGATCATGGCCGAGCCGAATCCGATCACAGCCGATGGACTGTTCGGCATTTTCCTCGGCCACACCTTCATCGTGACCGACACAGGCCACGAGGTGGTCGACGACTTTCCGCTGGAAATCGCAGTGGCAAAAGGCTGATCGCGGCCTGCGTCACACTTCGTAGAAGTTCTGCAGCTCCTCGGCCTTGCCCATGAGATCGGCGGCGAGCTCCTCAAGGCTGTGCGAGGTCGAGTTATGCGGACACGCGCGCGCAACGCGGATGCAGGTCTGCGCGAGGTCACGAAGATATTTCACAATTTCGGGGATCATCACGGCTCAAAAATATGATTTGGGGGAGCCGTCTGCTACGACAAGCAGGCGGCGAAAACTTGCGATCTGGGGACAGAAGTTTGTTTTGCCGTGCCAATATGCGTTCGTGACCGGCAAAAGCTATGATCGCAGGCTGCGTCTCGATCTGGCCTGTGGCGCGGGACGCCGCGCACGCGGCCGGCCCGCGCGCGGTGCGCGGCCCGACCAGCGCCGAAAAGCGTGCGAAAACGCGCTCACCTCGGTGTAACCAAGAAGCCATGCGATCCGGGAGACCGAGAGACCCCCGTCTTCGAGGTGAAGCTTGGCCAGATCGTAACGCAAGCTTTGCAGGACGCCGGCGAATGTGACGTCTTCGCTCGCGAGCTTCCGCCGCAACGTTCTTGGACTGAGATTGAGCCGCCGCGCCACAGCTTCGATCCGCACATGGCCGTGCGGAAGGAGCGCGGCAATGGCGTTCTCGACATCCGCGCGCACCGCGCCCGACCGGGTTTTCCGCCGCGACAATATTTCTTCGCAATAGGCCGTGAGAATTTTGTTGAGATAGGGATCGGCGCCGGCAATCGGCAGCGATCCGGCGTCGCGTGCGAACGTAATCTCATCCCTGTCAGCGCCGAATTCCACGCTGCGGCCCAGAAAATTGTCGAGCTCCACGGATTCGGGGATGCGCTGATGCATGATGCGCACGCTGACGGGTTGCAGGCTGCGGCCGGTCACCTCCCGGCAAGCCCGGATCATCAGCGTCATCCACGCTTCGATCTGGTGACGGTCGGAGAGCCGCGAGACCCCGGTATGCTTGAAGCTCACCTTGAGCAGTTTGCCGGCAGTGACATCGAATCCGATGCCTTCATTGACGATCACGGTATAGCGCGCGGCCCTTTGCAGGGCCTCGCCGAGAAATTCGGAAGACGCGACGATGTAATACAGGGTTCCGATCTGCCGCAGATCCTCGTCTCTGCGCGACGTGAAATCCGAGAAGCCGGTCATGCAGCGCACCGGCTATGAAGTTGAGACACTTGATCTGGGTCGCGACGCTGATTGTAACCGTCTCGTCCATAATGTCGTGAACGGTCAATCCGCAGCTTCGCAGCAATGGCGGCAGGTCGGCGCCGGCCTCGCGCGCGCGCAAATAGGCAAGGCGCGTAATCGCTCCGGTGCAACTCGGAACCGCGCTCAACCGCTTTGATGGCGACCGGTTACGCAAATGCGAACCCGCTCTGCAAGCGACCGAAATTTACGAGTTTCAAACGGCCGGAACGGCGCAATGCAAATGATGGACGCCGCCCCAGCGTCGTCCGTCAGGATAGACTATTCGCCGGCGTTGCCAACCGGGGAGATGACGCTGTTTACCGCGGCATCAGAAAATTGAAATCGCAGCCTTCGTCGGCGCCCGTGATCTGCTCGGCGAAAAGTTTGGCGTAGCCGCGGTCCGGGATTTTCACGTCCGATTTTGCCGCGGCGGCACGCTTCTTCAATTCCGCATCGTCGACCAAAAGTGCGATGCGCCGCTCCTTGACCGACAGCCGGATGCGATCGCCGTTGCGCACCAGCCCGAGCGGCCCGCCGGAGGCGGCGTCCGGCGTGATATGGAGCACGATGGTGCCGAATGCGGTGCCGCTCATGCGCGCGTCGGAAATGCGAACCATATCCTTGACGCCCTTTTGCGCGAGCTTTTTCGGGATCGGCAGGTAGCCGGCCTCGGGCATGCAGGCCGCAGCGTGCGGGCCGGCATTCTGCAGCACCAGAATGTCCTGCGGCGTGACGTCGAGCGCTGGATCGTCCATCCGCGCGGCGAGATCCTCGAGCGAGGAGAACACGACGGCACGGCCCTCGTGCTCAAACAGCCTGGCGTCGGCCGCCGAGCGCTTGAGGATCGCGCCCTGCGGCGCAAGATTGCCGAACAGCGCGACGAGGCCGCCTTCCGGTTCGAGCGGCTTGCCGAATTCCGCGATGATCGAACGATCGACGTAGTCCGCGGCATCGCCGTCAAGCCGTTGCGCGAGCGTCTCGCCGGTCACCGTCATGCAGTCGAGATGCAGGAGCGGCTTTAATTCGCGAAGCAGCGCGCCCATGCCGCCGGCCGCACAAAAGTCTTCCATGTAGCCGTTGCCGACCGGCTTCAGATTGACCAGAACCGGCGTCGAGTCCGAAAGCTTGTTGAGCCGGTCGAGCGAAACCTTCACGCCGGCGCGCCCCGCGATCGCGGTCAGATGAATCACCGCATTGGTCGATCCGCCGAGCGCGAGAAGAACGCGCAGCGCGTTCTCGACCGATTTTTCGTTGACGATGGCCGCAGGCGTGAGCTTTGAGCCGATCAGCTTCACCGCCATCGCGCCGGTCGCCTCTGCCGCACGCAGGCGATCGGCGTGCACCGCCGGGATCGCCGCGGTACCGGGCAGGCACATGCCGAGCGCCTCGGTCAGGCAAGCCATGGTCGAGGCGGTCCCCATCACCGCGCAGGTGCCCGCGGTCACTGCAAGCTGGCCTTCCACTTCCGAGATTTGTTCGGAGTCGATGTCTCCGGCGCGGTAGCGCGCCCAAAATCGGCGGCAATCGGTGCAGGCGCCGAGCCGCTCGCCGTGATAGCGCCCGGTCATCATCGGCCCGGCAACGACCGCAATGGCGGGCCGGTTGGCCGAAACCGCGCCCATCAGTTGCGCCGGTACGGTCTTGTCGCAGCCGCCCATCAATACAACCGCGTCCATCGGCTGCGCCCGGATCATCTCCTCGGTGTCCATCGCCATGAGGTTGCGGTATTTCATGCTCGTCGGCGTGAGAAAAACCTCACCGAGCGAGATGGTCGGAAATTCGAGCGGCAGCGCGCCGGCGGCCAGCACGCCGCGTTTGACCGCCGCCAGCATTTCCGGAAAGTTGCGGTGGCAATTGTTGAAATCGGAGGCCGTATAGGCGATGCCGATCACCGGCTTGTCGAGGAACGCGCGCGAATAGCCCATCGATTGCGCGAAAGAGCGCCGCAAGTAGCGCGAGAAGTCCCGATCCCCATAATCCGTGAGGTCGTTGTTCAGGCCGGCTGTGCGTTCGGTCATCGCTCGATCATTCCCCGGTTTTGTCGGCACCCACGCACATGCAGAAGAGGCGCATAGAATTTAAGCGTGCTGCCAATTATTCATGCGCTGCGATGCAGCATTGCGAAAGGTTTTAGTAATCGAATATGCGCAATTTCAACGGTGTTCTCCAAGAATATTCACGGCGTCAGCCGATGTGAAGTCGAAATGGCCGTCAATTTTTCAAAAAACCCGTTGCCGGCCTGGATCGTGTTCCCCTTCACGTTCGTCTGTGTGGTGGCGGTGCTGACCACCTGGGGCACCGGCAACATCTTTATCGGCCTCGCAACGGCCCTTGTCGGCGCGGTGGCCGCGGCATGGTGGTGCGAACACACGCTGCGCGCCGTCGTCGGCACCATCGCACAGATCGCAAGCGGCGACCGCTACGCCGCTTTGCCGGAGCGGATCCATGGCGGTGCGATGGCCAACAGCATCGCCGCCGCCGAAACCATGCGCCAGGCGCTGATCGACGCCGATGCGCTTGAGGTCGATCATAGAAGCCGCGACGCCGAAACCCGTCTGCGCAACGCCAGCCGCGGTTTTTTCACTCAACGCTTCCGCAGTACCGTCGACGAGCTCACCGTCAATTTCCAGACGGCCGGCGAGGAGATCCGCGTCACCACCGGCAATCTCGGTGCGCGCAATCGAGACATGTCGCGGCGGACCGGACAGGCCGTGGAGTCCGCCACCGAAGCGAGCCGCGACGTGGCAGCGGTCGCTGACGCGGCCCGCGGCCTGCTCACGCTGATCGTCGAATGCACGGCCGAGGCTGCCGCCGCCAAGGATGCGACCGAGCGCACCATCACCGATCTCAACCATACCGACTTTACGGTCCGCAGCCTCGCCGCCGCGGCCGAGCGCATTGGCGCCGTGGTCAAACTGATCGAGGCCATCGCCTCGCAGACGTCGCTGCTCGCCCTCAACGCCACCATCGAGGCGGCGCGCGCCGGCGCCGCCGGCAGGGGTTTTGCCGTCGTCGCGTCCGAGGTCAAGACGCTGGCGCAGCAAACCGCAAAGGCCACCGGCGACATCAGCGCGCAAGTTCACGACATCCAGCATGCGGTGAACGAAACCGTCGAGGCTATTGCCGGCGTGTCGTCGAGCGTCGCGACAATGAGCAACGCCAACCGCCAATTGACCGGAATCCTCGATCACCAGGCCGCCGAGATCAATCGCATCGGCAACCGCGCCGAGCAGGTCGCCGGCACGGTCGCCGGCGTGCTGCCGGAGATTTCGACCATCGCCTCCAGTGTCGAGGAAGCGGGCAACGGCGTCCTCGCCACCGCCGAGGACCTGCTCGGCCGCTCGCAATGGCTGATCGACGCCGTGACCCGCTATTTCACCGATCTCGAATTCGGCTCGATCAAGGTCGGCATCCTGCATTCGCTGTCCGGCACCATGACCGCGAGCGAACGGCCATTGCAGGAACTCCTCGTCATGCTGATCGAGCAGCAGAACGCGCGCGGCGGGTTGCTGGGCCGCCCGCTCGAGCCGGTCATCGTCAATCCGCATTCCGATCCGAAGGCCTATGCGCAACTGGCGAAGAAGCTCGTTGCCGAGGACAAAGTCGCGGCCATATTCGGCTGCTGGAGCTCGGCTTCGCGAAAGGAAGTCTTGCCCGTCGTCGAGCGGGACAACGCGCTGCTGTTTTATCCGAGCCAGTACGAGGGCGAAGAATTCTCACGCAACATCTTCTATACCGGCGCGACGCCGCCGCAGCAGGCCATTCCCGCGGTCAACTTCCTGCGCGAACAGGGCATCCGCCGCTTTTTCCTGGTGGGAACGGATTACATCTATCCGCGCACCACCAATGCCGTACTCAAAGGCTATCTGGCGAGCCAGGGGATCGCGGATGTTGCGGAGCGCTACACGGCGCTCGGGCAGTCGGACTGGCGCGACGTCGTGGACGAAATCCGCCGCTTCGCGCGTGGCGGCCGCACCGCGGTCGTGGCGACGATCAGCGGCGACGCCAATGTGCATTTCTTCCGGGAACTCGCGAACGAGGAAATCACCGCGGCGGAAATTCCCGTCATGTCGCTCTCGATCAGCGAGACCGAGCTTCCCGCGCTGCGCCATTCGAAGGTCGCAGGCCATTTCGTCGCGTGGAATTATCTTCACGCCTTCGACACGCCGGAGAACCGCGCATTCATCGCGGAGTGGCGCCGCTTCACCGGAAAGCACGACGCGGTGACCAACGATCCGATGGAAGCGACACTCATCGGCTTCAGTCTTTGGGCCGCAGCGGTCGAGGCCGCCGGGACGGCCGACGTCGACAAGGTGCGGCTTGCTCTCGACGGCCGGCGGTTCACGGCGCCGAGCGGATTTTCGGTTCTGATGGACGGCAAAACTCACCATCTCTACAAGCCGGTCATGATCGGGCGCATCACCGAGGACGGCCGCATCCTGCCGGTTTCGGTCACGGAGGGCCTGGTGCCGCCCGATCCGTGGAGCCCGTGGCTGGCGCGCTCGGGTTCCCGCCCGCAGGTTGCGCGCCTGCAGCACCAAGCGCTTGGCGCGTAAGACTTTTCATAAAATTGATGCGGATCAGTAACGCGGCACATAACCGCGTCTTATGATCTCGACAAATACCCTGGAACGCTTCTAGAACTAGCCTGCTAGAGTTCCAACCTGCCCAAAAAGCCGGCAAGGCCGGCGATCCTTGCGATCCTTGCCGATGACTTATCCCAACAATCGCCACATCGATTATCAGGCCTATTTCAGCGGCGCGCTGGGCCGGCTGCACGGCGAGCGGCGCTATCGGGTCTTTGCCGATCTCGAGCGCATCGCCGGACGCTTTCCGCACGCAGTGTGGCATTCGCCGCAAGGGCCCAAGGACGTCGTGATCTGGTGCTCGAACGATTATCTTGGCATGGGCCAGCATCCCAAGGTGATCGGCGCCATGGTCGAGACGGCGACGCGCATGGGAACCGGCGCCGGCGGCACGCGCAACATTGCCGGCAACAATCATCCGCTGGTCGAGCTTGAGCGCGAAATCGCCGACCTGCACCACAAGGAGGCGGCGCTCGTCTTCACGTCGGGTTACGTCTCGAACGAGACCGGAATTTCGACGCTGGCGCGGCTGATGCCGAATTGCCTGATCCTCTCGGATGCCTGGAATCATAATTCCATGATCGAAGGCGTGCGCCAGGCGCATTGCGAGAAGCAGATCTTCCGCCACAACGACATGGCGCATCTCGAAGAGCTTTTGGCGGCGGCCGATCCGCAACGGCCGAAGCTGATCGTTTTCGAAAGCCTGTACTCGATGGACGGCGACGTCGCGCCCGTGAACCAGATCTGCGATCTCGCCGGCCGCTACGGTGCGATGACCTATATCGACGAAGTTCACGCCGTCGGCATGTATGGACCGCGCGGCGGCGGCATTGCCGAGCGCGATGGCGCCATGGACCGTATCGACGTGGTCGAGGGCACGCTCGCCAAGGCGTTCGGCTGTCTCGGCGGCTATATCGCCGGATCGGCGGCAATGGTGGACGCAGTGCGGTCTCACGCACCCGGCTTTATCTTTACCACGGCGCTGCCACCGTCGGTCTGCGCCGCGGCAACGGCTGCGATCCGGCATCTCAAGACGTCGCAGTGGGAGCGCGATCGGCATCAGGACCGCGCCGCCCGCACCAAGGCCGTCCTTGCCGCCTCGGCGCTGCCGGTGATGACCAACCCGACGCATATCGTTCCGGTCTTCGTCGGCGACCCCGAGCTTTGCAAAGCGGCGAGCGACCTGCTTCTCGCCGAACACGGCATCTACATTCAGCCGATCAATTATCCGACCGTGCCGAGAGGAACGGAGCGGCTGCGCATCACACCGAGCCCGTATCACGACGACGGGCTGATCGACGCGCTCGCCGAAGCGCTGGTCGACGTGTGGCAGCGGCTCGGCCTGCCGCTCAAAGAACGCGCACTCGCCGCCGAGTGAATTTCATATCGGGCGCGGACTCCTGCACGTTTGCTGCGGATGCCCGGTCAGGACTTGCCGGCTCTCGTGACGAGTTTCTCCCTCTCAAATCCCTCGCCCAGCTACTGCCCTGGTGATATTATTCTGGACATCCCAGCCAGGGAGGTCAGCAATGAGAAACCTCAAGCCGTTCTTCCTCATGCTTTCAACAACTGTGCTTTCGCTCAGTTTTGTTTATGTCACCGATTCCAGTGCAATTGCTCGCAGTTACGAAGAGTGCCAGGCGCTCGCGATTTCGCACGGCGTTCCTGCACGCTCCACGCATCGCGTAGAGCACCGCTATTTGAGATATAAAGCAGCCGGCACGGCGATCAGCCCCAAGGGTCTCATGGCGCGTTGCATGGCCGGACTGCATTAGATCGTCGGCGGCGCCTGCTTTATTGCGGCGAGCCTGTTTGTTGAAGCAGGCCTTGTTTATTGAAGCAGGCCTGCCTGACTTTTCCGTGACCGGTGAAATAATCCGGGGGCTGCGGCGTTATCAGCTGCGAGCCAATACAATGCCACGCCAGGAGGCAGTCATGAGGCTTTTGCTATTCGTGCTGGGAATTCTTGTTGCTACGGCCGGGATCGGCACGTCCGCCCAGGCCCAGAACTATCCGTGGTGCGCCTATTACAGCGGCGGGCGTGGCGGCGGCGGCACGAATTGCGGGTTCACAAGCTTTGAACAGTGCCAGGCCACCGTGATCGGGATCGGCGGATTCTGCAATGTAAACACGCAATATACCGGCCCTGCCCCCGTGGCCGCCGCGCGGCGCCGGCACAAGCCGCACCATTCCTAGAAGCGCGGCGCCGCCGCAATTTCTGGTCGTCACAGGTCACAGCACTTCCGGCTGCTTCCAATTGGGTGAAGCGCTGGCGCGCCGCGCGACGCGCCGTGCCGACACGGCAATCGCGATCGTGACGACGAGGAAGCGCGCCAGGTGATGCGCGCCGACATAGACCGGGTCGAGATGCAGCGCGAGCGCCAGCACCATCATGGTATCCTGCGCACCGGGCGCGAACGCGATGACGATATTGGCGATCGAAAACGGAAAGAAATGCGCGACGATCAGGATGAAGATCGTGGCGACCGCCATCGCCACCAGAAATGATCCAAGCGCCGCGCCCAGATAGCCGACCAGCATGCGGCGCGGCGTATTGGCAAAACGCGAACCGACCAGGGCGCCGAGCGTGACCACCGAAGCACCGCCGATCCACCACGGCAGCACCGCGTGGATGAACCCGGTGCCGTGCAGCACTGCCGAGCCGGCCATTGCCCCAAACATCAGCCCGCCGGGGAAACGCAATCGATATAACAACAGCGCGCAACCGGTCGCGACCGCGGCCAGCAAGATCATTTCTCCGAGCACGGAAAAATCGGCCGGGCCGCGCGAGACGGCGATCGACGGAACCACGAGTTCAAACAAGGCCAGCCCGTTGGGCAAGCCGATGACGATAAGCAGGACGCGCATCGTCTGCACGATGGCGATGCCGCGCAGATCGCCGCCAAGGTCGGTCGACAACGAGATCACCTGCGCCATGGCGCCCGGGCTCGAACCCATGAGCGCCGAAAACAGATCCCAGCGATGCACCACGTGCAAATAAGCCGTGGTCGCGACGATCATGCCCAGCGAGGCCAGCATGAGAAGTGCAATGCTCCCCGGCCAGGTTTCCACGCCGCGCAAGGTCTCCGGCGTCACCACTGCGCCGAGAAGCGTGCCGATGACGACGTAGCAAATCCATGCCAGCGGCAGCGGTATCCGCACCGGCCGGCCCAATAGCGCGGCCGCCGCCACAGCCAGAACCGAGCCGGAGACGAGCCCGGCGGGAAGCTTAAGGAGCGTGAAGGTCACGCCGCCGGCGAGCGCAATCGCGAGCGTCTCGGCGGTCTCTGTCAGCGTGCGGCGTGGAGGAAGCGCGGGAAACATCGCTCTGTGCATGCCCGCCCGGGCAAGCGCCGTCAAATGACGGAAGCCTCATGGAAAACCGCCCAGAAAGCCTCATGGACACCCCCTCTGAACTATGGGATTTTTACGGAAAATCGGGCGCTCGCGGACCCAAAAGCGCCTGTGATCCTGGGGTATGGTCATGTTGCAAGGCTGGGTCGTCGTCGCCATCGCGCTCGCCTATATCGGCCTCTTGTTTGTGGTCGCGAGCTATGGCGACCGCATGCGCAATCTGGCGCGCGGCTCCTCGGCCCGGCTCCTGATCTATCCGCTATCGCTCGCCATCTATTGCACGTCGTGGACATTTTTCGGCTCGGTCGGGATTGCCTCGCGTACCGGCTTCGATTTCCTCACCATCTATATCGGCCCGATGCTGATGGTGGGTCTGGCTTTTCCGCTGATCATCCGCATCGTGCGGCTTGCCAAGGGCCAAAACATCACGTCGATCGCCGACTTCATCGCGGCGCGCTACGGCAAGAGCCAGGCCGTGGCGGCGACGGTGGCGCTGATCGCGATCGTCGGCATGATCCCGTATATCGCGTTGCAGCTCAAAGCGGTGTCGTCGTCTGTCTCCACGATTCTGGCCGAAGCGTCATCGGGAGGCGCCGCGCAGCCGCTCCTTGGCGACGTCGCGCTCTTTGTCGCGCTGGCAATGGCGACGTTCGCCGTGCTGTTCGGCACGCGGCATATCGATGCGACCGAGCACCAGGGCGGCTTGATGCTGGCGGTCGCCACGGAATTGATCGTCAAGCTCGTGGCCTTCCTTACCGTTGGCATATTCGTCACCTTCGTCATGTTCCACGGACCGTTTGAACTGTTCGCGCGCGCGCTCGATCAGCCGAACACCGCGGCCGTGCTGACACGCGCGCCGCAATTCGCTTCGTTCTGCGCCATGACGGCATTGTCGCTGTTCGCCATCGTGCTGCTGCCGCGCCAGTTTCACGTCATGGTGGTCGAGAACCACAGCGAGGCGGAGATCCGCCGCGCCGCTTGGCTGTTCCCGCTCTATCTGGTGCTGATCAATCTGTTCGTGCTGCCGATCGCGATGGCCGGCCTTCTGACGTTCCAGGCCGGCCGTGTCGATTCCGACATGTTCGTCGTGGCATTGCCGCTTGCCGCCCATTCCGAACTGATCACGCTTGTCGCCTTTATCGGAGGCCTGTCGGCGGCGACCGCGATGGTGATCGTCGAAACGGTCGCGCTCGCCATCATGGTGTCGAACGACATCGTCATTCCGCTCGTGCTCAAGCGCCGCGCGGCGGGTGCCGGGGAGCCGCGCGATGCCGGCGCGGAGCTTTTGACGACGCGCCGCATCGCGATCTTCGCCATCATGTTCCTCGCCTACATCTATTACCGCTCGGCCGGCGAGGCGCAGCTTGCCGCGATCGGGCTGTTATCTTTCGCGGCAATAGCGCAACTCGCGCCGGCGTTTTTCGGCGGACTGGTCTGGCGCCGCGGCACCGCGCTTGGCGCAATCGCCGGCATGTGCGCCGGCATTCTGGTCTGGGCCTATACGCTGCTCCTGCCGAGCCTCTCGGAGCCCGGCGGCGCCGCGGCGCAAATATTGACCGGCGGGCCGGGGGGTATGGCCTATCTGCGGCCACAGGCCCTGTTCGGCATCGACCTGCCCCCGCTTGTGCATGGCGTACTGCTCAGTCTCACGATCAATATCGCATTCTACATCGGCTGGTCGCTGCTGCGCCGTCCGACCGCGATCGAGCGTGTGCAGGGCGATGTTTTCGTGCCCTCGACGCTGGCGCCGATGGCGCCGAACTTTCGGCTGCGCCGCACCTCGGCAACGACCGAGGAACTCATCGCCACGGTCGCCCGCTATCTCGGCGAGGAACGTACGCGCGCGTCTTTCGCGAGCTTTGCCCTGACGCGGCGCATCAGTCTCGACCCGCATGGCGAAGCCGATTTCCAGATCCTGCAATACGCCGAATATCTCCTCGCTTCGGCGATCGGTGCCGCGTCGTCTCGGCTCGTCCTGTCGCTGTTGCTGCGCAAGCGCACGGTATCGAACAAGGCCGCGCTGAAACTGCTCGACGATGCCAATGCCGCAATCCACTACAATCGTGAAGTCCTGCAAACCGCGCTCGATCACGTCCGCCAGGGGATCGCGGTGTTCGACAAGGAGCTTACGCTGGTCTGCTGGAACCGGCAGTTCGGCGAAATCTTCGATCTGCCGCACGAACTCACACGCGTCGGCATCGCGCTCGACGCCATCCTGCGCCATATCGCCGAGCATGGCGAGCGCGGCGACAAGGACGCCGACGAGTTCATCGCCGAGCGCATCGTCAAATATACCTCCGACGCGGAACCGTTCCTGGAACGCTTCGCCGAGCGCGGTCTGTTTATCGAGGTTCGCGCCAACCGCATGCCCGACGCCGGCCTGGTGACGACCTTTACCGACATCACCCCGAGCGTGAAGGCGGCGGAAGCGCTGGAGCGCGCCAATGCGACGCTCGAGCGCCGCGTGCGCGAGCGCACCGGAGAACTGACCCGGCTTAACGGCGAGTTGGAGCGGGCCAAAGCGGAAGCCGACGACGCCAATGTCTCAAAGACTCGATTTGTCGCCGCCGCCAGTCACGACATTCTGCAGCCGCTCAACGCCGCGCGGCTTTATGTGACGAGCCTGAGCGAGCGCCAGCGCCAAGGCGGGGGTGCCGGCGGCGACGCCGATCTGGTGTCGAACATCGACGCCTCGCTCGAAGCGGTCGAAGAGATATTTGGCGCGTTGCTCGACATTTCCCGCCTCGACACCGGCGCGATGAAACCGGAGATCGCCGTCTTCCGCCTCGACGAATTGCTGCATCGGCTCGAAGTCGAGTTCGCACCGATCGCCCGCGAGAAGGGGCTCGATCTCACGGTCATGCCATGCGCGCTCAACGTGCGCTCGGATCGCCAGCTTCTTCGCCGCCTTCTGCAGAACCTCATTTCCAATGCGATCAAATATACGCCGTCGGGACGCGTGCTGGTCGGCTGCCGGCGGCGCGGCGAGCGCCTGTGCATTGAAGTCCACGATACCGGCATCGGCATTCCCCAAAGCAAGCGCCGCGCCGTATTCAAGGAATTCCACCGGCTTGACCAGGGTGCGCGGGTCGCGCGCGGCGTAGGACTTGGCCTCTCCATCGTCGAACGCATTGCGCGCGTGCTCGACTGCGAGGTGACGTTGAAGTCGAATGTCGGCCGTGGCTCGCGCTTCTCGGTCGAAGTGCCGCTGGCAACGGGTCTCGCAGCCGCATCGAAGCCGCGCGTAATACCTCACTTCGACGTCGGGCGGCTCGACGGCATGGCGGTGCTCTGCATCGACAATGACCGGACGATTCTCGACGGCATGGAGACGCTATTGGGCGGCTGGGGCTGCCGCACGCTCACCGCCGCGGACCTGACCGAAGCGCTGGCGGCGATCGATGCCAGCGGCCTCGAACCCGACGGGCTTTTGGTCGATTACCATCTCGACGGCGATAACGGCATTGCGGCGATCGCGGAGCTGCGCCGCCGTTTTGGCGGTCAGGTGCCGGCGATTTTGATCACCGCCGACCGTTCGCTGCACGTTCGCGATGAAGCCCGCGCCGAGGGCGCGCATCTTCTCAACAAGCCGATAAAACCCGCCTCCTTGCGCGCCTTGCTCACACAATGGCGCGTGCAGCGGGTCGCGGCGGAGTAGCCGTTACGCCTCGCGCTGATGCGGCCATTGCCCGGTTTCGATCTTGCCTGCCGCTATGACGGCCTGCGTCCGGCTTTCGACACCGAGCTTTTGCAGAATGGCGGAGACGTGCGCCTTGACCGTCGCCTCCGACACACCGAGTTCATAGGCGATCTGCTTGTTGAGGAGGCCGCCCGACAGCATCATCAGCACGCGCACCTGCTGCGGCGTCAGCGTCGCCAGCCGCGCGATGGTCGCCGCAGTCTCGGCGTCCGGCCCGCTGGCAAGGTCGACGTCAGGCGGCGTCCATAGCTCGCCCTGCAGCACGCGCCCGATCGCGTGGCGCAGCGCCTCGACGCCGAGCGTTTTTGGAATGAAACCGGATGCGCCGAACTCCATGCAGCGGCGGATCACGGCGGGATCGTCATTGGCAGAAACCACGACGATGGGCAGGCCGGGATATTGCGCGCGCAGATACATCAGCCCGGAGAAGCCGCGGGTGCCCGGCATGCGCAAATCGAGGAGGACGAGGTCGACATCGCCGCCGCGCTCGAGGAATTCCGTCACCTCCTCGAAGGTCCCGGCCTCGCCGATCTCGACCCGCGCGAACAGGCCGTTGACCGCTTCACGCAACGCGCCGCGGAACAACGGGTGATCGTCCGCGATCAGAAAGTGATGAAACTCAGCCTCGCTCAAGGAAAACGCCCCAAGTCGGTCCACGCTCGATATTTCGCCGGCATGCCGATCATGTTACCGCCGTTCCGCGGTTCCGGTCCACCGCGCGCGGGAGCCGTTCAAGCGCCGTTCAGGCGCCGTTCATTGCGCCGGCTGTCTTAATTCGCCGCCGCCGATTTCCGTCCCCATCCCCAACAGGCGGCATAAACACTCGGGAGAAACACATGATTGTCAGGTCACTCGTATTGAGCGCAGCTTTTGCACTTGGCCTTGCGACGACGGCCAGCGCCGGCATGATCGCCACCCCGATCGGCAACGGCGACAGCCTCGTCGTCAAGGTCGCGGAAGGATGCGGACCAGGCTACTGGCGCGGACCGGCCGGCCATTGCCATCCGATGGCCGTGAACCGCGCGTGCCCGCCCGGATATCACCTGGGCCCGGAAGGCAAGAAGTGCTGGCCGAACTGATCGGCGTCGCTTCGATACGGGAAGAGTCACGCGGCCGGGCGAAAAGCCCGGCCGTTTGATTTACCGGCCGCAGCTTCCGAGGAATTGCAAAACCACCTCGCGCTGGTGCGGGCGCGCACGATGCTCGGCGACGTAGATGCCCTGCCAGGTGCCGAGCGCCATTTTGCCAACTCCAGACGCGCCGCCGACCGGCACCTGCAATGAGACGCCATTGAGCATCGACTTGACGTGGGCCGGCATGTCGTCCGGTCCTTCCACGTCGTGCACCCAGCCGGCATCCGCCGGCGCGAGACGCGCAAGCGCGGTCACGAGATCGGTCTGCACATCGGGATCGGCATTCTCCTGGATGACCAGCGAAGCCGAAGTGTGCCTGAGATAGATGAGGAGCGTGCCGTCGCGCGCCTTGATCTCGTCGAGGAATGCCGCGACGTCGCGTGTGATCTCGAAAAACCCCTCGCCGGAGGTGTCGACCGACAGGACGGCGCTCGCCATCGTCTCGAGGCGGGCGGTGTGCACGGCGGACAATTTGTTCACGGGCGGCCGCGCATCTCAGCTTTTGTCGAGTATCCGCTTCTGGGCCCGCTCCACGGCATCGATCAGGCGATGCCAGACGCGGTTCGCAAGTGCGACCATGCGATCGACATCGGCGTCGCTTGGCAAATGCAAATTCGGGACACTGATTTGCGGCGCGCCGTTCTCGGCGACAGGCGGTTCCGGCGCAGCGCCCGGCGGCAATGGCAAACCGCGCGACAGGATGTCCTTTTTCAACGCTATGTTCTCGCTGCGCAGCCGTGCGATCTCGTTCTCGAGCATGGCGCGATCTTCCGGCGCCGCCTCGCAGGCCCAGCCAACGGCGCGCTGGCTGCACAGCGAGACCTGGCCGCTCCGGGTATCGAGCCGCACGAAGCCATCCGCCTGCTTATTGAAGATGTAACGCCCGCCCGCAGTATCAGGCGTCGCGTCATCGGCGCAGAGCCGGCTGTGCCATGACCGGCGCGATCAACCACGCCGTTGCAATGACGGCGGCAACGTTTTTCAAGCTCATGATCGAATCCCTCCGCTGGCTTTGTCGGACGGCTTGATTTTAGAACGTCTCGCGCGGCTTCGCAGCGCACAAAAACAGCCTTGCAAGACGCCTGTGCACAAGCCTTATTTGTTGTTATTTCAAAATGTTAGCATATGGCCGCGTTTTCTTGACTTGGCGAAACCCCGTCGGTATGGTCCGCGCGGCTTCAAGGGGCGGGCATGCCGCGGTCGAAGCCGCGAGTGTCGAACAGATGAGCGACGCGCGCGAAAACGGCGACCGCGACAAGCACCAAACCAACGAGGCCGCTCTCTCCGCGAGACTCCAGCGGCTCAACGAAGGTCTCGGCCACGCACGAAAATCCGCGGGCCGATCTTCCGATAGTGCTGAAGCGGATCGGGCAGCGACTGCATCGGGCTACGCCAGGGGCTTCCGGCTCTCGAGCGAACTTGTTGCGGGCGTTGTGGTCGGTGCCGGCATCGGCTGGTTGATCGACCGCTGGCTCGGCATCTCGCCCTGGGGGCTCATTGTATTCCTCTTGCTCGGATTTACCGCGGGCGTGCTCAATGTCATGCGCTCTGCGGGGGTCGTCGCGGGCTCCGCGTTCGACCAGAGCAACAGGGTGAACCGGGACGATTAATCCGGCGCTGCGGCGCCAAGCTGCAGGTGCAGCCAACGGCGATGGGTCCATGCAAGTCGATCCGATCCACCAGTTCCAGATCCAGAACCTGCTGCCGATGGCCACCATGGGCGGCCATCAGATTTCTTTCACCAATTCGGCGCTGGTCATGCTGATCATCGTCGCGGCGGTTTCGACGCTGATGATCGGGGCCACGGCGCGGCACGCGGTGGTGCCGGGACGGCTCCAGTCGATCGCGGAAATTTCCTACGAATTCGTCGCCAATACGGTGCGCAGCACGGCCGGCACCGAAGGCATGAGATTTTTTCCGTTCGTGTTCACGCTGTTCATGTTTGTGCTGTTTGCCAACATGATCGGGCTCATTCCCTATTCCTTCACGGTGACGAGCCAGCTGATCGTGACGGGGTCTCTCGCGCTCCTCGTGTTCTTCATTGTGATCGGCTACGGCTTCTGGAAGAACGGCCTGCATTTCCTCAATCTGTTCGTGCCGAAGGGCGTGCCGAAAGTCATCCTGCCGGCGATCGTGGTCATTGAGGTGCTGTCGTTTGTGTCGCGGCCTGTCTCGCACAGCGTGCGCCTCTTCGCCAACATGCTCGCCGGCCACATTACGCTTCAGGTCTTTGCCGGCTTCATCATCATGCTGGCGGGCGCCGGTGTCCTCGGCTGGTTCGGCGCGACACTGCCGTTCATCATGGTCGTCATGCTCACCGCGCTCGAGCTTCTGGTGGCGTTCCTGCAAGCCTATGTCTTTGCCATTCTCACCTGCATCTATCTCAACGATGCAATCCACCCCGGCCACTGACGGCCGATTGCTACAACCTCGAAGAGGAGTTTTCTCATGGATCCGATCGCCGCGAAATACATTGGTGCCGGCATTGCCTGCATCGGCATGGGCGGCGCCGGCATCGGCGTCGGCATCATCTTCGGCAACTACCTTGCGGCGGCGCTGCGCAATCCGTCGGCCGCGCAAGGTCAGTTCGGCAACCTGATTTTCGGATTTGCCATCACCGAAGCGCTCGGCATCTTCTCGCTGCTGATCGCGCTCCTGCTCCTGTTCGGGCTCTAAGCCGTCCCCGCCGGGTCAGCACAGACAATGGCCGAACCGACCGCCCATACCGAGCAGCCTGCCGGGCGCAACGCATTTCCGCCGTTCCAGGCGCAGCACTTTCCTTCGCAGCTCGTATGGCTGGCGATAAGCTTCGTGCTGCTCTACGTGCTGATGTCGAAGATCGCGCTGCCGCGCATCGGCTCGATCCTGGCCGAGCGGACGAAGCTCATCAGCGACGATCTGGCGGCGGCGGAACGCCTGAAACATCAATCCGACGCGGCGCACGCCGCGTACGAGAAGTCGCTTGCCGACGCCCGCGCCCGGGCGCAGGGCATCGCCAGCGCGACACGTGAGCAGCAGGCCCGCGATGCGGCAGCTATCCAACAGCGCCTTGAAGCCCAGCTTCACGAGCGGCTCGCGGCGGCGGAGCAATCGATCGCCAAGACCCGCAGTGCCGCAATGGGGAATGTGCGATCGATCGCGGCCGACACCGCCTCTGCGATCGTCGAGCGCCTGATCGGCAAGACGCCCGCCGAACAGGACATCGCCGCGGCGCTGGCCGACACGGCAAAGAGCTGAGGGCCCGATGCTCGAACCCCTGATGGAAACCGAAAACTGGGTCGCGATCGGCTTTCTCTGCTTCCTTGGCCTGCTCGCCTATCTTGGCGTCCATCGCAAGCTCCTCGCGGGCATCGATGCGCGCCAGGCCCGGATCAAATCGGAGCTCGACGACGCACGCCGGCTGCGCGAGGAAGCGCAGGCGCTCCTTGCCGAATTCGAGCGCAAAGGCCGCGAGGCGGAAACCGAGGCCGCGGCCATCATTGCCAGCGCCAAGGCCGAAGCCGAGCGCCTCGCCACCGAGGCCAAGGCACGAACTGAAGATTTTGTCGCGCGCCGCACCAAAATGGCGGAAGCAAAAATCGCGCAAGCCGAAGTTCAGGCCATCGCCGACGTGCGCTCGGCGGCGACCGACGCCGCAGTCGCAGCGGCCGAAAAGATCCTTGCCATCTCGGCCAAGGGCAAGGTCGCCGAAGATCTGCTCACGCGCGGCATCGCCGATATCAAACAAAAATTCAACTAAGCAAGCGCGCAGCCGGCGCATCGCGCATTAGGCGTGATCCGCATGTGAAATCTGTATTTCGTTGCGCCGGCCGATCTGAGCCTCTGCGTAACCCACAGGCCTGATCCGATTTCTGTGCATAATTATGGAGCGGCCCGCAGACGCTCTTTGCACGGCCGCGCCGGACGGTATGTTTCTTGGCGTAATTCCACGGAAAGCTGGGCCACGGCCATTTTTTGGCTGAACCATCGGGGGGACCATTGGTCATCTTCGATTGTAACGGCGTGCTTGTTGATAGCGAACCGATCGCATTCGCCGTGCTCGTCGATGCGTTCAAACGCGTCGGCATGATCCTTTCCGCCGAGACCATGATGCGCAGGTTTCATGGGCGGCGGCCTGCAGATATCTTCGCCGCCGTCGAGGCGGCGACCGGCAAAAGCCTGCCGCGCGATTTCTCCGCGACGGTCGCGGCGGAAACGCTACGACGCCTGCGCGCGGAACTGCGCCCCATCGCCCATACCGTTCATGCCTTGACCTGGATCCGCGGCGCCAAAGCCGTGGCATCGTCTTCACAGCCCGACCGCGTCCGCACCAGCCTCGAAGTCACGGGACTAATGCGGTTCTTCGAGCCGCGCCTGTTTTCCGCGAGCGCCGTGCGC
Organism: uncultured Alphaproteobacteria bacterium; assembly: GCA_963808205.1. GTDB lineage: Bacteria > Pseudomonadota > Alphaproteobacteria > Rhizobiales > Xanthobacteraceae > BOG-931. The sequence goes on from CAWEER010000005.1 coordinate 285,049, forward strand.
AAGGGCAAACCCGCACCCGACCTTTTCCTGCTCGCGGCGGCGCGCTGCCAGGTTGCACCGAAAGATTGCATCGTGGTCGAGGATTCCGTCCCCGGCATCGCCGCCGCGGCGGCGGCGGGCATGACGCCGATCGGTTTCGTCGGCGGCAGCCACGCCCCCGGCAAGCTTGCCGCAAATCTGCTCGCAACCGGCGCGCGCACCATCGTAGCGGACATGCGGGCGCTCAAGAGCGCGATCACCGAACTGCGCGGCTGGTGAGGTCCGGTTTCCCGGAACGCGACAGAACAGGTTTCGCCGGGCAGCGCCCGGACGCAACTCAGCCCGTCGGCGCGTTCGGGTTGGACTTCGGTTTCGGCTTGATCCTGGGCGCGGGCTTTGGCTTCCCCTGCGCTGCGGCGCCGGGATCGAACCCGATATAGATGATGTAGGAGTCGAGGGCGGCCGCCGACGGCATGGGGAAAGAAAAGCCTTCCTCGATATGCGTGAAATCCACGTTGCCGTCGTTCGGCCCGACGGTCACCGGAATATGGATGAGCTTGGTGATGACGAGCTTCGAGCCTGCCTGCGGCGAGGTCACCACGGCGACGCGCAGCGGCACGTCGACCTGACCCGGACCGCCGGCAGGTCCAACGATGATGCGTCCCTGGACCCCGACGCGCAGGACCATTTGACCGCTCACCACGGTGCAATCGCGCGCGGCGCGCACAAAAATGCCCTGGTATTTGAGCGTCATCGCCTCATTGGCGCCATCGGGCGGCGGCGGCGGAATTGTCAGCGTCGAAGCCCCCTGCCGGATGTCGATAAAAGGACAATCGAAATCGGGGGTCTGCGCATTGGTGACGGGCTGCGGGTCTCGCTGCGTGGCGCCGGAAAAAAAGCTCGCCATCTTGTCTTTGAACGAGGTGGAACCGGACGATGACGGCGCGGCCGAGGCGTCCGCCGGGGCCGCAGCGGTGCCAGGACTGCCAATGGTGCTGCCGCTGCTGCATCCCGACGCCAACAGCGCGAGCGCAAGCATGCCTGCAACGGGCACGCGATCGCACCAGGCTTTTCGATGAAAGTCGCGCAGCATTCCCCAACTCATCGTCAACCCACAGAACCCGAGCCCGATCCGTCCCGATGCGATCGGAATCCGGCGTTTTGTTGCGGCATGATCTTTTCCGAAACCCGATACCCGCTTTTCCGGATCATGCCCGCGCGATGCCCCTGGTTTTATATCAAATCAACCGTGGCCTTCCCAAGGCACCTCTTTCCTGCATTTCCCGCTTGCGAGGAAGGAAAGATGGAGATGGTTAAGACGCTGAGGGGTCCTTTAGCCGGGCATAAAGCAGGTGATCCTGCCAGGTGCCGTTGATGCAGAGATATTCGCGCGCATAGCCTTCGCGGGCGAACCCGGTACTCTCCAGAAGCCTCATCGAGCCTGAATTGGTCGGAATACAGGCCGCTTCGAGCCGATGCAGCCGCAGCGTCGCGAAAGCAAACGGAATGACTGCGCGCACCGCCGCTCTCATATAGCCCTGCCGTATGAAAGGCAGGCCCATCCAGTAGCCGAGACTGCCGGCCTGCGCGACGCCGCGGCGGATGTTGGCCAGCGTCAGGCCGCCGGCCAGGGCGCTGTCGGAATTGCGCCAGATCAGGAACGCGTAACCCTGGTCGCTGCGCAAATCCTCAGTGTAGCGCTTGATGCGGCGGCGGAACGCGCTGCGGGTCAGATCGTCGTCCGGCCAGGTCGGTTCCCACGGCGTGAGAAAAGCCCGGCTCGTCTCGCGCAGCGCGGCCCACTCCTCGAAGTCCGTTATCTGCGGCGTGCGCAGCGTGACGATATCGCCTTCGATACTCGGCAGCGGTTCGGTGAAATTGATGGTGCGAAAGAACGCCATGAGTTCGTCGCGTCACCAGGACATTGTCATGCGGCCCGGCGCGTCAGAGTTTCCGCAATCGCGGCCGCGCTTTCAAGCCCGGAGCCGAGGCCGAGTACGGCGGTGGCGAGCTTGCCGCGGGAAATCAGCGCCCGGCCCGCAGCACGCGCGCTTTCTGCCGTCACGGCGTCCACCTTCGCCACCAGTTCCTCAAGCGGTACCGGCCGGCCGCGCGTGATCATCTGCCGCGCCAACTGCTCGATGCGCGCGCCCGAGCTTTCCAGCGCCATCAGGAGGCCCGCCTTCATCTGCGCCTTGGAGCGGGCGATCTCCTGCTCGGTGATGGTTTCGGCGGTCGAGGCGATCTCGTCGACAATGAGCCGCATCAGTTCCGAAGTGTCGGCCGCATCGGTGCCGGCATAGAGCCCGAACATGCCGATGTCGGAATACGGCACGTGGAAGGAATAGATCGAATAGCAAAGGCCGCGCTTTTCGCGCGCCTCCTGGAACAGCCTTGACGACATGCCGCCGCCGAGAATGTTGGTGAAGACCTGCAGACTGTAGAGCGCAGGATCGACGATCGAAATGCCGGGGAGCGCCAGCGCGATATGCACCTGCTCCAGCTCGCGCTTCTCGACATGCGTCCCGCCGCCGAAACTTGCCGGCTCCGGCACCTCGTTCGCCGGTCCGTTGAAGCTGGCAAACCGCTTCTCGACCTCGGCGAGCACCGCCTGATGGTCCACGGCGCCCGCCGCCGCGACAACAATGTCGGGGGCGCGATAATTCCTGCCGAGATAATCGCGCAACTTGCCGCCGTCGAACGATCGCACTGTCTTCGCCGTGCCGAGAATCGAGCGGCCGATCGACTGGTCCGGAAACGCCATGACCTGCAAGCGCTCGAAAATGACATCGTCCGGCGTATCGGCGGCAGCGCCTATTTCCTGAACGATGACATTTTGTTCGCGCAGCAATTCTTCACGGTCGAACGACGGCTCGGAGAGAATATCGGACAGCACGTCGAGTGCGAGCGGCACGTCGGCTTTGAGCACCCGCGCGTAATAGGCGGTGCTTTCGGCACCCGTTGCGGCGTTGAGATCGCCGCCCACGGCCTCGATCTCCTCGGCGATCTGGCGGGCGCTGCGGCGCCGCGTGCCCTTGAACGCCATATGTTCGAGGAAATGGGAAATGCCGTGCTCGTCGTGGCGCTCGTCGCGGCTTCCAGCGGCGACCCATACACCGAGCGAGGCGGACTCGAGATGCGGCATCGTATCGGTCACCACGTTGATGCCGGATTTCAAGGTCGTCACCTCAACACTCATGCCGCCGCTCCATCTTGCGCGGCGCGGCTCGTTTGCAGAACGAACCGCTCGACCGCAGACTGATCCGCCGGCAGCGCGGTAACGCGCTCCGGACGGTTGCCGATATCGGATAGCCATTCCGGCAAAGCCGGCCGCGCGCCGCAGGCCGCCTCCACCGCGTCGGGAAATTTTGCCGCATGGGCGGTCGAAAGCACCACCATCGGCACCGCCGGGTCGCGCTTTTCCTTTTCCGCCACCGCGATACCGACCGCGGTATGCGGATCGACAAAGTTGCCGGTCTCGCGCCTGACGGTGCGGATGGTCGCCGCCACTTCATCCTCGCCGGCGCGACCGGCGGAAAACAGCGTGCGAATATAGGCCAGCGGGCGCGCCGCAAGCGTGAACCGCCGCGACTGCGCGAGCGCGCCCATCACGCCCCTGATCGCACTGGCGTCGCGATCATAGGCGTCGAACAGCAGACGTTCGAAATTCGACGACACCTGGATGTCCATCGACGGCGACGTGGTCGGCACCACGTCGCGCAACTCGTAGGTTCCGGTCGCAAGCGTCCGGCTCAAAATATCATTGACGTTGGTGGCGATGACCAGCCGGTCGATCGGCAGGCCCATGCGTTGCGCAACATAGCCGGCATAGATGTCGCCGAAATTTCCGGTCGGCACGGTGAAGGCGATCTTGCGCGCCGGCGCGCCGAGCGCGACCGCGGCGGTAAAGTAATACACGGTCTGCGCCACGATCCGCGCCCAGTTGATCGAATTGACACCGGACAGACGGACCCGCTCGCGAAAGTCGTGATGGTTGAACATGCTCTTCACGATCGCCTGGCAATCGTCGAACGTGCCGTCGATGGCGACGGCGCTGACATTGGCTGCGTCCGCCGTCGTCATCATGCGCCGCTGCACATCGGATATGCGGCCCTGCGGAAACAGCACGATAAGATCGACCTGGCCCCGGCCGCCAAATGCTTCGACCGCAGCGCCGCCGGTATCGCCGGACGTCGCCACGACGATGGTCCGGCGCTCGCCGCGTGCGGCAAGCGCATGGTCCATCAGCCGCGCCAGAAGCTGCATGGCAATGTCTTTGAACGCCAGCGTCGGACCGTGGAACAGTTCGAGCGCGAACGTGCCCGCGCCGAGTTGCGCAAGCGGCGCGACCGCGGGGTGACGAAAGGTGCCGTAGGCTTCGCGCGCCATGCGCGCGAGGTCGGCGTCCTTGATCGAATCGCCGGTGAAGCGGCGGATCACCTCGACCGCAACTTCGGCATAGGACCTGCCGGCAAAGCCCGCGATCGCGTCCGGTTCAAGGCGGGGCCAGGCGTCGGGCACATAGAGTCCGCCGTCGCGGGCAAGACCCGCGAGCATGGCCTCCGTGAAGCCGAGTGGCGGGGCCTCCCCCCTGGTCGAGACGTAAAGCACCGCACCGTTTCCCTGCCGCCGGCACTGTGGCCGGAAGCTTATAATATATTGATTCCAAAGGCAATTTTATGGCCGAGCGCTTGGCGGCCGTCCGTCGCAGCCCCGGAACAGGGGTCACAGTAATAGGAAAACCGCGTGCTTCACAAGGAACGCGGCGGGGCGCTTTAGGCGCCGTCCCGGGCGCCGGACGTGAAGGCAAAAGCGATGAAAATCACCACCAGAACCGCCGCCAGACCAAACCACGTCACGGCATATTGCAGGTGATTATCCGGCAGGCTGACGTCAAGCTTGCCGGGCTGCGGCAGGCCGCCCGGCGGCACAGGCGTCTCCTGTTCGACATAGAACGGCGCCACGCCGCCCAACCCCTTGGCCGCCGCAATCGCCGCCGGATCGCGCGCGAACCATAGGTTATGCGCCGGATCGTCGTTGGGCGTGAACCAGTGCCGGTCCGGCCAGCGCATTACGCCGGTGATCTCGACCGGCCCGGCGATCTGGCCGCCCGGCCGCGTTCCCGGATCGCGCCGGATGTCGGGCACAAACCCGCGATTGACGATCACGATGCTGCCGTCGGCGAGATGCGCGGGCGTGAAGATCCAATATCCCGGACTGGTAACATCGGGGCGGAAGGCGGACGCGGCGGCGAAGACGAGCGCTTCATGGCCGTGATCGAAAGTCGCGTTGAATCCGACGTGGCGGTATTCGTCGCTTGCCTGATCGAGCTGCGGCCACGCCGCCGCGGCGGGCAATTCTCGCGGCGGCGCGGCAAGCCGCTCGGTGAGCGACGCGATCAAGCCTTCTTTCCACGCCTTGCGCTGGACCTGCCAGACGCCGAGCCCGATCAGGATCGCGAAGGCGATGATCGCCGGCACCAGGAGTCCAAGCCAGGACCGGCTTCCATTACGGCGCCGCTGCGGTGTCGGCTCTGTCCCGGCAGCCTCGCGAGGCGAACCCGTCATGGCTCCCCGGAGCCGCCGAAGCGGCTCTCCGCGGCCTTGTGATGGTATTGCAGCGCGATCATCAGTCCCTTCATCGGCCGCAACGGGCCGAGCGTGACGACAAAAATCAGCGGCAGCCAGAGCGCGGCATGGACCCAATAGGGCGGGTGATAGACGATCTCGGTCATCAGCGCCGCACCGACCACGATGGCGCCGGCGAAGAACATGATGAAGACCGCGGGCCCGTCACCGGCATCGGCGAAACCGTAATCGAGCCCGCACCGGTCGCAGCGCGGCCGCAGCGTCAAAAATCCCTGGAACAGCTTGCCTTGCCCGCAGCGCGGACAGGCGCAGGACAGACCGGCGCCGATCGATCCCGAAAGCGTGGTGATCGTCTTTTCGCTCATACCCGGCGATCCAAACGTCCGCCGGTCTCCGCGCAAGCGGAGACCCAGTCAGTTTCGCGCGGCGCTGGATTCCCCCTTACGCGGGAATGAGCGGAAAAAATCCGATCAGCGCCGGCTTTATCCGCCGGACGGCCCCTGACCCCACACATAAATGCAGGCGAACAGGAACAGCCACACCACGTCGACGAAGTGCCAGTACCAGGCGGCGAATTCAAAGCCGAGATGCTGCGTCGGCTTGAACTGGCCGGCCATGGCGCGGAACAAGCACACGATCAGAAAGATCGAGCCGATGATGACATGGGCGCCGTGGAAGCCGGTCGCCATGAAGAACGTCGCGCCATAGAGATTGCCGGAATAGTGGAAGGCGGCATGCATGTATTCCCAGGTCTGCACGCAGGTGAAGGTCAGGCCCAGTAAAATGGTCAGCCGCAACCCCCAAATCAGGCCTTTGCGGTCGTTCTCGAGAAGTGCGTGATGCGCCCAGGTCACGGTAGTGCCCGAGGTCAAAAGGATCAGCGTATTGAGAAGCGGAAAGTGCCAGGGGTCGAACGTCTCGACACCCTTCGGCGGCCACACGCCGCCGGTATAGGCAATCCGCGCCAGATCCTCGAATTGGGCGGGGAACAGCGCGGTGTTGAAATAGGCCCAGAACCAGGCGACGAAGAACATCACTTCCGAGGCGATGAACAGGATCATGCCGTAGCGGTGCGATATCTGCACGACGCGGCTGTGATCGCCTTCAAATTCGGCCTCGCGGATGACGTCCCGCCACCAGTTGATCATGGTGTAGGCGACACCGATGACTCCAGCGCCCAGGATCAATGGCGCATAGGTCGCCATGTGATGCATCCACAAAATGGCGCCGACGGCCAGAACGAATGCCGATGTCGCGCCGACCGCCGGCCACGGGCTGGGATTGACCAGGTGGTAGTCGTGTTGCGGTTCGGCGTGTGCGTCGGCCATCGTCATCTTCTCCACCTTGGCGGCCCGGTTTTACCGTCCGCGCCGTTTGCCTGTCTTTATCAGATATGCCCGGACTTTTCCGTACTCGCGCTCTCCGCCACCGGCGTAACCGGATCGCGGACCGGATAGAAAGTATAGGAGAGCGTGATGTTCCGCAGCGTGTCCTGTTCGGAATCCTTTGCGAGCTTCGGATCGACGTAGAAGACCACCGCCATGTCGCGCTTCTCGCCCGGCTTCATGGTCTGCTGGGTGAAGCAGAAGCAGTTGATCTTCTCGAAATAGATGCCGACGGTCGGCGGCGTGACATTAAATCCCGCCTGCCCGGTGGTGACGCGGGCGGATTCGTTGGTCACCGCGTAATAGACCGTGACCACCTCGCCGAGATGGACATCGATGGTCCGGCGCTCCGGCTCGAACGACCAGGGCAAGCCCGGGGCGATATTTGAATCGAAGCGCACCGTCACCGTGCGGCCGGCAACCTCGGCAGGAATGGATTTCGCGATTTGCGTGGTGCCGCCGAAGCCCGTGGTGCGGCAGAACCACGAATAAAGCGGGACCGCCGCATAAGAGGCGCCCACCATCACCGCGACAAAACCGCCGCAGGCGAACGCGATCAGAAGATCGCGCGGGGACTTGCCGGACTTGCGTGGATTTTGCGTGTTCACAGCGGCCGCTCCAGCACGCCCGGCCCCTTCACCAGCGTCACGATGTAGAACAGCACCACCAGAATGCCGAGCGAAACCGCGATCGCGATCGAGCGGGCCCGCCGCGCGCGCAATTGCTGCTCCGTGAGCTTGATGCCCTTCTCCGGCTGCGGCGTGTTGCTGAGGTCGTTCATCGTCACGCTCATTATGCCCAATGCCCGAACAGGGATCCGGGTATCCGGTCGACGAGCAGCATGGCAAACAGCAGGAACAGATAAAGGATCGAAAAAGCGAACATCTGCTTGCAAGCGGCGTGGCCGCGCGTCTCGCTGCGAATGCGGAACGCGAGCGCGATCATCACGGCGCCGGCCGCCGCGGCGGCGATGCCGTAGGCCGTCCCGGCATAGCCGAGAAACCAGGGCGCAACGCCGAGCGGCGCGAGAAGGAGCGTGTAGAGCAGGATTTGCCGGCGCGTTTCCGCAGCGCCCGAAACCACCGGCAGCATCGGCACACCGGCGCGCGCATAGTCATCGGTGCGATAAAGCGCGAGTGCCCAGAAATGCGGCGGCGTCCAGAAGAAGATGATCAGGAACAGGACGAACGGCTCGAGCGAGATACTTCCTGTTGCCGCCGCCCAGCCGATCATCGGCGGCAATGCGCCAGCCGCGCCGCCGATGACAATGTTTTGCGGCGTCCAGCGCTTGAGCCACATCGTGTAGACGACGACATAAAAGCTGATCGTCAGCGCGAGCAATGCCGCTGCCAGCACGTTCACCAAAAGGCCAAGCACGGCGACGGAGAATGCTGCCAGCGTCAGACCGAAGGCGAGCACCTCACCGGGCAAAAGCCGCCCGGCCGGGATCGGCCGCGCCGCGGTGCGGCCCATGCGCGCGTCGATATCGGCGTCGTACCACATATTGAGAGCGCCCGCGGCGCCGGCGCCGACCGCGATGCAGATCAGCGCCGTGAGACCGATGACGGGATGCACATGGCCGGGCGCAACGACGAGCCCGACCAGCGCCGTGAACACCACGAGCGACATCACGCGCGGCTTCATCAACGCGATGTAATCGCCGACGCCCGCGATGCTGGGCTCGACGCGGGCGAGCGTGATACTCATCGGATCAGCGGCAGCGTCTCGTATTGATGGAAGGGCGGCGGCGACGACAGCGTCCATTCGAGCGTGGTTGCGCCCGGTCCCCACGGATTGTTCCCGGCCGGCACCTTGCGCTTGAAGGCAACCGCCATGCCGAACAGGAAGATCAGCACGCCGAAGCCGGAAATATACGAGCCGATCGAGGACACGTAATTCCATCCGGCGAAAGCGTCGGGATAATCGACATAGCGGCGCGGCATGCCCGCGAGCCCGAGGAAGTGCTGCGGGAAGAAGACGATATTGACGCCGATGAAAGTCACCCAGAAGTGCGTTTTGCCGATCGGCTCCGAATACATGTAGCCGGTCATTTTCGGGAACCAGTAGTACCAGCCGCCGAAAATGGCGAAGACGGCGCCGAGCGAAAGCACATAATGGAAGTGCGCCACCACGTAATAGGTGCCGTGCAATGTCCGGTCGACGCCGGCATTGGCCAGAACAACGCCGGTCACGCCGCCGATAGTGAACAGGAAGATGAACCCGACCGCCCACAGCATCGGCGTCTTGAACTCGATCGAGCCGCCCCACATCGTGGCAATCCAGGAGAAGATTTTCACGCCGGTCGGCACCGCGATTACCATCGTTGCGGCAATGAAGTAGGCCTGCACGTCGGCCGACATGCCGACATTGTACATGTGGTGCGCCCAGACGATGAAGCCGATGGCGCCGATCGAAACCATCGCATAGGCCATGCCGAGATAGCCGAACACCGGCTTCTTCGAAAACGTCGCGACGATCTGGCTGACCATGCCGAAGCCCGGCAGGATGAGAATGTAGACTTCGGGGTGACCGAAGAACCAGAACAGGTGCTGGAACAACAGCGGATCGCCGCCGCCGTCCGGGCTGAAGAAGGTCGTGCCGAAGTTGCGGTCGGTAAGCAGCATGGTGATGGCGCCGGCGAGCACCGGCAGCGACAGCAGCAGGAGGAATACCGTCACCAGGATCGACCACACGAACAGCGGCATTTTGTGCATCGTCATGCCGGGTGCGCGCATGTTGAAGATCGTGGTGATGAAGTTGATGGCGCCGAGGATCGACGAAGCGCCGGCGAGATGGATCGACAGGATGACGAAATCCACCGCAGGACCGGGATGTCCGGTCGTCGACAGCGGCGCATAGATGGTCCAGCCGGTGCCGGCACCGTTGGTGCCGGGCTCGCCCTCGACGAACATCGACGTCAGCAGGAGAGCGAACGAGGCCGGCAGCAGCCAGAACGAAATGTTGTTCATGCGCGGGAACGCCATGTCCGGAGCGCCGATCATGAGCGGCACCATCCAGTTGCCGAAACCGCCGATCATCGCCGGCATGACCATGAAGAAGATCATGATCAGTCCGTGCGCAGTAACGACGACGTCGAAAGTATGCGTTTCATGGAAAATCTGGATGCCGGGATACATCAGTTCGGCGCGGATCAGGATCGACAGCACGCCGCCGATCAGGCCGGCGAATATCGCGAACACCAGGTACATCGTGCCGATGTCCTTGTGGTTCGTCGAATAGACGAACCGGCGCCAGCCCTGCGGGATTGCGTGTCCGTGGTCGTCGCCATGGTCGCTGTGCGCCGCGTGTACCATCGTATCCATTGCCAGTTCCTTCGTTAGCGACCGCTCGTTGTCAGCTTCGACTCTTGCGCCCCGGCCGTCACCGTGGTGCCGCCGCAGCAAACGTGTCCGGCGGAACACTGTCTTCAGTAGCGTATTTCTGTTTCGCGCTCGCGACCCACGCCGTGAAATCGCTGTCGCTGACGACGCGCACCGCGATTGGCATGAAGGAATGGTCCTTGCCGCACAATTCGGAGCATTGGCCGTAGAACATTCCCATAACGGTGGACTTGAACCAGGTCTCGTTCATGCGGCCGGGAACGGCGTCGATACGAATGCCGAAGGACGGCACGGTGAAGGAATGGATCACGTCGGCGCCGGTCACCAGCACGTGCACGATCTTGTTCACCGGCACGACCATCTCGCTATCGGCCGTCAGCAAGCGCGGCTGGCCCGGCTTGAGGTCCTTTTCCTGGACCATCAGGGAATCGAATTCGAAATTGCCGTTGTCCGGATAGCTGTAGCTCCAGAACCATTGCTTGCCGGTCGCCTTGATCGTCAGGTCCGGCTTCGGCACGTCGAGCTCGACGAACAGGAGCCGAAACGAGGGCACCGCGATCGCCGCCAGGATGATGACCGGAACGATGGTCCAGAGGATTTCGATCGGCGTGTTGTGGGTGGTGCGCGACGGCGTCGGATTGGCGCGCGCATTGAACCGGACAATGACGATCAGGAGCAAAGCGAGGACGAATACCGAAATCACGCCGATGACCCAGAGCAGGTAAAAATGAAAATCGGCGATTTCCTGCATGACCGGAGTGGCCGCATCCTGCAAATCCATTTGCCAGGGCACCGGGTGCCCGAGTGCGGCAAGCGCCGCTCCGGCACTCGCAAAAAAGCCGGCGGCGGTCACCGCGATGGCGGTCAGGCGTGAGAACACTTTCATGTCTCGTTATGCTCCCTGTTTCTGATCTTTTTCACGACCGTCCACGATGAGCGCAGACTTCGTACTCCGGCGCTGACCGCAACGATGTGACGCCGCCTGCTTGAGCGGGACTTTGGCCACGGCGCTTAAGTCCTTGGCAGGCATCGTCGGGATAGGGGAATCCCTGTTTCTCCAAACCACAAATCCGGGCCTGCTGCAATGCACTCATCGGCTTCGGGGGAGAGGCCGTGGACAGCCCCGGACCGGAGGTCATTTCCGGAACCCCACAGAGCGATTCTGCCGCACCTTCGCGAGGCCACAATGCCTTGATCTGGATCAATCTTGACACTGTGGACTCACCATGTACGCAAGCCTCGCGCGGCGGCCAATCAGCGCGGGTGATTCGCGCTGGCTGGTTTGCGGGATTGTAAGCCTGCCGGGGGCGGCTTTCGCACACCGTCTACTGCCAATGTTCAGGGGATCATGACCATGGCGATATTCGAGGGCGGAGGGCGGCTCCGGCCATTGGCCTCCGTGCTCGCCGGCATCGCCATCCTCGCGGCAGCCCTGGCTGCGTCCGGCGGCAACATCCTGATCACCCCGGCTTCGGCCCAGGGCGCGGTCAAGTCGGTCCATGGCGATTGGCAGATCCGCTGCGACACCCCGCCCGGCGCGCAAGGCGAACAATGCGCGCTGATGCAAAGCGTCACGGCGGAGGACCGGCCCAATGTCGGCCTCACCGTCATTGTGCTCAAGACGTCGGATCAGAAGAGCCGCCTGATGCGTGTGGTCGCGCCGCTTGGCGTGCTGTTGCCGTCAGGGCTCGGCCTGAAGATCGACAATCAGGATGTCGGCCGCGCCGGTTTCGTGCGCTGCCTGCCCAACGGCTGCGTCGCCGAGGTGGTCATGGACGACAAGCTGATCGGCCAAATGCGCACCGGCCAAACCTCGACCTTCATCATTTTCCAGACACCCGAGGAAGGCATCGGCTTTCCCATGAGCCTCAAGGGCTTTGGCGAGGGTTACGACCAACTGCCCTAGTGAAATATCGCATGGATGGCGTAGCCTCCCCGGCAGACCCGGAGGCAAACGCCCATGCGCGCGGACTGCAAGGCTGCTGCACTTGGTTCAGCACTGCTTGGCGCAGCACTCCTTGCCGCAGCCGCCGCCGTTGCAGCGGGCGCGCAGAGCCAGCCCGATTATCCCAATCGCCCCGTGACACTGATCGTGCCCTATGCGGCAGGCGGCGTCGCCGATGTCGGCATGCGCATCATCGGCGACAAGCTGTCGAACCGGCTGAACCAGCAATTCGTTATCGAAAACCGGCCCGGCGCCGGCGGCATTATCGCAGCGCAAGCCGGCGCCACGGCCGCGCCCGACGGCTACACGCTCCTCATGACCGGCAACAACAACGCGATCGCCGCCGCGCTGTTCAAGTCGCTGCCGTACAATATCCTGACCGACTTCGCTTCCGTTTCGACTGCGGCATTCTTCGATCTTCTCCTGGTGACGCGGGCCGGATCGCCGCTGCACACCGTGCAGGACGTCATCGCGGCCGCGCGCGCCAATCCCGGCAAGCTCAATATCGGCACGATCAATCCCGGCAGCACGCAGAACCTCGGCGCCGAGCTTTTCACCGGCACGACAGGCATCAAGGCAGCGATCGTTCCCTTCCGCGCCTCGCCGGACATGGCCGGCGCGCTGATCCGCGGCGATATCGATGTGGCGTTTGAGTTCTATGCAGCGATCAGCGGGTTGCTTGCCGACAAGAAGATCGTCGCACTGGCATCCGCCGGCCGGAACCGCACGGCCTATCTGCCTGACGTTCCGACCGTTATGGAGAGCGGAATCAAGGACTATGAAGTCACGAGCTGGAACGGCATTGCCGCGCCTGCAGCAACTCCGCCGGCCCTCATTGCGACCCTGAACGGGGCCATGAAAGCGGCGCTCCCCAGCCCGGACGTCCAGGCCCGGTCGAGCCAGATGGGCATGGCCATGCGCTGGAGCACGCCCGACGATATGGCGGCGCGGATGAAGGCCGATATCGCCAAATGGGGCGCCGTCATCGACAAGGCCGGCATCGCCAAACGCGATTGAGCCGCCCCTCGCGCCTTATCCGCGAAGCGACTATGTAAGGAGAAATCGGAGCGCCCCAAAGAAGCCCCGAGGAAGCCCAAGGAATTCCAATGGCCGATGCCCCCATATCGCTCGTCGACCGCGCCGGCCTCGATCGGCCGCAGCTTGCCAAGATCATCTCCCGCAGCCTCGATGGCGCTGACGATGGCGAATTGTTCCTCGAATACCGCCAGGCCGAAGCGCTGGTGTTCGACAACGGCCGCCTCAAGCAGGCGACCTACGACACCACGCAGGGTTTTGGCCTCCGCGCGGTCAAGGACGAGGCGGTGGGCTATGCGCATGCCTCCGACGTATCGGAAGCGGCGATCGAGCGCGCCGCGGACGCGGTGCGCGCGGTCAAGGGCGGATATTCCGGCCATTACGCCGAGCCGCCGCCGCGCAGCAATGTAAAGCTCTATAGCGAGGATTTGCCGCTCGCGAGCCCGTCCTTCGAAGCGAAGGCGCAGCTTCTGCAGACCATCGACGCCTATGCCCGCGCCAAGGATCCGCGCGTGCGCCAGGTGACGGCGAGCGTCGCCGCGGCATGGCAGGCGGTCGAGATTTTGCGCGGTGACGGCGAGGCCTATCGCGACGTGCGGCCGATGGTGCGCGTGAGCGTCTCGGTGGTCGTCGGCGACGGCGACCGCCAGGAAACCGGCAGCGACGGCTATGGCGGCCGCGAGGGTTACGAACGTTTTCTCACAAGCGATGCCTGGCAAGGCGCGGTCGACAACGCCATCCGCCAGGCTTTGGTCAATCTCGAAGCCGTCCCCGCGCCCGCAGGCGAGATGGATGTCGTGCTCGGACCGGGCTGGCCCGGCGTCATGCTGCACGAAGCCGTCGGTCACGGCCTGGAAGGCGATTTCAATCGCAAAAAAACATCGGCCTTCGCCGGCCTGATGGGCAAGCAGGTCGCCGCCAAGGGTGTCACCGTTATCGACGACGGCACCATGTCGATGCGCCGCGGCTCGCTCTCGATCGACGACGAAGGCACGCCGACGAACCGCACGGTGCTGATCGAGGATGGCACCCTCGTCGGCTACATGCAGGATCGCCAGAACGCCCGGCTGATGGGCATGAAGCCAACCGGCAACGGCCGGCGCGAAAGCTTCGCGCATGTGCCGATGCCGCGCATGACCAACACCTACATGCTCGCCGGCAACAGCGAACCCGGTGAAATCATCGCTTCGGTCAAGAACGGCGTTTACGCCACCTATTTTGGCGGCGGCCAGGTCGACATCACGTCGGGCAAATATGTCTTTCAGTGCACCGAGGCCTATCGCATCGAGAACGGCAAGGTCGGCGCTCCGATCAAAGGCGCCATGCTGATCGGCAACGGCCCGACCGATCTGCACCGCATCTCGATGGTCGGCAACGATTTGAAGCTCGACAACGGCATCGGCACCTGCGGCAAGAACGGCCAGGGCGTGCCCGTCGGCGTCGGCCAGCCGACGCTGCGCCTCGACAAGATCACCGTCGGCGGCACCGGCTAGCCGCGGCTAGCGCACCACACCCGAGATACAGCACGGCCGCTTGCGCGGCGGCTTGATCGCATCTTTCAAGTAACAGCGCGCGGACGCGGCGCCGTAACCCGGCCGGCGATAGGTCCATGCCCGGCAGCGGTTCTCGGCCTGGCATGTGTCGGCGCAGGCTTTGCCCCTGGCATCGGCGGGTGTTTCGAAGGACCGATAATCGCCGCCATAACGATCGATCGAATATTCGACGGCGCCGGCCCGCGGCTCGATGACGCCTGCGCCGCGCACGCCCGACACGCAGCAGCCAGACTCCTTCGGCGGCACGACGTCGCGTTTGAGGAAGCACATCGCCGGCGTTCCCGACCCGGATGGATAGGAAAAACTCCAGGCCCGGCAGTTCTTGTCGCGCTCGCAGCGCGCCGCACAGACAGCCGGATCGCCATTCGGCACCGCTGCGCTCGCGTAATCGCCGCCCGGCCGGTCGTATCCGGACTGCGCCGAGGCGGTTTCAACGGCGGACGCCATGCCGACAGCCGCTGCGGCCAGTAGCACGGTCACGACCACCATCAATGCCCGCTTCATGCCCCGAACTCGTATTCCCCGGCCGCCTCCGGCACAAGAAGAACGCCCTTCCCGGTGAATTGCCACAACAATTTTACACAAATGACGGCACTGACGGCCATGACGCCGTGGCCGAACGCACGCGCCGGCACGCCCCGCGCCGAATTGCCTCACGCGGCGGCGTCATGAACGCGCCGTGAGTTGGCTAGGCTTCGCCAATGCTGACCTCCGGCCGCCTCCTCACGCGAACTATTTCCACGATTGCCGCAACGCTCATTCTGCTGCTGCCGGCGTTGTGGAATCGCTTCCCCGTTCTGGAATACGACACCGGTGGCTATCTGGCTCGCTGGTTCGAAGGTTATCTCGTGCCGAGCCGTTCGACGACCTACGGGCTTTTCCTCGCGGCCGGCTGGCCGCTCGATTTCTGGCCGATCGTGATTTTGCAGGCCGTGGCCGCGGTCTGGATCATCGGCCTGTTGCTGAGAGTGCACAGATTTGCCGTCTATCCGATCGCGTTGCCGGTGACCGTTGCGATACTCGCGGCGGTGACGGCACTGCCCTGGCTGGCGAGCGAACTCCTGACCGATATTTTCGCAGGCTTGGCCGTGCTCGCATTTCATGCGCTGGTGTGGCACGGCGAGCGCATTACGCCGCGCGAACGCCTCGCCCTCGTTATATTCATCGCCTTCGCCGGCTCGACCCACAGCGCGACTTATGCGGTGCTGCTTGGCCTCGCTGCGGCGGCACTGCTTTTATCCTGGTTGAGCGCCAGGCTGGTGCCGCGCGCGGGACTGGCGCCGACGATCGCTGCGATGGCGCTCGGCGCCGTCATGCTGCTCGGTGCGAATTTTGCGGTCGGCAAGACTTTCGCCTGGACGCCGGGCGGCTACGGCCTTGCGTTCGGCCGCATGCTGCAGGACGGCATCGTGACGCGTTATCTCAACGACCATTGTCCCGATCCGCAACTGCGGCTGTGCCCATACCGGAACGAACTGCCGCTCGATGCGGATGCGTTTCTCTGGGACGATAGCGTATTCAACCAACTCGGACGTTTCGCCGGACTCGGCGATGAGATGCGCACCATCGTGCTCGGCAGCCTGCGCGATTATCCCGTCCTGCAAATCAAGGCCGCGCTGGTCGCGACGGCGAGGCAGCTTGCCGCGGTCGCGACCGGCGAAGGCGTTCTCACCACCATCTGGCACACCTACGGCATCATCGAACGCTACACGCCGTCGGCGGCTCCGGCGATGCACGCGGCGCGGCAGCAGCACGGCGAGATCGGCTTCACCGCCTTCAATGCCGTTCATGTGCCCGTCGCGTGGACCGCCATGACGCTGCTCCCTGCATTGGCGATCTATGGATTATGGAACGCCGAATTCGCCGATCTCGGGTGTCTCGCGGCAACGATCGCGCTTGCTTTGCTCGGCAATGCCATGTTCTGCGGCGCGATTTCGCATTCCGAAAATCGCTACGGCTCGCGCATCGTGTGGATAGCGGTCTTTGCCGCCGGACTTGCCGCGTGGCGCGCGCGTAGCGCTCGCGCGGTCGCGCGCTCCGGCGCTCAACCGCGAAAGTGCTTCGACAGCTTGAGGCCCTGAGCCTGGTAATTCGAGCCGATGCCGGTGCCATAAAGCCGGTCCGGGCCGAGCCAGCATTTTCTCGTAAACCAGGCGGCCGACGACCTGGCCGTGTTCGAGGATGAAGGGGACCTCGCGCGAGCGCACTTCGAGCACGGCGCGCGAGCCAAGGCCGCCGGCGCCGGCATAGCCGAAGCCGGGATCGAAGAAGCCCGCATAGTGCACGCGGAACTCGCCGACCAGCGGATCGAACGGCACCATCTCCGCGGCAAAATCCGGCGGCACCTGCACCGCTTCGTTTGACGCCAGGATATAGAATTCGTCGGGATCAAGGATCAGGCTCTTGTCGGCGCGCGCCGCGATCGGCTCCCAGAAATCGGCGGCCTCATAGGCGGCACGGCGCTCGACCTCGATGACCGCGGTGTGGCGCTTGGCGCGATAGCCGACGACGCCGTTTGCGGAACCATTATGGCGCTCGCCCGTGCCGGCGAGATCGATGCTCACCGCGACACCGTCACCCATCACCGCTTCGGCGCGATCCACCAGCCGCTCGCGCGCATGCAGCGCGCGCAGTGCGTCGGCCGAAAGCGCGGCGTCGCCATGCCGCAGGCGAAGCTGCGACAGCCGCGAGCCTTCGCGCACCAGCACCGGAAAGGTCTTCGGGCTGATCTCGGCATAGAGCGGGCCGTGGTAGCCGCCGGCGACGCGATCGAAGCCGCGCGTTTCGTCGGCGATCACGCGCGTGAAGACATCGAGCCGGCCGGTCGAACTTTTCGGATTCGTCGCCGCGACGATATCCGCAGGCAGCGCCAGGCTCTCGATCAGCGGCACGATATAGACGCAGCCGGTCTCCAGCACCGCGCCGCCGGCGAGCGAGAATTCGTGGAGCTTCAGTTCGGCGATGCGCTGCGCAACGGTGGTGCCGGGCCCCGGCAGGAAGCTTGCGCGCACGCGATAGGCGATATCGCCAAGGCGAAGATCGAGACTCGCCGGCTGGATCTGATCGTCGGCGAACGGATAGCGCGCACGAATGCCGCCTGCCGCCGCCAGCGCCGCGATCATGCGGTCGGGCAGAATTCCGTGGTCCGAAGGGGCAAAGGAAAGCGTCACGCGATCACCAGGCTGTGGCGGCGATGTAACCCGATGCCCGGTTTGACGCAAAGATGTGCGGGGCGTATAAACCTCGCTATCCCGTGGTCATTTGAGCCGGTCGGCTTGCAAGCCACGTAAAACAAGTTGCTAAAAGGCCGGGGACACGTGTGCCCGGCCCGAGGATTTTCCTCCCGGCCGGGTTTTTTGTTGGCCGATGTTTGTTTTGGCCAGCATCCGTTGGCTATGGAGGCCCACATGTCCGCGTCCGCTAACAAGATTTATCGCCCGGAAACCCGCCTGGTTCAGTCAGGCACGCTGCGCTCGCCGTTCGGCGAGACGTCCGAAGCGCTGTTTCTGACCCAGGGCTACGTCTATGACACCGCCGCGCAGGCGGAGGCTCGCTTCAAGGGCGAGGATCCCGGTTATCAATATTCGCGCTTTGCCAATCCGACCATCGACATGTTCGAGCGGCGCATGGCGGCATTCGAAGGCGCCGAAGCCGCGCGCGCGACCGCAACCGGCATGGCGGCCGTCACGCTGTCGCTGGTCGGCCAGGTAAAAGCCGGCGATCACGTCATCGCGTCGAAGGCCATGTTCGGCTCCTGCCGCTATGTCGTCGAAGATTATCTGCCGCGCTTCGGCGTCACCTCGACGCTGGTCGACGGCTGCAATCTCGATGCCTGGCGCAATGCGGTGCGGCCGAACACCAAGACGTTCTTTCTCGAAAGCCCGACCAATCCGGCGCTCGAAGTCATCGACATCGCCGCCGTTGCCGAGATCGCGCACGATGCCGGCGCGACGCTCGTCGTCGACAATGTGTTCGCCACGCCGCTGTTTCAGTCGCCGCTCGCGTTCGGCGCCGATTGCGTCGTCTATTCGGCGACCAAGCACATCGACGGACAGGGACGCTGCCTCGGCGGCGTCATTCTCGGCTCGCAAAAATTCATCATGGACAAGATCCACGTGCTGCTTCGCCAGACCGGGCCGTCGATGTCGCCGTTCAATGCCTGGGTCCTGCTCAAGAGCCTTGAAACGCTCGCGGTGCGGGTCCGGCGGCAGACCGACAGCGCGGCGACGCTCTGCTGTCGCGCTCGCGGAACATCCGAAAATCTCGCGCCTGATCTATCCCGGCCGGCCCGATCATCCGCAGGCGGCGATCGTTCAGAAGCAGATGCGGGGCGGCTCGACGCTGGTCGCGTTCGAAATCAAGGGCGGCAAGAAAGGCGCGTTCCGCTTTCAGGATGCGCTCAAGCTCGTCCGCATCAGCAACAACCTCGGCGACGCCAAGAGCTTGATCACGCATCCGGCCACCACCACGCACCAGCGGCTTACGCCGGCGCAGCGCGCCGAGCTCGGCATCAGCGACGGGCTCGTTCGCGTATCCGTGGGCCTCGAACATCCCGACGATATCGTGGAAGACGTGCTCGCCGCGCTGGATGAAGTGTAAAAAGGCGACGGAGGACTATGCGCTACCGCGAATTGGCCGGCGGCGCGGCATGCGCCGCCGCCGACGTAATCGGCCTGGTCGCCGCCTCGGAGATTGCACCGGCAAAAACCTTTGCCCAGCAGCCATAGCCCCAGTCGTTCATGTGGAGCTGGTCCGGCGAGACAAAGGTCGCGAACGGCAAATGCTGGATCTCGTGCCATTCGCGCATGATGGCAAAGCGCCGGAACAAATCGACGTTCTGCTCCTTGGCGGCGAGCGCGATCTGCTCGACCATGCCGTCGATCTCGGGCTTCGCGACCACCACCGGGGAGAATTGCGGATCGATCAGGACCACATCCGCGCCGCTGTTCTTGAGTTCTTCGATGCCGTCGCGAAGGTGCGTGGAGTGCGGCCCAAGCGGACGATCGCGCAGCACGGAATTGGTGCCGACCTGCCAGAGCACGAGCTGCGGATGAGCGGCCATCACGTCGGGCGCAAACCGGGCCATCATGTCGTCGGTTTCTTCGCCGTTGACGCCGCGGTTGAGCACGGTGATGTCGTGGCCGGGAAAACGCTGGCGGAGGTCTTCGGCAAGCTGGCTCGGATAATTCGCCGCGGGCGAACTCGCGCCGGCGCCGGCCGTCGATGACGATCCGATCGCAACGATGGTGAGCGGTTTGCCGCTCGCGAGCTGGCGCATGGTGTGCAGGAGCGGGCGATCGAACTGCGAATATTCCTCCCGCGCGCTGCAGGCGGCGAGCGCGGCAGCGCTTGCAGCGGACGAGGACGGCTTATTGCCATCGGACTGAACCGGGCGCGCAGCAGTTCCCACGGCCGGCAGCGGAGCGGGTGTACCTGCAGACGCAGCCACCGGCAGGAACTCGGGTGCGACAAAGAGCGCAGGGTTTGCGATCTGTGCCTGCGCTGTGTGCACTGCAATAAATTGCACAACAAATAGCGCGGTGGCCGCCGTAGCCCGTAGCGTGGCCCGCGCCGTGCAGGCGATCATTTTCTGGTTTTTTGAAGTCATCAGCGCGTTGTTTGCATTCTCACGGCGTCCAGATGTGCGGCATTAATAATCTGAGACGCCAGGCCCCGGCCAATGCAGTCATGAACACGACGCGCCATATCATACTTCTTGGTAGCGGCATAGAGGTCGAACGTGCCGGCGTCGTTCCAGTAATGCATGATTCCGAGCCGATCGAACAACAGCGCGCCGCGCTGCTGCGCAACCACACGCATGATGTCGGCATAGGCGGAAACGTCGAGCATCGAGTCGGTGCGCGGGCTGTACTGCATGTTCATCAGGATGACGTCGGCGCCCGCGGCCTGAATTTTCTGCGACGCCCTCGTCGAGGCTGGCGCGGAAATCTTCCGGCTCGACGCCAGAGAGTGCATCCGCCGTGCCGGCCTGCCAGATCACCAGCGCCGGCTTGTCGTCGGCGAGCACCTTGTCCAAACCCGAAACCATGCTCGACGTAACCTGCCGCGATTGCACATGCGCGGTGACTTTGACTTCGGTGCCCGGCAAGCGTTGCTTGAGGGCGTCCTCCAGCCGCGCCGGATAGGCAAAGCGCGCGCCTTCCGGACCCGTGAGCGCCGATGAGCCCGTGCCCACAACGGAAATGCTCAGCCGGTGCTTCTCTTTGAACTCCTTCGTCATGTTGGCGAGATCGGCGTCGCTGTCGACGAAGGACTGCGGCACGTCGCAGTCTTCCTCCGGCGGCGCCGCAAAAGCGGCGCCCTGCATCAGCGCAAACGCGGCGATGGCGAGAATGACCTGCTTCATGCCTCGCCTCCCGCGAGGTCGGCGTCCGGTGATTTGACGCGCGTTGAGGGGCTTCGCCCTTCTATGCGTTTGTACCACGATATCAGGCTCGCAGTGGCAATCATGATGATAATGCCGGCAAGGCTAATGGCGGTCTGGATGAGAGGGCCGCCCGACCATTCGCTGATGATGAACTGGCCGGCGAAAGCCAGGAACACGCCGAGACAGAAAATCTCCAGCGAATGCTGGCCGCAGACGATGGCGGGCTGCAAAAACGGCGATTTCAAGAGCGGCCAGTCGCGCGGCACGAAGCGCACCGTGACCGCGGCCAGCGCAAGAAAGTGGGCAAAACGCAACACGTCCAGATTGGTCTTGTCGATCGGATACATCCAGTCGCTCAGCCATGCGGGCACGAAACGCCCGAGCGGCTCGACGTACCAGGTCATGGTGATGGCGAAGGCGAATATGAGATAGGCGATCGCGAGTGCGAGCACGATCGGCGAGCGCAGCACGCCGGACAGCCGCTGCGCGCCGCCGAGCGCGCACCAGGCGCCGAACACGAACAGCAATTGCCAGGCGAACGGATTGAAGAACCAGACGCCGTTCGGATAGGCCGGCAAATTCAAGTCGAAGTTCCAGGCCAGCACATAGACAAGGGCGGAGCCCGCCAGCGCGAAAGCCGGCTGCCGTATCAAGAGCCACAGCATCGGCGGGAAGAACAGCAACAGCACGATATAGAGCGGCAGCACGTCCATGTTCACGGGCTTGAACTTCAGGAGCAGCGCCTGAAAGATCGTGATGTCGGGCTGTTTGAGAAAATCGAGGATGTTCATTTCCTCGGCGTAGAGCGGATTGTCGAACGTCGCCGCGACATAGGCGATCTCCGCCATGAAAATCGTGAAAAGAAAAATGTGCGCGACGTAAATCTGCCACGCCCGCCGCAACACGCGCGCGCTCGAGATCAGGAACCCGCGCTCGCGCATGGCCCGGCCATAGACGAAAGCCGCGGTATATCCGGAAATGAAGATGAAGATCTCGGTCGCGTCGCTAAAGCCGTAATTGCGGATGGTGAACCAGTTGGCGACGTTTTCGGGAATGTGGTCGAGGAAGATCAGCCACAGCGCCACGCCGCGGAACAGATCGAGCCGCAGGTCGCGTTCCGTCGACGCCGCAGGAAGCGGAGAAGCCATCGCCGAAGGCCTGACCAACATGGGCTTCACGATCATTTCCGCCCGCCGCAGCGCGGCCGGGCGGCCCATTCCACCGAGCATGGCCGCCACTTTGCAATTCTAGCGCAATTTAATCCGGCAAGTGTGGCTTGAGAAAGCTTGTCACCACGGTTATTGCAACAACGCCTGCAACGTTATTCACTTTTGCGTGGAATCACTGACTTATATGCGCATCCGGCAGGATGTTGCGGCGCCTGCGCGGCATGCCATGAGCCTGACCGGAACAACGCCGGCGAGGGTTACAGGAATAACGTCATGTATAAGGTCGTGACCCGCAATATCCAGGTCGTGGTGACCCCGCGCTTTGTCGCCGACCGCTCGTCGCCGGAAAACAATTATTTCTTCTGGGCCTATACGATCTCGATCACCAATAACGGCACCGACACGGTGCAGCTGAAAACGCGCTATTGGCGCATCACCGATGCGAACGGCCGGCGGCAGGAAGTGCGCGGTGCCGGCGTCGTCGGCGAAGAGCCGACGCTCAAGACCGGCAAATCCTTCGAATATACCAGCGGCGTGCCGCTTCAGACGCCGTCCGGTTTTATGGTTGGAAGCTACGGCATGGTGGGCGCCGCCGGCGAGCATTTCGACATCGATGTTCCCGCTTTCTCGCTCGACAGCGCCGAAAGCAAACGCACCATCAACTAGCCGATGCCGGTCCCGATGCCGGGAGCGCGGATGTCCAGGCCTGTGCCGGGATGCTCCACGCATTTGGAAATGCAAATTCCGCTATCGCGGACTTGCTGGGCATTGGCAACGTGCGAGAGTGCAAACCACAAGGCCGCCGCCGCTGCGCCGATCAGGATTTTGCTCATCGGTTGCCTCCGCCGCAGACCCCCAAAGTCAATTTCACGCGCCGATTTTTGTTCCCGGCTGTTGCCGGCGACGGGCTCGCGGCGGCCCATGCGGCCGGCCCGCGAACCACGCTGATGAAATAACGGATTATTTTCCAACAGGTTACGAAGACGCCGCGGAGCCGGAAACGCGGCTCCAGACTACGACAAAGCCGCGTCCGGCGGCGTAACGTCGCCCGGCGCAAAAACATAGGTCGAACTGCAAAACTCGCAGGTCACCGTGATCCGGCCGTCCTCGACCATGTCGTCGCGGTCGGTTTGCGAAAAGCTTTTCAGCATGGTCTCGACGTTATGACGCGAGCACGAACACTGCGCTTCCACGGGCACCGCGCGGAACACATGAACGCCGCGCTCGTGAAACAAGCGGTAGGCAAGCCGTTCGCTCGAAAGATCCGGATCGATCAGCTCGATGGCTTCGACGGTCTCGACGAGTGAGCGGCCTTCGATCCAGGCATCGTCCTCCGGAATTTCGTGTGGCGCCGTTCCCGCCGGCGCATCGCCGGGATCGAGATCGGCCTGGCGCGCACGTTCAGGGGATTTCGGCAGAAACTGCAGCAGGATGCCGCCGGCGCGCCAATGCCGCTGTGCGCCGTTCTCTCCGGCCAGGAACTGTTCGGCGACGGCGAGCCGCACGCGACGTCGGAATCTGCTCCGAACGTGAGAAATATTCATGCGCGGCCTGTTCGAGGTCGCCGCCTTCCAGCGGCACCAGCCCCTGATACCGGCTCATGTCGGGCCCCTGGTCGATGGTCATGGCGAGATGGCCGTGGCCGAGGAGCTTGCCGGGCTGCGCTTCACTGGCCGCAATCGCTGCCGCCACGCGATCGGCATCGAACCGGGCGCAGGCCCGAACCTGGCCCGGCGAAGTGAAGTCGACCACCAGCATGCGCACCGGACCGTCGGTCTGGGTTTGCAGGATAAAGCGGCCCTCAATTTTCAGCGACGAGCCGAGCATGACGGCGAGCACGATGGCCTCGCCGAGCAGTTTTGCCACCGGCGCGGGATAATCGTGGCTGGTCAGGATAGTATCGACAGCCGCGCCCAGCCGGACGATGCGGCCGCGCAGATCGAGCGCTTTCACCGCAAACGGCAGGATCACGTCGTCGCGGCCGGTCTGGTCGGGCTCGCGAACCGGAATGGCGAGATCAGGATTGCTCATGGCAGGCGGAATATAAGTCGGGCGCCGTCAAATTTTGAGCCCCGCCTCCGGCAGAACTGCCGCTAGCCGGCGAGGCACCAGGTCAAAATGCCCTTCTGCGCGTGCAGACGGTTTTCGGCTTCGTCGAACACCACGGAATGCGGCCCATCCATCACCTCATCGGTGACTTCCTCGCCGCGATGCGCCGGCAGGCAATGCATGAAGATCGCATCCGGCTTGGCCCGCGCCATGAGCCGCGCATTGACCTGATAGCGCTTGAGCAGGTTGTGGCGGCGGGCGCCGTTGCGGTCGCCCATCGAGACCCAGGTATCGGTGACGACGCAGTCAGCGCCTTTCACCGCCTCGTCCGGATCGGTGCCGAGACTGATGGCGGCGCCGGATGACCTTATCCAACCGGCGAGCGGCTTTTTCGGCGCAAGTTCGGGCGGCGTCGCCACGCGCAACTGGAATTCGAAACGCTCCGCGGCATGCATCCAGGATGTCAGCACATTGGTTGGCGTCCCCGGTCCAGGCAACGGTGCGGCCGCGGATCGGGCCGCGATGTTCCTCGAAGGTCATGACGTCGGCCAGCACCTGGCAGGGATGCGAACTCCGCGTCAGCCCGTTGATGACCGGAACCGTGGCATGGCTTGCGAGATCGGCGACCGCGGCCTGATCCAGCATCCGGATCATGATGACGTCGACATAGCGCGACAGCACGCGCGCGGTGTCGGCCAGCGTCTCGCCGCGGCCGAGTTGCATCTCCTCCGCGGTCAAGAGAATGGCATCGCCGCCAAGCTGGCGCATCGCGACTTCGAACGAGACGCGGGTGCGCGTCGACGGCCGCTCGAAAATCATCGCCATGGTCTTGCCGGCAAGCGGACGATCGGCGCGGTCGCGTTTGGCTTTCATGCCGCGTGCGGCCTCGATCATGCCGCGCAGATCGGCGGCCGGCACGTCGATGAGGTCAAGGAAATGGCGGACGGTCATCCCGCCGCCTCCGCTTTTGGCTTTTGCGGATGGACGCGGGTCAGCCGCGCGCAGGCGCGGTCAAGCCGCGCGACGCCCTCGGCCATTTCCTGTTCGCTGATGATGAGCGGCGGCAAGAGCCGCACGACGTTGTCGCCGGCGCCGACCGTGAGCATCTTCTCGGCGCGCGTCGCATTAACAAGCTCAGCGGCTGGAACGAGTGCCCGCAATCCGACCAGGAGACCTTCGCCGCGCACTTCGGCGATGATCGAAGGATAGCGGTCCTTGATTTCCGCCAGCCGCTGCTTGAGCAGAAGCCCGATCCGCCTGACGTGTTCGAAGAAGCCGGGCGCCAGCATGATGTCGAGCGTGGCGTTCGCCGCGCTCATGGCCAGCGGATTGCCGCCGAATGTCGAGCCATGGGTGCCGGCAGTCATCCCCTTTGCCGCCTCGGTGGTGGCAAGCACCGCGCCGACCGGAAACCCGCCGCCGAGCGCTTTGGCGAGCGCCATGATATCGGGCGTGACGCCGCTGCGCTGATAGGCGAACAATTCGCCGGTGCGCCCCATGCCGCTTTGCACCTCGTCGAAGACGAGCATGAGGCCGTGCCGGTCGCACAGCTCGCGCAACGCCCGCAAGAAAGAGGGTTCGACGGCGCGCACGCCGCCCTCGCCCATGAGCGGCTCGATCATGATCGCCGCGGTCTCGGGGCCGACCGCGCGCTTGACCGCCTCAAAATCGGCAAACGGCACCTGATCGAAGCCTTCGACCACCGGGCCGAAGCCTTCGAGATATTTTTTCTGGCCGCCGGCGGCGAGCGTCGCCAGCGTGCGGCCGTGGAAAGCGCCCTCGAACGTGACGATGCGGTAGCGCTCGGGATGGCCGTTCACCGACTGGTATTTGCGCGCGGTCTTGATCGCGCCCTCGACCGCCTCGGCGCCGGAATTGCAGAAGAACACGACATCCGCGAAGCATTCCGCGCACAGCCGTTGTGCGACACGCTCGGCTTCGGGAATCTCGAAGAGATTGGAGACGTGCCAGAGCTTTTGCGACTGCTCGGCAAGCGCGGCGACGAGATGCGGGTGCGCATGCCCCAGGGCGTTCACGGCGACGCCGGAGGTAAAATCGAGATAGCGCTCGCCGTCCGTGGCGACGAGCCATACGCCTTCACCCCGCTCGAAGGCGAGGTCGACACGCGCGAAAGTTCCCATCAAATGCGATGTCATGGCTCTGAGCCCGCACGCTGCGCAGCAGAAATCCACGCAGTTAAAATGAAACGTGCCGCCTCTCCGGGCGGCACGGAACACCATTGTATTTCCGCGCGCCTCACTGTCAACACAGGATAATTACGCTCGGTGAACTTGGTTTGTACCCACATCATCCACACGCGAGCAGGAATGTGTGGACGCACGTTGCACGAGTCTTGCGCCTGACTCCCGCCATATTGTAGCTTTTTCATCGTCTAGTACGACATCTCGTGCGGCGGACAGTCTTCTGAAGAGTTGGTGATCGCGTGCGTGTTGGGCAGCTGCGCTGCCCGGCCCAATGGGGGATTCACATAATGGTTCTACCCGCAAACGTTCAGGGAGGTTTGGGCATGTCGTGGACTGACGAGCGGGTCGAGCTTCTGAAAAAACTGTGGTCCGACGGGCTTTCAGCAAGCCAGATCGCGGCCGAGCTCGGCGGCATCACGCGCAATGCCGTGATCGGCAAGGTGCACCGGCTCGGACTGTCCGGCCGCGCCAAGAGCACGTCGAGCGCCTCGCCCCGTCCGCGCAAGGCGCGCGCGCCGTCACACATGCTGCGCATCGGGCGCACGTCGATCCGTGGCAATACCGCGCTCGCGCATGCCTACGATATGGACGTCGAAGCCGAGCCGGAATTGATCGAGAACATCATTCCGATCGGCCAGCGCCGCACCATTCTCGAGCTCAACGAGCAAACCTGCCGCTGGCCGGTGGGCGATCCCGGCAGCGTCGATTTTTTCTTTTGCGGCGGCAATACTCTCACCGGCTTGCCTTACTGCGCCTATCATTCGCGGGTGGCCTATCAGCCGGCATCCGATCGCCGCCGGGACAAGCGGCCGCCGCCGCGGTGAGCCATTCCGCCCATTCCCGCGCAAGCGGGAATCCAGCGGCGAAAATCTGCTTTCGAAAATGAACCGGCTGGGTCCCCGCTTTCGCGGGGACGAGCGGAGCAGGATTCAGCCCGCCTTGCCGAAACGATCGTCCAGCGAATAGCCGGCGCCGCGCACGGTGCGGATCGGATCGGAGGCATGACCGCGGTTGAGCGCCTTGCGCAGGCGGCCGACATGGACGTCGACCGTACGTTCGTCGATATAGACGTCACTGCCCCAAACGCCGTCGAGCAATTGCTCGCGTGAAAACACCCGGCCCGGGCGTTCCATCAGGAATTCGAGCAGGCGGAATTCGGTGGGCCCGAGATCGACCGGGCGGGCCGAGCGTGACACCCGCTTCTTTTCGCGGTCGAGCTCGAGATCGCCGATCATGAGGATCATGGCGACGCGCTCGGGGCTGGCGCGGCGAAGCAGTGCGCGAACCCGCGCCAGGAGTTCCGGAACCGAGAACGGCTTGACGATGTAATCGTCGGCGCCGGTGGCGAGCCCGCGCACGCGCTCGCTTTCCTCGCCGCGCGCCGTCAGCATGATGATCGGCAGCGCCTGCGTCTGCGGGCGGGCGCGCAGCCGCCGGCACAATTCGATGCCGGACAGGCCGGGCAGCATCCAGTCGAGCACGACAAGATCGGGCGCGGTTTCCTTCAGCCGGGTATCGGCATCGTCGCCCCTGGCGACCGCGTCAACCTCGTAGCCCTCGGCTTCGAGATTGTAGCGCAGCAGCGTGGTCAGCGGCTCCTCGTCTTCCACGATCAGGATGTTGGCTCCCATCCCGCTCTCCTATTTCTGCAGCAAGCCTGCCGGAAAACTCGTGGTGTCGCCCTTAGGACGCTGATCGGTAATCGGACTACCCTCGATCATGTAGTACACGGTTTCGGCGATATTGGTGGCGTGATCGCCCATGCGCTCGATGTCCTTGGCGCAGAACATCAGGTGCATGCAGAAGGTGATGTTGCGCGGATCCTCCATCATATAGGTGAGGAGTTCGCGGAACAGCGACGTGCACATCGAATCGACTTCCTCGTCGCCGTTCCAGACCGCAAGCGCCGACTGAAGGTCGCGGCTGGCATAGGCATCGAGCACCTGCTTGAGCTGCGCCAGGACCAGCGCCGACATGTGCTCGACGCCCCGGATCAGCTTCTGCGGATAAAAGTCGCCATCGAGCGCGACGACGCGCTTGCCGATATGCTTGGCGTGGTCGCCGATCCGTTCGAGGTCGTTGCATACACGCATGGCGCCTATGATCTCGCGCAGGTCGACGGCCATCGGCTGCCGCCGCGCGATGGTGAGGATGGCTTTCTCCTCGACTTCGCGCTGCATTGTGTCGATCGCCGGATCCATGCCGATGACGCGCTCGCCGAGCTCCAGATCGCGATCGACCAGGGCCTGCGCTGCATCGGCTATTTGCCGCTCCACGAGTCCGCCCATCTCGGCGACCTTGCGGGTGATCTCCTGCAGATCGGTGTCGAATGCCTTGGCGGTGTGATCGACTCGCGTTGTGGTGCTGAATTCTGTCATGGACGGTTACCTGATTAGCCGATATTTGGCGATTAGCCGAAGCGGCCTGTGATGTAATCCTGGGTACGCTGATCGTGCGGCGCGGTGAACATTTTGCTCGTCGAATCGAATTCGATCAGCTCGCCGAGATACATGAAGGCGGTCAATTCGGATACGCGCGCGGCCTGCTGCATGTTGTGGGTGACGATCACGATCGTATAGTCGTCGGTCAACTCGTCGATCAGTTCCTCGATCTTGGCCGTCGAGATCGGATCGAGCGCCGAACACGGTTCGTCGAACAGGATCACCTCGGGCCGCACCGCAACGGTGCGCGCAATGCACAGGCGCTGTTGCTGGCCACCCGACAGGCTCTGCCCATTGGCGTTGAGCTTATCCTTCACCTCGTCCCACAACGCCGCGCGCCGCAGCGAGGTTTCGACACGCCCGTCGAGCTCGGATTTCGGCAGCCTCTCGTAGAGCCTGATGCCGAAGGCGATATTTTCGTAGATCGACATCGGGAACGGCGTCGGCTTCTGGAACACCATACCGATGCGCGCGCGCAAAAGATTGAGATCCTGCTTCGCCGACAGGATATTGACGCCATCGAACAGCACTTCGCCGGTGGCATGCTGGTGCGGATAGAGGTCGTACATCCGGTTGAGCACGCGCAATAACGTCGACTTGCCGCAGCCGGACGGCCCGATGAAAGCCGTCACCTTGTTCTGGTAGAGCGGAATCGAAATCGACTTGAGCGCCCTCGCCTCGCCGTAGAAGAAATTGAGGTCGCGAATTGAAATCTTTTCGGCCAGGTTCGTCCGATCGGTTGGCTGGTGCGAGACCGGCGGAACGCTGACGGAAGCTACGCTCATGCTCATGACTGTTTTCCCGATGGAACAAGGGCACGTGCCGTAATGCTCAAGGTAAGCACGGCAAGCGTGATGATAAGTGCGCCGGTCCAGGCCAGCGCCTGCCAATCGTGGTAGGGGCTGAGCGCGAACTGGAAGATGATGACCGGCAGGCTGGAGATCGGCGCGTTGAGATTGGTGCTCCAGAACTGATTGTTGAGCGAGGTAAACAGGAGCGGCGCGGTTTCGCCGCTGATCCGGGCAACCGCGAGAAGCACACCCGTCACCATGCCGGCGCGCGCCGCGCGGTAGCAGATACGCGTGATCGACAATGATCGCGGCAGACCGATCGACGTGGCCGCCTCGCGCAGCGCATTCGGCACCAGCGTCAGCATGTCTTCGGTGGTGCGCACGACCACCGGTATGACGAGGACGGCAAGCGCGACACCGCCTGCCCAGCCGGAAAAGTGCCCGAGCGGCGCGACCATGACCTGGTAGATGAACAGGCCGATCACGATGGAAGGCGCGCTGAGCAGGATGTCATTGACGAAGCGAACCACGGTGGAAAGCCGATCATGGCGGCCATATTCCGCCATATAGGTGCCGGCGAGAATGCCGATCGGCGTGCCGATCAGGACGGCGAGGGCCGTGAGCATCAAGCTGCCGAAAATCGGGTTGAGCAAGCCGCCACTCGATCCGGGCGGCGGCGTCATCTGCGTGAAGACGTCAAGCGACAGGCCGCTGAAGCCTTTCCAGAACAGCACGCCCAGGATCAGCACCAGCCAGCCCAGGCCGAAGGCCGTTGCGGCAAAAGCCAGCGCCGTCGCAACGACGTTCGTGCGGCGGCGGCCGGAATAGCGTGAGGCCAGGATTGTATCCGGCATGGCGTCACCCGATCCGGCGTTCGATGCGCATCAGCATGTAACGCGCGATGGCAAGCACGATGAACGTAATGACGAACAGGATCAGACCAAGCGAGATCAAAGCGGACGTATACAGATCGCCCACCGCCTCGGTGAACTCGTTGGCGATCGTTGCCGAAATCGTGGTGCCGGGCGCCAGTACCGACGCGGAGATCCGATGCGCATTGCCGATGACGAATGTGACGGCCATGGTCTCGCCCAGCGCCCGGCCGAGACCCAGCATGACGCCGCCGATGACGCCGACGCGCGCATAGGGCAGCACAATGTTGCGCACGACCTCCCAGGTCGTGCAGCCAAGGCCATAGGCCGCTTCCTTGAGCACGCTCGGCACCGCCTCGAACACGTCGCGCGTAATCGAAGTCACGAACGGCAGCACCATGATGGCGAGGATCAGGCCCGAAGTGAGCATGCCGATGCCGTAGGGCGGCCCGGCGAACAGCGAGCCGATCACCGGCGCGTTGCCGAGCGTATTGATCAGGAAGGGCTGCAATGTTGCCTGCAGGAACGGTGCGAAGATGAACAGGCCCCAGATGCCGTAGATGATGCTCGGGATGCCGGCGAGCAGTTCGATCGCGATGCCGATCGGCCGCCGCAGCCATTTGGGACAAAGTTCGGTAAGAAAGAAGGCGATCATCAGGCCCACCGGCACTGCGATCAGCATCGCGATAAGCGACGTCAGGATCGTGCCGTAGATCGCCGGCAGCGCGCCGAAATTATCGGTGACCGGATTCCAGCGCTGGCTCGTCAGAAAGCCGAAGCCGAACGCCTGGATCGCGGGAATCGAACCCTGGACCAGCGAGAAGATCACGCCGCTCAGGAGCAAAAGCACGCCGATCGCTGCTGCCCGCGTCAAATTACGAAACACCGCGTCGCCGAGCCGCAGCCGGTCGAGCACTTTTGTGCGCGCTTCGGCTTCGGCCGTTCCGGCTATCCGGTCAGAAAACGCAACGTCGACCACCGGCTGTCTCCCCGCGGGCTGCATCAACTCTCCTCTGCCATCCGCATCGGGAGAGCTACTCAATCGACCTCCGGGCCGCTAGACAAGGCACTCGTCGCGGCCCGGTGCAAAAGAGAGAAAAGGCGCCTTGTGAGCGCCTTTTCCCGTGTTTTCGATTTCAGAAAATCGGCTTGCCGTCGGAGCCCTTGATCTTGTCCTTCCAGGTCTTCTCGATCAAAGCCACGACGCTGTCGGGCATCGGCACATAGTCGAGATCGCTCGCCATTTGCTGCCCGTGCTTGTAACCCCAGTCGAAGAATTTCAGCGTCTCACTCGATACGACTGAATCCTGCGGAACCGACTGCATCAGGATGAAGGTCGAACCGGCGACCGGCCAGGATTTGTCGCCCGCCGCGTCGGTCATGATGACGCGGAAATTCGGTGCGCTGCTCCAGTCGGCGCCGGCGGCAGCGGCCTGGAACGCCTCCATGGTCGGCGCAACGACCTTGCCGGCATGATTGATCATCTTGGCGTAGGTCAGATTGTTCTGCTTGGCGTAGGCGTACTCGACATAACCAAGCGAACCGACGGTTTGCGCCGTGTTGTTGGAAACGCCTTCACTGCCTTTGGCGCCGATGCCGACCGGCCATTCAACCGCGGTATTCTCGCCGACCTTGCTCTTCCAGTCGGCGCTGACCTTGGACAGGTAGTTGGTCCAGATGAAGGTCGTACCGGATCCATCCGAACGATGAACGACGGCAATCGCCGTGTCGGGCAATTTGACGCCGGGATTGAGCTTCGCGATCACCGGATCGTTCCATTTGGTGATGTTGCCGAGGAAGATCTGCGCGATGGTCGGGCCGTCGAGCGTGACCTCGCCCGGCTTGATGCCCGGCAAATTCAGGATCGGAACGACGGCGCCGTTGATGACCGGGAACTGCACGAAATTGTTCTTGGCGATATCATCGGCTACCAGCGGCATGTCGGTGGCGCCGAACGTCACGGTCTTGGCGGTGATCTGCTTGATGCCGCCGCCCGAACCGATCGACTGATAGTTCAGGCCGACATTGGTATCCTTCCTGTATTGGTCCGCCCATTTGGCGAGCACTGGATAGACGAAGGTCGAGCCGGCACCGGTAATATCGGCGGCGGCGGCGGGAAGTACCGTCGCGGCGAGCATGCCGGCGGCTGCGATAGTTGCGAGATGTTTCACTGCTGTCTCCTGTGAGTAGAAATTCGGGCGGCGTGCGTCTTGGACGCACGTCGGCTCAACGTCCCTGTGGGCGCATTCATTTCAGATCGCTGTCTGTCGGAACGCTGCACCAGGAAATGCCCCAGCGAAGCGAACCCGCAGCGTTGGCACGGTTAGGCTCGCCACATAACCGTTCTATGAGGCCTAGATGACAGTCAGATGACAGCGCAAACTATTGAAAGGGCGGCGATTTACCGCGGATGCGCGACTGCGGCGGTGGGCAGGTGAATAGTGAAAGTGGCGCCCTCACCCGGCGCGCTGTCGATCGTCAGCCGCCCGCGATGGCGATTAAGAATGTGTTTGACGAGCGCCAGGCCCAGTCCGGTTCCACCCTGGGCGCGGCTCTCGGTGACGTCGACGCGATAGAAGCGCTCGGTCAGCCGCGGCAGATGTTCGGGCGCGATGCCCGGCCCGTAATCGCGCACGCTGACGCGGGCTTCGGGCTCGCCATCGGCTGACGTCCCGGCGCCGATTTTGATATCCACGCGCCGGCCGGCGGCGCCGTATTTAAGCGCGTTCTCGATCAGGTTCTCGAAAATGCGCAGCAATTCGTCGTGATCGCCGAGAACGCGGAGCGCATTCGCAGCATCGATATTGACGGTAACGCCGCGGTCGCGCGCCAGCGTCTCCAGCCCGTCGACGACCTGCCGGACGATCGGCACGAGGTCGGTCGGTGTATCGGGACGACGATGCGCATTGAGCTCGATCCGTGACAGCGACAACAGATCGTCGATCAGGCGCGCCATCCGCCGTGCCTGTTCCTGCATGATGGCGAGGAAACGCTCGCGTGCTTTTGCGTCCTCGCGCGCCGAGCCCTGCAGGGTTTCGATGAAACCCAGCAGCGCGGCGAGCGGCGTGCGCAATTCATGGCTGGCATTGGCGACGAAATCGGCGCGCATTTCCTCGACGCGGCGCAGCGGCGTGAGATCGTGAAATGTCATCAGCACAAGGTCCGGCCGCGTTGCGTCCGGCTCGCGCTTGACCGGCATCACCACGGTCTCGAACCAGCGGTCGAGCGGCACCCGCTCGAAATAGACGACGCGCTGTTCTTCGCCCTGCGCGGACGCGCGGGTGATCGCCTCGATCAATTCCGGCATCCGCAGCGCAAACGAAACAGGCTCGCCTTGCCGCAACGCCGGCGCCAATGCGCGGGCGCGTTCGTTGAGCGCCAGCACCCGCCCGTCCCGATCGAGCGCGACCACCGGATCCGGCAGACCCGCGACGACGGCCCGCAGCAGGTCGTCACCGCGCACCGCACTGGCAACCGGCTGCGCCAGGCGATCGTCGTCCTGATTGGAGCGTACGGCGAGAACCGCGGCGGCGGCGACAATCGCGAATCCCGCAATCGCGTAAGCCACCGGCAGCATGCCGGCAACGGCCAGGGCGCCGAAGACGATCGCCGCCGCGCCGATCACCAACCGCCCGCCGCGCCAGCGCTTGGAAGTGAGCAATGCTCGATCCCCGGCCAGGCTCATCAACCCCCTCGCAGCGGTGCGTTCACCGCCGGATCACGCAACGTCCGGTTTTTCCCGCGGCCGCACGCTCGCTGTATGCGGCGGCGGCTGCGCGGATTGAGATATGCGACGCGTGGCCCGGCTAAGCAAGACTTCGCGAATGCCGAGCACCCCGAGCGAGAGCACAAACGGGATGATGTAATAAAGCAGCCGGAACAGCAGGAGCCCGGCAAGCAGGTCTTCCTTGTCGAATTGCCACAGCGCCACCATCATGGCGGCGTCGAACACGCCGAGACCGCCGGGAGCATGGCTGGCAAACCCGAGAAGCGTTGCGGCGACGAAGATGACCGCCACGGTCACAAAGCCGAGATTGGGCTCGTCCGGCACCAGCATGTACATCGCGGCGGCGCAGCAGCTGAGATCGAGGATGCCGATCGCGATCTGGAGAAGCGTCAGCGGACCGCCCGGCAGCGTGACCTGCCAGCCGTCGCGGCCGATCACGCGCGGCTTGACCCAGACCCAGGCGACATAGGCGCAAAGCATGGTCAGGATCACGAGCGCAAGGATGCGGTTGCACCACAGCGGCATTTGATCGAGCGCGCGCGCCGCTTGCGGCGCCCACAGGATGCCAAGCCCGAGCACCGTGGCGTTGCCCAGCCAGAATGTCAGCCCGGCAACGAAACAGATTTTCGTGACCTCGATGACGCTCAAGCCCCAGGTCGAATAGATGCGGTAACGCACCGCGCCGCCGGAGAAGACGCTGGCGCCGACATTGTGCCCGACGGCGTAGCTGCTGAATCCCGTGAGCGCCGCAATGCGATAGGGCACTTCCGTGCGGCCGATCGTGCGCAGTGCGAACAGGTCGTAGAAAGTCAGCGTCAGGTAGCCGCCGGCGACGAACAGGCCGGCAAAGATCAGCGTCCGCCAATCGGTTGCCTCGAGGGCATCGACAAGCGCGTCGGGATCGATATCGCGCAGGATGTGGTAGAGTACCACCACCGCAACGGTGATGATGGTCAGGCTGAGCGCAACGCCGATCCGGCTCAAGCCCACCTTGCGGTCGAAAAAGTGCGCGGTCCCGCGCAGTCTCTTCAACATGCCGCGCTCCGGACCGGCTGCCTGCACATCCATCAAGAGTTCCGCTCCGCTGCCCCCCAGCGGGAACCGGTTCCCACTAGCAGATGTGGTGGTTTGGCGCGAGGGCGGCCAGAGCTTTCAACTCACGCGGTTTTTCGCCACAGGCGCCCTGCCCGCAGGCGTCACGGCCTGCTAATCTTGGCCTTCGCTTCACCGAAGAAACGACCCGTTCCCGGGGACTCCTCAAGGACAGCGCCAAAGCATAGCGAGGGCACAATGACCGATCATCATCTTGCACGGGGTACGCCGCTGGCGCGCCGTACGCTGTTGACCAGCGCCGGCCTCGGCATCGGCGCCGGCCTCGTTTCCGCCCTGCCCAAGGCGCAAGCGGAAACCGCCCCTGCGGCAATCTGGAGCCATGAATATTGGGCGAAGAAGGGCGACGTAAAGCTGAACCTGTGGCGAAAGCGCATCGGCGCGCCAAAGCCCGGCCAGCCGGCACTGCCGGTTTTCTTCCTGGTGCACGGCTCGTCCCTGTCGGCGCGCTCGTCCTACGACCTGAACGTACCGGGCAGCGTCAACTACTCGATGATGAACGAATTCGCCGGCTACGGTTACGACGTCTGGACCATGGATCACGACGGCTACGGCTATTCCGGCAGTTCGGGCAACAATTCGGATATCGCCAGCGGCGTCGAGGATCTCAAAGCCGGCATAGCCGTGGTGATGAAGGAGACCGGCCAGCAGAAGGCGCATTTCTTCGGCGAGTCCTCGGGCAGCATCCGCGCCGGAGCTTACGCCCAGAGCGAACCCGGACGGATCGACCGGCTCGTGCTTGCCGCCTCGACCTATAAAGGCGAAGGCGCCGACGAAATCGCGCGGCGGCGCGCCCGCATCGATGAGCTTCGCGCCACGCCGCGCCGCAAGCGCGACGCCGGCATGATCCGCTCGATCTTTTCCCGCGACGGGCATCCCGGCATCTACGATCCGGCCGTGACCGAAGCGCTGGTCGCCACGGAGATGAAATTCGGCGACACCATCCCGGCCGGCACTTACGTCGACATGGCGGTAAATCTGCCTTTGATGGATCCGGCGAAGATTACGGCGCCCGTGCTGATGACGCGCGGCGAGTGGGACGGCAATTCGACCAATAACGATCTTCTCGACTTTTTTCGCCAGCTGCCGAACGGCGATCGTCAATACGTCATCCTGCCGAACACCGCGCACAGCCAGGGTTTCAGCAAGAACCGCGCGCTGATGTGGTACACGATCAAGAGCTTCCTCGGTGCGCCGGCGCCGGCTGCGAGCTAGCGCAATTCACCGTCCTTGAAGAACGCGCGCAGCTCCTGATACGTCTCCTCCGGCGCTTCCTCGGAGAGATAGTGCCCGCTCGGCACCGAGCGCGCGCCGCGGATGTCGGTCGCGTATTTCGCCCAGATGTCGGCGGCCTTGTGATTGCGGCCGACGCCGCCGGTCGCGCCCCACAGGATCAGCGCCGGACAGGTGACTTTTTTGCCCGCCTCGAAATCCTTCGTGTCCATGTCGAGATCGACGCCGAACGTCGCGCGATAGTCTTCGCAGATGGCGTGGATGGTTTCCGGATTGCGGAAACAGCGCATGTATTCCTCGAGCGCTTCCTTGCCGAAGAAGCTCAGGCCCTGCTTGGTCTTGGCGAGCTTTTTCTGGATGTACCAGTCGGGATCGGCGCCCATCATCTTTTCCGGCAGGGGCGCCGGCTGGATGTTGAAGAACCAGTGCCAGGAGAACGTGCCCCATTGCCGCGTGATGTTGTTGAGGAGGTGATGCTGCGGGATGATGTCGAGGATCGCGGCGCGGGCCACCTTGTCCGGGTGATCGAGGCACATGCGGTGCAGCACGCGCGCGCCGCGATCATGGCCGGCGGCGTAGAATTTCTTGAACCCGAGCGCGGCCATCACCTCGACATTGTCGAGCGCCATGTTGCGGAACGAATAGCCGGAATGATCCTCGCCGCCATCGGGCTTCGACGAATCGCCATAACCGCGCAGGTCGGTTGCGACGACCGTGAATTCCTCCGCCAGCCGCGGCGCGAATTTTTGCCACGACAGATGCGTGAACGGATTGCCGTGCATGAGCAGAAGCGGCGGCCCCTTGCCGCCGCGGAGAGTGACGATGCGCGCGCCTGATGTATCGATTTCGCTGCGGGTGAAGTTTTCGAACATCGCGCGTTCCTCTATCCTGTCATGGTGCGTGGGGCGGGGATGATCCAGTAAAGCCGGAGCACCCGCAAGCGCGCACAGAACGAAAACATCGGGGACCAGAATGCCGCAACACACGCCGCCAGATATCGACCCGCAATCCGGTTTCCGGCTGCCGCTGCCGAAGCGGGAAGATCTGGATGATGCCGGCCGGCGCTCCTACGATCGCGCCACGACGCCGGGAAAAACCATGGTCGGCTTGCACGGCCCGGGCGGGATTCGCCTCTACAGCACAAGGATTGTCGAGGCGACCAACGCGATTTCCGATTATCTGCGGCATGAAGCGGATTACGGACCGAAGATCCGGGAGATCGCCATTCTCATTGTCGCGCGCGAGATGGATAGCCGCTTCGAATGGGCCGCGCACGAGCCCGAGGCCTTGCGCGTCGGCGTGGCGCGCGAGACCGTCGAGGCGATCAAACACCGCAAGCCGACCACGGGCCTCGACGAAACCGACGCGGCAATCGTCGACTTCGGCCGGCAGATTTTTCGCGACCACAAGGTCACGTCCGCGGTCTTTGCGCGGATGAAGGCGCTGTTCAAACCATCGACGCTCGTCGAACTGGTTTCGCTCATGGGCCACTACGCCTCGACGGCGGCGCTGCTTTGCGCCTTCGACATGCAGGTGCCGGACGGCAAGCCGCAACTGCCGCTCGCGTGAGCGGCATTACTTGAGCGGCAGCTTGTCGAGCCCGAGTTCGCTCCAGCGCGCCCGGACCTGATCGAGGTCTTTCTTTTCCGGCCACACCGTCGGCGGAAAACGCGCGCCGCCAAAATCCGGATCCGGGTCGTGATCGAGATTGATCGTGGCGTCGATCAGCATCCGGTTCCATTTGCCGGTGCCGAACAGCGACGTGTTGCGGTCGCGCTTGCGCGTCGACGGATCGAGCCCGAGCCCGAACGTCGCCGGCATGATGACGATGTCGTCGTCGCCGGCATTGACGCGATAGGCGATCGCCCAGTCCACCGCGGCGTAATCGTGGATGTCGATGTCGTCGTCGACCACGATCACATGCTTGTAGCGCACATGGCCGGCCGACGAGCCCCACAGCGCATTCGCCACCTGCTTGGCCTGGCCGCGATAGCTCTGCTTGATCGCCACCACGATGTTCACGCCGGCCTGTACCGGCGGGCACCAGACGTCGGCGATGCCGGGCACGCCGGCGCGGTCGAGCACGTTCCACGCCGTCGCCGCGCGCATGATCGACGAGCACGTGCCGTTTTCCGAGAAGCAGCCGGGCATCGAGCCTTCGATAGTGCCGCGCAGGATCGGATCCTTGCGGTGGGTGATGGCTGTGACGCGGATGGTCGGCTTCGGCGAGCGGTCGCCGGCGACATAGCCGGTGACTTCGGCGAACGGGCCTTCCATCGTCGAAGGTCTCGGGATCGAGACCGAGATAGCCCTCGATCACGATCTCGGCGGTCGCCGGCACCTGGAGATCGACGGTCTCGCATTTGACCAGTTCCACCGGCGCGCCGCGCACGGCGCCGATGACGTCGTATTCGCACAGCCCCTTCGGCACCGGCGAGCCGGCGACGAAGCCGAGCGAATCCTCCCAGCCGATGGCGACCGCGATCGGCATTTCCTTGTGGCCCTTCTGCTGCCAGGCGGTGACGTGGTGGCCGATATGCTGGGCACGCCACATCAGGATCGGGATCTTGTTCTTGTCCGCGATCATGCCGCGATAGATGCCGACATTCATCACGCCGCTATCGGGATCTTTGGTGACGACACCGCCGTAGGTCATGATGTAGCGGCCGCCGTCGAGCCTGTTCCATTGCGGCACCGGGAATTCGTAGAGATCGATGTCGTCGCCCTTGACGATGTTTTCCTTGCACGGGCCGGTCTCGACGAGTTTCGGCTTCACGCTTTCGGCGAGCACGGTGCGGCCGAGCTTGACCAGTTCGCGCGCATGCGTGTCGGGGGGCAGGCCGAGCATCATGGCGATGCGGCGCGCGCTCGACAGGCCGCCGGTGAAGACCTGGCGGCAGCGCGCATTGGCGCCATAATCGCGGATATTGTTGAACAGGACGGCGGGCCCGGTGCCGGCGCCCTGCGCCAGCCGCGCGATGGTGCCGAGCTCGATATTCCAGTCGACCTCGGCGTCGATCCGCTGCAATTCGCCGGCGGCATCAAGCGCCTTCATCCAGCCGCGCAGATCGCCGAAGGCCGTCGGCTTACGTTCTGCAGTCATTGGTATTCCCGATGTGGTGAGCGGCTGGTTTTGCGCTGTTAGCCCGCCGCATGTCAATTCGCCTTTGCGCGGGCGGAAGGAAGTGAAAGATTCGCGTCATTGTGAGGAGCCATTATATCTCTCGTCATTGCGAGGAGCGAAGCGACGAAGCAATCCACAACCGGCACAGCCCGCTGGATTGCTTCGCTGCGCTCGCAATGACGAGCAAATTCGTTCTCGCGGCGCGATCCGCGCCCGAGGCATGTTTTAAGTTTCACGAAAAGACCTCCCGTGAGAGGGAGGCGGAGCGCCGACAGGCGCAAGTGTCTTGGCGCCGCATCAGCGGATGCGGCAGCGCGCCTTGCGCTAACAGGGCGCGCTCGCCTCTCGGCGCTCCACCGCGGCGCTTGGCGCGGCGACTGAACGCCTTGCCTCAGCCCAGGCCGCGCTTCACGCGATCGGGAGGGCGAAGGCTTTCACCCGCGCCATCGATCGCGCTTAAGCGAAGCACCTCGCGCACCGGGCAATAATGCCGGCAGGGTCGATGCCTGGACCGCCCGGGAGCGGGGTTACGAGCCCCGCCCGCAGGAACCGCACTCGCTCCACTTCAAGGATCGTCTCGAGAAGCGCCCCTCGATGAGCAAGATTCGCCATCTGTAACCAAAACGGGGACGAATGTCAATGAAAATGTGACGCACGCCGGCATGATGCCCAGCGCGGGCATCCCCGGCTCGGACGCTGCTCCCGGGTTTCGCCGCCGCTCAGCCCGGGCTACGCTTGCCGCATATAAAAAATACCGGGAGGACTTCTCATGCGCATTCAATGTCTCGCACTCACGTGTCTTGTCACCGTCGTGGCATCGAGTGCCGTGGCCCAACAGGCTGCGGCGCCGCCTGCGACTGTTTTCATGAGCAACAAGGACATCATGGGCCTGGTCGACAAGGCCAAGGCCGACCGCAAGGGCGACGCGGCGATGGCGGCCGAGCCGATCCTGTTGCTGGCGCCCTATCGCGCCCAGCTCGAATACCGTCCCGGCACCGGGCCGGCGGCCGTGCATGAAAAAGATGCCGAACTGATGGTCGTGCTCGACGGCACCGGCAATATCGTGACCGGCGGCAAGCTCGTCGACGAGAAGCGTGTCAACGCCAACAATCTCAGCGGCCCGTCGATCGCGAATGGCGA
The DNA here is from genome assembly GCA_963808205.1 of uncultured Alphaproteobacteria bacterium. Lineage (GTDB taxonomy): Bacteria > Pseudomonadota > Alphaproteobacteria > Rhizobiales > Xanthobacteraceae > BOG-931. The sequence continues at coordinate 326,123 of CAWEER010000005.1, forward strand.
CGCCCACATGGTGGTCAAAGGCGACATGATCCTCATCCCCCCCAACACGCCGCATCAGGTGATCCCGGGCGGCGGGGCGCCCATCGTCCTGATGACAATGCATGTGCCATTTCCGCCGGCAAACTGGCCGCCGGCGAACTAGGCGCGGTGAAGTTCGACACACGTTCGGCACGTAGCCCGGATTGAGCGCAGCGAAATCCGGGCTACGATGCCGCTCGGCCTGCCGGGGATAAAATCGTAGAATGATGCCGCGTTTCGGCATCATCGACCAAAGGAAAACACGATGAGCAACGGCAGCACGCTTTCGCTTCCCGAACTGGAAGACCGCATCGCCATCGTCCGCGACAATATCCGCCAGCTCATCGAGCAGGCCGCGGCCGATTCCGGCGCTGCGAACGAAGCGCGCAATGCGGACCGGATCGCGCAGCAGAATGCGGAACTCGAAAGGCTCACCAGGGAAAGAGACGCGCTATTGAAGAAATAGCCGCGCAAATCCCGCCGTCGGGGCGGAAAATCCCCGCTGTCCGTGCCGCAGGGAACCAATTGCGCCCCGTCCCGGTTTTAAGCCCGGAGGAGTGGCACAAGAGGGAGTTGACGATGAAACGATTGGCCTTTGCCGCCGGCATCCTGGCGATTGGTCTCACAGCCTCTGTTCCGGCGCGCGCCGACTATGCCGTCGTTCAATTGGAGAACGGCTGGTGCAAAATCTGGTGGGACAGCGGCGCCACGCCCTGGGGCACCGGCTGGACGAAGATTGCCTATGGACTTCCCGATTGGCTCACGGCGTCGGCGGCCCTGAATTCCGCCCGCTCGCAAGGTGTCTGCCAATAGCAGGAGACGCGAGCAGGAGACGCGTCCGTGCGGGCGCGCATCAATCCAGATGCGACACCACCGCAAGCCGCGTGATCTTGTGGCTCAGATAAGCCTGCAGGAAAGTGTCGTAGTTGCGGAACGACACGCAGCCGTTTGAATTGCCGTTCGGGCCGAGCATGAAGCTGTGCGCCAGCAGGCCGGAGCGGCCGTAGACCTTGCTTTCGTCCTCCGGGATCAGCCGCAGCGCGCGCACGCCGTGGAACGACGCTTCGCGTTCCCGAAGATCATAGACGTCCGGCGGCGTGACGCCGCGATCCCTGACGTCGGCGTGGTGCGGATCGTCCAGCATGCTGCCGAGGCCCGAATGCGCCTCGAGCCGGGTGCCGTCCGGCATGTAAACGACACGCGCGGCAATGTCGTAAACCGCGGTCGAGCGGTCGTAGAGGCCGGTCGCGCTGTTCTGGCCGATGCCGAGGCTGCCGGTATCGGCATCGGCATAAGCGAGCGTGACCGGCGACGGCTGCGATCGGCCGAACAGCCGCTCGAACAGCGTCGGTTTGTCGGCCGTCGTGTCGCGCGGGCGATCCCGCACGGTCGCAACCCGGACCGGCGCGATGCGCGGCAGCGGCACGGTCTTGCGCGACTCTGCGCGCTCTGGGCGGCATGAGCGCCGCGCGGCGCTGGCGCTGCGGCTTGCGCGACGGCGCGTGCCGGAGCGGCGGTTTGCGGCGGCGCGAATGCGACGAAGCGGCCGGCCAGCGGAAGCTCGGCACGCTCCGCAAAAGTGGCTGCCGGGAAGCCTGCGGTATAACGCGCGTCGAACAGCGAAACGTCATCCGCGGCGTCGGCGCTTTTTGCCGTCCCGCCGATGATGGCGGGCAGGAACCGCCGTATCACTGCAAGCCTGTCACCGCGCACCGCGAGCTTGTCGCCGCGCGTGCCTGCGGCCGCGGCCTGATCCGGTGCGGTGGCGCCGGCATCGACCCAGCCGCCGCCATTGCCGGCGAGATTGACGCAGGCCGTCCAGCCGCACAGCAACACGACACCGGCGAGCGTCGCGCCGCCCACGATGCGCTGCGGGCGCACGCTCGGTGCCGGATAGTCATAGCCGTGCGCTGTGGAATAACTACGCCACTCGGTTCCGACCGACATCCCCACCCGCGTCCAAATGAGCAACGCCCCTGCCGGTGCTGTCGCGAACCGAGACTGGCTCGGCCCATCGCAGTGCAGAAGCGCGTAACGCCGTCCCCCGACGGCAGGTCACACGGAGCATGCCGCAGACCTGCGGACTTATTTGAGGCCAGTTTGCGTTAAATGCGGGTTAAGTGAATTTGCGCCCGATGCGCAACGATCGCCACTTTCGGCGGCCGTTTTGCGGTGTGCCATTTCACCGCCCTTGCCGCGCCGCATTTTCGCCACGGCATATTTTGCGGCTATTATACATGTCCAGGAAAATGGATCGGGAGGCCGCAATGGCGGAACACGCAATCACGCGCCGCACCGCGCTCGGTGCGGCGGCAGCCGGCGCCGCCGCGCTCGGAGGACCACAGGCGATGGCGCAAACCGCCGCACGCAAGACATTCGTTCTCGTTCACGGCGCCTATCATGGCGGCTGGTGCTGGCGGCGGGTCGCCGACATTCTCGAAAGTCACGGCCACAAGGTCTACGCGCCGTCACTGACCGGCAACGGCGACCGCTCGCATCTTCTCAGCAAGGACATCACGCTCGACACCCAGATCACCGACATCGTCAATCTGGTGAACTGGGAGGATCTCAAGGACGTCTGCCTCGTGCCGCATTCCTTCGGCGGCTGGCCGTGTTCCGGCGCGCTCGAACATATCCACGACCGCGTTTCGGCGATCGTCTGGGTCGACGCCTTCAAGCCGGCGGACGGCGAGAAGGGCACGGACTACATTTCCGAGTTCAGCCGCAAGGCGATGGAGGAGGCGGTGGCGAAAGGCGAGCCCGGCCGCAAACCGCCGCCGGCGAAGACATTCTCGCGCAGCGAGAAGGATTACGCCTGGATCAATTCAAAGCTGACGCAGCAGCCGAACGGCCCGGCGATGCAGACGATCAAGCTCACCGGCAAGCGCGACGCGATCGCCAAAAAAACCTACATCCGCGCGCCGCAATATCCGCAAGCCGCTTTCGACCGCGCACTGGCGGAATGCAAGGCCGATCCGACATGGCAGACTTTCATCAACCCCGACACCGGCCATGACGTGATGATCGATCAGCCGCAATGGCTGGCGGACGTCATCCTGAAAGTGTCGTAGCGGGTGCCGGCGTTCACTTCGGCGGCGGCGTCACCATCTTGATGCCGGTCAGCGCGGCCAATTCGCCCTGGTGGACGGATTCGCGGCGCATGTAATCGGCGAGCCGCTCGGGCGTGTTCTCGGCCGGCACCGTCATGCCGAGCGCCGCCATGCGGCTGCGGAACTCCGGCGATTGCACGACGTCGTTAAGCGCTTTGTTGAGATAGGCGATGATCGGCGCCGGCGTTTTGGCCGGCGCCGCGAGGCCGACGAAGCCGCTATAGTCGAAATTGGGAAAGCCCAGTTCCGCCATGGTCGGCACTTCGGGCCAGGTCGCGATCCGCTGCAGGCGCGCGATCGCGAGCGCACGCACCTTGCCGTCGTCCGCGAGCGGCTTGGCCTGGGCATAGAAGGCAAACGCGCCCTGGATCGCATTGCCCGGCACGTTGCGGGCAGCTTCGCCCGAACCATTGAAAGGCACGCCTGCGATCTCGGTCTTGCCGAGCGCATTGAGCTGCGCCAAAGCCATCGAGGGTGATGTCGCCGGCCCGGACGTACCGAAGCTGAGCTTGGACGGGTTGGCCCTGGCATCGGCGAGCAATTCGTCGAGCGACTTGTAGGGCAGCGCGGCATTGACGATCAGCACCAGCGGCGGCCCCTCGACGATCATCCCGATCATCGCGAAATCGTCGATCGCATTATAGGGCACCGGGATGAAATACAAATTCTGCACGTCGGCGATCGAATTGGCGAACAGCGTGTAGCCGTCGGGCGCGGCACGCACCGCATAGGCTCCGCCGAGAGTGCCCGAGCCGCCCGGCTTGTTCTCGACCACGATGCTCTGGCCGATCCGTTCCTGCATCATCGCGGCGAGGATGCGCGCCGGAACGTCGGTCAATCCGCCGGCCGCGAACGGCACGATCATGGTGATCGGGTGATTGGGGTAGTCAGCCGGGCGGTCCTGCGCCGGGGCCGCCGCCGGCAACAGCGCACCGAAGACAAGCGCGCCGGCAAGCGGCAAGCCAAGCCGCAAGCCGAGCCGCCAGAGATTGATCCAGGAATTGGTCATGGGTCGCTCCTGTGCGTGCGAACTACTCTGCCGTTATGCACGTGGCGGGCCAAGCCGTATTCCACGCCCGTCGCGCATCTTCCCAGCACCGCGCCGCAATGTCACAGTCCATTCTCGACTGGACGCACGCCTTCATCATTGCAGCTTTCCCCATCAGCCGGAGCGACCCGATGACCAAGAGCGCAACCGTAGAGCCGCTGCTGCCGGTCGAGCTCGGTGCGGGGAAGGTCAAGTTCGCGCAAGGCGTGAAGGCCGGCCGCTGGGTCTTCGCCACCGGGCTGATGGCGCAGGATTTCAAGAACGGCATCGCGCCGGACGTGCTCGCGGAGCGCACGCCGCATGCGGGCCTGCCCAAGCGCGAGAAGGAAGCGCTCCGCATCTTCGAGAATCTCGACGCCGTGCTGCGCGCAGCCGGCACCGATCGCAGCAACCTCGTGCGCACCGATCAGTATTACGCGACCGTGAAAGCGGTACCGCCCTATCAGCAGGTGCGGCGGCAATTCCTGAGCGGCCGTATCCCGCCCTCGACCTCGATCGCGCAGCAAGGCCTGCTGCTGCCGGGCGCCGACATGAACATCCAGGCCATGGCCGCCGTGCCCGGCGCAGGATTTCAGGTCGAGCACCTCAAGCACGAACAGCTCCAGGGACGCCCCACGTCCGGCTACTCGGCCGCGGTCACGGTGGGCGATTTCATTTTCATTCCGGGCATCACGTCGCTGGCGGTCGGCGACGAGCCGCGGCGCAACGGGGTTGCCGCGGCGGCGCTGATGGCCGAAGGCGCGCAATGGGGCGGCCAGCCGATCAAGCTCGAAACCGAATTCATCATCACCAGGCGGATGGCGGCTTCGCTCGCGCTCGCCGGCGCCAAACTCGAAGACGTCGTGCACGCGCAGGTCTATCTCGCCGACCGCGAGGACTATTCGGCCTTCAACGAGGCGTGGACGCGGCATTTCGGCGAGCAAGGTCCGACCGTGTCGATCATTCCCTGCATCGCGCACGGGCTCGCGCCTTATGACGGCAAGATCGAGATCAACGTGATCGCGGCGAAACCTGGCAGCGCCGCCGCCAAGCGGCATATCGATGCCGGCGTGGCGACTGCATTCCGCCATCAGCCGCAGGCGGTGAAGGCGGGCGATCTCCTGTTCATCCCGGCATTGATGGCCGCCGACCGTGACGGCCTGCTGCCCTCGGCCGCGGTAAATCCGCGGCAGCCTTATTTCTCGTCATCGCCGCAGAGTCAGGCCGAAGCGATCGTCGACAATATCGCGCGGCTTTGCGAGGCCGCGGACACTTCGCTCGCCAATGTGGTGCGCGTGCTGCTGTTCCTCACTGACATCCGTGACTTCCATGCCGTCTACAAGGTGTGGGAGCGCCGTCTCGGCGATCGTCCGCTGCCGTTTTCCGCAGTGGAAGTACCGGCTCCCCTGCCGGTGCCAGGGGCGACGGTGATGATGGAGACGTGGGTTTACGCGGCGTGAGCGCCGGCCGCAGATCTGCATTGCAGGCGCACCGGTTTTCCACAGGGGCAAACTTGACCGTCGTCCTTGTTTCCGTTGAACTTTCAGCCGGAAATGAGTGAGTAAGCGTGCGATGGTAGATCATCTGGCGTGGGCGCGTGGCTATCGTAGTCGCGCTGCGAATTGTGTCGTTGCGGCCAGGAACACGACATCGGCCGAATTCGGCAAATGCTACCGCCTGCTTGCCGATTATTATGGCGCGCTGGCGCAGCTCGAAGAGGATTTCAACGAGCGGCAGATCGCGGCATCCCGCGACAGGATATTCCTGCCGGTCGGGTAGATCCGCTTCGCGCACCCGCCCGTTTCAGATTGTCTCACCCACACGATTGGTCGCGTGCGTCTCGATGGCACGCCGCGCTATCAGGCGGTCGCGGTGACGGCGCCGCAGCATGCGTTCACTCCGCCTTGAGCCCCGCGTCCTTGATGACCTTTCCCCACTTCTCCATCTCGGCCTTGAAGAACGCCGCGCATTCCTGCGGTGAATTGCCGATCGGCACATAGGCCATCGCCGCAAGCTTGTCCTTCACTTCGGGTTGCGCGAGGCCGGTGACGATCATGCGGTTGAGCTGCGCGATGATGTCCTTCGGCGTGCCGGCCGGCGCCGCAATGGCAGTCCAGGTCGCTCCCTCCACCTCGGGAAAGCCCGCCTCCGCCATGGTCGGCGTATCCGGCAAGGTCGGCGCTCTCGCTTTGCCGGTTACCGCGAGCGCGCGCAGCCCGCCCGACTGGATCAGCGGCACCGCCGGCGCCAGCGCGCCGAACGAGATCGGGGTATGGCCGGCAACGGTCGCTTCAACCGCAGGTCCGCCGCCGCCGAACGGCACATGGACGAGGTCGAGATTCAATGAATGCTGGAACAGCGCGCCGACAAGCTGCGGCGGCGTCCCGGTTCCGGGCGAAGCGTAGCTTTCCTTGCCGGGATTGGCCTGGATCCACGCCACCAGTTCCTTGACCGTCTTCGCCGGCACCGATGGATTGACGGCCAGCACCACGGGCGTCGCGGCGCCAACGGTGATCGCGTCGAAATCCTTCAGCGGATCGAAGCCGGCATTGGCGAAGAGAAACGGATTATTGGTGAGATTGCCGCCCGTGACCAGCAGCGTGTAGCCGTCAGGCGGCGATTGCGCCACGCGCACGGCGCCGACATTGCCGCCGGCGCCGGGCACGTTCTCGATGAAGAAATTTTTCCCGGTCTGCTGGGTGAGGCTTTGCGCGATGAGCCGCGCGAACAGGTCGGTCGGACCGCCGGGCGCGAAGCCGACGACCATTTTCACCGGCCGCGACGGATAGGTTTCCGCGGCAGTGAGCTGCACGACGCCGGCCGCAAGACCCGCGAGCAACAAAAGCGCCAAAGCGAGAAATTTTTTCACGTTAGCCTCCCTACCTGTCACTGACCTCCGGTGCGCGCGAAACGTGCCGGCCTTTCTCCCGCTTGCGGGGAGTTGAAGTCACTCTACACCGAACCGCTCCGATGGCGGCGCGATTTCGGTGACAAGGTCGCGCACCAGCATCTTGTTCGGCAATGGCGTAAGCGTCATGCCGCGCGGCTCGAGGCGGGCGGTGCAGGCATAGACGGTCGCGCCGTCGACCTGGATCATGCATTCCTTGCAGGCATTGGCATTGATGCAGGAATAGCGCATCGCCAGCGACGGGTCCTTGTTGATGCGGATCCAGCGCAGGCCGTCGAGCACCGACTGGCCGTCTTCGAACGGCACGTCATAGCTCTCAAAAGTGCCGGCGGCGCGCTTTTCGCCGCGCCAGATTTTGAGCGTGGCCACATGAGTCATGATGCGAGCGCTTTCGCCGGCGCGCCGGTTATTTGCAGGGTGCCGCCGGAAAGCGCCACGCGCTGATGCAACTGCCATTGCGGCAGCGTCGTCGGGAAATCCTCGCGCTGATGCGCGCCGCGGCTTTCCGTGCGATTGAGCGCGGCTTCGGTCACCGCATGCGCCACGACGAGCATGTTGCGCAGGTCGAACCAGTCGAGCCGCTGCATATCGAACGCACGCCCTGCGTCACTCGCCGGCGGATGCGGCCCGAGCGCGGCGGCAAGGTTCTGGATTGCGGCAAGCGCGCGGCGCAGTTTTGCGCCGGTGCGGAATGGCCCGACATCGTCGGCCATGATCGCCTGCAATTGCGCGATCATCGCCGCGGTGTTCATGCCATTTTGCACGGGAGCTTCGGCGCGGACGAGATCGAGCGCGGCACTCGTAGCTTGCGGCGTGAGCCTTTGCCGCGTGATCGTCTTGACGCGTTCCGCTGCGCTCTTCCCGGCGCGGCGGCCGAACACCAAAGCTTCGGTGATGGCATTGCCTGAGAGCCGGTTGGCGCCATTGGCGCCGCCGACCACTTCGCCGGCGACATAAAGGCCGGGCACCGCCGTGCTCATGTCCGGCTCGGCGGCGACGCCGCCCATGTGGTAATGCGCGATCGGCGCCACCTCGACCGGCATGCGCGTGAGATCGATGCCGTTCGCCGCGAGCCGGTCGATCACCGGGCCGAACGCATCGCGCAGCGCCTCGGCGCTGCAATGCTCGAACGACAGCCACGCGCCGCCATGCGGCGAGCCGCGGCCGGCCTCGGCTTCCTTGACGATGGCATAGGTCGCGAGATCGCGCGGCAGGGTGTATTTGCCGTCCTCGTCCGAGCCGTAACGCGAGGTGAACTCCTCCATGCGGCCGTTGAGCAGGCGGCCGCCGAGCTTGTAGCGGAACGGATCCCACATGATCGGGTCCATGCCGATGAGCCGCGGCGCCAGATGCCCGATCGGAAAGAACTGGACGAATTCCATGTCGATCAGCGGCGCGCCGGCGCGCAGGGCCAGCGCATAGCCGTCGCCGCCCATATTCGCCGACGCGCTGTTGCGGCGATAAAGCCGCGTCAGTCCGCCGGTCGCCAGCACCGTTGCTTTGGCGGCGATCGTGACCGGAGCGCCGGTCTCGACGTGATAAGCCACCGCGCCGGTGACTTCGCCATCCGTCACCGCGAGATCGACGATGCAGAGATCGCCGGCCTTGTGGATGTCCTTGTTGCGCGCCATCGCCGTGCGCAGCGTCTTCGACACCGCAGGCCCGGTATTGAGAAAATCGACATAGACGCAGCGCGGCCGGTCATGGCCCGGCGCCATCGCCGCTGTGATGTGACCGTCCTTGCGCGCCCAGCCGACGCCCCAATGATCCATTTCGCGGATGCAGTCGGGCCCTTCCCGGCAGAGCAGTTCCGAGAGCTTCTCGCTGCACAGCCCGCGGCCGGCCTTGATGGTGTCGTCGTAATGGAAATGCCAGTCGTCCGGCGTTTCCTCGCCGAGCGCGACCGCGACCGTCATCTGCGCCATCACGGTGGCGCCGCCGCGGCCGATCAGGCTGCGGTCGGCAAGCAGCACGCGCGCACCGCCGCGCGTCGCCTCGATCGCGGCATACATGCCGGCAGCGCCCGAGCCGATGACCAGGACGTCGGTTTCAAGGGCGATGGGTTTTACGGTCATTCCGCCAAAATAGAGTGCCGCTCGTCCTCGCGAAAGCGGCGCCTACTGGCGCTGGCCCCTCCCCGATTGCATATCGGCCAAATAGCTTCAGGCGCCGGAGCGTGCGGCGATTAAGCCGGTCAGGCGCACGGCTGGTTATTGCGCCGCCAATCCCGCCTGCCTGATGAGAGCGCCCCAAGTCGCCCGATCCGATTCGAGGCGCTTGGCGAAGCCAGCCGGGCCCGTATTGACCGGATCGACGCCAATTTTTTCAAAACGAGCAACGATCTCGGGCGCCTTCAGCGCGGCACTGATTGCGGTGTTCAGCTTATTGACAATCGGTTCCGGCGTGCCGGCGGGGGCCATGATGCCGGCCCAAAACACCACCCTGTATCCGGGAAAACCTTCCTCCGCGAATGTCGGAATATCCGGCAACTTATCGCTTCGCGTTTCCGAGGTGACGGCTATTGGTTGTACCGAATGCGCGGCAATGAACGCCAATGACGGCGGAATGCCACCGAACATGAGATCGATGCGTTTGCCGACGAGATCGCCAAGGGCCTCCGTAGAGCCCTTATAGGGAACGTGCACGAGATTGAGCGCAGCGCGGCTTTTGAATAACTCCCCTGCAAGGTGGTGCTGACTACCAACCCCTGCGGAGCCGAACGTCAAAGGCTGTTTCCTGGCAAGAGCAATCACGTCCTGGAGCGTGCGTACGCCAAGATCGGTGCGCGCCATCAGCACAAAGGCGGATTCCGCCGAGAGGTTGACGGGAATAAGCCGCCTCAAGGGATCTTCGTCATGGTGCAACAGCGGCATGATGACAATCGGACCGTCGGAAGCCAGCAGGAGCGTGTAGCCGTCGGGCGGCGACGCGGCCACGCTTTCCGACGCAATAGTGCCGTTCGCGCCGGTACGGTTTTCGACGTAAAAATTCTGCTTCAATCGCAAGGTCAATTGCTCGGCCAATGCGCGCGCAACGATGTCCGGAGTGCCGCCAGCCGCATAAGGCGAAATGATCCGCACCGGCCTGCTGGGATAATCGTCGTCGGCATGCGCCGGCCCTTGCATTAGAAAGACGGCCAGCAGCGCCAGCGGGCGCAAATACCACAACTTTTGCCTCGTCATCGGCGTTCTCCCGGATTCTGCATCAGACGATTTTTCCCGTCTTAAGCCTGGCAATGCGGTCGTCCGAATAGCCCAGTTCATTTCGATAGATTTCGTCGTTGTGAGCACCCATCGCGCAACCGAGAAAATCGACGGCACCCGGCGTGTCCGAAAATTTGGGTACGACGTTCTGAACGACAGCCTCGGTGAGATCGGGATCGGCGACGCGGATGAGCGCCTCGCGCGCCGCATATTGCGCGTCAGCAAAAATATCCTGAATGTCGTAGATCACCGAGAATGCAACCTGATGAGCATCGAAGCATTTCTCGACATCGTCTCGATCACGTTTGCCGACCCAGTCCGCGACGATGCCATTGATCTCGTCGGAGTGCATGACACGGGCGACGTTCTCCGCGAATTTTGGATTGGCGATGAGATCTTCGCGCTGCATCGCCTGGCAAAGACGAACCCATATATTGTGATTACTGGCCGCCATGGTGATGTATTTGCCGTCAGCGGTCCTATAGGTCGAGCTCGGCGCGGCATAGGCGACGTGATTGCCGCTGCGGGTATGGATGACGCCGGTCTTGTCGTAGTGAATTGCGTCGAAGTCCATAAGGCGGAATAGCGCCTCGTAGAGCGCAAGGTCGATGAACTGCCCCGCACCACCGCGCACATCGCGGTTGTAAACGGCGACCATGACGGAGAACGCTCCGAACAGGCCGGAGATCAAATCCCCTAATGGATAACCTGGCGACATCGGCGGGCCATCGGGATCACCGATGAGATGAGTCAGACCGCTCATGGCTTCGGCAATGCGGCCGAAGCCTGGCCGGTCCTTATATGGTCCGGTTTGGCCGAAGCCGGAAATGCGTAACATGATCAGTTTCGGTTCCACGGCTTTGAGAGCATCGTAACCGACGCCCCAGCGCTCGAGCGTTCCAGGACGATAATTCTCAATCACCACGTCACGGCCGCGGACGAGATCCTTGAACACCGCCGCGCCATCCGGCCGGCTCAGATCGAGTGTGATGCAACGCTTGTTGCGCGAGATCGCCTTCCACCACAGCGGAACGCCATCGACAATCGGTTCGAGTTTTCGCTGCCCGTCGCCGTGTATCGGGTGCTCGATCTTGATGACATCGGCGCCAAGATCGGCCAGCAGCACTGCGGCAAACGGCGCCGCAACCATGTTACCCGCGTCGATGACTCGCACGCCGGCGAGGGGTTTGGATTTACTTGGTCTTGCAGCCGCAATCGGTTGAGCGCAGGGAGCCGTCATGCGACCGGTTCCGTGCGCCGCTTGCCGAGAAACGCGGTGTCTCGTATCGCCCGCAAGTCCTCGTCATATTGCATGAACAGACTGGCGTCGATTTCTGTGCCGACCTTCTTCTCTCGTGCCCGCTCGTAGATCAGGCGACCGAGCGCAGCGAACTGGATTCCCATTCCAACATTATTATTGTGATAGGTGATCTGTTTCGCCGTCGATCGACCATGAATGTTTTTTTTGATCAGGAGCTCGCCGACTTCGTGAATATCGTCCCATGCCAAAGTACCCTTCCGAAGGTGCGGGTATAGCTCCGGCTGTTTATCAAGACGAACGGACTCCCGGGAATTCACAACGATGAGATCGCTTTTGAAAACCGTCGTGTCATCGGTCTCCCTGCGCGGCAGAAATAAATCGCTGCCGATCATGGTATTTACGTGCGTGCCCGGTTCGAGCCATGCGCCGTCGAAGACCGCTTCGTTCGAACTCGTCGCCGTCGTGACGATGTCACAGCCGGCGACAGCACCGCGCGGGTCGTCAACCGCAACGCCGCGGACACCAACCATGTCGGACACCTGTTTCGCGACGCGCTCGCGACGTTCCTTACGCGTGCTATAGATCCTGATCTCCTCGATACCGGTCACGGCACACGTGCACTCGGCCTGCAGCAACGCCTGCGTGCCGGAGCCAAAAAGTCCCATGACCTTCGAATCGTCGCGCGCCAGCCGCTTTGTGACGATCGCACTGGTCGCCGCGACACGGATCGGATTGAGGAAGAAATCCTGCAAGACCGCGAGCAATTCCGTAGTCTCGGTGTCAAACAGAAATACCAGCGCCGAGAATGCTCCGGGAAATCCAAGGCGGGCATTGCCCCGCTTGCGCTCGACCGAAACGGTGGCCGAGTTCACGCGCAGGCCCATCGACCTGATGCCCGGCACGATGCCTGCCATCTCGTTGAACCAATAATAGTGGTCGGGGCGGCCGGAATGGGGGTGATAGATACGACGGCGGGGCAATTCCTGTGCGTCACCTCTGCCGTGCTCGATATAGGCTCGCTCGATCGCCTCGATGCATTCATCGGTCGAAACCAGTCCGGGCATGTCCTGGTTTCGCAGAAACAGCGTCGTCTTCACGTTTGACTTCCGTCCTGCTTGTTCTTGTTTGTCGGCGAATGGTGGACGCGCAGCCATAGCCGGTCAATTCAGATTTGTTAGCGCAATTAATCAGTTTTTCTGAATATCAGCTCCGGAACGCCGAATACCCGCGATCCGATTCAATCGAATTGGGGCATGCCCTGGGCTACCGAACGGCCGCCGCTTCTTTTGCGCAGCAACTGCTTGACCAGCGGAATCATGGAGGCGAGAAACGCCTCGGCCGCCGGCGCCGGCTTATAGTCTCGTCGCGTCGCCACGCCGAGCGCACGCACAAAATCCGGGTCCGGCACTTCAATCGCAACCGTGCCGGGATGCGCAATCACCGGATAGGCCAAACGTGGCAGAACGGTAATTCCACACCCAGCCTCGACAAGGCCGCCAAGGGTAAAGTGGTTCGACACCTCGCCGACGGGATCGACGTTCAAACGGTGCTTTCTGAAAAAGCGATCGATCTCGTCGCGGACATAGGTGCCCCGACACATGAGCAGCATCGGGTATTTGGTGAGTTCGCAAATATCCGCGGGACCACGCTTCGCGAGCTTATGGCCCTTCGGGACGACGACGACGTAGTTGTCGGCAGCAACGAATTGAAAACGCAGCGCCGATTTCGATGACGGCTTCGGGCCGAAATAGAAATCGAGCTTTCAATTCTCGACGTCGGCTTCGAGCTGCGCAGCCGGAGCGTCAGAAAACATGATGCGAATGCCAGGGTATTTGCGGCGAAATGATCCGATAATTTCCGGCACGATGTAGCAGGCGAGTGTCGGCGTTGCGCCAACTCTGACCTCGCCCACCTCCAGCGCGGCGACTTTGGCGAAGTCCAACAACAGATCGTCGAGATCGCGTAAAATACCTTGAACGCGATGAAACAGCGCTTCGCCTTCCAGCGTAAGGCTCACCGAGCGTGTTTGCCGATGAAAGAGCGATACGCCGAGTGTTTCTTCCAGGATTCGAATCTGGTCGGTGATTGCGGGCTGGCTGCGGCCAACCGCCTTGGCCGTTTTGTCAAAGCTCTTGTTTTGCGCCAGTTCGACGAAACTGCGTAACCGGGACAGCGTGATGGCCATGGCGGAGCAACTGTCAACCTTGCGCCGATGCTTTCACCCCGCATCACATGCGGTCAAGCGCGTGCCGCAGTAACACCACGCCGGTGACGTGTCTTGCCTCCGACCAAACTCACGATCGCATATACGAGTCCCCCGTCATGCCGGCAGCGGCTTCCCGTTGGTTTCCGGCAGGAACATCGTCGCGACGAAGCCGAGCACGTAGATGCAGGCGATCGTCATCGCGGCGCGGCTGAAGCCGCCGAATTGCACGATCAAGACGCCGGCGAACAGCGGCCCGAGGAAGGCGATAAAGCGCGGTGCGTTGAACGCAAACGCCAGCCCCGTTGCACGCGAGCGGGTCGCGAACAGTTCCGGCAGCCACACCGCCATCCAGGAATATTGGCCGAGCGTGAAGAACGCATTCACCGCCGCCGCGACCAGCAGCAGGGTCAAGTCCGTCGTCCACAGGAACAGCACCGGCGTCATCAGGAACGCCAGAGCGAAATACAGCATCACGATCGGCTTGCGGCCGAAGCGGTCGGCGAGAAAGCCGAAGCCGGCGTAACCGAGAATGGCGCCGGCGTTATAGGCCATGCCGGCATAGCTCGCCCATTGCGGGCCCGGCAGCCCGGCCTTGACGGCGACCGAGGCGATATAGGGCGGAACCCAGGACGAGATGCCCCACCAGGCAAGCGTCGTGGTCAGCGACATCAGGCACACGATGATGGTTCGCCGCCGCGTTTCCGGCTCGGCAAACAGATCGGCGACGGTGAAGCGGGTGAGCGCCTGGTCGGCCGCCGAGAGCGTGGCGCCGCTCTGTTTGCGGGCGTTTGCTTCACGCCGTTTGGCGTCGACTTGCTGCCAGATCTGGGACTCGTCGATCGAAGTCCTGATCCACAATGTCAGGAAGGCCGGCAGGATGCCGAGGAGGAACATGTAGCGCCAGGCGTCGGGGCCAAGCGCGCTCATGAACAGCCAGATGAACGACGCCAGGAAAAATCCGAGCCCGAGCCCGCACTGCATGAGGCCGGCGCCCTTGCCGCGCGCATTCTGCGGCCAAAGCTCGGCCATCATCGAGGAGCCGGTCGCCCATTCCGAACCGATGGCGATGCCGACAAGGAAACGCAGCAGCGCGAACGAAATCCAGTTGAACGACAGGGCCGTCAGCCCGGTCATGAGCGAATAGGCGAGAATGGCGAAGATCATGGTGCGCTTGCGGCCGATGTAATCGGCAGCGATGCCGCCGACGAAACCGCCGATGCCCCAGCCGAGAAGCGTGATCGCGACGACTATGCCGATATAGGCGGGGATTTGCGGATATTGTCCCGGCTCCAGCAAGGAATGCATTGCCGGGCCGACCGTGAGGAGGAGCGCGTAGGTCTCGTAGCCGTCGAACAGCCAGCCGAGATTGGTGGCAATGAGGGCCTTCTTCTGGTTGCCCGTGAGCGACTTGTACCAGGGCACATTGCCGGCCGCCGTGGCGGTCACATTCGTCATGTCGTCCCTCCCGTTATTTTCTTGGCGCGGAGATTAGCCGAAAGTTCCGGCCCGGTCACGATGCGGCGGGCGCGGGAGCCTGGAACGCAGCGGCAAGCCGCGCGGCAAATTGTCGTTCCATTTCCTTGGCCTTGGAGCGCAGGACCGGCTGGCCGAGACTGCCGAGCTTGCCGGTCAGGGCCGCTTCCACCTCATAATCGATTTTGGTGCCGCCGCCGGCGTCGCTGAGCCGCGTCAGCGCGGTCGCGGTCAGGCGCCCGACGATGCCGAGCGGGCTGCCTTCGACCTTGGCCTCGATCTCGCTCGGCTCCTCGGCGCGCACGACCTCGACCGTGACTTTGAACTTGAAGGTCATGTAGGCGACCTTGGTGGCGAAGACCGCGGCATAAGTATCGGGCGCGGTTTCGGTCAGCTCGCTGACGCCGTCGACGCAGGACGCGAAAAAGCGTGCGTCGCGCACCGCTTTGTAGACTTGCGCGCGCGGCGCCTGGACCGTCATGTCTCCAGTGAACTTCATTGCAGCTCCATGAAATTACAGCTCCATGAATCCCTTGCTCGCGGGGAAAGATGACGATCAGGCGCGCAGCGCCGTGAGCATGTCCTTGATATATTCGTCGGCGCTCGAGATCACGAGCATCATGACATGGGGCCGCAACTGCGCGAGCATCTTTGACAGGGTTTCGTCGCTCGACGATGCGCCGCCGAGGATAAGCGCCGTCGTCATGACGCGCTTGACGCTGCAGGCTTCGCCGATGATGGCGGCAGCCGCGGCATTCTCGCCGGCGCTCGCCACCATGACGACGAGATCGGCCGTCTCCACCTCGTCGATCAGATTTTTGGTGCGGCCGGCAAGGTCGTTGAGCCAGCCATCCATGGAAAACGGCTCGGCGTGGCGCGGCGCGCCGGAGAATGCCGACGCCGTGAGGAAGGAGGCGCGTTGCCACTGCGAAGCCGCCAGGTCCTTGACGATGCGCTCGCTCGGCGCGTCGAGCGCGATCACCTTGACGGCGCGCGGCTGCGAATTCGGCCGGTCGATGCGGAATTTTGCCTCCGCCGCCGAGCTCATCCGGGCCGATTCGCTGTCCATGACGCCCTCTCCCGCCGTGCGCGGAGGGATATAGCACCACGCGCCGGGTCTTGTATAACGGCGTTCCCGCTCACCGATCCCCAACCAGGACGTCATGTCTACGGAAGCCAATCGCCTCGAATTGTGCAGCACAGCCGACGTCGCGCCCGGCACCGCCCTGAGGGTCGAGATCGGGGAAATGGCCTTCGCGGTTTTCAATGTCGAGGGGGAATTTTATGTCACCGACGACGCGTGCACACATGGCCCGGGCTCGCTGTCCGAAGGCTACATCGACGGCGACGTCGTCGAGTGCAATTTCCACAACGGGCAGTTCAATATCCGCACCGGCGAAGTTGTGCTGCCGCCCTGCATGGTGCCGGTGCGGACCTATCCGGTCACGGTCGCCGGCGGCAAGGTCACGATCGAGACGTGAACTTCGTGGGACGTGAACTTCATGGGACGTGAACTTCATGGGACGTGGCCCAACGGCAGCGCGGCCGGCGCAGTTTGCTGTTGACGAAAGGCGCGGCCCCGGCTTGTTTCACAGCCAACAAATCTTGTGGAGGATCGCCCCGATGATGAGAACCAAGCCGCCGTTTCGCGCCGACGTGGTCGGCAGCATTCTGCGCACCGCGCCGCTGAAGGAAGCGCGCACCAGGCGCGAGAAAGGCGAGATCAGCGCGGCGGCGCTCAAGGAGGTCGAGGATCGCGAGATCGAGAAGATCATCAAGAAGCAGGAAGAGGTCGGGTTGAAGCTCGCCACCGACGGCGAATTCCGCCGCTCGTGGTGGCACTTCGATTTCTACGGCATGCTCGACGGCGTCGAAATCCAGGAACTCGATCACGGCATCCAGTTTCAGGGCGTGCAGACGCGTCCGCGAACCCCGCGCATCACCGGCAAGCTCGGCTTCTCCAGCCACCCGATGCTGGAGCATTTCAAGTTCCTCAAGGCGCACTGCCGCGTCGTGCCGAAAATGTGCATCCCGAGCCCGGCGACGCTGCATTTCCGCCTCGAGCCGAATGCCATCGCAACCAAGGAATACGCCGACCGCGATGCGATCTTCGACGATCTGGCGAAGACCTATCAGCAGGCCATCCGCGGTTTTTACGACGCCGGATGCCGCTACCTGCAGTTCGACGACACCGCCTGGGCCTATCTGTGTTCGCAGGCCGAACTGAAGAAGGCGCGCGAGCGCGGGCTCAACGCCGAGCGGCTGCAGCAGGATTACGCGCGGATCATCAATCAGGCGCTCGAAGGCAAGCCTGCCGACATGACGATCACGACGCATATCTGCCGCGGCAATTTCCGCTCGACCTGGATTTCCGAGGGCGGCTACGAGCCGGTCGCCGAAACGCTGCTCGGCAAGCTGAACTACGACGGCTATTTCCTCGAATACGACACGTTGCGCGCCGGCGGCTTCGAGCCGCTGCGGTTTTTGCCGAAAGGCAACAAGATCGTCGTGCTCGGTCTGGTCACGACAAAATCCGGCAAGCTGGAGAAGAAAGACGACGTAAAGCGGCGCATCGAGGAGGCGACCAAATTCGCGGACCTCGATCAGCTCGCGCTGTCGCCGCAATGCGGCTTTGCCTCGACCGAGGAAGGCAACGTCCTTGCCGAGGAAGAGCAATGGGCGAAGCTGCGGATGGTCGTGGAACTCGCCGACGAAGTGTGGCGCTGACGCGCAATGCGCGCCGGCGGTCATCCGTCGCCTGACGGATCACAGCAGGCCGGGTAACTCCGCCAAAGACGAAACCGTGTAATCCTGCGCGTAACCAAGCGTTTCGGCGTTCGACCGCAGCAGCCGGTACATTTGCGCGGGCAGCACCGGGTCCGTGGCCGCGCTCGCGGCACCGCCGCGCCGGATCCAGGCGACCTTGAAGCCGAATTTTTTGGCGCCGGCGACATCGAAGCCGTTGGAGGACACGAACATCACCTCGTCGCGCGTGAGGCCGAGGGTCTTCTCCACCAGTGCATAGCAATCCGGATGCGGCTTGAACTTTCTTGCGCCATCCACGCTGATGGTTGCGTCGAGATAGGCGTCGAGTCCGGAATTTTTGACAAGCGCCGAGAGCATGGCGGTGCTGCCGTTCGACAGGATGGCAAGCTTGTGGCGGCCGAGACTCCTTAATTTGGCGAGCGCGTTCTTGGCCTCCGGGTAGGGATCGAGGTCGAGATATTTGTCGAACAGCTGTTTGGTGATGGTTTCAGCCGGTTCGACGCCGGCAGCCCGCAGCGCAAATTCGAGCGACGCGTGCGTGAGAAAAGTGAAATCGCGGTAGTCCTGCAACGAGGTCTGGAGCCAGGTATATTCAAGCTGCTTGAGCCGCCAGATTTGCGTTATGAGGTCGCCTTTGCCCGGACAAAGCTCTTCGGTCTTCGCATAGACCGAATGCACGTCATAAAGCGTCCCATAGGCGTCAAAAACCAAAGCCTTGATTGTCATGCCTGCGCCCCTTCCCGGCGATGTCCGTCACACAGGATAACGCGGCTTATCGCGCGCGAATCCGCAGAACGCAGATAGCAGCCGGCCGCGATTTCTCAACAGGGTGATTGCGGACCTCCCGCCCTTCACATTTTTTGCACGACCGGCAGCTTCGCTCCGACCCGCTTGTGCAGGTGCACCATCAGCGCCATGGCGAAGACCGGCGTCGCCAGATTGACGATCGGGATCGAGACGCAGGCGGCGATGAACAGGCCGCCGACATAAACCATCGCCGCGTTGCGCTTGCGCAACGCCTTGGCCTCGACCGGCGACCGAAAGCGCATCGCGGCGAGCTCGAAATACTCGCGGCCGAGAATATAGGCGGTGGCGAGAAAGAAGATCACGACGCCGAAACCCGCGAACAGCAGGAGCGGCGCCGCGCAGAGATAGATCGCGACCGCCAGCAGCGCTGTCTTGAGTCCTTCCCAAAGCGCGAGCCAAAGCGGGAGTGCCTTGCCGGGCGGATCGGCCGGATAGCGTTCGCGCTCGACCTCGTCGCCGATCCGGTCGGCGAAGAAGCTGCCGACGATTGCGGCGACAGCGGGCATCAGAAGCACGCTGCCGACAACGATGCCGAACCCGGCGGCAAACGACAGCAGCCACGCCAGAATGCTGACCGGCTCGTGCGCCTGCGGCCCCAGCGTCGTTTCAAGCGAGGCGCTGCCGGATCCGATCAGATGGACAATCAGGCGCTGCAGTGCGATGCCGGCGACGACGATGAGCGCGAGCGCAAGCCCAACCGTCTTCCACAGCACCGCGCGCAGCGGCGGCGAGAACATCTGGGTAATGGCCTGGATTACGTCGTCGATCATGATCGCCTCTGCACCGCGGCAGAGGTAGCGACGACGGGCGGCCAAAACAAGGGAGGCCTAGACGGCCATCGCCCCGGCTTCTTCGTTCGCGCCATCGGTTGCCGGCACGAGCGGGATTTGCGCGGGTTCGGCCGCACGCGAAAGATCGGCCCAGCACAGCCGCTTGTAATCGAAGCCGCGCGCGATCGTCGGCTTGACCACGTTGAAATAGGGCGAGATGTCGAAGTCGCGGGGGCAATAAAGCGAGGAGTGGCGGATTTCCATGATCTGCTCGCGCGCCTGCCGGCTGCCGGCGAGTTTTATCTTCGGCAGGATCGGATAGCGCACGGCGCGGAACGCATCCGCGATCAGGGCCGAACAGATCAGCCGGGTCGGATCGCCGGAGCCGAGCGCCATCAAGCGCCGGCGCCAGCGGCGCGGTACCGGCAAGGGCAGCAGATAGCGCAACAGGTCGATGATGTTCTTCAGGTCGTAGGCAAAGCCGATCCGCTCGACCGCATAGGCGCAGACGACCGCGCAATCCGCCTCCGTCAGCCCGACGGGCCGGCAGATCCTCGTGTGAAATTTTGTGTATTTCGACAGCGGCACCGAGACGACGCCCTCGCCCACATTGGCCTCGATCAGCATATGCGGCTCGCCGTCATCGGCGACACGGCCGGGAAGCGGCCCGACATAAAGCGCCGAATGCGACCAGGTCGACTGCGTCAGGTATTTGATGACGCCGGCGATGCGGTTGTTGCCCTCGACGAGAAGAACGTCGCCGGCCTGCAGCGAATGGCGCAGCGCATCGGGATCGCTCGGCGTAAACGGCTCGTAGCCGTAAACGGGCTTTTGCAGATAGCGGGCGATCAACCGCCCAACGCTGTCGAGCATCCTGCTCACGGGGGCCTCCCCAGCCGGGTCGCACGGTTTCGCCGTGTCTTTTCCTTGTCCGCATTTTGCCCGCGCACTGTTGCGAATTGGTTCACGCGACCGCGGCGGGATTTACGGAATCTGAACCGTGCGTTTGCGCGTTCTGCGCGGTTCGGGCAATGTGCGGCGCAATATTAAGTGTTTCGGAAACCATGCCGCGATTAAGCCGCCGTTCGTTCCTCACCGCCTCCGCCGCGCTCGTTGCACGTCCGGCCCTCGGCGCTTCGCCGCCGACCGGCGCGCTCGATGTCGTCATTATCGGCGCCGGCGCGGCCGGCATCGCCGCGGCGCGCAAAATCGCGGCTGGCGGACGGCGTTACCTGATCGTCGAAGCAACCGACCACATCGGCGGACGCTGCGTCACCGATACCAAAGGCTTCGGCGTTCCGTTCGACCGCGGCGCGCATTGGATCTATCTGCCGGATTCCAACCCGCTGACCAAAGCCGCACCGCACCGCAGCGTCGACATCTATCCGGCGCCGCGCAGCCAGAAGGTGCGGATCGGCCGGCGCTATGCGCGCGAAGGCGAGCTCGAGGATTTTTTGACGGCGCAGGTTCGCGCCACGCGCGCGATCAACGATACCGCGCGCAAGGCCGATATTCCCTGCGAACAATCCGTGCCGGCCGATCTCGGCGACTGGCGCCCGGCCGTCGAATTCGTGCTCGGGCCGTATAATTGCGCCAAGGACCTGGTGAACGTGTCGACCTTCGATTTCGCCAAGGCCGCCGAGCGCAACGCGGCGGCGTTCTGCAAGCAGGGTTTTGGCGCGTTGCTTGCCGCGCTCGGCCAGGGACTGGCGGTCCAGCTTTCGACGCCGGCGAAGGTGATCGATAACCGCAGCGGGATCTCGGTCACCACCGACAAGGGCACGATCTCGGCCCGTACCGCGATCGTCACCGTGCCGACCAACGTCATCGCCGCCGGCGGACTGAAATTCAGTCCCGACCTTGGCCATCACGAGATCGACGCGTTCGGCCGGATGTCGCTTGGAAGTTACGACCATATTGCGCTCGAGCTTGACGGCAATCCGCTGGGGCTCGAAAGCGACGATCTGGTTTTCGAGAAATCGAACGACACGCATACCGCGGCAATCCTTGCAAACGTCTCCGGCACGCAGCTCTGCATCGTCGATGTCGCGGGCGCGTTCGGCCGCGATCTGTCGGCGCAGGGCGAAACCGCCATGGTCGATTTCGCGTCCGAATGGCTCGCGGGTCTTTATGGCGCCGAAGTGAAGAAGGCGATCGGCCGCACGCAGGTCACGCGCTGGAACCACGATCCGTTCACGCTTGGCGCGTGGTCCGCGGCAGTGCCCGGGAGCCAGTTCGCGCGGCGCCAGTTCCTCGACCCGATTGCCGACGGCGTCTGGTACGCCGGCGAGGCGGCGCACGAAACATTATGGGGCACGGTCAGCGGCGCCTGGGAAACCGGCGAGCGCGCCGCCGACGCCGTGTTGCGCCGGCTCGGCCCGCTTAAGCCGCAGGCGCCGGCACAGGCCGAAGCCGCGCCGAAACAGCCGGCCAGGCGTGCGCGCACCGTGCGTCAGGAGCGCCGCGAAGAGCCGCCGTCACAACAATATTTTGGCGGCACGCCGAGCATCATGCGGCAAGAGCGGTAAAGAGCGGTAAGGCGCGGCAAGGAGCGGTATGGCGCGGCTGTGTAAATCAAGCCGCCGGTATTCGCCCGCTCATGATCCGAGACTGCCGGCCAAAAGCTCGAGCGCCGCGGCCGCGAAGGCGTGCATGTTGGCGAGGCGGTCGGAACTGCCGGTTTCCAGAGTGACCACCCGCTCGGCCGCGCCCGCGATCGCGAGGCAGGTGTGCCCGGCCGGATCGCCGTAGCGATTACCGCTCGGCCCGGTGGCGCCGGTTTCGGCCAATCCCCACGTCGCTGAAAACTGCGCCCGCGCGCGGCGGGCGAGCAAGAGCGCATGCTGCTCGGTCGCCGAGCGAAATTGGCCGAGCGCCGCGTCGTCAAGCCCGAGCAACAGGCTCTTTGCCGCACGCGTATAGGCGACGGCGCCGCCGAGGAAGTAGGCCGAAGCGCCCGGCACCGCGAGCAACGCCGCCGAGATCAAACCGCCGGTCGAGGATTCGGCAATCGCGATGGTCTCACCTCGAGCCTTCAGACGAGCGGCGATCGTCTCGGCCAGCGGCAGAAGATCCTTCATTGGTTCAACTCCCGTTGACATGGCCTTTGCAAGCACGGCCCGCACAGTCACGCCCGCAGCACGCCGCCGGTGCGCTTGCCGACTTCGGCGACGATCTTGGCCGCGACCGCGTCGATCTCGGCATCGGTCATGGTTTTTTCGCGCGGCTGGATGGTGACGGCGATGGCAATCGATTTCTTGCCGGGTTCGATGCCTTTGCCCTCATAGACGTCGAACACGCCGACATGCGTGATCAGCTTGCGGTCGACCGTTTGCGCGGCACGCACCAGATCGGCGGCCTTGACGCTGCGCTCGACGACAAAGGCGAAATCGCGCTCGACCGGCTGCAACAGCGAGAGGTCGAGCACGGACTTGGCGCGCGTCGCCTTGGCCTTCGGTTCCGGAATGCGCTCCAGGATAACCTCGAAGGCGACCAGCGGGCCTTCGGCATCGAGCGCTTCGAGGGCAGCCGGATGCAATTCGCCGAAATGGCCGAGCACGTTTTGCGGTCCGATCTGGATCGTTCCGGAACGGCCGGGATGAAACCATGCCGGACCGCCCGGCACGATTTGCAGCGCCTGCGCCGGGGCGCCTGCCGCCGTCAGGACGGCGAGCGCGTCAGCCTTGGCGTCGAAGGCATCGACTTCGCCGTCGCGCTTCGTCCAATGCCGGCCGATGCCCGACGGCTTCGCCAGCGCGCGGCGCACGCCTGCAGCAGCGGTGAACTGGTCTGCCGGCTGATCGCCGCGAAAGATTTGCCCAACTTCGAACAGGCCGGCGTCCGGAAATCCGCGATCGGCGTTTTTCTGCGCCGCGGCGACGAGGCCCGGAATGAGGCTTGGCCGCATGTCGGAAAGATCCGCGGCGATCGGATTGGCGAGCGCCAGCGCCGCATCACCCCCGCCGAACAGTTCGGCGTGCTTTTTGGCGATGAAGGACCACGTCACCGCCTCGACCAGATTGCGCGCGGCGAGCGCGCGCTTTGACTTGCGGGTACGGACCTGGATCGGCGTGAGCACCGGCTTGCGCGGCGCCGGGCCGCGCGGAAACGGCGTCGCCGGGATCTGGTCGACGCCGACGATGCGCACGACCTCTTCGACGATATCGGCTTTGCCCTGCACGTCGGGCCGCCATGACGGCACCGCGACTTTCAAGCGATCGCCCTGCCCGGCGGCAAAGAAGCCGAGCCGCTCGAGCACGCGCCGCATTTCGGTGAGCGACACTTCAAGGCCGGCGAGGCGTTTTAGTTCGGACTGCGGGAAGTCGATGATTTTTTCGGGCGTCTCGACACTGCCCGCGACGATTGCTTCCGATGGCGTGCCGCCGCAAAGCTCCATCACCATGCGCGTCGCCATGTCGAGGCCCGGCAGCATGAAAGCCGGATCGGCGCCGCGCTCGAAACGATAGCGGGCATCGGAATTGATGCCGAGCGCGCGGCCGGTGTGGGAAATATTGGCCGGCTCCCACAACGCGGATTCGATGAGCACGTCCGTGGTCGTCTCCGCGCATCCGGTCTTTTCGCCGCCCATGATGCCGGCGAGCAATTCGACGCCTTCGTCGTCGGCAATGACGCAGATCGTGTCGTCGAGCGTGTAGGTCTTGCCGTCGAGCGCAAGCAGCGTCTCGCCGGCGCGCGCACGCCGCACCGTGAGATTGCCGCGCACTTTGGCGGCGTCGAACACATGCAGCGGCCGGCCGCGGTCAAAGGTGATGAAATTCGTGATATCGACCAGCGCATTGATCGGGCGCAGCCCGATCGCGGTGAGCCGCTTTTGCAGCCAGCCGGGCGACGGGCCGTTCTTGACGCCGCGCACGAGGCGAAGCCCGAAGGCCGGGCAGAGCGGCGGCGTTGCGCCGAAATCGAGCGTCACCTTTACCGGACACGGAAACTTGCCCTCGACCGGCTTGATGGCGAGGTCCTTGAACTTGCCCATGTCGGCGGCGGCAAGGTCGCGCGCGATGCCGTGCACGCCGGTGCCGTCGGCCCGGTTCGGCGTCAGGTTGATCTCGATCACCGGATCGTCGAGGCCGGCATATTTCGCGTAAGCCTCGCCGACCGGCGCGTCGTCCGGCAGGTCGATGATGCCGTCGTGATCGTCGGAGATTTGCAGCTCGGCTTCGGAGACCAGCATGCCGCGGCTCTCGACGTCGCGGATCTTGCCGATGCCGAGCGTGATGTTCTTGCCGGGAATGAAAGCGCCGGGCGGCGCGAACACGCTCTTCATGCCGGTGCGCGCATTCGGCGCGCCGCACACGACCTGGATCGGCGCGCCCGAACCGGTATCGACCATGCAGACGCGCAGACGATCGGCGTTCGGATGCTGCTTTGCTTCAGTGACGCGCGCGATGACGAACGGCGCAAACAGCTTGGCCTTGTCCTCGATGCGCTCGACCTCGAGCCCGATCATGGTCAGCTTGTCGGCAAGTTCGGCAAGCGGCCGATCGGTGTCGAGATGCTCCTTGAGCCAGGCGAGGGTGAATTTCATCATGGCCTAGGGACTCAAGCCTCCGGCCAGCGTCGGGAAATCCAGCGGGCGGAAACCGTAATGCGACAGCCAGCGCATGTCGGCCTCGAAGAAGGCGCGCAGGTCCGGCATGCCGTATTTGAGCATGGCGAGGCGGTCGATCCCCATGCCCCAGGCAAAGCCCTGATATTCGTTGGGATCCAGTCCGCAATTCCGCAGCACGTTCGGATGCACCATGCCGCAGCCGAGAATCTCCATCCAGTCGTCGCCTTCGCCGAAGCGGATTTCGCCCTTGTCGCGGCGGCACTGGATGTCGACTTCGAGCGACGGCTCGGTGAACGGAAAATATGACGGCCGGAAACGCATGCCGACGCGATCGACTTCGAAGAACGCCTTGAAGAATTCCTCGATGATCCATTTCAGGTGGCCGAGATGCGAGCCCTTGTCGATGACGAGGCCCTCGACCTGATGAAACATCGGCGTGTGCGTCTGGTCTGAATCGCAGCGATAGGTGCGGCCGGGAATGATGACGCGGATCGGCGGCTTCTGCGCCAGCATGGTGCGCACCTGCACCGGCGAGGTGTGGGTGCGCAGCAGAAGCCGCGAGCCGTCCGGCTTCGGATGAAAGAAGAACGTGTCGTGCATCGCACGCGCCGGATGGTCTTCCGGAAAGTTCAGCTTGGTGAAGTTGTAGTCGTCGGTCTCGATGTCGGGACCCTCGGCGACGGCAAAGCCCATGTCGGCGAAGATCGCCGTCAATTCGTCCGTTACCTGCGTAATCGGGTGCACGCGGCCGATCTCGGCCGGCGCCTCGCGCACCGGCAGCGTGACGTCGACGCTTTCGGTGTTGAGCCGCGCGGCCAGCGCCGCGTCCTTGAACCCGTCGCGCCGCGCGGCGAACGCCGCGTTGACGCGATCCTTGAGCCCGTTGATCGCCGCGCCCTGGGTTTTGCGCTCGTCCGGGGTCAGCGTGCCGAGCGTCTTGAGAAGCGCGGTGATCGATCCGGTTTTTCCGAGGGCCGCGACGCGCACTGCTTCGAGGGTGGCATCGTCGCCCGCGCCCGCGACCTCGGCGAGGATTTGCTGTTCGAGCTGGGCGGTGTCGGTCATGAAATCACTCGGGCATGAACGGCAGATCGGTGTCGGACGGCCGGCTGCCGGCCTGCGTCAGCATGCCATGCACCTGGCCGCGATGGTGCGTCTGATGATTGAACATATGCGTGACCAGGACCCAGCGCGGCCGCGTCCACTCGCGCTTGGTGGCTCCGGAATAGTAAGTCTGGTCGGCGCCAAGCCAGGCGTCGTCGACCGTGCCGGCCCAATCGAGGATTTTTTCGTCAAAACCCGAACGCTCGGCTTTCAGTTTTTCCCAGTCGGGAAAAAGCGAACCCAATTCCGGGATGCCGACCGTCGGCCGCGGCAGGTCGGTGAAGCGGCCCATCCAGCTTTGATCGCCCCACAGGATGTGGTTTAGCGTCTTGTGGATCGAGCCGAACCACGCGCCGCGTTCCCGGCAGCGTTCCACCTCGGACAGCCGGTCGGCCGCGCCGTACAGATTTTCATTCTGCCAGCGATTGTAGCGCGCCATGCGCTGGACGTATGCGCGGTCGATCATGACTGGCTTGCCTATCGTTTTCCTTCCGTCATCCGCGGGCTCGACCCGCGCATCCCGATTCAATTGGCAATGCATTGCCTGACTGATCGGGATGGCCGGGACAAGCCCGGCCATGACGGCGGCAACAGAGACGCCTAAGCTGCGAGTGCGGATTTCGCCTGGCCGACAATCGCCTCGAACGCTGCCGGCTCGGTGATCGCGAGGTCCGAAAGCACCTTGCGGTCGACGGTGATGTTGGCCTTGGCGAGCCCGGCGATGAAGCGGCTGTAATTGAGGCCGAACGGGCGCACCGCCGCGTTCAGCCGCTGGATCCACAATGCGCGGAAAGTGCGCTTGCGCCGCTTGCGGTCGCGGAAGGCGTATTGGTTCGCCTTCTCGACCGCCTGCTTGGCGATGCGGATCGTATTCTTGCGACGGCCGTAATAACCCTTGGCGGCCTTGAGCACTTTCTTGTGCTTGGCATGGGATGTGACG
This sequence comes from uncultured Alphaproteobacteria bacterium, assembly GCA_963808205.1. Taxonomy (GTDB): domain Bacteria; phylum Pseudomonadota; class Alphaproteobacteria; order Rhizobiales; family Xanthobacteraceae; genus BOG-931. The sequence goes on from CAWEER010000005.1 coordinate 353,285, forward strand.
CCGCGTTTGACGCGAGCCATGACTGATCTCCTTCTTGAGAATAGCGAACCCTGAAACGAAATCTGCCGCGAGCGGCAGTGCTCAGCCGTTCGGCAAAAAATACTTTTTGATTTTGTCGCCGTCGGTCTTGAACAGCACGTTGGTGCCGCGCAACTGGCGGATCTGCTTCTTGGTGCGCTTGATCATGCCGTGGCGTTTGCCCGAATGCGCGTAGAGGACCTTGCCGGTCCCCGTCACCTTGAAGCGCTTTTTAGCGCCCGACTTGGTCTTGATCTTGGGCATTTGGCTCTCCTGATAATGCGCGCACCTTCCTCCCCAGCCACCCGCAAGCAGGTCACCGGGGAGACGGAACGCTGGCGATCGAAAGATCGCGTGCTGGTAAGCACTTAACCGCCGCCACGGCAGCCCTTAATCAGCCGGGCGACGGAAGGGCGCGGTTATGGCAGAGGGCGGCGCGGAACGCAATGTTCGGCGGCGCCGCCTGACGCGGCGCCGAAATCGGCAGCACCATGATCGGCCGCGCCGCTAACGCGGCGCCAGGACCATGACCACCTGGCGGCCTTCGAACCGCGGCTCCTGCTCGATCTTGGCGATCTTGGAGGTATCGACTTTGACGCGGTCGAGGAGCTTGTAGCCGAGTTCCTGGTGCGCCATTTCGCGGCCGCGGAAGCGCAGCGTGACCTTGACCTTGTCGCCTTCCTCGAAGAACCGCTGGATCGAGCGCATTTTCACGTTGTAATCGTGATCGTCGATCATCGGCCGCAGCTTGATCTCCTTGATCTCGACGACCTTCTGCTTTTTGCGCGCCTCGGCGGCTTTCTTCTGCGCCTGATATTTGTATTTGCCGAAATCGAGAATCTTGGCGACCGGCGGGGAAGAATTCGGTGCTATCTCGACGAGATCGAGCCCTGCTTCCTGCGCCATGGCAATGGCGGCGGTGATCTCGGTGACACCCTTGTTGGTGCCGTCTTTATCGATGAGTTGGACCTCGCGGACGCGGATCTCCTCGTTGATGCGCGGCCCCTCCTTGGGAGCGGGCTGCGGCGTTCTGATGGGGCGGCGAATGGGTCTTATCTCCTCAGTGGTTGCGCTAAACGCGGAAGATCGGGAGTTTCCCGCCTTAAGTCAACACAATGCACCCCGCGAATGGCGCGTGACGGCGGTCGTTGTTTATGGTCCGTCACCTTGATCCGCCACTTTCACGCTCCCCCGGCGAGGCCGCGCGATGAACGATAACAGCCTGAAATTCCTGCATATTGGCGAAGGTACCGGCCGCCGGGGGATCGCCGTCCGTGCGCAAAGCCGGGGGTCGCCCGGCCTGGTGTGGCTCGGCGGCTACAAGTCCGACATGAAAGGCACCAAGGCCGCGGCGCTTGCCGAATGGGCCGAACGGGTGAACCGCGCCTGCGTGCGCTTCGACTATTCCGGCCACGGCGAATCGGAAGGCGCGTTCACCGACGGCACGATCGGCCGCTGGCTCGCCGAGAGCGTTGCCGTTTTCGACGCGTATTGCCGCGGGCCGCAAATCCTCGTCGGCTCGTCGATGGGCGGATGGCTCGCTCTCCTCCTCGTCCGTGCGTTGCAGCGCCGCGGACGGTCGGGGGCGGCGAATGTCGCCGGCCTCGTCCTGATCGCGCCGGCGGTCGATTTCACCGAAGAACTGATGTGGAAGCGCTTCACGCCGGAGATCAAACAAGAGCTTGCGGAGAAAGGCGTCTGGCAACGCCCGTCGGAATATTCCGCCGAGCCGTACCTCGTCACCGGAAAACTCATCGAAGAGGGCCGCAACCATCTCCTCCTCGGCGGCATGATCGAAACCGGGTGTCCGGTGCGCATCCTGCAAGGCGTCGAGGATCCCGACGTGCCGTGGCAGCATGCCAAGGCGCTGGTGGCGCGGCTCGCCCGCGACGAGGTCGTGCTGACGCTGATCAAGGATGGCGATCACCGCCTGTCCCGGCCGCAGGATATCGAGCGGCTGATAAGTGCGGTGGCGGAATTCTAGACCACCGTCATTGCGAGCGGAGCGAAGCAATCCAGGCGGCGGCGCAGCTTTTGGATTGCCTCGTCGCTTTGCTCCTCGCAATGACGAGCAAACATCAAGCTTCCGCGGGCGTCTGATCATCAACGAAGGCCACGCCAAGCATGTCGTGGGTGCGCCAGGCGACGCGGCAGGCGCGCCGCGTGCGGCCGTGTTCGAATGTCAGCTCGAAACTGTCCGGGATGCTCCAGGTATTCGCCAGCTTCAGGCAGGCGCCGCCCGACGTGATGTTCTGCACGGTGCAATGAATGACCGGCGAGCGGGCCTGCACGATGATCTTGGCGCCGCGCAACACACGGGTGCGCGTCACCTCGCGGCGATCCTGATCGCCGTCGGCGGCACTTTCGACCCGGTCTTTGGCGTCGATGGCATCGATGGCGCTGACGATGGCGGTCTTCATCTGCGCGATTTTCGCCTCCGCGGCTTTCACCTCAGGGGCGGCATTGTCGGAATTCCGATTGTCCGGCATGCGATTGTCCGGGACTCGATCATCCATGAACTCGATCGTTGATCACCTTGGCGCTGATGATCTTCGCGGTGATGACCTTCGCGCCGACGACCTTTTCCATCACGTTCTGCCTTCGCGCGGATTTTGCGAAAATTCCGCTCCTGCGCTTTACCAGGCAACGGTTACGGATCGGCCAATGGGCAGCCTCTACAAAAGTTAATGCCGGAAAATTCGGCGCGGGTTTTCAGCGCAGTTACAACGCTCTGTTGACCATGCCGGCGGCACGCCGATCACTTACAGTGTCGGAACCGATTTTGGATTTTGCATGTGGATGGGGGCGGCTGAGTAGCTGAAGGAATCGCCGGCACTCACTTTGCCGGTCCGGTCGACGTTAGTTGTGACGCCGGAGATCGTCTTCTTGTCGATCGTCAGGGTCATAAATCCCCAGGATTTATCGCATACGGATTTTAGAACCGCGCCCGAATCGGGAGCCTTCCCGCCGGGCGCCATGTGGACGGCATGGAGATTGTGATAGCCGCCATTGCCGGTGACGATGAACGGCGTCGAGACGCCCTTGGCAATGGTCTGTTCGATACGCTGGTAGTCGTGGACGTGGCCCGAGAGAACAAGATTGGGCACACGGCCGGTATCGCGAATGGCGTTTTCGAGAACATCCGCCATTTTGGAACTGCCGCTGTGAAAGACATCGAACGAATAGACTGGGTGATGCAACGCCAATATGAACGCCCGATCCGTCGGCGCAGTGGCGAACTCGTTGGTGACCCATTGTTGCTGCGTTGAATCGATCGAGCCGCCCTCCGGCACGTTCGTGTACATGCCGACGATCGTCGCAAAGGGCGTGATCAGCGTCCAATAGACGTTCGGCAGATTAAGCTGAACGCGCGGCGCATCCTTCGATATCGGATCGACATCGGGATGCGCCTGCATGAAATAATCCACCCAGCCGTCAAGCGAAGTTTGCGCCGTGGGATCATCGACCTCGCCGTCGTGATTGCCGGGAATGGCGAAGATCGGCACGTCGTAATGGGCATAAGGGTCGTAGAACTGGGCGTAGTAATCGTCCCGCATGCCGGTGAAATAGACGACGTCGCCGACGTGATAGCAGAACTGCGGCTTCCCGTTTTTGCTGTCCGTCAAATGCTCGATCATTTGCGCGGCAACGTTGTTCTGGAATTCGCCGTCCTGAACGCCGCCGGTGTCGCCGACGACATGAAAGACCATCTTGCCGGCCTCCCCGATGTCGCGGGCGATATCCGGAAAACTGCCGGCGATGTCGTAGTGATACGGCGGCAAGCCGAGCGGCCGCGGCAGCGGCTGGAAGCTGGTGTTGCGGTGGGTGACGGGATGCAGCGGACTGACGCCGGCATGCGCCTGCGAATGCTTCGGTTTGGGCCGCGGCCGCACTTCGCCGGGATGAAGCGATGCACTCGATACATGACTTTTACTTCTGGCGGGTTGTTTCATGGCGCGCCCCTTTTCAATTCGGCTGATCCCAGGCGAACTTAGCGCGTAGTTTTATTACTTGCAACTATAGGTTTAGTACAAATATTGAAGGCAAATACCGCGGGGCCTTGGGCCGAGGCTGCACTGAACGGCAGCGAACGCGAGGCTCATTGCCCAATCGCGCAACACCACGCGCGAGCAAAACTAGTCAAACAATGTGACGCTTTGCCGAAAGGAAAATGAACAGGGAGAAGCGGCAAGCGAGGCATGGGATCGCGAGACCGCGCACAAAAACGGTGCGGTCCTGAGTGGATCGCGTGGTCGCCGGTGACGATCGAGCGACTTGATCGGCTTTTCGGCCATGAACGCAATCGAAGATCGTGGCATGGTCCCTCGATCTTGTTTGCACATCTGAGTCGGACTGGTGCACATGGAAGGCTCCAAATCGTCGCGGTCCAATCCGCTTCGCAAGGCGGCGCGCATGCCGGGCAGGCGCGAGGCCAACAAGCTCGACAAGCTCGACAGGATCAAGCGCGCGGCGCGCGAACTGTTCACGACCGCCGGCTACGATGAGGCGACCACGCGGCAGATCGCCAAAAAGGCGGGCGTCGCGCTCGGCACGGTGTTCACCTATGCGAGCACCAAGCGCGACCTGCTTTTTCTGGTGTCGAACGATCTGCTGGATGAAGGGCGTCATCTGGCGGAAGCGTCATTTCAGCGTAATCGCAGCCTTCAGCACAACTTCATCGCGTTTTGCGCCGTGTTCTACAGGGTGCTGCAGGCGCAGCCCGATCTGTCAAAGCTCGTCTTCCGCGAACTCCTCTTTTACGATTCCGGCATTCACTCGGTGCGCGCTTTGGCCAACCGCGCACGCACATTGAAGAGTATCGAGGCGCTTGTGGTGAACGCCCGCGAAAGGGGCGAAATTCGCCTTCCCGAACCGCCGGATTTCATCGCCTGGCTGCTGTTCAGCGTCTTTCAGGCCGAGAACCGCCGCTGGCTCGGGCTCGAGCGCCGCGACCTTGAGGAAGGGCTGTCCCATCTCTGGTCCGCGGTCGCCGTGGTCCTCAATGGACTCTCGGTCAGGCCGGCGCCGGAGAAGCCGGCGCGCGCCGTCCTCCGCGATATCATCAAGGCGCGGTAGGTTTCGCGAGGTTTTTAGAACGCGTTCAATTTTCTATTGACGATTTTTAGAACGTGTTCAATAACTGCGGGATGATGTGCGGGCGCCCCGGATTTTTGGGCCCCGCCGGTTCCGCTCCCAGGGAGAACAGCAATGGTCCAACCGCTGGATGGGCACGACCGGCCAAAACTTCCGGACACGCACTACCTGGACAACCGCATCTTCACCGACGAAAGCACCTTCCAGGAAGAGCAAAAGAATATTTTCGCAAAGGTGTGGCAGTTCGCCTGTCACGAGAGCGAAGTCGACAAGCCGGGCGATTTCCGCCGCGTCCAGGTCGCGGGCAAGTCCGTGCTCCTGGTGCGCGGCCCCGACGGCGTCGTTCGCGGCTTCCATAATATCTGCCGCCACCGGGCCGCCGAAGTGGTGCGGGAGGATTCCGGCAATGCCCGCATGTTCTCCTGCTTCTATCACCACTGGACCTACGGGCTGCGCGGCGAACTGCGCGGCATATCGAAACCCGAAGGCTACGAGGCGGCGAAACTCGACAAGTCGTCGCTCGGCCTTATTCCGGTGCGCTGCGAGACTTTGGCCGGGTTGATTTTTGTCACCCTCGACAACAATGCGGAGCCGCTGCGCGACTTCCTCGGCGACATCGCCAGGGGATTTCTCGAGCCGCTTGGCACGATCCCGCTGGAGGTCTTCCACTTCCATAAAGCGATACTCAAGACGAACTGGAAGCTCTGGCAGGACAACAACAGCGAGCGCTATCACGCCATGCTCCATGTCGCGAACCGCAAGACCATGGCGTGGGTGCTCGGCAAGTCCAGCCCGATGAAGCTGCGGATCGAAGCCAGGGGACACAGCGGCTATTGGGCGGACGGCGGCGAGGCTCTGGTCGACTATGCGAAGGGTGGATATTCCAGCGGCGCCGAAGGCGTGTTGCCCGGCATGCGCGGCGACGAAATGCGCGTCATCAATCTCTTTCCCGATCTGATGATCAACATCCGCTCGAACGTGGTGCGGCTCGATCGCATGGTGCCGCTCGGACCCGATCGCACGCTCGTCGAGTGGCGGGGCCTTGGCGTAAAGGGTGACGATGACAAGATGCGCGCAGTGCGCATTCGCCAGCACAATCTGTTTTGGGGACCGGCCGGCCGCAACCTGCCCGAGGACGTGCTGGCGGTCGAGTTGCAGACGCGGGCGATGCAGGCGGACGAAGTTCGCTACAGCATCATCGCCCGCGAAGAAGACCTCAACCCGACCGATGACGCCAATATCCGCGCCTATTACCAGGAGTGGAAGCGGCGCATGGGCAAATCGCCGGCGACCTTCGCATGAGCGCCGGCACTGCGGACCTTGAAGCCGCCCGCGAGCTCATCCAGCGCACGGCGATGCTGCTGGACAACGAAAAATTCGACTCTTGGGTGAGGCTGTTCGACACCGATGGCACCTACGAACTCAGTGCCTATAGCAGCGAAATCCGCCGCTGGATGACTTGGCAGCATTCCGATCGCGAAACGCTGGAGAAAATGCTCAAGGACGTCGACGAGCATGTGCGTGACCCGGCACGGCGGCGCCATGTCGTCGGCATTCCGCTGGTGGAATTCGACGGCGGTTATGGCCGGGTGCGATCGCATTTTTCGCTGTTCCGGACCAGTCCCGAGGGCCAGTCGTCGCTTTACATGGTTGGCAGTTATGACGACCGCATCGTAAAGCGCTCCGGCTCGTGGCTGTACGCCACGCATAAAGTTGTTGTCGACACACGCATGCTCGATACTTTCACCCATATCCCGGTCTGAGAGGCGCCATGCTGAAGCTTGCAATTGCCGCGGTGCTGGCCTTCGTGACGCAGACTTGGGCCGGGGAAGCGCGGGCGCAGAATTATCCGTCGAGGCCGATCCATGTGTTCGTGACGTCGACCGCCGGCGGCCCGCTCGACGTGTTCACCCGCCTGGTGACGAGCAAGATGGCGGAAGACCTCAAGCAGCCCTTCGTGGTGGAGGATCGCGCCGGGGCCGGCGGCGATCTCGCAGCCGCTGCCGTCAAGGATGCGATTCCGGATGGATATACGATCCTGTTCTCGATCGACACGACGTTCACCGTCAATCCAAGCCTGTTCGATAAAATCCCGTTCGATCCGGAGCAGGACTTCATTCCAATCTCGGTGCTCGCCAAGTTCGGCCAGGCGCTGGGCGTGCCGGCCGACCTGCCCGTCAAATCGATTGCCGATCTGAAGGCTTTGTCATTGCAGAAGGATCTCAACTACGGCTCCGCCGGAATTGGCGCGCCCTCGCATCTTTCATTTGCCTATTTGCAGGCCGTGACCGGCATCCGCGCGACGCATGTGCCTTATCGCGGCAATCCGCCGGCGCTGCTCGCGCTCGTGAGCGGCGACACCCAGGCCTCGATGGTGATCTCGACCTCGCTCCTTCCGCTGGTCAAGGAAGGCAAAGTGAAGATGCTGGCTTATTCGGACAGCGTTCGGTCCGACGTCATCCCCGATGTTCCGACGGTTGCCGAGCAGGGCTACAAGGATTTCCAGGCGGTATTCTCCTATGTGCTGCTGGCGCCGGCAGGCACGCCCAAGACCGTGACCGACGCGTTGCAGGCGGCAGCGACCCGTGCGGTGACGTCAGCCGACGTCCGCGAAAAACTGAGATCCGTGGATACCGTCCCGATTGCGCTGTCGCCGTCAGACTCGGTGGCGTGGTTGCGCACCAACCGGGCGAAATGGAAAGACGTGATCACCAAGATGAAAATCCACGCCGACTAGCGAGCCGGGATTTTCGGCCGGACCGCGAGCGCTGCTCGCGTCATCGCAGAGGCCGCAACGGTCTTGGCGCGCCCGGAGGGATTCGAACCCCTGACCTCTGCCACTGGAGCACATTCCAGCCAGCAATCGCAGGCCGTTGCCGCTCGGTCGGCATTTCTGTATCTAGGCGCCTGACGCGCCCGTAGCTCAGCTGGATAGAGCGCTGCCCTCCGAAGGCAGAGGTCAGGGGTTCGAATCCCTTCGGGCGCGCCAAAACTTCGTGTGCCGAGGGCGTGCCTCACCCATTCAGCAAAGCAAATTCATCGTTTGACACTCGGGCCTGGTGGCTAGCTCGAAGCATTCATGTGACCTTGATCACCGAGAGGTGTTTTCGTCCCCCTGCTTCGCCCCCTTGATCTCCCTCAGCCACAAGTTCGTATTCCAAGTCAGGCAGGTTTTCATTTCGAGCAAACGGATTCATTGAGTCATTATCCCGGCGTCTTCGACCGAAATTTCCGCGCTGTTGTTCAGGTCATAAATTGCAATTTGGTTCTGCGCCTTTCCTGCGGCGATAGCGGCATCGCGATCGTTGATATTCTGCGACACGTCGAGATACGTCTTGCCCTCGTCCTTGTTCGTCCATCCGCCGAGGTTCGCTCCGGGCAGGCCGAGCGCGTCCGAATGATTGAGCGAGTATTCGTTCACGATCTCCGTGGCGCGCCGGCCCTTTAGCTCGTTAGCGTTGAGTAACCACCATGCTCGATGCGAAACGTGAATTTTCGCTTCGCTGCTTTTATTGGGTGCAAAGAGACTCTCGTATAAGTTTGGGTAATCACCCTTGAGTCGATCAGACAGGGCACTGTAGAATTCCTCCCACTCATCCACAGTCATCGCGTTTGCCGCCTTTCCATTCTTTGTGGAAATGGCAAAGCCGGAACGAAGGTTTATGGGAATTCCCATCTTTTTTTCTGCTTTCATGCGTCGCACCATTGAAAAAGCGCGACCGGCATCGGTGTGCAGCACCAAGGGATATTTTTTCGTGAGCCTTTCAAGCCGACGGCGCCATACTTCCCGCGGCAATTCGAGTTTTTTGTTGGTCATGTAACTTCTCCGTTTGTTTGCGGCGCCGAAGCGCCGCCTCGTCTTGCGATCCACCTTGCTCGGAGAAGCAGGCTGGCATCGGGCCGATTTCGCGGAAGCCCGAATTCTTGACGATGGGCCGAACTTATGACGATGGATCAGTTAGTACAAGAACCGGAAAATCGAATTTAGCCGCTGATCATATTTCTTGATTAACGCGGCATTGCCAGCTCGCGCGGCCTGGTCAATTCGCCGCGCCTCCCGCGTGGCCCATAAATCGTATCCCGCCTGGACCGTACCAGGACCTCTGGATTCCATGGATTGAGTGTCAGGCACTAATGCCGGCCAAGCGGCAACGGCTGCGGCATTCCCGATAGCGACGCGATGCTCTAAACTGGGCGCCGATCCAGGGAGAGCCGCGATGTCGCAACTGGCGGGAAAGACCGAGAAGCACGCGCCAAAAGGCGCGCAAATCAAGGACGCATCGTTCCAGTGGGACGATCCGCTCGATCTTGAAAGCCAGCTCAGCGAGGAAGAGCGCATGGTGCGCGACACCGCGCGCGACTATGCGCAGGAGAAGCTGTTTCCGCGCGTCCTCGCCGCCAACCGCGAGGGCAAATTCAACCCGGATATCCTGCGCGAGATGGGCGCGCTCGGGCTGCTCGGCTCGACTATCCCTGAGGAATACGGCGGCGCCGGCCTCACCTATGCCTGCTACGGGCTGATCGCGCGCGAGATCGAGCGCGTCGATTCCGGTTTCCGCTCGGCGATGTCGGTGCAGTCGTCGCTGGTCATGCACCCGATCTACGCTTACGGCAGCGAGGCGCAGCGCCGCAAATATTTGCCGAAACTCGCGACCGGCGAAATCGTCGGCTGCTTTGGGCTCACCGAGCCCGATCACGGCTCCGATCCCGGCTCGATGGTCACGCGCGCCGAGAAAGTGCCCGGAGGCTACAGCCTGACCGGCGCGAAAATGTGGATCACCAACGCGCCGGTCGCCGACATTGCCGTCGTCTGGGCCAAGCTCGACGGCAAGATCCGCGGCTTCCTTGTCGAGCGCGGCACCAAGGGATTTTCCACCCCGCAGATCGACGGCAAGCTTTCGCTGCGCGCCTCGGTCACCGGCGAAATCGTGCTCGAAGGCGCGGTCGTGCCGGAGGACAATATCCTGCCGAACATCTCCGGGCTCGCGGGCCCGTTCGGCTGCCTCAATGTGGCGCGCACCGGCATCGCCTGGGGCGCCATGGGCGCTGCGGAATTCTGCTGGCACCGCGCGCGCGACTATGTGCTCAACAGGAAGCAGTTCGGCCGGCCGCTCGCCGCCAACCAGCTGGTGCAGAAGAAACTTGCCGACATGCAGACGGAGATCACGCTCGGCTTGCACGCGGCGCTGCGCCTGTCGCGCATGATCGACGCCGGCACCGCGTCGCCGCCGGCGATCTCGCTGCTCAAGCGCAACAATTGCGGCAAGGCGCTCGACATTGCCCGCCTTGCGCGCGACATGCACGGCGGCAACGGCATCGCCGAGGAATTCCACGTTATGCGCGTGCTGTGCAATCTCGAGACGGTCAACACCTACGAAGGCACGCACGACATCCATGCGCTGGTCCTGGGCCGGGCGCAGACGGGAATCCAGGCGTTTTTCTAGGCCATGCCGGCGCCAATGGCCGGCGCCAATGGCAGGAGGGTGACCGATGACCGGCGAACTCACCGCGGACGAGGTTTGCCGGCTTCTCGCGCTCGAGCCGAACGCCACCTGCGGATTCGTGCGGCTGACATTCACCAGCCCGCAATCGATCGCTCCGGGCGGATTGCCGCCGCCGTTTGCGGAGCAGCGGCCATTGGGGTCGGCGCTCTATTTCATGGTGACGCCCGCCGCGCCGGTGCGCCTTCACCGCATCCGCAACGATCAGCTCTATCATTATTATCTTGGCGATCCGATCGAGCTGTTTCTGTTGCACGACAGCGGCACCACCGAGCGGATCATCGTCGGACCGGACCTGCGCGCCGGCCAGCGCGTACAGCAATTGATCCCGGGGAATACGTTTCACACCGCGCGCGTGATCGGCCGCCGCCGCTGGTTCCTGGGCGCGAGCACGGAATGGCCGGGCGTGGTGCCGGCGGATGTCGAGATCGGCAACCTCGACACGCTCGCCGCAAAATTCCCGGCGCTTGCCGCGGACATGCGCGCGATCGCGGCGTCGGTGCAGGATGCCGCCCAACCCGCAGTCCGCTGACGATCGCGCCCGGCGCCGCCGTTCGCTGCCCGGTCACTCCGGCTTGAGACCCGCCGCCTTGACGATCGGCCACCAAGTTTCGATCTCGGCCTTGTAATGCGCCGCCAGCGCTTGCGGCGTCTGCTGCGCGCGCGGCACGACCTGCTGGCCGATATCGCCAAGACGCTTTTGCACCGCCGGATCGGCGAGCGCATCCACGGCGGCGGCGTTGAGCGTCGCGACGGCGGATTGCGGCGTGCCCTTCGGCACCCACAGCGAATGCCAGGGCGTGATGTGGAGCCCCGGCAATCCGGCTTCGTCGACGGTCGGAATTTCCGGCGCGACGGCGGCGCGCTTGTCCGAAGTAACGGCATAGGCCTTGATGGCGCCGCTGCGCAGTTGCGGCAGTGCATCCGACGGCTGATCGAACAACAGGTCGATGCGCCCGGCGACGAGATCCTGCAGCGCCGGCGCGAGGCCGCGATAGGGCACGATCTGCAAATGCGCGCCGGTTTGCTGCGCGAGCAGGAAACCCGCCACATTGTCGGTGCCGCCGGCGGCGCCGAGCAACGCGGAATTGGTCTTCAGCCACGCGATCAGTTCCTTGAGATCACTGGCCGGCACGTCTTTCCTGGAGATGAGCACCAGCGGCGTTGCCGTGAGCCAGATCACCGGGTCGAAGTCTTTCTGCACGTCGTAGGGCAGCGAATAGATCGCCGGACTGACGACATGCGTCGACCAGGTGGCAAGATCGAGCGTGTAGCCGTCGGGTGCCGCCCGCGCGACCCGGGCGGCGGCGATGGTGCCCGACGCGCCGGTGATGTTCTCGATGACGACATTCTGGCCAAGCGAGCGCGCCATGCGCTCGCCGATCACGCGCGCGATGGTGTCCGTCGGGCCGCCCGCGGAATACGGCACGATCATCGTCACCGGGCGCGTCGGAAATGTTTGCGCCGCCGCCGGGCCGGTGAAGGCCAAAGCCGCGACAGCCGCAATCATGGTCGCAATCATGGCCGCAACAACACCGCGCATCGGCCTAGCTTGCCCCGCTACGCGCGTTGCGGCAACAGCAGCCGGAGCCATGTCCTACATCCCCGACAGCGATGAGATCGCCACACTCACCGCGCCGTTGACGTCGGCGATCACGCGCAGCGTCTTGTCGTCATAGGCGACGCCGGTGAGGCGCAGGTCGTCGATTGCGACCTTGGCGGTCATGCCGTTGCCCTGCGCGGCGAAGCTCGTGACCGCCGCCGCCATCTGCTTTCTGGCGTCGGCGGCGAACGGCTTGAGATCGATGACGGCCTTGTCCGCCAGCGTGTTTTGCAGGTAGGGCACGGCAGCTTTTGCCGCGGCGCCGAGCAGGCCGAACACCGCCTCCGACTGGACATCAAGAGCAAGGTCGGTGAAGCGCAGGATCTGGCGATCCGCATCGAGCACCGGACGGCCATAGACATAGACCGTGGCATCGGCACCGATGGCGAAGAAGCCGCGCTTCTTGGCGTTGACGAAAAGCGTGATCAGGAGACGATCGCCGGACGCTGCGATCGTGGCTTGCTTGATGGTGACCGCGAATTCGCCGCTGCCGTCCTCGGGAAAAGTCTTGCCCTTGATCTGCGCTTCAAGAAGGCGATTGACCTCGGTGAACGGAATATCGATCGGCACGCCGATCGATACCGAGCCCTCGTTGGCCTGCGGCACGATGTCGAGCGATTGCGGGAACGGGCAATTCGGCTTGGTCTGGCTCGGCACGATGCGCGTCTCGGCCTGCACGCCGACGAGAAGCGTGACCGCGTTGGCGTCGATGCGCGGCTGCGCGGCGATGGCGCGCGTCGGGCGGACTTCAAGCCAGAGGTTCGGCATGCCCTGCCCGGCAGCCCCAAGCGACGTGGAACTGCACAGCTTGACCCATTCGCTGCGCGCCGCGGCTTCGATGAACGGATCGTTGCGCAGCTTGGCGTCGAGCGCGGTCATCTGATCGCGCACCGCGCCGTCGAGCACCGGCTTCACCGCGCCGGCGACGTCGAGTTTCAGCCCCGCGATCGGCAGCACCACATCGACGACATTGACCTGGCCGGAAAGATTGGGCGACAGCCGCCAGTTCGGCGCGATAGCCGGCCGCGATGTGACCTGCACGGTGCCGTGGATATCGGTGTGCTGGTCGAACGCCTTGCCGGCGAGGTTTTGCACCTGCTGGCCGACGCTGCCGCCGACCAGATTGCCGATGGTGTTGCCGACGCCGCTGGTGACCGAATTGGCGCCGCCGGCAAGCGTGCCGATCGCCTGGAAAGTGCCGGACAATTGCGTCGAGACGTTCAGCACGTTGGACTGGCCGGCCACCGTCAGCGGGCTGCGCGTCACGTTGAAGGTGAGCTGGGCGCTGGAGAGGAGTTTCGAAACCGGATTTGTCGGCTTGCCGGTAAGATCGCGCGGCGCCTGCGCTTCGAGGGCATCGCGGATCGCCGTCATGGCGACGGCGGCGGGCGCGAGCACCGTCGACGTGCGCGTCAGCGGCTGCAGCGGCGGCACCGCAACCAGCGCCGGCCGGTTCGGCTGCGCCGGCACCTGCGGCCACAACACATCCATCAAGGCGAGCGCGCCGAAGAAGGAGCCGACCAGAACAGCGGCGCCACCTATGATCGTTCGGATGCGCATTGCGAATCGCCCGGCTGCGTCGGCCGACAATATACGCACCGGAAGCCGCGCGATGGCGGATTTCTACAGCGGCGGCTCTTCATCACCGTCCTTCTTGCAGGCCACCCCCGCCTCTTCGAGGTCGAGTTCGCGCTCGATGCGGCGGCGCGCCTCGTCGGTGATCTTGCCCTGCTGCAACAAGAGATAGATGTGCTCGCGCTCGGCCTGGATCAGCTCCATGCGCAATTCCGTGGCGATGGACGCCGGAGCCTGCGGATCGTGTCCCGGCAGCCGGCCCGAGCGGTAATGATGGCGCGCCCGCAGGATTTCAAGCGTGTCGGGCGACGCGCGGCCATCGGCGACGAACTGCTTCAAGCGGTCATGCGCCACGTCGAGCGCCTCCGACCGCGCGGCAAGCTCGTCGCGGCGCTCGCGCGCGCGTTCGGCAGCGGCGTCGCGCGGCAGGCCGAGCCAGGAGACAAGCGGCGGCAGCAACAGGCCCTGGCCGACCAGGGTCACGACGATGAGGCCGAAAGTGACGAAGAGAATGAGATCGCGGCCGGGAAACGGCGCGCCGGATGCGATCGTCAGCGGGATCGCCAGCGCCGCCGCGAGCGAGACGACGCCGCGCACGCCGACGAAAGCGAGCAGGAAAACCCACCGCCACGGCGGCGCCGGATCGCGCTTGCGCGATGATGCGCTCAGCCAGCGCGGCAGATAGATCGTGGGATACACCCAGATAAACCGCGCCGCGATAGCGACCACGACAGTCACGAGCACCGCGATCAAAAGCTGGTGCAGGAGGCTTGTATCCATCCGGTCGAGCAGCGTGCGCATCTGCATCCCGGTGACGAGGAAGATGAAACCTTCGAGCAGATAGATCAGGAGGTCCCAGAAGAAGATGCCCTGCAGCCGCGTCGCGGCGGGAATCAGGAGCGGTCCGTTCCAGCTCACGTAAAGGCCGGCAGCAACCGTCGCCAGCACGCCCGATCCGCCGAAATGCTGCGGCACCAGAAACGCCGCGTAGGGCGTGAGCAGCGACAGCGTGATCTCGACGCGCGGATCGTGCGCCCAGCGCCGCAGCCGCAAACTCGCCCAGCCGACGCCGATGCCGTAAGCGATTTCGCCGACGACGATCAGCGCAAAGGTGCCGGCGGCCTCACTGAAGGAAAACAGCCCGGTGCTCACTGCGGCGACGGCAAAGCGGTAGAGGATCAGGGCGGTCGCGTCGTTGGCAAGGCCTTCGCCTTCGAGCACCAGCACGATACGGCGCGGCAGGCCTATGCGGCGGACGAGCGCGAGCGGCGCGACCGCATCCGGCGGCGATACGATGGCGCCGAGCACGAAGCTGATGGCAAGCGGCATGCCAAGGAGCCAGTGCGCCGCGGCGGCGACCGCGCAAGTGGTGAAGACGACACAGCCGAACGCCAATAGCGTGATCGAGCGCAGATTGAAGCGGAATTCGCGCCAGCTCATGGCGACACCCGCCGCATAGATCAGCGGCGGCAATATGCCGAGCAGAACGAGTTCCGGCGCGAGTTCGATCCGCGGCAGGCCGGGAATGACCGCGAGCGCAATTCCGGCGACGACGAGAAGAATGGAAGGCGCGGTGTTCAGCCGCCGCGCGACGACGGCGACGGCCACCAGCACTGCCAGCAGGAACAATATCGTCTGGATCGTCTCGGTCATGCGCGGTCAGCGGGTTCGGTCATGCCTGGGTGAGCCTTGCGGGCAGCCCGCCGCGAAGCCATATCCGGTTTTGCCGGGGAAATCCCATTTCCCGTCTTTCGGCTGTTCGCCCTCCGCAAAGTCCATTTCATCAAAGGACCCCTCCATGCCGCAATCCATGTCGCAAGCCTCGCTGCCGGTTTTCGAGATCAATCTCAACGCGCTATCGGCCGTTCTCGACAAGGCCGAGGCCTTCGCCACCGCCAAGAAAATCGAGCCGGCCGTGCTGCTCCGCTCGCGGCTGTCGCCGGACATGTTCGATCTCACCCGCCAGGTGCAGGTCGCGACGGACGGAGCAAGACGCGGTTCGGCGCGCCTCGCCGGCGTCGAGGCGCCGAGCTACGAAGACAACGAGACCACGATCGCGCAATTAAAGGAGCGCATCGCGAAAACCGTCGCCTTCCTCAAGACACTTGACCGCAAGGCGATCGACGCGTCAGCCGAAAAGGAAATCACCTTTCCGCTCGGCCCCGACAAGAAGGGCCACATGAAAGGCGACGACTATCTCAACCACTTCATGCTGCCGAATTTCTATTTTCACTGCACCGCCGCCTACACGATCCTGCGTCACAACGGCGTGGATATCGGCAAGCGCGATTTCCTTGGTGCGATTCCACTGAAGATGACGTGAGGCAGTCCGCTGCCATTCTCAGGCCGTCATGGCCGGGCTTGTCCCGGCCATGACGGGAGAATTGCCAGCCTGCAGGATATAGAGGAACTGCTTGGACCCGGAATTCGTCCGTGACCTGTTCGCGCAATTCCGCCCGGTGACGATGAAACGCCTGTTCGGCGGCGCCGGGCTCTATGCCGACGGTCTCATATTCGGGCTGGTTTTCGACGGCGCGATCTTTCTCAAGGTCGATGAATCGAGCATCCCGGATTTCGAGCGCGAAGGCAGCAAGCCGTTCGTCTATAGCCGCGCCAAAAGTCCCGGCCGCGTCGGCCGTCATTCGATGTCCTATTGGCGCTTGCCGGAACGGCTCTACGACGATCCCGACGAGTTGGTGGTTTGGGCGGAACGTGCGCTGGCGATTGCGGAGCGCAAGAAGCTTGCGCCGCGCGGACGGGCCAAACCGAAACGGTCAAGAAGCAAGAAATAAAATTCGGGCAACTCCGAGCGACGCGATCGGCCAATCCCGGTTGCCCGCCGATTGATGGCTGCTACTTGGCTGCGTCGCAGGCAGATCCGGTCTTCGGGTGAACATTGGTCGCGCCATCGTCCCGGGCATCGCAAGGCGTGGGATATTCCCTCGCCTTGCCGTCCTTCGTTCCGCAGGAAATGACCTGCACGCAGATTGTTTTCGACGGCGCTTGCGCGAGCCGTTCGCCGTTTTGCGCCACCGCACTTTCCGGCATCGCAACGCCGCGGAGTGCAAGCACAATACAGGCAATCCCGATTGTCATGCATGTTTTCATCACAACCCTCATAAAAAACGCTGCGGATCGACATCGATATCGATCTTGATCGAGCCGTGTTTTTTCGGCGCGGCGGCGAGCCAGTCGCGCATATAGGCCGAGAGATCGAAATTGCGCGGCGCGCGGATGAGAAGCCGCAGGCGATGCCGGCCGCGCACCAGAGCGAGCGGCGCTTCGGCAGGGCCGAGGACGCGCACGTCGTCGTGCGCCGGCGCCGCGCGCGCCAGCGAACGCGCATAGCCTGCGGCATCGTTCTTGTCGGGGCCCGCGATGACGATCGAGGCGAGCCGCCCGAACGGCGGATAATGCGCGTGCTCGCGCATGCCGATCTCGGCGGTATAGAACGCGTCGCGGTCCTGCGCGATGATGGCGCGCATCACCGGATGCTCGGGCTGGTGGGTTTGCAGAAAACCGCGCCCGACACCGGTATCGCGGCCGGCGCGGCCGATCACCTGATGCAAAAGCTGAAACGTGCGCTCGGCGGCGCGCGGATCGCCGTTGCTCAAGCCGAGGTCGGCGTCGATGACGCCGACCAGATTGAGCATCGGGAAATGGTGGCCCTTGGCGACAAGCTGCGTGCCGACGACGATATCGAACTTGCCGGCGGCGATATCGGCGAATTCCTCACGCATGCGTTCGACCGAGGTGACGAGATCGCTGGACAGCACCAGCACGCGCGCTTCGGGAAAAAGTTCGCGCACCTCTTCTTCGAGGCGTTCGACGCCCGGCCCGATCGCCACATAGGATTCGGCGGCCTTGCAATTCGGACATTCGCGCGGATGCGGCATGGCGAAGCCGCAATGGTGGCAGACGAGCTGCTTGCGGAAGCGGTGATCGACCAGCCAGGCGTCGCAGTTCTGACATGAGAAGCGGAAGCCGCAGGCGCGGCAGAGTGTCAGCGGCGCATAGCCGCGGCGGTTGAGAAACAGCAAAGCCTGCTCGCGGCGTTCGATCGCGGTCTTCACGGCGCCGGCGAGCGTCGGGGAGATAAAACGGCCGCGCGGCGGCTGCTCGGCGCGCAAATCGACAGCCTCGACCGAAGGCAGGCGCTGGCCGCCGAAGCGCTCCGGCAACGCAAGCCGCGCATAGCGGCCGCGCCGCGCATTGACCTCGGTCTCGATCGACGGCGTCGCCGACGACAGCACCACCGGGATTTTCGCGATGTGGCCGCGCACCACCGCCATGTCGCGGGCGTGATAATGCACGCCGTCCTCCTGCTTGTAGGCGGGATCGTGCTCTTCATCGACGACGATCAGGCCGAGATCTGCATAGGGCAGGAACAGAGCCGAGCGCGCGCCGACGACCACCGATACATCGCCTTCGGCGACGGCCTTCCAGGTGCGTGCGCGCCGGCGCGGCGTCAGTTCCGAATGCCATTCCGCCGGCCGCACGCCGAACCGCGCGGTGAAGCGGTCGAGGAAGGCCGCGGTGAGCGCGATCTCCGGCATCAGGATCAGGCTTTGCCGGCCCTTGCGGATCGTGTCCGCCACGGCTTCAAAATAAACTTCGGTCTTGCCGGAACCAGTGACGCCGTCGATCAGCGACACCGTGTAGCCGCCGTTGCCGACCGCTTCCCTCAGCGCCGCCGCGGCGGTGCGCTGTGCGTCGGTGAATTCCGGCTGCATGAAATCGGGATCGGGTTTTTCCGCGACCGGCTCCGGCGGCAGCACCACGGTTTCCAGCGCGCCTTCGTCGATCAGCCCGTCGATCACGCCGGTTGAGACGCCCGCTTCGCGCGCGGTGTCGCTCTTGGCGCGCACCATGCCGTCAGCGAGGAGTTCAAGCGCGCGCCCGCGCGCGCTCGTCATGCGTTGCGGCGGCGGCCCGGCAAGCCGCACGCCGACCCGCTCGCGCGCGGCGCCGAGATGCTCGCCCATGCGCAGGCACATGCGCAGCACCATGCCGCGCGACGACACCGTGTAAGTCGCCACCCAGTCGACGAAGCTGCGCAATTCCGGCCGCAGCGGCGGATAGTCGAGCTTCTCCCCGACATCCTTGAGCCGGTTGTCGAGCCGGATATCGGGCGCCGGATTGTTCGCCCAGACCACTGCCGTCGTCTCACCACGCACGCCAAGCGGCACCGACACGATGTCGCCAGGCGCGAGTTCGAGCGCCTCGGGCACCCGGTACGAATAGGCCCGGTCGAGCGCGACGGGGACCAGGACATCGACGACGCGTTTGGCCATGCAGTGACTTTGGGCCGATTCCGGCGGGTTTAGGAAGGGGAAAGGGCAGACCCCTATAGTGGCCGCTCATTCCCGTGAAAGCGGGAATCTCAGTACCGGAATCACCAGGCAAAAGAGCCGGGCCCCCGTGCGCGGGGACGAGCGGATCATGAGCACGCAGCAATTAAGTCTCGTCGCGCCCAAAGTCGCCGCCGAAATCGCAGCGTGGCTTGGGCATCTTTCCGCCGAGCGCCGGATGTCGCCGAAGACCGTCGAGGCCTACCAGCGCGACGTGCTGCAATTTCTTTCCTTCCTCGCCGGGCATCTTGGCGGCGCGCCGTCGCTCAAGGAACTCGCGGCATTGACGCCGGCGGACGTCCGCGCCTTCCTCGCGGCACGGCGGGCGCAGAATATCGGCAGCCGCTCGCTGATGCGGTCGCTCGCCGGCATGCGCGCATTCGCCCGTTTTCTCGAGAAGAACGGCAAGGGCAAGGTCGGCGCGCTCGCCGCCGTACGCGCGCCGAAAGTCGCGAAGACGCTGCCGCGCCCCCTTTCCGTTGCCGCCGCAAAAAATGTCGCCGATCCCGATCTCACCGCCGGCGACGGCCGTGATGTGTGGATCCATGCGCGCGACGCCGCCGTGCTGGCTCTGCTTTACGGCTGCGGCCTGCGCATTTCCGAAGCGCTGGGATTAAAGCGCAGCGATTTCGGCGCACGCGACGCGATTACGGTAATGGGAAAAGGCCGCAAGGAGCGCATGGTGCCGCTCATTCCGCAGGTTCAAAAACTCGTCGCCGATTATATTGCGCTTTGCCCGTTCGATCTTCCGGCAGACGGGCCGCTGTTCGCCGGCGCCAAGGGCGGTCCGCTGTCGCCCCGCGTCGTGCAACTCGCCATGGCGCGGATGCGCGGCGCGCTCGGGCTCCCCGAAACCGCGACACCGCATGCGCTGCGGCATTCCTTCGCCACGCATCTTCTCGCCGGCGGCGGCGATCTGCGTTCGATCCAGGAATTGCTCGGCCACGCCTCGCTCTCGACCACGCAGATTTATACCCAGGTCGATGCCGAGCGGCTCATTGAGGCCTATCGCTCCGCCCATCCGCGCGCGTAAAATTGGCCCCCAAACAACACGGGGGCCATCATGTCGGAAATCCACGAGGCGATCGAAAAGGCCGAAGAAGGCGAGCACGGCGAAGGCTTCAACAGGCGGATTGCGCTGGTGATCGCGATCCTCGCGCTATTCCTCTCGTTCTCGGAGACGCTGGGCAAGGGCGCACAGACCGAAACCGTGATCAAGAATATCGAAGCGTCGGACCTGTGGGCCTTCTTCCAGGCGAAAGACATTCGCCGGACGGTGGTAACCGTGGCGGCGGATCAGACCGCGCTGCTTGCGGCAGGCTTGTCCGATCCGGCCGCCAAGGAGGCAATCGACAAGCAAGTCGAAACATGGCGCAAGACGGCCGAGCGCTACGAGTCCGATCCGAAGGCGGGCAACGGACGCAAGGAGCTTGAAGAGCACGCCAAAGACGCAGAGGCGGAGCGCGATCTCGCCACCGCGAAATACCACCACTACGAATTGGCCTCGGCGGCGTTCCAGGTCGGCATCGTGCTCGCTTCGGCAGCGGTGATCACCGGCATGGTGGGGCTCGCCTGGTTCGCCGGCGGACTCGGTGTGGTCGGGGCCGTATTGCTGGCGCTCGGAATATTTGCGCCACACGCGGTGCCGTTTATCGCGAGTTTGTGAGGGCCGCCACTCTTCGGGTGGTCCCCCTTCCCCGCTATCGCGGGGCAGGACGTTTTAGAAATTAATCGCCCGCTTCGCCACGGCGAGCGCGGCTTCCTTGATCGCCTCGGTCAACGTCGGATGGGCGTGGCAGGTGCGCGCGATGTCTTCCGACGAGGCGCCAAATTCCATGGCGACGGCGGCCTCGCCGATCATGTTGCCGGCATCGGGTCCGAGGATGTGCACGCCGAGCACGCGATCCGTCTTGGCGTCGGCGAGGATTTTGACGAAGCCCTCGGTGGTCAGATTCACCTTGGCGCGGGCATTCGCCGTGAACGGAAACTTGCCGACGTTGTAGGCGATATTCGCCGCTTTCAGCTCTTCCTCGGTTTTACCGACGGAAGCAATTTCCGGATAGGTGTAAACGACGTTCGGAATGACCTCGTAGTTCACATGCCCGGCCTGGCCGGCGAGGATTTCGGCGACCGCTACACCCTCCTCCTCCGCCTTGTGCGCCAGCATCGGTCCGGCGATCACGTCGCCGATCGCATAGATGCCGTCGACGCTGGTTTTGAAATGCGAATCGACGATGACGCGGCCGCGATTGTCTTTCTTCACGCCGGCCGCTTCGAGACCGAGCCCCTCGGTGAACGGCACCCGGCCGATCGCCACGAGAACGATGTCGGCTTCGAGCGTCTCCGCCGCGCCGCCACCCGAAGCGGGCTCGACCTTCACCTTGAGCGTCTTGCCGGACGCATCAACGCCTGTGACCTTCGACGACAGCTTGAATGCGAGCCCCTGCTTTTGCAGCATGCGGTGGAATTGCCTGCCGACCTCGCCGTCGATGCCCGGCAGGATGTGATCGAGGAATTCGACGATCGTCACCTCGGCGCCGAGCCGCCGCCACACCGAGCCGAGTTCGAGCCCGATGATACCGGCGCCGACGATGAGAAGCTTTTGTGGCACCTTGGCGAGATCGAGCGCGCCGGTCGACGACACCACACGCTTCTCGTCGATCTCGATGCCGGGAAGGCGCGTGACGTCCGAACCGGTGGCGATGACGATATTCTTTGTCTCCAGGACCTGCGTCTTGCCATCGGCGGATTTCACTTCGACCTTGCCGGGCGCGACGATGCGGCCTGCGCCGATGAACGGCTCGATCTTGTTTTTCTTGAACAGGTAATCGACGCCTTTGACGTTACCGTCGACGCCCTGCTGCTTGTATTTGAGCATCGCGGCGAGATCGATGGCCGGCTTGCCGACCTTGATCCCCATGTCGCCGAATTTGTGCGTTGCTTCCTCATAAAGCTCCGACGCGTTGAGCATCGCCTTCGAGGGAATGCAGCCGATATTGAGACAGGTGCCGCCGAACGTGGCGCGCTTCTCGATCACCGCGGTCTTCATGCCGAGTTGCGCCGCGCGAATGGCGCAGACATAGCCGCCCGGCCCGGTACCGATGACGATGAGGTCGTAGGGCATGAACTATAAATCCAGCACCAGCCGTGCCGGCTCCTCGAGCAATTCCTTCACCCGTACCAGAAACGTCACCGCTTCGCGGCCATCGACGATGCGGTGATCGTAAGACAAAGCGAGATACATCATCGGCCGCACCTCGACCTTGCCGGCGACGACCATCGGCCGGTCCTGGATCTTGTGCATGCCGAGGATGCCCGATTGCGGCGCGTTGAGGATCGGCGTCGACATCAGCGAGCCGTAGATGCCGCCGTTGGTGATGGTGAAGGTGCCGCCCTGCATGTCGTCGATCTTGAGCGAACCGTCGCGGGCGCGGCGGCCGAAATCGGTGATCGTCTTCTCGATTTCGGCGAGCGATTTCTGATCGCAATCACGCACCACCGGAACGACGAGGCCGCGTTCGGTGCCGACCGCGATGCCGATATGATAATAGTTCTTGTAGATGATGTCGGCGCCGTCGATCTCGGCATTGACGGCGGGGATTTCCTTGAGCGCCTGCACGCAGGCGCGCACGAAGAAGCCCATGAAGCCGAGCTTTACGCCGTGCTTCTTTTCAAACAGATCGCGGTACTGCGTGCGCAGCGCCATGACGTGGCCCATATCGACCTCGTTGAAGGTCGTGAGCATGGCGGCGGTATTCTGCGCATCCTTCAGCCGCCGCGCGATGGTCTGGCGCAGCCGCGTCATCTTCACGCGTTCCTCGCGCGCGGCATCGTCGGCGGGCGACGGCGCGCGGGCCTGAATGGCGGCGGCGGTCTGCGCGACCGGCGTCGGCTGCGCCGCGGCGCGCTCGATGGCGGCGAGCATATCGCCCTTGGTTACGCGGCCATCCTTGCCGCTGCCGGGTACGCTTGCGGCATCGAGGCCGGATTCGGCGGAGAGTTTTCGCACTGACGGTGCAAGCGGTGCATCCGCTGCCCCGGCGGGCGCAGGTGCTGCGGCGGGAATAGCCGCAGGTGCGGGCTTCGGAGCTTGCGGGATCGCCGCCGCGGGAGCCGGTTTCGCAGGCGACGCCGCGCCTGCGCCTTCCTTGATCTGGCCGAGCACCGCGCCGACCGCGACCGTGTCGCCATCCTTGGCGGCGATTTCGCCGAGCACGCCGGCGGCGGGCGCCGGCACTTCGATGGTCACTTTGTCGGTTTCAAGCTCGACCAGCGGCTCATCGACCGCGACAGCGTCGCCGGGCTTCTTGAACCATTTGCCGATGGTCGCCTCGGTCACCAATTCCCCGAGCGTCGGCACGCGAATCTCAGCCATTGGTATCGTTCCCCTCGTCATGGGCGGGCTCGGCCCGGCCATCCGCGTCTTTGCTTCCATCGTGCCGTCAAGACGCGGATGCCCGGCACAAAACCGGGCATGACGGCATGAGAGTTACCCCAGTGCGTCTTCCAAAAACTGCTTGAGCTGCGCGAGATGCAGCGACATCTGCCCGACCGCGGTGGACGCCGCGGCGGGACGGCCGGCGTAGCGGGCGCGGCGATGCTTTGCACCGATCTGGTTGAGCACCCATTCGAGGAAGATATCAACGAAGACCCAGCCGCCCATATTGCGCGGCTCCTCCTGGCACCAGACGATCTCGGCCTGCTTGAAGCGCGACAGTTCCGTCATCAGCGCCTTGGTCGGGAACGGATAGAGCTGCTCGATGCGCAGAAGATAAATGTCGTCGATGCCGCGTTTCTCGCGCTCCTCATAAAGATCGTAATAGACCTTGCCCGTGCAGATGACGACGCGGCGCATCTTGTCGTCGGTAACGAGTTTTATCTTTTCGCCCGGAAGCGCCTGCGCGTCGTCCCAGAGCAGCCGGTGGAATGACGACCCCGGCCCCATCTCGTCGAGCCGCGACACCGCGCGCTTGTGGCGCAGGAGCGATTTCGGCGTCATCAGGATCAAGGGCTTGCGGAAATCGCGGACGAGCTGGCGGCGCAGGATGTGGAAATAGTTCGCCGGCGTCGTGCAATTGGCGACCTGCATATTGTCCTCGGCACACATCGACAGGAAGCGCTCAAGCCGCGCCGAGGAATGTTCCGGCCCCTGCCCTTCGTAGCCGTGCGGCAACAGGCAGACGAGGCCCGACATGCGCAGCCATTTGCGCTCGCCGGACGAGATGAACTGATCGAACAGCACCTGCGCGCCGTTGGCGAAATCGCCGAACTGCGCTTCCCACAGCGTCAGCGCATTGGGCTCGGCAAGCGAATAGCCGTATTCGAAGCCGAGCACGGCCTCTTCCGACAGCATCGAATTGATGACTTCGTAACGGGCCTGGCCTTCGCCGAGATTGTTGAACGGCGTGTAGCGGCTCTCGGTTTCCTGGTCGGTCAGCACGGAGTGACGCTGCGAAAATGTGCCGCGCTCGGAATCTTGACCGGACAACCGCACGCGGTGGCCTTCGATCAGCAGCGAGCAGAAGGCAAGCGCCTCGGCAGTCGACCAGTCGATGCCGGTCCCGGTCTCGATCGATTTGCGGCGGTTGTCGAGGAAGCGGTTGAGCGTCTTGTGCAGATGGAAATCCGGCGGCAGCGTCGTGATCTTTTCGCCGATCTCCTTGAGCCTGGCGATATCGACGCCGGTCTTGCCGCGGCGCGGATCGTCGGCATCGCCGGCCGACTTGAAACCGGACCAGCGGCCGTCGAGCCAGTCGGCCTTGTTGGCGCGGTAGCCGGCAGCAGCATCGAGCTCGGCGTCGAGGTGGCTGCGCCAATCCGCCTTCATCTTGTCGACTTCGGCGGCGGTGACGACGCCTTCGCCGATAAGTTTGTCGCTGTAGATTTCGAGCGTCGTCGGATGCGCCGCGATCGCCTTGTACATCAGGGGCTGCGTGAACGACGGCTCGTCGCCTTCGTTATGGCCGTGACGGCGATAGCAGAACATGTCGATGACGACGGGCTTCTGGAATTTCTGCCGAAACTCGGTCGCGATCTTGGCGGCAAACACCACGGCTTCCGGATCGTCGCCGTTGACGTGAAAAATCGGCGCCTCGATCATCTTGGCGACATCGGACGGGTACGGCGAGGAGCGCGAAAACCGCGGATTGGTGGTGAAACCGATCTGGTTGTTGACGATGAAGTGCACCGAGCCGCCGGTGCGGTGGCCGCGCAGGCCGGACAGGCCGAAACATTCGGCAATCACCCCCTGCCCGGCAAACGACGCGTCGCCGTGAATCAGGAGCGGCATCACCATGGTGCGATCTTCCGGCGTGGCGCCGAGCTGATCCTGCTTGGCGCGCACCTTGCCGAGCACCACCGGATCGACGATCTCGAGATGCGAGGGATTGGCGGTGAGCGACAGATGCACCTTGTTCTGGTCGAACTCGCGGTCGGACGACGCGCCGAGGTGATATTTCACGTCGCCCGAGCCCTCGGTCTCGTTTGGCGTCGATGAGCCGCCCTTGAATTCATTGAAGATAGCGCGCTGCGGTTTGGCCATGACCTGCGCCAGCACGTTGAGCCGGCCGCGATGCGGCATGCCGACGATGATCTCGCGCACGCCGAGCGCGCCGCCGCGCTTGATGATCTGTTCGAGCGCAGGGATCATCGACTCGCCGCCGTCGAGACCGAAGCGCTTGGTGCCGGTGAATTTCACGTCGCAGAATTTTTCAAAGCCTTCCGCCTCGACAAGCTTGTTGAGGATGGCGCGCTTGCCCTCGCGGGTGAACGTGATCTCCTTGTCCGGCCCTTCGATGCGCTCCTGGATCCAGCCCTTCTGCGCGCCGTTCGAGATATGGAGGAATTCGACGCCGAGCGTCTGGCAGTAGGTGCGGCGCAGGATGCCGATGATCTGGTGCACGGTGCCGAATTCGAGTCCGAGCACCTTGTCGAGAAAGATCGGGCGATCGAGATCGGCGTCCGTAAAACCGTAAGCGTGCGGGTCGAGCTCTTCCTCGTTCTTCGGCGCTTCGAGGCCGAGCGGATCGAGATTGGCGTGGAAATGGCCGCGCGCGCGATAGGCGCGAATGAGCATCAGCGCACGGATCGAGTCGCGCGTGGCGCGTTCGACGTCCGGAGAGGTGATGTCGACACCGCGCGATTGCGCCTGCGCCTTGATCTTGTTGCCGATGGCGTTGCCGGTCTCGCTCCAGTCGCCGTCGAGCGCGGAGACGAGGTCGCTGCGCTCCGGCAGCGGCCAGCCCGGCCGCTCCCACGACGGGCCGCGGGCGTTTTTCTCGACGTCGCGGGCGTCATCCTTGAGGCTGCCGAAGAACGACTGCCATTCGGCGTCGACCGATTTCGGGTCGGTCTCGTAGCGGGCGTAGAGGTCGTCGATGTAGTCGGCATTGCCGCCGTAGAGGAATGACGTAAGGGCGAAAGCGGCGTTCGCGTCCTGGCGAGACATGGGCAAACCCTTGGGCAGGTCCCGAGCGGGGGGAAGGGAACGAGGCGACAGTGAACCACCGAACGCATCGACGAAGACGCGAATCGGCCCGGCCCGGCGCTGGGAAGCTCTCTTGTACCCTATTTAATAACGCGATGCGGCAGGGAAAAGACAATAGAAATGAATCAGGATTTCCATATTTCCGCAAGCGTATGGCCGAGCCGCGCCGGCGAGGGCGAAACCTTGATGCCGGCACTTTCCATGGCCGCAATCTTCGAATCAGCCCCGCCCTTGCCGCCGGCAATGATCGCGCCGGCATGGCCCATGCGGCGACCCGGCGGAGCGGTACGCCCGGCGATGAAGCCGACCATCGGCTTCTTGCGGCCGCGCTTGGCTTCGTCCTTGAGAAATTCCGCGGCGTCTTCTTCCGACGAGCCGCCGATCTCGCCGATCATGACGATAGCCTCGGTCGCCTTGTCGGCGAGAAACATTTCCAGCATCTCGATGAAATCGGTGCCCTTGACCGGATCGCCGCCGATGCCGACCGCGGTGGTCTGGCCGAATCCCTCCTGCGTCGTCTGAAACACCGCCTCGTAGGTGAGCGTGCCGGAGCGCGACACGATGCCGACCTTGCCCGGCTTGAAAATGTTGCCGGGCATGATGCCGATCTTGCATTCGCCGGCCGTCATCACGCCCGGGCAGTTCGGCCCGATTAGCCGCGATTTCGAGCCGCACAGCGCGCGCTTCACCTTGATCATGTCGGCGACGGGAATGCCTTCGGTGATGCAGATGACGAGCGGAATCTCGGCGGCGATCGCTTCGCAGATCGCATCTGCCGCGCCGGGCGGCGGCACGTAGATGACGCTCGCGTCGCAGCCGGTCTTGTCACGCGCCTGCGCGACCGTGTCGAACACCGGCAGGCCGAGATGCGTCGAGCCGCCTTTGCCCGGCGACGTGCCGCCGACCATTTTGGTGCCGTAGGCGATCGCCTGCTCGGAATGGAATGTACCGTTCTTGCCGGTAAAGCCCTGGCAGATGACTTTGGTGTTTTTGCCGATGAGGATGGACATTACGCAGCCTCCTTCACCGCCTTGACGATCTTCTGCGCGGCGTCGTCGAGATTGTCGGCCGACGTCACGTTGAGATTCGACTTGGCGATGATCTCCTTGCCGAGCGCGACATTGGTGCCTTCGAGCCGCACCACGAGCGGCACCTTCAGCCCTACTTCCTTCACCGCCGCGACGACGCCTTCGGCAATGACATCGCATTTCATGATGCCGCCGAAAATATTGACCAAAATCCCCTTCACGTTGTGATCCGAGGTAATGATCTTGAAGGCCGCGGCGACCTTTTCCTTGGTGGCGCTGCCGCCGACGTCGAGGAAATTCGCCGGCGCCATGCCGTAAAGCTTGATGATGTCCATGGTCGCCATGGCAAGGCCGGCGCCGTTGACCATGCAACCGATGGCGCCGTCGAGCGCCACATAGTTGAGATCGTATTTCGACGCCTCGGTCTCCTTGGCGTCCTCTTCGGCGAGGTCGCGGAGCGCCGCGATGTCGGCATGCCGGTAGAGCGCGTTGTCGTCGAAGCCGATCTTAGCGTCGAGGCAGATCAGCTCGCCCGATTTCGTGACGACCAGCGGATTGATTTCGAGAAGGCTCATGTCCTTGGCGACGAACGCCTGGTAGAGCTTCGGCAGCACGGCAGCCGCCTGCTTCGCCACGTCGGCGCTAAATCCCAATGCATTCGAAACGTGGCGGGCATGGTGCGGCATGAAACCGGTTGCCGGATCGATCGAGAAGCTCATGATCTTCTCCGGTGTCTTGTGCGCAACCTCCTCGATATCCATGCCGCCTTCAGTCGAAGCGACGAAGGCAACCTCGGATGTTTCGCGGTCGACCAGTGCGGAGAGATAATATTCGCGATCGATGGCCGAGCCTTCCTCGATATAGAGCCGGCGGACTTCCTTGCCGTGCGGCCCGGTCTGATGCGTCACCAGCGTCGAGCCGAGAAGGCGCGTCGCCTCGCGTTTTACGTCGTCGACAGCCTTGACGACCTTGACGCCGCCCGCTTTGCCGCGGCCGCCGGCATGAATCTGGGCCTTGACCACCCAGACCGGACCACCGAGCTCGTTGGCGGCCTTGACCGCCTCGTCGACGGTGAATGCCGGAATGCCGCGCGGCACCGGCACGCCGAACTCGCGCAATACCGCTTTCGCCTGATATTCATGGATGTTCATCGGAACCGCCCAACCTGCGTTTCGTCATCCTGAGGTGCGGGCAGAGCGGGCCTCGAAGGATGTCGGCCGAGGCGCTCCGGTCGTCGCCCTTCGAGGGCCGCGCGATGCGCGG
The DNA here is from genome assembly GCA_963808205.1 of uncultured Alphaproteobacteria bacterium. Taxonomy (GTDB): domain Bacteria; phylum Pseudomonadota; class Alphaproteobacteria; order Rhizobiales; family Xanthobacteraceae; genus BOG-931. The sequence goes on from CAWEER010000005.1 coordinate 382,204, forward strand.
CCACCTCAGGGTGACGGATCAATTTCACTTCCCCAAATCCGGTGCGATCTTCTTGCAGGCGTCGATCAGGGTTTTGACCAATTCCGCCGATTTCTCGAACATGGCCTGCTCGCCGCCGGTGAACTCGATCTCGACAATGCGCTCGACGCCCTTGGCGCCGATCACAACGGGCACGCCGACGTAAATGTCCTTCTGGCCGTATTCGCCATTGAGCCAGACGGCGGCCGGCAATACCCGCTTCTTGTCGCGCAGATAGCTTTCCGCCATCGCGATCGCGGACGCGGCGGGCGCATAGAACGCCGAACCGGTCTTGAGCAGGCTGACGATTTCTCCGCCGCCGTTGCGCGTGCGATCGACGATCTCGTCGATCCGCGCCTGCGTGGTCCAGCCCATCTTGACGAGATCGGGCAGCGGAATGCCGGCGACCGCCGAATAGCGGACCAGCGGCACCATGGTGTCGCCGTGACCGCCGAGAACGAACGCGATGACGTCCTCGACCGAGACATTGAACTCGTCGGCGAGGAAATAGCGGAAGCGCGCGGAATCGAGCACGCCGGCCATGCCGACGACCATGTTCTTCGGCAGGCCGCAGCACTTTTGCAGCGCCCAGACCATGGCGTCGAGCGGATTGGTGATGCAGATGATGAAGGCGTTCGGCGCGTATTTCTTGATGCCGGCGCCGACCTGCTCCATCACCTTGAGGTTGATGCCGAGAAGATCGTCGCGGCTCATGCCCGGCTTGCGCGGCACGCCGGCGGTGACGATGCACACCGCCGCGCCTTCGATCCCCTCGTAGGAATTGGTACCGGAATAGCGGGCGTCAAAACCCTCGACCGGCGAGGCCTGGACGAGGTCGAGCGCCTTGCCTTGCGGCACGCCTTCGGCGACATCGAACATCACGACATCGCCGAGGTCCTTGAGACCGGCCAGGAGCGCCAGTGTGCCGCCGATTTGACCCGAGCCTATCAATGCGATTTTGCTTCGCGCCATCAGATCAAGTGTCCTTGATTGGTTGATTAAAGGCCGGCTGCCGGTCCTTAGCCCGTCCAGATGACGCGTTCAAGTCGGATACGGCCGCAGGAAGTGCCGGGGGAACGAAGACGCTCTTTCCACGATTGAGATGCCGCCGATCCGGTCGTGGCGGAAATTGAAAGCGGGGCACGGTGCGCAAAAAATCCTCGGTGAAATCACTGCTTGCGATGCTCGGGCCCGGGCTTGTGACCGGCGCTGCCGACGACGATCCAAGCGGCATCGCGACCTATTCCCAGGGCGGCGCCCAGTTCGGCTACGCGCTCGGCTGGACGATGTTTCTCACCACGCCGTTCATGATCGCCATCCAGATGGTCAGTGCCCGGATCGGCGCCGTGACCGGCCGCGGGCTCGCGGCCAATCTGGGCAAGGCGATGCCCGGCGTGATGCTCCACGGCCTCGTCGGCCTTTTGCTCATTGCCAATACGCTGAACATTGCCGCCGACATCGCGGCGATGGGAGCGGCCTTGAAGCTCGTCATCGGCGGCCCGCTCCTGGTCTATATCGCCGCGTTCGGCATCGGCTGTCTCGCCGCCGAGATTATCATCCCGTACAGCCGGTATTCGCGATACCTCAAGGCACTCACGCTCGTGCTGTTTGCCTACGTCATCGTGGCATTCACCGTCCGGATTCCCTGGGGCGAGGTCATTGCCGCGACGTTCCTGCCGCGCGTAACGTGGGACCGCGACTACATGCTGATGCTGGTGGCGATATTCGGCACGACGATCAGCCCCTATATGTTCTTCTGGCAGGCCTCGCTGGAAGCAGAAGACCGCAAGCTGCTCAGCAAGAAATCGAACGGCGCGGCGTCATCCACGACCAAGCGCCTGGCGCAGCGTGACAGGTTTCGTATCGGCGTCGACACCGCGGCCGGCATGATCCTGTCGAACTTGATCGGCTACTTCATCATCATCACGACCGCGGCGACACTGCATGCCCATGGCATCACGCATATCAGCACCGGCGCCCAGGCCGCCGAGGCGCTGCGGCCGCTTGCCGGACCGTTCACGTTTTTTCTGTTCTCGGTCGGAATGATCGGCACCGGGCTGCTCGCCGTGCCGGTGCTCGCGGGATCGGCCGGATATGCGGTGGCGGAGACCTTCGGCTGGGAAGGCAGCCTCGAATTGCCGGCGCGCGGCGCGCCGGGATTTTATCTGATCGTCGCCGCGTCGACGCTCGCCGGATTGGGCGCAGCGCTCACGCCACTTGATCCGATCCGCATGCTGTTCTGGAGCGCCGTCGTCAACGGGATCGTCGCAGTGCCGCTGATGATCGCCATGATGATTGTGGTCTCAAGCCGCAAGATCATGGGCAAATTCTCCGCCTCCCGCGGCCTGATGATCGGCGGCTGGGCCGCCACAGTGCTGATGGCTGTCGTCGTCGCCGCGATGCTGGTGACGAGTGTCGGGGGCTAGAGCGTGATCCGCCAAAAACCTGGACCATGATCCGATTCAACATAATCGGATCACGGTCTAGGTTTCGACAATCCCTGTCGATGAGCCGGACATTTGCCCGTGGGCGGCGCCATGCGGCCGCGCCAGAAAAGCTTCCGACCGCATCTCGATCAGGCGCGAAGCGGTGCGCTTGAATTCCTGCGCCTCGAAACCCTCTTCGGCGCAATAGAGCGCATCCGGCTCGGCGGCAGCCGAGGCGATGAGTTTCACGTTCAAGTCGTAGAGCGTGTCGATCAGGATAATGAAACGCTTTGCCGCGTTGCGATTGTCATAGGTCATTGCCGGGACGTGATCGAGAATGACGGTGTGGTATTCGCGCGCGATGCGCAGATAGTCGGCGGCGGCGAGCGGCGCTTCGCACAGATCGTGGAACGAGAACCGCGCCACTCCCATGAAGGCGCGGGGCACATGCACGCTGCGTCCTTTGAGGGCCAGGTCCTGGGCGTCCCCGCGATGTCCGCTGGCAAGCCGCCGCCAGGCATCGTCAAGCGCCGCGTCTGCGGCCGCATCGTCCGGCACGTACCAGACCGGCAGTCCGGCAAGCTTCTCCAGCCGGAAGTCGGTGCGCGCATCGAGCCGCACGACATCCATCTGCTCTTTCAATATATCGATGAAGGGTACGAATAACGCGCGGTTCAAACCATCTTTGTAGAGATCGTCGGGCGGCACATTCGAGGTCGCGACCATCACGATGCCGAGCGCGAACAATTGCGTGAACAGCCGGCCGAGGATCATCGCGTCGGCAATGTCGGTGACGTGGAATTCGTCGAAGCAGAGCAGCCACGCCTGCGCCGCAAGCTCCTCCGCAACATGCTTTATCGGGTCTTCGTCCGCACGCTCGCCGGCTTTCATTTGCTGGCGGAAGGCAAAAATGCGTTCGTGGACGTCGAGCATGAATTCGTGGAAATGCGCGCGGCGCTTGCGCTCGACCGGGCTCGCCTCGAAGAACATATCCATCAGCATCGTTTTGCCGCGCCCGACATCGCCGTAGATGTAGAGACCTTTGACGCGCGGCTGCGTGCTGGCGCGGCTGGCGAACAGCCAGCCGAGCGGCGACGATTTTCGCGCCAGGCGATATTCGACGAGCTGCGCCTCGAGCCGCGCCATCGTGGCGACGACGGCGCGCTGGGCATCGTCGCTCTCGACCTGCCCGGCGGCGATGCCTGCGGCGTATTGCGCTGTGACGGAGCTCGCCATCAGAAATCACATCAGACGTTGACGGGACGATTAACCGGTGTGGGTGAAACGTGGCGAAAAACATGCCGCAAAGAGACTCGACGAACACCGCGAGGACTTAAACTGCATTACGGGCTACATGCCAAATGCGCGCAGACTTGCGCAACCCTCGACAAATAGTCGCGAATGCTTCGCGAGCCATGCGTATACGGAATGCGGGCATGTTGCTCAATCCTTTGCCTTGCCAAATTTCAGCGGCACACAACATGATGTTTTCGATTCGACGGGTGTGCTCTCGTTTGCCCGCCGTGCTTCCAGGGAGGAAGCGAAAAGGAGGGTCTCAGCGACGACAACGTCAGGAGACCTAATGCAGGAAGTTCTTCCCGAAGGCGGCGTGATCCGCAAGTTATGGATCGGCGAAACAGCCAAATACCGCGACCATATGCTGCGCCTTGATCCGGAGAGCCGGCACAGCCGCTTTGCCGGCGGCGTATCGGACGATTTCGTGCGCAATTACGTCGAACTGGCCTCCAGCCTCGATGCCGTCGTGCATGGCTTTTTCGTCGGCGACGAGATGCGCGGTGCGGCTGAGCTGCGGCCGCTCGGCCTGCGCTTCCCGCGCCAGGCCGAAGCCGCGATCAGCGTCGAGAAGCCGTGGCAAAGTCACGGTGTGGGTTCCGCGCTTTTGCAGCGGACACTGCTTGCCGCGCGCAACCGCGGCCTTCGTCATCTGCACATGGCCTGCCTTGCCGAAAATCTGCGCATGCAACAGCTTGCGCGAAAATTCGACGCCGAGCTTTCATTCGATTTCGAAAGCGTGGTCGGCGAAGTCGAAGCGTCGCGGCCGACGCCGCTGTCGCTGATGCGTGAATTGATGTCCGACAGCCACGGCTTCGCCACGGCGATGCTCGATCTGCACACGCGGATACTGCGCGCTTGAGAGTGCTTTATTCCGGGGCCCGATGAAGCGAGAAACTGGGAATGCCAAATCCGGATCAGGAACTGTGCGCCCACCTGAGCTCGGTCACGGTGAGCGGATAGGCTTCCTCGGCGATATAGGGGCCGCCGCCGACCGACGCGCGCGAGGAGAACAGCACGAAACGCGACACGTCAAAGGACGCCGAGCGATAATAGCCGCGCGCGGCAAGATAGCCGGCGACGTCGTGACTCGATGAATCGCGCAGGCGCGCGAGCGTCACATGCGGCGTATATTTGCGTCCCTCCGGCTCCAGCCCGAGCCGCTGCAGCAGCCGGTCGTGTTCGGCCTGCAATTCCATCAGCGCCGGAACCGGCGTGACGGAGGCGACGACGGCACGCGGTTTGCGGCCGCCGAACGACGACAAACCGTCGAGATGGACCTCGAACGGTTTGCGATGCACGCGCCCCAGCACATCGGCGATCTCGCGCGCCAGGTAATCGTCGATATCGCCGATGAAACGCAATGTGAGGTGATAGTTTTCGGGATCGATCCAGCGCGCTCCCGGCAAGCCGCCCCGCATCATGCCGAGCGATTGAGCGACTGACGACGGGATCTCGATACCGGTAAAGAGGCGGGGCATAACGGACTCCGCGCGATTCGCCTTAACAGGAGAATGGGGTGATCGCTTCGCGCACGCAACCCTTTACGATGGATGCTGTGCCCGCACTTTGGCGACGAGTTCCAGAACCTTCGGCAAAATCCGCTCCACGATCACGTTCACCCCTGCGGCATTGGGATGCATGCCGTCCTGCTGCAGCAGTGTGAGATTGGCCGCAACGCCGTCGAGGAAAAACGGATAGAGCACCGCGCCATACTTCGCCGCAAGTTCCGGATAGATCGGCTCGAACGCGCGGCCATATTCGGCGCCGAGATTCGGCGCAGCGCGCATGCCGCATAGCATGACAGCGATATGACGCTCCGTGAGCCGGCGTAAAATCGTATCGAGCGCGGCGCGCGTCACCTCCGGTTTGATGCCGCGCAGCATATCGTTGGCGCCAAGTTCGACAATGACCGCATCGGTGCCCTGCGGCACCGACCAGTCCAGCCGGGCAAGCCCGTCGGAGGCGGTATCGCCGGAAACGCCGGCATTGGCGATCTCGACGGCAATGCCTTTTGCTGCAAGCGCCGATTGCAGGCGCGGCACGAAAGCATCATTCACGGAGAGGCCGTAGCCTGCGGTCAGAGAATCGCCCAGCGCGACCACATGCATTGGTCCCTGGATTAGTTCTTGGATTGGTCCTTGTGCGGTAGCGGGATGCATTGCCAATACGCCCAAAGCTGTTGCGGCAATCAATGCCGCGCTACAAAGCACGGCGATTTGGCGCAACGGCCGCCGGCACCCATATGAACGGCGGGCGGGACGTAGAGGCTGTCGGCCGGTCATCAGCATGAACGACATTTCTGGGCATCCTTCCGCCGGCGGCGCCATTACGCTCGGCGGGGTCAATCTCTCGCTCGGCCGCGGCGCCGCCCGGGTCCACATCCTGCGCGACATCGCCCTCAATATAGGTCGCGGCGAGGCGCTTGGCCTCCTTGGCCCCTCGGGCTCCGGCAAGTCGACGCTGCTCATGGTGATGACGGGTCTGGAGCGGCCGGATTCCGGCTCGGTCATGGTCGCCGGAGCGGAATTGGGACGGCTCAGCGAGGACGAACTCGCGCGCTTTCGCGGCAGGAATATCGGCATCGTGTTTCAGGCCTTCCATCTGATCCCGACCATGACGGCGCTGGAAAACGTCGCCGTGCCGCTCGAACTTGCCGGCACGCCCGACGCCTTCGCGCGGGCGAGCCAGGAATTGTCCGCCGTCGGGCTTGCCCAGCGCATCCACCATTATCCGGCCGAGTTGTCCGGCGGCGAGCAGCAGCGCGTGGCGCTCGCGCGCGCGCTGGCGCCAAGCCCCGCCATTCTCGTTGCCGACGAGCCGACCGGAAATCTTGACGAGAGCACCGGGCGCGACATCATCGAACTGCTGTTTCGCGGCCATCGCGAGCGCGGCACGACACTTGTTCTGGTTACTCATGACATCGCGCTCGCGGCGCGATGCGATCGCGTGCTGCACATGCATTCGGGACAACTCGCGGGATAATTCACATGACGCAAAATGCTTCACGTGTGCCGCTCGCGGTGAAACTCGCCTATACGGCGTTCATGGCCGTGCTCATTCCGGTCTATTGGTACTATTACGGCCTGACGAATTTCTTGTATTTTTGCGACGCCGCACTCCTTCTGACTCTCGTTGCGATCTGGCCGGAGAATGCGCTCCTGATCTCCACGGCCTGCGTGGGCATCCTGGTGATGCAGATTTATTGGGTGATCGATTTTCTGTTCAATGCCGCCGGCCATTCGCTGACCGGCATCACCGATTACATGTTCGATGCCAGCCACGCGCTTTTTCTGCGCCTGCTCTCGCTCTATCACGGCTGGATGCCGTTTCTGCTGGTCTTTCTGGTCTGGCGGATCGGTTATGACCGGCGCGGGCTGATCTGCTGGATCGGCCTCGCCTGGATTCTCATTCTGGTCGCGTTCTTCTTCATGCCGCCGCCGACGCCGAATCCGGGGCTGACGCCGGTCAACATCGACTATGTCTGGGGCATGGGCGACACGGCGGCGCAAACCTGGATGCCGCCCTATGTCTGGCTTGCCGGTCTGATGATCGGCCTGCCGCTGTTCGCATTCCTGCCGGCGCATCTCCTGCTGTCGCGCGTCATGCCAAAGGCGCGCTGATGCTGGCGCCAGCCGCGATGCCAAACAAGTTCGCCGCGCTGCACTTCGCGCTCCGATTTGCCTGGCGCGATCTGCGCGGCGGCCTGCATGGCTTCGGCGTCTTTATTGCCTGCATCGCGCTCGGCGTCATGGCGATCGCGGGCGTCGGGTCGGTCGCAGCGAGCCTCAACGACGGCATCGCCGGCGCCGGCCGCGTGGTGTTGGGCGGCGATCTCGCCTTTTCGCTCATTCAGCGTGAAGCCGATGACGCCGAGCGTGCTTTCCTCGCCGCCCGCGGCACGGTCTCGGTCGCCGCGAGCTTGCGCGCCATGACACGGGGCCCCGATGGCAACCCGACGCTTGTCGAGGTCAAAGCGGTCGACGGCAATTATCCGTTGTTCGGCAGCGTTGCGTCCGATCCGGCGATGCCGCTGCCGGAGATTTTTGCGGAAACGAACGGTGCGTTCGGCGCGGCCGTCGATCCGACGCTGCTGACGCGTCTCGATCTGAAAATCGGCGATCGCGTCAGCATCGGTGCTATCGCGGTTGAACTGCGCGCCGCATTGACCGCCGAACCCGACAAGCTTGCCGGCGGCATCGGGCTCGGCCCGCGGGTGCTCATGAGCGAAGCCGCGCTGCGCGCAACCGGGCTCCTGCAGCCCGGAAGCCTGGTGCGCTGGCAATATCGGCTGCGGCTGCCCGGCGCCAATGCGGCTGACAGCGCGGTGGCGGCGGTCGAGAACCAGGCGAAAACCGAATTTCCGGACGCCGGCTGGGAGATTCGCACCCGCAACAAGGCCACACCGCTTCTCGAACGCAATGTCGAGCGCTTCACACAATTCCTGACGCTGGTCGGCCTGACCACGCTTTTGGTCGGCGGCGTCGGCGTCGCCAATGCGGTCGCAAGCCACCTTGCGCGCAAGCGCGATGCGATCGGCACCATGAAGGCGCTTGGCGCGACCGGCGGCGGCGTGTTCGCCATTTACTGCACCGAGGTCGTTGTTGTCGCGCTCGCCGCCACGCTGATCGGCGCCGCACTTGGCGCCGTGCTGCCGTTTGCGATCGTCTATGCCTTCGGCGCGATCATTCCGCTTCCCGTCGCGCCGGCGCTTTATCCGCACGCGCTGGCGCTGTCGGTCGCCTATGGCCTGCTCACGGCTCTCGCGTTCGCGCTGTGGCCGCTTGGGCGCGCGCACGACATTTCGGTGTCCATGCTGTTTCGCGATCAGATCGCCGCCGACCGGGCGTGGCCGCGCCTGCGCTATGTCGCAATCACGGCGGCAATCGTCGCCGGTCTTGCGGCGCTGGCGATCCTCACCACCTACGATCGCCGCGTCGCGATCTATTTCGTCATCGCGGCAGCCGCCGTTTTCCTGCTGCTGCGGCTCATCGCGCTTCTGACGATGTGGGCTGCCCGCCGCCTGCCGCGCCAGCGCTCGACCGTGCTGCGACTCGCCATCGCCAATATCCACCGCGCCGGTGCGCTGACGCCAAGTGTGATGCTGTCGCTAGGCCTTGGTCTTTCACTCCTTGTTACCGTGGTCGAGATCGACGGCAACCTGCATCGCGAATTGGCAAGCGCGCTGCCCGACAAGGCGCCGTCGTTCTTCTTCCTCGATATCCCGGCGGCAGATGCCGCCCGGTTCGACGGCTTCGTCCACAGTGCGGCGCCCGGCTCGGCGATCGAGCGCGTACCGATGCTGCGCGGCCGCATTGTCGCGGCGAAAGGCGTCAAGGCCGAGGATCTCAAACCCGCTGCCGGATCGCGCTGGGTGTTGCAGGGCGATCGCGGAATCACATTTGCGAATGCCGTTCCGGCGGGTTCCCATATCGCCTCGGGCGCCTGGTGGAGCGCTGATTATGCCGGCGAGCCGCTCGTTTCGCTCGAGAGCCGCACCGCGCACGATCTTGATCTCAAGATCGGCGACACCATCACGGTCAACGTGCTCGGCCGCAACATAACGGCGCGGATCGCCAACCTGCGCACGGTCGATTGGGAAAATCTCGGCATCAATTTCGTCCTGGTGTTTTCGCCCGGCACGTTCGCCGGCGCACCGCATACCGATATCGCCACGCTGACCTTCGCCGACGGCGGCACGACGGCGGAGGAAGCGTCCCTCATCAAGGCGCTGGCCGATAGTTTTCCGACGGTCACCGCCGTGCGCGTGAAGGATGCCCTCGACACAATCGACGCGCTGTCGCGCAATCTTCTCCTGGCGTTGCGCGGCGCAAGCTCGATCACGCTCATTGCGGCGGCGCTGGTGCTCGGCGGCGCGCTCGCCGCAAGCCAGCGGTTCCGGATTTACGATGCCGTGGTGCTGAAAACTCTGGGTGCGACGCGGGCGCGGCTCACCGCGGCCTATGCGCTGGAATATTTCCTGATCGGCGTGGCGACCGTGATTTTTGCCGTTGCCGCCGGCGCGCTCGCGGCCGGTCTTATTGTGACGCAGGTGATGGATTTTCCCTTCGTCTTCGTGCCGGGCGAAGCCGCCGCAGCCGCCGCCGCGGCGCTGGCGGTCGCAATCGGGATAGGGCTTGCCGGCACCTTTTCGGCGCTCGGCCGCAAGCCTGCGGAGGTCTTGCGGAACCTCTGATTTGCCGCCTGACGCGCGCTGCCGTGCGGCGGCGTTAACAAGCATGAAGAGTTTGTAACAGGCGGAAAATATGGCGTCGCACCCATCTGGCGCGGGGGGCGCTTTCGCACTAAATTCCTGCCACGCGCAGGCGGCTGTCGCCGACTGCCAGGCCCGGCGGATGCGCCGGGACAACCCAGGGGTATTCCATGTCCGACTTAGATCGGAATTACGCGACGCCCAGGACCGGCTATCGCACGGACCAGGTCGCAATCGACGCAGGTCTGCGTGCCTACATGCTCCGCGTCTACAATTACATGACGGCCGGCGTGGCGCTCACCGGGCTCGTTGCCTGGTTGGCGTTTTCCGCCGCGGTCACCGACGTCGGCGGCTCGATGCAGCTTACGGCGTTCGGCCACGCCATCTTCCAGAGCCCGCTGATGTGGGTGCTGGTCCTGGCGCCGCTCGGTCTCGTCTTCGCCATCAGCTTTGGCATCAACCGGCTGCAGCCCGGAACGGCGCTGATGCTGTTCTTCCTCTATGCCGGTCTGCTTGGCCTGTCGCTGGCATCGATCTTTCTGATCTATACCGGCGCCTCGGTAACGCGGGTGTTCTTCATCTCGGCCGCCACGTTCGGCGCGCTGAGCCTGTGGGGTTACACCACGAAGCGAGACCTTTCCGGCATGGGCTCGTTCATGTTCATGGGCCTGATCGGCATCATCATCGCCAGCCTGGTCAATATGTTCCTGCACTCAAGCGGGCTCGACTGGGCGATCTCGATCATCGGCGTGGTGGTGTTCGCCGGCCTGACCGGCTGGGACACCCAGCGCATCAAGGAGATGTACAGCGTGAATGACGACGGCACCGTTGCCGGCCGCAAGGCGGTAATGGGCGCGCTGTCGCTCTATCTCGACTTCATCAACCTGTTCCTGATGATGCTGCGGCTGTTCGGCGACCGCCGCTGATCGACAGCAACACGTCAAACGCAACGCCCCGGGCAAAAACCCGGGGCGTTTTGTTTTGGCTCAAGCCGCGGCGCCCCCCGTGGCCTGCTGGTCGGAAGCGCGCAGGAAAAGCAGCGCGGCAAAAGCCGCAAGGCACAGCGCGACGGAGATGAATATCACCGAGATGCCCATGGCATCGAGCAAGAGGCCGAACAGGAGCGGCGCAAAGGCCTGCGCGGCGCGCGCCGGGGCGCCGAGCAAACCGGTCCGTTCGCCATAATTGTGCGGGCCGAACACGGCGAGCGGCACGGTGCCGCGCGCGATGGTGAGGAGGCCGTTTCCGGCACCATAGAACACCGCGAAGGCGGCGGCCGCCGCCGGCCCGATGAGGGCGAAGACGGCGGCGCCGATCGGATGCAGCAAGGCTGCGATCCGCGCCGAGACCAGCGGGTGAATGCGGCGCAAAATCAGAAACTCGCCGAGACGCGCCACGACCTGCGCCGGACCGACGAGCGAAGCGGCGGCGACCGCCTGCACCGGTGTCGCGCCGGCGCGCTCCAGAAGCGCCGGCAATTGCGACGCCATCGCGCCGGTGACGAACCATGCGGCCGCGAAGACGAATGCCAGGAGAAACATCTGCCTGTACGGCTTCCAGCCGATCGAAGGTCCGGCCGAATGTGAAACGCGCGCCGTTCTCGCCGGCAGCGGCAGCAGGAAGCGATTGAGCGGCAGTCCGACGACGAGATTAAGCGCCGCCCATACCAGAACACATTCGCGCCAGCCGAGCGTGTCGTCGAGAAAGGTCGAGAGCGGCCAGCTGAGCGTCGAAGCAAAACCTGCATAGAGGGTTATGCCGGTGATCGGGCCGCGCGCGTTCTGGCCGTAGAGCGCGGCAAGTGCTGCAAATCCGGCGTCATAAAGTCCAAGCGCCATGCCAAAGCCGAGGATCGCCCAGGCGGCGAACAGCCACACCACGCCATTTGCGGCGGCAAGCGCAACCAGCCCGGCGGCGAGGACGAGATTGGAGAGCACCAGCACACCGCGGCCGCCATAGCGGTCGATCACGCGGCCGACGGCGGGCCCGGCGAAAGCGGCGATCAGAAGCGCCATCGAAAAGGCAGCGAAAACCCATGATCGCGACAGCCCGAGCGTCTTGCCGATCGGATCGGCGAGAATTGCCGGCAGGTAGTAGCTCGACGCCCAGGCGAGGGTTTGCGAGAGCCCGAGCGCCGTGACGACGACGCGGCGCGATCGGGCGAGCGGTGGATTTTCTTCTTCAGGCAAATCGGACCGTCGCTGCGATGATGAGGCGGCAGACAGAGCCAGCCGCGCCAGGGGCGAACGGCCAAACTTTACACAATTCTGTCACGCGCAGTACTGGGCTATGAAGTCTTACGGAACGAGCCACCGATGAGCGATATCAAGATCCGCCCTGCCCTTCCCGGCGATGTCCCCGCCATCACCCGCATCTATTCTGATGCGGTCTTGCATGGCACGGCATCGTTCGAACTCGACCCGCCGGACGAAGCCGAAATGACGCGGCGCCAGCAGGCCTTGCTGGACAACGATTTTCCCTATCTCACCGCGGAAATCGGCCGCACGATTATCGGCTATGCCTATGCCGGGCCTTACCGCGCGCGGCCGGCCTACAAATGGTGCGTCGAGGATTCGATCTATGTCGCGCCGGAATTCCACCGCAGAGGCATCGGCGCGCTGTTGCTGGCGCACCTCGTTGCCGATGCCGAACGGCGCGGCTTTCGCCAGATGATCGCGGTGATCGGCGATTCGGCGCAGACCGCCTCGATCGCGGTGCATGCCAAAGCCGGCTTCGATCTCATCGGCACGCTGCGCTCGGTCGGTTTCAAGCACGGCAAATGGCTCGATACCGTGCTGATGCAGCGCGCGCTCGGCAGCGGCGATACCGCGCCGCCGTAACGCCTCAGCCCGCGACCACCCGCAGCGAACGGTCGAGCGCGCCGAGCACGCGATCGAGCTCGTGGCCGCGGCGCAGGATGTGGCCTGTCGCCGAGATCACGCTATAGGCGCCCTGGCGGCGGCCGAGCTTTGGATTTTTCTCGATGCGGTAGAGGGGCATTTCCGACGCACGGCGGAAAACCGAAAACACCGCGCGGTCCTTGAGGAAATCGATGGCGTAATCGCGCCACTCGCCGTCGGCGACTTTGCGCCCGTAGAGCCGCAGGATGCGGTCAAGCTCGCGCCGGCTGAAAGTCACTTCGCTTGCGGGGACGTGCGCACGCTGCTCGCCCCCGCGCCACGCGCTTGGATCGGTTTCGCCGAAATCCATGCGGCGCCTCCTTTGTTATTCGCACTTCATGATCGCGCCGGACGCGACCGCCGGCAAGCCCTCCCGCGCAGGCAATTGTGCTGCAAAAACAGGCCCGCCGGGGAAATGCGCCATGGCGACAGAACGATGGCGACAGAACGCGCGGCGGGCTCGGGCTGCGGCATTTTCGACTGCTGAATCACGCGTTCGTTAAGTGAATCATAATACAGCCCCATTTCGGCCAAGCACACGCCAAGCTGGACTGCGAGATATGACCCTGTTGCCTCAGGGCCCGGTTCGGATCGTGTTCCGGATTCCTCAGCCCCCCAGCCCCCCGGGGCGCGGACGGACCGGGCCAGAGTTTCGCAGGCGACCGAGTTTCGTAGTTGGCAGTTCGTAGTCGGTAGGGTGCAGTAGTTCTTAGGGTTGCGTTGTTTGTTGTGCGGTTCTTTCCCCAATCCTGAGGCCGGCCTGTCGCCGGCCTTTTTTGTTGGAGATCGAGCGGCTGCTTATTGCAGCGGGATATAGGCCGCGCCGAGGATGATTCCCGGCTTGTCGCGCGAACCCTCCTGCACCATGACGGCCGCCGCATCGATGCCGTCCTGCTTGATCTGCGACATTGGCACGGTCCAGTCCGACTGCTTTCCGGTCCAGTCGCCGAGCTTCACCCAGCCGCGCACGACATTATGGTAGGTGATGGTGTGTCCGCGGTTTTCGCCGCGGGCAATCGTGACCGACACGGCTTTGGCAAGCGGGCACAGCCATACCTCGCCGGCGGCATGCTGGTTCTCCGCCGATTCGATTTTCACATTCACGCCATCGGCGCCGGCCGACATCGCGACCGGCAAGGACATCACGTCGGATTTCTGATCGGTCTGCAAAATCGCCCGCTCGACCGCGGCCTGATCGCTGCCGAGCACGTCAGTTGCGCCGTTGACGACGATCTGCGGCGTATAAACCTCGCGATCGCCGCGCACATGCGCATAGGCGCGCTGCCGTGCCGAATGCGCCGGATTGGCGAGCGTATCTTTCCAGCCGAGATAGTCCCAATAGTCGATCGGCATCGAGAGCGCGATCAGCGCCGGATTGTTCACCAGCTCGCCGAGCAGCTTGTCCGCCGGCGGACAGGATGAGCAGCCCTGGCTGGTGAACAGTTCGAGCAACGCTCGCGGTTCGGCGGCCTGCGCGGCCGCCAGTGTCGATACGAGCAAGCCAGTGATGAGGAATGCCGGCGCGAAGCGGCGATGCAGCATTACGACCTCCACCCCGCGGCCCCTCCGTGACGGGTCAGTGACGGCGTCTGTGGTAACGCCGGCACCAGTCACCCGCCACTCACTTCGCGGTGAGGCGCGCACGTAATCGCAATATTTACGCGGCGAGATGGCGAAGCACGTACTGCAGGATTCCGCCGTTCTTGTAGTATTCCAGTTCATCCACCGTATCGATACGGCAGATCAGGGGAACGCGCTTGAGACCGCCGTCGGAGGCGACGATCTCGGCGAGCATCCGCTGATGCGGCTTGAGATCGCCGTGCAGCCCGCGGAGCGTAACCTGCTCGTCACCCTTGAGGCCGAGCGTTTGCCACGACGTGCCCTCCTCGAAGACCAGAGGAACGACGCCCATGCCGACGAGGTTGGAGCGATGAATGCGCTCGAACGATTGCGCGACGACCGCGCGTACGCCGAGCAGGATCGTGCCTTTCGCCGCCCAGTCCCGCGACGAGCCGGTGCCGTATTCCTTGCCGGCGAATATGACGAGCGGCACATGCTCCGCCTTGTAGCGCATCGCCGCGTCGTACATCGTCATGCGCTGCTTCGACGGATAGTGGATCGTGTAGCCGCCTTCGACGCCGGGGACCATCTGGTTCTTGATGCGGATATTGGCGAAGGTGCCGCGCATCATCACCTGATGATTGCCGCGCCGCGTGCCGTATTGGTTGAAGTCCTTCGGCCGCACCTGATGGTCGCGCAGATATTCGCCGGCCGGGCTTTCTTCCTTGATCGAACCGGCCGGAGAAATGTGGTCGGTCGTGATCGAATCGAGGAACAGGCCGATAACGCGCGCGTCGATGATGTCCTCGATCGGCTGGCTGCGCTTCTGCATGCCTTCGAAATAGGGCGGATTCTGCACATAGGTCGAACGGTCGTCCCACTTGTAGGTGAGGCCGCCCTTGACCGCGATCTTGCGCCAGTTCGCATCGCCCTTGAACACATCGCTGTATTTCTTGGCGAAAATCTGCTTGGTGATGTTCTTGCGGATGACGTCGGCGATCTCGCGGGTCGACGGCCAGATATCGCGCAGATAAACCTTGCGGCCTTTCTGATCGGTGCCGAGCGGCTGCTTGGCGACGTCGATCTGCATCGAGCCGGCGATCGCATAGGCAACGACGAGCGGCGGCGACGCGAGATAATTGGCGCGCACGTCGGCGTTGACGCGGCCTTCGAAATTGCGATTGCCGGACAGCACCGCGGCGGCCACGATATCGTTCTTGTTGATCGCTTCGGAAATTTCTTCCGGCAGCGGACCCGAATTGCCGATGCAGGTCGTGCAGCCGAAGCCGACGAGATTGAAGCCGAGCTTGTCGAGGTCTTCCTGCAAGCCGGATTTCGCCAGATATTCCGCGACCACCTGCGAGCCGGGCGCGAGCGAGGTCTTCACCCACGGTTTCACGGTGAGGCCCCTCGCCGCCGCCTTGCGTGCGACGAGACCGGCCGCGACCATCACGCTCGGATTTGATGTGTTGGTGCAGGACGTGATCGCCGCGATCACGACATCGCCGTTGCCCAGCGTATGGCTGCGCCCCTCGACCGGAAAACGCGCGTCCATGTCGGCCGCTTTGTTGAATTCCTTGTCCATCGACCAGGCAAAGCCGTTCTTGACCTCCTTGAGCGCGACGCGGTCCTGCGGACGCTTCGGTCCGGCAAGCGAAGGCTCCACCGACGACAGTTCGAGTTTGAGGATGTCGGTGAACATCGGGTCGGGCGTGTTCTTGGTGCGATACATGCCCTGCGCCTTGGCGTAGGCGATGACGAGCGCGACCCGGTCCGCCGCACGGGCGGTGTCGCGCAGATATTTGATGGTGTCGTCGTCGACCGGAAAGAAGCCGCAGGTCGCGCCGTATTCCGGCGCCATATTGCCGAGCGTGGCGCGGTCGGCGAGCGACAGGCTTGCGATGCCCGGGCCGAAATACTCGACGAATTTGCCGACCACGCCGCGCTTGCGCAGCATTTGCGTGATGGTGAGCACGAGATCGGTCGCAGTGATGCCTTCCTTGAGCTTGCCATTGAGCCGCACGCCGATCACTTCCGGCAGCAGCATGGAATAGGGCTGGCCGAGCATCGCCGCTTCCGCCTCGATGCCGCCGACGCCCCAGCCGAGAACGGCAAGGCCGTTCACCATCGTGGTGTGCGAATCCGTGCCGACAAGCGTGTCCGGATAGGCAAGCTCGGTGGCAACCGATTTGTCCGGGAAGCTTGTCTTGGACTTCGCCGTCCACACCGTCTGCGACAGATATTCGAGATTGACCTGATGGCAGATGCCGGTGCCGGGCGGCACCACGCGAAAATCCTCAAATGAACCCTGCGCCCATTTCAGGAACCGGTAGCGCTCCTGGTTCTGCTTGTATTCCTCTTCGACGTTTTTCTTGAACGAGTCTTTGTGCCCGAAGAAATTCACCGCCACCGAATGATCGATGACGAGATCGACCGGCACCAGCGGATTGATCTTCTTGGCATTGCCGCCGAGATGATCCATCGCGTCGCGCATCGCGGCAAGGTCGACGACGGCGGGCACGCCGGTGAAATCCTGCATCAGCACGCGCGCCGGGCGGAACGCGATCTCGCGGTCCGAGCTCTTGGTCTTGAGCCATTGGGCAACGGCCTGGATATCCTGCTTGGTGACGGTGCGGCCATCCTCGTTGCGCAGCAAATTCTCCAGGAGGATTTTCAGCGAGAAGGGCAGCCGCGAAATACCCTTCAACCCGTTCTTCTCCGCGATCGGCAGGCTGAAATAGGCGTAGGTCTTGGAACCGACTTTGAGGGGACGCAGGCACTTGAAGCTGTCGAGCGAATCCATGATTTTTTTCCCATCCCGCCGGCCGGGCGCCGGCGCAATTCGGAGGTAATTTGTTGCCGAAACGGGCTCCAGACCGGCGCACCGCAGCCCAATGGCGGGTTTATAAGGTCTTTTCTAAAGTTGTGCCAGTTCGGCAACCAATGGTCCGCTAACATGCTGCGCATGGCCCAATCGGTCGAAAAAATGCGTGCAGGACGGCCCTGATGCGGCTTTCGGCGGCCGAGCTTGCCTGTCACCGCGGCGGCCGCGACGTGTTCGCCGGCGTGAGCTTTAGTATCGGACCCGGCGAGGCTTTGACCGTCACCGGTCGCAACGGGGCGGGAAAATCGTCGCTTCTGCGCATGATCGCCGGCCTCGTCCGGCTCGCCGCCGGACGGCTGACGCTTGAGGGCGGCGATGCGGAACTGAACATCGGCGAACAGGCCCATTATCTCGGTCATCAGGACGCGCTCAAACCGTCGCTCTCGGTGGCCGAAAATCTGCGGTTCTGGGCGGGGTTCTTCGGCGCGAGGGCCGCCAATATCGAAGAGCCACTCGAGGCTGTGGGTCTCGCCACGCTGGCGGGCCTGCCGGCGGCCTATTTGTCCGCCGGGCAGCGCCGGCGGCTGTCGATCGCCCGGCTGCTCGCCGCGCCGCGGCCGCTCTGGCTCCTCGACGAGCCGACCAGCACACTCGACGCGCCGGCGCAGTCGCGTCTGGCCGACCTGATGACCGCGCATCTCGCCGGCGGCGGCCTGATTCTTGCGGCGGCGCATGGACCGATCGGACTCAAAACCAGCCACGAATTGCGGCTCGATCAGGCGGCGTCTTCGCCGGTCCAGGCGGAGCCCGTGGCATGAGCGCGCTTGGCGCCCTTCTCGTCCGCGACATGCGCATCGCCGTGCGCGTCGGCGGCGGCGCGCTGATCGGCGTGTTGTTCTTCCTTGTCGTGGTCACGCTGACGCCGTTTGCACTCGGCCCCGACCTCGCGCTCCTCAAGCGCATCGGCCCGGCGATCCTGTGGCTCGCGGCACTCCTCGCAAGCCTGCTTGCGCTCGATCGCCTGTTTGCCGGCGACCACGACGACGGCTCGCTCGATCTGATCCTGCTTGGCCGCGCGCCGCTCGAACTCGTCGTCGCGGTAAAGGGCATTGCGCATTGGCTGACCACCGGATTTCCGCTGGTGATCGCCGCACCGCTCATCGGGCTCCTTCTCAATCTCGATGCGCCGGCGGAAGCCGCTTTGGTGCTCACGCTTCTCGTCGGCACGCCGGCGCTGACCTTCATCGGCCTCATTGGCGCCGCCATCGCCGTGACGCTGCGGCGCGGCGGACTGTTGCTCGCCGTGATCGTGCTGCCGCTCACGGTTCCGGTCCTGATCTTCGGTGTCGCCGCGGCCAATGCCGCCGTCACGGGCCCGATACCATTTGGAACGCCGTTTACGGTTCTCTGCGGGCTGACGCTGGCGAGCCTCGTCGTCGGGCCGTTCGCCGCCGCCGCCGCGCTGCGGCAGGAAATGGAGTAGCAACCTTGTCATGCAGAATTGAAGACGCTTCCTCGTCCGCGGCATTGTGCCGGTGCGGTCAAGTGAACTAGGAACGGGAATCGATCAGGAAAGCTGCGGATGCCGCTCGCCGATTTCGCCAACCCATCGCGATTTCTGAAAATCGCCGACCGGACCATTCCATGGTTGAGCGGAGTGGCGCTGATCGTCTTCGCCTTCGGCATCGATCAGACGATGATCGCGCCGGACGATTACCAGCAGGGCGCCACGGTGAAAATCATGTTCCTGCACGTGCCGTCGGCATGGCTCGGCATGCTCGCCTGGGGGGTGATGACGGTCGCCGCGCTCGGCACTCTGGTGTGGCGCCATCCGCTTGCCGACGTGACGGCCAAGGCCGCGGCGCCGATCGGCGCCGCCTTCACGCTGCTTTGCCTCGTCACCGGCGCGCTGTGGGGCCGGCCGGAATGGGGCACTTACTGGGTGTGGGATGCACGCCTGACATCCGAACTGATCCTGTTCCTGCTCTATCTCGGTGTCATCGCGCTGTGGCGCACCGTCGAGGATCCATCGCGTGCGGCACGCGCCGTGGCGGTTCTGACCCTTGTCGGCGCGATCGACCTGCCGATCATCAAATTCTCGGTCGATTGGTGGAACACGCTGCACCAGGGTGCGTCGGTATTTCGCCTCGGCGGCTCGACGATCGATCCGGCAATCCTCATCCCGCTCTTCATCATGGCGGCGGCGTTCACGCTGCTCTTTGCGACGCTTCTTCTAGCCGCGATGCGCAACGAGATTTTGCGCCGCCGCGTGCGCACGCTTCGCCTGATGCAGGCCAACGCCGCGAGCTGACCATGGGAGCGACAGCACATATCAACTTCATCGCGGCGTCCTATGCGTCGGCCGTCATCATCGTCGGCGCGCTGATCGCCTGGGTGACGCTCGATTACCACGCGCAACGGCGCACGCTTGCGGAACTAGAGACACAGGGTGCCGCTCGGCGCTCCGCCACGCCCGCCGAACGCGCGATCGCGCAAGCGGCCGAAAGCGCACGGGAGAAAGCGTGAGCGCCGCGGCGAACGATGGCGGCAACGTGCGCGCGCGCCGCATTATCGTTCTCGTGCCGCTCGGCGTCTTTCTCGCGCTCGCGCTGTTGTTCCTGTTCCGGCTCTATGCCGGCGATCCTTCGCTCATCCCCTCGGCGCTGATTGGCCACCCGGCGCCGCAAACCGTGCTGCCGCCGGTCGCCGGCCTCGAGCACAATGGCGTGCCTGTGCCCGGCATCGATCCGGCGAATTTCAATGGGGCGGTGACGGTCGTGAACGTCTGGGCGTCGTGGTGCGTGCCGTGCCATGACGAAGCGCCGCTTCTGATGCGGCTTGCCCAGGACAGCCGGGTCCGCCTTGTCGGCATCAATTACAAGGACGCGCCGGAGAATGCGCGGCGCTTTCTCGGCCGCTACGGCGATCCATTCGCCGCCGCCGGCGCCGACGCCAACGGTCGCGCCGCCATCGAATGGGGGGTCTATGGCGTGCCGGAGACTTTCGTAATCGGCCGTGACGCGCGCATCGCCTATAAGCTTGTCGGCCCGATCAGCGCCGACAATTTCGATTCCCTGCTCAAGCCACAAATCGAGAAGG
This sequence comes from uncultured Alphaproteobacteria bacterium, assembly GCA_963808205.1. Taxonomy (GTDB): domain Bacteria; phylum Pseudomonadota; class Alphaproteobacteria; order Rhizobiales; family Xanthobacteraceae; genus BOG-931. The sequence continues at coordinate 402,538 of CAWEER010000005.1, forward strand.
CGCTGGCCGCAGGGTCCTGATCGTCATTCCACCGGTTCGGCCGCGTATTTCTTCAGTAGCGGCATTTGCAGCGCGCCGAACAGGAATGTCAGCGGCATCACGCCGAACACCTTGAAGTCGACCCACATATCCGTCGACGTGTTGCGCCACACGATCTCGTTGAGCACCGCGAGAACGAGAAAGAAGATCGCCCAGCGCAGTGTCAGCTTGCGCCAGCCTTCCTCCGTAATGTGGAACAGCGAATCGAATACGACGCCGAGCAGCGGCTTGTTGAAGACGAGCCCGCCAAGCAGCACGCCGCCGAACAGCGCATAGATGATCGTCGGCTTGACCTTGATGAAGGTCGCGTCGTGCAGGATCAATGTCAGGCTGCCGAACACGACGACAATGACCGCGGTGACGATTGCCATGATCGGAAAGTGCCGCGTCAGCACGTAGGAAACCGCAAGCGCCGCGATGATCGCAACCATGAATGCCGCGGTGGCGGTGAATATCCCGTAATGCGAATTGGCGAAGAAGAAAACGAGCAGCGGCCCGAGATCGAGCACGAGCTTGAGAACAGGATTGAGTTGCGGTTTTGGCGGTGCTGTCATGGCGGGGCTCTTACTGTGGTCGCGGCACGGGCTCAACCGTCATGGCGCGGAGAGCCCGACCATGGCGCGGGCGAAATCGCGCGCCGTAAACGGCGCCAGGTCGTCGACGCCTTCGCCGACGCCGATGAAATGCACCGGCACATTGAACTTCGCGGCGATGGCGACGAGGATGCCGCCGCGCGCGGTGCCGTCGAGCTTGGTCATGACAAGACCGGTGACGCCGACGACCTTCGTGAAAATCTCGACCTGCGACAGCGCGTTTTGTCCGACGGTGGCGTCGAGCACCAGCAGCACCGCGTGCGGCGCCGTGGCGTCGACTTTCCGGATGACGCGGACGATCTTTTGCAGTTCATCCATCAGTTCGGCGCGGTTCTGCAGCCGGCCCGCGGTGTCGATCAGGACAACGTCAGTTCCTTGTTGTTTGGCCTCTGCGAGCGCATCGAAGGCGAGACCCGCGGCATCGGCGCCGGCGCCGCGCGCAACGAAAGCCGCTCCCGTGCGCTCCGACCAGATTTTGAGCTGCTCGATCGCGGCGGCGCGAAACGTGTCGCCGGCGGCCAGCATGACGGTGCGGCCTTCGGCGCGCATTTTCGCCGCAAGCTTGCCGATGGTCGTTGTCTTGCCCGACCCGTTGACGCCGGCGACGAGGATGACGAAGGGCTTTTTCAAAGGATCGATCGCGAGCGGCTGCGCAACCGGCATGAGCATCTTTTCAACTTCCGCCGCGACCACCGCCTTCACTTCGTCAGGTGTTATCGCGGCGTCGTGACGCCCTTCCGTCAGTCTCGCGGTAATACGGTCTGCACCATCAAGCCCGAGGTCGGACTGGACCAGCGCATCGTGGATTTCGACGAGCGTCGCGTCGTCGAGTCTGCGCTTGGTGACGAGATCGGTGATCGCGCCGAGCGCGGATGAGCTGCGCTTGAGGCCGCCGCTGAGGCGCTGCCACCAGGTTCCGGCGGTTTGGTCCGTGTCGGCGGTGCTGTCGTTCATCCCGGTAACATTGTCGGTGGTGCGGCGCCCGTGATAGCGGTTTCGGCACAATGCCGAAAGAGATGACCCAGGAAGAGATGATGTCGCGGCTGCTCTACCGCGACGGGCTCATGCTGATAATCGACAAGCCGGCCGGACTCTCGGTGCATCGCGGCCCCAAGGGCGGCGCCAGCCTCGAAGACTATTTTGACATGCTGCGCTTTGGGCTGCCGCGCGCGCCCGCACTGGCGCATCGGCTCGATCGCGATACGTCCGGATGCCTTGTCCTTGGCCGCCACCGCAAGGCGCTGGCGGCGCTCGGCAAGCGGTTTCGCAACGGCCTGATCGACAAGACCTACTGGGCCGTGGTCGAGGGTACGCCGGACGGCGACGAGGGCGAGATCGCGCTGCCGCTGGGCCGCCTCGACGCCACGCGCGGCTGGTGGATGAAGCACGATCCGCAGGGCCAGCCCGCCGTGACCCGATGGAAGGTGCTGGGACGCGCGCCCTCGCGATCCCTGACGTGGCTCGGCCTTGAGCCGCTGACCGGACGGACGCATCAGCTTCGCGTCCACTGCGCGGAGATGGGCTGGCCGATCCTCGGCGATCCGGTTTACGGCACGGCGCCGCGGCAGGACGGCCCGCCGCTGCATCTGCACGCCCGCGAGATCGCCGTGCCGCTCTACAAGAACCATGAACCGATCCGCGCCGTGGCGCCGATACCGGAGCATCTGCGCGAGCGCCTCACACTGTGTGGCTGGAACGGCAGCGAAACACCGGCGCCGTCATCGCTCGGTTCGGGCGAAGCGCGCGCCGCAACGGCGATCAGTAAATCGTCTCTTTGATCCGTTCCGGGGCGCGGCGGTCATGGTCCGGGCCGCCCATCTTGCCATCGCTCAATTCAGCGAGGATCGACCCGGGCGTCGGCAAGGTCTTGCGGTCGACCTTGCTTGCCGGATCCCACAGCTTCGAGCGAATGATCGCCTTGGTGCACTGGAAATAGGCTTTCTCCACCGTCACGGCCAGGACGCATTTCGGCACCTTGCCGTTCATCGCGAAGCTTTCGGTGAGCGCCGGATCGGTGGAAATTCTGGCGGTGCCATTGATCCGCATCGTCTCGCCGACGCCGGGAATGAGAAACAACAGTGAGATACGCGGATCGCGCACCAGGTTGCGCAGACTGTCGATACGGTTATTGCCGCGGCGATCAGGGATGAGAAGCGTCTTTTCGTCCAGCACGCGAATAAAGCCGGGCGGATCGCCGCGCGGCGAGCAATCGAGGCCCTCGGGACCGCTGGTCGCGAGCACAACGAACGGCGCGGCTTCGATCAGCTTGCGATATTGCGGCGTGATGTGATCGGCCTCCTTGACGAGCGCCGGACCGTAGGGCGTGTCGCTGTAGAGACTTTCGAGCTGCTGCGTCGTCGATATCGTGAAGCTCTGCCCGTCCCCGTCCATCGTGCGGACTCCGATTTGGCGCAATCCGATCCCGGGGCAATACTACACTAAGCCGCCAGCAATTGCCGCCCGTCATGCGCGGTTATTTTCAGATCGTGCACCGTTCCGGGCTCGGCCGCACACGCGAGTTTCACCGGTGTGAACTGCTCGGTACGGCCAATTCCGCGCAACTCCGCCAGGACACGCCGCACGGCGCCGACCTCGCCGTCGAGATGGCGGTGAAGCGCCAGCGCTCCGCGTTCGCGCAAACGCCGGGCTCGCTCTTTGATGACGGCGCCATCGAGTTGCGGCATCCGCGCCGCCGGCGTACCCGGCCGCGCCGAGAACGGAAAGACATGCAGATGCGTCAGCGCGCACACCTCGACCAGGTCGAGCGAATTCCGGAACATCGCTTCGGTCTCGGTCGGAAAGCCCACGATCAGATCGGCGCCGAAAACCGTGTCGGGCCGCAATCGCCGCACCGTCGCGCAAAAATCGATTGCATCGCGGCGCAGATGCCGCCGCTTCATGCGCTTGAGGATGAGATCGTCGCCGGATTGCAGCGACAGATGCAGATGCGGCATCAGCCGGAAATCTGCCGCGAAGGCATCAAGCAGATCGTGATCGGCCTCGACGAAATCGATCGAGGACAGCCGCAGGCGCTTGAGCTCCGGCACGTGCTTGAGGATCTGCTTTACCAGCACACCGAGTTTCGGCTCGCCGGGAAGATCGCCGCCATAGCTCGTGATATCGACGCCGGTGAGCACGATCTCGCAATAGCCGTTGGCGACCAGCCGGCGCACGTCTTCGACCACGGCTCCCATCGGGACCGAGCGTGAATTGCCGCGGCCGAAGGGAATGATGCAAAACGTGCAGCGGTGATCGCAGCCGTTCTGCACCTGGACGAAGGCGCGCGTGCGCCCGGCAAAGCTGTCGACCAGATGTGCCGCGGTGTCCCTGACCGCCATGATGTCGTTGACGATCGCCTTCGGCGCATCATCGGCATCGAAAGCCGCGCGCGCTTTGGCCCATCCCGCCGCGGAAAGCTTTTCGCCGTTGCCGAGCACGCGGTCGGCCTCGGGCATGGCGATGAAAGTCTGGGGCTCGGTCTGCGCCGCGCAGCCGGTGACGACGATCCTCGCCTGCGGCCGCTCGCGGCGCAATGCCCGGATCGTCTGGCGCGCCTGCCGCACCGCTTCCGCGGTCACCGCACAGGTATTGACGACCACCGTGTCCGTGAAACCGGCCTGTTCCGCCTCGCGGCGGATCACTTCGGATTCGGCGGCATTGAGCCGGCAGCCGAAAGTGACGACATCGACGCTCATCGTCACACCGCTCCCGCGCCGGCTGACAAGGCAGCGGCGAAGCGGCCTTTGTGCTCGAAAGCGACCGGGCCGGTCATCAGAACATGGTCGTCGCTGTCGCGCCATTCGATGGCGAGATCGCCGCCCGGTAAAGTGACCGTCACCTTGCGGCCGGTGCGGTTGAGCCGCGCCGCGGCGACGGCGGCGGCGCACGCGGCCGTGCCGCAAGCCTGGGTGAGGCCGGCGCCGCGCTCCCAGGTGCGGATCACGATGTGATCGCGTGTCGGCGTCGCGGCGAGCGTGATGTTGGCGCGTTCCGGGAACATCGGATGGTTTTCAAGGAGTGGACCGAGCCGGGCGAGATCGAAGGCCGCCGGATCGTCCACCCAGAAGATCGCGTGCGGGTTGCCCATGCTGACGACGGAGGGCGAATGCAGGACCGGCGCGCCGCGCGGCCCGATTTCAAGTTCGATGGCGCGCGTATCGGCGAATTCTTCCGCCAGCGGAATCTCGTCCCAGCGCAGGCGGGGCCGTCCCATGTCGACCGTGAACAAGCCGTTGTCCGCCCGCTTGCAGACAATGATTCCCGCAGCCGTCTCAAACTTCAGTTCGGCATGGCCGGTTTCCGCACTGACCAATGCGGCAACGCAGCGCATGCCGTTGCCGCAGGCGCCTGCTTCCGATCCGTCATTGTTGTAGATGCGGATTGCAGCGTCGCCGCCGCCCCGCGCGGGATAGAGCGCCATGAGCTGGTCGTAGGGTTCTTGCTGCGCCGCCGCACGCGCTTCGGCGGCGGCAATCGATTGCGGCGCACGGCGTAAATCCACGACGACGATCTCGTTGCCGAGGCCGTTCATCTTGACGAAATCGCGATCCGCCAGCGCGCCCATGATCGAGCCTGCAATCAAGCCTGCAAAATAGTCCAAATGCGAAGGACTTATATGAGAACTTGCGCGTCATGCGCCAGTGGCGGCGCCTGACGGCAATTTGGGCAAGGCGGGATTCCGCAGGACGTGCTAGAATTACGCCGGGGACGATGGATGACAAAGCGGTGGCGCGGCCGCGGGCGCCGGATCGCTTGTTCGAGGGGAGCCCCGGAAGTGACGACCATGTCGACCCGTTTCGCGCTGCGCGCCGGTATGGCTGGCGCGGCGCTCGCCCTGATCCTGGTGCTGGCGGTTCCACAGCCGTCTTGGGCGCAGACAGCCGCGCCGCCGGACGCTTCCACGCCGTCACCACCCGCTCCTCAGGCCAGTCCCGCCCAGCCGGGCGATCCGTTCGGCGAGGATACGACGCTGTCCGCAAAAACCATCGTTTACGTGAAAGGAAGCGGAACCTGGGACAAGGCCTTCGGCACCATCAGCGCCTCGTTCAGGAAGATCAATACCTATCTCGACAAGGAAGGCATCAAGTCCGCGGGCCTGCCGATGACCATCTTCACGGCGACCGATGATAACGGTTTCGACTACGAAGCCGCGGTGCCGATCGCCGAAGCGCCCAAAAACCCGCCGCATGGCGAAATTGCGCTGGGCCAGTCTCCGGAAGGCCACGCACTCAAATTCGTGCATCGCGGCTCCTATGACGATCTCGACAATACCTATGAGGCGATCACCAATTATCTTGACGACAAGCGCCTCGAGGCCAAGGACATGTTCATCGAGGAATATGTGACCGATCCGGTGGGCGCGGACCCGGGTAAACTGGTCGTCAACGTCTATGTCCTGATCAAGCCCGGCCAGCCTTCACCCGGTTGACGGCGGCAGGGTCCGCCCCTATTTTCCGCCCGCTCTCGCAAGAGACCGATTTTGCCAATCCGCCGACCGGCCCCAGAGACCGGAGGCTACCGCCCGACAGCGCTATGCGCCCTCGGGCGCCAAAGGCGCATTTAGATGTTCGAAAGCCTTACCGAACGCCTGAGCGGCATCCTCGACGGCCTGACGCGGCGCGGCGCGCTGTCGGAAGCCGACGTCGATGCCGCGCTGCGCGAGGTCCGCCGCGCGCTCCTTGAAGCCGACGTGGCGCTCGAGGTCGCGCGCAGCTTCACCGAACAGGTCAGGCAGCGCGCGGTCGGCGTCGAGGTGATCAAATCGGTCACGCCCGGCCAGATGGTCGTGAAGATCGTGCACGACCAGCTGATCGAGATTTTGGGATCCGGCGCGCAGCCGATCGACCTCAATGCGCCGGCGCCCATTGTCATCATGATGGTCGGCTTGCAGGGCTCGGGCAAAACCACGACCACTGCCAAGATCGCGAAACGGCTGACCGATGCCGCCAAGCGCAAAGTGCTGATGGCCTCGCTCGATACACGGCGGCCGGCCGCCATGGAGCAGCTCGCGGTGCTCGGCCGCCAGATCAGCGTCGAGACGCTTCCCGTCGTTGAGGGACAGTCGCCGGTGCAGATTGCCGCGCGCGCGCAGCAGGCGGCGCGGCTCGGCGGCTACGACGTCGTGATGCTCGACACTGCCGGCCGGCTCTCGCTTGACGAGGCGTTGATGAGCGAGGCCGCAGAAGTGCGGCGCGCCACCACGCCGCACGAAGTGCTGCTCGTCGCCGACGCGCTGACCGGGCAGGACGCCGTCACGCTGGCGAAAAGTTTCGACGAGCGGCTTGGCCTCACCGGCATCGTGCTCACGCGCGTCGATGGCGACGGCCGCGGCGGCGCAGCCCTTTCCATGCGCGCGGTAACCGGCAAGCCGATCAAGCTCATCGGCACTGGCGAAAAACTCGACGCGCTCGAGGATTTTTATCCGCAGCGCATCGCCGACCGCATTCTCGGCATGGGTGACATCATTTCGCTCGTCGAGAAAGCCGCAACGACCATCGACGCCGAGAAGGCGGCGCGCGTTGCCGCGAAGATGCGCAAGGGCTCCTTCGATCTTGCGGATCTGCGGGAACAACTGGAGCAGATGCAGAACATGGGCGGCATGAGCGGGCTGATGTCGATGCTGCCGGGCGTCGCCAAGATCAAGAACCAGCTCGCCGAGCGCAATCTCGATGAAACCGTGCTCAAGCGGCAGATGGCGATCATCAATTCGATGACGCCGGGCGAACGCCGCCATCCGGACGTGCTCAAGGCGAGCCGCAAGCGCCGCATCGCCGCGGGCTCCGGCACAAAACCTGAAGACATCAACCGGCTGCTCAAAATGCACCGCACCATGGGCGACGTGATGAAGGCCGTGGGCGGCGCCAAGCGCGGGCCGATGGCGGGCCTCGCCAATATGCTGGGCATGGGCAGCGGCGGCATGCCGAGCCCGGAAGAGATGGCGAAGCTCGCGGAGAAAATGCCGGGCGGCCTGCCGCCCGGAATGCCCGGTGCGCCCGGCGTCCCCCGCCTGCCGCCGGCAATGCCGGGCCTGCCGCCGAATTTTCCGGGACTGCCCGGCCTTGGTCCAAAATTTCCCGGCGGTCTACCCGGGCTGGGAAAAAAGAAGTGAAACTATTCAACCACACGTCATCATCAGACCTAACGAAAGGACACTAAATGCTCGTCATCCGCATGGCCCGCGCCGGTACCAAGAAGCGGCCGGTCTATCACATCGTCGTCGCCGACAGCCGCAGCCCGCGCGACGGCCGCTTCATCGAACGGCTCGGTTATTTCAATCCGCTGCTGCCAAAGGACAAGACCGACCGGCTGAAGTGGGACGTGGAAAAAGCCAAGGCCTGGATCGCCAAGGGTGCGCAGCCTTCGGACCGCGTCATGCGCTTTCTCGACGCCGCCGGCGTGATGAAGCGCACCGCGCGCAACAATCCGGAAAAGGCCGTTCCACGCAAAGAGCGCAAGGCCAAGGAAGAAGCGGCCAAAGCCGCCGCGGCCGCGGCGCCGGCTGCCGCGAAGCCCGCCGCGGAAGCAGCACCGGCGAGCTAACCGCCCGAAGGACGAACGATGGCCGGCGGCGCGCGCGTCTGTTTGGGACAAATCGGCGCCGCCCACGGCGTGCGCGGCGAGGTCCGTCTGCATTCTTTTACTGCGGACCCTGCCGCTATTCTCAATTACGGCCCGCTTGAGACCGAGGACGGCCGCTCGATCGAGATCGAAACGATGCGGCCGGCCAAGGACCATTTCGTGGCACGGCTCGCAGGCGTCGGCGACCGCGATGCCGCCGCTCGTTTGGTCAACGTCAAACTCTACGTGCCGCGCGAGCGATTGCCGGAGACCAGCGAACCCGACGAATATTACCACGCCGATCTGATCGGCCTGGCGATCGTCGACGGCGCCGGACAAAAGCGCGGCACGCTTGTCGCAGTCCACAATTTCGGCGCCGGCGATCTGATCGAGATCCGGCTCGACGACAGCAACAAGACGGAATTGCTGCCGTTCGACGCGGCGACCGTGCAGAAAGTCGATCTCGCGGCCGGCCACATGGTCGTCGCACTGCCCGAGGAGCGCGATTAGCATGTGGCGGGCGGGCGTCCTCACGATATTTCCGGAAATGTTTCCCGGCCCCCTTGGAACAAGCCTCGCCGGCAAGGCGCTGGCCGCGAAATCCTGGTCGCTTGAGATCGCCGATATCCGTTCGGCCGCGACCGACAGGCACCGCAGCGTCGACGACACGCCGGCCGGCGGCGGCCCCGGCATGGTGATGAAGGCCGATGTGCTTGGCCGCGCCATCGACTCTGTAGCGGCCGATGCGCGTCCGCGTCTTCTCATGTCGCCCCGCGGCGCGCCGCTGACGCAGGCGCGGGTCGCCGAACTCAGCCGCGGCGACGGCATCGTCATCGTCTGTGGCCGCTTCGAGGGCATCGACGAGCGCGTCATCGCCGCGCGCAACCTCGAAGAGGTCTCCGTCGGAGATTACGTGCTGTCCGGCGGCGAGATCGCCGCCATGGCGCTGATTGACGCCTGCGTGCGGCTGCTTCCGGGCGTCATGGGCACGGCCGCTTCAGCCGCCGAGGAGAGCTTTGCCGACGGCTTGCTGGAATATCCGCACTATACCCGCCCCCAGGTCTGGGAGGGCCAGCCAATCCCGCCGGTACTGCTTTCAGGCGACCACGCCAGGATCGCGGACTGGCGCCGCGCCGAGGCGGAACGGCTGACCCGTGAGCGCAGGCCGGATTTATGGACGCGGCATTCGGGGGCGCCGGCAAAGCCGTCAAACCCGGGGTCCATAAACCTTGACGGTGACTACGGATTCCGGCCCGGCGTCGCCGGGACCTCCCGGAATGACGATGAGTGACCGGAGGGTGACAAAGTCCGCGCGGTGTAATAGAAGCTCGCCCAACCCGTGCAGAACCGGCCGGAACGGCGCGACGCAAGCGCAGCCGATGGAGAATTCGCCATGAACCTGATCAAAGAAATCGAAAACGAACAGATCGCGAAGCTTTCCGCGGCAAGGGCAATCCCCGATTTCCAGCCGGGCGATACGCTCATCGTCAACGTCAAGATCGTCGAGGGCGAGCGCAGCCGCGTTCAGGCCTATGAAGGCGTCTGCATCGGCCGCTCCGGCGGGGGGCTCAACGAGAGCTTCACCGTGCGCAAGATTTCCTACGGCGAGGGCGTCGAGCGCGTCTTCCCGCTCTATTCGCCGATGATCGATTCCATCACGGTCACGCGCCGCGGCAAGGTACGCCGCGCCAAGCTCTATTACCTGCGCGGCCGTCGCGGCAAATCCGCCCGCATTTTCGAGCGGCAGGAGCACACCGCCGAAGGTGCCGCCGCCGCGAGCAAGGCGGCAAAGTCGTAACAATCCGCCGCGGCGCGACTATATTCCGTCCAGGCGCCGACGTTTCCTGAGTTCGTGACATGACGAAGCCCCGCACCCTCTACGACAAGATCTGGGACGATCATGTGATCGAGGAGGAGCCGAACGGCGCTTCCCTCATCTATATCGATCGCCACATCGTGCATGAAGTGACGAGCCCGCAGGCTTTCGAAGGCCTGCGGCTTGCCGGCCGGCGGGTGCGCGCGCCGGACAAGACGCTGCTCGTCGTCGACCACAATGTGCCGACGACGAACCGGCATCTGCCTAATCCCGATCCGGAAAGCGAAGCACAGATCAAATATCTCGCCGAAAATGCGAAATTCTTCGATCTCGAATATTACGACGAGTTCGACAAGCGGCAGGGCATCGTCCACATCATCGGACCGGAGCAGGGTTTTACGCTGCCGGGCGTGACGCTTGTCTGCGGCGACAGCCACACCGCGACCAACGGCGCCTTCGGCGCGCTCGCCTACGGCATCGGCACTTCCGAAGTCGAGCATGTGCTGGCGACACAGACGCTGGTCCAGCAGAAATCGATGAACATGCGCGCGATCGTCGACGGCAAGCTGCCGCCCGGCGTCACCGCAAAGGACATCATCCTTGCCATCATCGGCGAGATCGGCACCGCCGGCGGCACCGGCTATGCGCTGGAATATGCCGGCGAGGCGATCCGCGCGCTGTCGATGGAAGGCCGCATGACGGTCTGCAATATGTCGGTCGAGGCCGGCGCCAAGGCAGGCTTCATCGCGCCCGACGAAAAAACCTACGTCTATCTGAAGGATCGTCCCAAATCCCCCAAAGGCAAGGATTGGGACGCTGCGTTGCGCTACTGGGAAACGCTGCAATCCGAGGACGGCGCGCATTTCGACCGTGAGATAAAGCTCGACGCCGCCAAATTGCCGCCGCTGGTCACCTGGGGCACCAGCCCCGAGCAGGTGATTTCAGTGACCGGCCGCGTGCCGGGTCTCGAAGGTATCGCGGACGAACGCAAGCGCGAGGCCATCGAACGCGCGCTGAACTATATGGGATTAAAGGGCGGCGAGAAGATTTCCGATATCGCGATCAACCGCGTGTTCATCGGCTCCTGCACCAATGCGCGCATCGAAGACCTGCGCGAAGTCGCCAAAGTTGTCGACGGCAAGTCGGTCAATGCCAATGTCAACGCGATGATCGTGCCGGGCTCCGGGCTGGTCAAAGAGCAGGCCGAAACCGAGGGTCTCGACAAGATTTTCGTCAAGGCCGGCTTCGAGTGGCGCGAGCCAGGCTGCTCGATGTGCCTTGCGATGAATCCCGACAAGCTCGCGCCCGGCGAGCGCTGCGCCTCGACCTCGAACCGCAATTTCGAGGGCCGTCAGGGCTACAAGGGCCGCACCCACCTCGTCTCGCCGGCCATGGCCGCCGCCGCCGCGATCGCGGGGCATTTCGTCGACGTGCGGGAGTGGCGTTGAGCTTGCCGAGTGAGATCGCCCGGCCAAGCCCGGCGATGACGATTTACCCGCGCACCCACCAGCAATGCATTTGCGGATAAAGCACCGTGCCGCTCGGCCGGTTCTGCAATTCGTACCAGTCGGTGCAGCGGCGATAGAGCAGCGGCCGCGGATTGATCTCGATGCGGCGGCGCACATGACGAGGCGGCGATGCCGGTTCGCCCGGCTGCGCGATTGGCGATGTTTGCATTTGAGCGACGGCGCACGGCACCCCGCCAAACAGCGGCAGGGCGGCACAAGAGAGAATTATGATCAAGGATTTGCGCGCCATTGCTTCTCTCATCCTATCCCATTCCGCTCGTTCCCGCGGAAGCGGGAATTCACTGACCGGATCCCCGCTTTCGCGGGGACGAGCGGCTGAATGCGATCCACGCTAAACTGCAATTATGGCCGATCTCGTATCCGATCCGCTCGCCTGGCGCACGGTGAAAGCGCCGTCGCTGGCCGAGCTTGAAGTGCTGGCCGGCGAGGTCTTTCGCCATCTGCCCAAGCGGTTTCGCGATCTCTGCGCCGGCATCGTCATCCAGGTCGACGATTTTCCGAGCGATGAGGTACTCCGTGAGATGGAAGCGGAGACCGAGTTCGATCTGCTCGGCTTGTTCCAGGGTGTCGGCCTGCCGTTCCGCTCCGAGAGCGCGCCAGTGCAGATGCCGAACATGATCTGGCTCTACCGCCGCCCGATCCTCGATTATTGGTCTGAACACGACGAAACGCTGGGCGCCATTGTCAGGCACGTTTTGGTACACGAGATCGGTCATCATTTCGGGCTGAGCGACGCCGACATGGAAACGATCGAACAGGCGGCGGACTGACCCGGATCGGCCGTTATGCTACAATGGCGATATCGCATATCTGCCGAGGACGTGCTGCCATGCTGATCACCGTATTCCGCGCCCGGCTGAAGCCGGGCCTCACCGGCGAATACACCGCACTGGTCGAGCGCATGCAGGAGCTTGCCCAAACGATGCCGGGTTACGTGTCGCACAAGACTTTTCTCGCCGATGACGGCGAGCGCTGCACGATCGTCGAGTTCGAGCACGAGGAAGGCCTGCGCACCTGGCGTACCAACCGCGAGCATATCGAGGCGCAAAAGCTGGCGCGGCAGAAATATTACACCGAATATCACGTCCAGGTTTGTCCGCTCGGCCGCGAATCAAGGTTCAAGGCGGACGAAAAGGCGCTTGCCGCACGGGCTTGACCGGCGTCCGGCGGGACGCCATTAACTCGCCGCAGAGACGGCTCATACTCTCGTTACAGGATCGGCAATGGAAAAGTTCACGGTTCTCGAAGGCGTCGCCGCCCCGATACGCATGATCAATGTCGACACCGACATGGTCATCCCGAAGCAATACCTGAAGACGATCAAGCGTACCGGCCTCGGCAAGGGCCTATTCGCCGAGAAACGATTTCGCGAGGACGGCACGGAAAATCCGGATTTTGTCCTCAACAAGCCGGCCTATCGCAAATCGCGGATCCTGATCGCCGGCGACAATTTTGGCTGCGGTTCCTCGCGCGAGCATGCGCCCTGGGCGCTGCTCGATTTCGGCATCACCTGCGTGATCTCGACGTCGTTCGGCGACATTTTCTACAACAATTGCTTCAAGAACGGCGTGCTGCCGATCCGGGTGTCGCCGGAGGATCTTGAGAAGCTGTTCGACGACGCCGATCGCGGCGCCAACGCCACGCTGACTGTCGACCTTGAAAAGCAGGAAATCCGCGGCCCTGACGGCGGGGTCGTTAAATTCGAGATCGACGCGCACCGCAAGCACGCGCTGCTCAACGGCCTCGACGAGGTCGGTAAGACGATGGAAAAGCACCACAAGATCAGCGGCCACGAAGCCAAGGCCAGGGAATCGCGGCCCTGGGTGTGACGATTCCTCATTGCCGGACTTGATCCGGCATCCCATCTTGATGGTCACGTCAGCATGGATCACCGGGTCATGCCCGGTGATGACGCACGGGCAGTTATGAATTCCGCAATTTCCGTCGCCAATCTCAATAAGACCTACGCCTCCGGCTTCCAGGCCCTGAAGAACATCAACCTGGATATCCGCCACGGCGAGATTTTCGCGCTGCTCGGCCCGAACGGCGCCGGCAAGACGACGCTGATCAGCATCATCTGCGGCATCGTCAATCCGACGGCGGGCACCGTCACGGTGGACGGCCATGACATTCTTTCAGACTACCGCGCGGCGCGTACGCTGATCGGCCTCGTGCCGCAGGAATTGACCACCGACGCCTTCGAGACGCCGCCGGCAACAATGCGCTTTTCCCGCGGCCTGTTCGGCAAGCCGCCAGATCCCGCCCACATCGAAAAGGTCCTCAAGCAACTTTCGCTGTGGGACAAAAAGGACGCCAAGATCAGGATGCTGTCCGGCGGCATGAAGCGCCGGCTCATGATCGCAAAGGCGCTGGCGCATGAACCGCAAATCCTGTTTCTCGACGAGCCGACCGCCGGCGTCGACGTCGAACTGCGCAAGGACATGTGGCAACTGGTGCGCGAACTGCGCGCCTCCGGCGTCACCATCATCCTCACCACGCATTACATCGAGGAAGCCGAGGAGATGGCCGACCGCGTCGGCGTCATCAACCACGGCGAAATCATATTGGTCGAGGACAAGGCCGAGCTGATGCGCAAGCTCGGCAAGAAGCAACTGACGCTCGAGCTTCATGATCCGATCGATGCGATCCCCGGTGCGCTTGGCGCTTACAATCTGACCTTGGGCGGCAGTGGCAGGGAATTGACCTACACCTACGACACCAAGGGCGAGCGGACGGGGATCACCGCATTGCTCGACGACCTGCATGTCGCCGGCATCAGGTTTAATGACCTGAAGACGAAGCAAAGCTCGCTTGAAGATATTTTCGTCGGCCTCGTGAGGCAGGGCAATGGAGGTTCGCAATGAACCTCTACGCCGTGCGCGCGATCTACATGTACGAAATGGCGCGAACCGGGCGGACGCTGTTTCAAAGCGTCGTGTCGCCGGTGATCTCGACGTCGCTCTATTTCATCGTGTTCGGCGCCGCCATCGGCTCGCGCATCACCCAGATCGACGGCGTGTCCTACGGCTCGTTCATCGTGCCGGGTCTGATCATGCTGATGCTGCTGACGCAAAGCGTGACCAATGCCTCGTTTGGCATATATTTTCCGCGCTTCGTCGGCACGATTTACGAGCTGCTGTCTGCGCCGGTCTCATCGTTCGAGATCGTGCTCGGCTATGTCGGCGCGGCGGCGACCAAGTCGATCGTGCTGGGCCTCATCATTCTTGCGACTTCGGGACTGTTCGTGCCGCTGCAAATCGCCCATCCGGTATGGATGATTGTCTTTCTGCTTTTGACTTCCGTCACGTTCAGCCTGTTCGGCTTCATTCTCGGGCTGTGGGCGGATGGTTTCGAGAAACTGCAGATCGTGCCGCTCCTGATCATCACGCCGTTGACGTTTCTTGGCGGCACGTTCTATTCGACCAGCGTGTTGCCGCCGCTGTGGCGCACGATCACGCTGTTCAATCCGCTGGTTTATCTGATCTCGGGTTTCCGCTGGAGTTTTTTCGGCATCGCCGACGTCAATGTCGAGGTGAGCGTCGCGATGACGGCGTTTTTCCTGGCGACCTGCATGGCGATCGTCTGGTGGTTCTTCAAGACCGGATACCGGCTGAAGAACTGAACGGCGCGTGACCGCCGCTACTTTCCCAGCGCCAGATCGAGCAACGCCTGCGCCTGTTTTGCCGCCGCGGTGAAGGCCGGCTGCTTCGGCGCCCCCGCGATGAAGCAGCGCTTGAACGCAGTCTCGCCGCGCGGGCTGTCGTCGGCGTGGAGCTTGGCGCAGGCCGCAACCTCGACCGCGGGATCGATCGAGCCATAGGCGATATAGACTTTGCCGTTCGCAAGCGCGGAGGCGTAGGCCTCATCCGCGTCGACCGGGATGTCCGATTGGGTGTGCGCTGCCAGCATCGCATAGGCAAAAGTCGCGGCGGCCCGCTTTGTGATCGGCAGGTCGTTGAATTTGACCAGCGCCGCGCCGGTCGAGATTGCCTGGGTGTAAAAGCCTTCGTTCTTGAGCGCCGCGCCGATCTGCTGCGGCACATTCTTGAGACCCTTGTCCCACCAGTCCTGGTGGCCGCGCAGCCAGCGCGCGAACAGCGACTGCGTCGTCACGATGATGTGGGACTTCGGCTCGATGTAGTGGCCATTGGCGTCGTTGACGCCGGCCGTCTGGCCGTCATTTCCAATATTGGAGTCGAAACGCAACCCGTCGAGTGCTCCAAAACCTTCGTCTCCCTCGTATAGCGAGTCGAGATTGAGCTTGCCGGGACCGAAGCCCACATAGTCCTCCGGGCCGAGAATAGCGCGCAATTGCCCTTCAAGATCGGCGCGCGCCGCGTCGTCGGTCTTCGCCGCGGCATCGTCCGCGGCGCCGGCATCGTAGAGCGGCTTGAGTTTCTTGATCGCCGCGTCGCGCAACTCGATGTAGTGATCTTCTGGTGAAGATTGCGGCGTTGCGGCGCCGCCGGATACCAGCCCTGCGATAAGAAGACTGGTGACGCACGACAGGCTGGCGGGCGTTTTCATCTATTCCTTGCCATCAGCAGATTGGCAACGGCGAATATGCCACCGTCGGTCGTAAGAAGATCGGTGTAAGTGGCGATGAAATGAAACCCGAAAGAAGAAAGATAAGAAGAAATCGAAATCAACGAACCGCCCGATACGCCTGGCTTTTCCATACAATCATTGAATTCGACGCAGACAAATCCAATTCTTCCCGCGGTCAGCATTTCTTCTGCCCCTTTAAGGACGCGAAGATCCGTTCCCTCCGTATCAATCTTCAGCACGTCAATGGCGGTAATTTCATTGGCCATGCAAAAGGTGTCCACGGTTGTGGATGCGACTGTTATTTCGGAATTTGCCTCGCCATATCGTTCGACAGACCTCGGGTTCGGCACGAGACTGTTCAGGTCGGAGGCAGTTTCGTGCACATAGAATTTTAGCTGACCTTGCGCATCGCTTAAGGCAAGTTGCTGCGGAAAGAACCGATCGCTCGAAGCCGCGCCAGCGAGTTTGACGAAGGTTTCGGGATGAGGTTCGAATGCGAAAACGCGACCGGCTGGAAATTTCTTGAGGAGAAGTGACGACGTAAGCCCGACATTTGCGCCCACGTCGAAGACGCAACCTATCGGCTTGTCCCACGAGCGAGATTCTCTTAACGTCGTCCCACGGATCGACCCCATAACCGCTGGTTATGTGAAGACCGTATTTTGACAAGCCCGCCCGGATCGCATTCTTGGCCGCCGTGGTGATTTTGGTCATATGACGGTCCCACCGGGCAGGAATCTCTTTCGGAACTAAAAATGACCGCCGTGCTCGTCATCGCCGTGGCACGCGATGCATCTCGATCAAGCCGGCTTTCGCTTCGCGATTGCGTCCGCGATCGCCACGGTCTGCTTCGCCATCTCGGCGTGCAGCCGCTCGACCATGCGGCCGTCGATCTGCACGACGCCTTTGTCCCTGTTCTCC
Source organism: uncultured Alphaproteobacteria bacterium (assembly GCA_963808205.1). Lineage (GTDB taxonomy): Bacteria > Pseudomonadota > Alphaproteobacteria > Rhizobiales > Xanthobacteraceae > BOG-931. Next base: position 419,541 of record CAWEER010000005.1, read on the forward strand.
GGCAGCTCAAAAGCGGCGATCATCTTGCGGGCCGCTTCGACCTCTTGCGGCGACGGTGAGAATGCCTCGTTGCACGGCTCGATCTGCCTGGGATGGATGAGCGTCTTGCCGTCGAAGCCGAGATCGCGCGCCTGCCTGCACTCCTCGGCAAAGCCCTCGGCATTGCCGAGATCGTTATAGACGCCGTCGAGGATTTCAAGGCCGTAGGCGCGCGCGGCGGCGATGCAATTCATCAGCCACGGCAGCATCGGTGCGCGGCCGGGTATAAGACGCGCGCGCGTGTCCTTGGCGAGATCGTTGGTGCCCATGACGAAGCCGGTGAGCCGCGTCTCCGGAATCGAGCGCAGCGGCGGCGATCTCGCCGACATTGAGCATTGCCAGTGGCGTTTCCATCATGGCCCAGACGCGCACATGCGGGTCGGTGCCCATATCGACGATGCGCGCCGCCAGATCCTGCAGCTGGCCGGGATTGGAGATTTTCGGCACCAGCACCGCGTCGGGTTTCGCCGCGGCGATGACGTCGAGGTCTTCCACCCACCAGCGGGTATCGAGACCGTTGATGCGCACCAGCACCTCGCGGTCGCCGAAGCCGCCGTTTTTCAGCGCCTTGAAAACTGCGTCGCGCGCCTGCGCCTTGGCCTCCGGCGCCACCGCGTCTTCGAGATCGAGGATGAGCGCATCGGCCGGCAATTCGCGCGCTTTTTCCAGCGCGCGCGCATTCGATCCGGGCATGTAAAGCACGCTGCGGCGTGGACGGACGGTCATCGCAAATTTCCCCGAAAATAGCCCGGCAAACTCACGCTAGCGGCTTGAGCGCCGCATGCCAATCGGCCGACATTGTGGGATGGAGGGTCAGGCCGCCTTCTGCTTTGCCGTGATCAGCTTGCGGTTGATCAGGCACTCGGCGATCTGGATGGCGTTGAGCGCCGCGCCTTTGCGCAGATTGTCGGACACGATCCACATCGACAGCCCGTTCTCCACGGTCGCATCCTCGCGGATGCGGCTGATATAGGTGGCGTCCTCGCCGGTCGCCTCGTAGGGCGTGACGTAGCCGCCGGGCTCGTGCGAATCGATGACGAGACAGCCCGGCGCAACGCGCAGAATGCTGCGCGCCTCGTCGGGTGAAATCGGGTTCTCGAATTCGATATTGACCGCTTCGCAATGGCTGACGAAGACCGGCACGCGCACGCAGGTCGCGGTGAGCTTGATCTTGGGATCGAGAATCTTCTTGGTCTCGACCACCATCTTCCACTCTTCGCGGGTGTAGCCATCCTCCATGAACGTATCGATTTGCGGAATGAGATTGAACGCGATGCGCTTCGGAAACATCTTCGCCTCGATGTCGCCGAGCTGGAACACCGCCTTGGTCTGCGAGAACAGTTCGTCCATCGCCTCCTTGCCGGCGCCGGACACCGATTGATAGGTGGCGACCACGACACGCTTGATCTTCGCCTTGTCGTGCAGCGGCTTGAGCGCAACGACGAGCTGCGCCGTCGAGCAATTCGGATTGGCGATGATGCCGCGCTTGCGGAAGCCCGCAACCGCATCGGCGTTCACCTCCGGCACGATCAGGGGAACGTCGCTGTCGTAGCGCCAGGCCGACGAATTATCGATCACCACGGCGCCGGCGGCGGCGATCTTCGGCGACCATTCCTTGGATACCGCGGCGCCCGCCGACATCAGGCAAATATCGACGCCGGAGAAATCGAAATGCTCGAGCGCTTTGACCTTCAGCGTCCGGTCGCCAAACGACACTTCCGTGCCCTGGCTGCGGCGCGAGGCAAGCGCCATCACCTCATCGGCCGGGAAAGACCGTTCGGCCAGAATCTCGAGCATTTGCCGGCCCACATTGCCGGTCGCGCCCACTACGGCGACGTTGTAACCCATCGTTAACTCTCCACCGAAAATTTGCTTCCGTCCCGGCCGCGCGGGAACCGGAGCGGAAGCGCTTCTAGGCGAGAAACGGTGCGAAGACAACTTCGCTGGAGGGGCCGCGTGCGGCGAGCCGCCTATTCCGTCCCGGACGCCATCGGCGCCACCCTCGTGCGCATCTTTGCGTATATGGGCGGTCTCGGGGTGCTTGCCATCCTGGCGGCCAGCCTTTTCCGGCCGCCGGCAAGCGTCGCCGCGGTCAAGCCTGCGCCGCCTCCGGAATGGGTCAATGTCGAGCGCCCGCATCCGGCCTTCGAATTGCAGATGCCGGAACTCGCCAGCGTCACCACCGACTACGCGATCCTGCGCCGTAGTGCCGACGGCACCCGAAAGGACCAGCTGACCTGGGGTACCGCCGGCGGGAGCGGTCCCTTTGTCATGGTCGAAATCTACCGGCCCGGTAGCAGCAACGAGCATTTCATCGACGCGGCGAGCGAAATCGCCGCGCGCATCCTGCCTTTCACAATTACCGACGACGTCAAGGCGGCCGGCCAGATCGAGAGCAAGTTCGGCACTGTGTCGCTCGTCGATTTCGCCATTGCCGCGCCGGGAACGCCCGACTCCAGGCAACGCCGCTGCCTCGGCTTCGCGCGGCCCTTCACCGATCCCGCCATGCAAATCGACGGCTGGTATTGCAGCGCCGGAAATGAGGTGGTCGATCGCGGCACGCTCGCCTGCGCGCTTGACCGTCTCACCATCCTGTCGGCCGGCGGCGACGCGAAGCTTGCCGGCCTGTTCGCACGCGCCGAGATCAAGCGCACCTTCTGCGGCCAGCGCAGCCCGATCCTGGCGGCGACGCCGGAGCACTCGGTGCAGGTCCCCGTACCGCACAGCGTGAAACTTGCCCGCAGCGTCAGCCTGCGCGGGCGCCTGCCGCCGCATTAGCTGCCGGGCGCGGCGTAGTTCTTCGCCGGGTAATGGCCCGAAACGGCCTCCATCGAGGCCATTCCGAGAAAAAATGTGACGGAAAGCGTGCGAATCAAAGCATATTGTTCTGCGAGTCCGCGTTTTTCACGACCCTGCCGAGCACCTTGTTCCAATGGACGGGAACCGGCAGGTTCGGCAGCCGTTGCCAGAGCGCTATTGCCGCCCGCGAAACCGGGCTAGATTGGACGCGAACCAGTGCGAGGTATCATGCGTCGATTGGCCGTCATTGCTACTGCAACAGCCGTGCTCTCGGCCTCGGCGCTGCATGCCTGGGCGGCTCCAAAGCACCAGCCGGGGCAGCCTGCGGTGCAGCGATCCGCAAGCGGCACCGTGATCCAGCCGACGACGACCATCGTTCACGACGGCTACGGCCACACCACCGTGATCGTCATTCCCCGGCAGCGGTCCTATCTCGATACCGGGACCGAGGTTTCGGTCGGCGACCGCAACTTCCAGAATTATGCTCTGCCGCCGGGCGGCGATCCGGGCCGGCAGAACTGGTTCGCCGGCCCCGACGTGCAGGGCACGGGCCGGTATCCGCTGCCGAGCGCGTTTGACGGCATGGGCATCAATCCGAACACGCCGTTCTGACGCCGTTCTGGCGCCGTTCTCGCGGCGGACAGGTGACGCGCTAGGCCGTAATCCGTTCCAGCTCGCCGATCACCGCTTCGCCCATTGCACTGGTGCTGACGATCGTCGCGCCATCCGACTTGATGTCGGCGGTGCGCAGCCCCCTGGCGAGGGTCGCTGAAATTGCCGCGTCGAGCTGATCGGCTTCCTTGCCCATATTGAACGAATAGCGCATCGCCATGCCGAACGACGCCAGCATGGCGATGGGATTGGCCATGCCCTTACCGGCAATGTCGGGCGCCGAGCCGTGCACCGGTTCGTACATCGCCTTGCGCCGCCTGGTCTTGGCATCGGTCTCGCCGAGCGAGGCCGACGGCAGCATGCCGAGCGAGCCGGTCAGCATCGCCGCAACGTCGGACAGCATGTCGCCGAACAGATTGTCCGTGACGATGACGTCGAACTGTTTCGGCCAGCGCACGAGCTGCATGCCGCCGGCATCCGCCAGCATGTGTTCGAGCTGTACGTCCTTGTATTCGCGCGCATGCACCTCATCGACGACCTCGTGCCACAGCACGCCGGTCTTCATTACGTTGCGCTTTTCCATCGACGTGACTTTATTGCGCCGCTTGCGCGCCAGCTCGAAGCCGACCCGCGCGATGCGCTCGATCTCGTAGGTGTCGTAGACCTGCGTGTCGACGGCGCGCTTCTGGCCGTTGCCGAGATCGGTGATGGTTTTCGGCTCGCCGAAATAGACGCCGCCCGTGAGCTCGCGCAGGATGATGATGTCGAGCCCATCGACCGCCTCGCGCTTGAGGCTCGAGGAATCCGCAAGTGCCGGATAGACGATCGCCGGGCGGATATTGGCGAACAGCCCGAGATCCTTGCGCAGCCGCAGCAGGCCGGCTTCCGGCCGCGCCTCGTAGGGCACCTTGTCCCATTTCGGGCCGCCGACGGCGCCGAAGATCACGGCGTCTGCCGCGTGCGCCTTGGCCACGGTCTCGTCGGTGACGGCGACTTTGTGCGCGTCATAGGCGGAGCCGCCGACGAGGCCTTCTTCGGTCTGGAAATTGGCGGTGCCTTTCCTGGCGTAGAAACCAAGAAGCCGTTTCACCTCGGCCATGACCTCAGGGCCGATGCCGTCGCCGGCAAGAAGAAGGAGCTTATGGGTTGCCATGAATGACGCCTCGTACAATGAGGCGACGATTGCTAAAGGGCCGCGTCAGGCTTGGCAAGCCACGCGGGGCTGCGACGAGGACGATGATTCAAGACGAAAAATTCAGAGACCGCTGAACCAGTTATAGCCCTGGTTTTCCCAATAGCCGCCGGCGTCGTTGTTCTGCACATACATCGCGGTGACGTATTTCGGATTCTTGAATCCGAGTTTGGTGGGGATGCGGATCTTCACCGGAAAACCGTAGGCGGTCGGCAGCGTCTTGTTATCGAACTTCAGCGTCAATTGCGTTTGCGGATGCAGTGCGGTCGGCATGTCGATGGTGTTGGAATAGCCTTCCGCGCACTGGAACCAGACGTATTTGGCCGTCGTGTCGGCGCCGATCATTTTGAGGAAATCGGACAGCCTCACGCCCTGCCAGGAACCGATCGCGCTCCAGCCTTCGACGCAGACATGACGCGTGATCTGCGACACCTCGGGTAGCTTGTTCAACTCGGCCAGCGTCCACGGCTTCTTGTTGTCGACGAGCCCGCCAATTTCGAGCTGCCAGTTGTCGCCGTCGATATCGGGCGCTTCGTCCACGGAATAATAGGCGTTGAACGGAAATGGCCGGGTGATCGCGCTCTCCGGATATTCCGGAGCCAGCGTCGTCTCGCTGAACAAGAGAGCCTGGACGCGATCGTTGAAGCGCGAAATGACGCGCAGCACGTTTTCCGACGTCGGTCCGTCGATGATGTCGCAGCCAGTCAGCATCGACAGCGCACCAAGGCTCACCGCGCCGCGCAGAAACCGCCGCCGCGACGATTGCGGCAACAGCTTCGCCGCGTCCTTGATCAGGAGTTTTGGATCGACGCCCGGAAGCTGTTTTCGCGGCTTGGACATTGTCCGCCCCTAACGCCCAAGGACCATCGCGCGCAGGCTTTTTGGCACCAGCAGCGCGAGCACGATATGGACCGCAAGAAACGCCACGATCGAAGACATGGCGAAGAAGTGGACGTATCGCGCAAAATCGTAGCCGCCGAACAGCGCGGTGAGATATTTGAACTGGACCGGTTTCCAGATCGAAAGCCCGGACAGCACGATCACGACGCCGGCGAGAATGACGCCGAGATAAAGCAGCCGCTGCACCGCGTTATAGACCGACAGGTCATCATGCGACAGCTTGCCTCGCAGCGCGGCGGCAAAATCGTGTGCCACGTCGCGCGGCCGGATCGGTAACAGTTTGTGGCGAAAGCGCCCGGTCGCAAGACCGAGCGTGACATAGACGAGCCCGTTGATCACGAGGAGCCACATGGCGGCGAAGTGCCATAGCAATGCGCCGGCGAGCCATCCGCCAAGCGTGATTTCCGTTGGGAAGTGAATGAAGCGAAACAGCGGCGAGGCGTCGTAAACCTGCCAGCCCGAGCCGATCATCATGAAAATCGCGAGCGCATTTATCCAATGCGTCACGCGCACCCAGCGGGGATGAATCAGCGGTCCCGCAGCGCTACCGGCCGCGATGGACGAATGGCTCGTGGCTTCGATCGTCATAGCGCGGACTTTTAGCAAAGTGATGGGGAACGCGCGCGTCACATTCGCGTCAGCCGGAAAAGTGGCGGAAATCGGCACTTTCGTCATTGCGAGGAGCGAAGCGACGAAGCAATCCAGCTTCGGCACCGCCACCTGGATTGCTTCGCTATGCTCGCAATGACGAAGCAGGACTACGGCAGCATTACGGTGTCGATCACGTGAATAACACCGTTCGACTGCAAAACGTCCGCGATCGTGACATTGGCGACGTCGCCCTTGCTGTCGGTGACGGTGAGCTTGCCGGGGCCGGCCTGTTTCACGATCAGGTCCTCGCCGGCGACGGTCTTCAGATGAGCTTCACCCTCGCCGTCCTTGACGGCCTTCATCAGGGCCACCGCGGTCATGCGGCCGGGCACGACGTGATAGGTCAGCACCTTCACCAGCGTCGATTTGTTTTCCGGCTTGAGGAGATTGTCCACCGTGCCGGCCGGGAGCTTGGCGAATGCCGCGTTGGTCGGGGCAAACACCGTGAACGGGCCGGGGCCGGAGAGCGTATCGACAAGGCCGGCGGCCTTCACCGCGGCAACAAGCGTGGTGTGGTCTTTGGAATTCACCGCGTTCTGGATGATGTTTTTCGACGGATACATCGGCGCGCCGCCGACGGTCACGGTCTTTTCCGACATCTGCGCGAGGACGGGCGCGGGCGCGGCGGCTGCGGCGACAGCGATAAGAGCCGCACTGGCAAACAGGGCAAAACGCTTGGACATGGTCGTCTCCATTTGTACTGAGGGTCGCGGCTCCGGAACCGCCGGCGACACGAAGTCACTCGCGTCGTCACAGCCAGATACGGAGGTTTTCGGCGGAGGTTTCAGCGGCCCTGTCACGGCTGCGTGAACGCTTTCCCGTCCGCGCGTGGTGGGCTATGAAGCGCGAACGCAAGGCCGGGTCCGCAGTAACAGGGTGTGTCGCAAAATGTCGAAGAACAGTCCCGGCAATTTCTTTGAAGATTTCCGTATCGGCCAGATCATCCGCCACGCCACGCCGCGCACGGTTACGACCGGCGACGTGGCCCTCTATTGCGGCCTGTTTGGCGCGCGCTTTGCGGTGCAATCGTCTGACGCGTTTGCCAAGGCGATCGGCTATCCGCGCTCGCCGATTGACGATCTCCTCGTCTTCCACATCGTATTCGGCAAGACCGTGCCCGATGTCTCGCTTAACGCGGTCGCCAATCTCGGCTACGCCAATTTCTGCTTCCGCGCCCCGGTCTATCCCGGCGATACACTTTCCGCGCAATCGGAAGTGATCGGGCTGAAAGAAAATTCAAGCCGCAAGACCGGCATCGTCTATGTCCGCACCACCGGCTACAACCAGGACCAGAAGCCGATCCTCGAATATGTGCGCTGGGTCATGGTGCACAAACGCGACGAAGCGGCGCCCGCCCCCGGCGACCACGTGCCGCGCCTGCCGACCGCGCTCGATCCGAAAGTTTTAGGCGAGGCCTGCCCGCCGATCGATATTGCCGCTTACGATTTCACGCTCGCCGGCAGTCCCTTCAAGTTCGGCGATTACGCGGCCGGCGAGAAGATCAATCATGTCGACGGCATGACCGTCGAAGAATCCGATCACATGATGGCGACGCGGCTTTACCAGAACACCGCGCGCATCCATTTCGACCTGTTCGCCGCCAAGCAGAACCGCTTCGGCCGCCGGCTGATCTATGGCGGCCATGTCATTTCGCTTGCCCGCGCACTGTCCTTCAACGGTCTTGCCAATGCATTTCATGTCGCAGCCATCAATGGCGGCCGCCACGTTGCGCCGCTGTTTGCGGGCGGCACCGTCTATGCGTGGTCGGAAATACTGGCGAAAGCCGAATTGCCCGGGCGGACGGACATTGGCGCGCTGCGGCTGCGCACCGTTGCCACATGCGACAAACCGGGTACCGGGTTCCCGCTCAAAACCGGCGACGAGTACGATCCCGCGGTGTTGCTCGATCTCGATTACTGGGTGCTGATACCGCGGTGATCTTCGGCCGCCTCCCCTAGACCTTCGCCTTTAGATGTTCGACAAGCTGCCGCGCATAGGTCGGCAAGTCGTCGCGGCTTCGCACACAGATCGTCAGGTCGCGCACCGCCCAGGGGTCTGACAGCGTCACCGCCTTGATTGCCATGGTCTTCGATGCCCGGCGCGCGGTGGTCTCCGGCACGATGCCGACCCCGACTTTGCATTCGACCAGCCGGCATATCGCGTCAAAACTGCGCAACTGCACGCGCAAGCGCAATGGCCGACCGATGCGAACCGCCTTGCTGGCGAGGAAGCGCTGGATGGCGCTGGCGCGGTCGAGCCCGACGAAATCCTGCTCCAGCACCTCCTCGAAGCCGATCTTGGCGCGCTTGGCGAGCGGATGATCCTGCGCGACGACGAGCACGAAGCGGTCGCGGCGAAACGGATAGGTCTCAAGCACGCCGGCATCGACGGTGCCGGCGACAATGCCGAGATCGGCGACACCCTCGGCGATCAGGCCGACGATCTCGTCGCTCAATCGCTCCTCCAGATCGACGCTGACATTCGGATGTTCGGCGAGGAACGACGACAGCGCCTCCGGCAGAAATTCCGTCAGCGCATTGGTGTTCGACAGCACGCGGATCTGGCCGGCGAGGCCGCCGCCATAGGCGCCAAGATCCTCATGCAGGCGTTCGGACTGGCGCAGGATGACGCGTGCATGTTGCAGAAGCGTGCGGCCGGCCTGCGTCGGTGTCACGCCCTGGCGCCCCCGGGTGAGAAGCGGTGCGCCCAGAACCTCCTCCATGTTGCGGATGCGTGTCGAAGCTGCGGCGAGCGCGAGATGCGCGCGCTCCGCGCCGCGGGTAATGCTGCCCGCCTCGACCACATGACGAAACAGGCTGAGATCGGGGAGATCGAATCGCATGGCGGCAATCCTGCCTTCGGATTTCACGAAGTCTGGCTTAATATATTGCCCATTGTGTATAACTTATTCAACGTTAGTCTTTCGCGTCTTACGAAGCTTGGAGCGGGCCCCAAATTCCGATCCGCGGGAATGCTGCATTGCCGCAGGCGCGCGGATTGGCTAGGAACGGTTCCAAGCTTGGTGCGCCGGCGACAAGCGAATTCGGATGATGACAATGGCCGAGACACGCCCGCTCGAAGCACGCACCCCAGCCGAGCGGCCGTTATCACCGCACCTGCAAATCTACCGGCCGACGCTGACGATGATGATGTCGATCGTGCATCGCATCACCGGGTTCGGCCTTTATTTTGGAATGCTGCTCGTGGCCTGGTGGCTTAACGCCGCCGCCGGACCGAACGCCTATGCGCGATTCCAGTGGTTCGCGGGCTCCTGGATCGGCCGTCTCATACTGTTCGGCTACACGTGGGCACTCATTCACCACATGCTCGGCGGCATCCGCCACCTGATCTGGGATACCGGCCGGGGGTTTGGACCAAGCGAGCGGGAATGGCTGGTGGCCGCCAATCTCATCGGCTCGATCACGATCACGCTTTTGCTGTGGCTTTTCATCCTCCTCACCATGGGAGGCTCGCAATGAGCGGGCCCAAGCATATCCGCACGCCGCTGGCGCGCGTCCTCGGCCGCGGCTCCGCCAGATCCGGTACGGATCACTTCTGGCGTCAGCGGCTCACGGCCGTCGCCAACATTCCACTGACCATTGCCGCGGTGATCATCCTGATCACGCTTCTCGGCCGCAACCAGGCGGCCGTGGCGCAGATTCTGGGCTCGCCTGCCGTCGCCATCATCATGCTGCTGTTCGTTGGATCAACCACCACCCACATGAAAATCGGCATGCAGGTGATCATCGAAGATTACGTGCACGATGAATCGGCGAAGCTTACGCTGTTGATGGCGAACACGTTCTTTTGCGTCGCCGTCGGCCTCGCCGCGATCTACGGCATCCTCAAGCTCTCGTTCGGATTGTAAGCATGGCAGAAAGTGCAACGAACGGCGGCAAGAACGGCGGCACCGCTCCCGGCATCAACGGCCGCGCCTATCCGATCGAAGACCATGTGTATGACGTCGTCGTCATCGGCGCGGGCGGCTCCGGACTGCGCGCGGTCGTTGGCTGCAGCGAAGCCGGCCTGCGCACCGCCTGCATCACCAAGGTGTTTCCGACCCGCTCGCACACCGTCGCGGCGCAAGGCGGCATCGCCGCGGCGCTCGGCAATATGGGCGAGGACGACTGGCGCTGGCACATGTACGACACGGTGAAGGGGTCGGACTGGCTCGGCGACCAGGACGCGATCGAATATATGTGCCGCGCCGCGCCTGAAGCGGTTTACGAGCTTGAGCATTGGGGCCTGCCGTTCTCGCGCCGCGAAGATGGCAAGATCTATCAGCGCCCGTTCGGCGGCATGACCACGCATTACGGCAAGGGCACCGCGCAGCGCACCTGCGCCGCGGCCGACCGCACCGGCCACGCCATGCTGCATACGATGTATGGCCAAGCGCTGCGCCATCAGACGGAATTTTTCATCGAGTATTTTGCCATCGACCTGATCATGGATGACGATGGCCGCTGCCGCGGTGTCATTGCCATCAATCTCGACGACGGCACGATCCACCGTTTCTCCGCGCAGATGACCATGATCGCCACCGGCGGCTATGGCCGCGCCTATGCGTCCTGCACCGGCGCGCACACCCAGACCGGCGACGGCAATGCCATGGTGCTGCGCGCGGGCTTGCCGCTCGAGGACATGGAGTTCGTGCAATTCCACCCCACCGGCATTTACGGCGCCGGCGTGCTCATTACCGAGGGCGCGCGCGGCGAAGGCGCCTACCTCGTCAATTCAGCGGGCGAACGCTTTATGGAGCGTTATGCCCCGTCGGCGAAAGATCTTGCCTCGCGCGACGTCGTCTCGCGCGCCATGACCATCGAAATCCGCGAAGGCCGCGGCGTCGGGCCGAAGAAGGATCACATCTTCCTGCACCTCGACCATCTCGACCCGAAAATCCTGGCGGAGCGCCTGCCCGGCATCACGGAATCGGCGCACATTTTTGCCGGCGTCGATCTTACCCGCGAGCCGGTGCCGATCGTGCCGACGGTGCATTACAACATGGGCGGCATCGCCACGAATTATCACGGCGAGGCGCTGACCAAGAAAGACGGCAACCCGGACTCGATCATTCCCGGCATGATGGCGCTTGGCGAGGCGGCCTGCGTGTCGGTCCACGGCGCCAACCGGCTCGGCTCGAATTCGCTGATCGATCTCGTCGTGTTCGGCCGCGCGGCGGCAAAGCGCTGCGCCGAAATGCTTACCCCCGACGACAAGCAGCCCGAACTGCCGAAAAACTCCGCCGAGCGCTCGTTGTCGCGGCTCGATAAATATCGCAACGCCTCGGGCGGCACGCCGACCGCGCAGCTGCGCACCAGGATGCAGCACGTCATGCAGAGCAATTGCGCGGTGTTCCGCACCGGCGAGGTGCTGCAGGAAGGCTCGAAACTGATCCACGAAGTCTATGACGGCTTTGCCGATGTGCGGGTCAGCGACCGTTCGCTGATCTGGAACTCCGACCTCGTCGAAACGCTTGAGTTCGCCAATCTGATCGAGCAGGCGGTGGTCACGATGGACACCGCGGTCAACCGCACCGAAAGCCGCGGCGCGCATGCGCGCGAGGATTTTCCCGAGCGCGACGACCAGAACTGGATGAAACACTCGCTGTCGTGGCTCGACGTGGCAAGCGGCAAGGTAACAATCGATTATCGTCCCGTGCACACCTACACGATGACCAACGACGTCGCCTATATCGAGCCGAAAAAGCGGGTCTATTGAGGGTCCAATGGTCCAATTCACGCTGCCGAAAAATTCCAAGATCACCGAAGGCAAAACCTGGCCGCATCCGGCAAAGGCGAAAGCCGAACGCGAGTACCGGGTCTATCGCTGGAGCCCGGACGATGGCCGCAATCCGCGCGTCGATACCTATTATGTCGATACCGCCGATTGCGGGCCGATGATTCTCGACGCGCTGATCTGGCTCAAGAACAACGTCGACTCTACGCTGACCTTCCGCCGCTCCTGCCGCGAAGGCATCTGCGGCTCCTGCGCCATGAATATCGACGGCACCAACACTCTCGCCTGCACCAAGACGATGGGCGAAGTCTCCGGCGCGGTTCGCATCTATCCGCTGCCGCACATGCCGGTGGTGAAGGACCTGGTGCCCGATCTCACCAATTTCTATGCCCAGCACGCCTCGATCGAGCCGTGGCTGCAGACCAAATCGCCGACGCCGCGCAAGGAATGGAAGCAGAGCCACGAGGACCGCGAAAAACTCGATGGGCTCTACGAGTGCATCCTGTGTGCCTGCTGCTCGACGTCATGCCCGAGTTATTGGTGGAATTCCGACCGCTATCTCGGGCCGGCCGCGCTGTTGCAGGCGCAACGCTGGCTGGTTGATTCCCGCGATGAGGCAACCGGCGAGCGGCTCGACCATCTCGAAGATCCGTTCCGCCTCTACCGCTGCCACACCATCATGAATTGCGCCAAGGCCTGCCCGAAGCATCTCAACCCGGCGAAGGCTATCGCCGACATCAAGCGCGCGCTGGTCGAGCGGCAGGTGTGATCCGTCATTCCGGATTGCCGCGCAGCGGCAAGTCCGGAATGACACTCACAATTTCAGCTTCTTCTTGCGCTGCCCGAGCGTCCGCAGCCGCAGCGCGTTGAGGCGGATAAAACCTTCCGCGTCGCGCTGGTCGTAGGCTGTCTTGCCGTCCTCGAACGTCACCAGGTCCTGGTCGTAGAGCGAATATTTGCTCTCGCGGCCGACCACATTGGCATTGCCCTTGTAGAGTTTCAGCCGCACCCGGCCGCTGACGAATTCCTGGCTCCGGTCGATCGCCGCCTGCAGCATCTCGCGCTCCGGCGCAAACCAGAAGCCGTAATAGACCAGTTCGGCGTATTTAGGCATAAGCTCGTCCTTGAGATGAGCCGCGCCGCGATCGAGCGTGATCGATTCGATACCGCGATGCGCGGCAAGGAGAATCGTACCGCCCGGCGTCTCATACATGCCGCGCGACTTCATGCCGACGAAGCGGTTCTCGACGAGATCAAGCCGGCCGATGCCATGCTTGCGGCCGAGCGTATTGAGCGCGGTGAGCAATTGCGCCGGCGACATCGTTTTGCCGTCAACCGCAACAGCATCGCCCCGCTCGAAATCGATCGTCACGTAATCCGCCTTTTCCGGCGCCGTCTCGGGATCGTCGGTGCGCGAATAGACGTAGTCCGGGACTTCGCCTGCGGGATCTTCCAGCACTTTGCCCTCCGAGGAGGTGTGCAGGAGATTGGCGTCGGTCGAGAACGGCGCTTCGCCGCGCTTGTCCTTGGCGATCGGAATCTGGTTCTGCTCGGCAAAGGCGATCAGCGCCTCGCGCGATTTGAAATCCCATTCGCGCCACGGCGCGATGACTTTCACGTCGGGCTTGAGCGCGTAATAGGCGAGCTCGAAGCGCACCTGGTCGTTGCCCTTGCCGGTCGCGCCATGGGCGACGGCATCGGCGCCGACTTTTTCCGCGATCTCGATCTGCCTCTTGGCGATGAGCGGCCGCGCGATCGATGTGCCGAGCAGGTACTGGCCCTCGTAGAGCGTATTGGCGCGAAACATCGGAAACACGTAATCGCGGACGAATTCCTCGCGCAAATCCTCGATGAAGATGTTCTCCGGCTTGATTCCGAGCGTCAGCGCCTTGGCGCGGGCCGGCTCAAGCTCCTCGCCCTGCCCGAGATCGGCCGTGAAGGTGACAACCTCACAGCCGTAAGTTGTTTGCAGCCATTTCAGAATGATCGACGTGTCCAGCCCGCCGGAATAGGCCAGCACCACCTTTTTCACGTCCTTCACGCCGTCTTTGGGCATGGAAAATCCTAAAAACCGAAGCAATCCCGGGCGCCTTGCCCGAATGCGCGCGGACTATAGGGGGAAGTAAACCGGGCGCAAGCTCACCGCCCGTTGTCCGCCGCCCCAGGGTTTAGCCGGGGTCATTCCGGCATGCCCTGTTTCCAGAAAGGCGCCATGAAATTGCCGGGTCAGATCCGACGACGACGAGAGAATTGATTTCCGCACCCGAGGAACCTCTCTAGACTGACCCTGCGGATCGACCTGGGGGGGCACCATGCGTTCGACGCTGACGACGATCATTCTCATCGGCATGATACTCGGCATCGCGGTCGGCTATGCCTGCCACACCTTGTGGCCCGATCCGGCAACGGCCAAAGATATCTCCGATTACATTTCGCTGATGACCGATGTCTTTCTGCGCCTGATCAAGATGATCATCGCGCCGCTCGTGTTTTCGACGCTGGTCGTTGGCGTGGCGCATATGGGCGATCCCAAGATCGTCGGCCGCATCGGCGCCAAGGCGATGCTGTGGTTCGTCTCGGCCTCGCTGGTGTCGCTCCTGCTCGGCCTGGTGCTGGTCAACGTCCTGCGCCCCGGCGACCACCTCAACCTGCCGCTCCCCGACGCGCAGGCCTCGACCAATCTCAAGGTCGCGTCATTGTCGATGAAGGATTTCGTCACGCATCTCGTGCCGCGCTCGATCGTCGAAGCGATGGCGAACAACGAAATCCTGCAAATCGTCGTGTTCTCGCTGTTCTTCGGCGTCGCCTGCGCCGCGCTCGGCGAACGCGCGAACAAGCTGGTCGAAGGCATCGAGCAACTCTCGCACGCCATCCTCACGATCACGGGCTATGTGATGAAGCTCGCGCCGCTCGCGGTATTCGCGTCCATGGCGGCGATCATCACCACGCAGGGACTCGGCATCCTGGTGACTTACGGCAAATTCGTGCTGGAGTTCTATTTCGGCCTTGCTCTGCTGTGGAGTCTGCTCGTCGTCGTCGGCTACCTTTTCTTCGGCAATCACGCGATACGTCTCATCACCCTCGTGCGTGAGCCGTTCCTGCTGGCGTTTTCGACCGCCAGCAGCGAAGCGGCTTACCCCAAGATGATGGAGCAGCTCGAGAAGTTTCCCATCAGCAAGAAGATCATCAGCTTCGTGCTGCCGATGGGCTATTCATTCAATCTCGACGGCTCGATGATGTACTGCACCTTCGCGACCATGTTCATCGCGCAGGCCTACAATATCCAGTTGGGGCTGGGGCAGCAGATCACGATGTTGCTTTTGCTGATGCTCACCAGCAAGGGCATGGCCGGCGTGCCGCGCGCCTCGCTGGTCGTCATTGCGGCGACGCTCGCCAGCTTCAATCTTCCCGAGGCCGGGCTCCTTCTGATCATCGGCATCGATCAGTTCCTCGACATGGGCCGTTCCGCGACCAATGTGATCGGCAATTCGCTCGCCACCGCCGTCGTCGCGAAATGGGAGGGCGAGAAAATGCATCCCCCTGTCGCGCCGGAACCAATCGTCGCACCGCAGGCCGCTTGAGGCGCGTGATGATGGCCCGCGCACGCGCGCTTATGCCGGCATTACTCGGCCTCGGCTTTGCGGCGGGGCTCACGTTTACCGCCGCCGGCCAGGATGCGCGGATCGGCGCGCTCTCCGGCACGCTTGAAAAGGTCAAGAACGCGGGCACGATCACGCTCGGCTATCGCGAAAGCTCGCTGCCGTTCTCCTATCTCAACCACCGCCAGCAGCCGATCGGCTACTCGATCGACTTGTGCCGGGAGATTGTCGAAGAGACCGCGACTGAACTTGACGGCATGGACCTGAAGATTGCCCTCGCGCCGGTCACCGCGGCCAACCGCCTGGACAAGGTCAAATCGGGCGCCGTCGATCTCGAATGCGGTTCGACCACGAGTAATTTCGAGCGCCAGAAGGACGTGGCATTTTCGCCGGTCTTCTTTGTCGCCGGCACCAAACTGATGGTACCGAAGGACTCCACCGTAAGCTCCTATCGCGATCTCGCCGGCAAGACACTGGTCGCCACCGCGGGGACCACCAACGAGGCGGTGATACGGACGCTCAACGACAAGCAAAAGCTCGGCATCACCATCGTCACGGCGCCCGATCACGCCCAGTCTTTCGCCATGCTCGCCGCCGGCAAGGCGGATGCCTTCGCCACCGACGACGTCTTGCTGTACGGCATCATCGCCACCGAGCCGAGCGCACACGACATGAAGGTCGTCGGCGAATACCTGTCTTACGATCCCTACGGTCTCGCCTACCGCCGCAACGATCCGGGTTTTGCCGCTGTCGTCGAGCGCGCGTTTACGCGCATGGCGGGTGAACGCCGGCTCGCCGAGCTCTACAACAAATGGTTCTTGCACCGGCTGCCGACGGGCGAAACGCTGAATTTGCCGATGAGCCCGCAGCTTGAGGAATTCTTCCGCGTCCTCGGTCAGCCCGACTGACCGCGCCTTGAGAACACGTTACGGATCGCCCCTGACGTGCGCGCAAGAGCGCGCTCGATCGCTTCCTCACTCATGCGCGTTGCCGGCCAGCGGTAGATGAAGCCGTATGCGGCCCATATCACGAGATACATGAACACGCCGGCGAACATGACGTCGGAGAAGAAATGCGCGCCGGCGCCGATACGCAGGACACCGACGCCCGCGCCGAAAACGAGCGCAGCCGCGTAAGCGACGAGCCGCAATTGCGGCGGCGCCAAAGCGGCCGGCGCCATCGTCCAGAAGGCACCGGATGGCTCGCCGGCGATGAACGAGCAATTGTCCGGGCAGTCGCCGCGCGGATCCCACCACGGCGTGAAGTGCCCGGTGCCGCCGAATTGCTGGACGTCGATCGGACGCGCGCGATGCCAATGGTCCTTCAGCACGACGTTGGTGAGAAGTCCGGGCCCAAGCGCCAGTGTCGCGATCAGGAAAATGGCGGCGCGGCCTTCAATGAGCATGGGCCGGTGCGGCAAGACGAGCTTGCCGATGATGGCGATAAAACCCGGCAGCACCAGGAGCGTGATGAGAATCCGCGCCGCCATCCGCGCATGCTGCACCCAAAGTTGCGCATTGATGCCGAACATATTCACCTTCGGGTCGAAGGCTATTCTCGCAATATCAAGATCGAGCTGCGGATCGACGGCGCAAATCACGCCGGCGACAAAGCCTATGGCGAGCGCGATCGTTAGCCCCGTGCGGTTCATGGGGCTATTTCCACGCGCCTGCACGCCGGCCGGCGAACAGCCAGTAGACCAGCCCGCCGGCAATGCCGGCGGCGGCAAAGACTTCGCGTTCGTGCGTCAAATCGCTGCCCGGAGCGCCGACATAGCCGGCGAAGTCGAAGCCGTAGACCATGACCATTGCCAGTGCGGCGCCGATCACGCCGTAGATGACCACGGAACGCAATGCGAAACCCTCGGTGACGATGACGATCAACAGGACCGGCAGGAATCCGACGGCGAAGATCACAAGAGCGCCCAGCCCGACCACGACCCACATTGCGACAGATTGCGCATGCGGGGATTGCAAGCCCAGTGCATAAAAGAAACTATCCCACTGCGGCGTCAGCGTCGCCACAGCCAGCACCAGCGAAGCGGCGACGCAGGCCCAGACATAGCCGACGAACATCATCGTGATGCGAAAAAGCACGGCCATGATGCGCTGTCCGGTCCAGTCAGTCCGTGCAATCAGTCGGTCATGGCCATGGCGCGGAGCGCGAGCCGCTCGCGGGCCGAGAGTTTTTCCGTAGCACTCTTCAGTTGCCCGCAGGCCGCCAGGATGTCGCGGCCGCGCGGCGTGCGCACCGGCGACGCATAACCGGCATCGAAAACGATTTCGGAGAACTTCTCGATCTGCTCCCAGTCGGAACATTCGTAGATCGTTCCCGGCCAGGGATTGAACGGGATGAGATTGATCTTGGCCGGAATGCCCTTGAGCAGCCGGACCAGCGCCTTGGCGTCGGCCAGCGAGTCGTTGATGCCCTTGAGCATGACATATTCGAAGGTGATGCGCCGCGCATTGGATAGCCCGGGATAATTCCGGCAGGCCTCGAGCAACTCGCGCAACGGAAATTTGCGGTTGAGCGGCACGAGCCGATCGCGCAGTTCGTCGGTGACGGCATGCAGAGATACCGCGAGCATGGATCCGATCTCGGCGCCGGCGCGCGCGATATTGGAAACGACGCCGGATGTCGACAATGTGATGCGCCGCTTCGAAATGCTCAAACCCTCGCCATCGGCAACGACCGCAAGCCCATCGCGCACCGCCTCGAAATTGTAGAGTGGCTCGCCCATTCCCATCATAACGATGTTGGAAACAAGGCGCTTGCGCTGTTCAGTCTCGCCTCCCGCAAGAGCCGGCTGTGTTTCGCTCTTGAGCGTCCAATCGTTGAGCCGGTCGCGCGCCAGCACGACCTGCCCCGCGATCTCGGCTGCGGTGAGATTGCGGACGAGGCGTTGCGTGCCGGTATGGCAGAACGAGCAATTGAGCGTGCAGCCGACCTGGCTCGAAATGCACAGCGTGCCGCGATCGGTTTCGGGAATATAAACGCATTCGATCTCGTGGGGCGTGCCGCCGGCCTCGCCCGGCAGGCGGATCAGCCATTTACGCGTGCCGTCGGCAGAAATCTGCTCGGCGGCGATTTCGGGCCGCGCCAAAGTGAAGCGTTGCGCCAGCGCGCCGCGCAGTTCCTTCGACAGTGTCGTCATGGTTTCGAAGTCTTGCGCGCCTCGCACATAAATCCAGTGCCATATCTGCTGCACGCGCATGCGGCGTTGCCGCTCCGGAACGCCGGCCTCGCCCAGAGCCGTGCCCAGTTCCTCGCGCGAGATACCGACAAGCGACGGCTGCGCCGGCGCGCGATAGCTCTCGAGCGGCCGTTTCTCGATGAAGGCGACCGCCGGAGCGGCGCGTTCTGTTGCGGCAGACGGTACGGTCATGATCGATCCAGAGAGCGCGGCGCGCTAAAGGCGATAGATGGGGTGGAGGCCGCCCTGCCGACAGGGACCAGCGGCGTTACTTGCAATCCTGCGCGATCCGGTCGAGCGCCTGCGAGATGCCCCGAAGCGTGAACGTATCGCTCGATTGCGTTCCCTTCGCTGACGTGCCCTTGACCACCGCGCTCTCGCCCGACCGCATGGCGGTGAGCATATTCGCTTCGTCGGCTGCGTTCTTGATCCAGGCGCCGTCCTGCTGAGTATAGAGCGCAAACGTCGTCGAGCCGACCTGCGCGCTGGCATCGGAACCGGGCTTGAACGGATAACCAACGATAATGGAAACCTCGTCCGTCACCTTTTCCGCCGGCCGCGTCGAAATGAACATATAGATCGGATTACGAGGCCGGTTCGGCGGAATGGTCGTGGAAGAACTCGGCTTGGCCAGCGCGAAGCAGGTTTTCTTGCCGCCAGGCGACGCGCTGTAGGCGCCCCAATCACCGTACTGGCCGAGGAGTTTCGGCTGCGCGCCGCCGGCAACCGCGGCGGCCGGCGAGGCAGGTTTTGGCGCCGCCGCAGTGGCGGGCTTCGGCGCCGCCGGCTTGGGCGGAGGTTTTGGCTTGGGTGGCGCCGCGGCCGGTGCGGAAGATGACGGCGCGGCGGATTGCTGCGCGGCAGCCGGAACGGCCAATCCCGCCGCCACGAGCAGCAAGAGAACCAGCCTCCATCGTCGCTCGATTCGCATCGGGCCTCGCAGAAACGCCCCGGACAGTGATACCAAACCTCTCAAGTTTAATCCAATTCGGCCAATTCGCCATTCCAGGGTGCTGCAACCCCGTCTTACCGGGCCGGGCCCATCCCCGCGTTCCAGGTCCGCCGCACGGCGGAACCTAACGGAACCAGCAAGCCTGCAAGCCAAGCCTGCAAGCCATGTCCCCCGCGGGCAGCAGGCAGATGGACACTTCCAACACCCGCCCGTTTCGTGGTTATGAATTTCGGCGCGCGAACACCTACCCGCGCCCTGGACATAGCAAAACCATGAAAGCCGTCCTTTGCAAACGCTTCGGCACGCCCGACGACCTCGAATTGGCTGACATCGATGAGCCGCGCGCCGGCCCCGGCGAGGCGCTGGTGCGAATCAAGGCGACGGCTCTGAATTTCTTCGACACGCTGATCATCGCCGGGAAATATCAGCACAAGCCGCCGTTTCCGTTCTCGCCCGGAGCGGAGTTTTCCGGCGTTGTCGAACACATCGGCCCGGGCGTCACCGGCGTTGCTCCGGGCGATCGCGTCATGGGCAATACCGGCTGGGGTGCCGCGCGCGAAGCCATCGCGGTCCCGGCCAGTCTGCTTGTCAAAGTACCCGACACGCTGTCCTTCGAACGCGCCGCCGGCCTCACCGTCATCTACGGCACGACGCTTTATGCGCTGCGCGAGCGCGCCGCATTAAAGCCCGGCGAGTCGCTCGTCGTCCTCGGCGCCTCCGGCGGCACCGGCCTTGCGGCAATCGAAATCGGCAAGACCATGGGCGCGCGCGTCATCGCCTGTGCGTCCTCCGACGAGAAACTCGTATTCGCCCGCGAGCACGGCGCCGACGAAACGGTGAACTATGCCAGCGAAGACTTGCGCAATGCGCTCAAGCGGCTCGGCGGCGAGCACGGCATCGATGTCGCTTACGATCCGGTCGGCGGACCTTATGCGGAGCCTGTCATACGTTCGCTCGCCTGGCTCGGCCGTTATCTCGTGGTCGGCTTCGCGTCGGGCGAGATACCCAAAATTCCGCTTAATCTCGCACTTCTGAAAAGCTGCGACATCCGCGGCGTGTTCTGGGGTACCTGGACCAAACGCGAGCCGCAGGCGCAGCGCGCCCTGATGAGCCAGATCGTGGAGTGGTGCGCGCAGGGCAAGCTGAGCGCGCATGTCCACGCGGTCTATCCGCTAAAGGACATCGCGGCAGCGCTCAAAGCCATCGCCGATCGCAAGGTGATGGGCAAGATCGTGCTGCGCCCGTGACGGGCGCAGCATCGCAATAGCGGAACTCCTATTCGGAAAAGATTCAGACGTCTTCGCGCAGCCGCGCCAGCATGCGCCGCGCCGCTTCGCGATGCTCCGGCTTGATATGCGATGACATGATCTTCAGCGCGCCGGCAATCACCGCAGCGTCATCGGCATAACCGATCACCGGAATGTAGTCCGGGATCAGGTCGTCCGGCACGACGAAATAGACGATCGCGCCGACCAGGACGGCTTTCACGTAAACCGGAGTCTGACGGTCGAACGCGCAATAATGCGCGGTCAGCACTTCTTCCAGGAAAGGAATGTTTGCGGCCTCGCGCAGCAACTTGCGCCAGAATTTGCGCCGCAGGCTGTTCTCGTCGGACTTCATCCGGCGGGTCAGCGCGGCAAAATCCGGCCAAAAACTCGGCCAGAAACTCGGCCATGACGCGGTCTGCTGCCAAAAGGCCATCGGCCCCTCCCCGGGCTGCGTGATCAAGACGCCCGAACCGCAAAAACATGGTTGCGAAAGACGGCGGCCGCAAGGCTAAAATCAGCCCGCCAGTTTATCCATGGATTCGGCCAGCTTGACGTCGAGTTCGGTCAAACCGCCGGCATCGTGCGTCGACAATGTTACTTCCACCGTCTTGTAGACGTTGAACCATTCGGGATGGTGGTCGAGTTTTTCCGCAACCAGGGCGGCGCGCGTCATAAAGCCAAAAGCCTGGTTGAAATCGGCAAAAACGAATTTCCTCGTAATAGCGTCACGGCCCGCAACCTCACTCCAGCCTTTGAGCCGAGCGAGCGCATTCTTGCGGGCCTCGCCGGCAAGTTTCTGGGCCATGGATAACCTCCGTAGATGTAGAAACGCGCGGAATCTTGCCCGGCGCGGCGGGGTCTTTCGTACCAAACAATGCCGGGAGGCGCGAATTTGATCCCCGGGACCGCCGGAAGGCACTCATTGGGGCGGCGATCCGTCAAAGTCGAGCCACAGATCGCTGCAAAACTCCAGCCTGCGGGCCGTTCCGGCGATTAACCAACGCCACGGTTTGTTGCTCGAACGCGTAGACCTGCCATGGCGTCAAAACCGCGAAGCCGTGTTAGGATTAACCATGCCACCCGGCCTACCGCATCGACCGCCGCTTGCCATGAGGCTTTGGCTGTCCCGGCGTGGCGCAAGCGGGTCAGGAACGTCCGGCAGCTCATTGGGCCACGCCATGGGTATCGAGTCGCTTGAACATATGATGCGCAACCGCATGCGGATGTTTCTCCGCCACACCTGGCTCGTCACCATCCTGGGCACGCTTGCGCTCGGCGGCATGGTCTGGGCCGGTTTTTATTTCACCACCCAGGCCGATCACATGCGGATTGCCGCCGGACCCGTCGACGCCAAATTTGTTGAGGCGCTGGCCACCGAACTCAGCGACGGCCACCATAATCTGACATTGCAGATCGTCCCGACGCAGAGTTCCAAGGACACTGCCGAGGCGATGAGCAAAAATGAAGCCGACCTGGCCATCCTGCCGAGCAATCTCGACAACTCGCTCAATTGGCCGACGATCGCCATTCTTCGGCAAAACGTCATGGCACTCATCGTTCTTCCGCCGCCTCCCGCGAAGCAGCCCGACACCGCCGCGGCGACGAAAGCCGCCAAGGGCGGCAAGAGTGCCAAACCTTCCAAACCTTCCAAACCTGCGAAAGCCGCCAAGAGCGACGACGACGACGACGAGCGATAGCAGCGACGACAGCGACAGCAAGAAATTCGGCAAGGTCACGCAGCTTTCCGGCAAGCGCGTCGGCATCGTGACCGGCAACGAAGCGACAACCGGGCTGCTTGAGCTATTGCTCAGCCATTACGGCGTTCCGCTCGCCAAGGTGACAGTTTCGGAAATCGATCCGAAAAATCTGGCCGACGCGATCAGGAATAACCAGGTTGACGTGCTGTTTGTCGCCGGTGCGGCAACCGGCCAGGCCGTTTCCAGCACGGTTGCGGCGGCCACCCAGAACGGCGTTGCGCCGACCTTCATCGCGATCGATCAGGCCGACGGCATCGCCAAGCGCAATCCGGCATTCGACTCAATCAGCATCGACGCCGGCACGTTCGGCGGCAACCCGCCGGCGCCGAGCGACGACCTCAACAGTCTCAGCTTCGGCGAATATCTCGTGGCGCGCAAATCCTTCAGCGCGTCGGTCGTCGGTACGCTGACGAAGGTGATCTACGCGTCGCGGCAGAAGCTCGCCGCCGCGGTGCCCGGCGACATCAAGATTGCAGCGCCCTCGACTGACAAGGACGGCGACGTCGTCGTGCATCCTGGCGCGCTCGCTTATCTGACGGATAATCAGCAGTCGTTCTTCGACAAATACGGCGACGATATCTTTTACGGCATGCTGATCTTCCCGGTATTCGGCTCGGCGATCGCCGGCCTCGCGAGCTATCTGCGCAGCGACACCCGCACGCGCCGGCTGCGGCTCCTGCAACGCGTGCTCGATCTTGTCCGCAAGGCCCATAGCGCCCAGACGCTGGAGGCGCTCGAACATCTCCAGATCGAGGCCGACAACCTCGTGATCGCCATCATCCATCAGAGCGAGCACGAGGAGTTCGACGAGACGGTGCGCATGTCGTTCGCATTCGCTCTCGACCAGCTCCGCTTCACCATGGCTGCGCGCCGCACCGCCATCCTCGATCATGCCGGCACGAGCACCGCGGCGGCCGAGGCCGGGGGCTCCAAGGCCGCCGCAGCCTGATTTTCCCGGGTAAAAAGCCCGGGAACTCCGGAACTTTGCGGCATTGGGCCACTGCAGAGTCACCGTGCCGTCGCATAATGTTCGGACCTTCGTCAGAATCACCAGCCAGCTTCCGCCCCGACCAGCGGAGGCCCAATGGCCGTTTGGATGCGAGGCCGCGCAACGCTGACGCGTCGCGCACTATTGAAGACCGCATCGGCAACGGCGGCGATAACTGCGCTCGGCGGCATCGCGCGGCCGTCGCTGAGCTTCGCGCCGGATCGCCCTCAAATCACCCACGGCGTGCAATCCGGCGATGTGTCCGGCGGCTCCGGCATGGTCTGGGCTCGCGCCGACCGCCCCTCGCGCATGCTGGTCGAGGTTGCAACCACCGACAGCTTTCGTGATGTGCGCAGCGGAGTTTTTATCGATGCCCTCCCGGAATCGGATTTCACCGCCAAGGCGCTGATCGAGGATCTGCCGCCGGGCCAGGACATTTTCTATCGCATCAGTTTCCAGGACCTCGCCACCGCCGTGTTCGGCGAGCCGCAGGTCGGACACCTCCGTACGCCGCCCGGCGACCGCCGGTCGATTTCATTCCTGTGGTCGGGCGACACGATGGGCCAGGGCTGGGGCATCGACACGGCGCGCGGCGGCATGCGCACCTACGCGAGCATGGCGCGCAACGAGCCGGACTTTTTCATCCATTGCGGCGACAACATCTATGCCGATTGCCCGATCAGGCCCGAGCAAAAGCTTCCCGACGGCGGGCATTGGCGCAACATCGTCACCGAAGAGAAATCGAAGCCCGCGGAGACGCTCGCCGACTATCGCGGCAACTACAAATACAATCTGCTCGACGAAAACCTGCGCGTCTTCAATGCGCAAGTGCCGACGCTGGCGTTATGGGATAATCACGAAGTCATGGAATCGTGGTGGCCGGGCGAGCCCTTGCCGCAAAAGCCCGCGGGTGAAACCAATGCGCTCATCTTCGCGGCGCGTGGCCGCCGGGCGTTCCACGAATTCCTGCCCACCCGCCAATCGATGGCCGAGCCGGGACGCGTCTATCGCAAAATTTCCTATGGCCCGTTGCTCGATGTCTTCACGCTCGACATGCGCAGCTATCGCGGTCCGGACGGGCCGCATGCCGACCGCATCTATCGCCCTGATGACTATCTGCTCGGACCGGACCAGATCGCATGGCTCAAGCGCGAGCTTTCGCGTTCACACGCAACCTGGAAAGTGATCGCGGCCGACTCGCCGATCGGCTACGTCCTCAATGGCGGCGGCGATACCGATACCGATACCGGGCCGCACGGCCGCGGCATCGAATTCGCCGAGCTCCTGTGTTTCATCAAGCACGCCGGCATCCGCAATACGCTGTGGATCACCGCCGACCTGCACTACACGGCCGCGCATTTTTACGATCCGAACCGGGCCGCATTCCAGGATTTCGAGCCGTTTTGGGAATTCGTTTCCGGACCGATCCATGCCGGAACCTGGCCGCAGGTAGAACTGGACAAGACATTCGGTCCGCAGGTCGTGTTCCACAAAGCCTCGAGCAAAGACCAGGGCGAGAATCTTGCGCCGTGCTACGGGCTCCAATTCTTCGGCCGGATGGCCATCGACGGCGCAACCGGGTGCCTGACGGTCACGCTCAAGGACGTCGAAGACCGGGCGCTCTGGTCGACCACGCTCGATCCCACGCCCGTTCCCGCCGCGCAAATGAGCATGTTGAGGCTTTAATCGCCCGATTGCTTCCTCGCGGAAACCGATTATATACGGCCCTGAATCGCGGGCCCTTGGGGCTCGTTTTTGGTTTATGGATCAATGCAGCTTCGCAACATCGCCATTATCGCCCACGTTGACCATGGCAAAACCACGCTGGTCGACCGCCTCCTGCAACAATCGGGCTCGTTCCGCGAGAACCAGCGGGTGGCCGAACGCGCACTCGATTCGAACGATCTCGAACGCGAGCGCGGCATCACCATCCTCGCCAAGGCGACGTCGCTCGTCTGGCACGACACCCGCATTAACATCGTCGACACTCCGGGCCACGCCGATTTCGGCGGCGAGGTCGAGCGCATCCTCAACATGGTGGATGGCGCACTGGTGCTGGTCGATGCCGCCGAGGGGCCGCTGCCGCAGACCAAATTCGTCGTCACCAAAGCCCTCAAGATGGGGCTGAAACCGATCGTAGTCATCAACAAGGTCGACCGCTCGGACGCCCGTCCCATCGAAGTGGCCAACGAGATTTTTGACCTGTTCGCAGCCCTCGACGCGACCGAGGAGCAGCTCGATTTCCCCATTCTCTACGGTTCGGCCAAGCAAGGCTGGATGGCGTCCGATGCCGCAGGTCCCAAGGACCAGGGTATGGCGCCGCTGTTCGATCTCGTCATCCGCCACGTCGCGCCGCCGCAGGTCGAGGAAGGCCCGTTCCGCATGCTGGGAACGATTCTCGAGGCCAATCCCTATCTCGGCCGCATCGTCACCGGTCGCATTAGTTCGGGTTCAGTGAAACCCAACCAGATGGTGAAGGTGCTCGACCGCAACGGTGAACTGGTCGAAGAAGGCCGCGTCACCAAAGTGCTCGCCTTCCGCGGACTAGAACGGGCGCCAATCGACGAGGGCTTCGCCGGCGACATTATCGCCATCGCCGGCCTGCCGGAGGCGTTCGTGTCGCATACGCTGTGCGCGCCCGAGGTGACCGAACCGCTTCCGGCGCAGCCGATCGATCCCCCGACGCTCACCATGACATTCCGCATCAACGATTCTCCGCTCGCCGGCACCGAGGGTGACAAGGTGCAAAGCCGGGTGATCCGCGAACGCTTGCTGCGTGAGGGGGAGGGCAATGTCACGCTGCGGATTTCCGAATCGGTCGAGAAGGATTCGATGGAAGTTGCCGGCCGCGGCGAGTTGCAGCTCGGCATCTTGATCGAAACCATGCGGCGCGAGGGCTTTGAGCTTGCGGTATCGCGACCGAAGGTCCTGTTCCAGCATGGCCCGTCGGGCGACTTGCTCGAACCGATCGAGGAAGTCGTTATCGACGTCGACGAGCAGCATTCCGGCGTGGTCGTGCAGAAGCTCGCCGAACGCAAGGGCGAGATGGTTGAAATGCGCCCCTCCGGCGGCGGCCGCGTCCGACTGATCTTCTACGCGCCGACGCGCGGGCTGATCGGCTACCAGGGCGAACTTCTCACCGACACGCGCGGCACTGCGGTCATGAACCGGCTGTTTCATGCCTACGGCCCGCATCGCGGCGACATCACCGGCCGCCGCAACGGCGTCTTGATCTCGACCGATCAGGGCGACGCCGTCGCCTACGCCATGTGGAATCTCGAGGACCGCGGCCCGATGATGATCGAGCCCGGCTGGAAGGTCTATCGCGGCATGATCGTCGGCGAGCACACGCGCGGCAACGATCTGGAAGTCAACGTGCTCAAGGGCAAGAAGCTGACCAACATCCGCACCCATTCCAAGGATGAAGCGGTGCGCCTCACGCCGCCGATCCGCATGACGCTGGAAAAGGCGCTCGCCTATATCGAGGATGATGAGCTGGTCGAGGTGACGCCGAAATCGATTCGGCTGCGCAAGAAGCTGCTCGATCCTAACGATCGCAAGCGCGACGAGCGGCGCAAAGAAGCCGAACGCGTGTAAGCGCGCGCCTCGCACGTCGCGCCGGATCACCGGCGCGATATATCCTGTCACAATTCCCGGCCGGCGGTACGCGGTAACTGCAAAAACCGGGGAACCGTGACGCTATTGCAACAGCACGCCCAGATTGCGCGCCATGTGCGCATTTTCCTGTTGGCAAATGTGGCAAGGGCCGCGTTTTTCCCCCTATAATCGGCATCGTTAACCGAAGGTGAATCTGGAGCCTTGAAGCCTACCGAACCACTTGCTTTGATTGCGCCATGAAACTTGGAAGAAGCCTCGCATCATGAGCACCGTCCTCATCGAAATCCGCCGCGCCCGCGCAGTCGATGCCGGCGCCGTTGCGGATGCTCACGATGAGGCATGGCGGACGGCCTATCAGGGCATCATTCCGGGCGCCGAACTCGAAAAACTCATCAACCGCCGCGGTCCGGCGTGGTGGGACTCTGCGATCCGCAAAGGCAGCCGCATCGCGATCCTGCAATTTGGCGACAAGATCGCGGGCTACGCCAATTACGGGCGCAACAGGGCGCGCAGCCTCTATTACGACGGCGAGATCTACGAGCTTTATCTGCGGCCTGAATACCAAGGCCTCGGCTTCGGCCGCCGGCTCTTCACCGCGGCGCGGCGCGACCTTGCGCAAAGCGCGCTCAAGTCGCTGATCGTGTGGGCGCTGTCGGAGAACGAGAACGCGGTCGAATTTTATCGCGCGCTCGGCGGCAAGGCAGTCGCGCGCTCGTCGGAAAAATTCGGCACGCGCGTTCTCGACAAGGTCGCGTTCGGCTGGAATAGCTGAGCTTACACTTCAGGCACCGGCAATTTCGCCTGCATGCAGGCCGCGCGCAGCGTATTGAACAGCAGGCACACGATCGTCATCGGACCAACGCCGCCGGGCACCGGCGTGATGGCGCCAGCGACCTTGACGGCTTCCGCAAAATTCACGTCGCCGACGATGCGGGATTTGCCGTCGCGGATCACGCGATTGATGCCGACGTCGATCACGGTTGCGCCGGGCTTGATCCAGTCGCCACGGATAAATTCTGCGCATCCGATGGCGACACACAACAGTTCGGCGCGCCGGCAAAGCTCGGGAAGATGGCGTGTGTGCGTATGCGCAACGGTCACCGTTGCATTTTCGTTGAGCAGATATTGCAACAGCGGATTGCCGACAATATGCGAGCGGCCGATCACGAGGGCGTCAATTCCGACGAGCGTCGGGTGCACCGTCTTGGCAAGCTTAATGCAGCCGATCGGCGTGCACGGCACCAGCGCCGGCAGCCCTGTCATCAACCGGCCGGCATTGAGCGGGTGAAAGCCGTCGACGTCCTTGTCCGGATCGATGGCGGAGAGCACGCGCGCCGGGTTGATCTGCGCCGGGAGCGGTAACTGCACCAGGATGCCGCTCACCGCGGGATCGGCATTGAGCTTTGCGATAAGGACGAGCAGGTCCGTCTCGCTCGCCGCTTCCGGAAGATGATGATCGAAGGACCGCATGCCGGCCTCGGTCAGCGCACGCGACTTGCTCGCAACGTAGGTCATGCTCGCCGGGTTTTCGCCGATGAGCACGACTGCGAGCCCTGGCACGATGCCGTGCGCGGCCGTAAGGCGGCGTGTTTCCGCCGCCACGGCAGCGCGCATATCAGCGGCGATTGCCTTGCCGTCAATAATACGGGCGGTCATGGACCTGTTCTGCACCGATTCGGTGCCGTGCATCAGATGAAAATCTTGGCGATGTTCGGAATGATGACCGACTGAATGAAGATGATGATAAGAAATAGGATAACCGGCGAAATATCTATACCGCCGAGATTCGGCAGCATGTTGCGAATGGGACGCAGCACTGGCTCAGTAACCCGGTACAGAAATTCCGCGATCATGTTAACGACGGGATTGCGCGTGTTCACCACATTGAACGCAATCAGCCAGCTCAGAATCGCCATAGCGATGACGACATAGAGGTAGAGTGTGAGGACATACGAGATGAAGCCGAGAAATTCGATCATTCCTTTGCCCCAGACTGGCGCGCCGCTGGCGCAGGTTTAGCGATCTTGCCGTCCGTGAACAAGCTGATGCTGAAAAGCCAGACGGCGGGCGAAGAGGTGGGCTGGTGGAGCCGAGGGGAGTTGAACCCCTGACCTCCTCATTGCGAACGAGGCGCTCTCCCAACTGAGCTACGGCCCCGCCGAGGGGTAAACCGGCCACATTAGCGCCGGCTTTTGGCGAGTGGGCGCCATTTAGGACCGCTGCCGCAGGGTGTCAAGGATTGCCGTTATCGCTCCAGCCAGCACAAAACCGGACACGACGAATATAATCGGCGGCGATGACGCATGATTCTTCCCCCGCAACACCGCTGCTGCACCATCCCGCCTTTCTGCGCTTTCTCTATGTTCGCGTTGCGGCATCGGTTGCGCTGCAGATCCAGGTCGTCGCGGTCGGCTGGCAGATGTATGAACTGACCGGCAGCCCGTTCTATCTCGGCCTGATCGGGCTGGTGCAGTTTTTCCCCGTGGCGTGTTTCTTCCTGGCGACCGGCCATGTCGCGGATCGCTACGACCGGCGCTACGTTACCTTCATCGGCGAGATCGTCGAGGCGGCTGCTGTCACGATCCTCTCCATCGCGGCGGCGAACGGCAGGCTTTCGCCGCACCTGCTTCTTGCCATGGCCTTTGTCGTCGGCACCGGCCGCGCCTTCGAGCAGCCGAGTGTGCAATCGGTTTTGCCCAATATCGTGCCGGCCGGCCTCTTGCCGAGTGCCGTCGCCGCCTCGACTTCCGCCTCGCAGGCCGCGATCGTCGCCGGACCGGCGCTCGGCGGCCTCCTGGTCGCGTTCAGCCCGACGATTGTCTTTGCGGTCAGCGCCCTGCTCTGGCTCTCCGCGGGAATCGTCATGCTCGGCATCGCGGTCGAACGCAACACCACACCGCGGACACCGGTCGATCTCAAATCGCTGTTCAGCGGCGTCGTCTTTATCAGCCGCCACAAGGTTCTCCTTGGCGCGGCCCTCCTCGATCTGTTTGCGGTCTTGCTCGGCAACGCCATGGCGCTGTTGCCGATCTTTGCCCGCGATATTTTTGCATCCGGACCGCTTGGCTTCGGATTGCTGCGGGCGTCACCCGCGGCGGGCGCCATCATCACGTCGCTGATCATGACGCGCTGGCCGATCTCGGCCCGGGTTGGACGCATCATGTTCCTGGCGGTCACGGTCTTCGGCCTTGGGACGATCCTCCTGGCGCTGGCGCCGAACTTTGCTTTCGCTTCTGCCGTCCTCCTTGTCATCGGGGCGGCCGACACGATCAGCGTCGTAATCCGTCAGACCATGGTGCAGATAAGAACGCCGGACGAGATGCGCGGCCGTGTCTATGCCGTCAATTCGATGATCACGATCACGTCGAACCAGCTTGGCGATTTCCGCGCCGGCGCCGCTGCCGCTCTGTTCGGCACCATCCCCTCGGTGCTGATCGGCGGATGCAGCATCATGGTGATTGTCCTGATTTCGACCAAGATTTTCCGGGACCTGTACCAGGCCGAAACCTACCAGGCGGTGCGCGCCTGATTGAATAAGGGCACTGGCAGCGGGCGCTCTCGTGCTGCATCATGGCGGCGGCTGGTTTGCAGCCGTCTTGGGCCGGGCGAAACTAAAAAGGACGACGCATGCGAATGCTCACGGCACGGCTGATTTTTCTGGTCCTTTGCTTGTCCGCGCTCACGCTGCCTGCCGCGGCGGCCGCGCCCTGCGGCGGCGATTTTGGCGTCTGGCTGCAAGGGGTCAAACAGGAGGCTGCAGCACAAGGCGTCTCGCAGCGCACGATCCAGTCGGCGCTCGCCACCGTGACCTTTGATCCGACCATCATCGTGCGCGACCACGCCCAAGGCGTGTTCCGGCAGAGCTTTGAGCAGTTTTCCGGCCGCATGGTGCCGCCGCGGATGGCACGGGCCCAACAGATGCTGCTGCGCTACGCCCCGGTCTTCAGCCGGATCGAGCAGCAGTTCGGGGTGCCCGGACCGGTCATCGTCGCCATTTGGGGGCTGGAAACCGACTTCGGCGCCAATTCCGGAAAATTCCCGACCGTCCGCTCGCTGGCATCGCTCGCTTTCGATTGCCGCAGGCCGGATAAATTCCGCGGCGAGTTGATCGCTGCGCTGCAGATCATCGATCGCGGCGACATGGCGCCCGCCGATATGCACGGCGCGTGGGCCGGCGAGATCGGCCAGACCCAGTTCCTGCCATCGTCCTATCTCAAATACGCGGTCGACTATGACGGCAACGGCCGGCGCGATCTGATCCGCAGCGTGCCGGACGTGCTCGCCTCAACGGCCAATTATCTGAAAGGTTACGGCTGGCAGCGCGGTCAGCCCTGGGGCGAAGGCACCGCGAATTTCCAGGTGCTGCTGCAATGGAATTCGTCGCAGGTTTATACCAAGACAGTCGCCTATTTCGCGCAGCAACTCGCCGACGGGCATTAGAGTATGATCCGGAAAAGTGAAAACCGGTTTTCCGAAAAGATCATGCTCCAACAAGTAAACCAGAGCATTCAGCTTCCGAGCCAGCGTTCCAAGAACACGCTGAGCCAGGCGCGCGCGGAATAGTCGTAGACCGCGCGGTCGGCGAAATGTTCGTGACGCGGCTTGGCGCCAGGCAGCGTCATGCGGTCATGGCCGCGTGTAGTCCATTTGTGCATCATGGCGTGCGTCACGTCGGGATGGAATTGCAGCGCAAACGCCCGGCCGGAACGGATCGCCTGCACTTCGAACGTATCGCCGGCAGCAAGGAGTTCGGCACCGGCCGGCAGATCGAAGCCCTCGCGGTGCCATTGATAAACACATTCGGGCCACGCATCGACAACGGCGAGGCCCGCGTCCGTGGGCCGGATCGGGTAATAGCCGATCTCGGCGTGACCATGCGGATGCTTGAAGACTTTGCCGCCAAGCTGCCGCGCGCACATTTGCGCGCCGAGACAGATGCCGAGAAAGGGCTTGTTCTCCCGCAGCGGCACGCCGATCCAGTCGATCTCCCGGCGGATGAAATCATCCTCGTCATTGGCGCTCATCGGGCCGCCGAAGATGATCGCGCCGTCATGCTCTGCCATAGTCGCCGGCAGCAAATCGCCGAAACGCGGCCGGCGGACATCGAGCGGATAGCCCAGCTCTCTGAGCGCGTTGCCGACGCGGCCCGGTGTGGAGTGCTCCTGGTGCAAGATGATCAGAATCGGCTGTTGCATGACGCCGGCGATTCGAACGCGCCTTTGCCAAGTCCTACCGCGTTAATCCGGCGGAATCAAAGCGCGATGGCGGCGGCAATCAATGCCCGCCCACATTCCCGGTGCGCTGGTCGACGGCCCGAATAAGCAGCGCGTGCGGCACAAAACGCATGAGCGACACCGCGATCCTGTTACCGAGCCCTGCGATCACGACGCGCCGGCCGCGCATGAACGCGTCATATCCGATCTGCGCCACGCGGTCGGGCGGCAGTTCGATGATGCGCGCCGCGCTTGGCAGCGTCATGCCGGAACGGGCCTGGAATTCGGTCGGCACCGGCCCCGGGCAGAGCGCGGTGACCCGGATGCCGCGGTCTGCCAGTTCGCGATGCAGCGCCTCGGAGAAAGACAGCACGTAAGCCTTGGTGGCGTAATAAACGGCCATGCCGGGACCGGGCAGGAATGCGGCGATCGAAGCGACATTGAGAATGCCGCCGTGATGGCGCTGGAGGCTGTCGACGAACGCCAGCGACAGTTCGGTGAGCGCACGCACATTGAGATCGATCATGCCGAGCTGTTCGTTGCGGTCGAGACGCGCCGCCGCTCCGCTCAGGCCGAAGCCGGCATTATTGACCACGATTTCGGGCTCAAGGCCGCGTGACGCCAGCGCGGCCGCAAGCGCGGCAACGGCATCGCGCCGCTCGAGATCGGAGGTCAGCACGTCGGGCCGCGGCCGGCCCGATGCCGCGATCTCGTCGGCCAGCGCATTGAGCCGGTCCTCGCGCCGCGCCACCAGCACCAGCTCGTGCCCATGCGCGGCAAAGACGCGCGCCAATTCCGCGCCGATACCGGCCGACGCGCCGGTGATCAGCGTGACCGGCTTCATGCGCCGCTCCCGCCATCGCCTTCGCCGCCAATCCGGCGGCGCAACTCGATGCGCTCGCGCGGCGAGACGCCGAGGAGATCGGCGGCGCGCCACAAGAGATTGTCCTCGAGCTCGTCACGCCGGCCGTCGGCATAGACGATTTCCCACATCATCTCGATGATGCGCGCCCGGCCCTGCTCGTCGAGTACGCGGTTGAGCAATTGCGTGAAGTGATAGAGGTCCACCAATTCATGCTCAGCCGCCGTCGCTTTTTCGATCAGCTCGGCGGTCGCCGCATCGTCGAGCGCGAAACGCTGCTTGATGACGGTATGAAGCTTGTCGCGCTCGCTCTGCAAGATATCGCCGTCGATCGTGGCGGCATGCACCAGGAGCGCAGCCGCCGCAAGCCGATAGTCATTGTCCGCAAACTGGCTGGGATGTTTTTCACCGTCGACGATATCGGAGATGAAATTCTTGAAAGATTCGAACATGAAACCTTGCTGTTTTGCCGGGATCTGGCCCCACGTTCATATCACAATGTAAAGCGTCCGGTTCAAGGCTGGCGCCTCCGCCGGCGCCGCAAAATCCCTTGCCAAGCCCGCGGATTGAGCTTTTTCTTAAGGATGTATCCATTTTCGCAAAATCGGCAGTGACAACAGCTACGCGCACACAAGTGGCGATCATCGGTGGCGGCCCGGCGGGCCTGCTGTTGTCGCACATCCTCCACCGCAACGGCGTCGACTCCATCCTCCTGGAGCGGCAGAGCCGCGCCTATGTCATGCAGCGAATACGCGCCGGCGTGCTGGAGAACGGCAGCGTCGCGCTATTGCGCGACGTCGGGCTCGGCGCGCGCATGGATCGCGACGGCCATCCGCACCACGGGTCGGCAATCGCCTGGGAAGGCCACGAGCGGTTCTTCATCGACACCAAGAAGTTCACCGGCAAGATCATGATGACCTATGGCCAGACCGCGCTCACCGAGGACCTTTATGCGGCGCGTGACATGGCCGGCGGCGCGATCATCGATCAGGCAGCCGACGTGCAGCTACATGAACTCACGACGAACCGGCCCTATGTGACCTACGAGAAGGACGGATCTAACCGGCGGATCGACTGCGACTTCGTCGCCGGCTGCGACGGGTTCCATGGCGTGAGCCGCGCCTCGATCCCGGCTTCGCTGCTCAAAACCTACGAGAAGGGCTATCCGTTCGGCTGGCTCGGCATCATGTCGGAGACGCCGCCTTATCCCGACATGGTCTATTGCTATCACAGCCGCGGTTTTGCGCTTGCCTCGATGCGCAATCCGATGCTCAGCCGCTACTACATCCAGTGCGACCTCGATGCAAAACTCGAGGAGTGGCCGGACGACCGCTTCTGGGCGGAATTCAAGGCGCGCTGCCCGCAAGACATGGCCGAACGGATCGTCACGGGTCCCTCGATCGAAAAGTCCATCGCGCCGCTGCGCAGCTTCGTTGCCGAGCCGATGCGTTACGGAAGACTGTGCCTGGCGGGCGACGCCGCCCATATCGTACCGCCGACGGGAGCGAAGGGATTAAATCTCGCCATCTCGGACGTGTTCTATTTGTCGCGCGCACTGACGAACGTTCTCCGCGACGGCAATACGCATTATCTCGACTGTTATTCCGACATGGCCTTGCGCCGGGTCTGGAGCTCGGCGCGCGTGTCTTGGTGGCTGACCATGCTGCTGCATCGCTTTCCCGATGAAGCGCCGTTCGACGCGCAGATGCGGCTGAACCAGTTCAATTATCTCCACGCTTCCACGCACGCCCAAGCGTCGCTGGCGGAGCAATATGCCGGCTTGCCGTTCGAGTCCTGAGCGGGAACGCTAGGCCTTCTTGGGATCGAGACCTTCCAGCGAACGCCGCGCCGGCTCGACGCCCCAGAAATAGACGGCGACAATCTGCACGATCAAAAGCGCGATCATCAGCCAGATCACCCCAGGCAGCTGGTAGTTGACCATGAGAAAGCCGACCACGAATGGCGAGATCACGGTCGCGCCGCGGCCAAGCGTATTGCAGATGCCATTGGCGCGCAGCCTGATCTCCGTCGGGAACAGTTCGGGCGTATAGACCCCGAACAGGATTGCGGTCTGAATGTAGATCGCGATCAGCAGCACCGCGCCGACGCCCAGCACCAGCGCCGGATCGGAGGCCGCATTGAAATGCGCGTAGATCCAGCCGGTGACGATGGTCAGGATCGAGGCGCCGATAATGCTCCAGCGCCGTCCGATTGCATCCGACAGAACCGCGCCGCAGGCGCAGCCGACCAGCGAAGCGGCGGCGAGCACGACGGTGTAGCCGAGCGAATTGGTGATGGTGAGGCCCTGCCGCAAAAAGAACTGCGGCAGGAAGATCACAAAGCCGAAGATCAGCGTATTGATCGTGATCAGCACCCAGCTTCCGACCAGAAGACGCTGCAAGATCGGTGGCCGGAACATGTCGGCGGCGGTGAGCTGCGCGACCGGAACGCTGGCCGCGGGCGCAGGCAAAGCGCCGCCCGCGGCGACTTCCTTTTCGAACCTCTCAAGCAGGGCTTCCGCTTCGGCGGTGCGGCCTTGCGCTTCAAGCCAGCGCGGCGATTCAGGCAGGTTCTTTCGCAGATACCAGACGATCAGAGAGCCGATGCCGGCGATGACGAACATCGGCCGCCAGCCCCATTCCGGAATGATCAGATAACTCAAGATCGCTGTGACCGGGAAACCGCACACCGTGAGGAACGCCATGAATGACAGCCAGCGCCCGCGCGTGGCGGGAGGCACGAATTCGGTCAGCGTCGAATAGCCGACCACGATCTCCGCGCCGAGACCGAGACCCTGGACGAAGCGGCAGGCGATGAGCTGGTTCATGTCCTGCGCAAAGGCCGCGGCGAGCGAAGCGAGGCCGAATATCAACAGATTGATCTGATAGGTGAAGCGGCGGCCGAATTTATCGCCGACGAACCCAGTGACCAGCGAACCGATGGTCATGCCCACGAAAGTCAGCGACAGGAACTGGAGGTTTTGCGGCAGGGTGGAAAATTTGGTCTGGATCGCCGAAGCGAGCACGCCGCCCGCGACGTAGAGATCGTAGCCGTCGAAGAACATGCCGGCGCCGACCAGCCAGAAGATGCGGTAGTGAAACGGCGAAATCGGGAGCCGGTCGAGACGTGCGCCGGCATTGACGGAAGCTGCCATTGTGATGATCCCCCCTGGCACTGTGCGCTCCGGTCTTGGATGCCGGATGGCGCGGGGAGACTAATGCATGATCCGCGCAAGTGGAACCCGGTTTCCCGGCAGGATCATGCGGCAACGCGGCACGGCAACGCCGGGCCTTATTGGACAGCCTTGCCCTGATGGGCGCTGTCTTCAAGCAATTGCATATTGGCCGCGACGTAAGGATTGGCCGGATCGAGCGAGCGAGCGCGCTCAAGAATCTTGTGCGCACGCGCATAGTCGCCGCGCAGCATGTACGAGAAACCCTCGTCGTTGAGGATTTCGACCGTCGGACCGACGATGCGAATGGCCTCACCGTAAGCGCGGTCGGCGAGATCGAAGCGATGCAGGCGATCATAGGACGCCGCCAGCCCAACCCAGGCCTCGGCATCGCGCGGGCGCTTCTCGACCGCGCTCTGGAAGCTCTTCTGGGCGAGGCCGAAATTATTGCTGCGGAAATACTTCTTGCCGAGTTGCACGTCGTCGTGGCGGTCGTCGCCTTGCAGGCCCGGTGTCGACAGCGGCGCGACCGGCTCGCCGCTTGGCCCCGGTTCGGCAGGCTGGGTGACGATCGTGCCGGTGGTATCGCTATTGGCCGCGCCGTCTGCCGTCGCCGCCGTATCGCCGAGTTTCGGGGAGGTCGAGCAGCCGGCAACGCAGGTCAGGCCCGCCAGGATGAGGATCAGGACCCGCGCCACTCGGATACACATTGCCGCGCCCCGGACCAGCCGTGCCCGCCAATTCCGCCCCAGTGCGGATACGCCGTCCGGCCCGGAAGGGCCCACGGCAGCGGACGTGCAAAGCTAGGCGACGAGGGTTAAGGAATCCCTTGCCGGGTCTTAACCTTTGCCTGCTGCGGACGGGAAAGGGCCATATCGCCAAAGCCATTCCGGCCAGCGTTTGCGCCCGGTCTGCTCGGCGGCAGTCCCCGGACGAGGGGAGCGAACGGGCCGCTTACCAATTATGGGTCGCCAGCCGCACGATGACCGGGCACAGGATGACGATGAACAGCACCGGGAAAATGCACACCATCATCGGCACCGCCAGCTTGGCAGGAAGGCTGTAAGCCTTCTCTTCGGCGCGCGAGAGACGCTTGTGGCGCATGTCGTCGCTATAGACGCGCAGCGCATCGCCGATGCTCGAGCCGAGTTCTTCCGACTGCTGGATCAAGGTAGCGAAGGAACGCGCTTCGTCGAGGCCAAGACGGTCGCCAAGATGCTCCAGCGCCTCGGCCATGGTACGGCCGGCACGGATTTCGAGATTGGACATGTGGATATTGGCGGCGAGCGACGGATAGGAATCGGCGAGTTCGCCGCCAACGCGGTCGAGGGCCGCCTCCATGCTCAGGCCGGCATCCGCGCAGACCACGAGCAGGTCCATGAAATCGGGGAAACCCGACTGGTGCTCAAGCCGCTTTCCCGCGATGCGCCGGTCGAGATAAAGGCTCGGCGCCAGGTAGCCGACAACGCCGGCGCACATGACGAACAGCCAGTACGAGGTTTTGGCGGCGAAGCCGAACATCGGCAATACGAAAAATGCGATCGCCGCGAGAACCACGGCCATCGCGGCACGCCCGATGAAGTAATAGGCGGCAGCGTGCGGACCATAAATTCCGGCCCGGATGAGACGGCGGCGCAAGACCTTCACGTCATCGTTGTCGGTCGAGGAATAATTCTTCGTCGCGTAGTCGATGAGCTTCTGCGCCGTCTTCGCGCCGGAAAAGCGCAACGCGCGCCGGCCGGCCGGCGCGCCCTCGTCAAGGCCGACGCGGACCGCGCGGCGGCGCACCGCCTCGCGCGCGCGCATGCCGATCATCACCGCGAAGGCGAGCGTGCCGGCGGCAAGGAATATGAGCACGCTGAGCATCAGCGGAGCGTTATCGCCGAGCATGGCTATGGTCGTACCCGGGTTCATCCTAGATTTTGAAATTGACCATTCTGAACATGACCATATTGCCGACTAACATCCAGCCGGTCGAGGCGAACAGCAGGATCTTGGTCAGCCGCTCGCCCCAAACCGGGCCGTAAAAGTCAGGCGCGATGAACTGGATGACGATGAACATGCCGATCGGCAACGACGAAAGGATCATTGCGGAGGCGCGGCCCTCGGCCGCCAGCGCGCGAATCTTGCGCCGCATTTTGAAACGCTGGCGAATGACGCCGGAAAGATTTTCCAAAATCTCGCCTAGATTGCCGCCCGTCGAGCCCTGAATCGCGACCGCGGTGACGAACAGCGGCAGATCGTCGGAACCGATGCGCATGTAAAGATTCCGCATCGCCGTTTCGAGATCTGCGCCGTAGGTGATCTCGTCCGATACGATGCCAAACTCGCTGCCTATCGGGTCGGCCATTTCGCGGCCGACCATGGAAATGGCGATCGGTACCGGGTGTCCGGCGCGCAGGCTGCGCACGATGATGTCGAGCGCATCGGGGAATTGAGCGCCGAACTTCTTCTGCCGGCGGGAACGAAGCATTCGCAACGCAAAATAAGGAAACGCAGTCGCACTAAGGACCGCGGCCGCGATCGCGTCGACGAACCCGCCGCGGAACAGCAAGGTGCCACCGAGTGCACACAGGGTCGCGATGCCGACAATGATCAGAAGGCGCGTAAGTCCGAGCGTCACGCCCGATTGCAGGATCAGCCGGTTCAATGTGGTAAGACCGAACTGGAAATCGCCGCTGGCGGTCAGCCCGCGTTCGCGCCGCAGCTCGACAAGAACGCTACCGCGATCGGTACGGTCCTTCGACAGCATCAGCCGCCGGTTGATGTTGCTGCGATAGGATGCGGCCGAGAAGCACATCAGATAGACGGCTTCGACCGTGAGCCCCGCCGAGACCGCGACGAACAGCCAAACCAGGTAGATCGGGTTGATATCGAACATCGGCGGCGTCCGTCACAACGGCTGCGAAGGATCGAAATAGGTGCCGGGAAGCTTCACTCCGAGCGCGATCAGTTCGTTGAGGAATCGCGGCCGCACGCCGGTGGCCTGGAAATGACCCTGGACGCTGCCATCCACGGCGGTGCCCGTGCGCACAAATTTGAAGATTTCCTGCATCTGGATGATGTCGCCTTCGAGTCCGGTAATCTCGGCAATGCTCATCACGCGGCGTTTGCCGTCGGACAGCCGCGACAATTGCACGATGACCTTGATCGCGGCGGCGATCTGGCCGCGAATGCTGGCGACCGTCATCGGCAGACCGGCCATGCCGATCATCTGCTCGAGGCGTGAGATGGCGTCGCGCGGCGTATTGGCGTGGACCGTCGCCATGGAGCCTTCGTGGCCGGTATTCATGGCCTGCAGCATGTCGAAGGCTTCCTCGCCGCGGCACTCGCCGAGGATGACGCGGTCGGGCCGCATGCGCAGCGCGTTCTTGACGAGATCGCGCTGGCGGATTTCACCCTTGCCCTCGATGCTCGGCGGCCGCGTCTCCATGCGACCGACATGTGGCTGCTGCAATTGCAATTCGGCGGCGTCTTCGATCGTGAGAAGCCGCTCTTTTTCGGAAATAAAGGCCGACAGCGCATTGAGCATCGTCGTCTTGCCCGAACCGGTGCCGCCGGAAATGATGAGCGTGATGCGCGCCTTCACCGCTGCGGCGAGCAATTCGGCCATTTGCGGGCGGAACGCGCCGACTTCGACCAGCTTGTCGAGGTTGAACGGCTTCTTGGAGAATTTGCGGATCGACATCAGCGGGCCGTCGATGGCGACCGGCCGCACCGCCACGTTGACGCGCGAGCCGTCGAGGAGCCGCGCGTCGCACATCGGATGCAATTCATCGACGCGGCGGCCAACGGCGGAGACGATCTTGTTGATGATGCGCAGAAGATGCGCCTCGTCCTTGAAGCGCACGCCGGTCGGTTCGAGGATGCCGCGGCGTTCGACATAGACGCATTCGTGACCGTTGATGAGGATATCGTTGACGCTGGCGTCCTTGAGCAGCGGCTCGAGCGGGCCGAGGCCCGTCATTTCATCGATGATTTCCGCGACGAAATCGTTGAGCTCCTGCGTGTTGAGCGCCAGCCGCTCGACCAGCACATATTGCGTTACGAGCTGCAGGATATGGGCGCGCATTTCATCTTCCGGCAGCTTTTCCAGCGCCGAAAGATTGATTTCCTCGATCAGCCGCCGATGCAGGCGGACCTTGGCGTCGAGAAGCTTGTCGGTGAGAAGCGGATTGGAGGAAGAGGGCGCGGCCGGCTCCGGCGCGGCCTCCGGGAGCGCCGTCCACGGCACGCTTTCCGCCGGAGATTCGTCCGCCGCCGGAACGAGGTCCGGGGCAGCAACGCGGTGTGTTGAAAAACGGCCAGCCATGACGATGTCCTAGAACGCCTTGATTATGCCGCTCGTCCCCGCGAAAGCGGGGACGCAGTGAGTATTGCGACTGCCACTGGATTCCCGCTTTCGCGGGAATGAGCGGAAGTATCCCGAAGTCTCGCGCCACGATCGGATCTACGACCGTGCCCACGACAGCTTGAATTTTCTGGCGGGCCCCAGGGGCTTCTTTCTCGGCTTTGCCGTTCGCCTGCGGCAGGACCAGTTTCTTGAGCTGAAGCGTGATCTTGTTGCCGGCCCGCACCTCTTCCAGAGGAACGCCGCGATCGATGGCCTCGCGCACCAGCCCGTAATCGTTCGGCACATAGGCGAGGAAAGCGTCGCCGATCGCCTGCTGGATGTCGCCGCGGCGCAAACCGGACGAGAACATTTTCTGCACGAAGCGATTGATGATGACCTGCGGCTTCGGCCCGTCGCCCATGCGCTCGCGAATCGCGTCGACCAGTTGCCTGGCGTGACGCAGGCCCGGCACTGTCGTCTCGCTGACGATGAATACCTTGTTCGAGCCAAGCAGCACGCTGTCGGTCCACGAGAACCACGTGCGCGGCATGTCGAACACAACGTAGTCGAAATGCGACGATACCAGATCGAGCAGCCGCATCACCACGTCAGGATCGAACGAACGCATTTCCGCCGGACGGTTCGGTGCAGCGACCACGGCGAGGCCCGACGGATGCTGCGAGATCATGACTTCGAGCAACTGGCGGTCGAGCCGCTCCGGGCGCGGTTCGATCTCGTTGAGATTGAGCCGCGGCTCGATATCCAGATGGTAGCAGCAGGACCCGTGCTGGAAATCGAGATCGACGAGGCATGTCGATGACTTGCCGCGCGGTCCGCTATTGAGGAGCAGCATGGCCGTCTGCACCGCAAGCGTCGTCACGCCGGCGCCGCCGACGGCGGGCAGGAATGTGAAAATCTGCGCTTCGGTGGACTCGGCACTCGCTTGGGGCTTTGCGACGCGCGCGCAGGTCCGCACCAGCTCGACCGGCGGCACTGGCTTGACCAGGAAATCCGCAACCCGCATCTGCATCAGCCGGCGGACGTCGCCTTCATCGAAGTCCTGGGTCACCGCGACCACAGGCGGCCAATTGCCGATACGGCGCATCAGGCGCTCGAGCGCCTGCATCTCGGACTCGTCGGAGGCATCGATGTCAGCG
This sequence comes from uncultured Alphaproteobacteria bacterium, assembly GCA_963808205.1. GTDB lineage: Bacteria > Pseudomonadota > Alphaproteobacteria > Rhizobiales > Xanthobacteraceae > BOG-931. Next base: position 461,582 of record CAWEER010000005.1, read on the forward strand.
ACGACCACCGTCGCTCCCGTGATGTCGATCTTGTCGCCGCCCTCCGCGAGCCGCCCCTTGATCACGTCGAGGCCGATCTGCGCACTCGCGCTGAAAGTGGCGCGAATGGACTCCTCGAACGCCTCGTCGGCGGTCAGGACCACGACCTTGGCCTGGACGGATGGGGTTGTGGATCGTCCGATGCGCATGATTTCAGGCTCGCAATACTGATCCGAAGATCATTGACCCGGGGTGCTGACCGATGCCGGCGCACCGCCAGTATTGACGGTGGTCTGCGTGACGTTCTGCGACCCCTGGTTCGTCAATTCGGGACTCTGCGGATCCGACGGTTGGATGACCTTGCCGGTGCGATAGCGTTCGACGGCGCTCTGCATCTTCTGGCCATTGAACGCGATATTGTTGTTGCCGCTATAGGCCGGCCACGGATCGACGATCATCTGCGCCTTGTTGGCGGCGATGGCATCGCCGGCGCCGAGAAAAATCGTATCGCGGCGGTCGAGATAGGCGCTCGGGTTGGAGCAGCCGGCGAGCCACGCGCTCAGCGTCAGCGCCGACATGCAACCAGCGACAAGGCGCACGGCCTTAATTTTTGGCGGATACATACGCGCCTCCATATTGCGGCAGGTCGAGGATATGGCCGACATAGGGACGGCTCAGGCCGCCGGCGGCGAACCGCGCCAAATTCGGGCTGACCTCCGTCTTGCCCTCCAGGAGCAGATCGGCATCGTTCGGCGGCAACGTGTTGTCGAGCGGGCTGTGGGCCGGCTCCGTCGGCGTCATCGGGCGGACGATGTGCGGCGTCACCAGGATCACCAGGTCGGTTTCGCTCTTCTGATAGTCGGTACTGCGGAATAGTGCGCCGAGCACCGGAACATCACCGACATACGGCAACTGGTCCTGGGCATTGGTGTTGGTGTTCTGCAATAGGCCGCCCAGCATGAAGCTCTGTCCATCGCGCAATTCGAGCGTGGTCGCCGCTTTGCGCGTCGTCAGTCCCGGGACGAACGTCCCAGCTACGGTCACGCCGTTTACCGGGTCGAGTTCGCTCACTTCCGGTTTCACGACGAGGTTGATGAGCCCGTCGCGAAGAACTGTCGGAGTGAACGAGAGGCCGACGCCATAGGGCTGGAAGCCGAACGACGGCGTGCCGGTCGCCCCGACTTCCGGGATCGGAATCTGGCCGCCGGCAAGGAAACTCGCGGTTTCACCCGAGAGCGTCACCAGATTGGGTTCGGCGAGGCTGCGCGCGGCGCCCTGCGTTTCAAGCGCGTTGACCGCGATCTGAAGCCGGTTCGACAACTGTCCGACAAGAAAGCCGAATGGAGTGGCGCCCGAAAGCACACCCGCAGCAACAATTGGCGAGATCGGCAAGCCGGTGGCCGGCACGTTGGCGCCGCCGGCGCCGGTGCCCAAAAGGCCGCCCTGCTGAAACGCGCCATTCGGCTGCGTGATCGGCAATTGCGAAGCAGGCCGGCCCGAGCCGACGTTAGCAAGAACCGAATTGCCGAAGGCGTTCCATTGCACCCCGAGATCGCGGCCCGCCGAGCGTTTCACCTCGAGGAATCGTACCTCAAGCATGATCTGCTGCGGCCGCGAAACCTCGACCGTATTGATCGGGTCCGGGCCGAACTGGCGGGCGATCTCCATGGCCTTATCGAGCGTGGCGGCGTCCGAAGACGTTCCGCTCAGCATGATGCGGCCGTTGATCGACGACACTTTGATGCTGCCGCCGGTGAAACGATGGATTTCCGTCGCCAGCCGCGAAATGTCGTAGGACACCTCGATGTCGAAAATGCCGACCGGCTTCTTGTCCTCGCTATAGACGGTCACCCGCGTGGTGCCGATCTTCTTGCCGAGAATCGACAGCGAGTGATCGGTGAGCGGGCTGACGTCCGCCACATCCGGATCGCCGACCGTGATATCGGTGAAGTTCTGGTCGGTGCGCACGTCCTGGGTCTTGCCGACCGTCACCGTGAGTGTCGAGGTGTGCACGACATTGCTGCCGACAGCGATGTGCTGCTGCGCATGCACCGCCGGCACGAACGCCAGCATGACCGTGGCCGCAAGCACCGCCTTGATCCAGCCGCGCCGCAACAGCGCGCCGATCCTGATGCCCGTTTCCGGAAGTCCCCTGTCCACATACCGGGGGCTTTCGCCCGCGGCATAATCTTTACTCTTGTACTGGTTTTTCACGTCGGCCTCCCCGCCGCTCGTTGTCGTCCCCAAAACCCGAACTTCACTTCGCTCCGTTTCGTATCGTTCGAACCTGTCATTCGATTTCGTATCAGTCGTGCGCCGATGCCGGCTGCGACAGCGCCGCGGAGTGCGCGTCGTTGCGCTCGGTCGGCACGGTGTATTCGGTGCGCTCGTTCTTGCCCGGGCGAACGACGCTGATGGTGATAAAGCGGCGATCCGGCGCCGGCGCAGCCGATTTGCCGAGATCGGCGGAGGTGACGCGCCGTAACTCGTCGTTGGCGAGGTCGCCCGCTTTGCGCAACAAGAGCGACAGCGTGCCTACCGTGGATGCGAGTGCAATCTTCTGGCCGTCGGTGACGTCAACCTCGACGGTGACGGCCTTGACCACCGCCACCTTGTCGTTTTTCTCGTCGGCAAGCTGATCGATGGCGAGGACACGCACGTCCTCGAGCACGACGTCGGTTACCGCGTTGTTCTTTTCGCCCTGCCGCGTCAGGAGCACATCGACACGGTCGCCGGGCAACACGAAACCGGCGACACCCTGGACGTCATTGACCCGGATGGTGACCGCCTTCATGCCGTCGCCGATCACCGCCGAGAGCGTGGCGCGCTGGCCCGGACCTGTGATCTTGCTGGCAAGGATCGCCTCGTTGATGTCGAAGGGCATCAGCACGACGCGCTTGCCCGCGGTGATATCCGCGATCTTGTTGAAAGCGCCGGCCGGCAGCGCATCCTGCGGCCACGGGACTTCGCGCAACGCCTGTGCAGTGAGCTCCTCGCCGAACCGCAATGGGCGATTGGCAACCACGATCGTGCGCTCGGGCGGCGGCGCCTTATGCTGCGCTTCGAGGCTTTTCATGCGCGCGTCGGACTGGTTGTTGAGCCAGGTCTGCGCGAGAAAAACCGCGAGCAGTCCGAACAGGACCGCAAAGCCGATCATGACGATTGTACTGGTACGCAAGTCCGTCCCCTGATGACGCCGAAATTCGCTGAACAGATTTCCCTTGAGGGATTTTCGCGCTGTTCGAGGGGATTATTGATGCGCCGCCGGTATTGAATTGGTGAAGTTATGCCGGGTTCTCGGCCTATGCTGAAGATTGGTTGAAGCGGTATTCTTTACGGCCCGTGTATCGGTTTATTTGAATCCAACAGATAGCCTTTACGAAGTTTGAGTCTTTGCGGGACCGAAAACGCGAGGCGTTCAGATAAGCGCATGGAACGCGCGAATCCGCATCCTGCGCGTCAAAGGGCGGCAAGCGCCAGCAGGCAACCGCACCAGTATGAGTGGGGTAGTAGAGTGTTAAGGACGCGCCGCGCATTCCGGCGCGCGCTTGCCGTAAACGGACCGAGCCGCGAGCCGCGAGCCGCGAGCCGATTACGTTCGAACGGCAACGATTGATAAAGCACATTTCGCGGGCTTCGCGCATTGCCGCGATGCGATCAGACCGTCAGGAATCCGCGCGGGAAGGCATGAAGCGGCTCGATCCCGGTTTTGGTGATCAGCACCAGTTCACCGGTCTGCACGCCGGCCTCGCCATTGGGCGTAACCACATTTGGCTGGATGACGACGGTCATTCCCGCGCGAAAGGGCTCCTCGGGTACCGAAACGCCCGGTCGGCTCCGGCAACCCAGGACCGGCGGCAGATAGCCGCCGCCGTATCCGTGCAACAAATCGTCGATGATGGTGAAGCCGGCCTCTTCGATGACGCCGGCCGCATCGACGACTTGCTGCGGCAGGGCGCCGTCTTTGAGAACAGCGGCAATCGCGGCGAAAGCGGCATCGGCGGCCGCATGCAGGTCGCGAAAAAGTTTTGGCGGATCCTCCTCGACCGCAAAGCTGCGCAGCACCTGGCCGGGATGGTCCCAGAACGCCGCACTGATCTCGGCGACCACAATGTCGCCGCGCGCAACCCTGCGGTTTGCGGAAAACTGCGCCGGCACACCCTGGCGCGGCGCGGTCATCGGCGTGACGCCGAAATAATGGATTGCATTGGTGCCGCCGAGCGCGATGTAGGGCCGCTCGACAAGATCGGCGAGTTCTCGCTCTGTTAGGCCACGCCGCAAGCCGTCGCGCAGGCCGGCCATGCCGCGATCGGTCAGGGCTGTGCCGATGCGCATCCAGTCGAGTTCTTCCTGCGATTTGATCTGGCGGAGCCGGACATAGGGACGATTGAGATTGGCAATCGTGCCGAAGCGCGCCGCGAGCATCCCGTGCTGCTCAAAAGTCATGGGTCCGATGACGCCAACGCCGCCATCGCGCGCCCCGCGTTCCTCCAGCGCACAAATGGCGGCGGCCACAGAAGAACCGCCGCCCCACGCGACTTCGGCCGGGTCCGCGAGACGGCGCGCCAGCGGCACGTGATTGACGTGCTGAACGAACAACGCGTCAGGCTTGCCCGGCGAGAAGACACCGACAGCTTCGGCGGTTACTGGCCAGCCTGTCAGCCATTGCACCGCGGAGCCGAAGCGGTTGGCGCCGCAAAAGACCAGATGATTGAGCCCCGCATCACCGAGCATTTGCCCGATCGCGTCGCGCCGCCGCCGCATCTCGGCGTCGCTGAAGCGCGGATATTCGGCTTCATGGATTGCCCGCAATGACGGTGGCAGGTCGAAGCCGTCGCGTGCGCTCGTAAGGCCATTCATGGATGCACATTAAGGGGATGGGCTTCGCAAATCCATTTTGATAAGCCACGGGGCCCAGGAGCATTCCAACCATGCCGACATCCCTTATCGATTCCGCTGTATTCCGCGACATCTTCTCGACCGAAGCGATGCGGCGGGTGTTTTCCGACGAAAACCGCGTCCAGAAATATCTCGATTTCGAGGCCGCGCTGGCGCGGGCGCAGGCGCGTCTCGGCATCATCCCGAAGGAGGCCGGAGAAGAGATCGTGCGGCATTGCAACGCCGCCGAGATCGACATGGCCAAGCTCAAAGTGCAAACCGAGAAGATCGGTTATCCGGTGCTTCCGGTGGTGCAACAGCTCGTCGCGCTGTGCCGCGACGGCCTTGGGGAATGGTGCCATTGGGGCGCGACCACGCAGGACATCACCGACACGGCGACGGTAATGCAGATCCGCGAAGCGCTGACGATCGTCGAGGCCGATATCGGCAATATCGCCAACGCGCTTGCGGAATTGGCACGCAAATACCGCGATACGCCGATGGCGGGCCGCAGCAATCTGCAACAGGCCGTGCCGATCACCTTCGGCTACAAGATGGCGACACTGCTCGCCGCGTTTGAACGGCACAAAGAGCGCCTGAAGGAATTGCGCGCGCGCGTATTTGTCGGCGAATTCGGCGGCGCCGCTGGCACGCTGTCCTCTCTCGGCGGCCGGGGCCTCGAAACTCAGGCCGAATTGATGAAGGAGCTAAAGCTCGGCCAGCCGGCGATCGCCTGGCACACGGTGCGCGATACGATCGCAGAAGTGGGCTGTTTCCTCGGTCTCGTCACCGGCACCTGCGGCAAGATCGCGCTCGACATCAAATTGATGATGCAGACCGAAGTGGAAGAGGTCTATGAACCGTTCCACGAGGGCCGCGGCTCGTCGTCGACCATGCCGCAGAAGCGCAATCCGATTTCCTCGGTCTACATCACCGCGCTCACATCAGTGGTGCGGCAGCAGGTCGCCGCCCTCCTTGACGCCATGGTCGAGGACCACGAGCGCGCCACCGGCCCGTGGGAGATCGAGTGGATCGTGCTGCCGGAAATCTTCTGCCTTTCCGCCGGCGCGCTGGCGCAGACCGAATTTGTGCTCAATGGCCTGCAGGTCGACGAAAAGAAGATGCGCGCGAATCTCGACCTGACCAAGGGGCTGATCGTTTCGGAAGCTGTGATGATGGGTCTCGGGCCCTATGTCGGCCGCCAATATGCCCACGACCTCGTCTACGATATTTGCCGCAAAGTCGTTGCGACCGGGCGTCCGCTGGTCGAGCTCCTCGCGGAGAGCGCCGAGGTCACCAAACATCTCGACCGCGCCGCGCTGGCGAAACTCTGCGATCCGGCGAAATTATCTCGGCGAGGCTGGCGCGATGGTCGACCGGGTGCTGGCGATGCGGGGGAAGTAGATTTTATTCCGCCGCGGCCGCTTTGGCCGCCGCCTGCTCGCGCACGAATTTCTCGATCGCCAGCTGATCGACCTTGCCGGAGCCGAGCATCGGCAATTTCTCCAGCACGATCACTTCGGCGGGAAGCATCAGTTCCGAGGCATGCTTGCTGCGCGCATAAATCATGAATTCCGAGCGCGTCGCGCCCTGTTTATCGGTGACCATGATCAGCCGTTCGCCCTTGCGCGGATCGGGGGCCGACGCCACGGCGGTCTGGTTGTCCGGCCAAAGGCCTGCCGCCAGCATCTCGATTGCGGCAAGCGAGATCATCTCGCCGCCGACCTTGGCGAAGCGCTTGGCGCGGCCCTTGATCGCAACAAAACCCTGGTCGTCGACGACGACGATGTCGCCGGTATCGTGCCAGCCATCCGGCGGCGGTTCGAGGACGCCCGGATTGTCGGCACGCAGGTAGCCCAGCATCACGTTCGGCCCTTTGACGAAGAGCCGCCCGCCTTCCTCGACGCCTTCGACCTTATCGAGCCTCGCCTCCATGCCGGGCAGGAGCCGCCCGACTGACCCGAACTTGTTGAACATCGGCGTATTGATCGCCATCACCGGCGAGCATTCGGTTACGCCGTAGCCTTCGAGGATACGCAGCCCGAATTTTTCCAGATAGAGCTGCCGTGTCGACTCCTTAACCGGCTCGGCGCCCGCCAGCACGTAACGCACCGAGCGGAAATCGTACGGGTTGGCAACGCGCGCATAACCGTTGAGGAACGTGTCGGTGCCGAACAGGATGGTCGCGCTGACGCCGTAAACCAGCTCCGGCACGGTGCGGTAATGCAGCGGCGACGGATAAAGATAGACCGGGACGCCGGAGACGAGCGGAAGCACCGTGCCCGCCGTCAGCCCGAAGGAATGAAACACCGGCAGCACGTTGAACAGCTTGTCCTCGCGCCCGAAATCGATGCGCGCCGCCGCCTGCGCCGCATTCGTCAGCATGTTGCGATGGGACAGGACGACGCCTTTCGGCAATCCTTCGGAGCCCGAAGTAAACAGGACCACCGCACAATCGTCCGGCTTGCGCGCGACAAGCGGCTTCTTCCACGACAGAAGGCCGCGCAATTTATCGAGGAGCCCGATCGTTTTGCGAATATCCTCAAGATAAACGATGCGGATTTGCGTCGAGAGTTGCGCAACGACGTTGTCGAGCCGGCCTTTCTCCACGAAAGTGCGCGACGTCAGGACGGTATCGACCTGCGCCGCGCGGCAGGCGGCAAGGATATTGGCTGCCCCTGCGGTGAAATTGATCATGGCCGGCACGCGGCCGCCCGACATCACGGCGAGAAAAGTGGCGACCGCGCCATTCGACGTCGGCAGCATGACGCCGAGCGTATGGCCTTCGAGCGCGAACGGCATCAGCTTGCGGCCGAGGATCGCGGCCGCAAGGAGAAGCCTTTTGTAGGTCATCTGGCCGCTCACCGGATCTTCGACGGCAAGCCAGTTTGCGCCATGAATACGCGCGGCTTCGACGACCGCTTCGACAACGGTACGGTCCGTCGAGGTGGTGCGAAAGATCAGGTCAGACATGATCGTGTAGAGGGCTGCGCCCGCGACCTGGCGTCTCTTGCGGCCTTTGATTTCGGGATCGACCTTAAGCTGCACCGGCTCAAGGATAGTGACCGTAATCTTCGGAAACCACCGGCGGCGCACCTGCGATTTCTTCAGCCGGCTGAAGATCGTCGCCTCGGGCCCGTCGATACGAACCGGCACCACCATCACGTCCGCCTTGTCCGCGATCATGGCCGCACCATCATAGACCTTCATCAGGCTGCCGGTGACGGTGATGCGGCCTTCGGGGAAAATCACCAGCGTGTCGCCTTCGCGCACCGCATTGATGATCGCGCGCAGCGAAAAAGGCTTGAGCGGATCGAGCGCCATGGTGCGCACGAATTTGAGGAACGGCTGGATCCACCAGTGCTTCGACATCGCGACGTCGATGGCGAAGACCGGGCGCTTGGGCAGAATTGCAGCCGCCAGCGGCGGATCGAGGAAGCTTACATGGTTGAGGGCGATAATCGCGTGGTCGCCGGCCTTGGCGATGTTGTCCAGCCCATTGACCTCGAGCCGAAAGAAAGCGCGAAACACGATCGACAAAAAATCGTTCAGCCATCCGGCCGGCATGGTGAAGCCGATGGCGATCGCCATCGCGACATTGGCGGCGCCGATCAGCGCAAACAAAAGCGGCGTGCCGTAACCGAGTTTCTGCAGCACAGCCAGGATGATCGCGCCGGCCACCATGAACGCCGCATTGAGGACGTTGACTGCGGCGACAACGCGGGCGCGGCGATCGTCGCCGGCCCAAACCTGCACGGCGGTGAAGACCGGCACGATAAACAGGCCGCCGGCGACGGCGAGGCCGGCAAGATCAATTGCGAGATGGATGCTGTGGGGCGACGCAAAATAGCCCGCGATCGACAGCGGGCTTGCCGCCGGCACAATGGCGGACGCCGTCCAGCCGAGATCGAGAGCGAACAGCCCGATCAGCACGGTGGCGACGAGCGTCGGCAGCAGCACGATGCGGCCGGCCGCAAGCCACGCCGCAAGACCGGAGCCGACACCGACGGCAACCGAGAAAATAGTCAGGAACAGCGTCACGACCTGTTCGCTGCCGCCGATATTGTACGACACCAGCGGCGGCAAGAGCGACAGGACGAGCGCACCGACCAGCCAGAACCAACTCGCCACGAGTCCGCCCCACCACAGCCGCGGATCGGCACGCAAATGTTTGATGAGTTCGCCGGTGGACGCGAAAATGTTGCGGTTGATTTTGAGATCGGGATCGCCGGCCACGGTTTTGGGGATCAGCAAGCTCGAAAGCCAGCTCGCGAGCGCCGTCACCAGCATCAGCCACGCGAAATGGATTGGACTGCTGTTGCCATTGGCGGCGAAGCCCGCGACGATCGTGCCGAACAGGATCGCAAGAAATGTGCCTGCTTCGATCAGTGCGTTGCCGGACGGCAACTCCCTGCGCGGCAGCAGATTGGGCAGGATGCCGTATTTGATCGGGCCAAACAGCGAAGCAAGCGTGCCAAACACGAAGACTGCGGCGAACAGCAGGCTGAGCGAATGAAACGCAAAGCCGGCGACGGCAATGACCGCCGCGCCCATCTCGGTGAACTTGATGCGCTGCGCAACCCACGCTTTGTCGTAGCGATCGGCGAGTTCGCCGCCGAGTCCTGAGAGGAAGAAGAACGGGGCGATCAGCGTCGCGCCGGCGAGCGTTATCAATACTCCCGAATTGGCGCCGGAAATTTCGAACAGGATGACAAAGACAAGCGCTGTCTTGAGGAAATTGTCGCCGAAAGCCGCAAAGAACTGACACCAAAACAAAGGCGCGAAGCGGCGCTGCGTCATGAGGGACGTGGACATGTCTCTTCCGTGGTTGGCGTTCCTGCCGTTCGCCGCGCGCGGCGACTTCCGGACGGCAGTCTAGACGCTGGCGGCGGCGTTGGCGACGCAGCGGCCAAGGCCAAAGACCCGGCATCGCCTGGCCTGTGTAAGACATTCATATAATGTACTATTTATGCCCTTGCGAAGACGCAAAAGTGGGCCGTGTCAGCGGCCATCGAGAATATCGCGAATCCGGACGGCGAGCGACGACTGCGTCAGCGGCTTCTGAATAAGCTGGACGCCCTCATCGAGACGGCCCTGATGGACGATGGCGTTGCGCGAATATCCGGTCATGAACAAGACCTTGAGCTGCGGGCGCTTGGCGAGCGCGGCGGTCGCCAGTTCGCGGCCGTTCCGGCCCGGCAGAATGACGTCGGTGAGAAGGAGATCAATGTGACCGCCGCCGTCGATGATTACGAGCGCGGAGGCAGCATCGCCTGCCTGCAACACCATGTAATTCAAGTCTTCAAGCGTCTCGCAAATGAAGGCCCGCACGTCATCATCGTCCTCGACGACCAATATGGTCTCCTTGCCGTAGGCAGACGGCGTGACGGTTTGTTGCACCGGATGCTCGCCGGTTTTCTTGCCGTAAGTGCGCGGCAGGTAAATCTTCACCGTCGTGCCGAGACCTTCTTCGCTGTAGACTTTCACATGGCCGCCGGACTGCTTGACGAAGCCATAGACCTGACTGAGGCCGAGACCGGTACCGTGCCCCGCCTGCTTGGTCGTGAAGAACGGCTCAAAGACGTGGCTGACAACTTCTTTCGTCATTCCAGTGCCGTTGTCGGTGACGGAAATCTGCACATATTGACCAGGCCGAACCTCGGCATTTTCCGAGCAATAACGCTCGTCGAGGAGAACGTTGCTCGCCTCGACGGTGACTTGCCCGCCATTCGGCATTGCATCGCGTGCGTTGACGGCGAGATTGAGGATGGCCGCCTCCAGTTGCGCCGGATCGGCTTCGACCTGCCAGACGCCGCCGGCGCCAACGACCTCAAGCTGCACCTGCTCGCCAAGCGACGGCTTGAGAAACACCGAAAGATTTCTGAGAAGTTTATTGACGTCAAGCAGCGTGGGCTTGAGCGGCTGCCGGCGCGAAAACGCCAACAGGTGCCCCGTCAGGGCCGCCGCGCGATTTGCGCCGATCAGCGCATTGTCGATCGCGCGCTCAAGACGCGCCCGCGCGCCTTCCTGCCAGGATTCCAGCGTCCGCTTGGCGGTATCGAGATTGCCGATGATGATGGTGAGGAGATTGTTGAAGTCGTGCGCCACGCCGCCGGTGAGTTGCCCGACGGCGTCCATCTTTTGCGACTGGTATAGCTGCTCGCGTGCAGTCTCCAGACGCTGCTGCGCATCGCGCCGCTCGGTGATATCGCGCGTTACCTTGGCCAGGCCGATGAGGTTGCCGTTGGCGTCATCGATCCGGTCGATAACGATACTGGCCCAGAACCGGGTACCGTCTTTACGGACGCGCCAGCCATCAGCCTCGTATTTTCCTTCGTTGATCGCAGTGAGCAGCGCGCGGGTCGGGACGCCGGCCTCGCGATCCTCGGCCGTGTAAAAACGCGAAAAATGCTGCCCGACAATTTCCTCTTCGCTGTAACCCTTGATCCGCATCGCGCCGGAATTCCAGTTCGTCACGTTGCCCTGCGGGTCGAGCATATAGATCGCATAGTCGGTGACGCCCTGCACCAGAATCTGAAATCGGCGTTCACTCTCTTGCGTTGCCCGCTGTACGATTTGCTGTTCCAGTTCCTTGCGATGCTCGTTCGGCTGCGACGAGCTCGCGCCCGACATCATCGAATTCGCGCACCGGAATGTGTTCGACCGGCACGGGCTCACCGCGGCCGAGCGCATTGGCCTGCGCGACGAGCGTTCTGCTCGCGCCGGCAAGCCTTCCGCCGAGCAGATAGGCCACACCAATCGCTAAAATCGTCAGACCCGCTCCGATCGCGACGAGAGTCCATAGTGTTCCGCGAAGTGAGTTCTGAATTTTTTCTTCCGGAACGCCGACCCAGACCAGCCAGCCGGAAATCTTCGATCGGGCATAGCCGACACGGATTTTATAGCCCAGACTATTTGTTCCGAGCCAGGATCCTTCCCGTCCCTGCGTATGATCGATGAACGATTGCGCCGCACGTTTGCCGACGCGCTCCTCCATTCCTTCGGTACGCGCGAGAACGGCGCTGTCACGATCCAAAACTCCCGCAACCTGGTTCCCGGAAACATCTTCCTTGACGATGTCGAGAAGGTGTTCAGGCTCGAAACTCAAGTGGAGAAACTGGGACACGTCGCCGTTTTCGATCACCGGAACGGTAACGAAATAGATCGGACGGCGCGCCACTGTTCCGACTATGACATTGCTGACGTAAGGCTTTTTCGTCGCGACGACGATATCGTCGCCTTCCGCCTGATCCCGCGGCAAAGCGGCCCCCCAAGGCAATCGCGTATTCACAAGCTGCTGCCCCGTCCTGTCACGAAGCAAAACATCGACGCCGGAGAAGCGACGAATTTGCGAGGCGCGCTCGTAGAATCGCTGATATTCGTGGCGACTGAGCGATCCCGAGCCAGCCAGGGTTTCGAGCGTGAGCAACTGGCCCTGCAAGTCCCGGTCGACGTCCAATGACAATTCGTGGGCGTCGTCTTTGAGGTCTTGCTCGATCCGGGTCAGTTCTGAATCGTAATAACGCTGAAAGAGAATTGCCGCGAACAGCATAAGCGGCACGAGGATCGCAACGACCATGAGAACCAGGTAGGCCCGCATCGAGAGGCCGCGTTTTGGCTGGTCTGGAGTCCTCTCCACCGCGAGCACTAACTGTCCTTCACTCTGCGGCCTGCGCCGCATCCGGTTTCCCTGGCGGCGATTGAGGAGCAAGACATTCAAAATCCCGGGGCGCGTTCGACCTGATCGTACCAGTCAAAGCCCATGTCTTTGACGATGCGGTTGCTCATGACGATGATACGGCACTCCGCGCCGGCATTGGCGAAGTGCTGATGCATCGTAAACGGCGGGATGTAGACGTAATCGCCGACCGTCCATTCATAACGCTTCGGACTCGTCGGTCCATTGCCATTCGAATGCATCGAGGCAATCCCACTTGAGATCCCAGTGCAGATCGTAGCCGGAGCCTTCGACCACGAAGAACAGTTCTTCCCACATATGACGATGCTTGCCGGAGCGGTCGCCATTATTGAGGAACTGCATATAGGCCTCAATGCAGCATTCGCGCGTGTGCATTTTCTTATGCACGAGGTGCTTGATCAGGCCGTCGGGCGAGCGCTCCCACGGCATGTCCGCGGCTTTGATGACGTTTGGCAGCGTCGCGTATTCGGCACGAAACTTTTCCAACTCGGCGACTGCCTCGGCAAGAAATTCGCTGTTTTTGGAACCGGAAAAAGCCGCTTGCTTGTCTTCGAACAATGTCACGCTGATCTCCGCACTCAAATCTCGGTCGGCGGATGAAATTCCTTGATCCCGGGCGGCAATTTGTCGGTCGGCCATTCCACCATTTTTTGAAACAAAAGATGCATGAACAGGAACAGCGGCTTGGCCTTGAACACGAGCAGGATACAGGATTCTTTCTCGTCATCGTTGAAGTGCTGATGCACGCAGCCGTTCTCGACCAGCATCACGTCGCCGGCTTCCCACGTCATTGAGCGGCCGTCGTGGACGTCGTGGCCGTGGCCCTTGAGCACATAAAATACTGCACTGTTGAGATGGCCGTGCTTCTGGCCGGCATTGAGCGGCGCATAGCATTCGATATGCAATTCGATCGATTGGACGATGCTGACAGCTTGCGGCGAGATGACGTGCTTGCCGTACATAGCCGGGCCGCCCTTCCACGGGTGATCCTTGGAAGAATAGACGCGCGGCTCTTCGAGAAGTTTCTTGTAAAGATGACTGTAAGTTCCTTCGAGCGCCCGCACGAATGTGCGTTTTTTGGACCAGCGCTCCCAATTGCCGTGCTTGATCTCGTCGGTGTCCTCGTCCGACGGCTTATTGTGCCCGAGGCCTGGCGTCTCATGCTCCAGCATTCCAGTCATAGCTGGTCATTACGGGATTTCAGACGCCCGTGCAATATCGTGGCAATGTCTTGGCAATGTCTTGGCGGCGCAAATGGAACCGTGTTTGTCGTGCGCGCGCGGCGCGTTAGAGTGTTACGCTCGCTTAACCGGGGGGACAGGCAATGGGGCCGACTGCCTTCAAGATGGCCAGCAGGATCGTCATGGCCGTCGCCGTGTCGGCGACCTTGCAAATTTCCGGCGCAAACGCGCAAACCGCCGCGGAATTTTACCGGGGCAAGTCGGTCGACCTGGACATCGGCTACAGCGTCGGTGGCGGATATGACCTTTATGCACGGCTTATTGCGCGCCATCTCGGCAAGCATATTCCCGGAAATCCCGCCGTCGTAACGAAGAACATGGAAGGCGCCGGCAGCTTGCGGCTCGCCAACTATCTTTATTCCGCCGCGCCGCGGGATGGCAGTGTGATCGGGGCAACCAGCCGGGGCGCGCCGTTCGATCCCCTGTTTAACGAGAAGGGTGCGCAGTTCGATGCGTCGAAATTCTCCTGGGTCGGCAGCGCCAACAATGAGGTGAGCGTCTGCGTGGCGCTGACGTCATCGGGCATCACGAAATTCGACGATTTGCTGACAAGACCGCTGACCGTCGGCTCGACCGGCATCGGCGACGACACCTACCAATTTCCCACCCTCCTCAACGCGGTGCTGGGCACCAAATTCAAGATCATCAATGGCTATCCGGGCAGCAACGAGGTCAGTCTGGCGCTCGAGCGCGGCGAGGTCGAGGGCCGTTGCGGCTGGTCGTGGTCGAGCGTCAAGGCAACGCGGATGAACTGGATTGCAAACAAGAGGATCACCGTACTGGCGCAGCTGTCGCTGTCGAAACATCCGGATCTGCCCGACGTGCCGCTGATCATGGACTTGGCCAAAACCGACGAGCAGCGTCAGATGTTCAAGATGATCTTTGCCCGCCAGGTCATGGGCCGGCCGTATCTGGCGCCGCCTGACCTGCCGGCGGACCGGCTGGCGGCGCTGCGCCAAGCCTTCGCGGCCACCATGACCGACAAGGATTTTCTCAGCGAGACCGAGCAGAACAAATTCGAGATCAATCCGGTAAGCGGCGAACAATTGACGACGCTGGTCGACGAGATCTATCGCACACCGCCTGACGTCACGAAGAAAGTGTCCGCGATCCTGCAGCCTTAGAGCATGATCCGAAAAAAGTGGGAGCCGATATTCCGAAAAGATCATGCTCCAACAAGAAAACCAGACCACCGATCCAATTCAGCGTGATTGGATCGTGGTCTGGTGTCAGATCAGTTTTGTGGCGGCGCGCAGGGCCGGGAACAGGTTGCCGAGAAGCGATGGCGGCCACGCGACGGCGAGCGCCCAGTGAAAGACAATCCAGCAGAACGCGGTTGTCGCGGCAGCGAAACCCAACGACGACGGCCAAGGCTCGCCGAAGCCGAAGCACATATAAGCGAAGACGAACAGCGCGATTGCCGGGATAAATCCGATCAGCGCCACCGCGGCGATGAATGCCGCCATCCAGAGAAAGAATGCCGTTGCCCGCCGGCGCACCACATCATCCGCCAGGCCGAGATCGGAGACAGGGCCGCTCGTTGGGGTTCCTGCGGGCACGCCGGAATCGGCATGCAGCACGTATCTTTGCTCCGGGCCGAACAGTTCATTGATGAGATTGAGCGCGGCGGCGACAAGAGCAATGCCGCAGGCGGTGAGCGGAACAAGCTTGGCGTCGCGCGGCCAATCCGCCGACGAAGCAATCGCCACGACGATCAGCGCAATGACGGCAAGAGTGAAGGCCGGCGCGGGGCCGAACCGTGCCCTGCCGCCGCCGACCTGCCGCATTTGACCGATCAGCGTCACCGCGATCTGCGCCAGTGGCCGGTAAAGCGCCCACACCACGCAGGCCAGGATCGCCAGGACGGGCGGACGCAGCAGCCAGGCCCAGCCATAAAGTTGCGTCGAAATGAACAGGTAGCGTTCAAAAATGGCGCCGACCACGATGCCGAGCACCATCGGCGGCCGCGGCCAGCCCAGCCGCTTCATGATCCAGCCGATGATGCCGAAGAACACCAGAGAGTAGAGATCGCCCCAATCGTGTTCGCCCTCGAAGGCGGCGACGAAAACCAGCGCGATGATGACCGGCAACAGAATCTCGGGACGAATGCGCGACACCCGCGCCAGCCAGTGCGAGCACAACAGGCAGATGACGGCGCCGATGACATGCGCCAGGGTCAGGCTCCAAACGATCATGTAAGTGAGATCGAGATGCTTGGTCAGCATGTCCGGTCCTGGCGTCAGCCCATGCATCAGGAACGCGCCGAGCAGGATCGCCATTGATGCGCCTGCCGGGACACCGAACGCGATGGTCGGCACCAGATGGCCGCCCTCCTTGGCATTGTTCGAGCTTTCCGGCGCGATGACGCCGCGTACGTCGCCGGTGCCGAATGTTTCCGGGTTCTTTTCGGTGCGTTGCGCGTAGCCGTAGGCGATCCAGTCGATCACGGCGGAACCGATGCCGGGAATGGCGCCGAGCCCGGTGCCGAGCACGCCACAGCGGAGCACGAGCCACCAGTTGCGCCCGACGTCGCGCACGCCTTCCCATTGGCTGGAAAGATCGATCTTCGGCGCATTGTCGCCGGCGATGCGCTTTCGCGATATCGCGAGTTCGGCCAATTCCGGCAGCGCGAAAATGCCGAGCGTCGCCGGAATGAGCGGAACGCCATCCCACAGATAGAGCCAATCGAACGTCCAGCGCAGCGTGCCGCTCGGCGCGCGCGAACCGACCATGGCGATCATCAGGCCGAGCCCGCCGGCGGTCAGACCCTTGAGCGGCGCGCGGCCGGACAATGTGGCTACCATCGACAGGCCGAACAGCGTGAAGGCGAGCAGTTCCGGCGAGCCGATCGCGAGCATCACCGGGCGCAGGATTGGAATGCTCACCGCGAGCACGACCGCGCCGACAATGCCGCCGGCGAGCGAGGAAGCAAAGCCGGCGCCGAAGGCGCGGCCGGCCTCGCCTTTCTTCGCCATGGCGTGCCCGTCGATCACGGTCGCCGCGGCGCCGACATGACCCGGCACGCCGAACAGCACCGCCGTGATGAAGTCCGACGAGGTGATCACCGCCGCCATTCCCAAAAGGAGCGCGAAGGCGGTGTATTCATCGAGGTTGTAGGTGAAGGGAATCAGCATCGCCATGCCGACGATGCCGTTCAGCCCCGGCAAGACGCCGATGGCGAGCCCAATCAGGACACCGAGAAACAGAAACAATAGCCGTGCCGGCTCAAGCAGGAGATGCAGCGCATGTACTGCGCTGGCGATTATGTCCGGCTGCATCGGCCGCTACTCCCTGCTCCCATGCGGCATCGCGCCCGAAACCTGCAATGGCGTCAAGCCCATGATAGGCTGGCGCGTCAAAGCGCCGGGGAAGACATGACGGATATTCACAGGGGCCTTGTTCGTGTTACCGGCATCGCGTTGTTCTGTGCCGGACTGGCCGGGATCGCCGGCGCGCAAGATACCGCCGGCTTCTACAAAAACCGTAATATAGACCTCTACATCGGTTACAGCGTCGGTGGCGCTTACGATTTCTATGCGCGCGAGATCGGCCGCCACATGGGCGCGCATATTCCGGGAAATCCCACGCTGGTGCCGAAGAATATGGAAGGCGCAGGCAGCGTGCGGCTCGCCAACTACCTTTATCGCGTCGCGCCGCAGGATGGTTCCGCGTTCGGTACGATCGGCCGCGGCATCGCCTTCGATCCGCTGCTGATCGGCAAGGCCGATGCGTTCGACGCGGAGAAATTCAGCTGGATCGGCAGCGCCAACAACGAAACCAGCGTCTGCGTGGCGATGAAGGATTCCGGCATTACGAAATTCGAGGACCTGTTCGCCAGGGAACTGACGGTCGGCGGCACCGGCGCCAGCGCCGACACCGACCAATTCCCGCGGGTGCTCAACGGCGTGCTCGGGACGCATTTCAAGATCGTCGAAGGCTATCCCGGCGGCAACGATGTCGTGCTGGCGATGGAGCGCGGCGAGGTGCAGGGCCGCTGCGGCTGGTCATGGTCGAGCGTGAAGGCGACGCACAAATCGTGGATCGACGAAAAGAAAATGATCGTGCTGGTCCAGCTCTCGCTCACCAGGCACCCCGAACTGCCCGACGTACCGCTCGTCACCGATTTCGCCAAGACGGATGAACAGCGCCAGATCCTGAAGATGATCTTCGCCCGGCAAGTGATGGGACGCCCCTACCTCGCACCGCCAAACCTGCCGCCGGACCGGCTCGCGGTCTTGCGGCAGGCGTTCATGGACACGATGACGGACAAGGATTTTCTGGCCGACGCCGCCAAGGCCGATCTCGAAATCAACCCGGTTTCCGGCGCGGATGTCGAGAAGCTCGTGAAAGACGTCTATGCGACCCCCGCCGATATCATTGCCAAGGCCAAGGAAGCGGCGAAGTAAAACTAACGGCGCTCGGCCTTATTTTTTCGCCTTGAGGTCGTCGGCAAGGAAACCGGTGTCGACAATCTTCGACCAGTCGACATCGCCGGAGAGCGCGCCGACGAGCTTTTGGGCGCGGATCATGCGGTCCATCCCCGCCATGTCGAAACTGCCGGGACCCCAATAGGGCGTGCCCGACTTGCTCGGCGCGACGAGATTGTGAATCGTGCTTTTGACGACCTCGACGTCGAGATTATAGGCCTTTGCCACGATCTCGGAGGCCTCGTCGGGGTGCGCGTACATGAAATCGACCGCCTTGCGCCGCCCGCGCAGGATCGCGCGGATGAAGTCGCCCCTGGACGCCGCCGCCTCGCCGGTGGTCACGCCGATCACATTGCATAGCGGCGGCAGCACGTCGCTTGCCGACACCAGGACCCGGAACTGCGACTTGTTCTTCGACCATACCGGATCGGCGATTGCCGAGGCGTCGATCAGGCCGAGATTGAGCGCCACAACCGCCTCGCCGAACCCGCCGGTCTTGACTAGCTCGGCCTCGTCGGGTTTGAGCCCAGCTTGCTCGAGGAGAAGAATGTCGAGGGCCTGGCTGGTCGAGCGCGGATTGGTGTAGCCGATCTTCTTGCCCTTGAGGTCCTGGATGGTCTTGATTGGCGCGTCCGGCTTGACCGCCCATACGAACTCCGCGACCGTCAGCACGTCGTCGCTGATGATCTTGAGGTCCGCACCCTGTTGAATCGCCGCGACCGTGCCGGCGAGATCGATCTCGCCGAATGCAAGATGGCCGGTCATCAGATTGCGCACCGTCGTCCCACCACCCGCCGAAGACAGGACGCCACTAATATCGGCGCCTTCCTCCTTGAAAAAGCCTTTCGCCAGAGCGACGGCATAAGGCATTCCATTTGCGGCGACGCCGTAATTGCTAACGACGATTTCTTCGGCGATGGCCGCGCGCAGCGGCAGCAACGTCACGGCGGCGAGAACCGCAATCGCGAGCGATCGGTGCGGTTTGGCGATCGGAAACATGCGCTTCCTCCTCGATCAACGGCAGTGTTGTTGGGCCGCCCTACTCTACAATAAGCGTCGATGGAGTCGATGATCGATAACGATCAAAAGCGTACTGACCGTCGCCGCGAACAGCACGATCAATAATGTAACTGCCATGATGAGCGGGATATTCTGCAATCCGATTGCCGTCATCAGCAGATAGCCGAGACCGCGCTGCGAGCCGAACATCTCGCCGAGCAGCGTTCCGATCAGCGTCAGCGAGAAGCCGATACGGATGCCCGTAAAAATCTCCGGCAACGCCGCCGGAAGCAGCACCGAACTGACGACTTTCCAAAACCGGAGCCGCAGTACACGCGCGGTCTTGAGCAGGATCGGATCAATTCCGCGCACCGCTCCGAGCGTAAATATCGCGACCGGCACGATACCGTGAATGGTGCCGAATGCGATCTTGGCGGGCAATCCCAACCCAAAAGCCAGCAGGATGATGGGATAAAGGGTGACCTTGGGAATCGAGTAAAACGCCACGAGGATCGGTTCGAACACCTCGCCCGAGAAACGGTGCGCGCCCATCAGGACGCCGATCGCAAGGCCGAGCAGCACCGCCAGCACCAAAGCGAAGAAAAAGGCGCGCGAGGTCTCCGCAAGATGGCCCCAGAAGGCATCGGTCGTCAGGAGGTGCGCGAGATAACGGAAGGTTTCGAGCGGCGGCGTCATCGCCTGGGGACCGGCGACCTCGAACAGGACCTGCCACGCGACCAGCAGCGCCGCGACGAGGACTGCGCTGCTGACGGCGGGCAACCAGGATCGCTGTGTCATGAGCGGCCGCGCCTCTGCATCAAGAGCCGCTCCCAACGCGACAGAGTGGCATTGATCAGAATTGAGATGACGAGGATCAGGAGGATCAGCGGATACATCGTCTTGTTGTCGAAATTGTTGTAGGCGAAGCTGATCTCGTAACCGATTCCGGTGCGCGACATGATGAACTCGGCGCCGATCACGCCGATGAAGGCATAGGCGACCGCAAGTTTTACGCCGGTCAGGAGATAAGGCGCCGCAGCGGGCAAGGTGATCTTGCGCGCGGTCGCGACCGGCCCCAGGCGATAGATTCGCGCCGTTTTCATAAGTACGGGCGGTACACGATCCAGTCCGTTGAGCGTATTCACAATCACGGCCACCACCGCCAGCATGAAGCCGATCAGAATCTGCGGCACGTCGCCGAGCCCGAACAGGATGATGAAGAGCGGGTAGAACGCATAGACAGGAATCGCGTAGTAGGTGGCGAACAGCGGCTCCAGACCCTGCCGGATCGCGCGGAAACCGTGGATGGCGACGCCGAAGGCGATGCCCGCTACCACCGCCAGGGCGCATGCGATGCCGACATTGGTCAGCGTCTTGAGCATGGCGCCGTTCATCGCGCCGGAAGCCAGCAGCACGACAAGATCACGCACCATGGCGCTTGGCGGCTGCATCGTGAGGTGATCGATCACGCCGATCCGGCACAGCAGTTCGAGCAATGCGACGCCACCGCCGACCAGCACTAGGCGATACCAGGCAGCGCGGGTCATAAGGGACCTGCACCTTTGCCGATGGCTTTGAGCGATTCTCCGCGCAGCAATCGCCACAGGCGGCTCGTGATCTCGCCAAAGGCAGCGTCGGCGACGATCCGGCTGTCGCGGTCGCGCGGCCAGCCGGTTTCGACGATTTCGAGGATACGCCCAGGACGCGCCGACATCACCGCGATGCGATCGGCCAGCATCGCCGCTTCGTCGAGCGCGTGGGTGATGAGCAGCACGGTCGATCCGGTATCGCGCCAGAGGCGTAACAACTCGTCGCCCATCAGCAGCCGGGTCTGCTGATCGAGCGCGCCGAACGGCTCGTCAAGCAGGATCAGCCGCGGCTGAAGCACCAGGGTACGGGCAATGCAGACGCGCTGGCGCATGCCGCCGGAAAGCTGCGCCGGATAGGCAAGCGCAAAATCGCGCAAGCCCATGAGGTCCAAAGCGTGATCGAGCCGGCGCTGCAGTTCGCCGGCACCGAGTCCCGCCTCGCGCAAGCCGAAGGCTATGTTGTCGGTGACGTTCAGCCACGGAAAACAGGCATCCTGCTGGAACACGACGCCGACGCCGTCGGGCACCGCTCCACCGATACTGCGTCCTTCAAATTCGATCGTCCCCGCCGAAGCGGGTGCAAGCCCCGCGATCAGATCGAGCAGCGTCGATTTTCCGCAGCCGGAAGGACCGACAACAGCGAAGAATTCGCCTTTTTTCAATTGCAGATCGATCGGGCCGAGCGCATGCACCTCGTGCCCGATGGCGCCTGCCGGGAAGACGCGTGTGACCCCGCTCAGCGAGACGTGCGCCGGGGACATTCACTGCCTCGCCCGCCCGATGCGCCGCGGGCCGTGATCGGTAACGCCGAGATGGGTTTCGAGCGCCGCGCGATCGGCGGCGAGCGTCGCGCTGTCGGCGGCGTGGACGACGGCGCCCCGCTCGAGAATGATGGCGTGATTGGTCACGCCGAGGATTTTTTTTGCATTCTGCTCGACCAGGATCGCCGACATGCCTTCGTCACGGATGATGCGGCGGAGCGCCGCCAGCAATTCGTCGACGATGATCGGCGCGAGGCCTTCGAGCGGTTCATCGAGCAGCAAGACCCGTGGATTGAGAACGAGCGCCCGGCCGACGGCCAGCATTTGCTGTTCGCCGCCGGAGAGCTGGTTGCCGAGATTTTGCCGCCGCTCTTCGAGCCGCGGGAACATCGCGTAAACTTTTTCGGTCGTCCAGCGCCCCGGTTGCGCGACCGCAGTGAGATTTTCGTGCACTGTGAGCGACTTGAAAATATTGCGCTCCTGCGGCACCCAGCCGATGCCGATATGAGCGCGCTGGTCGGGGCGCAGCCGCGTAAGGTCGGCGCCATCGAGCGAGATTTTACCGGAAAAATAATGGGTCACGCCGACAATGGTATTGATCAGCGTGGTTTTGCCCATGCCGTTGCGGCCGAGAAGCGCAAGCGCCTGGCCCTCGACCAGCGACAGCGAGACATCGGACAGCACTCTGGCTTCGCCATAACCGGCGGAAAGCTGCTCGATGATGAGGAGATCAGGCATCAAGTTCCTCGCCGAGGTAAACGGCCTTCACGCGCGGATCGCGCGCCACGTCTTCCGGCGCGCCGTCGACGAACAGCGCACCATTGACCAGGACCGAAATGCGGTCGGCGAATGAAAATACGAGGTCCATGTCGTGCTCGATCAAGAGCACCGTGACGTCGGCCGGCAGCGCCTCGATGGTGGCGAGAAGCTCGTGCCGTTCCGCTTCCGGCACGCCGGCGGCCGGCTCGTCGAGCAAAAGCACGCGCGGCCGGCAGGCAAAGGCGAGCGCGATCTCAAGAAGCCGCTGCTTGCCGTAGGGCAGGATCGCCGCGCGTTCGTGCATGACGTCGGTAAGCCGGAAGCGCTCGACAATCTCGCAAATCTCGTCGGTCACCGCGGCCTTGGTGCCGACAAGCCGCCACCAGTCGGCGCCGGAGCCGAGCCGCTCGGAGACCACGAGCCCGATCGATTCCAGCGGCGTGAGATCGACGAACAATTGATTGATCTGGAACGTGCGCGCCATGCCGAGCCGCACCCGTTCGTGCGGAACGACGTCGGTGATGTCGCGGCCTTCCAGCATGATGCGGCCGCCGGTCGGCCGCAGCACGCCGGTAAGCAGATTGATGACGGTGGTCTTGCCCGCGCCGTTCGGCCCGATCAAGGCGTGGCGCGCACCTTTTTCCACGGAGAGATTGACGTTTTGCGCGGCGAGGATGCCGCCGAAGCGCTTTTCCAGCCCGATGGTTTCAAGGATAGGCATGACCTAACGTCCATCCGGCGCGGCGCCGCCGAGTGCCGCGGGCCGCGGCTCGATCCGCCCGGCGAGCCGGGAGGCAATGAAGGCGCGTGCGGTCAGGACCCAGCCGTACATGCGCTCGCGGCCGAGCAGGACAATGACGACCAGCACGAGGCCGATCCAGAATTGCCAATATTGCGGCGTCAGGTTGGCGATCCAGTCTTGCAGCAATTTATAGATCACCGCGCCGATCAGGCCGCCGTAGAGATAGCCGGTGCCGCCGATGATCAGGACCAGCAGCAGATCGGCGGAACGTTCCAGCGAAAATACATCCAGCGAGCAGAATGCCGTAGTCTGGGTGAGAAGCGCGCCGGCAATGCCGGCAAAACCCGCCGCCACCGTATAGATCGCGACCAGCCGCCATTTGACGGGAATGCCGATCGCCGACGCACGCAGCGAATTGCCTTTCACCGCGCGTAATGACAGGCCGAACGGCGAATAGACGACGCGGCGCGCGATGACGAAGCAGACGAACAGCACGATCAGGCAATAGACATAACCATTGTGGCCGTACAGATCGAAACGAAAGCGGCCGAGGACTGGCGCGATATCGACGCCCTGCAATCCGTCGGCGCCACCGGTGATATTGGAATAGCGGTTGGCGACCTCACCGAGCATCAGCGAGACGCCGAGCGTCACCATGAGCCGGGTCAGGTCGGTGCCGCGCAGCACCAGAAAGCTTGTCACAAAGCCAAACACGGCCGCGACCAGGCCGGAGCAAATGAGTGCGACGACAGGCTCATTGATGAAGCCGTATTTGGCGACCAGTCCGGAGAAATACCCGGCAACGCCGAAAAACGCCGCCTGACCGAGCGAGATGATGCCCGCATAACCGAGAATGAGATCGAGCGACAGCGCGAACAGCGCCAGGATCGCGGCATCCTTCAGGATCAGGTATTTGCTGGGGAACAGCCAGATCGTCGCAAAGGCGAAAATCCAGAAGGCGATTTCGAGCGGCGACCAGCGGGCCCGGCGCCTGAGATATGTGGAGACGTCGTCGCTGACACTCGGCATCGCCTTCACCGCGCCGTGCCGCGGGCGAACAGGCCCTGCGGCCGCCAGAGCAACACGGCGATCATGATGGCATAGATGACGAATGCTCCGAGCTTCGGTACGTAATACTTGCCGGCAACATCGGCGATGCCGAGCAGAATCGAGGCGAAAAACGGCCCGGTGATGCTCGACGTGCCGCCGACCGTCACCACGATCAGGAAGTAGATCATGTATTTGAGCGGAAAGGTCGGATCGAGGCCGAGGATCTCCGCGCCAAGCGCGCCGCCGAGCCCCGCAAGACCTGAACCCAGTGCGAAGGTGATGCTGAAGACCGCGCCGACATTGATGCCGAGGCCGCGCGCCACGCGCTGATCGTCGACCGCGGCACGCAACCGGCTACCGAATCGCGTCTTGGCCAGCATCAATTGCAGCGCGATCGTCAGCAGCCCGCAGATCACGATGATGAGCAGGCGATATTTGCCCATCCCGATGCCGAATACATTGAACTGGCCTTGCAGCGCCTCGGGTATCTGCACGAATTGCTGCGATGACCCCATCGTGTAGTCGACCGCTGCGACCGACATGAAGACGAGCCCGATCGTGAACAGCACCTGGTCAAGATGGCTCCTGGGATAGACATGAACGTAGAGTGTGCGCTCCATCAGGCCGCCGATCAGAGCCACGACCAGAAACGCAATCGGCAGCCCGAGCGCGAATGGAACGCCGAGCCGATTGACCAAGATGACGGTGCAGTAGCCGCCGGCCATGGCGAACGCGCCGTGGGCGAGATTGATGAAATTCATCAGCCCGAGCGTGACGGAGAGCCCGCAGGCCAGCACGAACAGGAGCATGCCGTAAGCTACGCCGTCGAACAGAATGGTCAGCATATTGGGCCCAACGCACACTCATCTCCCTCTCCCCGTTCACGGAGAGAGGGCCGGGGTGAGGGGGCCTCACCGCTGGGCTCAGAATTGAGGCGAGGCCCCCTCACCCTCGCTCGCTTCACTTCCTCGACCTCTTCCCGCACGCGGGAAAAGGTAAATGTTACTTCTTCTCCGCAGCCTTGATCGGATCCTTCACGTTCGGAAATGTCGCGAACTCGACATTGTAGAGTTCCCCGTTCTTCTTCGTGACTTTGCGGATATAGACGTTCTGGATGATGTCGCGGGTGTCCGGATCGATCGAGATCGGCCCGCGCGGGCTTTCCCAGGCCATGCCCTTGACGGCGGCGATAAGGGAATCGCCATCGGTCTTGCCGCCGGTCTTTTTCAGCGCTTCGTACATGAGGTGCATGCCGTCATAGGCGCCGACCGCCATGAAGTTCGGCCGCATGCCGTCGTTTGCCTTCTTGAACGCGGCGACAAAGGCCTTGTTGGTCGGGGAATCGTGATCGGCCGAATAGATGTGCGCGGTGATGGCGCCGACAACCGCATCGCCCATGCCATTGAGGAGATCGTCATCGGTCACGTCGCCGGGACCGATGATCTTGATACCGGCCTTGTCCATGCCGCGTTCGGCAAATTGCTTGACGAAAATGCCGCCTTGGCCGGACGGCACGAACACGAAGACCGCGTCGGGCTTCTGGTCGGCGGCGCGCTGCAGGAACGGCGCAAAATCGGGATTTGCCAGCGGGAAGGTGATTGATTCGAGAACCTGGCCGCCCTTCGCGGTGAATTCCGCCGCGAAGGATTTTGCCGCGTCTGCGCCGGGCGCGTAATCCGACACCATGCTCACGACTTTCTTGATGCCGTTCGCCGCCGCCCAATCCGCCATCGGCACGGTCGATTGCGCAAGCGTGAAGCTCGTGCGGGTGATGTAAGGCGACCGCTCGGTGATGATCGAAGTGCCGGCCGCGGTGACGACTTCCACCGTCTTGGATTCGGTCGCAAGCGGCGCGACTGCGAGTGCCGCGGGTGTAACGCCGAAGCCGGCAAGGAAATTCACCTTCTCATTGACGATCAGGTCCTGAGCGACGCGCTTGCTGTTGTCGGGAACGGCGCCGTCGTCCTTGATGATGAGTTCGATCTTCTTGCCGGCGACGGTGTCGCCATTCTGCGACATGAAGAGCTTGGCGCCGGCCGCTTCCTGCTTGCCGGTCGATTGCTGCTGACCCGTCATCGGCAAAATGAATCCGATCTTCACGGAATCCTGCGCCTGCGCGCCGCTCGCCGCTGCAAAGACGGCGCACGCCGCGGTCAAAAATGCCTTTAATTTCATAGGTTTCCTCCCCGGAATTTACGACAGGCACGCGATTGGAGCGCATACCAACACTCCGCGCCGCCATTGTCCAGCGAGCGCATTGTCTCACTTAGCGCGGTTTTACGCGTGCGCTTTGCGCTGCGGATCGATGATTTTCTCGAGCTTGCCGAGCACGTGCATGCACGGCAGCACCTGGGCGAGACTGGCGATCGGCTCGCGCTTTTCGGTGATCGCCGCAATGAATTCGCGGTCCTCCAGCTCGATGCCGTCCATTGAAACGTCGACCTTGGAGACGTCGATCTTGTTGTCCTTGCCATCGGAAAGATCGTCGTAGAATGCCTTATAGGTGCCGTTGTCGCAGATGTAGCGGAAGAATGAGCCGAGTGGCCCGTCATTGTTGAAAGACAACGACAGCGTCAGCACCGCGCCGGACGGTGTTCGCGCCACGATGCCCATGTCCATGGCGATATTGAGTTGCGGGTGGATCGGACCCTGCACCGCGTAGCAATCGGAAATATTCTCGCCGGCCTGATACTGGAACAGGTCGATGGTGTGAGCGGCGTGGTGCCAGAGCAGATGGTCGGTCCAGCTCCGCGCATTGCCTGCCGCGTTGATATTCTTCCGGCGGAAGAAATAAGTCTGCACGTCCATCTGCTGGATTTTCAGCTCGCCCTTGACGATGCGCTTGTGCACCCATTGATGGCTCGGGTTGAAGCGCCGCACATGGCCGGCCATCGCAGTGACGCCGGTCTCTTTGGCGATCTTCACCAAAGCCTCGGCGTCCTCGACGCTGTCGGTGATCGGGATTTCGATCAGCACATGTTTGCCGGCACGCATCACCTGCTCGCCCTGGCGAAAATGCATCTTGGTCGGCGTCGTAAGGATCACCGCATCGGCGCGCTTGATGCCTTCCGAAAGTTCGCCGGTAAAGTGCGGGATGCCGTATTTCTTCGCGACTTGCGCCGTGGAATCCTGATTGCCGCCGACCAGCGACGTCACTTCAACACCGGGAATGCGCTTGAGCGCGTCGAGATGCTTTTGCCCGAATGCACCCTGCCCGGCCACGCAAATCTTCATCACCAACCTCTTACTCATTTAGCCGAGTCATGTAGCCAGGTCATGGCCGGGCTTGTCCCGGCCATCCCGATCAGCAGGGCACAGTGCCCGGCTATCGGGATGCGCGCGGGTCAAGCCCGCGCATGACGCCGCGCCCTAACTGCGGATGCGATCAACCTTGGCGCTTGCCGCGGCGCGCTTGTGTTTGCCGGCGGACTTCCGCTTGGCCGGCGCCTTTGCGCGATTTTCCAGAATGATATGCCCGACCGCGGTGTTCGAAGCCGGAACGGTATAGAAACGATAGACCTCGTCGACCTTGTCGTCGAGCGCGCCGCGCATGATGAGCCACATCACCATCTCGATGCCCTCGGCGCCGGCTTCGCGCATATAGTCGATGTGCGGAATCTTGACGAGCTTCTGCGGATCCTTCGACAAGTTGTCGAGGAAGTTCTTGTCCCATTTGCTGTTGATGAGACCGGCGCGCGGGCCGGAAATCTGGTGCGACAGTCCGCCGGTGCCGAAGATCACGACCCTGAGATCGTCGGGAAAAAACTCGACCGCCCTGCGGATCGCCTTGCCGAGCATGTAGCAGCGATGGCCGGTCGGCGGCGGATACATCACGACGTTGACCGCGAGCGGGACCACCGGGCACGGCCAGTGCGAATTCTTGTCGACCTTGCCGAACAAGAGGTTCATCGGCACGGTCATGCCGTGATCCACTTCCATCTTGTTGCAGATGGTGAGGTCGAATTCATCGAGGATTACCGATTGCGCAATATGCGAGGCGAGCGCCGGATGGCCCTCGACCACCGGCACCGGCCGCGGGCCCCAGCCTTCATCGGCCGGCGGAAATTCCGCCGCGCAGCCCAGCGCGAAGGTCGGGATCATCTCGACGGAGAACGCCGAAGCGTGGTCGTTGTAAACAATGATCGCGACGTCAGGTTTGGTTTCGCGCATCCATTGCTGGGATTTCTCAAAGCCCGAGAACACCCGTTTCCAATACGGCTCTTCGGTCTTGCCGTTGTCGAGCGCAGCCCCGATGGCGGGCACATGCGATGAACCTATACCTGCAATGATCCTGGCCACGGCGTCACTTCCGTTTCTTTGATTTGGATTTGGGTTTGGATTTTGGTTTGGTCTTCGACTTCGATTTGCTCATTGCCTTCGGCTTGGCGGCGGACTTCGTCTTCGCCGGCGCAGCCGACAGGAATTTTGACGGCGCATTCTTGCCCGTCCGCGAGCGATTGCCCTCGACCGATCGTCCGCCGCCAAGCATCATCGACGCGTAGTCCTGTTGCGATGCGCCGGTCATGGTCGCGGCGAGATGCTGGAACGAATGACCGTCCGCGGCGCCGAGTTTTGCCGTGAAATAGATGTTGCCGCCGAGTTCCAGCATCCGGTTGTAATCGCGCTTGAGAACGGCGTCGGTCTGTTGCGGCGTGAGCTTGAATTTCTTGAGGTATTCCGGCTCGTTCGCCTTGAAGGCCTTGCGGTTCTCGTCCTTCATCAAGGACATGCAGAACATATTGATGCCGAACCCTTGCCGGGACCGCTCGGCGTCGAACACAAACGTGCCCGGGATGTCGTCATAATCGTGCTGTTCGCGGGCCATCGGCGTGTCTCCCGTTTGACTTTGACATATATAGTGTAGTGACCCTTGGCAACGTAAGCCATCGGCGGGTCCGCAAGCTAATGCGGCGGGTTCGTGCCCAACAATTGCAGTTCAGTATCCCGGGCCGTCGATGCCTTGCCGTCGAAGTCACGAACACCGAACATCTTTATGTGGTTGCCCTCCTCGGCCTGAACGACAATGACGGGGACGGGCGTCTGGCCTCGTCGCTTCAAATAGGCATATTGGGGAACGACGATATCAAGAGGTTTGCCGAACGGCCCGCCATAGCTGCGTAAGGCAAAAATTGCATTGCCGTCTGCGATATCCTTGTCGTTGGCGGCCCGGCCGGAAATGAATCCGCTGGCGGGCAATGCCGGCCAGTCCTGCGCGAGCGCCGCCGAGATCGCCAAAAACGTAGCCAGAGTTGCCAGTCGAACACGCATTGGCGATCCGTCCTTTGAATTATTCTAACTCCAGTAAAGCCGCATTGGATTGTCGACCAGCATCCCCTTCTGCGCCGCCGCACTTGCCGCGACCCTGGGAATGTAATCGACCAGCACGCCGTCGTCCGGCGCTTCCTTTTTCATATTGGGATGCGGCCAGTCGCTGCCCCAGATGACGCGGTCGGGAAAATGCTCGACCAGCGCCCGGCCGAACGGCACCACGTCGTCATAAGGCGGCCCGGCGACAGACATGCGCTCCGGACACGTCACCTTCACCCAGAAGTTCTTGTGCTTGTCCATGAGCTGGTGGAAGCGCTGGTTCTCCGGGTGGTCGACCCCTTTCTTTACGTCAGGTGTGCCCATGTGATCGACCACTACCTTGGTGGGCAGCGAAGTGAAAAAGTCCTCCAGTTCCGGCAGATCCGGCATTTCGAAATAGACGACGATGTGCCAGCCGAGCTTTTCGACGCGTGCGGCGATCCGCTGCAACACGTCGCGCGGGGTGAAATCGACGAGCCGCTTGAGAAAATTAAAGCGCACGCCGCGCACGCCGGCCTTGTCCATCCATTTCAATTCATCGTCGGTCACGTCCTCGCCGACAAAGGCGACACCCTTGGCCCTGCCGTTCGAGGCATCGAGCGCATCCACCATGGCGCTATTGTCCTTGGAATGGCACGACGCCTGGACAATCACGTTCTTGTCGAACCCGAGAAAGTCGCGCAGCGCGAACAGCCTCTCCTTCGGCGCGTCGCACGGCGTGTATTTACGCTCCGGCGCATAGGGAAATTTTGCCTCCGGCCCGAACACATGGCAATGCGCATCGACCGCACCGGGCGGCGGCTTGAATTTCGGCTTCGACGGATTGGGATGGAACGGGATGTAACCCGGTGACATCGGCACGCAATGTTCTCCCTACAACTTGTCATGCCCTGCGAAGGCGGGGCACCCAGTAATCGCCGGCATCGCGGTGATTACTGTCAAACCCTCTCCACCGCCAAAGATACGCCCTGGCCGACGCCGACGCACATAGTGGCAAGCGCGCGCTTGCCGCCGCGCCTTTCCAACCCGTGCACAGCCGTCAGCGTCAACCGCGCACCCGACATGCCGAGCGGATGGCCGAGCGCGATGGCGCCGCCATGCGGATTGACGTAGTCGGCATCGTCGGCGACGCCAAGCTGGCGCAGGCAGGCGAGACCTTGCGAGGCAAAAGCTTCGTTGAGTTCGATCAGGTCGAAATCCGAAATCTTCAAGCCAAGCCGTTCCATCAGCTTGCGGGTCGACGGCACCGGACCGATGCCCATGATGCGCGGCGCGACACCGGCGGCAGCCATGCCAAGAACACGGGCGCGCGGCGTGAAGCCGTGCGCCTTCACTGCATCCTCGCTGGCAAGAATCATCGCGGCCGCGCCATCGTTGACGCCCGAGGCATTGCCGGCCGTGATGGTGCCAGGATTGCGCACAAACGGTTTCAGCCTGGCGAGACCTTCGAGCGTGGTGTCGGCGCGCGGATGCTCGTCCTTGTCGACGGCGATCGGCCCGGCTTTGCCGCCGGGCGCAGCGACCGCAACGATCTCCTCGGCAAAATACCCCTCTGCCTGAGCCTTGCCGGCGCGCTGCTGCGAGCGCAGTGCAAAGGCGTCCTGATCCGCACGCGTCACCTGGAATTCCTCGGCGACGTTTTCGCCGGTCTCGGGCATCGAGTTCGACGCCGTACTGCGCCTTCAGTACCGGATTGATGAAACGCCAGCCGATCGTCGTGTCGTAAATTTCGGCCGAGCGTGAGAACGCTTCGTTTGCCTTGCCCATGACGAAGGGCGCGCGCGTCATCGATTCCACGCCGCCGGCAATGGCAAACTCCATCTCGCCGGAGCGGATCGCGCGGGCCGCGTCGCCGACCGCATTAAGCCCCGAGGCGCACAGCCGGTTGACGGTGATGCCGGGAACCGAATCCGGCAGCCCGGCAAGAAGGAGCGCCATGCGCGCGACGTTGCGGTTGTCCTCGCCGGCCTGATTGGCGCAGCCGAAAAACACCTCATCGAGCCGCGACCAGTCGGCTTTCTTATTACGGGCGACCAGAGCCTTGATGGGAACGGCGGCGAGGTCGTCGGTGCGCACCTTGGACAACGCACCGCCGTAGCGGCCGATCGCCGTGCGCGTAGCGTCACAAATGAAGACTTCTCGCATCGGCCGCTCCGTTTCTGCCGCCTTTTTGCGTTCTTGCAGGCTATTTACGGGCCGCGGCGGACAGGGTCAAATGGCCTCGACATGGCAAAATCGGCATCCGAATTCGGCGACTTGCCGCCGACCCTGAAGGCGAAACGGCATGGCGCGGTTGCCGTCCTGCGGCTCAACCGCGCCGCCAAACGCAATGCGCTCGACGATCCGACGGTGCAGGGCATCGAAGCGTTCTTCGCCGCACTGCCGAAGGATATCCGATCGGCCGTCATCTGCGGCGATGGCGACCATTTCAGCGCCGGCCTCGATCTGTCCGAACTGACCGAACGCAATACGTTCGAGGGGGTCGAGCATTCTCGCTCCTGGCATCGCGCGTTCGAGCGTATCGAATACGGGCCGGTGCCGGTCGTTGCCGTTCTGCACGGGGCGGTGGTCGGCGGCGGACTCGAACTTGCAGCCGCGGCGCACATCCGCGTCGCCGAGCGCAGTGCATTCTACGCGCTGCCTGAAGGCAGCCGCGGCATCTATATCGGCGGCGGCGGATCGGTGCGCCTGCCGCCGCTGTTAGGCACGGCGCGCATGATGGACATGATGCTGACGGGCCGTACGCTCTCGGCCGAGGAGGGCCAGGCGATCGGGCTCACCCAATACCTCGTCGGCAAGGGCAAGGGGATCGCCAAGGGCATCGAACTCGCGACAAGGATTTCCGAGAACGCCCCATTCACCAATTTCGCGGTGACGCATCTTTTGCCGCGCATCGCCGGGAGCGACCCTGCTGCCGGATTTATCGCCGAGTCTCTCGGCGCCGCGGTCGCACAGAGCCAAGAAGAGGCCAAGACGCGGCTGAAGGCATTTCTGGAAAAGCGCGCGCCCAAAGTGGCGCGCAGCTGACATGCCGAGCATGCCCGCGAAGACTCTTGCCGCCCAACCGCGTGCGCCGCTGCGGCCCGTGAAGCTCGGACCGGCGAATGTGCGCGTCGAGCATCGCGGTGATGGCACGATCCTGATGCGATCGCCGCACCCGCTGCCGCCGCATCCGCAGAAGCTCACCGAACGTCTGGTGCATTGGGCGGAGACTGCGCCCGATCGGGTATTTCTTGCACAGCGCAATGTAGCCGGCGGCTGGCGCACACTGACTTATGCTGAAACGTATGCGGCGGTTTGCTCCGTCGCTGCCGCGCTCCTGCAGCGCGAACTCTCGCCGGAGCGTCCGGTGGCCATTCTCTCCGGCAATGATATCGAGCACGCGCTCATCGCCCTTGCCGCCATGCATGTCGGTATTCCTTACGCGCCGATCTCGGTGCCGTATTCCCTTCTCTCGCAGGATTTCGGCAAGCTCAAAACAATCATGGCCGCGCTCACGCCCGGCCTCGTCTTTGCCGCCAACGGCACGGCGTTCGCGCGTGCCATCGCGGCAGCCGTGCCCCCCGGTATTGACGTCATCGTCACCGCCAATCCGCCCGCAGACCGGGATACGATGCTATTTCACGAATTCACGGCCACGCAGCCGGGGCCGGCAATCAATGCGGCGCATGGCCTGGTGCGCCCCGACACTGTCGCAAAGATCCTTTTCACATCTGGCTCAACCGGACAGCCGAAGGGCGTCATCAACACGCAACTGATGCTGTGCGCGAACCAGGCGATGATCCGAGCCAGTCTCCTTTTCGTCGCCGACGAGCCGCCGGTCATCGTCGATTGGCTGCCGTGGAACCATACGTTCGGCAGCAATCACAATTTCGGCCTCGTGTTGGACAATGGCGGCTCGCTCTATATCGACGAAGGCAAGCCGCTGCCCGGCGCCATCGACGCGACGGTCCGCAACCTGCGCGACGTCGCACCGACAATCTATTTCAACGTGCCGAAAGGCTTTGAGATGCTGCTGCCGCATTTCCAGGCCGATCGCGCGTTGCGAGAGAAGTTCTTCAGCCGCCTCAAAATCATGTTTTATGCCGGCGCCGCGCTGCCGCAGCATCTGGTCGATGCGTTCGAAAGCCTCGCCGTCGAGACCACCGGTGAGCGCGTTCTTCTGATGTCGAGCCTGGGCTCGACTGAGACCGCACCGGCAGCGCTGGCATGTTCGTGGGAATCGGAGCGTGCCGGCAATATCGGCCTGCCGCTGCCCGGTGTGGAGCTAAAGCTCGTGCAACGCGACGGCAAGCTCGAAGCGCGGCTCAAGGGCGCAAATATCACGCCCGGCTATTGGCGCGCGCCGGCACTGACCGCCGAGGCGTTCGATGAAGAAGGCTTCTACAAGATCGGCGATGCGCTGAAATTCCAGGACTCCGCCGAGCCGGCCAAGGGCCTGCTGTTCGACGGCCGTCTCGCCGAGGACTTCAAGCTCGCAACCGGCACCTGGGTCAGTGTCGGACCGCTGCGCGCCGCCTTCATCGCACATTGCGCTCCGCTGGTGCGCGATGTCGTCCTGGCGGGCGCCGACCGCGACGCGATCGCGGCTCTGGTGTTCCCCGATCTCGATGCCTGCCGCAAAATTGCGTCTGGCATTGCCGCCGATACCTCGGCCCGCACCCTGCTCGCCGAACCGCGCGTCGCAGCGGAGTTCAAGCGGCACCTCGATTCGTTCGCCGCGGCATCGACCGGCACATCGAGCCGCGTGACGCGCGCAATCCTGCTGGCGGACCCGCCGTCGCTCGACATCGGCGAAATGACCGACAAAGGCTCGATCAACCAGCGTGCGGTGCTTGCCCATCGCGCGGCTTTGGTCGAGGACATTTATGCAAAGGCGCCGCCGCCGCACGTTATCGTTGCCGGCATGGCACAAACATCGAGGTGAATTGAAATGGACATTCGGGGACATGCGGCGATCGTCACCGGCGGGGCTTCCGGGCTTGGCGCCGCCACCGCGCGGATGCTGGCCGAGGCTGGCGCAAAGGTGGCGATCTTCGACGTCAACGAGAAGGCCGCCGCAGCAACGGCAAACGACATCAAGGGCATTGCCGTTCCATGCGACGTCACCGACGGCGGCGCGACCGAGAGAGCCTTTGCCAAAGCAACCGCCGATCACGGCGTAGCGCGCATCGTGATCAATTGCGCCGGCGTCGGACCGGCCAAGCGCATTGTCGGCCGCGACGGGCCGATGCCGCTCGCCGATTTTGCGCGCGTAATCGAGATCAACCTCGTCGGCACCTTCAATGTGATGCGGCTCGCCGCTGCCGCCATGCAATCGCTCGACACGCTGCAGGATGGCGAGCGCGGCATCATCGTCTGTACGGCGTCGGTGGCGGCCTATGAGGGCCAGATCGGCCAAGCCGCCTACGCCGCCTCCAAGGGCGGAGTGGTCGCCCTCGTTCTGCCGGCGGCGCGCGAATTCGCCCAGTTCGGCATCCGCGTCAACGCCGTCGCGCCTGGGATTTTCTCGACCCCCATGCTGCATGCGCTGCCGGACCAGGCGCAGCAGAGTCTCGCAGCTTCGGTGCCGTTCCCAAAACTCCTTGGCCAGCCGCCGCAATATGCAAGCCTGGTGCGCCACATGATCGAGAACCGCTATCTCAACGGCGAAGTCGTCCGGCTCGACGGCGCGTTACGCATGGCGCCGCGCTGATCGCGATGCTGACCAATACCCGCACCACCCGCATCGAATGGGGCGATTGCGACCCCGCCGGCATCATCTATTACCCGCGCTACTTCGAGATTTTCGACGTCTCGACGACGATGCTGATCGAGCGGGCGCTGGGCATGAAGAAGATCGATTATCTCAAGGCTTTCGATTTCGCCGGCCATCCCGTCGTCGAAACGCGGGCAATCTTCCGGTTGCCCACGCGCTTTGGCGACGACGTTGCGATCGAAAGCACTGTCGTCGCCCACGGGCGATCGAGTTTCAAGATCGAGCATCGCCTGACGCTCGCGGGGACGCTCGCGGCGGAGGGATTTGAAACCCGCGTCTGGGCGGGGCGCGATCCCAACGATCCGGCCCGCATCATGGGAAAACCCCTTCCCGCCGCGCTTGTCGCGCGGCTGACGCATGGCAGGTCCTGATCGGCTGCGCCCCCGGTCTAGCTGCCCTTGCCGCCGGGGACCGCGGATATGCTAGAAGCCTAGCCACCAAAAAGGAGAGAAACGCCCATGATGCGCGTCGATGCGTACACCCACTTTTTTCCACAAAAATTCTTCGACAAGCTCAACGAGGTTGCCAGCGACTACAAGGACATGGGCAAGCGCATCCGCTCGCTGCCGGCTTTGTTCGATCTCGATGTGCGCAAGAAGATCGTCGACCAGCACAAGGATTATCAGCAGATCCTGTCCTACCCGCAGCCGCCGATCGAGCGTTTCGCCAAGACGCCGAAGGATATCGACGAGTTTTGCAAGATCATCAATGACGGTTTTGCCGAGCTGATCGCCAAGGAAAAAGATCATTTCCCCGGCTGGGTGGCGCAGGTGTCGCTCGCGGCATCGGATGCCGGTGTCGGCGAGGCGGAGCGCGCGCTCAAGAACGGCGCGCTTGGCGTCCAGATCTACACCAACGTCGCCGGCAAGCCGATCGACCAGCCCGAATACCTGCCGTTTTGGAAGAAAATGAACGAACTCGGCGCGCCGATCTGGATTCACCCGGCGCGCGGCGCCGAAACGCCGGACTATCCGGAATTCGAACAGAAGTCGCTCTACGAAATCTGGTGGACGCTGGGCTGGTCCTACGAGACCGCGTGCGCAATGATGCGGCTCGTCTATTCCAGGATCATGGACAACCACCCAAACCTGAAAATCATCACGCATCACTTCGGCGGCATCGTGCCGATGCTCGAAGGCCGGCTTGGCCCGGGCAATGACGTGATGGGCAATCGCACTTCGGACCACGATTACGTTTCGCTGCGCAAGAGCCTGAAAAAGCGCCCGCTCGATTACTTCAAGCAGGACTTTTGGGCCGACACCGCGGCCTTCACGGCGGAGCCGGCGACCAAGGCAGGCATGGAATTCTTCCCGATCGACAAGATCGTGTTCGCCTCCGACTGCCCGTTCGATCCCGAAGGCGGCTCGATGTATCCGCGCGAGACTTTGCGGATTCTCAATTCGTTGAAAATGGACAAGGCGACCGCCGACAAGGTCTTCTACAAGAACCTCGAAGCAGTCACCGGCAAGAAGATCGTGAAGTGATCGGCAGAAATCGCGCAAGCTGCGGCGCTGCAAAATAGGCCGCCACCGCGGACATCGCGATCCACGGCGCGTCTTCCGCCCGGATGGCTGCAAAAATTCTGGTATCGGCTTTTTGTTCTGCCGGTACCGCTATGTGCCGCTTTCAAAAGTTCAGCGGCTGACGCGCGCCGATGACATTGTCGCGGCCGGCCGCGACAATGCGCCGGGAATCTCGCGCGGCGTATCGACGACGACGACGCCGGCGCGTTCGAGCGCGCCGCGCTTGGAGGCGTAGCTGCCGGCGGTGCCGGTGACGATGGCGCCGGCGTGGCCCATTTTCTTGCCGGGCGGCGAAGCGCGCCCGGCGATGAAAGCGACGACCGGCTTTTTCATGCCTGCTGCGTATTCGGCAGCCTCTTCCTCCATCGCGCCGCCGATTTCACCGACCAGCACCACCGCATCGGTGCGCTCATCCTCGTCGAGCGCCTGGAGCGCGTCGCGCGTCGTGGTGCCGATCATGGGATCGCCGCCAATGCCGAGGAAAGCAGACTGGCCAACCCCTGCGCGTGTCAGGTTGAGCGCGACAAGCGTGCCGAGGCTGCCGCTGCGCGAAATCACGCCGACCGAACCGGGGCGAAACACATTCGGGTTATGGCCCGGCATGATGCCGATGAAACCTTCGCCGGGCGTCACAAGGCCTGCGGTGTTTGGTCCGACGATGCGCGTCCCCTTGCGCTTCGCCGCGAGCAAAATCGCCATGACATCGTGCATGGGAATGTGCTCGGTGAGCACGACAAGAAGTTTTACGCCGGCGGAAATGGCGTCGAGCGCCGCCTCCTTGGCCATCGACGGCGGAATGAACATGACAGCGGCATCATAGGGCGCCCTGGTCATCGCTTCGGCCGCGGAAGCGAAGACCGGCACGCCGATATGCGTCTCGCCGGCGCGCTTCGGATTGACGCCACCGACGACCATGGTGCCGCATTCGATCATCTTTTCGGTCCAGAACGTTCCTTGCTTGCCGGTCATGCCCTGGACAAGGACGCGGTGATTTTTGCGATAGATGATCATCGCGCCGCCTCGACCGCTGCCTGCACGGCGTCTTCCATGAAATCGTAGGGTTCGATGCCGAGCCGTTCGCGCACCAGCTTTACCGCTTCGTCCTCGCCGGTGCCGTGGATTGAAAAGAACACCGGGATTTTCGGCTGAAGCTTCTCCCAGGCCTTGACCACGCCTTCGGCCATCACATCGGTGCGCGCGAAGGCGCCACAGAAATTGATCACCAGGCTTTTGACGTTGGCTCCGGCGAGTACGAGGCCAAGGCCGGCTTCCGCCTTGGTATAGGCCTCGCCCCCGATCTCGAGAAAATTCAGGGGCTTGCCGCCGAAATGCGCAATTACATCCATCGTGGTCATGGTCAGGCCGGCGCCATTGGCGAGGACGCCGACATTGCCGCCGAGTTCGATGAATTTGAGGCCGGCCTCGGCGCCGCGCGCTTCAAGCGCCGTGAATTTCTCGCTCGCGCCGGCAGATGCAAGATCGCCTTGACGGAAAATCGCCGCATCGTCGAGCGTGAACTTGCAATCAAGCGCGACGACGCGGCCGTCCTTGAGCAGCGCCAGCGGATTGATCTCGACCAGTTCGGCATCGCGATTGCGGTAGATCGCATAAAGCGATTTCAGGGTCGCGGCGATCTGCGCCTGCGCGCCGCCAAGATCGAGGCCGGCGAGCATGGCACGTGCGGCGTCATCACCGAACTCGCCGTCGATATCGAGCGAATGGCGGCGTATCGCGTCCGGCCGCGATGCCGCGACCTCCTCGATATCCATGCCGCCTTCCGTAGAGAACAGGATCAGCGGCCGCCGGGCGGAAAAGTCGGTCAGCACGGCCGCGTAAAATTCACGTGCGATGTCGGCCGCCTCCTCGATCAGGAGCTTTTCAACCCGATACCCGTCGATCGACATGCCGAGAATCGCCTGCGCCGCAGCCTTGGCCTCGGCCACGCTGCTTGCCTTGCGGATGCCGCCGGCTTTGCCGCGCTTGCCGGTCGGCACCTGCGCCTTGATCACGCAGGGCCCGATCTCGGCGAAAGCGGCGGCCGCTTCATCCGGCGACACGCAGAGCTTGCCGCGCGGCACCGGAACTGACGCCGGGACCAGCACACGCGCTTTGGCGACGTGCTCCTCGAAATTCATCACGCCCTCCGCGCTCAGCGCCCGTATTTTTTCCAGTGTGGGCCGAACAGATCTTCTTCGCTCGGCTTGTCCTCAGGAATCACGGTGACGAGGTGGGTGATGTTGAGGAAGTGCTTGTAGCTCAGGTTTTCGGAAATAGTGTTTTTCTGCCACGAGCCGCAGCCCATGCTCAGCGTGAAGCCGAGCCCGCTGTCGAAGCCGCCGCCATTGCCGAAGGTGTGCGCGAAGTTCACCAGCACCCGCACGACATCGAGGTCTTCGGCAAGTTCGCGCGCATGCGCCATGTCCTTGGTATGAATGCCACAGGAATGACCTTTGCCCTGATAGTCGAGCACAGCGCGCACCTGCTCCTTCGCCGCGGCAAAATCCTTCGCACGATAGACGGTGAGCACCAGCGATAATTTCTCGCCGGAGAAGGGATGCGCTTTGCCGACGCCGGCGTCCTCGACCATGAAGAAGCTGGCGCTCTCCGATTTGGCCGGCAGCCCAAAGGCGCGGGCAAGCGTTGCCGC
Source organism: uncultured Alphaproteobacteria bacterium (assembly GCA_963808205.1). Taxonomy (GTDB): domain Bacteria; phylum Pseudomonadota; class Alphaproteobacteria; order Rhizobiales; family Xanthobacteraceae; genus BOG-931. The sequence continues at coordinate 500,941 of CAWEER010000005.1, forward strand.
ATCACGCGCAATCAGATTGCGATTGAGCTTGCCGTTCTGCCACAGCGCTTGCTGCACCGCGGCCTTCTCCTTGCCGGTGCACAGATAGCCGCCGACTGCTTCGAGCGCGGCGATCGCCTTGTCGTAGATCGAATCGACAATGACGACCGAATTCTCGGACGAACATGAGGTCGAATTGTCGAAAATCTTCGATGCACGGATCTTATGGGCGGCATCGGCAAGGTCCGCGCTCGCGTCGATGATGACGGGCACGTTGCCAGCGCCGACACCGATCGCCGGCGTGCCGCTCATCGCAGCGCGCCGGACATTATCCTGCGAGCCAGTGACGACGACCAAGTCGGCGGCCTTCATCAGCGCTTCGGTGAGTTCCTTGGTGACCGGCGGCGGCAGCACCTGTACCAGATCGGCCGGCAGTCCTGCCCGTTCCAGCGCGGCGCGCATGAGATCCACCGCGCGCTTGGTCGTCTCATAACCGAGCGGCGACGGCGCGATGACGACGGCATTGCGCGCCTTGATCGCCATCATGGCCTTGTTCACCGGCGTCGCGGCGGGGTTGGTGGACGGGGTCAGCGCAGCGACCACCCCCATGGGCTTGGCGTATTTGACGATGCCCCTGGCCTTGTCTTCCTCGATGATGCCGACCGACTTGGCGCGAAGAAGGTCGCGCAAGGTACCGAAGGTCTTGCGCTGGTTCTTCACGATCTTGTCTGGCGCGTTGCCGAGATGAGTATCGGCAACCGCGAGCTCGGCGAGTTCGCGAGCGTGTTCGGGCTTGTAGATCGACCACGCCAGCGCGCGCACCGCTTCGTCGGCGCGTTCCTGACTGACGTCGCGGAACGTCGCGAACGCCGCGCGTGCCCGCCGCATCACTTCGTCAACGACCGGCTTCAGATGTTCATCCGCCGGAGACCTCACTGCCACAGTCATTGTCTTGCTTTCTGGATTTACTGCGCCGCCTGCTGGAGGCGCATATCCGCGCGATCGATGCCGGCAATCTTGACCGGTTTCTTCATCGCGTCGCGGCGGAACGGCTCGCCCAGCTCCTGATTGAGAATGACCTCGATAAAAGTCGTCACCCGATTTTTCTGCGCATCACAGGCCGCACGCAGCGCCTCGGTCAGCTCGGTTTGGGTTTTGACGGTAACGCCCTTGAGCCCGCAGCCTTCGGCCACCTTGGCATAGCTGAGATGCGGATCGAGCTCGGTGCCGACGAAATTATCGTCGAACCAGAGGATCGAATTGCGCTTCTCCGCGCCCCATTGGTAATTGCGGAAGACCACCATGGTGACGCCGGGCCATTCCTCACGCCCGATCGAACTCATCTCGTTCATGGAAATGCCGAAGGCGCCATCGCCGGCAAAGCCGACGCAGGGCATACCCGGATTTCCGATCTTGGCGCCGATGATCGAAGGGAACCCATAGCCGCACGGACCGAACAGCCCGGGCGCCAGATATTTCCGGCCTTTTTCGAAGGTCGGATAGGCGTTGCCGATGGCGCAGTTGTTGCCGATGTCGCTCGATATGATCGCATCCTTCGGCAGGCCGGCCTGGATCGCGCGCCAGGCTTGCCGCGGCGACATGCGGTCGGAATCGCGCTTTCGCGCGTCGGCGTTCCAGGTGGTGCCTGGATCGTCCTCCTCGTGATCCATGCTGGAGAGCGCCTGCAGCCACCGCGACTTGGTGGTGTGGATCAGTGCCTTGCGCTCGTCGCGTCCGGCATTGCCGGCCGAGGGCGACAGTTGTGCGAGAATGCTCTGCGCAACGTGCCTGGCGTCGCCGCAGATCCCGACGGCGACCGGCTTGGTCAGACCGATGCGGTCGGCATTGATATCGACCTGGATGATTTTTGCGTTCTTCGGCCAGTAGTCGATGCCGTAACCGGGAAGAGTCGAAAACGGATTGAGCCGTGTGCCGAGCGCCAGCACGACGTCGGCCTTGGCGACAAGCTCCATTGCCGCCTTCGAGCCGTTATAGCCGAGTGGACCGACGGAAAGCGGATGGTTGCCGGGGAAGCTGTCGTTGTGCTGATAGTTGTTGCAAACCGGCGCGTCGAGTTTTTCGGCAAGCGCAACACATTCCGGGATGGCGCCGCCGAGGACGACGCCGGCACCCGAAAGGATGACGGGGAACTTCGCGCCCGACAAAAGCTTCGCCGCTTCTGCGATGGCGTGAGCACCGCCGGACGGCAGCTCGAACTCCACGATCGCCGGCAGATTGATATCGACGACCTGCGTCCAGTAATCGCGCGGCACGTTGATCTGCGCCGGCGCCGACAGGCGTTTTGCCTTGGTGATAACGCGGTTGAGCACTTCGGCGATCCGCGCGGGATCGCGCACCTCCTCCTGATAGCAAACCATGTCGCGAAACAGCGCCATCTGCTCGACTTCCTGGAAACCGCCCTGGCCGATAGTGCGATTGGCGGCCTGCGGCGTTACCAAAAGCATGGGTGTGTGGTTCCAGTAAGCGGTCTTGATCGGAGTGACGAAATTGGTGATGCCGGGGCCGTTCTGCGCGATGACCATTGCCATCTTGCCGGTGGAGCGCGTGTATCCGTCGCAAATGATGCCGCCGTTGCACTCATGCGCCACGTCCCAGAACGTGATGCCGGCCGTGGGGAAAAGGTCGGAGATCGGCATGAAAGCCGAACCGATGATGCCGAAGGCGTGTTCGATGCCGTGCATCTGCAACACCTTCACGAATGCTTCTTCCGTCGTCATTTTCATTGTTTTCGATCCTTTTGGCCTAAAGTCCTTTTGATTTTTCGCCCCCGCGAAATCTCAATTGAAGATGGGTGTCAGGTCATGTCCTGAAAAGTCTCGGCAAGCTCCTCGGCGGCGCGGCGCAGCGCGGGCAGATGATCGCGCGCGATTTTCACGTTCATCCGCGCCTCCGGAGCCTGAATGGCAATTGCGGCCAGCGTCTCGCCGTTTCGTCCAGCCACGGGAACCGCCATGCAGACCACGCCGACGAGGTATTCCTCGCGGTCGAACGAGACCTGTTCCTTGCGGATCTGCTTGAGCTCGGCTTCGAGTTCCGTCCGCTCGGTGATGGTGGTGTCGGTGAAACGGCGCAAGTCCATGCTTTGCAGGAGACGGCGGCGGCGCGGCGACGGAGTAAGCGCCAGGAACAGCTTGCCGATCGCGCTGCAATGGAGCGGCACCCGCGACCCCGCGCCAAATTGCAGGCGCAACGGCCAATGCTCCGCCTCGACCCGGTCGAGATAGACGATTTCGCCGTGGAACATTGTGCCGATATTGCACGTCTCGTTGACCTGATGGACGAGCCGCCGCAGCAGGGCGTGGCGGCCGGCGTCACGCGTGGAGGCGCGCATCGTGCAGAGAGCAAGGTCGGTCAGGCGCGAGCCGACCGTCAGGCGCTTGCGCACCGGCTCGCGCGCAAGATAGCCGGAACTGACGAGGCCATCGACCAGCCGGTAGGCCGTCGCCTTCGGCAGCGCCAGCGCCTCGATGACGCTTGAGACTTCAACGGCGGCCTGCGAATGCGCAACGAGGTCGATGATGGCGAAGGTCCGCGCCGTCGCCGTCGATATCGTCTCGTGCTGGTCGTCGGGTACGGCGTCGGGCTGCAGCGATGCGCGGTGGGCGCTATCGGTTATCGTGTATGTTTTCATCGTTGCTCACCCGAAACTGCGATAGCGCCGCCGCGGCGGCGCATCGCGAAAAGCTCGCGCAACAAGGGATAGCTCAGCGCGGCAAATGAACCGACCATCAACGTGCCGCAGATCGGCCCGCGGAAAAACACCGTCCAGTCGCCGCCGCCGCTGATCATACTGCGCATGAATGCGGTCTCGCCGACCGGACCAAGGATCGCGCCGAGCACCATCGGCGAGATCGGGTATTTGAATTTCTCGAACAGATAGCCGAGCACGCCGAAGATCACGATCATCCAGACGTCCGACATGTCGTTGCGATTGGCATAGGCGCCGACCAGACAGAACATCACGACGATCGCGGAAAGCACCCCTTGCGGAATGGTCAAAACCTTGACGACAACCCTGATCCAGAAGAAGCCGACGAGGCACATGCCGATGACACTGGCGAACATCGAAGCGAAGATCGTGTAGACCATTAGCGAAGACGCCGGATTTTCGAACAGCATCGGCCCCGGTTGCACGCCGTGCAGCAAAAAGGCCGCGAGGATCACGGCGGTGGCCCCGCTGCCGGGCAGCCCAAGCGTCAGGAGCGGGATCATGTGGCCGGCGACCGAGCCGGTTGCGCCGATCTGCGGCGCGACGATTCCTTCCGGAATGCCGGTGCCCAACAGCGCGCGCCGCCGCCCGTACTGCTTCTCGATGCCGTAGGAAATAAAGGACGTGATCGTGGCGCCGGCGCCCGGCACGATGCCGAGCAACGTGCCGAGCACGGTGCTGCGCAGCAGCGTGGTCTTGATTGCGAACAATTCCGAAAGCGATGGAAACTGCGTCGAGACGTTGACCTTCTCTTTCGGCTTGTCGAGGTGAAGGCCCTGGCCGATCCGGGTGAGTACCTCGCCGAGGCCGTACATGCCGACCAGGACTTCGACGAGCTGCACGCCGTCGCGCAGGATCGGGACGCCGAAGGTAAAGCGGTCGGTGCCGTAAATGCTGTCGATGCCGACGGTCGCAACCAGAAGCCCGACGCAGAGGCTGATCAGTGAATTGACCAGCGACTTTCCCGCCAGCGCCACAACCGTGGTCAGGCCGAAGAACACCGCGGCGAAATAATCCGGCGAGTCAAATTTGAGCGCCGCTTCACTCATCGGCCCGGCAAGCGCCACCATCACGGCGGACGACACCAGACCGGCGATCAGCGCCGCGACGAGTGCCCAGCCGAGCGCTTTCGCCGGCTGGCCGCGCTGCGCCATGGTGTAGCCGTCCCACAGCATCGGCACGTCCATAGGCTCGCCCGGAATGCGATAAAGAATGGCCGTGAAGCAGCCGCCATAGGTTCCGGAGAAATAAATCGCCGTCAAAAGGATAACCGACGGCTCGATCTGCATCTGATAGGTGAACGGCAGCGCCAGCACGACACCCATCACCAGGCCGAGCCCTGGCATGATCGAGACTGCCATGCCGATCAAGAGGCCGACCAGCAGCATCAGCATGTTGAACGGCTGGAAAATTTCGACAAAGCCGTGGGCAAGACTGACGAGGACCACGCCGAACTCCTAGTGCACGCCCATCGCGGCCATGAGGCCGTAGGACAAACGGTCAAACGGTGCGATCCCGGCAGGAAGCGCCACATAGACCACACGCATGAACACGAACATGAAGGCGAATGCGATCGCGACGCTGAGCAGCGTCACCTGCAGCAACCGCCGATAATGCCCGAGCCAGATGAGGGCAAAGCTGTAAGCGATCGTGGCCAGAAAGAAGCCGACGAGCGGCATGACAGCGAGATAAACGACGGTGATGCCGACGGCGAACCAGACCAGCGACGGATAAATCTCCGGCGGCCGGACCAACGCCTCGATGTCATCGTCGGCGTCATCGGCCGCCGGCTTTCCGGCATTGAGCGCACTCGACACCGCGCCCCACAACGCCGACGCCAGCAGCAGGAGGAGAATGAGCTTCGGCCACGCACCCGGACCGATGCGCCCGGATGCCTCCTCGAATTCGAAGTTCTCAGCCGCGTAGTAAAGAAACACGCCCGCCGCCAGCACGACGAGGTAGGGCAGCGTCACCCGGCATCGCTCCAGCGCCGTGACCGTTTTGACCGAAGTCATTTCGCGCCCGACTGCGTGGAAGCCAGAATGGCCTTGGCCTGATCGAGCCATGAATCCATGAAGGCCCGCGCCTTATCCATCGGCACATAGCTCGCAGGATCGGCATATTGCTGATCGAGATAGGCCTTGAAGTCGGGGCTTTGCGCAACCTTCGCCAGCGCATCAGCCAAAATCTTGACGCGCGCCGGATCTGTTCCCGCTTTGACGACGATCGCACGGAACTGCGGCAGCGTGACGTCGTAGCCTAGTTCCTTGGACACCGGGACATTGGCGAACTGCGGAATGTTCAGCCGGTGCGAATAAAAGAAAATGAGGGGACGAATCTTGCCGCCGTCGAAATAGCTGCGCACGTCGCCGGTCTGTTCGTAGAGTACGTCGGCATTGTTGCCGAGGATCGAGGTGTAGCGCAGCTCCGGCTCGGCATAGGGAATCGGCGAGAACTTGAAACCCTGCTTGTTAAGATACGACGTCGTGATGTCATCGGCGCTTCCGAAACCCAAAATCGCGGTCTTGACCGACTGCTCCTTCGCAGTGGCCGCGAGGTCCTGCCAAGTCTGCCACTTGCTCTGCGTGTTGACCCAGTAGCCGGACGGCTGCTGGATCATAATGGCGAGCGGGATGACCTGATCCGAGGTGAAGCCCGGATGCGGCCCGGCAAGAAGCGAATAGGTGTCGCCGATCAGGACGCCGAGCGTGTAGCCGTCGGCCGGGGAATTCAAAAGTTTAGTGATGCCGGTTTGTCCGGTGGCGCCGGGCACGTTGAGCACCGGCAGCGACACACCGAGATCCTGCGACATGATTTTTCCGGACGTGCGCGCCAACAAATCAGCGCCGCCACCAGGGCCCCACGGCACGATGAAATTGATCGGATGATCGGGGAATTTTTCCTGCGCCAGCGCGCGGTTCGAGCCCGCTATCAGCGCCAGCATCACCACGAAAAGCGACACCATCCTGGCCGCAATCGTCTGCGTCGCGATCATTGCCGTTCCTCCTTTGCCGCGGCCGTCCCGCCGGATCGGCAGCGTAGTCAGGCGATCGTTCGATGGACTTTCGACGATCGTATTCTCATTGAATGAGACGTATTGTTTTAAAAGCAATAGCACCTTGCGCAACAGGCGACAACGCAAGTGTGACCGGATGAGGCGCGCAAAACGCGCATGGCTTGCGGCAGGTCGCCGCAATGGCGTCACGCCCGGCACGACAAGCCGCGTCTCAACGCGTGAGAAAACGTTTTTGCAGGCGCAGCGGATTTGGTTCAGTCTTCAACACGCTCGACGGAACGGCCCGCCGCGGAACGATGCGGGCAGATTTGAAAAATGCAAAACTAAAATCAGCGGGGGGGGCAATGTCGACCGCAACCGGATTACACAGTCACGCCGATCTGATGGCGCAAGAAAACTTGCTGGCACGGCTCGACAGAGTGCCGGTCAACAGCAAGATCCTGGCCCTGGTCGGCCTTCTCGGCGTGATCTGGATCCTGGAGGCCTTCGATATCGGCATCATTGCGCCGGTGCTCTTCATCCTCAAAGGCGAATGGCAATTGTCGCCAAGCCAAACCGGCTTGATCGGCAGCGCCGGAACACTTGAAATCGTCATTGGGCTACTTCCGGCCGGCCGCCTGGCCGATCGCTTCGGCCGCAAAACGACGCTGCTCTGGGGAATAGTGCTGTTCAGCATTTTCACGTTCCTTGCGAGTTTCTCGCAAAACGTGACGCAGCTGGCATTCTTCCGCTTCGTCGCCGGTCTCGGACAGGGCGCGGTATTTCCGGTGCCCTATTTGCTGCTGTCGGAATTCGTCAACAAGCAATGGCGCGGTACCGCAGTGGGCCTTTCCAATTCGCTGCTCGGTTTCTCTTACGGCCTCAATACGCTCGCCGGCGCCTTCGTCATGAGCCGCCTGCCGGCGGGCGAAGCATGGTGGGTCTTGCTGATGCTCGGCGGCTCTCCGATCATCATCGTTCCGATCATCATCAAATATCTTCCGGAATCGCCGCGATTTCTTTTGAAAGCCGGCAAGATCGACGCCGTTCGCAGCTTTGTCGAGAAACTGGAAGACGTCAGTCATGTGCCGCATGACGAAAAACTGATCGACGAAGGTTCGCTCAAAGTGCTGGAGGCGACAGCACAGCGGAAAGTCTCGATCTTCGACCTGTTCCGCTATCCGTATGGGCGGCGGTGCTTTGTCGCTTACCTCGCGCTGATGTCGCCGTTCATCGTGTTCTACATTATTACGATCTACGGGCCTTCGATCATCCAGCGCATGGGCGCCGGCAAGGAAGACGCGCTCTATTACACGTCCGCCCTTCTGTTCCTGACCGTTATTTCGACCGCGATCGCCGGCTCCGTCGGCGACAAGATCAGCCGGCGCTGGGGCCTCGTCATCATCATGACGATCACGGCAATCGGCACAGTGGCGCTGGGTTTGCCTTTGTCACGCGCCGGAACGATCGCAGCAGCCGTCGTGGTCTGGAGCTTCGTGTATGCGGGCTTCCCGCTGGCGAAACTCTACATGGCCGAGCAGTTCCCGACGCGTCTGCGCGCGACGGGATCGATGCTGGGAGAGAGTATTACGCGATTCCTCGGCGGCGTCGTTCTGGTCTATCTGTTCCCGGTCATGAGCGCCCTCATGGATGTTTCCACGCTCTATTTCATTCTGGCGGTTCTGACCGTGATCTGCATTCTGCCGATCTGGCTCATGGGCTTCCAGACTTCGGGCGTCAGCGTGGAGCAGACCGGTACCGATCTGTCGGCACTTGCCAAGATGGAATCCAAAAGCTCGTGAGGCGAGCTTAAGGGCGGCGGTGCACTTTACGACGGTTCGATAACGAACAGCGTGCGGCCATATTCGACCAGTTCGGCATTCTCGGCGCCGATCTGGACGATGCGCCCATCATGCTCGGCGGCGATCGTGGTGAAGAGCTTCATCACCTCGATCAGGCAGAGCGGCTGGCCCTTTTTGACGGCGCTGCCGATTTCGACGAAAGGCGGCACGTCGGGCGAAGGCGCGCGATAGAACGTGCCAACCATCGGTGCCACGACCTCGATCTGATGCACGGCCGCGGTTATCGATTTTGCGGCGGTGCTCAACGCGGCCGGTACGACGGGCGGCGCGGCTACCGGCGCCGCCATCGGGCGTAAATCGCCATCATGCGGCGACGCCGTCGTGCGTCCGGCACTGTTGCGGCGGACCACGAGCTTCATATCGCCGGTCTCGACGATCAACTCATCGCATGAGCTGGTGTCGATGACTTTCAGAATTTCGGTAATTTCATCATAGGTCAGTGCCACGCGTTCCACCCCGCTTGCCGACGAACCGATTCACCCGTCACAGCTTTGATTCTCGATGATTGAGAAAAGCGCGTCATCGAATTTCAGCCGCCTGTTTGCGTCATTCATCAAAAGACAACTTCAAATGCCTTGCAATATGATTTTTGGCTGTCAGAGTTCTCGACGAAGAAATAGCTGGTCGCGCAACGAGCGGCTGCGCGAAAAAGGGAGACGACGTTGCGTCGCGTATTGATCGCCAATCGCGGGGAGATCGCATTACGCGCCATTCGAACCTGCCGGCGGCTCGGGCTGGAAAGCATTGCGGTATATTCGTCCGCCGACAGTAATTCTCCGCACTGCTGGGCGGCCGATCATGCGGTCTGCATCGGACCCCCGCCACCGAAATCCAGTTATCTCAACGCGGCGGCCTTGATCGAGGTCGCGTCTGCGCTGAAATGCGATGCAGTTTATCCCGGCTACGGCTTTCTGGCGGAGAATTCAGGCTTTGCCACGCGTTGTGCGGAAACGGGGCTGACCTTCATCGGACCAAGCGCTGAAGTTATCGCGCGGATGGGTGACAAGGTTGCGGCGCGCAAGACCGCGGCCGCATTGGGCATTCCGGTCGTGCCGGGCTCGGACGACGGCTTTACGTCATCGGCTGAAGCAAAAAAACACGTCGGTCAGATCGGATTTCCGTTACTGCTGAAAGCGAGCGCCGGCGGCGGTGGCCGTGGCATGCGTGTTGCCGCCGACATCGCATCCTTTGAGGAATTATTCGATCAGGCCGCCGCCGAGGCTGAAGCCGCCTTTGGGCGGCCGGACATCTACCTTGAACGGTTCTTCCCGCAGGTCCGCCATATCGAGATTCAGGTCTTTGGCGACACGCACGGCAATTATACGCAACTCGGCGAACGCGATTGCAGCGTGCAACGCCGGCATCAGAAGCTTGTCGAGGAGGCGCCCTCGCCGGTGCTCGACGACACAGTGCGCCGCGCCATGGCGGACGCGGCGCTCACGCTCATTCGCGCGCTTAAATACGTCAATGCCGGCACCGTCGAGTTCATCTACGACACGGCGAGTGCACGTTTTTTCTTCATCGAGATGAATACGCGCATCCAGGTCGAGCATCCGGTGACCGAGATGGTGACCGGAAACGACCTTGTCGCCGAGCAATTCCGTGTCGCCGCCGGAGAGCGGCTCTCGGTCGTGCCTGCCGCGGCAGGTGCACCAGTGGCCATCGAATTCCGCATCAATGCCGAGGACTCCGCGCTCGGCTTCCGTCCGTCACCGGGCCTCCTCAAACGCTGGCGGCCGCCGAGCGGCAAGGACATCCGGCTCGACAGCCATGTCTACGAAAATTACATGGTGCCGCCGTTTTACGATTCGATGCTCGGCAAGCTGATCGTGACCGGACGCGACCGCGCCACGGCGATCGAGACTGCGGCCTCGGCGCTGGCTCGTTTCGACGTGTCCGGGATCGCCACTACGATCGGATTCCATGCCGATCTCGTCCGCCGGCCGGAATTTGCCCGCGCGGAAATCCATACCCGCTGGGTCGAAGACCAGTTGCGGACGGCGGTGCATTGATGAGCGCCGGAGATAACAAAAAGAAGACCATCCGCCTTGTCGATGTAACGCTGCGCGACGCGCACCAGTGCCTGTGGGCAACCCGTATGACGACCGCGATGATGGCCGACATCGCGCCGCGGCTCGACCGCGCAGGCTTCGAGGCCATCGATCTCGCCGGCGGCGCGGTATTCGACGTCTGCGTCCGCTATCTGCGTGAGGATCCGTGGGAGCGCATGCGCACCCTCAGCGGCTGGATCACGAAGACACCGCTAATCGTTATGACGCGCGGGCAAAGCCTCTACACGTTCGAGTTTTTTCCGGACGACATCGTCGAACTCAACGCGGAGCGGATTTTCGCCAACGGCATCCGCTATCACACGCCGTACGATGCGCTCAACGACATGCGCAATATGGAAGTGCCAGTGCGCGCGGCAAAGAGGGTGGGCCTCTATACCGCGGGTGGCGTGGTTTATACGGTCAGTCCGGTTCACACCGACGACTACTATGCGCGTAAGACGAAAGAGCTGATCAAGCTCGGCGTCGATGCTATCTATCTGAAGGATCCGAGCGGACTTCTTACGCCTGAACGCGCACGGACACTGGTGCCCGCGCTCAAAGCCGTCTGCGGCGCACTGCCGCTCCACCTTCATTCCCATTGTCTCACCGGACTGGCGCCGCACACGGCCTGCCGCGCTGTCGAGCTTGGCGTCGACGTGGTGCACACAGCGACTTCGACACTGGCCAATGGCGCGTCGCATCCGGCGACCGAGAGCTTCGTGGAGAATGCAAGACGCCTGGGCTTTGACGTGCCGCTCGATCTTGAACCGATCGGCGAAGTCGCCGAACGGCTGCGTTACATCGCGGCGCGTGAAGGCAAGCCGATCGGCAAGATCGCCGAATACGACGCCTTCCACTACGAGCACCAGATGCCCGGCGGCATGGTGTCCAACCTGAAATCACAGCTTCAGCCGCTCGGCATCGCGCACCGGCTCCCCGACGTGCTCGCAGAAGCGGCGCGGGTCCGGCACGATCTGGGCTACCCGATCATCGTCAGCCCGTTCGCACAATTCGTCATGACGCAGGCCGTGCTCAACGTCATGGGCAAGGAGCGCTATGCCACCGTGCCCGACGAAGTACGTAAATACGTGCTCGGCTATTACGGCGAGATCGCTGGCCCGATCGATCCCAACCTGTTCGACCGAATCGCAAAGGGCGCCGAACCAACGAAGGCGCGGCCCGGGGATCTGATCGAGCCGGGCATCCCCCGGGTCCGGCGCGAGCGCGGTCCCTTTGCGTCCGACGACGATCTTTTGCTCGCGGCATTCTATTCCGACGGGCAATATAAAGCGCTCAAGGCCGCCGGCCCGATCAAGACGGATTATCCGCTGGCGGCAACGCCGCTCGTTACGCTTCTCAAGGAAATCGCGCTGCGGCCGAGCATCCGCTCCTTCCATCTCATCCAACGGCCTCAACTGGCAGCATCATGACCACACCCGCCATCATCACCGTCGCGATCACCGGCGCCATTCCGCGCAAGAAGGATACGCCGGCCGTGCCGATCACGCCGAGCGAGCAAATCGAATCGACACACGAGGCTTACGAGGCGGGAGCGACCGTAGCCCACATTCACGTCCGCAATGCCGACGAGTCGCCGAGTTCCGATCCAGCCTTGTTTGCGCAAGTCGGCGAAGGCATCGCCAAGCATTGTCCGGGCATGATCATCCAGTTTTCGACCGGCGGACGCGGCCGGGAGCAGAGCGAGCGCGGCCGGATGCTGAGCCTGAGGCCGGATATGGCCTCGCTCGCAACCGGCTCGGTGAATTTCCTGGCGCAGATTTACGAGAACCCGCCGCAACTGGTCCAGGATCTCGCGCGCGCGATGCTGCAATACGAGGTCAAGCCGGAGATCGAGGTCTTCGACGCGGCGATGCTGTACAACGCCAAAGTCATGGCGGACCGCGGCCTGCTCAAACGGCCGTGCCAGGTCCAGTTCGTGATGGGAATTCCGAACGCGCTGCCGGCGCGGCGCAAATTGCTGGAATTTCTGATCGGCGAACTCAAGGACATCATGCCCGACGCGACCTGGTCGGCGGCCGGCATCGGTCGGCATCAGCTTGAGGTCAACCGCTGGTGCCTTGAACTCGGCGGTCACGTCCGCACCGGGCTCGAGGACAACATCAAATTTGATCAGGACCGGCTGGCGCGCAGTAACGCCGAGCTGGTCGCACGTCTTGTGGCGCTCTGCGTCGAATACGAGCGGCACGCCGCCACTTGCGCCGAAGCGCGCGAGATATTGGGACTGCCGGTGCTGTAAGGCGCCGGTTTACAAAAGTGAGGGGAGAGGACAATGCAACAGGCCAGCAATCCAGGAGACGGCGCAAAGATATCGATCGGAACCATTGCGTTCGCCAGCGCCATCGGCACGACGATCGAGTGGTACGATTTCTTTCTCTACAACACGATGACGGCGCTTGTTCTCAACAAGCTGTTTTTCCCGAACGCGGACATCCTGATTTCGACGCTTCTGGCCTATGTCACGTCCTTCGTCGGCTTTTTGTCGCGGCCGATCGGCGGTGTCATTTTCGGTCATTACGGCGACCGCGTCGGGCGCAAGACCGTGCTCATTCTGACGGTCCTGATCATGGGCATCGCGACCTTCCTGATCGGACTATTGCCAACCTACGCCACGGCCGGCGTGTGGGCGCCGATCATGCTTCTGGCACTCCGCATATTCCAGGGCATCGGCATCGGCGGCGAATGGGGCGGCGCCGTGCTGATGGCAGTCGAACATTCTCCCGGCGGCCGGCGTGGCTTCTACGGAAGCTGGCCACAGATCGGCGTGCCGGCCGGTCTCCTGATCAGCGCCGCCGTCGTCAGCTTGCTCTCGCTCCTGGATAACGACGCCTTCTTCGCCTGGGGATGGCGCGTTGCGTTCCTCCTCAGCGCGGTTCTCGTCGTTATCGGCGTTTACATTCGGCTGAAGATCCTGGAGACGCCCGCATTCCAGAAAGCGCAGGAAGAAAACAAGATCGCCGCGGTGCCGGTTGTCGACCTGTTCCGCACGCACACCAAGAATACGCTCCTCGGGCTTGGCGCGCGTTATATCGAAGGCGTTACCTTCAACATCTACGGCGTGTTCCTCGTCTTCTATCTCACCAACACGCTGCATATGTCGCGGCAGTCGGCGCTGGCGGCGGTGATGGTTGCCTCGGCAATCATGATCGTCATGCTGCCTATTTGCGGCAAGCTGTCGGACTCTACCGGACGCCGCCGGATCTTCGGCTTCGCCAGCCTGCTGATCGGCGTGCTGACGTTCGGGGCGTTCTACGTGATGGACGGCACATCGACGCTGATGACGATCATTGCCGTCGCGATCCCGTTCGGCATTATCTATCCGGCGGTTTACGGACCGGAAGCAGCCCTGTTCTCGGAACTGTTCGACACCCGGGTTCGCTACACCGGCATTTCGTTCGTCTATCAGTTCTCGGGAATCTTCGCGAGCGGATTGACGCCGATCATCGCGACAGCGCTACTGCCGTTGGGCGGCAATAAACCGTGGCTGATTTGCATCTACGTGCTTGTCGTCAGCGTCATCAGCGCGCTGTCGGTCTATGCGATGACTGATCGGTATCAAAGCGATATATCCGCCGATCAAAAAGCTGCGCCTGCACTACGCGGCTAGAGAGCAACAGAAACCGCGGCGCGGCCGAAGATGGAACTTGATCTCAAAGGTCGCGTCGCGTTCGTCACCGGCGCAGGCGCCGGCATCGGCGAAGCCATTGCTTGTACGCTGGCAGCGGAAGGCTGCGCGGTCGGCGTCGCCGATCGTGACGGGTCCGCTGCCGAGCGTGTGGCCTCGGCTCTCGTGCGGGACGGATACGCCGCCCAGGCCATCGCGGTCGACGTCGGCGACGGCACCGCCGTCGCCGCAGCTTTCGGCGCGCTTCGCGACTGGCGCGGCACGCCCGACATTCTTGTCAATGCCGCCGGCCTTCTTTCGGTCGGGCCTGTCGCCGACTTGCCGGCGAGCGAGTTCGGCCGCGTCGCCCGTGTCAATCTCGACGGCATCCTGCATTGCATAAAGGCCGCAATCCCTTCGATGACTGCGGCTCACGCAGGCCGCATCATCAATATCGCGTCGGTATCGGCGATGCGCGGCGGCGGCTCGCTCGGCAATGTGCTTTACGGCGCGACCAAAGCCGGCGTCGTGGCGATGACCATGGGCCTGGCGCGCGAATTGGGCCCGAGCGGCATCACCGTCAACGCGGTAGCGCCGGCGGTTGTTGAAACCGCGATGACGCAAGTGGCGCTGAGCGAAGCGGCGCGGCAACGTATTCTGCCGCGCATTCCGCTCGGCCGTTTTGCCACGACCGCAGACGTCGCCAACCTCGTGGCGTTTCTCGCCTCTGGCCGGGCCGGGTTCATCACCGGGACGGTCATCCCGGTCGATGGCGGCCTCCTGACGACGTGACGCTGCGATGAGCCGCGATTGCCGGGACTGAGATCGTCGGCATTGCCGGCCTGGCGTATTGATCGGAGCGGAGAGAATGTCACGCCGTCGCAAGCACAACGGCACAGGTCGTGATGATGTCGTCGACGCTTGCACCGCGCGACAGATCGCTGATCGGTTTGGCAAAGCCTTGCAGGAACGGCCCGATAGCCTTGGCGCCGCCGATCCATTGCACCAGCTTGTAGCCGATATTACCGGCATCGAGATCGGGGAAGATCAGCACATTGGCGCGTCCGGCAACGGCGCCCGGGTCCTTTACTTTCTTTTCGGCGACCGCCGGCACCAAAGCCGCATCGGCTTGCAATTCGCCATCCACAGCCAGGAATGGCGCGCGGGCGCGGATAAGCTCAAGCGCGCTCCGGACCTTGTCGACCCGGGCATGCTGGGCACTGCCCTTGGTCGAGAACGACAGCATGGCGACGCGCGGCGTTTCGCCAAGCAGATTTTCCGCGCTGCGCGCGGATGCGATTGCAATATCGGCAAGCTCCTCAGCGGTCGGAACGGCATTCACCGCGCAATCGGCAAACACGAAAGCGCGCGGCCCAAGCCCAAGGAAGTCCGGCGCGACGATGAGAAAATAGCTCGACGGCAACGTGATGCCTTCAGCGAGGCCGATGGTCATCAATCCGGCTTCGATGACGCGGCGTGTCGGGTTCGCCGCGCCCGCGACCATGGCCTGCGCGTCATTCTGGCGAACCATCATGCCGGCAAAATAAAGCGGTTTCGTCACGAGCCGTGCGCCGGTCGCCGGCGACATGTTCTTGCGCATGCTGGCGCAAACCGCGCCGTAAGTCTGCACGCGCATGTCGGAGCCCGGATCGATCGTTTCGATGCCCTTGAGATCGACGCCAGTGTCACTCGCGGCTTTCGCGATGGCTTCGGCGGCGCCAAGCACGATCGGATGCGCTATTTCCCGATCAATGAGACCGCGTGCCGCCGCGATCACGCGCGCGTCCCCGCCTTCCGGCAAAACGATCTTGCAATGACGCCGCCTTGCTATATCGAAACAACGTTCGACCGGATTCATGTTTATCTCAAATCAGAACGGCGCGCGTATGAGGCCATAGATGACCGAAACAAATGAACCAATCAAGATTCACCGCGGGTTAAAGGGCGTCTATTTCGACCGCTCACCATGCACGTTCATCGACGGACGCATCGGCGAATTGCGTTATCGCGGCTATTCGATCCACGATCTTGCCGAACATTCGACATTCGAGGAAACGGCGTGGCTGCTGCTGCGCGGCGAATTGCCAACCAAGGCGCAGTTTACGGAGTTTGACGGCCAATTAAAGAGCGCGCGCGAATTGCCCGCACCGGTGCTCGACATCATCCGCACCATCAAGACCGCGCACCCGATGGACGTGCTGCGCACCGCCACCTCGGCGCTTGCGGGCTTCGATCCGGAGACTGCCGACAATTCGCGTGACGCCGTGATCCGCAAAGGCATCCGGCTGACCTCGCAGGTGCCGATGATTGTCGCCGCGCACGCGCGGCTACGCGAAGGGCTGGAGCCGGTGGCCGCGAGCAAAGAGCTTTCGCACGCCGCCAATCTTCTCTGGATGCTCAAGGGTGAAAAACCGAGCGCCGACGCCGCGCAATTGATCGACCGCGATCTCGTGCTGCATGCCGAACACGGCTCCAATGCATCGTCCTTCGCAGCACGTGTCGTCGTCGGCACAGAAGCCAATCTGCACGCCGCCGTCACCGCGGCAATCGCGGCTTTGTCCGGACCGGCACATGGCGGCGCCGCCGAGGACGTGATGAAGATGGCAGAAGAGATCGGCGATCCGGCGCGCGCCGCCGATTATGTGCGCGACAAGCGCAAAGCCGGCGAAGCAGTGACCGGCTTCGGCCATCGCGTCTATCGCGCCGAGGACCCGCGCGCGCGCCACATGCGCGCCGGCGTCGAGCGTCTGTCGAAAGAGATGGGGCAGCCGCGCTGGTATGAAATCCTGCAAGCCGTCGTTCAGGCCATGGCGCCGTATGCGCGCCACGGCGTCAACGTCAATGTCGATTTCTATTCGGGCGTCGTTTATCACCTGCTCGGCATCAAGCGCGATCTGTTCGTGCCGATCTTTGCCATCGGCCGCGTACCGGGCTGGGTGTTGCAGGTGCTCGAGCAGACCGAGAACAACATCCTGATCCGGCCGCTGACGCTTTATAACGGACCGGATGCGCGGCCCTATGTCCCGATCGAGCGCAGGCCGGGCTAGCATGCCGGACGACGCGTTCGACTTTATCGTCGTAGGCGCCGGCTCGACCGGTTGCGTCCTTGCGAACCGGCTCTCCGCGAGCCGGCAAGTATCGCGTGGCGCTGCTCGAGGCCGGCCCGCGCGATACAAGTCTGTGGGTTCATCTGCCGATCGGATACGGCAAGACGATGTGGGACGCCAAGCTCAATTGGCGCTTCTACACCGAGCCCGACGCCAACATGGAGGGCCGGCGCCTCTATTGGCCCCGCGGCCGCGTGCTCGGCGGTTCGAGTTCGATCAATGGACTTATTGTCGTACGCGGTCAGACCGGCGACTACGATCGCTGGCGCGACCTCGGCAATACGGGGTGGGGTTTTGACGATGTGCTACCCTATTTCATCAAGCTCGAAAGCAATTCCGAGTTCGGCGAAGACCAGCTTCATGGCGCCAATGGCCCGCTTCGGGTCACCAGCATCACGCGCAAGCACGAACTGATCGAGGCGGTGATCGGCGCTGCCGTGAATTGCGGCGTGCCGCGCACCGCCGACTTCAACGGCCGAGATCAGGAAGGCGTCGGCTACTATCAGTTGACGACCCGAAACGGCTGGCGTGCCAGCGCCGCCGATGCGTATCTGCGGCCGGCGCGAGCCCGCGACAATCTCTCGGTCATCACCGATGCACAGGTCGCGCGCGTCCTGGTTGATCAGCGCCGCGCGAAGGGCGTCACCGTGCGCATCGGCGGAGCGTTGCGCGAAATGCACGCCAGGCACGGCGTTGTCCTTTCAGCCGGCGCCGTGCAATCGCCGCAGCTTCTGATGCTGTCCGGTATCGGACCGGGCGAGGAGTTGAACGCGCAAGGCATTCCCGTCGTGCTCGACCGCAAGGCAGTCGGCCGGAACTTGCAGGATCATCTTCAGGTTCGGCTGATCTATCGCAGCACCAAACCGATCACCACCAACGACGCACTTAATTCGATATTCGGCCGCATCGGAATGGGCCTGCAATGGCTCCTGTATCGCGGCGGGCCGCTCGCGACCGGCATCAACCAGGGCGGGTTATTCACCCGCGTGCTGCCGGAATCGCAAACCCCCGATATCCAATTTCATATCGCGACGCTCTCCGCCGATATGGCGGGCGGGAAGGTCCATGACTATTCCGGTTTCACGCTGTCCGTCTGCCAGTTGCGGCCGGAGAGCCGGGGATCGATCGCGCTCGCCTCGGCCGACCCGTTCGCGCCGCCGAAAATATTCGGCAATTATCTCGCGGCCGAGACCGACCGCCGCTGCACCACTGCCGCAATCGCTTTCGCGCGCAAGCTCGCTGCCACACCGCCGCTCGCGGGTTACATCGCCGCTGAAATGCTGCCCGGCCCCGATTACGTCACCGACGCGGATCTCCTGACCTTCGCGCGGCGGAACGGTGCTACGATCTTTCATCCCGCCGGAACCTGCCGCATGGGCAGCGACAATGAGGCGGTGGTCGACCCTCGGCTACACCTGCGCGGTATCGACGGCCTTTGGGTCGCCGACTGCTCGATCATGCCGACGCTCGTATCCGGCAATACCAATGTTCCCGCGATCATGATTGGGGAAAAGGCCTCCGACATGATCCTTGAGGACGTATCGCGCGGCTAACAAAATCGTCTAGTCTGGCGCGGTCGATCCAGGGACGTTTCATGCAGTTCGCGGCGGAAAAAACGCATTTGGCGGAGGGCGACATAGCGCCGTCTCCGGCGCCGGATGATGCCGGCCGCGTCGCCGCTAAAGCGCCAGACGAGGTCGGGCGCGTTACGCCCATGATGGAGCAATATGTCGAGATCAAAACCGCCAATCCGGATTGCCTGCTGTTCTACCGGATGGGCGATTTCTACGAACTCTTCTTCGGCGATGCGGAAATCGCCTCGCGCGCGCTTGGCATCGTGCTCACCAAGCGCGGCAAGCATCTTGGCCAGGATATTCCGATGTGCGGCGTGCCCATCGAGCGGGCCGACGAATATCTGCATCGCCTGATCGCGCTCGGCCATCGTGTAGCGGTTTGCGAGCAGCTCGAAGATCCCGCCGAAGCGCGCAAGCGCGGCAACAAGAGCGTGGTGCGCCGTGACGTCGTGCGCCTCGTTACGCCTGGCACGTTGACCGAGGATTCGCTGCTCGATGCCAAGCGCAATAATTATCTTCTGACGCTGGCGCGCAGCCGCGCCTCCTCCACCGAGGACCGTTTCGCGCTGGCCTGGATCGACATATCGACGGGCGAATTTCGCGTCGCCGAATGCGATCGCGTTTCGCTCCCTGCCGAGCTTGCGCGCATTGAGCCGGGCGAGATCGTCATTTCCGACTCGCTTTATGCTGACGCCGAGCTTGCGCCTTATTTGCGTACGCTGCCGGCACTCACTCCCGTGACCCGCGACGTGTTTGACGGCGCGACGGCGGAACGAAGGCTTGCCTCGTTCTTCGGTGTGGCGACAACGGCCTCGTTTGGTGCGTTTTCCCGTATCGAGCTGACGGCCACCGCGGCCGCTGTCACTTACGTCGAGCGCACGCAGCTCGGAAAACGCCCGCCGCTATCGATTCCGGCGCGCGAGGCGGCTGGTGCGACGCTCGCCATTGACCAGGCGACGCGCGGCAATCTCGAACTCATACGCACACTTGCCGGCGAGCGCCGGGGCTCGCTCCTTGCCGCGATCGACCGCACGATGACCGCGGCCGGTTCGCGGATGCTGGCGCAGCGGCTGGCCGCGCCGCTGACCGACCCTGCCGAGATCGCGCATCGGCTCGACGCCGTCGCCGCCTTCGTCAACGATCCCGCCGCGCGCAGCGATCTGCGCACCAGGCTCAAAGCAGTGCCCGATCTCGTCCGTGCGCTGGCCAGGATTGTCATCGGCCGCGCCGGACCACGTGACCTTGCCGCGATACGCGACGGCATTGCCGCGGCGGCGGAGTTCTCGTCGCGGCTTGCCACGCTCACCGGGCTTCCCCGCGACATCACGCAGGCGATGGAAGGTCTGCGCCGTCCCGATCCCGGCATTGCCGCCGCGCTTGCAAACGCGTTGGCAGATGAATTGCCGCTTCTGCGCCGCGACGGCGGTTTCGTGCGGCCGGGTTATGAAGCGGCGCTCGACGAAGCGCGTGCGCTGCGCGACGAATCACGCCGCGTGATCGCTGCGCTGCAAGTACGCTACGCCGAAACGACCGGCATCCGGGCGCTGAAAATCCGGCACAACAATGTGCTCGGTTATTTTGTCGACGTCTCGGCGCAGCACGGTGACAAGCTGATGAGCGCGCCGCTCAACGCGACCTTCATCCATCGTCAGACTACGGCCGGCCAGGTGCGCTTCACCACGACCGAACTTGGCGAGCTCGAGGCCAAGATCGCCAATGCCGCGGATCGGGCTTTGGCGCTCGAACTGGAAATCTTCGATCGCCTCGCCGCGACGGTGACCGCCGCCAGCGCGGCGATCAAGGAAGCGGCGCATGCGCTCGCGTCCCTCGACGTTGCGACGGCGCTTGCCGCTCTTGCGGTCGAGCGTGACTACGTGCGCCCCGAGGTCGACGGCAGCCTCGCTTTTGCCATTACCGGCGGCCGGCACCCGGTCGTAGAACAGGCACTCATTGCAAACGGCGGGCCCTTCGTTGCCAATGATTGCGACTTGTCTCCCCCCGCGGATGAAAAGACCGGTCGCATCTGGCTCATCACCGGCCCCAACATGGCGGGCAAATCGACGTTCCTGCGCCAGAATGCGCTGATTGCGGTGATGGCCCAGATGGGAGGGTTTGTGCCGGCGCGGGCCGCGCATATCGGTGTCATCGATCGCCTGTTTTCGCGCGTCGGCGCTGCCGACGACCTGGCGCGCGGGCATTCGACCTTCATGGTCGAAATGGTCGAAACCGCGGCGATCCTGAATCAGGCGGGCGAACGCGCGCTGGTTATTCTCGACGAGATCGGCCGCGGCACCGCGACCTTCGACGGACTGTCCATCGCCTGGGCCACCATCGAGCATCTGCACCAGAGCAACCGCTGCCGTACCTTGTTTGCCACGCACTTCCACGAAATGACCGCGCTCGCCGCCAAACTCAAGCGGCTGCACAATGCCACGATGCGGGTGAAGGAGTGGCAAGGCGATGTCGTGTTCCTGCACGAAGTCATCGACGGCGCGGCCGACCGCTCTTACGGCATCCAGGTCGCGAAACTTGCCGGACTGCCATCGAGCGTGATCGAGCGCGCCAAAGTCGTGCTGGCGCAGATTGAATCCGAGGATCGCACCTCACCGGCACGGCGGCTGATCGACGACCTGCCGCTGTTTGCCGCCTCGCGTCCCGCGGCCGCGCCGCAACAGGCCAGCGCGCTCGGAACTCTGGTCGAGGCGCTCGCCGCGCTGCATCCGGATGAAATGTCGCCCCGCGACGCGCTCGAGGCACTCTACGCGCTCAAGGCGCAGCTTGCGAAGCGCCAATCCTAGCGGAACGCCGCGTAAGGCCGACGCGCACCAGAAAAAGCATCAGGCTCCAGGCGATGCAAACACCGAGGCCCGCGACCAGCGCGCCCCAGGTGCCCAGCGGCGCCACCAGATAGTGCACGGCGACGAAACCAAGCGACAGGCCGACATACGCGACTTGCGCATGCGCCAGCATGCTCGCGGTTGCCGGGCCGCCGACACGCGGATGCAGAATGACGATCGAACTGCACAGGATTATTGGAAAGAGCGCGAATATGCCCGAAGCGACCGAACCGATGCTATGGCTCGCCGTGGTCACGACGGCGACCACGATGGCTGCGGCCAGGCCCCGCAGCGGAATATCGAAGGGCGTGCGCAAGAACGTCTTCGGCGGACCCGAAGCGCGATAACGCCAGCTCAGCGGAATGGTGATGGCGAAAACAACGACATTGAGCATCACCGCGCCGGGCATTGACCAGTCAACGAGACGCATGAGACCGGCACACGCCAGCCACACTAAAAGCGAAACACCGAGGCTGGGCACGAGGCCCCGCCGCTGCGCCAACACGGCATAAACCAGCGAAAAGACCGAGACTGCGGCGTCGACCGCAACGCTGCCGGTGGCACTCGCTGCGATAAATTCCGGCGGGTGCTCCATAGCGAGAATGACATAAGCTGCGCCGCCCGCGGTCGGCAGCGCGGCAATCAGCGCGCCGATGAAAGGTCCGCTGCGCTCGACCACAAGCGACGTGATGACGACGACGATCGCCGTCAGCGCCATTTTCAACGCAAGGGCGTACCAGAAGAAAAGATCGGGGGAGATCATTGCATTTGCGTCTTCACACGTTTGTCATGGCCCGGGAAGGCGAGCCATCCAGTACGCAGCGCTTCAATTTATTCGGCGACGCCCGGATTACTGGATCATCCGTCTTCGTGGATGACGACGAGACGCGGTCACTTGCGTTGAAGGCTCACTTCGACCGGCGGTCCGCTCCGGATCGTCTGATAAACGACGCAATAACGCTCGGTGAGTTTCAGAAGCTGGTCGAGCTTGTCCTGCGGCGCATCGGTGTCGACGTCAAAACGCAGGCGTATTTGCGCGAAGCCGACCGGCGCGTCTTTTGCGACTCCAAGGGTACCGCGAAAATCAAGGTCGCCTTCGGCCGACACCGCGCCGGATCTGAGCGGGATATCGATCGCAGTGGCGACGGCCTTGAGCGTCACACCGGCGCAGGCCACCAGAGCTTCAAGCAGCATATCGCCGGAGCACAGTTCCATGCCGGAGCCGCCAGTCGCCGGATGCAGGCCCGCGACCGCAAGCGCGCGCCCGGTCTCTACCTTGCAGGCAATGCTTGAGTCATCGAGCGTGCCTCTGGCTTTGAGCGTGATGAATCCGGCCTTGGGATCGGCCTTGTAACGCTCCTTGATCGGCGCCTGCATTGCGCGCAGCCCGGCGGCATCCATGATTCACTCCTCAACGTCCCGTCATTGCCCGCGAAGGCGGGCAATCCAGTAGCCACTGACGGTCATCATGTCTACCCAGCGCCTGGAATACTGGATTGTCCGCCCGCGGACGATGACAAGTCACCACCACAGCGCCGCGCCGGCTTCGGCCTTGGGCTCGCTTTCGGCGCTGCCAGCACTGCGATTGAGCGAGCGATCGAGCGCGACGAGGACGCGGCGTTTGGCGAAATCGAAGGCGGCGGATTGGCGGTCACGCGGGCGCGGCAAATCCAAACCGATCTCGTCGAAAATGCGGCCGGGACGCGGGCACAGCACCATGATGCGGTCGGCGAGCACAATCGCTTCATCGACATCGTGAGTGACCAGGATCAAGGTCGGCTTGGCGTCGGCCCACAGGTCGAGAAGGTGGTCCTGTAAATCGGTGCGGGTGAAGGCATCCAGCGCCGAGAACGGTTCGTCGAGCAGCAGCACTTCCGGGCGCGGCACCAGCGCGCGCGCGATGGCGACACGTTGCGCCTGCCCCCCGGAGAGTTCTCGGGGCCACATGCCGGCCTTGTCGGAGAGGCCAACCCGTTTTAACGCCGCCGCCACGCGATGTGCCCGCTCGGCTCTCGGCCGATCGCCGAGCCCGAAGCCGACATTGTCGGCAACCTTGAGCCACGGCAGAAGCCGCGGCTCCTGAAAGATAATGCCGATCTTCTCGTGCGGAGCGACGATCTGCTCACCGTCGAGCAGGATCGTGCCGGCGCTCGCCGGGTCGAGCCCGCCGATGGCGCGCAGCAGCGTCGATTTTCCGGAACCCGAGCCGCCGATCACCGCGACGATTTCGCCGGGTTCGACATCGAACGACACACCGCCCAGCGCATGCACGCCGTTCGGATATGTTTTGCCGATACGTTCGAGAACGAGCATTGCGAGACCTAATCTTGCCGCACGATGTCTTCCCAGCGCAGGAACGGCGCCGCGGCGAGCGCGATCAGCCAATCCGTGGCTTTTCCGACGATGGCGAAAGCAACGATGGCGGCGATAATCTCGGCTGGTTTGCCGAGTTGCTGGCCATCGATCAGCAGATAGCCGAGGCCCTCTGATGCACCCATAAGTTCGGCGGCAACCACGAACATCCAGCCGAGGCCGAGACCGGAGCGCAACGAGATGACATAGGCGGGAAGTACTGCGGGCAGCAAAATGCGGCGCACCATCTCGACATCGGAGAGCCGGAAGGCGCGGCCAACTTCGACGAGCTTGCGATCGACCGACTGGATCGCGCCCATCAACCCGAGATAGACCGGAAAGAATACGCCGACCGCGATCAGCGTCACTTTCGACGCTTCGAAAATGCCAAGCCAGAGGATGAACAACGGTATCCAGGCGATCGACGGAATCGCGCGCAACGCCTGCAAACTCGGATCAATAAGACGCCGCACGAACGGCGAATAGCCGGCGGCAGCGCCGATAACCGTCGCCGCCGCAACTCCGATGCCGAAACCGGCGGCAACACGTGCCAGCGTGACGAGCGTATCGCGCTGCAGTTCGCCCGTGCGCGCGAGATCGACGAAAGTCGCGAAGATGACCGATGGTGGCGGCGCCAGCCGGCCGCTCGCCCAGCCCATGCGCACGATGATTTCCCATGCCACGGCCAGTGTAACGGGCAGCAAAAAACCCAGCGCCGGGCGCATTAGACGCGCCCATCGGGGTCTTGCCGTGCGCTCCTGCGCCGGACTGCCTTCCGCAACGATAGTCATGCCGACAAGAGACATGGTGGCATGTGCAAATGCAATGTGGTCTGAAGGCGCGAGACCGCGCCGCTACGCCGCCGGGACGAAGCGGTCGTCGACCAGATCGTCGAGCGCCTTCTTCACATCGACGTTGCTCTGGATCACGCCTGCCTGCTGCAACGCTAGGCCCGCCTGCAAAATGGTGTCACGCTGCTGCGCGCCGATGCGATTGAAGGTCAGGTCTGTGCGTTCCTTGAGCTGGATATCGACGACAGAATCGGGAAGCTTGGTCACGTCCACGAACACGCGCTTCTCGTCGGCGTAATTCGCCAGGCAATATTTGCGCGCATTTTCATAGACCGCGAGCACGCGCTTGGTCAGGTCCGGATAATTCTTCAGGAAATCCTCGCTCGCATTGAGGATGCCGTATGTGTTGGCGTCCTTGTTGCGATAGAACAGCCGCGCACCGTCCTCGACCTGTGCCGCCGCCATCATCGGATCAAGGCCGGCCCAGGCATCGACGTCGCCGCGAATGAGCGCGGTCTTGCCGTCGGGATGCTGCAACAGGACCGGCACGATGTCCTTTTCGCTCATGCCGGCCGAAAGCAGTGCGCGCACCAGGAAGATATGCGGATCGGTGCCGCGCGTCACAGCGACGCGCTTGCCCTTGAGATCCTCGATCTTGTTGATCGGCGTATCCTTGCGCGTGACCAGCGCCGTCCATTCGGGGCGTGAATAAACGTAGATCGACTTGATCGGATTGCCGTTGATCTTGGCGAGCAACGCCGCCGAACCCGCGGTCGAGCCGAAATCAATAGAGCCGGCATTGAGGAATTCCAGCGCCTTGTTGGAGCCAAGCGACTGCACCCAGCGGATGCGGACGCCGTCCTTGGCGAACTCGCTTTCAAGAAGGCCCTTGTCCTTGAGCACCATGGAAACCGGGTTATAGGTGGCCCAGTCGATGCGAATTTCCGACGGGTTGCCGGCAGCCTCGGCGGTGCGCCCAAAGCCCAGCGGCGCCAATCCGGCCCCAAGCGCACTTGCAAGCAATCCACGGCGTGAAAGCATTACGTCCTCCGGCGTTATATTTTTTCTTTAAGGGAGCGATACGACAGCGTCAATGGAATGAAATACTACGGATAGCTAATATATTAGAATATTCTTTCTGAGTGTTTATTTCCTCTTTCATCCCGACCAGGAAGAGACA
Source organism: uncultured Alphaproteobacteria bacterium (assembly GCA_963808205.1). GTDB lineage: Bacteria > Pseudomonadota > Alphaproteobacteria > Rhizobiales > Xanthobacteraceae > BOG-931. The sequence continues at coordinate 527,021 of CAWEER010000005.1, forward strand.
TCTCCGGCAGGCGATGACAGTGCGGGACCGCTCGGCTATTTCGTAAGCGATGATGCTGGATACCCAACGATCGCACCGCGGCAGCGACGAGTTGATCGACCCCGCGGCGATCGTCGCCGATCTCAAGGCGCTCGCAAAAACCCATGCCGGGCGCGAGCGGGAACTGCGCACCGCGGTCGCGCTGCGGCTGAAATCGGCGCTGACGCTGGCCCGCACCCGGGCCGAGGAATTGCTGCTTAAGGATCGTCACGGCCGTCGCTGCGCCGAACGGTTGTCGCAATTACAGGACGAGATCATCCACATCTTGTTCGATTTCACCGTAAGCGAACTTTATCCGTCGCAGGTACCCTCGGAGGCCGAGCACATGGCCGTCATCGCGACCGGCGGTTACGGCCGCGGGCTGCTGGCGCCCGGCTCCGATATCGATCTGCTTTTCCTCCTGCCGTACAAACAGACCGCCTGGGGCGAGTCGGTCGCCGAGGCCCTGCTCTATTGCCTATGGGACATGGGGCTCAAAGTCGGCCACGCGACGCGCACGGTCAGCGAGTGCATCCGCCAGGCCAAGGCCGACATGACTATCCGTACCACGCTGCTTGAGGCGCGGTATCTGCTTGGCGATGTCAGGCTCTACAACGAACTGACAGCGCGCTTCGACAAGGAAGTCGCGCAGGGCACCGGACCCCAATTCGTCGCCGCCAAGCTTGCCGAGCGTGAGGAGCGTCATCGCCGCGCCGGCCAGTCGCGGTATCTGGTCGAACCCAACGTCAAGGATGGCAAGGGCGGTTTGCGCGACCTGCATACGTTGTTCTGGATCGCCAAATACGTCTATCGCGTCAGTGAGCCTGATGAGCTGATTGAGCGCGGCGTGTTCGACCGCGACGAATACAACATGTTCCGCCGTTGCGAGGATTTCCTGTGGTCGGTCCGCTGCAACATGCATTTCCTCACCGGCCGCGCCGAGGAGCGGCTGTCATTCGACATCCAGCGCGAAATCGCGGTGCGGCTCGGTTACACCGCGCATCCCGGCTTGCGCGACGTCGAACGTTTCATGAAGCACTACTTCCTGACCGCCAAGCACGTCGGCGACCTCACCGCCATTCTGTGCGCGGGCCTTGAGGATCGGCAGGCGAAGCCTGCGCCTGTGCTGAGCCGCATGATCGCGCATTTGCGGCCGGCGCCGAGCCGCAAGAAGCTTTCCGGCACCGACGATTTTATCGTCGACAATAACCGCATCAATATCGCGCGCCCCGATGTGTTCCGCCGCGATCCCGTCAACCTGATCCGCGTGTTCTGGCTCGCGCAGAAGCACAATCTCGCATTCCATCCCGAGGCGATGCGCACCGCCACGCATTCGCTCAAGCTTATCGACAAAAAGATACGCGAGGACAAAGAGGCGAACCGGCTGTTCCTGGATATCCTGACCTCGAAACACGCCTCCGAAATCGTGTTGCGCCGCATGAACGAGGCCGGCGTTCTGGGCGCCTTCGTGCATTCGTTCGGCCGCATTGTCGCGATGATGCAGTTCAACATGTACCACCACTACACGGTGGACGAGCATCTCATCCGCTGTATCGGCGTACTCGACGAGATCGCTCAAGGAAAAAATCCCGAGTTCACGCTCGCGAGTGAGCTGATCAAGACGATTCAGCCGCCGCATCGCACCGTGCTCTGCGTCACGCTGTTCCTGCACGATATCGCCAAGGGCCGCGTCGAGGACCACTCGATCGCCGGCGCGCGGCTTGCCCGGCGGATATGCCCGCGTCTCGGCCTCAATGCCGCGGAGACCGAGCTCGTCGCCTGGCTGGTCGAGGTCCACCTCGTCATGTCGACAGTGGCACAGTCGCGCGACCTGTCGGATCGCAAGACTATCGAGAATTTTGCCGCTGTGGTGCAGTCGCTGGAGCGGCTGAAACTCCTCACCATCCTCACCACCGCCGACATCCGCGCGGTCGGTCCCGGGGTGTGGAATGGCTGGAAGGCGCAACTACTGCGCACGCTTTATTATGAAACCGAACCTGTGCTCACCGGAGGTTTCTCCGAGGTCAACCGCGCCCAGCGTGTCGCCATGGCGCAAACCGAATTCCGCGCCGAGATGAAAGACTGGCCGGCGGCGGCGCTCGATGCCTATGTCGAGCGTCTCTATCCCGCCTATTGGCTCAAGGTCGATCTGGCGCACAAGCGCGCCCACGCACGTTTCGTGCGCGAGATCGAAGCGTCCGGCAAGAAGCTCGCGACCTGCGTCGGCTTCGACGCCGCGCGCGGTGTCACCGAACTGACGGTGTTCGCGCCCGATCATCCGTGGCTGCTTTCGATCATTGCCGGCGCCTGCGCGCTGGCCGGCGCCAACATCGTCGATGCCCAGATCTACACCACGACCGATGGCCTGGCGCTCGACACCATCTCGGTGTCGCGCGAGTTTGAGCACGACGAGGACGAAGGCCGGCGCGCCGCGCGCATCGGTGACGCCATCGAGAAGGCGGTGCGCGGCGAACTCAAACTACCCGACGTGGTGGCCAAGCGCGCACCACCGAAGGGCCGACTCAAGGCCTTTGCTATCGAGCCCGAAGTCACCATCAATAACCAGTGGTCGAACCGCTATACCGTGGTCGAAGTCACCGGCCTCGACCGCCCCGGCCTGCTCTATGAACTGACCACGACGCTATCCAAGCTCAATCTCAATATCGCCTCGGCGCATGTCGCAACCTTCGGCGAGCGCGTCGTCGACGTGTTCTACGTGACCGATCTTACCGGCGCCCAGATCGCGACGCCGACCCGGCAAGCCGCGATCAAGCGGCCGCTTCTGGCGTTGTTTACAGCACCGGCCGAGGGCAAAGCGGCGTAGCAAACAGGGCGGATCTGAAGCAGTAACGGCCCCTTAAACTGCCTTAATTATCAATGACTCAGCGCATCCTTGGCGCTGGGGACGGCCCATGGCTTGGCGAGAGGGGCGAAAGCGGACCGGAGGTTCCAGCCTCGATGTCCGGCTGCGTCCCGAGGACCGCAACGGCGGTCCTCCGCAAAAACGCGCAGATACCGGCCGCCGCCGGCGCGATGCCGCGCCGTCCCGCGAAACGCCGAAACGAAAGCGCAAGGGCAAAAGTCGTTCCGCACTCGGGCGCCTGTTCTACTGGGCCTTCGTGCTGGCGCTGTGGGCGGTCATCGCCGGCATCGGCGCCCTGATCTGGATCGGCATCCACCTGCCGCCGATCCAGTCGCTGGAAATCCCGAAGCGGCCGCCGTCGGTCCTTATCCTCGGCATCAACGGCGCGACGCTGGCGACGCGGGGCGACATGGGCGGCGCCGCGGTGCCGATTGCCGAACTGCCGGACTATGTCCCCAATGCCTTCGTCGCCATCGAGGATCGCCGCTTCTATTCACATCACGGCGTCGATCCGCTGGGCATCGCGCGCGCGCTGGTCGCCGACATGCTGCGCCGCGGCGCATCGCAAGGCGGCTCGACCATCACGCAACAGCTTGCCAAGAATCTCTTCCTCACACAGGAACGCACCGTCTCGCGCAAGTTGCAGGAGATCGCGCTGGCGCTCTGGCTCGAACATAAATTCACGAAGAACGAAATTCTCGAACTTTATCTCAACCGCGTCTATTTCGGTTCCGGCGCCTACGGTATCGAAGGTGCGTCGCAGCGTTACTTCGGCAAATCAGCGCGGCAATTGGCGCTGCCGGAGGCCGCGATGCTCGCTGGCCTCGTGCAGTCGCCGTCGCGGCTCGCGCCGAGCCATAATCTGGATGGCGCCCAGCGCCGCGCCGCCGTGGTGATCGCGGACATGGCGGAACAGAAAATGATTCCGGAGAGCGCCGCGAAGGCGGCGCTGGCGCATCCGGCGCGGGTGGTAAAACCGGCAGGCGCGGGCTCGGTCAATTACGTCGCCGACTGGGTCATGGATGCGGTCAACGATCTCATCGGCAATATCGATCGCGATATCGTGGTCGACACCACGATCGATCCGGCTCTGCAAGGCGCGGCCGAGCAGGCCTTGGTCGACGCGCTCAATGCCAAGGGTGACAAGCTCAATATCGGCGAAGGCGCGCTCGTCGCCATGACACCCGATGGCATCGTGCGCGCGCTGGTCGGCGGCAAGAACTACGGCGAGAGCCAGTTCAACCGTGCAATCGACGCCAAGCGCCAGCCCGGCTCGTCATTCAAGCCGTTCGTCTATCTGACCGCGCTCGAACACGGCATGACGCCGGACACGGTGCGCGACGACGCACCGATCTCGGTCAAGGGCTGGAAACCGGAAAATTTCGAGCACGAATATATGGGACCGGTGACGCTGACGCAGGCGCTCGCCAATTCGCTCAATACCGTATCGGTGCGGCTGACGCTCGAAGTCGGGCCGGACGCCGTAGTGCGCACCGCCTACCGGCTCGGTATCACGTCCATGCTCGCGCCCAATGCGTCGATCGCGCTCGGCACCTCGGAAGTCTCGCCGCTCGAACTCGTATCGGCCTATGCGACATTCGCCAATGGCGGCCTTGCGGTCACGCCGCATGTCATCGAGCGCATCCGCGACACCGACGGAAAAGTGCTTTACGGCCGCCAGCAACAGCAACTCGGCCGCATCGTCGATCCGCGCTATATCGGCATGATGAACACGATGATGCAGCAGACGCTGATATCCGGCACCGCGCGCGCGGCGAACCTTCCCGGCTGGCAGGCCGCCGGAAAAACCGGCACCAGCCAGGATTTCCGCGACGCCTGGTTCGTCGGCTACACCTCGCATCTCGTCACTGGCGTCTGGCTCGGCAACGATGACAATTCGCCGACCAAACGAGCCGTCGGCGGCGGCCTGCCGGTCGAAATCTGGAGCCATTTTATGCGCGCCGCGCACGCCGGCATCGCACCAGCGGCGCTGCCGGGTGTTGCCGAAAGCGGTTGGTTCAGCACCGCGGCACCGCCCGCGCCTGTGCAAAACCCGGCCGCCGGCAACAGAAGCGGCCAGCCCAATAATCAGCAGAGCGGCGGCGGCACACTCGATTTCTGGCTGCTCGATAAATTATTCGGGCGGCGGTGACACCGCCTCGAGCGGATCACTTCTTCTTTCGATAGAAGCCGGTGAAAGTCACCATGACGCCGCCGCATTGCGCATTGTCTTCGACAACGAGCAACGCTTCGATCCGCTGCATGCGCACGAGACACGTGGCGTCGACCGCCGCCTTGTCGAACGGCACGCTGCCGTCGTCGGCAAATTGAAGGAGCCCGTTGGCGGGCTTGGCGGTGGCGTCGATGACACCGTTGTGGACGTCCTGTGCGGCTGGATAAACCTGTTCGCCGTGGATGATCACGCCACCTTTCTTTCCGGCACGGATATCGATCTCGCCGCCGGCATGAAGCCAGCCCCCGATCCAATCCGAACGCGCCGGCGCCGGCGCGGGCATCACCGGCGTTATGGCCGCGGAGGGAAGCCAGCCGTTCGTCCAGTTTTGTTTGCGATCTGCCGCCGACTGGTATGAGACGCAGGTATAGGCGCCGTGGGTCTTGCCGACGAGCACCAGATCGCCGGGGACAAGATACGCCTTCTCCAGGCACGCATCGCTATCGGCCGGGCATGACGCATCGTCCGATACGTTCTTCACGAAGAAAGTGTGCGGTTTGTCGGCAATTATTTTCGCGATGGTGACCGGATGCTGGACGACGAAGTCCACACCGAGGCAATCGGCCTGATCTTCATCCGCGACAGCGGGAGAAAACGCCGGCAGCGTGAACAGCGCGGCTATGTAGAGGTATTTGTAAGAGCGCATCAGGTCCGCAGGTCGTGGTTTTTCAGCGGCAGGGAGCGAATGCGCTTGCCGGTGGCTGCGAACACCGCGTTACAGAGCGCTGGCGCGAGCGGAGGCACCGGTGGCTCGCCAACGCCGCCCCAGAAGTCGCCGCTTGGCACCACCACGGTTTCGACTCTCGGCGCATCGGCCATGCGTAGCATCTCGTAGGAATCGAAGTTGGACTGCTCCGCGGCACCGTCCTTGATGGTGATCTCGCCGAATAGCACCGCCGTCAAAGCATAGATGACGGCGCCTTGCGTCTGCATTTCGATGGAAAGCGGATTGACGACATGGCCAGGATCGATTGCCGACACGACGCGATGCACACGGATCTCGCCACCGGTGACTGAAATCTCGGCCACTTGCGCGCAATAACTGCCGCAAGCTTCATTGAGCGAAATACCGCGGAACACGCCCGGCGCCGGCGGAGTATTCCAGCCGGCCTTTTGCGCGGCGGCATCGAGCACGGCGAGATTCTTTGGGCTCTTCGCAAGGAGCCTGCGCCGGTACTGATATGGGTCGATGCCGGCTGCATGCGCCATCTCATCGATAAAACATTCCTTGTAGAAGGCGTTCTGCGTGTAGTTGATCGCACGCCACACGCCAAGCGGCACCGACGTTGGCCGCACGACATAGTCGACGAGATAATTCGGTACGTCGTAAGGCATTTCATCCGTCATGCCCGAGACAAAGGTCCGGTCGACGTATTGGCCGCCAAACGCCGGCACCAGAGAAGCAACGAAGGACGGCCCGGCGAGACGCACCGTGAGCGCTACCGGCATGCCGTCGGCATCAAGACCTGCAGCAAGCCGGGCCATGCCGAACGGCCGATAGAGATCGTGAGTGATGTCCTGTTCACGCGACCAGACCAGCTTGACCGGTTCGCGAAATTCCTTGGCGATGACCACGGCTTGATGGACGTATTCCTGGATCGGCGCGCGGCGGCCAAATCCACCGCCGAGCATCATCCGGTGTACGGTCACTTTTTGGTTCGGCACGCCGGCAGCCAGCGCCGCGGTCGCGAGCGCAGTTGCCGGATCCTGGGTCGGCACCCAGATCTCGACACCGTCCGCCCGCACATGCGCCGTGCAGGTTTGCGGCTCCATCGTAGCGTGCGCAAGAAACGGCACCGTGTAATCGGCATCGATCCTGCGGGCGGCGCGCCCGAGCGCCGCAGCGGCATCGCCGTCGGCGCGTCCAATCTGCGCCTGAGTCGCATCAAGGCCGCCGCGCACGAATTCAGCGATTGATGCCATTGAGACCTGACCGTTGCCGCGATCGTCCCAGGTAACGCGCAACGCGTCGGCGGCCTTTTTTGCCCGCCACCAGGAATCGGCAACTGTTGCGACCGCGCCTGGCATGTGCACGATGCCGCGCACGCCTTTCATGCCTGCAATCGAGTCTTCATCGACCGATTTTAGCGCACCGCCGAAGATCGGACACTGCACGATGGCGGCGTACAGCATGTCGGGCAGATGCACGTCCATCGCATAGACCGGCCGGGCAGTGACCTTGTCGAGAACGTCGAGCCGCTTTTGCGCCGTGCCGGCGAGTGTCCAGTCGGCAGGCGGCTTGAGCGCGACGTCGGTCGGCGGCTCGACATTGGCAGCGCCTTCGGCGACGGCCCCGAATGTCATCCCGCGGCCACTCGGGCGATGCGTGATCGTGCTCGATCGCGCCGTACATTCCGTGGCCGGCACCTTCCATTGCGCCGCCGCCGCCGCGATCAGCATTTGCCGCGCGGTGGCGCCGGCGCGGCGCAAGTAATCCTGGGACGTCGCTATCGAGCGGCTCGCGCCGGTCGAGGTGTCGCCCCAAATCCTGTCGCGCACCAGATTCTCCGTCGGCGACACAAACTCGGTGCGAACTTTCGACCAGTCGCATTCGAGTTCCTCGGCGACCAGCATGGCCAGTCCGGTCGTGGCACCCTGCCCCATCTCGGAGCGCGCGACCCGGATCGTCACGGTGTCATCAGGCGCGATCGCAATCCAGCAAGTGACTTCAACGGCGGCATTTGCAGCGCGCGCTGCCGTCAGGGCTGCACCGGGGGTGAATGGAACAGCAAAGCTGAGCGCCAGGCCGCCGCTCACGGCACTCGCGCCTACGAGAAAAGCACGGCGATCGAGTTCGTCGCCGGACGTCATGAAATACCCCCGAATTTCGCGGCCCATCGATGCCAAATTGTGGCGCTGCGGCGTGCGCGATCGCCAGCCCAACTTGATGATAGTGTAGCCGAGACGCGGCGTGAATCACAATTCGGGGAACCAGTCATGGTTGAGCAAAGTCAAAGCCTTGAGCAACGCCTGCGCGCCGTCGAAGATCGGCTTGAAATCTACAATCTGATTGCCGGCCATCCGCCGAGCGCCGATACCGGATCAGGCTTCTACGCCGAGGCCGTCTACACGGAAGATGGCGTGTTCGACCGTGGCGAATTGTCCGGCACCACCGGCAACAAGGCGATGGCGGCGATGCTCGAAAGTCCCGGCCATCAGGCCGCGATCGCCGGCGGCCTGGCACACTTTACCGGTCTGCCGCATGTCACGATCGATGGCGACAGCGCCGTGGTCATCTCCTATCTGCAAATCCTGACGCCGAAAAAGTCCGGCGAGGCGGTCGAGGTACCAAACCACGGCTCTTCCCGCGGCTATCACATCCACCGCGTGGTGACGAACCGCTGGGAATTGGCGCGGACATTAAAAGGCTGGAAGATCAAGCGGCGCGCGCTGCGCCTCGTCGACGGATCGGAACCGTCGCGCGAGATTTTGCGCGGGGCGCTGCAGGCTTACACCTGAACCTATCGCGCGGCGAGCGCGTCGGCTGCGATCCGGTGCGCTTCGTTGGCGGCAGGAATACCGCAATACAGCGCGAGCAGAAGCAACACTTCCTGAATTTGCTCCGGCGTACAGCCGTTCTTCAACGCGCCTCTGAGATGAACACCCAACTCGGCGGAGTGTCCCGCCGCGGCCATCATCGCCACCATGACGAGGGATTTGGTCGCCGGCGGCAGCGCCGGGCGCTGCCAGACGTCGCCATAGGCGTAAGCATTGATGATGTGTTGCAGCGGCTTGCCGAAATCGCCGAAGGCGTTCATCCGCTTTTCCACCGTATCGCGGCCGAACATCTCGATGCGCAGCTTCAAGCCGCGATCGTGAAGATCTTTCTCATCCATTATTTGCTCCACAAAGGCTGTTATTGTTGTGCAATTCCGGCGGCTTCGCGAACGGCATTCCATTTCTTGTATTCGGCCGCCATGAATTGACCGAACTCCGCAGCACCGGAACCGCGAACGACGACACCAGCGGTCGTGAGCCGGTCGCGCACTTTGGCGTCGCTAATGATTCCGTTGAGCGTCGTGTTGAGCTTGGCGACGATCGCGGCCGGGACACCCGGCGGACCGAACACGCCGTACCACGTCGTGACATCATAGCCGGGCAGCACGCCGGACTCGATCGCGGGCGGCACGTTCGGCACGGCGGGAAAGCGTTCCTTGCCGGTGACAGCCAACACTTTCAGCGTGCCGGACTGCACCTGGCCGAGCAGGGCCGATACCGTATCGAACAACACATCGGCGTGATTGCCCAGCACCGCATTGATGGCCTCCGGCGATGAGCGGAACGGCACATGCAGGAGATTGACGCCGGCATCCTGCTTGAACAGTTCGCCGGCGAAATGCTGCGTGGCGGCAAAACCCGGACTGGCGAAGACGATTTTGCCCGGATCGGCTTTGGCGGCAGCGACCAGTTCCCTGACATCGCCGGCGGGGAAATCCGGACGTGTCACGATCAGGAGGCTCGCGCTTGCGATCTGCGCTACCGGCGTCAGTGCCGCGGTGTCGTAGGGCATATCCTTGCGCGTCACCGCGGCGATGATCTGGCCCGCAGTCATGATGCCGAGCGTGTAACCGTCCGGAGTCGCCTTTGCGACCAATTCGTTGCCGATGATACCGCCGGCGCCTGGCTTGTTCTCGACGATCACCGGCTTGCCGAGCCTCTCCTGCATCGCGTCGGCGAGAATGCGGCCAATGATATCGGCGCCGCCGCCCGGCCCGAACGACACGATGATGTGGATGGGCTGCTGCGGCCAGTCCTGCGCCGGCGCAGCACCAGATGTTGCTATGAAGCCGAGGATCGCGGCAAGCGCCGGCGCAAATTTCCTGATGAACGGGTTCATTGTCCCCCAATGCCGCTTTTTCCTGATTCTTTTGCGGCTTGGCGCGCAGGATGACCCAGCGGATGCGGCGCCGCAACGTCTCTTCGGGGTTGCCCCGGCGGCGCCGGCTTTTACTCCCACAATCGGGATTGTTGCCGTATATAGGGCGCAGGAATTCGAGCACTCACGCGGCCCGGAAATATAGCGATGCCATCGTTCAGCCTGATCGTGAACGGCGAACCAGTCAGCGTTGCCGCCGGTGAAGAAACGCCGCTTCTCGACGTGCTTCGCAACCAGCTGGATTTGAAGGGAACGCGGTTCGGCTGCGGCCTCGAGCAGTGCGGATGCTGCATGGTTCTGATCGACGGCAAGCCAGAGAAATCCTGTACCAAGCCGGTCTGGAGCGTTGCCGGCAAATCCGTCGTGACCGTCGAGGGTCTTGGCACGGCATCGATGCCGCATCCTTTGCAGCAAGCCTTTCTGGACGAGCAAGCCGGACAGTGCGGATATTGCATCGCCGGAATCCTCGTCGCTTCAAGCGCATTGCTTGAGCACAACCCATCACCGACACGGGCCGACATCGTCGCCGCGCTTGACGGCAATCTATGCCGCTGCGGCAGTCACAACCGGATCATCCGTGCTGTCCAGCGCGCCGCCGTGCTGATGCGCCAGGAAGACGCCCGATGAGCGCGCCAACGCTGCCGGTCGGGCTCATCGACAACCCGCGTCTCGATCAATGGGTCTCGTTCCGGCCGGATCGCAAGGCCGTTGTCTCAACCGGTAAAGTCGAGATCGGCCAAGGCGTGCTGACCGCCATGATCCAGATCGCGGCCGACGAACTCGACGTCATGCCCGATCGCATTGTGCTGCAATCGGGAGACACCGATCTGACGCCGAACGAAGGCTATACATCGGGCAGCCAGTCGATTCAGTTCGGCGGGGTTGCGCTCCGTATGGCCTGCGCGGAGATCAGGCTTCTTCATCTCGAATATGTTGCAACTCTCCGCGGCATGCCGCTGGAAGATCTTTCCGTCAGCAACGGCGCGATTGCCTGTCGTGGCGCGCCGACGGGAGACGATTACTGGAGCTTGTCAGGCGCGATCGACCTGACGCAACGCGCAACCGGCCGCGCCGAGACAAAGACAATCGCCGATTACGACATCGTCGGCCGGAGCGTTCAGCGCGTCGACCTCGCGCCGAAGTTATTCGGCCAGCAGGCCTTCATCCACGACATGGTTCTTGACGGCATGCTGCATGCGCGCGTCGTGCGCCAGCCCGGCCGCACCGCCTCGATCGCAACCATCGACGAAGAAGCGATACGGCGCAGCGCCAAGGAACCGATCGAGATTCTTCGCAGCGGAAATTTTCTCGCCATCGTGGGTGGCAACGAGACGGCGGTGGATGCGGCCGCAGTGGCCGCACAGAATCATGTCGCTTGGGAAGGCGTCGAACCAGTCGCAGCCTTTCAGGAAGACGCGCGCTGGCTACTGCAGCGGCCCTCGATCGATCAGGTGATCGGCAGCCCGCAGGGCGAGCCGCAACACAGCGCGCAGAAATACGAAGCAACCTATACCCGGCCCTATCTGGCACACGCATCGGTCGCTCCGTCGTGCGGGCTTGCAGTCTTCCGCGGCGGGCGTCTCCAGGTCTGGACCCATTCGCAGGGTGTGTTTCCGCTACGAAAAGCACTCGCGCAATCGCTGAAGCTCGAGCCGGCCGCGATTTCCGTCAAACATGTGCAGGGCCCGGGCTGCTACGGCCACAACGGCGCCGATGACGCCGCAGCCGACGCGGCCGTCATTGCATCTCTAAAGCCGGGCCATGCCATTCGCGTGCGCTGGCGGCGCGAGGAGGAGTTTGCTTTCGAGCCGGTCAGTCCGGCCATGGTGGTGACCGTGCGGGCGACGCTCGATGACAACCAGCGGCCCGTGGACTGGACGACTGAAGTCTGGAGCGGCACGCACAGCACTCGCCCCGGAAGCGGCGGAAATCTTCTCGCGGTGGAGGCGCTACCCGATCCGCCGCCGCCGCCGGAACCTGCGGACGTTCCGGAATCCTCCGGCGGCGGAGCGACACGCAATGGCGAACCGCTCTATGCCATTCCCGCAAAGCGCATCGTGCATCACCTGATTGCCGAAACACCGGTGCGGACGTCGGCGCTGCGCGGGCTTGGGGCGACGGCCAACGTCTTTGCCATCGAATCCTTTATCGACGAGCTTGCCGAGAAAGCTGGGGTCGATCCGGTGGCGTATCGCATGTCGATCCTGTCAGACGACCGCGCCCGCGGCGTCGTCGAGCGCACGGCGCAGATGTGCAATTGGCATGAGCGCGGCGCTTCCGGATCCGGCCGTGGGCTCGGCCTCGCTTTCGCGCGCTACAAGAATCGCGCCGCCTATACCGCCGTGATCGCCGAAGTGGAGGTCGACGAGGAAATCCGGCTGCGGCGCGTGTGGAGCGCCACCGACGCCGGCCTTGTCGTCAATCCCGATGGCGCGATCAACCAGCTCGAAGGCGGCATATTGCAGGCGGCGAGCTGGGTACTGAAGGAACAGGTCAGGCTTGATAGCACCGGCATCAGCGCACGCGACTGGGACAATTATCCGGTACTCAAATTCAGCGAAGTGCCGGAGGTCATGATCGAGCTCGTCAATCCGGTGTCAGACAGTCCGCCCCTTGGCGTAGGCGAAGCGACCGCTGGGCCGACCGCAGGCGCCATCGGTAACGCTGTCGCGCATGCGCTTGGGGCCCGGCTTCGCGATTTGCCGCTGACCCGCGACCGCGTCATGGCCGCGCTTCTGGCAGGATAAGGACGCACAAGTCGAACACCGGCATAGCCGCCCTGCAGGGAAGCCGTTGCTCCCCACGCGTCCGCCATGTATTCGCTCACACGGCTCGGCGTCCTCCGGCTGGAATCAATGGAAAGACGATGACGGCCATTACCGCCGATAGTGCTGTCGCCCCGCGCCGCTCCTTCCAGGAAGTGTGGGTCATCAGCTTCGGCCATGCGCTGACGCATTGGTACCCGGCGACGTTCTATCTGCTGCTGCCGCTGATCGGCAAAGAGCTGGGCCTCGACTACAGCCAGATCGGTTCGATCCTGGCCTGCCAATACGCCGCGGGCGCCATCGCCAACATTCCGGGCGGCATCTTCGTCGACACCGTCGGCCGCAAGGGTCTCCTGATGGCCATCGCGCTGTGCTGGATCGGCTTTCCCTATCTGATCATGGGATTCTCGCACACCTATTCCATGATGCTGTTCTGCGCGACGCTGGTCGGCATCGGCAACAATCTGTGGCATCCGACCGCTATTCCGTGGCTCGCCAACCGCTTCCCCGAGCGCAAGGGCCTCGTCATGTCGATCCACGGCATGGGCGGCAATGTCGGCGACGCGGTCGCGCCGCTGGTCATGGGCGCGCTGCTCGGCCTGTTCAATTGGCGAGACGTCGTGTTCATGAATGTCGTGCCCGGCATCGTGCTGGCGGTGATCATGCTGGTCTATATCGGCCGCAAGCAAACCGCCGATCTCGTGGCCGGCATTGATACTGCCAAGCCCGCGGCGGTGGGCGCGCGAACGCGGCTGCGCATGTTCGGCACGCTTCTGCAGAACCGCGCGCTCATCACGCTCGCCGCCGGCTCTGCATTCCGCTCGATGACGCAAGGCGCGCTCCTGACCTTCCTGCCGCTCTATCTCGCACGCGTGATGGGCTACCCGACATTCTGGATCGGCGCCTGCTTGTTTGCGTTGCAGGCCGCCGGTTTCATCGCGGCGCCGATTGCCGGGCACATGTCCGATAGAGTCGGGCGGCGGCAAATCATCCTGTCCAGCATGTCGATGAGCGCCGTCGTCATCGCGTTCATGATTTTTGCCGGTGGCACGCCCTGGTTCGTGCTTCTCGTCGCCGTGCTCGGCTTCTTCCTGTTCGCGGTGCGCGCGGTGCTGCAGGCGTGGCTCCTCGACGCAACGCCGCCCGGCATGGGCGGCAGCGCCATCGGCCTCCTCTTCGGTTCGCAGGCGCTCGGCGCGGCCATCGGTCCGATCAGCGCCGGCATCGTCGCCGATCATTACGGCATCATGGGCGCGTTTTATTTTCTCGCCGGCACGATCCTGGTGGCGAATCTGCTGGTTTTCGTAACGCCGGCGGGGTTGATCAAGAAGCCCTGACGATCAGGCGCCGCGGCCGCGCAGACGCTTCGTCCCTGCCTCGTCGATGCGGCCGTTGGCGATGATCACGCCATAATCGCGCGTCGCCTCCTCGGCGGTAATCAGTCCATCGAGTACGTCATCGAGCACAAGCTGCGGATTGCGCGTTTGCGGATCGCCGAATCCACCGCCGCCGGGCAGCGACAGGCAGATCGCGTCGCGCGCCGGCACGGTCTGACGGCCTTTCGGACGGATCGGGCGCTTTGAACGTAGCGCCACCTGGCCCGCCGCACCTGGCTTGCCGCCGTCGCGGCCACGCGCCGCGTTGCGCACGCGCTCGAAATTGCAGAGTAGCGCGACCGGCGTTGCGCCGGCGCCGCCGATCTCGATGATCTGGCCGAGGCCGCCGCGAAATTGTCCGGGGCCTCCCGAACTCTCACGGAATTCGCGGCGATGAAACACCACCGGCGCAACGCTTTCCGTAGCTTCGATCGGAATGGTGCGCACGCCGGATGGAAACGACGTGGCGCTCAATCCGTCTTTCTTCGGCCGCGCACCGGTGCCGCCGCAATGAAAGATGACGGTCGAGAACAGCGGCAGGTCGTTGGCGTCGGTGCCCTCCTCGACTTCATCCACCAGCGAACCGCCGCCGAAAATCTGCGGATTCCACAGTGATGACGCGCCTTCCGCCGGGGTGCCGCCGGCAACCGCCTGATGCAGGCACCCGGCAACGACGTCAGGCAGCATCTGGCCGACGGTGTGCCGCGCCGCCACCGGCCACGGCCGCCTGACATTGAGCACGCAACCTTCAGGCGCCGCGACCGTGATCGGCTCGAGCGAGCCGGCATTGTTCGGCACGTCGGGCGCGACCAGGCATTTGACGCCGAAGGCGGTGTAGGCGAGGCAGTAATTCATCACGACATTGATGCCGTAACTCGACGCCGGCGAAGTGCCCTCGAAATCGACGTGGATGCCGCTGTCGGAAATCGTCAACGCGGCATGGAACACGAGCGGTTTGTCATAGCCATCGATCGTCATGCTGTTGCGATAGATGCCGGGCGGCAAAGCGCGGATGCGGGCGAGCGTCGCTTCCCGGGAGGCTTCAAGAATCGAATCGCCGAGCCGATCGAGATTGGCGATCTCAAACTCCTCCATCATTTCGACGAGGCGGCGGCTACCCTCGTCATTGCACGCCGCGCAGGCATAGATGTCGCCTTCGACCTGCAGCGGCTCACGGACATTGGCGCGCACCAGCCGCAGCAGATCTTCGTTCATGCGCCCTTCACGGGCGAGCGGCATGATCGGAATGGCGAGGCCTTCCTCGAACACCTGCCGGCCGTCCGGGCCCATGCCGAGCCCGCCGATGTCGACGACGTGAATTGTGTTGGCGAACAGGCCTATGGCTTCGCCGTGGTAAAAGCTTGGCGTGACGACGGTGATGTCGTGCAGATGGCCGGAGGTCAGCCACGGATCGTTGGTGATGTAGTGGTCGCCGGGCTTCATGCCGTCGATCGGAAAAACCTCAAGAAAATATTTCACGCCGTTCGCCATCGAATTGACGTGGCCCGGCGTACCGGTGACGGCCTGCGCCAGCATGCGGCCCTGACGGTCGAACACGCCGGCGGACAGATCGCCGGCTTCGCGCACCGATGTGCTGAAAGCAGTGCGCACCATGGTCTGCGCCTGCTCCTCGACCACCGCAATCAGGCGGCTCCACATGATCTGGTGGTGGATTTGGGCGAGTGCGGCGTTGGGGCGTGCGACCATGATCGATGTTACCGCCCGCTCTATCCCGGCACGGGGCCAGTTGCCGCGGGACGCGACGGATCGGCGCTCCAGGCCGACCACGAGCCGACATAAAGCGCCGCCTCAATCCCGGCCGCAGACATCGCGGCAATCTCATGGGCGGCCGCGTTGCCGCTACCGCAATAGACTCCGATTTTCTCCGATCCGTCCGCTCCCAACGAAGAAAAGCGCGTGCGCAGATCCACGCTCGATTTGAATTTTCCTCCGGCGATATTATCGCCCGAGGCGGCATGGATCGCACCGGGAATATGCCCGGTGCCGGGTTTGCCGGGATCGCCGACATAAGCAGCCTGCGGCCGTGCATCCAGCAGTCTGGATTGCTTGGCGAGATCGCCAGCCTCCCGGGCATCGATGGTCGGCATGCACCCCGCTGTCAGAACGATGTCGCCTGCGCGCGTAGCATTCGTGGCGACGTGAGTTGAGGAGGTCCGGCCAGCCGCTATCCAGGCAGGATATCCGCCATCGAGGATGCGGACATCGGCCAAGCCTGCCCATCGCAATGTCCACCATGCGCGCGAAGCCTGAGCGCTTCCGGAATTATCGTACACCACGACGACGCTGTCGCCGCGAATACCCCAGGCACGCGCCTTTGATTGCAGTTCGCCAATATCCGGCAGAGGCCGCCTGCCGGCCGCAGGCGCGGGCTTGCCGGAAAAATCCGTCGCCAAATTACCGCACAGCGCACCCGGTATTTTCGGCCGATCTTCTGGCGCCGCGCCCTGTTCGTCGATGACGTCGAGCAGCACGACGGGCTTTTGGGCGTCCAACAGCTGAACAAGTTCCTCGGCTGCGATCAGCGTCTTGGCACGGGCCTCGTTCACCAGGAACGGACCCTAGGCAGTCATGGTTGCACGATAGAGAATACGGCGGCCGCTGCCGTAATCTTTTATGCCCCGGTGCTGAACGACGCGGTTATCCCAGATCGCGAGCGCTCCAGGGGTCCAGGCATATCGGGCGGTCGCGTCCGGCGACTTGATCATGTCGAACAGAATCCCCAGGATATTCTGACTCATGATCCGGCCGACGCCCTTGACGTAGTTGGTGTAGGACTCGTTCACCGCAATCCACTTGCGTCCGGTCGCAGGATGAACGCGGACGAGCGGCATTTCGAACGGAGGCATGCGCTGGCGCGCATTGGCCGCTTCCTGCGCGTCGAGATACCGATCCGTAATGTGCCCGGTCGCGTCCGCCGACTGAATGACGGTCAGCGACTCGAGATAGGCCGCGAACAGCGGATCGAGATGTTCATAAACCCAGGCCGTATTGCTGAAGATCGTATCGCCGCCGCTTTCGGGTAGCTGATGCGCGAACAGCGCGGTGAAAGCCGGAGCATCCGACCGGAAACCGCCGTCGGCGTGCCAAATGTGATTGCGAAGGTTCTTGTCCTTGAGCGAGTCGATCATCGTCGCGTCCGGATTTTCCGGCGCGCGCGGCGTGTGCGGACCCGCATAGTGAAAAAACTCGCCCAGGAAGCCCGCGAACGCCGTGAAGTTCTCGGCCGTCACCGTGCCCGGTTCAAACACCACCAGGCCGCGATTGTGCAGGAGATCGCGTAACGCGGAACGAAACGCCTCATCCAGAGGCCGTCCGTCGAACTTGAAACCAGAAATGATCGAACCGAGCGCCGGCTGCAACTGAGTAACGCGCACATCGGCAGGCATGGTGGATTCTGAAACAAGCCTGACAGTGTTCGTTGAAGTGGGCATCTGCGAGCACCTTTCCCGGTTGCGCGTCTTCAATCGGATCAGGAGTTGATTTTGCAGGTTTTCTTCATCGCGGGCAAGGTTACGCTTGGCGACCCTAAGTTGAATCTGCGCGGCGGTTTCGATCCGAAAACCATCCCGCCGGGATGCGTGCTCTGAAAGTTTTGAACGAAATCGACCTTGTCCTTCACGGCATTGGCAGCTTTTGTCGCACCTGAAATCGGGCTCACTCCAGATTGACGCTCGTTATCAATTGCCGCTAGGTCATCTTCGAATTGACGAAGCTATTTGAGAAGGCCGGGAGGGAAAGATGAATAGTTTGCGCCATTGGTTCGGTATTTTTTGTCTGATTGCATCGACCTCCATGGTCTGCGCCCAAACCGGCAACTATCCGGACAAGCCGGTGACGATCATCTCCGACTCCGCAGCCGGCTCCGCCCCGGACGTTGTCGCGCGCTCCGTCGCCGACGGACTTGGCAAGTTGTGGGGGCAGCAAGTCATTGTGGTCAATCATCCGGGCGCCAACGGCAGCATCGCCGCGCACGCCGCAACCGACGCCGCCCCTGATGGCTATACGCTCTTCCATCCCACGCTATCGACGTTCGTCGCTCTGCCGACCATCGCGCCAAATCTTCCAGTCAAACTGCCGCGCGATTTCGTGCCGATCGGATTCACTGTCGACCAGCCGATGTTCATCGCGGTGTCGCCGTCACTCGGCGTGACGACGCTGCCGCAGCTTATAGCGCTCGCCAGGAAGGATCCGGAGAAATACACGATTGCGCAGACGGGCGTCGGCAGGCTTACGCATCTGACCGGGGAACTGCTGCAGCAGCGCGCGGATATCAAGCTCGTCTCGGTTCCTTATACGCACGGCCCGGCCTCCGCGATCGGCGACGTCGCCGACGGCCGCGTTTCGCTGATCATCGAGGGATATTCCGGGATCGTCGGAGCGGTCAAAGCGGGACAGGTCAAGCTGATCGCAACCGGCGCCTCCGAACGCCTGCCGGAATTCCCTGATTTGCCGACAGCGGCGGAAACGCTCCCTGGTTTTTCCGGATCCGGCTGGCAAGTGCTGGTGGCGCCGCTCGGGACGCCTGCGCCGATCGTGAACAAGGTCAGTGCTGACCTGCGCAAAGTGCTCGGCGACCCGGCTTTCAAAGCGAAGCTTTCCGCCTTCGGCAATTATCCTCACCCGATGACGCCCGATGAAGTCATAGCTTTCATCGGCAAGCAGCAACAAATGTGGCAACCGATCGTGGAGAAGATTGCCGCGCAAACATCCAAGTGAACTTGCGCGGACGACACTCGTCTGTTCCAGAAAACTAAATCGGCGTGCGCCGGGTCAGCTCGATATAGCCGAAGCGGTCGATCCGCGCGTCGAAGCGCAGCGAGACTATTGTTGACGTTTCGTCTTCGGCGATCACCGCCGGCCCCTTGATGCGTGCGCCGGGCGCAAGGTCGCCGCGCCAATAGACCGGCACGTCGGAAAATTCACCGCTGTCAGGATCGAAGACCTTGCGGCGTGACTGCGGCTTCGGCTCGCTGACGGTTTCCTGATTTGCGTCGGCGAGACGGCCTTCGGCAGGCGCCGCGACCGACGCGACCCAGCTCAGGATTTCGATTTCCGCACCCGGAATCGAACGCGAGTAAAGGCGGCGGTACGCCTTTTCAAACAGATCGGCGATGATCGGCTTGTCGGACGCGGTGAAGTCCCGGACCGGCAGCACAACCGCGATCTCATGGCCCTGGCCGCGATAGCGCATGAAGGACGAGCGCTGTTCGGTCAATGGAGCGTCAGGCGCGCCACGCCGCACCACGGCTTCAGCTTCCGCGCGCATTTCCGCGAGCAGACGATTAATGGCCGCTGCATCGAATTCGTTCAAACGCATCAGCCGGCCGCGTACGATCTCGTAGGCGACGGGCGCGCGGAGAAGCCCCACCGCCGAGCCGACGCCGGCATTGGCCGGGATCAGCACCCGTCCGACTCCAAGCTTCTCGGCAACGCGCGCCGCATGAAGTGGCGCGGCACCGCCAAAGGCGATCAGCGTGCGCGCGCGTAAATCCTTGCCACTCTCGATGGCATGCACGCGCGCCGCGTTCGCCATGTTCTCATCGACCATCTCACTGACGCCAAGCGCCGCATGTTCGGTCGACAGTTGCAGCGGTGTGCCAATCTGCCTGCCGACAACGCGCGCTGCGCCGTCGCCGTCAAGCACGATCCTGCCGCCGGAAAACATTTTTGCATCGATCCGGCCGAGCACCAGATCGGCGTCGGTCACCGTCGGTTCGGCGCCGCCCTGGGCGTAACAAACAGGCCCGGGCTGCGAGCCGGCGCTGTCCGGGCCGACGGCGATACGCCCGAGCGTGTCAAGCCGCGCGATCGAGCCGCCGCCGGCGCCGATCTCGACCATTTCGATCACCGGAATGCGCAGCGGCAAGCCGCTGCCCTTGAGGAAACGGTAGATCCGCGCGACTTCCATAAGCCGTGCGGTCTGTGGCTGCGCCTTGTCGATCAAACAAATCTTCGCTGTCGTACCGCCCATGTCGAATGACAGCACTTCATCCAGTCCGTTCTGCCGCGCGATGCAGCCGGCAAAGATGGCGCCCGCCGCCGGGCCGGATTCGATCAGCCGCACCGGGAAGCGCATGGCGGTCTCGATGGTGGTGATGCCGCCGCCCGACGTCATCAAAAGCAGCGGACAGACAACGCCTTCACCCGCCAGAGCGCGCTCGAGGCCCTTGAGGTAGCGCGTCATCAGCGGCTGGATATAAGCGTTGGCGCAGGCCGTGGAGAAACGCTCGTATTCACGCATTTCCGGCGAGACGTCCGACGACAGCGTCACCGTGATGCCGGGCAAGCGGCGCGCGATCGCATCGCCGACGCGGCGCTCGTGATCCGGATTGGTGAAGGAATGCAGGAAGCCCACCGCGACCGCCTCAACCTCCGCCGCTGCGAGCGCGTCAACGGCGCGCGCGACACTCGCGTCGTCGAGCGGCGTCAGCACATCGCCCTGCGCATCGATCCGCTCGCGCACCGGAAAGCGCAAGCGGCGCGGCACCAGAGGCGGCGGCAGATCAATATTGACGTCGTATTGCTCGAAGCGGTTTTCGTGGCGGATTTCGACGACGTCGCGAAATCCTTCGGTCGTCAGCAATGCGGTCCTCGCACCCTTGCGCTCGATCACTGCGTTGGTCGCGAGCGTCGTGCCGTGGATGATCAGCCCGACTAGCCTCGGTTCGATACCCGCCGCGGCGATCACCGCGCGCAACGCGTCGAGCACCCCCTGTTCGGGCGCACCCGGGGTCGTCAGTGTCTTGGTGGTAAAGCGCCGGTCGCCGATTTCGAGCGCGACGTCGGTAAAGGTACCGCCGATGTCGAGACCGAGCCGGATTGCGGGAGGTGACGTCACGCGGGAAGGCCTGCCTTCTTGAACGAGACGCCATCGCACAGGATTTTGCGGCGCCCGTCGAGGCCCCTGCATGCTATCGTTGCCGAACCGCCCAAAGCACGCCGGACCAAGAGACGCCGATGCGAATGACGATCAATTGCGACATGGGCGAGGGTTTCGGCCTTTACCGCATGGGTAACGACGCCGCGCTGATGCCGCACATCGACCTCGCCAATGTCGCCTGCGGCTTTCATGCGTCCGACCCCGTCATCATGCATGACACCGTGCGGCTCGCGAAAGCGCATGGTGTCAAGGTCGGCGCGCACCCGTCGCTGCCTGACATGCAGGGTTTTGGCCGCCGCGCCATGGTTATCGCGCCGGCCGAAGTCACCGACCTGGTGATCTATCAAGTCGGCGCGCTGAAGGCTTTTCTCGATGCCGAGGGCATGGCCCTCAACCACGTCAAGCCGCACGGCGCACTCTACGGCATGGCGGCGCGCGACGAGACCATCGCCGCAGCGATCGCGGAGGCGGTGAAGCCCCTGGGCGTTCCGATCCTCGGCATGGCGTTCACCGCGCAAGAACGGGCTTACCAGGCGAAAGGCGTCACGATGATCCCGGAATTCTACGGCGATCTCGACTACGACGGGGACGGTAACCTGATCCTGAGCCGCGTACACGACGCGGTCGACCCAAAGGAGGCAGCGGCGCGCGTTCTTCGGGTCATGCGCGACGGCGTCGTCGCGACGACGGCGGGGCGCGACATCCCGGTCAAGGCGACGACGGTCTGCGTGCACTCCGACACGCCGTCGGCCGCCGCCATCGCCGCCGAACTGCAACGCGTGCTGCAAGATCAGATATAGACGCTCTTCATTTGCGCTTCGGGATAGCGCAAGCCGGCGGTGGCGCCGACCGGAATGGCTTGCCCGATTTGCGCCAGATCGTCCTTGCTCAGGTCGACGGCGAGCGCGCCAATATTTTCAAGCAAGCGCTCTTTCCGCTTGGTGCCTGGGATCGGCACAATGTCTTTGCCTTGCGCGAGAAGCCACGCGAGTGCGACTTGGCCCAGCGTGCATTTTTTCCGGCGCGCGATTTCCTCGATCTTGCGAACCAGCGCCAGGTTCTTGTCGAGATTGCTGTCCGCAAAGCGCGGATGCCGGCGGCGCGCGTCGGTTTCCGCCATTTCGACTCCGCCGGTGAGCAGGCCGCGCCCGAGCGGCGAATATGCGACGAAGGCGATGTTGAACTCCCGCGTCGTCTGCAATGTTTCATCGGCGTCGGAGCGATAGAGCAGCGAGAATTCATTTTGCACGGCCGCGATCTTGTGCACGGCCTGTGCGCGGCGAATGGTTTTTGGACTTGCTTCGCTCAGCCCCAGCGCGCGGACCTTGCCATCCTTGACCAGCGTGGCCATGGCGCCGACGGTATCTTCGATCGGCACGTCCGGATCGATACGGTGCTGATAGTAGAGATCGATCACGTCGACGCCCAAGCGCTTGAGGCTGGCTTCGCATGAGGCGACCACGAATTCGGGGCGGCCATCGGCGAATTTGCCGTCGCGGCCGCCGAGATTGCCGAACTTGGTCGCGAGCACGACTTCGGAGCGGCGGCCCTTGATGGCCTTGCCGACGAGCGTTTCGTTGTGGCCGGCGCCGTAAGCATCGGAGCTGTCGAGCATGGTAATGCCCCGATCCAGCGCTTCATGAATAATCGCAATGCCTTCGTCGTCACCGGTCTTTCCATAGATGCCGGATAGCGACATGCAGCCGAGACCGATCGCCGATGTCTCGATGCCGGAAGAGCCAAGCAACCGCTTGGGAAGACTTTTACCAGTGCTCATGATGGTGCTTTCATAATTGCTGCCGGAGATATCGCGTCAACGCCGCGCGGCACGCGTTATATCCAATTCCGCGAACTCTGTGTCGAAAATAAATCGCCACACCCTGAGGCGGCGGATCGCGCCACCACGGGCTCCGGTACCATCAATGCAGCGGGGCCGGCGGCTTTTGTTGCGGCTGCAACTTCGGCTGGGTCTGTGGCGCTGTCTTCGGCGGCGCCGCCGGCTGCGGCGTCCCCTGTTGCTGCACGATCGTGCCGCCCTCGTCGTCTTCGGCGACGGGTTCGCTGATCGGCGGCGGCGATTGCCTCGGTCCGGGCTTGATATCGGCAGGAAGCGTTGCGGGATTGACCGGCGCGAAGGATGCGTTCGCTCCCGATCTGCCGGTAAAAGACAACAGCCCTTCCCTGGTCGAGACGATATCGCCCGGCCGTAGTGTCGGATCGTTCTTCACGTCGAACGTCGCGAGGCCGAACGCATCCCTGCCGTTGCAGGTGCAGTTCGCGACCAGGTGTTTCTGGTAGACGAAGGCCGTATCGATTGCGGTGTAACGCTGGCCATCCTGGGACACGGCGCCGCCGATCTCGCTGCCGAAGAAGACCTTCGTCCTCGAATAGGGACAGATCGCCCGGCAGGTTTCCACCGGCGTGCCATTGACCATCTGCTCCATCGGGAAATGCTGGCCGTCGCATAGCCGCACGCAGAAAGCGACCGTATGACCGGCGCTGTCGGCATCGCCGTTGACGTTTTCCTGTCCCAGGGGCGCGGGCGCGATTCGTCCCACGCCCGGCGGCGGAGGCGGATAATTGGGCTGCTGCTGTTGCGGCTCCTGCCGCGGGCCGCCGAACAGGAAATCGAAAAACCCTTGCGCATGCGCCGCGCCAGGCGTGGCCAGACCTGCGCCGAGGGCGAGCGCGCCGATCAGGGCAGCCGCACGCCAAGCCAAGCATCCGCTGTTCCGAGAACCCGTCACGGCAACACCTCACAGCCAAGGTCTGTTAGCCGAAATGCCGCTTGAATAGTGGCGCTATCCCGGCGTCCCTGCAAGCGGGCGCAAGCATGGCAGCGCTTTGTGGCATCAACAAGCCTCCAGCTAGGCATTGCGCCGGAACACGAGGCTGAAGTTGTTGGCGGGCATCGGCACAGTCTCCGTCAGGGCAAAATCGTGGCGCGCAGCCAAGGCCGCTACATCGGCGACATCGCGCACGCCCCATTGCGGATTCTGCGTACGCAGCCGAACATCGAACTCCTCGTTGCTCGGCGCGGTGTGCCGCCCATCGACCCGATAGGGCCCGTACAGATAGATCACGCCACCGCCGCTCAAGACGCGGCCAGCGCCGGTCATCAGACCTTCACTGACAGACCATGGCGAAATGTGGATCATGTTGATGCAAACGAGCGCGTCGGCGCTTTCGACCGGCCAGCGCTCCGACAAGACATCGAGAACGATCGGCGCAAGAAGATTTGGCGTATCCGCGCTTTCGCGATGCGCGGCGATGCTGGCCAGCGACGCGGCATCGTAATCCGTCGGCTGCCACACGATCGACGGCAATCCCCTGGCGAAATGAACGGCATGCTCGCCGCTGCCGCTTGCCACTTCCAGAACGAGCCCGCGCTGCGGCAGCACGCGCCTGAGAACCTCGAGTATGACGTCGCGGTTGCGCGGAACGTGCGGCCGATAGATGCGCGGATCGGATGCTTCGGACATCTAGTGTTTGAACGCCGGCATCACGTCTTTGGCGAAACGGCGGAGCTGATCCTTGAATTCCGCGGGCGTAAGTCCCTCAGCCCAATGGATCATGAAATTCTCCAGGCCGGGATATTTTGCCTCGATCGACTTGATGCCGTCGATCACCTCGGCCGGCGTGCCGCAGAACCATGCTTTCTGGGCTACGCCGTCCTTGAGCGACGGCGTCCGCGACGGCGCGCCCGGCGTGCCCCAGGTACGACCGTGCTCGTCGGCATAACGCACGAAGCCGAACGGCGCGAACCATTTGAAGCGCTCGTCGTGCGCCGGCTCGAGCTTGCGGATCGCCTCCTCGCGATTGGCCGCGAGATAGACGCCGGCGCCCCAGATCATGTCTTCGCCGAGCTGCTTGTTGCGGCCGTATTTGGCGCAGGCGGCATGATAGGCGCGGATGACGTCGTCGAGAATCTTCTCGCCGTTGAGCGTCACCATCGCCTTCAGTCCATATTGCGCCATCATGTCGATGGTCTTGCCGCTCGCGACCGGCATCCAGATTTCGACCGGCAGATGTTTCGGCCGCGGCACCAGCGTGATGTCCTTGAGCTTGTAACCACGGTAATCGACCGGCGGCGGCGCTTCATAATATTTGCCCTTGAAGTGAAACGACTGATCGTTGAAGCAGGTCAGCAAAAGACGAAGCTGTTCTTCGAACAGTTCGCGGTTCTTCTCGGCGTCGAGAAGCGGCGCGCCGAAACTTTCGACCTCGCGGCTGTGGTAGCCGCGGCCGACGCCGAGCACGACGCGGCCATCAGTCACGATGTCGGCCATGGCATAGTCTTCCGCCATGCGGATCGGATGCCACATCGGCAGCACATTGAACGCGCAACCGAATTTCAGGCGCTTGGTTTGCGTGGCGAGCCACAGCCCGAGCTGGATGAGATTGGGGAAGACTTCGTAGCCCTCGCGCTGGAAGTGATGCTCGGCCGTCCACAACGTGTCGAAGCCGAGCTCATCCATGAGCTGCGCAACGTCGCGCGCGGTGAAGAAAGCTTCACGCAATCGCTCGTCCGAATAGAGCCGCTCGTTGGCGGGCGTGCCGGAGAGTCCGACATTGTCGAGCTCGATCTGTCCGACGTAAAGGACGTGAAATCTCTTGATCATGTGTTCCTGCCCGTCTTGTTCTTGAGCGATCGTGCGTGGGCCATAACATTATCCGAGACGCCCGGTAGCGACCAGTGCTTGGCCGTCCGGCAACCCGTCAGTGCTCGGCAAGGCGGACGCGGCGCGTGAACAGCCAGATCAAGAACGACAGACAGCCACTCGCGGCAAGCGCCCCGGCAACCGGCCACGCCGATGGCCCGAGATAGAGACCGACCGCGGCCGCGGCGAGCGCGGCGGCCGATTGCTGCACAAAACCCATCAGCGACGATGCCGTGCCGGCGCGATCGGGAAACGGCGTCAGTGCGCCGGCCATGCATGACGGCAGCGTGAGCCCGAGGCCGGCCAGATAGATGGTCATGGCGCCGACCAGCCACAGGACATTCGAAAGACCGAGCGCGACGACAACCGACATGATCAACCCGCCGGCGGCCAGCACCATTGTGCCGGCGCCGATCATGCGATTGAGCCCGACGCGCATGACGATTTTTGTGGCGATGGCCGTACCGAGCATATAGCCGGCGGTCGCCACGGCGTAGATGACGCCGAATGCCAACGGCTTGAGGCTGTAGCTGCCGCTCTGCATCACGATCGGCGCACCGGACACCCAGGCAAACAGGCCCACGAAAGACGTGGACAGGATGCCGAGATAAGCAAGAAAGCCGCGATGGACTGCTACCGAACGGTACAGCACGCCCATTTCGCGCAATGAGAAAGGCCCCGGCACACGCTCGCGGAGCGTCTCGG
Organism: uncultured Alphaproteobacteria bacterium; assembly: GCA_963808205.1. GTDB lineage: Bacteria > Pseudomonadota > Alphaproteobacteria > Rhizobiales > Xanthobacteraceae > BOG-931. The sequence continues at coordinate 553,419 of CAWEER010000005.1, forward strand.
GCAACAGCGCCGCAGCCGCCGTTGCCGCGACGAGTGCAAAGACCACGAGCAACACAAAATCCGCCCGCCAGCCGAACATGGTCTGCACGACGCCGCCGACCATCGGCGCCACGATGGGCGCAACGCCGGTGATCGCACCCATCAGCGACAATTCACGGCCGGCGCGCACACCGGAATAGAGATCGCGCACCACTGCGCGCGCCAGCACGATCGCACCGGCGCCGCCCACCGCCTGGACAAAACGCATCCCGATCAGGCCGTGGATCGATTGCGTCACGACGCAGCCGGCGCTGGCGAATCCGTAGAGAACCAGCGCGGCCAGCAGAATGGGCTTTCTGCCGAAGCGGTCGGAAATCGGACCGTAAAAGATCTGGCCGACAGCAAAGCCGAACAAATAAGACGAAATCGTCAGCTGCGCCTGCACAGCGGGTGCATGGAGCCCGTGCGCGATGTCCGGCAGCGACGGCAGATACAAGTCCATCGACAGCGGACCGAGCGCCGTCAGAAATGACAGCAGCAGGGTGAGCGCGAGCGTGTCGGGACGGAGCATTATCTGTTCATGCTCACCGCTCGCGCAGCGGTTTCACTTCCAACTCCGCCGCGAGTTTATCGAGTTGCGCAAGGAGCGGCGCTGCGATCGGCACGCCGTCGCGCAAGCGATCGGTGCGGCACTCGGCGCGGCGATCGCCCGGCAGGCGGATCTCATCGACGCCTGGCAGCCGCTTCGAGGCACGCAGATCGCGCACATGGCGGTCGACTTCGGTGGTAAAAGTCTTCAACGGCACAAACCGCGCGATATCGACAGCGACGATGAAATGTCCGGTATTGGTTTCGCTCGTGTCGTCGGCATTGAAATCGACGACGTCGCGGCCGAATGCAGCGCCGTTTAGCACACCGGCCATGAGGCCGATCATCAGTGCAAGGCCGGAGCCTTTGTATTCGCCCATCGGCAGCAGGATGCCCTCGCCGGACTTGCCCGGATCGGTGATCGGCGCGCCGGTCTCGGGCTTCACGAACCAGCCTTCCGGCATGGTCAGGCCGCTCAGTGCATATTTCTTCACCGTGCCGTAGGCGACGATCGATGTCGCCATGTCGAAGACCAGCGGCGCTCCGCCGGTCGGCACGCCGATGGCGAGCGGATTGGTGCCCAGCAGCAGATCCGCGCCGCCCCACGTCGCCATGTGATTGGCATTGGCGACCGCGGCGTAGAAACCGATCATGCCGTGCGCCGCCGGCATTTCCGCGTAAAGGCCGGCCGGCCCGGCATGGTTGGATCGCCGCACGCCGACCCATGACACGCCGCAATCGCGCGCCATGGCGATCGCCTGCTCGGTGGCGCGCGACATCACAAGGTGGCCCATGGCATTATCGCCATCGACCAGAGCCGTTGCCGGCGCGGTCTTATTCACCGTGATATTGGGCCGCTTGTTGAACCCGCCGGCTTTCAAGCGGCGCACATATTGCGCCAGCCGGAAAATGCCGTGGCCGTCGGCGCCGGTTAGGTCGGCCTCGGTCATCAACGCGGCGCAGCGCGCGGCGTCGCCGCCGGGCAGCCCCGCCGCGACAAGCGCGTCGGCAATCAGCGCCTGCGTCGCACGTGACGGTACGCGGGTAAAACCAGCCTTGGCTGAAGACTCAGCCATGACGTTTCTTCGCCAGAATCTTTGCCGCGTGGCCGCCCAAAATCAAGTCGCGATCGGTCTCGGCGATATCGAGCGAACGCACATGCGCCACGCAATCCATCATGCCCATGTCGTAGGGATAATCGCTGCCGAGGAACACCCGATTTGCGCCGACGGATTCGACGAGGAATTTGAGCGGCGTGTGCGCGTGCAGGATGGTGTCGTAGAGGAAGCGGTCGAGATAGGGTTCGGGCGAATGTTTCAGATGCACTTTCGGCTCCGGCCGCACGTGCCAGCCGTGCACCCAGCGATGGCCCTGATAGGGAATGAAGCCGCCGCCATGCACCATGACGAAATTGAGCTTCGGATGACGCTCCAGCACGCCGCCGAAGATGAGGCAGGCACCGGCGATCGTGGTGTCGAGCGGATTGCCGATGAGATTGCCGAGATAATAGGAGCGAAGCCGGTCGGCGCCGGCGACATTGCCGGGATGGATCATCATCCAGGCGTCGAGTTCCTCGGCCGCCGCCCATAGCGGCTCGAAGCTTGGATCGTCGAGATTCTTGCCGCCGACATTAGAGCCGATCATGGCGCCGTGCAGCCCGAGCTTTGTGATGGCGCGGCGCAGCTCGCCGGCGGCCTGGTCCGGCGCCTGCATTGGCAGCGTGGCGATGCCGGCGAAGCGATCCGGATGCTCCTTCACAAGCCGCGCGATCTCATCGTTCTGGATGACGGATGCGGCGACGCCGACGGAAGCCTCCTGGCCGTACAGCCAGGTCTGCGGCGCGCCGGACAGCACGTGCATATCGACGCCGGTTGCGTCCATGTCGGCGAACCGCCGTTCGATGTCGTGGCCGCCGCGGGGAAACGGCCGGTACGGCACGCCTGCGGCTTCGAGCACGGCACTGTCGCCGTCGATCGGCGTCAGCTTGAGATTGAGCTTCGGAATCTCCTTTTGCAGGAGTTTTATCGTCGCGTCAGCCAGCACGTGCGTATGGGTGTCGATTGTTTTCATCATTGTTTCTCCCCGGGGCGGCGGCATGTTTTGCACATAACGGGTCAACTGACGCAAGGCATGTGACACAGGGCTGGGCGGCATGCGCTTGGGGGCGCCGCGGAGGTCTTTTCAATGGCCGGATTCGGCTATAAAGGGCCGGCAATTCGCCGTTCGACACGCCTCACGCGGAAGCAGCATGGACGCCAAAGCCGACGCCAAGACCGATCAGCATGCGAAGCGCCACCCGCGCGTCGAAGACGACGCATTGGTGCGCGGTCATGGCCGCTACATGGCCGACGCGCCGCTGCCGAACCAGGCTTTCGCTTTTTTCGTGCGCTCGCCGCATGCCTTCGCGCACATCAAAAGCATCGACATCAGCGCCGCCGTAGCCACGCCGGGCGTCGTAGCCGTGCTTACGGCCAAGGACATTGAAGGCGTCGGCAATATTGCGCGGCATCCGCCGCTGCCCGGCCGCGACGGCACAAAACTCGCGGTATCGCATCGCCCGGCACTCGCGGCCGACCGCGTGATGCATATCGGCGAGGCCGTCGCCATGGTGATTGCCGAGCGCGCGATGATCGCGCAGGACGCCGCGGAATTCGTAACCGTCGACTACGAAGAATTGACGCCCGTCGTCGATGCGCGCGACGCGCTCAAACCTGGCGCGACGCCGCTGTGGCCGGAAGCGCCGGGTAATCTCGCCGTCGACTGGGCGGGGCCGGCCGCCGATCCTGCCGCCAATGCGGTGGAGGTCGAACGCATCTTCGCCTCGGCCAAGCATATCGCGCGCATATCGGAAATGAATCAGCGGCTCTGCGTCGCCTCGATGGAACCGCGCGGCGCCACCGCGAGCTACGATGCCGAACACGACGCCTATACGCTGCGCGTCTGCTCGCAAAGCGCCGGCGCCATGCGCGACAATATTCTCGGCATCATGAATTGGCCGAAAGAGAGACTCCGCGTCATCACCGAAGATGTCGGCGGCGCGTTCGGGCTGAAGACGTCCGCTTACCCGGAATATATCGCGCTCCTGGTCGCGTCGAAAAAGATCGGCCGCGCGGTGCATTGGATGTCCGGACGCTCGGAGGCTTTCCTCACCGACAATCAGGCGCGCGACATCTACTCGGAGGTCGAGCTCGCGCTCGATGAGAAGGGCAAGTTCCTGGCGTTGCGCATCCGCAGCGTGGGCAATATGGGAGCTTATCTTGGCGCCATCGGCGCCAACATCCCGACCCTCAGTTTCACGCGCTGCCTTCCCGGCATGTACGACATCAAGCCGATCGATATCGGCGTGAAATGCGCCTACACCAATACGCTGCCGACCGCGCCTTATCGCGGTGCCGGCCGTCCGGAAGCAAGTTTCGCCCTTGAGCGCGTCGTCGATGAGGCGGCACGCATCACCGGCATCGATCCGGTGAAATTGCGGCGGCGCAATTTGGTGGGAAAATCGGGATTTCCGTACAAGACCGCCGTCGGCACAGTGATCGACTCCGGCGATTTCGAAGGGATTCTCGACAAGGCGCTCGAACTTGCCAATTACGACGATTTCAAGCGCCGCCGCCGCGATGCGCAAAAACGCGGCAAATATCGTGGGCTTGGCATCTGCTGCATGCTCGAACATGCCGGCGGCTCGCCGATCGAAAGCGCCCTCCTCGCTTTCCCAGGCAACGACACCTTGCAATTCACCCTCAATGTGCAGAATACCGGCCAGGGCCATGCCACGGTGTTTTCGCGCCTGATCGCGCATCACCTCGGAATTCCGGCGGACAAAATTCCGCATCGCAACGGCGATTCGGCAAACGATCTGCCGGGCTATGCCTCGGTCGGCTCGCGTTCGGGCATGACGGTGAGCCATTCCGTCGTGAAGGCGATCGAGCAAATTCTCGCCAAGGGCATGCCGATCGCCGCGACGATGCTGGAAGCCGGCGAGACCGATATCGTGTTCAGAGACGGCGGGTTCGAAGTCGTCGGCACCGACCGCCGCGTCACATTGTTTGAGGTCGCCACACGCGCCGCGGAAATGAAGAAACGTGGCGAGATCGCCGAAGATCTCGACACCAAACAGGTCACCGAGACGCCGCAGACCTTCCCCAACGGCGTGCACATCGCCGAGGTCGAGATCGATCCGGATACCGGTCACATGGACCTCGTCGCCTATGCGGCGGTCGACGATTGCGGATTTCCGCTCGATCCCATGATCGTCGAGGGCCAGTTGCACGGTTCTCTCGCCTCCGGCCTCGGCCAGGCGCTGATGGAGAACACGGTCTACGATAGCGGCAACGGCCAGCTCGTGACCGGCTCCTTCATGGACTATGCGATGCCGCGCGCGGAAGACATGCCGCCGCTGCGCGAGGCCATGCACAACACGCCGGCGACGACCAATCCGCTTGGCGTCAAAGGTGTCGGCGAAGCTGGTACCACGGCAGCGATCGCGGCGGTGATGAACGCAGTCGCTGACGCCATTCCGGGCGGCGGGGGTGCGCGTATCGACATGCCTGCCTCGGCGCCACGGCTGTGGGCCGCCTGCCAGCAGGCGAAGGGGTAATGTTCGCCATTCGGGAGCCGCCAACGGGTCCGCGCAAAGCGCGGCCCAATGACGAGATTCGCGATGAGCCCGGAATCCATAATTGCTGATCTGCGATTATGAATTCCGAACTTGCCGCTTCGCGGCAATCCGAAATGACGAGCAGAGAGATTTATGACGTCGATAAACCCGCGCAAGGAAGAAGTCACCGCTTCCGTTGTCGGTACCGGTGCTATTGAGTTTCGTCGCCGGCTATGTCGACAGCTACACCTATCTCGCACTTTTCGGCCTGTTCGCGGCCCAGGTGACGGGGAGTTTTGTCATCGCCGGAGCAGAATTGATCCGGCACGATTACGGCATCACCGGCAAGCTTCTTGCCATTGTCGCATTCGTGCTCTCTGCCGCACTCACCGCGGCATTGATTATTCCCCTGCGCGACAGGAGCCGCGCCACTCTGCCGTTGATGCTGGCGCTCGAAGCAGTGTTGCTGGCGGTCTTTGCCGCAATGATCGTCCTGGGGCCGCCAATCAAGGGCGCCGCCGACTGGTACGGCATTGTCGCCGGTCTGTTCGCGGCCATGGCGATGGGCGCACAGAGTGTGCTGGTGCGGCTCCTTATGAAAGGGATTCCGCAGACCAACGTCATGACCGGCAATATGACGCAGCTCGGCATTGCGCTGACCGAACTGATCGTCGCGTGGCGGCGGTTTACGAGAGGCCGGCATGGTCCCAATGCCGTGCATGAATTCCATGAAGTCCGCGGCCAGCTCCTGACCGTGCTGTCGGTCGCGCTCGGCTTTCTTGCCGGCGCGGCGGCCGGCGCCACCGCTTTTGCAGCGACTGGCGTTCAGGGCGCGCTTTTCGCCGTCGCCATTGTCGCTGTCCTCGCGTTATGGGCCCTCTATCGCGAGCGCGGCGCGTAGAGCGTTCCGCACCGCCATCGCGCGACACAAAATCAGTCGGTGGCGGCGCTGTCCCCTGATCGGGCGTGCCCCGTTGCGCGCGCAGGCCGGCCCGGCGCTTTTACTGCAGGCCTGAGTCTGCGATGCCGCGCATCCTTCTGCCGGAAGGGGGCACGGCTGTGCTCGTTGTTGAGATGGACGAGATGCCTGAGCATCTGCATGAAGGCGCTGCGCTCACCAGGCTTGAGCGGCGCCAGAATAAGCCGTTGCGTGGACGCAACCGCCGGCTCGATGGCGAGAATCATGCGGCGGCCTGACGGGGTGATGTAGAGCGATTTGGTGCGCCGGTCGACCGGGCCGGGCAAACGCCTGATGAGCTTCTTCGTTTCCAGGCGGCCGACCACATCGCCGATGGTCGACCGGTCAAAAGCGATGATGTTGCAAAGCGTTGTTTGATCTATTCCGGGGTGATTGTTGACGGCGACAATGGCGGAATATTGCACCGGAGTGATGCCGAAGGCCTTGGCCTGTTCCATGAAGAGGGCAAAGGAAATCTGCTGAAGCCGGCGAATGAGGTGGCCGGGCCTTTCAACAAAACGGCTGTCGTCATTTGCCATCGAATTCACTGTGCTGCGGCGCGTCTCCCCGCCGCGGCGGATCGTTGACGGCCAAGCTCGATTGTAGGTACACTGACCAATATCGTCAGTATGCTGATGAATTTGAGTATACAAGGCGCGCGACAAGAAAGAAAGCGGAGGATGAAATGCCCGAACGTCCCGAAGCGATCATTGCCGGCAAGAAGCGTCCCTTTACCGGGGCGGAGTTTTTGGAATCGCTGCGCGACGGCCGCGAGGTCTATATCTACGGCGAGCGCGTCAAAGACGTCACCACGCATCCGGCATTCCGCAATTCGGCGGCCTCCGTTGCGCTGCTATACGACGCGCTGCACGACCCGAAGCAGAAAGACGTGCTCACCGCGCCGACCGATACCGGCTCCGGCGGCTATACGCACAAATTCTTCAAGGTCGCGCGGTCGCGCGAGGATTTGATTGCGCAGCGCGACGCCATCGCAGCCTGGGCGCGGCTGTCTTACGGCTGGATGGGCCGCAGCCCCGATTACAAGGCGGCCTTCCTCAATACGCTCGGCGCCAACGCGGAATTCTACGGCAAGTTCGCCGATAACGCGCGCGCCTGGCACAAGCGCGGCCAGGAGGCGGCGCTTTATCTCAATCACGCGCTGGTCAATCCACCGATCGATCGCAGTAAAGCGGTCGAGCAGGTCAAAGACGTCTACATCACCATCCAGAAAGAGACCGATGCCGGCATCTACGTGTCAGGCGCCAAAGTCGTCGCCACCAATTCAGCGCTGACGCATTACAATTTTCTCGGCCAGAACATGGGCCAGGAGATCACCGATCCGGCCATGGTGGTGATGTTCATCGCGCCGATGAACACGCCCGGAATCAAGATGATCTGCCGGCCGTCCTACGAGTTCGCCGCAGCAGCGTCGGGGTCGGCGTGGGATTATCCTCTTTCTTCGCGCTACGATGAGAACGACGCTATCTTCATTTTCGACAATGCGTTCATCCCCTGGGAGAACGTCATCATCCATCGCGACATCGAGCGGCTGAAGACCTTCTATCCGATGTCGGGTTTCTTCAACGGCTTCACGCTGCAAGGCTGCACGCGGCTCTCGGTGAAGCTCGACTTCATTATCGGGCTTCTGATGAAGGCCGCACGCGCGACCGGCGTCGAGGCGTTTCGCGGCGTGCAGGCGCAGATCGGCGAAGTGATCGGCTGGCGTAACCTGTTCTGGTCGCTCACTGATGCAATGGCCTGCAATCCGGTGCCGTGGGCCAATGGCGCGGTGCTTCCCAATGCGCGCGGCTCGGCAGCCTATCGCCTGTTCATGACGGAGGCCTATCCGGCGATCCGCAACATCATCGAAAAAGTCATCGCCTCCGGCCTGATCTACCTGCCCTCGCATGCCAGCGACTTCAAGAATCCCGAAATCGACAAATACCTCGCCAAATATGTGCGCGGCTCGGGCGGCATCGATTACAAGGAGCGCATCAAGGTCATGAAGCTGCTCTGGGACGCCATTGGCTCGGAATTCGGCGCCCGCCACGAGCTCTATGAGATGAATTATTCCGGCAGCCATGAGCTGATCCGCGTTTTTCAGCTCCAGCAGGCGCAAGGCAATGGAGCGCTCAAGGAAATGGAGGCGCTCGCCGCGCAATGCATGGCCGATTACGACGAGAATGGCTGGAAGCATCCGGCGTATAAGGATGGCACCGATATCAGCGTGGTGGGCAAAGTCTGAAATGCGCCTGACGCATGCTGGGACCCGGCAGGAGGGCAAGTTCGGCTTATTTCTGCCACAACCGGGCAGTGCAGTGAGCGCGGGGGATTAGACGTTCCTGCGAATCACGGCGACATCGCGCAGGAACTTCAAAAACCGCACTGGAATCGTAAATTAGCTCGCGTTCCCTTGATTCCGGGGTCCGCTTGGGTTTGTGCCGTAGCCGCGTGTTGAATAAGGCACCCAGGCCAATCGGGCGTTATCCGCTGTTTTTTGCAGGCCCAGCACGAGGCTCCCGGCCATGGCAGAAACTGGAACCGTCGAAGCGAGACTTCCTGCTCTTCGCGCTGTTTTGAGCGCGGCAACCCGCGCGCTCGAACTCGCCGTCATCGTCGCAATCTATCTCGGCCTCGCCGGGTCGGCTCAGCTCCTCCCAGCTATCAATCCGACGGCAACGCCATTGTGGCCGCCGACCGGCGTGGCGATCGCTTTTGTCCTCCTGCATGGCTATCGGGTTTGGCCCGGGATTTTCCTCGGGGCTTTTGCCGCTCATGCCCTTCCCTTCGTTGCCGCCAACACGATAGCGGCTGGTCCGCTTCTGGAATCGGGTGCGGTCGGAATCGCGGCAACGCTTGCGGCACTCACCGGGGCATGGCTGATCAACCACTGGTCCTCCGGCTACAAGACCTTCGAGACACCCCTCGGCATCGCGACGTTTGCGCTGATTGCCTTTATCCCGGCGGCGATGATCGGCTCCGCCGTTGCCACGGCGGGTCAGGTTCTCGCCAATCGGTCGAGCCCCGCCACCGGCGCCTGGATAGCCTGCTGGCTGGCGGACGCCGCAGGCACGCTGATCATCGCGCCCGTTATTGTATTGTGGGCAGCCGCGCCGGTTCGCGCGACCTCCGTCATCAGCGCGCTTGAAACCGCCGCGATCTTCATCGCCGCAGCCGCGATCGGCATCGTCGCCTATAGCCCGCTCGGCGGCGGCCTCGATGGCTTGGCGCTTGATCGCGGCATGTTGGGCTTTCTCGTCGTTCTCCCCATCATGTGGACAGGGCTGCGCGGCAATCAGCGTGACGCCGCGACGGCGGCGCTGATTTTTTGCGGCATGGCCGGCTGGGGCTTTTCGGCTGGGGCCGTTCCCCTCCTGGATGTGACCGGATCGTCCGTTCTGCTGCTCGCGCTCTCGATCGTCACACCGCTTGCCGCTCTTTTTCTCGGTGCCGTCGTCGCAGCGCACCAGCGCACGGAGGCGCGATTGCGGCTGATCCGGGATCAATTGAACGGGCAGCTCGATCAAACCCAGCTGGAATTCAAAAACGCCAAACGGCATTTCCAGATCTTCGTCGACGGCGTCGCCGATTACGCTCTTTTCGTCCTCGACACGAGCGGACATATTTCGAGCTGGAACAGCAGCGCCCAGCGCATCGTCGGTTACAAAGCCGAAGAAATCATCGGCAAACATTTCGGCATTTTGTATCGGCCCGACGAGCGCCGTGCAGGCGAGCCGAACCGCGCCCTGGAATTGGCCATCCGGAATGGCCGCAATGACGTGGAAGGATGGCGGATCAGGAAGAACGGCACCCCGTTTTTCGTGACCGGCACGATCACTGCAATCCATGACGAGGGCGGCAATCTGGCCGGCCTCGCCAATGTCATGCGCGACGCCACGGAGAAGCGCGACACGCAGGAGAAGCTCGTCGAGGCGCGCGAACAGCTTGCCACATCGCAGAAGATGGAGGCGATCGGAAAATTGACGGGCGGCATCGCGCACGACTTCAACAATCTGCTGATGATCATCGGCGGCAACGCTCAGACCTTCAAACGGCTGCTCGATCCGAAATTGCCGAAAGCCATCGAGGCAATACAGACGGCGGCCAAGCGCGGCGAAAGCCTGACGCGGCAGTTGCTGACGTTCTCGCGGCGCCAGCATCTGAGTCCAACCGTCGTCGATCTAAACGCGAGTATCCGGAACATGCGCACGATGATCGAAAGCTCGTTGCGCGGAAACATCGTCTACACCGAAAGTATCGGCGCCGACGTTTGGCCTGTGAAGGTCGATCTTGCCGAGTTCGAACTCGCCATCGTCAATATTGCCGTCAATGCCCGCGACGCCATGCCTAATGGCGGCGAGTTCACCTTGACCGCGGCCAATGTGAGGACTGACGGCGAAATCGGCGATGACGAGCAGACCGAATTCGTTGCAATCGAATTTCGCGACACCGGAATGGGAATTCCGCCGAATCTTCTGTCGAAGATCTTCGACCCGTTCTTCACGACCAAGGAGGTCGGCAAGGGCACTGGGCTTGGCCTGTCGCAGGTCTATGGCTTTGCGCATCAAGCCGGTGGAACGGTGCAGGCCGACAGCACGGTCGGACAGGGAACAACGATTACGGTTTATCTGCCGCCATGCTCCCACGTGGACATCGTCAAGGAGGACGTATCCGAAGTCTTGCGGTCGCAACGCCCGACGGCGCTCATTGTCGATGATAGCGCCGAAGTCGCGGAAGTGACGTCGTCGCTGTTCGACCATCTCGGCTATGACACGGTCTATCGCAACTCCGCGGAAGCCGCGCTGAAATTGCTGTCCGAAGGCACCAAGATCGACCTGGTCTTCAGCGACATCGTCATGCCCGGTACGATCGACGGCGTGGGTTTGGCCAGCGAAGTCCGCTCGCGCTATCCGCATCTGCCGGTGATTCTGACAACCGGTTACAGCGACGCCGCGCAGGCGGCGCCTTCCGATTTGAAGATACTGCGCAAGCCGTTCGATACCGACGCGCTGCGCGGGTTCATCCAGGACACGATGGACGTGAGCCCGACGGCCTGACGACCGGGAAGGTGCGGTACTCCCCGATCCGGTGCTACGGCGCGATGCCGAAGCCGACCGTGATCCGGGCTTGCAGCATGTCTTCACCGGCCGAGACCGGCACCGGCGAAGCCGCAAGACCGCCGGCCAACGCCGTCATCCGCATCGGCGGCGTCGCCGCGGCGCCTTCGGTCATCCAGACGACGGGGCCAAGGTTCAGGCCAGCGGCGTGCGCATAAAGCTCGGCCTTGCGCCGCGCATCGGCAACCGCGGCTGCCCGCGCCTGATCGAGCACTTTCGACAAATCGGCATGAAGAAATTCGACGCTGTCGACATCCGTCGCACCGGCCGCAATCAGCCGGTCGAGGACATCTCCGAGTTTCGCGGTTTGCCGGATCGTCACAGTCACCTGGTTGGACACGGCAAAACCCGTGAGTCTCTGCTCGGTATTCTGCTGCGGCGGCGCATAAACCGGCTGGATGGAAAATCGCGAGGTCTGGATGTCTTTTTGCTCGATGCCGGCAGTTTGCAGCGTCGTGATGAGCGCGGCCATTATTTTCGAATTGGCGTCACTTGCTTCCTTGGCTGTCTTGCCACGCGTGGTCACGCCGCTTGCGATCTGGACATAGTCGGGCGGTGCACTGACGCTGCCTTCTCCGGTCACGATCACGCGTGCTTCGGTTTGCGCCGGCGACGGCGCCTGCTGCTGTGCCTGCGCCTGGAAGGCAGCACCAAAAATTGCTGCGAGACAGACGGTATAAGACAGAAACGCGGTATAAGACAGAAACGATCGGAAAATGGCTCGAATGAATCTGGTGCGATACATGACACCCTCCATGAATTGCCCGAATAAATGATCGCGCTTATGTTTGTCCTTTGCGGAGCAACTAAGGCACCGGCAGAATGCCGATCTACGTTCTTGAACCGCCGATGCGTTACAATCACCCCTATTCCGGGCCGGTGATCGAACGCGTGCTGCCGCTCGCCGAGGCGCGGCGCGCCTGTGCAAGCAGGGGCGTACACGCCGATGCCTGCTCGTGGGAGTCCAGGCACATCTGCTACCTCGTCATTCCACGCGGCGGCCCGGTGAAGGATTTGAAGGCCTATGTCCGCCACGAACGCGCCCATTGCAACGGCTGGGCCGAAGACCATCCGGAATGACGGGCGATTTTCCCGTCATCTCTCCGTTGACCCGCCCTGCTCTTTCATGTCACGTCCCGCAACCCTGACGACCGCCGGAAAAGACCGCAATTCCAATGGCAAGTGACCGCTATAACGCCCGCGACGCCGAAGCGCGCTGGCAGAAAATCTGGGATGAGCGCGGCATCTTCACGACGAAGAACGACGACCCGCGACCAAAATATTACGTGCTTGAGATGTTCCCCTACCCGTCGGGGCGCATCCATATGGGACACGTCCGCAATTACACGATGGGCGACGTTGTGGCGCGCGTGAAGCGGGCGATGGGAATGAACGTGCTGCATCCGATGGGCTGGGACGCCTTCGGCATGCCGGCCGAAAACGCCGCAATGGAGCGCAAGGTCCACCCCAAGACGTGGACTTACCAGAATATCGACGCGATGAAGAAGCAGCTCAAATCGATGGGGCTGTCGCTCGACTGGAGCCGCGAGATCGCGACCTGCGACCCCGCCTATTACAAGCACCAGCAGAAAATGTTCCTCGATTTCCTGCGCGTTGGTCTCGTCGAACGCAAGCAGTCGAAGGTGAACTGGGATCCGGTCGATAATACGGTGCTGGCCAACGAACAGGTGATCGACGGCCGCGGCTGGCGGTCCGGCGCTCTGGTCGAACAGCGCGAGCTGACGCAATGGTTCTTCTCCATCACCAAATTCGCCGGCTCTCTGCTCGACGCACTCGGCACGCTCGACCGCTGGCCGGATAAAGTCCGGTTGATGCAGAAGAACTGGATCGGCAGATCAGAGGGCTTGCTCATCCGCTTCGCGCTCGATCCGAAGACCGCGCCGAACGGCGAAAGCGAACTCGAAGTTTTCACCACGCGGCCGGACACTTTGTTCGGCGCCAAATTCATGGCGCTGGCGCCGGATCATCCGCTCGCCGCCGCGGCTTCGAAAAAGAATCCGAAGCTCGCCGAGTTCATCGAGGAATGCCGGCGGCACGGCACCGCACAGGCCGAGATCGACACCGCCGAGAAGATGGGTTTCGACACCGGCATCAGAACGGTGCATCCGTTCGACAAAACCTGGACTTTGCCGGTCTATGTCGCCAATTTCGTCCTGATGGATTACGGCACCGGAGCCATTTTCGGCTGCCCGGCGCACGACCAGCGCGACCTCGACTTCGTCAACAAATACGGCCTCGGCAACACACCCGTGGTGTGTCCGCCGGGCGCCGATCCCAAGACTTTCGTCATCACCGACACCGCCTATGACGGCGACGGCCGCATGATCAATTCGCGCTTCCTCGATGGCATGACGATCGCGGAGGCGAAGGAAGACGTCGCGCGACGCCTGGAACAGGAGATGCGCCCTCTCCCTAACCCTCCCCCGCAAGCGGGCGAGGGAACGGTGGGGGCGGTTGCCCGGCGTCAAGTCAATTTCCGGCTACGCGATTGGGGCATTTCACGGCAGCGCTATTGGGGCTGTCCGATCCCGATCATCCATTGCGAGACGTGCGGCGTGGTGCCGGTGCCGGAAAAGGATTTACCAGTCACGCTGCCGGAAGATGTCACGTTCGACCGGCCGGGCAATCCGCTCGATCATCATCCGACCTGGAAGAATGTAAAGTGCCCGCAATGCGGCGGTGCGGCGCGGCGCGAGACCGACACGATGGACACGTTCGTCGACTCGTCGTGGTATTTCGAGCGCTTCACCGATCCGTGGATCACGAACGAGCCGACCGACTTGCCCGTGGTCAATGCCTGGATGCCGGTCGATCAATATATCGGCGGCATCGAGCACGCGATCCTGCATCTGCTCTACTCGCGGTTTTTCACCCGTGCGATGAAAGAGACCGGACATGTCGGCCTCGACGAGCCGTTCGCCGGATTGTTCACGCAGGGCATGGTGGTGCACGAGACCTATCGCACCGGGAGCGGCGAATGGGCGGCGCCGGCGGAAGTGAAAATCGAAGCCGACGGCGACGCACGGCGCGCGAGCCTGATCGCAACTGGCGAGCCGGTCGAAATCGGCGCCATCGAAAAAATGTCGAAGTCGAAACGCAACACCGTCGATCCCGACGACATCATCGCGACCTACGGCGCCGACGTGGCGCGCTGGTTCATGCTGTCGGACTCGCCGCCGGACCGCGACGTGGAGTGGACCGAGCGCGGCGTTCAGGGCGCATGGCGGTTCTCGCAACGTCTCTGGCGGCTCGCCGGCGAAGGCGCCGAAATCGCAAAGGGGGCGCCGTCCGAACGCCCCGCCCGGTTCTCGGACACGGCGCTTGCGTTGCGCAAAGCCGCCCACCGGGCGCTCGCAAGCGTCACCGATGACATTGAAAAGCTGCACTTCAATGTTTGTGTTGCGCATATTTACGAATTCGCCAATGCGTTCAATACGATAATCGGCGAAATCGGGTCTGAAACAGGTGCTGATGAGGGGGCCGTTTGCACGCCCGATTTTCGCTGGGCGATGCGCGAAGCGGTTAATATTCTTGTGCAATTGTTCGCACCCATGATGCCGCATCTCGCCGAGGAATGCTGGGCTGCGCTAGGTCACGATACGCTGGTCGCGCAAGCCGCGTGGCCGGCCGTCGAGCGCGATTTGCTGATCGAGAACACAATGACGCTGCCGGTTCAGATCAATGGCAAGAAGCGCGCTGATGTGACCGTGGCTCGCAAGGCCGGGAACGGCGAAATCGAGGCTGCCGTTCTGGCGCTGGATGCTGTAAAATCGGCGCTTGGCGGCAAGCCGCCGAAAAAGGTGATCATCGTGCCGCAACGGATCGTCAATGTGGTGGCTTGAGCGTCGCACTGCGTTTTGCGTAACGCGGCTCGCCATCGCGCTGGCCGCGGCGAGCCTTGTCGCCGGCTGCTTCCAGCCGCTCTATGGCAATCGTCCGACGGCCGACGGCGAGAACGTTCACGACAAGCTTGCCGAGGTCGAGATTCCGCCGATCCCGGCACGGCAGGGAACGCCGCAATCGCGGCTCGCTGTCGCCATGCACAACGCACTGCAATACGACCTGAACGGCGCCGCCGGCGCCAATGCGCCGACGCATCGCCTCCTGGTCACGATCGGGCAATCGGGTCTAACGGTGATCGTCGACCCCATCAGCGGACGGCCGACCGCGCAAGTCGGCGGCGTCGTCGTGAACTATCAGCTCGTGGAAATCGCGACCGGGAAAGTCGTCCTCAAGGATTCTACCACGACCCATGTCGACTACGACATTCCGGGTCCGCAGCAACGCTTCGCCGCGCAGCGCGCGCAGATGAACGCCGAAGATCGCGCGGTCCTGGGCGCCGCCGAGTCGATCCGCAACCGGCTCGCGTCGTATTTCGTCGCCGGAACGTAAACTTCCATCGGAATCGAATTGCATGGTCGCCATCAAGCCCGCGGATGTCGACGCCTTTGTCGCGCGCCCCGATCCGGCGCGGCCGGTTGTGCTGGTGTTCGGCCCCGACGCAGGTCTCGTGAGCGAACGCGTCGGCGCGCTGGTGAAGGCATCCGTTGACGACGTGAACGACCCGTTTGCGCTCGCGCGGCTCGAAGGTGAAGACGCTGCCGCCGAGCCGTCACGTCTCGTCGAGGAGGCGCTGACTATGCCGCTGTTCGGCGGACGGCGCGCGGTATGGCTGAAGGCGGGAAGCCGCAATATCGCGCCTGCGGTCGAGGCGCTCCTTGCCGCGCCGCTCGCCGAATGCCGCGTCGTCATCGAAGCCGGCGATCTGCGCCGTAACGCGCCGCTGCGCGCACTGTGCGAGCGCGCCAAGAACGCGGCCGCGCTTCCGTGTTACGCCGACAGCGAGCGCGACCGTGCGCGGCTGATCGACGACGAGATGCGCGCCGCCGGCCTCACACTTGCCCCCGACGCGCGCGCACTTCTGGTCCCGCTTCTCGGCGGCGACAGGGCTGCGTCACGCAACGAAATCCGCAAGCTGGCGCTTTACGCGCACGGCCGCGGACAGGTCAGCGTCGAGGACGTAACGGCCGTTGTGTCCGACGCTTCGGCGCTGGCGCTTGAAGACATCGTCGACGCGGCCTTTGCCGGCCGGCCGTCCGAACTTGAAACGCAACTCGCCAAGGCGCGCATCGCAGGTTCGACGGCCGGATCGATCCTGTTCAATACGCAGCGCCAGCTCGCGCAATTGCACAAATGGCGCACGACGATCGAATCCGGCGGGCCATTTTCGCTCGATAATGTTCAGCCACCGTTACATTTCCGCCGCAAGACGCTTGTCGAAGCGGCGCTGAGAGCCTGGAGCGCCGCGCGGCTCGGCACCGCTATGGCCGATCTTGCCGAAGCCGTTCTGGAATCGCGGCGCAAACCGGCGCTCGCCGACATCATTGCGGAACGCGCCCTGCTTGCGATCGCGACGCAGGGACGCCGAAACGCGGCTTAAACCCTGTTTGAAAATCAGCTAACGCAGCGGCCGTGCGTTGTCGCGCTCGGCCGGCCAGTCGGCGAGCTTGGTGCGGCCCACCACCGACATTTTGGCGGCCGCGGCGGCGATCATGTCGTGGATCACTTGATCGAAACTTTCGTGCGCCGTGCGATTCTGCCCCATGGCAGCCCGCATTGCGTCGGCATCGAACGGCTGCGCGCGGAGGCTCTTGCGCACGTCATCTTGAGAAAGCCGAAGATCGGCCTGTGCGGCAGCGACTTTTTCCGCATCGCTGTGCAATTGCGCGCGCATGATATCGCCGTCGGCCGGCGGCAGGCTTGCGGCGATGCGATCGAACCTGGTGGCCAGATTGTGATCAATGTGCGCCACAGTCCGCAGCGGCACCGGGCTGGAATAGCGGAAAGCCACCGCTCCGGCCGCGCCCACGAAAAACAGATTAAGTGCTAATGATCCTAACAGCAGCCAGCGCACATGGGCGCCGCCCTCGGTCCCCGGAAGTACAGACATGTCGCCCTCGCCCTAAGCAGCATAGTCCGGAAAATTAGATACCGCTTTTCCGATTAGGTCCATGCTCCATCAAATCCGCTCGCTAGAGTTATCGGCCACGACCGGCCGTTGCAAGCGGGTTGTAGGCCGGCCGCTTGACCCTTTTTACGTCGGATTCTCAAGGCTGAACGTGCCGGAATCATCGTCATAGGCGAATGCTTCGGCGTAACGTCCCCAGCCGATCACCGCGCGCAATGTGAGTTCCACATCCTCCGAGCTCATGTGATCTTCAAGCTCGTCGAAAAAACGGCTTTTCGGCGCGACGTGATTTGCGCGCTCCTGCAGCACGTGCCGGATATGTGCCGCCAGCGGCACATAAGAAAAGAGCTGACGCTGGAAAAGCTTTTTACGGTCGTCGGTGCCCAATTCGACGAACTGCTTGCCGGTATCGGTGAGCTTGATGTCACCGCCTTCGATCTCGGCAAGCCGGAGCATTTGCAGCAACTCCGCGACCGGAAGCAGTTCGTCCGATTCCATGTGCAACTCGTCGGCGAGCACCGGCAAATCCGCGTTGCCGTTGAAGGGGGGAACGGCAAGCGTTTCGATCAAACCCGAAAGCAGATTGGCCGACACCCGCGGCAACACCGTGTTCATGGTCGCCGCCGGCGCGCGATCGGCGACGGTACCGATCTGCGGCATAGTCGGCGTGCGCGCCGTCATCGCCACATAGATTTTCTCGACGAGATCGCGGAATTGCGGATCAAGCCGATTGCGCGGCTGCTTCAGATCGACGGCGATCTCGCTGGTGATGCGGCCTGGATTGCTCGAAAACAACAGGATGCGGTCGCACATCAACACCGCTTCCTCGATATTGTGGGTGACCATGATGACGCCCTTGATCGGCAGCTTGCCATCACCCCACAGTTCCAGGAAATCAGTGCGCAAGGTCTCCGCGGTGAGTACGTCGAGCGCGGAAAACGGCTCGTCCATCAGGAGAATATTCGGATGCACGACGAGCGCGCGCGCAAAGCCGACGCGCTGACGCATGCCGCCCGACAGCTCGCGAGGATAAGCGGACTCGTAACCATCGAGGCCGATGAGGTCGATCGCCGCCAGCGCGCGCTTGCGGATCTCCGCCTCCGGAAGGCCGAGCGCTTCGAGCCCGAGCTGGACGTTTTCCAGTACCGTCAGCCAGGGAAACAGCGCGAACGACTGGAACACCATGGCGATGCCTGGCGCCGGCGCGTGAACCGGATCGCCGAGATAGGTGACGGTGCCTCCGGACGGTTGCGCGAGACCGGCAATCAGGCGCAGCAGCGTCGATTTTCCGGAGCCGGTGCGGCCGAGCAGGCCGACGATCTGGCCTTGCGTCAGCGACAGTTCGACCCCGTCGAGCACCAGATGCTCACCGCCATCGGCGCGCGGAAAGGACTGTTGCAGCCCGTGAATGTCGAGCAGAGCGGCACTCATGTTGCCTCCTTATCCGAGCCGGAATTTGCGCTCGGCGTAGAAATAAAGCGGGCGCCAGAACACCCGATTGATGACGACGACAAACAGGCTCATCACCGCAATGCCCAGCACGATGCGGTGAAAATCGCCGGCATCGGTCTGCTGTGCAATATAGGCACCGAGTCCGTAGGCTTGCAGGTGCTCGTCGCCCCAGGACGCGACTTCGGCGACGATGGCTGCGTTCCACGAACCGCCGGAAGCGGTGATCGCGCCGGTCACGTAGTACGGCAATACCGCGGGCAGCGCGATCCGCCGCCACCATAACCAGCCGCGCACGCGCAAGTTTGCGCCGACGGCGCGGAGTTCCGCGGGTATCGCCACGGCGCCGGCGATGACATTGAACAAAATGTACCATTGCGTGCCGAGGATCATCAGCGGGCTGAGCCAGATATTCGGATTGAGTTTCCAGGCAACGATGCCCGACACGACGATCGGAAACAGCAGATTGGCCGGAAAGGCGGCGAGGAACTGCGCTACGGGCTGAACCCAACCAGCGGCGCGCGGCCGAACGCCGACCCACACGCCGATCGGTACCCAAATGACTGTCGCGACCGCGATGAGCACGATGACGCGTGCCAGTGTCGCAAAACCAAGCAGTATCGTGGTGCCGACGTCGGCGAGAGTGATGCCTCCGACGGCAAATCCTACGATCTGCCATAAGGCGGCCACAGCAAGCGCCGCGGCGACGAGACCAAGCTGGAACGCGATCCTGCCGCCGCCGAGCCGGGACGTTTGTCCGATCGGCTGCACTTTGTCGGGCCGCCGCGGGCGGAACGTAAGCCGCCACAATGCCGCGAATGGCCGCTTGAGCCGTTCGACGAAACGGGACCGGCGCAGCACGTTGAGCATCCACGATCGCGGCGGCAGTCCACCCGGCTCCTGCTCGAAACGGAATCGATCGGCCCAGGCGACGAGCGGCCGGAACAGGACCTGATCGTAGATCAGGATCACGATCAGCATGGTGCCGATCGCCCAGCACACCGCGGCCAGATCGCGGCGCTCGATCGCGAGCGCGATATAGGAGCCGACGCCGGGCAGCGTGACCGTCGTATTGCCGACGCTGATCGCTTCGGACGCGACGACGAAAAACCAGCTTCCCGACATCGACATCATCATGTTCCAGATGAGCTGCGGCATGGCGAACGGCACGTCGAGCCGCCAGAACGTCATCCACGCGCTGAGCCTGAAATTGCGTGACGCTTCTTCGAGTTCGATCGGTACGGTGCGCAGGGACTGATAGAAGCTGAACGCCATATTCCAGGCTTGGCTGGTGAAAATAGCGAAAATCGACGCGAATTCGGCGCCAAGCACGCGCCCTGGCGCGAGCGCCATGAAGAACACGACCGTGACCGAGATAAAACCCAGGATCGGCACGGATTGCAGGATGTCGAGGAGCGGCACCAGGATCCGCGCGGCGGTTTTACTTTTGGCCGCGAAGGTTGCGTAAGTGAAAGTGAAGATCAGCGACAGCACCATCGCGATCAGCATTCGCAGCGTGGTGCGCGCGGCGTATTCCGGCAGATTGCGCGGGTCGAGCGATGGCGGCTGCCTTTGCAAGTCGGTGAGAGGCTCGAACAGATGACGGCTTGCTTCGCCGAGGAAAACGAGAAGACCCAGGATCAATAATACCGCGAGGATGTCCCAGCGGCTGAACAGACGTGTCCAGCTCCCGACCGAGATTGGGACGTTTACGCGCATGTCATCGGTCCCAAAATCGCCGAAGCCAAAAATAGCCGAGGCGTTGTCACGAAATTGTCGTGGAATTCGCGACCCCGACGTCGCCCGATATCACGAGCGTGGACCACGAGTTGCCGCGCTCCCATAACATCAGCGGCGCGGCATTCAAACCTTTTTGCAAGGTCTTTTTGCGGATCCTGGAGCGATATCCGCCGGCTGGCGACGCAGCGGCCGGGTCACAAAGACACCGCGTCGCAAATTCATCGCATTGGGAAATGATTAATCTTCGCCGCCGATGCTCGGCTCCTGATTCTCTCTGAAGACGGCGAATGGAGAAGTCCGTTGGCAATGCAGTCTGTGAAGTCGGTCCTGGCCGGGTTTGTAGTGACGCTGATGACGCTGGGCGCAGCCGCGCCTTTGGCGTCTGCAGCGGAACCGGCTGTGACCGGCCTGTGGCAAAAGGTCGACGAGAACACCGGCGGACCAGTCGGATGGTTCCTGTTCGTCGAACACGGCGTCTATGAGGGCGCCATCGCCAGGACGTTTCCGGGCCCGGGCGAGCCCAGGAACCCGGTCTGCTCAAGCTGCCGCGACGATCGCCGGAATGCTCCTTTGCTCGGAATATCCTTGATCAGGGACATGAGGCGCAGCGGCCTCGTCTATCAGGGCGGCAATATCCTCGATCCGCGGGACGGCAATATCTACAACGCCATGATGACGGTGAGCCCGGACGGCCAAACGCTGACGGTTCGGGGGTACCTCGGCATCGCTTTGTTCGGACGGGATGAAGTGTGGCAGCGCTTGCCCGAAAGCGCGCTCAAGGAACTCGATCCGATCGTTGTTGCCCGCTATCTGCCCGGACAGATCAAGTCCGGCATTCCGGTCGCCGCGTTGCGGCATCCGGACAAGAACGTCATCACCACAGGCTCGCTCCGCTGATCGCGCGCGGAAGTGCTTATTCGAGAATGCCGAATTCGCATCCCGGCGCGGCGTATTCATAACGCGGCACACCTAGGCGATCCTGCGCGATGACGGGCCGGCAGCGCTTCTCCCATTGCCGGTCACGTTCCGCGGCGCGCGCTTTTTCCGTTTCATCCGCGGCAGGGGGCACAGTCCTCACGAAGGGGTCGCGCGCTTCGCCCCAGCGCCCGGCGCAATTCAACGCACGCCAGCCGCCGACGCAGCCGCCGAAAGACATGCTGTCGGCATAGGCTGCGCTCCAGATCGTGAGCAATGTGATGCCGGACAGCGCGACTGCGGCGCCAAGGCGCACGGCCGGCCGAGGCATCGCAGCCAATCCGGCCACGACCATTCTGGTACAGCTAAAGGTTAACACCGCTCTCTCCCCTCGAGCGCGAACCGATCTTCCGTCATCGGCAGGCGCACCGTTTTCACCGAGGCTTGCGCAAATGTTCGGGTGGCGCGTTTCGCCGTTCCGAGACATGCGCGGCCATTGGCTCAAGAATGAGCAAGGCGGGTGCCAGCCGATGTGACCTGATTTGGTACATCGCACGGTGCGGCAAAGCCGCGACAATCTCAGCGCCTGATAATGAGCGATGCGGCGAGGCGGCGCTGTTCCCATCCGGCCTGCTCGAGCTCCGGAATCGCATCGTCGGACTGCGGATAGCCGAGACAGAAATAGCCTATGAATTTCCACGCTGCGGGAATGCCGAGGCTGGTCGCCACTCCAGCCGGATCGAGGATCGAGACCCATCCCAGGCCGACGCCTTGGGCGCGGGCGGCGAGCCAGATCGTATGCACGGCGGTCACCGCCGAATATTCGATCATTTCCGGCATGGTGTGACGGCCGAGGCCGTGACCCTGCGCGGTCGATCGATCGGCAAAGACGGCAAAATGAACCGGCGCCTCGTCCAATCCGGCAAGCTTGAGCCGCGCGTAGAGACCCGCGCGCTCTGTCGCCTGCGCAGTCAGGGCATGCGCGTTACAGGTTTCAAAATTTTTCCGGATGGCGGCGCGCGCCGCACTATCCTCAACAATGACGAAACGCCACGGCTGGCTCAGTCCTACCGAAGGTGCAAGGCAGGCGATCTCGATCAGCGCTTCGAGCGTGCCTGCGGGCAGCGCTTCGCTGCGGAAGCGCCGGACATCGCGGCGCCACAGCAGAAGATCACGCAAGCGCGCCCGAAACGCGGCATCGAAGCTCATCGGCTGCGTGCCATCGTCGGCTCCCTCGAATTGCGGATTTAATCGCGCGCTCATCGATCGAAACTAGCGTTTGCTGCCGCTGCCGGCCAATGCAATCTGCAGCCTCTGCCACTCTTTCTCCGCCGCGGGCAAGCCGAAACGCAGCCACGATGCCTGATCCGGAAACCGGCGCACCACTATTCCGGCACGCCCGAGGCGATCGAACAATTCGTTTGCCACATTCGTCTGCGCCAGCCGGAACAGTGCCGTGCCGCCGACGATGTCGAGACCGGTGCCGGTCAGGATCATATCCAGCCGCGCGGCGGCAGCCGCCAAATGACGCCGCGTGCGATCGATCCAGGCTTGATCTCCCAGCGCCGCGGTACCGATCGCGAGCGCGGGCGCCGACACCGCCCAGGGACCAAGCAGCGCGGCAAGCCGCGTTGCGAGCGGCGGTGCGGCGAGCGCGAAGCCGAGCCGCACGCCGGCGAGCCCAAAAAACTTCCCGAACGAGCGCAGCACCACGATGTTGCCGCGCCCGACCTCGGCGGCAACGCTTGCGTCCGCCGGGCCGACATCCATGAAAGCCTCGTCGACGACAAGCACGCCGCCGCGCCCGTGCAAGGCTTTGGCGATAGCGAGCAGATCGTCCCGGGTGAACAGCCGGCCATCCGGATTGTTGGGATTGGTCACGATAACAAGGCTGGCGTCGGCAGAACGGATATCGCCGCTCTCGATGACATGATGTCCGGCGAGCGCCGCGGCGCGGGCGTGCTCGGCATAGGTCGGCGACACGACGGCAGCGCGGCCAGGACGCGCCAGGCCCGCGACAAGCGGCAGCAGAATCTGCGTGCCAGGCGCCGGCACCACATTGGCCGCCGCGGGCGCGCCGTAGGCCTTTGCGGCGATGGCGGCGAGCGAGGCAAGCGCATCGGCCTCCGGCAGGCGCGCAAACAAATCGGGCGGCAATTCCGGAAGCGGATAAGGATTGGGATTGATCCCGGTCGAAAGGTCGATGAAAGGTTCAGGAGCGCCCGGGAACAGGCGCCGCGCGACGGCAAGCTCGCCGCCATGCAAGAGCGGTTCTTCGAACCCTCCAGAGGAGATCATGCCGGTCGCGCTTGCATTTCTTGCCATGCTGATCGAACTCTGCGTGGGTTACCCGCCAGCGCTGACCCGCGCGATTGGGCATCCGGTGACCTGGATCGGCGGCCTGATCGATGCGTTCGACCGCACCCTCAACCGTGACGGCGCGGATCCAGCCAGCCGCCGGGCCATGGGCATTGTCGCACTTCTCATCACCCTTGGCATTGTCGGATTTATTGCCTTCGCAGTGCAGAGCGCATTGCTTCGTTTGCCCTTCGGAATGTTCGGCATTGCCGTGTTGGCCAGCACCTTAATCGCGCAACGCAGCCTGCACCGGCATGTGGCGGATGTCGCGGCGGCCCTTGAGACAAACGACATTGCCGCCGGCCGCGCCGCGGTATCGCACATCGTCGGCCGCGACACCGCTGAACTCGACCAGGCGGGCGTCGCCCGCGCCGCCATCGAAAGCCTCGCCGAGAACTTTTCCGACGCGATAGTGGCGCCGGTATTTTGGCTCGCCCTTGCCGGCCTTCCCGGCGCCGCGCTCTACAAAACCGTCAACACCGCGGACAGCATGATCGGGCATCTGAATGCACGTTACACGGCGTTCGGCTGGGCCGCGGCGCGGCTCGACGATCTCGTCAATCTGCCGGCATCGCGGCTTTCAGCATTTCTTCTGATCGCGGCGGCAACATTGCGCGGGAGAGCCTCCGCAGCCGAGGCGTGGCATGCGGTGTGGCGCGACGCATCACGCCACCGCTCGCCGAACGCCGGCTATCCGGAAGCGGCGATGGCCGGCGCACTTGGGCTGTCGCTCGCAGGTCCGCGCATCTATGGCGGTGCGCGCGTGGCGGACGCCACGATGGGCGACGGGCGCCGCGATGCAAGTGCCGCGGATATCCGCAGCGCACTTGCGCTTTACCGCACCGCCGACGCGATCCTGATTGTCATCCTCGGCGCAATGGCAATGGCTTTCATCGCGCGAGTTTGAGCATCTCGTCGAGATCGAGGTGTGCGGCCAGATGCGCCGCAAGCGCATCAAGCGTGCGCTCGATCGAATCGTCGTAGGCAATGCCGCTTGCGCCTGCCGCAAAGCGCGCAAGCCATGCCGCGCGTTGCCGGTCATCGGCGAACAGGCCGTGAATATAGGTGCCGGATACGCGTCGGTCGGCCGATATCGCGCCGTCAGGCGATCCGTCGGCAAACCGCGCAAAAGGCCGCGCGCGGTCAGGTCCTTCGGTCACGCCCATATGCATCTCATACCCCGAGAACAAAACGCCATCAGCGGTCGAACCTTCAATCGGCTCGAGCCGTTTCTCGGCCGACAGCGTGGTTTCGACATCGATGAGTCCGAGGCCATCGACTTTTCCTGGCGGGCCTTCGATGCCGTTCGGATCGGCAATGGTACGTCCCAGCATCTGATAACCGCCGCACAGGCCAAGCACCGCTCCGCCTCGCCGCCGATGCGCCGCGATGTCGATGTCGAAGCCCGCGGCGCGCAGGGCATTGAGGTCTGCGATCGTCGCTTTTGATCCGGGCAGGATGACAAGGTCGGCGTCGCCGGGCAGCGCCGCGCCCGGCCGCACGCGAACAAGATCGATCGCGGGCTCGGCATCGAGCGGATCGAGATCGTCGAAATTGGCGATATGCGGCAGGATCGGCACCGCGATGCGCAGTTTCGCTGCGGATTTCACCGGCCTGGCATGATCGAGCGCCAGCGCATCCTCGGCAGGCAACAAACGCGCATCCGGGAAAAACGGGATGAGCCCGAGCGCGCGCCAGCCGGTCTGTTGCGCGATCTGCTGCATGCCCGCGGTAAATAACGCCGGATCGCCGCGAAACCTGTTGACGATGAAGCCGCAGATCAGGGCCGCATCCTCGGGCGCGATCACCGCCTTGGTGCCGACAAGGCTGGCGATGACGCCGCCGCGGTCGATATCGCCGATCAGCACGACCGGTACGCCGGCCGCGCGCGCAAATCCCATATTGGCGATGTCGTTTGTCCGCAGATTGATTTCGGATGCACTGCCGGCGCCTTCGACCAGAACGATATCGGCCTCGCGTTTTAGACGTTCATAACTATCGAGCACGCACGGCAGCAATTCGGCTTTCATTGTCTGGTAGGCCGCGGCTTTGGCATTGCCGCGGACACGGCCCTGCACCACAACCTGTGCGCCGATCTCGCTTTGCGGCTTAAGCAAAATCGGATTCATATGAACGCTCGCCGGCACGCGTGCCGCGCGCGCTTGCACCGCTTGCGCGCGCCCGATTTCACCGCCGTCTGCGGTCACCGCGGCATTGTTCGACATGTTCTGCGGCTTGAACGGCCGCACCGCGAGACCGCGCAAAACGAAAGCGCGCGCAAGCCCGGCGACGATCAGCGATTTGCCTACGTCCGAGCCGGTGCCCTGGAACATCAGTGCGCGGGCCGGCATGACTTAGAACTCGATGCCCGGCTGCGCCTTCACGCCGGCGGCGAAATGGTGCTTCACCAGAGTCATTTCAGTCACCAGATCGGCAGCGGCCACAAGCTCAGGCTTGGCGTTGCGGCCGGTGACGACGACATGCAGGCCGGGCCGCCGCGACGTCAGCGCTGCGATCACGGCGTCGAGTTGGAGATAATCGTAACGCAGCGCGATATTGAGTTCATCGAGAACGACCATCGCCAAACCCGGATCGGCCATAAGCTCGCGCGCCTTCGACCATGCGCGTTCGGCCGCCGCGACATCGCGTGCGCGGTCCTGCGTTTCCCACGTGAATCCCTCGCCCATCGTGTGCCAGACGAGCTGATCGCCGAATTTCTCAAGCGCGTCGCGTTCCGCGGTGTGCCAGGCGCCCTTGATGAACTGCACGACGCCGACGCGATGGCCGCGTCCCAGCATGCGCAAGGTTAGTCCGAAGGCTGCTGTCGATTTTCCCTTTCCGGTACCCGTATGAACGATGAGCAAGCCTTTCTCGATTTTTTTCTCCGCGACTTCGGCATCCTGCACCGCTTTGCGCTTGGCCATCTTGGCGCGATGCTTCTCGGCTTCGTCCTTGTCGCGTGTTTCCGTCACGGTAGCGGTCCTTTCACGGCGAGCGGCAGCCCGGCGACGACAAGCACGACACGGTCGGCGCGTCCGGCAATGCGCTGGTTAAGCAGGCCTTGCAGATCGCGAAATTTTCGGCCGAGCGGATGTTCCGGAACGATGCCGTAGCCGACTTCGTTGGCAACCAGCACCACCGGGGCGGTTGCCGCCGCGAGTGCCCTTTCCAGATGCGCGGTTTCCGCTTCGATGTCGACCCCGGCCAACATCAGGTTCGAAAGCCAAAGCGTGAGGCAATCGACCAGTACCGGCCGATCGCCGCTTCTCTGAAGCGCCGCGGCGAGACCGCGCGGCGCCTCGATGGTCTGCCATTGCGGGCCGCGCCGGGCGCGATGGGTCTCTATTCGCGCAGTCATTTCCGCGTCGCCTGCTTCGGCTGTCGCCATGTAAAGCCACGGCGGCGGCAGGGCGGCAATCAGGCTTTCGGCATAACGGCTCTTGCCCGAGCGGGCGCCGCCGAGGACAAGAGTGAGTTTTGCTATGCTGGACATCACTTTACGACCGAAAGCCGGACGGCCAGATTGACAGGCCGGCCCGGCGAAATCTATCACTAGCCTACCGATGGTCCCTCGCGAGAGGGTGAAAAGGGAATGCGGTGCGGCCGCCGCGTAAGCGCCGGCCAAAACCGCAGCTGCCCCCGCAACTGTGAGTGGGAAGTCTCGTCCGGTTAAGCCACTGGCGTCGTAATACCGCCGGGAAGGCAGGGCGAGGCGTCGATCCGCGAGCCAGGAGACCTGCCGTCGGCCGAGTCGACGCGACTAACACGGGTCGGGGTGTATCTGTGGATGATCCGGAAGACGCAAGTCTTTTGGTCCTCGCTCGCGCCGGCGGTAAGTCACGCGAGGACTATTTGTGCTCAGTGTCCTGAAGGCAGCGGTCGATGACACATCGGCCGATCAGCGCGCCAAAGTCGGCGCGATCTATGTTCTGCTGCTTGCCTTCAACGCGGCGGCATGGATCTGGGCAGTGGTGGCGCTATCGGATCGGCCCGCGCTGCTTGGCACCGCGTTCCTCGCCTACGTGCTCGGGCTCCGGCACGCC
Organism: uncultured Alphaproteobacteria bacterium; assembly: GCA_963808205.1. GTDB lineage: Bacteria > Pseudomonadota > Alphaproteobacteria > Rhizobiales > Xanthobacteraceae > BOG-931. The sequence continues at coordinate 581,152 of CAWEER010000005.1, forward strand.
GTCGACGCCGATCATATCGCGGCCATCGACAATGTCGTCCGCAAGCTGATGCAGGAAGGCAAACGCCCGGTATCGGTTGGGCTGTTCTTCTCGCTCGGGCACTCCCTTGTCGTGATCCTCGTCGTTGCCTCGATAGCGGCAACGGCCTTTGCGCTGCAGAGCCGCTTCGAGCATTTCAAGTCGATCGGCAGCCTGATCGGCACCGGCGTCTCGGCTTTCTTCCTGCTCGCCGTTGCGCTGATCAATCTCATCATCTTGCGCGAGGTCTGGCGAAGTTTTCGGCGCGCGCGGCGCGGCGAGCCGGTCGCCGAGCATGAGCTTGATCGTCTTCTCTCCGGCCGCGGTTTTCTTGCCCGTATCTTTCGGCCGCTGTTCCGCATGGTCTCGCGCAGCTGGCAGATGTTTCCGATCGGCTTTCTGTTCGGCCTTGGCTTCGACACTGCGACCGAGATCACGCTCTTCACCGTCGCCGCGAGTCAGGCTGCCGGCGGCATGACGTTCACCACCGTCATGATCTTCCCGGCGCTTTTCACCGCCGGCATGACGCTCGTCGACACCACCGACAGTGTTCTGATGGTCGGCGCCTATGGCTGGGCGTTCCTCAATCCGATTCGCAAGATTTGGTACAATCTCACCATCACGGCGATTTCAGTTCTGGTTGCGCTCCTGATCGGCGGCATCGAGGCGCTCGGCCTCATCGCCGATCAGCTCGGCCTTGCCGGCGGATTCTGGGACACCATCGGCAACATGAACGATGGCCTTGCCAATTTCGGTTATCTCGTCATCGGCATTTTCGTCGGCAGCTGGATCCTGTCCTATCTCATCTACCGCTGGCAGGGTTTTGACCGGCCGATCGTCGAGCAGACATGAGGCGGCCGTGACGGACGATTCCGCAACCAGCAAGGATGCCATGCCGACCATCTATGTCTGCATCACGTGTAAACGCACCGACACGCCGGACGACGCGCCGCGGCCCGGCGCGCTTCTCGCCGACGCAACCGAAAGCGCGGCGGCGGAGGCCGGGATCTCGGTGCGGCGGCTGCGCTGTCTCGCCAATTGCACGCGCGGCCCAAGCGCCGCGCTCCGCTGCGACGGCTCGTGGACTTATGTGTTCGGCGGTCTCGATGCAGTGGATGCGGCGGCCTTGGTCGAAGGCGCGCGCCTCCTTGCCGGCGCGACGGACGGCATCCTGCCCTGGCGCGGCCGGCCTGATATTCTCAAGCGCGGTTTGATCGCCCGCGTTCCCCCCATCGATTTCAATGAGGTCGGTTTATGAGCAGTCCGCTCGCGCGCGTTCCCTGCACGATCGTCACCGGCTTTCTCGGCTCCGGCAAGACGACGCTGATCCGCCATGTCCTTGCCAATGCGCAAGGCCGCCGCCTGGCCGTCATCGTCAACGAATTCGGCGACGTGGGCATCGACGCCGAGATTCTCAAGGGTTGCGGCGACGCCGCCTGCCCCGAAGAGAACATCGTCGAACTGGCCAATGGCTGCCTGTGCTGCACGGTGGCCGACGAATTCGTGCCGGCGCTCGATGCCATTTTGGCGAAAGGCGGTGTCGAGCATATCGTGATCGAAACCTCCGGCCTCGCTTTGCCGAAGCCGCTGGTCCAGGCCTTCCACTGGCCGGCGATCAAGAGCCGCGTCACCGTTGACGGCGTTGTGGTCGTGGTCGACGGCGCGGCGCTCGCCGAGGGCCGCATCGCGCACGACCTCGATGCGCTCAAAGAGCAGCGCGCTGCCGACAATGCGCTGGACCATGACGATCCGATCGAGGAAGTTTTCGAGGATCAGATCGCTTGCGCCGATCTCGTGGTGCTGAACAAGCGCGATCTCCTCGACGAGGCCGGCGTCAATAATGCGCTGGCGAAACTCTCCGGCGCACTGCCGCGCAGTGTCAAAGTCATCACCGTTACCGGCGGCAAGGTCGACGAGGCTTTGCTGCTCGGTCTCGGCATCGGCACCGAGAACGACATCGAAAACCGCCGCACGCACCACGACGCCGAGGCGGAGCACGACCACGACGATTTCGATTCGTTCGTCGTTACGCTTGGCGAAATCGCCGACCCTGCCGCACTCGCTTCGCGTGTCGCCGCCGCGGCGGAGAAATTCGACGTATTGCGCATAAAAGGCTTTGCCGCCGTCGCCAATAAGCCGCTGCGCCTGTTGGTGCAGGCCGTGGGCCCGCGGGTGACGCATCACTACGATCGGCCCTGGACGGCCGGAGAAAACCGCGAAGGGCAGCTTGTGGTGATTGGTCTCAAGGGCCTGGATCGCGCGGCCGTCACCAGCGCGCTGACCAGCTAATCGCGTGGAGTGAGCAATGCATCTGCTCACGACAAGTTCGGCCAACCTCGACGAAATCGTCGAAGCGGTCGACCTCGGCCAGACGCCGGGCGACATTGCCGTGCTGTCCTTTGCCGACAGCGATCTTTCCGGCATCGCCGCCGCATGGGAGACCGAGCGGACGACGCTGCCGAGCGTGCGACTCGCGCATTTGCGCGACCTTCGTCATCCGATGTCGGTCGATCTGTGGATTGATCGCGTCGGCGCGCACGCCAAGGTGATCGTCGTTCGCCTGCTTGGCGGCCTCGATTGGTGGAAATACGGCATCGAGCGGCTTTCTGCGCTGGCACAGCAACGCGGCATCGCGCTCGCGGTGCTGCCCGGCGAGGATCGCGACGACGCTCGCCTCGCGGCCGCTTCCACGCTTCCCGCCGCCGAACTCGACGCGTTGTTGCGTTACTTCCGCGAGGGCGGCCGGGAGAATTTACGCGCGCTGTTGCGCCGGCTTGCCCGCCACGCTGGACGCGGTCTCGACTCACGCGAAGCAATACCGGTGCCGCGGCTTGCGGGATACGTCCCCGGCGAGGGCGCGGTTGCGCTCGATCGGTTGATGGCGAAACTCGCGCCGGACCGGCCGGTCGTGCCGGTCATTTTCTACCGCGCCATGCTGCTCGCCGCGGATACCGCGCCGATCGACGCGCTGTGCGCGGCTCTCGCGGCGCGGGGGCTGGAGCCGGCCGCGCTGTTCGTGACCAGCCTGAAGGATGCGGAAGCAGCGACGTTCCTGCGCGACGCTTTCGCGCGGCTCGATCCCGCCCTGATCGTGACCACGACCGCATTTGCCGCCGGCGGCAATCCGGACGAACCGGGACCGCTGGATGCGGCCGGTGTTCCGGTGCTGCAAGTCGTCAGCGCAACAACCAAACGCGCCGCCTGGAGGGACAGTCCGCGCGGCCTCGGTGCCGCCGATCTGGCAATGCACATCGTGCTGCCGGAGCTCGATGGCCGCGTGCTCGCCGGCATCGTGGCGTTCAAGGATCCGCTGCCGCCGCTCGAGGGGCTTGCCTTCACCGCGCTGGCGAGCCGCCCGGAACCGGATCGCATCGCCATGGTCGCGGACCGCATTGCAGCGCTCGTGCGTTTGCGGTCCCTGCCGCGGAGTGAGCGGCGTGTCGCGATCCTGCTGCCGGATTATCCGGGTGCGAAAGGCCGCACCGGTTATGCGGTGGGGCTCGACGTGCCGGCAAGCGTCGTCGCCGCAATCGAGGACCTCGCTGCCGCCGGTTATACGATCGGCAACGCCCCCAGGACGCCGCGCGATTTGCTCGACACGCTGGATGCAGGGTGCCGCGAGGCGACGCTGCTTCTGAAGCAGTACGAAAATCTGCTTGCGCGTTTGACCGACACGGCGCGCACGCGGTTGCGCGAGGCGTGGGGCGAACCGGCAAACGATCCCGATGTGCGTGAAGGCGCTTTCCATTTTCGCGCGCAAAAATTTGGCAATCTTCTGGTCGCATTGCCGCCGGATCGCGGCCGCGCCAACGAACGCCGCGCCGACTATCACGATCCGCTGCTGCCGCCGCGGCACGCGCTGGTCGCCTTCGGGCTGTGGCTGCAGCACGTCGCCAAAGCCGACGCGCTCGTTCACATGGGAGCGCATGGCACGCTGGAATGGCTGCCCGGCAAGGCGGTCGCCCTGACCGCGGATTGCTTTCCGGAGATCGTCACCGGCAGCTTGCCGGTGTTCTATCCCTTCATCGTCAGTAATCCGGGCGAGGCGGCGCAGGCCAAGCGCCGCCTTGCTGGCGTGACCATCGGGCATTTGCCGCCACCGCTCGTTGCCGGCGGCCCGGGGGGAGAGGCGCACGAACTCGAACTTCTGCTCGACGAATACGCGCAGGCCGAAGGCCTCGACCGCCGCCGTCGTGAGCGGCTCGCGACGCTGATCGTCGAGACTGCACAGCGCACCGGACTGGCGAAAGAAGCCGGCATTACGGCTGGCGGCGGCAGCGCGATCGCGCCCGACGAAGCCTTGCGGCGTATCGACGCCTGGCTGTGCGATCTCAAGGACCTTGCCGTCAAGGACGGCCAGCACATTTTCGGCCGGCCGCCGCCGGGCGTCATTGACCCGGAATGGCTCGGCAGCAGCGAAGCCGAGCGTACAGCTCTCCTCGCGGCACTCGACGGACGCCGTGTCGCACCGGGCCCCGCTGGATCGCCGGCGCGCGGAAGGCGCGATGTGCTGCCGACCGGACGCAATCTTTTCACCGCCGATCCGCGCACGCTGCCGACACCAACCGCGATGGAGCTTGGCCGGCTCGCCGCCGACGAAGTGGTGCGCGCGCATCTGCAGACGCACGGCGAGATGCCGCGGGCGGTGGTCGTCGACCTCTGGGGAAGCGCGACATTGCGCACCGGCGGCGAGGAGATCGCGCAGGGATTGGCGCTCATGGGCTGCCGGCCGGTCTGGGACCATGCCACGGGCCGCGTCACCGGGGTCGAAGTGCTGCCGCCCGCCGCGATCGGACGCCCGCGCGTCGATGTTACCTGGCGTATCTCCGGGCTGTTTCGCGATCTCTTTCCAGCGCAAATCGCACTCCTTGACGCCGCGGTACAGGCTGTCGCCGCCCGCGATGAGGATGACGACGACAATCCGCTTGCAGCGGCGCGGCGCACAATGAACGGCAAGGGCGTATCGCGGCTCCTCCGCATCTTCGGCACCGCACCCGGCACTTACGGCGCCGGCATCGAACATTTGCTCGGCCGCGATGCCGACTGCCGGAGCAATCGGTGCGGCCTATCTCGCCGCCGCTTCGCATGCCTATGGCGGCGCCGAAGGCGAACCCGACGCGGCGCCCGGCGTTTTCGGTAAGCGCGTCGCCATAGCCGACATGCTCGTGCATACCAGCGACGATCCGGCGCGTGATCTTCTTGACGGCGCCGAGGATGCCGCCTTTGTCGGCGGCTTTGCCGCGGCGGCAAAGCTCCTCGGCAGTTCCGCCGATCTGGTGATGCTCGACATGACGGATCCGCAGCGGCCGCGGGCACGCGCTTTGTCGGCAGCGCTGTCGCGGATCGTGCGGGCGCGCGCCGTCAATCCCAGGTTTATTGCCGGACAAATGCGCCACGGCCCGCGCGGCGCCGCTGAGCTTGCCGAGACCGTCGACCGGCTCGCCGATTTCGCCGAGATGACAGACGCGGTCGGCAGCGAATTGTTCGACCTCCTGCACGACGCCTATGTTGCCGATGCCGCGGTGCGCGCTTTTCTGCTGCGCGAAAATCCGGCGGCCGCGGCAGCGATTGCCGAGAGACTTGAGGCGGCGCGGCGGCGCGGGCTGTGGCATCCGCGGCGGAACGACATCGATGCCGGGCTTGCTGCGCTGCGGGCGGAGCCAATGGCATGACTGCTTTCGTGCGAGCCCTTCCGCAACGCCGCGGCACCTGTCCCGGACTGTCAGCGCCGATGCTGACCGGCGATGGCCTGCTGGCGCGGTTCATGCCGATCGGTACCGTTTCATTGGCTGCGTTCAGCGCCCTGTGCGCGCTCGCGCGCAAACACGGCAATGGCGTCATGGAAATCACGTCGCGCGGCAGTATCCAGGTGCGCGGCTTGAACGCCGCTACCGCGCCGCTATTCGCCGATGATGTTGCCGCACTCGACATCGCCGCGGCGGACGGCGTTCCTGTCCTGACCAATGCTCTGACCGGCCTCGATGCCAGCGAATACCTCGATGCCGGCATAATCGCCGCCAATTTGCGCTGTGCGATCGCACAACACGCCTTGAACGCGAAACTCAATGCCAAAGTCTCGGTCGCTATCGATAGCGGCAGCGCGCCCGGTCTCGAAAAGTTGGCCGCCGACATTCGTCTTTGCGCGCAGCCGATGAACGGCAATAATGCCGTTACACTTGCCGTCGGTGGCGACGCGGCGAGCGCCGCCCGGCTCGGCGTGGTCGCCGCTGCCGACGCCGTTGAAGCCGCGACGCGGCTTCTCAATATTATCGCAGCACATGGCCGCGAGGCACGCGCGCGCGATGTCGTTGCTGTCAAAGGAACGGACATTTTCGGCACGGCCATCAACGCCCTCCTGATCGCACCGGCCTCCCCGGCGCGCACCAATGCGGGGAAGACGGACGCAATCGGCCGCCATCACTTGCGCGATGGAACGCTAGCTTGCGGCATTGGGCTTGCATTCGGCCACGCCGGTGCGCAATCGCTTGAGGACCTCGCTGACGCCGCCGCTGCGGCGGGAGCAAGCGGCATGCGTCCCGCGCCGGGCCGCGCGCTGATGGTGATAGGACTCACTGCCGCGGCCGCACCCGCCTTCATCGGTTCGGCGGAGCGGCTCGGCTTCATCGTGCGCGCCGACGATCCTCGCCGGCATGTTGTGGCTTGCGCCGGCGCGCCGATCTGCGCATCCGCCCATATCGCGTCCCGTGCGATGGCTCCGCAAATTGCAGAAATCGCGGCGCCGCATCTTGGCGACGCGTTCATCATTCACCTGTCCGGCTGCAGTAAAGGCTGTGCACGTTCCGCGTCCGCCGGGCTCACCGTGGTTGGCACGCCGGATGGTTGCGCGCTTGTCGGCCATGGCACGTCGCACGATGCGCCGTTCACTGTCGTCGCAACTCATGAACTGCCTGCAACGATTGCCAAGCATGTGCGGGAGCAAATGCGCGAGGGCGTCCATGTCTGAGCGAAGCCGCCTATTTGCGCGACGGCACGGCGATCTACGAGCGCTCGTTCGCCATCATCCGCGCCGAAGCCGATCTGTCGCGCTTTTCGGCGCAGGAAGCCGACGTTGCGGTGCGCATGATCCACGCTTGCGGCCAGGTCGAGGCCGCGGCGCACATCGTCTTTGGCGGCGATCTCGTCGCGGCGGCGCGCGGCGCCCTGATCGGCGGCGCGCCGATCTTTTGCGATTCCGAAATGGTGACGCGCGGCATCACGCGCGCGCGGCTGCCGGCGAAGAACGACGTGATCTGCACGCTCAACGACCCGCGCACCGCGCCGCTCGCCGCAGAGCTTTCGACGACGCGATCGGCGGCGGCGCTCGATCTGTGGCGCGACCGCCTCGGCGGCGCCGTCGTCGCCATCGGCAACGCGCCGACGGCTTTGTTCCACCTGCTCGAACTGATCGACGGCGGCGCGCCAAAACCGGCGGCGATCCTTGGCATCCCGGTCGGCTTTGTCGGTGCGGCTGAATCGAAAGAGGCACTCGCCGCAAATCCGCGTGGCGTCCCGTTTCTCATCGTGCGCGGGCGCATCGGCGGCAGCGCCATGACCGCGGCCGCGATCAATGCGCTTGCGAGGCCCGGACTATGACCGCGGCGAAGCGCATGGGACGACTATTGGGCGTCGGCGTCGGGCCCGGCGATCCGGAACTGGTGACGCTGAAGGCGATGCGCACGCTTGGCGAAGCCGACGTCATCGCGCACTTCGCCAAGGCGGGCAACGACAGCCATTCGCGCGCGATCGTCGCGCGGCATCTGCGTCCCGGCGTGACCGAACTGCCGCTACTTTACCCGGTGACGACGGAGTTGGCGTCATGCAGCGAAAGCTATCGCAATGCGATCCGCGATTTCTACGATGCCGCAGCCCGGAAGATAGCGCTGCATCTCGATGCCGGCCGTGTCGTCGCCGTGATCTCGCGAGGGCGATCCGCTATTCTATGGCTCTTACATGCATCTGCATGCGAGGCTTGCTTCGCGCTTTCCGACCGAGATCGTTGCCGGCGTGACCGGCATGTCCGGCTGCTGGTCAGCGGCCGGAATGCCGATTGTTCAGGGCGACGACGTCTTTACGGTATTGCCGGCAACGTTGCCCGAAAGCGAGCTGGTGCGGCGGCTCGGCGATACGGATGCCGCGGTCCTGATGAAAGTGGGACGGCATCTGCCGAAAGTACGCCGTGCGCTTGAGAAGAGCGGATGTCTGCCGCGCGCCATCTATGTCGAGCGCGGCACGATGGCGGAGGAAAAAATGATTCCGCTATCGGCCAAGCTCGACGATGAGGCGCCGTATTTCGCCATCGTCCTGATACCGGGCTGGAATGGACGGCCGGGAGCTGACAAATGACCGGACGTCTTGTTGTCGTCGGATTGGGGCCGGGCGATCCGCGTTATGTGACGCCGGAGGCTGAAACCGCGCTCGCCGCGGCTGATGCGGTTTACGGTTACGGGCCGTATCTCGATCGCGTGCCGGCGCGACCCGGGCAAAGCCGGCATCCGTCCGACAATCGCGAAGAAGGCGCGCGCGCCGGTGCCGCACTGCGTCACGCGGCGCAGGGCGCGAACATCGCCGTCGTATCGGGCGGCGACCCCGGCGTATTCGCCATGGCGGCGGCGATCTGCGAGGAGATCGAAGCCGGGCCGGAAGCCTGGCGCGCGCTCGATGTGGCGTTCGTCCCCGGCGTCACCGCCATGCTCGCCGTCGCGGCGCGGATCGGCGCTCCGCTCGGCCATGATTTCTGCGCGCTGTCGCTTTCCGACAATCTGAAACCCTGGGATCTGGTCGAGCGCCGTCTCGATGCCGCTGCGAGCGCGGGCTTTGTGATTGCGCTCTACAATCCGATCTCACGCGCGCGGCCGTGGCAATTCGGCAGTGCGATGGAACGGCTGCGCCGGCATCTGCCGGGCGCGACACCGGTCGTGTTCGGCCGCGCCGTCGGACGGCCAGACGAGCATGTGCATCTCGCGACGCTCGCGGACGCCGGAGCACACCCGGCCGACATGGCGACATTGGTCATCGTCGGCACGCGCGAGACCCGTATCATCGCGCGGCCCGGGCGCTCGCCGCTTGTCTATACGCCGCGCGCGGCCGCCGCGGTGAGCGCATGATCGAGCCACGCGATCACTTCATCGATGGTTTCGACGGCGGGCGCATCCGGCGGCAGCGGCCTGCGCACCACGATCACCTCGGCCCCGAGCGCGCGTGCGGCGGCGATCTTGCCGTAAGCGGCGCTGCCGCCGCTGTTCTTTGCGATGACAACGTCGATCTTGTGCGTCAGCATCAGCGCATGGTCATCGGCTTCTTTGAACGGACCGCGCGCGTTGATATAAGTCACGTGGGGAAGCGGCAGCGGCGGATCGACCGGATCGACGCTGCGGATGAGATAAAAGTGCCGCGGCGAACCTGCGAACGGTGCAAGCTCGTTGCGTCCGAGCGCGACAAAGACGCGGCGCGGCTCCGCCCCAAGTGCATGCACCGCATCGCTGACATTGCTCACTTCGGTCCAGTGATCGCCCGCAACCGCGCTCCATGCCGGCCGGCGCAGCGCAACAAAGCGCACATCGGTTGTCCGCGCCGCCTCGGCGGCGTTCGCGGACATGATATTTGCGTAAGGATGCGTGGCGTCGATCAATACATCGACACGTTCCTTGACGAGATGGTCGGCCAAACCCGCAGCACCGCCAAAGCCGCCGACACGAAGTGGGACCGCATGCGGAACCGGCGAAGCGGTGCGGCCGGCGAGCGACAGCGTCACGTCGAGGCCGCCGCGCCGGGCGAGACGCTCACCCAGAATGCGCGCTTCGGTGGTGCCGCCGAGAATGAGGATCCGTGGCATGTCTAATGTGCCGCTTTCTGACGCTTTCGCGCGCGACACTGCCGCATCACCGCGCTGGCTGTCCATTGTCGGCATCGGCGAAGACGGCGTCGAGGGTTTAAGCCCGGTGGCCCGCCGGCTGATCGAGGGCGCCACCATCGTATTTGGCGGCAGACGGCACCTTGGCCTGGCGGCGCCTCTCATCCGCGGCGCGGCGCGGCCCTGGCCGAGCCCGTTCGACAGCGCCCCACAAGAGGTCTTGCAGCATCGCGGACGGCAGGTTTGCGTATTGGCCTCCGGCGATCCGTTCCAATTCGGCGTCGGCGCGGTGCTGGCGCGGCACATCGATGTCCGGGAAATGATCGTTGTGCCGGCGCCGTCTGCTTTCAGTCTCGCTGCGGCGCGTCTCGGCTGGTCGCTGCCGCAAACCGTGCTGCTGTCGCTTCATGGCCGCACGCTCGATCTCATCCGCCCGCATTTGCAGCCGGGCGGACGCATCCTTGCTTTGACTTCCGATGGCGACGCTCCGGCGGCGCTGGCAAAACTTCTCGCCGAAACCGGCTTCGGCGCGTCGCCGTTTATCGTCCTGGAGACGCTCGGCGGCCCGCGCGAGAAAATCCGCGGTACGACCGCAGCCGGCTATGATCTCGGCGCGGTCGATGCGCTCAATACCGTCGCCATTGAAATCGCCGCCGCGCCGGACGCGCGCGTACTCGCGCTGACGCCGGGACTCCGTGACGATTTGTTCGAGCACGACGGCCAGATCACCAAGCGTGAAGTCCGCGCGGTGACATTGTCGTCGCTGGCGCCACGCCGCGGCGAACTTCTGTGGGATATCGGCGCGGGGTCCGGCTCGATCGCGATCGAGTGGATGCTGACCGATCCGGCAATGCGGGCGATCGCGGTGGAGCGGCGCCCGGATCGCGCGGCGCGCATCGCCCGCAACGCCGCCACGTTTGGCGTGCCGGGGCTGGAGATTGTGGAAGGCGCAGCGCCGGCGGTGTTATCGGCGCTGGCGATGCCGGATGCAATTTTTGTCGGCGGCGGAAACGATGCCGGCATACTCGATGCCGCGGCACGCGCGCTGCGCACCGGCGGCCGGCTGATTGCCAATGCGGTGACGCTCGAGACCGAGGCGTTGCTGCTGGCGCGCCGCGCCGCATCGGGCGGCGAACTCATCCGCATCGCCATTTCGCGCGCGGATGCGGTCGGCGGGAAGACCGGCTGGCGCGCCGCAATGCCGGTGACGCAGTGGATTTGGAAAAAGCCATGACCGTACATTTCATCGGCGCAGGCCCGGGGGCCGCCGATCTCATCACCGTGCGCGGCCGCGACCTGATCGCACGATGCCCGGTCTGCCTCTATGCCGGATCCATCGTGCCGCGCGAATTGCTGGTCTATTGCCCGCCCGGCGCGCGGTTCGTTGACACCGCGCCACTGTCGCTCGACGAGATCGAGGCCGAATTCGCGGCGGCGCACGCGGCCGGTCACGACGTGGCACGGCTTCATTCCGGCGATCTGTCGCTCTACTCGGCGCTTGCCGAGCAACTGCGCCGTCTTGAGCGGCGCGGCATTGCCTATACGCTCACGCCGGGCGTGCCGGCCTTTGCCGCCGCAGCGGCTGCCTTGCAATGCGAACTCACCGTTCCGGAAGTAGCGCAAAGCGTCGTGCTGACGCGGGTGTCCGGGCGCGCCTCGCGCATGCCGGAGAGCGAGAAGCTCGCAACGTTTGCGGCAAGCGGCGCGACGCTCGTCATCCATCTTGCCATCCACGCCATCGCCGCGATCGCCGGAGAGCTCGCGCCGTTTTACGGCATCGATTGTCCGGCTGCGGTCGTGGTGCAGGCCAGCACGCCGGCGCAACGCATCATTCGCGGCACGCTTGGCGATATCGCCGCCCAGGTTGCCGACGCGCGGATCGAGCGCACTGCGCTCATTGTCGTCGGCCGCGCGCTTGCCGCCCACGATTTTCGCGACAGTGCGCTTTATGATGCAGACTACCGCCGCCGCTTCCGGGGAGGCGCCGCATGACTAATTCAGCTCTTGAACGGCGCGCGGCCGACCAGATTCTGTTCGCGATCGAACAGCGCGATCTCGATCGCGATATCACGGCCTTCGACGAGATCGGCGGCGGTCGCCTGTGCCGCTGCCGCAACTTTATCACCCAGCGCGATGCCTTCGGCCTGCGCGAGTGTAAATGCTTCGGCGGCCGTGTTCGCCGCGAGGATGCGGCGGTGCAGGTCTTCCGAACCGCCTGCCGTTTTTGCATGCTCGGCAAGAACCGCCAGATCAACGCTGCCGCGCTTGGAATGAAGATCGGTGAGGCCTTGCGCCAGCTTCGTCATCTTGGCGACGCCGCCGGCGATGGTGACGCGCGGCACCGGATGCCGGCGCAGATATTTCAGCATGCCGCCGACAAAATCGCCCATGTCGATCAGCGCGATCTCTTGCAGGCCATAGAGCTTTTGCGCGCCAGCCTCGGAGCTCGCGCCGGTCGCGCCGGCGATGTGAGTGAGACCGGCAGCGCGTGCGACGTCGATGCCGGAATGGATCGCATGGATCCAGGCCGAGCAAGAATACGGCACGACGATGCCCGTGGTGCCGAGGACCGACAGGCCGCCGACAATGCCGAGCCGTCCATTGAGAGTCTTCGCCGCCAGCGTTTCGCCGCCGGGTATGGAAATCTCCACGGCGGCATCGGCGGGACAGCCGGCGATGGCGGCGACCTCGGCGATGGCATCGTTGATCATGCGGCGCGGCACCGGATTGATCGCCGGCTCGCCCGGCGCAACGGGGAGGCCGGCCCGTGTCACGGTGCCGACGCCCTCGCCGGCATGAAAAGTAATGCCCGCGCCGCGCGATCCGATGCGCACCGTGGCGCAGACCAGCGCGCCATGCGTCACGTCGGGATCGTCGCCGGCGTCCTTGACGACGCCCGCGGTAGCGGAGTTGCCGTCTTTTCGCGTCATGGCGAGCGCAAAACTCGGCCGCTCACCGCGCGGCAGCGTCACCTCGACCGGATCGGGAAACTCGCCCGTGACCAGCGCTGCATAGGCCGCCTTGGCCGCGGCCGTGGCGCAGGTGCCGGTGGTCCAGCCCCGGCGCAATGGAGGGACCTGCTTGGACATGACGCAAGCTTTAGTCCCCCGCGCCCCACGCGTCACCATGGGGATGCCGCAGGAGACGCGTCATGACCGCGTGGGATGCCCTCGCCGCACGCCGCGCCGGTGTTCCGGTGTTCGCGCCGGGCCATGTCTGGCTGGCCGGCGCCGGGCCGGGCGATCCGGGACTCTTGACGCTCGACGCGCTTGCCGGCCTCACCCAGGCCGACGTCGTCGTCCACGACGCGCTGGTCGATCAGCGCGTGCTGGCGCTCGCCGGTCCGCAAGCGCGGCTTGAATTTGCCGGCAAGCGCGGCGGCAAGCCCTCTGCGGTGCAGGCCGATATCAGCGGGCGGCTTGTCACGCTCGCCCGCGCCGGACAGCGCGTGCTGCGGCTCAAGGGCGGCGATCCTTTCGTGTTCGGGCGAGGCGGCGAGGAAGCGATGGCGCTCGCGGACGCCGGCGTGCCGTTCCGTGTCATTCCCGGCGTCACCGCCGGCTTGGCGGCGCTGGCAGCGGCAGCGATTCCGGCGACACTGCGCGGCACCAATCGCGCCGTGATTTTCGCCGCCGGCCACGGCGCCGACGAGGAGTTCGACTGGGCGCCGCTCGCCCGCACCGGCGAACCCATCGTGCTCTACATGGTGATGCACAATCTCGAACGGATCGCCGCGGCATTGATGGCGGCGGGCCTCGACGGTGCGACACCGGCCGCCGTGATCGCCTCGGCGACGACGCCGAAACAGCGCGTGCTTGTGTCGACGCTGCAAAACCTCGCTGCCGCCGCGCAGGAACAAAAAGTCGAGCCGCCGGCAATTGTCGTGATCGGCGACATCGTAAAGATGCGCGCGCAATTGCTCGGCGAGGAAATCACGACTGTCAAAGGCTTGCCATGACGGCGCGCGGGCTCATCATCGCCGCGCCGCATTCCGGCGCCGGCAAGACGACGGTGACGCTCGCCGTGCTGGCGGCGCTGGCGCGGCGTGGCGTCAAAGTGCGCGCGGCGAAGGCCGGCCCGGATTATATCGATCCGGCGTTCCACGCCGCTGCCGCCGGCTCATCCAGCGTCAATCTCGACAGCTGGGCCATGCCACGTCCGCTGCTCGACGCTTTGGCGGCGCAAGCGTCCAACAGCGCTGACATATTTGTGATCGAAGGCGTGATGGGCCTGTTCGACGGCGCTGCCGGTACAGCGGGCCGAAGCGGCGCGACCGCCGACCTCGCGGCGCATTTCGATCTTCCGGTCGTGCTCGTGCTCGACGTGTCGCGCCAGGCGCAGTCGGCCGCGGCCGTGGTGCGGGGCTTTGCCACGCACGACCCCGCCGTCCGCGTCGCCGGCGTGATCCTCAATCGCGCGGCAAGCGAGAAGCATCGCGCACTCGTTGCCGGCGCGATCACGGCGCTGGGCATTCCCGTGTTCGGCGCGATACCGCGCGATGCCGCACTGGCGCTGCCGGAACGGCATCTCGGGCTGGTCCAGGCCGGCGAACATGCCGATCTTGCGGCGCTGATCGAACGCCTTGCCGCGATGGCCGAGCGCCATATCGATCTCGACGCCGTTGCCGCGGCTGCCGCGCCGCTGAATCTCGGCGCAACGGGTGCAAATCGCGCGCCTGCATTGCCGCCGCCGGGCCAGCGCGTCGGGCTGGCGCATGATCGCGCCTTCAGCTTCGTCTATCCGCATCTCGTCGACGCCTGGCGCAATGCCGGCGCCGAAATCATTGTCTTCTCGCCGCTTGCCGATGAACTGCCGCCGCAACACGCGGACTGTTGCTGGCTGCCCGGCGGCTATCCCGAACTGCATGCCGGTGCGCTGGCCGCCGCGCGGAATTTTGCCGAGGGCCTGCGCCGCTTTGCCGAGACGCGGCCGGTGCATGGCGAGTGCGGCGGTTACATGGTGCTGGGCCAAAGCCTCGAAGACGCCGAGGGGCAGCGCCACGTCATGACCGGATTGCTCGGACACGCGACAAGCTTTGCCCGGCGCAAATTGCATCTCGGCTATCGCACGGCGCGGCTCCTCGCCGACGGCGTTCTTGGCGCGAAAGACGCGATCGTGCGCGGGCATGAGTTCCACTACGCGTCGCTGACATCGGCCGGCACCGACGATGGCTTTGCCGAACTATGCGACGGCGAAGGCCGTGCGCTCGGTACATCCGGCGGCCGCCGTGGCCGCGTCAGCGGCACGTTCTTTCACGCCATAGCGGCGGATTAGCGCGCAGCCTTCGGCGCAGCGTTGTCCTCCGGTCTGTCCGAGACGCCCGCCTGCGCGAACGTCGCCATGCCGGTGTGGCACGCCAGCGCCGCGCGCAGGATGTTGAGTGCCACCGCCGCGCCGGACGCTTCACCAAGCCGCATGTTGAGATCGAGGAGCGGCACCAGGCCGAGTTCATCAAGCAGCGTGCGGTGCGCGGCTTCGGCCGAAACATGCCCGGCCTGGACATGCGCCAAAGTATCGGCGCGGAGTTTCGCGAGCGGCGCCACCGCGGCGGTGCAGACGAAGCCGTCGAGCAGAACCGGAATGCGCTGCCGCCGTGCCGCAAGACACGCACCGAGGATGGCGGCGAGCTCGCGGCCGCCGAAGGCAGCAGCAACCGCCAGCGGATCGTGCAGCAGCGCGGCATGGCGGGTCAGCGCCTCGTCGATCACTTTGCGTTTTCGCACCAGGCCGTCTTCATCGACGCCGGTGCCGCGGCCGGCCCAGCGCGCACCGCCGCCGCCGAACAGGGCGGCTGCCAGAGCCGCTGCGGCTGTCGTATTGCCGATCCCCATCTCGCCGAGACAGACGAGAGCGCTGTCCGGCGCGACCGCCTCGTATCCGGTCCTCACCGCGGCGATGAACTCCTGCTCCGTGAGCGCTGGCGCCTGCGTGAAGTCGGCGGTCGGCGTGTCGAGCGAGAGCGGAATGACGCGCAACGTCGCGCCGGCCGCGCGGGCGAGCTGATTGATCGCGGCGCCGCCTGAGGCAAAGTTCGCCACCATCTGCGCCGTGACCTCGGACGGATAGGCCGAAACGCCGCGCGCGGTGACGCCGTGATTGCCGGCGAAGATGAGGATCTCGGCCCGGTCGAGGCGCGGCGGCGCGTGGCCCTGCCAATGCGCGAGCCAGGCGACGATATCTTCAAGGCGTCCGAGGCTTCCGGGCGGCTTGGTGAGGGAGGCTTCGCGTTTGGTGACCGCGGCGCTCGCGGCCGGATGCCCACCCGGGAGGTCGAGACACAGGGCGCGCAGCCCGGAAAATGAGGTAAAATTGCTCATGCTGGTTTGATTCTACGCCGCCGGGCGCGTGCGCCAAGGTCTGGTAAATCGCCTCCGCCGGCCACAAGGCTTCGACCATGATCTCCAATTCCTGGCTTGAAGACCGCGCCGAGGAACTCAAGGCGGCACTTGCCGTTTGCACGCGGCTGCCGCTCATGCGCATGGCGCCGATCGGCACAGGCATTGGCACTGGCGCCATCGCCAAGGCGGCATGGGCGTTTCCGGCCGCGGGCATTCTGGTCGGCCTTGTCGGTGCGATCGTTTACGGCATCGCCCATCGTCTCGGCGTGCCGGCATGGCCGGCGGCGGCTCTCAGCGTCGGCGCGACCATGCTTGCGACCGGCTGCCTGCATGAGGATGGACTTGCCGATACCGCCGACGGGTTTGGCGGCGGCGGGACGCGCGAGCAGAAACTCGACATCATGCGCGACAGCCATATCGGCGCGTACGGCGTCTGCGCCCTGATCGTCGCGCTGCTGCTGCGGGTGAGCCTGATCGCGAGCCTGCCCAGCGCGCATCTGGCCATGTGGACGCTGGTCGCATCGCATGCCGGTGCCCGCGCGGTGATGATGGGCTTGCTGTTTCTCCTGCCGCCGGCGCGGAACGACGGACTGTCGTACGAGGCCGGACGGCCGCCGCCCGACAGTATCGCCGCCGCGGCAATCCTGGGATTCCTCATTGTCGCATTTTGCCTTGGCCCGTGGCGCGCCATCATCGCGGCGGTGTTTCTCCTTGCCGCGCTCGCGGTCATGACGTGGCTGAGCAGCAGCCAGATCGAGGGCCAGACCGGCGACACGCTCGGCGCGCTCGAACAGATAAGCGAGATCACGATCCTGCTGGTCGCGCTGGGCTGAAAGCACGCTCAGGCCTCCAGCGGCAGTTTCACCGGCTGCTTGAGCTTTGCCGACAGATCGAGCGCCTTGGTCAGCATCAGCCGGTTATGCGCCTCGGCGGCGGTCGCGGCCTGCGTCGGCAGGCCGAGCGAAACGCGGTTGAGGAAGGAATCGGTCTCCTCACGCATCGGCCCGCGCAATTCACCAAGCGCCATGTCGCCGGGCGGATAGGAGCCGAGAAAATCGACCAGCCGCGTCTGGTCCGGCGCGTAACCTTCGCTCTGCGGCGCGGACACCGCGAGCACCATGTCGCGATGGGTGTCGTCGATCGTCAGCACGCCATGGGTGCCGTTGATGCCGACTTCGAGGCTGTAGACCGCGCCCGGCCAGGTGACCGGCAGCGCCCACGAAATGTTGAGGTGATAGACCGTGCCGTCGGCGCACATGATCATGCCGGCGGTGGCGTCGATGCCCTGATAGAGCGGGCCCAAAACCTTGTCGACCGAGCGCGCGTAACATTCGACCGGCTGCTTGCCTTCCAGATACCACATGACGATGTCGAGCGCGTGCGTGCCGGATATCACCATCGGCGAGATCGTCGACGGATCATTGGTGCGCTTGTAATTGTCGATGGCGACGAGCCGGTTCATGAAGGCGCGCGACGTCACCATGGTGACATCGCCGAGCGCGCCGGTTCGCACCTTTTCCTTGCCGGCGAGCCATTTGCGCCGGAAGCGCTGCGTATAGCCGACGACGGCGTCGAGTTTTGCGTCGGTGATCGCCTTGAGCACGCGCGCCGACTGCGCGAGATCGGTGGCGAGCGGCTTCTCGATCAGCATCGGCACGCCGCGTTCGACCGCAGCGAGAACCGGATCGACGTGAAGATGCTCGTCGGTAGCGATGATGGCGCAGGTCACTTCCGGCCGCGCCAGCAATTCGCGGTGACTGGTGGTGATGAAATCGGCGCCGATGCGCGCGCCGACGTCGCCGCCGCGATTGTGATTGAGCTCGGCGATGCCGATCCATTCCACCGCGGGATGCCGCGCCGCCACCTCGCCGCGAAACAGCCCGACGCGCCCGGCGCCGATGATGGCGAGACCGACGCCTTTGGCGCTCCTTTTCATGCGTGCCTCCGAACCCGGCTCACCTCTCCCCGCGCGCGGGGAGAGGTCGAGCAAGCGGAGCGAGCGAGGGTGAGGGGGCCTCTCCGCGATTCCGAGCCATGAGTATTTTGCGCGACGGCTCAGGCAGCGGCGACGCCCCCTCACCCCAACCCTCTCCCCGCAAGCGGGGAGCGGGAGCGCGCATTGTGAAACCCGTTCTCATACGTTCAGCCCCGCGCGGTTTTTCGCCTTGAGCTCGGCGATGCCGGAAATCGTCTCGTTGGTCAGCGGCAGGCCGACCGGCTCGTTGCGGTCGGCCGACAGATCGGCCGCGCTGTAGGTTTCCATCACGCGCCGCGCGCTCTCCGGCGTCACCATGACCGCCGTGTCGCGGATGCAGGCCTCGAGGAAATGAATCGTCTCCGGCCCGATGCCGCCTGCGAAGACGTGATCGACCCATTCGCCGGGCATGGTCGACATCGGAAATTCCTGGCCGCGCTTTGCGGTATTGAGCCAATTGTCGCGCTGGGTGTCGTCGAGCGTCAGCGCACCCTCGGTGCCGGTGATCTCGATCCAGGTCGAGCAGTAATTCGGAAAACTCGGCGGAAAATTCCAGCCGCCGCCGATCATCACCACGACGCCGTTGTCCATCGTGACGGTGGTGAACATGACGTCGTGCGAGCCGTTCACCGGCTGCATGTAGCCATAGGCGCCCTGGCTATAGACGCGCACCGGCTTTGCCGGCTCGAGAAGCCAGAACACGAAATCGAGATCGTGGGTCGATTCCATGACCACCGGCGACAGCCGCACGCGGCTCGCGATCTTCTTGCCGAGTTCGCGCGAGAGATGGCGGCTGACCAGCACCGAGACGACCTTGCCGAGCGTGCCGTCGATGATCTTCTTCTTGGCGAAAGCGACTTTCGGGTTGAAGCGCTGCGAATAGCCGATGGTGAATTTCAGGTTGTTGCGGCTCGACAGCTGGATCAGCTCGTCGGCCTCCCACAATTCGAGCGCGATCGGCTTTTCCAGCATGACGTTCTTGCCGGCCTTGAGGCAATCGCGCGCGATCGGATAATGGTTGGCTTCGGGCGTGGTCGAGATATAGACGACGCGGATATTGTCGTTCCTGATGATGTCCTGATAGTCGAGCGTCGACGTCGCCGGCTTGTAGAGCTTCGTCACCTCGGCCAGCCGGTCCGGCTTGATGTCGCACAGGTGCAATTTGTCGACCAGCGCCGTCCGCGACAGCGTGTCCGCCCGCAAGCCGCCGATCCACCCAACACCGATTACCGCTGCTTCAACCGTTTTCACCGGGCGTTCCTCGTGTTTTTTGCAGGGCGATAACAACCATGACGCGGCGGGGCACGCAACGGCAGCGCCCCGCCCCTGCCGGATGAGGGAAAAGTGGGGCGCACGGCTTCGCCCCCGGACGCGGCTTCGCTTCCGGGTGGCGTAAATTCGGTCATGTGAAGCGCGAAGACCGGAGCGGAGAGAAATGACCGAGGTGCGGAGCCTCGTTCTTTCTCTCGGCACTACGCCGGTTTCGCCAAAGCCGCTCGAAAAACATAAGGAAGCGGAACGCCGGCAGGCGCTGTTCGATAACCACCGCACCAGCGGGTGCGGCTCTGCTCCGGCGCGGAGCAGCTCGCCTTCCGGCGTTCCACCACGGTTCTCCCCTTGGGAGTGTCTCATCCCAAGGTGCGACGCGGGCCAGGCTTCGTGGGACCGGCCACCATCACGCGGCGGATTCCCCGCCGGCGTCCGGACCCAGTTCCAGCGATGCACCTCGCACGCCGGTCATAGTGCCGGCAGGCTGATGCCCGAACCGCCCGGGAGCGGACTGCAAATCCGCCCGCGGGCACCGCACTCGCCCCACCGCCCGGCATGCCTGCCGAACGGCGTCCTTACCGGGCGAGATGATTCGGGGGTTGTAACTTATTCAGTGACAAAATGTCAATAAATATGTGACGAACGTTTTCCCGTTGAGCCGTAGCCCGGATGCAGCGCAGCGAAATCCGGGGTCAGCCTTTCGGCTCGCAGCGTGACTGTGAAGAAATACGTGCCACCTGCGAGAAAGTTGCGCCGGTATCGGACCGTCTGCGCGTTTCATCCCGGATTGCGCTTTGCTCCATCCGGGCTACACGCCTCCTGTGAAATTTTCATCCGGCCGTAGCCCGGATGCAGCGCAGCGAAATCCGGGTCAGCCTTTCCGCTCGCCGAAATCAATCCTAGGCCCCGCGACATCGCCGCCCCAGTCTGCCGGCAGCAGGCCGCGCCTGACATAGCTGTGAAACGACGAATGCGGCCATTCGCACACACGGCTCACCAGCTTGTGCTTGACGGGGTTGAAGTGCACATAATCGAAGTGTCGCTCGAAATCGGCTTCATTCCGGATCGTGTGCTCCCAAAAGCGCCGTTGCCAGAGTGCATATTCACCGTTGCGATGGCGCTCCACCTGAATGCCCGCTGCAACAAGCCGATGCGTGAAGTTCGCCTTGATCCGTTTCCAGCGGGCCGGGAAATCCGAATCGCCTGGCGGCAGCGTCCAGATGGCATGCAGGTGGTCCGGCAGGATCACGATGGCATCGATCGTGAATGGACGATCGTGCCGCGCGGTACGGAACGCCGTCCGCAACGCGCCCAAGTGATGCACCATCGCCGAGGATGTCCGGTCGGCAAGCGTGACCGTGAAGAAATAGGTGCCGCCTGCGAGAAAGTTGCGCCGGTATCGGACCATCTGCGAGTCTCATCCCGGATTGCGCTGCGCTCCATCCGGGCTACGGGCTGCTGACGCCACGCCAAATACGTTTTTGGCGAATTGCGGATAGACCTCGGCCAGCATCGGCGCCACGGTGGTGCGCATCAGATGCAGCGTCTCCGGCGACGGCGCCGGCGTCACCGTTACGTCTCGCGGCCGGTCGAAATCGAAACCGGTGTTTTCCACGACCTCCTCGACACTGTGCCCGGGATGCACGCTGGCAAGACGGAAGCGCCGCCGGGCGCGGTCGAAATCGAACAGGCAGCGGTTGGTGACCAGCGCGATCGGGCCGCCGGTGCGGAATACGTTCTCGTCGCTGCCGCCCGGCGCACTGATGAAATCGACTTTCGGCACCAGCGTGCGGCGCGAATGCTCGACGCGAAACAGGATCACTTTCGGCACGACGTAATAGAGATAGGCCGAGCCGAACGAGCCGGGAAACCGCGCCTTCGGATGATCGTAATCGCCGACGCTGACCAGATTGATATTGCCGGCGCCGTCGATCTGGCCGCCGGACAGAAAGAACACGTCGACCCTGCCCTGCCCGGCGCAGTCGAACAATTCGCGCGCGCCATCGGTGAAGAACGTGTGGTCGCGGCTGCCCAGCAGCGACACGTAGGGCTTCCCCGGATTGTTGCCCAGATTTGCGCGCTCGCGCGCCAGCAAGGCCGCGGTCGCCGGGATCGGCGAGGCGGAGCCGACCGCGACGTGACGCACGTCGCCGATCAGCCGGCAAATCACGTCGGCGAGCAATTCCTCGTCGCGGAAATCAGCAGTCACGCGCAATCCGTCCCTTCATCACGCCGCGACTTTTTCATGGACATGGCGATCGAGATATTCCGCGAAACCTTCGGGCGTCGCCGCGAGCCGCGCATATTCGGTCATGTGTGCGGCATCGGTGCCGTAATGATCCGGCAGCGGCAGCGGCCAGGCGCCGCGCGGCGCGACGGCGACCGCCTCGACGTAAAATCCCGGCAATGTGCCGGCGGCGAGAACGGGATCGCGCAGCAGATCGCCGTCGTGAATTTTTTCGACGGTCACCACCGTCTTCTGCGCGGCGTGTGCCATGACCACGAGTTCGCGCTGCGTCCCGATGAAAACGTTGCCGGCGCGGTCCGCCAGCGGCGCATGGAACAGCGCGACATCGGGCCGGAGCGCCGGCAGGAGCACGATCGGATCGTCACGATCCCCTTGGCCGAACGGATTGTCGATGATTTTCCAGTCCGGCCGGCGCGCCAGCACGTCCGAGCCGAGAAGGCCGCGCAGCGGCATGAACGGCACGCCTTTTTCGGCGGCCTGGAATTGCGCATGCAGCGCCGGGCAGGTGGCGTCGCGCATGCGGATCGCGCCGGCAAGCAGCGCCGCGGTGAAGCGCGGCGCCGGGCCGAATTCGCCGAGACTGACGGCGGATGTCTCCAGCGTCTCGACGCAGCCGGCGCCGATCAGGAGATCGGCCTGCAGCGTCGAGGTCGGCAGCGTGACGAGGTGCAGGCGCTTGACGCCGCGGCGGATCAAGGCGCGCGTCGCCGCCATCGGCACGCCGGAGGATTCGCGCGGCACCGCCAGCATGCAGCCATCGGCGACGGCTGCGAGGGCTTCATCGAGCGTGTGAACGGTCATGGGCGGTGAGCCATTTGCAGGAATTCGATTGCAGGAATTCGATCGTGTCCCGGTTTGATTGTGACAGGAACCCGGGACCTATTTCACCATTGTCGTCACGGGCTGGTCCTTGTCGACGATCATCAAGCCCAGCAGCCGCAAAGGCGCGTCACCGATCACTTTTCCGCCGTGCCAGCGGCCGTTCTCGACATACTGGCCCTCGCCCGGCTTCAGGGTTTTTGCCGGCA
This sequence comes from uncultured Alphaproteobacteria bacterium, assembly GCA_963808205.1. Classification (GTDB taxonomy): domain Bacteria; phylum Pseudomonadota; class Alphaproteobacteria; order Rhizobiales; family Xanthobacteraceae; genus BOG-931. The sequence continues at coordinate 603,878 of CAWEER010000005.1, forward strand.
TTCCCTCGACTTCAGCGGCCCATTCTCCCGATAACACGTAATGAAATTCATCGCCGTGATGAAAGTGCCGCGGCACCACGGAACCGGCGGGGACTTCATAGACGTTGGCAATGACCTGCTTTGCCGCGCATCCCGTGACCTCGGCTTTGATGACCGGAGTGACCTTGTTTCCCGCGAACGCGGAGCCGCCTGCCTCCTGTCCGAAGGCCCATCCGCCAATTCCGCATAGAGCGAAGAAAACTGCACCGGCCGCAGACATGCGTATCATTGTCCTGTTCCTTCCGGTTTGCCGACGGACCATTCAAAATGGACCATTCAAAAGCGGAGCAGAGCCCGATCCGTCACAATCAAACCGGGACACTATCAGGAATTCACCGGCCGCCGCAGGACGTTACTCCCGATCAGCGGCCGGCCAAAGCCCGCACCGCGGCGAACAAAGCGCGGATTTCGCGCTCCGGGATATTCCGCGTGATGAAGACGACACGGCTTGAACGGTCATCGTCCGGCCACGCCTGAAGTTCGGCCGGCGGATGCGCCAGGTGCTGCACGTATTGCACCACGACCGGACCGCGGCAGCCGGCGACGTTGAGAATGCCTTTGACGCGCAGCAGATCCGCCCCGCGCAGCGCGATCAGCGTCTCCATGGCGCGCGAGAAGGCCGGCCACGCGATCGGCGTGTCCTGTTCGACGACAAAGCTCGCGATGCCGTCGCCATGCTCGGCTTCGGCGATGAAGCCCGAGCGCTCGCCTGTCGAGGGTTCGATCATCCGATCCGGATCGAGCGCGCCGTCCACGGCAATATCGATCGCCGCGCGCGGGTTGAGACGCTGCAATGTCGTGGTGAGACGCTCGACTGCCGCCGCATCCGCAAGATCTGATTTCGAGATCACGATGCGGTCGGCGAGGATCGCCTGCTTGCGCGCCTCGGGGGCGCTCGCGAGCGATGATTCACCGTTGACGGCGTCGACTACGGCAAGCAGCACGTCGATATGAAACTCGCCGCCAAGCGCACGATCGGTCGAAAACGTTTGCAGGATCGGCGCCGGATCGGCGAGACCTGATGTCTCGATCACGACGCGTGCAAAATTCGGCACCGCGCCGCGCTCGCGATCGAACATCAGGCGGCGCAACGCAATCTGCAGGTCGGTGCGCGTGATGCAGCAGACGCAACCGTTGCCGAGCAGCACGATTTCTTCGGCACTGTCCCGCAACAGCACGTCGTCGATGCCAATCGCACCGAACTCGTTGACGATCACCGCCGTCCCCTGCCCTTCCGGCGACGGCGAGGAAACGGCGGATCAGGGTCGTCTTGCCGGCGCCGAGAAATCCGGTGACGACGGTGACCGGAATGCGCGCGCCGCGCTCGCGCTTGAGCCGGCGCCCGAACGGGCTCGACTCGCGCGAGGGGAAGAGGTCGAGCACTGCTGTCACCTCTCCCCGCGCGCGGGGAGAGGGAGTTCGCGAAAACTCAACATCAGAAATCCATTTCGAGGATATAGAGGCCGCCGACGTGGCGATCGACGGCATAGACGATGGCGCGCTCGTCGACGAAGACATCGTTCATCTGGATCGTGCCGGTCGGCGCGCCGGCCGGCGCCGGCGGCATGAACACGCCGACTTCCTTCGGCTGATACGGATTGGAAATGTCGTAGGCCCGCAAGCCGCCGTTGAAGAACGTGCCGAGCACGATCTGGTCGGAGTGCCACGCCGTCGGCAGCGGCACGTTCTCATGGATATTATGGGCGCCGAACCGGCCGGCCTCGGCATAGATTTTGTGATCCGGCAGCGGGCATGTCGCGATCGACACCAGATTGGTTTCGTCGCGCGCGTCGAGCACCCAGACCAGCTTCGGCCAGTCCTTGGCATTGTTCTCGGTCGACTCGTCGGTCACCAGCATCAGCCCGCGGTCGAACAGCGGCACCACCGTGTGCATGAAGCCGGTATAGGGCGGCGAATTCGTCCATTGCGAAATCTTCTTCGGATTCGCCTTGTCGGAAATATCGAGCACGTACATGCCGCCGTCGATATAGGCGAGATAGCAGCGGTCCGGCCGCTGCGGATAGACGTTGGTATTGTGGGCGCGATACCCCTTGTCGATCGGGTGGCGCGGCGGCGGCATGACGTTGTCGCCCTGCCGCGTGCCGGGCATCCACCAGCGGCCGACCTCGACCGGCTTCGACGGATTGCGCACGTCCACACAGCGGTAGAACTGATCGTCGAGCGGATTGGTCGGCGTGAAATCGCGCGAGCCGGATGCGCAATGAACGTATTCGCCGTCGCAGAACCAGAGCTGGTGCACGCCGCGCGAATGCGGACCGGAGCAGTCGAAGAAGCCGATTGATTTCGGATTCTCCGGTTTGGAAATATCGAACAGTTCGAAACCGGCGGGCTGCATATCCTTCTTCGAGGTCTGGTACGCCACCGCCATCATGTTCCCGCAAGTCTCGAGCGAATTCGAGCGCACATTGGCGTGCGGCAGGTCGGTCTGGCACACCACTTTCGGCTTGCGCGGATCGGACACATCGACGGCGGTGAAATTCTTCGGCGCGCTCTCGTGCGCCAGCCAGATGATGCGCCGCCCGTCGGGCGCGATCTGCACCGACATGCCCTCGCCCATGCCGCCGAAGCCCGCGAGCGGATCGTGCGCCAGAAGCTTGAAATTCCAGGTGACGGGTTGATACCCGTTCGTGAGCGGGCTTTTGTCCGTGGCAGTCATTCCTTGGTCTCCTGTTGGTCTTTATGCGGCGGGTCGGGCGACGTTACGCCGCCCCGCGGGCGCGTTCCATGAAATCCGGACGCAGGGCCGTATTCCAATCCGGAATGGCGGCGATCTTCTTATCCCGCAACAGGATTTCCGCCTGCTCCTGCATGTAGGGCTTGAGGTCGCCGGGAAAGCCGGGATTGACCTCGACGCGGGACAGCGCCGTGGCGAAAGTATCGGGCGAGATGGTGTAGCCCTTGTCGGCGTAGAATTTGTAGATGACGTCGGCGACTTTCTTTGGCTCGTTCTTGAAGTCCTTGGCAACATCGAGCCAGGCCTTGAGATAGGCCACGACGGTGTCGGGCTTCTGCTGCACGAAATCCGGCGTCGCCGCCATGAATACCGGCATCGGATCGACGGCGGAAAAATCGATCAGGTCGGTGCCGATGCCGTCCGCGACGGCGATGACGTTGTAGGGCTCGACATTGACCATGGCATCGACGGTCCTGGCGGCAAGTGCGGCGACCATGTTGTTCACGTCCATGCGGACTTCCTGATAGTCGCCCTTGTTGAGACCGTGCTGCGGCATGATGGTGTCGACGAAGACATTCCCGACCGACGAGCCGGTCTGGTTGGCGACCTTCAGTCCGCGCAACTGCTCGACCTTGGTGATGTTGAGATCCTTGCGCGTCGTGATGCGCGCGGTCTTGCCGACATGTTCGATGAGCGCAATGGCGATCAATCCGCCCTTGGCATTGCCGATGATGAACGATTGTCCGGCATAGGTGCCGAGATCGACCTGGCGCGCGACCATCTGCTGCATGGTGAGGTTGCCGGACGGCACGGCGAATTCCTCGACCGCGACATTGTGCTTTTCGAGATAGCCGGATTTCATCAGGTAATAGGTCGGCATGCCCCAGATATTGGTCTGGTAGCCCTGGCGGATGGTGTCGGAGGCCGCCGCGCGCCGCGTCGCGCCCAAACCGAGCACCAGCACTCCGGCGCTCCCCGCCGCGAGGCATCCCCGCCGTGTGAATCCCGACCGATGTGTCATTGGTTTCCTCCAGGCTTCCGGCTTTTGGTTGTGCCGCATCGGGTCACTGAGTCTTGTCCTGACCGAGAAGGCGCAGCAGCTCCTTCTGATGGTCGAGAAATTCGACGCTGAGCGGATCGCGCGGCCGCGGCAGACGGATCGGCACTTCGGTTTTGATCTTGCCCGGATGCGGCGTCATGACCACGACGCGGTCGGCAAGATAGACGGCTTCGGCAACATTGTGGGTCACGTAGATCACCGTCTTCCGCGTGGTGCGCCATACGTCGGCGAGCAGCCGCTGCATGTCGTCGCGGGTGAATGCATCGAGCGCCGCAAATGGCTCGTCCATCAGCAGCACCGCAGGATTGTAGGCGAGAGCCCGCGCGATCGCGACCCGTTGCTGCATGCCGCCCGACAGGTGATGCGGATAGGAGCGGGCGAAGTTTTCCAGCTTGACGAGACGAAGCTGCTCGAGCGCGACCGTTTCGCGTTCGGCCTTGGGCATGCCCTTCATCTCGAGACCGAAGGCGACATTGCCAAGCGCGGTGCGCCACGGAAAAAGCTGGGCAAAATCCTGAAAGACGATGCCGCGGTCCATGCCGTAGCCGTTGACCGGCGCACCGCCGATGCGGATTTCGCCCGATGTCGGCTTCAGAAAACCGGCGATGATATTGAGCAGCGTCGACTTGCCGCACCCGCTGGGCCCGACGATGCAAAGAAACTCCGAAGCCTCCATGCCGAAGCTGACGCCGCAGACGCCCGGCACCGTGCCGCCGGGCGTGTCGTAGGTCAGCGTGATGTCGCGAGCCTCGATATGGGCCATCGCCGCTTCCTCGTCCGCTTCCTCGAAAACTCCCCGGGGCGTGATCTTTTCCGAAAACCGGCATCCACTTTTCGGATTCATGCCTTAACATGCGCTTCTGAATTGGCGCCCGCGCTTTGTGCCAGAAGCGGATGTTTGGGGCCAGCCGGAAAGAGGGGCATTGCCGTGACCAGGATCTTCACTGCCCGCGCCGCCGCAGCGGCGGCGTTTGCGATCGGACTTGCGCTCGCCCCGCTGCCGGCCTGGCCGCAAGCCTATCCGAGCCGGCCGATCCGCGTGATTGTCGCCTTTCCGCCGGGCGGCACCGGAGACATTCTCGGCCGCATCATCGTCAACCAGCTTGCGATCGAGCTCAATCAGTCGGTGGTGGTGGAAAATCGGTCCGGCGCGGCCGGCACCATCGGGGCTCGCGACGTCGCCACCGCCGCGCCCGACGGTTACATGCTCTTGATCGGACAGACGCCCGAGATCGCGATCAATCCCTATTTCATGAAGGGCGTGACCTACGATCCGCTCAAGGACATGCAGCCGATCGCGCTCGCCGGTGTCGTGCCGCTGGCGCTGGTTGTTCCGGGCACTTCGCCTTTCTCGACCGTGAAGCAATGGGCGGACGCCTTGCGCGCACACCAGCCGCTCAACTTCGCGTCGGCAGGCGTCGGCACGCCCGGCCATATCGGCGGCGAACTGCTGAAGCTCAGGCTCGATCCCAAGCTCGTTCACGTTCCCTACAAGGGCGCCGGTCCGGCGATGATCGACGTCGCCGGCGGCCAGGTCGATTTTTATTTTCCCGGCTTTCCCGCGGCCGTACCGTTGACGCAAAGCGGCAAGGTCAAGCTGCTCGCGGTGTCGACGGTGAAACGTTCGACCACCGCGCCCGATATTCCGACCGTCGCCGAAGCGACCGGCATCGCGAATTTCGATTTCTCCCTGTGGGCGGGATTTTTTGGGCCGCGCGGCATGCCGATGGACGCCGCCACCAAGCTCAATGCCGCAATCAACAAGATCATCCTCGAACCCGACATCAAGAAAAAGCTGCAGGACAACGGAGCCGAGGTGACGGCCATGTCGATCGATCAGTTCGGCGGTTTCGTTCGAACGGAGATCGATAAATACAAGGCGGTCATCAAGGCGGCCGACGTCAAGGCCGAATAGCGCATGAGCGCGGGACGGAAGCTTTGCGCCGCGCGCCTTCTCACGGCGGCACTGTTCGTGTGCGGTCTCGTGCTCGCGGCGCCGCCGGCGTGGCCGCAATCCTATCCGGCGCGGCCGATCCATTTGATCGTCAATTTCGTTCCGGGAGGCACCGGCGACATCATCGCGCGGCTGATCGGCGGCCGGCTCTCCGAAGTGCTCGGCCAGTCGGTGATCGTCGAGAACAGGCCCGGCGCCGGCGGCACGCTCGGCGCGCGTGACGTCGTTGGTGCCGAGCCCGACGGCTACACGCTGGCGGCCGCGCAGACGCCGGAGATCGCCATCAACCCCTATTTCATGAAGAACGTCGGCTACGACCCGCTGAAGGACTTGCAGCCGATCGCGCTCGGCGGCGTCGTTCCGCTTGCGCTGGCCGTGCCGGCCAATGCGCCATATTCGACCATCGGTGAATTCGTGACGTTCCTGCGCACCACCGACAAGACGGTCACGTTCGCCTCGGGAGGCGTCGGCACCTCCGGACACCTTGCCGGCGAATTATTGAAGCTCAAGCTCAACAGCAAGTTGACCCATGTTCCTTACAAGGGCGCCGGACAGGCTTTGACCGATCTCATAAGCGGCCAGGTCGATTTCTATTTTCCGGGCCTTATCGCGGCGATGCCGATGATGCAGGCCGGCAAGCTGAAGGTTCTCGCTATTGCGACCACCAGGCGCTCGCCGGCAGCGCCCGATATTCCGACGGTGGCCGAGGCGACGGGTATAGCCAATTTCGATTTCACGCTGTGGGCCGGCTTCTTCGGCCCGCGCGCGTTGCCGATCGATCTTGCGACACGGCTCAATGGCGAGATCAACAAGATCATCCTTGAACCGCAGATCAAATCGCGTTTGCAGGACAACGGCGCTCAGGTGGATGCGCTGTCGATCGATCAGTTCGCCGATTTCGTGCGCGGCGAAATCGCGAAATATCAGGCGATCATCAAGGAAGCGGATATCAAGCCCGAGTGACGGCTGCGAGTGACGGCTGCGCGTCATGCCTTCGCCGGGCGCGCCATGCCCCAGCGGTAAATGGTGGCGCGCTCGATGGAGCCGAACACGAGGCGTTCGGCGGCAAAACCGATACAGCCGATGACGATGAGCGACGCAAGCATCACGTCGGTATCGAGGAATTCCTTGGCGTCGAAGATCACCCAGCCGAGGCCCCAATCGGAGCCCGCCAGCATTTCCGCCCCGATGACCGCGATCCAGGCGCGCAGGAAAGACTGCCGCAGGCCCGAGATGATGAACGGCGACGCGCCCGGGATGATGACCTTCCAGAACAGCGCGTGTTCGGTCGCGCCCATGGCGCCCGCCGCGCGCAGCCAGATCGGATTGACCGACCGCACGCCCGACCAGGTATTGAGCAGCATCGGAAACAGCGCGGCATAGAACACGATGAGGATCGTCACCGTGTTGCCGAGGCCGAACCAGAGAATGAAAACCGGCACCCAGGCGAGCGACGGTATCGGCATCAGCGCGCTGGTCAGCGGCAGGACGAAATTCTCCACCGGCCGGAAACGCCCCATCGCGACCCCGAGCGGCAGGCCGATTGCGACCGCAAGGCCGAAGCCGACAAGCACGCGATAGAGAGTTGCCGCGGCGTGAAGCGGCATGGTTCCGTCGAGAATGGAATCAGCGAGCGTGCGCGCCACCGCTCCGAGCGGCGGCATCAAGGCCGGCGCAAAATGGCCGCTGCGGGCGACCAGTTCGTACGCGCCGGCCACGACCAGAAGCGTGATCGCGCCGCGCCGCATGGACAGTGCACGCTCGCGGGTCATGTCATCATGCCCCAGCGCACGACGGTGAAATGCTCCAGCGGCTCGAACACCAGCTTTTCGAGCGCCAGCCCGATCAGCGCAATCACGACAATGCCCGCCAGCATGACGTCGGTGTTGAGAAATTCCTGGGCGCCGAAGATCAGCCAGCCCAGTCCCCACGGCACCGCGGCAAGCATCTCGACGGCAACGAGGATGCGCCAGGCTTGCGCCAGCCCGAGCCGCAGCCCCGTCAGGATGTACGGCAATGCACCCGGCAAAATGACGTGACGAAACAGGCGCCGATCGTCGGCGCCCATCGCCTGTGCGGAGCGCACCCAGATATCCTTGACCGCTTTCACGCCGGTCCAGGAATTGTAGATGATCGGAAAGGCGGAAACGAAGGCGACCAGAATAACGGCCGGCACATTGCCTGGTCCGAACCACAACAGAAACAGCGGCGCGTAGGCAAGACCGGGTATTGGCGCGCCGATGCTCACCAGCGGCAGCAGAATATCCTCGGCGCGCCGCGACCGCCCCATCACGACGCCGATCGAGACCCCCGCGATCGCCGCAAGCGCGAAGCCGGCACTGAGCCGGACGAGCGTATCGAAAGCGTGATGCGGCAACACGCCATTGAGGGTGAGCCGCGCGAACACCGCGGCGATCTTTTCCAGCGGCGGGAAGAATTGCGCCGGGAACAGGCCGAGATGCGCCACCGCCTCCCACAGGCCGCCCACCACGACGAACGGAAACGCATTGCGCGCGATGCGGCGCAGCGGGCCTGCGTCGATGGCGGCGGGCGCCGCCGCAATGTCAATCCGCTCGACGACATCGTGCATGACGCCTTGAGGATAGTGCGCTCCGTCGCCGCGGCACAAGCCGGTGCACGGCCGGACGTTGCAGCATCCGCCCCCTGTGCTAGGACACCGGCGAGAACAAGACAGTCCGGCAAAGGAGTTTGGCATGGCCACGAAGAACGCGCTGAAGATCGGCTGGATCGGCATGGGCCGCATGGGCTTTCCCATGGCGGAGCGGCTCCTCAAGGCCGGCCATGACGTCTCCATCTGGAATCGCACGCGCGCCAAGGCCGAGCCGCTGGAGAAGATCGGCGGCAAAGTGGTCGATCATCTGTCCGACCTGAAGTCCGTCGACGTGCTGTTCTCGATCGTCGCGACCGGCCAGGACGTGCAGGAGGTGCTGTACGGCAAGAATGGCGTGTCGAGCCAGGGCGGCAAGATGCCGCCGATCGTCGTCGACTGCTCGACGATCGCGGTCGAGGAATCGGCTGCGATCCGCGACAAGCTCAAGCAACTCGGCGCGGATTTTGTCGCGGCACCCGTGAGCGGCAACGCCAAGGTGATCAAGGCCGGGAGATTGTCATCCGTCGTGTCGGGGCCGGAAGCCGCGTGCAAAATTGCCATGCCGCTGATCGAAGTGTTCGCCCCGCAAGGCGTATCCTATGTCGGCGACGGCGAGCTCGCGCGCGTTTGCAAGATCGCGCATAACGTCATGCTCGGCGTCGTGATCGAAAATCTGATCGAAATCACGCTGCTGACGAACAAGATGGGCGTGCCTCGCCACGCCTTCCTCGCCTTCCTCAACAACGGCGTGATGGGCTCGATGTTCACGCGCTACAAATCGCCGGCGCTGGTCAATCTCGACTGGACGACGACGTTCACCCCGGAACTGTTGCGCAAGGATCTCGATCTCGGCCTCGAGCTCGCCCGCGAGATGGATGTGCCGATGCCGGTGACGGCGGCGACGCGCGAAGCCCTGCAAAACCATTTCGGCGCAGCCATGCTGCAAAAGAATCCGCAAGACTATCTGTCCAAGGATTTTGCGGCGCTGGCCGAGACCATGGCGCTCGCTGCCGGGATGAAGCTCGAGAGCGAAAACAAGAATGTGCCGACGGGGCTGGAAAGCTGACCGCCGGTCCGTATCCGACAATAACGAGACGCCGGAGGAAACGATGCGCCTGAAACCCAACCGCCTGTTTGCCGCCGTCATAAGTATTGTCGCGCTCGTCGCCGCGACGGCCGTGGCGTGCGCCGCGGACACCTGGCCAAACCGCACGGTGAAATTGATCCTCACGCTCGGACCGGGAAGCGGTACGGATCTCGGCGCGCGGCTGCTGGCGGACCGGCTTTCGCAGCGCTGGGGACAGCCTGTCGTCGTCGAGAACCGGCCCGGCGGCGACGGCATCGTTGCCATCAACGCCTTCATCGGCGCGCATGACGATCACGTCTTGCTGTTTTCGCCGACCTCGTCGTTTACCGCGCATCTGTATCTGCACGACCATCTGCCCTACAAGGCAAGCGACCTGGTGCCGGTCACGCGGGTCTCCAACACCATCGTGTCGGTCTCCGTGCCGTCGAGCCTGAATGTCGATACGCTCGACAAGCTCGTGGCGCTGATCCGCGCGCAGCCCGGCAAGCTCAATTGGGCCGGCGTCACGGGCGCGCTGGATTTCCTGTTCGCCGGATGGCTGCAGCAGGAAAATCTGAACATGACAAAAGTGGCCTACAAGAACCCCGTCGATGCGGCCAACGACCTGGCCGAGGGCCGCGTGCAGGCCTATGAAGCGGCCTATCAAATCGTGCGGCCGCAGGTCCAGACCGGCAAGATCACGCTTCTTGCCGTGACCAATACCGAACGTGCGCCGGCCCTGCCAAATATTCCGACGGTCAAGGAAGCGGGCCAGCCCGCGCTGACGGTCGACGGCCTCGTCGGACTGTTCGGCCCGACCGGCATGCCGCTCGAACTTCGCCAGCGGATCACCGCCGACATCCGTGCCGTCGCCGATGACACGATCAAGGACCGCTTGAACACGTCGGGCCAGATTCTGAATATCGGCGGCCCGGAGGAATTTGCCAAATCGATCGACGAGCAGCGGGATCAGATCGCGCAATTCGCCAAAAAGCTCGGCGTCGCGCCGCTGCCGCAAGACTGACGGAAGTTACGGTTTCCTGATGTCGGTCTGGACGCTGATTGCCAATTGCCACTGGCCGTTGCGCCTGACCCATACGCGCGCCACGCGGAATGGCGCGTGCGAATCGTCCGGCGCGACTTCGTTCGCCAGCATCGCGGCGCCATCGCCGTAAATCGACAGCCGCATCGATTCGATTTCGTCGACAGTCACGGCAATTTTCTCTTTCTTTTCCCGATCGATCGCAGACGCACGCGCCGATTTCGGTTTGGCGGGGCGGCCGGACCGGTAAAGCACGAATTCATCGGCAACGCGTTTCGACCATTCGCCGGTGTCGTGCGCGATGTTGGCCTTCTCGATGGCCTGGAACGCATTGATGACATCCTGCTCTGCGGGCGAGCGGACGCGGTACGGAATGGTCTGGCAGGGATTTTTGCAATCGTAGGGCCGGGCTTCCGGCTCGTCGGGAAGCGGAGCGGAAGCGGCAAGGACAACCTCCTGCATCGTCAGTGCGCGCCACGCGCGTTTCTGCTTGGCCCAGACGTCGATAAAGAAGACTTCGCCATCCTGCGCCGATTTGCGCTTGCCCGTGACCATGGCAATGCCGCCATAGACGGTCACTTTCTCATCGGTCGGCGGGCCGCCGGCCGCGCTTTTGAGAACGTCGAGGAAATCCTTGCGCTCAAGAAGCTTGCCGTTCTCGTCGACGAAAGTGAATTGCAGCGAAAGCAGGCGTCGTGCCGCCGATTTGTCGCCGGCGCGAATGGCGTCGGCGAGCGCGCCATCGCCGGCACCCACCGTGGCATCTTCGCCCGGCGCCTGCTGCGCCCGGGTTTCGGCCAGGATCGCTATCAGAAGGCCCGCGACCAATGCGCCGAGCCAAAATCGCCGCATGGCGCTTCGCCCGATCCGCCGCATGCCCCACCCGTGCGTTTCAAGACCGCTCACCATGACATCCTCTGGCGGGATTGCTCAAGGCGGCGCGGCGCGTCGCGGCGCCGCAGGTCGGCCAAATGTATCAGGAGTTGCTGTGCCAGGATTTGTCGTGCCAGAAAGAACTTGCCGTCCGCTCGCCGATCAGCCGCAGTGATGCCGGCAGCGCCGGTAATGGTGGTGGCTGCCGCGCATCGCAATGCGGCAAGCTTCGCTGAGTTGCGACGACTTTGCGTGCATGCAGGCCGTGACTTTGGCAATGTCGGGAATGACGTCGGCGCAAAGCCGCATCGCATCGGGCGTGCAGGCCTGCTGCTGGTCCGCGGTGCCTTGCGCAATGGCGCCGTCAAGATGACAAACAATTGCACCGGCCAGCAATGCCAGCCAGCAGAACGAACGAACAACTCGCATAATCATTTCCCCAGTCTTCGAGACTTACGTTCCCCGCGCGGGGGATGATGTTGCATCGTCGCACAAATGCCCGCCCAAAGGTGGCGAAAGTGCGATTTGTCGCAGCGGTGCTGCCGAGAGTACCAAGATACTGCTGATTCTCGCTGCGCGAGCTTGTGATTTTCGCTGCGCGGGCTTGTGGTTTTCGCTGCGCGGGCTTGCAGGAGGGAGCAGCCGGGCCGAACTCTAGCGTCCGCCCCAGGCAAAACCGCCCGCACCACGAAACTCGTGCCGGGCGACGCCATCGGGGCAACGCTCCACGCCGCCCTCGACAAGTTCGGACGTCGTGTTGTCGTAGGACATGTGACGGCAGAATTGCCCGTCCGGCATGGAATAGACCAGATCGGCCGCCGGACTGTCACCGCGCGCCGCCGTCGCCATGCGCAAGATCGGATCAATCGCGGCGTGACCGCCGAACAACAAGGATGCGGCAAGCAGCACGAGGAAAAACGAAGACGCGATGATGGCGCGGAACGGTGTCGCGCCATTTTCCGCGCCGGACCGATAAACATTGCGAGCGCGCGGATTGACGACGGTAGGGCCGTTGGCAAACCATGCCGCCGTTTTCGCGCCTGGTCTTTCGGTCACAGACTTGATCTTTCGGTCACGGACATGGTGCCACCAGGAACAGACATTGGCGCCACTAAGACACGACAACCATTGCACCCCGGGTAAGGAATTATCTTCGATTTGAACAAATTGCCGGGGAACGGCGCGGCGGCCTAATATTACCTCCGGGAGGATTGCGGCACGTCATGCGAACGCAGGTCGTCATCATCGGCGCCGGACCAGCTGGGCTTCTGCTCGGCCAGCTTCTCCACAAAAGCGGCATCGACAATATCATCCTGGAACGGCAGACCGCCGACTATGTGCTCGGCCGCGTCCGTGCCGGCGTGATCGAGCAGGTGACGATGGACCTCCTCGACCAGGCCGGCGTCGGCGCGCGCATGCACCAGGACGGCCTGGTGCACGAAGGCGTCCAGATCTGCGTCGATGGCGTGCGCCACCACCTTTCGTTCAAGGAACTGACCGGCAAGACGGTGATGATCTATGGCCAGACCGAGATCACCAGGGACCTCATGGACGGCCGCGCGGCGGCCGGCGTTCCGACGATCTATTCGGCTGGCGACGTCGAGCCGCACGATTTCGATACCGAAAAGCCCCGCATTACTTACCGGGCCGACGGCAAGACGCATGAAGTCGCCTGCGATTTTATCGCCGGCTGCGACGGCTTTCATGGCATCAGCCGCAAGAGCGTGCCGCCAGCCGCGATCACGGCCTACGAACGCGTCTATCCCATCGGCTGGCTCGGCATCCTGTCGGACACACCGCCGGTCTCCGAAGAGCTGATCTATGTGCGTCATCCGGACGGCTTTGCGCTGTGCTCCATGCGCTCGCCGACGCGCAGCCGCTATTACATTCAGTGCGGCCTCGACGAGGACATCGAGTCGTGGCCGGACGCGCGTTTCTGGGACGCGCTAAAGCCGCGGCTTGACGGGCAGGCGCGTGAAAACCTCGTCATCGGCCCGTCGATCGAAAAAAGCATCGCGCCGCTGCGCAGCTTTGTGGCCGAACCGATGCGCTTCGGCCGCCTGTTCCTCGCCGGTGACGCCGCCCATATCGTACCGCCGACCGGCGCCAAGGGTCTCAATCTGGCGGCGAGCGATGTGCAATATCTCTCGCGTGCGCTGGCCGAATACTACGGGGAAAAATCCAGCGCCGGACTCGACCATTATTCCGAGCGTGCGCTGGCGCGGGTGTGGAAAGCCGAACGCTTCTCGTGGTGGATGACGACGACGCTGCACCGGATATCGGACAATCCGTTCGATCACCAATTGCAACTCGCCGAGCTCGGTTATCTGTTCCGCTCAAAAGCTGCGGCAACGGTTTTCGCCGAGAATTATGTCGGGCTGCCTTATTGAGATGCCGCGCGCCGCCGCGCCGTGCCCAACAGGCCCCGCGGGAAGAACAGCACGACAAGAATGAAGATCGTGCCGATGAACGACATCCAGTTCACCGTCATCGACGATATGTAGTCCTGCAGCATGACGAAGACCGCGGCGCCGACGATAGGGCCCCAGAACGTGCGCATGCCGCCGATCACCGTCATCACGACAAAATAGCCCGACAGCGAATAGTGCAGCGCCAGCGGATCGGCGAAATTATTGAGAAGCGCGTAGAGCGTCCCGGCCAGCGCCGTAAAAAAGCAGGAGATCGAGAACGACAGCCAGATATGCTGCTCGACCGGAATGCCGAGGAAGCGCGCGCGGCGCTCGTTCTCGCAAATCGCGAGCAGCGTGCGGCCGAACGGCGAGCCCAAAACCAGGCCCATGAGGGCGACGGCGACGGCAAATACGCCCAGAAGAAAGAAGTAGAACGTCGTGCCGCCGCTCTCGATATTGAGCCGCAGCGGGCCGAGCACGATGTCCTCGCGGTGAAAATCGCGCAGCCCGTCAAAACCGCCGGTGAAACTGTTCCAGCTATAGGCGAGGTAGTACCAGAGCTGACCGAAGGCGATGGTGCACATTGCGAAATAGACGCCGCGGCGTCGCACGATCAGAAGACCAAACAAGGTGCCGGCCACGCCGCCGAGCAGCGTGCCGGCCAGCATGGCAAGCGGGGTAGAGTGCACGAGGTAGCGCAGCGTCAGGCCGGCGCCGTAAGCGCCAAGCCCGAAATAGGCGGCGTGCCCGAAGCTCAATACGCCGGTGAAGCCGAGCAGCAAATTAAGACCCATGGCCGCCAGCCCGAAGACCAGCACACGCCCGGCAAGCGCGGTGTATCCGCCAAGGAACGGCAGCCAAAGCGGCACGGCGATCAGGACCGTCCAGATGGCGACGAGCATTGCGATGCGGCGCATGTCGATGCTGCGCGGCGCCGCGGCGGCAACGGTTACGGCCGTCACGACATCATTCCTTCCTCGCCGATCAGCCCGCGCGGCCGCAGCAGCAGGACAGCCATCAGGATCGCGTAGATCACCGCCTCGCTGGCGGACGGATAGACGACGGTGGTCAGCGCCGCGGCCATGCCGATCAACAGCCCGCCGAACAGCGTGCCGATCAGGCTGCCGACACCGCCGACGATGATGGCGATGAAGCTCGGCATGAGAAGATCATCGCCCATATTGGGATTAAGGCCGATCTGACCGGCCGCGAGTACGCCGCTCAAGCCGGCCAGAAAGCAGCCGAGGGCGAAATTGAATGTCCGCAGATGGAGAACATTGATGCCCAGTGCCGCTACGGTTTCGAGATCGAACGTTCCGGCGCGGATGCGCAGACCGATACGGGTATAGCGCAGGAAGGCGAACAGGCCGGCCACGGAGATGATGACAACCGCCACCATGAAGATCCGGTACCAGGTGATGAAGAACAGGTAGGAACTGATCGGCTGCGCCAGGACGTCGGGCAAGCCAAGCGGCAGACCGTTCGGACCCCAGATGTAGCGCGCCAGGTCCTGCATCACGAACGCAAGCCCGAAGGTCAGAAGCAGGCTGTAAACCGGGTCGCGATTGTAGATGCGGCGGACCATTAGCCGCTCGACCAGGACGCCGATCAGCGCCGTCAGCACCGGCGAGACCAGCAATGAGCCCCAATACCCCAGCACCGGCGACAGCGTGAAGGCGAGATAGCCGCCGAGCGCCAGGAAATTGCCGTGCGCGAAGTTGATCACGTTCGACAGATTAAGGATCAGCGAGAGACCGAGCGCCATGAGCACGTAGAACGCGCCGATGATCAGCCCGTTGGTGACGTTGAACAGTAAGACCTGCGCCATCAGCCGACCTACGCTCGGAATCTCGCTTGAGTCAGCGGCGGATCAGGTCGGCTGCACCATCTTGCATCCTGTCTCTTCGACGGTACCGGCAGCTTGGTCTCCCGGTACCAGCGCGCCGACCGTGAAGACGTCGTCGGCATTGCCGGTTGCCGTGTGCACGTTGCCGACGAAGACATTCGCCATCAGTTCGTGATCCCCGGCGCGATAGCGCACCTTGCCGGGCTGCAACGCGATCTCCGGCGGCAGTTCGAGGTCCTCCAGCGCTTTCGCCATCTTCGGGCCTTCGAGCGACTTCGCCTTCTCGGCGGCGAGGCGCACGGAGTGTACCGCCACATAGCCGAACCAGTCGCGCGCGGATGGCGTCTTTTTGGTCGCCGCGCGGTAATCGCCGACGAATTTCACGACTTCCGGCACGTTGGGCTGGTTCCACCACCACTCCATGTCCCACCAGCCGGTATGCGCTTCCGGCGGGCAGGCTCTGATGCTTTCCAGCTCGAACAGCGCGCCGCCAAGGGCCATTTCGTTCTGCATGCCGAACTGCGTGAACTGCTTCATGCAGTTGATCTGCGTCAGCCCGCCCATGTTGTTGAGCAGCACGTTCGGCTTGAACGCCTTGGCCTTGATCAAGGTCGCCGAAAAATCGGTGTTGTTGATCGGCAGCATGTCACCTTCATAGGTGCCGCCAAGCTTGGTCAGGGCCTTGACGAAGCCATCCTGCAACGTGTGGCCGTAGGCATAATCCGGCGTGATGAAAAACCACTTCTTGCCGAACCGCTTGACCAGTTCGGGCGTGACCGCGTTGGCGTCCATCGAGGTGGTGTTGCAGATACGGAAGACGTTCCATTTGCAATTGACGCCGGTAATCGGATCGGTATGGCCGCCGGGCACGATATGCAAAACTTTCTTCTCGCTCGTCACCTGCGACATCGCGTAGGCGATGCCGGAGTTCACGTCGCCAAAAATCACATTGACATTGTCGCGGTCGATCAGCTTTTGAGTCTTCTGCACGCCGGTGCCGACGTCGTTTGCCGAATCCTCGACAAGAAGCTGGACCTGGCGGCCGAGAATGCCACCCTTCTTGTTGACCTCGGCCTCGGCATATCTTGCGCCGTCGACCTCGCTTTGCGCCAACGCCGACAGCACGCCGGTCAGCGGATTGACCATGCCGAGCTTGACCGGTTCCTCGCCGAGCGCGGAAATAATGAAAGGCGCGCCGACGGCCTGGCTGGCCCCGAGTGCAAGACCTGCTTGAATGAACGTGCGACGGCGTACTGATGTCGTGATCTTTGACACTTCGTGTCCTCCCTGATGCGGTGTTTTGTTTTTTATTTTTGTTGCCGGCCCATTTGCGAATTTTCGCCACAAGCCGTATGCGAATTTTCGCAACAAACCGTACGCGCCGGAACATAGCGCAGCGGCGAAGCCCCAAATTCGCCAAAGCGCACTGTCCAGGCGCGAATATCTTCTACCCCGCCTTCCGCGCGGTCAAGGATGAGAAGGGCTCGACCAAAGTCTCGGTTGTGACGCTGCCCCGATGGCGGCAGCCGTGGTTCATGTGCTTTTGATGTTATCCGGATGGGCCGGCTTATTGCGCCGGACCCTCGCTTGCTCCGCCAAAAACCGCGACAGGCGCGAGCGCACGGTATCGGCTTCGCCCGGGCCCCATTTGCGCATGCCCTCGCCGCTCTTCATGCCGAGTTTTCCGGCTGCGACTTTCTCACGCAGCAGCGGAATCGGTCCTGTTGTACGGTCGAGATGCTCGTAAAGCACTTCGGCAATGTCGAGCGCAAGATCGAGGCCGACAAGATCGGATTGCTCCATCGGGCCGAGCACCGCGGTGCGCGCGCCGAAGCCTGTCTTGACCACAATGTCGATGGTCTCGGCGTCGCAGACGCCGGCGGCAACGAGCGCGAAGGCTTCGCGTTTCATCGCGTGCTGCAGGCGATTGCCGACAAAGCCGGGAACGTCGCGGCGCACATGGACCGGCACCCTGCCGGCGTCGCGCAAGAGCGTCATCGTCCGCGCCACCACATCGCCACTTGTCTTTTCATTTTGAATAACCTCGACGAGCTGCACCAGATGCGGCGGATTCCAGAAATGCGTGCCGATGACACGCTCGCGATGCTTGAGATGGCGTCCGATTTCGGTCGACGGGATAGCCGAGCTGTTGCTGGCAAGAACCGTGTCCGGCGCGACCACGTCTTCGAGCTCGGCGAATATCTTTTGCTTCAGCGGGAGTTTTTCCGGCGCCGCCTCGAACACAAAGGCCGCGTCCTGCATCGCCGGCGCAAGCGCGGCGTGCGTCGTGATCTGCTTCAGCAGCGCCGGATCGTCGCCGAGCAGATCGATGATGGCTTCCAGGCGCTGCGGTATCGACGCGCGGATTTCCGCGGACGGCTCGAAGATACCGGCATGATGGCCGGCCGCGGCCAGCAAATAGGCAATGCCGTGGCCCATGAGTCCGCCGCCGACGACTCCGATCTTTTGTTCCTTCGGTGCCGACATTTTTTCCTCGATGCGAGAGGGGAACCGCGGTTTGCGCCGCACGTTGTTTCACAGCGAAGCAAGTGGCCGATTCACACAGGAGAAATGGTCATGCCTGCTCTTTTGTGGGTTGCATTCTGGTCGTCGATGATGGCGGCGGCAACGTGCCTTGGTGAAAGTCCTCACCCTATTCACGCGGAAACAGCCAGAGACGGCAACAGAGGCGGCAACAAGGGCGGCAACAGGCACGGCAAATAGCAAAAGTCCGGCGATCCTTCCGGCGTATTATCCTTGATTTTCCGGTCTCTAACACGGCACAACACGGCGCGACAAACCGCTTGAAGCGCGGCAGGCCGTGGTTGCAGCCTGCGGACCTCGCCGGTATGTATAGCCGCCTTTTCGCGCCGGCCCGCTGATCGCGGCGGCCGGCGCATTTGCAGCGGCGAACAAAAACTATGGCTCGTCTGGTCATGAAATTCGGCGGAACGTCGGTCGCCGATATCGACCGCATCCGCAATGTCGCGCGCCACGTCAAGCGCGAGGTCGACGCCGGCCATGAGGTTGCCGTCGTGGTCTCGGCGATGTCCGGCACGACCAACAGGCTTGTCGAATGGTGCCGCGAGGCAGCGGTACTGCATGACGCCCGGGAATACGACGCCATCGTCGCTTCGGGCGAACAGGTTACCGCGGGCCTCCTCGCGATCGTGCTGGAAGATGCCGGTGTCAACGCGCGCTCCTGGCAGGGCTGGCAGCTGCCGATCCTGACCGACAACGCGCATGCCTCCGCGCGTATTCTCGACGTCAATGGTGAGGAGCTCATCAAGCGCTTCAAGGAACGCAAGGAGGTCGCGGTCATCGCCGGCTTCCAGGGCATGCACAAGGAGACCGGCCGCATCACCACGCTCGGCCGCGGCGGCTCGGACACGTCGGCGGTCGCGATCGCGGCCGCGATCCATGCCGATCGCTGCGACATCTACACCGACGTCGATGGCGTCTACACCACCGATCCGCGCGTGGTGCCGCGCGCGCGCCGGCTCGAGCGCGTCGCCTTCGAGGAAATGCTGGAACTTGCGTCGCTCGGCGCCAAGGTTTTGCAGGTGCGCTCGGTCGAACTCGGCATGGTGCACAATGTCCGCATCTTCGTGCGCTCGAGTTTTGACGCGCCGGAGAAAATCAACCCGCACGGTAATCCGCCCGGAACACTGATCTGCGACGAGGGGGAGATCATGGAACAACAGACCGTCACCGGCATCGCCTTTTCCAGGGACGAGGCGCAAATCTCGATCCGCGAGGTGCAGGACAAGCCCGGCGTTGCAGCCGCGATCTTCGGCCCGCTGGCCGATGCCAATATCAACGTCGACATGATCGTGCAGAACGTCTCGGCCGACGGCAAGACAACCGACCTCACCTTCACCGTGCCGTCGGCGGACTATCAGCGTTCGCTCGACACGATTGCCAAGGCAAGAAGCGCGATCGGCTATTCACGGCTCGATGGGGCTACCGATGTCGCCAAGATTTCGGTCATCGGCATCGGCATGCGCAGCCACGCCGGCGTCGCGGCGCAGGCGTTCAGCGCGCTTGCCGAGCGCTCCATCAACATCCGCGCCATCACCACGTCCGAAATCAAGTTTTCCCTGCTGATCGACGCGGCCTTCACCGAACTTGCGGTGCGGACGCTGCATTCGCTCTATGGTCTTGATGGAGCCACACCATGATTGTCATTCCTCGGATCGTCATGCCTTGGATTGTCATGCCTTGGATCGTCATGTTGGCCGGGCAAAACGAGGCGCCGGGGATGACGACGTGATTTCTCGCTGCGCCGCACAATAGCCGGCGTCGTCATATCCTTGTCTCTGGCTTGCGGTTTGCATACCGCATTCGATATAGGCTTGAGGATATTCGCCGTGGGCCGGGACCCTGGCGAATTCCTCTTTGATTGAGGCCGGCGCGACTCGGGCTACGCGCGGGCCGATCCAGTGCCCGGGGGACCTCACGCCATGCGTGGCGCGCTCGGCGGTCCGCGCGTTCTGCTGCGCCGGCTTCGCGAAGTCATGGCGGAGCCGGTCAGCGCGCAGGAACGCCTGGACAAGATCGTGGTGCTGATCGCCGCCAACATGGTTGCGGAGGTCTGCTCCGTCTATGTGCTGCGCGTCGACGCCACGCTCGAGCTTTATGCCACCGAGGGCCTCAACCGCGATGCCGTGCACCGCACGGTAATGCGCTCCGATGAAGGCCTCGTCGGCCTGGTCGCCAGCCAGGCAAGCCCGGTCAACCTTTCCAACGCACAGGCGCATCCGGCCTTCTCGTACCGGCCGGAGACGGGCGAGGAAATCTATCACTCCTTCCTCGGCGTGCCGATCTTGCGCGCCGGCAACACGCTCGGCGTGCTCGACGTGCAGAACCGCGCGCGGCGCACCTATTCGGAAGAAGAAGTCGAGGCGCTGCAAACCACCGCCATGGTGCTCGCGGAAATGATCGCCTCGGGCGAGCTTTCCGCGATGGCGCTGCCCGGCGCGGAACCCGCCGCACGGCGTTCGGTCCATTTCAAGGGCTCGGCGCTTTCCGAAGGCATCGCGCTCGGTCATGTCGTGCTGCACGAGCCGCGCGTCGTCGTCACCAATTTCATCGCCGACGACGTGCCGAAGGAATTGGAACACCTGAGGGCGACCATCGAAACGTTGCGCAGCAGCGTCGATGAAATGCTCGAACACGGCGACGTGGTCGAAGGCGGCGAGCATCGCGACGTGCTGGAGGCTTACCGCCTGTTCGCCTACGATCGCGGCTGGGTGCACAGGCTGGAAGAAGCGGTGATGACGGGCCTGACCGCCGAGGCCGCGGTCGAGCGCGTCCAGTCCGACACCCGCGCGCGCATGCTGCGCCAGACCGATCCGTACCTGCGCGAGCGATTGCACGATCTCGACGACCTCGCCAATCGCCTGATGCGCCAGCTGACCGGCCGCGACCACGCACCGTCGCGCGAGAACCTGCCGGAAAACGCCATTCTCGTCGCCCGCTCGATGGGTCCGGCGGCACTGCTCGATTACGACCGCAAGCGTTTGCGCGGACTCATATTGGAAGAAGGCGGCCCGCAATCGCATGTCGCGATCGTGGCGCGCGCGCTTGGCATCCCCGCCGTCGGCGACATCGACAACGCCACCGGTCTTGCCGATCCGGGCGACGCCGTCATCGTCGACGGCTCGACGGGCGATCTGCACGTCCGTCCGCTGCCGGACATGGAGGCGGCCTATGTCGAGCGCGTCAAGCTGCGCGCGCGCCGCCAGCAGCAATATTCCGCGCTGCGCGACAAGCCCTGCGTCACCAGGGACGGCACGGAGATCACGTTGCTGATCAATGCCGGCCTGAGCGTCGACCTGCCGCACATCGCGGATACCGGCGCCGGCGGCATCGGCCTGTTCCGCACCGAGCTGCAGTTCATGGTGGCGCCGAATTTTCCGCGCTCCGGCGAGCAATTCACATTATACCGCGCGGTGCTCGACGCCGCCGGCGACAAGCCGGTGACTTTCCGCACGCTCGACATCGGCGGCGACAAGGTGTTGCCCTACATGCGCAATGTCGAGGAGGAAAATCCCGCGCTGGGCTGGCGCGCGATCCGGCTCGGTCTCGACCGCCCCGGCCTGCTGCGGACGCAGTTGCGCGCATTGCTGCGCGCGGCGGGCAGCCGCTCGCTGAAGATCATGTTCCCCATGATCTCTGCCGTCGAGGAATTCGATCAGGCCAAGGAGTTCGTCGAGCACGAACTGACGCATCTGCGCCGCCATGGCCACAAGCTTCCCGACCAGGTCGAGGTCGGCAGCATGGTGGAAGTCCCTTCCCTGCTTTATCAGCTCGACGAGTTGCTCGAACGGGTTGATTTTCTGTCCATCGGCTCGAACGACCTGATGCAATTCTTCTACGCGATCGATCGCGGCAATCCGCGGGTTTCGGCGCGCTTCGACGCACTCTCGCCGCCGATGCTGCGCGCGCTCAAGGACATCGCCGACAAGGCCCGCGCACACAAGAAACCGGCGACGATTTGCGGCGAGCTTGCATCGCAGCCGATCGGCGCGCTGGCGCTCGTCGCCATCGGCTACCGCTCGCTGTCGCTCACGCCGTCCGCCATCGGGCCGGTCAAGGCGATGCTGCTCGATCTCGACTGCCGCAAGATCGCGGCCTTTCTCACCGCCCTGATCGATAAGCCGGCCGGCGGCCTGCCGATCCGCGCGCAGCTTGAGAAATTTGCCGCCGAAAGCGGTTTGCAAATTTAGGAGCGAGGACGGTCATGGCCGGGCTTGTCCCGGCCATTCGCGTCTTTTACCTAACCCCGAGGAAAGACAAGGACGCCCGGCACAAAACCGGGCATGACCATACAGACCATGTTGCCCCACCAGAAACTCGAAGCACTCGTCGTCCGCCATGCCGTGCTTGAACGCGAACTCGCGACGGCGCTGCCGTCCGAGACCTATGTCAAGCTGTCGCGCGAATTCGCCGAACTCGCACCGGTGGTCGAGGCGGTGAATTCCTATCGCGCCGCGCAGAACGAGCTTACCGGCCTGACAGGCCTGATCGCGGATCCCGCGACCGACTCCGAAATGCGCTCCATTGCCGAAGCCGAAAAGCCCGGGCTTGAAGCGCGCCGCGCGACGCTGGAACAGCAGTTGCGGCTCGCGCTCCTGCCAAAGGACGCGATGGACGAACGCAACGTCATCGTCGAAATCCGCGCCGGTACCGGCGGCGACGAAGCGGCGCTGTTCGCCGGCAACCTGTTCCGCATGTACGAGCGTTATGCAGCCAATCAGGGCTGGAAGGTCGAAATGGTGACCGCAAGCGAAGGCGCGATGGGCGGATATAAGGAAATCGTCGCCGAAGTCCGCGGCCGCGGCGCCTTTGCCAAGATGAAATATAAATCCGGGGTGCACCGCGTCCAGCGCGTGCCGGACACGGAGGCGTCCGGACGCATCCACACGTCGACGGCGACGGTCGCCGTCCTGCCGGAGGCTCAGGATCTCGACGTCGCCATCAACGACACCGATCTCAGGATCGACACGCTGCGCTCGAGCGGCGCCGGAGGCCAGCACGTCAACAAGACCAAATCTGCGGTGCGTGTGACGCATATTCCCTCGGGCATCGTCGTCATGATGCAGGAGGACCGGTCGCAGCATCGCAATCGCGCCAAGGCGATGGCCGTGTTGCGCACCCGGCTCTACGACTTCGAGCGGCAAAAACTGGATGCCGCGCGCGCCGCCGAGCGGCGCGGTCAGGTCGGCACGGGCGATCGCTCGGAACGCATTCGCACCTATAATTATCCGCAAGGCCGCGTGTCCGACCACCGCATCAATCTGACGCTGTACAAGCTGCCGCAGATTCTCGAAGGCGAGGCGCTCGGCGAAATTGTCGATGCGCTGGTCGCGGAAAATCAGGCGGCGCTGCTTGCCGCGGAGGGTGTTTGACGATGGGCCGCGCTGCGGCTTCCGGTGCGGTATCGCATCGGACCATCGACGGCGCGCGGCGGTTCTGGTCGGCGCGCTTTCGCGACGGTGGCATCGATACTCCCGATCTCGATGCACGGCTTTTGATCGGCCATGCACTGCGCCTGGACCACGCGGCGCTCGCCGCCTCGGGCGCGCAGAGTTTCGGCGCGGACGATGAACGCGCGATCGGCGCATTGGCGCAGCGCCGCCTCGGGCACGAGCCGGTGGCGCGGATCATCGGAACGAAAGAGTTTTGGAGCCTGCCGCTGCATATCGATGGTGCAACGCTGGTACCGCGACCGGAGACGGAAACAATCGTCGCGGCGGTGCTCGCCGCAATCGATGCCGCCGGCCGCCGGGCGCACGCCCTGCGGATTGCCGACCTCGGCACCGGTTCGGGCGCGATCCTGCTCGCCCTTCTCACCGAGCTGCCGAACGCCTTCGGCGTCGGCACCGACGCGAGCCCGGCGGCGCTTGCAGTCGCCCGTGACAACACCCTTCGCATCGGCCTGTCTCGCGCGGCCTATGTCGCATGCGACATGGCGGCGGCGCTGCGCGGGCCGTTCGATATCATTGTCTCCAACCCGCCCTACATCGCGTCCGGCGACATCGCCGCGCTGCCACCCGAAGTACGTTTGTTCGATCCGCGCCGCGCACTCGACGGCGGTCCCGACGGACTGAATTTCTATCGCGCGATCGCCATCACGGTTCCAACGTGCCTTGCGCCGGATGGCGTGCTTGCGGTCGAACTCGGCGCCGGTCAGGCGGAACCGGTCGCAGCCATATTCACCGGCGCAGGCCTTGCGCTATCGCCGCCGCGGCCCGATCTTAGTGGCGTGCCGCGCGCCCTCGTTGCGAGAAAAGGGCATCAGGGTTAAGCATTGGACCCCGGCAAAAAAACACATAAGACGGGGCAAAATAGCGCTTCGGACTGGACAAAATAGCACTTCGGACCGAGCAAAATAGCACTTGGAATGTCGGCAGGAACCGACTAGCTTGCAGTCACGGAATCGCCCTGGATGAGGGTGCCGCGTTGCCCAGAACGCCCGGAGCAGAGCTTAAGAAGTTCGGCTCCAAGAGGTCGGCGGCGCAGGCCAGGCAGAAAAAAGCGAACGCTGGATAGCGAAAGCCGGATTGGACGGCATACGAGATTGCCAGATTCAAAGCTCATCGGATACGCGCGCCCTTACTCAGTGGCCGCGCATAACGAACGATTTGCGTCACCGCGGCTGAAATAGCCGGTAGGGGCTCGATTTGCTGAATGCAAAATCGCTGCGAGGACGAATCTCTGGGAAGGCACATAACGTTTCAAGTCGCGTTCAGTGAGCAGAAGCAGCGGCGTCGGTGCCGCGGCAAATAACCGGGTTGGCGGAAAACTAAATCATGAGAAACGGACAAAACAAACGCATGCGCGGTCGTAACCGAAAGGGTGGCGGACACCACCACCAAAATCCGCTGGCGCGAATGTACGAGTCCAACGGGCAAGACGTAAAAATCCGGGGAACGGCTTCGCATATCGCCGAAAAATATCTCCAACTTGCCCGCGACGCGCAAAGCTCGGGCGATACCATCGCTTCCGAAAATTATTATCAGCACGCCGAACATTATTTCCGCCTGATCGCCGCCGCGCAGGAACAGCTTCGTCAAACCCAGCCCTACTTTCAGCAGCAGCCAGGCGGCACGCCGGGTAATCAGTCCGACGACGACGATGACGATGGCGACGAGCCATCGCATATCGGCGGCGAGCCCTACGCGCCGCAGCCGCAGACTTTCTATCCGCGCGAACAGCAGAATCAGCAGCCGCAATACCAGCCGCCGCAGCAGCCGCAGCAGCAGCCCCAACATCAGCCGCAGCCGCAGCATTTCCAGCAGCGCCCGCAGCATCAGCCGCAACATCAGCCGCAACACGAAGGCGACGTCGAACGGTTGCCGTCATTCATCACCGGCGGCCAGCCGCAGCAAAATTCGCCGCAACAGGGGACCAATCAGGGCGGCAACGGCTCAAACGGCCAAAATGGTCAGAACGGCTTTGACGGTCCCGACCGCTTTCCGCTGCACCGGCGGCGGCGGCGGCATCGTAGCGGTGGTCCGCGCGAGCAATCGATGGATAATTCCACGCCGGGCGGTGACAATGATGGTCCGTCCTCCGGACCGACGGAAGAATAAGCCGCGCTTGCAAATTTCTTGCAGATTTGACGTGCGCTGAATTGGACGTGCACTGGATTTGACGTAAATGGCCGGGCCTTGCGCCCGGCCATTTCGTTTGGCGCCGCCAATTACAGGCCGCGCGGCGCCTTGGCCAGGCGCACCAGGAACCAGATCGGCACGACGATAACGGCCCCGAGCAGGAAATAACGCCACAGCCAGCGCACGGCATCGAAGCCCATGTTCCAGACGTGCTCGAGAAGGTGTTCGACCGACTCGATGATATTCCAGGGATCGAGACCGATCGCGGCGAGGATGACGCCGACCAGGATCGAAAGCATGACGAGCCGGCCAAGCACCGCCAGCGGCGGACCGCCGAAGAAGCGATGAATGTATTCCTGCGGCTTGTCGGATTCCAAGGATTGCTGGCTCATCACGGCCTCCCGAGTGCGTCAGTTAGGAACTCGCAGCCTCCAGCGCAAGCGCTGATTTGAGCTTTGGGCCGCCGCCCGCACCGCGCTTTGCGGACCCGGGCGAAGACGTTGCCTCACCTTCGCAAGAGGCGCTAAGTTGCCTCCGCCCCAAGTGGATTTCGAGGATTTCGATGGCCAAAATCGAAGATCGCGCGCTCGCGCCGAATGCGAGCCTCAACGACGATATCGGCGAGGAGATCCGGCTTCGCATGTACCGCATGCAGGTCGAAATCCGCGAGGCCGAGCAGCGCGCTTTCGACCTTTTCCTGCAGAACCTGGTGAAGGGGACGAGCCATCTGTCGCTCGGCCAGGAAGCCGTCGCCGCCGGCTGCGCCGCCGCGATGCAGCCCGGCGACCTTTCGTTCTGCACCTATCGCGGTCACGCCCATACGCTCGCCCGCGGCGTCCCGATCGAAAAGGTGCTGGGCGAACTGATGCAGCGCGACAACGGCCTGATGCGCGGCAAGGGCGGCTCGATGCACCTGACCTCGGCCGATCACGGCGTCATGGGCTCCTACGCGATCATCGGCGCGCATCTGCCGATCGCCTGCGGCGCGGCCTGGCGCGCGCAGTACAAGGGCCAGAAGGACGTCTCGGTCTGCTTCTTCGGCGACGGCACGACCAATATCGGCGCCTTCCACGAAGCGCTGAATTTTGCCGCGGTGTGGAAGCTGCCGGTGATCTTCATCTGTGAAAACAATCTCTACATGGAATATACGCCGATCCGCGACGTCACCGCCGTGGAGCATCCGGCCGCAGATCGCGCCGCGTCTTACGGCCTGCCGCGCATTGTTGTCGACGGCAACGATGCCGACGACGTCTATCGCACCGCGCTCGCCGCTTACGACAAGGCGCGCGCCGGCGGCGGCCCATCGCTGATCGAATGCATGACCTATCGCTACAGCGGACATTCGCGCGCCGATCCGGCCAAGTACCGGCCGGAGGGCGAACTGGAAAAGTGGAAAGAGCGCGATCCGATAAAAATCTACCGCGAGCGGCTTAAGCAATTCGGCATTGGCGATGATGTCATTGCCAGGATCGACGCCGACGTGAAGCGGCAGGTCGACGATGCGACCGAGAAGTGCAAGGCAGCGCCGATGCCGCCGCTCGAACTCCTCACGACGGACGTTTATGCCGATGGGGGCTTCGCATGGCGGAATTGACCTATCGCGACGCCGTGGCACGCGGCATCGCGCAGGAAATGACGCGCGACCCGGACGTGGTGTTTCTCGGCGAGGACATCGGCAAGGCCGGCGGCGTGTTCAAGGCGACGGTCGGGCTTTACGAACAATTCGGCCCGCTGCGCGTGCGCGACACGCCGATCTCCGAGCAGGCGATCCTCGGCGCCGCCATGGGTGCGGCGATGACGGGCTTGAAGCCCATCGCCGAGATCATGTTTTCCGATTTCTTCGCGGTCTGCTTCGACTATATCGCCAACGAATTCGCCAAGAGCCGATACATGTCGAACGGCCAGATCAAATGCCCGCTGGTCGTGCGCACCGGCAATGGCGGCGGCGCCCGTTTCGGCGCGCAACATTCGCAGAGCGTCGAGAACTGGTGCATGATGATCCCGGGTCTGAAGGTCGTGGCGCCTTCGACGCCTCTCGACGTTATCGGCTTGCTGGCTGCGGCGGTGCGCGATCCCGATCCGGTGATTTTTCTCGAACACAAATCGCTCTATCCGACCAAAGGCGAGGTGCCGGACGGCGAGATCGTCGACAAGCTCGGCACCGCGAAAATCGTGCGGCCGGGCAAGGACGCGACTATCCTGGCGCTGGCCATGATGGTGCCGCGTTCGATCGCCGCCGCGGACAAACTCAAATCCGAGCACGGCATCGACTGCGAAGTCGTCGACGTGCGCTCGCTGGTGCCGCTCGACACCCAGACCATTCTTGGATCTGTCGCGCGCACGCACCGGCTGTTCACCGTCGAGGAAAATCCCCGGCTGTGCGGCTGGGGCGCCGAACTCGTCTCCATCGTCGCTGACGAGGCGTTCTACGATCTCGATGGCCCGCCGGTGCGGATCACCACACCGCACATTCCGCTGCCGGCTGCGGATATTTTGGAAGACATCGCGCTGCCCAGCGTCGATCGCATCGTCGAGCGCGTGAAGCGGTCGATGGAGAGTTAAAGCAACGCTGTCATCACCGAGCTTGTCTCGGCCATGATGCCGACATGACGCGGACGTGACGCGGAAAGAACGGAGTTGAATGATGGCCATGTATGACAATCTCCTCGCCAATGTTCCGACCGACCTGTGGATCGGCGGCAAGTGGCGCAAATCCTCCGACGGCGGCCGTTTCGACGTGATCGATCCGGCGACCGAGAACAAGGTCGCGTCGGTCGCCAGCGCGACGGTTGAAGACGCCAAGGCCGCGCTTGACGCAGCACAAGCCGCCTTCCCCGGCTGGGCCGCGAAAAAGCCCCGTGAACGGGGCGAAATCCTGCGCAAGGCCTACGACCTGATCATGCGCGACGCGGAGCGGCTGGCGAAGCTCATCACCATCGAGAACGGCAAGGCACTGTCGGACTCGCGCGGCGAAGTCGCCTATTCGGCGGAGTTCTTCCGCTGGTACGCCGAAGAAGCGGTGCGCAATATCGGACAGAACTCGATCGCGCCGTCCTCGGGCGCGCGCATTTTGGTGCAGCACAAGCCGGCCGGCATCGCGGTTTTGGTCACGCCGTGGAATTTCCCGGCCGCGATGGCGACCCGCAAGATCGGCCCGGCGCTCGCCGCCGGCTGCCCGGTCGTCCTCAAGCCCGCCTCCGATACGCCGCTCACCATGCTGGCGCTGATGCCCATTCTCGAGGAAGCAGGCGTACCCGCCGGCGTCGTCAACGTCATTCCCTCGCGCTCGTCCGGCAAGGTCGTCAGCGCCATGCTGCACGATCCACGGGTGCGCGTGGTGTCGTTCACCGGTTCCACCGAAGTCGGCCGGAAGCTCTTGCATGAAGCAGCCGACAACATCGTCAAGCCGGCGATGGAGCTTGGCGGCAACGCGCCTTTCATCGTGTTCGACGACGCCGACATCGATGCCGCCATCGACGGCGCGATGATCGCGAAGATGCGCAACATGGGCGAGGCCTGCACCGCCGCCAACCGGTTCTACGTGCACGAGAAGGTGCATGACGAGTTCGCCAGGAAACTCACCGCCAAGATGTCCGGGCTGAAAATGGGCAACGGACTCGATGACGGCGTTGCGCTTGGACCGCTCGTCAACAAGGACGGCCGCGACAAGGTGATCGAACTGGTCGCCGACGCGGTCAAGAAGGGCGCCAAGGTACTCACCGGCGGCAAGGTGCCCGACGGTCCCGGCTTTTTTTATCCAGCAACGGTTCTGTCGAACGTCGCCAACGATTCCAAAATGCTGAGCGAGGAAATTTTCGGCCCGGTCGCGTCGCTTCAGGCCTTCAAGTCCGAAGACGAGGTGATCACGCGCGCCAACGACACCGAATATGGCCTCGTGGCCTATCTCTACACCAAGGATCTGAGCCGGGGCATGCGCGTGTCGGAGAAGCTCGACTTCGGCATGATCGGGCTCAACCGCGGCATCGTCTCCGACCCGGCGGCGCCGTTTGGCGGCACCAAGCAATCCGGCCTCGGCCGCGAAGGCGCCCATGAAGGCCTGATGGAATTCACGGAAACGCAGTACATCTCGGTGACGTGGTGAGAGCGGAAACGCAAAGCATCGCGCAACGGCTCCAGGGCGCGTGGCGCTATGTCGGCACGCGGCTTGACGGCGCGAACTGGAATCGCGGCGAAAATCCGAAGGGCATGATCTATTACGGCCCGCACGGCGAAATGTCGGTACAGGTCGCACCCGACGTCAAGCGCATGCGGGCCGGCACGGTGATGACGGCGGACGAAGCCAGGATCGCGCTGACCGATTACATCGCCTATTTCGGTACCTATACCGTCGACGAAGACGCCGGCATCGTGACCCATCATCGCCACGACAGCATCCAGCCCGGCGATTCCGGCGATCTGGTCCGACGCTGCGAATTCACCGGCGACCGCCTGGTGTTGCGCCCGCCCAATTCGACGCTCGAAGTCAGCTGGGAACGGATCAAGTGAGAATGCGGTCATGGATGTTTTAATGCCGCAACTCGGCGAGACGGTCGCCGAGGGAAAGATCACCAAGTGGTTCGTCCCGGCCGGCACCGCGGTAAAGCCGGGCGACAACCTGTTCGAGATCGAGACCGACAAAGTCTCGATGGAAGTGCCCTCGACCACCACGGGCGTGCTCGCGGAAATCCGCGTCTCGGCGGGTGAAGTCGCGCCGGTCGGCGCCGTGGTCGCCGTGATTGCGGACGGCACCGGCGCAACGGCAGATCCGCGGCCCGCCGCGGCGCCTGCCGCGCCCGTGCTCGCTGCCGCACCTGTGCCCGCTGCCGCCAGGGCGCCGATCCAGCGTTCTGAGCCGATGGGTCCCCGCATCCGTGGCGACGAGCGCCCCAGCGCCAAGCTCGATCCGTTCTTCGAGGTCCGCACGCCCGAGCGCAATTTCGGCCCGGCGCGGCTTGCTGGCGGCGTCACCGTCACGCCGCTGGCGCGCCGGCTCGCCGGCGAAACCGGCATCGACCTTTCACAGTTGCGCGGTTCCGGTCCGCATGGCCGCATTGTCGCCGCCGACATCGGCAGCACAGCGCGCGGCGCGCGCGCCATGCTCGCCGAGAGCCCAGGCGCGAGCGACGTGAAGGCGCTCTACGCGCCTGACAGTTACGAGGAAGTGCCGCTTGACGGCATGCGGCGCACGATTGCGGCAAGACTCACGCAAGCTGTGCAGACCACGCCGGTCTTCTATCTCACTGCCGACGCCGAAATAGGCCGGCTGACCGCGCTGCGCGAAGACGCCAACAACGCCGCACCGAGGGACAAGGACGGAATTCCGGCGTTCAAGCTTTCGGTCAATGATTTTATCATCAGGGCGCTGGCGCTGGGGCTGCAACGCGTGCCGGCCGCGAACGCGGTTTGGGCCGGCGATCGCATGCTGCGCTTCAAACATTCCGATATCGGCGTCGCGGTGGCGCTCGAGGGCGGACTGATCACGCCGGTCATTCGCGCCGCCGAGACGAAATCGATCAGCGCGATCTCCGCCGAGATGAGGGATTACGCCGCCCGCGCGCGCGACAAGAAGCTCAAGCCGTCGGACTATCAGGGCGGATCGTCGGCGATCTCGAATCTCGGCATGCATGGCGTGCGCGAATTCACCGCCATCATCAATCCCCCGCATTCGACTATTCTGGCGGTCGGCGCCGCGCGCCGCCAGGCGATCGAGAAGCCCGATGGCGGCGTCGCCTTCGTCAGCATGCTGAGCGTGACGCTGGCATGCGATCATCGCGTCCTGGACGGCGCGCTCGGCGCCGAGCTTTTGGCCGCCATCAAGAACTTTATCGAATTGCCGGTGAGCATGCTGGTGTGAGGATGAATAATGTCCGCCAATAGACCCGAGGTTGTTTTGTTCGGCCCGCCGAAGCCGACGATCGTCAAAGGAATCGAGACCGGCTGTACCCTCTACAAGGCCGTCGACGCGAAGGATCGCGATGCCTTTGTCGCCGAGCACGGCCAAGTGCGCGCCATCGCCTGTGCCCAGGGGCTGATGTCGGCGAGCCTTCTCGAACGTTTTCCGAAACTCCAGATCGTTTCCAGCTTCGGCGTCGGTTACGATCACGTCGACGTCACGTATGCCGCGGCGCACGGAATCACCGTCACCAACACGCCCGAAGTGCTGACCGAGGAAGTGGCCGACACGGCACTCGGCCTGCTGCTCTGCACCGTGCGCGAGTTTCCCCAGGCCGAACGGCATCTGCGCGCCGGTCATTGGGTCAAGAAGGCCTATCCGCTGAGCAAGGCTACGCTGCGCGACCGCACCGTCGGCATGGTCGGCATGGGCGCGATCGGCCAGGCGATCGCGCGGCGGCTCGAAGCATTTGGCGTGCCGGTCGTCTATCACACCCGGCAGCCGCGTCCCGGACTAAAGCAACGCCACTATCCAAAGCTCGTCGACATGGCGCGTGACGTCGACACGCTCATGGTCATCGTGCCGGGCGGCGCTGCGACGGCCAACATCATCAACGCCGAAGTGCTCGACGCGCTCGGGCCGAACGGCATCCTGATCAACATGGCGCGCGGTTCGGTGGTCGACGAACCGGTCCTGATCAAGGCGCTCAAGGACAAGCGCATCCTTGCGGCGGGACTGGACGTGTTCGCCAAGGAACCGGAAGTCCCCGAAGAGTTGCTTGCGATGGACAATGTCGTGCTGTTTCCCCATGTCGGATCGGGATCCGAATACACCCGCCAGAAAATGGATCAGCTCGTCGCCGACAACATTCTCGCCTGGGCCGCGGGCAAGCCGCCGCTGACGCCGGTTGTGGAAACACCGTGGCGCGCCTGGAGCTGACGCCGCGGGACGCGGCGGCGCCGGCATGGTAGCGTTTGGCTGGACGAAACAGCTTGCAGAGTTCGACATGAGGCGTGGCGTTATTTGTGTTACCGCCTTTGCAATGTGCCTCGGCAGCGGGGCACTGGCGCAAAATGCGCAACCGGAACCGCAGCAGAGCGCTCAGCCAGACACGCAACCGGAAAAAGTAACGACGCCGGACGCTCCGCCGCAAAGCTCTCCCGCACAACCGCAAAATGCAACGGGCGATGCCACAAGCGCCATGATCGGCGCCTGGGAATTCTCCAACGCCGATCACGACAAGATTTGCCGTTTCAACTTCCGCGCCGACGCGGTATCCGGCGGCTACCGGCTCGACATCGACAAGAACTGCCCGAACCTGTTTCCTTCAACCAGGGATATCGTTGCCTGGATGAAGGACAATTACGGCAGCCTGCGGCTTCTCGATGCGCGCGGCAATCCTGTGGTGGAGTTGAGCGAGGTCGAGAACGGCATGTATGACGGCTTCACCCCCGAAGAAGGCCGCTACATTCTGCAGACCGCCGCCGCCGCGCCGGTGCGCTCGGCTGACGACATGGTCGGCGATTGGGCGGTCGCACGCGGCACCGGGAAACCGATCTGCATGCTGACGCTGGCGAACAGCCCGGCCGGCACCGATGTCCTGGCGCTGAAGATCAAGCCGGGCTGCGACGCCTCTGTCACGCGCTTCGGTCCGGTCGGCTGGCGCATGAACCAGGGCGAACTGGTCCTGGTCTCGCCACGCGGACAATCCTGGCAGTTCGAGGAGAACGATGCCAATACATGGCAGCGCGTGCCGGAATCATCGGATTCCATCTTGCTCGTGCGGCAATAACGCAGCCCGGCTCTCATCAGCAGAAACTTGCAACGAAAAACTTGCCGTGAAAAACTTGCCGTGAAAAACTTGCAATGAAAAAACAATATCAAGTCGTCATTGTCGGCGGCGGGCCGGTCGGCGTCGCGCTCGCGGTCGAACTCGGGCTGCGCGGCATTTCCTGCGGGCTGGTGGAACGCAGGCTTGAACCGCAGCGCATTCCCAAAGGGCAGAACCTGACGCAGCGCTCCGTCGAGCATTTCCATTTCTGGGGTGTCGCCGACGAGCTGCGCGCCGCGCGCACGTTGCCGCCGTCCTATCCGATGAGCGGCATCGTCGCCTATCACGATCTCAACAACGAATACTGGTACGCGCCGCCGCTGCGCGAGATCGTCAATTCCTATTATTTCCAGGAAAACGAGCGGCTGCCGCAATATCAGGGCGAGTATGTGCTGCGCGCACGGATGGCGCAGCTGCCCAATGTCGAGGCCCGGTTCGGCTGGACCGCCGAAACGATCGAACAGGACGACAAGGGCGTACGCGTCACTATTGCCGAGGACGGCGGCTCAGGCCGCGATGTCTTGCAGGCGGAATACCTTATCGGCTGCGACGGCGGACATTCCACCGTGCGCAAACAGGCCGGCATCGAACGCGGCGGCGCCGACTTCAACGAATTGATGGTGCTGGCGCTGTTCCGTTCGAAGGAACTGCACGAGAAGCTCAAGCGGTTTCCGCCGCGCTCGACCTATCGCGTCATCAACCCCGAACTGGGCGGCTATTGGCAATTCTTCGGCCGGGTCGACGTCGGCGAAAGCTGGTTCTTCCATTCCCCGGTTCCGGAGAACACCACGCGTGACAATTACGACTTTCAGGGTCTCCTCGAGAAAGCCGCGGGGTTCAAATTCGCCGCCGACTTCGACTATGTCGGGTTCTGGGATCTGCGCATCGCCGTCGCCGAGAACTATCAGGTCGGCCGTGTCTTCATTGCCGGCGACGCCGCACATTCCCACCCGCCTTACGGCGCCTATGGCCTCAACAACGGGCTCGACGATGTCGTCAATCTCGGCTGGAAACTGGCCGCGAGACTCAACGGCTGGGGCAGCGACGCCCTGCTGCAGACCTACACCGAGGAGCGGCGGCCGATCTTCAAGGAGACCGCGGAAGACTTCATCGCGGCAGGCATCAAGCACGACCGCGAATTCCTCGATCGCTACAGCCCCGAGCGCGACAGAGCTGAATTCGAAAAGGCCTGGAAAGAGCAGGCCAACGCCGCCGGTCCGCGCGTCATGACTTACGAGCCCCATTACGAAGGATCGCCGATCGTGTTTGGTCCGCCGCATGGCAAAAGCAGCGCCAGCGGCTCACATACGTTCAAAGCACGCGCCGGCCATCACCTGCCGCCGCAACTTCTGTCCTCCGGGCGCAATGTCTTCGAGGAGCTCGGCAAGGATTTCACTTTGCTCGCTTTCGACGCCGATGACAGTACCGTCACGGCATTCGCCGACGCCGCGAAAAGACTGAACGTCCCGCTCAAGACCGTCCGCGACACTTATCGCGATGGCCGCACGGCCTATGAGGCAAAACTCATTCTGGTACGGCCGGATCGCTACATCGCCTGGATCAGCGACAGCGCGCCCGATGACGCGGCGGCGATCATCGGGAAGATTGCCGGCAGAGCATGAGATTTACAGCGGCTTGATGTCCACCTTGCGGAATTTAATCGTGCCCATGTCGTTTACGGCGCCTTTTTCGTGCTGCAAGGCGATCCGTCCGCTGGGGAACCTGGAATCCTCGACGCCATCGACGGTCTTTTGTCCGTTGAGGATGAGGGTAAGCTTTGGCCCCTTGGCTATTATCTCAAAGAGATTCCATTTGCCGCCGGCTTTCGGCATTGGATTGACTTTGGCCAGGTTGGTAAATGCACCGGTGCCGTATTCCGGCTGCGGCCGCTGATCGAAAATATTCGCTTCATAAGAGGTCTTGCTGCTCACCTCGCTGGGATTGGTGCAACGGATGAAGATACCGCTATTGACGTCGTCGCTTGCCCAGAACTCCGCCCTGATCTGGAAGTCGGTATAGGAGCCCTTCGATACCAGGAAGCCTCCGCCCTTGTCGGCGACGATGGCGCCGTCTTCGATCCGCCAATTCGCATCGCCGATCGCATCCCAGCCATCGAGAGTACTGCCGTCGGGAGTACTGCCGTCGAACAGGCTTACCCATCCGCCTCGGCTTGTGCCTGACGCACATGCTGCACGAGCATGAGGCCAATGCCGCAAAAAAATATTGATGCCGCGATCGCTGCCCAGCGTTTCATCGACGTTTCCTCCGTTTGAGATTTTTTTCATTCGAGAGTGGGCCATTTTTGCCCACTCAAATCAGTTGCAATCCTTTCAAGCTCGCGGGGTCTTCCCTCCGGCGCCATTCGGCGCGCCTGCAATGCCCGGAGCCATCCGCGCCTTTCATGCAAGCTTCCAAGAAATCCGGAAAACCGCTATCATTCAAGTTAATTCGGGATTCATCCGGGAGTCCCGGTCACAAGCCCCGCTAAAGATAATATTCTCGTTACGAAAACCAGCGCAGCGGATCTCGGCGAGCCTTGACGGCACAGGCTTCGCTGAAGGGAGGATCGCCATGAATAAAACCACCAATAAGACCATGCATGAGCAAAGCCCGGCGAAGGCGGCCGTCTTGCTCACGGCCGCACTGTTGCTGTCGTTCCCCCTGATGTTGTTCGGCGAACGCCCTTCGGCAGCGGAAGAATGGAATTTCTATATGCATCAATCGGCGCCGAATTTTGCGACATCGCGCGGCGCGCAACGCTTCGTTGAAGAGATCGACAAGGCGACGGACGGCAAGCTCACGGTCAAGCTGCATCTGGCGGGAACGCTGCAGATCAATCCGAGCAACATTACGCAAGCCGTCGGCGAGAACGTCGTGCAGATCGCGGACGATCTCTTCAATTCGGGCAACATCCTCGTTGCGGGCATTCCGCGTTTGCCGATGCTCGTCCAGTCGTACGACGATTTCGCCAAGGCGGATGCGGCGCTCAAGCCTTATCTGGAGAAGGCGTTTGCACAGAAGGGCGTAACCCTTCTCGCGTCATATACCTATCCGCTGCAATTTGCCTGGGGGCGCAAGAAGATAGAATCGCTCGACGATATCAAAGGCTTGAAGTTCCGCGTCGCGCAGCCGGAGCAGGGCGAGTTCGTGCGGCGTTTCGGCGGCACGTCGATCACCATGAGCGCGCCGGAGGTTCCCTCGGCGCTTGACCGCGGCGTAGTCGACGGAATTTTCACCGCCGGCGTCGGCGCCGTGCTGTGGAAAGACCTGCTCAAATACGGCTATGTCCTGATCGTCAACGTCAACAATTCCTACTACATCGCCAACACCGAAGCCTTCAACAAGCTCTCTCCCGACCTGCAGGGTAAATTGCGCCAGGCTGCCGAAGACGCGGCGCGCTGGGATCAGGAAACCATGCAGAAGGAGGAGACGGATTCGGTCAAGATCCTTTCCGACATGGGTTACACGTTCACCAAGGCGACGCCGGACGATGTTTCCCGCGCCGTAACCGCCATGAAGCCGTATTGGGACGAATGGGCAGGCTCGCGCGGGCCTGATGCCGTCGAGGCGCTGGCGAAAGTCCGGGCTGCGCTGGGGCGATAATCCGTCGCATTGAAAAGTAACGCAGATGGAGCACGGCGGCGTGACCGACAGTGCATCTCCTCAAACGATTCCCGAAAGTATCGTCGAGCGGATCTGCAAGTTTGCCTGCGTCGCGGCGCTGGTCGTGATGCTAGTGGTGATCGGTACCGATATTGTCACCCGTGCGGTCTTCAATTTCTCCTTCGAGATTTCGGACGAGCTCGGCGGCTACATGCTCGTGGTGATCACGTTCGCGAGCTTGTCGGTGTGCCAGGTCAACGACAGCTTCCATCACGTCGAACTGGTGCAGTCTCGCCTCTCGCCGTTCGGACGCTCGGTTTCCCGCGTCATTTTCGATCTCCTGTCGCTGGCGTTTGGCGCGTTGCTGCTCTGGCAACTCGTCAAATTCGATATTTCCTCATACCGGTTCGCCAACCGCGCTCCGACCTATCTGTCGACGCCGCTCTGGATTCCACAGATCGTCATGGCGCTGGGCGCGGCGGCTCTCTGCTTCTCCCTTGTGCGCACGCTCGCCGCCGATATCGCCCGATTGCGGGCGCATGGCAACGCGACGGAGAACCGCGGTGAGCCCTGAACTGCAAATCGCCGTCACCTTCGCGGTCTTTCTGGTGCTGCTCACGTGCGGCATGGCGGTCCCGTTCGCAATCGCCGTGCCGGCGGTTTTCTATCTTCTGCTGCAGGGCGGCCTGCCGAGCCTCAACAGTCTGGGGCTTGTGAGCTGGGGCAGCATGAACAGCTTCGTGCTCACCTGTGTGCCGTTATTCATGCTGATGGCGGAAATCCTGCGTATCAGCGGGCTGAGCAGCCGCATTTACACCGGCCTCGCCAAGCTCGTTGCCCGGCTTCCCGGCGGATTGCTGCAGACGAACATCGCCGGCTGCGCGATCTTCGCCTCGGTGAGCGGGTCCAGCATCGCAACTGCGGCGTCGATCGGTGGGGTCGCGCTGCCCCAGCTGACCCGGCGCCACTACGATCGGCGGCTGGCGGCAGGATCGCTGGCGGCCGGCGGCACGCTCGGGATTCTGCTGCCGCCGAGTTTCGGCATGATCGTCTATGGCACCTTCACGGAGACCTCGGTGCCGAAATTGTTCATGGCCGGAATTGTGCCCGGCCTGATCATGACCGCGGCCTTCATGGTCTATATCGGCACCCATGCCACGATCCTGCCCGCGGTCGCGCCGCGCGAATCCGGACCGAAGTCTCTTCACGAATTTTTCGGCGCGCTGGCCGACGTCCTGCCGTTCGCCATCCTGATTGCCGGCACCCTCGGCGGGATTTACGCGGGGCTGGTCACCACGACCGAAGGCGCCACGATCGGCTGCAGCCTGGCGATTCTTCTCGGCGCCGTATTCGGTGAGCTCACGCCGGGCAAACTGATCGCGGCGATGTACAGCACGATAAAATTCTCCGGAAATATCCTGTTCATCATTTTCGCGGCCTATCTCTTCTCTTACGCGATCAGTTTTGCGGGCGTCGGCGAGAAGCTCACGGCTTTCATCGTCGGCCTGCATCTGAGCCGCCTGGAATTCTTCCTGGCGCTGTTTGTTCTCTACACCGTTCTGGGCTGCCTGATCGAAAGTCTCGGCATGATCGTCATCACGGTGCCGCTGATCTTTCCGGTGCTGCCGAACTACGGTATCGATCCGATTCTGTTCGGCGTCATTCTCGTGCTCTTCGTCGAGCTGGGGCAAATCTCGCCGCCGATCGGGATCAACCTGTTCGTCATCCAGAGCATCTGGGACGGCAAGTTGAGCGACGTCGTTATCGGCACCATCCCATTTCATTTGACCATGTTCGTAGTGCTGGCGCTGGTCATCCTGTGGCCCGATCTTGCGCTTTGGCTGCCGCACCACATGTCGCGATGAGAAATTGGAACCGATGCAGCGCAGCACCTCACGCATATTGACGACCCATACCGGAAGCTTGCCGCGGCCACGGGAACTGACGCGGCTCTACGCGTTACGGGCGCGCGGCGAAACGACCGATCAGGCCGAGATCGATCGCGCCGGCCGTGACGCGGTGCGCGTGATCGTGCGCAAGCAGCACGACGCCGGCATCGACGTCGGTAACAACGGCGAGCAGCAGCGCAACTCATTCTTTCTCTACCTCAAATCGCGGCTGTCCGGTCTCGGTGGCAGCTGGGAGCGGCCGCCGCGCGCCGACGTCGAGAAGTATCCGGAATTCAAGCGCATGTGGACCGAGCAGCACGCCGGCAGAACGCAGGTGTCGGCGCTCGGGGGCTTGCCGAAAGCGATCGGCGCGGTGCGCTATCTCGACGATCGCGCGATAGAAGACGAGTGCCGTTATTTCAATGAAGTCCTGAAGGAAAATCCGCACGTCTTCGTTGAGGCGTTCATGAGCGCGCCGTCGCCCGGCATTCTCGCGACGGCGGTGCGCAACGAACATTACGACACACAGGCGGCCTATCTGGCGGCGCTCGGGACGGCGCTCCAGGTCGAATACGAAGCGATCGTGAAAAGCGGCCTGCTGCTTCAGATTGATGCACCCGATCTCGCCCTCGAACGCCACATCACCTACAAGGACCAGCCGGTTTCGGTTTTCATCGATTTCGTCGAACAGGTGGTTGCAACCATCAACCGGGCGCTTGCGAACGTGCCCCGCGACCGTGTCCGCCTGCACGTGTGCTGGGGCAATTCCGAATCGCCCCATGATTGCGACGTGCCGCTCGAAGACATTCTGCCGGCCCTGCTCGAGGCCAAGGTCGGCGGTCTGGTATTGCCGTTCGCCAATCCCCGGCATGCTCACGAATTTCGCTGCTTCGAGAAGCACCGGCTCAAGGACGATCAGGTCCTTGTCGCCGGGGTCATTGATAGCCTGACAAATTTCATCGAGCATCCTGAGGTCGTGGCCGATCGCATCGAGCGGGTCGCCAGAGTTGTCGGCGATCCTGCGCGCGTGCTTGCGGGAACCGATTGCGGATTTGACACGTCGGCCGGCTGGGGCCGTGTTGCCGAAGACGTGGTGTGGGCCAAGCTCGCGAGCTTGCGCGACGGCGCCCGGCTCGCTTCGCAACGGCTATTTTAGCCATACGGCTTACAGCCGGGATGTCGGCTCCCAACTGCGACGTCCGCGGCTCGGAATTATTGCAACACAAAATCGGGCGGCAGGGCCAGGTTGTTAGTCTGATGTGGCCGCTTTGCAACGGACTCGCATGGCGGAATGGACTAATCTCACCGGAAACTGGGCACAGCCCTTAAACAATTCGGCGGGCGCCATGAAGCTGAAATGGATCGTCGCAACGGCCGTAGCGCGGCGCTCGCTATCAATGACTTAAATACGAAGACGTGCATGGCCGGAACAAATCAGGCCGTGACGCGTCATTGCTGGCGAAACCCGCCAGCCTACGCCGCAGCCATCACGGCTTTCTTGACCGCCTGTGGCAATGCAATCGAGCGGAAAAATGTCTTTGGGTAGAGGTAATCATCCCCGGACTCATCGACAATCCGCAACAATCCATGTTTTTCGGCTGCGATATCGCGGAGCGCAACATAAATCTTGCGCCTTTCCAGCGAGGTCCGATAGCCCTCGTTGTTGACGCATATAACGAATTGTCTTGCTTGCGGTCTTGGCATGACTTCGACTTCAGAGCAGCTCTTTGATCTTGAATTCCTTGCGCCCGATTCCGGCAACTTCATACCAGTGTATCTCAGCCAGATGCAAAGAGCCATCGGCCAACAGAACGCGTGCAATCCCCTTGCGCTTGCGCCACCGTCCGCGCCCATATGCCCTGCGTAGCCGTGCGATTTCGCGAATCCCTGATCCCGTTGCAAAGGTTTCGATCTGCGAGATTTCGCCGATGATTTCAAATTGCATGCGTCAGGATTCCGCGAGGTAGTCCCTGTTAAATCAGCTTCAGCCCCTTCAGGCTCGCATGCCCTTCCTTGCCGACGATGATGTGGTCGTGCACGGAAATGCCGAGCGGCTGCGCCACCGAAATGATCTGCTGCGTCATCTGGATGTCGGCGCGCGACGGCGTCGGGTCGCCGGACGGATGATTGTGCACGAGGATAATTGCGGTCGCCGACAGTTCGAGTGCCCGCTTGACCACTTCACGCGGATAGACCGGCGTGTGGTCGACAGTGCCGGTCTGCTGAACTTCGTCGGCGATCAATTGATTGCGCTTGTCGAGAAACAGCACGCGGAACTGCTCGCGGTCGGCAAAGGCCTGCGCGGTGCGGCAATAGTCCAGCAGCGTCGACCATGACGACAGAACCGGACGTTTTTTCACGGCGCCGCGCAATTGCCTGCTGGCGGCCGCCTGCACGATCTTGAGCTCGACGATCGCTGCATCGCCAAGACCTTTCACTTCGGCAAGCCGCGCCTGCGGCGCGGCGATCACTTCGGCGAACGAGCCGAACTTCTCGAGCAGCGCCTTGGCGAGCGGTTTCACGTC
This sequence comes from uncultured Alphaproteobacteria bacterium, assembly GCA_963808205.1. Classification (GTDB taxonomy): domain Bacteria; phylum Pseudomonadota; class Alphaproteobacteria; order Rhizobiales; family Xanthobacteraceae; genus BOG-931. The sequence goes on from CAWEER010000005.1 coordinate 645,337, forward strand.
GCGGCGCGGCAGCGCGCGGAACAGGAGAAGTTCGAGGAGCTCATAATCGGACAGCGCGTCGGCGCCGGCCTCGCGAAAACGGTCGCGCAGGCGCTCGCGGTGGCCGTAATAATGCGGCGTGGCTTCGGCGAGCCCGCGTCCGCTGTCGCGCTTTTTTTCCAACATGGGAATTCGCACGCAACCCCGAAATCCGGCGGCAGTATCCGCTGCCGCGCGCCGCCCCGGCCCGGCCGGCGCCCGCAAGGATGCCCGGATTGCGGGAATTTGCAATCGGCTTTGCGCCGTCAGGCCTTGTAGGGCGGTTTATCCAGCCCCTTGGGCGACAGCGTGAAAATCTCGACACCGGTGTCGGTGACGCCGACCGAGTGCTCAAACTGCGCGGACAGGGAGCGGTCGCGCGTCACCGCGGTCCAGCCGTCGGACAGCACTTTCACATGCGGGCGGCCGAGATTGATCATCGGCTCGACGGTAAAGAACATTCCGGGCTTGAGCACGATGCCTTCGCCGGGCCGGCCGATATGCACGATATTCGGCTCGTCGTGGAACAGGCGGCCGAGGCCGTGGCCGCAGAAATCGCGCACCACGCTCATGTGCTGGGCCTCGACATAGGACTGGATCTCATGTCCGACATCGCCGGTCGTGCCGCCCGGCTTGATGGCGGCGATGCCGCGCATCATGCCCTCATAGGTAACTTCGATCAGCCGCTCGGCGCGCCGGGGGACCTCGCCGACCGGATACATGCGGCTGGAATCGCCGTGCCAGTCGTCAAGGATCAGGGTTACGTCGACATTGACGATATCGCCTTCGCGCATCGGTTTTTCCGATGGGATGCCATGGCAGACCACGTGATTGACCGAGGTGCAGGTCGACTTGCGGTAACCGCGATACATCAGCGTCGCCGGCAAGGCGCCGTGATCCATGCCGAAATCGAACACCAGGCGGTCAATATGTTCGGTGGTGGCGCCCGGCTTGATCTCGCCAACCAGCATATCGAGACATGCCGCCGCGAGCTGGCCCGCCTTGCGCATGCCGTCAAAGGCGTCCGCGCCGTGGATCTTGATCTGCCCGGTCTTGCGCAGCGGCGCACAGGCCGCATCGACATAGGTCATGGAAATCTGGCGCCGCGATATCGAGGTGAAATGTCGTATTGCTGTCAGAAACGCAGGGTTTCTAGGAGCAATTTAAGCATAAGCGCGCGCAACGCAAGCGCATGCGAGGTTCCCTAATGCGCGATCCTGCCGTCCAGTTCATCGTCGATATGGACGCGGATGATCTCGTCGAACGAGGCCTCGCCCTCAAAGCCCAGCGCCAGCGCGCGGCGGGGATCGAACCGGCTCGGCCAGCCGGCGACGATGCGGGCCACCAGCGGATCGGGCGCGCGGCGGATGCGCGCGGCGACCTTGTCGCCCGCGATCCGGCGCAGGGCCGTGATCTGCTCCGCAACGGTGCAGCACACACCCGGCATTGTCAGGTTGACGCGCGGCCCGAGCGTTTTCGCGTCGAGGCCCGCAGCATGAACGAGAAAACGCGTCGCCGCGCGCGGGCTCGCATGCCAGTGCAGCACGCTGTCCTCGACCGGCAATACGGCTTCTTCGCCGGCCAGCGGTTCGCGGATGATCGAGGAAAAGAAACCCGACGCCGCCTTGTTGGGCTTGCCCGGCCGCACCACGATCGACGGCAGCCGAATGCCGACACCGTCGAGAAAACCGCGCCGCGTGTAGTCGGCAAGGAGAAGTTCGACGATCGCCTTCTGCGTGCCGTAGGAGGTCAGGGGCGTCAGGTTAAAGTCATCGGCGATCGCTTCGGGGAACGGCGCGCCGAACACCGCGATCGACGAGGTGAAGACGACGCGCGGACAATAGCCGTCGCCGGCCGCGCGGATCGCTTCGATGAGCGCGCGCGAGCCGTCGAGATTAACGCGCATGCCCTTTTCGAAATCGAGTTCGGCCTCGCCGGAGACCACGCCGGCAAGGTGAAAGATCACGTCCGGCCGGCCGGCAATGACTTTGCCCGCTGTCGCCGGGTCGGCAATGTCGTGCGCCGCGGCGTCGGCGTTGCCGGTTAACCCCTCCGGCTTTGGCGGGGCACTGACGTCGATGAGCGTAAGCTTTTCGATCGGCTTGCCGTTAAGCGCGCCATCCTTGACGAGGCGCGCCGTGAGCTTGCGCCCGATCATGCCCGCGGCGCCGGTGATCAGAATGTGCATGAATTTGATTATCGTCCCTGGCCGTCGCCGCGAGGCTGACGGGTTATAGCGCCATCCCGCCGTCAACGAGATGGGTCTGGCCGGTAATGTAACTTGCCTCGTCGCTGACGAGGAAGAGGGCGAGCGCGGCAACCTCCTGGGCCGTGCCGAGCCGGCCCATCGGCTGGCGCGCGATGAAATCCTGCCGCACGGCGTCCGGCGATTTGCCCGTCTCCTTCGACGCCGCGGTGATGCGGTCCTCGAGCGACGGCGATTCGATTGTGCCGGGGCAAATGGCGTTGCAGCGGATGCCCTGCTTGATGAAATCGGCGGCGACCGCCTTGGTCAGCCCGATCACTGCGGCCTTGGTCGTACCGTAGGCATAGCGGTTCGGCACGCCGCGGATCGACGACACGGCGGACGAAATATTGACGATCGAGCCCTTCTTCTTTTTCAGCATCGCCGGCAGGAAGGCCTTGATCGTGCGGTGCATGGATTTGACGTTGAGGTCGAAGGAAAAATCCCAGTCCTTGTCGGTGCAGTCGAGCACCGAACCGTTGGCCACATAGCCTGCGCAATTGACCAGAATGTCGAGCGCGCCGAATTCGCCCGCGATCGTCTTTGCCATCGCGTCGATGCTGTCCTGCGCGCGGACGTCGAGCCTGGCGTGCTTTACCGCTTTGAGAAGTCTCGACCTTGTCTTCGGCGACGTCCGTTGCGATGACTTTTGCACCCTCGGCAATGAGGGCTTCGGCAATGGCGCGGCCGATGCCCTGCCCTGCCGCCGTCACCAGCGCGATCTTGCCTTGAACCCGGTTGCTCATCCTGTCCTCACGCCTGTTTCGGTTGTGCATTGAGAGCCGTCAGGCTGATCTTCTGGCGGCCCTGCTGGTCAAAATTATCTGCGGCGAGCCAGCGTTCGAAACTGGCTTTGCGCGCCGGCCATTCGCTGTCGGTTATGGAAAACCATGCGGTGTCGCGCGTATGTCCCTTGGTGATCATGTGCTGGCGGAAAACTGCCTCGAAGGTGAAGCCAAAACGCAATGCGGCGCGTCGGGACGCCGCGTTCAGTGCATCGCATTTCCATTCGTAACGCCGGTAACCCAGCGTTTCGAAGGCATAACGCGCCAGAAGGTATTGGGTTTCGGTGGCAAGCGGCGTGCGCTGCAGCGCCGGACCATAGACAATGCTGCCAATCTCGACGACACGCCTTTCCGGCCGGATCGCCATGAAGGCCAGCAGGCCGGCCGCGTTTCCATTGTGATCGAGCACCGCGAAAAAATAGGGATCGTCCCGCGTCTTGCGGTCGACGAGCCAAGCCGTAAATGCGATTTCGTCCGCGAACGGACCGGCGCTCGATATGTAAGTCCATACGCGCTGATGCGCGCCGGCTGCCGCCCAGAGCGCTTTGGCATCTCGCGCCGGGTCGAGACGCGCAACCGCGCCGAAGCGGCCCTTCAGCATCACCGGTTCCGGAGTGCGGGCCGGCGCCGTATCGACGGCGATCCCGACCGGGCGCTCGGCATCGCGTGACGCAGCCGCATCGATCCGGTTGCCATTGAGTTCGGCGAGACCCATCTTCTGCCGGCCTTCGCTGTCGAAATTTTCCGGCGCCAGCCATTGCTCGAAGCTTGCCTTGCGTGCCGGCCATTCGCTGTCGAGCATGGAAAACCAGGCATCGTCGCGGTTGCGGCCCTTGGCAATGATGTAATTGCGGAACGTGCCCTCGTATTTGAAGCCGTAACGCAGCGCCGCGCGCCACGACGGCGCATTGAAGGAATTGCACTTCCATTCATAGCGCCGGTAGCCGAGTGTCTCGAAGACGTAGCGCGCCAGAAGATATTGCGCTTCGGTGCCGAGCGGCGTGCGTTGCAGCGCCGGAGAATAGAGCACGTGACCGACTTCGATCACCCGCATCTCCGGCACGATCCGCAGCAACGTGAAATAGCCGACCGCGCGGCCGGATGCATCGACAATGGCGTAGGCATAAGGATCTTCCGCACCCGCACGCATGGCGATGAACCGCGCAAATTCGTCGAACGTGGCAAACGGCCCATCGGTCGAAATATAGGTCCAGACCTCATCGTGGCCGTCGAATGCTTTCCAAAGATCGGCGACGTGGCCCGGTTGCAGCTTTTCGAGACGGCCGTATCGGCCCTGCAGCGTCACGGGCCCCGGACGCGGGGCCGGCGTGCTATCGACCGGCGGCCCGATCGGCTGACCGGTCTGCTGATGCGCTTCGGATCGGGTCATGATTCAAGTGCTTTGCGATCTTCACTGAAGAACTTGTTCAGCTCGGGATTGCTGATCAGGCCGGCGAAGCCATCGAATTTGCCCTCTTTGGCGATGTCCGTGGCGACCTTGATGAAGGCATGCATGGCGACGCGCGCCAGCGAGCCGCCGACGCTGATCCGGCGCACGCCCATCGCCGCGAGATCGCTCACGGTAAAGCCATAGGCGCCGCTGTTGAGGAAATTTACCGGCTTCGGCGCCACCGCCTTGACCACCGCCTCGATCTGCTCGCGCGTCTTGATGCCCGGCGCATACAGGCAATCGGCGCCGGCCGCCGCATAGGCTTTCAGCCGCCGGATGGCGTCGTCGAGATCGGTCACGCCGCGGATGAAATTCTCCGCGCGCGCGGTGAAAACGACATCGCCGCCGGCGCGATCGATCGCCGCGCGCGCGGCCTTCACGCGCGCCACCGCGGTGTCGAGGTCGTAGAGCGGGGTTATTGAATTATTCGGCAAATCCTCGATCGAGAGCCCGGCGACGCCGGTCGCAATGCACCGCGTCACGTTCTTCGCCACGCCGTCGAGATCGTCGGCGAGACCATCCTCGAAATCGGCGTTGAGCGGCACATCGGCCGCCTCCGCGATCTCATGGAAATGCGCCAGCACGTCATCGAGCGGCTGCGCGCCATCGGCATAGCCGCGTGCATGGGCATGGCCGGAGCTCGTCGTCGCCAGCGCCTTGAAGCCGAGCCCCTGGAGATAGCGCGCGCTGCCGACATTCCACGGATTGGGAATGACGAAGCATCCCGCTTCATGAAGCTTGCGGAAAGCCTGCCGCTTGTCGGCAGCCGATGGACGGGACCCGGACATGAAAACACCCTCGCTTAATTCAATGCGAACAGCCTAGTGATTGTCTCTTGGCACGAATTTCTGCGCGACACGCTGATATTTCACAGCCGGCTTGAGCACCATGCCGCTGCCGAGCTGATCGACCATGCCGCGCTGGATTTCCTGCCACGGCGTCTGGCTTTCCGGATAGCGATAGCCGCCGGCCTTTTCGAGCGCGGCGCGGCGCGCCGTCAATTCCGCCTCCGGGATCAGGATATCGGCACTCCCTTTGTTGAGATCGATGCGTACCCGATCGCCTGTTTTCAGGAGTGCAAGGCCGCCGCCGGCGGCCGCTTCCGGCGAGGCATTGAGAATGGACGGCGAGCCCGAAGTTCCCGATTGCCGGCCGTCGCCGATGCAGGCGAGCGCCGTCACGCCCTTTTTGATCAGGGCCGCGGGCGGCTGCATGTTCACCACTTCGGCCGAGCCCGGATAACCGATGGCTCCGGCGCCGCGCATGAACAGGATCGTGTGTTCGTCGATCGCGAGCGCGGGGTCGTCGATGCGGTGATGATAATCCTCAGGTCCATCGAACACCACGGCGCGGCCCTCGAAGGCGTTCGGCGTCTTCGGGTCGGACAGGTAACGCTTGCGGAATTCTTCGGAGATCACGCTCGTTTTCATGATCGCGGAATCGAACAGGTTCCCGCGCAGAACCTTGAAGCCGGCTTTTGCCTTCAGTGGCTTGGTGTAAGGCCGGATGACGTCGGCGTTGCAGACTTTGGCCGATGAGATGTTCTCCGCCATGGTCTTGCCGTTGACGGTGATTGCGTCGCCGCGCAGCCGCCCCGCCACATGGAGTTCGCGCATGACCGCAGGCAACCCGCCGGCGCGATAATACTCCTCGCCGAGAAACTCGCCGGCCGGCTGCATATTGACCAGGAGCGGCACGTCATAGCCGATCGTTTCCCAATCCTCGATCGCAAGCGGCACGCCGATATGCCGCGCGATCGCATTGATGTGGATCGGTGCATTGGTGGAGCCGCCGATCGCCGAACAGGCGACGATCGCGTTCTCGAAAGCAGCGCGGGTGAGAATGTCGGACGGCTTTAGGTCCTCGCGCACGATCTCCACCGCGCGCACACCGGTGGCATAGGCGATCTGCCCGCGTTCGCGGTAAGGCGCCGGGATCGCGGCGCAGCCGGGCAGCGACATGCCAAGCGCTTCGGCCAGCGCATTCATGGTCGATGCGGTGCCCATCGTGTTGCAGTGACCGATCGACGGCGCCGACGCCGCAACGATGTCGATGAACTCCTTGTAGTCGATCTTGCCGGCCGCCTGATCCTGACGCGCCTGCCAGATCAGCGTGCCGGACCCCATCAGCTTGCCGTCCTGGACGTGGTCGATCATCGGACCGCCGGACAGAACGATCGCCGGCGTGTTCACGGTGGCCGCCGCCATCAGGCAAGCCGGTGTGGTCTTGTCGCAGCCGGTCATCAGCACCGCGCCGTCGAGCGGGTAGCCGTACAGGACTTCAACAAGCCCGAGATAGGCAAGATTGCGATCGAGCGCCGCGGTCGGGCGCTTGCCGGTTTCCTGAATCGGATGCACCGGAAATTCGAGCGGGATGCCGCCGGCATCGCGAATGCCCGCGCGCACGCGCTCGGCAAGCTCGATGTGATGGCGATTGCACGGGCTGAGATCGGAGCCGGTTTGCGCGATGCCGATGATCGGCCGGCCCGATGTCAGTTCGGCGCGGGTGAGGCCGTAATTGAGATAGCGCTCAAGATAGAGCGCGGTCATTGCGGGATTGTCCGGATTATCGAACCACAATTGCGAGCGCAGGCGGTTGCCCTGACCGTGTTGCTTCTCGTCCTTCGCCATCACCGCCTCCCGACATGCTTTGCGTCTTTAGCAGATATGCCAATTTAACGCCGTCGCGGCAGGCAAGTGCCCGGATTTCCGGCAACGCGCGGAAGATTCTCCGGATGGCGAGTCCACAGCAAGCGTGGCCTGCGTTTTCGCGCTCTTTTGGCAGATCGTTCCAGCCTGTTTGCAGTGCACAATAACGCCATAAATCGCGGCGTAAAATTCCCATTAACATCATGTATTCCATAACAATTTTGTGACTTGAGATGACTCGATCGGCCATTGTGCAGTGCCGAATCAGGAGTAGTTAGACGGCAAGGGCGACATGTTTGGAGAACGTAGATGAAAACGCTCAATTCAACGCTGCTTCTGTCCGCGCTTGGGGTTGCCCTTCTGGCAACTCCCGCTTTTGCGCAGAAGCCGCATCATCAGGCGCCGCAACAGCAGTCGCAGGGCATTACCGGCAACGACGTGGTCCTTGATGGCCAGGTGATCGGCGCCGATCCGGATCCGCAGATTCGCAGTCAGATTCTGCGGGAATGGGATTCGCGCAACGGCGAATAATCTTCGGCGCTGACGGTACTCCGCGCAGAGGCCCCGAATAAAGTTCGGGGCCTCTCGCATTTCGGCCAGCCGCCTTATCCGGCTGCGCTCCGGGTTTGCATTTGGCGGCCGGTTGGGTTGAACTGCGGCGCGAAAAGAGCAGTCCCGGGGAAACGCCATGTTGAAAACAGTCGCCGCTTTCGATCGCATCGGCGAGGAAAACGCCTTCGCCGTGCTGGCGCGCGCCAACGCGCTTGCCGCGCAAGGCCGCGACATCATCAGCCTCGGCATCGGCCAGCCGGATTTCCGCACGCCGGATTTCATCGTCGAGGCCGCGATCAAGGCGCTGCGCGACGGCCATCATGGCTACACGCCGGCGAACGGCATTTTGCCGCTGCGCGAAGCGGTCGCGGCCGACCTGCACGAGCGCTTCAAGGTCACAGTGTCGGCGGACGACGTGATGATCATGCCCGGCGGCAAGCCGACCATGTTCATGTCGATCCTGATGTTCGGCGAGCCCGGCGTCGACATCCTTTATCCGGATCCCGGATTCCCGATCTATCGCTCGATGATTGAATATGCCGGCGCACGCCCGATTCCGGTGCCGATCCGCGAGGAGAACGGGTTTGCCTTTTCGGCGGAAGAAACGCTGAAGCTGATCACGCCGCAGACAAGGCTGCTGATCATCAACTCGCCGGCCAATCCGACTGGTGGAGTGACGCCAAAGAGCGAGGTCGACAAGCTCGTCGCCGGCCTCGAGAAGTTTCCCGACGTCTGCGTGATGTCGGACGAAATCTACGACCACATGGTCTATGACGGCGAGACGCACGTCTGCCTGCTCTCCTATCCCTCGATCCGCGACCGGCTGATCCTGCTCAATGGCTGGTCGAAGACCTACGCCATGACCGGCTGGCGGCTCGGCTACGCGGTGTGGCCCGGCAAGCTTTACGACTATGCGCGCAAGCTCGCGGTCAACCTGCACTCCTGTGTCAACGCCTCGGCGCAATATGCCGGGCTCGCCGCGTTGACCGGCCCGCAGGATGAGGTGGTGAAGATGGTCGCCGAGTTCGACAAGCGGCGCAAAATCGTGGTCGCCGGCCTGAACAAGCTGCCGGGCGTGTCATGCACGACGCCGAAGGGCGCGTTCTACGCGTTTCCGAACATCAAGCGCACCGGCTGGAAAGCGAAAGAATTCGCCAACACGCTGCTCAACGATACCGGCGTCGTCGTCATCGGCGGTCCCGACTTCGGTATCCTCGGCGAAGGGTATATGCGGCTGTCCTACGCCAACTCGACCGAGAACATCCTCAAGGCGCTCGACCGCATGGGCGAGTTTCTGACAAGCCGCAAGGCGGCTTGAGCGCGCTCATCCCTTCTGCGTCAGAAAAAAGCCGACGAGCACGACGGTGAGCCCGGCGAGCTGCGTAAGGCTGGGCGCCTCGCCAATAGTAATGACGCCGATCAGCAGCGTGAACGGTGGAACGAGCGCGGGAAACAGGGACGCGCGCCCGGCGCCAAGCAGAATGACCGCGCGGGTGAAGAGATAGATCCCGCCGGCGCCGGCAAACAGGCCCTGCACCACCGCTTGCATCACGTTTTCCCAAAGCCCCGCCGCGATCAAATTGTCGAAGCTGAACAGCATGAGCGGCAGGCCGGCGAGCGAGAGGACGCTCGTGACGGCCGCCGCGCGCATCGCCGGGATATTCCACAGCCTCAGCAAAATTCCGAAGACGGCGAATGAACTTCCCGCCGCGACGAACAGCATGTCGCCGAGGAATCCCTGCGCACCCATCGTGTGCAGTGCTTCGGCGCCGATCACGGCGAGACCGGCAATCATCGCCACCGCACCGGCGATGCGGCGTCCCGGCAAAGGTTCCTTGACGAGGACGTGCGCCAGGACGAGGCCGCCGAGCGCCGCGCATGACGGCTGAATGATCGCGCCGTGGCCGAGCGGCACATAGACGTAGCCAAAATAGCTCCACAGTGCGAGCGGCAAGCCGCCAAACAACGTGATCGCAATGCCGCGTTTCCAGCCCATGCCGCCCAGATCACCAAAACCCTCGGCGGCGAGGACCGGAATGAGTACGAACCCGGCCCAGACATAGCGATGCAAAGCCAGCACCAGCGGCGAAACGCCAGCGAGAATGCCGTGACGCGCGGCAACAAAACCAAGCGCCCAGCAAAACGCCGCGGCAGCGCCGCAGGAGATACCCCATGCCGTGGAGTGTTTGATCGTCAGCCGGGCCGCAGAATCGCGCGATGCAGAATCCATCGGGCTTCATAGTCCGCAAAGGATCGGCAGGACAACACGCGATTATGCGGGGCAGGCTTCGCCGAACGCGAAGCCCTCGTCACGCAAACGTGTCGGCTTCGGCGTCGTTGAGCAGATTCAGGCCGCCCGTCGCGACGACGCGTCCGGCATCGAGCCGCACCACGGTGGTGGCGATGCGGCGCACTTCGGCGGGCGTGTGGCTGACATAGACAATCGGAATGCCGGCATCATCCCGCAGCCGCACCAGATAGGGCAGGATTTCACGCTTGTGCCCGGCATCGAGCGACGCCAGCGGCTCGTCGAGGAGGAGAAGTTTTGGGTTCATGAGCAGCGCCCGACCGACGGCGATACGCTGGCGCTCGCCGCCGGACAATTTGCCCGGCCGCCGGTCGAGCAGGCTGCCGATATTGAGAAGTGCGACGATGCGCTCGAATGCGGCGGTGTCGCGTAGCTGTCCGCTCATGCGGCGGCCGTAATCGAGATTTTGCCGCACGCTCAGATGCGGGAACAGCCGTCCTTCCTGAAACACGTAACCGATGCGCCGCCGATGGGGCGGCACGCCGATCCCCTTTGCGGCGTCAAACAGCGTCACGTCATCGAGCGTGATCGTGCCGCGATCGGGCGTGACCAGGCCGGCAATCATATTGACGATCGATGTCTTTCCAGCGCCCGATGGCCCGAACAGGGCCGTCGCGCCCCCCGCTGCTTCAAACCGCACGCTCAACGTCAGCGCGCCGAGCCGTTTCTCAACATCGACAGCGAGCACGGTCATTCCCCGTGGAAACGGATCGCGGCGCGGCGCGCCAGCCATTCGGAGGCAAGCAGCGCGGCAAACGACAGCACGATCGCGATCAGGACCAGCCGCCCAGCGGCGGCATCGCCGCCGGGAACCTGGGTCAGCGTATAGATCGCAGCCGAAATCGTCTGCGTCTCGCCCGGAATATTGGAGACAAAGGTGATCGTGGCGCCGAACTCGCCGAGTGCGCGGGCAAAACACAACAGCACGCCGGCGATGATGCCGGGCAATGCGAGCGGCAGCGTGACGGTAAAGAACACCAGCGCATGGTTGGCGCCGAGCGTCGCCGCAGCATCTTCGAGGCGCCGGTCGATCGCCTCAAGCGCGAGGCGGATCGGCCGCACCATCAGCGGAAAGCCCATGATGCCGCAGGCGAGCGCCGCGCCGGTCCAGCGAAATGAAAAGACGATGCCGAGATGATCGTAGAGAAACGCGCCGATCGGTCCGCGGCGGCCGAACGAGATCAGCAGCAGATAGCCGGTGACGACCGGCGGCAGCACCAGCGGCAGGTGAGCGACGCCGTCGAGAAGCGCCTTGCCCCAGAAATTTTTGCGGGCAAGGAGCCAGCCGATGGCGATGCCGAACGGCAGCGCAAAGGCCGTCGCCACGATCGAAATGCGCAGCGATAGCTCGACCGCAGTCCATTCAGCGGGGGAGAGGTCGAGCATTCAGGCCTTCTGCAAAGAGACTAGGATGCCGGCTTTACCAGAACCGTAAACCCATAGCTCTCGAATATCGTCTTTGCCGCCTGGGAGCGCAGGAACGCCAGATAAGGCGTCACGTCGGGCCTGGCGCCGACAGTCGCCGCCACCGGATAGATGATCGGATCGTGCGAATCTTCCGGGAACGTGGCGATGATTTTCACGCCGGGCTCGACCTTGGCATCGGTCGAATAGACGATGCCGAGCGGCGCCTCGCCGCGCGCGACCAGCACAAGCGCGGCGCGGACATTTGCGGTCATCGCCATTTTCGGCTCGACGGCGGACCAGATGCCGAGCTTTTGCAACGCGGCCTGAGCATAGATGCCGACCGGCACCGCCTTCACGTCGCCTGTCGCAATGCGGCCGTCGCCAGCGAGGCCGGCGAGATCGAAGCCCGGCTTGATCGTCACATTGCCGACCTTGGAATCCTTGCCGGCAATCAGCACCAGTTCGTTGCCGAGAAGATTGACGCGGGTCGAGTCGTTGATGAGCTTTTTCTGCGACCCGTAATCCATCCATTTAAGGTCGGCGGAAACGAACACATCGGCCGGCGCGCCGCCCTCGATCTGCTTCATCAGCGCCGAGCTCGCGTCGTAGCTGACGACAACTTTCACGCCGGTTTTCCTGGTGAAGGCCGCATCGACGTCGTCGAGCGCGTTTTTCATTGAGGCTGCGGCAAAGACGGTGATGGATTTGTCTTGCGACGTCCCTTGCGACGTCCCTTGCGCCCGCGCCGCATGCGGCAGTAGCGCAAAACCCAGCACTGCGGCAAATACCGCGAAAATTGAGCTTCTTTTCAGCACGACGGTTCTCCAATGCAACTGTGCGCGCAGGAACTGCGCGCCGGATGGGGTGACCCTTCAGGTTGTCGCGATTGCCTACGGGAGAACCGTCGTTCCAGGCTCATTCGGCGCGCGCACGGCACGCCGGATGTCGCTTTCGGATAATAGGGCGTCGCGTCCCGGCGAACAAGCTAGGGGCGCTCAAGCCGCACCCCTTTTCAGGCCCGATCCCGCTGCTATCTTCGCTGCAGCAACCTCTGGGAGTGCGGCGTGGCCGAAACGGAAGCGATCGACGGCGAATACGACTACATCGTTGCCGGCGCGGGCTCGGCCGGCTGCATTCTGGCCAACCGGCTGTCGGCCGATCCCGGCACGCGTGTCCTCGTCCTCGAAGCCGGCGGCCGCGACAACTGGATCTGGTTTCATATCCCGGTCGGCTATCTGTTCGCGATCGGCAATCCGCGATCGGACTGGTGCTTCAAGACCGAACCGGAACCGGGCCTCAACGGGCGCAGCCTCAATTATCCGCGCGGCAAGGTGATCGGCGGCTCGTCGGCGATCAACGCCATGATCTATATGCGCGGCCAGGCCGCCGATTACGATCACTGGCGTCAGCTCGGATTGTCCGGCTGGGGCTGGAATGAGGTGCTGCCGTTTTTCAAGAAACACGAAAATCACTTCATGGGCGAAAGTGCGGCTCATGCCGCGGGCGGCGAATGGCCGATCGCCGAACCGCGGGTGCGCTGGGATCTGCTCGACGCCTTTCGCACCGCGGCCGGGCAGGCCGGCATCAAGTCGATCACCGACTTCAACAGCGGCGATAACGAAGGCTGCGCCGCCTTTCACGTCAACCAGAAGCGCGGCCGGCGCGTCTCCGCCGCGCGCGCGTTCCTCAAGCCCGTGCTCAATCGTCCCAATCTCCGGCTCGAAACCGGCTGCCTGGTCGAAGGCGTGACGTTCGACGGCAAGCGCGCCGCCGGTATCCGCTGGCGCCAGAACGGTACGACGCGCAGCGCGCGCTGCCGCGGCGAAGTCATCCTCGCCGCCGGATCGCTCGGCTCGACGCAATTGCTTTTGCTCTCCGGCATCGGGCCCGCGGAGCATCTTCGCCAGCACGGCATTGCCGTCGTGCTCGATCGGCCGGGCGTCGGATCGAACCTGCAGGATCACTTGCAGTTGCGGCTGATCTACAAGGTCGACGGCATCGGCACGCTCAACGAGCGCTATCACACGCCGCTCGGCTTCGCCGCGATGCTCGCCGAATACGCGCTGTTGCGGCGCGGACCGCTCACCATGGCGCCGTCGCAGCTTGGCCTGTTCACGCGCTCCGACCGCGATCAGGAGCGCGCCAATCTGCAATATCATGTGCAGCCGCTGTCGCTGGACAAGTTCGGCGAGCCGCTGCACAAATTCCCGGCCTTTACCGCAAGCGTCTGCAATGTGCGGCCGACAAGCCGCGGCACGGTACGATTGCGGTCGAGCGATGCCGCCGATGCGCCGGTCATCCGGCCAAATTATCTCGCAACCGACGAAGACCGCCGGATCGCGGCTTCCGCCATCCGCCTGACCCGGCGCATCGTGGCGCAGCCTGCGCTTGCGCCATTTCATCCGGACGAATATCTGCCGGGGCCCAATGTCGGCGATGACGAAGCCTCCTTGATCAAGGCCGCGGGCGATATCGGGACCACGATCTTTCATCCCGTCGGCACTGCGAAAATGGGTCTGCCGAGCGACCCGATGATGGTGGTCGACGGCCGCCTGCGCGTTGCCGGGATCGAGAACCTTCGCGTCATCGATGCCTCCGTGATGCCGTCGATCACATCGGGCAATACCAACGCGCCGACCATGATGATCGCGGAAAAAGGAGCGGCGATGCTGCTTGAAGACGCCAAAAGCCCGGCCAAAAACTCCACCAAGAGCGCAGCGGCATGAACGCAGTCTCGCGCGCCAAAGCCATCCTCGCCGATCCGCTCATGGTCTGGAAGAGAATCGAACACGAAACCGGCGATCCGGCTTTTGTCCTGTCGCGCTATGTCGCGGTGCTCGCGGTGGTGCCGGCATTATTCAGCTTCGCCGGCACAAGCCTCATTGGCGTCGTCACGCCAAGCGGCACTCCATTGCGCACGCCGGTTTTCGACGGCTTGTTCGGCGCGATCTTCGGCTACGTGCTGACCTGCGCCACGGTGCTGCTTCTCGGCCTCATCATCGATCTTTTGACGCCGCTCTTCGGCGGCCGGCGCGACTTCGACAGCGCATTCAAGCTCGCGGTCTATTCCTTCACGCCGGTCTGGCTGGCCGGCATTTTTCTTGCGCTGCCCGGATTGCGTTTTCTCACGCTCACCGGATTTTACGGCGCCTATCTGCTCTGGCTCGGAATTCCGGTTCTGACCAAAACGCCGGAAGCGAAATCATCGTACTTCACGGCCGTCATCGTCGTTTGCGCTTTCGCGCTGACATATATCGCTGCCGTCGCGCAGCGCACGATCTTCGGCACACCGGGACTCTGACGCTAGGGCGCGGTGACGATCTGCTTGCAGGCTGCCGGCAGTCCGGCAAGCGTCAGCGCCGGCTTCGGCTTGGCCGGGAACAGCGGCGGCGTCGGATGCAGCGTCGAGTCCTTGAACCAGAAATCGAGTTCATGACCGCAGCCGTCGCCCGCGTCCGGCGGCGGTTGCGGCTTGCATTCGGGACTGTTGGCCGGACATGCGATGCGGACGTGGAAATGCTCGGAATGTCCCCACCACGGCCGCACTTTCGATAACCATCCGCGATCCGATCCGGCGTCGCGGCATATCGCCTTCTTGATCGCGGCATTGACGAAAATGCGCGTGACCGCGGGATCCTGCGCCGCCGTCTTGATCAATTCCATGCGTGACGGCGTCCACACTTTCGGATCGACGTCGAGCCGATCGGGCGCCACCATGTTGACGGCGCCGGTGAACTCGCGCTCCTCGCGCGTCTGCACGTGGTCCGGCATTGGCGTGAACCAGATGTCGGCATCGAGACCGACCTGATGACTGGCATGGCCGGTTATCATCGGGCCGCCGCGCGGCTGCGACATGTCGCCGATCAGAAGTCCGGTCCAGCCGGCCTTTTTGGCGTTTTTGCCGAACCGTTCGAGGAAGGCGATCAGCGTCGGATTGCCCCAGTTGCGATTGCGCGACAGCCGCATGACCTGCCAGGCCGGCCCGTCGATCGGCAGCGGCACCGCACCGGCGAGGCAGCCGTCGGCATAGGCGCCGATCGAGTGCGCCGGACCGGGAAACGGCGTCGGCTTCCTGCCGAACAATTCCTTGGCCGGCGTTCCCGGAGCGTCGGGATGTTCGAGCGGCGGCAGCGGCACGGGAGTGAGCGAGCCGGGCGGCGTCGGATCGGGCGACGCGGCATCTTCGGCGAACGCAGGACCGGCCGCCGCGACAAGCAAGGCGATCAAGGCGATCAAAAAACGAGCCGAGGCGAGCGTCATCAATTCTCCGGAATTAAACCCGCCCCCGGGATCATGCGCGCGCCCGGTACGCAACGGCGCGGGCGCGCCGGCGATACGCTGCCGCTATTCGCTGATTCTGTCCAGTTGCGAAGAGGCCGCCGCCGTCACCGTCGAGGTCCGGAAGCCGCCCTTGCGCCGCCGCGCACAGATTGAATTTTGTCATGCAATTTTCCGAAACTGCCGGATGATTAAGGTTAGGGACGGGCGCCGCTTTACAAGTTCCGCCTCATGCAGCACTGATTATGGCCGTAGCGTACTGAGGAATGTCATGCGTTGGTACCACTGCGCCCGGGTGCTGTGCTGCGTTGCCATGCTTGGCTTTGCCGCGCTGTTTGCCACCGATCGCGCCGAAGCCTCCGTTGTCGTTCACATCGATCGTTCCACGCAGCGCATGTCCGTCATCGTCGATGGCGCACCGCGCTACAATTGGCGGGTTTCGACCGCACGGCGCGGCTATGTGACGCCGCCCGGCACTTACCATCCGCAAATGCTGGCCAAGCGCTGGTACTCGAAGAAATATTACAATTCGCCGATGCCGCATTCGATCTTCTTCTATGGCGGTTTCGCAATTCACGGCACCTACGAGATTTCCCAGCTTGGCGGACCGGCATCGCATGGCTGCGTGCGGCTCGATCCCGGCAACGCGGCGACCCTGTTCGGCATTGTCGAGCGCGAAGGCATGGGCGCGACGACGATCGTGATCCGCTAGCGCGACGTCCGCTTCATTCGCCTTCTTTCTGCAGTTCGTGCCGCCGCCCCGCGCACCGCTATTGTGCGCGCAGCCACACGCTTGCGCGGCTCGTCGGTATCTTTGCGGAATAAAGCGGCGAACAGGCTGCGGCGTCGCATCGAGCAATAATCCTTCCTGTTTTCTGGCTATTTGAGCGACGCCGTTCTTCGAACGGCCAAGCCCGGCGATGCCCCTGCGCACTCCTTCTCCCCGCACGCGGGGAGAAGGCTGGGATGAGGGGGCCTCTCCGCCGGGCTCGGACTCGCGGCAACGCCCCCTCACCCTCGCTTCGCTCGACCTCTCCCCGCGCGGCGGGGAGAGGTGAATAGAAATCCGTTCCCGCGATGCCCCTGCGCACTCCTTCTCCCCGCGCGCGGGGAGAAGGTTGGGATGAGGGGGCCTCTCCGCCGGGCTCAGACTCGCGGCAGCGCCCCCTCACCCTCGCTTCGCTCGACCTCTCCCCGCACGGCGGGGAGAGGTGAATAGAAATCTGTTCCCGCGATGCGATTGCATCCGGGTTTTGTTTCACGCTTCACGAAAAGACCTCCCTGAAAGAGGGAGGCGGAGCGCCGACAGGCGCAAGTGTCTTGGCGCCGCATCAGCGGATGCGGCAGCGCGCCTTGCGCTAGCATGGCGCGCTCGCCTCTCGGCGCTCCACCGCGGCGCTTGGCGCGGCGACTGAACGCCTTGCCTCAGCCCAGGCCGCGCTTCACGCGATGCGGGGACGCGACAGCCGCGCCTTGAACCGCGCTTAAGCGAAGCACCTCGCGCACCGGGCATAATGCCGGCAGGGTCGATGCCTGGACCGCCCGGGAGCGGGGTTACGAGCCCCGCCCGCAGGAACCGCACTCGCTCCATCAGTCGGCCGTCACCGGTGACGTCCCTCGATGAGCGAGATTCGCCATCTGTAACCGAAACGGGGACGAATGTCAATGAAAATGTGACACACACTTCCGCGTCATGGCCGGGACACAAGCGCGCGAAGCGACGCCGTTCCTGCGCCGGCATGCCCGGCAATGACGAGTCTCAGCCCCGATGCCGATGCGGCGCACCAGCGGCTCCGGCCGAAACACTTTTTCCGCAATATCGCCGATGCTACGCTGAACCCATGACAACGAACGCGCCGGTCAAGGCTTACAAAGACATATTGCCCAACGAAAAGCCCGACGATCGGGCCTACGTCGATATCTTCGACACGGTCGCGCAATACACGATGACGTCGCAGGACGGTCTGGAAACGACGTATTCGTTATTTCAGGCCGTCAAATACATCGTCGAAAACAATATTCCGGGAGACATGGTCGAATGCGGCGTATGGCGCGGCGGCTCGATGATGCTGATCGCACATGCGCTGAAGCATTTTGGCGACGTGAGCCGGAAGCTCTTTCTCTACGATACGTTCGCCGGCATGACCGAGCCCGACGACATCGACATCGATTTCGACAACAAGGCGATGAAGCCGGTGTGGTCCAAGGCCAAAAGCGAAGGCATGGTGATCGGCTGGGGCGGCGCGGTCGACAATGTCAGGACCAACTTGCTGTCCACCGGCTATCCGTATGAGCGGATGCATTTCATCGCCGGCGACGTGCTGCAGACGATCCCGGCCACGCTGCCGTCGCGCATTGCCTTATTGCGGCTGGATACAGACTGGTACAAGTCCACGCTGCACGAGCTCCAGCATCTTTACGATCTGATCGTTCCCCACGGCGTCCTGATTATCGACGACTACGGCTGGTGCCGCGGCGCGCGGCAGGCCACCGATGAATTCTTTCGCGACCGCCCCTTCAAGCCGATGATGCATCGCGTGGATCAGGGCCCGCGCCTGATGATCAAACCCGCCTGACCGGATCGCACGACGGATGCCGCGGCGTTTCCGGCGGCTAGGAAGCGTGCGCAAGTGCTGCCATAATTGCGCATGACGGAACCCGCCGGGAGGTCGTCATGGCGCAAGCTCAGATTAAGGCCCAAGTGGGGGCCCAAGTTGGGGCCGGGATCAAAGTCCAGCACGCGGCGCGCGACTGGCCGTTCCAGATCAGGCCGCTGCATCCCGTTCTTGGCTGCGAGATTACCGGCATTACGCTGCAAGAGGCCGTATCGCCGGCGCTGTTTGCCAAGGTCTATGAAGCTTTCCTCGACTACGAATTGATCCTGTTCAACGACGTCGATCTGCCGCCGGCGACGCAAGTCGCCTTCGCGCGCAATTTCGGCGAGGTGCAGGTCCACGTGCTGAGCCAGTATCACGGCTACAAGGAGCACCCCGAGATCTACATGCTGTCCAACCTCGACAAGGACGGCAATGCGAGCGGCAAGCATCCGGACAGGGGCACGCTGTACTGGCACACGGACGGTTCCTGGCGCGAGCGCAGCGGCCAGGCGACGATGATGTATTCGGAAATCGTGCCGGAGGCCGGCGGCGAAACCCAATTCGCCGACATGTATTCCGCCTATGACCTTTTGCCGGCCGCGATGAAGGCCAAGATCGACGGCCGCTGCGCCATCCACAATTTCGATTTTTCGCGGACGCGCCGGCACGGCGAGGATCCGCTGACGGCGGAACAGAAGGCCAAGGTGCCGCCGATCGCGCATCCGATCGTGCGCACACATCCCGACACCGGCCGAAAGGCGATCTTCCTCGGCGATCACGCCAAGTTGATCGACGGCATGGATTATGATCAAGGCCGCGCGCTGATCGAAGAGATCAACATGATGATCACGCCGCACGCACGCGTCTATTCGCATCAATGGACGCCGCGTCAGTGCATGGTGTGGGACAACCGCTGTACGCTGCATCGCGCCACCGGCTTCGACGAGGCGCGATTAAAGCGCGTCATGCGCCGCTGCACGATCGTCGGTGACAGGCCATTTTGAAAGCGCACATCATGCCGATCAGGTCAAAATATCTCTTTGTCGTGAGCATGGACGTCGATCCCGGCAAGGAGGCGCTGTTCAACGAAGTCTACGACACCGAACATGTGCCTAATCTCTCCAAAGTCCCGGGCGTGCATGCGGTCGCGCGTGTGGAGGGCGAACCGTTCGTCCTCAACATCGGCGGCGCGGAAAAGCAGATCGCACAAGACGGTCCGCGCTATAGCGCGATTTACGAGATCGACGGTCCGCATGTTCTGGTGAGCCGCGAATGGGCGGAAGCCGGCGAGGCCGGACGCTGGCCCGGCGAGGTGAGGCCGTTCACCCGCAACCGGCGGCATGCGCTGTACAGGTTGCGTTAGCTGCTTGCGTTAGCTGCAGTTGCCGGACGCCTCACAGAACGGCCCCCGGCAACAGCATCAATTTTCTTTTCGCCGGACTCGCCGGCGGCCGTGTCGCTAGAATTGATTCATGCCCTGGATCAGGGCGCCGAAGTCCGGGAATTCGTGGATGGCATAAGCCGTCGCCACCAATCCGACCAGGCAGAACAGGATGATAACGAGCGTCTCCGGATTTTGCGCCGCGGACAGAACCCGATCGTATGCCGTAGGATTTGCATGACGGATGGGCCGTGGTGCCGATCGCGTATCGCCTGTTGTGGGAAGAGTCATTGTTGTTCTCTCCTTTTTGCCGCATTTCTTCGGCGTGACAGCGAGAGCAGGCACCGATCGCAGCGCCAGCGATTGGGCAGTCTCAACGCCAACTGTGGCTACATTGGATCGTCTGTTGAGCGCGTGCCGTGTTGCACATCACAGAAATACTGTTTGCTCGAAATTTTGCGTCTTCAAATTGCGAAAACTTTTCATCGCATCGTCATGGAACTCTGCATATGGAACTGCGCGCCGCGACTGCGATTCGCATTAAACGGCCATTTCATCGGCGCGGACTGGCGGTTCCATCCTGCGGCATGGCGAGCGCCATGTAGAGAAGTCCGCCCACGACGACGATGAAGGTCGAGAGCAGGACGGCATAATTGACGAACCACGCCGCGCCGGGTGTGCGCGGCCATGCAATGTCGATCATCGCTGCAACACCGTAGAAAAGCGCGGCCAAAGTCACCGGCAAGCCCCATCGGCCGAGCCTGAATGCGCCGCCTGGAATCCAGCCACGCCAGCGCGCATGGAGCGCACCGGCGACGATCATCTGGAAGGCGATGTAGATTCCGACCGTGGCAAAACCGACAATCGCCGTCAGCGCGTTCTCGAAAAGCCGTCCGATGAGGACGACAAAAGCCGGGCCGGCGCCGCACGCGATCACGGCGGCAACGGGCACGCCGGCATGACCCGAACCGTGCCCGAACCAGGCCGAGCCCGCGATCATGCGCTCGCGGCCGAAAGAAAACAGAAGACGGCTCGCCGCGGCCTGGACGCTGAGCACGCAGGACACGAACGAGACGCATATCACGGCGGTCACGGCCTTCGCACCGCCGGATCCAAAAGACTGTGCGAAAAGGACGCCGACGGCGTCCTTTTCATCGCCGGAGATCACTTTGCGAATATCGGGTGTCGCCAGAACAAGCGCGAGGCAGGCGAACATCGCCGCCGCGCCGCCGACATAGATCGTCATCCGCATCGCTTCGGGGATGCGCCGCGACGGGTTCGACACTTCCTCGGCCACGTCGCCGCAGGCTTCAAATCCGTAATACTGAAAGATGCCGGCCATGCCGGCGGCAAAGAAGGCCGGCCAGTAGCTGCCGCCGTTCCCGATAGCGAAAGTGTCGAACAGGATCGCCGGGGATTGCACGCGGCGGAACAGGAGGAGATAGGCGCCCACCGCGAGCGCGCCGGTCAATTCCGCCAGAAACCCGCACATGACCAGGCGCGAAAGCCATCGGGTTCCGCTCAGGTTCAATAACGTCGACACGGCAAGAAGCACGAACGCGATGGCGGCCGACGCCGTGGCATCCGCCGAAACGCCGCAGAGGGCCGCGAAATACGGAGCCGCTCCGACCGCAACGGCGGCGATCGTCATGCAAAGCGCCCAGAGATAAATCCATCCCGCAAGCCAGCCCCAGCGATCCCCGACGAGGCGCCTGCCCCACGGCAGGATGCCGCCGGCGATCGGATATTGCGAGACCACCTCGCAGAACACGAGACAGACCAGCAACTGGCCGGCGCCGACGATGAGATAGCTCCAGAAGAACGGCGGACCGCCGGCGGCGAGCGAAATGGAAAACAGCGTGTAGACGCCGACGACCGGCGACAGATAGGTGAAGCCGAGAGCGAAATTCGCCCACAGGCTCATCGACCGTTCGAATGTCGGCGGGTATCCAAGCTTACGGAGCTGGTCGTCGTCGGTTGCGGGTGCCCGGTCGCTCAATGCGGCACTCGCTGAGACCCCTACACATCCACTTTCAAGGCGGCGATAAACGCCTCCTGCGGGATGTCGACCTTGCCGAACTGGCGCATGCGCTTCTTGCCCTCTTTCTGCTTTTCGAGAAGCTTGCGCTTGCGCGTCACGTCGCCGCCGTAGCATTTCGCGGTGACATCCTTGCGAAAGGCGCGCACGGTTTCGCGGGCGATGATCTTGCCGCCGATCGCGGCCTGGATCGGCACCTGGAACATGTGAGGCGGGATGAGCTCCTTGAGCTTCTCCGCCATGGCGCGGCCGCGGCTTTCGGCGCGCGTCCGATGCACCAGCATGGCCAGTGCATCGACCGGCTCGGCATTGACCAGCATCTGCAGCTTGACGAGGTCCGCCGGCTTGTAATCGGTGAGGTGATAGTCGAACGAGGCGTAGCCGCGCGACACCGATTTGAGCCGGTCGTAAAAATCGAAAACCACTTCGTTGAGCGGCAGGTCGTATTTCGCCAGGGCGCGGTTGCCCACGTAAGTGAGCTCTTTCTGCTCGCCGCGGCGGTCCTGGCAGAGTTTCAGCACGGCGCCGAGATACTCATCGGGCGTGAGGATCGTGGCCTCGATCCACGGCTCCTGCATTTCCTCAATGTGGTTCGGGTCCGGCATGTCGACCGGATTATGGATTTCAAGCCGCTCGCCGTTGCGCAGTTTTATCTTGTAGATCACCGACGGCGCGGTCGCGATCAGGTTGAGGTTGAATTCGCGCTCGAGCCGCTCCTGGATGATTTCGAGATGCAGGAGCCCGAGAAAACCGCAGCGAAAGCCGAAACCGAGCGCCGCGGAGGTTTCCATTTCGAAAGTGAAGCTTGCATCGTTGAGGCGCAGCTTGCCCATCGCGGCGCGCAGGTCTTCGAAATCCGCCGCATCGACCGGAAACAGCCCGCAGAACACCACCGGGATCGCCGGACGGAAACCGGGCAGCGGTTCGGTGACCGGCTTTCTTTCGTCGGTGATGGTGTCGCCGACACGCGTATCGGCCACTTCCTTGATCGAGGCGGTGAGGAAGCCGATCTCGCCGGGGCCGAGTTCATTGAGCTCGACGCGCTTTGGCGTGAACACACCGACACGATCGACTTCGTAGGCCGCGTTCGTTCCCATCATGAGGATGCGCTGGCCCTTTTTCATCACGCCGTCGACGACGCGAAACAGAACCACGACACCAAGATACGCGTCGTACCAGCTATCGACGAGAAGCGCCTTGAGCGTAGCGGCGGCATCGCCCTTGGGCGGCGGCAGGCGGGTCACGATGGCTTCGAGCACTTCGGCGACGTTCTGACCGGTCTTTGCCGAAATCAGGATCGCGTCGGAGGCGTCGAGCCCAATGACGTCTTCGATCTGCTGCTTGATCTTTTCGGGCTCGGCCGCCGGCAGGTCGACCTTGTTGAGCACCGGGACGATGTCGAGATCGTTGTCGAGCGCCTGATAGACGTTGGCGAGCGTCTGCGCCTCGACACCCTGAGAGGCGTCGACGACGAGGAGTGCGCCTTCGCAGGCGGCAAGCGAACGGTTGACCTCATAGGCGAAATCGACGTGGCCGGGCGTATCGATGAGATTGAGGATGTAATCCTTGCCGTCGCGCGCGCGGTATTTAAGCCGCACCGTCTGCGCCTTGATGGTGATGCCGCGCTCGCGCTCGATATCCATGGAATCGAGCACTTGCTCGACCATCTCCCGGGCTTCGAGGCCGCCGGTGAGTTGGATCAGCCGGTCGGCAAGCGTCGATTTACCGTGGTCGATATGGGCGATGATCGAGAAATTGCGGATGTTGGCGATAGGCGTCGCGGGCATGGGGCGCAGATAACACCCGCGTCACTGAGCGGCAAGTGACGATCACCAGTCCCGCTCAGCGAATATGGGTTCCGGGCCCGCGCCGTTGGCGCGTCCCGGAACGACGAGAGATCAATACCGATACTGGTCCGTCTTGTACGGCCCGCTCACCGGGATACCGATATAGTCCGACTGCTTGTCGGAAAGCTTGGTCAGGTTGACGCCGATTTTCTCGAGATGCAGCCGCGCCACCTTCTCGTCGAGCGTCTTCGGCAGCACATAGACCTTCTTCTGGTACTTGCCCTGATTGGTCCACAGCTCGATCTGCGCCAGCGTCTGGTTGGTGAACGACGACGACATGACGAAGCTTGGATGGCCCATGGCATTGCCGAGATTCACGAGACGGCCTTCGGAGAGAAGGATGATGCGGTGGCGATCGGGAAATTCGATCTCGTCGACCTGCGGCTTGATGTTGTTCCATTTCAGGTTCTTCAGCGCCGCGACCTGAATCTCGCTGTCGAAGTGGCCGATATTGCACACCACCGCGCGGTCTTTCATCTTGCGCATGTGCTCGATGGTGATGACGTCGACATTGCCCGTCGCGGTGACGAATATGTCGGCGCGCGGCGCGGCGTCTTCCATCGTCACGACTTCGTAGCCTTCCATCGCCGCCTGCAAGGCGCAGATCGGATCGATCTCGGAGACCATGACGCGGCAGCCGGCCTGGCGCAGCGAAGCGGCCGAGCCTTTGCCGACGTCGCCGAAGCCGGCGACCATCGCCACCTTGCCGGCCATCATCACGTCGGTGCCGCGGCGGATGCCGTCGACCAGCGACTCGCGGCAGCCATAGAGATTGTCGAATTTTGACTTGGTGACGCTGTCGTTGACGTTAATGGCGGGGAACAGCAGCGTGCTCTTCTTCTCCATGTCGTAGAGGCGATGCACGCCGGTGGTGGTTTCTTCCGATACGCCTTTGATGGATTTTGCGAGTTGGCCGAACCAGCCCTTCGGCTTCTCTTTCAGCATCCGCTTGATCAGCGCGAAGAAGACTTCTTCTTCCTCGTTATTGTGCTGATCGAGGAACACGGTGTCGCCGTTTTCGGCGCGCACGCCTTGATGCACGAACATGGTGGCGTCACCGCCGTCGTCGAGAATCATGTTGGGCAAGCCGCCGCCGTGCCAATCGAACAGCCGGGCGGTGTAGTCCCAATAATCGATCAGGCTCTCGCCCTTGACCGCGAACACCGGCGTGCCGGCGGCGGCGACCGCGGCGGCGGCGTGATCCTGGGTCGAATAGATGTTGCACGACACCCAGCGCACATCGGCGCCGAGCACTGTCAGCGTCTCGATCAGCACCGCGGTCTGGATCGTCATGTGCAGCGAGCCGGCGATGCGCGCACCCTTGAGCGGCTGCTTGGAGCCATATTCTTCGCGGGTCGCCATCAGGCCGGGCATTTCGGTTTCGGCGATGGAGATTTCCTTGCGCCCCCATTCGGCGAGGCCGATGTCCTTGACGATGTAATCGGAGAATCCGGCTTTGGGCTTGGTCGAGGTGCTCATAACAATCCTTTGCGGGGGTCCATGGGTTCGTGGGTTCGTGGGTTCGTGGGTCCATGGGTTCATGGGTTGGCCGGGGCTATAGCAGGGCTGTGCCGCTGCGGCAACAACATATAAAGAAAGCTTTATATCTGCTCTGAAAGCATCCGCGGCTGCCCAAAAAGGCGGAATGAAAAAGCCGCTCGCTCCCGCCAAAGCGGGAGCTGCGCTTGAATATCGAACGGTACTTTGAGGGATTCCCAAGCCGCGGGGATGACGGCAAAAGCGCCGCGTCAGCGCTCGCCCTTCGGCGCTTCCGCGGCGGCGGCGGCGCCGCCGGCCCGCGGCGCCTGTCTCACCACGCCGGCCTGGGTCAGTGCCGCCGCGATCTGCTGCATGCGATTGATCAGGTCCACTGCCGCGGCCGGCGGCAATACCAGACGGCAGGCCGGATAGCGGCGCCCGGTGATTGCCGATTTGGGTTTGACGTCGTCGAAGCGAGTGACGCCGAATTCGATGCGCAGCGTCTGGCCATCGAAGATCAATCCGGTGATGGAATCGGCAAAGGTTTCGCCCATGTCGGCGCGATCGAGGTAGCGAATTTGCGCCTGCGGACGCTCGGCCGCGGCCGGAGCGGCGGTCGGCGCACCGTCTTTCGAAGCTGTCGATTCGGGACTCATCTTCTGTCTCTCCTTCGGCGAACTGTTTCCCGGCGGGGGTTTGTTTGCAGCGGACAATTTGGCTGCAGGCGAAATATTTTTCGCAGATGAAGCTTTGCCGCGCGATGCCTTGCGTCTGGCCATGGCACTCAGCTCCATGCCGTCCGCGGCCAAAACCATCGGGTGATTTTCTGCGGCACAGCCAATCCTAAATCGAAGGCCGGATCAATCGGCTTCGCCGAAACGCGACTCGATGAGCGCCGCCAGGGCGTCGACCACCGCGCCCGCCTCGGGGCCCGTGGCTTCAACGGTAATCGACGTTCCGGGTGCTGCCGCAAGCATCATCAGTCCCATGATGGAGGTGCCGCCGACGGTCTCGTTGCAGCGCCTCACGCGCACTTCGGCATCGAATTTCTCGACGGTCTGCACGAACTTCGCCGAGGCGCGCGCATGCAGGCCTTTTTTGTTGCAGATGAGGAGAGTCCGGACCACGGCGCCTTCGGGAGCCGGCTTTGCGTCCGGCACGCATTCGTCGCCGCTGTGGGCGGAGCCGTTCATTTGCCGGTGAGCACGCGGCTGGCGATGGTCACGTATTTTCGCCCGGCTTCCTGGGCCGCGGCGACCGCCTCGGCAAGCGGGCACTCGTCGCGCACCTTGGCGAGTTTCACCAGCATCGGAAGATTGATGCCGGCCAGCACTTCGACCTTGGGCCGGCTCATGACCGAGATCGCCAGATTGGATGGCGTGCCGCCGAACATGTCGGTCAGGATCGCAACGCCGTCGCCGGAATCGACGCGGCGCACGGCTTCGATGATGTCCTTGCGGCGGCCTTCGACATCGTCGTCGGGACCGATGGTCACCGACTCGATCTGCTCCTGCGGTCCGACCACGTGCTCCAGCGCCGCGCGGAATTCGACAGCGAGCCGGCCGTGGGTCACAAGCACTAAACCGATCATGAAACTCCCCGCGGGCGCGTCCCGGGTGCACCGCACGAAAGGGTGCTCATCATGACCATCCGAAGCCCCGGCGCAAGGGGCATTCTGAGCAAATTCGGAGGGTTGTTGCATTGCACCAGGGCAGGTCATTTTTGACCCCGGCACAGGCCCCCGCCCGGTACTGGACAACGGACGGCCGGGGTACCGAGTCTCAAGGCCGCAAGTCTTAAGACCACAAGCCTTGACCCATTATGGTTAATCAATCGCCAATCCCGCGCCGGATGCGGTCAGAATGCCGAGCACGGCCGGCAGGGCCGCCGCTCCCGGTGCGATGGCGAGACGCGGTACAATGATACCCGAAATCTCGGCCGTTTGATTATCCGGCAAACGCGCGGCATCCGCGGCATCCAGATCGACCACGAGACCGACGACGGCGCAGGGCTCGTAGTCGCGCCGAAGGATGCCGGTGCCGCGCAGTTCGATCAGGCCGGCGAGTTGCTGTGCCGGACGGACGAGAAGCCGGCCGCCTGCGCTTTCAAGACGGACGCGATCGTCGCCGACAAGCCTCGCAAACGGGACGCGCCCTTGCTGCGCCAGCGCGAGCAGATCGAACACGAGCCGCGATTTTCCCGCGCCCGACGGTCCGCGGATCAATACCGCGCGCGCGCCGACCAGCACTGCGGAAGCATGAATCGTCGGCGACATCACATTGCGGGCAGGCGCACGATGAAGCGCGCACCGAGCACAGTCGGCTCGCCATCGGCGCCCGGCGGCCCGGGCCGGTTCTCGACCGCGATCGTGCCGCCATGCGCATCGACGATCTGTTTGGAGATGGAAAGGCCGAGGCCGGAATTCTGGCCGAAACCCTGATGCGGCCGGTCGGTGTAGAAGCGCTCGAAAATCTTCTCCAGCGCGTCGGGCCGCACGCCGGGCCCGTCATCGTCGACGAGGATCTCGATCTGGCTGCGCAGCCGCCGGCAGGTGACGCGCACGGCGCCGTCCGGCGGCGAGAACGACCGGGCGTTTTCGATCAGATTGTCGACGACCTGGCCGAGCCGGGAATCGTGGCCCGGGGCCTGGAAAGCGCGTGCGCCGCCGCCCTCGAAGCGCAGCGTAACCTTGACGCCATTGTCGCGCTTCATCTCGTTCGCCACCGCGACGAGCGTGGTGAGGAGTTTTGCGAAGTCGACCGGCGCCGATTCCTGGCGCTGCAACTCGGCATCGAGGCGGCTCGCGTCGGAAATGTCGGAGATCAGCCGGTCGAGCCGTTTGACGTCATGCTGGATGACGGCAAGGAGCCGGCCGCGGCTCTCGTCGGTCCTGGCGACCGGCAGCGTCTCCACTGCGGAGCGCAGCGACGTCAGCGGATTTTTCAGTTCGTGCGCGACGTCGGCGGCAAAGCTTTCGATCGCCTCGATGCGGCTGTAGAGCGCATTGGTCATGTCGCGCAGCGTGCCGGAAAGATGGCCGATCTCGTCGCGGCGCCGGGTGAAATCTGGAATCTCGACCCGCGAGCGGATGCGCCGGCGCACGCTCTCGGCGGCATCGGCCAGCCGCCGCACCGGCTCGGCAATCGTGCCGGCGAGCAGGATCGACAGCACGATCATGACGGCGGCGGCGACCAGAAAGACCTTCATGATGGCGAGCCGCTCGGCCTCCACCATGTCGTCGATCTCGGCGCCTTGCGTCGACAGCATCAGCACGCCGCGCACGGCGCGAAAGCGCTGCACCGGCACCGCCACCGAGACGATGACGTCGCCGCGATCGCTGATTCGCACCATGCTGGAATCCTGGCCGTCGAGCGCCTGCGCTACTTCGGAATAGCCCTTGCCGTTCTCCGGCCCGAGTTCGCGATAGCGCGGCAGGTCGCCGCGGCCGAGCCACATCCGCACGGCGATGAAAGCACGCCTGAATATGCCCGGTTTATCTTCGGTCGGCGGCGGCAGGTCGAAGCGCAGCACGTCGCCGCGGCCGAACAGATTGCGGCTGTCGACGAGCAGCACGCCGTCGCGGTCGTAAATGCGCGCGCGCGTTTTGGTCGGCGACACCAGCCGCCGCAGGATCGGCGCTACGCGTTCCGGATTGATCGGGAAGTCGATGCCGTAAAGCGCATCTTCGTTGGGACCGTAGCTTTCACCGGGCTGCAGATTGAGGAGTTTGTCGGGATCAAGCGTGATCGAGGAATCGGTTTCCACGGTCGCCGACGACGCGATCGCGCCGGCGATGATCTGCCCCTGCACCAGAAGGCTCTGGATGCGCGCGTCGATCAGCCCGGCGCGGAACTGCGAGAGAAAATTGATGCCGATGGACAGCGCGACGAGGCCGGTGATGTTGAGAACGACGATGCGGCGCGTGAGGCTCGACGAGCTCTGCGTGACAAAAAACTGCAAGCTGCGATGCAGCCAGTCGCCGACGCGCGCCAGACCGCGCCGGCGCGGCGGCGCCTCGTCGAGCCCGGCCATGTCAGCATGATCGCCAGCATGATCGCCAGCATGGGTTGCGCCGGGAGAGCCGCCAGGAGAATCGGCGGCCGCCGCTGCATCTTCCGGTGCATCGTTTGCGGTCTGGCCCTCGGGCCCTGCACGTTCTGCGGTTCGATCAAGCACGTCGTCTGCCGGGGTTTCGATCAGCCCCTCCATCGGATGGGACCAAACGCCATTACTACCGCACGTCAGCCGCCCAGTCAGGGGCCATGGTTCAGCGGTCCAAACAACACGACAGCCACGGCTTGTTGCGCGTAATCGGCGCTTATTCCTTGAAACGATAGCCGACGCCGTAAAGCGTCTCGATCATATCGAAATCGTCGTCGCTCGCCTTGAATTTCTTGCGCAAGCGCTTGATGTGACTGTCGATGGTGCGGTCGTCGACATAGACCTGGTCGTCATAAGCCGCGTCCATCAGCGCGTTGCGGCTTTTCACCACGCCCGGGCGGCTTGCCAGCGCCTGCAGGATCAAAAACTCGGTCACGGTGAGCGTCACCGCCTCGTTCTTCCACGTGCAGGTGTGACGTTCCGGATCCATGCGGAGCAATCCGCGCTCGAGCACCTTGGAGTCGGCTTCCTTGACCGCAACGCCGTCCTTCGGCGAAACGCGCCGCAGCACGGCTTTGACGCGCTCGACCAGAAGGCGCTGCGAAAACGGTTTGCGGATGAAATCGTCGGCGCCCATTTTCAGGCCGAACAATTCGTCGATCTCCTCGTCCTTCGAGGTGAGGAAGATCACCGGCAGGTCAGACTTCTGGCGCAGCCGGCGCAATGTCTCCATGCCGTCCATGCGCGGCATCTTGATGTCGAGAATGGCGAGATCGGGCAGCGCCGACTTGAAACCGTCGAGCGCCGAGGCGCCGTCGGTGTAAGTCGTGATGCGGTAGCCTTCGGCCTCAAGCGCGATCGACACCGAGGTGAGGATATTGCGGTCGTCGTCGACGAGAGCGATTGTCGGCATGGCGGCCTTCTAACATGAATCGGCCGCAGCAGCACCAGCCCGGCCCCACATGCCTTTCAAGCCCCATGTGGGGGCGGAAGTGTGACAGGACAAGGCGAAATAGGGGCAATTGCCGTTACATCGCCGTAAGGAACCGCGTTAATAAATGCCCCAAAATCCGATTCCAGGCGAAGTCAGTCCCCTGCCGGGCGCGATGCCGGACCGTTTGCCGGAGAACGCCCGGGGCCCGGACGATTTCAACCCCAATACGCTCGCCAAGGGTTTGTTGCGGGCGACACGGGCGGGCGCGCTCGCGACCATCGATCGCAACACCGGTCACCCCTTCGCCTCGCTGGTCAACGTCGCGACCGATGCCGATGGCTCGCCGCTGATCCTCATTTCGCGGCTCGCGACCCACACCGCCAATCTGGAAGCCGACGGCCGCGCCTCGGTGCTGCTCGCGGCGCATGGCAAGGGCGATCCGCTGGCGCATCCGCGGCTGACGCTGCTCGGGAGTTTCATGCAGGTCGCGCACGATACGCCGGAAGATGCCCGCGTGCGCCGCCGCTTCCTCGCACGGCATCCGAAGTCGGAGCTTTATGCCGGCTTTGGCGACTTTTCATTTTGGCGCCTGAACGTCGTCTCCGCGCATCTCAACGGCGGCTTCGCCCGCGCCGCGGATCTCAAGGCCGCCGATGTGCTGACCGATGTCTCCGGCGCGGAGAATTTGCTCGAGGCCGAAGCCGGTGCGGTCGCGCACATGAACAACGATCACGCCGACGCGGTGCAGCTCTACGCTACAAAACTTCTCGGCGCCGAAGACGGCCCGTGGCAGATCACCGGTCTCGATCCGGACGGGCTGGATTTAGCGTGTGGCGACTTGACATCGCGGCTGCCGTTTCCCGATCGCGTCACCAGCGCCGAGCAATTGCGCAAAGTGGTCGTGGCCTTGGCGGCCAAAGCGCGCCAAGGCGCGTGAAGCGTACACGTGCCCATGAAATAGACAGCGGCAAATAGACTGCAAATAGACTGGGGCTTTGCTGCAGTGCAGCGTCGGAACGTGTGCGGTATGAGCCAGTTAGCCTTGAGGCCGCTTCGGTCTTGGCAGATGGTGGGATGCCCGATATAGGGACGCACGCTTGCTGACGGGCAGGCATTTGGCATCGCGGCGGCCGTTCTCGCGGCCCTCCCCAGACCGACCACAGGCGCGGGCCATTCAGCGGAGGCTAGGGTGAAGGAAACGGGTGTGAGAAACGGCGCCTATGGAGCCGACAAATTCGGCTTCAAGGATCTCGCCTGCGTCAATTGGAACCTGACCGAAGCCCCGCTCTACGAGCACGCCATCCGCAACGGCGAGGCGACCATCGTCGCCGGCGGCGCGCTGTGCGCCGAAACCGGACACCACACTGGCCGTTCGCCGAAGGACAAGCACACCGTGGTCGATGCGACGACCGAAAACACCGTGTGGTGGGACGGCAACCGCAAGCAGAACAAAGAGCACTTCGAGAACCTGCTGCAGGATTTTCTCGCCCACGCCAAAGGCAAGACGCTGTTCGCGCAGGACCTCTATGGCGGCGCCGACGCGAAATACCGCATCAAGGCACGCGTCTTCACCGAATATGCCTGGCACTCGCTGTTCATCCGCCAGCTCCTGATCCGCCCCGAGCACGCGGAGCTTGCGGGCTATGTTCCGGACATGACCATCGTCGACATGCCATCGTTCAAACCGGACGCCAAACGTCATGGCGGCCGCGACGGCTCCGACACGATGGTCGCGATCGATTTCACCCGCAAGATTGTGCTGATCTGCGGGTCTTCTTATGCCGGCGAGATGAAGAAGTCGGTGTTCACGACGCTGAATTTCTATCTGCCGGCGCAGGGCGTGATGCCGATGCACTGCTCGGCGAACGTCGGCAAGGCGGGCGACTCGGCGCTATTCTTTGGTCTCTCGGGCACCGGCAAGACGACGCTGTCGGCCGATCCGAACCGCACGCTGATCGGCGACGACGAGACCGGCTGGTCGCCCGAAGGCATCTTCAACTTCGAGGGCGGCTGCTACGCCAAGACCATAAAACTCTCTGCCGAGGCCGAGCCGCAGATCTGGGACGCCACCAACCGCTTCGGCGCCGTGCTCGAGAACGTCGTGTTCGATCCGGTGACCCGCATCCCGGACTACGACAGCGACAAGAAGACCGAGAATACCCGCTCCGCCTATCCGCTCGATTTCATCCCGAGCGCGTCACGCACCGGCACCGCGGGACATCCGAAGAACATCATCTTCCTCACCGCCGACGCCTTCGGCGTCATGCCGCCGATCGCAAAGCTCACGCCGGCGCAGGCGATGTATCACTTTCTGTCCGGCTACACCGCCAAGGTCGCCGGCACCGAAAAGGGCCTGGTCGGCGTGGAACCGGAATTTTCCACCTGCTTCGGCGCACCATTCCTGCCGCGCCCGCCGGCGGAATACGGAAGATTGCTTCGCGACTACATCGCCAAGCACAAGGTCGACTGCTGGCTGGTCAATTCCGGCTGGACCGGCGGCATTTATGGCACCGGCCGGCGCATGCCGATCAAGGTGACGCGCGCGCTGGTCACCGGCGCGCTCGACGGCTCGCTGCGCAACGCCAGCTACCGCACCGATCCCTATTTCGGTTTCGCGGTGCCGACCTCGGTGCCGGGCATCGAGCCGCACATCCTCTATCCGATGAAGACCTGGAAGGACAAAGCCGCGTTCGACGAAACCGCACGCAAGCTCGTCGGCATGTTCCAGAAGAATTTTACCAAATACGAGCAGACCGTGGACGCCGAAGTCCGCGCCGCTGCGCCGGAAGTAAGGCTGGCCGCAGAATAGAATTCGCTACAGCATTCATCATCGTCATGGCCGGGCTTGTCCCGGCCATTTCGATTCATGGGGCGCTGCTCGATTCTTGGGGCACTGCTCGATTCTCTGGGGCACTGCCGTGCCATGATTATCGGGATGCGCCGGACGAGCCCGCGCATGACGGAGCAAGATGATGCAAACCCTTCGCCTCGGCCGTAACGGCCCCACGGTCTCCGCCTTCGGGCTCGGCTGCATGGGCATGTCCGGCGGCTACGGGCCGGCCGACGATAAAGAATCGATCGCCACCATCCATGCCGCGCTCGAAGCGGGCATCACCATGATTGATACCGGCGATTTTTACGGCATGGGCCACAATGAAATGCTCATCCGCGACGCGCTCAAGGGCGGCAAGCGCGAGCAAGCCTTCGTCGCGGTCAAATGCGGCGCGATGCGCGCGCCGGACATGAAATTTATCGGTGACGACGGCCGGCCCAACGCCATCAAGAACTTTCTCGCCTATTCGCTGCGCCGTCTGGGTACGGACTACATCGACCTCTATCAGCCGTCGCGCATCGATCCGGCGGTCCCGATCGAGGACACGATCGGCGCCGTCGCCGAGATGGTCAAAGCCGGCTATGTGCGCCATATCGGCGTGTCGGAAGCTTCCGCCAGGACAGTGCGGCGGGCGCACGCGACACACCCGATCGCGGCATTGCAGATCGAATATTCGCTGTTCTCGCGCGGCATCGAGACGGAAACCCTGCCGGTGCTACGCGAACTCGGCATCGCGCTCGTTGCCTATGGCGTGCTGGCGGGCGGGCTGATTAGTGACCGCGCTGAAGCTGCGAAAAACGCGGCGAGCGAAATCCGCGCGCGCAAGCCGCGCTTTTCCGCCGAGAATTTCCCGAAAAACGCCACGCTCGTCGAGGCGCTCAAGGCCGTTGCACGCGAAAAAGGCGCAACCGCGCAACAGCTCGCCTTCGCCTGGGTCAAATCGCGCGGCGACGATGTCGTGCCGCTGATCGGCGCACGCCGCCGCGACCAGCTCGCCGAAGCGCTCGGCGCGCTCGATCTGAAATTGACACCTGCCGATCTTGCCCGCATCGAACAGGCCGTGCCGGCCTCAGCCGTCGCCGGCACACGCTATCTTCCCGCCGTGCTCGCGCATATGGACAGCGAACACGCCGGCTGAGCCGGGTCTGCTGGGTCCGCAGCAAGACCCACAGCATGGCCGGCGAGAAATAAGCGGGTGGGTCATCGCAATCCCGAACGTGATCGGCTTCACATACGACACATGATGGATGTGGTATCGTCCGCTTTGCGGTCGGCCGGATTTCTCGATTTCAAAACAGCAAAAATGGAGGGCCCAATGGCAGGTTTCGGCGTTGGTGTGTTTACCTTTGCGGTCTTCCTGGTGCTCTGCGCGGTTCTGGGCAGCTTCTTTACGGTCAAGACGGCGCAGGTTGCGGTCATCACGCGGTTTGGAAAATTTCTTCGCGTCGCCGATCCCGGGCTGAACTGGAAATGGCCGTTCATCGATACTGTCGCCGGCAGGATAAGCCTGCGCGTCAATCAGATTACATTGACGATGGAGACGAAGACCAAGGACAATGTGTTCGTCACCATTCCCATTTCCGTTCAAAATCGGGTTCGTCCGGAAAAGGCGTTCGATGCGTACTACAAACTATCGAACCCCGAGGCGCAGATTCAGTCTTATGTCGAGCAAGTCATCCTTGGCCACGTTCCGGGCATGACTCTCGACGAGGTGTTTGCGAGCCAGTCGGGAATCGCCGCCGCCGTAAAGCAGGAGCTGGATGCCGATATGGCCGGCTTCGGCTATGAAATCGTCAATGTGCTGGTGACCGATATTGTTCCCGACGCCAAGGTGAAGTCGGCCATGAACGATATCAATGCCGCACAGCGCGAACAGGTCGCTGCAAACGCGCGAGGCGAAGCCGAAAAGATTCTCGTAGTGAAAAAGGCCGAAGCCGAAGCGGAAAGCAAAGCTCTGCAAGGGCAAGGCATTGCCAATCAAAGGAAAGCCATCATCGAGGGGCTTCAGAATTCGATCGAACAATTTCAGAAAGCCGTCGGTGGCACATCCACATCGGACGTCATGCAGCTCGTTCTGGTGACGCAATATTTCGATACGATCAAGTCCATCGGCGAAAGCGACAAGACCAATACGCTGTTCCTGGCGCATTCTCCCGGCGCCGTGAAGGATATTTCCGACGAGATCATGCGAGCCATGGTGGTCGCGGAAAGAGCGAAGGCTGATTGATTCCGATTGAATCGGAGGCTGCGCGCTGCTGCTCCGTCACTTGCGGGACGATACCAATTCAGCGAGCGCGGCGCGGGCGTGCGCAATAACATCGTCCCACGAGCGCACGGCGCCTTGCCGGAATAGCCGCGCGGTCGGATACCAGGGGCTGTCGTCGCGATCGAGCAGCCAGCGCCAGTCCGACCCGAACGAGAGCAGCATCCAGAGCGGCTTTGCCAGCGCACCGGCGAGATGCGCCACCGACGTATCCACCGCGATCACCAAATCCAGATTGGCGATCAGCGCCGCCGTGTCGGTGAAGTCGCGCAGTTCGTCGCCGAAATGGATGATGTCGCGGCGCGTTTTCAAAAGTGCCGCATCTTCCGCGCGAACCTCCTTTTGCAGGCTTACAAATGTCGCGCGGGCATCGAACAGCGGCAGCAGCGCGGCAAGCTTGATCGAGCGGAAGCGATCGTTGCCCAGCGTTGCAAGCCCGGACCAGGCAACGCCGATCATCGGGCGGCGCTTGCGGCCGAGCCGCTTGCGCCACGCCGCCACGGCTTTGGCCGGCGCGTGCAGATACGGCGTCGCCGACGGGATCGTTTCAAGCCGGGTGTGGAACGCGAGCGGCAGGCTGAGCAGCGGGCAATGCAGGTCGAAAGCGGGCAGCGCATCGCCCCGCCGCAGGATTTGCGCCGGACCCTCAAGGGCGGCCATCAGCCCCTGCAAAGCCTTCGGCACTTCGAGGATCACGCGGGCGCCGAGCGCCGCGACACGCGGCACGTAGCGGCAAAACTGGATCGTGTCGCCATAGCCCTGCTCGGCGTGGAGAAGGATGGTTTTGCCCGCGATGTCGTCCGAACCGAGCCAGAGCGGCTGCGTGAAATCCCGCTTGGCCTGCTTGCCCTGCGCGCACTCCCAGCGCCATTCGTACTTCTCAAAACCGCGATCGTAGTCGCCCCGCAGGATCCGGCAGAGCGCCTCGTTGAAATGCGCAGCGGCGAGATCGGGCTGCAGGGCGATCGCACGATCATAGCTTTCGAGCGCCTCGTCGATCCGCCGCAGTTCCTTGAGCATATTGCCGCGATTGACGAGCGCATCGGCATGAACCGGCGAAAGCGCGATCGCCCTGTCGTAGCTCTCAAGAGCTTCATCGAAACGCCACAGCCCGCGCAGGGCGTTACCGCGATTGGAGAGCGCCTGGGCATAGTGCGGACGCTCGGCAAGCGCGCGGTCGCAGCTTGCAACCGCTTCGTCGAAACGCTGCAGCTCGTAGAGGGCGGTGCCGCGATTGGAGTGCACTTCGGCATAATGCGGCTGCACGCCAAGGGCGCGGTCATAGCTTGCGACCGCATCCTCAAACCGCTGCAAACCCTGCAACGCATTGCCGCGGTTGAACGCCACTTCGGGATAGTCCGGCTGCAACGCAAGCGCGCGATCGTAGCTGGCGACAGCTTCGTCGAAACGCTTGAGCTCGCGCAGCGTATTGCCGCGATTGGACAGCGCTTCGGGATAATCGGGATTTACCGTGAGCGCGCGGTCGTAGCTGCCGAGCGCTTCGTCATAGCGCTTGAGTTCATGCAACGTATTGCCGCGATTGGACAGCGCCGGCGCGGAATTCGGCTGCAGGACGAGCGCACGATCGTAGCTCTCGAGCGCCTCCTCAAATCGCTTGAGGTCATGCAGCGTGACGCCGCGATTGGACAGCGTATCGGCGGAGTCCGGATGCACGGCAAGCGCCCGGTCATAACTTTCAAGCGCTTCTTCGGGCTGTTTGAGTTCGCGCAATATATTGCCGCGATTGGACAGCGACTGCGCATGGTTCGGCTGCGTCGCGAGCGCGCGATCGTAGCAGGCAAGCGCCTCTTCGTACCGCCGCGTCTCGCGAAGCGTATTGCCGCGATTGGACAGCGCATCGGCGAAATTTGGCGCCAGCGCCAGCGCCCGATCGTAGTTTTCAAGTGCCTCGCCGTACCGCCTGAGCTGATGCAGCGTGATACCGCGATTGGAGAAGACCTCAGCCGAATCCGGCCGCAGCGCAAGCGCGCGGCCGTAGCTTTCGAGCGCCTCGGTTTTTTTGCCGAGGCGCGATTGCGCGATGCCGAGGAGATGATGCGCCCCGAAAGTGTCCGGCTTGGCGGCGAGGATTTGCCGGCACAGATCTTCGGCGACGACAAGCCTGCCCTCATCCACGGCGGTGAAGGCAAGGCTGAGCGCCTCCTGCAGGGTGACGTCGCGTGCCATCGGCGCCGCTATCTGTCCTTGTCAGCCGGCCTTTGCCTCTTGCATGGCGCGGCCGGCGCGGCGCGCCCAATTTTCCCAGGCGCGGTTGAGCGTGTAATCGTTGACGCGCGCGACGATCTGGTCGACCTCACCGCGGGTGAGAAATTTGATCTCGCCCATCTGCATCGCCTGCATTTGCAGTTTCGCGCCCACCTCCAGGTAAACCGAGATGAACAAAGCATGCCGCACCGAGCGGCCGGCCACGGTGGCGCCGTGGCCGCGCATCAGCGCCGTCGGCCGCGAGCCCAGAAGCTTCGCCAGATCGCGGCCCATGTCCATGTCGCTGACCAATAATGTCGTATCGCCGAACTTGTCGTGCGAATCCCAGACCGGGACGTCATGGCCGCAGGACGCGCACATATGCAGGAGCGGCCTGAGTTTGGTGCCGGTGACGCCGAACGGGATGACACTCGGCGAATGGTTGTGCACCACCGCGTGCACATCCGGCCGCGCCTCGTAGATCGCGCCGTGGATGTAGCGTTCGAGATAGGGCGCGCGGCCGCGCTCATCGATCGCTTTGCCGTCGAGCGTGTATTCAACAATGTCCTCGCGTTCGATGCGCTCGGGCGCGCGCGCGCGCGACAACAGATAATGCTGCGGATTGTCGGGATGCCGGGCACTGACATGGCCGAAGGAATTGACGATCCCCTCATTGGCCAGGATACGGTTTGCGGTCACCAATTCTTCCAGAACGAAATCAAGGCTACTCATTGCGGCGTTTCTCCGATCTTCGGGCAGCAATACTAGTGTCCCGGTTCCGGCATCCGCAAGCTATGGCGGCGAGCTATGGCGACATGAGCACCGTGCCAAATAGCGGCAGCGCGTCGCGGGACTCCATCGCCAATCTGCGCTATGGCAGGCCCTTGTTATTCCGGGG
This sequence comes from uncultured Alphaproteobacteria bacterium, assembly GCA_963808205.1. Classification (GTDB taxonomy): domain Bacteria; phylum Pseudomonadota; class Alphaproteobacteria; order Rhizobiales; family Xanthobacteraceae; genus BOG-931. The sequence continues at coordinate 683,604 of CAWEER010000005.1, forward strand.
TTGGCCGAGGATTTGCAAATGACGCGACATATTTCATACATTGCCGCACTTGGCGCCGCCGGCGCGATTGCCGCCGCGGCGGCCGCCTGGGCGCAAGGCGGAGCGGCGAACTATCCGGACCATCCGATCCGGGTCATCGTGTCGGTGCCGGCCGGCGGCGGCGTCGACACCGTCACCAGGATCGTCACCGCGCAGATGCGCGACACGCTGAAACAGCCGCTTGTCGTCGAGAACAAGGCCGGCGTCGGCGGCAGTATCGCGGCCGAAGCGGTATTCAAGTCAGACCCCGACGGCTACACGATCCTCGCCTCGCAACCGTCGCCGATTACGACCAATACGTTTCTCTACAAAACGCTGAACTACGATCCCGCGGAGCTCCTGCCGATCGCAATCCTGTCGCATGTTCCAAACGTCCTTCTAGTGCGGCAGGATTTTCCTGCAAAGACGGTGCAGGAACTGATCGCTTATGCCAAAGCCAATCCCGGCAAGATCAATTACGCGTCGCAGGGTATCGGCACGACGTCGCACACGACCGCCGAACTGTTCCAGACGATCACGCATACCAAGCTCGTCCATGTGCCGTACAAAGGCACGGCGCCCGCCGTCGCCGACCTCCTCGCCGGCAATGTCGACATGATGTTCAACGAACTTGCGACCTCGATCGAGCTGCACAAAGGCGGCCGCGCGCGCATTCTCGCCGTTACGACCAAACAGCGCGTGCCGTCGCTGCCGGACATCCCGACGCTCGACGAGTTGGGCGTGCCGGGCTGCATCTCCGATACCTGGCACGCGCTGACCGCGCCGCCGAAAACGCCGGCAGATGTCATCGGCAAGCTCAATGCCGCGGTGAACAATGCCATGAAGGCGCCCGATCTGGTGACCCGTTACAGGCAACTGAGCATTTCGCCCGGCGGCGGCACGCCGGCTGAGGCGGCAGCCTTCATCAAGGAAGAAACCAAGCGCTGGGGCGACGTGATCCGTACCGCGGGCATTCAGCCGCAATAGGGCATGCCGCTTGTGATCGCCGCCGCCGCGATTAGATAATTGCGAACCGCCACGATGCCTGCGAGCCAAAACCATGCCCCAAAATCCGGATGAGCCGGAGCGGCCTCGCGTAGAGCCCGAGATCATTCCGCCGGACCGCAGCCCGAATGCCGGCGGACAGCACGGAGGCTGGCCGCCTTACGGGTCCGGCCAGAGCCGCGGCAGCCAGCGTATTTTTGTCGGCCGGATCGGCCCGTTCGGCTTTGCGATCTTCTTGCTGGCGGTCGGCCTGTTTGCCGCGCTCCTGTTGCTGCTCCTGATCGGGGCGGCCTTGATCTGGATTCCCGTGGTCGCCGTTTTGCTCGTTATTGCAGCGATTTCCGGAGTATTCCGCCGGCTCTGACCGGGCAAAATATACGGCGCGTTAACCTTGTTCTTTTATCAATCGCTAACCATGCGCGGCTTTGTCCGGTCGCGGGCCGTGCCCATGCCGCTTAACTGTCGTGGTGCGTGACTGTAAGCGGGCGGCCGCGCCGGGAGCCCTGTGCCGGCGCCGCACGCTGGAAAGAACGGGGAATACGGTCGAGTGCTGAATGTTCGAAGCGCCGCGTCAGATCAGACCAGTAGCTGTCGGGGCCGGCGAAGTCGGCATTGGTCCTCCCCCTCTCGCGCAAATTGATTTCGGCAATATCGGCGCCGCCCTTTGGCGCGGCAAATGGACGATCCTCACCACGACGCTGACGGCACTCGTGCTGGCGTTGCTGTTTATCCTGATCGTCCCGCCCCAATACACCGCCGTCACGGAAATCCTTATAGACCCCACCGATTTGCGCGCGGTCGGCAATGACACTACGCAGCCCAACCAAATGAGCGACGCGGCGCTCATGCAGGTCGAAAGCCAGGTGCAGGTGCTCACCTCGGACGGGGTGCTGCGCCGTGTGGTCGCATCGCAAAACCTCGATCACGATCCGGAATTCGTTCGCGCGCCGTCGTTTCTCGGCGAGCTGCTGGGAAGAAATTCGGTTCCCCTCGACACCACGCTGATGGCGCTCAACGAGCTCAAGCGCCGCGTCGTGGTGAAACGCACCGAGCGCACGCTGGTCGTCGATGTGAGCGTCACCAGCCGTGATCCGAAAAGGGCGGCGCAAATCGCCAACGCGATTGCCGCGGCCTATCTCGAGGAACAAACACAAGTTCGCGCCGATGCGGCGCGGCAGGTCTCACAGTCGCTGTCGGCGCACCTGCAGGCGCTCAAGGATCGGGTGCGCGACGCCGAGGAAAAGGTCGAAGCCTACAAGGCGCACAACAACATGGTCGGATCGAACGGCCAGCTTGTGACCGACCAGCAGCTGACCGAAGTCAACGCCCAGCTTGGCGCCGCGCGCGCCCGCACCGCGGAAGCCAAGGCGCGGCTCGATCAGGTCGAACTCGTGCAACGCACCAAGGACGAGAGCGGCGCGTTTCCGGAAGCCTTGCAGTCCCCGACTATCACCGCGCTGCGCAGCCAATATGCCGAAGTGATGCGGCGTGAGGCCGAGCAGATGGCGACGCTCGGAGCGCTGCACCCCGCCGTGATCGATATCCAGGCCCAGGCGGAACGTTTGCGGCGCATGATCGACAGCGAAGTCGATCGCGCCGCCGTTGCCGCGCGCACGGAATATGGAGCGGCAAAGCAAAGCGAACAGACGCTTGCCGCCAATCTCGATACACTCAAGCACACCACGGTCGATACCAGCGCGGCAATGGTTGGCCTGCGCGAGCTTGAGCGCGATGCGCAGGCAAGCCGCGACATTTATCAGGCGTTCCTGACGCGGGCGCGCGAAACCGGCGCGCAGGAGCAAGTCGACACCAAGAATATCCGCGTCCTCTCAAAGGCCGATCTGCCGCAAAAACGCAGCTCGCCGCCGCCGAGCCTGCTGCTGGCGCTCGGCGCCATGATGTTCGGCGCCGCCGCGGGCACCGGTATCGTCCTGCTGCGGCCGCCGGCCGATCCCGGCGCGCCTATTCGAAAGACCGCAGAGCCGCGTGGAAAATTCGCGGCCATGCGATTGTGGCGGGGCAGCCGTTCGGCCGTGCCGGTGCTTGCGGTCCTGCCGGCGGCGGACATTTCGTTCGGCCTGCGCGCCATCGACGATCCGGCATCGCCATTCGCGCGCGAGATCGGCAAGGTCTGCGACGAGCTGCAGGCGAACCAGATGACGCCCGGCAGCGCTAGCGTCCTGGTCGCCGCTGCCGGCGATGACGAGGAAGCAGCGACCGTCGCGCTCCTGCTGGCCGCCACGGTGGCCGCGACCCAGCGCGTCCTCCTGATCGACGCCGATCTGCAATGCCGCACGCTTTCGGCGATCGACGCGGACGGCGGCGATGCCGGCCTCGTCGACGTCGCCATCGGCCGCAGGCAATTGTCCGACGTGATCCGGCTCGATCGCGAAACCAATATCAATCTCGTGCCGTTTGTTGCCGCGCGGAGCCGCCGCGACCGGCGCATCTACGACGCCGACATCAAGCGCGCCTTCGAGCAAACCAGGCGCTATGACGTGGTGGTTGTCGCCGCGATGGACAGTACCGACCCGAGCATCCGCTTCTTCGGCGGCATCGTCGACCACATCCTCCTGGTCGCAAGCGCCGACGATTTCAGCGAAGCGGCAGCCGAGCGTTTCATCAAATCGGCGGGGCTTGCCCCGCAAAAGGTCCGCGGTGCGGTTTTGACCGGCGCCGAAACGGCGTAAGCGCGCCATGAGCCAGACGGCAAAGTTCGATCTTGAGACACAGGCGGGCGGCGCCGCTCCGGCGGGCGTCGATGCGGACATGTTTATCCGCAGCGTTCTTTTCATGGCGCCGTTTCTTGCCGCGTGGATCTCGTTTCACCCGTTTCAAAGCCTGGCGGAGCCGCCGCCGGCCGTCACCGGCGGCGATCTCGTCAACCAGCTCACCTTCTCGGGTCTGTTCCTGTCGCTCGCAGCGTGGGTCTATTTCCACAATCCCGAGCGGCTTCTCTTGCTGTTGCGGCCCACTTTCGTGCTGCTGCTCTGCTGGTGCGCGCTGTCGGTCGTGACGTCATGGGAGCCGGCGCTCGCGGCCCGGCGCTTCGCTTTCGCGATCGTGCTGATGGGCCTCTGCGCAATGGCTCTTCTGGTGCCGAAGAACCTGCGTCATTTCAGCGACCTGATGGCGGCGCTGGTGCTCATCGTGCTGGCCGCCTGCTATCTCGGCGTCCTCCTCGTACCGCAACTTGCCGTTCACCAGGCGACGGACTTCCTTGAGCCCGAACACGCCGGAAGCTGGCGCGGCGTATTCGCGCATAAGAACCAGGCCGGCGCCGTCATGGTGCTTTTCATCTTCATCGGCCTGTTCGTGGCGCGGATGCGCAGCGTTGCCCTTGGCGGGACGATCGTCGTGCTCTCGGCGATATTCCTTGCATTCTCGCAGTCCAAGACGGCAATCGGCGTGCTGCCGCTGGCGCTGCTCCTCGCGGCGGTAGTCGCCCGCGTGCGAAGGCCCATGTTCGCGATCAGCCTCGTCGTCACGGTGCTGTTCGCCTTCAATCTCTTCTCGGTCGGTACGGTGTTGTTCGAGCCGGTGCATAATCTCGTCGCCGCGATCATGCCGGATGCGACTTTCACCGGCCGGACCGATATCTGGAAGCTCGGCCTCGATGCCCTGGCGCAGCGTCCTCTCACCGGTTACGGCTTCTCGACGTTCTTCGGCACCGAGGAAGTCGTCTACGGGCTCGGCGAAAACCAGACCTGGGCCAACGCCGCAACCGACGCGCACAACGCCTATCTCAACCTTGCGGTGACGATCGGCATTCCGGGAATGCTTCTGACGATCCTCTGGGTCGTGGTATTTCCGATCGTCGACTTCAGCCGCCTGCCCGACGACCCGCAGACCCGTGCCGTGCGGATGCTGTTTCTGCGCGCATGCCTGTTCGGCACCTATGCATCCTGCTTCGAAAGCTCGATCTTCCAGCAGGTCGGCGAGGTCTGGTTTTTCTTCATGACGGCGGCTTTCGGCCTGCGCTATCTCTCGCGCATGCGGCCGGCGCTGTAGCGGCTTCGCCGCTCAATCTCACTGGACGGGAGGCGAGGACGAGGCGTGCCGATCGCTTGGCGGTGCGGTCTTCGGCGCATCGAGTCCGAGCGCGTGCATCAGCTCCGGATCCGGATTGCGATCGCTTTCGCGCAGATAGAGGCCGAACGGATCGTCGCGCAAGACATAAGCGGTCCAGCCCCAGCCGCGGCTTGCGATACTGGCCGATGCGTCGTGCAGCCAGCGCGCGCGGGATGCGCGATCGATCTCGCTGCCGCCGATCGTCTGTTTCATGGCGCCGAATTCGGTGAACACGATGCGATCGGAATCGATGCCGACGCGCCGCTGCCAATCCGCGACCTTGTTCATACACTCCTCGACCTGCGCCGGCCCTTGTCTTTCGTTGAAATATTTCTCGATGCCCGCGATGGCCGCTCGCTCCGCGGCGACACGGTCGGTGCCCTGCGGCAAATCCAGCGTGCGGAATCGCGTGTGCGTCAGCGCCAGTGTTTCGGCAAGGCTGCCCGCCGAAGCCGGATAGGGCACGCCGATCGTTCCGGCGAGATAAGGCTCCGACCAGGTCGCGCCCTGATGCGTGAACAGGAACGGATAATAGAAATGCACGCTGACGAAATTACGCCGGTCGCGCAGAAGATCGGTGTCGAGCGCGACGATGCCTTCGATATTCGACCAGCAGCCGCCGGTCAGGAACAGCGGCAGTTGCGACGAGATGCGGCGAATACGTTCGATCATGACCTGCTGATACGCCGTCCAGTCCGTGCCGAAGGTGATGCGGCATTGCGACTGCGGCTCGTTCATCGGCTCAAGCGCCACGACGCCGGAATCGACCGCAGCGAGCGCCGTGGCGACGCGGTCGGCCACCGCCGCGTAAGCACGGAATTTCGGCCCATCGAGACCGTCGAGATAGGTTTGCGGCAGTTCATGGTGCAGCGACGGCGGAAAGAGCGTCACCAGCACCGCCAGGCCGTGACCATTGATGGCGGACACGACCGCGACCAAATGCGCGATGATATCCGCCTGCGTCCGTTCATCGGCGCCCATCAGCGGCCCGACATCGAGCGGAACCCGCATGTGATCGAAACCGATACGATGCAGCTCGTCGAAATCGAACAGATTCAGGGCCGATAGCGGATCGGGATAGGCCGGTTCGGCGTAGCGTCTGGCCGCGCCGTCGCCTTCGATTTTGGGAAATTCAAAAAATTCGACGAGCGTCGCGCCGCGTTTGAATGAAGGTACGGATTTGGCCCCCAGCGGATCGGCAACAGCCGGCCCGGCGATCAAGGCGCAAAGCGCAAGTGTCAGTGCGGCGATGAAGCCGCGCCGCGTCAAGGCTGCGCCTTCTCGGCCGCCGGCTGCAAACCGGCGACGTCCGAGCGTTGAATCCGCCGATGCGCCTCGAACAGACTCAGATAGCTTTCGATCATGCGCTGGCGCGAATATTTGCGGGAAGTGGTGCGGGCGAACGCTTCGGCAGCCCGCGGCGCAGGCGCGGCCGCAAGCGCTTTGCCGATGGCGAAAATCCAGCCCTCGACGTCGTGCGCGCCGACAAAGGCGACCGGCTCCGCTCCGTCCGCGCGCAGCACTTCGCGCAGCGTCGCAAGGTCGGCCACCACCATCGGCTTGCCGCACATCGCGGCTTCGACGGCGGCCAATCCGAACGTCTCCCAGGTCGACGGAAATACGAAGAGGTCCGAAGCCCCGTAAAGATCCGCGATATCTTCGGATGGCAGCGCACCGAGCATATGCAGCCTGTCGTCAACGCCGAGCGTGACGGCAAGCGCGTGGAACTGCGAGTCCTTTGGTCCGGCGCCGGCGAGGACGAGATGCGCTTGCGGCAGGCAGGCGAGCGCGCGGATGAGAACATCCTGGTTCTTCTGCGCCGTGAGCCGGCCGACATTGAGCATGAGCGGCTGCGACAGCGGCAGGTCGAAGCGCCGGCGTGCTGCATCACGGCCGCGAACCGGCTTCGGCGCATCGAGGCCGTGCTCGATCAGAATCATCGTGCGCCGATAGCGCGACGGATAGCGCGCGAACGCAGCCCAGGTGGCGGCGCTGTTTACGATATTGGCGGAATAAAGCCCGAGCGTGCCGGCAACCATGTCCATTAACCGCAGCGGCCGCGGCATTTCTTCAGGCGTACAAGTTTGGTGAACGACGCGAAGGCGGCAGCCGGCGAGCGCGCCTACGACGCCTGCCAGAACCGACGCCGTCGACTGATAGGCAATCAGCGCGTCGAAATCGCCGCGCCAGATGCGCCGTATCGCGCGCCCGACATTGGCGAGCTTCGCAAACACGGAAAGCCCGGCGCGCGGATACAAATAAACCGTATCGACGGAAAAACGATGCGGCGCGAGCCCTTGCTCGATCATGCGCGCCAGCGTTTGCACGCCGCCGCGTTCATCATCATGAATGAGTTGCAGGATACGCATTGGAACTACACTCGCCGCCGCTGAAATTGTTGCATCGCCCTCATGCAACTTAACGATACTCGGTGAAAGCCTTCGTAGCCGCTTTGCTTCACTCCAACAATGACTTATCACACCTCATGCTTAACACGTCGGGGCTGCTCTATCTGAGCGCGCGGATAATTTCAGCGGCGGGAAATCTTCTCGCCGTCGCCGTGTTCTCGCGCCTCGCCGGCCCCGCCGAATACGGTCACTACGTCCTGATCTTCGCGTGGTCGCTGATCGTCTATGGATTCGGCGCGCAGTGGATTCGTTTTGCCTATTTCGGCGTCTATCAGCCGGAACGCTTCGGCGAATATATCGGCTCACTGGCGCGGCTCCTCGGCGTCGGGCTCATGCTGGTCGCCGTCGTGCTTGCCGCGCTGGGACTGTTCGGATTTTTCGAGCCGAGTTTTCTGTTCTCAGTCTTTGCACTCGTCTGCGGCATTGCAATTTATGAAGCCGCATTCGAAGTCGCACGCACGCTCTTGAAGGCGCGCGGCGCCGCCCTCTCCATGATCCTGCGTACCATCCTGATGGTCGGATTCGGCGGCACGAGCCTTTATCTTGGCGGCGGCGCGCGCGGGCTCGCCATCGCGATCGCGCTTGCGCACATCATCGCCGCCGCGCCTTCGCTGGCTACACTTTCCAAGATCCAGTCGTGGAACTTCTCGCGGGCCGCGTCGCTGCATATCGTCAGCTATGGCTGGCCGCTCCTGTTGTCCTTTGGCGTGACCGCCGTCGGTCAAAGCATCGACCGGCTCATGCTCGCGCATTATCTGGGCCTCGCCACGCTCGGCCCCTATGGCGTCGTCGCCGACGTCATGCGGCAGAGCTTCACCGTATTGGGCGAAGCGATCATCCTGTCACTGGTGACGGTTGCGAAAACGCAGGCCAATCGCGGCAATAGCGGCGCAGCGCACGAGACCCTGCAGAAGGCTTTCAATGCGTGCCTGACGGCCGCGACTTTCGGCGCCGCGTTCTTCATTATCTTCGGCGATGTCGTGCTTCGGGTGGTGTTGCAGCCGGAATTTGTGACGCCGATGCGCGACCTCATTCCGATCTTTGCCATCGCCTTTGCGTTCGCGACCATGCGCAATTTCTACTTTGCGCAGGTCATCTATTTCACCAATGCCAGCTACCTCGAACTCGTGGTGTCGCTGTTGTTCCTCGCGGTATCAACCGCGCTTTCGGTGATGCTGGTGCCGGTCTATGGGCCGCACGGCGCGGCCGCGGCGCTGATGGTCGCCAGCGTGGTGGCCTGTCTCGCCTTCATGGCGCTGGGCCGGCGCTGGTATCGGATGCCGATCGACCTCATCGCGCTCGCCGTGTTGCCGTCGATCGCCGCCATCTGTGTTTTCGGCGCGCATACGATTGCCGCGGCGGTGCCGGGTCAAACCGCGCGGCTGGCGCTTGATGCGCTGCTTTTCGCCGCCTGCAGCGGTTTTGCGATCCGCCATTTCGGTCTCTTGAACCTGGCCTCGATGGAATCCATCGACGGCCTGACAGTGCCGTGACCGATGCCGTCCTCACCTCTCATGTCACGGGTTACATCAGCCGGCGGCGAGCGGCCGCAGCCGGACCATATCGAATTTCTCGGCTTGCGATTCTGCCTTTGGTCGCAGGCCGAAGTCGTTGGTGCATTGGTCGACGACACCGGCACTCCATTCCGCTATGTCGTCACGCCGAATGCCTATCATGTCGTCGCGGCACACGAAGCTCCGCAGCGATTGCTTCCGGTCCATCGCGGCGCCTGGCTGTCGCTGTGCGACAGCCGCATCATCCGTGTTTTGGCGAAGCTCGATCGCTGTTCGCTTCCGCTCGTCACCGGCAGCGATCTGGTTGCCGCTTTGCTTGCCGCGCTCAATGCCCGGCAGCGCTCCAGCACGCCGGTCCGGCTTTTGATCGTGGGTCCGTCGCGCGCCGCCGAGGCGGTGCTGCGCACCCGCTATCCGGGCGTAGCCTTCGAGATCATGCCGGCGCCGGGCGGCCTGGCGCAAAGCACAGATCTTCGCGCCGCGATTGCACGCGCCTGCATGAACCGCCATTGGGACATTCTTCTCTTGTGCGTCGGCTGCCCATCGCAGGAATTGATCGCGCATGAGATCGCCATGCTCGGCTGCAAATCCGGCGTCGCGCTCTGCGTCGGCGCCTCAATCGACTTCCTGACCGGCGTGGCCGTAAGGGCGCCGCTTTGGTTGCAAAAAATGGGGCTGGAATGGGCCTACCGGCTGGCGCGGGAACCCGGACGGCTGTGGCGCAGGTATCTCATCGAGTCGCCGAAGATCCTGCGCATCTTTATGACTGAGCGATCGCGGCCCGCGCGCTGACGTCACTCTTGTCCGTATAGCCGATTGCGCCAAGCGCATCCCGGATCGTCAGACATTCCATTCCCGCAGCCTGCACCGCTGCGATGGTCTCGCGCAGCAATCGCGTCGACGCGCCGATCCAGCTTGGCGGGTCGGCGACGTCGTGGGTGCAGAAGATCAGCCAGCCGTTGCACTCGCGCGTCTCGCGCAGCACGCGCTCGCATTTTTCGCGCGTCAGCGTGCGATCGTACAGGTCGATCACGCGCAGCAGCGCGAGGTCGATGGTGCCCGCATTGATGCCCTCGTAGATACCCCGGCACGTATCGAAGCGTCCGCCGAGCTGCAGCTTGCGCGGCAGCGAGACGCGGCCGAAGGGAAAACAGAAATTCGAGATTTCGATGCCCGGGCACAATTCGCGCAGCGTCTCGCTATTGCGCCGGCACTCCTCATCCATGGTGCGCGCGTCGAGCCGGTCGACGCCAACATGCGAGAATGTGTGACAGCCTATTTCGTGGCCGTGCGCATGCAGCGCACGGACCTGATCGCGATCGATGACGCGCCAATGCTCGTCCGTGGCGCCGAGAGTGCCGGCTGCGATATAGAACGTCCCGCGCAAGCCATGCTGCTCGAGGATCGTTGCCCCGTTGATGTAGGCCGAATCCGGGACATCATCGAAGGTGAAGCTCACGAGTGGGGAGCGATTGCGCAGCGCAAACGGCCTTGAGCGCGTGTGCCGCGCGGCCTTGCGGAGAACACCGTCGAGAAGCGGCTGCAGCATATCTGCTTCCAGATGCCCTGTTACGACGCCCTGTTACGATGCCCTGGCGACGGCGAGCGGCGTATCCGCAGCGGCCGGGCGCAGCGCAAGGTCGGCGGCGATTTCGAGAAAACGGTCGGCGGCTCGCGCAGCCGTGTAGTTCCGGCCACGCGCCATGAGCGCGCTGCGATCCGGATCGCGCAACAAGGCGGCTTCGATAGCGGCCGCCATTGCTGCGGCATCGCCAACCGGAACGAGCGTGCCGTAGCGGCCACCCTGAAGGATTTCGGGCGGGCCATACGGACAATTGGTGGACACGACCGCTGTGCCGCAAGCCAGCGCCTCGATGATGGCGTTGCACAGGCCCTCGTAAACCGATGCGCAGACGGCGACGCGCGCGCGCATCATCCAGGAAAACGGATCGGAAACCTGGCCGGTGAAGGTAATGCGGCCGGCGACGCCGAGGTTTTGCGCATAGGCTTCGAGCGCAGCGCGTTCGGCGCCTTCTCCAACGATCGCAAGACGCCACGCCCGGGACGCGGGCAACAGGCTCATCGCGCGGATCAGCGTATATTGATCCTTCTCCGGCGACAGCCGGCCGACACTGACAACGAGATCGTCCTCGCGGCCGGCTTCACCATTCCACCGTGCGATCCGCTGCACCGTCTCCGGCGGGATCACCGCATTGGTGAGCATGGTGGCGATCGTCGCGCCGGGCACGCCGAAATTTTCCATCAAATCGCGCCGCGCGCCTTCCGTGAGCGTGACGATCCGGTCGGCGTAGCGATAGACGCGGCGCAGAATCCGATAAGCGATGCGATTCTGCCGGTAGGGATCATGAGATTGAGCGATCGACGGACTGCCGACCTCGCGCAAAACGATTTTGGGCCGGCTCATGCGCGGCATGCAGCGCACGGCAATCAGCGTGCAGAGGTTGAGACTCGCCTCCGAACTGATCACGAGCGCGGGCGTCATCTCTCGCAACAGCCGCCGCAAGCCCGGGACGGCGTAACGGATCTGGCGGCCGGGAACTTCGACGACGGAAATCGCTGGATCGAGCAGCGCCCGCAGCGGGCCGGTGGCTCGCAGCGCCAGTACGGTGATACGGACGCCTTTGGCGGCCAGCGCGTTGCAAAGCAGGATCATGTCGCGCTGCGCGCCGCCGCCCTCGAAGGCGCGCATAAACACCGCGTAAACAAGACCAGGCTGCTGGCTGTCCGGATGCCGCCGGCTCGGATTTTCGGTGCGTGACAACACGAGAAAAGACCGGCTTTCCTGCTGCATTTCAGAAGCCATAGTCACGATGGCGGGGGTGTGATCAAGGTTGAACTCGCGTTCGGCAGGAGTGTTAGATCGGCAACGTTAATCGCAACAACAGCAGCCACCTTAATTAACTTTAATGCGCCGGCCATTGAACAGTCCGGCGGACCGTTATAGTTCGCGCGGACGTGCCGATGGATCGCGGCGGCGGCCCTAACCAGAAAATAGGGTAGAATTTTGAGCGACAGACGAAGCAAGGTATAGCTAGGCTATGAGGGCGTGGATGACCGGGCGAAGTCCTCGGCAGATTATTTTCGTGGTCGTAGGCGTCGCGGTGGTGGCTTTGGCTGCCGCGATTGTTTTTTGGCGTCACGGCAGCCTGGAAGCCGCCCAGTCCAAAGGGCCGCCCGCTGTCCCCGTGTCGATCACCGAAGCCATGCAAGGCGACGTGCCTATCTACTACGATGCACTTGGCACCGTGACCGCGCTCAACACCGTCGCCATGCGCGCGCAAGTCACCGGTCAGATCGTTTCGGTCAATTTCCGCCAGGGCCAGGAAGTGAAAACCGGCGACGTTCTCGCCAGGATCGATCCGGCGCCGTTCAAGGCCGTGCTCGATCAGGCTGTTGCGAAAAAAGCGCAGGACGAAGCGACCCTGATCGATGCGGAAAAGGACTTGGCGCGTTTCTCCACACTGGTGCTGAAAGACTTCGAGACGCGGCAAAACCTCGACGCGCAACAGGCCAAGGTCGATCAGACAAAAGCGGCGCTCAACGCCGACCAGGCCGCCATCGAGGCGGCGCAGACGCAGCTCAATTACGCGACCATCACCGCGCCGATCGACGGCGTGGTCGGTTTCCGTCAAGTCGATATCGGCAACATCATCCATACCAACGATATCAACCCGCTCACGGTGCTTACGCAGATCAAGCCGTGCACGGTTGTGTTCACGCTGCCGCAGAGCGATCTCGGTCCGGTGCGCGAGGCGATGCTGCATGGCACCGTTTCGGTTCTCGCCTTCGATCAGAATGACAAGGACCAGCTGGCGGAAGGCAAGCTCCTGCTCATCAACAATCAGATCGACCAGAACACCAGCACGATCCAGTTGAAGGCTGAATTCCCCAACGAGGACGAGCGGCTGTGGCCCGGCGAATTCGTACGCATCCGCATTCTGATCACGACGAAGAAAGACGCCGTGACGATTCCACGGGTCGCGGTGCAGCGCGGTCCGGATGGCTTCTATGTCTGGGTGATCAAACCGGACAATACCGCGGAACAGCGTCCGATCGATGCGCAAAACGTCAACGACGAAACCGCTCTCGCCTTGAAGGGCCTCAACGCCGGCGAACGCGTCGTCGTCAACGGTCAATCACGGCTCGACGTCGGCATGCCTGTCCAGATCCGGTCGCAAAATCCGGCTGAAAATTCCGCACGGCAGGCGGACAAGACCTGATGAATATTTCGGAAGTCTTCATCCGCCGGCCGATCGCCACTTCGCTTTTGATGGCGGCGCTGGCGCTGGTTGGCATTGTGTCGTTTCCGCTGCTGCCGGTGGCGCCGCTGCCGCAAGTCGATTTTCCGACCATTCAGGTCAGTGCCACGGTGCCGGGCGCGAGCCCGGAGACCATGGCGGCGACCGTTGCCACCCCGCTGGAGCGGCAGTTCGGCCAGATCGCGGGCGTCAGCCAGATGAGCTCGGTGTCTTCGCTCGGTTCATCGGTGATAACGCTGCAATTCGATCTCAATCGCAATATCGACGGCGCGGCTATCGACGTGCAGGCCGCGATCACCGCCGCCGGCGCGCAATTGCCGAAGACACTTTCGACGCCGCCGACCTACCGCAAGGTCAACCCGGCGGATTCGCCGATCCTGATCGTGGCTGCGACGTCGAAGACGATCCCGCTGACCAAAGTCGATGATTTCGCCGAGAACGTCGTTGCCCAGCAGATCTCGCAGATTTCCGGCGTCGCCCAAGTCGCCATCGGCGGTCAGCAGCGGCCCGCAATTCGCGTCCAGGTCGATCCGGCCAAACTGATGGCGCGGCAGCTCACGCTCGAAGACGTTCGCAACGCGCTCACCAACGCCACGACCGACGCCGCCAAGGGCACCCTCCTTGGCAAGGACCAGAGCTTCACCATCACGACCAACGATCAATTGACCGAGGCAGAACCGTACAACGACGTCATCATCGCCTACCGCAATGGCGCGCCGGTTCACATCCGCGATGTCGGCAGCGCGGCGCCCGGTCCGCAGGACATCACCCTTGGCGCATTGCACCGCGACGACCCGGCCGTGATGCTGCTTGTCTTCAAGCAGCCCGGCGCCAACGTGATCGAGACGGTCGACAACATCAAAAAATCGCTGCTGCGGATGCACTCGCTGATTCCGCCGGGCATCCATCTCGACACGGTCGTCGATCGTACCCAGACGATCCGCGCTTCCGTGAAAGACGTCGAATTCACGCTGCTGTTGTCCTGCGCGCTTGTCGTGCTGGTGATCCTGCTGTTCCTGCGCAGCATTCATGCCACGCTCATTCCGGGCGCCGCGGTGCCGCTATCGCTGCTGGGCGCCGTTGCGATCATCTATCTCGGAGGTTACAGCCTCGACAACCTGTCGCTGATGGCGCTCACCATCGCCGTGGGCTTTGTCGTCGATGACGCGATCGTCGTCGTGGAAAATATCTTCCGACATCTCGAAGCCGGGACCACGCCGCTGCAATCGGCGATCAAGGGTGCGCGCGAAATCGGATTTACCGTGATTTCCATCAGCGTCTCGCTGATCGCGGTTTTCATTCCGTTGCTGCTGATGGGCGAAATCGTGGGGCGCCTGTTTCACGAATTCGCCATCACCGTCACCGCGGCAATCGTTGTTTCCGTCGTGGTGTCGCTGACGCTGACCCCGATGCTGTGTTCGCGCTTTCTGGTCAGCGAGCACGATCGCGAACACGGCCGCATCTATCGCGCCATCGAATGGGGATTTGACGCGCTGCTCGACGGCTATCGCCGCGGCCTCGACATCGTATTGCGGCATCAGTTCACGACGCTTCTCGTGTTCCTGGCAACGCTCACCCTGACCGGCGTCCTATTCGTGTTCATCCCGAAGGGCTTTTTTCCGACCCAGGATATCGGCATGCTGCTCGGCATTTCCGAAGGCGGACAGGATGTTTCGCCGGAGCGGATGCAGGCCATCCAGCGGCAGCTTTCCGACGTCATCGCCCAGGATCCCGATGTCTCCGATTTCGGATCGTTCTTTGGTCCGAGCTACGGCAACACCCAGAATACCGGGCGCTTCATTGTCGGTTTAAAACTGCGTGACGACCGTAACGTCACGGCGTCGCAGATCATCGACCGGCTGCGTCCCAAGCTCGCCGAAGTCGCCGGCGCCCGGTTGTTTCTACAGCCGGCGCAGGACATCACCGTCGGCGGCCGCATCGCGCGCGGTCAATTCCAGTATGTCCTGCAGAATCCCGACCTGCACGAACTCAATACCTGGGCGCCGCGCCTGATCGCCAAGCTCAAGACGCTGCCGCAGCTGGCGGACGTCGCAACCGACGCCGAGAACTCCGCACCGCTCCTGAATATCACCATCAACCGCGATGCGGCGGCACAATTCGGCATCCTGCCGCAGCTCATCGATGACACGCTCAACGACGCATTCGGCCAGCGTCAGGTGACGCAATATTTTACCAACAACTCGTATTATGTCGTGCTTCAGGTACCCCCAAGCGTGCAGCAAAGCGCGAACGCGCTCGATCAGATTTACGTCAGGGCGCCAACCAGCAATCAGCTTGTTCCGCTTTCTACGCTGGTCACCGTCGATACCGTCCATATCGGGCCGTTGCTGGTTTCGCATTCCGGCCAATTTCCCGCCGTGACGCTGACGTTCAACCTGCCGCCCGGTGTGGCGCTCGGACAGGCCGTCGACGCGATCCAGAAGGCTTCGGATGACATTGACATGCCGACCTCGATGATCGGCACCTTCCAGGGCAACGCGCAGGCGTTCCAGGCGGCTCTCGCCAACGAACCGATCCTGATCGCGGCCTCGCTCGTTGTCGTCTATGTCATTCTCGGCGTGCTCTATGAGAGTTACATCCATCCGCTGACGATTTTATCGACGCTGCCCTCCGCCGGCGTCGGCGCGCTCCTGGCGCTTATGCTCGGCGGCTACGACCTTTCGGTGATCGGCATCATCGGCATCATTCTCCTGATCGGCATCGTGAAAAAGAACGGCATCATCCTGGTCGACTTCGCCATCAGCCGTGAACGCGCCGGCCTGCCGCCGCGCGAGGCCGTGCGGCAGGCGTGCCTGCTGCGCTTCCGGCCCATCACGATGACGACGATGACTGCGCTGCTTTCCGGATTGCCGCTGATGTTCGGTTCGGGATCCGGCTCCGAACTGCGCAATCCGCTCGGCTACGCGATGGTCGGCGGACTGGCGCTGAGCCAGCTATTGACGCTGTTCACGACGCCGGTGATCTATCTCTATCTCGACCGCTTCCAGTCGTGGCTGACCGGCGAGAAGCACGAATACGACGAAACTCCGGAATCGCTGCCGCTCGCCGCCGAATAAGCGGCACGCCGGCTGGAATTCGTTCCAAACAATTTGTTGATGGAACTTCGGCGGCAAACATGTCGCAGCCGAAAGCACATCATTTTGGAACGACGCTTTGCCCTTGCGCGTTTCCTCTCCTGAACCACTGAGCGAAACAGTCAGAAGGAGAACCAAGGATGAAGAAACTCGCGCTTGGAATAGCGACAGCGGCCGCGCTCATGACGGCTGCCGTAGCGCCGGCCATGGCATTCGGTGTCCATGTTGGCGTCGGCCCGGTCGGCGTCGGCGTGGGCGTCCCCGGTCCGTATTATAACGGCTGCGGCTACAACTATCCGTGTGGCGGCTATTACGACCGCTACGATGGCCCGAGCGTCGCGATCGGCGACGGCGGGTGGCACGGCCACGGTCATTGGCACGGGCACGCGCATCATCGTTAACAGCTGCGCTCGCAAATCCGGAACTACTCCGGAGATCGCATCGCCGGAAGTCGCGTCGAAAGGGTCCCGCATGCGGGACCCTTTCTTTTTTGATCGCCGTTCAAGGTTCGTTTACCGCCCGCAGGTGGTGCACAGGTGCTACACGGGCGCTGCAGCGCACCAACACCGCAATGTGAAGCGAACCCTGACTCAAACGCCGCGTTGTCTCGTGCATCGCGCATGAGCCGGTGCGATGATGTTTCGGTGTTGAAAGCTCGGCCGCCTTGCGGCGCCGGCCGCGAGGCGCACCACCCCAATCTCGGAGGAGCGCCATGACCAACGCACATATTCTTGTCGGCGCGAGTGCAAATCCCGCGCGACCTGTCGTCCGCCGCATATCGCCGTCCGATCTTTACCAGGCGCTGGCGCATGGTATCGACGATTTCACCGCCATGCCGAGTCACGCTGTATTTCTCTGCGTGATCTATCCGCTGCTGGGCATTTTTCTGATCGCGCTGACGTTTGGCAGCGCGCTGTTGCCGCTGGCGTTTCCGATCGCCGCGGGATTCGCTTTGGTCGGACCACTCGCCGCGATCGGCCTCTATGAACTCAGCCGCCGGCGCGAGGCCGGGCTGGACAGTTCCTCGAGCCACGCGCTCGACGTCCTGCATTCGCCTTCGCTCAGCGCCATCGTGGCGCTCGGTGTCCTCCTGATGGCGATTTTCCTGATCTGGCTCGCGGTCGCGGACGCGATCTATATCGCCAATTTCGGCTACGGGTCGCCGGCATCGCTGCACCAGTTCGTCAGCGACGTGGTCAACACGCGCGCCGGCTGGAACCTCATTATCGTCGGCACTGGCGTCGGCTTCCTGTTCGCCGTCGTGGCGCTGACCATCAGCGCGATCTCGTTTCCGCTCCTGCTCGACCGCGACGTCGGCGCGGCGGTGGCGCTCGCCACATCGATCCGCGTTGTCGCCGAAAATCCCGTGACGATGGCATTGTGGGGATTGATCGTCGCGGCATTGCTGGTGATCGGCTCGATCCCGTTCTTCCTGGGACTGACGGTGGTGATGCCGGTGCTCGGCCATGCCACGTGGCATCTTTACCGCCGCGCAGTGGAGCCCGATTCCAATCCGCATCCGGATTATAAGCCGCGCGAGCGGGCGCGCCGGTCCGCCGCGGATTTCCCGGCCTCGCTTTTTCCGACGCGACGATAGCGCGCATTTTCCTGTTGCGATTAGCCGAGGACGCCGTGACTGCGTCCTCGGCGGCGGGAGTTCTGCCCGGCCGGCTATTTTGCCGCCGCAAGTGATACACTCGCTGGATGATGCGAACTGATGAGTGCGGGGGAAGGCCATGCCGACCATCGATCAACTGATTGTCTGGATTGTCGTTGGCCTGATCGGCGGCAGCCTTGCCGGCCTGTTGATCAAGTGGGATCGCAAGGGGTTCGGCTTCATCCGCAATCTGGCGATCGGTCTTGCCGGCGCGCTGATCGGCGGATTGCTGTTCCGGCTGTTCAGGCTTTTTCCGGGCCTCGATCAGATCGCGATATCGCTGCGTGATATCGTTGCCGCGCTGGTGGGATCGTTCATCGTCCTCTTGGCGTACTGGCTCTGGGAGCGGTTCGGCAAGCGGAGCACATGAATTGGCGATGCGGCCGCACGCCATCATTCAAATCCTGCCGCTTCTGCTGCTCCTCGTCGGATGCGGCGGCACTTCGCCCGATCCGTCCGGCAAGGATGCTTTCGTCGCGCGCGCGGTGGCGCAGCAGCAGGGTCAGGTCGGGTTGCGCGCCGCGGTACTGAGCGATGACGAAAGCCAGCGCTATTTCGGCGTTGCGCTGGCAAACGAAGGCATCCAGGCCGTGTGGCTGAGCGTCGAGAACGGTACCGACGCCACCTTGTATTACCTGCCTGTCACCACCGATCCGGATTACTACACGCCGCCGGAGACGGCGCACCTGTTCCATTCGTGGTGGCGAGGCCAAGCCAATGCGGCGCTCGATACTTTCATCGCGGATGCGGCGATGCCGGACCTCGTCGGGCCGCACCAGACGGCCTCGGGCTTTGTCTTCACGCACCGCGAGGGCGGCTTGAAGTTTCTCAATGCCGCTTTTGTCGAAGCCGGGCGGCAGCTCGATTTCCGTTTCGTGATACCGATCGACGGCACGACCTACGCGGTGCAAAAGACCGATCTCGGCAATCTCTATCCGCCCGGCACGATAGAGGCCGTGGATCTCGACGGTCTTCGCGCGCGATTGGAAACGCTGCCCTGCTGCACGTCCGACAAGAGCGGCCGCGGTTCGGGCGATCCACTCAATCTTGTGGTTATCGGCAGCAGGACTGATGCGATCTTTCCGTTCATCGAACGCGGCTGGCGGCTCGACGAGCCGCTCGACTTCCACAGCATGTTCCGCACCGTTCGCGCATTCCTGTTCGGCACCGAATACAGCACCGCGCCGGTAAGCCCGCTTTACGTCTTCGGCAGAATACAGGACGTGTCCCTGCAAAAAGCGCGCAACAAAGTCAGCCTGCGCAATCATCTGCGATTGTGGCAGGCGCCTTTCACGGTCGACGGGCAGCAGGTATGGGTCGGGCAAATCAGCCGCGATATCGGCATCAAGCTGACGACGCAGACGCGGTACCTGACCACGCACCGGATCAGTCCCGAGGTCGATCAGGACCGGTATTACCTGCTTCAGGACCTGGTCATGACCGGCGAAGTCTCGCGGTTCGGATTCGTCGGCGGCGTCGGCGTCTCGAGCCCGGCCGATCCGCGGAAAAACCTGACTGACGACCCCTATTTCACCGACGGGCTGCGCCTCGCCGTATTTCTCGCCGAGGAGCGGCGCCCGCTGCGTGAAATCCAATATCTCGATTGGGCGCGCCTTGCGCCGTAGCCTGCCCGGAGATTTCGGCCGGACCGGTTTATCAGGCCGCGGCAAAGGCTTATCATGGCGGGACCGATCAAAAATCGGCAGTAACACGGCGTTTTAGTCCCCCATGCTCGATCTCGGCCTCAGTTTTCTCGGCAGTGTCGCCCGCGATCCGGACGCGCTTGCCATCGTGGATGGCGAGCTGCGCTTGACCTATGCGCAATGGTACCGGCGCATTTCGGCGCTCATCGCCGGCCTGCGGACAATGGGGCTCAAGCCCGGCGATCATCTGGTCACGGCGTTGCAGAACCGCTGGGAGGCGGCGTCGCTGCATTGGGCCTGCCAGTTCGCCGGCATCATCATTACGCCCGTGAACTGGCGCTCAACCGCGAGCGAGCTCGACTTCTATCTTGGTGACGCGGAAGCAAAAGCGATTGTTTTCGAGAACGCGTCCGCCGCGGCCGCTGCCGGATCGGTCCTGGCGCAAAAGCTGCCGCGTATCGCGCTCGATGAAACGGGATCGTCCGATATCCACTTTGCCTCGCTGCTCTCGGATGCCGCGCCCGATGCGACCGCGCGCGCTGGCGCCGAGGCCTGGTCGGTGATGCTGTACACGTCGGGCACCACGGCAAAACCAAAGGGCGTACCGCGGCGGCAACGCGCCGAGCGCGCCGCGGCACTCGCCCATGTGGCGCAGAATCTCTATGCGAACGGCGAGCGCACGCTCGGCGTCATGCCACTCTATCACACCATGGGCGTGCGATCGCTTCTGGCCATGTCGCTCGTCGGCGGCGCCTTCATATGCCTGCCGCGTTTTTCCGTCGCCGATGCATTGAGACTGATCGCCGCCGAGCGCGTGACAAACCTCTATCTTGTGCCGACGCTCTACCACGACCTCATTCATCATCCGGCCTTCGCGTCGAGCGACATAAGCACGGTACGCAAGCTCGGCTTTGCCGGCGCGCCGATGACCGACGGGCTCCTGAAGACACTGCAGGCGGCTTTCACGCCCGAATTGTTCGTCAATCACTACGGCTCGTCGGAGATCTATACTTTCACCATCGGCCAGAACGCGCCGGCCAAGCCTGGCTCCGCCGGCCGCGCCGGCATCAACCAGATGGTGCGCGTGGTGAAGCTCGGCGCACGATCGGTCGATGACATCGCAGCGACCGGCGAAGAAGGCGAGATCATTGCGCTTCTCGCCGGTGACGAATCCTTCGAGGGCTATTGGCGGCGGCCGGATGCCGACGCCAAGGCACTGCGCCAGGGCTGGTATTTCACCGGCGACACCGGTTTCGCCGACGGCGACGGCGATATTTTCGTTACCGGCCGCGTCGACGACATGATCATAACCGGCGGCGAGAACGTCTCGCCGGTCGAGATCGAGTCCTGCCTGTCGCTGCATGCGGCGGTGTCGGAAGTGGCCGTCGTCGGCTTGCCGGACGAGCGCTGGGGCAAGATCGTCACCGCCTTCATCAAGCAACGCGACGCGATCGAGCCCGAGGAGCTCGATACGTTCTGCCGCGCGTCGGGGCTTGCGGGCTTCAAGCGGCCGCGACGCTATGTCTTTGTCAAGGAAATCCCCAAATCGCCGGTCGGCAAGCTTCTGCGCCGCAAGCTCGTTGCCGGCGAGTATGAAATCGCCTCCCGCCAGCAAGGAACGGCTGCATGACCAATGCCTCGCCCGCCAGTTTTTCCGATTCCCGCCTGCAAAAACTCGACGGCTTCGGCGTCGAGATCAATGTAGCGCGCGAACGCGCCGATATCGTGCTCGACCGGCCGCCGCTCAATGTCATCGAAATGGGCGAACGCGATCAGCTTCGCCTGGTGTTTGAGGCCCTCGATGAGGACGACCGTGTGCGCGTGATCGTGTTGCGCGCGGCCGGCGAGCATTTCTCGTCCGGCGGCAATATCGCGGGCTTCCTCGCGGCGGCGCCCGAGCATGTGTCAAAACTCGCCTGGAACATCGCCGCGCCGGCGCGCTGCGCCAAGCCGGTGATCGTCGCCAATCGCGGCTACTGCTTCGGCGTCGGTTTCGAAATTTCTCTCGCCTGCGATTTCCGTATCGTGTCCGAAACCTGCCTTTACGCGCTGCCGGAGCAGCGTCTCGGCCAGATTCCGGGCTCCGGCGGGTCGGCCCGCCTGCAAAAGATCATCGGCATCACGCGCACCAAGGATATCGTGATGCGCTCCAAGCGCATTGCCGGCAAGCAAGCCTATGAATGGGGCATCGCCACCGAATGTGTGCCTGATGACAGGCTGGAAAACGCCACCGACGCGCTGGTCGAGGAACTGCGCGCCTTCTCGCCGCTGGCGCAGCGCACTGCAAAGACGCTTCTCAACAAGACCGAGGACACCAGTCTCGAAGCGGCGATCGAGCTCGAAGGCCATTGTTACAGTCGGCTGCGTCAGTCCGACGATTTCCGCGAAGGCGTCGAGGCCTTCCACGCCAAGCGCAAAGCCGTATTCCGGGGCACCTGAGCAGCAGACATGGGGGCAGACAGCGGCATGAAAGGACGGGGACAAGGCTTCTTTGGCCGCGTCCTTCTTGTCGTCATCACGCTGTGGGCGCTGGCGATGGTCGTCCCCGATCTGCACCGCCTGTTTCGCCCTCTGGCATCTTTTGGTTTCGCCGCAGACAACAGCGGCGTCATCACCGATGTGCTTGGGCCTTTCGCGACGCTTGGCGACTCGCCGGCCTTTCAGGCCGGCCTGCGCCCCGGTGACCGCCTTGACCTGACGCAGATGCGCTGCGTGCCGCCCGACACGCTGACATGCACCAGCACGATGGCGGCATTGGGCGGCTTTCGTCTGGTGATCAAACAGGATCGCATCCGGCTTGCCCTGGCCGCCACCGCGGAGCAGCCGCCGCGCATTGTCGACCTCGTCGCCAGGCCGCGCGTGCCGAATCGCTGGGTGCGCGTGGTCTTGCTGCTCGATCAGTTTGCCTCGATATCCGTTATCCTTGCGGCGGCGTGGCTGGTGTGGAGCAGACCCGGATTGATGACCTGGGGATTTTTCCTCTACGTCATCTGGTTCAATCCCGGCCAATCGGCTGAATTTTATGCATGGCTCCTGCATTATTCACCGGTGGCGTTGCTGACACAGGACATTGCCGCGGCAATCGCACAGGGCGCGGGCTTCGCCGGTTTCATCTGGTTCGCAGTCCGGGCGCCCAATGACGAGACGACAGCGCGCTGGCGTCCGGTCGAGCGAGTCTTGCCCTTCCTCGGTATCCTGCTCGCGGCGCTTCTGGCGCTGTCCTACGCAAACCTGTTCGGCTATCCGACCGAGATTTTGACGCGCGCCGGAATTCTAAGCGGCTTCGTCGTCGCCGCTTGCGCATTGCTGATCCTTTTGGCGCGGCAAAGAGAGTTGCAGCCGCAAGACTATCAGCGCCTGCGCTGGGTGATCTGGGGCTGCCTGATCGGACTGCCGGCGCTTGTCATTGCCGATATCGGCACGCAGACGTCATTGCTTGATCCGCTGTTCCGGGGTTATACGCCGCCCGAGCATTTTTGGGGCATGGTCTATCTCGTCAACGGCGTGCTGTGCCTGTTCGTCAGCGAGGCGGTGCGGCGGCCCTATGTCGTATCGGTGAGCATCCCGCTGCGCCGCGTCACCATTCTCGGTATCCTGCTCAGCCTTCCTACTCTCCTCCTCCATCAGGAAATCGATCATGTCCGCGAGGCGGTGGCCGAACAGGTGACGCTGCCGCCCTGGGTTTGGCTCGCGATTGCGACCGCGATTCTGTTTTTGATGTCGAAGATCCACGAGACCGCGGTCCATTCCACGGACCGGCTGTTCCATCGCTCCGTCACCAAAGCCGGCGAACGTCTCGGCGATGCGATCCTCAATGCAGGGAATTTCGTCGAGATCGAAAAACATCTCGTCCAGGGCGTGCACGGCGCCCTCGGACTTGCGTCGGCGAGCCTGTTTCGCGAACAGGGCAATGTGTTCAGGCGCACCGCCGCGGATCAAAGCTGGGATGGTGCCGCGGCGCAGGTACTCGATCCCAGCGACCCGATGCTGCAACCCGCGCGCGCGCACCGCCCCTTCAGCGTCAGCGCCAAGGCCGCAGGGCGCAATCGCCTGCCCGGGGGGCTGCAGCGGCCGATCCTCGCTGTGCCCGTCGGCGATCAGCTGCGCTGCCTCGCGCTTGCGCTCTATGGACCGCACGTCACCGGCAACGACCTCAACCGCGACGAACGCACCATGCTGGCGGAACTCGCCGACAAGGCCGCAAGCGCACTGACCAAGCTGAACGAAGACGAGCTGCGCCAGCGCATCGCGACACTCGAAGGCGAACTGCAAACCGTGACGGCAAAGACCTCCGGAGCCGTCACGCAATAGTCTCCGCGGCGGAGAGACAGTACGGCAGCCGCTGAAACATGCCGGTCCGGCTTCGCGATATGATCCTTGCGTTCATGACAGGAGGCTGCGATGACAATCACCGTCTTCATCCGCTACCAGCTCGACCCTTACAAGCGCGACGGCTTCGAGAATTACGCCCGTAACTGGCTGAAGATTATCCCGAAATGCGGCGGCGACCTCGTCGGATACTGGATGCCGCATGAAGGCACCGACACCGTCGCCCATGGTCTGATCTCGTTTGCGAGCCTTGCCGCCTACGAAGCCTACCGGGCGCGGTTGCGCGCCGACGCAGAAGGCTCGGCCAATTTCGCCATAGCGCAGAAAGAGCGCTTCATCGTTTCCGAGGAACGCACGTTCCTGCGTCAGGTAGAGTGACTGGCAACCGGCAAAACGAGGCGCACAATGATCGCCGTAATATTTGAAGTCTGGCCGAAGCAGGATGAGCGGCAAACCTATCTCGACATCGCTGCTGCGCTGCGTCCGCAACTGGAAAAGATCGACGGTTTTATCTCCATCGAGCGCTTCGAGAGCCTGACCGAACGCGGCAAGATCCTGTCGCTGTCGTTCTTTCGTGACGAAGCTGCGATCGCGGCGTGGCGCAATATCGAGGCGCATCGCGCCGCGCAGGCCAAAGGCCGCGCCGGCGTGTTCGACAATTACCGGCTGCGCATCGCGGGCGTGATCCGCGACTACGGCATGCGGGACCGCGCCCAGGCGCCGCATGATAGCCTGTCGATTCACGGCTGACCGCGTTCTGGAAAGGCGGCCGTTTCTGCGCTAGATTCCCGGCAACGGATTTGCGAGGACGCCATGCAGCTATCGCCGGGACAGATCGAAGAATTCGACGAACGGGGCTACCTGTTCTTCCCGAACTGCTTCGATGAGGAAGAGATCGCGCTCCTTCGCGACGACGCCGAGGCGATCCTCAAGCTCGACCGCAAGGAAGTATGGCGCGAGAAGTCGGGCGCGCCGCGCACCGCTTTTGCCGCGCATACATTCAACGAGACATTCCGCCTGATGGCGCACCATCCGCGGCTGATCGAGCCGCTGCGCCAATTGTTCGGCGAAGATGTTTACGTGCATCAGTTCAAGCTCAACGCCAAGGCTGCCTTCGAGGGCGACGTCTGGCAGTGGCACCAGGATTACGGCACCTGGGCGCGTGACGACGGCATGCCCGAACCGCGTGCCATGAATATCGCGATATTCCTCGACGAAGTGATGCCGATCAACGGCGCCTTGATGCTGATCCCGAAGAGCCACAAGCAGGGCGTGCTCGCGGCCGGCCACGACACGCTGACCACGTCGTACCCGCTGTGGACGCTCGACAAGGAAACCGTGACGCGGCTCGCGGCCGAAGGCGGCATCGTGGCGCCGACCGGCAAGCCCGGCTCGGTGCTGATGTTCCACGGCAATCTGGTGCACGCCTCACCGCCGAACATCACGCCCTATCCGCGCAAGATCGTCTATCTGACACTCTGCGCCTGCTCGAACCACATCACCAAATACACGCGGGAAGAATGGATCGCGCACCGCGATTTCACGCCGATCGTGCCGGTCGCCGACGATGCGCTGCTGGACTATGCACGGGCGCACAAGGTTGCGGCGGAGTAAGCCGGCGACGGCATCCGCCGCCAATCCGTAATTACGCCGCGGCCCCGATTTCCGGACCGCCGTAGCTTGCCTCAAAATCGATCTCGGAAGCCGGCCCCGGGCGCTTGAACAGATAGCCTTGCAGCGACGTCACGCCGGCGAGCCGCAACAGCCGGCATTGATCGGCCGTTTCGATACCCTCGGCGGTCGTTGCGATATCGAGGCTTCGCGCAAGCGTCAGCGTCGCCGAGATGATCGCGGCACATTCGCTGCGCTTCGTCAGATTTTGCGTGAACGATTTGTCGATCTTGATCTTGTCAAACGGGAACATGGCCAACTGGCTGAGTGACGAGTATCCGGTGCCGAAATCGTCGAGCACGATCGTGACACCGAGAGTCTTGAACAGACGAAGCGACGGCAGACATTCCGCCGCAGATTCGATGAGGGCGGTTTCGGTGATCTCGAGCTCCAGCCGGTCCGGCGGCAAGCCTGATTTGGCCAGCGCATCCGTGACGATATCGGGCAAATTCGCCTTGCGTAATTGCACAAGCGAGAGATTGACGGCGACCTTGACGGAGGCCGGCCAGGGTGCGGCTTCCGCGCATGCGTTACGCAAAACCCACTCGCCGATCTGCATGATCAAGCCGGTTTCTTCAGCGAGCGGGATGAAGCGATCGGGAAAAATGAGGCCCTTGGTCGGATGCCGCCAGCGGACCAGCGCCTCCACGCTGCAAATCCTCTGCGACTTGCTGTCGATAATCGGCTGATAGTGCAGCTCGAGTTCGTTTTGCGCGATCGCACGGCGCAAATCGTTTTCGATCTCATGCCGGGCGCTCGCAAGCTCGCTCATTTCAGGATCGAAGAAGCGATAGCCGTTACGGCCCGCCGATTTCGCGCGATAAAGCGCCAGATCCGCCATCTTCAGGAGATTGTCGGCGTCGGTGTCGTGTTCAGGCGCGAGCGCAATGCCGATGCTGGTGCCGATATTGATGTCGTTTCCCTCAATATCGAAAGGCTCACCAAGCGCCTCGATAATGCGATCCGCGAGAATCCCCGCTGCAACGCGCTGGTCGGCCTCGCCGGACTGAATGACGGCAAACTCGTCGCCGCCAAGACGGGCCAGCACGTCCGTTTCCCGCAGCAGCGTTTTCAACCGCACCGCGACTTCCGTCAGAAGCGCATCGCC
The DNA here is from genome assembly GCA_963808205.1 of uncultured Alphaproteobacteria bacterium. Classification (GTDB taxonomy): domain Bacteria; phylum Pseudomonadota; class Alphaproteobacteria; order Rhizobiales; family Xanthobacteraceae; genus BOG-931. Next base: position 710,403 of record CAWEER010000005.1, read on the forward strand.
GGCGGGGTGGCCCAGGGTGTCGTTGACCTGCTTGAACCGGTCGAGATCGAGCAGGAGCACGCTGAACGTTTCCTTGCGGCGGCGCTGGCGTGCAGCGGCCTCCTCGATCTTTTGGGTCAATGCCGCCCGATTGGCGAGGCCGGTCAGCGCATCGTGATGTGCCAGAAATGCGACGCGCTGCTCGGTTTTTTTGCGCTCGGTAACATCCTCGATGACCGCAACCAGATATTTCGGCCCACCCTCGTCATCGGGAATGACAATGCGCCGCGTGGCCTGAACATGCGTGCCCCGCGCCCGAATTTCTATTTCGATTTCCTTGTAGGTGGCATGGGCGGCGTCCTGAATGGATTCCCTGTCCGCGGCATCGATGACTTCGGCACCTTTGCTTTGGTGAATATCGAATACCGTGCGGTCCAGTAATTCAGCGCGCGGCAAGCCGAGCATGGCCTCGAACGCCCGATTGACCAGAACGTATTTGAGGGTTTTCGCATCCTTGACGACGACCGCTACCGGAATGTTCTCGACGATTAAATCGAGAAACCGCCTCGTTTCATCCAGTTGCTGTTCGACGCGGCGGCGCTCTCGCTGGCGATCCAGTTCGGCCTCCGCCAGCGCCCTCACTTTTTCCAATTCTATGATTTCAGCGTGCGCTGCGGTAAGCCGGTCCTGCTGCAGCCACGAGCGGGCCATCAAATAAACCGCGATTGCTATGATCGCGATCATCAAGGTCGTGACGAGCGCCATGGTCAGCGCCGTCGTCCGCCACGTCGCGAATGCGGACATCTCGCTTTGCGTCACGATGACGACCAGCGGATAACTGGAGAGGCGATAGGCCGCCGCGATACGCGTCTGCTGGTCGACCGGGCTTACCGAACGGGAAACGCCGGATCGCGAATTGGCGAGCTTGCCCAGCACCGATGCCGATACGACAGTTCCGATTTTCCCCGCGACGGGATAACGCGCCATCAGCGCACCGTCCTGCCGCAACAGCGTCGCGGCGTAGCCTTCGCCAAGTGACGTCGAGCGGAAGAAGTCGTCGAAATAGCCCAGATCTATCGAAGCAAAGACGGCCCCAAGAAACCGTCCGTCATTCGCCAATATGGGCCGGGAGATAACGACAACCCACACCCCGCTGATCATGCCCTGCAAGGGTTCGCTGAGGAACGATGTTATCTTCGGATTCGCTTTCAGCGCCTGAAAATAGCTTCGGGATGAAAGATCGGCCGGTAAAACCGGCCAGTCGTGCGAGTGGTTCAATTTATTTCCACTGGCGTCGAGAATTCCCATCGACAAGATTTGCGGCAGCTCAGACTTTTTTTCCGCCAGAAACGAATGGTATTCCTCCGCCGCCAATCGCTGGGAACCGTTCTCCGTCAAGGCGTCGGTTCGGGCTCTCTCGGCCACGCTTGCCAAAACGAGATCAACGGTCTTGAAAGTGCGTTCGGTGATTTCGGATAGCGTGAGACTCTGACGCAGCAGATTGTCCTGCACCTCGCGCAAAGTGCTGACGTGAAGCTGGGCGATGACAATCGCGTTGGCGGCAATAATGGCCGCAACGACGAGAGCCGCGCAGACGATCAGCTTGCGAAGCCGGCGCGGCGATAATTTATTGTCGGCGAGGCGCAGGGCCATCGTGGCGGATACTCTGGGCTCGGATACTGAAGCGGCACGCGAACGAACGCCCGTAGGCATCGCCGGCCGAAGCTTCGGCGCACATACAACAACAGACTTGCCTTGAATTTCTGTAAACCCAGATCGGCCATTAAGTATTTGTTTGCCATGTGGCCCGGCAATTCTATGCTTAACGCGTTTCAGGGTTACGAAACTGCGAGGTCAACAGGACATGAACCTGCAATCGCTTCTCGCCGCACGCCTTGATGCCGGCCGGCCGGTCCGCGCCGGCCTGATCGGCGCCGGCAAGTTCGGGTCGATGTTCCTGGCGCAGGTGCCGACAATCCCCGGCCTCGACGTTGCAGTGATTGCCGATCTCGACCCCGATCGGGCGAAGGCCGCATGCCGCGGCGTCGGCTGGGATGAGAGCCGCGTCGCGCGCACGCGTTTTGTCAGCGACGGGCGCGATGCCTGCACCGATGAGCGCGTGGAAGTCGTGATCGAGGCGACCGGCAGCCCGGCCGCCGGCATCGCGCATGCGCTTACGGCGTTCGCGGCGAAGAAACATATCGTCATGGTCAATGTCGAGGCCGACACGCTGGCGGGCCCGCTGCTCGCGCGCAAGGCGCGCGAGGCGAACGTGATCTATTCGATGGCTTACGGCGATCAGCCGTCGCTGATTTCGGAAATGGTCGACTGGGCGCGCTCGGCCGGCTTCGCCGTCGCGGCGGCCGGCAAGGGCACCAAATATCTGCCGGCCTATCACACCGTAACGCCGGACGGCGTGTGGGAGCACTACGGCTTGACTGCGGAAGAGGCAAAGAAGGCCGGCATGAATTCGCAGATGTTCAACTCGTTCCTCGACGGAACGAAATCCGCGATCGAAATGGCCGCGGTTGCCAATGCCTGCATGCTTGATGTTCCGCACGACGGCCTCGGTTTCCCGCCTTGCGGCGCCGAGGAACTCGCCAGCGTGCTGCGGCCGAAAAGTCTGGGCGGCGTACTCGACGGCGACGGCATTGTCGAAGTGGTGTCGTCGCTGCAGCGCGACGGCGGCCCGGTCGCGCGCGATCTGCGCTGGGGCGTCTATGTGGTGTTCAAGGCGCCGACCGAATATGCCGCAGCCTGTTTCAGGCAATATGGCTTGCCGACCGATCCGACGGGCCATTATGCGGCGATGTACAAACCGTTCCATCTGATCGGGCTTGAACTGTCGATCTCGGTGCTCAATGTCGCGCTCCGCGGCGAGCCGACCGGAAGCTGCAAGGCCTGGCGCGGCGACGCGGTTGCCGTGGCGAAGCGCGCGCTCAAGGCCGGCGAGACACTCGACGGCGAAGGCGGCTTCACGGTCTATGCCAAGCTCATTCCGGCGGAGCGCAGCCTGAAACTCGGCGCGCTGCCGATCGGGCTTGCCCATCACGTCAAGGTGTTGCGCGACATCCCGGCGGGCGGAATTTTGAGCGCGGCCGACGTGGCGCTCGACGGCAATCTGCAGGCCGTGCAAATCCGCCGCGAGATGGAAGCGCAGGCGCGCACGGCCGCTCCGGCAGTTGCCGCGGAATAACTATTCCGCAGCGAGCCGCGGCGGCGGCCGCATCGTCTCTACGCCATCCGCCGCCATCGCCGAAATCGTCGTGCGCACCATGTAGCGCGGTTCATTGCCCGGCCACGGCCGCCCGCGATGCATGGTCGCGCGGTTGTCCCACATGATCACGTCGCCGGAGCGCCATTTGTGTTCGTAGGTCGTGCCCCGCGCGGTTGCGGCGTCGGTCAATTCTTCGATCAGCTTCACGCCGGCTTTAGGCTCCATGCCCTCGACGGCGTAAGCGTGCGACGCGAGATAAAGCGCGCCGCGGCCATTGACCGGATTGCGCCATACCATGCGCCAGCACACCGGCGGCAGCGTCGCCATCTCTTCGGGCGTGGCGAGGCCGTCCTGGATCTTGCCGCGCGAATGGCCGTAGCTGTGCCAGGCGAAGGAGTTTTCCAGTTTCTTCTGCGTCGCCGCATCGAGCCGCTCGAAGGCGAGCCGGGTCGAAGCGAATTCGGTTTCGCCGCCCGCCGCCGAAATCGTGCGTGCCGAGAGGATCGAGGTCAGTGCCGGTACGGCCTTGAACGAGGAATCGGTGTGCCAAAGCTGATTGGCCTTGTTGCGCATGGCAAAACGGTGATCCTCGGGCACGACCTTGCCGTCCGGACCGATGGTGGTGAGAATCACGAAATTGGATCCGGTGCCGAGCGAGCCGACCTTGGTCACTTCCGGCGGGCCGAAGCGGCTGGAGAACGCAAGCTGGCCCTCGCCGTCGATTTGCTGATCGCGAAATACCAGTACGGAATGGTCCTCGAACGCCGCGCGCACCGCGGCGTAGGCGGCATCGTCATTCGCGACATCCGCAAGCTTTACGCCGCGCAATTCGGCGCCAAATCCGGGACCGATCGGGTTGATATCCATCGGCGCTTCCTCCGTTTTGTTTGCTCGAATTTCCTCCAAAACAGGCCGTCTGGCAAGGAAGCTGACAAGCGAGCCGACAAGGAACTGTCAGGGAGGCCGTCGCGCCGCGCGCCCGCCTAAAGCGCCGGCCGCGGGTGGTCCGGATCGCCCAAATCCCAGAATAATCCGGCCATCAGCGCCAGCCCTTCGCGCGCGATCGGCGCCAGCAAATGCTCGTCCGGGGCGTGCTGCGAACAGCCGGCATAGGAATGCGGCACCCAGAGCGTTTTCAGGTTGAGCACGTCGGCGAAAATATCGTTGGGCAGGGAGCCGCCGAGATTCGGCAAAATAGTCGGCGAGCGCCCGGTGGTGCGCTGCATCGAGTCCTTCGCCCATGTCACCCACGGATCCGCCGGATCGAGGCGGCTGGCGAAAAAGCGTCCGCCTTTGCCTTGCGAGATTTCGACCTGCTGCAAGCCGTGGCGGTCGAGATGCCGCCGCAGCGCCGGAACGATGTCGCCGACATCGGTGCCGACGACATAGCGGAGCTGACAATGCGCGCGCGCCGTGCCCGGAATGGCATTGACCGGCCGCTCCGGCGTCCCGGCGGTGAAAGCGATGATTTCAAAACTGTTCCAGCCGAACACCCGCTCCGCCGGTGTAAGGTCCGGCTGGCCCCAGTCTTGGTCGATCGCCGGACCGTCCACGCCGCCATCGACCGCAACGCCGGCCAGTACGCCGCGCACCGATTGCGGCAATGGCGGCAGCCATTCCGCTATGCGGATTGCGCCGCGCGCATCGGTGATCGTTGCAAGCGCGTGCGCCAGAATGATCGCCGGGTTGGCTATCAGGCCGCCCCAGTTCCCGGAATGATGACTGCCCTCGCGCAGATTGACCGAAAGATCGATCAGGATCGTGCCGCGCGCGCCGAGGAACAGCGTCGGCTCGCCCGGCGCATTGCGCGGGCCATCCGAGCCGATCAGCACATCGGCCTTGAACAGGCCGCCGCGATGCTCGCCGCATAATTCGTGCAAGCCCGCGGAGCCGACCTCCTCGCCCATCTCCATCAGGACTTTGCAATTAAAGCCGAGCGCGCCGCGTTCGGCGAGCACGGATTCAAGGCCGGCGATGTTGACGCTGTGCTGGCCCTTGTTGTCGGCGGTGCCGCGGCCGTAGATGCGCTCGCCCTCGACCACGACCTGCCACGGCGCGAGACCCTTGCGCCACTTGTCATCCATTCCCGCGATCGTGTCGCCGTGACCATAGACGAGGATGGTGACGAAGGACGGATCCTCGATGCGCTCGGCGATCATGACCGGAGGCCCGCGCGGATTGTCGAGAATGCGGCAGGTAAAGCCAAGCCGGGACAGCGCGGGCTCGATCTCGCCGGTGAGATAGTCGTGCAACGCGCCGGCGCGCGCCGGCTCCTGGCTCGAACTCGGTATGGCGACGCGGCGCGTCAGGTCGGCGAGGAACGTGCCGTCATCGAAACCGGCCTGCGCGCGGGCAATGGCGCCGGCGCGGTTTGTGACGCGGTCTTTGGTGCTGTTCATGGCACGCCTCAGCCGGCCTGAAACCGCGCCACGACCTCAGCGGGGATCGGCTGCGACTTCATTTTTGACGGGTCGACAGGATCGCGTCCGGCCCATACGCGGGTCTCCTGGCCTTCGACCGCGATCGCGCCGCGAACGAAAAGCTGATGTTTGACGTCAAAACTGGAACGGCGGAACGCACTGACCTGCGTGGCTATCTCGACCACATCGCCGAAACGCGCCGGCGCCATGAAACGCGCGCCGGAATCGACCAGCGGCAAGCCGACGATGCCGAAGGCCGCGGCGAGTTCATGCGGCTTCACGCCGAGTGCGACCTCGAACAGCGTCCAGGTGCCCCAATCAAAATATTCGAAGAAATGCGGATTGAAGACGATGCCGGCGGGGTCGCAATGTCCCCATTCGATAGTGAGTTGCCGGCGGCTGACGAGGTTTGCCATCGGCAGACAGGATCGCACGCTGGCGCCGCTGAAGCCAATGGCGAAGCGCACCAAAATGTTGAGGCTTGTCCCATGAATCATGACGGGCGAGCTTGCGCCCGCCCGTCACGTTCCTAGCGCCGCTACCGCTGCTGGGAACCAGGATCAAACCCGCCATATGGTGCAACGCCGGTAGCGGCCTTGCACCCAAGCTCATTTGACCTTGGCGATCGTCACATCCGGCAGAACCAAACGCGACTGATCTGGAGATGAGGATAGCGCACCGTTTCGGAGTCGCAAGTTAAAGCGTGCACGCAGGCATGACGGAGGCGTTTGGGGATAATTCTGTGGATTGATGCGGTGCGACAGAGAAGAAAGCTTTATTTGACCGGCTGCGCGCTCCGCAGCGGCACGTTCACCGTCTTGCCCGGCCACTTGCACAAGTCTGCAATGATGCATTTTTCGCAGAGCGGGCGGCGCGCCACGCATGTGTAGCGGCCGTGCAGGATGAGCCAGTGGTGCGCATGCAGCCGGTAGCGATCCGGCACGACTTCAAGCAGCTTCATCTCGACCTCAAGCGGCGTCTTGCCGGGTGCAAGACCGGTGCGATTGCCGATGCGGAAAATATGGGTATCCACCGCGATGGTCGGCTCGCCGAAAGCGATGTTGAGCACCACATTCGCGGTCTTGCGGCCGACACCGGGCAGCGCTTCGAGCGCCTCGCGATCGTGCGGAACCGCGCCGCCATGCACGTCGAGAAGCAATTGTGACAGCGCGACCACGTTCTTTGCCTTGGTGCGGAATAAACCAATTGTTTTGATCAGATCGCGCACGCGATCCTCGCCGAGCTTGACCATTTTTTCCGGCGCGTCGGCGAGTTTGAACAAAGCCGGCGTGGCCTTGTTGACGCCGGCATCGGTTGCCTGGGCGGACAGCACGACAGCGACGAGCAGCGTGAATGCGTTGACGTGATGCAACTCGCCGCGCGGCGCCGGATCGGCGGCGGCGAAGCGGCGGAACGCTTCCTCGATCTCGGCTTTCGTCCATTGCGGCAATGCGCCGTGCGCGGCTTTGGCGTCCGCTGCAGCTTGGGTCTTTCGCGGCTTAACGCGGGCCGCGTTGCCCTTGCGCGCGGCGCGCAAGCGTTGCCCGGTGGACTTCTTTTGCCTGGTGGTTTTGCGCGCCATATTTCACCTATAATGAGCGCCATGACGAGCGACAACAACACAGGCGACAGTCACGCCGATGGCGTCGCGGCCGACCCGAAAATCTTTTCGGCGATCATCACACCGCATCGTTCGCTTGGCCCAAAGGCTTTCCTGATCTTCATGCTGTGCATCGGGACCCTGAGCTTTATTGCGGGAATGGTCTTCGTGTTCATGGGCGCCTGGCCGGTATTCGGCTTCTTCGGGCTCGACGTGCTCCTCGTCTATGTCGCATTCCGCGTCAATTACCGCGCCGCGCGCGCCTATGAGATCGTGACCGTCACCGCCTCCGAACTCACCGTGCGCAAGGTCAATCATCGCGGCGGCGTGCGCGAATGGACGCTCAACCCGATCTGGGTGAAGCTCGACCGCATCGTGCATGAGGAATTCGGCATCGAGCGGCTGTTCCTCGTTTCCCGCGGCCGCCGCCTGCCGATCGCCGGTTTTCTGGGGCCGGACGAGAAGGCGAGCTTCGCGCGGGCGCTTGCCAATGCGCTCGGTGAGGCACGGCGCGGCCCGACGCGGACGGTGTTGGAATAGCCGCGGGAATGGCCGATATTTCGGGCCTCAGCTTACAGAAATCGGGTGGTTTGCCGGTCCGTCCCGGCATAGATCGGGAGCAGAATGATGGAGACACCCATGCTCTCGCCCGATCGCATTTCCAAACCCACACCGCTTGATATCGCCGCGGCCGATTATGACGTGGTGCGCCGCGCCATCGGCCATATCCGAGGCCACTGGCGCGAGCAGCCCGAAATCGAGGCCGTTGCGGAAGCCGCAGGCGTAACGCCGACCGAACTGCACCACCTGTTTCGCCGCTGGGCTGGTCTGACGCCGAAGGCGTTCTTGCAGGCGCTGACGCTCGACGGTGCAAAGCGGCTCCTGCGCGATTCCGCGAGCGTACTCGACGCTACCTTTGGGGTGGGGCTGTCCGGCCCCGGACGTTTGCACGACCTGTTCGTCACGCACGAAGCGATGTCGCCCGGCGAATGGAAAGCCGGCGGCGAAGGCCTGACGATGCATTTCGGCTTTCACCCTTCGCCGTTCGGCCACGCTCTGGTCATGGCGACCGAACGCGGGCTCGCCGGTCTCGCTTTCGCCGATGGCGGCGAACAGCGGGAGGCGCTCGCCGATATGAAACGGCGCTGGCCGAAAGCAAATTATGTCGAGGACAAAGAGCGCACCGCGCCGATCGCAAAGCGCATTTTCAATTCATCGCAGTGGAAGCCGCAGCAGCCATTGCGTGTCGTCATGATCGGCACCGATTGGGAAGTCCGCGTCTGGGAGGCCTTGCTGCAGATCCCGATGGGACGGCTCGCGACCTATTCCGGCATTGCCGGCAAGGTGTGCGCGCCGGCCGCCGCGCGCGCCGTCGGCGCCGCTGTCGGCAAAAACCCGATCTCCTTTGTCGTGCCCTGCCATCGCGTCGTCGGCAAATCCGGCGAACTGACCGGCTATCACTGGGGCATTACCAGGAAGCGCGCGATGCTCGGCTGGGAAGCGGGACAGGCCGGCGCGGCGGCGTGATCAAGCCGCCAGATCCTGCTTTTCGGCCACCGTCAAATCGGCGTTGAGGCGGTAAATCAGCGGCACACCGGTGGCGAGTTCGCGCGCGATGATCTGATCCGGCGAAAGCTTCTCCAGAACCATCACCAGTGCACGCAGTGAATTGCCGTGCGCTGCGACCAGCACATTCGCGCCGCCGAGCACGCGCGGCAGAATTTCCTGGATGTAATAAGGCAAAACCCGCGCCGCAGTGTCCCTGAGACTCTCGCCGCCCGGCGGCGCGATAGCGTAGGAACGGCGCCATTTCAGGACCTGGTCGGCGCCCCACTTTGCCCGTGCGTCATCCTTGTTCAGCCCGCAGAGATCGCCATAGTCGCGCTCGTTGAGCGCCAGATTCCCGGTCACGGGAATTCCGGTCTGTCCCATTTCCTCGAGCACGAGATCGAGCGTGCGCTGGGCCCGGATGAGCGCGGACGTAAAGCCGAGATCGAAGCGAATGCCCTGCGCCTTGAGCCTGCGCCCGGCATTGCGGGCTTCCTTGACCCCTTCCTCGGTGAGATCAACGTCGCGCCAGCCGGTGAAGAGATTCTTCAGGTTCCATTCGCTCTGGCCGTGGCGCACAAGCACGAGAATTCGCTGTCCCATCAATCCATCCTTGCGTCGCCGGGTTCGCTCGATTGACGATAACGCGGCAATCCGCAATATCGCTCCGCTCGATTGAGGACATTGAAAAATGCAGCAGCGGCGGCCCGTCATGCTGGTCGTTCTCGATGGCTGGGGTTGGCGCGAAGAAACGGCCGACAACGCCGTACGCCAGGCCAGCACGCCGGTCTTCGACCGGCTGTGGGAGGCCGGCCCGCGCGGCTTTCTTCACACCTCGGGAAATGACGTCGGCCTGCCCGGCGGCCAGATGGGCAATTCCGAAGTCGGCCATCTCAACATCGGCGCCGGGCGCGTGGTGATGCAGGATTTGCCGCGTATAGGCACTGCGATTGTGAGCGGCGAAATCGCAAAGGCGCCGGCGCTCACCGCGCTGATCGCGAAACTCAAGGAGAGCGGCGGCACCTGTCATCTCCTCGGTCTCGTGTCGCCCGGCGGCGTACATTCGCATCAGGACCATGCCGCGGCATTGGCCAAGATTCTCACCGAGGCCGGCGTACCGGCGTGCATCCATGTCTTCACCGACGGCCGCGATACGCCGCCGCAATCCGCAGCCAATGACGTCAAACGGCTGCTCGCGGCTCTGCCCGGCAAGGTGAAGATCGCGACCGTCGGCGGCCGTTATTTCGCGATGGATCGCGACAAGCGCTGGGACCGCGTCGAGAAAGCCTACAACGCCATGGTTGCCGCCGACGCACCGCGCTTCCCCGACGCGGCCGCCGTGATTGCCGATGCCTACGCCAACAAAAAGTTCGACGAGTTTGTGATCCCCGCCGTAGTCGGTGACTACCAGGGCATGAAGGACGGCGATGGCTTGCTCTGCTTTAATTTCCGCGCCGACCGTGCGCGCGAGATTCTCACGGCAATGCTCGATCCGGATTTCTCCGGTTTTACCCGCAAGCGCGCGGTGCGCTTTGCCGCCGCTGTCGGCATGACACAATATTCCGACGAGCTCGCCACACTGATGGCGACGATCTTTCCTCCGCAGACGCTGAAGAACATCCTCGGCGAAGTAATCTCCGATGCCGGGCGGACGCAGCTTCGCATGGCGGAGACGGAGAAATATCCGCACGTCACCTATTTTTTCAACGGCGGCCGCGAGAAACCTTACGGCGGCGAGGACCGCAGCATGACGCCCTCGCCCAGGGTTGCGACCTACGACCTGCAGCCGGAAATGTCGGCGCCGGAGCTGACCGACAAGGCGGTCGCGGCGATCAATTCCGGCAAATACGATCTGATCGTGCTCAATTATGCCAACCCCGACATGGTTGGGCACACCGGAAGCCTGCCTGCGGCGATCAAGGCCGTGGAGACGGTCGATACCGGGCTTGGCCGCATCGCCGACGCGATCCGGAAGTCGGGTGGCGCGCTTCTCGTCACCGCCGACCACGGCAATTGCGAAATGATGCGCGATCCGGAAACCGGCGAGCCGCACACCGCGCACACCACGAATCCGGTGCCGGTGCTGCTCGTCGGCGCGCGCAATCGCGGCCTGATCGCGGAAGGACGCCTCGCCGACCTCGCGCCGACGCTCCTTGAACTGATGGGATTGCCGAAGCCCAAAGAAATGACCGGCCGTTCGCTGTTGCGCGCGGACTGAGGCCGCGGCATCTGCGGCAGTCTGCTAACTGGACAATATTGGTCCCGTTTGTAACATCGCGGCAGACGATAAAAAACGCGATCGACAGGGAGGATGACGTGAAACTCGCACGAAGCAGTCCGGCGATGGCCGCCGCAGGCGTGTTGGCCGGTTTATTGGCACTGACACCCGGTGCAGCCTACGCGCAAGACAAGACGTTCGTGATGAAGATCACGACGCCTACTCTCAATGCGGCGCTCGATCAGTATGCAAGGGTGTACGGCGCCGCCGTCGAAAAGGATTCGGGGGGCCGCATCAAGGTCGAGGTCTATCCGGCGAGCCAACTGGGTTCGATCCCGCGTCAGATCGAAGGCACGCAGTTCGGCGCGATCCAGTGCGCCGTTATTCCGCCCGAGTTCTTCGTCGGTATCGACGAACGCTTCGAAGTGCTGGCCGCTCCGGGTCTCGTCACGTCCGCCGCGCAGGGCCAGAAGGTCGCCGCCGATCCGGCGGTGCTGAAATTCTATCTCGGACTTGGCGCCGAAAAGGGACTGCACGGTGTCGCCGTCGCGTTCGCCGAACCGTCGGAAGTGATTTCGAAGAGTGCGATCCGTCATCTGGACGATTTCAAGGGCAAGAAGATCCGCATCTTTGCTTCGGAGTTCCAGTCGGCAGCATTCAAGCGGCTGGGCACGACCCCGGTCGCAATGTCACCGAGCGACGTCATGACCGCAATCCAGCAGGGCTCGCTCGATGCCTCGGTCGCGGGCGTCCAGCTCCTGAGCGGCCTGCACTTCTATGATGCGACGAAATACATCACCATGACAAACCACGCCGCGATCTTCTACGTCGTCGAGCTGAGCAAGAAGTGGTACAACTCCCTGCCACCCGACCTCCAGCTGATCGTGGACAGGGACGCGGCCGGCGTGGCAATCAGCTTCAATCCGCGCGCCATCGAGATCGAGGACGCAGCGATCAAGACCTGGACGAATGCCGGCGGCGAATTGATCAACTTGCCGGCCGACGAACAGGCGCAAATGATCAAGACAATGTCGAGCGTCGGTGCCGATATTTCAAAGGACAAGCCCGCGCTCAACGAAGCCTACAAGATCGTCAACGACGCGGCGCAACGCGCTCACTAAGGCAGGCTTATCACGACGAAATCTGCCGCATAAGCTTGCGCGCCAGCCAGCCTGCGGCGGCAAAGCACAGTGTGCCTGCCATCGCCAGCAAAAGCGGGAGCGTGGTATCGGCATGTTCGTCGCTGCCGGAGACCTCATGCGCACCGATAAGCCCGGCGAAGCCCAAAGCGATCAGGATATAGATGAAGAGTTTTTTCTTTTTGATCTCTTCCGCGGTCATGGCCACGCGCCGCCCTGTCCGCCGCTCATTTCGCGGATTTTTCCTTGCCCAGCTTCATCGCCTTCATTCCGGCAACAAATATGCAGCCGAGGAAAATCGCGGTCATCAGGATTTGCACCAGGACCGTGACGCTGGTGTGCGGTCCGGCATAGCCAATGGCATACGAACAGATCAAGGCGGCGATGCCGACATAGAGAAGCGTAAGCGCCGTTCTTTTTTGCGCCGCGATTTCCTGCTGCGTCATGAATACCTCTCAGATATCGGCAAGGCCGAGGACATCGGCCATGGTGTAAAGCCCGGGCTTCTTGCCGCGCGCCCAGAGCGCGGCGTGCAGCGCGCCGCGCGCGAAGATCATGCGATCCTCGGCACGATGCGTCAGTTCCACGCGCTCGGCCGGACCGGCGAAGATCACCGAATGTTCGCCGACAACGGTGCCGCCGCGCAGCGATGCGAAGCCGATGTCGCCGGCCTTGCGCGCACCGGTCATGCCGTCCCGGCCGCGCGCCGAGCGCTTCGCCAGATCGATGCGGCGGCCTTCGGCAGCCGCGCGGCCGAGCATCAGCGCCGTGCCTGACGGCGCGTCGACCTTCTTGTTGTGGTGCATCTCGACGATCTCGATGTCGTAATCCTCGTTCAGCGTTTTCGCGACGCGCTTGGTCAGCGCGACGAGGAGGTTGACGCCAAGACTCATATTGCCGGACTTCACGATCGTCGCGCCACCGGCCGCCTTGGCAATGACCGCTTCTTCCTCTGTTGAATGGCCGGTGGTGCCGATGACGTGGACGATGCCGGCTGCCGCCGTCAGTTCGGCGAACGCGAGCGTCGCCGCAGGCAGCGCGAATTCGATCAAGCCGTCGGCCTGCTTGAGGAGCGGCGCCGCATCGGCAACCACCTTGATGCCATTCGCACCGAGGCCTGCAAGTTCACCCGCATCGCGGCCGATCGCGGCGGAGCCCGGCGCATCCACAGCGCCTGCCAGGACGAGGCCCTTGGCCGCGGCGACAGCCTGGATGAGTGTGCGCCCCATGCGCCCGCCGGCACCGGCGATCACCACCCGCATATCGGAAGTATCAGCAGCCATCGGGTTCTCTGGGGCTTTATCCCTGCCGGGGCGGGTATAGCGGGGCGGCAGGAAGCCAGCAACACACCCGGCCCTGTCCTCCCGAAGGAAGCAGCAGCTCAAGCACTGCGGCGTGGCTAGAACTTCGCGCCGTCGTAGCCCTCAACGGCGACGAGATCGGCGACCGCTTTGCCCTCGCGCAGCTTCTTTGCCGCCTGATAACCGGGCGAGCGGTAGCAGGCGAGCGCCGCCTCGAAGCTTGGGAATTCCATCACGACCGTCCGTGCGCGGGCGTTGCCCTCGGGAACTTCGCGCGTGCCGGCGCGCACCAGGTAGCGCGCACCGTGTTCGCCGAACGGCGCCTGGTTGGCGGCGAGATAGGCCTTGTAGCCCTCCGGATCGGTCACATCGATATGGCCGATCCAGTAGCCTTTCTTCGCCGCGGGCGGCGGCGGCGAACCCAATACCGGCGGATGCGCGCCGTCATAGCCCTCGACGATGACGAAGTCGCACGCCGAATGGGACAGCCGCAGCGGGCGCGCACTTTGATATTCGTCCGAGCGATAGCAGGCGAGCGCCGTGGCATAGTCCGGGAATTCCCGGATCACGCAGCGGGCCCGGGCGCGGCCTTCCACGACTTCGCTTCGTCCGCCACGCACCAGCGCGACACCATTATATTTGTGATGCGCCGGCGGCGTCGCCGCCATGTAGCCCTTGTAGCCTTCCGGATCGCTGACATCGATCTGCGGCAGCCAATAGCCTTTTGCCATCCGCTTCCCCTTCAGCCTTTCGCCCGCGAAATCTCGGCGACGATCGCCTCCGCCGCGGCTTTCGGATCGGCCGCGGCAATGATCGGCCGGCCGACAACGAGATAATCGGCGCCGGCCGCGATCGCGGCGGCAGGCGTCACGATCCGCTTCTGCTCGTCCGCGGCGCTGCCCGCCGGCCGGATGCCCGGCACAACGAGCGACAGACCCATGCCGACGATGCCGCGCAGCTTTGCTGCCTCGCCACCCGCGCAGACCAGGCCATCGACGCCGAGATCGCGCGCTTGCGCCGCTCTGCGGCCGACCAGTGCGGTGACGCTCGTGTCATAGCCTGCCTCGATCAGGTCGGCATCGTCGTGCGAGGTCAGCACTGTAACGGCGAGGATTCGCAGATTGCCTTCACGCGCATCGGCTGCCGCCTTCATCGTCTGCGGATAGGCATGCACGGTGAGAAACGTCGCACCGAGCCGCGCCACGCTTTTCACGCCCTGCGCCACCGTATTGCCGATGTCGTGAAGTTTCAGATCGAGGAACAACTGCTTGCCGGCGCCGGTGATGCTCTGCGCCAGTCCCAGTCCGCCGGCAAACGCGAGCTGGTAGCCGATCTTGTAGAACGTCACGGCGTCGCCGAGCCGCGTCATCATGGCTTTTGCTTCCTCCACCGAGGAAACATCGAGAGCGACAATCAGGCGGTCTCGCGGCGCAAGCGGCATCGTCATGCTCTAGCCCATCACGCTCGCCAATGTCACGAGGCGGCGCGCCACCGTCTTGAGCGACGCGGCGAGCGTCTCGTCCTTCAGATTATCCATGTCGTCGAACGCCTGTTCGGCGCGCGGCACCATGATTTGTTCCGGAATGACCAGAGCGCCGCAGCCGAGTTCCAGGATCTGCCGCAGCGCCATGAGCGAACGCAGCCCGCCGCCGCCGCCGCTGGTCGCGGCACCGAGCGCGAACACGCGGCCCTTGAAGGCGGCATAGGTCGGCTCACCGCGTTCGCGCACGCGCGAAATCCAGTCGATCGTGTTTTTCACGAGCGGTGTCACCGACGCCGAGTATTCGGGACTGCTGATGAAGATGCCCTGATGCGCCATGAACAGGCGTTTGAGCTGCACCGCAGCCTGCGGCGGCCCGGCATCTGTGGCGAGATCGGCGTCGAACAGCGGCAGCGGATAGTCCTCAAGCGAGATGCGCATCACCTCGGCCTCGGCCAAGGCAAGTTCCTTGGCCGCAAGCGCGGCAAGCTTGGCATTGTGCGAGCCCGTGCGCAGCGAGCCGGGTATCACCAGGATTTTTGGGTTAGGCATCGGGACAGTGATACTTTGCGCTCATTCCCGCGCAAGCGGGAATGAGCGGGCCGGGAGCCGTCAGGATTTGCGGTACACCCACACCCGCGCAGGCGGGATATTCATCCAGATGCGTTCCGAGGCTTCCGCCGTGAAGCCGCCGAGCCGCTTTGGC
Source organism: uncultured Alphaproteobacteria bacterium (assembly GCA_963808205.1). Taxonomy (GTDB): domain Bacteria; phylum Pseudomonadota; class Alphaproteobacteria; order Rhizobiales; family Xanthobacteraceae; genus BOG-931. The sequence goes on from CAWEER010000005.1 coordinate 726,011, forward strand.
AGCGGCGAAGCGACCGAATAAGTGAACTGCACGAAAGGCGCCCCGGGCACCATAAGATCGAAGGCGTCGCGGATCAGCCGCAGACGCTCGCGGATCGGCTTGGTGATCAGCGGCAAGCCGGAGACGACGGCGGCGGCGGGTTGCATAAGCAGCGTCTCAAGCAGCCGGCGCATGCTGTAGGCGTCGCCCTGCACCAATGTCGCGTCAGGATAGCGCGCGCGCAGGATCCGGCAGAAGCTTGGATTGAACTCGACCAGCACGAGCCGTGACGGTTCGACGCCGGCCTCGACCAGAGCCTCGGTGACCGGCCCGGTGCCGGGGCCAAGCTCGACGACAGGCCCGGTTGAATTGGGATCGACATAGCGCGCCATGGCACGCGCCAGGATTTTGCCCGAGGGCGTTACCGCGCCGATCGACAGCGGCCGCTCGATCCAGGAGCGGATGAAGCGCACCTCGTCATCGAGGCGGATGCCCTTCTTGAACTCGAACTGCTTGATCTGCTGCTCGATCTTCTTGCCGATGCCGTTGCGCTTTTTCTCGAACAGGCGGACCTGGCGTTCGATCTTGCGCTCGATGATATTTTTGCGGGCTTCCAGGAGACGAAATTGCCGCCCAATCTTCCGTTCGAACATTTGCAGGGCCGGCAGGGGCATGGGCTTCACATGACAAAGTCTTGCACGCGACAAATTCGTGTCGTTTCTAAAACATCCGGGTGGCAAATACCATAAGGAAGCGTCAGGCCGAGCCGGCGCGGCCGCTCAGGCCGTCGAGGAACTCCTTGACCTTGCCGAGGAATCCCGAGGATTCCGGCTGCGTCTCGGTCGAGGACAGGCGGTCGAATTCGGCCAGAAGGTCGCGCTGCTTCTTGGTGAGTTTCTGCGGTGTCTCGACCAGCACCTGGACGTACATATCCCCGTTCTGACGGGTGCGGAGCACCGGCATGCCCTTGCCTTGCAGCCGGAAACGCCGCCCGGACTGGGTGCCCTCTAGGACCTTCACCTTGGTCTTGCCGCCGTCGATGGTCGGCACTTCAAAATCGCCGCCCATTGCCGCCGTCACCATCGAAACCGGAACGCGGCAATGCAGATCGGCGCCTTCGCGCTGAAAGAACGGATGTGATGCCATCGACAGAAAAATATAGAGGTCGCCGGGCGGGCCGCCGCGCACGCCCGCTTCGCCTTCGCCGGCAAGCCGGATGCGGGTACCGTCTTCGACACCGGCCGGAATGTTCACCGACAACGTCCGCTCGCGGGTCACGCGGCCGGAGCCCGCGCATGACGCGCAGGGGCTGTCGATGGACTGGCCGCGGCCGTGGCACTGCGGACAGGTGCGCTCAAGCGTGAAGAAGCCCTGGGCATGACGGACACGGCCGTGGCCGCCGCACATCGAACAGGTTTTCGGCTTGGTACCGGCCTTGGCGCCGGAGCCGGAGCAGGCCTCGCAAGTCACCGAAGTCGGAATGCGGATTTGCGCATTCTTGCCGGCGTAGGCTTCCTGAAGGGAGATTTCCATGTTGTAGCGCAGATCGGCGCCGCGCTCGCGGCCGGTGCCGCGGTTGCCGGCGGCGCGCCCGCCGGCCATGCCGAATATGCCTTCGAACAGATCGGAGAATGTCGTGCCGAAATCGGCGCCGAAGCCCGCCGGACCGCCACCCATGCCTTGCTCGAACGCCGCATGGCCGAAGCGGTCATAGGCCGCGCGCTTGTCGGGGTCCTTGAGGATTTCGTAGGCTTCGTTGACTTCCTTGAAACGATGCTCGGAATCCTTATCGTCCGGATTGCGATCCGGATGGCACTGCATCGCCTGTTTGCGGAAGGCGGTCTTGATATCGATCTCGGTCGCGGTGCGTTCGACGGAGAGAGTTCTCGTAGTAGCAGCGCTTGGCCATCAGTTCCTATCCGATGACACGCGATCAAACAGAACCCGGTTGACGAACGTGCACCCCCGTTTGGCATCCGGGGGTGCAATTCCTGCAATCCGCAATGGCATTAGGGCCTCGACGTATCAAGCAGACTTTTTGTTCTTCTTGTCGTCGTCGACTTCGGTGAACTCGGCATCGACGACGTCTTCTTCTTTCTTGCCTTCGGCGCCGCCGCCGGCATTGGCATCGCCATCGCCGCCCGGCTGCTGTTCCGCAGCTTGCTTGTACATCGCCTCGCCAAGCTTCATCGACGCTTGCGCCAGGGCATTGGTCTTGGCCGTGATCGCCTCGGCATCGTTGCCCTTCAAGGCTTCCTTGAGGTCGGCCATGGCGTTTTCGATGGTGCGGCGGTCGGCCTCGCCGACTTTTGCGCCATGTTCAGCGAGCGTCTTCTCGGTCGAATGGACCAAAGCCTCGGCGTGGTTCTTCGCTTCAACCTGCGCCTTGCGCTTCTTGTCCTCCTCGGCGTGAGCCTCGGCATCCTTGACCATCTTGTCGATGTCGCCCTCGGACAGACCGCCCGAGGCCTGGATGCGGATCTGCTGCTCCTTGCCGGTGCCCTTGTCCTTGGCCGAGACGTTGACAATGCCGTTGGCGTCGATGTCGAACGTGACCTCGATCTGCGGCACGCCGCGCGGCGCCGGCGGCAGGCCAATGAGATCGAACTGACCGAGCATCTTGTTGTCGGTCGCCATCTCACGCTCGCCCTGAAACACGCGGATCGTCACCGCGGTCTGGCTATCCTCGGCCGTGGAAAACACCTGGCTCTTCTTGGTCGGGATCGTGGTGTTGCGGTCGATGAGCCGCGTGAACACGCCGCCCAGCGTCTCAATGCCGAGCGACAACGGCGTCACGTCGAGCAACAGCACGTCCTTGACGTCGCCTTGCAGCACGCCGGCCTGGATCGCAGCGCCCACCGCGACAACTTCGTCGGGATTGACGCCCTTGTGCGGCTCTTTGCCGAACAACTGCTTCACGACTTCCTGGACCTTCGGCATGCGCGTCATGCCGCCGACCAGGACGACTTCGTTAATCTCGGCCGCCGAAAGCCCGGCATCCTTGATCGCCTGCTTGCACGGCTCGATCGTCTTCTGGATGAGATCCTCGACCAGCGCTTCGAACTTGGCGCGGGTAAGCTTCATCGTCAGATGCTTCGGCCCGGACGCGTCCGCCGTGATGAACGGCAGGTTGATCTCGGTCTGCGTCGTCGAAGACAGCTCGATCTTGGCCTTCTCGGCCGATTCCTTGAGCCGCTGCAGCGCAAGCTTGTCGCGGCGCAGGTCGATGCCCTGTTCTTTCTGGAACTCGTCGGCCAGATAGTTGACGAGCCGCATGTCGAAGTCTTCGCCGCCGAGGAAGGTGTCGCCGTTGGTCGACTTCACCTCGAACACGCCGTCGCCGATTTCGAGAACGGAAATATCGAACGTGCCGCCGCCGAGGTCATAAACCGCGATGGTGCCGGTCTTGCTCTTGTCGAGCCCGTAGGCGAGTGCCGCCGCGGTCGGCTCGTTGATGATGCGCAACACTTCGAGGCCGGCGATCTTGCCGGCGTCCTTGGTGGCCTGGCGCTGCGCGTCGTTGAAATATGCGGGAACGGTGATGACAGCCTGATCGACTTTGGCGCCGAGATAGGCTTCCGCCGTCTCCTTCATCTTCTGCAGGATGAAGGCTGAAATCTGCGAAGGCGAATAGGTCTTGCCCTCGGCCTCGACCCAAGCGTCGCCGTTCGAGGCGCGCGCGATCTTGTAAGGGACGAGCTTCTTGTCCTTTTCCACCATCGGATCGTCGTAACGGCGTCCGATGAGGCGTTTGACTGCGAAAATGGTGCGCTCGGGATTGGTGACTGCCTGGCGTTTTGCCGGCTGGCCGACGAGCCGTTCACCCTCATCCGTGAAAGCGACAATGGAGGGTGTCGTGCGCATGCCCTCCGCGTTCTCGATGACCCTCGGCGTCTTGCCTTCCATCACGGCGACGCACGAATTGGTGGTCCCGAGGTCGATACCGATGACCTTGCCCATGGTCTTAAATCCTCTCTCTAGCGGCAGGCCGGGCTGGCCCCGAAGGCGCCCGAAAGCTCCGACCCCCTTATTTACAGAATCGCCCCAAGCGCTGATTGGGCAGCGGCCTCAAGGCGATTTCCCTTGGCTCATATAGGAGGGCGTCACCTCCCCGCAAGACAGGATTGGCGTTTCCCGGGCGCTTACGAGGGCTTATGGGGTGACGAAACGGGGCAGCGGGACTACCGGAGCCTTGCCGGCCGCGTCCGTGTCAATGCTGGCTGGCATTTCACCGCGCCGGAGCCGCCAGATCAGCCGGCCGGCCAAGGCCGGCAGCACCAGGCTCGCAATCGGAATGCCGGCAAGTCCAAGCGGCAGCATGGCAAGCGGCAGGATCCACACCGCGAGCACCAGAACATGATCGGCCAGCGTGTTGTCGGTCCGCTCGCGCAGGCGCGCCGCGACAAAGCCGAGCACAACCATGTCGTAGTTGAAGATGTAGGGCGTGAAGAGAAACGTCGCAGTGACAAACAGCGCCAGCGATAGCACCGGATCGCGCTTGCGCCAAAACGTCCACACCACCATGGCGAACGCGCTGCATGACGCGAGCGCCTGGATGATCCAGGCCGCATCCGCGGAGATCCCGATGCGCTGCGCATCGACGAAGGGCGACGCCACGGCCACCCAGCCAAATTTCCCGGCGTCGATGATCGCCTGCTGCTGGTACGGCATCACCTTGCGGACGTAATCGAGCCACACGTCGGGGCCGAACCAGATCGCGGTCACGGCCGCGAGCACTGCGGCGGTCACGATCGCGGCGGCAATTACACGCCAGCGTCCCGTCACCAGGAGCAGCACCGGCAGCAGCAGGCCAAATTGCGGCTTGATGGTAAGGATACCGAACAGCACGCCAGAGAAAATTGGCCGCCGGTCGAGATTGGCGAGGCCTCCGATCAACAGCGCTGCTGTGAGAAAGCCGTTCTGGCCGCCCAGCACATTGACGAGGACCCCCGGCGCGACCGCCAGAAACAGCATGTGCCTTGGCGCGACGCCACCGGCCCGGGCCGCGAACAGATAGAGCGCGAGCCCGGCCACGCACCACAGCACATAGGCCGGCAGATAGGGCAGAAGGCCGAGCGGCCAGATGAACAGGATCAGATGCGGCGGGTAGGACCAGTGATAGGGCGGCAAGTCCGGATGGCCGGTGATGGCCTGGAGTGCGGCATTATAGGTCGCGAAGTCGAACCACGGCGCGGGACCACCGGAAAAAGCCGACCGGCCGCCCATCCAGTTATTGATGAAATCCCGCCCGACCGCGAAGCCGGCATAATCGATGGACGGCCGCGTGAACGAAAACGATTGCGCGGAGAAGAAATAGACCGCCGCAACGCAGAGAAAGATGACCCCGAAGGCGAAGGTGAAGCGCGCGTAAACCGCGTCCGGGCGCGAGGCGTCACGGGACGCGATTTGGGAAGCAACTTGGGACGCGTCATCGGACGCGTCGTGGGACGCTACATGGGAGCCGTTATGGGCCGGCGAAGGGGTCATGGGCCGGAAATTGCCGGACTGGAGTTAAAGGCCGGATGAAACCGCAGAAATCCCCAAAACATCGTTGATCCTCTTTTAACGGTGTCACGCAGACCCCGAATTCGCGTGGTCGCGCTAGCCCGGCATTAAGAAAATCCTGCCACGGATAGTGCGGGCGAAGGGGCATAGCCAAGGCCAGCCGGAAACGGCGCCAGACCTGCCGCCCACAGGCGTGGGAGACGTCATGCGCGTCAGTAGTATCGAGTGTGCCGAGGCGGGCTCGCAGACGGCCCCCGGCCAGACTCCGTCCAAGACCCCGTCCGCAAACTCGTCGAAATCCTGCCCCGCCCGCTGCGTTTCCTCGCCGTCGGCGGCCTCGGCCTCATCATCGATCTTGCGGTTTTCACCGTCGTGCTCGCGCAGGCGCCGCATCCCTTATTGGCGCGGCTTGTTTCGCTTGCGGTTGCGACAGTGGTGACCTGGCGGCTCAACCGGGCGCTGACCTTCGATCGCAGCGGCCGCCACCCGGCCGAAGAAGCCCTGCGCTATGCCGCGGTCGCCGCCGCGGCCCAGGCGATGAGCTACGGCGTATTCGCGGTGCTCGTGCTCACCGCCTTTGCCGCGGCGCCGCAGCTTGCGCTCCTCACCGGCGCCGCCGCCGGTGCACTCGTTTCCTACAGCGGACAGGCACAGTTCGCCTTCCGGCCGCAAACCTCACCCGCCGTACCGCCGTCTCGCGCGTGATGGCCGCCAAAGAGAAACCATGACCGCCCGCGACACCGCCGTCGATGCCGAAGTTTTTGTAATCGGTGCAGGTCCTGCCGGCCTCACCGCCGCCTATTGCCTGACCAAGCAAGCGCGATCCGTGATCGTGATCGAGCGCGATCCGATCTATGTCGGCGGCATCAGCCGCACCGTCAACTACAAAGGCTTTCTGTTCGACATCGGCGGCCACCGCTTCTTCTCGAAGTCGCAGGAGGTCGTCGCCCTGTGGCAGGAGATTCTGCCGGACGATTTCATCGCGCGTCCGCGCCTGTCGCGCATCTATTACAACGGCAAGTTCTTCTCTTATCCGCTCAAGGCATTCGAGGCGCTGCTCAAGCTCGGCGTGTTCACGAGTGCGGCCTGCATGCTGTCCTATGCCTATGCCAAGGTTCGCCCAATCGCGCCGGCGCGCACATTCCACGAATGGGTCCGCAACCAGTTCGGCGAACGGCTGTTCCAGATTTTCTTCAAGACCTACACCGAGAAGGTGTGGGGCATGTCATGCGACGAGATTTCAGCCGATTGGGCCGCACAGCGCATCAAAGGCCTCGATCTCACCACGGCCGTTCTCGACGGACTGAAGCGGTCGCTGCGTTTTGGCCGCAAGCCTGCCGCGAGCGAAGGTGGTGAGACGGTCAAAACGCTGATCGAGAGCTTCCAATATCCGCGCAAGGGTCCCGGCATGATGTGGGATGCGGCGGCGAAGAAGATCAGGGACCAGGGCGGCCGGCTTCTCCTCGGGCGCGAGCTCGTGAAGCTTGAGTTCGACGAAGCCCGCAATCTCTGGCGCATCGATGTTGCCGCCAATGGCGGCACCCGTGAGACCTACACGGCGCGGCATGTCATCAGCTCGGCGCCGGTGCGCGAACTCGTCGAGCGCATCAAGCCGGTGCCGATTTCGCTCCTTCATGCGCGGGCGCTGCGCTACCGCGACTTCCTCACCGTCGCGCTGATGGTGCGCAAGGACGAGCTGTTCCCCGACAACTGGATCTATATCCACGACCCGAGCGTGAAAGTCGGCCGGGTGCAGAACTTCCGGTCCTGGTCGCCGGAGATGGTGCCCGAAGGCATGAGCTGCCTCGGCCTGGAATATTTCTGCTTCGAAGGTGACGGATTGTGGAACGCGCCCGACAGCGAACTCATTGATCTCGCCAAGAAGGAAATAGCCAAGATCGGCCTCGTAACCGCCGACGACGTGGTCGATGCCTGCGTGGTGCGCCAGGCCAAGGCTTATCCGGTCTACGACGAGGAATACCGCGATAACGTGGCGGCGATCCGGCTCGATCTTGAGGGCAATTATCCGACGCTGCACATGGTCGGCCGCAACGGCATGCACAAATACAACAACCAGGACCACGCGATGATGACCGCGATGCTCACCGCGCAGAACATCCTCGCCGGCGAGCGCCGTTACGACGTGTGGAACGTCAATGAAGACGCCGAATATCACGAGGCGGGCCAATCCGGCGCGCAGGCGGCACTCGACAGCGTGCGTCTGGTTCCGGAGCGCGCGGCGGAAGAGCGTGCCGCCTAGCGCGATATCGTTTCAGACAGAACGATTGTCAGGCGGACGCCGGCGATAAATCGCCTGGCAGCGCTTTTACTTCGCGGGCGCTGCTGTGCGCCAGTCGCGATAGCAGCCGGCACGCGAACGCAATCAGCACGATCGGCGCCAGCGGAATAAAAACCAGCCGCGCCAGCATCATCATCACCGGCAATGTCCACACTGCGATCAGGAGATGATGGTCGCGAACCGTGTTGTCGGGGCGATCGCGCAACAGCGCGACGACAAAACCGAGAACCACCATGTCGTAATTGAGGATGTAGGGTGTGACGAGAAAGATCGATGTCACCAAAAGGGCAAGCGAGAGCTGCTGATCCCGGCGCTTCCAGAACGTCCATGCCACAGCCGCGAACGCACATGTACTCACGATGTACTGGAAATCCCAGGCGATATTGAGCGGCAGGTTGAACATGCGTACGGCGTAAAACGGCGACGCTACCAGCGACAGCAGAAGACCTTCGCCGGTCTCCGTGAGCCATACCTGCTGTGGCACCACCTTTTGCCAGAACTCGATCCAGATATGCCAGCCGAACAGCATGCTGGTAAGCGCAACCAATATGCCCGTCGTTACAACCGCCGACGCGATTGTCAGCCAGCGCCGCTCCAGCAACAGGACCATCGGCAGCAAAAGACCAAGTTGCGGCTTGACGGTGAGAATGCCGAACAGCACACCGGCCAATATCGGCCGGCGATCGAGATTGAGCAGGCCGCCGATCAGAAGCGCAGCGGTAAAGAAGCCGTTCTGACCGAAGAAGATGCAAACGATGACGCAAGGTGCAACGGCGACGAACAACATCCGCTTGCGCGGAATAGCCGTCGAGCAGACCAGCAAATAAACCGCGAGGCCGACGATGGACCATGCGATGTATGCCGCGAAGTACGGCAAAAGACCGAACGGCCAGACAAACAGAACGACGTGCGGCGGATACGACCAATAGACTTCCGGATAATCGGGGCCGAGCATTCGCTCCAGCACGGCGTTGTATGTCCGCAGATCGAACCAAGCCGCCGGTCCGCCGAAAAACATCGAGCGGCCGCCCATCCAGGTGTTGAAGAAATCCCGCCCGATAAGGAATTTTGTGCCATCAGGAGTGAGCTTCGTCAGCGATGGCAGTCCGCCAACGACGAAATACATTACCTCGAACACCACGAAGAATACGGCGGCGGCGACCATCAGCTTGGCATAGAGTTCTTCGATCGGGTCCTGGCCGGACGGGCCCCCTTTCACCGCATCATCGATATTGGTGGAGAACAACGACATTGGACGGAACGTGCCGATAATCGGTAAAAATCCGATGAAAGCGACCAAATGAACCTAAAGATCGAGGGAACTGACCTGCGCTTTTTTCCGGCCTGCCTCGATCGCGACCGGCAGGCTGCGATGCTTGCCGCCATACGCGAGGTGTTTGCGGCGGCGCCGCTCTATACGCCGCGCATGCCGCGCTCGGGCCGGCCGATGTCGGTGCGGATGTCGAATTGCGGACCGCTCGGCTGGGTCTCGGACGAGCGCGGCTATCGCTATGAACACCTGCATCCGGAAACCGGGCGGCCCTGGCCGCCGATCCCCGAGCCGCTCGCGGAATTATGGAGCGCCGTCGCCGATTATCGCCATCCGCCGGAAGCGTGCCTGATCAATTTCTACGGCCCGGCGGCGAAAATGGGCCTGCATCAGGATCGCGACGAAGCCGACTTTGCGGCGCCGGTGGTGTCTTTATCGCTCGGCGATTCATGCCTGTTTCGCGTCGGCGGACCACAGCGCGGCGATCCCACCCGTTCGCTTCGCCTCAATTCCGGCGACGTTGTCGTTCTCGGTGGCGGCAGCCGGCTCGCGTTCCATGGCGTGGACCGCATTTATCCGGGGACATCGCGCTTGCTCGCGGAAGGCGGACGGATCAATCTCACCATGCGGCGCGTGACGCGTCCCAAAGCTGAAATCCGGCGGCCCGCGCACACAAGCGCACAAGCCGCCCGGGAAACTTCAGAAGAACATTCAGAACAATGATGCGATGAAGAGCGTGATCAAAATCCGATCGGTGATTGCCGGCTGCGCTGCGATTTTCGCCGTCGTCATGGCGCTGGCGCTGCCCGCGCGCGCGGCGGATCCGGTTTTTCCCACCGGTTCGCGGCTCGGCCTCGTTCCGCCTCCAGGTATGCTGCCAAGCCACGACTTCCCCGGTTTCGAAGATCCCGACGAGAAAGCCGCAATTCTCTTTGCCATGCTGCCGGCCGCGGCCTTCGATCAATTCGAAAAGACGGTGGCTCCGGAAGCCCTGAAAAAGCTCGGCATCGATCTTGATAATCGTGAATCGATGACGCTTACCGGCGGCAAAGGCTTTGTGCTTAGCGGCAAGCAGACAACCTACAAGGGGCACTATCGCAAGTGGATCCTGGTCGCGGCGCTTGGCGACGTCACAGCGGTCGTCACCGTCCAGACTCCCGAAGAGGACACGAAATATCCGGATAAGGCCGTGAACGATGCGCTTGCGACGCTGGTGCTGCGCGCGACCGTACCGGATGCGGAGCGGCTGAGCATGCTGCCGTTCACCGTGGGTGATTTCGCCGGATTTCACGTCGACGACGTGCTGCCGGGCAACGCTTTGATGCTGACCGGCAATTATCCCGATCAAGCCAAGGACCCGGCCGGAGGCCCCGGCGCCGCCGGCGCCGCGCATTTCATTATCGCGGCCATGCCGGGCGGACCCAACGAACCCGCGGATCGCGATAATTTCGCCCGCGTGACGTTCGGCCAGATCGGCGGCATCACGGATGTGCGGATTCAGGATGCGGAGCCACTCCGGATTTCCAACCAATCCGGATATCAGACGCTGGCGAAAGCCAAAGAGGGACAGACCGGCACCGACATCATGGTCGTGCAGTGGCTGCGTTTCGGCAATGGCGGATTTCTGCAAATGATCGGCATTGCACGCGCGGACGGCTGGCCCGAAACGCTCACGCGCCTGCGCGCGGTGCGCGACAGTATCGATCCGAAGTGAAGTCCTGGGTGTGAAATCCCGGCGGATTATTCACTCTGGTTTCTTTTATTGTCATTTGTGCCAAAAGCCGGCTTCGCTTTCGGGCCGCCCTTCGACACGCCGACCAGCGCCGGACGCAGCACCCGCTCGCCGATCATGTAACCCGGCTGCACGACTTGAACGACACTGCCCGCAGGCACCGTGGCGTCGGGAACTTCGAACATGGCCTGATGCAGGTTCGGATCAAATTTCTCGCCCTGCGGCGTGAATTGCCGCACGCCGTTTTTTTCCAGCGCCTTGATGAGTTCGCGCTCGGTCAATTCGACGCCTTCGATAAAGGCCTTTACGTTCGCTTCCGCACTGGCGCGCAATTCGGGCGGCACGGTTTCGAGCGCGCGGTGCATATTGTCGGCAGCGCCGAGCACGTCGCGCGCGAAATTGGAGACACCGTAGGTCCGCGCGTCGGCGATTTCACGGTCGGTGCGCTTGCGCAGATTTTCCATGTCGGCGAGCGTGCGCAGGAGCCGGTCGCGAAGCTCCACCGCGACCGCAATCGGATCGGGTTGCGCGGCGGCGGTCTCCGGCGCGGCCGTTTCCGGCGCCCCGTCGGCCAGGTTGGCCGCTTCGTCCTCAGCGCGAGCGGGCTGATCCGTCATTGCTCATCCTCAGCAGGTTCCACCCGCATATCAGGGCTGAAACGGCAAAAATCAAGCGTCAACGCATGACCGGCAACGGCTGGCCGCGGCGATCCGACGAGGCCGCGCGTGTATCAAAGGCCCATTTTTACAGGGTTGAAGGCGGTTCAGCCGCCGAGGAGCTTGCTCACCACCTTGGCCGTATAATCCACCATGGGCACGATGCGCGCGTAATTGAGCCGGGTCGGGCCGATTACGCCGAGCACGCCGACGATGTGGCCGGACGCGTCATGATACGGCGCAACGATGGTGGACGAGCCGGACAGCGAAAACAGCTTGTTCTCCGAGCCGATAAACACCCGCACGCCTTCGGCCTGCTCGGCGCGGCCGAGGAGATCGATCACCTCGCGCCGGGTCTCCAAGTCGTCGAACAGAAGGCGTACGCGTTCGAGGTCGTCAACGGCTTTGAGATCGTCGAGCAGATGCGCCTGGCCGCGCACGATGAGTTTGCGCTCGTCGATCTCGCCGCCCGACCAGCTGGCGAGGCCGTCGGCGACGATCTTCTTGGTCAGTTGATCGAGTTGCGCCTCGCTTTCCTTGAGCGTGCGTTCGATTTCGGCCTTGACCTCGTCGAGGGTGTGGCCGCGAACGCGGGCGTTGAGAAAATTCGCGGCCTCGGTCAGCACCGAGGTCGGCAAACCGACCGGAGTATTGAGGATGCGGTTTTCCACCTGGCCGTCTTCGGCGACCAGGATCACCATCGCGCGCTCGGGCTCGAGGCGGACGAATTCGATATGTTTGAGCCGCGGATTGGCTTTGGCGGTGAGCACCACGCCGGCGGCGCGGCTTAACCCCGACAGCAGGCCGGACGCCTCGGTGAGCACGGCCTCAACCGATTTCGACTGGCCCGAAGCCGCGACCTGCGCTTCGATCGCGCGGCGGTCGCCTTCGGTGAGGTCGCCGACCTGCATCAGCGCGTCGACGAAGAAACGCAAACCCAGTTCGGTCGGCAGCCGGCCCGCCGAAGTATGCGGTGCATAGACGAGCCCGAGCTGCTCGAGATCGGACATGACGTTGCGCACCGAGGCCGGCGACAGAGTCATCGGCAGGATACGCGACAGATTGCGCGAGCCGACCGGTTCGCCGGTCGCAAGATAACTTTCGACGATCAGCCGGAAAATCTCGCGCGAACGCTCATTGAGCTGGGCGAGGCCCACCTGGTTCACGCCTGCGGGAAAGTCATGGCTGGTCAATGATCGCTCCGCGCTCTCGCGATATCATTCCGCCGCGGCCATCGTGCGCGAATGGCGGGCGCCGCGCAGCAGGTCCATCAGCTTTCGCACCGAGCCGAAATCCTCCAGCCGGTCGATCGCGGCAATGACGTCGCCGACATGCGCCGCGGGAATGACACCGTCCGCATAGGTGCGGAATTTTTCCTCGACTTGAGCACGCGACAGTGGATTCTCGAATGCACCAAGCGGATGTTCGCAACGCGCCGAGAATGTCGCGCCGTCGTTCATTTCGACATCGACAATCGCCTGCGAGCCGGCGACCGAGGCATCGGCGCGGACTTCGACTTTTTCGGCGGCGAAGGCGCGCAGCTTCGGGTCATCGTAACGGCCGGGCTCGAACTGCGCCAAAGTCAGCGCGTGGTCATGCAGGATGGCCGCGGCGGTGTAATGCGCCGACAGCAACGCCTCGAATTTTGCCTTGTAGGTGCCGAAGCCACCGTGAAGTTCGTGCGCCGCCTTGCTCAATGCGACGCGAACCTTGCGGACCTTCGCACCGTCGATATTGTGTTTTTGCGCAAGCTCGAACAGCGCCGTGTTGAGGCCCTGGACCAGCGTCGCCGACGGCCACAGCCGCAGCGCAATCTGTTCGAGCTCGAAACGCTTGCCGAGATCGGCCGTTGCCGCGTCCGGCTTGCCGCCATTGACGTAGGCGTTGTAGAGGCCGCCGTCCTTGGCGGTGAGGAATTCGCGCGTCGCGACAAAATCCTGTTGCGCCAGCAACGCCGCCATCAATCCGGACAGCGCACCGCGGCACTGATGGAATTTCACGGTCGGCGTGCCCCAGGCGGCAAAGGTGCCGGCGGCCTGGCTGCCGGCGAGACCGAAGGCCCGCGCCATCGTCTCCGTATCGAACTTCAGGAGCGAGCCAACGGCGGCGGCGGCTCCGAACGGGCCAAAGATGCCCGGCCCATGCCAGCCGCGGGCGCGAAAGACAGGGTAGTCGACGCTGATGCCGACCCGCGTCGTCACCTCGCAGCCGGCGGCGACGGCGACCAGGAGATCGCGCCCGGAAAGACCGTCACGCTCCGCGATCAGGAGCGCCGGCGGCACGATTTCCGGCGTCACATGCGTCATGGTCGCGCGATGCACGTCGCACATGGTGACCGCGGTGATGAGATAGGCGTTGAGCAGTGTCGCACCGGCAAGCGACAGGTGCTCGCCGCCGATGATGCTCAATTCGTTACCCTGCGCCAGTGCCGAGGCGAGCGCCGCGAGCTGTCCCGTTTCCTCGCCGAGATGACCGGCGACCGCGCAGGCCAGCGCGTCGAGAATGAGGTTTTTGCAGTGCTCCCGGACACGGTCGGGTAGCGCTTCATATGTGAGCGCGGCGGCGAATTCGGCCAGCACTTGCGTGGTTTCTTGTTTTGCTTCGTTCACCATGAATCGCTCCCTCGGCAATTGCTCCCTCGGCCCGCCGCCTCAAGCGTAGCGGCAAGCCGCCGGCAAAGGCAATCCGCCGCGGTCCCGCCGGCCCCCGGCCTTGTCGGATCGCTATTTCACCCACTACAAGCGTGCAGTGCTGGCGCACCGGGCGCCGGCAACCGGGAGACCTGCATGCGGCCGAGCCGCCGACAACCTGACGAATTGCGCCCCGTTTCGCTGGAACGCGGCGTCGTGAAATATGCGGAAGGCTCCTGTTTCGTGAAATTCGGCGATACGCATGTGCTGGTCACGGCGACCCTCGAAGATCGCCTGCCACCGTGGCTCAAAGGTCAGGCGCGCGGCTGGATCACCGCCGAATATGGCATGCTGCCGCGCGCAACGCTGGAACGTACGCGCCGTGAAGCCTCGGCCGGCAAACAGAACGGGCGCACCGTCGAGATCCAGCGCCTGATCGGAAGAAGCCTGCGTTCGGTGGTCGATCTCAAGGCGCTTGGCGAGCGCCAGATCACGATCGATTGCGACGTGATCCAGGCCGACGGCGGCACGCGTACCGCCTCGATCACCGGCGCCTGGATCGCGCTCTACGATTGCCTCGCCTGGATGAAGACGCGACAGATCATCGAGGGCGACGTTTTGCGCGACCACCTCGCGGCAATTTCTTGCGGCGTTTTTGCCGGAACGGCAGTCCTCGATCTCGATTATGCCGAAGACTCCCAGGCCGACACCGACGCCAATTTCGTCCTGACCGGCTCGGGAAATATCGTGGAAATCCAGGCGACTGCGGAAAAGACGCCGTTCTCGGAAGAGCAATTCGCGACGCTGCTGGCGCTCGCGCGCAAAGGCGTCACAAAACTCGTCGACTTGCAGAAGATGGCGGTGATGTGAGGGCGCCGCCTGATCATCGCCGGATCACGGGACGTCTCGTGATCGCAACGCATAATCCCGGCAAGCTTGCCGAAATGCGCGACCTGCTTGCACCCTACGGCG
Organism: uncultured Alphaproteobacteria bacterium; assembly: GCA_963808205.1. GTDB lineage: Bacteria > Pseudomonadota > Alphaproteobacteria > Rhizobiales > Xanthobacteraceae > BOG-931. Next base: position 741,054 of record CAWEER010000005.1, read on the forward strand.
TCGCCGCTGTGTCGGCAGCTGAACTCGGGCTGGAAGAACCGGACGAGACCGGAATGACGTTTCGCGATAATGCGCGCATCAAGGCGCAGTCCGCGGCAAAAACGGCGGTTCTACCGGCTTTTGCTGACGATTCCGGACTGGTTGTCGATGCGCTGGATGGCGTGCCGGGAATCTATTCGGCGCGCTGGGCCGGGCCCGACAAGGATTTCCGCCGCGCGATGGAAACGATCGAGGACAAGCTCGCCGAGCGCGGCGCGACAACGCCGGAGCGCCGCAAGGCGCATTTCGTTTCCGCGCTTTGCGTCGCCTGGCCTGATGGTCATATCGAGGACTTCGAGGCGCGCGTCGACGGCACGCTGGTGTGGCCGCCGCGCGGCGATAAGGGTTTTGGCTACGATCCGATGTTCCTGCCGGATGGGCACGACCGCACATTTGGCGAAATGCCGAGCGAGGAAAAGCACGGCCTGCCACCGCATGGACGTGGACTTTCGCATCGCGCGCGCGCTTTCCTGAAATTGGCGGAGGCGTGCCTTGGCTGACATTGAACCGGCTGAAATTGAATTGACGGACAATGACCAAGCCTTCGGCGTCTATGTCCATTGGCCGTTCTGCCTGTCGAAATGCCCCTATTGCGACTTCAACAGTCACGTGCGCCGCGAGCCGATCGATGAGCCGCGTTTCGTGCGCGCCTTTGCCGCGGAGATCGCGGCGACTGCGGCGCGCGTGCCGGACCGCACTGTATCGACGATTTTTTTCGGCGGCGGCACGCCGTCGCTGATGCAGCCCTCGACGCTCGCCGGCGTGCTGGATGCCGTCGCGAAGCATTGGCATGTGGCACCCGACGCCGAGATCACGCTCGAGGCCAATCCGACCAGCGTCGAGGCAACGCGCTTTCGCGGCTATCGCACCGCCGGCGTCAACCGCGTATCGCTCGGCGTGCAGGCGCTCGACGATCGCGTTCTTACCGAGCTCGGGCGCCTGCACTCGGCGCGCGAGGCGCTCGATGCGGTCGCCGTGGCGCGCAGCGTGTTTGGCCGTTACTCGTTCGATCTGATTTACACCCGGCCCGGCCAGCAACCGCAGGACTGGGCACGCGAGCTGCGCGGGGCGCTGGCGGAGGCGGGCGAGCATCTATCGCTTTATCAGCTCACAATCGAACCCGAGACGCCGTTTGCAGCGCTCCATGCGGCGGGCAAATTACGGCTGCCGGACGAGGACACCGCGCGCGCGCTATACGACACGACGCAGGAGATTTGCGCCGCGCATGGCCTGCCGGCCTATGAGATTTCCAACAATGCGCGGCCCGGCGGCGAATGCCGGCACAATCTCGTTTACTGGCGCGCCCACGAATATGCAGGCATCGGGCCGGGAGCGCATGGCAGACTCGACATCGGCGGCGACCGGCATGCCGTCGCCACCGAAAAACGGCCGGAAAGCTGGCTGATGCGGGTCGAGGCGAATGGCAGCGGGGTCGTTACCGACGACGTGCTCACCCGTGAGGAGCGTTCGGACGAGTTTTTGCTGATGGGGCTTCGCCTTGCCGAAGGCATCGATATTGCGCGCTATGCCGAAATCGCCGGCCGCCCGCTCGATGCCGTACGGATCGCGACCCTGCACGAACATGGCCTCGTCGAGACCACGCCGGCGGGCCGCCTGCGGGTCACACTGCCCGGCTTTCCGGTGCTCGATGCGGTGGTCGCAGACTTGGCTGCGTAGGCTGAGCCCCTTATTATTTAATAAGCTAGCTTATCTTTTCTGAGAGACAGCTCGGCAAGGCAGCAGCGCGATTGCTGATGTTTTATGCCAAAGCCGGGATTTAGATCGCATTTCATAAGCTAGCTTATATTATTTAGGTGGCAGGTTTAGGTGGCTGGTCCGAAGCTTTTCGGCGCCGGTGCGATAACCTGGGGACCAGCCGTTGCGACGCGCAATACAGAGAGTCCGCGCTCGTTCGTGCCATCGGCGCGGAACCGGAACAGCCCGTCGATTCCCGAGAAACCGGACGGATTGGTCAGAATCTCCGGAGAGAAGCGCTGCGCGCCCTGGGTCTTCACCAGAGCGGCAATGAGGGCAACGGCGTCATAGGCGAGCGTCGCCGTACGCACCGGGTCCTGCTTGTAGCGGGCGCGATAGCGGGCCGAGAAATTGCGATAGCCGACGCCATCCGGCGCCGCGTACCAGCCGCCATCGAGCGCAGGCGTGGCAAAGATGCGCGGATCGTCCCACAGCCCGGTGCCGAGAAGCTGGAGCCGCTTGATATTGATGCCGGCGCCGATGATGCCCTGCACGACATCCGGCACGGCGTCGCCCGAGTCCGGGATGAACAGCGCATCGGCCCGCGACGAGGCGAGCGCGACATTGCGGATCGGCGCCGCCATCGCGACCTTGTCGTGTGGATAACGCTCCAGCGCGACGATCTGGCCGCCGCCGCGCCGCGCCACCGCTTGTTTGAATGCCGCCTCAACCACCGTGCCATAGGGATTGTCCGGGATAAGCGCGGCGAAGGAACGCTTACCTGTCGACGTCGCGTATTGCACGATACGGTCGACGTCGGATTCGGGGAGGAAACTCAGCAGATAAACGCCGTTCGCCGCGACATTGGCATCGGTCGAAAAGGCGATGACCGGCACATTGCGCGCGCGCGCCACCTGACCGACGAAGGTCACCGATTGCGCAAACAGCGGCCCGAGAATGATTTCCGCGCCCTGGTCGAGCGCCTGTTGTGCACCGATCCGCGCCGCTTCCGCGGTGCCCCCATCGTCTTTGACGAGCAGAGATATGTTGGGAGCGTTGAATTCCGCGAGTGCCATTTCCGCGGCGTTGCGCATGGCCTGGCCGGCGATGCCCGCATTGCCGGGCGCCGACAACGGCAGAATGAGACCGGCCTTGACCTCGCCCGTCCCGATCGTTGCGGGCAGCGGTGCCGGTTGACCTGCCGCAAGCTCGGGCGGCGGTGTCGAGGAGAGATATTGCGAATTGTTGGAGCAGCCGGCGACCAGCGTGCCTGCCGTAGCAAGCAGGCCCGCAATCGTGCGGCGCCGTGTAGGCAGGTTTTGTTCGAGGCCGGCCGCCGATGCCTGACCCTGCAAATACGCGGACACGGCGGTTCTCCCCACGGCACCCCTAAGGCCGACGCCATTTAAGGCTACGTCAATCCGGCATATTGGCGGCGAATGGTTAACACAATGAAAAAAATAGGGAATTTGGCCCGGCCATGACGGCCCGGCGAACCGGAGCTAGAGTGACCGTGATGAGTCATGCGGCCAGCAAAACGCCCCGGCAAGACCCAAACGCCGAGCGGCGCTTTGTGATCGCCGGCCAAACAAGTTCCGCGGCGAAGCTTGCCGCCGGTTTGCATATTGTGGCCACCCCCATCGGCAATCTCGGCGACATCACGCTCCGTGCGCTTGAAAGCCTGGCCGGCGCCGACGTGATTGCCTGCGAGGACACGCGGGTGACGCGCAAGCTTCTCGATCGCTACGCCATCGCGACGCCGATGACGCCCTATCACGAGCACAACGCGGCCAAGGCCCGCCCGGCTCTCTTGCGCCGGCTCTCCGGAGGTGCGGCGATTGCGCTGGTCTCCGATGCCGGCACGCCGCTTATTTCCGATCCGGGATTCAAGCTCGTGCGCGCGGCGCAGGAGGCCGGCATCGCCGTAACTGCGGCGCCGGGACCTTCGGCACTCCTGACGGCATTGAGCGTCGCCGGGCTGCCGACCGATCAGTTCTTCTTCGCCGGTTTCCTGCCGGCAAAGCAAGGCGCACGGCGCAGCCGCACTGCCGAGCTTGCCCGTATTCCGGCAACGCTCATTCTGTTCGAGACCGGGCCCCGCGCTGCGGCCGCGCTTGGCGATCTCGCGGCCGGCCTTGGTGCAATGCGCGAAGCAGCACTGTGCCGCGAACTCACCAAATTACACGAAGAGGTCCGCCGCGGCAGTCTTGCGACACTGGCGGAAGCCTATGCCGGCCAGGAACCCCGCGGCGAGATTGTCATTGTCATCGCTCCGCCGATCGAGGAGCCGGCAAGCATCGCCGACACCGAGACCTTGTTGCGTGCGGCGCTTGAGCGGGCGTCGCTCAAAGATGCGGTCGGCGAAGTCGCGGACGCGACCGGCCTGCCGCGCCGCGAGGTCTATCAGCGCGCACTGGCGCTAACGAAGGTAGCCAAAAGTGCCGCGCCGCGCTGAGCCACTAAAGCACATCAAAGCGGCGCCGCGGCCGGAGCGCGTCGCAGCCTTCCGGCTTGGCCTTTCGGCCGAGAGCCGTGCTGCCATGTTTCTCATTGCAAAGGCCTACCGCATCGTGGCGCGGCGCTGGAAAACCCCGCTCGGCGAGATCGACATCGTCGCCCGCCGCCGCCGCTCGCTGGTCTTCATCGAGGTCAAGGCGCGCGCCAATGCCGACGAGGCGGCGGAAGCGGTGACGGAGCGCGTCAAGCGCCGGATCATCGGCGCGGCGGAAGTCTGGCTGGCCCGCCATCCCGACGATGCCAATGCGGAAATCCGCTTCGACGTGATCCTGGTCGCGCCGGGAAAGATTCCGCGCCACATCGTCAATGCCTTCGACGCCAGCACCTGACCGGGCGGCCGGAGCGGCGCTCACGCCGCGTTGAGCTTGGCGAAGAACTGATCGACCTGGGCGCGGATATTGCCAGCGGCTGCAGCGAGGTCGTCGGCGAGGGTTTTCACGGACGTCGCACTGGCGCGCGTGTTCTGCGTGGCCTCGCCGACACCGGCCACTTCGGCCGCGGTTTCATTGGTGAGGCGCGCAGCAACGTCGATGCTGCGGGCTATTTCCTGGGTCGCCGCCCCTTGCTGGGTGACGGCGGTCGCGATCGCGCCGGAAATATTGCCGATGTCGCTGATGGTGCGTTCGATGTCGGCAATGGCCTGGATGGAACGCTGCGTCGCACCCTGCATGGCGGCAATCTGCATGCCGATTTCGTCCGTCGCTTTCGCAGTCTGCGACGACAGCGCCTTGACCTCGCCCGCAACGACCGCGAAGCCGCGGCCGGCGGTGCCGGCGCGCGCCGCCTCGATCGTGGCATTGAGCGCGAGCAGATTGGTCTGCGCGGCGATGTCGGTAATAAGCTTGATGACGTCGCCGATGCGGCGCCCGGCTTCATCAAGTTCGCGCACCGCCTCATTCGTGCGCGATGCCTCGTCGATCGCCTTGACGGTGATGGTGTTGGATTGCGTAACCTGGCGATCGATTTCGCTGATCGAAGCGGCAAGTTCGTCAGCCGCCGACGCGACATCGCGCACATTGGTAAACGCTTCGTTTGAAGCCTGGGCAGCCCCTTCGGTCTTGGTCGTGGCGAGATCTGCTACTTCGGTCAATTGCGACGATGCCGAAAGCATTTGTTCGAACAGCCGCCCGAGCTCGGAGAGGCTTGCTTCGACCTCGGTGCCGAACCGGCCGATCTCGGCCGAAATTTGTTCCTGGCGCCGTGTTCGCGCTTCAGCATCGGAGAGTACGGTCTTGTTGAGTTCGGCGTTGCGGTGCATGGCGTCCTGGAACACCGAGATCGAGCGCGCCAGAGCACCGATCTCATCACCGCGGTCGATATACGGCACGCGCTGCACGGCGGCGCCCGCGGCCACGGCTTCAGTCACACGCGTGACCGCCGCGAGCGGCCGCGCGACCGATCGGTGGATAATGAGAGCTCCAATAATCGCCAGCAACAAAGCGGCGGCGCCGAACGCCGTCATTTCCATCGCATTGGTGCCGGTATGGCCGGCGATCTGATTGTAGATTTCCCGCGATCGTTTCGCATAAAGCTTGCCGAGCATGCCGAGATCGGCATTGAGAGCGGAGCGGACCGAGCGGTTGGCGTCATTGTCGCCCCATTCGCGACCGGACGCCGGGCTGATTTCGGTGCCGCGGCGGACCAATTCACGGCGGAATTCCTGGAATTTCTGCACGCGCCCCGCAAACGCGGCAAACACGGCCGCATCCTCGGGGCGCACCGATTGCTGCCACGTCTGCATCACCACGCCTATCTGATCGTTGAAGCCCGTCAGCCCGACGGCGAATTTCTTTGCCGTATCGATGTCGGGCGACATGTAGATGCCGCGCGATTCCATCACGACTGCGTAGACGAGGCTGTTGATGCGTTCGACGTTCTCGGCACCGATAAAGGCCAACTCGAATTCCTTGGTCAGCGTTACGTGCCGGCCGGCATTGACGATTGCCACCATTGCCAGCGCCACCATGACCGTAGCCAGCAGTGCGAAGATGGCATAAAGCTTGGCGGCAATTGAATATTTCGCCAAATTCATGGGCTTGCCCGGCGTCTCGTTCCCAGCCAACAGAATTTGACCATAAGATGTTAACCCGAGGTTTACCTTCCGCTCGCCAGTTGCGCGCCCATATTCCATGAAGCCAGCCCGAAGAATGTCGACCGAGCGGGCGAAGCCCGGCCGGATTACTTGTCCAAGAGCCCGACCATGAGCCTCAATGTCGCCGTCCAGATGGACCCGATCGAGCGGATCAATATCCGCGGCGATTCCACATTTGCCTTGCTGCTGGAGGCGCAGGCCCGCGGCCATGCCGTTTCCTACTACACGCCCGATCAGCTCGCGCTCCTCGACGGTAAAGTTTCAGTAAGTGTCCGGTCACTTTCGGTGCGCGACAAGGCCGGCGATCATTTCACGCTTGGCGAGCCGCGCCATGTCGCGCTCGGGTCGTTCGACGTGGTGCTGTTTCGCCAGGACCCGCCGTTTGATCTCGCTTACATAACCTCGACCCACATGCTCGAGCGCGTCCACCCGAAGACACTGGTCGTCAACGATCCCGCGCATGTGCGCAATGCGCCGGAGAAAGTCTTCGTCACCGAATTTCCCGATCTGATGCCGCCGACGCTGGTGACGCGCGATCTCGCAGCCATCAAGAGCTTTCGCACCGCGCACGGCGACATCGTGATGAAGCCGCTCTATGGCAAAGGCGGCGAGGCGGTCTTCTTACTGTCGCGCGAGGATCTCAACTTTGGCTCGCTCTACGACCTTTTCTCGGCGACGTTCCGCGAGCCGTGGGTGATTCAAAAATTTCTGCCGGCGGTGAAGGAAGGCGACAAGCGCATCATCCTGGTCGACGGTGAATTCGCCGGCGCGGTCAATCGCGTACCGGCGCCGGACGATCTGCGTTCCAATATGGCTCGCGGCGGCGTGCCCAAGGCGACCGACCTCACCAGGCGCGAGCGCGAAATCTGCGCGCGGCTTGGCCCGGCGCTGCGCGAGCGCGGCCTCTTGTTTGTCGGTATCGACGTGATCGGCGACTTCCTCACCGAGATTAACGTCACCTCGCCGACCGGCATCCGGTCGGTGAAGAATCTCGGTGGCGCCGATATTGCGGCTTTGATCTGGGACAGGATCGAAGCGAAGCGGAAATAATCTCCTAACGCGCCGGCGCCGGCGCGGGGGCTCCGATGATCTTCGGCGGCGATTTCCGCACCGTCAGGATCAGCAGCGCCGCGACGATGCACAGCGCGCCGGCGGTGAAGAAGGCCGGCAGGTAAGTGGAATATTCCGTACGCACGAGGCCGGCGCCGAAGGCCGCGCTGGCGGCGCCGATCTGATGGCCGGCGAAGATCCAGCCGAACACCATGCCGGCTTTTTCCGGCCCGAAACGATCGGCGGTGAGTTTTACCGTCGGCGGCACGGTGGCGATCCAGTCGAGGCCGTAGAACACGGCGAAAAGCGACAGGCCGTAGAACGTGAAATCCGTGAACGGCAGATAGAGCAGCGACAGGCCGCGCAGGCCGTAATACCAGAACAACAGCCAGCGATTGTCGAAACGGTCGGACAGCCAGCCGGAACCGATCGTGCCGAAGAAGTCGAATATGCCCATCATGGCGAGCACGCTCGCCGCGGTCACGGCCGCCAAGCCGTAGTCGTGGCACAGCGTGATGAAATGCGTCTGGATCAGGCCATTGGTGCTGCTGCCGCAGACGAAGAACGTGCCGAACAGCACCCAGAAGATCGGCACCCGCGCCACCTCCTTGAGTACATTGATCGGCGACATCAGAAGCGAGACGAGGCCGACGCCCTGGGCCGGCGGCGGGGTCACTTTGGTCTCGCCATAGAGCGGCAGATCGAGATCGCTCGGCCGGTCGCGCATGAAAATGGACGCGACAAGCGCAACGACGGCCAACATGCAACAGATGAAGATCAATGCCGCGCGCCAGCCGAAACGTGTCGTCAGTTCGGCGATCAGCGGCAGGAAGACGAGCTGTCCGGTGGCGTTGCTCGCCGCCAGCATGCCCATGACGAGGCCGCGGCGATGGCTGAACCAGCGCGTCGCGATGGTCGCCGCAAGCACCATCGCGGTCAGCCCGGTGCCGATGCCGACGACGATGCCCCACAGCAAAATGAGCTGCCAGACCTGCTTCATGGCCAGCGACGTCAGGAGGCCGCCTGCGATCAGCGCCATTGCGACGATGATCACGCGGCGCACACCGAAGCGGTTCATGAACGCCGCGGCGAACGGCCCGAACAGGCCGAACAGCATGATCCGCAGCGCAAGCGCCGAGGAAATCTGTGCGTTGTCCCAGCCGAATTCCTGCTCGAGCGGCACGATCAGCACACCGGGCGTGCCCATGGCCGCGGCAGTGACGAGCAAGGTTAAAAAGGTGACGGCGACAACCACCCAGCCATAGTGGATGTTGCGGCGGGCCAGGCTCGCGGCGAGCGTTGAAGACATCGTGCGGTATCCGTTTGCTGCTATTTTTCTTAAATGACGATCATCATCTTTGTCTTGCCTATTGATGATGGTTGTCATATAATTTGTCAAGGTCGAGGCGGCATAGCTGAAGCGCGCATTGCGACCGGTCTATGACCAAGGCCGGCATGGCGAATAAAGCCGGCACGGGGAGAATGATCATTTGCGCGTGAGCCGCGAAAAGGCCGCTGCAAATCGTGAACGCATCATCGATGCGGCGAGCGACCTGTTCCGCGCCAAGGGCTTTGACGGCATCGGTGTCGCCGACATCATGAAGGCGGCCGATCTAACGCATGGCGGCTTCTACGGACACTTTGCCTCCAAGGACGACCTCATCGCGCAGGCGAGCAAACGTGCCATGTCGCGTGCGGCAGCAAATTGGAGCAAAGTCACCGCCGATGCGGCTGACGATCCCTACGCAGCATTACTCAAGCACTATCTCTCGCCGCGCCATCGCGACGATCCCGGCAAAGGCTGCGCCTTCGCAGCACTGAGCGCGGACGCCGGGCGGTGCGGCAAGCCGGTGCGGGCGGCCTTCAGCGGCGGACTGGAACCCCTGATCGCAGTGGTCGAAAAAGCCGTTCCGGGCCGCTCGAAAGCGGCGCGGCGGCGCAAGGCGGTCGCTGCCGTATCCGAACTCGTCGGCGCCTTGATCCTGGCGCGGGCCGTCGATGACCCGGCGCTGTCCAACGAAATCCTCGAAGCGGCGCGGCATGAGCTCTTGAGGGCCGCCGACCTTTAAATTTCGGACTTTCCGAGTTTTGTTCCCTAAATGTTCTTGACGCCATGGTATGTCCGGATTGCGGCGGCGTAGATCGGGTTGGTAAGCTGAAGGGCAAGTCCACCCGGATAGGCGTTTGGAAGTGCTACCAGTGCCGTAAGCCCTTCCGCGTGACTGTCGGGACCGTGTTCGAGTCCAGCCATGTACCGCTGCGCCTATGGCTGCAGTGCGTTCATCTGATGGCGTCGAGCAAGAAGGGCATTAGCTCAAACCAGCTTCACCGCACTTTGGGCGTGACCCTAAAGACCGCGTGGTTCATGTCGCACCGTGTCCGCGAAGCCATGCGCGTCCTAAACATCGAACCGATGGGCGGTGCGGGGCTGGCCGTTGAAGTGGACGAAACCTACATCGGTCGCCAAGAAAGCATGGGCGTCGACAAGTCGGGCTATCACAACAAAAATATGGTCCTAACTTTGGTTGAGCGCGGCGGGTCCGCCCGCTCGTTCCACACCGACGGACATTCAATTGCGAGCATCGTTCCAGTCGTGCGGGCAAACATTGCGCGCGAGAGCCGTCTAATGACCGACAAGGCGATGCACTATCGCGCGGTCGGGCAGGAATTTGCCGAACATGGAACCGTCGAACACGCTCAATATCAATGGAAGGACGGTGATTGGCATACCAATACCGTCGAAGGTTTCTATTCAATCTTCAAACGCGGAATGAAAGGCACCTACCAGTTTTGCAAGGAAAAGCATCTGCATCGCTACCTTGCGGAGTTTGATTTTAGATACTCAAATCGCGTCCGGCTTGGCGTGAATGACACCGACCGCACCGACCGCGCGTTGAAGGGTATCGTTGGCAAGCGGCTCACTTATCAAACGGCTAATCACTGAGCGGCCCTATGGGAAAAGCAGGCGAAAAGCAAAAGCGTAAGCCGAAGTTTCAGGACAAGAAGCAATCCGAGCGATTCAAGGAAACCGCTCGACAAGTCGGCGCGGATGAATCTGACGGACGCCTTGATCGACGTGATCGAATTGGGAACGCTTGCTAGCGAGTTCAATACAAGTCTGAGAAATAGAGCTCATAGGGGGCGAACATGTCGGGGGACCAATGCGGTCAACTGCTCACCTTTCTAGACAACCACATATTGCTCATCGTCGTTGTCGTCGCAATCTGGATTATTAGGGAACGAGAAAAGGGTATCGATCGAAGAACCGACGCGAAAATCCTGCGCTCGAAAGGAAGTTGGACACTCTCACGGAAACGGTTCGCGCAATGCACCTGACTACTGATTGATCTGGGTACGGGAACGATAATAACGCCCGCCATGAAAAGTCCCGCTACTCTGGCCTGGCCAGGGCAGGGGCTGACATGATTCAGCGCGTTTCCACCGTTTCGTTCGAGGGCATCGAGGTTCGGCCTGTCGATGTCCAAGTGCAGGTGGCGCCGGGCCTGCCTGCCTTCACCATTGTCGGCCTGCCGGACAAAGCCGTCTCTGAAGCGCGCGAGCGCGTGCGCGCGGCCCTGATCGCATCCGGCCTTGCACTACCGGCGCGCCGCATCACGATTAATCTCGCGCCGGCCGATCTGCCCAAGGAAGGCAGCCACTACGATCTGCCGATCGCACTCGGGCTCATGGCGGCGATCGGCGCCATTCCGCATGACGCGCTGTCGGGCTTCACCGTGCTCGGCGAACTCGAACTCGACGGCTCGATTGCACCGGTCGCCGGCGTGCTGCCCGCCGCCAACGCGCGCGGCGAAGGCTTGATGTGCCCGGCCGCCTGCGGTGCGGAAGCAGCCTGGGCCAGTCCCGAGATCGAGATCATTGCCGCGTCTTCGCTCGTTCAGCTCGCCAATCATTTCAAGGGCACGCAGGTGCTGTCGCGACCGCAGCCGAAAATCCTCGAAGCGGCTGGCCCGATGGCTCGATCTCGCCGACATAAAAGGCCAGGAAAGCGCCAAGCGCGCGCTCGAAGTGGCCGCGGCCGGCGGCCATAACCTTCTCATGGTGGGCCCGCCCGGCGCCGGCAAATCGATGCTTGCGGCGCGCCTGCCTTCGATCCTGCCGCCGCTCGCGCCCGCCGAACTCCTCGAAGTGTCCATGGTGGCCTCCATCGCCGGCGAGATTAAAGGCGGCGCGCTGACCAACCGGCGGCCGTTCCGCGCGCCGCATCATTCCGCCAGCATGCCGGCTTTGGTCGGTGGCGGCTTGCGCGCACGACCCGGCGAAATTTCGCTCGCGCATCATGGTGTTCTCTTCCTCGACGAACTTCCGGAATTTCAGCCGCAGGCGCTCAACTCGCTGCGCCAGCCGCTCGAAACCGGCGAAGTCTCGATCGCCCGCGCCAATCATCGCGTCACTTATCCGGCGCGCTTCATGCTGGTCGCGGCAATGAATCCCTGCCGCTGCGGACACGCCAGCGAACCCGGTTTTGCCTGCCGGCGCGGACCGAATACGCGTTGCACCGCCGACTATCAGGCGCGCATCTCGGGGCCGTTGATCGACCGCATCGACCTGCATATCGAAGTGCCGGCAGTGACCGCGGCCGATCTGATCCTGCCGCCGCCGGCGGAGGGCAGCCGTGAAATCGCCGAGCGCGTCGCGCTTGCCCGCGAGCGCCAGGCCGCGCGCTATGCCGCGATCGGCCTGCCTCACATCCACACCAATGCCGCAGTGTCCGTCGCCGTGCTTGAAGACGTGGCCCGGCCGGACGGCAGCGGGCTCACGCTGCTGCGCGAAGCAGCCGACGCAATGCGGCTTTCCGCGCGCGGCTATCATCGCGTCCTGCGGGTCGCCCGCACGCTCGCCGATCTCGACGGTGCCGACAAAGTCGGACGCGTGCATCTGGCGGAGGCTTTGTCCTACCGCGCGCTGACGGACGAAATTCGCCGCGCAGCGTGAATTCTTAAATCCAGCATCAACACGGAATGGAGCGGAACCATGATCGGATATGTGACGCTTGGCACCAATGACATGAAGCGGGCCACAGCCTTTTACGATGCCATCGCCAGGGAGATGGGCATTGGCCGCATGATGGAGACTGAGAAATTCATCGCCTGGGGCGTGCGCGGCGGTGGCGCCGGAATCGGCATCACCAAACCCTTCAACGGCCAGCCCGCGACTGTCGGTAACGGCGTGATGGTGGCGCTGGCCGCAAAGGACAGGGCGCATGTCGATCAAATCTACAAAGTCGCCATGAGCCTCGGCGCTGCGGACGAAGGCGCGCCTGGCCCGCGCGGCGGCGGATTCTATGCCGGCTATTTCCGCGATCCCGACGGCAACAAGCTGAATGCCTTCGTCATAGGATAGACATTCGTCCAGACGTCAAGAGCGGCCGCCGGCAAAACTACCCCGTCCCATTACCGCCATTGATCGCGCCGCGCATGCCGATGGCGGAAAGAAATTCCTGACGCGTCTCGGCGTGATCGCGGAACACGCCGAGCATCCGGCTGGTCACCATGGTGACGCCCGGCTTATGCACGCCGCGCGTAGTCATGCATTGGTGCGTCGCCTCGGTGACTACGGCAACACCGTGCGGTTTCAGTACGGCGTCGAGACATGATGCAATCTCGGCGGTCATTTTTTCCTGAATCTGAAGCCGGCGCGAATAAACCTCGACCAGCCGCGCCAGTTTCGAAATGCCGACAACGCGGTTGCGCGGGATATAGCCGATATGCACGCGGCCGATGATCGGCGCGAGATGATGCTCGCAATGCGATTCGAAACGGATGTCGCGCAGCACCACGACTTCGTCGTAGCCGCCGGTCTCCTCGAACGTGCGCTTGAGATATTCGCGCGGATCGTCGTTGTAGCCGGAGAACCATTCCTCGTAGGCCCGCACAACGCGCGCCGGCGTCGATTTCAGACCCTCGCGATCCGGATCGTCGCCGGCCCAGCAGATCAGCGTGCGGACTGCGGCCTCGGCGGCCGCGCGCGACGGCTTTTCCGCCCCGCCCGGCCGTTTGGCTTTGGCGCGCGGATTCTTCGTACTCACAGCTTTAGCCATCCATTTTCTCCGGCCGCGACGGACGTTTAGACCGCCCGGTCTATCGGCACAGTCTATGTTTCAAGCCCATGTTAACAAAGCATCAACCCTCGCTCCAATCGCAGCGGCCGATCGCAAGCAATGGGCAAGGTTCCATGGTCAAAATGGCGATCAGAACCGCGATAATCCGGGCGTGAACACGGCCTCCAACCGGGCGCCGCCACCACGTCCCGAGCCGGGACAGGGACATGCGGCCTCGAGCCAATCTGGCCAGATCGACCATCCTGACCCGCCGCGTATGGTCGCTGATCGTACGCGCGCTCGTCATCACCACCATGTCGTTTGCGGTCGCATTCGGCTTCCTGTCGGGAACGATCGCGACTGGGCCCAATTACGATCCCTACTCATTCGCAATCGGCGTTGCCGCCCTGTTCGGCGCAGCGTGCGGCGGCATGGGCATTCTCATCTCCCGCAACCGCCAGATGAAGGGCGAGCTGCGCGGGCTGGAAGCGCGGCTCGACCATGCGGAAGATCGCCATTGGGAAATCCGCGAAGCGCAGGAGCGCGCCAAGAACTTTTTCGAAGCGCAAGGCGACGTCATCGTGCGCCGCGACGGCGACGGCGCCATCACCTACGCCAACGATGCGTTCTGTGCGCTTGCCGGGCTTTCCCGCGACGAACTCCTGGACACCGCATTCACGCTGCCGGTCGAGGACCAGGGCGAGACAACACTGCTTCCCGACGGCACCCGCGTCCATGATCAGAAAATCGCTTCGCCGGACGGCGCGCGCTGGATCGCCTGGCGCGAAGTGACCGTACGCGGCGATGGCGACGATGAAATGCAAAGCGTCGGACGCGACGTGACGGATCGCGTTTTTGCCGAGCACGCGCTCGCCGATGCCCGCGATCAGGCGGAAGCGGCGAGCCGCGCGAAATCGCAATTCCTGGCGATGGTGTCCCATGAGATCCGGACACCGCTTAACGGCATACTCGGCATGGCGGATCTCCTCGGTGACACGCCGCTGGTGCCCGAGCAGGCAACTTACCTCACCGCGATGAAAACGTCCGGCGGCACGCTGATGTCTTTCATCGAGGAGCTGCTCGATCTTGCCAAGATCGAATCCGGGCGGCTCGATCTGACGGCCCGGCCGTTCGTGCTCGCAAGTTTCGTCGAGGAGGCGGTTGAATTGCTGGGGCCCCGCGCCCAGGCCAAGGGACTCGAAATATGCGCCTATGTCGACGAGCGCCTGCCGGCGCGCGTCGTCGGTGATGCCGCGCGGCTTCGGCAGGTGGTGTTCAACCTTGTCGGCAACGCAATCAAATTCACCGAGACCGGCGGCGTGTCAATCATCGTTGAGCCGGATGCAAACGGCAGCGATGTCGTCATCGCGGTGCGTGACACCGGCATCGGCATCGCCGGCGAAGACCAGGTGCGTATCTTCCAGGAATTCGAGCAAGCCGATATCGGCTCGACGCGAAAATTCACCGGCATCGGTCTCGGACTCACTATTTCGAGGCGCATTGTCGAACGGATGGGCGGCACGATCACGGTCCAAAGCGCTCCCGGTGCGGGCTCGACCTTCCGCGTCATCCTGCCGTTGCAGCACTGCGATGAAGATGCGACGCAACCGCTCGCGGTTCCCGATCTTGCTTCGACCGATGTCCTTATCGCCGCTCCGGCGGCAATCGAGGCCTCGCTTCTGGCGCGGCGGCTGCAGCGCTGGGGCGCACACGCCACGATCGTTCCAGACGACCAGGTGGCCGCGGCGCTGCTTCCCGAACAGTCCTGGAATACGGTGCTGGTCGATCATGCACTGGGCACCGCGGCCTGTATCGCGCTGGCCGCCAGGGCGGACGCCATCCCGCGGCGGCTTGTGCTGGTGACGCCGGCGATGCGCGGCGAGCTTGCCGTGCTGAAAGAGGCTGGCTTCACCGGTTATCTGATCAAGCCGGTGCGTGCCGCCTCGCTCGCGGCGCGTTTCTCGACTGACGACGCATTCGATTATGGGATCGCCGCTGAAGCCGTAGAGACGCCACGCGCGCCACCGGCCGCCGGCGGCCTTTCGATCCTCGTTGCCGAGGATAACGAGATCAACGCGCTGCTGGCGCGGGCGCTTCTGGTCAAGCTTGGGCATCGCCCCACCATGGCCGGGACCGGCACCGCGGCAATAGAATGCTGGCTTGCCGCGCGCGCCGCCGGCATGCCGTTTGACCGCGTGCTCATGGATCTTCACATGCCCGAAATGGACGGGCTGGACGCCACACGCCGGATTCGCGCGATCGAAGCTGAAGACGAAAGTTCGCACACGCCGATCGTCGCACTCACCGCGAATGCATCGACGGAAGACCGCGAGGCCAGTCTCGCCGCCGGCATGGACGATTTTTTGGTCAAACCGCTGGACCGAGAACGGCTCGCCGCGGTGCTTGCCATGCCGAATGCCGCCGCAGCCGCGGCGTAACGGTCACAGCCGGCGCAGCGCCACTTCCTCGACCGCGTGGCTTTCGCTCTTCTTCAAAATGAGATCGGCGCGCTGCCGCGTCGGCAAAATATTCTCGTGCAAATTGACGAGATTGATTCGATTCCAGATCGAAGTCGCGGTCGCGACTGCTTCCTCGTCGGACAAGCGCGCGTAACGATGAAAGTAGGATTTCGGATCCGCGAATGCCGTGCCGCGCAGTGTCAGGAAGCGGGAGACGTACCACGCCAGCAGTACGTCTTCTTCGGCATCGAGATAGACCGAGAAATCAAAAAAGTCCGAGACGAACGGAACCGCTTTGCCGTCTCTCGGCAATCGTCCGGCCTGAAGCACATTGAGGCCCTCGACAATCAGGATTTCGGGCCGATCGATCTCGATCCATTGATTGGGGATGACGTCATAGATCAGATGCGAATAGACCGGCGCGCGTACCGGATGCTGGCCGGCCTTGATGTCGGTAAGAAAGCGCAGCAGCGCCGGCAGGTCGTAGCTTTCCGGAAAACCCTTCTTTTCCATCAAGCCTTCGCGATCCAGCACCGCGTTGGGAAACAGGAACCCGTCGGTGGTGATCAGGTCGACCTTGGGCACGTTCGGCCAGCGCGCCAGCAGCGCTTGCAGCACGCGCGCCGTGGTCGACTTGCCGACGGCGACCGAACCGCCCACGCCGATGATGTAGGGCATCTTCGCGTCTTCGGTGCCGAGAAAACTCTGCTGGGCGCGAAACAGTTTTTGCGTCGTCGCTACATAGAGTGAAAGCAGCCGCGACAGCGGCAAATAAATTTCCTCGATTTCCGACATGTCGAGCCGGTCGTGCATCGAGCGCAGCCGTGCGACCTCGGCCGGCTCGAGCGTCATCGGCGTGTCCTCGCGAAGCGTCGCCCATTCGCGGCGGGAGAACGCGCGATAGGGTGACACGTCCTGGTGGGTGCGCTGCTCCATCCGGTTCAGCCGCCCTTGCGCGAGGCTTTCTCATCGAGGCCGGACTGGCGCGTACGCGCGCCGAGTTCCGCCTCGACCTCGTCGAGCGAGATGCCACGGGCGTAGAGCACGACCAGCAAGTGATAAATCACGTCCGCGGCCTCGCCGATCAGGCGATCCTTGTCCTCGCCGACGGCCGCAATGACAGCTTCGACGGCTTCCTCGCCGAGCTTCTTGGCGCACTGGTTGACGCCGCGATCGAGCAATTTACGGGTATAGGAGACGTCGGCGCTCTCCCGCGCACGTTCCTGCACGCGCTTTTCCAGCTCATGAATGGTAAATGGCGGCATCCTTTAGCCCTTTCGCCATCGTTCCTTAGCATTTCCGCTCGCACGCGGGGAGAGGCCGATCACGGATCGAGCCGCATCGGCAGGCCGGCACGCGCCATATAGTCTTTGGCCTCGCGCACCGAATGCTCGCCGAAGTGGAAAATCGAGGCGGCAAGGACGGCGGTGGCGTGGCCGTCGCGGATGCCCTCGACGAGGTGATCGAGATTGCCGACGCCGCCGGATGCGATCACCGGCACCGGCACGGCGTCAGCCACGGCGCGCGTCAGCGCGACGTCGTAGCCCGTCCTCGTTCCGTCGCGGTCCATCGAGGTGAGCAGAATTTCGCCGGCGCCGAGCCCGACCACTTCGCGCGCATAGGCGAGCGCGTCTATGCCGGTCGGATTGCGGCCGCCATGGGTGAATATTTCCCACCGCGCGGGCGCGTCCGGCTGCGACACGCGCTTGGCATCGATCGCGACCACGATGCACTGGTCGCCGAATTTTTCGGCGGCTTCCTTGACGAAATCCCGGCGGCCCACCGCAGCCGTATTGATCGACACTTTGTCAGCGCCGGACGCAAGCAGCGTGCGGATATCCTCGATGGTGCGAACGCCGCCGCCGACCGTGAGCGGCATGAAGCAGGCTTCCGCGGTACACCGCACGACGTCGAGCATGATGCCGCGGTTCTCGTGGCTCGCCGTGATGTCGAGAAAAGTCAGCTCATCGGCGCCGGCCTGGTCATAGGCGATCGAAGCTGCCACCGGGTCGCCGGCATCGCGCAGGTTGACGAAATTGACGCCTTTGACGACGCGGCCGTCCTTGACGTCGAGGCAGGGGATGACGCGAACTTTAAACATGTGCCGCCCGCGCATTGCGCAATACCGCAAGTGCCGCCACAGCATCGAGCCTGCCGTCGTAGAGCGCGCGGCCGGCGATGGCGCCTGCGAGTTTTTTCGCGCGCGGCGCGGTCAAAGCCTTGATGTCGTCAAGCGAAGCAAGACCGCCCGAGGCGATGACCGGAATTGAAATCCTGTCTGCAAGCGCGATGGTGGCGTCGAGATCGAGGCCCTGCAGCATGCCGTCGCGTTTCACGTCGGTATAGATGATCGCCGCAACGCCGGCGTCTTCGAATCGGCGGGCAATGTCGAGCGCGGAAAGCTCGGACGTCTGGGCCCAGCCTTCGACGGCCACTTTGCCGTCACGCGCATCGAGCCCCACCGCCACGCGGCCCGGATGCATGTGTGCTGCTTCCCTGACCAAAGCCGGATCGCGCACCGCCGCCGTGCCGATGATGACGCGTGTGACGCCTTTGCCCAGCCAGCCATCGATCGTTGTGCGATCGCGGATGCCGCCGCCGAGCTGCACCGGAATATCCACGGCGGCAAGAATCCGCTCGACCGCCGCGGCGTTCATCGGCTTGCCGGCGAAAGCGCCATCGAGATCGACGATATGGAGATATTCAAAACCTTGTTTGGCGAAGGCGTGCGCCTGTGCCGCCGGATCGCGATTGAACACGGTGGCGCGCGCCATGTCGCCCTGTTGCAGGCGCACGGCTTCGCCGTTCTTCAAGTCGATGGCCGGGAACAGGATCACGGCTTCCACTTCAAAAAATTCGCAATCAGCGCCAGTCCGAGCTTTTGGCTCTTCTCGGGATGAAATTGCGTGCCGACAATATTGTCGCGCCCAACAATTGCGGTGACCGCGCCGCCGTAATCGGCCTCTGCCACCAGATCGGCGTGCTGCGACGGATTGAGCGCAAACGAATGCACGAAATAGGCGTGCAGCCCCTGCGGTCCGAGCGGCAAGCCGTCGACGAGCCTGTGCGGCCGCGCGACATTGAGCGTATTCCAGCCCATGTGCGGGATTTTCAGGTTCGGATCGCTCGGCACGATGCGATCGACCTCGCCGGCGATCCAGCCGAGGCCTTTCGTCACTTCATATTCGCGGCCGCGCTCGGCAAGAAGCTGCATGCCGACGCAGATGCCGAAGAACGGCCGGCCCTTGCGCCGCACCGCCTCGTCGAGCGCCTCGACCATGCCGGGAACGGCATCGAGCCCGCGGCGGCAATCGGCAAAGGCGCCGACGCCAGGCAGCACCACGCGATCGGCGCGCGCGACCGTGGCCGGATCGTCCGTCACCACGATCTGCCGATCGGCGCCGGCCTCATGCGCGGCGCGCTCGAACGCTTTCGCAGCCGAGTGCAGATTGCCAGAGCCATAATCGACGATTGCGACGCTCACTGTTACGCCCCCGGCTCTGGGAAGAGGCCAATCACGCCAGATGCATCTCCCCGGTACGAACGCGATAGCGCGGGTGGGGGAGCGGCAGGCCCGGCGACGGGCTGAGTGTTCCGCGCGGGGACTTTGACCCAGTTGTCGAAAAATCGCCGCTCGGCATCTTCGAGATCGTCGCCGCTGACGACGCCGACATTTTTCCAATGACGGCGGCGCAGCGTAAAGCGGCGCAATGTTGCAGCCTCCAGTCCGGCCAAAAGCGAGATCAAAAAACCGGTCAGCACAATCAGCGGAGCCGACGCGCCGGCAATGCGCAGCGCCACGTCGAGAACAACTGAAAGCAGAACATAGAGCAGCAAGACCAGCCACAGCCGGTGCCGCAGCATCCAGAGCGGCGTCAGCAGGAACGCCCACCAGTAGAAACCGTCGCGGACAAAAACAAAGCGAACGGGGTCTGCCAACGTATCGGCGGCCCGCAACGGCGGCTCGTGAACGGTATAAACGGACATTGCGTCGTCTTTCAGATAAGCGCGGGAAGAGTTTTTCGCTGGAGCATGATTTCTTCGGAAAACCTGCTTCCACTTTTCCGGATCAAGTCCTAGCCGCCCAGCGTGCCTTTGGTCGATGGCACTTCATTGGCGGCCCGCGGATCGATCGCTACGGCCACCCGGAGCGCCCGCGCCAGACCCTTGAAACACGATTCGGCAATATGATGATCGTTGCCGCCGTAGAGCGTGGCCACATGCAGCGTCATCGCGGCATTCACCGCGAAGGCCTGAAACCATTCCTGCACCAGGGCGGTATCGAACGTTCCGATCTTGGCGCGGACGAAGTCGACCTTGAACACCAGAAACGGCCGGCCCGACACGTCGATCGCGACGCGCGTGAGCGCCTCATCCATCGGCAGATGCACATCGGCGTAACGTGTGATGCCCTTCATGTCGCCAAGCGCCTGCCTGAGCGCCTGGCCAAGCGCAATGCCGACGTCTTCGGTCGTGTGATGCTGATCGATGTGCAGATCGCCCTTGGCCTTGACGCTGATGTCGATCCGCGAATGCCGCGCCAGGAGATCAAGCATGTGATCGAGAAAGCCGACGCCGGTCGCAACCGACGCACGGCCCTCGCCGTCGAGATCGATCGCGACCTCGACGTCGGTTTCCTTGGTGGTCCGCTTTACGGACGCCTTGCGCATCATGCTTCTCCGGGCGCGCCGCGCGCCTTTTAACAGGGCTTGGCGCACCCCGCCAATCCTTCCGTGACGCAATTGCATCGCGGGCCGCCAAACCCTAAATCATGGTTAGACCGAGGGTTTTCCAGAGCATGTCACCTCCCGAATCCGGCCCCTGGCACGGCACCACCATCCTGACCGTCCGCAAGGGCGGCCTGGTCGCCGTGGGCGGCGATGGCCAGGTCTCGATCGGCCAGACCATCGTCAAGGCCAATGCCAAGAAGGTGCGCCGGCTCGGCAAGGGCGACGTCATCGGCGGCTTCGCCGGCGCCACGGCCGACGCCTTCACCCTGTTCGAGCGGCTGGAATCGAAGCTCGAGCAATATCCCGGGCAATTGACCCGCGCCGCGGTCGAACTGGCCAAGGACTGGCGCACAGACCGTTTTCTGAGGCGGCTCGAAGCGATGATGATTGTCGCCGACAAGGATGTGTCACTGGTGCTCACCGGGACCGGCGATGTGCTTGAACCGGAAGCCGGTGTCGTCGGCATCGGTTCGGGCGGCAATTACGCGCTCGCCGCCGCGCGTGCCTTGCTGGACGGACCGCTCGATGCCGAAGCCATCGTGCGCCGCTCGCTCGATATCGCGGCCGATATCTGCGTCTACACCAACCGCAATGTGACCATCGAAACGTTGAAAGCGTGACCGACTTTTCCCCTCGCGAAATCGTTTCCGAGCTCGATCGCTTCATCGTCGGGCAGAATGACGCCAAACGCGCAGTCGCGATCGCGCTGCGCAACCGCTGGCGCCGGCTGCAGCTCGACGACCGGCTGCGCGAAGAAGTCCTGCCGAAAAACATTTTGATGATCGGCCCGACCGGTGTCGGCAAGACCGAAATTTCGCGCCGCCTCGCCAAGCTCGCCGGTGCGCCGTTTCTCAAGATCGAGGCGACGAAATTCACCGAAGTTGGTTATGTCGGCCGCGATGTCGAGCAGATCGTGCGCGATCTGGTTGAGGTCGCGATTGCATTGACGCGGGAGCGAAAGCGCAAAGACGTGCAGGCCCGCGCCCAGCAGGCCGCCGAGGAACGCGTTCTCGACGCGCTGGTCGGCGCCAATGCCAGCGCGTCGACCAGGGAAGCCTTCCGCAAGAGGCTCCGGGCCGGCGAGCTCAACGACAAGGAAATCGAGATCGAGGTGCAATCGGCCGGCGGCGGCATGCCGCTGTTCGAAATTCCCGGTATGCCCGGGGCGCAGATGGGCGCGATCTCGATTGGCGACATTTTCGGCAAGCTCGGCGGCAGCCGAGCCAAGACGCGCCGGGTCACCGTGCAGGATTCCCACGACGTCCTCATCAATGAGGAATCCGACAAGCTCCTCGACACCGACGCACTGACACAGGACGCGATCAGGGTGGTCGAGAACAACGGCATCGTTTTTCTGGATGAGATCGACAAGATTTGCGCGCGCGAGGGCCGCGGCGGCGGCGGCGATGTGTCCCGTGAGGGCGTACAGCGCGACCTGTTGCCGCTGATCGAGGGCACGACAGTCGCCACCAAGCATGGCCCGGTGAAGACCGATCACATCCTGTTTATCGCCTCGGGCGCTTTCCACATTTCAAAGCCGTCCGATCTTTTGCCCGAGTTGCAGGGCCGCCTACCGATCCGCGTCGAACTCAACGCGCTCTCGCGCGACGACATGCGTCGCATCCTGACCGAACCGGAAGCCTCGCTGATCAAACAATATATAGCGCTGATGGCGACTGAAGGCGTAACGCTGGAATTCTCCGAAGATGCGATCGACGCCGTGGCGGACGTCGCTGTCGCGGTGAATTCAAGCGTCGAAAACATCGGCGCCCGCCGCTTGCAGACCGTGATGGAGCGCGTGCTTGACGACGTGTCGTTCGGCGCGCCCGACCGCTCCGGCGAGACGGTGAAGATCGATGCCGCCTACGTTCAAAAGCACGTCGGCGACCTGGCCAGGAACACGGACCTGAGCCGTTTTATTCTGTGATTTTACGCAACGCCGGCGGCAACCTGAATTAGCCGCGGAATTTTATTTCGCCCTGCTGCTCGCGGGCGATCTCACGGATCATCGCCATCCACTTCTCGACATGCGCAAGCATGTGAAGATCGACCGGACCGCCGCGCGTCGCGGCAGACTTTGTCGGCGTGGTGAAAGTCTCGGACATGACTGGTACTCCGAATTGGCCTTTGATTTCTCGCAGACGAATTTGACCAATTCTTGCAGTTTGTCCGGCCTTCTCGGTGTTAAGGTTAATAAGGTCGCCTCATTTGTGGCGGCGCAGACGAATGTATAGCGCGCCCTGCCCGCCATGGCTGACATGCGCTTCCTCGAAGCCGACGATAAAGGGGCGAAATTCCGGCAGGGAAAGCCACATCGGCACCTGCCGCCGCAGAACGCCCTGCTCTCCTGAGCCATCGCGCAAAAGTTTACCGCCGCCCTTGCCGGTGACGACAAGCGCGATCTTCGCGCCATCCGCCTGCGCCCGCCGCAAAAATCGCAAGAGCGCGGTATGTGCCTGACTTTGCGTCATGCCGTGGAGATCAATGCGGGCTTCGATCGCATCACGGCCGCGCGCGACGCGCTGCTTGAGCCGCCGGTCGAACGGCGTAAGCGGCGGCGGTGTCTTTGTCCGTGTTGCGGGCTCATGCCGCTTTGCAGTGTGCACCGGCGCGGATGCCGGTGATTGCGGGTGCTCAACATCCTCGGCAGCATCGATCGGCTGGCGCGGCCGGAGCGGTTTGATCGAGCGTGCAATACTGCGCCACAGCGTGCGCTCATCATCGCTCAAGCGGCGGCGGCGGTTCATTTTTTCTGCCGGGTTTTTGCTTTCGGCGCGGGTGCGGCAACGGGCTTGGCTTCGGGCGCGGGCGCCTCGTCCGGCGCCGGATCGACGGCGGTTGGATCTTCCATCGTGGTGCCGCTGAGACTGAACAGGCCGGGCCGCTCCGGCGGCAGCGGCATGTCGCGTCCGGCTTCCACCGGATCGAGTTCGCGGGGAAGCAGCATCACGAACGAGCCGGCATTTTTGATACGGCCGGCGATACGCGCGGCCTCGTCGCCGGCGCCGAAGTAAATATCCGCCCGCGCCGGTCCGACAATGGCCGAGCCGGTATCCTGGGCAACGACAAGGCGATCGAACTTGGTGGTCGCTTTCTCGCTCGCGATCGGCAGATTGGCCTGGATAAAAAATGGGGTGCCATAGGCATGCAGCGACCGATCGACCGCGATCGATCGTCCGGGCATGAGTTGCACACCCTCGCCGCCGACAGCCTCGTCCTCGGTCGACAGATCGGTGATGCGGAAAAACACGTAGGACTTGTTTGCCCGGCGCACGTCCTTGGCCAGATCCGGATTAGCCTCCATCCAGTCGCGGATGCTCTGCATCGACACCTGGTCGGCAGTCATGACCTTATTGGCGACGAGGACACGGCCGACGGGCGTGTAAGGCCAGCCATTATGGGAGTCGTAATTGACGCGCAGGATCGTGCCGTCTTCCAGCTTGATCCGGGCCGAGCCTTGTATCTGCGCGAACAAGACATCGACCGAGTCGTGCAGATAGCAGATTTCCAGATGCCAGCCATCGAGCGCGCCGTCCTCGATCTGGCCGCGATCGTAGTAGGGCACGATCTTGCGGCGGCCGACGCGGCGGCCGACAAAGACGCCCTTGCTCGGAAATGCGTCGCCCAGCCTGCGCCGGCCCGCGGCCACAAGGTTCGGCGGCCGCCGATAAAGCGGCGCCGTGAATTCGCCGGTCGGCACGCGTGAGCCGGGAATGATCGGCTCGTAATAGCCGGTGAGAAAACCGTCCGTATCGCCGAGCTTGTTGATGCGGATGGGCCGGAAGTTTTCTTCGAAGAATTTGCGCGCGCCATCCTCGTCGAGCGGGATAGCCGCCCGTGCGCGCTCGCAAATATCCTTCAGCGCCGCCGGGATTGCCGTCAATTCGCGGCCCCGGCGGCGCTTGATTTCGAGTGTCCGGCAACTTTGCAGGAAGACGGCGAAGGCTGCGGCGTGGTCGTCATTGACCCAGCCGTCGAGATCGGTCCAATCGACGGGTTCGTATTGGGCATCCGGAAATTTGATCGGCGCGCGGTCCTGGCAAAAGCCCGGCGCCGGAACCGCGAAAAGCCCTGCAAGCAAAGCAAGCAGGAACAAACTCCGGCACGGCCCCTTGATCGGCCTCATTGCCCGGCTTCGGTCGCGACCACTTTCCAGTTGGGATCGCGCGAGGAGATGTCGCGCGCGAAGGTCCACACGTCGGTAACGTCGGTGACCTTCTCGGCATTGCCGTCGACCACGGTGCCGGCGCCGTCGCGCGTGGCGGTAATCAGCTTGGAGACGAAGCGCACGGTGAGTTGCGCCGTCGTGCGATTGCGCAGCTCGGCGGCGGTAATGGTCGAACCGTCGATCGAGACAAAACGCGTTTCAGCGGTTTCGCTGCGGCCCTCGCGCTCGGTGATCGCAGCATCAAATCCATCAAAAACTTCCCGCGACAACAGGTTGCGCAATTGACGGCGGTCGCCGCCGGCGAACGCCGTCACGACCATCTCGTAGGCGGCACGCGCACCGGTGATAAAATGCTTGGCGTCGAAACTTGAGTCCGCAGCCACGATCGCATCGAGCCCCGCCGCCACCGCCGATCCGGTCTCGGCCACGTCCTTCCAGCGTTCGGCG
Organism: uncultured Alphaproteobacteria bacterium; assembly: GCA_963808205.1. GTDB lineage: Bacteria > Pseudomonadota > Alphaproteobacteria > Rhizobiales > Xanthobacteraceae > BOG-931. The sequence continues at coordinate 766,309 of CAWEER010000005.1, forward strand.
GGAGGAGCTTGCGGGACTTCGGCGGGTCGCGCTGCGGCTTCCGCGGGCCGCTGCGGCAGCGTCACGACCTTATCGGCCGCCGGGCTGCGCACGGCATCGCGCGCCGAATAAGGATCGTAAGGCGGCCGTTCCCGGCCGGTGCGCTGGCCCAGAACGCTGCGCAGGCGCAGGAAAATGAACACCGCCAGCGCCAAAAAGATGATGGTGTAGATATCGAACACGTCGGGCATTCTTTCGGCATCGCGCGTTGCGGGACGGTTGCGCCCCAGAGCGGTTCGAAAGGACAAAACCGCAGGAGAAGGCTCGGTTCCCCCGTTTTACCGAGGTACACATCTATGTAGGTACACGCCGGGAACCATCCAGTAGGCGCCGATCGTGATCCTGGAGTGCCGACGCAGGAGACTAGACGATCACCGCCGCCGCGCCAACAATGGATGCTGGCCCTCGAGACGCGCTTTTAGGCAAATCCGGCGAAATCGGTATCAAATCATCGAGACAAATGGCTCGCTCCGGCCCGGGCGGCCGCCATTGTTCGCCCCCCTGCCCTGTGTTAGCCAAGCCGCGATAAAGCGAAGCCGGAGACGAGAATGTCCATGACGAATGGCGGCCCCGAACCGCAGGCCGGGCCGCCGCAAACGCCGCCGCCGCAGATCGGCGTCATGATGCAATATGTGAAGGACTTCTCCTTCGAGAATCCGAACGCACCGCGCTCCCTGGCGCCGAGCACGCAGCAGCCGCAAATCAATATCAATATCGGCGTCTCGACCGCGCCGCTGACCGAAACCGACTTCGAGGTGACGCTGCGGCTCGAAGGCAAAGCAGAAGCCCAGGGCATGCTGCTGTTTGGATTCGAACTGCTTTACTGCGGCGTGTTCCGGATTCTCAATGTGCCGCCGGACAGCCTGCAGCCGGTCGTGATGATCGAGTGCCCGCGCCTGATTTTCCCGTTCGCACGCGAGATCATTGCCACGGCGACGCGCAATGGCGGCTTTCCGCCGCTGCTTCTGGAGCCGGTGGATTTCGTGGCGCTTTATCGCGACCGCATGACGGCGGCACAGCCGCCTTCGGCAATACCGCCGCTCAATCCAAACTGACGAAATCGCGCCAAATCGCGTTCTCGCCAAGGCCGGCGATGAAGCGGCGATGCGCCGTGCGCTGCTCTTCACTCAAGCGCGCGGCAAGCGGCGCCGGGCGCGCGCGCAACGCCGCAACATCGCCCGCAACATGGGTGGGTGCTGCCGCCTGCGCGAGACCAAGCTGCGCCTGGCGCGCACCGATCAGCTCGATATAGATTTCGGCGAGAAGTTCAGCATCGAGCAATGCGCCGTGCTTGGTGCGCCGCGAATTGTCGATTGAATAACGCACGCACAGATCGTCGAGCCGGTTCGCACCTCCCGGGTGCCGCCGCCGCGCCAGAAGAAGCGTGTCGACGATGCGCTCGCGGCTGACCGCGGCGCGGCCGACGCGCTCCAGCTCGGCATTAAGGAAGCCGAGATCGAACATTGCATTATGCGCGATGAGCTGATCGTCGCCGAGAAAGGCGATGAGTTCGTCCGCCTTATCGGCGAAAAGCGATTTGTCCTTGAGGAACTCGATATTCAGGCCGTGAATCCGGAACGCCGATTCCGGCATGTCGCGTTCCGGATTGAAGTAGCAATGAAATGTCTTGCCGGTCGGAAATCGATTGACGAGCTCGATGCAGCCGATCTCGACCATGCGATCACCCTGGAAGGGATCAAGTCCCGTCGTTTCGGTATCGAAGACAATTTCACGCATTGAATCTCGTCCGGGGCGAATCAGCGCTGACGCCGTGGCATAGTAGCGACGCTGCGGAGAATTTCACGGATCTGGGCGCGGGTGTGTTCAAAATCCTTTGAGCTGTCCACGATGAAATCGGCACGCCGGCGCTTTTCCGCATCGGGCATCTGCTTGGCTATGAGTGCCGCAAATTTCTCGTCGGTCATGCCCGGGCGTTGCAAGGCGCGCTGTCGCTGCAGATCGGGCGGCGCCGAGACGACGACGACGGCGTCGCAGCGGCTTTGCGCAATGGTTTCGAATAGCAGCGGCACATCGAGCACGACGACAGGCACACCCTTGGCCTGCGCGTCCGTCAGGAACCTCTCCCGCGAGGCGGTGACCAGCGGATGAACGATGGTCTCGAGCCGGGCGAGGGCTGCATTGTCGTTGAGAACCATCCCGGCAAGCTTGGCGCGATCAACCTTGCCGCCGGTGACCGAACCGGGAAATGCCGCCTCGATCAAAGGCACAGCTTCACCCTCATAGAGCGCATGCACGGCGGCGTCCGAATCATGCACCGGAATGCCCTCCTCGGCGAAAAATTTTGCAACGGTCGATTTGCCCATGCCGAGCGAACCGGTCAGGCAGAGCATGAAGGGCCGGTCCCCGATCATGGCGCCACACAGCCTTGGCGGCGGAGAAAATCGAGTGCTTCCAGGAGCGGCAACCCCAATACGGTGAAATAGTCGCCGTCGACGCGCTGGAACAGCTGAATGCCGAGACCTTCGAGCTGGTAAGCGCCGACGCTTTCGGTCGACGCATTGCCGGCGGCATCGAGATAGAGGTCGAGGAAGGAATCGGAGAAGTCGCGCATGGTCAGCCGCGCGACGCCGACATATTCGAACAGCACCCTGGCGTCCTGCACGAACGCGATCGCCGAGTGGAGTTCGTGCGTGCGCCCGCGCAGCGCCCGCAACTGGACGCGTGCTGCGCCCCGGTCAGCCGGCTTTGTAAACCGTTCAGCACCAAGGGCGAGCGTTTGATCGGCGCCGAGCGTCAGGCGGCCTGAACTGGACTTGCACACCGAGACCGCTTTCGCGCGCGCCAGATGAGCGGCAATCGCTCCGGGCGCCGCCGATACCGCACCAGCCTCAAGCGCACGCTCGTCGAGATCGGCCGCGCGTATGTCCAGCGGAATTCCAGCAGCCGTCAGCAGCGCCTGACGGATTTTGCTCCGCGACGCCAGTACAAGCGGCTCTTTGCCAAGCCACAGCGCCATCGCATCGCTCACGAGGCCCGGTGCCGGCGGCGCTCGGTCAGATAGGCAAGGACCGCAGCCGCAGTCTCTTCGATCGAGCGGCGCGTCACGTCGATCACCGGCCAATTGTGCTTGCTGCAGAGTTTGCGCGATGCCGCGATTTCCTCGGTAACCGCTTTGCGGTCGATATATTGATCGTCTTCGCGATGCACATTCAGTCCAAGCAGCCTGTTTTGCCGAATCTGCACGATCCGCTCGGGTGTCGCGAACAGGCCGACCACGAGCGGGTGGTTCAGTCGCTCGACCTCCGGCGGCAGTGGCACGCCGGGTACAAGCGGTACGTTAGCTGTCTTTACACCGCGATTGGCAAGATAGATCGATGTTGGCGTCTTCGACGTGCGGGATACGCCGACCAGCACGACGTCGGCCTCTTCAAGATCGTCGGTCTGCTGACCATCGTCATGCATCATGGTGTAGTTGAGCGCGTCGATCCGGCGGAAATATTCGGCGTTGAGCGTATGCTGGGCGCCGACTTTATGGGTCGTTTGCGCACCGAGATAGGCTTGGAACAAGTGCAGCACGGGGCCGAGAATCGAAAGGCACGGCAAGCCAAGCTCACGGCACTTTTTTTCCAGCCGCTCCACGAGGCCTTCCTCGAGCAGCGTATAAAGAACGATACCGGGCGCTTCTTCGATATCGGCCAGGATGCGATCGAGCTGTTTCTGCGTGCGCACCAGGGGGTGCATGTGCTCGACCGGCATGACCTTCGCATACTGGGCCGCAGCTGCGCGCGCGACGGTGATCAATGTTTCACCGGTCGCGTCGGAGATCAGGTGAAGGTGGAAATAGCCCGCCGCTTGCGCCATGAGATCGACCGGGAGACTTGGATAACCTGCCGACGACTGTGGAGAAAGCCATGCCTTGGCATGGGGTGCAAGCACATTAGGCCGATTCGCGGACATATCATCCACACCGGTGCCTCCCCGGATTTGCCGAAGCGTTGCCGGACAGAACTTCGGTGAAATGTGGACGGTGATCTTGATAAGGCACCGATAACCGGCGCGGAACGCGGATAAGTCCGACGCAGCCGATCTCGGCTTTGTTCCGGGGATATGTGAGTAAGCCGTGAATGAAATGTGGCGGTAAATGTATGAGTCCAATCAACCGTCTAACCACTACAACAGACTCTAAGAGTCTATTTTAGATTGGATTAGAGTAGAGCAGGGATTGCTGTGATCAAACCTCTCCTCCGCGTCCTGGCGGGCGAACGAACTTCGGTGCCGCCGATCTGGCTGATGCGCCAGGCTGGACGCTATCTTCCGGAATATCGGAAAATCCGGCAGCGGACGAAAAGTTTCCTCGATCTGTGCTTTGATTCAAAATTAGCCGCCGAAGTGACCTTGCAGCCGATCCAGCGGTTTGGCTTCGATGCGGCAATCTTGTTTTCCGATATTCTGGTCGTACCGCATGCACTCGGGCAGCGTGTCACGTTTGAGGAAGGTAATGGACCGCGGCTCGATCCGCTTAACGAGCCGTCGTCGATCGACCGCCTGCGAACCACGATCGATCACAAGGCGCTTGCGCCTGTTTATGAGACGATTGTGCGGGTGAAACAGGAATTACCGTCCGAGGTCGCGCTTCTGGGATTTTGCGGTGCCCCGTGGACAGTCGCGACGTACATGATTGCCGGCTGCGGAACGCCGGATCAGTTGCCCGCACGGCAATTTGCTTATCGGCACACCGAAGCATTTTCCGGTTTGATCGAACGGCTTATCGAAGCCTCGGCGTCTTATCTGATCCAGCAATTTGAAGCCGGTGTCGATGCCGTACAGATTTTCGATACGTGGGCTGGCGTGTTGCCGGCGGATGAATTCGAGAAGTGGTGCATTGCGCCGAACGCCAAGATCATCGCCACAGTCCGCAAGCGCATTCCGCACGCCAGGATCATCGGTTTTCCGCGTGGCGCAGGAACAAAGCTGACGCGCTATGTAGCCGGCGTTCCGGTCGATGCGGTTGGAATCGACTGGATGACGGATCCTGTGTTTGCACGCGAGGAAATCCAGCAACGCCGTCCGATCCAGGGCAACCTCGATCCGCTCGTGCTCCTGACCGGCGGCGACGCGCTTGATCGATCGATCGACGGCATTCTTGAAGCATTTTCGGCGAAGCCCTTTATCTTCAATCTCGGTCACGGCATTTTGCCGGAGACGCCCATTGCGCACGTCGAACGGCTGATCGCGCGCGTGCGGAATTTTAGCTAAAGACGGATTGCCGCCGGAGAGCGACGAGGCCCACGGACGGACGAGATCATGTACGAATGGATCAAGGCGTTCCACATCATCGCCGTCATCGCCTGGATGGCCGGCATGCTCTATCTGCCGCGGCTCTTCGTCTATCACTGCGCTGCGGAGAAGGGCTCGGTCCAGTCGGAGACCTTCAAAGTGATGGAGCGCCGGCTCCTGCGCGCCATCATCAATCCGGCGATGGTCGCGACCTGGGTTCTGGGGCTCTGGCTGGCCTGGCTTGGACCTGATTCTCGGTACGGCTGGTTCGCTTCCGGCTGGCTCCACGGCAAGCTGGTGCTCGTTCTGGCGCTCTCCGCTGTCCACGGATTGTTTGCGCACTGGGTTAAGGATTTTGCCACCGATAACAACCAGCATACCCAGAGATTCTACAGGATAATCAATGAGGTACCGACGATTCTCATGATCGGGATCGTTATCCTGGCGGTGGTGAAACCGTTCTGATCTTTACGCGTTGCCAACGCAAGTTCTGCATCGGTACTTGCTTCAGGCGGCGTCTTTTCTTATCTTCCGGCTATCCCACCGAACGTAGGCGGATGCAGTTGCGTTTGGGCTCCGGTGAATCCGGAGCCGCCTGTGCATCGGGCCTGGGGCTCCTAAGCCTCTTCCAGCCCGAGACTTGCAGCCCGAAACTTGCAGCCAAAGACTTGCAGCCAGACCTGCGACTTTCCCTTCGCCAGCGATCCCACCTCACTCCACCGCTGGCCCAATTTCCCTAGGACTTCCTCATGCAGGAAATGAAACTTCAAGAACTCAAGACCAAGAGTCCGGCGGAGCTTGTCTCCTTTGCCGAGGAGCTTCAGGTCGAGAACGCTTCGACCATGCGCAAGCAGGAGCTGATGTTCGGCATCCTCAAACAGCTCTCCGCGCGCGAGACCGACATTGTCGGCGAGGGCGTCGTCGAGGTTCTCCCGGACGGCTTCGGCTTTCTGCGATCGCCGGAAGCAAATTACCTACCCGGCCCCGACGACATCTATGTTTCGCCTTCGCAGATCCGCCGCTTCGGCCTGCGCACCGGCGACACCATCGACGGCCACATCCGTAGCCCCAAGGAAGGCGAGCGATATTTTGCCTTGCTCAAGGTCAACTCGCTCAACTTCGAAGATCCGGAAAAAGCGCGCCACAAGGTCAATTTCGACAACCTGACGCCGCTCTATCCCGACGAGTGGCTGAAGATGGAATTCGAGGATCCGACCAAGAAGGATCTTTCCGCCCGCGTCATCGACATCGTGGCGCCGGTCGGCAAAGGCCAGCGCGCGCTGATCGTGTCGCCGCCGCGCACCGGCAAGACCGTGCTGCTGCAGAACATCGCCCACTCGATCACGCACAATCACCCGGAGTGCTATCTTATCGTGCTTCTGATCGACGAGCGCCCGGAAGAAGTCACCGACATGCAGCGTTCGGTGAAAGGCGAGGTAGTGTCCTCGACCTTCGATGAGCCGGCGGTGCGCCACGTTCAGGTTGCCGAGATGGTGATCGAGAAGGCGAAGCGCCTGGTCGAACACGGCCGTGATGTCGTCATCCTGCTCGATTCGATTACCCGGCTTGGCCGCGCCTACAACACCGTCGTGCCCTCTTCCGGCAAGGTGCTGACCGGCGGCGTCGACGCCAATGCCCTGCAGCGTCCCAAGCGATTCTTCGGCGCCGCGCGCAATATCGAAGAAGGTGGTTCGCTGACCATCATCGCGACGGCACTGATCGACACCGGTAGCCGCATGGACGAAGTGATTTTCGAAGAGTTCAAGGGCACCGGCAATTCCGAACTCATCCTCGACCGCAAGGTGGCCGACAAGCGCACCTTCCCGGCCATGGACATCACCCGGTCCGGCACGCGCAAGGAAGAGCTTCTGGTGGCGCCCGATCAGCTCAAGAAAATGTACGTGCTGCGCCGGATTCTCAATCCGATGGGCACCATGGATGCCATGGACTTCCTGCTCGACAAGCTGCGCAACACCAAGAACAATGGCGAGTTCTTCGACTCGATGAATACGTAAGCCGGCCGAGCCGTCATCCCGAAGTGTGAGAGGATGCCGGCGCTTGAGGGTGACGGAATATCGGCGTGAAGCGCCTGATATTCGCTGCCGTATCCGGATCGACGAAACACATCCCGCCCTTGCCGACAGCAGTCTCGCATTGCGAGGCGGTCGTATAGCCGCATTCGATCACGGCATTGTCGTGGGTTGCGTAGCCGCACCATTCGTCGGCGCGCGCTCCGGTCGCCGAGAGCAGGGTCAGAGCGGTCGCCAGAACGATCCCGTTTCGCATCATCCGGTCTCCAGTACTGCGCCCCTCCCCGCTACAAAGCACGAAACGTGCCTGAAACGGGTCGTCAAGATTGTCGCAGCGCTTCGATAGCGCGATTAAGCTCGGCCGGATCGGTCACCGGCAGCGAACATGTTTCGCCGACGCAGACGAAGGCCTGCGGCTCTTTGGCGGCTGCGATTTTATCGCGGGCCGGGTGCGAGCCCGGTAGCGCGTCCGCGGTGGCCGCATGCAGTACGATGCGGTCGAAGGGCGGCCGATGGCGGGCCGCCGCGATAAGCGCCTCCGCCTGAGCACCCTCGCCGGTTACGACGATCTGCGCGGCGCGCAGCCGAAGATCGATGGCGTTAAGAAGCGCCATGTGCATGTAGAGGTTCTCGCCCGCAAGCGGCGCAATAGCAGCGATCAGCCGGTCGGCTTTTTCGCGCCAGGCGTCGTCGCCGGCGAGCACAGCCAGCCGGACGAGGTTTTGCGCCGCGACGGCGTTATGATTGGGCGTCGCTTCGTCGGCGGTTGACGCCGGCCGGATCACAAGTCCTTCGGCGTCGGCGGCGGTGAGATAGTAAGTGCCGGTCGCGGCATTGGCATAATCGCGATCGAGGGCGTGCTGCCAGGCAAGCGCCCGATCGAGGTAATGGCGTTGTCCGGTTACTTCATGGAGCGCCAGCGCTGCCCTGATCATCGCTGCAAAATCGGAGGCAAGGCCCGGAAATTTTAATTGTCCCTCGCGCCAGGAATGACCCAGGCGGTCGCCGCAACTCATCGCGCGGATGACGAAATCGTAGGCGCGCACGGCAATGTCCAGCCATGACGGCTCGTCGAACAGGAGCGCCGCGTTGGTGAGCGCGGCGATCATCAGGCCGTTCCAGTCGGCCAGCACTTTGTCGTCGAGGCCGGGACGCACGCGGGCGCCGCGTGCGGCGAGCAGTTTCTGCCGCAAGGCCGCGAGTTTTGTCTCATCGGCCTCGCTGCGCGGTACTGGTTTGAGGCGATTGAGTATGTTGTGTCCTTCGAAATTTCCCTCCGGCGTAACGTCGTAATGCCGGGCAAAGAACGCGCCGTCCTCGCTGCCAAGCTGTTTGAGCACGTCGTCGTAGGACCAGACGTAGAATTTGCCTTCCTCGCCTTCGGAATCGGCGTCAAGCGATGCCGAAAATGCGCCCTCGCCTGTCGTCATTTCGCGCGTGAGCCAGGCAACCGTTTCGTGCGCACGCCGGCGATAGAGCGGTTTGCCGTTGCGCTGATGCGCGACGGCGAGAAGTTCGAGAAGTTGCGCGTTGTCGTAGAGCATTTTTTCAAAATGCGGCACCAGCCAGCGCTCATCGACCGAGTAACGCGAAAATCCGCCGCCGAGATGATCGTAAATGCCGCCCTCGCAGATATGATCGAGCGTGATCTCCACGGCCGCGAAGTATCGCGCCTCGCCGGTACGCGAACCGGCGCGCCATAACAATTCAAACAGCGCGGCTTGCGGAAATTTGGGTGCGCCGCGCGTGCCGCCATTGACGGGATCGATAAGGCCGCCGAGCTGACGCGCGGCGTTGTCGAGTTCTTTGATGCCGATCGCTCCGCCAAGTGTGGCCGCCGTGGTTGTGGCAAGACGCTCCATCAGAGCGGCGCGGTTCTGCTCGATCTTCTGGGGTTCTTCGCGAAAGAGCCGCGCGAGTTCGCGCAGCACGTCGATGAAGGCCGGTTTGCCATAGCGTGAACTGTTCGGGAAATAAGTGCCGCCCCAGATCGGTTCGCCGGCGGGTGTGAGGAACATGGTGAGCGGCCAGCCGCCGTGTTCGCCAAGATGGTGCAGCGCCGCCATGTAGATCTGATCGATGTCCGGCCGCTCTTCGCGATCGACTTTGATGTTGACGAAGAGCTCGTTCATGACACGCGCGGTGGCGTCATCCTCAAAACTTTCGTGCGCCATGACGTGGCACCAGTGGCAGGCCGCGTAGCCGACCGAGAGCAGAATCGGCTTGTTGGCAAGCTTGGCTTCGGCGAGCGCTTCGGGTCCCCAGGCCCACCAGTCGACCGGGTTGTCCTTGTGCTGGAGAAGGTAGGGGCTCGTCTCATTGGCGAGACGATTCTGATGAGATGCGTGCGGCTGCGGCGTTGACATGTGCGCACTGTAACAAGTAGCCCGCGTGCAGCGAAGTACAGATGCTTGCACGCCAATGGCTTCAACCACCCATCATGACCGCACGTTCCACCATCTTTGCCCTCTCCTCCGGCCGGCCGCCGGCGGCCATTGCCGTGATCCGCATCTCCGGACCGCAAGCCGGCCCCGCGCTCGAAAAGCTCACAGGGCGTGTGCCGGCGCCGCGGAAGGCGGCGCTGGTGCGCGTGCGCGATCCTCTGGGCGGCGAAGCGATCGATGAAGCGGTGGCGCTGTGGTTTCCTGGGCCGAGCAGCGAGACCGGAGAGGATACGGCGGAACTTCAGCTTCACGGCGGTCCAGCGGTGATTGCGGGCGTGCTGGATGCGCTCGGAAGGATTGAGGGATGCCGCCCGGCCGAGGCTGGCGAGTTCACCCGGCGGGCTTTTGAGAACGGCCAGCTCGATCTGACTGCGGTTGAGGGCCTCGCCGATCTGATCGCCGCGGAAACGCCGGCGCAGCGGCGGCAAGCCTTCCGGCAACTGAAAGGTTTAATCGGCGACCGCGCTGAAGCGTGGCGGCAGCGGCTCATCGGGGCTTTGGCTTTGATCGAGGCGCGGATCGATTTCTCGGACGAGGCTGACATACCTGAAGATTTGATCGGTCCGGCGCGCCATGCTGCGCAGCAATTGCATGACGAGATCGCAGCGGCGCTCGCCGACGGACGCCGCGGCGAGCGCTTGCGGGATGGTCTCGTCGTCGCGATTGCAGGGCCGCCGAATGCCGGCAAATCGACGCTGCTAAACCAGCTGGCCCGGCGCGATGTGGCGATCGTTTCGCCCTATGCCGGCACGACGCGCGATATTATCGAGGTGCATCTCGATCTTGATGGCTTTCCCGTTACGCTTCTCGACACCGCGGGCATACGGCACAGCGATGATCCCGTGGAACAAGAGGGGGTGCGGCGTGCCCGCGACCGTGCCGCGAACGCCGATCTGGTGCTGTGGGTCATTGACGTATCGGCCTCCGGCTCAACGACCGATTACGCAGGGCCGGAGCCTGGAGCGCCCACAACCTGGCTGATCGAAAACAAGATCGATTTGGCTGTGGATAAGTCGATCTTGCCTAATAAAGCAGAAGATATAAATAATGAGCAGAAATTCATTTATTCTATTTCCGCTAGCAGTGGGAGCGGCTTAGGCGAATTGAAGTCAGCCTTGGCCGATCATGCCCGGAGCTATTTGTCCGGAGGCGAGGCCGCGATTATCACCCGCGTGCGTCACCGGCGGGCGCTGGAAGAGACGCTTGGTTCTCTTGCGCGCGCGCTGGCGGAGGCCGCCCGTCCTGGCGGCCATGAGGAGCTGATCGCCGAGGAGCTGCGGGCCGCAGCGACCGCGCTCGGCCGTCTGACCGGACGCGTGGACGTCGAAGATATCCTGGACGTCATCTTTCGTGATTTCTGCATCGGCAAGTAATTCTCTCGGGCCATTCGCGGCTTGTTTCACGTGAAACGCCGGGCGTTTTGACCGGCAATTTGACCTTGGCTAAAAGGGCCGTGCTTTGTGGAGAGCGCCATGTTTTCGGAGAGGGCCATGGATGGTCGCTTCGATGTGATTGTCGTCGGGGGTGGCCATGCCGGCTGTGAGGCGTCTGCCGCTGCAGCACGGATGGGCGCGCGGACGGCGCTGATCACCCAGCGCTTTGCGACCATTGGCGCGATGTCCTGCAATCCCTCGATCGGTGGCCTCGGCAAGGGACACCTCGTCCGTGAGGTCGACGCACTCGATGGCCTGATGGGCCGGGTGGCGGACGCTGCGGGCATCCAGTTTCGTTTGCTTAATCGCCGCAAGGGTCCGGCGGTGCGCGGACCGCGCGCCCAGGCGGATCGCAAGCTCTATGCGGAGGCGATGCAAACGGCGATGAGGCAGACGCCAAACCTGACCGTCATCGAAGGTGAGGTGGAGGACCTTCTGGTTGAAGGCGCTATCGCCGGAGCCCGGCTCAGCGATGGCCGCGTCTTCGGGGCAGGCGCCGTGGTCCTGACGACCGGTACATTCCTGTGCGGGCTTATCCATATCGGCGAGCGGCAAATACCGGCCGGTCGTGTCGGTGAGGCGCCGGCCACAGGGCTTTCCCGGACGCTCGAGCGGGCTGGCTTTACACTCGGACGCCTCAAGACAGGGACACCACCCCGGCTGGACGGCACGACGATCGACTGGGCGGCGGTGGAAATGCAGCCTGCCGACGATCCGCCGGAGCCCTTCTCCGTGCTGACGGCCGCTATTTCAAATCGGCAAATCCAGTGCGGCATCACCCGGACCACGCCGGTGACTCACGACATCATCAGGGCCAATGTGCACCGCTCGCCGATGTATTCCGGGCAAATCAAGAGCCGCGGGCCGCGTTATTGCCCGTCGATCGAGGACAAGATCGTCCGTTTCGGCGAGCGCGATGGGCATCAGATCTTCCTCGAGCCGGAGGGGCTCGACGACACAACGGTCTATCCGAACGGCATATCGACCTCGCTGCCGGAGGAGGTGCAGTCGGCGCTGGTGACCTCCATTCCCGGGCTCGAACGCGCCCGCATCGTCCGGCCCGGCTACGCTATCGAATACGACCATGTCGATCCGCGAGAATTACAGCCAACGCTCGAAACCAAGCGTCTTTCGGGGCTTTTCCTGGCGGGCCAGATCAATGGCACGACGGGTTACGAAGAGGCTGCGGCACAGGGACTTCTGGCAGGCCTCAATGCCGCCGCCAGGGCCGGCGGCGGGGCGCCGATCACGTTCGATCGCGCCGAGGGCTATCTCGGTGTCATGGTCGACGATCTCGTCACGCGTGGCGTCAGCGAGCCCTACCGCATGTTCACATCGCGCGCGGAATATCGCCTGACGCTGCGCGCCGACAACGCGGATCAACGCCTTACCGGCAAAGGCATCGCACTCGGCTGCGTAGGCAGCGAACGTGCAGAACGCCACCAGGCCAAGATGACTGAGCTTGATGCAGCCCGAATCCTGGCGCGATCGCTGACGGTGACGCCCAGTGAGGCCGCGCGACACGGGCTTTCGCTGCGTAAAGACGGCCAACGGCGCTCAGCCTTTGAGCTACTGTCGTATCCCGACATCGGCATTGTTGAACTGGCGCGGATCTGGCCGAATCTCGCTAATCTCAATCCCAAGGTCGCAGAACAGCTCGAAACTGACGCAAAATATGATGTTTATCTGACCCGCCAGGCCGCTGACGTGGAATCCTATCGCCGCGACGAGGGCGTCGTTCTGCCCGAGAATATCGACTACGCGGAGCTTGTCGGACTGTCGAACGAGGCCCGCCACAAACTGCAAACGCATCGGCCGCGTACCGTAGGGCAGGCCGGCCGTATCGATGGGATGACCCCCGCGGCCCTGACCCTATTGGTCGCCCACATACGCCGGCGGGGTGGCAAGCCTGGAAAGTCTGGAAAGTCTGGTGGGAAGTCTGGTGACAAGTCCGGCCGTGGCAACGCTGCCTGATCTCGCTTCGGATCGCGCCCATGCGCTGGCGCTGACGCCTGTTTCACGTGAAACAGCAGCTCGTCTCGACCGTTTTGCCGCGCTTCTGCTCGAATGGCAGCAGCGGATGAATCTCATCGCGGCCTCGACTGAGGCGTCGCTTTGGACACGCCACATCGCCGATTCACTGCAGCTTCTACCGCTAGCGCCGCAGGCACGGATATGGGTCGATCTCGGTTCAGGCGCTGGTTTCCCCGGCCTGGCGCTCGCCTGCGCGCTCGCCGACACTCCGGGCGCCCGCGTCCATCTTGTCGAACGCAGCACGAAGAAAGCCGGTTTTCTGCGAGAGGCGGTCCATTCGATCGGCGTGCCAGCCGAGATCCATGCGGAAAATGCCGCGGATTTTCCCAGGCACGCGCCAAAACAGGTCGACGCAGTGACAGCACGCGCGCTGGCGCCCCTGAGCAAATTGCTGGGCGAGGCTTATCCTCTGTTGAAAACGGGGGCGACCGGCCTGTTTCTGAAGGGACAAGATGTTGAAGCTGAATTGACCGAAGCCGCTAAATGTTGGAACATTCAAGCCACCTTGGTGCAGAGTCTAACCGAAACCAAGGCTCGCGTCGTTGTAGTCAATGCCATTCAGCCTATCTAATTGGTGGCGGTCTACAACCAGAAACAACCTATAGTTGTTATAACTGAACCTCCGCCCAATCCGGAAACCGCGCGATGAATGAAACACCCGAGCCAGCCGCCAGCGTGGTCAGCTTTTCTGCGCCCGATCGCAGTCCCCGGATGCAGATCGCAAAGCCGCCCCGGGTCCTGGCGGTAGCCAATCAAAAAGGCGGCGTGGGAAAGACCACAACAGCGATCAATCTTGGCACCGCGCTCGCGGCAATCGGCGAAGACGTGCTGATCGTCGATCTCGATCCGCAAGGCAACGCATCGACCGGACTTGGCATCGACCGCCGCAACCGGCGCCACTCGACCTATGATGTGCTGACCGGCGAAGCGACGCTGCGCGACGCCATTGTCGCAACGGCAGTGCCGCGGCTGCATCTTGCGCCATCGACAATGGATCTCTCCGGCCTTGAGCTTGAGATCGGGCAGGCGCGCGACCGTCCCTTCCGGCTGCGTAGCGCGCTGTCGCCGCTCAACGCGAGCGGCGAAACAAAATTCAATTACGTGCTGGTCGACTGCCCGCCTTCGCTCAATCTCCTCACCATCAATGCCATGGCGGCTGCGAACGCGATCCTGGTGCCGCTGCAGTGCGAGTTCTTCGCGCTCGAAGGACTGTCGCAGCTCCTCAAGACAGTAGAGTCGGTGCGCGAACAGCTCAATCCCGGTCTGACCATCCATGGCATCGTGCTGACGATGTATGACGCGCGCAACAATCTGTCGGGACAGGTCGTCGCCGACGTACGCGAATTCATGGGATCGAAAGTTTACGACACGATCATTCCTCGTAACGTGCGCGTCTCCGAAGCGCCGTCATACGGCAAACCGGTTCTCGTCTATGATCTCAAATGCAGCGGCAGCGAAGCCTATCTGCGGCTCGCCACAGAGATCATCCAGCGCGAGAAACAACTGTGCGCCGGATGAGGACATCGCGGTGAACGGCAATCCAGGGAAGGCGGCGATGGCGGAAGACGGATCGCGATCGCGACTGGGACGCGGCCTCGCCGCGTTGATCGGCGAAGTCGGAGCCGAAAGTTCGATTGAGCGGCCGCGCGGCCAGCGCCGCGTGCCGACGGTCTCGCTGCGGCCGAACGCGCGCAATCCGCGGCGTACTTTCTCCAATGCCGAGCTTGACGAACTGGTCGCGTCGCTGCGCGAACGCGGCATCATCCAGCCGATCATCGCGCGGTCCGTGCGCGGTTCGGCCGAGATCTATGAAATCATCGCCGGCGAGCGCCGCTGGCGCGCGGCGCAGCGCGCCGGCCTGCACGAAGTGCCCGTCGTTATTGTCGAAGCGACCGATGCCGAGGCGCTGCAAATCGCGATCGTCGAGAACGTGCAGCGCGCCGATCTCAACCCTCTCGAAGAGGCGGACGGCTACCGCGCATTGATGGACGAGTTCGGCAACAGCCAGGAAGATATCGCGAAATTCATCGGCAAAAGCCGCAGTCACGTCGCCAATACGTTGCGTCTCATAAAGCTTCCTGAAACGGTGAAAGCCTATATCCACGCCGGAAAGATTTCCGCCGGTCACGCTCGGATGCTGATTGGCCAACCCAACGCCGAACAGCTCGCGGAAGAAATCGTAACGCGAGGTCTCAACGTCCGTCAGGTCGAGGCAATGGCGCGCGAGGCCGGAGAGAAAGGCTCAAAGGCCGGTGCCGCCGCGCGCAAGTCGCGCATGGGGAGCGAGAAGAACGCAAATCTAATCGCGCTTGAGAAACGCATATCGGACGCGCTCGGCTTGGTCGTCAGCATCGATCATCGCGACCGCGGCGGCGTGCTGAGCATCCGCTATCGCAATCTCGATCAGCTCGACGACGTGCTGCGTCGGCTCGAAAAAAAGCACTGAGCATTTCCGATCGTAAAAAAGCCGGCCACCAGGGCCGGCTTTTTCAATCCGTGACTGTCGTCAGGTTATTTGTGCGCTGTCTTCTTGACCGGCGTGCCATCGGTCCAGGCATCGTGCGGAAGATAAGTGTCCACCAGCCACCCGCCAATGAACGGCACCACGCATTCGCCAACACCGATATACATTTCGCGCGGCGTCAGCGGGCGATTGAGCAGCCACGTTCCGACGAAGGGATAGACAACCGCACAGGCGTAAGTGGTGATGCCGTATGCGCCCCATGCCGACATCGGCCGGTGCGGCGGAACGCCATGTTTCTTGGTCAGGTAATAGGACGTGACGCCCGTTGCGACGCCGATGCCAGCGCCACCCCAAAACAGGTGACAATCCTGCCCGTGGTTAAGCCAGCTTAGGAAGCCGTTGTTGCAGGCCGCATCCGAACTGGCGGCATTGGCCGCCCGCGGCTGCATCCCGATCACGAGGACCAGGGCGATCGCCGCAAAGATAAACCGCTTCATTGTCTTGACTCCCCCTCCATACCGGCCTGCCCGAAATGAATGCAGAGGTCCAGTATGGTTAACGCTCATCGTGAATGAGCCGCGGGAAACTGTCGAGCGCTCGCAGCGCCGCACTGCATCAACGACGCATAATTTTTGGCTGCTGTGTCGATTCGGCAACCATTTATCCCCAATTTATCCCCAATCCGCGCACCGGATCGGGCAACCTGGGGGATGTAGTGGTATTTTATTCCGCCGCGGTTCGGCCAGCGGCCGAGCCGAATCGCCGCTCAATGTAATCGATGACGATCTTCTGGAAGTCGGCAGAAACGGTCGGACCGCGCAGGGTCATCGCCTTCTTGCCGTCGATAAAAACCGGCGCTGTCGGTTGCTCGCCGGTGCCGGGAAGCGAGATTCCGATATCGGCGTGCTTTGATTCGCCGGGGCCGTTGACGATACAGCCCATCACCGCGACGTTGAGACCCTCGACCCCCGGATAGCGCGTCTTCCATTCCGGCATCGAGTCCCGGATGAAGCTCTGGATGCTCGACGCGAGCTCCTGAAAGGTGGTCGAGGTGGTGCGGCCGCAACCCGGACAGGCGGCCACCAGCGGCACAAAAGTACGCAGGCCCACGGTCTGGAGGAGTTCCTGCGCGACCTTCACTTCAAGCGTGCGGTCGCCGTTTGGCTCAGGCGTCAGCGAAATCCGTATCGTGTCGCCGATACCTTGCTGAAGCAGAACGCCCATCGCCGCCGAGGATGCGACGATACCCTTTGAACCCATGCCGGCCTCGGTGAGGCCGAGGTGCAGTGCGTAATCGCAGCGCCGCGCTAATTCGCTGTAAACGCCGATCAGATCCTGTACCGCGGATACTTTGGCGGAGAGGATGATCTTGTCGCGTGGCAGCCCGATTTCCTCGGCGCGTTCCGCTGACAAGAGCGCCGACTGAAGCATCGCCTCGCGTGTCACGTCGCGTGCGCCGACGGGCCGGTTGGAATGGGCGTTTTCATCCATCAGATGGGTCAGCAGTTCCTGGTCGAGCGAACCCCAATTGGCGCCAATGCGCACCGGCTTGTTGTGACGGATCGCAGTTTCGACAATGGCGCCGAACTGCCGGTCTTTCTTTTCCTTGAAACCAACATTGCCGGGATTGATGCGATATTTGTCGAGCGCTTCGGCACAGGCCGGATGATCGGCAAGGAGCGTGTGGCCGATATAGTGGAAGTCGCCGACGATCGGCACGTCCACATCCATCTTCAGAAGTCGTTCCTTGATGTGCGGCACGGCGGCGGCGGCCTCGTCGCGGTCCACCGTGATGCGCACGATCTCCGAGCCGGCGCGGGCCAGTGCCGCAACCTGTTTCGTCGTGCCCTCGACATCGGCAGTGTCGGTATTGGTCATCGACTGCACCACGACGGGTGCTCCGCCGCCGACGGTCACATTGCCGACCTTCACGGCGACGGTTTGATGCCTTTCGGCCGGGCCGGAAAATTCCATCATGGGCAGGTCCTTAAGATCGCTAAGTCCTTCAGGTACCAAGGTTTGAGACGGTAAGTCCTTGATCCTAGAGCCTTAAAACGGCAAAGCCGCCGACAGTTCCAAATGCAAAACGGCGGCGATCACAAGCATATAGCCCTAGCCGGGCCGGTTGACGAGGAGGAGTCCTCCGGCAACGAAAGCGACGGCTAACGCGAAGGCCGGTGTCAGGGGTTCGTGGAGAACAACATGACCTGCCGCCACGCCGAAGATCGGGGCGAGGAAGGTGAAGACCGACAGCCGCGCCGCCGAATAGCGCACGATCAGCACGAACCACACCGTGAATGTAATGCTCACCACCCAGATCGTTTGATAGGCGAAAGCGCCGAGCGCGACCGCCGACGGCATGGCATCGATCCGTTCGCCGAACACGACCGCGCCGGCAGCCAGAAGCGGGGCCGAGACGACAAGCTGGTAGAGCAGAGTCTTCTCGGGATTGATGCGGTTGAGCGCGCTCACCTTGATCGTGAGCGTCGTTGCCGCCCATGCTGCTGCACCGCCGACCAGAAGCAGGTCGCCGAGCGCCTGGTGCGGATCGGCCGCCGGCGTCGGCAGACCAAAGGCGATAACGATGCCGACAAAAGACAAAAGCAGACCGCACCACTGCGAGACGCGGAATTGATCGCCGGGGATGAGCCAGCGCGATCCGATCACGACGAAGAATGGCGCGAGATAGAGAAACAGCGTGCC
This sequence comes from uncultured Alphaproteobacteria bacterium, assembly GCA_963808205.1. Taxonomy (GTDB): domain Bacteria; phylum Pseudomonadota; class Alphaproteobacteria; order Rhizobiales; family Xanthobacteraceae; genus BOG-931. The sequence goes on from CAWEER010000005.1 coordinate 784,694, forward strand.
GCGTGTTGCCGTTGTCCAAAGCAGTCCGCGATAGATCAGAAGGAATTCGAGCGCAAAGAACAGACCGGCCAAAATCCCCGCGCGCAGCGAGCCGTCGCGCTCGAACAGCGGAATACCGCGCACTCTGCACCACATGCCGACCAGCAACGCCGCGAGCACCCCGCGGGAAGACGACTGCATCAGCGGCGGAATGTCATGGATCGCAAGCTTGATCGAAACGTTGTTGAAGCCCCAGCTTAGACACAGCAGAACTGTTACCGCGATCGCTGTCGCGTCGAGTGGACGGGACGTTGGAGCTGTCACGGCGGTGCGATTCAATTCCGATTGATTGAGTCAGCGTTCGCGGCAATGCGCGCAAACGCCGGCAATTTCCACCAGCGGACTCTTTGGTGAAAATCCGGCAGACCGTGACGACGCTTTGAGCGCTTCCGCCGCCGCCCCGCCGGGCGCTTCGCCGACGGCGCCGCAGCGCTCGCAGATCAGGAACACGACGAGATCGTCGTCGGCATGATTGTGCACACAGGCCATGAAAGCGTTACGGCTTTCGATGCGGTGAACGAGCCCATTTTCACGCAGAAAATCGAGAGCGCGGTAGATCGTAATCGGCGCCGGCCGGCTTTTGTCGGCGAGGCGCTCGATGATCTCATAGGCGCCGAGCGGCTTGTGACTGGCGAGCAGGGCTTCGAGCACCTGTCGGCGCATCGGGGTGAGGCGTTGCGCGCGCGCGGCGCAGTGCGCTTCCGCATGCGCGATCGCCGCGCTGGCGCAGCGCTCGTGATCGTGGTCGGGGGAGGGGAAGATCGCGCGCGCCATAACGGTCATTGCCCGGTCATTCTCGTAGCCCAATTTAGCCGCCTCTCAGTGTGACGCGACCGGCTTTTCCAAGTGTAGCTGATAACCGGGGGATCGCGAAAACGTGACGGCGCTTCGGCTTTTTATGTTGCGCCGCAACAAGAAGCATCCCACATTCCGCCGCGTCCTAAAAGTTCAACCATTCGGCGCCTATTTCGCGCTGCCTCGAACACCAATTGGGAGTTGTCATGTTGAAAGGAAAGTCTGCCCTGGTGACCGGGTCGACGTCCGGCATTGGTCTGGGAATGGCGCGCGCGCTTGCGGCGCAGGGCGCCAATATCACGATCAACGGATTTGGCGATAAGGATGCGATCGAAAAAGAGCGCAGCGGCATCGAGAAGGACTTTGGCGTCAAGGCCGCCTATTCGGCGGCCGACATGACCAAGCCGGACGAGATCGTCGCCATGATCAAGACCAGCGAGAAGACCTACGGCGCGCTTGACATCCTCATCAACAATGCCGGCATTCAGCATGTCGCACCGATCGAGGAGTTTCCCGTCGATCAATGGAATCTCATTATTGCGATTAATCTGGTGTCTGCGTTCCACACCATCCGCACCGCGGTGCCTGGCATGAAATCGCGCAAATGGGGCCGTATCATCAATACTGCGTCGGCACATTCACTGGTCGCGTCGCCTTTCAAGAGCGCTTACGTGACGGCCAAGCACGGACTTGCCGGTCTCTCCAAAACCGTCGCGCTCGAGACCGCAACCTTCGGCATCACCTGCAATTGCATCAGTCCGGGCTATGTGTGGACGCCGCTTGTCGAGAAGCAGATCCCCGATACCGCCAAGGCGCGCGGCATGACCGAGGAACAGGTCAAGCGCGACGTGATTCTCGCGGCACAGCCGACAAAAGAATTCGTCACGGTCGATGAAGTGGCGGATCTCGCGGTCTATCTTTGCTCCGATGCCGCGCGATCGATCACCGGCGCCAATCTTTCCATCGACGGCGGCTGGACGGCGGAATAGCGCCCGCATGATCAATCTGCTGCGCTCGCTGTTGCCCGACCGCGCAACGGATGAAGCCGGGCCGCCGGCGACCAAGCGGATCAATCTTGCTCTGCAAGGCGGCGGCGCGCACGGCGCATTCACCTGGGGCGTGCTTGAACAATTGCTCGGTGACGAGCGGCTTGAGATCGAGGGCATTTCGGGCACGTCCGCGGGGGCGGTGAATGCCGTGATGCTGGCCGATGGCCTCGCGCGCGGCGGGCGGCAGGAGGCGCAAAAGCGGCTCGCCGATTTCTGGCGCGCCGCGTCGAGCACCGGAAATCTGCCTCTCCTGCAGCGCGAAGTGATGCAGCGGCTGCTGTCGTTCACCCCGCTCGAAGGCAGCCCGGTGCAGGCCTGGTTCGATGCAATGTCGCGCTATTTCTCGCCCTACGACGTCAATCCGCTCAACATCAATCCGTTGAAGGATCTGATTGAAAAATTCGTCGACTTCGAGCGGCTGCGCAATCAGACGGACCTGCAGATCTTTATCTCGGCGACCAACGTGCAGACCGGACGGGTGCGTGTTTTTCCGCGCGAGAAGATCACAGCCGATGCGGTCATGGCGTCCGCCTGCCTGCCGACCATGTTCCGCGCTGTTGAAATCGACGGCGTTCCTTATTGGGATGGCGGCTATCTCGGCAATCCCGTCATCTTTCCATTCTTCCGAACGACGACGACCGAGGATGTGCTTGTCGTCCAGATCAATCCGCTGGTGCGGCAGGCGACGCCGACGTCGTCCGGCGAGATCATGAATCGCATCAACGAAATCACGTTCAACTCATCGCTCATCGACGAATACCGCGCCATCGATTTTGTCGGCCGGCTGATCGACCAGGGCCGGTTGCCGCGCGGCACCGGGCCCGGGCAATACCGGCGCATCAATGTTCACCGGATCGTGCTCGATCGCTTCGGCACTCATTTTGACGCCTTCAGCAAGCTGTCGACCGATTACGACTTCTTCGACATGCTCCATGTCAGCGGTGTCCGCGCAGCGCGGCGTTTCCTCGACGAGCATTTCGACGATATCGGCAAGAAGAGCACGGTCGATCTGCGGGCCGAGGCGCAGGTGGAATGGGCGTGATAAACTCGCCGCCATGCCGGACGCATTACCGCTTCTCGTCGCCGCAATAGGCGCTGCCCGACTTGAGATCCTCGTCGCCGACATCACGACGCTCGATGTCGATGTCATCGTCAATGCGGCAAACCGGAGTTTGCTCGGCGGCGGCGGTGTCGACGGCGCGATCCACCGTGCCGCCGGGCCGAAATTGCGCGATGAATGCCGGACACTTGGCGGCGCCGACACCGGTGTGGCCAAGATCACCCGCGGCTACCGGTTGCCGGCGAGACATGTCGTCCATGCCGTCGGTCCGGTGTGGAACGGCGGCGGCGACGGTGAAGAGGATCTGCTCGCGGCGTGCTACCGCAACGCTCTCGCTCTCGCCGCCGCGCACCGCCTGACTTCGATAGCGTTCCCGTCGATTTCGACCGGGGTCTATGGCTATCCGCCGGACCGCGCGGCACGGACCGCGGTCGGGACTGTCGCGGGGGAACTGGCAGCCGCGCCCCGCGGCATGACTCGCGTCGTTTTCTGCTGTTTTGCGCCGGATGCGGCGGAACATCACATTGCAGCCTTTGCCGAACTGGGCCTGGCCTGAGGGCATTTTCCAGGCCTGTGATGAGCCCGCTGCAACGCTGCCTTGCGCTAATTTCCTTGCAGAATTTTCATAAGCTACCTTATATTATGCCTGCATCATCCCGGGCAGGCCGTCATGCTTCCACGATCGCTAAATCGCGAATTTGCTATTGTACTCAAAGATGTATCCCGCATGATCCGGACCTTCGCGGATCATAAAGCGAAGCAATTCGGCATTACCTACGCCCAATGGGTTGTGATGGCGCGCCTCGACCGGTTCGAGGGGCTAAAACAGTCCGAACTGGCCGAAATGCTCGACCTGCAGCCCATTACGCTGACCCGTCTGCTGGACCGGCTTTGCGACTCCGGCATGATCGAACGGCGCCCCGATCCCAGCGACCGGCGCGCCAAGCGGCTGTTTTTGACGGATGCGTCGCGGCCGCTGCTCGAACGTCTCGGCAATCTTGGCGAGGAGTTGATGGCGACCGCGCTCGTCGGCGTCGAGCGCGAGAGCGTCGAGAAGATGGTCACGCAGCTTGCGACCGTGAAGGAGAACTTGCGCCAGGCCATCCAGAACAAGAACGCGGTCAACGCCGCCAGGAAACAGGGCCATGGCTGATCGCGCGCTCAAATCCGTGCCGCCGGTCCGCGAAGAAACACCCGACATTCGCGACGTGCCACCGGCAGTTTCAACTCCGCCGGCACCGAATAGACGTGAGCCGTTCGGCGGAAAGAAAGCGCAGTCCTTCGACCGCCGGCGTCTGACGCGCTGGGGCCTGTTCGGGCTCCTGCCGCTGGCGCTCGTCGTCGGCTCTTATTGGTACGTCACCGGCGGTCAAATCATGTCGACGGACAATGCCTATGTGAACGCCGAGACGGTCGGCATCTCGACGGACGTTGCCGGCATCGTCAAGGACGTGGCGGTCACCGAGAATCAGCAGGTTACAGCCGGCCAGATTCTCTACCGTCTCGATCCCCTGCAGTTTCAGATCGCACTCGACAATGCCAAGGCCAATCTTGCGCAAACTGCACTGGGCATCGATGCGATGAAGCAGGATTACCAGCGCATGTTGAGCGACACCGCCGCGCAACAGGCGCAGGTCGTTCTGGATCAGACCAACTACGACCGCTTTGCCATGCTGCTACGTAGCGGCACCGCGTCACAGTCCGTTTACGATCAGGCGAAATCCACGCTCGACACCGACAAGAATAAGCTCGAATCCCTGCGCCAGCAGTCGCAAGTGCAACTCGTCCGCCTTGCCGGCAATGCGGAGATACCGGTTACGGAGCATCCACAATATCTGCGCGAGCAGGCCCAGGTCGACGAAGCGCAGCGCCAGCTGGATCACACCGTCGTACGGGCTGCCTTTGGCGGCATCGTGACGAACGTGCCGTCGATCGCGCCCGGCAAATATCTCGCTGCATCAACGACCGCCTTCTATCTGGTCGATACGGATCACGTCTGGGTCGACGCAAATCCGAAGGAGACGGAGCTGACCTATGTGCGGCCCGGTCAGCCAGTCACGGTGACGGTCGACACTTATCCGAACGCGGAATGGCACGGCACCGTCGAAAGCATCAGTCCGGCCGCGGCACAGCAATTCTCGTTACTGCCCGCGCAAAACACCAGCGGCAATTGGGTGAAGGTCGTGCAGCGTGTGCCGATGCGCATACGCGTCGACACCAGCGACAAGAATAAACCGCCGCTGCGCGCCGGCATGAGCGTCGAAGCCAACGTCGATACCGGTCACGCCCGCGGCTTGCCGCACTTCGGCTGGTAACGGTCATGGCCGCGGCAGGCACGGCCAAGGGGAGCAATCGCGGGGCGATTACCGTCTGCGTTATTCTCGCCACCCTTATGCAGGCGCTCGACACGACGATCGCCAATGTCGCGCTCCCGTATATGCAAGGCACCGTCTCGGCGAGCCAGGATGAAATCGACTGGGTTCTGACCTCTTATATCGTCGCCGCGGCGATCATGACGCCGACGACCGGCTACCTGGCCGGGCGGTTCGGGCTCAAGCAGCTGTTCCTCGTTTCCGTCGGCGGCTTCACAATTGCCTCGATGCTCTGCGGCATGGCGCAGTCGCTGGTCGAGATCGTTCTGTTCCGCGTCCTGCAAGGCCTGTTTGGAGCGGCGCTCGTGCCGCTGTCGCAGACCGTGTTGCTCAACATCAATCCGAGAGAGCGGCAGGGATCGGCGATGGCGCTGTGGGGCGTCGCGGTGATGGCCGGTCCTGTTCTGGGGCCGGTGCTGGGCGGCTGGCTGACGGCGAATTATTCGTGGCGCTATGTCTTCTACATCAACCTGCCGATCGGCATCCTCTGCCTTCTTGGCATGGTCGCCTTCCTGTCTGAAACGCCCCGCAACGCAACCTCTAAACTGGACTGGTTCGGGTTCGGTACCTTGAGTCTCGCGCTCGGCGCCTTGCAAATCATGATTGATCGCGGGCAAGAGCTCGATTGGTTCAGTTCGGGCGAAATCATCATTGAAGCTGTCGTGGCGACGTCGGCCTTTTATCTATTTCTCGTCCATACTTTCACCGCGGACGAGCCTTTCGTGCGGCCGTCGATCTTTCGCGACCGCAACTTCACCGCGGGCATGCTCTTCGTGACCATCGTCGGCTTGACGTATTACGCCTCGCTCGCGCTGCAGCCGCCCTTTTTGCAGGATCTCATGAACTATCCGGTCGTGACCGCCGGCTTCGTAATGGGCCCGCGCGGCATCGGCACGATGGCCGCCATGCTGGTCGTAGGGCGACTGATCGGGCCCGTCGATACCCGCATTCTGCTGGGTTTCGGCCTCGCACTCACTGCCTCGTCGTTCTACGCGATGACGGGATGGACGCCCGACATTTCGCAATCGACGATCGTGAGCGTCGGTGTAGTTCAGGGCATCGGACTAGGGTTCCTGTTCGTTCCGCTCAGTGTGGTGACTCTGTCGACACTGTCGCCTGAGCTGCGGGCGGAAGGCGCAGGTCTTTACAGCCTGTCGCGCAATATCGGCTCCAGCGTCGGCATCTCCGTCGTGAACAGCCTTTTGACGCGGAACACGCAAGTGAATCACGCCGACATCGCGCTGCACGTCACATCGGTCAATCGGCTCTTTGATAATCCGATGATTGCGAAGTTCTGGAATCCGCTCACTGCGGCAGGACGAGCCTCACTCGACGCCGTGATCACGCGGCAGGCGCAGATCATCGCCTACATCAACGACTACAAGCTGCTGATGATCGCAACGATTGCCGTGCTGCCGCTTCTCATCGTCTTCAAACAGGCGGCTGATGGCGGCGGCGACCAGGCCCACGCGGTCGCTGCCGACTGATAAATCTGCTGACGCCTGACGGGGCGTGCGGCTAATGTATCGGCGATGGCCGCATTCAACAAAATCTTGCTGTGTTACGATTCGACGCGGGAAGGCCGCCGCGCGCTGATTCAGGGCGCCGAACTCGCCCTGAAGCTTGAAGCAGAGACGCACCTTTTGGCCATCGCGCCGACACTTGTCGGCAGCACCATGGTGGACATGCCGTCCGCGGTGGTGTTGCAGGAAGAAGAGAGCGCGATACGGGAAGTGCTCCGCGAGGGCGTCGAGCGTCTTCGGGCGCGCGGGCTCGCCGCAACCGGCCATTTGGCCTTCGGCAAGCCGATCGAGCATATCCCTGCGGTGGCGCGCGAGTTGGGCGTCGACCTGATCATCATCGGTCATAAACCGACAGGCACGCTGGCGCGATGGTGGGCCGGTCCCGGAAACGCGCAACTGCTCGATCAGGTGACGTGCAGCATACTTGTGTCGATCGACGACACCGGCCCGGCCACGGCCTGACGACGCATACGACGCTAGGTAATCGGACGCCAAGTAATCGGACGCCAAATGAAAAGAGCGGCGCCGTGAAAGCGCCGCTCTCTGTCATGCTGCCAAGAACTCGCCGGATCAGGCGATGTCGAACCGATCCGCGTTCATCACCTTGGTCCACGCCGCCACGAAGTCCTTCACGAACTTCTCCTTCGAGTCCGCGCACGCATAGACCTCCGCGATTGCACGGAACTGCGCGTGCGAGCCGAAGATCAGATCGGCGCGCGTGGCGGTCCACTTGACGGCCTTGGTCTTGCGGTCGCGGCCTTCATAAGCGTTGGCGCCCGCCGGGCTCCATTCGGTGCCCATGTCGAGCAGATTGACGAAAAAGTCGTTCGTCAGCTTCCCGGGCTTCTTGGTGAAGACACCATGCCTGGATTCGCCGGCATTGGCGCCGAGCACGCGCAGGCCGCCGACGAGGACCGTCATTTCAGGCGCCGCCAACCGCAGCAATGCCGCGCGGTCCACCAGCGCTTCCTCGGGGCCCATGAACTGGCGCTTGCCGCTCACGTAGTTGCGGAAGCCGTCGGCCCGCGGCTCGAGCGGCGCGAAGGACTCGACGTCGGTTTGCTCCTGCGAGGCATCCATGCGGCCCGGCGTGAAGGGCACCTTTACCTTGACCCCGGCGTCCTTCGCGGCCTTCTCGACCGCGGCACAGCCGCCGAGAACGATCATGTCGGCAAGCGAAACCTTCTTGCCGAACTTCTTCTGGATCGTTTCGAGCTTCGCAAGCACCGCCGCGAGCTGCTTCGGCCGGTTGACGTCCCAGTCCTTCTGCGGACTAAGACGAATGCGCGCGCCGTTCGCACCGCCGCGCTTGTCGGTGCCGCGGAACGTCGACGCCGAAGCCCAGGCGGTCGAGACAAGCTGCGACACCGTGAGCCCCGATGCCCGGATCTTCGTCTTGAGTGCCGCGATCTCCTTCTCGCCGATCAGCTTGTGATTCACGGCAGGGATCGGATCCTGCCATATCAGTGTCTCTTTCGGCACGAGCGGACCGAGATAGCGTGCGCGTGGTCCCATGTCGCGGTGCGTGAGCTTGAACCACGCGCGGGCGAAGGCGTCCGCGAACTGGTCCGGGTGCTCATAGAAACGCCGCGAGATCTTCTCGTAGGCCGGGTCGAACCGCAGCGAGAGGTCTGTCGTCAGCATGGTCGGCACATGCTTTTTCGACTTGTCGAAGGCGTCCGGGATGTCGGCCTTCGCGCTCTTCGCCTTCCACTGTTTGGCGCCGGCCGGGCTCTTCGTCAGTTCCCATTCGTTCTCGAACAGGTTCTTGAAGAACAGGTTGCTCCACTTCGTCGGCGTCTGCGTCCAGGTGACTTCCGGACCGCCGGTGATGGCGTCGGCGCCGAAGCCCGTGCCATGCTTGCTCTTCCAGCCAAGGCCTTGATCCTCGATGGCGGCGCCTTCCGGCTCCGGCCCCATCAGTGACGGATCGCCGGCACCGTGGGTCTTGCCGAAGCTGTGGCCGCCGGCAATCAGCGCGACGGTCTCTTCGTCGTTCATCGCCATGCGGAAGAAGGTCTCGCGGATGTCTTTCGCCGCCGCGACCGGGTCGGGATTGCCGTTCGGTCCTTCCGGATTAACGTAGATGAGGCCCATCTGCACGGCCCCGAGCGGCTCCGCGAGCTGCCGTTCGCCGCTGTAGCGCTCGTCGCCGAGCCAAGTGCCCTCGGGACCCCAGTAGAGTTCTTCGGGCTCCCACACATCGGCGCGGCCGCCGGCGAAACCGAACGTCTTGAAACCCATCGAGTCGAGCGCGACGTTGCCGGCGAGGATCATCAGGTCGGCCCAGGAGATTTTCCGGCCGTACTTCTGCTTGATCGGCCACAGCAGCCGGCGCGCCTTGTCGAGGTTCGTGTTGTCTGGCCACGAGTTGAGCGGTGCAAAGCGCTGCTGGCCATCGCCGGCACCACCGCGGCCGTCGGTAATGCGATAGGTCCCGGCGCTGTGCCAGGCCATGCGAATCATCAGGCCGCCGTAATTGCCGAAATCGGCCGGCCACCACTCCTGCGAACTCGTCATCAAGGCGCGCAGGTCCTTGATGACGGCCTTCAGGTCGAGGCGCTTGAACTCCTTGGCGTAGTCGAAATCCTTGCCCATCGGATCGGACAGGTCGGAATTCCTGTGGAGCATCTCGATGCTCAGGGCATCCGGCCACCAGTCGCGGTTCGCGTGTCCGCCGGTGAAGGGACATTTGCCCGCGCTCTTGTCGTCAGTCTTTGCGTCCATGTTCGTCTCCGATCGTGTTTTGTGATTTTCTTCGGGTTGTTCCGTACAGAGCCATTGTGACGTCCGGGAGGTCGTTGCCGCAGAAATTCCCGGCGGCCCTCGCTCGCACCGAAGGGGCAGCGCAAGGTCGCGCCCGGATGATCCAAGTAGCATGGTCCGCGGATTGGATAAGGTCTAATCGTATTGACTGCGGCTCCCGATAAGAATTATTTATCGCGATGTGATCACATTCCGCCAACTGCGATACCTCGAAGCCTTGGCCCAGCACCGCCATTTTGGGCGCGCGGCGGCCGCCTGCGCGGTGACGCAGCCGGCGCTATCGATGCAGATCCGCAGCCTTGAGAAGGCGCTTGAAGTCGAGCTTGTCGAACGGCGGCCTGGCGAGGCGGCGCTGACGGAGATCGGCGCGGAAATAGCCCAAAGAGCCGAAGCGGTTCTTTCCGGTGCGCGCGATCTCGTCGATTTTGCCCGGCATCACGGCCGCGTCCTGTCGGGCCGGCTCAAGATCGGCATCATTCCGACGCTCGCGCCCTACCTCCTGCCCAAAGTGCTTCCGGCATTGCAGGCGCGCTATCCCGACTTGATCGTTGAATTGCGCGAAACCCAGACCAAAGTTTTGCTCGAAGAACTGGCTGGCGGCAGCCTCGATGTGCTGATGCTTGCACTGCCGCTGCCCGACACGGAACTCGAAACCGTCCGCCTTTTCGACGATCCATTTCTGCTCGCGGTGCCGGCCGGCGATCCGTTGCCGAAACGCGGCCGCGTCAAACCGCGTGAAATCGATCGGCGACGCCTGATCCTTCTTGAAGAAGGTCATTGCCTGCGCGATCAGGCGCTCACCTATTGCGCCGGTGCACGCGAGGACATGCCGCTCAGTCTTGGCGCCACCAGTCTCACCACGGTGATGCAAATGGTCGCGAACGGCTATGGCGTGACGCTGGTACCGGAAGTCGCGGTCGATGTTGAAGTCCGCGACGAACGCGTGAGGCTCATGCGCTTCGCCGAGCCTGAGCCGGGCCGCACCATAGGTCTCGCCTGGCGCCGCACGTCGCCACGCAAGGCTGATTTTTTCGCCTTGGGGCAGCTCGCGGTCGAGGCGCTTGGCGCGCCCAGCAAAAAGCGATGACGACGGCCCCGCGCTCTCAAAGAGAAACCCGCCCGAGTGGGGAAGCACTCGAGCGGGCGGGGAAGTTCTGGAGGTCTTAGAATCTGGAGGTCTTCGAAACTGAAGATCCTGGAAGAGAACTCGAAAGCGAACGGTGCTTCGTTCAGTTGCAGTAATAGTCGTGCTCGTACCAGCGATGCGGAGGGCGGTTCTTGTCACTGAATCCCTTGAACCAGCGGGCGACACGAGACCGGGTCTTTTTCACTGTTGCGGTCATTGCAACCTCCTGAGCAGTAGCGCCTTCATCCATAAAGACGCTACTGCGCCGGGTCACGGTACGAAGTGATCGGCATCACATGTTGTCACTTTTCTCTTAATGTATTGATTTCACTGGATTATTTCTCTCATACCGCGCGAGTGGCGACCCGGCGGCAAAGAAAAAGGCGGCCCTGCGGCCGCCTTTCCCGTCCCGTACCTCGTGTGCGGCGCGCGTTATTCCGCCGCGCCGCTCGTAGCCTCGTGCGGCTGATCGCCTTCGGCCCTTTGCTTGCCTTCGAGGTCTTCGCCGGTCTGCTGGTCGACGATCTTCATCGACAGCCGCACCTTGCCGCGGTCATCGAAGCCAAGCAGCTTTACTTTCACCTTGTCGCCTTCCTTGACGACATCGGATGTCTTCTGCACGCGCCGCGCCGCGAGCTGGCTGATGTGCACGAGACCGTCCTTGGCGCCGAAGAAATTCACGAAGGCGCCGAAGTCCATGACCTTGACCACGGTGCCTTCGTAGATGTGACCGACTTCCGGATCCGACGCGATCGACTTGATCCAGTTGACCGCGGCCTTGATCAACTCGCCGTCGGCCGAGGCAACCTTCACGGTGCCGTCGTCCTCGACGTTGATCTTGGCGCCGGTCTTCTCGACGATCTCGCGGATCACCTTGCCGCCGGTGCCGATCACTTCGCGGATCTTGTCGGTGGCGATCTTGAAGGTCTCGATGCGCGGTGCGTACTCGCCGAGCTCCGAGCGCGCCTTGTCGAGCGCTTTGCTCATTTCACCGAGGATATGGATGCGGCCGCTCTTGGCCTGGGTCAGCGCGACCTTCATGATCTCTTCGGTAATGCCGGCGATCTTGATGTCCATCTGCAGGGCGGTGACGCCCTCGGTGGTGCCGGCCACCTTGAAGTCCATGTCTCCGAGATGATCCTCGTCGCCGAGAATATCGGAGAGCACGGCGTAACGCTTGTCCTCGAGGATCAGGCCCATGGCGATACCGGCGGTCGGCCGCTTTAACGGCACGCCGGCGTCCATCAATGCGAGCGAGGTGCCGCACACGGTCGCCATTGACGACGAGCCGTTCGATTCGGTGATCTCCGACACCACGCGGATGGTGTACGGGAATTCCTCCTTCGCGGGCAGCATCGGGCGGATCGCACGCCAGGCGAGCTTGCCGTGGCCGATTTCGCGGCGGCCGGGCGCGCCGATCCTGCCGGTTTCGCCGACCGAGAAGGGCGGGAAATTGTAATGCAGCAGGAACGTTTCCTTATAGGTGCCCTGCAGTGCGTCGATGAATTGCTCATCTTCGCTGGTGCCGAGCGTGGCGACGACGATCGCCTGGGTCTCACCGCGAGTGAACAGCGCCGAACCATGCGTGCGCGGCAGGAAGCCGGCCTCGACATTGATCGGGCGAACCGTGACGAGGTCGCGGCCGTCGATGCGCTTTGAGGTGTCGAGAATATTCCAGCGCACGATCTTGGCTTCGAGATCCTTGAACACGCCGGCGACTTGCGTCATCGGGCGGTCCGGATTGTCCTTGCCGTCCGGGAAGAAGTGCGCCATCGCCCGCTTCTTGACCGCGCCGACGGCATCCTGGCGCTCGTGCTTGGCCGGGATCGCATAGGCCTTGCGCAGGTCCTGCTCGACGATGCCGAGCATTTCCTTTTCGATCGCTGCGGTGTCGGGAAGCGCGAATTCGCGCGGCTCTTTCGCTGCTTTCTCCGCAAGCTTGATGATCGCTTCGATCACCGGCTGGAGATGCCGGTGGCCGAACATCACCGCGCCGAGCATGATCTCTTCGGAGAGTTCCTTGGCTTCCGATTCGACCATCAGGACTGCGTCCTGCGTGCCGGCGACGACGAGGTCGAGCTGGCTCTCCTTCATCTCGTCGATGCTCGGATTGAGGACATATTCGTTATTGATGAAGCCGACACGGGCGCCGCCGATCGGGCCCATGAACGGCGAGCCGGAAAGCGTGAGCGCAGCGGAGGCTGCAACCATCGCCACGATATCAGGATCGTTCTCCTGATCGTGCGACAGAACGGTGATGATCACTTGCGTGTCGCAGCGCCAGCCTTCGGCGAACAGCGGACGGATCGGACGGTCGATCAGGCGCGAGGTCAGCGTGTCCTTCTCCGTCGGACCACGCTCGCGCTTGAAATAGCCGCCCGGAATGCGGCCGGCCGCGTAGTATTTTTCAGTGTAGTTGACGGTCAGCGGCAGGAAATCGACGCCGGCTTTCGGCTGCTTGGCCGCGACCACGGTGGCGATGACGGTGGTTTCGCCGTAGGTGGCGATAACGGCGCCGTCAGCCTGGCGCGCGACCTTCCCGGTTTCCAGCGTTAGCGGCCGACCACCCCAGTCAAGTTGCACCTTATGAATGTCGAACATTGCGATTGTCTTTCATGGTTTTCGCGAAAAGCGCGAAAGCCATAAGCAAGACGGCAAGACGCTGGCGGCGCAGCGCGACCGCTGCAAAGCCTGTCAGCGTCTGGCGATCCTGCCATGGCCTCCGGACCTTTCTCGGATATGGACGGGCGATGGCCCGTCGCGTTAATCGGCAGCATTGCTGCCGGGCAAAAAGCGGGCGCCTTATGCGCTCCGCTGACAACGCGCGGGGAAATCCCGCGCGCAAACGTTTAGCGGCGGATACCCAGCCGTTCGATCAACTCTTTGTAACGCCCATCGTTCGTGCGCCGGAGATAATCGAGAATTTGACGCCGCTGCGACACGAGCTTGAGAAGCCCGCGGCGCGAATGGTTGTCTTTCACATGCGTCTTGAAGTGTTCGGTGAGGTTGTTGATGCGCTCCGAGAGCAGTGCAACCTGCACTTCGGGCGAACCGGTATCACCTGATTTGACGGCGTACGTCTTGACGACTTCCGCCTTACGCGCGGTCGTTATCGACATCGTCATTAACCTCTTTCTCTGACGGCCCGACCAGCGATGCCGTTTAAATTAAACACGCGTCGGGGAACGATCTCACCGCGTTCTACCTCGGCAATGGCCACAAGCTGGCCGCCAACGGCGACCTGGACCATACCGCGGAAGATGGTGGCGTCCCGTCCGCGCAACAATGCGGCTTGACCCCTTTGGAGCCTTGCCGCGTCTGCCGGACTTATGGCCAGCGCCGGGATGTCGTCCAGCGCGGTCTCGATCGGCAGGAGCGTATCGGCGAGATGTACCTCGCCAGCGGCCGCTCTATGACACAAAGCCTCGACCTGTTCCAGAGGGGTCAAATCGGCCTCCCCGAAAGGTCCGACCCGGCCCCGGCGCAGTGCCGAAACGTGGCCGAGCACGCCCAGCGCCCGCCCGAGATCGCGGGCAAGCGAGCGTACATAGGTCCCTTTGCCACATTCGGCGGTCAGAACGGCATGGTCGGGGTCCGGGATTTCCGCGAGGTCTAGGCGGTAGATTGTCACCTCGCGCGGGGCCAGTTCGACCGTCTCGCCGTCGCGCGCCAAGTCGTAAGCTCGCTCGCCATCGATCTTCACTGCCGAAAAGCGCGGCGGAACCTGGGCGATGGTGCCGATAAAGCGCGGCAGCAGAGCTTGTATCGCCGCTGCGTCGGGGCGGTTCTCGCTACTCGCCACAACCCGGCCTTCGGCGTCGTCGGTGTCGCGTTCTTCGCCCCAGCGGATTGTGAATTGATAGGTTTTGCGGCTGTCGACCACGAACGGCACCGTTTTGGTGGCTTCGCCGAGTGCGATCGGCAGGCAGCCCGACGCCAGCGGATCGAGCGTTCCGGCATGGCCGGCCCGCTTGGCCGAATACAGATGCTTGATCACTGAAACCGCGTGCGTCGAGGTCATGCCGACCGGCTTGTCGAGCACGATCCAGCCGTGGACGTCACGCTTGATCCGCTTTTTCTGGCGCGGCGCGGCCGGCTGGACCTGTTCGGTTTCCGCCTGACCGGGGGCCGCGGGATCCGCGTCCTGTGCACTCACGATTTGTCTCTCTCGTCTTTTTCTTTATCGAGGTCGCGCTGGACGACAGGGGTGCGCAACAGCTTCTCGATCCGCTCGGCTTCCTCGAATCGCTCATCGGCGCGAAAGCGAATCTCGGGCGCGAATTTCAGATTAACGCGCCGCGCGACTACACCGCGCACATAGCGCGTATTGCGCTCGAGCGCTTCGAGCACGTCTTCGATGTCGCGGCCGCCAAGCGGCATGACGTAGATTGTCGCAAGCCGCAGATCGGGCGACATGCGCACTTCGGGGACCGTGATCATGTGCCCTTCGATAACCGGGTCATGAATATCGCCGCGCGAAAGCATGTCGGCGAGTTCGTGGCGAATGAGTTCGCCGACGCGGAGTTGGCGTTGCGAGCCGCCGGGCGACTGATCGCGATGCTGGTGACGTGCCATTTTTGCCAAGAGCCAGTTTGTGTTCGTCATCCCGGGCTTGAACCGGCAATGACAGAGAGAGGGGGAGAGCGCGGACCCGAGATTTGAACTCAAAGAGTCCGCTGCACGCTCTCCACCCGGTAGCACTCGATAATGTCGCCGGCTTTCATGTCCTGATAATTCTCGAACGCCATGCCGCATTCCTGGCCGGCGGCGACCTCGCGCGCGTCATCCTTGAAGCGCTTGAGCTGCGACAGCTTGCCTTGATGAACGACGACGCTGTCACGAATGAGCCGCACATTGGCGCCGCGTTCGACAATGCCGTCGGTAACGCGGCAGCCGGCGATATTGCCGACTTTCGAGACCTTGAAGATTTCGAGGATGCTGGCGTTGCCAAGCATGGTCTCGCGCAGTGTCGGCGGGAGCAAGCCCGACATCGCCTTCTTCACGTCATCCACGAGATTGTAGATGATGTCGTAGTAGCGGATTTCGATGCCGGCCTGTTCGGCGGCCTCGCGAGCTTCCTTGTGAGCGCGCACGTTAAAGCCGATGACCACGGCGTTCGAGGCTTCCGCCAGCGTGACGTCGGATTCGGTGATGCCGCCGGCGCCGGAGAAGATGATGCGGGCGGCGACTTCTTCGGTGCCGAGTTTTTCAAGCGCGCCGATGATGGCTTCGATCGAGCCCTGCACGTCGCCCTTCACCACCAGCGGGAATTCCTTGCGTCCGGTGGTCTTGAGCTGATTCATCATCTGCTCGAGCGAGCCGCGCATGCCGGTCTGGCGCGCCGCAGCCTTCTCGCGCCGCTGGCGGTCGCGGTAATCGGCGATTTCACGGGCGCGGGCTTCCGACTCGACAACGGCGAGCCGGTCGCTGGCTTCAGGCGTGCCGTTGAAGCCCAGGACCTCGACCGGCATCGATGGACCGGCGGCCACGACCGAATGGCCGGTATCCGACATGAGCGCGCGCACGCGGCCCCATTCCGAACCGGCGACGACGATGTCGCCCTGCTTTAACGTGCCGCGCTGAACGAGGACCGTTGCAACCGAACCGCGGCCGCGATCGAGCCGGGCTTCAATCACCGTGCCTTCGGCCGGCCGGTTCGGGTTAGCCTTGAGTTCGAGTAGCTCGGATTGCAGCGCAATCATGTCGAGCAGCTTGTCGAGGTTGCGTTTTTCTTTCGCCGAAACCTCGATTTCCAGCGTATCGCCGCCCAGCGTTTCGACTTGAATCTCGTGCTGCAGCAACTCGGTGCGCACCCGCTCCGGCTTGGCATCCGGCTTGTCGATCTTGTTGATGGCGACGATGATCGGGACCTTCGCGGCCTTTGCGTGCTGGATCGCTTCCACCGTCTGCGGCATCACGCCGTCGTCGGCGGCGACCACGAGCACGACAATGTCGGTGATCTTGGCGCCGCGCGCGCGCATGGCGGTGAACGCAGCGTGGCCAGGCGTGTCGATGAATGTGATCCGGCCGCCCGAAGGCGAAGTCACCTGATAGGCGCCGATATGCTGGGTGATGCCGCCGGCTTCGCCCGCCGCGACTTCAGTCGAGCGGATGGCATCCAGGAGCGACGTCTTGCCGTGATCGACGTGACCCATGATGGTGACGACCGGCGCGCGCGACTGCAGGTTCTCCGGCGCATCGGGGGCGTCGAACATGCCTTCTTCGACATCGGCCTCGGCGACGCGGCGTACGCTGTGGCCGAGTTCCTCCGCGATGAGTTGAGCCGTGTCGGCGTCGATCGTATCCGTGATCTTCGCCATGTGACCCTGCTGCATCAGGATGCGGATCACGTCGACGGAACGCTCGGCCATGCGGTTGGCCAGTTCTTGAATGGTGATCGTTTCGGGGATCGTGACTTCGCGGGCGATCTTTTCCTTGGGCTCGTCGCGATGGCCGGTCATGCGCTGCACGCGGCGGCGGAACGACGCCACCGAGCGTTCGCGGACTTCGTCGGCGGAAAGCGCGGTCACGACGGTGAGGCGGCCGCGGCGCTTCTCGCCGATAGTGCGCGTCGGTTTGGGGGCAGGTGCGGGCCGTATGACTGCACCGCCGGCGCCGCGGCGGGGGCGGGGCGCTTCATCGTCCTCGGCTTCGAGTGCGGGTCGCGCGCCCGGCTTTGCCGTTGTTGCATCGGTGCCAAAGCGCTTTTTGGCGACTTCGTCGGCCTTGCGCTTGGTTTCTTCGTCGTGCTTGCGGCGTACTTCTTCGTTGAGTTTGCGGGCTTCGGCCGCGGCGCGCTCGACGCGATCGGTTTCTTCGCGGCCCCTGCGAACGCGGGCGTCTACTTCGGCGCGCTCGCGCTCTTCGGTTTCCTTCAGGCGCGCATCGGCAAGGGCGTGGGCGCGCGCATTGCGCTCGTCGTCGGTCAGCGTGCGCAGCACGACGCCGGAAGATTTCGGTGAAACGGCCGGGGTGGCGGCGGGCGCAGCTGCAGCCGTGCTCACCGCTGGTTTGGCGGGTGCGCTGGAGCGCTTGGGTGCGGCGGCGCTGCGGTCGGGGGCCGCGGCGACCGCCGGCTCTACCCTGGCTTCGCCCGGACCGGCGCGGCGTTTGACCTTCTCGACGACGACGGCCTTGCTGCGGCCGTGGCTGAAACTCTGGCGCACGACGCCTTGCTCGACGCCGCTACGCTTGAGTGTCAGCGTCTTGGTCGGGGTTACGCTCAGCTTTTCGCCGGTATTTTTCGTCTCGGTCATTCGTGTCCAGTTTCCACACGCACAGTGTTTATCGGCCGGGCAGCTTAGTGCGGCGCGGCAGGCTCAGGCTTTTGGCCCGGATCGCCGGTCCGAAACCGTTCCAGGCGCTGCAAACGCGCCCAAAACGTGTCGCTGGCGGCCCCGGCCAGCAGGGCTGCATGTATCACATTTGGGCGGCCCAGTGCCAAATCCAATTGGGCGGAGGTCAGAATCCCACTTACGGGGATCGATCCGGTCCGTGGGCTGCGGCGTAGCGCGGCATTAAGCTTTCTCACCCCGTCGGGCGCCGCCTCGGCGGCATGAATGAGCGCGATAGCTTCGCCACGTCCCAGCGCGGCCTCGACCTTGGTGAATCCCGCTATTGCGGATCCGGCCTTGCCGGCTATTGCCAGCGCATCGAGCGCCGATCGTTCAAGCAGGCGGCCGGTGCGGGCGACGAAATCACTGGGTAGCCGGACGTCACGCTTGAAGCCCCGCGCAAAGATTTTGCGCTTGACCGCGTCGGCAAGCGCGTCCTGCGTCGCCGTCACCCAGACGCCCCGGCCCGGCAGCTTGCGCTTGAGGTCGGGGACGGCCTCGCCATCCGGTCCGATGACGAACCGGATCAAGTCCTCAACCGGACGCACCGTACGGGTTGCAACGCACAGCCGTTCGACACCGCGCGCATGCGGTCCGCCGTCCAGCTCGATATCGTGCGCTTCCGCGATCATTCCGGGGTCCGGCTCCGCTTACGGTTGTGCCTCGACCGCAGGAGCTTCTTCGACGGCCGGCGGCGGCGCGAGGTCGGCTTCGGTGACCCAACCCGCCTTGAGGCGGGCCTGCATGATCAGCGCCTCGCAATCCTCGCGCGACAGTTCAAAACCGTCGAGAAAGCCAGGTTCGCGCTTGGCTTCGCCATCCTTGCGTTCGGTCCAGCCGGCAAGGTCGTCTGTGGCGCAGCCAGCGAGATCCTCAACCGTCTTGATGCCGTTCTCGCCGAATCGAACCAGCATGGCCGTGGTGACGCCCTCGACTTCCCTGAGCGCGTCCTCGACCCCAAGCTCCTGGCGCTTGGCATCGAGTTCACCTTCGATCTTGTCGAGATATTCGCGCGCGCGTGTTTGCAGTTCTGCCGCGGTATCGTCGTCAAAGCCTTCGATGCCGGCGATCTCCTTGGGGTCGACCATCGCCAACTCCTCGACCGAATTGAAACCCTCGGAAGCCAGCAACTGGCCGATCACCTCGTCGACATTGAGCGTGTCGATGAACATGCGGGTGCGATTTTCGAATTCCGCCTGGCGGCGTTCGGATTCCTCCTGCTCGGTCAGGATGTCGATGTCCCATCCGGTGAGCTGGGAAGCGAGGCGGACGTTCTGGCCGCGACGTCCGATGGCCAGCGAAAGCTGCTGATCCGGCACCACCACCTCGATGCGCTCGCGTTCCTCGTCGAGCACCACTTTGGCGACTTCGGCGGGCGCCAGCGCGTTGACGACGAAAGTGGCGATGTCCTGCGACCACGGGATGATGTCGATCTTCTCGCCCTGCAATTCGTTGACCACCGCCTGCACGCGCGAGCCGCGCATACCGACGCAGGCGCCGACCGGATCGACCGAGGAATCACGTGAAACCACGGCGATCTTGGCGCGCGAGCCCGGGTCTCGCGCCACCGCCTTGACCTCGACGATGCCGTCGTAGATTTCCGGCACTTCCTGCGTGAACAGCTTCGACATGAACTGCGGATGAGTCCGCGACAGGAAAATCTGCGGCCCGCGCTGTTCACGCCGGACGTCGTAGATATAGGCGCGGATACGGTCGCCGTTGCGGAACACTTCACGCGGCAGCATTTCGTCGCGGCGCACGATCGCTTCGCCGCGGCCGAGATCGACGACGACGTTGCCGTATTCGACCCGCTTGACGATGCCGTTGACGATATCGCCGATGCGATCCTTGTATTCGTCGTACTGCCGGTCGCGCTCGGCCTCGCGCACTTTCTGCACGATGACCTGTTTGGCCGACTGCGCGGCGATGCGTCCGTATTCGAGCGGCGGCAGCGGATCGGCGATGGTGTCGCCGATCTGCGCGGCGGGATGGCGGCGGCGCGCCTCGTCAAGGCTGATCTGCGTCGCGGGATTTTCGACGGTTTCCATCACCAGCATGTGGCGCGACAAGTGCAGCTCGCCGCTCTTGCCGTCGATTTCTGCGCGAACTTCGGTCTCGCTGCCGTAGCGAGAGCGCGCCGCCTTCGCGATCGCGTCCTCCATGGCGCCGAGAACGATCCGCCGATCGATGGCCTTCTCGCGGGCGACCGCTTCGGCGATCTGTAAAAGCTCGAGTTTGTTGGCGCTAACGGTCGCCATTGGTTAGTCTCCCTTGCGGTGGTTCTGCTTGCTCTTGCGGAGCGATTGCGAAATGAGCGTGTCGGTGAGAACAAGTTTTGCTTCCGCCATGTCGTCGATCCGGAGCAAAACTTCAGAGCCGTCGTTCGCCGCGCCATCGAGGCGCATGCGTGCGCAGTCGCCGTCGGTGCCTGCCAGTTCGCCGCGGAAGCGCTTGCGGCCGTCGATCAGGACCAGCATTTCCACCTGGGCGACGGAACCGGCGTAGCGATCGAAATCCGAACGCCGCACCAGCGGCCGGTCGATGCCTGGCGAGGAAATTTCCAGCCGATAGGCGCCTTCGATCGGATCGGTCGCGTCGAGCACCAGTGACAGTGCCCGCGAAACCGTTTCGCAGTCCTCGACGGACATGGTGCCGTCCGGCCGCTCGGCCATGATCTGGACCGTGGCTCCGGCGAAAGCGGATATGCGCACCCGCACGAGACGATAGCCGAGCGCCGTCAGCACCGGTTCGGCCAGCGCCGCGACCCGCGCCGACCGGCCCGGCTCGACGATGAGCCGCGGCTCTTCGGCAAAGCGCGCGAGTTCGGCGCCTGTCGGCGCGTCGTCCGTGCTGTTGTGCCAGTGCTGTTCGGCCATTTTTCCCGTAAACGTGGACTGCAAAGTGCCGCCGGACCTCAGGTAATAAAAAAGAGCGGGCCCCCGGGGGAACCCACTCTCAAAACTGCTCGGATCAACCGATCGTTATGAGGTATCCATGACGGATGGGCCAAATATAGCGGTTTATTGGGCCGTTGCAAGGCCGCAGGCGGTGTCAACGGAGCGCCTCGGCCAGCTTCGGACTGCAATATTTCCTTCAGAATTGCTGAATTATTGTTGGATACGGGCACCGCAAATTGCACGAAAAATGGTGGATTGAAGATGGGTGCCGCCCTGTCGCTGATTCCGGAACTTGAGGACGTCATCCAGCACGGCTCGCGCCGCAAGCGCGCCGAGACCTTGCAGCGCATTACAACGCTGTTCCTGGCCGGAGCGGATCGGTTTGGCGAAACCCAAATCGATCTTTTTGACGACGTTTTCGGCCTCCTGATCGCGGAAATCGAAACCAAAGCGCGCGCCGAGCTCGCGAACCGCCTGGCACCCGTTGGCAATGCGCCGGCGAAGGTGCTCCGCACACTGGCCAATGATGACGACATCGCCGTGGCCGGGCCGGTGCTGACGCTGGCGCCGCGCCTGCAAGAGGCTGATCTCGTCGCGGTTGCGAATACCAAAAGTCAGGCTCACCTGCAGGCGATCTCCACGCGCGATGAACTGGGCGAAGCGGTCACCGATGTGCTGGTGCGGCGCGGCGATCGCGAGGTCGTCCGCAGCGTTGCTGAAAATCGCGGCGCGCGAATTTCCGATACCGGCTTCTCCCGTCTGGTCGAGCGTGCCGGGTCCGACGGCATCCTTGCCGAGAAAGTCGGGCTGCGGCCCGACATTCCGCCGCAATTGTTTCAGGAACTGCTGACGAGGGCGACCGCCGTCGTACACACGCGGCTGCTTGCTTCGGCATCACCTGAGCTGAAAGCGGAGATCCGCCGCGTCCTGGATAAGGTATCGGGTGAAGTCGGCGCCCGCGTCGGTCCGCGCGATTATCGGGCGGCGCAGCGTGTCGTGCTCGGCCTGCATCGTGCCGGCAGCATGAACGAGGCTGTTTTGGCCGCATTCGCCGGCGACAACAGATACGAAGAGACGGTGGTCGGCCTCGCGGCGCTCTCCAAGGTACCGGTCAATGTCGCCGATCGGCTCATGGCCGGCGAGCAGCCGGACCCCGTGCTGATCCTGTGCAAGGCTGCCGGCATGAGCTGGCCGACGGTGAAAGCCATTATCGCCGCGCGGCCCGGCGGCCAGACGGCATCGAGCCAGAGTGCCGATTCCGCATTTGCCAATTATGGCCGGCTTTCGGCTTCGACGGCGCAGCGGGTCGTGCGCTTCTGGCAGGTTCGCCAGACTGCTTGAGCACGCAATCGCTTCAGAGCTTTCGGAAGATCAGGAAACAGGACGCACGTTCCTCGCGCGCCGCCTTGGCGTGATAGCGCGTGCGTGTGAATCCCGGCCATGGATCGCGCCAATCCTGCGCCGATTGCGCCGTCCATTCGAAGTCCTTTGACCGGGCGAGGTGCTGAAGGGTCCAGGCTGTGTAATCGGCAATATCGGTCACGAACCGGAAGTCGCCGCCGCGCCGCAAGATGCGCGCAAGCTGCGCGACCATTTCATCTTGCACGAAGCGGCGTTTCCAGTGGCGGCGTTTCGGCCAAGGATCGGGATGGATCAGGTCGATGCGCGCGAGCGACATGCCGGGAAGCCATGCGAGCAGGTTCACCGCATCGTCGAAATGCAGCCTGATATTGCTCAGGCGCTCGTTTTCGATCCCTGCCAGCGCCTTGGCCATGCCGTTGACGAAAGGCTCGACGCCGATAATGCCGGTGTGCGGCCGCTCCCTGGCCTGCGCGATCATGGATTCGCCGCCGCCGAAACCGATTTCGAGCGCAACTTCGGCAACCGGCGAAGGAAACAGCGCGCTCAAATCCGCCGGCGCAGGGCGCGCCGTGTCGATCGCGAGGCGCGGTAACACCGTATCGAAAAGTTGCGCCTGCCGCGGACGCAGCTTGTGGCCCTTGCGCCGGCCGAAGAATGCGCGGGCTGGATGCGCGGAATTATCACCCACTGTCATGCTCTGCAAAGGCGGATGACCCAGTAAACATCCATCGCGCAAAAGATGCACGGCTGGTGATTACAGAGGATCATCCGCATTCGCGGACGATGACGCGGTTTTAGCGCAGGGCGCGCTTGATCGCGTCGGCGAGGTCGGTTCGTTCCCAGGAAAAACCACCGTCCTTATCCGGCGCGCGGCCGAAATGGCCGTAAGCGGCCGTGCGGCGGTAAATCGGCCGGTTGAGCTTGAGCGTGCGGCGGATATTGGTCGGCGTCAGGCGGAAAAGCTCGGGTAAAACCTTCTCGAGCTTCTTTTCATCGACCTTGCTGGTGCCGTGCGTATCGACCAGCACCGACATCGGGTCGGCGACGCCGATCGCATAGGCGACTTGAATGGTGCAGCGATCGGCGATGCCCGCGGCCACGACGTTCTTGGCAAGGTAGCGCGCGGCATAAGCAGCCGAGCGGTCGACCTTGGTCGGGTCCTTGCCGGAGAACGCGCCGCCGCCATGCGGGGCATAGCCGCCGTAGGTGTCGACGATGATCTTCCGTCCGGTCAGGCCGCAATCACCGTCAGGGCCGCCGACGACGAAATTGCCGGTCGGATTGACCAGGAAATCGGACGGCCGCTTCGGCATCCAGCCTTTCGGCAGCGCGGACTCCACGGCATTGGCGATCATGTCCTTCACCATGCCGGGCGTGTACTTCTTGCCGTTGCGGCTCTTCTCGTTGTGCTGCGTGGAAACCACGACCTTGGTGCAGCCGACCGGTTTTCCGTTGACGTATTGAACGGTGACCTGGCTCTTCGCGTCGGGCTGCAAATCGAACAACTGGCCGGAACGGCGCTTGTCGGAGAGAACCTTCAGAATCTTGTGCGCGAAGTAGATCGGCGCCGGCATGAACGAGTTCTTCTCATAGACCTCGCTCTCCGTGCAGGCGAAGCCGAACATCATGCCCTGGTCACCGGCGCCTTCTTCCTCGCCGCTCTTTTTCTTCTTGGCGTCGACGCCCATGGCGATGTCGGGTGACTGGCCGTGCAACAGCACTTCGACATCGGCGCCATGATAGGAGAATCCCTCCTGGTCGTAGCCGATATCCTTGACCACATCGCGCGCGATTTGCGTGATCAGTTCACGGTCGACTACCGCCTTGCCGCCAATCTTGCGAAACAACTGGCCGCGGCCTTCGCCGGCGACCACGATCTTGTTGGTCGTGCAAAGCGTCTCGCAGCCGAGGCGGGTATTGACGAGACTGTCATCGGCGACACCGAGCTTGATGTCTTTCTCGATGAACGCGTCGAGGATGGCATCGGAAATCTGGTCGCAGACTTTGTCGGGATGTCCCTCCGACACGGACTCACTCGTGAAAAGATAATTGGCGTGCGCCACAGCGAAACACTCCCTCGTAACTGGCCTTGATTTCTCTAGAGGCTGGGCCCCCGCGCGGCCGTTGTCCGCGCTAAACAGGGCGGTTGTTGCAGCGTACTCCTGCCCGGTCAAGATGTGGGCGGAAGGTGGGCGCTGGCCGCTTCATGCCGTCGGGTGCAGGCGAAATTTCTCAGCGTTTGTCGCGCGTGGCAATTTGCTCGACGAGGTCGACGATGCGCCGCCGCAATTTTGAATCTTCAATGCGCATGAACGCTTTGGTCAGCGCCAAACCGTCGGACGTCGCCAGAAAGTCGGACACATAAGCGGGCGAGGGCGCCTCGCCCACGCCCTCATGACGGCCCACGGTTTGCGCGGCCGGCGCACCTTCGAAGAAGAACGCGACGGACACCTGAAGAATCTGGGAAATCTGTTGCAGCCGGCTCGCACCAATTCGATTGGTGCCCTTCTCGTATTTTTGGACTTGCTGAAATGTCAGGCCAAGAGCATCGCCGAGTTTCTCCTGGCTCATTCCGAGCATCATACGGCGCATGCGCACGCGGCTACCGACATGTTTGTCGGTCGGGTTCGGCGCCTTTTTCGCTAAAATAGCCATCGTTCCTCAGCCCCTTTACTAACTCAACGGCGGCGTATAGCAAATCCGTCACAATTGAAACTGTTTCATCGGAATGATCGTTATGCATCGAAAATTCGTTGGGAATGTTGCATTCTCATTCAATGAGAGTGTGTAATTGACGATTTACCCGGTTCAGTTGCGAAAACGACCAACAAAAAACATCCTGTGGTCGTTTACGGGCGTTATTGCGCGTTATTGCAGCAGAAAATCATTCCCCGGAGAGTTCCAATTTCCCTGCAATACTCGTTTTAAAATTGTGGCTTTCTGAAAAATCGAGACGAATTCGGCAATTCGGAACAACAATTCAGTTTTTAATCATGTCCGCGCGCACCCTGCGGCGAACGACGGCGATGAGCGCGATCACAACCATGATGGCGGCGGGCGCGTCGCCAAAACGCGCATAGAAAGGTGCGCCGATTGGACGCGGCAACGGAGCGTCAAGAACGCCTTCGGTTCCAAGCGGCAAAGAATTGACGATCCGTCCGACCGGATCCACCACGGCGGAAATTCCGGTATTTGCCGCGCGCGCCAGCGGCAGGCCCTCTTCGATCGCCGTCACACGCGCCTGCTGGAAATGCTGGTAAGGGCCGGCCGAGTTCCCAAACCAGCCGTCATTGGTCACATTGACGATCCATCCCGGCCGCATGCCGGGCGGCATCACCTCACCGGGAAAAATTATTTCATAACAGATCAGCGGCAGCGCAATCGGAGCGCCAGGGATCGGGATGAGACGATGCCGGTCGCCGGCGAGAAAACCGCCGCGTTGTTTGGTCAGTTCCTGCAGGCCAAGCCGCTCCAGGTATGGCTCAAGCGGCAAATACTCCCCGAACGGGACGAGGTGGACTTTGTCGTAGATCGCGCGAATCGAGCCCAGGTGATCGATGACGTAGATCGAGTTGTAGACACCCAACTCCGCGGGATTGTCCGGATCGGCAAGCCGCATGGCGCCGGTGATCAGGACGGTGTTTTGCGGCAGAAGCTGCGTGATTTGCGCGAGCGCATCGGCTTCACGCGTCAGAAAGAATGGAAATGACGATTCCGGCCAGATCAGCTGCGTCACGTCGTGCAGGCCTTGCGCCTGCGGCGTCGCTGCGCGGCTCGACAAGGCGACGTAGCGGTTCATCACCTCCTGTCTGGCGGCATAATTGAAGCGGACGTCCTGCTGAAGATTTGGCTGCATGATGCGCAGATGCACGCCTTCTACGAATCGCGTCGGCGTGCGCGCGAGGCGGACTGCGCCGTATCCGCCCATCGCCGCCAGCACGACGACACTGAGCGCGAACGGCCACCATGGCCGGCGCGTTTCGGCGGGATCGTCGGTCATCGTGGCGGGTGACGCGGACACGACGACGGCGATGAATGTCAGCCCCCAGACGCCGAACAGCGAGGCCGATTGCGCCAAAGCCAGTGGTGTGGTGAGCGCATAGCCGAAGGCATTCCACGGAAAGCCGGTCAGGGCGTATCCGCGCAGCCATTCGGTTGCCGTCAGTCCAACGCCAAGCGCAACAATACGCAAAGCGCCGCGCGTCCACAGCATGCGCGCCAGCGCCACGCCGAGCGCGGTGTAGATCGCCGCCACCGCGGGCAGCCCGATCACCGCAAACGGCAGCATCCAGCCGAAAGTCGGCGCATCGACGAGAAATGCAAAACCGATCCAGTAAAGTCCGGCGATAAAGTAACCGAATCCGAACCACCAGCCGATCGCCGCCGCGGCCGTGATGCCGCCCCATCGTCCGACACCGGCGCCGTCGATCAGCCAGACCAGCACCGGAAAGGTGAGAAAAAGCATCGGCCAGGCGTTAATCGGCGCCATCGCCAGCGCCGAGAGTGCGCCGGCGGCGAACGCAATGAGCCAGCGCCGCCAGCCCCAGGACAAAACGATTGCGTGGATGAGTCTCTTGAGCGTCACGGCGCGCGCGGCGTGTTCGGATTTGGCCGATTGGCTTCCTCGCGCGGCGATGCCGCTGGCCGGGATGGAGTTGTCCGCACCAGCGCCGGCGTATCGCGGGACGCCGCCGGCCGGCGATCCTTGCGCAGGTAAATCTTGACGCGCTTGACCCGGCGCGGGTCGGCGTCGAGTACTTCGGCTTCGAATGGCTCGGGTCCCGGTACGAGTTCGCCGCGCACCGGGACGTGGCCCGCTTTGGTGACGAGATAGCCGCCGATGGTGTCGACTTCCTCGGCAACGTCGCCGACATCAAATTGGTCGCCGATGGCGGCGCGGACGTCGTCGAGACTGGCGCGGCCCGCGGCGACGAACGAGCCGTCACCCTGCCGGGTCACTGCGGGGCCTTCGTCCTCGTCGTGCTCGTCGGCGATATCGCCGACAATGAGCTCGACCAGGTCCTCGATCGAGACCAGGCCGTCGCTGCCGCCATATTCGTCGATCACCAGCGCGAGATGAATGCGAGTGGCCTGCATCTTGGCGAGCAGATCGAGCGCCGGCATTGACGGCGGCGCATAAAGCATTTCGCGGATGATTTTCGCCGCTGCCAGCTGTACCGAGAGATCGATGTTCGCGAAATTCAGCTCGGCCGGCTGCGTTCCCTCGGCCTGGTCCGCGCCCCCGGCACCCTCCGCGGCGCGCGCGGCCATGAACGCGATCAGATCGCGGATGTGAACCATCCCCGTCGGGTCGTCGAGCGTGTCGTTATAGACCACGAGCCGCGAATGCCCGGCGACTTCGAAGACTTTGACGAGATCGCCAAGCGCAATGTCCTGCTGGACGGCGACGATATCGGCGCGCGGCACCATGACCCGCTCGATCCGGGTTTCGCGCAGGCCAAGAATATTCTTCAGCATCACCGCTTCTTCGGGCGAAAAATCCGACTGCGGCTGTTCGTTGGTGAGTACGAGTTCGAGATCGGCGCGGGTCGAGGCTGCCTTCCAGCCGAACAGGATTCGGATGACGCGCGTCAGCCAGCCTTCGATCTCGCCAGCCGATTTCGGCACCACCACCGGGAGATCGCGGCGTTCGCCCTCGGATGGATCGCTGCGCGGCGGGACTTGAGCCATTGATGATTGCATCACGTGAGTTTTTGCATCAGAGGTCTATCCCGTTTTCAAGTTTTGCGGCGGCGCGCGGCCGGCTGTTTGGCGGGCTGCCTGGTCCGGTGCCCGGCGGCGCGATCGCTTGCCGCCGGCCGGTACGGATCCGGGATCGCGAGCCGCCGCAGGATGTCGCGCTCGGCGCTTTCCATTGCAACCGCGTCCCCGTCGAGATCGTGATCATAGCCCACCAGATGCAGGAATCCGTGCACCGCAAGATGGGCAACATGATGGACGAGCGGCTTGCGCGCGCCGCGGGCCTCGCGCGCGATAGTCTCGTAGGCAAGGACGATGTCGCCGATATGCTGACCATGGCGCGTCGGAAACGACAGGACGTTCGTGGCCGCATCGATGCCCCGCCAGGTCCGGTTAAGAACGCGTATCGCCAAATCATCGGTCAGGACGATAGCAATCTCGGTCGCCTTTGTTGACCGGGTGGCGGACGCGGCGCGTGTGACGGCGCGCCGTACGATCGATTTCACCTGTTCGGCGTCCTGCCAGCGGCTGGAATCGACAAGTACGTCGATCGTCAGCGCGGAACGCGCCGCTCGCGTCATTCCCCCTCGCCGCTCGCGCTTTTTCGCGGCTTCCTTGTCGTAGGCTTCGACAATGCGCGCGACGAGTTCGTGGCGGACCACATCCGCCGACGTAAAGCTGACGTGGCCGATACCTTCAATGCCGTCGAGGAGCCGCACGGCATCGGCGAGCCCGGAGGTCTGGCCCGACGGCAAGTCCACCTGGCTCGGATCGCCGGTCACCATCATGCGGCTGTTCTCGCCAAGACGGGTCAGCAGCATCTTCATCTGCATCGCTGTCGTGTTCTGCGCTTCATCGAGAATCACAGCGGCGTTCGACAAAGTTCGCCCGCGCATGAAAGCGAGCGGCGCGATCTCGATTTCGGTCGACTGCAGCGCGCGCTCGACGATGCGGGCGTCCATCATGTCGTACAGCGCGTCGTAGATCGGCCGAAGATAAGGATCGACCTTTTCGCGCATATCGCCTGGCAGGAAGCCAAGCCGCTCTCCGGCTTCGACTGCCGGCCGTGACAAAACGATGCGATCGACTTCCTTGCGCTCGAACAGTTGCACGGCATAGGCCACCGCGAGCCAGGTCTTGCCGGTGCCGGCGGGGCCGGTCGAGAACACCAGCGCATGACGCTTGAGCGCGCGGATGTAGGCATCCTGCGCGGCGGTGCGTGCGCGGACACGGCGCTTGCGCAGATTGATCTCCTCGAAACTGTCGCGTGCCGCGGCCGGATCGAAATCGAACAGCGAACCTTGCGACAGCGCCAGCCGGATCGTGCCGTCGACATCGCCCTGAACCAGTTCGTCGCCGCGCTTCAATCGTTCATAGAGACTCTCGAGCACGCGGCGCGCCTGATCGCAGCCTTCGCGCGGGCCTTCGATCGTCACCTGATTGCCGCGCGAATTGGCAACGACGGCGAGCTTCCGCTCGATCAAGGCGAGGTTCTGGCCGTATTGGCCGAATAGCGCTGAGGCGAGGCGATTGTCGTCGAAGGTCAGAGCGATCTGCGCCGCGCTGTCCGGCGCGATGAAAACCAACTCTTCCGTTTCAGGTGTTCGCAAAGTCAGGCTCCTGTGGGAAGGAGAGCGGGAGATTGGGCGGCCAGATGCGGCGAAGCCTGCGCCAGCGCTCCGAACAGGCTATTTCTGGCGGTGTCGGTGATCGTCACAGTGGCGATCTCGCCGATCAGTGACACCGGCGCTTCGACCTGCACCGGCTGCAAATAAGGCGAGCGGCCGACAAGCTGCCCGTCATGGCGGCCTGGCCGCTCGAACAGCACATCGAAACTGCGATTCAGGCAGCTGCGGATGAACGCGGCCTGGCCGCGATCGATCGCCCGCTGAAGCCGCTGCAACCGTTCCGATTTCACCTCTTCCGCGATTTGATCCGCCATGTCGGCGCCGGGCGTGCCGGGACGCGCTGAATATTTGAAGGAGAAAGCACTGGAAAAGCCGACGTCGCCGATGAGGCCGAGCGTGGCCTCGAAATCACTTTCGTCTTCGCCCGGAAACCCGGCGATGAAATCGGATGTCAGCGCCAGATCCGGCCGCGCGTCGCGCAGGCGCCTTACGATATCCAGATAGTCCGCGCGCGTATGGCCGCGATTCATCGCGGCAAGGATGCGATCGGAGCCGGATTGCACCGGTAAATGCAGTTGCGGCATGACCATCGGCAAATCGCGATGTGCCGCTATTAGATCGTCATCCATGTCACGCGGATGACTGGTCGTGTAGCGCAGCCGCGCGATGCCGTTTATCCGCGCGATGCGCTCGAAAAGCCGCGCCAGCGTCGATGGGCGGCCATCCGGACCCTCGCCGTGATAGGCATTGACGTTCTGGCCGACCAGCGTGACTTCGCGCACGCCGGCATCCGCAAGCCGCTCGATTTCGGCGGCAATCTTGTTGACCGGCCGCGACAGTTCCGCGCCGCGCGTATAGGGCACCACGCAGAACGTACAGAACTTGTCGCAGCCTTCCTGGATCGTGACGAAAGCGGAAACGCCGCGCGCGCGGATCGCCGTTCTGCTTGGCGCGGCGAGTTGGTCGAACTTGTCGTCGAGCGGAAACTCGGTGTCGACGGCTTTGCCCTCGCGCGCGGCGCGCGCCAGCAATTCGGGCAGGCGGTGATAGCTCTGCGGCCCGAACACCAGATCGACCGCCGGTGCGCGGCGAATGATTTCTTCGCCCTCGGCCTGCGCGACGCAGCCAGCTACGGCCACGACGACGCGCCGGCCATCGGCGGCGGCCGCATCCTTCATGCGGCGGACGCGGCCCAATTCCGAATAGACTTTCTCGGCCGCTTTCTCGCGAATGTGACAGGTGTTGAGGATGACGAGATCGGCGTCCTCGGGCGCCAGCGTCTCGGCGTAGCCGTGCGGCGCCAAAGTATCCGCCATACGACGTAAATCGTAGACGTTCATCTGGCAACCAAACGACTTGACGTAGAGCTTGCGGGGTCCGTTCATGCCGGTGGTGGTTCGAGCATAAGCCTTTGTATTAGCTCGTAATTCCGTTCCATCCCGCATCCCGCGGGACTGCCGCTTTGGTTCATCGTCTTAGCTGGATTCACGGCAAAAAGGAATGGCGCAAAATCGCCTGCGGTTGTGCGTCAGTCCAGTGCCTGGACATTGGCCTCCTTGATCACGCCGCCCCATTTCGCGATCTCGGACTTGATATAGGCGTCGAATTCCTCCGGTGTACTGCTGAGCGCGATCATGCCGAGTTCCTTGTAGTGCTGCTTGGTATCGTCAAGGCTGACCGCCTGGCGTGCAGCGGCGCTGAGTTTTGCGCGGATGTCGTGCGGCGTTCCCGGCGGCGCTACGATGCCGAACCAGGTCGCGGATTCAAAGCCCGGCAGTCCCAACTCGGCGACAGTGGGAATGTCAGGGGCCGATGGTGAACGTTTGGCGCTGGTGACCGCAAGCGCGCGCAATGTGCCGGCCTGGACATTGCCCATGACCGCCGAGAGATTTGAAAACATCAGCGGAATCTGGCCGGCAAGAAGATCGTTGATTGCGCCGGCTTCGCCACGATAGGCGACGTGCACCATTTTGATTCCCGCGTCGAACTGGAACAGTTCGGCGGTCATGTGCGGCGTGGTCCCGACGCCGCCAGTGCCGAAATTGATTTTGCCGGGATTTTCCTTGGCCATTTTGATGACGTCGGCGACCGAATGTGCCGGCGAAGATGGGTTGACCACAAGCACCAGCGGGGAAGATCCGGTAAGCGCTATTCCGACAAAGTCCTTCGCGGGATCGATGGTCACCTTGCGATAGAGCGCGGGGGCCACGGCGCAAGTCGTCTGGCTGCCCATCATCAGGGTGTAACCGTCCGGATCGGCTTTCGCCAAATCCTGGGCTGCGATCAGCCCGCTGGCGCCGGGGCGGTTCTCGACCACAATCGTCTGGCCGAGAATTTTGGACATTTGCTGCGCGATGACGCGCGCCGCCACGTCGGTGCCGCCGCCGGCCGCGAAGCCGACGAGCATCCTGATCGGGTGGTTGGGATAACCGGCGTTTTGCGCGTGAGCGGCGCTTCCAGAAAAGCCCAGCGCCAGCGTGAGTGCCAGGCCAAGAACGACACGCAACGATCGCGCTGCCTTCATAAACAGATCCTCCCGTCAGGCCCGATTGGTCGGGTCCATTTCCTTGATTGTAGTCGGTCGGCGGCCCGGCGTCAGCCGAGGTCGCGGCGGAGCACCAGCGCCGTCGCGGCGCCATCGTAATAGCCCTGGCGGCGGCCGACTTCCTTGAATCCCGCGCGCCGATAGAGCCGCGTCGCCGGCGTATTGCTCTCGCCGACTTCGAGGAAGACCGCGCGTGTGCCGAGCCCGGCCAGCCGGCGCAGATGCAGATCAAGCAGCGGCCGCGCCAGCGCACGCCCCCGCCAGGCCGGTGCGACGGCGACGGAAAGAATTTCCGCCTCGCTCGCGGCCATGCGCGACAGGATGAAGCCGATCAGTTTGCGCCCGCTTGTGGCGCGATGAGCGAGCACGTTCTTCTCGACCAGCAGCCGCTGAATCTCATCTTCGCCCCAGCCGCGCCGGAACGACGCGACATGCACGGCTGCGATCGCGGCAGCGTCGCCCGGGCGCGCTTCCGAGAATGCGGGCGCGGCGCGGCCCAGCAGGCGAGAGACAAAACTCATCATCGGCGCGGCAGGGACGCTGCGTTTTGCGGTTGTGCGTCCGGCGCGCGCAGATATTCCGGTCTTGGCGGCGAATCCGGTTCCGGCAATACGGCGCCGATCTGCGCAATCCAGGCGATGTCGGGAGCATTGCGCGCATCGACAATCACCGGCGCCATGGACTGCGGCACTCCGTCGGCGACAGCCTGTGCCGCCGATCCGACGATGCACGATGCGATGCCCGATGCCGCGCGCACCGCTTCGCTCAGTGGCGCCAGCCGGGGCGCAACAAGTGTGCGGCCGCCCGGAGCAAATACCTGCAAATAAACGTGGCTGTGGCGTGCGTCGATCGCGGCGACCACCGGCGCTTTATCGTCGGCGCCGAGGTAAGGCGCGGAATAGGCCGAAAGCGTCGACACGCCGACGACCGGGATGCCGGTGGCAACGCCGAGCCCGCGCGCCGCCGATATTCCGACCCGCAGTCCGGTGAAGCTTCCGGGCCCGGTCGTCACCACAACGCGGTCGAAATCCGCGAACGCCAGGCCCGATGCCTTCACGACGCGCGCGACAAGCGGCATCAGTGCTTCGGCATGGCCGCGCACCATCGGCAGGCTCTCGCTGGCGAGAATGCCCCCGTTGAGCGCGCCTTGGGCCGTGTCGAGCACGGCAGCGGAACAAGCCGCGAGCGCCGTGTCGATCGCCAGCACGCGCATGGGGAGTTACTTCGGTGCTGGAGCCGGCGCCTGGCGCCGGATCACATCGGGCGGACTTCGGTGACGTCGGGAATGAAATGACGCAACAAATTCTGGATGCCGTGGCGCAAGGTTGCTGTCGATGACGGGCAGCCCGAACAGGCTCCCTTCATGTTGAGATAGACGACACCGTCCTTGAAGCCGCGGAAGGTGATATCGCCGCCGTCATTGGCGACGGCCGGGCGCACCCGTGTTTCGATCAGTTCCTTGATGGTGGCGACGGTCTCGGCGTCGGACGCGTCGAAAAACTCATCGCCGTCGCTGGGCGCAGTGCTGCCTGCATTGAGCAACGGCGCGCCTGACATGAAATGTTCCATGATGGCGCCGAGGATCATCGGCTTGAGCTGTTGCCACTCACCGGCACTCTTGGTCACGGTGATGAAGTCCGAGCCGAAAAAGACGCCACTGACGCCGGCGATACCGAACAGCCGCCCGGCGAGCGGCGACTGTTCCGCTTGCTCGGCGTCGCGCAGATCGATCGTGCCGTTTTCGAAAACCGGCACGCCGGGCAGGAATTTCAGGGTCGCAGGATTCGGCGTCGCTTCGGTCTGGATGAACATTGCTATCCTCCGTCACCTTGCAGCCAATTTGCAGCCAATGCCTTGTCGTTCACTTGGGAACCGGCGCGGTGACCTGTGTAACTCTATCATAATACGTGGCGAATTGCCGTGGAAGTTCAAGGGCCCGGTAAGGGTCCTAAGAACGCACGAAACCGACCACATCCTTGACGGCGTTCATGGTCTGCCGCGCCAGTTTTTGAGCGCGCGACGCGCCGTCCGCCAGCACGGCATCGATCGAAACCGGATCGTTAAGCAGCTTTTTCATCTCGGCGCCGATCGGACCGAGCTTCGCCACGGCGAGGTCGGTCAGCGCGGTCTTGAACGTCGAGAACTGGGCATTGCCGAATTGCGCCAGCACGCCGGCGCGCGTGGTGCCGGCAAGCGCTGCATAGATGCCGACGAGGTTATCGGCTTCGGGGCGCGCCGCGAGGCCCTTTTCGTCGCTCGGCAGTGGTTCGGGATCGGTCTTGGCGCGGCGGATCTTCTGCGCGATGGCGTCGGCGTCGTCGGTGAGATTGATGCGGGAAAAGTCGGACGCATCCGATTTCGACATTTTCTTCGAACCGTCGCGCAGCGACATCACCCGCGTCGCTTCGCCGGTGATGAGCGGTTCCGGCAGCGGGAATAGCGCGTCGCCGTATCCCTTGTCAGCGATCGATTGCGCGAAGTCATTGTTGAATTTCTGCGCAATGTCGCGCGACAGTTCGAGGTGCTGCTTCTGGTCCTCGCCGACCGGCACATGCGTAGCGCGATAGACGAGAATGTCGGCCGCCATCAGCGTCGGATAGGCATAGAGGCCGACGGACGCGTTCTCGCGGTCCTTGCCGGCCTTTTCCTTGAATTGCGTCATGCGATTGAGCCAGCCAAGGCGGGCGACGCAATTGAATATCCAGGCAAGCTCAGCGTGCT
Organism: uncultured Alphaproteobacteria bacterium; assembly: GCA_963808205.1. Classification (GTDB taxonomy): domain Bacteria; phylum Pseudomonadota; class Alphaproteobacteria; order Rhizobiales; family Xanthobacteraceae; genus BOG-931. Next base: position 819,611 of record CAWEER010000005.1, read on the forward strand.
CGGCGACCTGGCTCTGGTTGAATACGATGTGTTTTTTGGGATCGATCCCACAGGCGATAAAGGCCGCGGTGACCTCGCGGGTGGTCTTGCTCAGTTCAGTGGGCTCCTGCCACACCGTGATCGCGTGCAGGTCGACGACGCAATAGATGCAGTCGTAACGGTCTTGCAATTCGACAAAGCGCTTGATGGCGCCGAGATAGTTGCCGAGGTGCAGGTTGCCGGTGGGCTGCACGCCTGAGAAAACCAGTTCCTTAAACGCCATCTAAAATCTCCGCGCCGAACGTACGCTAAATGCCACTAGGCGCGCTTGCCCCGCAAGGGCTGGCCGGTATAGTGCCGCCTTCCCGCAAAACCCCATCCATCGCGAGTATTTTCATGACCACCGCCCGCTACGACGTTCTCGGCATCGGCAATGCAATTGTCGATGTTCTCGCTCGCGCCGAGGACGACTTCCTGCTCAAGCAGGGCATGCGCAAAGGCGGCATGGCGCTGATCGACGAAGCCCGCGCGCAGGCGATCTATGACGCGATGGGTTCGGCGGTCGAAATGTCCGGCGGCTCGGCGGCGAATACGATTGTCGGCCTTGCATCGCTTGGCGCGCGCGCAGCCTTCATTGGCAAGACCAGGGACGATCAGCTTGGGCGCGCCTATAGCCACGACATCCGCGCCGCCGGCGTGAGTTTCACCACCAAGCCCGCGGTGACCGGGCCTTCGACGGGACGCTGCTACGTGCTGGTGACGCCGGACGGCGAGCGCACCATGAATACCTATCTCGGCGCCGCCCAGGACCTCCATCCTGACGACATCGATGCCGACATGATCGCGGGGAGTTCCGTCACCTATCTCGAGGGATATCTCTGGGATCCGAAGAATGCCAAGGAGGCGTTCCTCAAAGCAGCCAAGATTTCCCACCAAGCCGGGCGCAAGGTTGCGCTGACATTGTCGGATGCCTTCTGCGTCGATCGCTGGCGCGACGAATTTTTGCAGCTCATGCGTTCGCGCACGGTCGATCTCATCTTCGCCAACGAGGCGGAACTGCAAAGCCTATATCAGACGTCGGATTTCGACACAGCCGTGAAGGCGCTCCACGCCGACATAGATGTCGCCGTGGTGACGCGCAGCGAGAAGGGCTGTCTCGTCATTAGTCCCGACGGCACCGAGGCGGTGCCGGCCTTCCCGGTTGATCGCGTCGTCGACACGACCGGAGCAGGCGATCTGTTCGCGGCAGGTTTCCTGTCCGGTCTCGCGCGCGGCGCCGACGATCGGACTTGCGGCCGGCTCGGCGCGATGGCCGCCGCCGAAGTCATCCAGCATCTCGGCGCTCGCCCGGAAACTTCGCTGAAAGACATGGCGCGCGACAACGGCCTCGCCGACTGAAATCGCCGACGTCACCTGTGGGTCGCCGCGTCCGGCGGTAACCAATTGCTAACCAAACGTGGTTAACGACTGGTCAACCGCAATTCCGGAGATCCGATCATGGCCGAGAGCCCGGACGACAGCGCCGGCGACGGCAAAAAGACCGAAGCCGAAGCCGCCCAGGAACGGGCGATCAACAATCTGCCGATGGTGCTCGCGCCAAAGCTCGGTGCCGGCGAAGACGAACCGATCGAGGAGCCCGACGATGCAAGCGCGGATGCCGCCGCAGCGTCCGCCGCGCAGGTTCATTCCACCCGCTACCTCATGCTGGCCGGCACCGTCGCCTTCGCCGCCGCATTTGGCTCATTCGTCGGATCGGTGTCGGGCACCGGCATGGCGCGCTACGTCTATCCGCAGTCTCCGGCGTCGAATGTCGAAGCTTCGGCCGATGTAACGCGGGAAATGAAGCTCGAACTTGCCGAGCTCTCCACGCTCAAGGCCAACCTCGACACCGCAGCCCGCAACACCACGAGCCAGTTTGCCAAGATCGCCGACCGTCTCGACCGGTACGATCAGCACGCCACGGCGGCGGATACCACGGGAACCATTCCAGGCACGCCAGCCGCGGCCTCCGCGCCGGCGGACACGCCGAAAATCACCGACAGGATTTTGGCGGACTGGATCGTGCAGGACGTTCAGAACGGGCGGGCTTTGGTCCAGAGCCGTTACGGCGGCATCTTCGACGTCGGTGCCGGCAGCGTTCTTCCCGGTGTCGGCCGTGTCGACACGATCAAGCGGCTCGATGGCCAGTGGGTCGTGCTCACCGCGCGCGGCACGATCACGTCCGGACACTGAGCGGGACGGCCTGACCGCCTTCGACCCCAACGGATAGTCCATCGCCGCGATCCGTGGCAGGATTTGCGCATGGACTTCCGCCGCGCGATCGCCGCGAGTCTTTTCATCTGGCTATTGCCGGCGGCTGCTGTCGCGCAGGCGCCTGACGGGCCGGCGCCAAAGCCGGACGTCGGCGAGACCTGCCCCGGACCTGTCGCCCGCAGCCGTCCGCACGCCGTCCCGGCTTCATTCGATCTCGCTGCGCTCAACACCGATCAGGTGCGCCTGACCTTTGTCGGCCACGCCACTTTCCTCATCGAAAGCCCGCAGCTTGTGCGCATCGCCACCGATTACAACGACTACATCCGGCCGCCCGTGCTGCCGGACATCATCACGATGAACCACGCGCACGACACGCACTACACCGACCATCCCGATCCGGCGATCAAATACGTGCTGCGCGGCTGGGGCCCGAGCCCCGACGAACCGGCGGTCTGGGACGTCAAATATCGCGACGTGCGCGTGCGCAATGTCCCGACCAATATCCGCGGTTTTGACGGCAGCACCGAGCGTTACGGCAATTCGATCTTCATTTTCGAGATTGCCAATCTGTGCATCGCGCATCTCGGCCATTTGCATCACACGCTGACGCAGGCGCAGCTCAATGAGATCGGCCGTGTCGACGTGGTGATGGCGCCGGTCGACGGCAGCTATACGCTCGATCTTGACGGCATGATGGAAGTGCTTGCCGCGCTGAACGCGCCACTCATCATCCCGATGCATTTCTTTGGCCAATATACGCTCGACCGCTTCCTCGCCCGCGCCCGTCAGCAATGGGACATAGAGACAGCGGACGTCCCCTCGGTCGTCGTCTCGAAGACGGCGCTACCCGCAAGTCCGAAGGTTTTGGTGCTACCCGGCCGTTAAGCACCCAAAACGCGGCGCGCGTTACACGTCGACGCTGGCCGTGAGCGCGTGCGTTTCGATGAACACGCGGCGCGGCTCGACCTTATCACCCATCAGTTCGTCGAAGATGGTGTTGGCCTCGTCGATCTCCTTGACGTTGACGCAAAGGAGCGAGCGGGCATTGGTGTCGAGCGTGGTTTCCCAGAGCTGGCCGGGGTTCATCTCGCCCAGCCCCTTGTAGCGCTGCAGTCCCACGCCCTTGCGGCCGGCCGCGGTGACGGCCTCGAACAGGCTGACGGGGCCGTGGATCGGCGTTTCTTCGTCCTTGCGCCGGAGCATTGCCGGCGGCGTCGGCCGCGGGAAAACCTTTTGCAGCGACGGCGCAAATTCGTCGAGCTTGCGTGCATCGGCTGAGCCGAGCAGCGCCTGGTCGAGCACCGCCACTTCTTTGACGCCGCGCACCGTACGCTCGAACTGAAAGCCCGCGCCTTCCGTGAATTGACCCTCCCAGCCGCGTTCGGTTTCCTCCGACAGCGCGTCAAGGCGCCGGGCGATATAAGGCACTGCGGCCATCGCCTTCTGCGGGTCGCCGAAAATTTCCTGGTTGAGCACGCTGAGGATCGCCGCCTGTTCCACGACCTGGCGATTGTACCGGCTGTGCAGGCCGCGGAGCAGATTGCGGATCGCGCGCAAATCCTCGACGAGGCTGCGCAGGTCGTTGCCGGCGCGCACTTCGCCTGACGACAGCCGCAGCGCCAAATCTTCGAGGCCGGTATCGATCAGGTAATTTTCGAGCGCGTGCTCGTCTTTGAGATATTGCTCGGACTTGCCGCGCGCGACTTTGTAAAGCGGCGGCTGGGCGATGTAGAGGTAGCCGCGGTCGATGATCTCGCGCATCTGCCGGTAGAAGAAGGTCAACAGCAGCGTGCGGATATGGGCGCCGTCGACATCGGCGTCCGTCATGATGATGATCTTGTGGTAGCGCAGCTTGTCGATGGTGAATTCGTCGGTGCCGATGCCGGTGCCGAGCGCGGTGATGAGCGTGCCGATCTGCTCGGACGACAGCATCTTGTCCATGCGCGCGCGTTCGACGTTGAGGATCTTGCCGCGCAGCGGCAAGACGGCCTGAAATTCACGGTTGCGGCCCTGCTTGGCGCTGCCGCCGGCGGAATCACCCTCGACGATGAACAGTTCGGATTTGGCCGGATCCTTCTCCTGGCAATCGGCGAGCTTGCCGGGAAGTGACGTGATGCCGAGCGCGCTCTTGCGCGTCATTTCGCGCGCCTTGCGTGCCGCTTCGCGAGCCGCAGCCGCCTGGATCACTTTGCCGACGATGACCTTGGCCTCGCCCGGATGCTCCTCGAGCCATGATTTGAGCGCGTCGTTGATGACGCCTTCGACCACGGGGCGCACTTCGGAAGAGACCAGCTTGTCCTTGGTCTGCGACGAGAATTTTGGATCGGGCACCTTCACCGAGAGAACGGCAGTGAGACCCTCGCGGCAATCATCGCCGGTCAGCGCCACTTTCTCCTTGCGCGCACCGCCGCTGGATTCAGCGTAGCCGGTGATCTGCCGGGTCAGCGCGCCGCGGAAGCCGGCAAGATGGGTGCCGCCGTCGCGTTGCGGAATGTTATTGGTAAAACAGAGCACGCTCTCGTGGTAACCGTCGTTCCACCACAGCGCACATTCGACGACCATGCCGTCGCGTTCGACATTTATGACAATCGGCTGCGGCACCAGCGGCGTCTTGTTGCGGTCGAGATATTTGACGAATTCTTCGATGCCGCCCTCGTAACGCATCTCCTCGCGCTTCTCGACGGCATGGCGCATGTCGGACAGCACGATGGTGACGCCGGAATTGAGGAATGCGAGTTCGCGCAGCCGGTGTTCCAGCGTGGCGAAATCGAACTCAGTCATTGTGAAGGTCTTGGTCGACGGCAGGAACGTCACTTCGGTGCCGCGCTTGTCTCCCGCCGCGCCGACTGCCGCGAGCGGCGCCACTGCTTCGCCGTCGGCGAATTCCATGAAATGTTCTTGGCCGTCGCGCCAGATCGTGAGCTTGAGCCAGCTCGACAGCGCATTGACCACCGACACGCCGACGCCGTGGAGGCCGCCGGAAACCTTGTATGAGTTCTGGTCGAATTTTCCGCCGGCATGGAGCTGGGTCATGATGACCTCGGCTGCCGAAACGCCCTCGCCCTTATGGATGTCGGTCGGGATGCCGCGGCCGTCATCGCGCACCGTGCACGAACCGTCGGGGTTGAGTTTTACGGTGACTTCCCTGGCGAAGCCCGCGAGCGCTTCGTCGATCGCGTTGTCGACGACTTCATAGACCATGTGATGAAGGCCCGAGCCGTCATCGGTATCGCCGATATACATGCCCGGGCGTTTGCGCACGGCGTCGAGGCCCTTGAGCACCTTGATCGATTCCGCGTCGTAATCGGACGGTGCCGGGCTCTCCTTGCGAACGGGTTCGGCCATGTGGGGGCTTTCGAATCGCCAGCCAAAAAGGCTGCGTGAATCAGAGAATCTTTGTACACGAAATCAGGCACGCGTACAGGGCAAAAAGAACACGATTAAGATATTGTCAAACCGTGATTTTTCAAGGTTTTGGCGGGGGCCGAATCGAGCCTCGATTTGGCCCCGAATCGGCCCTTGTCGGAAGCGGGTTTTGAGGCTGCGTGGAAGCGCCGGAAATGCCGGTCGCGCGTCGTCTCAGAGACGGGTATGGCGAGCCCGACGCGCCGGCGGGGTCAATAGGTGGTGATTGCTCGGCTTGTAGTCGGGAACGGGGCGCTGAAAACTGCCGAGCGTAACGGTCCACAGTTCCATGCGATCCAAATCGACATGCAAGCGCTCGATCGCTTCCATCAAATTCCGCACAATCATGTCTTCTGCCTGTTCCGGCATCGTTGTCGGCCTTTATCCCGCATCGGGCATTTCCTGCTCCTGGTAAGTTAAGGGCCAGATCGCAGTCTTGTTCCCCGGCCCCCGAATTCGTAAATTTTTACAATGGCTTGGAACTCGGCTTGCGAATGGCCTTGGCGAATAAACCGTCAACGCTTGCGGGCGTCCGGTTCGAGTTGTCCGGAATTGACTTCGACGACCTGCGCATCGCTTGCAATCTCGACAAACAATGCCGGATCGGCGCCGGTCATCCAGACCTGGGTGTCAAGTTGCGCCAGTTCGTCATGCAGCGCCGCGCGCCGCCCCGGATCGAGATGCGCGACAACTTCATCGAGCAGAAGAACGGGTGCGGATCCGATCATGTCGGCGAGGAGCCGCGCATGCGCGAGCACGAGCCCGATCAGCAGCGCTTTTTGTTCGCCGGTCGAAGCATCGGCGGCGGCAATGCCTTTTGCGGCATAAACGACTTTGAGATCGGTCAGATGCGGGCCGTCGAGCGTCCGCCCCGCCGCGGCATCGCGGGCACGATTGTCACGCAGCACGGCGCGGTAGCGCTCCTCGATTTCGATTGCCGGATGCGCCGGGATGAGCTGCTCCATCCAGCCGTCGAGCGCGATTTCCGCCGGCGGAAAGGCGGACCCGTCGCGGCGGGCGAGCACGGTTTGCAGCCGGTGCACTGTCTCCACGCGCAGCCCCGCGACCGCGACCGCGAGCTCGGCGGTCTCATGTTCGATGGCGTCGAGCCAGTGCGGATCGGGCCGCGGCTCCTCCAAAAGCCGATTGCGGGAACGCAAAGCCCGTTCGAGCGCGTTGACCCGGCTCGCATGCTCGGCATCGACCGCGAGCACCAGCCGATCGAGGAAACGCCGGCGCTCCGACGGGGCGCCCGCAAACAGCGTATCCATTGCCGGCGTGAGCCAGACCACGCGCAGATGGTCGGCGAACGCCGCGGCGGAAGCGACCGGCTCGCGGTCGATCCGGCATTTGCGCTGCGTCGTCGCGCTGTCCGCGGACGGCGGTTCGATCCCGGTGCCGAGCGTCGCGAGCCCCAGCGTTCCCTGGATTTCGGCGGCGACCGCCCAGGAACCGTCGCCCTCGGCGAATGCCACCTCATCGAGCGTGGCGCGGCGCAGCCCGCGGCCGGGCGCCAGAAATGAAATAGCCTCGATCAGATTGGTTTTGCCGGCGCCGTTCGGGCCGACCAGCACCATTGTCGGGGCGCCGGCATCGAGCGACGCCGAATGGTAATTGCGGAAGTTGTTAAGCGTCAGTTTCAGGATCATCAGCAATCAGGAGTTGGGGATCAGGACGCCGGAATCAAGCCCGTCGCCGGTTCCGATCGCTGATTACTGATCCCGCCTTCCGCTAAACGCGCATTGGCATCAGCACGTAAAGCGCACCCTTGGACTCTTTGTCCTGAATGAGCGTCGGTGAGCCGGGATCGGCGAGTTTCAGCACCGCCGCCTCGCCTTCGATCTGAGCCGCGATATCGAGCAGATAGCGCGAGTTAAAGCCGATATCGATCGGGTCGGCCGCGTATTCGACTTCGAGCTCCTCATTGGCGCTGCCGGAGTTGGGATTGGTAACGGACAACAGAAGCTTGCCGCCGGTGATCGACAATTTCACAGCCCGGCCGCGTTCGCTCGACACCGTCGATACACGATCGACCGCCGCTTCGAATTCCTTCTTGTCGACGACAAGCTCCTTGTCGTTGCCGGCGGGGATGACGCGCCCATAATCGGGGAACGTGCCATCGATGAGTTTTGAGGTCAGGATCGTCGGGCCGACCGTGAAGCGGATCTTGCCCGGCGACAGTTCGATCAGAACTTCGGCCTCGCTATCCTCCATCAGGCGCTGTACTTCGCCGACCGTCTTGCGCGGCACGATGATCCCCGGCATCCCGGCAGCGCCTTTCGGCAAATCGAGATCCATCTGCGCCAGCCGATGGCCGTCGGTCGCTACCGCGCGCAGCGTCTGGGTTTTGCCGGAGCCCGCAGCATGCAGATAGATGCCGTTGAGATAGTAGCGCGTCTCCTCGGTCGAAATGGCGAACTGGGTCTTGTCGATCAGCCGTTTGAGGTCCGCGGCCTTGAGCGTGAATTTGTGCGTCATCTCGCCGGGAGCGAGATCGGGAAAGTCGCTTTCCGGCAGCGTCTGTAGCGTGAAGCGGGAGCGGCCGGCACGGATCGCAAGCGCGGCGCGATCGCCGGACGTTTCGATGATGATCTGGGCGCCCTCCGGCAGCTTGCGCACAATGTCGAAGAACATATGCGCCGGCACCGTCGTCGATCCGCTCGGACCGACCTCGGCTGCGATCGTGTCGGTCACCTCGACGTCGAGGTCGGTGGCCTTGAGCGCGAGTTTCGATCGGTCCGCGTGCAACAGCACGTTGGCGAGGATCGGAATGGTATTGCGGCGTTCGACCACGCGATGGACGTGGCCCAGCGATTTCAACAGTTCGGAGCGCTCTACCGTGACCTTCATCGTGGGGTCCGTTCAACAGTGCGGACGACAAAAGTGGCGTCCTGAGGCGGATTCGGCAAGCCCGAGTCTCATCAGACCCGGGCTTTTTCCTGTCTTTTCACAGGCTCCTTCACAGACCGGTCCAGGGCGTCGCGGTCAATCCTGAAGCTGGCGTTTGAGTATTTCGATCTCGTCGGCGAGTGTGCTGTCGTTCCCAACCAGATTTTCGATCTTGCGCACCGCGTGCAGCACTGTGGTGTGGTCACGCCCGCCGAAGCGGCGGCCGATTTCAGGGAGTGAGCGAAGCGTCAAAACCTTGGCCAGATACATCGCCACCTGGCGCGGCCGTACGACATTGGCCGTACGCCGCGACGATAATAGATCGGCGCGGCTGACGTTGTACTGGCGCGCCACGATGCGCTGGATATCCTCGATTCTGACCCGTTTCGGCTCGGCGGGACGGATCAGGTCGCGCATCTCCCGCTCGGCCATTTCAAGCGTGACCGGCTGGCCGGAGAGCTTGGAATGGGCCAGGAGGCGATTGACGGCGCCTTCGAGGTCGCGGCCGTTATGCGTCACCGATTTGGCAATGAAGGCCAGCACCGGCGCGGGTACTTCGAACCCCGGGTGATGGACGCGGGCGGCACCGATCCGGCTTTTGAGGATTTCGAGGCGCAATTCCTCGCCAAGCAAGCCGATCTCGACAACGAGACCGCCGGCGAGACGGGAACGGACGCGGTCGTCGAGGCTTTCGAGGTCTGCCGGCGGACGATCGCTGGCGATCACAACCTGGCGGCCGGCGTCGATCAGCGTATTGAGCGTGTGGCAGAATTCGGCCTGCGTCGAGCGGCCTTGCAGGAACTGCAAATCGTCGATCACGAGCACATCGATGGCGCGGACCGCTTCCTTGAACGCCAGCGCGGTCTGGGTGCGCAGCGCCGAGACGAAGCCATACATGAACCGCTCCGCGGTCAAATAAAGCATCTTGCGGTCGCCCGCGGCGTTGCCGGCCCAGGTGATCGCCTGCAACAGGTGAGTTTTGCCGAGCCCGACGGCGGCATGGAGGTAGAGCGGATTGAACATCAGCGGCTCGCCGCGCCTGCTGGTGGCGACCTGCTTTGCCGCGGCATGCGCAAGCGTGTTGGAGCGGCCGACGATGAAGGTCTCGAAAGTCAGGCGCGGATCGAGCGGCGAGCCGCCAAGCGCCTCGTGCACGGACATGAAGGGCACGCCGGAGCGCATGTGCATGCCGTCCGCCATTCCATCGCGTTGCGGCAGCGCGGGCTCGGCCATTTTCGGCTTGACGGTGGGGAGTTTGATCGTCGCCGAGCGGACGCTCAGTTCAAGGCGCGTTATCTCCGGCTCTTCCTCCTGCCATTTTACCAGCACCTTCTCGCTGTAGTGCGACTGGATCCAGTTGCGCAGAAAGCGCGTCGGCACTGACAGCCGCAGCAGCCCCTGATCCGCGGTTTCGAGCTCCATGCGCCCGAACCAGCTGGAGAACACGTCATCGCCGAGTTCGGTGCGCAAGCGTTCCTTGACCCGCCGCCAGCGCTCCTGGTCCGTGTTCGTCATGTCGATGTGCTTTTTTCGTTGGAGGTGGAACTGGAGCGGACAAGTCGGGGAGTCGAACCCACCATGCCCGGTTTTGCGGAGACGCTACGCACTGATCGCGTTTGATTAAGGCGCGGCTAGAATTGCAGAAGGGCCTAACGCGGGCGCCTGCGCGGAGCGGCTCAGCCGCTCAATGTCGCCCTGGGCCAATACGGCTCCTGCCGGACGGTGCCCGCAACAAATCGAAACGGTTGGTGAATTCTTGCTGTCATGCCCCCGCTCCATCGCTCCCAGATTCGATGGTTGTCATCGACTGCCGCGTGCGGTGTCAGAACACCGTCGCGAAACTCACTCTCGAAACTCACCCCGGCATCAAAATCCAGTACTGTGCCGAAGCCGCATTACATCGCCCGGACACAGTTCTTCCCCACCCATTCTTCGATGGGTTTCCACTTTCAGATTGTTGCTGACCTTCAGAACTCGATGCCTTCAGGACCGAAGGGAATTAGAAGGTAGCACGCGATTTCCGGGCCGCAACCGCAAAAACCGCTGCAACACGGGACTTTCAGAAGCGCGCGCGCGGAGCAGAGAAGAAGCAAATTCGGATGCGCGCGACCAAAGTATTGAGTCAATTTGACGATTCACATTTCTGCAATATGTGACAGCGGCGCAAAATGAATGAAATCAAACATCGCAACAAACAAAAGTGCCACGGGCCGATTTACGGCGTACTCAGGGCCCGATAAAACCTATGTGCAATAACCCTTTCATTGTGCATCAATTATTCTGTTCAAAATTTTAGGGTAGCCGTCGTGCCGGCTTCGCGGAGCAAATAAAAGTCGCAGCGATTGCCGCGCAAAAGCGCGACAGCGGCCATGCTGGAAGATTTTACGGGGTGTCGTGACAATTCTGCAACAGATTGAAGACAATCCACAATTCGGATTGCCGTCATCCGCAAATTTTTCAGGACGGACGCTTGAAAGATTATTTTTTGTCGAGCTTGGCGATGCGATGCGCCAGCCGCGACACCTTACGGCGCGCGGCGTTGCGGTGCACGATGCCTTTTTGCGCCGCGCGGATCAGCGCCGGTTCGGCTTCCGCCATGGCGGCAAGCGCCTTCGGGCGGTCGCCGGAGGCGATTGCTTCCTCGACCTTGCGCATAGCCGTGCGGACGCGCGAGCGCCGCGACTTATTGATGACGGTGCGGCGCGCGCTCTGGCGGGCGGCCTTCTTGGCGGACTTTGTATTGGCCATAGGCTATCGGATAAACTGCCGTGAACGAGAGCGCGGCTTATAGGGGGGCAGGGCGTCATCGTCAACGCCACTTGCCGGGGGCCCGTCCGGGCGCAGCCTATGCGACCCGTTTGGCGCGGACCGCGTCGTAGCCCGGTATCGCAGCGGCGCGGTCGGGCGCCGGGAAGGCCGAAAGCGGCGGCGCGACGCGCGACCATTGCGGATCGCCGTGAATGTGGGCCAGCAGCGCCTTGATGCCGGGAACCAGCGGCTTGCCGTCGAACAGCTTGCGGATCGTCACCGCCTCAGCGAGCGCAGCCGCGTCGCCAGTGCGATAGGCCCGTGCGCAAAGGTCGGAATTGAGATTGGCGGTCGCCGAAATGCATCCGGCAAACTGGCCCGCGCGCGCCTCCGGCAGCGCCGCCTCGGTCGAGGGAAACACTTTGAAGCGCGACGCGACGCCGGCTGCGGCGCGGGCATAGGCCATGTCGCCCGAGGAGTCCTTTAAGCCGACGATGCGTTCGCCGAAGGTATCGAGCAGGCGGCGGATCAGCGCCACATGCCAGTGCAGCCCCGACTGCGCCGGGAAGTGATAGAGATAGATCGGAATCGGCCGAGACGCGGTCGCGGCGACGATGGCGTCGATATAGGCGACGAGCCCGTCGTCATGCACGCCCTTATAATAGAACGGCGGCAGCACCAGAGCGCCGGCAAAGCCGAGTTCGGCGGCGTGCCTGGTCAGCGCGATGGCGTCGGCGGACGCCGCGGCGCCGGTGCCGACCATCATGCGGTCGAGCGGCAGGCCGCTCGCGGCATAAGCGGTCATCACGCGCTTGCGCTGGTCCAGCGAAAACGATGTCGCCTCGCCGGTGGTGCCGAGCACATTGAGCCCGTCGCAGCCATTGTCGAGAAGAAAGCCGGCGAGTGACGTCGAACGCGCACTGTCGGGCTCGCCGTTTTCATTGACAGCCGTGGCGACCGCGGCGATGACGCCGTGAAGAGGTTTCGTCGTGGTGGTCGTCATGAGGTTTCCTGCGGGGGCGCTCCCCCCTTTTCCGCTGCGCTGGGCAGGATATTATCCTCCCACCGCAATCACCATCAATGCATAGCAGATGACGACCAGCTTCGATGTCATCATCGTCGGTGCCGGCGCGGCGGGCTGCGTCCTGGCAAACCGGCTGTCGGCGCGTTCGGCGACGCGGGTGCTCCTCCTCGAAGCCGGGCGTGATGCCCCGCCGGGCGCGGAACCGGCCGACATTCTCGATTCCTATCCGCGCTCCTACTACAACGACGCCTATTTCTGGCCCGGCCTGAAGGTGCATTGGCGGCGCAAGGACAATTCGCCGCTCACTGGCTTTTCCCAGGGCCGCGGCACCGGCGGCGGCTCAACGGTCATGGGCATGGTGGCCTATCGCGGCACACCCGACGATTATGCCGAATGGCAGGCGCAAGGCGCCGCCGGCTGGGGCTGGGACGATGTGTTGCCCTACTTCCGCAAGCTTGAGAACGATTGGGATTTCGACGGCGCGCTCCACGGCAAGGACGGCCCGGTGCCGATCCGCCGCACTAGAGTGGAAGACTGGGCGCCTTTGTCGAAAGCAGTACACGTGTTCGCGCAAGAACGGCAGATTCCGTTTATCGCCGACATGAACGCGGATTTTCGCGACGGCTATGGCGCAGTGCCGATGAGCAACTGGCCGGAAAAACGCGCCTCGGCGGCGATCTGCTATCTCGACGCCGCCGTGCGCCGCCGCGACAACCTGCACATCGTCAACGAAGCCACCGTCACTGGTCTTCTTTTCGAAGGTAACCGGGCCTGCGGCGTGTCGGCGACGCTCGGCGGCGAGCGGAAGGAATTTCGCGGCCGAGACATTATCGTCGCGCTCGGCGGCATTCATTCGCCGGCCTTCCTGATGCGTGCGGGACTCGGACCGGCATCAGCGCTGCGCGATCTCGGCATCGGCGTGCGCGCCGATCTGCCGGGCGTCGGCGCAAATCTGTCCAATCACGCCATTCTCTTTATCGGGCTGTTGCAGAAGGCAGGCATGCGGCAGGCGGAGAAAATCCGGCCGCACCCGATGACGTGCTTCCGCTATTCCTCCGGACTGCCCGGGGCGCCGCCGACGGACATGTACCTCAATGTCCAATGCAAGACGTCGTGGAGTCCGCTCGGCCACCAGGTTGCCAATGTCGCACCATCGCTTCTCAAGCCGATGGCGCGGGGCCGCGTGTCGCTGCTCGGCGCGGATCCCGCGGCCTATCCGCTCGTCGAGTTCAATTTCACCGGGCACGAACTCGACCTCAAGCGCTTCATGCTCGGTTTCCGGCGCTGCGTCGAGATTCTGGGGCACCAGGCGGTGCGTTCCATGACGCAGCTGACCTTTCCGGTGAAATTCAACGACCGGCTGCGGCGGCTCAATCGCATCACGCCCGCCAACAAGTTGAAAAGCGCGGCGATCGCGGCCCTCATCGATGCAGTGCCGGCGCTCGCCAGCCCGATCTTCGGCACGCTCGCCGACCGCCGCGTCGATCTCGCGGCCCTGGTCCAGGACGACGACGCGCTTGCCGACCACATCAGGGAAAACGTCGCGGGCACCTTCCATCCGGTCGGAACCTGCCGAATGGGCGCGGATGGCGATCGCGATGCAGTGACCGATCCGGCCGGGCGCGTTCGCGGCGTCGAAGGCCTGCGTGTGATCGATGCCTCGATCATGCCGACGATCCCGCGCGGCAATACCAATATTCCAACCCTCATGCTGGCGGAAAAACTCGCCGCGGAAATGTTGCGCGAAGGCGCGTAATCCCCGTTCCATCGTCAGACCGCACGACCGTTCCCCACGTTCTCGATGCGCGTGCGGTTCGATGGAGTTTTTAATAAGAACAAATCAACATCGTAACGCGATATGGGCCTGTGCAAATATTCTCGACAAACCTCCGCGCCGTGTTAGCAACAAAAATAAACTGACAGCACCGGCAAGCGCGCTTCGGCTGTAACGGGAGATTGCCATGGAAGAACTGAACGGCCGGATGATTGCGTGTCAGATATTGATCACCGGATTGATCGCCCGCGTCGCCAACGATTCCAAGGATCCGTTAAGGTTCCTCAGTGACTTTCGCGACGAAATCCATGCCGTCGTGCTGCAGGTCAGAATCGCGGGGACACTTGACACCGGCCGGGTGCGCCAAATTGCGGTACAGACAGTCGACGAATTATTTTCCCTGATGAAGCCGCCGAGCAGCGACACCGACGATAGCTTTTGATGGTACCCGATGCTTCGTCGCGCGACGCCGAGCCATGCGCGTTGCTATGAGCCGCAATGCGAATCATGCGCCCTTGAAATTTAAAACCGGCGGCGGAGTTTATTTCATCGAAGCCCGAGCGGCGCATGGCGGTCCGAACGCGCTTCGCATTCTGACTTTCGCTGCAACAGCAACGGGTCAGCTGTTCATTTAGAAACCGCAAAACTGCAGTCCCATTTTCGAATTGGAATCATGTGCATCTGGCGCGTCTTTTTGTTTGGACTAATTAAAGTGTAAGCAATTGAATATATTGATGTTTTATTTGACGGCTCCCTCCTGTCCTTCCTAAGGTTGCCTTTGGCAACTACTCGGCTTCCGAACGGCCGGCCGAGTTTTCGAGGATGGGTGGGGCTCATGATGCTGCTTACCAAGGTGCCGCAGACGCTGCGTTCGCGCAGCGTCACGCATTTCATTGCGGTGGCGAGAGACGGAAATCCAGGACGCAAGGTTACAGTTGGCTGTTTGATCGCAGTCGCCTCGATCGGCGGCGCCAAGGCGCAGTCGCCTCTGCCGCCGGTAACCGTCGACGCGCCGATCACACGCAAGAAGCCCGCGACGAACAAGCCGACGGCGGAGCAGCTTCGCGTTCGCGCGGCATTGCGCAGGGCGGCGCGCGCCAAACAAGCCGCCCAGGCGCAAGCGACGACACAGTCAAGCAACACGGCGGCGCAAGAACCCGATCGCGATCCTTACGCTGATCCCGCCGCGCCCTATAAGGCAGATCGGTTGGCATCGCCGAAGTTCAGCCAGCCGATCGTGAATACGCCGAAGTCCATCACGGTCCTCACCAGGGAACTGCTTGAGGACAAGGACGCCACCAGTCTCAAAGAGGTGGCGCGGACGACCGCCGGTGTGACGCTCGGAACCGGAGAGGGTGGCAACGCCTTCGGCGATCGTTTTTTCATCCGTGGTTTCGACGCGCGCAACGACGTCTTCGTCGACGGCATCCGCGATCCCGCCGTCAGCGTCCGCGAGAATTTCTTCACCGAGCAGATCGAGATACTCAAGGGCCCGTCGTCAACCATCGACGGCCGCGGCACCACTGGCGGTGCGCTCAATATCGTCACCAAGCAGGCGGCGGACAAAAGTTTCTACAACGCTGAAACGACGATTGCCGGGGACGGAACCCGGCGCGTGACATTCGACGTCAACCAAGTGATCAATCCAACACTGGCCATCCGTCTCGACGGCATGTGGCAAAACGCAAATGTGGCGGGGCGAAGCGATACCTACGACGACCGCGCGGGAGGATTGGCGGCGGTAAAGTGGAAGCCGAACGATTCCTTCACGCTCACAGCGAACTATGTACACACCAACCTGTGGTCGCTGCCGGACTTTGGCGTGCCCTACAACAACGTGATCGGAGCACCGGTCACCTCGCTCGGCGTTCCGCGCGACACTTATTACGGCTTCGTCAATCGCGACTTCCAGAAAGCGCAGCAAGACTTCGGGACAATCGACAGCCAATACATCGTCAACGACTTCGTCACCCTCGACAACAAGATGCGGGACGAAAGATCGATCCTGAACTATATCGGCACGATTCCGGAGCAGGGTACAGGCACCAAGGGTACCTGCGGCCCCACCACCATGGCCGGCTCCAATCCGGCGAACTGGACGGTTTGCCTCAACCCGCAGAGCCGTTATCAGGTTACTACGGTCTTGGCCGATCAAGCCGCGGCGACGATCAAATTTGATACCGGGCCGGTGCAGCACACGGTCGTAACCGGTGCCGAGATCTCACAAGAAAATGTCAGCATCGATTCCTATACCGGACTGGCGTCGGAAGCGGTCGGCGGCGTTTTCGCCAATGGTTCGGTATTTAGCGGCGTTTTGAATCCGCCGAACAACCTCTCTTTCGGGAATTCTCCGACGCTAACGGGAAATCCGACGATCATTCCCGTCGATACCAAAAGCGGCTATCTGCTTGAAACCGCCGACTGGCACAATTTCATCATCCTCAACGCCGGTGTTCGGTTCGATCAATACAATATCGGCGCCAAGAAAGGCTCCGCGGAAATTTCCGAATCGTCGGGGATGTGGAACTACAATCTCGGCGCGGTCGTGAAGCCGGTTCCGATCGGCAGCCTCTATTGGGCCTATGGCACATCGTCGGAGCCGGTCGGCGCCGAACTTGACGGGACGTCGACCAACTACGGAGGCATCAACCCGGCGGCGCCATACAGTCAGATCTTTGGTCCGACAGAAAGCAGGGCGCAGGAAGTCGGCACCAAGTGGGAGCTCTTCGACCGGCATCTGCTCGCCACGGCAGCGCTGTTCCGGACCGACGTGGGCAATGCGCGCGAAGTCGTCGGGACCAGTCCCAACCAGATGGTCGTCGCCGGCGCCGCTTACCACGTTCAGGGCATCGATCTCGGCGCCACCGGCAACATCACCGATAAATGGAGCGTCTATGCCGGCCTCGTGCTGATGAAGACCAGGGTCGATCAGTCGTCCGTAGCGTCCAACATCGGTTTGCCGCTTGCTTTCATTGCCGACCATTCGTTCAACGTGCTGACCAAATACAAGCTCACGGACGAGCTCGAAGTCGGCGGTCAGGCGACGTTTCGCTCGAAAATCTACGGCGGCACGCTGCTCGCAGCGAACCAGGGCACGGTGCTGCCGAGCTACTGGCGCTTCGATACTTTTGTCGGAGGCAAGGTCTACAAAAACTGGAAGTGGAAGCTTTTCGCCAACAACATCCTCAACAAGCTCTACTACGACGCCTTCTATCAGAGCGCCGCGCCATTCGTTCTCGTCGCACCCGGCCGCGTAGTCGGGCTCGAGCTCGCTGCCAAATTCTAAATCCATCCGGATACCGGAAGAGCTCGGATGCTGGTCTGCGTACCCGATGTATTGAACAAGGCCGAAGTCGCCGAATTCCGCGCGGCCATGGACGCAGTGGCATGGGAGGACGGCCGCTCGACTGCCGGCGCGCAGTCGGCGATGGTCAAAAGAAACGAGCAGCTGCCGCCGGACGGCGAGACCTCACGCAAACTCGGCGAGCGCATCGTAAAGGCGCTGATCGCCAATCCTCTGTTCATTTCCGCAGCGATCCCGCGGCATATTTTTCCGCCGTTGTTCAATCGGTATGGCACAGGCCATCATTTCGGTGTTCACGTCGACAACGCCATTCGTGGCGATCCGCTGACCGGCATGCGAATCCGCACGGACATGTCCGTGACGTTGTTTCTGTCGGAGCCCGGCGAATACGACGGCGGCGAATTGGTCGTCGAAGATTATTATGGCGCACAGGAGGTCAAACTGCCGGCCGGGCACCTGGTGCTGTATCCGGCGACAAGCCTGCACACGGTAACGCCGATCACGCGCGGCGTTCGCGTCGCGTCGTTCCTCTGGCTGCAGAGCATGATCCGCGACTCTCAGGCACGCAGCATCATCTTCGATCTCGACAGCACAATTCAGGGTCTCGTCGGCAGACTCGGACGTAACGATCCTGAAATCGTGAAGCTCAGCGGGCTCTATCACAATCTGATCCGCTATTGGGCCGAGCTGTGACGACGGACCTCTTCGCGCAATACGGATCGCTGGATGAGGGATTGGCTCCCCTGCCGCGATCGGTGTGGATCGTTGGCGCACTGGGCGCGCTCACGCTTCACGTGGCCGCCGGTCTTTTTGCATTCCATTACATGCAACGCGGCACCGACGATCTGGGCGCGCCGGGGATGTTCATCGATGTCGAGCTTGCCTCGCCGCGCCGCGACCCGGTAAATCTGCCGATGGGGCCGGATACCCCGGCCGCGGCATCCGCTCCCGCTGTCGTCGAGCAGAAAACGGTCGTCCAACAAACAGATCTGCCGAAAGACGTACCCACCGATACCGACGATCCCTACAGGACCGTGACGCTTGACGAGGTGAAGAAGCCCAACGACGAGGATCCTAAAATCACCGCCGTTCAGGCCGCTCCGTCGGACGCGTCAATCGCCAGCGAGGAAACGGCGGTTCCGACGGTCGAGAATGCACAGGAATCGACGAAATCCACCACGCCGTCACAGGGGAGCGGAGAGAGCGCGGTGCGCGAACGCGCGACCTGGGAGAAAGAACTCGCCGCCCATTTCAACAGGTTCAAGCGCTATCCTGCCCAGCGCGCGATGCAGGCCGCGCAAGTTGTTGTCAGTTTCGTGCTCAACGAGGCCGGCCATATCGTATCTTTTCGTATTGTGAAGGGATCGGGCGATGCCGCATTCGACGATGCGGCGCTTGCGATGCTGCAGCGCGCGGATCCGGTGCCGCCGCCTCCGCCGCTGGTCGCGAACCGGGGACTGAGCTTCACGCTTCCGGTCATCTTTCACGTCAAGCCGGAGAAAATAATGGCGCGCGGGCTGTCTAATCCGGCACGCTGACGAAAATCTGGCCGTTGCGTACAGCGACCGGCACCGGCGTCAGTCGCACCGAGGCATCGCCGGGATGACAGCCGGTAGCGAGATCGAATTCGTAGCCGTGCCAGGGACAAACGATGTGGCGCTGCTTGCCGAAGCGCAGGCCGACGCTCTTCTTCTCCGGCGTTATCAGTTCCTCGACCTGATGGAAGATTTTGCCCTGGCAGACCGGGCCGCCGGCATGCGGGCAGACGTTCTCATAGGCCAGCACCTTGCTGCCGGTGCGGAAAATGCCGACTTCGATATTTTCCAGGACGAAAACCCGATAATCGCCGTCGGCGATATCGGTCAGCTTGCCCACCGCGACTTCGTCCATCGTCTTGTCCCTCACTCAATTCCGGGCGGGCGATGAAACCAGATCGCCACGTCGAACATGTTGAGATCCGCCGCGCGGATCAGCCCGCAGGCAGTGACCACCGTCTCCGTCGCGGTCACCGTGCCGCGCGGGAACGGCGCCACATCGTGGCCGCGCAGCTCCACCTTGGCGGCATAGACCTTCACCGCCGCAGTCAGAACCTGCTGCAGACTTTGATCGGAGATTGCATCGGGCTTGCCCTGCCGGAGTGCCTCACGCGCCGCAGCGCAGAAATCGCCGGACGCGCCGTGACGCGGCGTCCGCCGGGCGGCCTTTGCGCGGCGCTTCGCCGCTTTCCGGCGTGAGGATTTGGCGGCGGCTTTCGGCATGGTCAGGCCGTGACCGGCACACGAACCGCCGGCTTCTTTGCCTTGGGCTTGTTCAGGTCAGGCTTGATCAGCTTGTGTTTGGGGATCTCGAGATTGAACAGCCGCGCCGCGTTGAAGCCCAAAATATTGCGCTTGGCCTCCTCGTTGAGAAACGGCAGCGTCGTGATCGAGTTCGGCAGGTCGAAATCCCAATGCGGCCAGTCCGACGCAAACAGAAGCTGGGTGTCGGCCTTGATCGCCTTGAACGTCGCCTCGGTCAGATCCAGGTTGGAACGTTCCAGCGGCTGGCTCGTGAAATACATGTCGGCGATGTATTCGCTCGGCCGCCGCTTGAGCAGCGGCGCCTCGGACGAGCGCATCATGTATTCGGAATCGAGCCGCTGCATCAGGAACGGCACCCAGGCGAGCCCGCTCTCGATCCAGAGGAGTTTCAGTTTCGGAAAACGCTCCGGCAGCCCGTTGATGATCCAGTTCGTCAGATGAATCATGTTGTAATAGACGAACGAGATCGAGTGCATGGAGATGAAGCGGTTGCACTGCTGCATCGACTGGTCGCCCCAGTGGAAGCCGGAATGGAACGCGAGCGGCTTCCCGGTAGCCTGGATCGCTGAATAGAGCGGCATGTAGCTGTCGTGGTTTACCGCGCGAAAGCGCGTCGACGTGACTGAAAAGCCGATAACGCTTGGATTGTCCGCGTAGGTCTCGACGGCCTTCAGGCTCTCTTCGGGATGGTTGAACGGCAGGTAGAGCATCGCCTTGATGCGCTGATCCTGCGGCAGGATTTCCTCGGTGAGCCATTTGTTGAAGGCGTTGCCGATCACGACCTCCATCTCGATCTGCGGATGCATGCCGAGCACCAGCATCGGGGTCGGGAACACCACCATGTAATCGATGCCCATCGATTCCATGGCGCGCTGCACGAGTGTCACCTGGGCATGGGTACGCCCGCCGGGCACGGCTTCGGCCAGGCGCTGCTGATGAGGAATGCGGCCGAACACGTCCTGATGCAGAAATCCCGGCGTCGCGTTGAGAAGCCCCGGCGCGGCCCCGCGATCCTTGAACGCCCGCGCCATCTGCCGGTAAACGTCGCTGTCCATGCGGTCGACGAGTTCCGACCAGAACGCGGTCTCGGTAACGTGGGCGTCGACATCGACGATGAAATAATCGTCGGCGCGCGCTTCCTTCGCGGCGTGTGCGAGAATGTCCCGCGTGTCAGTCTGGATCGTGATCTTCGGCAGTTCGCTGACACGCGGCGATTTTTTTCCGTTTGGATGTCCGTTTTTGCCGTTCCTGCCGTTGCGCGGTGTCTTCTTCAGCATCGGCTTCCTCCACTGACGGAGCGGGCGCGCGGGCGCGCCTCGGCATTTGCAAGGCAGCCTAGCAGAGCAAGCGCAAGCAGGCGACATGCGGGGCGTCTTCGATTGACGCTACCCGCCCGGCGGGCTACGAAACATTTGAATTTGCGGGCGTTTCTGCAGTTCGGAACGGACCGCAGCGGGGCACGAAGCGCTCATGAAACTGCCGCCATTCGATTACGCCTGCCCGACAACGATTGCCGATGCCGTTGCGCTCCTCGCGTCGCATGATGGGGACGCAAAACTCCTTGCCGGCGGGCAATCGCTTGTGCCGATGCTGGCGTTCCGCGTCGCGGCGCCGTCGCTTATCGTCGATCTGCGCAAGCTCAAGGAATTGCGGCAGATCAAGATTGCCGGCGATGGCGTGATCCTCGGCGCGATGGTGCGCTGGCGCGACATTCTCGAACATGCGCAATTGCGGAACGCGCATCCGCTTTTGGTCGCGGCGGTGGAGCACGTTGCGCATTATCAGATCCGCAATCTCGGCACCGCCGGCGGCAGTCTCGCGCATGCCGATCCCGCCGCCGAACTGCCGTGCATCGTCCGCACCTGCGAGGCCAAGATCGCTGTCGTCGGCAAAGGCGGAACGCGCGTCATCGATGCCGCCGACTTTTTTCGCGGCCCGCTGATGACGGCGCTCAATCCTGACGACGTTGTCACCGAGATCCGTTTCCCGGCGTGGCCGGCGCATCGCCGCTTCGGCTTTGCTGAATTCGCCCGCCGCCGCGGCGATTTTGCGCTGGCGGCCGCGGCGTTGTTTTACGACGAGGATGCCGGCGGCAAAGCGCGGAATGCTCATGTCGGCGCCATCGGCATCGCCGACCGGCCGCTGCGCCTCGCTGCCGTGGAGGATGTGCTCGACGGCTGCAAGGTTGACGACGCGACGATCGCCAAGGCCGAAACGGCGGCGTCCGCCAGTGTCGATCCGGCCGACGACATTCATGCCACCGGCGCCTACCGCAAGACGCTCATCGGGGTCATGGTCGAGCGTGCGTTGCGCAGCGCTGCGGCACGGAAGACGGTCTAGGTGGCGGTCCGTGTGAAACTCGCGGGAGCCGTGCTCGCGGTGTTTCTGCTTTGGAGGACGCCTTCATCCGCCGCGGCGGCCACTCCAAGCTTCTCCTGCACCGGCCAGCTCACTCCGACCGAGACGGTTATTTGCTCCGACGCCAGTCTGGCGGCGCTCGATCGCGCGCTTGTCACCGCATACAAAAACAAGTTCGACGGCTTGCCGGTGGAATCCGGCGATGCGCTGGACGAAGTGGTCAAGTCGCTCCTCATTACGCAAAAGGCATGGCTGGCGCACCGCAACGCTTGCGGCACCGAAAGGACCTGCATCTACAAGGCCTACATCGTCCGCAAAACCGCGCTCACCGCTGGGGACAATGCCAAAGACACGCCGTGCAGCGATACGGTCGGTGCCGCGCAGGCCGCGATCTATGTCAAGGATTGCATCGCGGTTGCGACAGGGACGCATCCGCCGTGCAACGCGGATAACACCTGCGAGTTGATCGTCTCGCATAACATCTTCGGATGTACAGGTCTCGGCGGCGGCGCGCCGAAATTCTGCGCAGCCTACGTCAAACCCGGCGACTGATCAGCCGGATGTCGGCACGAACAGTTTTTCGACCGGGATGGGCTCCGGAATCAGGCCCTGCTCGGCCATGTAGGCGACAAGGGCTTCCAGTGTCGGCCGGTTTGGCTCGACACCGTAGGGCCAGCAATCACCGCCGAACAATTCGTCGATCTCTTCGACGTCGGCCGGCAGCCACGGCAGCATGTAGCGCAGCGTCCCGGGGAAACGCATTTTTTCCCGCGCCCGGTCTTTCGCCGCACAGAAGGCCTTGTACAGGCTGGCCGCGACATGCGGGTGACGCTCATAGACGTCGTTGCGGATGACGATCAGGTGCATGATCGGGAAGATCCGCGTGCGGCGGAAATAATCCTGCTCCCGTGCCCGGTAGTCCGGGAATAGCCGCACCACGTCCGGATTGCGCTTGAGCGCGCGCGGCAGGTTGGAGCCGATGATGGCCTGAATCTCGCCGGCCTCGAGAAGGTCGCTCAGCGATTTGCCGGTCTCGTTCGGCGTGATCGTGACCGGCTTGAGGAGCGGCATCACCGACGGATTGCCGTAGGCCCCCGGCTCGTTGACCGCGCCCTGCACCCATTCGATGCCGGACAGATCGACTCCGAGGTCATGCTGCATCAGCCCGCGGACGAAAAGCGCCGCGGTCTGGGTATAAAGAGGCACGCCGATGCGTTTGCCGGCGAGGTCCTTTGCCGACGTGATGAACTTCCGGTTAACGACGATGAAGCCGTGGCGAAAGACGCGCGAGGCAAAGACCGGCAGTGCGACGAAGGGCAGCTTGTTCGCCGCGTAGCGGCTGACGAATTCTGAACTCGACATCTCGCAGGCGTCGAACTCCAGCCCGTTGGACATGCGGTCGAAAATCTCCCGCGGATTATCCATGATGAGGAAGTTCAGGTCGATTCCATCGGGCTTTATCTCGCCGGTTTGCAGGGCGAGCATGCGGTCGTAGAGGCCGCAAGCGAAGGTGATCGGCAGAGCAGCCATTGCAATTCCTCGCGCAGAGTTTGGAGCGAGACGGAGACGAGACGGAGAAATGTGACACGGGCACTATCGCACACCGCGCGGAGCCGGGAAGCGTCGCGCGAAGCCGCGTCGCGGTCGTGTGACGCGTCGCAAAGCGGCGCGCGGCGAAAATTATTTGCGAGATTGAGTCGAATTTTCTTGCAATGCGTTTGCGATGCGCCTATGTGCCGCTCGCCCAAATTCGCACGTGCCTGTGGCCGTGTGTCGATCGGTAGGCATCCGGACAAGAGGCCGGACAGTCGCCTGAGGTTGGACCTGTAAGACCAGGATTGCAGCCTCACTACGTGATCGGCAGCCGGAGGCGAAACCGGCGCACCCCGCGCTCAACGGGGGACGCGGCTTAAAGCAACGACGGAGCGGGCTTTTTTGGTCTCGTTGGCCCTCCAAAGGCCAACACCCGAAGAGGCTTGTCCTTCTTGCCGGCCGTGCGGAACGGGTTTTCCCGCTCCAATCCAAGGCAGCATCTCGGCTGAAGAGCCGCGCGCCTGCACCGTGTCTCCAACGCACGGCTGGCGCCAGGCATTTCAGCCGTTGACGCCGGTTGCCCGCATGCGCGGGAAGCCGAACTTCAACGCTGGGCCGCTTGGCCCATTGAACCTGGATGAAGGAGCGGCTCCCATGACCGAGCGCATCCGCGATTTTCTGCGTCGCCGCCGCGACGGCGGACAAGATGATGGCCCTTGCCTCGTCGTCGATCTCGACGTCGTGCGCGAGAACTATGGCGCCTTTGCCAAGGCACTGCCGGACAGCCGGGTGTTTTATGCCGTCAAGGCGAACCCGGCGCCCGAGCTTTTGACGCTGCTCGTCTCGCTCGGCTCCTGCTTCGACACCGCCTCGGTCCCCGAGATCGAGATGGTGCTCGCGGCTGGCGCCGCGCCCGAGCGCATCTCATTCGGCAACACGATCAAGAAGGAACGCGACATTGCGCGCGCCTACGCGCTCGGCGTCCGTCTCTTCGCGGTCGACTGCAAGGCCGAGGTCGAGAAGATCGGCCGCGCCGCTCCGGGCGCGAAGGTGTTCTGTCGCTTCCTGTTCGGCTGTGCCGGCGCGGAATGGCCGTTGTCGCGGAAGTTCGGCTGCGACCAGGGCATGGCCGTGGACGTGCTCGACCATGCGCAGAAGCTCGGACTTGAACCTTGCGGCGTGTCCTTTCATGTCGGCTCGCAGCAGCGCCGGACCGTGGCCTGGGACGAAGCCCTGAAGTCGGCCTCGGCGATCTTCCGTGCCTGCGCCGACCGCGGCATCAACCTGACGATGGTCAATCTCGGCGGCGGGTTCCCGACCAAGTACCTGCGTGACGTGCCGGCGGTGGAGGCTTACGGCCGTTCCATCTTCCGCGCGCTGCGCAAGCACTTCGGCAACCGCATTCCGGAGACGATCATCGAGCCGGGACGCGGCATGGTCGGCAATGCCGGCGTGATCGAGGCGGAGGTCGTGCTGGTCTCGAAGAAGAGCGAGCAGGACCAGAACCGCTGGGTCTATCTCGACATCGGCAAGTTCGGCGGTCTCGCCGAGACGATGGACGAATCGATCCGCTACCCGATCAAAACGCCGCGCGACGGCGGCGAGGTCGGCCCCTGCGTGCTCGCCGGCCCGACCTGCGACAGCGCCGACGTGATGTACGAGAAGCGGCCTTACGATCTGCCGATCAGTCTTGAGATCGGCGACAAGGTGCTGATCGAAGGCACCGGCGCCTATACGGCAACCTACGCAGCGGTGGCCTTCAACGGCTTCCAGCCGCTACGCACTTTCCACATCTGACCCCTCTTGCTCCGGCGCAGCCCACCCCGACCCTCACCCGCAAGCGGGGGAGGGAAGGAAGGGGGCGCCGGGGCGCAACGTCTCAATGGAGCGGATCATGGTGACCATCCGGGAAGAAAAATTCGCTGATATCGCCGCCCGTGAAGCCCTCCTCGACGTGGCTTACGGCGCCGTGCGTTTGACCAAGACATCCGAGCAGCTGCGGGAAGGGCGCTTGCCGGCGGCTGGCCTGTCGCTTGTCGCCACCGATCGCGGCCGGATCGTCGGCACCGTCCGGCTGTGGAATATCGACGCCGGCCCGAGCCGCTCGGCACTGTTGCTCGGCCCGCTCGCCGTCGACCCGCAGCATCGCAACCGTGGCATCGGCTCGGCGCTGATGCGACGCGCCGTTGCGCGCGCGCGCGTTGCCGGTCATCGCGCCATCATACTGGTGGGGGATGCTGCCTATTACAGCCGTTTCGGCTTTGCGTCGGCACAAACTGGAGCGCTTTGGATGCCCGGCCGGTTCGACCGTGACCGGCTGCTGGCGCTTGAGCTTTCTCCGGCGGCGCTTGCCGGCGCACGCGGACTGATCAGCGCAACCGGCCGTCCGGTGCCTGCACCCGACCTTGCCGGATTGCTGGTGGAGGACCGGCGCGCGGAACGCGCCCGCCAGGCCCGCGCGGCTTAACGTGACGAGCCAGAAAATCGGGGACGCCACGGACAAAATCTGTGGCGTCTCTTCCGTTTCGACATGGCGGCGGATATCACCCCGATATCGCTGTTGGAGGCTAGGACTATGACCAAGTGGCCCGTTCACGCCCGCATCACCGGCCCCGTTGTCATGATCGGTTTCGGCTCGATCGGCAAAGGCACGCTGCCTTTGATCGAACGTCATTTCGATTATGACAAATCGCGTTTCGTGGTCATTGATCCCGAGGACAAGGACCGCAAGCTCCTTGACGACCGCGGCATCCGCTTCATCCACCAGGCCGTCACGCGCGACAACTACAAGAAGCTTCTGGAGCCGCTGCTCACCGCAGGCGGCGGCCAGGGATTCTGCGTCAACCTTTCGGTCGATACGTCCTCGCTCGCCATCATGGAATTCTGCCGCGAGATCGGGGCCCTCTATATCGATACCGTGGTCGAACCCTGGGTCGGGTTCTATTTCAATTCAAAGCTCGGTCCCGAAGCGCGTTCGAACTATGCGCTGCGTGAGACCATATTGGCTGCACGCCGCAAAAATCCCGGCGGCACCACCGCCGTATCCTGCTGCGGCGCCAATCCGGGCATGGTGTCGTGGTTCGTCAAGCAGGCGCTCCTCAATGTCGCCGGCGATCTCAAGCTGAAGTTCAAGGAGCCGAAGACGCGGGAGGAATGGGGCAGGCTTGCCAGGAAGGCCGGCGTCAAAGGCATCCACATCGCAGAGCGCGACACCCAGCGCGCCAAGCACCCGAAGCCGATCGAAGTCTTCGTCAACACCTGGTCGGTCGAAGGCTTTCTTTCGGAGGGCATGCAGCCGGCCGAGCTCGGATGGGGCACGCACGAGAAATGGGTGCCGAAGAACGGTTTCAAGCATAAGGCCGGCTGTCAGGCGGCGATCTATCTGACGCAGCCTGGCGCAAACACGCGCGTGCGCTCATGGACGCCGACGGCCAAGGCGCAATACGGCTTCCTGGTCACACACAACGAGTCGATCTCGATTGCGGATTACTTCACGCTGCGCGACGGCCGCAAGACTGTTTACCGCCCGACTTGTCATTACGCCTACCATCCGTGCAACGACGCAGTGCTGTCGCTGCACGAACTGTTCGGCCAAGCCGGCAAGCGGCAGCCGGCCATCCACATTCTGGACGAGCACGAGATTGCCGACGGCATCGACGAGCTCGGCGTGCTGCTCTACGGCCACAAGAAAAACGCCTACTGGTATGGCTCGCAACTTTCGATCGACGAGACGCGCGACATCGCGCCTTATCAAAACGCTACCGGCTTGCAGGTCACGTCCGCCGTGCTCGCAGGCATGGTGTGGGCGCTCGAGAACCCGAACGCCGGCATCGTCGAAGCCGACGAAATGGATTTCCGCCGCTGCCTGGAAGTGCAGACGCCCTATCTCGGCCCGGTGATTGGCGCGTACACGGACTGGACGCCGATCACGGATCGGCCCGGCCTGTTCAAGGAAGACATCGACAAGCGCGATCCCTGGCAGTTCAGCAACGTGCTGGTCAGGTAATCTGCCTTCAAGTCTCAGTCACTTCAGCCGCTTTGCCGCTTCCTCGATCAGGCTGAGATCGGAATGCGCCTTGATATCGAGGCTTGAGTGGACGAAGCCGAGATCCTTCGTCATGTCGACATTCTTCTGCAGTGCTGCGAGATCGGGCAACAGGCCAGGATCGCGGTAATAGTCGGCCTTGGTGTAGAGCCAGCCGAAGCGCTCAGGCGGTTGTTTGGTGAGCTGCGAGGCAATTTCGGCAACCGCGTCGTGGTTCTTCGGGTCGAGATACCAGCGTTCGATCCGCAGCGAATCTTCCAGGAAATCCACAAGCGCAGCGCGGTTGGCGTCGATGAAGGGCTTCCGCGCCGACCACATGACGAACTGCGAAGGACCGATCGCATCCCTCATGTTGAACAGCGGCCGCGCGATCTTTTTCAGCTCGGGATCGAGCATGAACGGCAGTACGCCGGTGATCAGATCGGCCTTCTTCTCGGTCAGCATCGACTTCATGGCGGGGAACGGCGCTTCGATAATGGTGTAGTCGCGGTTGGCTTCGAGGCCGTGCTTGCGCAGCATGGCGCGCATGGCGACGTCAACGCCGCTGCCGGCGGAATTGGTCGCCAGCACCTTCCCCTTGAGGTCTTCTATCTTCTTGATCGGGCCATCGGCGAGGACCTCATAATCATTGGAGGCGTAGCCGTCCACGCCGTCGCGGAAGTCGTCGGAGATGACCCGTATGTCGTCCATTCCGGCATTGCCGATGGCGATCGGCAAAGTGGAGAAGGCAAGGTTGCCGATTTCAAGTTCATTGTTCGCGATCGCCGTGATCATCGGCGGCGTGCCGGCGTAGCGAACCGGCTCGAACACATAAGACTGGCCGAAATGGACGGCGAGATCCTTTTTCTGCAGCCAGATCGAGGACAAGTTGGCGAGCGGCGCGACCCAGGCGCCGCGGATTTTCAGCGGATCGGCATGGACCGCGCCAACGCCGAACGCGAGCAATGCAACGCTCGCAAGTCCAATCTTTCCACGCATCGTCGTCCTCCCAGAATGTCTGCTGTTTTCGTTTGTTCTTGTTCGGAATTATTGCGGCAGGCCCGGCCCTTGGGCGGATTGTGGGCTCAAACGGTGTCGTGGCGCAAGGCTGCCGCTTGCCGCACTTCGGATGCACCGGACGTTGCGCCCGGCCGTTGAAGGCGTATGAGGGCGCCATGCAGAACAGGCTTTACGACGACATTGCGGAAACCGCCTCGACCGGCGATGCCACGCTGCATCGTATTCTGATCGTGGGTGGCGGTGCGGGCGGTCTTCGCCTCGCCTCGATCCTCGGCGGCTCGATCGGCCGCCGCCGCAAGGCCTCGATTACGCTTCTCGATAAATCGCGCATCCACGTCTGGAAACCGCTGCTGCATGAGATCGCATCCGGATCGCTGAACAGTGAAACCGATTCGCTCGAACTGATCGCCCACGCGCGCGAGCGGCATTATCGCTACCGGATCGGCGAAATGGTCGGGCTCAATCGCGCCAAGCGCCAGGTCTATGTCGCGCCGAGCGTCGACGAAGACGGGCAAACCATCATTCCGCCGCGGGTGCTGGGCTACGACACGCTGGTCATCGCGGTCGGCAGCGTCGCCAACGATTTCGGAACTCCCGGCGCCGCGGAAAATGCGATCGCGCTCGATACGCTGGATCAGGCCGCACGCTTCAACCGCCGCATGATCAATGCGTGCCTGCGCGCCAACGCCCAGTATGAGCCGTTGCGGCCCGGCCAGTTGCATGTCGCGATCATCGGCGCCGGTGCGACGGGCGTTGAGCTCGCCGCTGAATTGCACAAATCCATGCGCGAGCTTGCCTCTTACAATCTCGACCGCATTGATTTCGAAAAGCTCATAAAGATCGATCTGATCGAGGCGGCGCCGCGCATCCTGCCGGCACTGCCTGAGAGCCTCGCGGCGGCGACCGCCGAGGCGTTGCGCAAACTGGCGGTCACCATTCGTACCGGCACCCGCGTTATGACGGTGCGCCCCGGCGGAGTGGTTCTGGAATCCGGCGAGGTAGTGCCGGCCGAACTGATCGTCTGGGCCGCCGGGATCAAAGCGCCGGAATTCTTGCACGATCTCGACGGTCTTGAGTCCGACCGGATCAACCGGCTGGTGGTGCGGCCGACGCTGCAGACGACGCACGACGACAATATCTTCGCCATCGGCGACTGTGCCGATTGCGTTCTACCCGGCATGAAAGATCCGCTGCCGCCGCGCGCGCAGACCGCGCATCAGGAAGCCGATTTCATGGTCAAGGTGGTCAAGGCGCGGCTGCGCGGCGATGCGGTGCCTGTTTTCAAATACCGTGATTTCGGCTCGCTGGTGTCGCTTGCCGATTACGAGACGCTGGGTCTCGTGTTCAAGAACGTGAAAATGCAGGGACTGATCGCAAGGCTTGCCTACCGCTCATTGCACAAACGCCATTTGCAGGCGCTGCACGGCAGCTTCAAGGTCGCGCTTGACTCGTTTTCGCGCGCCGTCACGCGGCGCACCGAGCCGCGGATCAAGCTGCACTAAGCACAGCTTCAATAGAATTATTACCGCTCGGCAGTTTCCTGGTGCCACACCAGAAGCCGCCGCCGCATCCACGCCATCGCCTTGATCAAGACATAGCCGACGATCGCGATTTCGACGATGCCTGCGAATACGCCGCGCGAATCGGCGAAACGCGATGCCGTCATCATGGCGCCGCCGAGCCCGTAGCCGCCCATCGCCATCTCGCCGATGATCGCGACAATGAGCGCAATCGGCAGCGCGACCTGGAGGCCGGTGAGAATTTGCGGCAGTGCCGCCGGCAGGGCGATCTGCCACATCACTTCGCGCTCGCTGGCGCCCATATTGCGCGCCGACCAGATCAGCTCGCGGTCGACACTGGCGATGCCGGCGAGCGTCGCCGTGATCACCGGAAAGATAGCGTCGAATACCACGATGGAGATTTTGGAAACGTCATAGAGGCCGAGCCACAGAATAATGATCGGCAAGAACGCAATTTTCGGCATTGGAAAACCGACCGAAATGATCGGATCGAAAAACCACCGCACGATCCTGTTGCGCGACATCGCTGCGCCGAGCGCGATGCCGCCGGCCGCGGCAATGACAAAGCCGGCCATTGCCCGGTACATCGTCAGCCCGAGGTTGTGCGCGAGATCACCGCCGATGGCATCGGCATAGATGCGTCCGACGACGGCGGAGAACGGCGGCAGCATGAATGGGGTCACCCTGCCGCTGCGGGCAAATGCCTCCCAGGCAACGAGCAAGACCAGAACGGAGAAAATCCCGGCGCCGCTGCGAAAAACAATATCGAGGCGCCGCGCGGCGTCGCGTTCCACGTCGGCCTCGGCGGCCGCCAGCGATGCGGTGTCTTCTATTCGCGCCATCGCAGCAGCCATTGCATGAGAAGCTGATAAAGCCGGTCCGCGGCAAAGCCGAGCAATGCGACCGTGAGTACGACGGCGTACATGCCTTCATAAGCACCGGTCGAACCGAGATAACCGATCAGATAGCCAAAGCCTTTTTGAGAGACGATCAGTTCCGAACTCACGAGCAGGATGAACGCGAGCGCCAGCGCAGTACGAACGCCGTTGAGCAGTTCCGGCAGCGCGCTCGGCACCACTACATCCCACATCATGCGCAGCCGGCCCGCCCCCATGCTGCGCGCCGACCAGACAAGCGCATGATCGCTGCCGCGCGCGCCGTTATAGGCGCCGATGGTGACCGGAATCATGCAGCCGAGAAAAATGAGCAGGATTTTCGAGCCGTCACCGAAGCCGAGCCACAGCACGGTGACCGGGATAAGCGCCGATTTAGGCAGCGGATAGAACAGCTCGACGAGCGGATTGAGGAAGATGTCGAGCAGCCGGAACCGTGCCATGCACAGGCCCAGACCGCCGCCGAACACAATCGCAAGGAGGAGGCCGGCGCCGGCGCGGTAGAGCGATGCCGCACCGTTGTCGACGAGTTCGCCGCCGCGCATGAGATCGATCCACGCCGCCGCGACGTGGCTCAACGGCGGCAGGGCGGTGGTGTCGACGAGATTGAGCCGCGCGGCAGTTTCCCAGGCCAGCGCCAGAAGCAGAAGCGGCAGGTAGCGAAGGGCGGATTGCGTCAGGGTCTGCATCAGACGGCTTTGATTTCCTGCGCCTTGATCGCCTCGTCGCGCACCAGATTCCAGATTTCGTCCACCCTCTCGACGAACTCCTTGCTCCGCATGATACCCGGCTCGCGATTGCCGAATTTGTTCTCGACGATTGCCTTGATCTTGCCCGGCCGCGCCGACATCACCGCAATGCGATCGGCGAGATAGACCGCTTCCTGCACGTCGTGGGTGACGAAGATCACGGTCTTGGGCGTCCGTTTCCAGATGTTGAGAAGCTCGGTCTGCATCAGGGAGCGGGTTTGCGCGTCGAGCGCGCCGAATGGCTCGTCCATCAGCAGAATGTTGGGATCGAAGGCCAGCGTGCGGGCGATTGCCGTACGCTGCTTCATGCCGCCGGAAAGATGCGAGGGATAGCTGTCTTCAAATCCTTTCAGGCCGACGAGGTCGATAAAGGCCTGCGCGCGCTCTTCGCGTTCGGCGCGCGGCATGCCTTGCCGTTCGAGGCCATAGAGGATGTTGGCGCGCACGGTTTTCCAGGGAAACAGCGCGAAGTGCTGAAACACGATGCCGCGGTCGGGGCCGGGCGCGGATACCGGCTTGCCTTCGACCGTAATACGTCCGGCTTCGGTCGGCAGAAATCCGCCGACGAGATAAAGCAGCGTGGATTTCCCGCAGCCTGAAGGACCAAGCAGCGCCAGGAATTCGCGCGGGCGAACGTCCAGCGACACGTCCGACAAGGCCAATACCGTCCGCCCGCGTTGCGGGCGATAGGTATGGTTCACCCGCTCGATGACGATCTGGGCCTGGCCGTTCATAGAGGCCTTCGTATCCCCAAGCGCCTCCCCCTGGCGCCACTGACGGCACCCTAGCCGGAGCCTGCGGCGGTACCAAGCCCGCGCGGCGCGGCAGGACCGCGCGTTTGGTGCGATTGCGCAAAAGCGGCTATACGGGACGCAAAGGCAGCCGTCCCGGAACTCCGCATGGAACGCTCGTTCAAGAAAGAAGTCGATGCACTGCGGCTCGGCGCCGGCGAGACATTTCGCGGCGAGGGCATCCTCGCCGTCACCAAGGCGCTTCTCCAGTCGGGCGTGAGCTATGTCGGCGGCTATCAGGGCGCGCCGGTGTCGCATCTGCTCGATGTGATGGTGGACGCCGAGGATCTTTTGGCCGATCTCGGCGTGCACGTCGAAACCTGCACCAACGAGGCAGCCGCCGCCGCCATGCTCGGCGCTTCCATCAACTATCCGCTGCGCGGTGCGGTGACGTGGAAGTCGATTGTCGGGACCAATGTCGCGGCCGACGCCTTGTCGAATCTCGCTTCCCCCGGCGTCATCGGCGGCGCGCTGATCGTGCTCGGCGAAGATTACGGCGAGGGCGCCAGCGTCATCCAGGAACGCTCGTACGCCTATGCCATGAAGTCTTCGATCTGGCTGCTCGATCCGCGGCCCGACCTGCCGACCATCGTGCGCATGGTCGAAAAGGGATTTGAGCTTTCGGAGGCAAGCCACGCGCCGGTCATGCTCGACCTGCGGGTACGTGCCTGCCACGTCACCGGCGAATTCGAAGCGAAGGACAACAAACGCGGCGCCTATAGCGGCCAGCATCGCCTCAGCGGGCCGCCGCGGTTCGAATACGGCCGCCTCGCGCATCCGCCCGTCATTTTCACGCAGGAGCGATTGAAGATCGAACAGCGCCTGCCCGCGGCACAGAAATTCATCCGCGAGCAAAAGCTCAATGAGGTGCTGCCCGGCGACATCGGCGAGATCGGCATCATTGTCCTCGGCGGCCTCACCAACGGTCTCTTGCGCGCGCTGGCGCGGCTCGATCTGGCGGACCTCTATGGCGCATCGCGCATTCCGATCTTTGTGCTCAACGTCGCCTATCCGCTGGTGCCGGACGAAGTGAAGGATTTCTGCGCCGGCAAGCGCGCGGTCCTCGTTGTCGAGGAGGGTTCGCCCGAATTCGTCGAGCAGCAAATCAACATGGTGCTCCGCGAATCCGGCGTCGCGACCCGCGTGCTCGGCAAGGGCCCAATGCCGCGCAGCGGCGACTACAGCTCCGAGGTAATGCTGCGCGGGATTGCCGCGTTCCTGTCGGAAACCCGCCCCGTCGGCGTAGACGTCAATGCCGTTGCTGCCCGCGTGGAGAAAGCGCTTGCGCATAAGCCGGACGTCGCGGCCACGGTCGGCGACATCCCGCCGCGACCGCCGAATTTCTGCACCGGTTGCCCGGAACGCCCGGTTTTCGCCGCGATCAAGCTTGCGCAACGCGAGATCGGGCCGACCCATATCAGCGCCGACATCGGGTGCCACTCGTTTGCGACCTTCGCGCCGTTCTCGATGGGCAATTCCATCCTCGGCTACGGCATGTCGCTTGCGAGCGCCGCTGCTGTGGGACCGAACATGGAAAAGCGGCCGATCTCGATCATGGGCGACGGCGGTTTCTGGCATAACGGACTCATCACCGGCGTCGCCTCGAACATGTTCAACAAGGGCGACGGCGTTCTGATCGTGATGCAGAACGGCTACGCCTCCGCGACCGGCCAGCAATATCTGCCATCGAGCAACGCAAACCGCAGCGGTACGCCGACCGGGATCAGCATCGAGAATACGCTGCGCGCGCTCGGCGTCACCTGGCTGCGCACCGTGCGGACCTACAGCGTCGCCAAAATGGCGGCAACGCTGAAGGAGGCGATGCGCACGGCGGAACGCGGTCTCAAAGTGATCATCGCCGACGGCGAGTGCATGCTGGCGCGCCAGCGCCGCATTCGCGCGGGGGACGCCGAAAAGCTAAAGCGCGGCGAGCGCGTGGTGAAGACACGTTACGGTGTCGACGACGAAATCTGCACCGGCGATCACTCCTGCATCCGGCTTTCCGGCTGCCCGTCGCTGACCGTCAAACCGAATCCCGATCCATTGCGCAGCGATCCGGTCGCGGCCGTGGTCGAGAGCTGTGTCGGCTGCGGGCTGTGCGGCGAAGTCGCGCACGCCGCCGTTCTTTGCCCTTCGTTCTATCGCGCCGACATCGTCACCAATCCGAACTGGCGGGATTGCACGCTAAGCCGCGTGCGGAGCGCCGTCATCGGATGGCTGAGCGGTTCATCGTCTTCTCGCCGGCGGATAGAGGCCGGGGCGACGGCTCCCGAACCTTCCAGTCAAACTCCTTCATTCCTGGCCGCTTCGCCACATGCGGAGGGCGCACGCATCGGCCCGGCGCCAACCGGCATTTCGACGGTTCGTCCCATGACCATCCTGATCGCCGCATTGGGCGGGGAGGGCGGCGGCGTTCTCACCGACTGGATCGTGGCGGCGGCGGAAAGCCAGAATTTCCCGGTGCAATCGACATCCATCCCCGGCGTGGCGCAACGCACCGGCGCGACCACCTATCATATCGAACTGGTGCCGAAGCCGTTTGGCGCTTCGGATCGACCGCCATCCGGTCAGCGTCCGATCCTGGCGCTGGCGCCGGGGATCGGCGATGTCGACCTCGTGATTGCCAGCGAATTGATGGAAGCCGGCCGCGCCATCATGAACGGTTTTGTCACGCCCGATCGGACCACGACCATCACCTCATTGAGCCGCTCCTATCTCGTCGTCGAGAAGATGGCGATGGGCGACGGCCGCTACGATCAGCAGCGCCTCATCGCCGCGGTCGAGAAGAACTCGCAGAAGACATTGCTCCTCGATCTTGAAACGATCGCGCGTCAGAGTGGCGCCATGGTCAACGCGGTGATGCTCGGCACCATCGCCGGCGCCGGTGCCCTGCCGATTCCCGCCGAGGCCTTCGAAGCGGCGATCCGCGCCGACGGCAAGGCGGTTGAGTCCAATCTGCGCGGTTTCCGTGCCGGCTTCGATGCCGCGCGCACCGGATCGCATCTGCGTGCCGAACCGCGCAAACGGTCACGCGCGCCGTCGCCATCGCTCGTGGATATGGAAAATGAAATCGCGCAAGTGCCGGAAGCGGCGCGGGCGTTCGTGATCGAGGGCGTGCGCCGGCTCGCCGCCTACCAGGACCTCGCTTACGCGCGCCTCTACCTCGACCGGCTGGCGCCGATCCGCGACGCCGACGCCGAGGCGGCCGCCGGCGGGCAAATGCTGGCGGAAACCGCGCGCCATCTTGCCGTGCGCATGTCCTACGAGGACGTGATCCGCGTAGCGCAGGCCAAGATCGATCCGGCGCGGGTTACCCGCATAACCGGTGAAATGAACGTCAAGCCGGAGCAAACGCTCGCGATCACGGAATTCCTCAAGCCGGGCATTGAGGAGTTCTGTTCGGTCCTGCCGCACGGGTTTGCCAGCCGCATCCTCGCCATCGCCGAGCGTCACCCCGCAATCGGTCGCGCGCATTGGGGCATGGCGATCAATACGAAGTCGGTAAGCGGATACTTGCGCTTTCATCTGCTCGCCAAGCTGCGGCCGTTCCGCCCGAAAACATTCCGGTTCCGGGAGGAACAGCGCGCGATCGAATCCTGGCTGCAAATGATCGTGCAGGCCGCGCCGCTGTCCGGCGAGTTGGCCATCGAGATCGCCGAATGTGCTCGCCTCATCAAAGGTTACGGCGACACGCATAAGCGCGGCACGGCCAATTACCGGCTCATCGAGACCGAACTGATGCGGCCTGCCCTGGCGGGGAACATGGCGCCGCGCCAGGCGGCTGAGGCAATCGCCAATGCCCGTACGGCAGCATTGCTCGATCCCGAGGGTGACGCGCTTGCCAAATGCCTTGGCGATATCGAAGCACAGGGCAGCCGCAGAATCGCCGCCGAGTAGTGCTTTCAAATCTTCGCGCTGCCGGCATTCGCTGTGGGTGAGAGATGATGTCGAAGATTTGCGCCGTGGCGATCGGGATTGCGGCGCTGTGCGTCGTCGTCATCGCGATGAGTTCCGCAAGCGTCCGCGCCCAGGGACTTTTCTATCAGGCCTCGCCGGATGAAATCGCCGGCCCTCCCGGTACCCTTATCCGGCAGGAGCCGATGATGCCCACGCTCGAGGGCGCTTCGGCCTATCGCGTGCTCTATCGGTCGACCGGATTGCACGGTGAGCCCGTCGCCGTCTCCGGCGTCATCATCGTGCCGTCCGGTCTGGCCCCGTCCGCGGGGCGCCTGATCGTCGCCTGGGCACATCCGACGACCGGTGTCGTGCCGCGCTGCGCGCCATCGCTTGCGCTTTTTGTCTTTCAGCAAATCCAGGGCCTGCGTGAACTGGTCGATCGCGGCTACGTTGTCGCCGCGACGGATTATCCGGGTCTCGGCACGCCGCAGACGCATCCCTATCTGATCGGGGTGAGCGAAGCCCGCGCGGTACTCGATTCAGTGCGCGCCGCCCGCGCGTTTGGCGGGACGCAGAATTGCTTCGCGGTCTGGGGCCATTCGCAAGGCGGCCAGGCGGCGCTGTTTACGGGACTCATCGCCAAATCCTATGCGCCGGAGCTTGACCTTGTTGGCGTCGCGGCCGCCGCGCCGGCGACAGACCTCGCGGCACTCTTCAACGACGACATCAATACCAGCGGCGGGCGCAATCTGACGGCGATGACGCTGTGGTCCTGGTCACGCGTGTTCGGAATACCGATCGACCGCATTGTCGATCCCGTTGCCATGCCGACGGTCGATACTCTTGCCGGCGAATGCATCGAGTTGTTTTACGACATCATGCTTCGCCGCCGTACCTCGGCGCCTCTCGAGCAAAAATTCCTGTCAGTGAGCGATTTTTATACGGCCGAGCCGTGGCGTTCGCATATTACGGGCAATTCGCCCGGCCCGTTGCCGCCGGGCATCCCATTATTCCTGGCCCAGGGCGGCGCGGACGAGCTGGTACGGCCGCAGGTGACCCAAGATTATGAAAAACGCCAATGCGCGGCCGGCGGCAGGGCGCAGATGCTCATCTTGCCGGCCGCGAACCACGGCTTTATCGCGCGTGATGCCGCCGCATCTGCGGTCGAGTGGATGACGGACCGGTTCGCCGGGTTTCCGGCGCCGAGCGACTGCCCGCGCGGCTGAAAAACCCGCCCCTGATGCTACAAAAACCCGCTCTGGTCGCGGATTTTACCGACTATTAACCCATCCCGTTAATCTTGCTGTCATTGCAGGTGACCTGACGATGACGGGCTTCGATTTTTCCATTCGTACGAAGCTCGCCATCTGGGCGGCCCTTGGCATGGTGCTGGTCGCCGGGATGCTCGTCCAGCAGCAAATCGGGGATCGTTCGGCGGCGCGGGAACGCAACGCCGCCAATAACAGGCAGCTCGCCGCAGTCGAAGCTCTTCGCGCGTCCAGCGACCTCGGCAGCATGCGTCTCGAATTGGGCGAGATGCGCCTCGCCATTGCTCCAAGCGAGGTCGATGGCGCGGTTCAACGGCTCCGTGCCGACTCCACCGTAGCCGCGCAGCACATCCAGGCCGCGGTCGAACTCAGTGACGACGTTGCCAGCAAGGAGCAATTGCGCAAGCTCGGCGGTCTCGCCAAGGATTTTGTCAGCGTCGGTGTCGAACTTGCGGCGGCAGCCAAGGATTACGGCGATACCGTCGGCACATCCCGACGCGCCGCCGAGCTTGGTCATCAGATGAACGTGCTGATCGATAGATCAAGCGAAGAATTGATTGATTCCGCCGAATTGAGCAATGCCCAAGCGGGCGCGGAGCGTGAGCGCGTCGGCCGGATCGATCTCGGCATGGGTCTGTTTGTGATCGCCGTGCTGGGCGGTGTCGCGGTCTTCGGTGCGCTTGCCATCGGCAGGCCGATCCGACGCATCGGCGAGGTGCTGCTGCAACTCGCGCATGGCAATAAAGATGTCGAAGTCCCCTATACCGGCCGCGGCGACGAAGTCGGCGACAATGCTCGCGCGGCGCAGGCGTTCAAGGAGAAGCTGATCCGCATCGAGCAACTGGAACGCGCCGAGAAAGAGACAGCCGAACGCGTCGCCGAACAGCGCCGCGCCGACATCAGCGATGTCGCCGGCGCGTTCGAGAACACGGTCGCGAGCGTAGTGCGCTCGGTATCGTCGTCCTCGACCGAGCTCGAAGCGTCCGCGGAAGCGCTTGGCGCGATGGCTGTGGCGACGCGGGATTTGTCGACAAAGGTTCTGTCGGCGTCGACGCAAGCCGCCGACAATGTTCAATCGGTTTCGCTCGCCACTAAACAGCTGATTGTCTCGGTCGGCGAAATAGGCGAACAGGTCCAGGAATCGGCGCGGATCGCGCATGAGGCCGTGATGCAGGCCGAACGGACGGACGGTCGCATCGCGGAATTGACCCGTGCCGCCGGCCGGATCGGCGACGTCGTTAAACTGATCACCGATATCGCCGAGCAGACAAATCTCCTGGCGCTCAATGCCACGATCGAGGCGGCGCGCGCCGGAACGGCCGGCAAGGGCTTTGCCGTCGTCGCGCAGGAGGTCAAGGCGCTCGCAGCGCAAACGTCGAAAGCAACCAGCGAGATTGGAACGCAAATCGCCGGCGTGCAGGCGGCGACGCAGGATTCGGTCGGCAGCATCAAGGAGATCGGCGGCACCATCAGCCGCATCGCCCAGATCGCCGCCGCGATCACCGCCGCCGTCGAGGTGCAGGCGGTAACCACCCGCGAGATAGCGGAAAATGTGCAGGCTGCGACCGGAAGCGCTGCGCATGTCGCCGCCAATATCGCCGAGGTGAACGACAGCGCCAGCGAAATCACCTCGGCTTCGGCGCAAATCCTGTCTTCGGCGAAGTCGCTGTCGCAGGAAGGCAACCGGCTTTCCGCGGAAATGGAAAAGCTGCTCACCGCAGTCTGCGCCGCCTGACGACTTCTTCTGGCGCTCCGTTTCGCATCGTGAATATGATGGCGCAGAAGGGGGCGAGGCGTCGCCGCGTTCCCCGCTCCGGGCCGCCGCATGAAGCCTCCTGTCTTCGATTACGTCGCTGCCAGTTCGATCGATATGGCGGTCGCCGCGCTGGCCGAAGCGGGCGGTGAGGCCAAGATACTCGCCGGCGGACAGAGCCTTGTGCCGATGCTCAACTTCCGGCTGCTGCGGCCGTCGATCCTGATCGATATCAACCGGATTGCCGGCCTGTCCTTTGTCGAGGAGACCCCGCAGCACATTCGCGTCGGCGCATTGACGCGGCACCACCAGCTCGAAACTTCGCCAGTCATTGCCCGGCATCTGCCGGTTGTGTCCTGCGCGATGACGCACGTCGCGCATCTGGCAATCCGCAACCGCGGCACGATCGGCGGCAGCCTGTCCCATGCCGATCCCGCCGCCGAACTGCCAATGCTGGCGCTTTTGCTCGATGCGGAGCTCCACATTGCGTCGTCGTCGGGCAAGCGCACCGTTGCGGCGCGTGAGTTCTTCATCGATGCGCTGACGGTCGATCTTGGCGTGGACGATCTCGTAACCGAGATCGTATTGCCAAAACTGCCGCCGAATACCGGCTGGGCTTTTGAAGAAGTCGCACGCCGCCACGGCGATTTTGCGCTGGCGGCGGTCGCCGTGACTTTGACCGCCGGCGACGGCGTCGTCACGCAGGCGCGGGTCGCCTTGACCGGCGTCGGCCCGACGCCGCTGCGCGCAACGGAGGCGGAGGCCTTTCTTGTCGGCCACACGGTCGACCGGCGGCTGACCGGCCGCATGATCGAGGCCGTGCGTGCCGCCATCGCACCGGAAACCGATCTGCACGCGTCGTCCGATTACCGGCGGCATCTTGCCGGGGTGTTGTCGGGCCGCGCCCTCGCCGCCGCATGGCGCCGCGCGGCCACGAGCGCCGCATGAGCAAGACGCGCGACATCGCTGTGAGCGTCAACGGTGTCACCTACGAGGCCGCCGTCGAGCCGCGACTCCTGCTCACCGATTTTTTGCGTCACACGCTCGGGCTCACCGGCACGCATGTCGGCTGCGAGCACGGCGTCTGCGGCGCGTGCACCGTGCTTCTCGACGGCGACAGCGCGAGGTCGTGCCTGATGTTTGCGGTGCAGGCAGATGGCCGAAACGTCGAGACCGTCGAAAGTCTCGGCCGCATCGGCCAGATGAATGCGTTGCAGGAATTTTTTCATGAGCATCACGCGCTGCAATGCGGTTTCTGCACGCCGGGCATGCTGATGACGGCGACGGATCTTCTGCGAAAATATCCGCTCGCCACCGATGACGAGATACGTCAAGGGCTGTCGGGTAATTTGTGCCGTTGCACTGGCTACGAGCACATCGTCAAGGCGATCCGTGCGGCTATCGACAAAGCCGGAGCCGCACGATGAAAATGCATTTTCTTTCCGGCGGCCGCCTGCGCTTGCGCAAGAGCACCTATATGCCCGACGCCGACCGCAATGAGACCATGGAACTGCCGGTGAGCTGCGTGTTGTTGCGTCACGGCCAGGGCAATGTGCTGTTCGACACCGGCTGTCACCCCGAGGCGGCGACAAATGCGGAAGCGCGATGGGGCAGTCTTGCTAAATTGATGGCGCCGGTCATGGGTCCGGACGACAACGTCGTTACCGCGCTCGCCGGTGTCGGATTGCAATGCGACGATGTGGATGTGGTCGTGTGCTCGCATCTGCATACGGATCATTGCGGCTGCAATACCTTCTTCAAGCGCGCGACCTTCATCATTCACGCCAGGGAAGTCGAAGCGGCAAGCGCGCCGGATGCGATCAAGTGTGGTTATCTCGCTGCCGACCGGGATTCGGCGGTGCCGACCGATACGATCGACGGCGAACGCGACATATTCGGCGACGGCCGTATCGTGCTGATTCCGCTGCCGGGCCATACGCCCGGCACCACCGGCGCGCTCGTCCGGCTCGACAAATCAGGTGCCTATTTTCTTGCTTCCGACACCGTGAGTTTGCGTTCGACGCTGGATACCGGCGCCATCCCGAAAAATACCTGGAACGCCGACGCACTGACGAAATCGCTGGCCGAGGTAAGGCGCATCGAAGCGCGCGGCGCGAAAATCATCTGCGGTCACGACGATGCGCAATGGGCGGCTTTGCGGAAGGGTGCCGACGTTTATGACTGACGCACCCGAAATTCATGCCCGGCCGAAGATCGTCGGCTTGAGCGTCAAGCGATCCGAGGATCCGCGGCTTCTCACCGGTGCGGGTGCTTATACCGACGACCGTCAGGTCATGCGGGTCCTGCATGTCGCGTTCCGGCGCAGCGACCAATCGCATGCCCGCATTCGCGCCATCGACTGTGCGGCGGCGGGCATGGCGCCCGGTGTTGTCGCCGTGTTCACTGCCGCCGACCTGAGCGACGTAAAACCATTGCTGGCGACCTCGCGCATGAAGAATTATTACGCGACACCCATTCTTCCGCTCGCATTGGGCAAGGTGCGTTATGTCGGCGAGCCGGTCGTCGGCGTGGTGGCGCAAAATCGTTATCAGGCCGAGGACGCGCTCGAACTTGTCGAAATCGATTACGAGCCGCTGCCGGTCGTCGTCGATCCCGAGCAGGCCGCGAGTACCGGCGCGCCGCTCCTCCACGACGAAGCCGGAACCAACGTACTGGTGAGTCGCGAGTTCCAGCGCGGCGACGTCGATGCGGCGTTCGAGTCCGCGCCGGTTCGTGTCGGCGGCCGTTTCCGCATGCACCGCAAGGTGACAATGGCGATCGAGCCGCGCGCCTGCCTTGCCGAATACGACGCGGGCCGTGACGCCATGACGCTTCATTCCGCCACCCAGGTGCCCGGCATCGTGCGCGACGCGCTGGCGATCGCGCTCGATATGCCGGGTCACAGCATCCGGGTCGTCGCGCCCGATGTTGGTGGCGGCTTCGGCGGCAAGGGTTCGCTTTATCCGGAAGAGATTTTTGTCTGCGCCGTGGCGCGGCGGCTCAGCCGCGCGGTCAGATGGACGAGCGATCGCCTGGAGGATTTCGCCTCCACCAGCCAGGGGTTCGATGAAATCGTCGATGCCGAGCTGGCGCTCGATAACGAAGGCCGCGCGATCGCACTGCGCGCAGACGTCATCGGCGACGTCGGCGCCTATTCGATCTATCCATGGACGGCCGTGCTCGAGCCGGTGCAGGTCGTCAGCTTTCTTCCTGGGCCCTATCGTATTCAACACTATCGCGGCCGCGTGCGTGGCGTCGCAACGTCGAAAGCGCCGATGGGCCCCTATCGCGGGGTCGGTCGGCCGATCTCGACCTTTGTCATGGAACGGCTGATGGATATGGCGGCGGTCAAAATCGGCATCGATCCGCGGGACATCCGGCTGCGCAATCTCGTGAGCGCCGAAGAGTTTCCCTACAAGGTGGCTTCGGGAATTGTCTGGGACAAATCCGGTTTCCAGGAAGGCCTCAACGCTGCCTGCGCGGCGATCGGTTACGATGCGCTCCGCTCAAAACAGAAAGCCGCGCGCGCCGCCGGCCGCTGGGCCGGCATCGGAATTGCGTCCTACGCCGAACTGACCGGCATCGGGTCGCGTATCTCGGTTGCGCCGGGTATGCCGATCAATACCGGC
This sequence comes from uncultured Alphaproteobacteria bacterium, assembly GCA_963808205.1. Lineage (GTDB taxonomy): Bacteria > Pseudomonadota > Alphaproteobacteria > Rhizobiales > Xanthobacteraceae > BOG-931. Next base: position 862,722 of record CAWEER010000005.1, read on the forward strand.
ACGGAGACCGCGACCATTCGCATCGATTCGACCGGCGCGGTGACGGCGGCGTTCGGCGTCGCCTCGCACGGGCAAGGTCTCGAGACCACACTGGCGCAGATCGTCGCGGAGCATCTCGGTGTGCGCTATGAAGACGTCCGCGTCGTGCAGGGCGACAGCGCCGCCGTTCCCGGCGGAACCGGGACCTATGCCAGCCGCAGTCTTGTGCTTGCTGGCGGTGCTGCAACGCTCGCCGCAGAATCGTTGCGCGAAAAAGTGCTCAAGGCCGCCTCGCATTTGCTGGAGGCATCCGTCAGTGACCTCGCGGCGGAAGCGGGACGCGTGACTGTCGTTGGCACCGATCGCTCGGTGACGTTCCGCGACGTGGCGCGCGCGGTCTATTCGGAAATGGGTCGGCTGCCGCCGGACGCCCGCGACGAACTCGCGGCAACCAAAATCTACGATCCGGTGTTTGGCACCACGACATCGGCGACCCATATCGCTTCAGTCGAGATCGACCCGGAGACTTATGAAGTTCGCGTCGACCGTTTTGCCGTGGCCGAGGATTGCGGCAAGCTCGTCAATCCGCTGATCGTCGATGGACAGGTGCATGGTGGTGTTGCCCAGGGCATCGGCGCGGCACTCTATGAAGAGGTCGTCTATGACGCCCAGGGCCAGATCACGACCGCGAGCCTGGTCGATTATCTGGTGCCGTCGGCCTGCGAAATCCCGTCGATGCAGGTCGTCCATCTTGAAAGTGCCTCGCCGACGACGCTTGGCGGCTTTCGCGGCATGGGCGAGGGTGGCACCATCGGCGCGCCGGCGGCGGTGGCAAACGCCATCGCCGATGCGCTGTCGCCGCTTGGCATCGGGATCAACGAACTTCCGGTGACGCCGGAGCGGCTGTTCCGCCTCATCGAGGCGGCCGGAATTAAAAACCAGGCTGACAAAATCAAATCGTGAGGAACAGAGAGCGATCATGGATTTAGGATTGAAAGGCAAAATCGCGCTGGTGACGGGCGCGGCAAGCTATGTCGGCCGCGAGATCGCGCTCAGCCTCGCCGCCGAGGGCGCGAGCGTCGCGGTCAATTACCGCAGCTCGGGCAAGGACGCAGACGCCATCGTCGCCGAGATCGCCGCGGGCGGCGGCAACGCGAAAGCCTATCAGGCTGATGTGTCGGATTTCGCCGCCGTGACGACGATGGTCGACGCCATCGTCAAGGACTTTGGCGGTCTCAACATCCTGATCAACAATGCCGGCATCGCCAAGCGCCAGCGCTTCGTCGAGACCACGCCAGACGATTGGCACCGTCAGATCGATGCCTGTCTTTATGGCGCGATCCACTGCTGCCATGCCGCGGCGCCGCATCTTGAGGCGGCAAAGAACGGCCGTATCATCGGCATCATCGGCGATTCCTCGCGCGTCGGCGAATCCGGGCTCGCCATCGTCGCCGCCGCCCGCGCCGGAGTCATCGGCCTGTTGAAATCGCTGGCCCGCGAATTTGGCCGCTCCGGCACGACCGCCAACACGGTGTCGCTCGGCCTTGTCGAAACGCCGCACGACAAGGAATGGCTGGATGCCAATCGCGAAAAGCTGACGCGGCTCTATCCGGTGCGCCGTCTCGGTTTGCCCGGCGACGTGGCGCCGATGGTCACGCTGCTTGCTTCGCCGCACGGCGGCTGGATCACGGGACAGGTGCTCAGCGTCAGCGGCGGCTACAGTATGGTGTGATGGGTCGCAAAGATGCTGCACACGGATCTGATCGCTCCAATTCCGGAATTGCTGCGCCGCCATGCTGCCGCGCGCGGCGATAAATGCGCCTATCGCGATGCCCGGACCGCGGTGACCTATGCCGAACTCAACGATCGCACCGCGAAGCTCGCCGGCCATCTTGCCGATGCCGGAATTGCTCCGAACGACACGGTCGCGATCATGCTGCCGAATTCGGTGGCATGGGTCGAAAGCTGTTTCGCCATCGCGCGTGCCGGTGCCATCAGCGTGCCGATCAGTTATGACGCGACCGAACCGGAAATCGTTTATCGGCTCGCCGATGCTGGCTGCAAGGCGGTGTTCACAACGGCGGAGCGTGGCGATCTGCTCGCGCGCCTGAAAGCCGGCGCGCCACAACTGAAGACCTTGATCGTGACGGACCGCGGCCAATGCAGCGCCGACGCATTGCGCTATTCCAGGCTTGTGACCGAGCCGGCCAAATCGCCGCCGCGCGACCCGGCCTCGCTGCATGAGACGGCCTTTATTCTTTACACGTCCGGGACCACCGGCCGCGCCAAGGGCGTTCAACTTACCGTCCACGGCATGTTGTGGGTCACGGCGGCGTGCTGGGCTCCCGTCACGGGATTAAGCGAGCGCGACACGGTGCTCTCGCCGCTGCCGCTGTTTCATTCCTATGCGCTCAATCTGTCGGTGCTGAGCATCCTCGCCGTCGGCGCGAGTGAATTCATCATGGAGCGCTTCTCCACCAGCGAAGCGGTGCGGCTCCTGAAAACAGGAGAGTTCACGTATTTCCCCGGCGTGCCGACGATGTTTCACTATCTGTTGCAGGCGACGCGGGCCGAGAAAGACGTGCGGTTCCCGAATTTGCGGCTTTGCGCTTCGGCGGGCGCCATCATGCCGGCGACGCTTAATCGCGAGTTTGAAACTCATCTCGGCGTGATGCTGCTCGACGGCTACGGCATCACCGAAACCTCGACCATGGTGACGATGAACTGGCCGACGGGCCGGCGCGTGCTGGGCTCGTGCGGCGTGGCGGTTCCCGGCAGCGCGGTGCGGATCGTCGATGCCAATGGCCGCGATGTCGAAGGCAACCAGGAAGGCGAGCTGGTCGTGCGTGGACCGCACGTCATGCCCGGCTATCACAACAAACCGGAAGAGACGCGCAATGCGCTTCGCGCCGGCTGGTATCATACCGGCGATCTCGCCCGCAGCGACGAGAACGGCTTTCTCACCATCACCGGCCGGCTCAAGGAGCTCATCATCCGCGGCGGCCAGAACATCGCGCCGGCCGAGATCGAGGAAGTTGTGAACACGTTCGAGGCGGTGCTCGACTGCGCCGTGGTCGGCATCGCGCACGAGTATCTCGGCGAGGTTCCGGCGCTGTTCATCGTGCCGCGTCCCGGCAAGACGGTCGAAAGCGAAGCCGTACTGGCGCACTGCCGGTCCCAGCTATCGGCCTATAAGGTGCCGCATGTGGTGCATCTGATTGCCGAGATCCCTCGTACCGGTTCCGGCAAGATCATACGTTACAAATTGCGTGAATCCTTGCAGGCTTGAAAATCGGCGACGGTCGGCGGCTGCGGAGATGTGTGATGCAGGATATCGAAACATTGTGGGCCGATTTCGCCAATCCGATCAGGACCGTGGACGATTATTTTGCCTCGCTGCGCGGCCGCCGCATGAACGTGTTCTTCATGGGCGAGCGCGTGCCGGAGCCGGTCGATAACCCGGTGATCCGGCCGTCGATCAATGCCATGGCTGAGACCTTCCGTGTTGCGACCGAGCGGCCACAACTCGCCACCGTGCATTCCGGCATCAGCGATCGCCAGATCAACCGCTTCCTCCACGTCCCCGTCAGCCCCGCCGAGCTTGTCGCCAAGCATGAAATGCAGCGCGAACTCGGCCGCCGCACCGGAACCTGTTTTCAGCGCTGCGTCGGTCTCGATGCGATCGGCTCCTGCCATTCCGTGACTTTCGATATCGATGCCAGCAACGGCACCGATTATCACCGCCGCTTTCTCGCTTTCCTCAAGCGCGCGCAGGCCGCGAACATCGTCATTGGCGGCGCCATGACCGATCCGAAAGGCGACCGGTCGAAGCCGCCGCATCAGCAGAGCGATACCGATCTTTTCCTTCATGTCGTGCGCCGCGACGACAAAGGCATCTACGTCTCGGGCGCCAAGATGCACCAGACCGGCGCGGTCAATTCGCATTGGCTGATCTTCATGCCGACCATGCGCATGACCGAAGCCGACCGCGACTGGTCGGTGGTCGGCGCGGTGCGCGTCGATGCGCCGGGCCTGACTTACATCGTCGGCCGCCAGACCAACGACACCCGCATTGTCGACGGCGGCGCGATGGATGCCGGCAATGCGCAATTCGCCGGCCAGGAATCGCTGATCGTCTTTGAAAACGTGTTCGTGCCTCATGAGCACGTCTTCATGGACGGCGAATGGGCTTTTGCGTCGTCGCTGGTGGAGCGCTTCACCACCTATCACCGCAGTTCCTACGTCTGCAAAACCGGATTGGGCGACGTCCTGATCGGCGCCGCCGCATCGGCCGCCGAGCACAACGGCGTCGAGGGCGTCTCGCATATCAAGGACAAGCTCGTCGAGATGACGCATCTCAACGAGACGATCTATTCAAGCTGCATGGCGGGCGCGCATCAGGCAAAACCGGTGGCGTCCGGCGCCTATCTCAACGATGAGATGCTGTCCAACGTCGCCAAGCACAACGTCACCCGCTTTCCCTTCGAGATCGCGCGGCTGGCGCAGGACATCGCCGGCGGTCTCGTCGTCACCATGCCGTCGGAAAAGGATTTGCAGAACAACGAGGTTGGGCCGCTGATCCGAAAATTTCTGCAGGGCCGCGACGGCGTCGACGTCATCGACCGCATGCGTATCCTCCGCCTGATCGAGAACATGACCATCGGCCGCAATGCCGTCGGCTATCTGACGGAGAGCCTGCACGGCGCAGGCTCGCCGCAGGCGCAGCGCATCCAGATCGCGCGCGGTATGAAGATCGAGGACAAGAAGGCGCGGGCGCGGCATCTGGCGGGTATTGCATCGCCGCCAGGCCGGTCGAACTGACTGCGTACTTTCGCGCCGGATCTCGATGCGCGACGGCGCTCCGGTTATCGCACGCAGAGGGCTAGGAACGCCCTTGTCTTACGCCACGATGCCGCGAAGCTTCGATGTCCGTATTTTCCGCGAAAGCGGAGATGACGTTAGCCTTCATGGTGATGCCCTCTCGTTAACGCGGTGCTGCGCTGGCATCGAACTGTTGTCAGTGAGATAGGCGCGCTATAGTGCGGCGTGCCGGCGAACTATCCGGAGCAATCGGGCGTTCAGGTCCAGCTCCGGGTGTTGAGTGGAAAGTCCGGGATGGCTTGAGTTTGCGGGCGTAGTTCAGTGGTAGAACGACAGCTTCCCAAGCTGTATGTCGCGGGTTCGATTCCCGCCGCCCGCTCCACCTCCACACTTTATCCTTCATACCTTTGAGGCTGCGCACAGGCGCGCGCATCGCCGCGTGCAGCGCAACAAGGCGCGGCCAATTTTCTTTTGACAGGCGGCGGCCAGCGGCTAATCTCTTTCGCAGGAGCGCGAAACAGCTCTTCGGGGATGGGACATCGAGGTGGGGACATGAGCGAGCAAAGCTCGAATCAAGGCGCGAAGCGATCGTGTTGGAGCTGGTGGTACCTGCTCCTGCTTGTCCAGTTTGTCTGTTTGCTCTGGGTCCCCTCCTACAACACATTGGAGCCGTCCCTGGGCGGGGTGCCATTCTTTTATTGGTACCAGATGCTCTGGGTGATCATCAGCGGGGTCCTCACCGCGATCGTCTATTTCGCGACCAAGGAATAGTCCGATAATTCACGCTGCTGAACGCGCCTCGCGCGGTCGCCAAGCTCTAAGAAAAACTCTGGGGGGAATGCCGTGGCAGACGTCAATTGGACCGCTCTCACCGTTTTCGTGGTGCTGTTCGCCTTCATCACCTGGCTGGGATTTGCCGCCGCGAAATGGCGCGCCGGCGATCTCGACCAGTTGCACGAATGGGGCCTCGGCGGCCGGCGCTTCGGCACGCTCATTACTTGGTTCCTGATTGGCGGTGACGTCTATACGGCCTACACATTCATCGCCGTTCCGGCGCTGGCCTTCGGCGCCGGCGCGATCGCGTTCTTCGCGGTGCCGTATGCGATTCTGATTTACCCGATCCTGTTCCTGTTCTTCCCGCGGCTCTGGCATGTCTGCCACAAGCACGACTACATCACGGCGGGCGATTTCGTGCGCGGGCGCTACGGCAATCGCTGGCTTGCACTTGCCGTGACCATCACCGGCATTGTCGCCACGATGCCCTATATCGCGCTGCAACTGGTTGGCCTTCAGGTCGTCATCGGCGCCATGGGCGTATCGGGCTCGGGTCTGGCGGCCGATCTGCCGCTGATCCTCGCATTCATTATTCTTGCGGCTTTCACCTATTCGAGCGGGCTGCGTGCTCCGGCCTCGATTGCGATCGTCAAGGATATCCTGATCTATGTCACCGCATTCGTCGCCGTGATCGCTATTCCGATCCAGTTGGGTGGTTTCGGAAAAATCTTTGCCGCCATCCCGCCGGCGAAGGTGCTGCTCGCCGTTCCCGGCGCCAACACCACCGGCTCCTACGGTGTATACGCCACATTGGTGCTGGGTTCGGCGCTGGCTCTGTTCCTCTACCCGCACTCGGTAACCGGCATTCTGAGCGCCTCGAGCGGCCGCGCCGTTCGCCGCAATGCCGCGCTCCTTCCCGGCTACACGTTCATGCTGGGCCTGCTTGCCTTGATGGGCCTCTTCGCCATCGCGGCCGGCGTCGGAGCGCTTCCGGAATTTGCCGCGGGCTTCAAGCAGTTCGGCAACAGCTACGCGGTGCCGGCGCTGTTCCTGCACAGCTTCCCGTCGTGGTTCGTCGGCGTCGCTTTTGCCGCGGTCGGCATTGGCGCGCTGGTGCCGGCGGCGATCATGTCGATTGCGGCGGCCAATCTCTACACTCGCAATATCCATCGCGAGTTCATCAACAAAAATCCGACCGACAAGCAAGAAGCGCAGATGGCGAAGTGGGTGTCGCTGATCGTGAAACTCGGCGCGCTCATCTTTATAATCTTCGTGCCGACGCAATATGCCATCCAGCTGCAGCTTCTCGGCGGCATCTGGATCATCCAGACCGTGCCGTCGGTGATGCTCGGCGTCTATACGCGCTGGTTCAACGAATGGGCGCTGCTGGTCGGTTGGGCGGTGGGAACGGCCACGGGCACGGCGATGGCTGTCTCGGTGAATTTCGCGGCGGCCTATCCGCTGGCGTTCGGCGGCATGACTTTCCCCGGCTATACGGCCTTCTACACCGTGATCATCAACCTTGCTCTCGCGATCGTGCTGACGCCCGTGTTCAATGCGATGGGCGGCAAGCGCGTCGACGAAACGGTGCCGGCGGACTATCACGCTTAAGCTGCTCAGCTCTGCGGCTTCACGCTAGCTCTGCCGCGCCGCGCGTGGCAGATTGCGGTAGGCTGCGCGCACCAATTGCGCCGTAAAAGACGGCAGGGAGTAGGCCATGGCAGGCATCAAGGTGACAGATATCGCGTTCGGACGTTTCCGGTCGCCGGATCTCGATGTCGCCGAAGAGTTCCTGACGCGGTTCGGGCTAATCAGGACCGAGCGCACCGACAAGGCGCTCTATATGCGCGGCACCGATCCGTCCCACCATCTGCATGTCACCGAAAAAGGTGATCCGAAATTCATCGGGCTTGCCTATCACGCCGCCAGCGAAGACGATTTGAAGCGGCTCGCCGAGACACCCGGCGCTTCGGGCGTCGAAAATATCGATGAACCGGGCGGCGGCAAGCGCGTGCGGCTGACCGAGCCGAACGGCTATCAGATCGAAGCAGTGTATGGCATCGCACCGGTGGCGCCGATCACCGTCAAGCGCCAGAAGATGAACTCGGGCGAGTCGCCTCTGTCACGCGCCGGCGAACTGATGCGCCTGCCCAAGGGGCCGGCCCACGTCAAACGCGTCGGCCACGGTGTTCTGATGACGCCGAAATTTACGGAAACCGTAAAGTGGTTCCGCGACATGCTCGGCTTTATCTGTTCCGACGACGTCTATGCCGAGAAAGAGGACAATCTGATCGGCTCGTTCAACCGCTGCGATCGCGGTGATACTTACGTCGATCATCATGTCTTTTTCTGCCTGGCGCATCAGAAGACCGGGCTCAATCATCTCTCGTTCGAAGTGCAGGACATCGACGACGTTGCGATGGGGCACCACTATCTCAAGCAATTCGGCAAATACGAGCACATGTGGGGCCTGGGCCGGCACGTTCTCGGCAGCCAGGTGTACGATTACTGGGCCGACCCCTGGGGCCGCGTGCACGAGCATTGGGCTGACAGCGATCGGCTCAATCTCGCCAATGGCTCGAAGCGGGTTTCGGCGCAGGACGCGCTGGTGTCGCAATGGGGCGAGGCGCCCCCGGAAAAATTCATCAACCACGCGAGCCCGTAATCCGGGCTCGCGGCCCAAATCCGCTCATTCCCGCGCCGGCGGGAATCCAAACATTGTTTTTGGTAGAAGGACTGGGTCCCCGCTTTCGCGGGGACGGGCGGTTTAACCCGCCAGCTACATTTTCGTAACACGCACGTGCAGCAACGCGGCGCGGCCGCCGCGGACTTCCTTGACGCAGCGCGCCAGCGCGGCCGGCACATCGGCCGGATCGCCGAGCTCTTCGGCATAGGCGCCGAAGGCTTCGCCGACCTTGCTGAAATGCACGTCTGGCGCGAGATTCGCCTCGAAACTGTCCGCCGTTTTGGCCTCGCCCTCCGGAAAGACCCGCAGCGTCGATTGCTTCACCGCGTTCCAGCCGGTGTTGTCCATTACGATGGTGAGGATCGGCAATTTGTATTGCTGCGCGACCGCGAACACCGATGTGGGATTACCGAAATAGAACCCGCCGTCGCCGCAGATCTGCACGGTCAAGCGGTCCGGTGCGGCAAGCTTGGCACCGAGCGCCGTGCCGCCTGACCACCCCAGCCCGCCGCCGCCGGCGCGCACCGTGGTGTTGGGCACGCGGCGGGGGATTTGCATCAGCACCGCCTGGGCGTTGGTCACGCCTTCGTTGAACAGCATGTCCTCGTCGTTGAGGAGTTTGCCGAGCTCGGCCATGAGGAAATGCGGATTGATCGCGCCGGTCTTGCCCTTGTCGGCCGCGAGCTTTGCGGCCTGCGCGATCCGCGCGTCGCGCGCGGCTTTGATGCGGGGTAGCCGCTTCGCCACCGCGTCCTTGAACTGCGGCGTCGCCTTTGTCTTCAGGACGTCGAGCACCTGTTCGAGGATATAGCCGCTGTCGCCCTGCATGCGCATGTTGCCGGGGAACGTCCACATCGGCGAGCCGGGTTTTAGCGTGTCGACATCGATATGCGCCCAGAACGCCTTGTCGCTGGGCTGCACGTCGCTCGGAAACCACGGCACGTCAACGTCGACGAGCAGCCCGACGTCGGCTTCGGGCACGGCCTTGTCCGCAGAGAAGCCGACGAAGCAGGGGCTGTCGTGCGAAATATTGTTTGTCATGTTGGCTTCGTAGACGGCGATGCCGGCGAATTGCGCCAGCGCATCGATGGCGCGCGACGTATGCGCATGACGCCCGGCATAACCCGTGACCAGGATCGGGTTCTCGGCCGTCAAAAGCTTCTCGGCGAGCGCGGCGACGAGTTTCGGATCGGCGCCCCCGCTCGACGTTGCCGCAAAAGCCTCAGCAGAATAGCGCCGGATCTCGTCGGCGCTCCAATGCTGCGTCAGCGTCTCGCGCTGCATCATCAGATAGACCGGACCGCACGGTTCGGTCTGCATGATCGAGGACGCGCGCCGCAGCGCCTCCTTGACGACGACGCCTGACGGCAGTGTCCATTCCCATTTCAGGTATGGCCGCACCAGGCTCGCCTGATCGAACGGCTCCTGCACGAAATGCACGTAAGTGTCGCGCGAGCCGACAAGCTCGTCGTTGACGGTATAGGGCGCCTTGCCCGCCATCAGCAGCACCGGCAGCCGGCTGCGGAACAAATTGTGCATGCCGTTTGCGGTATTCGCGGTGCCGACGTCGACATGGACCAGCACGCCCTGACCGCGTCCGGTGACGAGTGCATAGCCGGCCGCCATGTGCGCGGCCGTGTTCTCGTGCGGACAGCGCACCACGCCCGGCATCGGCTCGCCGCGTTTGCGGCGATGCGCCATCTCGTCGATGATCGGCGCGTGATCGGTTCCAAAATTGCAGAACAGGTAATCGACGCCGATTTCGGTCAAGCCCTCGAGCAGATAGTAGGCCGTGGCGAAGTCGGGAACATTGGTCTTGCGGGTGACTGACGTATCCATGTTTGCGTACTCTTTTGCAGTGTTTTGCGTGTTGGATTGGGCGCTTCCGTAGTCCTTACATGCCGGCCCTGCTTATAGCATCTTTGAGTTCCCGCCGTCCGCTCCGCAAAACGCTTTCGATTATTCCGAACTAAAGACGGGGAATCCCCAAAGTCTTGCCGCATTGCCGGGCGATAGCACGGGTGATTGAGCGGGGAGAGGGTACTCCATGAAGCGGCAAGCAGTTCTTGCCGGCGCATTGGCGTCGGCCTTGATGACCGTTGGCATGATGGGCGCGGCATCCGCGGATGTCCGTATTGTCAACGATCCGGGAGGCGAGGTGTCCTCCTATGTGCAGAAGTTCCAGGCCATGCGCGCGTCCGGCGAGCATGTCGTCATCGACGGGCCGTGCCTTTCGGCCTGCACGCTCCTGACCGGCATTATCCCGAGCGATCGCGTCTGCGTCACCCACCGCGCGGTGCTGGGGTTCCATGCCGCCTCCTATTACGACGATACGTCGCGGTCGCTGGTGCCGACGCCTGAGGGCAGCCGCGTCGTCATGCGGCTTTACCCGCCCGAGATCAAATCGTGGATCTATCGGCATGGCGGGCTGACGCCGCGGCTTATCCTGCTGCGCGGCCACGAACTCAGCACCCTCTATCATTCCTGTCCGGGGATTTGACCGGTTGCGGCCACGGCGCCGCCGCGCCTGAAGCCGTTGTCGGCTGCCGCATTCCGGCCTATCTAAAAGGGGCCGGATTTAAGCCATGCCTGAAATCGTCGCCGCGCCATACCTGTCCCGGGCTACGCTCCTTGCCGGCGCATTGGCCGCGCTGGCGCTCGGCGGCGCCGTCTTACTCTGGGCGCATTACGGAACCACGGTCTTTTTCGAAACCATCCGTGCCGGGTTTTCGGCTTGCTTCGGTTGAGAAAATAACGTGAACGCCAAAGGCTCCCGCATTCTTCTGGTGCTCGCCTCGTTCCTCGGCGGGCTTTTCCTATTTTTTGGCGCCATCCTGTTCGTGACCGGGCGCGCCTCCTTGCCGATCGGGCAGGCGGTGGCCGGCGTCGGCGGCCCGTTTCATCTCGAAGATCAGAACGGCAAGGCCGTGAGCGATGCCGACATGAAGGGCAAACCCTTCCTGGTGTTTTTTGGCTTCACGCACTGCCCCGATATCTGCCCGACCACGCTGTTCGATATGTCGCAGCTCATGCAAGCGCTTGGGCCCGATGCCGCTCGCACCGCGGCGCTGTTCATCACCGTCGATCCGGAGCGCGATACACCGGCGGTGATGAAGGACTATTTGTCGAACTTCGATCCGCATTTGCGCGGGCTGACCGGGGACCAGGCCTCAGTCAGCGCGGCAACCAGGGCCTACCGGGTCTATGCCAAGAAGGTGCCGCTCGAAAACGGCGACTACACGATGGACCACACCGCAGTGGTCTATCTGATGGACAAGGATGGCCGTTTCGTCGCGCCGTTCGATATGAGCCGCAAGCCCGAAGCCGAGGCCGCCGATCTGCGCCGCTATATGTGAGATCCGGCGTTCCGCAGAAATCACGCTTTAACCGGATCATGGTCTAGGTCGCGACATCGACAATTGCGCCGCTTCCCGATTGCATGAGCCGGATCGGCGCAATGGGGTATCCCGCGCCGATGCGGGGAACGGGCGTCACACCCAATTTTCCGGCGTGCACTTTTTGCCGCGGCCGGACCCTGGTTCTTGTCGAGCGCGATTTTGCCCGGCGCGACGTCCTCGCCAGGCCGTGCTCGGTCTTCTCCCAGCGCTGTGGCGCGTACAGCAATTGAAAGAACGCGCGCCACGCGGCGAGCGAAAGCAGGAACCAGTGCAGCGGCGTCCAGATGAGCACCCAGGCGTTACGGAGAAGGCCGCGCCGCCGCAGTCCGATGACGTCGAGCAGGACGGTCGAGGCGTAGCCTGACACCAGACTGGCGAAGAAAATCGATGTCGCGTTCTGCAAAAGCACATTGGTCAACGGCGTCGGTTGAGCCAACAGCAAATAGCAAAGCCCAACCATGAAAAACGGATGGATTAATGCCGCCAGAACATTGGCGGCGAGAAATATCTGGAACGCGATAGTGCCGGCGGTGCCGAGCTCCCGCCACAGCCGGTAGGGGCGGCGGATATGCACAAGCCAGGTTTGCATCCAGCCTTTGTACCAGCGCGTACGCTGGCCAAGCCAAGGCCAAAAACGCGCTGGCGCTTCCTCATAGGTCGCAGACGGCATTGTCGCCGACCGATAGCCGAGCCTGCAGAGACGAATGCCGAGATCGGCATCCTCGGTCACATTGTACGGATCCCAGCCGCCGGCCTTGCGCAGCACCGCGGTGCGGAAATGGTTCGACGAGCCGCCCAGCGGAAACGGCAAATGCAGTTTCGCCAATCCCGGCAGGAAGGCGTCGAACTGGCCGGCATAATTGGCCGTGAACATGCGCGTCAGCCAATTGTCTCCGGTATTGTCGATAGTCAGGCTTGCCTGGACGCAGGCGAGTTGCTTGCCGCCTTTGCGGAACAGGCCGAGCGCTCTGCGCAACTGGTCGGGTTCCGGAACATCTTCGGCATCATAGACGACCGTATAGGCGCCGCGCGCAAATGGCAGCGCTACGTTAAGCGCTCGCGGCTTGGTTCGCGGGCCGCTCGGCGGTGCTATGATGACCTCAAAGGGCGGCCCGAGAGCGAGACGGCCAAGGGCTGCTTGAGTTTCCTTGTCGTCCGCTTCGAGAAGGAATTTCACGTCCAGCTTTTCCGGCGGATAGTCGATGGCGCGGATAGCGGCAACCAGTTTTTTGACGACAGGCGCCTCGTGATAGAGCGCGCAAATGATCGTGTAGATCGGCAGCTTCGTATCGTCGATCTTCAGGCGTTTTGGCGCGTCGGCGGTGAAACAGGCGCTCATCAGCCGCAGTGCGGACGCACCGAGGAAAAGCGCACACAGCAATCCGCTCAGACCTTCGATCGCCGCAAGTGGAGCGACGGCGAGAAAGGCTAACGCGAGCGAGAGGGCCACGGTGATCTTGATGAGGCGCACGCCGTGCCCTGACGGAGCATTGGAGAATAGTGGCTGAGACCGATGCAGGCTTTCCGCGGCGCGGTCGCCGATGACGCGCTGGGTGTGACGTTCCACGAAGTGCCGCAGCCGTTCGGACGAGGTAAGGCGAAACGAACGCATGATAGCCGGCCACGGCCGGTGCGGATCGGCGATCCGCCGTGCAGCGAAGTCGCGCGGCGCGATAATCCAGACGAGATCGTTGCCGCGGCGCAATGGCAGCAATCCGGCGGCGGCCGCCTTGATCAGCGTATCGTCGTCGAGGGGGCAATCGGCGCGGCTGATCGTGTCGAGCCGGTCGTAAGCGGTGCCGGCGGAATGTGCCAGCGCCGTGAGATAGGCCTCCTCGGTGATGGCGTCTGCGCAGATCAGCACACGCTCGGCGCCAACTCCGATCGCGCGTGCGCGCCGTTCCGCGGCGGCAATCACGCGGCCGGGCAGGAGGTGACGAACGCAATCGAGTTCCGGACAGGACTCGCGGGCGGCACGCGCCGGCGCATCGCGCCGGACTCGGGGTAGAATGGCGTGGAGCCGGCCGGTTTCGAGCCAAGCCTTCACCCTGGGGCGGCGAGAAGCCGTCCCTGCAACGCCACGCAACACCACCGCCGGTCCCCCAACGCAACGCAAACACGCCGTCCGCCTCGACTTTTCCCCGCGCCCCCGCTAATCGGGCCAAGACCTAAAGGCAGACAGGCAAGCGTAATCGTGGCCCATGCAATCTAGAATGGCAATAACCCGGCTCTCCACGCGGCTTTCCTTTGCGGCGCTGATTGCCGTTTTGGCCTGCGCAAATGCGGCCTTTCCTGTTTCGGGAATGGCTTGGGCGCAGGACGGCGTGACGTTGCCGCGGGGCGCCGCCGTGCCCGGGTTCTGGGACCCGCGCCGCCGGCCCGAACGGCCCGATCTGTCGCGTATCCAGAGCATCCGTTTCCTCACCGAACTGGATTATCCGCCGTTTGACTATGCCGGAGCGGATGGCAATCCGGCCGGCTTCAATGTCGATCTGGCGAAGCTCCTCTGCGACGAGATCAAGGCCGCCTGCACCATCCAGGCCCGCCGCTTCGACCTGTTGCTCGATGCGCTCGCCGACAATCGCGGCGATGCCATCATCGCTTCGATTGCTTCGACTGCGGAGACCCGAAAGCGCGCCGATTTCACCGATCCCTATTACCGGACGCCGGCGCGCTTCGTTGCCCGCGCCGACGATCCGATCCGCGACGTGCTGCCGGAACTGGTCGAGGGCAAGAAGATCGCTGTCGTCGCCGGCACTGCGCACGAGGCCTTTCTCAAGCAGATGTTCACCGAGGCCGAGATCCACCCTTACGCCAATGCGGAAGCGGCCCGCGCGGCGCTCCGCAACAAGGAGGTTGATCTCCTGTTCGGCGACGGCGTGGCGCTGGCGTTCTGGCTCAATGGCACCAATTCGGCCGGCTGCTGTTCCTTCCGAGGCGGGCCGTATCTGGAGAGCCGCTTTTTCGGCGAAGGAGTGGGCATTGCGGTAAAGCGCGGTAACGATCTCCTGCGCCAGGCGCTGAACTGGGCCCTGTTCCGGCAATGGGAGAAGGGCAGCTTCACCGATCTCTGGCTGCGCTACTTTCCGATCAGCCCGTTTTGAGAAGAGCGACGACATGACAACGGCCGAACCCGCCACCGCTTCGCTGCGCGAACTCGCCGAACTGTCGCACGCGTGGCCGTTCGAGGAGGCGCGCAAGATCGTCGCGCGGCTGAAGAAGACGCCGAAGGACACGGTGATATTCGAAACCGGCTATGGCCCGTCCGGCCTGCCGCATATCGGCACGTTCGGCGAAGTCGCGCGCACCACCATGGTGCGCCATGCCTTCCGCGTTCTCACCGACGACAAGATCAAGACACGCCTGATTGCGTTCTCCGACGACATGGATGGGCTGCGCAAGGTTCCCGACAATGTTCCCAACAAGGAGATGATGACGCAGCATCTCGGCAAGCCGCTCACCCGGGTACCGGACCCGTTCGGCACGCACGACAGTTTTGCCGCGCACAACAATGCGCGGCTGCGCGCCTTCCTCGACCGGTTCGGCTTCGATTATGAATTCCTGTCGTCGACCGCCTGTTACACGTCGGGGCAATTCGATGCGGCACTGCTCACGATGCTGAAGCATTTTGAGGAAGTGATGGCGGTGATGCTGCCATCGCTGCGCGAAGAGCGGGCGCAGACCTACTCGCCATTC
This sequence comes from uncultured Alphaproteobacteria bacterium, assembly GCA_963808205.1. Lineage (GTDB taxonomy): Bacteria > Pseudomonadota > Alphaproteobacteria > Rhizobiales > Xanthobacteraceae > BOG-931. The sequence continues at coordinate 878,076 of CAWEER010000005.1, forward strand.
CTGCCGATCGATCCAAAGACCGGCATCGTCCTGCAAGTGCCGGTTGTCGCGCATGACGCCAGTGCCGGCACCATCACTTATGAGAACGATGGCGAGCGCGTCACCACGCTCGTCACCGGCGGGCGCTGCAAGCTGCAATGGAAGCCGGACTGGGCCATGCGCTGGGTCGCGCTCGGTGTCGATTACGAGATGGCCGGCAAGGACCTGATCAATTCAGTCAAGCTCTCCGGCGAAATCTGCCGCGCGCTCGGCGGCACGCCGCCGGAGGGATTCAACTACGAACTCTTCCTCGATGAAAACGGCCAGAAAATCTCGAAGTCGAAGGGCAACGGGCTGACCATCGACGAATGGCTGCGCTATGCCAGCCCGGAAAGCCTGTCGCTCTTCATGTATCGCGAGCCGAAGGCCGCGAAGCGGCTCTACTTCGACGTTATTCCGCGCCACGTCGACGAATATGCGCAGTTCCTCGATGCCTATCCGCGGCAGGGACCGAAGGAACAGCTCGGCAATCCGGTCTGGCACATTCACGGCGGCGCGCCGCCTGCGCCCGACAATCCGGTGCCGTTTGCGATGCTGCTGTCGCTTGTCACGGCATCGAACGCCGCCAACGCCGAAACGCTGTGGGGATTTATCGGCCGCTACCGGCCCGGCGTGACGCCGCAGTCGCATCCGAGGCTCGCCGCGCTTGTCGATTATGCGATCAATTACTACCGCGACTTTGTCGCGCCGGCGAAAAAATTCCGTGAAGCGGGCGCCGCCGAACGCGCCGCGCTGACCGACTTGCGCGATGCGCTGTCGCAATTGCCGGGAGACGTTTCACCGGAAGCGATCCAGGATGTGATCTACGACGTCGGCCGGCGCGAGCCGTTCCTCGATGAAAAAAAGAAAGCGAAAGACGGCAAGCCTGGCGTGTCGCTCGACTGGTTCAACATGCTCTATCAGGTGCTGCTCGGGCAGGAGAAAGGGCCGCGCTTCGGCTCGTTCGTTGCGGCCTACGGCGTGTCGAACACCATCGCCATGATCGACGGTGCGCTGGCGCGCTCGGCGTGATCTGCGCCGCGATTACTGGCTCGCCCACAAAATGCGCGCGACCCACAGCACGTCCGTGGTCGCTAGTGTACGATCGGCGTGCTGGGCATTGAGCGATTTCAGCTCGATCGATTTTGCCGTCTTGCGTTTGAGTTCTTTCGCCATGACCTCGCCGTCCCGCGTGCGCACCACGACGCGGTCGCCGCGGCGGATCGGCGCCGAGGGCGATACGAGAATGACGTCGCCGTCGCGATAGGCTGGCTCCATCGACTGGCCGGAGACTTCAAGCGCGTAGGCATGCTCGTCACTGACGGCGGGAAACGCGATTTCGTCCCAGCCTTCGCCGGCGGGAAAGCCGCCGTCATCGAAATAGCCGCCGGCGCCGGCCTCGGCGAAGCCGAGAAGCGGCACCGCGCGCGCCGCCGCACCGGCCACGGGCTCGATCAGTGTGACGAAAGTGTCGAAAGGTGTGCCGGTGGCGGCGAGCGCCTTGGCGATGGACTCGGTCGAGGGCCAGCGAGCGCGGCCCTGCGGCGTGATGCGCTTTGATCTATTGAAGGTCGTCGGATCGAGACCCGCGCGCCGGGCGAGACCGGACGCCGAGAGCCCGGCACGCGTGGCAAGGCGATCGATGGCCGACCAGACCTGCGTGTGGGTAAGCATCAACACCCCTGAGAGCCCGGCGATGATAGGAATTATTGCCTGAATGCTCAAGGGCCGATAGGGTCGCGGCGCAATCAGGACGCACCAAGCGGCCCAGCGGTGGTTACGATCTACAAAATCTGCGAGCAGGATGCATGGCGCGCCGCCGAGCGCGCCGGCACATATCCGGGATCGCAACTCGACCGGCGCGATGGCTACATCCATTTTTCAGCCGTGGACCAGGCCGCCGAGACGGCGGCCAGGCATTTCGCCGGGCAGACCGGTTTGATGCTGATCGCGGTCGATGCAGGCGCACTCGGCCCGGCGCTCAAATGGGAGACCTCGCGCGGCGGCGCTCTGTTTCCTCACCTTTACGGCGCGTTGCCGCTTGGCGCGGTGCGCTGGGCGCGGCCGCTGCCCGATGAGGTTGGCGGACAGCGCACGTTTCCGGAGCTCGTGCCGTGATCAGGCTGTTCGACCGGCTGGCGCGCCCCCTGCTCCGCGCACTCGACCCAGAAGATGCGCATCGGCTCGCGATCAGGATGCTGCAATTTGCGCCGCTGCTATCCGCCGGCCATGACGACAAGCGTCTCGCGATGCGGGTCTTCGGCCTGAATTTTCCAAATCCGATCGGCATCGCGGCCGGTTTCGACAAGAACGCGGAAGTGCCCGATGCGCTGTTGCGCGCCGGGTTCGGTTTCGTCGAGGCCGGCACCATCACGCCCCTGCCGCAGCCCGGCAATCCGCGGCCGCGGCTGTTTCGGCTCGATGCCGACGAAGGCGTGATCAACCGGCTCGGCTTTAATTCGGAAGGCGCCGATGCGGTACTGCGCCGTCTCGCCGCACGCGCGCAAGCCGGCGGCATCGTCGGCATCAATGTCGGCGCCAACAAGGATTCGCCGGATCGCATTGCCGATTACATAAGCCTGATCGAGCGTTTCGCCGCGGTGGCGAGCTATGTCACGGTCAACATATCGTCGCCGAATACGCCGGGACTGCGCAACATGCAGCAGGCCACTGTCCTCGACGATCTTCTGGCGCGGGTGATCGATGCGCGCGAGCGCGTGGCGCCGCAGGCCGGGCCGACTCCGGTGCTGCTCAAGATCGCGCCCGACCTGTCGCTGCCCGACCTCGACGATGTGGTCGGCATTGCCCGCTCGCGCCGCGTCGACGGCATGATCGTCGGCAACACCACGATCGGACGGCCGCCGGATTTACGCGACACTGAAAAGGCAAAAGAGGCGGGCGGGTTGTCGGGCCGGCCGCTTCTTGCGCTGGCGAACCGGATGCTGGCCGAAACCTATGTGCGGGTGGAAGACGTTTTTCCGCTGGTCGGCGCCGGCGGCATTGATTCCGGCGCCAGTGCGCTGGCGAAGATTCGCGCCGGGGCAAGCCTCGTTCAGGTCTATTCGGGATTGGTATTCCGTGGCCTCGCCCTCGTTTCGGAAATCAAAGCAGCTCTGCTTGCGGCGCTCGAACGCGATCGATTGTCCAATCTCGCCGACTATGTCGGCGCCGATGCTGCTGCTGTTACGGCCGAGACCTGGCCAGTCTGATCGGCCCGTCTCGTTCTCATCGCATCGCGGCGGCGCCTTGCGAAGGCGCCAGGACCGGCTTGAGCGCCGGAACAAGCCGGCGCTTTTCGCGCCGTGCCGGTATGGCGCGATAAACCTGCTTGGTCGCCTCGACGATATGGACGCCGGCGAACGGCGCCGACAGCGTTGCCCCGGTGCGCTCCCACGCGACCGCCGTGCGCAGGAACCAGTTGCGCGCGATCGGCGGTACGTAGAGCGCCTCGTCCCAGCCGATCGGCGTGAACCAGGTGTCGCGCAGGAGTTGGGTGATCTGGCTGCGTGAATAAGGCCGGCCGTGGCCGAACGGCGTGGTGTCCATGCGCGCCCACAGTCCGCGGCGATTGGGCACCACCGCCATAAGCCTGCCGCCGCCGGCAAGGACGCGCCATGCTTCGCGCAACAGCTCGGCCGGATCGGATGACATTTCGAGTGCGTGCACCAGCAACACGCGATCGACCGCCGCATCCATCAGCGGCAACTCGTCTTCCTCGACCAAAGCGGTAAGCGACGGCCGCGTCGACGGCCAGTGCACGACGCCTTGCGTCGCCGGCATCAGGGCGAGACAGCGCTCGGCCTCTTCCCGGAACAGTCCGAGATAGGGCGTGGCATATCCGACGCCCAGCACGCGCAGCGCGCGGGTATCGCTCCAGCGTGCGCGAATGCCGCGGCCGACAAAGCGCCGGGCAACAACGCCGAGGTGCTGGGAGTAGAAATTGCGGAGGTCGACGACATCCATGCCGGCAAAATAGCATGGATTGCGTTGCCGTTCCGAAACACCATTTGTGGCGTTAACGACGCCTTGTTGCGTCGTCACCCGTGAAGGCGGATGATCCGCGGGCGCAACACAATCGGGAAAAACCATGCCAGCCGAGACTTATCTGTTCCCCTGCCTGAAGGACAATTTCGGCGTCCTCATCCACGATCCGGCAAGCGGCGCGACGGCATCGATCGATGCGCCGGAGGCCGCTCCGATCGAAGCTGCGTTGAAAAAGACCGGATGGCGGCTCACCGACATCCTCGTGACCCATCATCACGCCGACCACACCGCCGGCATCGGCGAACTCAAGGCGCATCACAAGTGCCGCGTTGTCGTTCCCCGCGCCGAGGCACAGCGCATTGCGCATGCCGATGAAACGGTTAACGAAGGCGATAAAGTGAAAATCGGCGCGCTCGAATGCGACGTCATCGATACGCCGGGCCATACCTCGGGCCACATTTCATATTTCTTCCCGGCGGACAAACTCGCCTTTGTCGGCGACACGCTGTTCTCGATCGGCTGCGGCCGCGTCATCGAGGGCGACCCGGAAATGATGTGGAATTCGCTCTTGAAACTTCGCGCCCTGCCGGACGACACGCAGTTTTATTGCGGCCACGAATACACCGATGCCAATATTCGTTTCGCCAAGACCGTCGAGCCGGGCAACAAGGCGCTTGCCGCCCGCGCCGAAGACGTAACGAAGCTTCTTGCGGCGGGCAAGCCAACTATTCCTGCAACGATCGGCGCCGAGAAGGCCGCCAATCCGTTTTTGCGGGCGGACAATCCCGACGTGGCGAAATCGCTTGGTCTCGGCGGCAGTCCGGCGTGGAAAGTGTTCGCCGAAATCCGCGAACGGAAGAACCGCTTTTGACCGCAATGCCGCCCGCGCCATTCCTGACCGCAGATGCGGTGATCAAGCTTCTCGATCTCAAGCCGCATCCCGAGGGCGGGCATTTCCGTGAGACGTTTCGCGATGCGCTGAAAATCGCCGGAAATCGGGCCGCTTCGACCGGGATCTATTTCCTGCTGGCGCGCGGCGAGCGCTCGCATTGGCATCGTGTGGACGCCGTCGAGGTCTGGCACTGGTACGGCGGTGCGCCGCTTCTGCTTGAAATATCGCAGTCGGCGGGAAGTGTCGCGCAAGTTACACTCGGCTGCGATCTCGCTGCGGGCGAACGGCCGCAGGCCGTCGTGCCGGCTCATGCGTGGCAGACGGCGCAAAGTTTCGGCGACTGGACGCTGTGCGGCTGCACCGTCGCGCCGGGATTTGATTTCAATGGCTTCGAACTGGCGCCGAAGAATTGGTCGCCGTAGCGTGCGCGCCGGCAGCCGCTCCCAAATAGGAATGCAGCGCCGCGACGACTTGCGCACCTTCACCGACTGCGGCGGCGACGCGTTTGGTTGACCCCGAACGGACGTCGCCAATGGCGAATACACCGGACTGGCTTGTCTCAAGCGCGTGGTGAGGGCCGCCGGCGTCCGCGCCGGTCAGCACAAACCCCTTGGCGTCCAGCGCAACGCCGGAACCGGCGAGCCAATCCGTATTCGGATCGGCGCCGATAAACAGAAACAAGTGGTGAATGGGCTCGCGAACCTCTTGCCCCGTTGCGCCGAGACGCCAGCGCATGGCTTCGAGGATGCCGTCGTGGCCCTCGAGTGCGCTCACTTCTGCGCCGGTCACCACCGCGATATTGGCGTGACTTTCGATCCGGTTGACGAGGTACCGCGACATCGTCTCGGCGAGGTCCGGCCTGCGAACTAGCATCCGAACCTTTATGCCTTGCCCGGCAAGAAACACCGCGGCCTGACCGGCGGAGTTGCCGGCTCCGACCAGGGCGATCTCCTGGTTGGTGCACAGCCGCGACTCGAGCGGCGTAGCCCAGTAGTGAACGCTCGAACCTTCGAAGGCATCGAGGTTTTTGATGGCTAGGCGGCGATATCGGGCGCCGCTGGCGATAACGATCGAACGGGCGCTGACGCGCTCGCCATCGACCAAGTGTAATACGAACGGATTGCCGCCGGCGCCGGGAATGTTCAACGCGTCGGCCTGATCCGGAATCGCCATTTCGGCGCCGAATTTCTGGGCTTGATTGTAAGCCCGCGCCATCAGCGCGCCGCCAGTGATTCCTGTCGGGAAGCCAAGATAGTTTTCGATCCGGGACGAGGCGCCGGCCTGGCCGCCGAAAGCCCGGCAATCGAGCACAAGGACGGAAAGACCCTCCGACGCGGCATAGACCGCGGTCGCGAGGCCGGCCGGCCCGGCGCCGACGACGGCGACGTCGTAGATCCGGTTTGGATCGATCGGCCCGACGAGGCCGACGCAGCGCGCGAGCTCATCTTCGGTCGGGTTCCGCAACAATTGCCCGCTGGGGCAGAGCACGATCGGCAACTGCCCGGGATCGACGTGGAAGCGTTCAATCAGCGCCTTCGCCTCGGCGTCGGTATCGGGGTTCAGCAATTGTTGCGGGTGGCTGTTGCGACGGAGAAAGCCCTGGAGACGAAGCACGTCGCCATTCTCGGCGCGGCCCACAATGATCGGTCCGCCGGCGCCAGATTCCAGTAAGCCCATGCGGCGCAGGATCAGCGCCCGCATGATCCGCTCGCCGAGTTCGGCTTCCGCGATCAGCAAGGCACGCAGGCGATCGGGCCCGATCATCAAGGCTTGCACCGGCTCTCGCGCGGTCGCATTCGCCAACGACGGCCGCCCCGCCATTTGCGCGAGTTCGCCGAGGAATTGGCCGGGCCCGTGCGTGACAATAAGCTCTTGCTGGCCCGATTGGCCGCGCCGGGTGACATCGACACCGCCGGCAAGGATGACGACGAGACCGGGGCCGACCTTCCCGGCCGAGAAAAGCGCGTCGCCCTTGGCGAATGAGCGAACGTCGCCAAACCGGCGTACCCGCTCGATCTCCAGGGGTTCGAGATCGGGAAACACCTGGTCGCGCCGCCGTTCGATAACCGGCTGTTGTGGTGGCAGCGCCATAGTAATCCGCCCGCAATGACTACGCGTGAAATAAGGAATTCCTGTGCGACAGGTTATCTATGCGAAATATTGGCCGCCGTTAGCCGTCAATGTCGCACCTGTGATCAATCCGGCATCGTCCGAGGCCAGGAACACGACGCAGCGCGCGATTTCTTCCGGCTCGCCGAGCCGGCCGATCGGGATCTGCGGCAACACGTTCTTTTGCAGCACCTCCTGCGACATCGCCTTGACCATGTCGGTTGCGATGTAGCCGGGGCATATGACGTTGACCGTGATGCCGGCGCGCGCGCCTTCCTGCGCCAGCGCCTTGGTGAAGCCGATCTCGCCGGCTTTGGCGGCGGAATAATTGGTCTGCCCGAACTGGCCTTTCTGGCCGTTGATCGATGAAATATTGACGATGCGTCCGAACTTGCGTTCACGCATGCCCTCGATCACCTGCCGGCTCATGTTGAACAGCGAGCCGAGATTGGTATTGATCACTTCGGTCCACTGTTCCGGTTTCATGCGGTGCAACTGGGCATCGCGCGTGATGCCGGCATTGTTGACCAGGACGTCGACTGGACCGAGATCGGCGGCGACTTGCTTTACGCCTGCGGCGCAGGCGTCGAATGACGAGACGTCCCACTTGTAGACGCTGACACCGGTTTCCGCTTTGAATTTTTGTGCCGCTTCATCATTGCCGGCATAGCTGGCAGCAACCGTGTAGCCAGCCGACGTGAGCGCCTTGCAGATGGCCGCGCCGATACCGCGTGTGCCCCCTGTGACCAACGCAACGCGAGGCATGACGTCCTCCCTGGTCTTTTGTGTCGTGATCCAGCTTTGCTGGATCGTTGTTTTGCCAACAGCTTAGAGACGTGGATGGCCGGGACAAGCCCGGCCATTCCGTCAATTTACATGATGCGTGTCCGCCGATTCAGCGTTCCACGCACATCGCGATGCCCATGCCGCCGCCGATGCACAGCGTCGCGAGCCCCTTCTTGGCGTTGCGCTTCTGCATTTCGTGGAGCAGCGTCACCAGCACGCGAGCGCCCGATGCACCGATCGGATGACCGATGGCAATGGCGCCGCCATTGACGTTGACCTTCCCTGTATCCCAGCCGAGGTCCTTGTTGACCGCGCAAGCCTGCGCGGCGAACGCTTCGTTGGCTTCGACGAGATCGAGATCGCCGACATTCCAGCCCGCTTTCTTGAGCGCGGCGCGTGACGCCGGGATCGGGCCGCTGCCCATGATCTTCGGGTCGACGCCGGCCTGTGCCCAGGACACGATGCGCGCCAGTGGCGTCTTGCCGAGCTTGGCCGCCTCGCTCGCCTTCATCAGGACCACTGCGGCGGCGCCGTCATTGATGCCCGAGGCGTTGGCCGCGGTGACGCTGCCTTCCTTGTCGAAGGCGGGCCGCAATTTGCCGACCGTCTCGATCGTGGTGCCGTGCTTCGGATATTCGTCGGTGTCGACGATGACATCGCCCTTGCGGCTTTTGACCGTCACCGGCGTGATCTCGTCCTTGAACTTTCCGGCCTTCTGCGCCGCTTCGGCTTTATTCTGGGAGGCGACCGCGAACGCATCCTGCTGCTGGCGCGTGATCTGCCACTGCTTGGCGACGTTCTCGGCGGTGTTTCCCATGTGATAGCCGTTGAAGGCATCCCACAGCCCGTCCTTGATCATCGTGTCGATCATTTCGAAATTGCCCATCTTCACGCCGCTGCGCAGATAGGCGCAGTGCGGCGCCATGCTCATGGACTCCTGTCCGCCGGCCACCACGATCTCGGAATCGCCGTTGACGATGGCCTGATAGCCGAGCGCGACCGACCGCAGGCCCGAGCCGCACAGCATGTTGACGGCCCAGGCCGGGGTTTCGACGGGTACGCCCGCCGCGATGGACGCCTGGCGGGCGGGGTTCTGGCCTTCGCCGGCGGTGAGAATTTGCCCCATGATGACTTCGGACACGCGCGGCGCCTCGACGCCGGCGCGGTCGAGCGCTGATTTTATCGCTATCCGGCCGAGTTCGTGGGCGGGCAAAGACGCAAATGCACCGTTGAACGCGCCGACCGGTGTGCGCGTCGCGCTGACAATGACGACATCGTCTTTCATGGCAAATTCCTTCCGGGCTCTATGGGTTCGCGGACGCGGGCGGGCCGCGAGATCGTTGACATAAGTCATAAGGACGCGCCCCGCCCTCGACAAGGCGCAAGACGGCCGCAGACCGTCGCAGAAGGCCGCATTGCTGGCATGCAAAGCGGGCCGCAGGCGCGCCGCTTATCCAGTTTCACAAAAGGGTAGCCGCGCCCCGCGAAACCGCCTATTTTGAGGGCAAATCTAGGCGGTTGTCCCCGTGGCTGAAACAGTGACATGGCTGAGACAGTGACATGGCTGAAACAGTGACCAAGACCGCGGAGCCGGTCACGATCAAGAAATACGCGAACCGGCGGCTCTATAACACCGGGACGAGCACCTATGTGACGCTCGAAGACCTCGCGGCGATGGTCAAGACCGGCGAGGATTTCGTGGTGTTCGACGCCAAGAGCGGCGAGGACATTACGCGCTCGGTGCTGACCCAGATCATCTTCGAGCAGGAGAACAAGGAAGGCCAAAATCTCCTGCCGGTCACCTTCCTTCGGCAACTGATCAGGTTCTACGGCGACAGCATGCAGATGCTGGTGCCGCGCTATCTCGAAGTCTCGATCGAGTCGCTGACCCGCGAGCAGGAAAAATTCCGTCAGCAGATGGCGCAGGCTTTCGGAGTCGGCGCCTTCACCTCGCTCGAGGATCAGGTGCGGCGGAACATGGAAATGTTCGAGCGCGCTTTCGCCATGTTTGCGCCTTTCGCGCGGCGCGAGAACGCGAACGCGGAGGCTGCGGCCGCCGAGCCGGAAAAAGTCCCGTCGAAAACGGGCGACATCGACGATCTCAAGCGTCAGCTCGACGACATGAAGCGAAAAGTCGATCGGCTGACAGGCGATCCGGCCGAAGAATAAGTCACATCGCTTGCGCGAGACCCGCGAGCCACGGCCGCTCGGTCGAGGCGAGGCCGATAAGCGCGCCTTGCAGATAATCGCAACCCCAGGCCTGTAACGTTCTCGCCGCCGCCTCGTCCTGCACCCATTCAGCGACGGTCTTGAGCTTCAGCCGCTTGGCGAGATCGATCAGCGTGCGGACGAACGCGCGATCGTCCTCGGACTGCATGATGTGCTGCACGAAGGCGCCGTCGATCTTGACGATGTCGACGCCGAGCTGGCGCAAGTTGCGGAACGACGTGTAACCCGCGCCGAAATCGTCGATCGCAATACGGCAGCCGAGATCCTTGACGCGCGCGACGAAGCCGCGCGTTTCGTCGATATCGTGAATCGCCGCGCTCTCGGTGATTTCCACGGTAAGACGCTCGGCGACCCCGGAATGCGTGCGCAGCAGCGAGCCGAGACCGGCCCACCAGTCGGGATCGGTGGTCGAGGCCGGCGAAACGTTGAAGCTTGCCTGCAGCGCGGGCGCCGCGATCATTTCGTCGATGACGAGTTCGAGCACGCGGAAGTCGAGGAGCCGCACCAGTCCGAGCCGTTCGGCGACCGGAACGATGTCGTTGGCCGCGACAAGGCTGCCGTCGGTGCGCCGGATGCGCATCAGGCACTCATAGAAGGCCGGCCGCCGGTCCGATGCTGACGCGACCGTCTCATAAGCAAGAAAAATGCGGCGCTCGTTGAGCGCGGCGACAATCTCGTCGGTCGCGCGTACGTTGTCCCGCCGCATGGCCTCGCGTTCGATATTCGGCCGATAGGCCTGGAACGAACCGCGGCGCCGGGCCTTGGCGGCGTCCAGGCTTTCCTGGGAGCGGGCGAGCACTTCGGCCACGCTGCGGGCGTGACGCGGCGCCGTAACGCCGCCGATAGTCACAGTCACCGCAATCTGTCCGCTGTTCGTCTGCACCATCTCGTCGCGAACGCCGGCGAGGAGGCGCTCGGCTGCGATCGCCATGTCGTCAGGCGTGCAGTCGCGCAGCACCAGGCCGAACTTGTTGCCGGAAAAACGGCCCAGCGTGTCCTTGCCGCGCATCCGGCTGCGCAGCCGCTTGCCGACCGCCGCTATGACCTGATCGGCGGCGTCGAAGCCGTACGACTCGTTGATGCGCGCCAGATTGTCGATCGCGATCAGGAGAAATCCGCAAGACGAGCGAAAGCGCAGCGACTCGTCGATCGTGTGTTCGAGCAGTTCGGTGAGGCAATAGCGATTGAGCTCGCCGGTGAGGCCGTCGTAGCGGGCGAGAAACGTGAGCCGCCGCTCGTGCTCGTACCGCTCGTTGATGACGCGAAGCACGCCGTGGGCGCGCAACGGCCGTCCATCCGCTCCGGCGAACCAGCGCCCGGTATCCTCGACCCACAGCCTGGTTTCGGAGCCGGCATCCGGCCGCAGCGCATATTGGATCTGGTAGGCGACACCGTGCCCTTCGTCGTGTTTGTCTGATTGCATCACGGCATCAAAGCGGGCCTGCGCGTTCTCGGCTTCGAGGATCTGCGCGTAGCCGCGGCCGGTCGAGATCATGGCGCTATCGCGGACCAGCAGCACGTCGGCTGCGTTGGCGCCCCACAGCAAAAGGTCGGTGTCGATCCGCCAGTCGTAGGCGACCTCGCCCACGGAATTCAGGATTTGGCCGGCGTCGAGTTGAGCGGCACTCCCGGGGGGGATCGAATTGCGCGGGCCGGCGTTGCTCAAAGGTATCTCTTTGGGAATTGTCGCGATCCGCGGACGGCCGCTGTCCCGCCAAGCTAGCGAAGGAGCTTAAATAATTCGGAAAGTCTCACGGCCGGCGCCCTGACCGTTGTTTCGGCATGCTGTTTGCGAGTTACGGGGGAAGCTACCGCCAATGTCCCATATCGGGACAGGAGACGCCCTTGAGTACCGCTCTCGTACCCCTCGCGCCGGCTCGCCACGACGACGGTGGAACGTCGTGCACGGCCCGGCGTCCGAATGCCGATTTCCTGGCGCATCTGATCGCAACATCGGCGCAAGTGCCGCAAACCCGGGAACGGCGCCGCGCCGAGCCCGAGGAGGCGATCGCAGCTTACTGCGCATGCTGCACGTTGCCGGCGGCAGCTGGCCGCGCGGTATCGCGCTCTCTGTAACGGTCAACCCAGAGAAGTCTTCCCGGCCCTTGTGCCGTGGCCGGGCATGCGCAAATGGTGCGCTCGGAGAGCGCCACCGTGACCTACACCGTCAAAGAAATCTTCATGACATTACAGGGCGAAGGCGCCCAGGCCGGCCGCGCCGCCGTGTTCTGCCGGTTCAGCGGCTGCAATCTCTGGTCCGGCCGGGAAGAAGACCGGGCGAGTGCGGTTTGCCGGTTCTGCGACACGGATTTTGTCGGCGTCAATGGGCCGGGCGGCGGCCGTTTCGAAAACGCGGCAGCTTTGGCGCAGGTCATCGAGCAAACCTGGGCGGCGCGCGCGCCACGGCGCTTCGTGGTTTTCACCGGCGGCGAGCCATTGCTGCAACTCGATTCCGCTCTGGTCGCTGCCGTCCACGAGCGCGGTTTTGAGATTGCGGTTGAAACAAATGGCACGCAAGACGCCATTGCCGGGATCGACTGGATTTGCGTCAGTCCCAAAGCGGGTGCTCCGATGCAGCTGCGGCGTGGTCATGAATTGAAGCTCGTCTATCCGCAGGCCGGGATCGACCCCGCGGACTTGCGCGCGTTGTCCTTCGAACACTTCTGGCTCCAGCCGATGGATGGTCCCGATCGCGCGGCGAATACGGTCGCGGCGATCAACTATTGCCTTGCTCATCCCGATTGGCGATTGAGCGTGCAGATGCACAAGCTCATCGGGATTCCGTGATGCTCGAAATCAGCAAGCAGTTTCGCTTTGAATCGGCGCACACGCTTCATCGCGACGGTGACAAGACGGCGGTCGCGAATCTCGAACAGGGATCGAGCCGCCGGATCCACGGCCACTCCTATCGCGCCGAGGTTGTCGTGCGAGGCGAAGTCGATCCGGCAACCGGCATGGTCGTCGATTTTGGCGTGCTGGAGCGCGCCGTCGAGGAGGCGAGGCTCGGCCTCGACCATCATTTCCTCAATGAGGTGCCCGGCCTTGGGCCGGCGACGATGGAAAATCTGTCGATCTGGATCTGGCGCAAGGTTTCCGGCAGCGGCGGCAGTCCCGGCGGCTCCTTGGCGCGCGTCAACGTCTATCGCGACAGCACCGGCGAGATGTGCAGCTATTTTGGGCCGCAGGCCAAGGGCTGATCCGGCGCATCAGATTTGCTGCGTCAGATTTTGCCTTCGACTTCGATCTGGCGTGCAGAGGCTCGCGTGCCGACGACAAAGCCCGCGAGCACATCGATCAGCGCGATCACCGTCAGCAGGAAAAAAGCCGACGTCGCGGCGCGCGCTACCAAAAGAAATTCGGCTGTCATGACAAGGAACAAAGCCACCGCCAGGATGTGATCCATGACGGTTCGCGATCCCATCCGCGCCGATTTGACGACTTCAATCCAAAGCAGGAAGAGCGAGAACGCGAGCAAGGCGTCTTGCCAGGTCGGCACCCAATCCTCGCCGGATATCAGGTGCAACGTCGAAAGCGGGGCGGTCCAGCTCACACCGGGCGTGAGAAACGCAATCATGTTATAGATGGCGAAGGGAATGAGCAGGAGCGGAAAGCCAAGCACGAACATGGCGCAGCTCTTTCCTCACCCGGCCGTCGGCCGAAAACGGAGTCTCGATCCGCGGCAGGTCAGCGCGGAAGCTTAAGCTTCCGCTTTCTTGTTCAGCACCTGGCGGCCGCGATACATTCCGGTCTTGAGGTCGATGTGATGCGGACGGCGCAATTCGCCGGAATCCTTGTCCTCGACATAGGTCGGGGCCTTGAGCGCATCGGCCGACCGGCGCATGCCGCGCCGCGACGGCGAGGTTTTTCTCTTCGGCACGGCCATGGGTCGTTCTCCTCTGCGCAGGTCGCGTTGCTCGGAATGGCGCGCTTATAGAAGAAGGACTCCACGATTGCTAGGGGGCCAGTTCAGGGGGCCCTTATGCAGGCGTCGAGGGTGCCGAATTCGGCGGCACGGCGCTCATAAAGGCCGGCCAGCCGGCGCACCATTACATTTGGCGTTCGCGCGCTGCGCCGAACCGGGTTGGGCAGGATCGAGGCAAGTTCGGCCGCTTCACGGCCATTCAACTCCCGGGCTGACTTGCCGAAGGCCCAGCGCGCACCGGCCTCGGCGCCGAATTCCCCGTTCGGGCCCCACTCAACGATGTTGAGATAGATTTCCAGAATCCGCCGCTTCGGCAGGACCAGATTGATCCAGATGGCGAGCGGGAACTCGAGCGCCTTGCGGACGAAGCTGCGGCCCTGCCAGAGGAACAGGTTCTTGGCCGCCTGTTGTGTAATGGTGGAAGCGCCGCGCGATACGCCGACATTGTCTTCGGATTGTTGCAGCGCCTCCCGGATGGCGCCGAGGTCGATGCCGTGATTGTGGCAGAAGGTGCCATCCTCGGCGACAATGACGGAGAGCGGCAGCGCCGGCGAAATTCGGTTCAACGGAACGACAATGCGCTCGACGCGCCCGCCCGTCGCCCAGCGCCACAGCATCACTGTCGAGACCGGGTCGATGAAGCGATAGAACGGCGCGATCATGTAAGGCAGGAGCACCAGGACGAGGGCGGCGATTGCCGCCGATATGGCCAAGCGTCGCACGGCGGCTCTCTCTGCGATGCCGGCGTCTTTCTACTTCCGGCCTTCGCGATGGTGGCGGATGCTAATCCCGCGTGTAACCGATCAGCGGCTTCTTCTTGCGGCCGAGCAGGATGAGGATCGTCGCCAGAATTCCGACGACCACCCAGGCGGGCAGATCGAAGCTTTTTTGCAGGTACGGGTCCCATGCCCAGGCGAGCTTCAGCTTCAGCCAGTCCTGGACGGCCTTAAGACTGTTCTGGTCGATGATGGCCCAGACGTCGCCGACCTTGGTATAGACAAGGTCGTGATTGGCGATCGATTTGGTGCCGTCATAGACGAAAAACACAAAAGCCGTGGCAAGCAGGCAAAGACCGATAAAACGAAGCAAGAATCTGATCATGGTGATGCCGCTGGCCTTCGGCTGGGGATGGTCGCGAGGCAGGAATTACCCCTCCGCGCGCAACTGTTCAATGCGGCACTGTTCGCGCGCAGCGCCAAGCCTCTCTTGAGTATAGGCCATCGGTTTCGCTAAGGTTCCATTGGCCCGCGATAGAGTGTTGTGGCGTAACAGCAGGAATTGCAATGGCTTCCAAAAGCGGCGGCAAGAATGGCGGGTCGTCGAACCGCCCCACATTCACCGATCAGGAAGCGCTTCTGTTTCACAGCGAAGGCCGTCCCGGAAAGCTCGAAGTGGTCGCCACCAAGCCGATGGCGACCCAGCGCGATCTCTCGCTGGCCTATTCCCCCGGCGTGGCTGTCCCGGTGCTCGCCATTGCCGAGGATGAGGCAAAAGCCTTCGATTACACCACCAAAGGCAATTTCGTCGCGGTGATTACCAACGGCACCGCGATTCTCGGGCTCGGCAATTTGGGCGCGCTGGCGGCAAAGCCGGTGATGGAAGGCAAATCGGTGCTGTTCAAGCGCTTCGCCGATGTCGATTCCATCGACCTCGAAGTTTCGACCGAAGATCCCGACGAGTTCATCAATTGCGTGAAGTTGCTCGGCAAAGGCTGGGGCGGCATCAATCTCGAAGACATCAAGGCGCCGGAATGTTTCATCATCGAGCAGCGGCTTCGTGAAATCCTCGACATTCCCGTCTTTCATGACGACCAGCACGGCACGGCCATCATCGCCGCCGCCGGCCTGATCAACGCGCTGCAAATCACCGGCCGCGACATCAAGACCACCAGGCTTGTCTGCAACGGCGCCGGCGCGGCCGGCATTGCCTGCCTCGAACTTTTGCGCGCCATCGGTTTTCGTCCGGAGAATCTCACGCTCTGCGACACCAAGGGTGTCATCTACGAAGGCCGCACCGAAGGCATGAACCAGTGGAAATCGGGCTTTGCGATCAAGACCAAGGCACGCACGCTCGCCGAGGCGCTGGCCGGCGCCGACGTATTCTTCGGCCTCTCGGTGAAGGGCGCGGTGACGCCAGCCATGGTGAAATCCATGGCGGACAAGCCGATCATTTTCGCGATGGCCAATCCCGATCCCGAAATCACGGTGGAAGAGGTTGCCCAGGTGCGCTCCGACGCCATCATGGCGACCGGCCGTTCCGACTATCCGAACCAGGTCAATAACGTCCTCGGCTTTCCTTATATCTTTCGCGGCGCGCTCGATGTGCGCGCGCGCGCGATCAACATGGAAATGAAGATCGCCGCGGCAAACGCGCTCGCCGCGCTGGCGCGCGAGGACGTTCCCGACGAGGTCGCGGCGGCCTATGGCGCTCGGCCGAAATACGGGCCCGAATACATCATTCCGGTGCCGTTCGATCCGCGGCTCATCTCCGATATTCCGCCGGCGGTGGCGAAGGCGGCGATGGATTCCAACGTCGCGCGGCGACCAATCCCCGACATGGAAGTCTACCGGCAGCAATTGCGCAGCCGGCTCGATCCCGTCGCCGGCGTGCTGACGGGAGTTTACGAGCGGCTGCGCCGGCGTCCGCGGCGCGTCGTCTTCGCCGAAGGCGAGGAAGAGCAGGTCATCCGCGCGGCGGCGACATTCGTGCAACACGGCCTCGGCACGGCGCTGCTGTGCGGCCGCGAGCGGCGGGTGAAGGAAACCGCGCAGGCGCTCGGTGTCGAACTCGGCGGTAACATCGAAATCGTCAACGCGGCGATGTCGTCGCGCAACGCGGCTTACGCCGCCTATCTTTACGAACGGCTGCAGCGTCACGGTTTCCTGCAACGCGATTGCCAGCGCCTGGTGAATCAGGACCGCAATCATTTTGCGTCGTGCATGGTCGCGCTCGGTGACGCCGACGCGATGGTCACGGGCGTCACGCGCAATTTCTCCGTCGCGCTCGAAGACGTGCGGCGCTGCATCGATCCGAAGCCCGGCCATCGCGTCATGGGCATTTCGCTCGTTCTGGCGCGTGGGCGCGCTGTGCTGGTCGCCGACACCGCGGTAACCGAAATGCCGGATGCCGGCGATCTCGCCGAGATCGCCGTCGAGGCGGCGCGGGTCGCGCGCAATCTTGGCTACGATCCGAGAGTCGCGCTTCTGGCCTATTCGACCTTCGGCCATCCAGCGGGCGAACGCTCCGAGCGCGTCCAGGAAGCCGTGCGCCTTCTCGATCGCCAGCGCGTCGATTTTGAATATGACGGCGACATGGCCGCCGACGTCGCATTGAACATGGAGCTGCGCGAGGCCTATCCGTTCTGCCGGCTGTCCGGACCGGCGAATGTCCTGATCATGCCGGCGTACCACTCCGCTTCGATCTCGACGAAAATGCTGATGGAGCTTGGCGGCGCCAATGTGATCGGTCCGATGCTGGTCGGCCTCGACCGCTCGGTGCAAATCGTGCCGCTGTCCGCCAATGACGCGCAGCTCGTCAACATGGCGGCGATCGCCGCCTATAACGTCAGCGGCTGATCCGGGCACGCGCGGTCACAGGATGCAAACGCGCAAGCTCGGAACGGCGGGGCCTGAGGTTTCCCTCGTCGGCCTCGGCACCAATAATTTCGGCGGCCGCATCGATTTCGAGGCGTCACGGCGCGTCATCGACAAGGCGTTCGATTGCGGCATCACGCTGATCGACACCGCCGACATCTACGGCAACAAAGGCGGCTCGGAAGAAATTCTAGGCAAGGTGCTCGGCGCGCGCCGCAAGGACATCGTGCTGGCGACAAAATTCGGCATGCCGATGGACGACGCCGGCAAGCTGCGGGGCGCTTCTCCGCGCTATATCGCGCAGGCGCTCGAAGCAAGCTTGCGGCGGCTTAAGACCGACTGGATCGATCTCTATCAGTTGCATCGGCCTGATCCGGATACGCCGATCGAACAAACGCTCCGTGCGCTCGACGATCTCAGGAAAGCCGGCAAGATCCGTCTCATCGGCTGCTCGAATCTTTCCGCGGCCCAACTCGAAGCCGCGCAATCCGCCGCCGTGGCGCACGGACTGATCGCATTTGTCACCTGCCAGGACGAATACAGCCTGCTCGTTCGCGATCTCGACAAAGATCGCGTCGCCGTCATGCGCAAGAACGGCCTCGGACTGCTGCCGTATTTCCCGCTGGCCAGCGGACTCT
This sequence comes from uncultured Alphaproteobacteria bacterium, assembly GCA_963808205.1. Taxonomy (GTDB): domain Bacteria; phylum Pseudomonadota; class Alphaproteobacteria; order Rhizobiales; family Xanthobacteraceae; genus BOG-931. The sequence goes on from CAWEER010000005.1 coordinate 896,247, forward strand.
TGAGCGGCAAATACAAACCTGATGCGCCATTGCCGGCGGGCTCGCGCCTCGCCACAAGCGGGCGGCACGCCGGCGGCGTGCTCAACGCGCGGAACTGGCGCGTCGTCGGCGCGCTCGCGGAATTTGCCGCACAACGCGGCCGCACGCTTCTGGAACTGGCGATGAGCTGGCTGGCGAGCCGGCCGTTCATCCCCAGCATCATCGCCGGCGCCACCACCCCGGAGCAGGTCGTGCAAAATACCGCCGCCACCGGCTGGACACTGTCGGCGGCGGAGCTTTCCGAGATCGATCGCATAACCCTCTGACGACAAAGCGAAAAATTGCGACTTGTGATTCACGAGGTCGAAACCTCTGTCGATTAGCGTTGCGGGTCATGCAGCATTTCACGCCGCGCGCGCCGTTTGTTCTCGAGGTCGGCGGCCTCATCAAGCGGTTCGACCGGCCGGCGGTCGACGGCCTCGATCTGAAAGTGCGTACCGGCGAATTCTACGCGCTGCTGGGCCCGAACGGCGCCGGCAAGACGACGACGCTGCGCATGATCGCGGGGCTGTTGCGGCCCGACGCCGGCACGATCCGGATCGACGGTATCGATGCGCTCGCCGATCCGGTGGCGGCGAAACAGGTCATGGCGTGGATATCCGACGAGCCGATGATCTACGACAAGCTCACGCCGCAGGAATATCTCGAATTCATCGCCGGGCTTTGGGGCGTCGCGCCGGCGCTTGCTGAACCGCGCGCGCGCGAGCTTCTGGATTGGCTCGATCTTGCCGCCCACGCGCACGAACGCTGCGAGGGATTCTCCAAGGGCATGCGGCAGAAAGTGGCGCTCGCCGGCGCGCTCATTCACGATCCGCGGCTGATCATTCTCGACGAGCCGCTCACCGGGCTCGACGCCGGTGCCGCACGGCTTGTCAAAAGCGTGCTGCGGGAGCGCGTGCGCGCCGGCGGCACGATCATCATGACCACGCACATCCTTGAAGTTGCCGAACGCATGGCCGATCGCATCGGCGTCATCGCGCACGGCAAGCTGATTGCCGAAGGCACGCTCGAAGAGCTGCGGCTCAAGGCCGGCAAGAAATCAGGAGCGGGCGCTGGCGCAAGCCTGGAAGACACATTCCTCGCGCTTGTCGCCGAACAGCCGCAGGCGGCGGCATGACGGCTGCGGCGGGCACCGCCGTCTGGTTTGCCGGCCACGAGACGCGTCTCGCCTGGCGCGACTGGCTCGCCATGATGACCGGCGGCCGCCGCGAGCGCCGGCGCCGCGTCTTCATCGCCATCGCCGTCTTCATCGTTTTCCTGCATTTCGTCGCCTATTGGACGGTCGGCCGCTATGCGAACGCGGTCGTCGATGAACGGACGCTGATCACGATCACCGCGAGCGTGCTGCTGTCCTGGCTCCTGATGATTTCGCAGGCGATGGAATCGACGACGCGCGCTTTCTATTCGCGCTCCGATCTCGATCTCATTCTTGCCGCGCCGGTCGCCGTGACAAAGATCTTCGCCGTTCGCATCGGTACGGTAGCATTCTCGATGGCCATGCTGGCGCTGCCGCTGGCGGCGCCGTTCATCAATGTGCTGATCGCGCTTGGCGGCTGGCGCTGGCTGGGTGCTTACGGACTGATCTTCGCCATGGGCGCTGCGGCAACCGCCTTGGCGGTCGGCCTCACCGTCGCCCTGTTTCGCCTGATCGGGCCGAAGCGCACGCGGCTTGTCGCCCAGGTCGTCGCCGCGGTGATTGGCGCTGCCTTTGTCATCGGACTCCAGGTCGCGGCCATCTTGTCCTACGGGACGCTGTCGCGGATTTCGGTCTTGCAGTCGGAGACGGTGCTGGCGCTGGCGCCTGGGCCTGACAGTATCTTCTGGTGGCCTGCGCGCGCCGCGCTCGGCGATGTCGCCGCACTTGCCGGCGTACTCGCCATCAGTCTGGCGCTTCTTGCCGCGGTCATTGCGCTGGTTGCGCCGCGCTTTGGCGATTATGCGATCACCGCCGCGGGTGCCGGCAGCGCGACGCTCGGCCGGGCCGGCCGTTCGGCTGCGTTCCGCGCGACGTCACCACGCCGTGCATTGCGCCGCAAGGAATGGATATTGCTGCGCCGCGATCCCTGGCTCGTGTCGCAGACGTTGATGCAAATGCTTTATCTCATTCCGCCCGCTGTCCTGCTGTGGCAGAGCTTCGATGAGCATAACGGGGCGTATCAGCTCCTCGTGCCCGTACTGGTCATGGCGGCGGGACAGCTCGCCGGCGGTCTCGCCTGGCTCGCCATATCGGGCGAGGATGCGCCGGACCTCGTTGCATCGGCGCCGGTGCCGCCGCGCTTTATCGTGCGGGCGAAGATCGAAGCGGTGCTGGGCGTCATCGGTGTGATATTCACGCCGCTTGTCGCCATTCTTGCCGTCGCCTCGCCTTGGCATGCGCTGGTCACCGCTTGCGGCATTGTTGTCGCGACGGCGTCAGCCACTTCGATCCAGCTTTGGTTCCGCACCCAGGCCAAACGCAGTCAATTTCGCCGCCGGCAGGTGTCGTCGCGGATCGCCACTTTTGCCGAGGCCTTTTCGTCGATCGGCTGGGCCGCCACCGCGGCCGTCGCGGCCCTCAGTCCGTTGCTCGCCATCGCGCCGGGCCTGCTCGCTTTCCTGATCTTTACCGGCGCGTGGTTCATGAGCCCGCGCACGCGCAGCTGACATGCGGCGGCCTTGTCTCGACGCGGCGAACCCTCTTATGATTTAAGCTTCCTCCAAGGCACGATTACGGCCCGAAGACCAAGAAAGACAAGACCCCGCCCGGAGAAGCGTCCTGTGATTCCGTTCGAAATGGTCGAGCCGACCTCGCTCAAGGAAGCGATCGCACTGCTTGAACCGCAGGAACCCACGGTCCGCCCCGTCGCCGGCGGCACGGCCCTGATGCTGATGATGAAGGCCGGCGTATTTCAGCCGAGCCGCCTTATCTGCCTTCACGGCATCGAGCCGGAATATGCGCGCATCGCGATTACCGACGATGGCGCGTTGCGCATCGGCGCGATGGCGACATTGAGCGAAGTCGAGCATGACGCCAATGTCGGCAAGCGGTTTCCGGTCCTCAAGCGCGCCATGCGGACGCTGTCGAATCCGCGCGTGCGCAATGTCGCGCGCGTCGGCGGTGCGCTGGCGCATGGCGACCCGCATATGGACCTGCCGCCGGTGCTCACCGCGCTCGGCGCCCGGGTCACCATCAGCGGGCCGGCATCCACGCGTGAACTGCCGCTTGAAGCGCTCTACGCCGGCTATTACGAAACCGTGCTGGAGAAGAATGAACTTATCGCGGCGGTGACGGTTCCCGCGCTCAACGGGCGCAAGGCCGCTTACATCAAAGTCACGTCGCGTTCCGCCGACGATTGGCCCGCGCTCGGCGTCGCTGTTTCGCTTGCCTACAAGGATGGCGTGATGCGCGATCCCGTCGTCATTGTCAGCGCGGCGACCGAAAAGGTCACGCGCATGGCGGGCGCGGAGAAAATGCTGCAAGGCGCGGCGGCGGACGATGCCGTATTGCGCAAGGCCGGTGATGCGGCGGTCGACGAAGCTTCGATCCTGTCGGACGCTCACGGCACCGCGGCATACAAGCGCGAACTCCTGCGCGTCTATCTGCGCCGCGCCGTGCGGCGCGCCCTGGACGAAGGCGGCGGGCCATCATGAACCAGGTCGGCAGAAATATTCCGCGCCTGGAAGTGCGCGCCAAGGTGACCGGGCGCGCCGAGTACACGCATCACCTGCGCCTGCCCGGCATGCTTTACGGCAAGATATTTCGCTCGACCGTACCGCACGGCCGGATCCTGAGTATCGACACGCAAGCGGCGCGCGAGTTGCCCGGCGTCTACCGCGTCATCACCGGCGAAGATATTACAAAGCTGATCCCTGAGCCGTATTACGGCCCTGCCTTCCATGATCAGCCGATTCTCGCGCTCGAAAAAGTGCGTCACGTCGGCGAACCGGTCGCGGTCGTCTTGGCAAGCGATCCGCATGTTGCCGACCAGGCCGTGCAGATGATCAGCGCGGAATACGAAGAGCTGCCCGCGGTCTATGACGAAGTCGAAGCGATGCAGCCGGACATCCTGGTCCATGACGTGCTGCGGCCGGCCGGCACATTTGCCGATCTGAAACATCTCAAAGGCCGCGGCGGCACCAATATCGCGCTCGATTATCACCTGCGCCGCGGCGATGCCGACAAGGCCATGGCGGGCGCCGATCGCGTGATCGAGCACACGTTCAAGACGCAGCAATGCCTGCATCTGGCCTTCGAGCCGTTTGTCTCGCTCGCCGAGCCGAGCGACAGGGGGCTGACCATCTACACCGCCAACCAGTCGCCGTCCTTCGTGCGCATCGAAATCGCCCGGCTGTTCGGCTGGCCGGAGAACCGCGTGCGGGTCAAGGTGCCGTATCTCGGCGGCGGCTTCGGCGGCAAGCTCTACATCAAGCTTGAGGCGCTGGTCGCCGCGCTGTCGATGATCGTCCGTCGTCCGGTCAAGATCGCGCTGACGATGGAAGAACAATTCTACATGATCACCAAGCACGCGACGACGTTCCACATCAAAAGTGGCGTCGACAAGAACGGTCGCCTCGTGGCGCGAACGTGCCAGGTCTATTGGAATGGCGGCGCTTACGCCGATATCGGTCCGCGCGTGGCGCAAAAATCCGGTTTCACTGCGGCGGGCCCCTACGACATCGACAATGTCAGCGTCAATTCCTTCGAGATTTACACCAACCGTACGCCGGCCGGCGCGCTCCGCGGCTTTGGCGTTCCGCAACTCGTCTGGGCCTACGAATCCCATACCGACCTGATCGCGCGCGAACTCGGCATGGATCCGGTGGAATTCCGGCGCAAGAATCTTTTGCGCAATGGACGGCCGCATGCCAGTGGCACCGTGCTGCGCGACGCCGCCGTCCCCGAAGTCCTCGATTCGGTCGTGACGCGCATGGGCTGGGACAAGCCGTTCGATCGCGGCTCCGGAACGCTGCGCCGCGGCCGCGGCATAGCGATCGGCCTCAAGGCCGTGATTTCGCCGACCACGTCGGTCGCGATCGTCAATATCTCGGCCGATGGCAGCACGACCGCTTATACCGGCACGGTGGATATGGGTCAGGGGTCGGACACCGCTTACGCCCTGATCGTCGGCGAGGTGCTTGGCATCAACGCCGAGGAGGTCCGCGTCGTTCATTCGGACACCGACATCACACCTTACGACATGGGCACGCTCGGTTCGCGCTCGCTCTATCACATGGGTAACGCAATGCGGCTTGCGGCGGAGGACGCCCGTACCAAGTTGCACGCGCTTGCCATCGAGGCCGGACTGCCCGAGGGCACCAATTATCCGCCGTCGGAAGTCTTCAAGAAGCGGTACGGCATGCAGGCCGGCAACGTCATCGGCACGGCGAGTTTCGTACCGAGCTACAAGCCGCCGGACCCGCAGACCGGCCAGTCGGACAATGTCACGCCGTTCTGGATGGTCGGGGCTTCCGGCGTCGAGGTCGAAGTCGATACCGAGACCGGGCATGTGCGTATCCTGCGGCTCGTCAACGCCGCCGATTGCGGCAAGCCGATCAATCGCGGCGTCGTGGGCGCGCAGCTTTCCGGCGCTTCGATCATGCAGCTCGGCTTTACGCTGTCGGAGGTGATGAATATCGACGGCGGCCAGGTGACCAATGCGTCGCTTGCCGACTACAAGATTCCCGGCATCGGCGATATTCCGCCGATAGAAAATGAGCTGGTCGACGCCGAGCAACACACCGGGCCGTTCGGCGCCAAGGGCGTCGGCGAGTCCGGCACGTTCGGCGTCTCGCCGGCGATCGCGAACGCGATCCACGATGCCGTCGGCGTCCGCATCACGGAATTGCCGATCACCGCCGAGGCGGTGCTGCGCGCATTGCGCGCCAAAGACGGCCGCCCGCTGGACGACGAATGATTGGACGAACGATGCACGCGCGCACCATCAATTTCACCCTCAACGGCCAGCCGGTATCGACGTCAATCGAACCGCACCGCAATCTCGTCGAACTGCTGCAGCGTTTCGACCTGCTTGGCGCGCGGGAGAGCTGCGGGCAGGGCCTGTGCGGCTGTTGCACCGTGCTGGTCGACGGGATCGCGGTTTCCGGGTGTCTTTATTTTGGGGTCTGGGCCGACGGCAAAACGATAACCACCGTCGAGCATCTCGACGCCGACGGCATGCTCTCGAACGTGCAGCAGGCCTTTATCGATTGCGGCGCATTCCAGTGCGGCTTCTGCACCCCGGGCTTCGTGCTGATGGCGCATCAATTGCTGAAAGAGCATCCGCATCCGAGCGAAGAGGACATCCGGCATTATTTTTCCGGCAATCTGTGCCGCTGTGCGGCCTATCCAGAGATCATCGAAGCGGTGAAGCTTGCGGCGCGGCAATGATATAAGCTCGCGGCAGCAGGCGGCCATTCGCTTTTTCACGGCTTGGCCGCAATCTCAGCTCCGGAGGGCCACATGGACCGCGACATCCCACCCCATGCGACGGTTCGCGCACGGGTAAAAAGGGAAATAGGGGAATTTGCCGTCCTTTCAGCTTATCTCTTCGTCTGCTTCGCCGCGCTCGCCTATCTGAAAGCCGCGATACTTCAGGCGCAGGGCATAGCCTTCGCGCCTTTCGGTTTCGCCGCAATCAAGGCCCTGATCTGCGCAAAATTCATCCTGGTCGGACGCGCGGTCGGCTATGGCGACCGGTTCAAGACGCTGCCGCTGATCTGGCCGACGCTCTACAAGTCGCTCGCTTTTCTCCTTCTGCTGGTTGTCCTGAGCTTCATCGAGGAGGCGGTTGTCGGGTTTATCCACCACCGAAGCGTACTGGCTTCGATCGCCGACTTCGGCGGGGGAACACTCGATCAGCTGATCGCGACCTGTGTCGTTGTTCTACTGACCCTGATCCCCTTCTTTGCCTTCCAGGCGCTGGCCGAAATCGTAGGCCAGGGCAATCTCGTTCGGGTGTTCTTCCAGACCCGCCGCACGGCTTAGGGACAGGCCATGAGCCCGTTGGCATTGTCGTGCATCATATTCTTACTGGTGATTGGCGGCATCCTGGCCGGTACGCTGCTGCGCAACGCGTTGCCGGAACATCATCTGAGCAAAGACTCGCAGGACGTCGTGCGGCTCGGCGTGGGCCTCGTCGCCACGATTGCCGCGCTCGTCCTCGGCCTGCTGATTGCGGCGGCGAAATCGTCGTTCGATACGCAGAGCAACCAGGTCAAACAGATCACGGCCGACCTGATCCAGCTCGACAATGTGCTCGCGGCGTATGGTCCGGACGCCGCTCCGATCCGCGGCATGATCCGCGGCGCCGTACCGTCTTTCGTCGAACGGATGTGGCGCGAGAAGGAGATAAATTCCGGCGCGCCGTTCGAGGCCAGTGCCAAGACGGAAGCGGTCTATATTGCGATCCAGGCGCTCCCGCCGGCAAACGATACCCAGCGGTCGCTACAGGCGCGCGCGATACAGATCAGCAACGATCTGTCGCAAACCAGGCTCATGCTTTTCGTTGAAACCGGCAGCGCTATTCCCGGGCCTTTTCTGGCGGTGCTGGTCTTCTGGCTTGTCATCATCTTCGCGAGCTTCAGTCTGTTCGCAAGTCTCAACGCAACGGTCTTCGCCATCCTGTCTGTCCTCGGATTGTCGGCGTCGTGTGCGATTTTCCTGATCCTGGAACTCGGTGAGCCTTTCACCGGACTGATGATGATATCGAGCGCGCCACTGCGCGAGGCGCTTTTGCCTCTCGGCCAATAGTGCCGCAATGTCCGCGATGATCGACAGCGGCGCGCCGGAGTGATGTAAGCTCGGGGCGCGGGCACCGGCCCGGCGGAGGTTTACGATGCGTCTTGGGATATTCATGATGCCGGTGCACCCGCCGGCGCGTTCCTTGACCGAAACGCTTGCAGAGGACGAAGAAAAGTCGCTCTACGCTGACGAGCTCGGCTTCGACGAATTATGGCTGGGCGAGCATTTCTCGGCGACGACCGAGCCGATCCCTTCGCCGCTGATGTTCATGGCGGGCCTCGTTCCACGCACGAAAAATCTCAGCTTCGGCACGGCGGTGATCTGTCTGCCGAACCACCATCCCGCCAAAGTCGCCGCCGAGGTCGCGCAATTCGACCACATGAGCCGGGGCCGCTTCATGCTCGGCATCGGTGTCGGCGGCCTGTTTTCCGATTTCGAGCTGTTCGGCAATGCCGATCGCGCCGTGCGCGTGCGCAAGGCGATGGAATCCATCGGCATGATCCAGCGTATCTGGTCGCAGGATCCGCCTTACGATCTGCAAGGCGAATTCTGGACCGTACGCATCAAGGACGCGATCATTCCCGAACTCGGCATCGGCTTCATGCCAAAACCGTTCCAGAAATCAGGTCCGCCGATCTCGATGTCGGTGTCGAGCCGCGAGAGCGCTACGGCGCGCGTCGCCGCCAGGAACGGCTGGGGCATCATTTCCGCCAACAATATTCCGAGCGATGCCATCGGCTCGCATTGGCAGACCTACAGCAACGCTTGCGCCGAGGCAGGCAAGCCGGCGCGCGGCGACAACTGGCGCGTGGCGCGCAACATCATGATCGCGCCGACCGACGCCGAGGCGCGCGACCGCGTCTATGCCGCGGATGGGTCGAACCGTTATTTCTACAGCTATATGCGCGAAGTGCTCTCCCGCGTTGGTCTCCTCTCGGCGTTAAAGCCCCGCGTCGGCATGACGGACGATGAAGCGACGGTCGATGTCATTACCGAAGGCTCGGTGATCCACGGATCGCCGAAGACCGTGCTCGATAAACTCGTCGCCTTCCGCGACGCCGCGGGCCCGTTCGGTACGTTGCTGATGACCGGGCTGGACTGGAGCGGTCCGAACGCCGCGTGGGAGCGCGAATCGATGCGGCTTCTGGCGCAGGAGGTGATGCCGAAGCTGCGGCAGCACGCCGGCGCGCAAGCGGCGGAGTGACGGCGACCGCGTTCCGCTTACGTCACACGCTGCGCCGCCACGGCAGCGCCGACGCGCGTTCCACGAAAAACCATGCGCCCTCGCCGAGTTCGGCCGGGAATGCGGCGACGATGCCGTTTTCGAGCGCCCGCCATTCGAGATCGGCGTGATCGACCGCTTTTTCGGCGGCGGCGAGCGATTCGACTTCAAGCGCATAGCCGGCCATGAACGGCAGCGCGGTGATCGCCACCTCCGGCAATCTTTCCGTCGCTCTGTCATGGGTCACGAGATATACGCCACCGCGATCAAGACGTACGAGCGCGCCGCCCGGCGTCTTCGTTACGCCGCGGCCGGTGAAGCGCGCGAAGCGTTGTGCAGCCTCGTCGAGGTCTGCGACCGCGATGACGACATCGATAAGGCTCGTGGCGGTGTTCGGATGTGACAGCCACCGTTTTTGCCACACTGCCTGCTCGGTGTGGTGCGTCAGCATCTGAATCCGGCCTTCCGGCATAGCGCCGGGTTCGACGCGCGCGATCGTGAACGACGCCTTATCCGGTCCGCTTCCGGTATCGACCGGCCGCTGCATGTGCACGAGCTCGCGCATGGGAAAGCCGTCCGCCGCCAGCCGCCGATGGGTTTCCGCAGCGTCCGCAACCGCAAAGGCCGCGAGATGAAGCCCGGCATGCCGCTCAAGTGCGGCGTCGAACTCGCGGCTGAGGGGAGTGTCGGAAGTCTTGAATAAAATTTCAAGATAACCGCGCGCCAGCACTGCAGTCACATTGCCGGTGCCGGTCGGCCGCGTGCCGCCGGCCGGATCAGGATTGACCTGGATCGAAGTCGGCGCCGGTGCGAAACCGCAGCGGGTCAGCGCGCGGCTCGCGGCATCTGCGTCACGCACGAAATGCGCGACGTGATCGAGAAAAATTTCGCCGCCTTGCGGGAGCTGTCGGCTGGATTGCGCGGGAGCTGAGGCGGACAATGCCATCACTCTGTTCTGGCGATGCCGGCATCCTCGACGACTTTACCCCAGCGCACGATTTCAGATTGCAGGAATTGCTGGAGTTCTTCCGGTGTCCCGGTGCCGACGGGGTCCATGCCGAGATCCTGCAAGCGGACGCGTACGTCGTCCGTCGCCACGATCGCATTGATCTCGGAATTGAGTTTGACGAGGATCGACCGCGGCGTCTGCGCCGGTGCGATCACGCCTTGCCATGCGGCCGCGGCATAGCCCGGCACACCGGCTTCGCCCAGCGGCGGGACGTCGGGCAGCGATGCAAAACGCTGTTTGGAAGTCACCGCAAGCGCGCGGATTTTTCCGGCTTTGATCAGCGGCAGTGCCGGACCGAGGTCGCTGAACATCAGCTGGATGTATCCGCCCATGAGATCGTTGAGCGCCGGCGCCGTGCCCCGATAGGGGACGTGCGTCATCTTGATACCGGCCATGCTGGAAAACAGCGCGGCGGCCAGGTGATGGAACGCGCCAATTCCGCCGGAGCCGTAACTCAGCGGCCGCTCCTTCGCGAGCTTGATGAGATCCTCGACGCTGTAAACCGGCAGCGATGGATTGACCACCAGTACGAACGGCACTCTGGCGACAAGCGACACCAGGGCGAGGTCCTTGCCCGGGTTGTAAGGCAGCGACTTGTACAATGTCGCGTCGATGGCGAGCGAGGACACCGCCATCATGATCGTGTAGCCGTCGGGCGGCGATTTGGCGACAAAGTTGGTGGCAAGAACGGTGCCGGCGCCGGGGCGGTTTTCGACGACAAAAGGCTGGCTGAGACGTTGCTGGAGTTTCTGGCCGAGAATCCGTGCGAGGATGTCGGTGCCGCCGGCCGGCGCGAACGGCACGATGAAGGTCACCGCTCGGGTCGGATAATCCTCGGTATCGGGGGCGCCGCTTTGGGCACTCCCTTGGGGGTTGCCTTGGGCACTGCCTTGGGCATGGGCCAGGTTCGCGGCCGCGGCCGGCAGCGCGATGGCGAGCAACGCGCGCCGCGATAATCCTGTCGCCTTCTGTGTCATTGGCGTTTCCTGTAGGCGTTTCCCTTGCGGGCTCTGTGTGGGCTCTTGCGGCCCTCGACTATTTGGGTTTTAGCGCGCCCGGTGCCAGAAAGTCATCAATGTGAAGTGATCGCGCAGGAGGCCGCCGGGCCGCCCCATGTTGTCGGAAATGGCCCGCTTTGCATTTCTTGACAGGGACTTATGCGACCGTCATAAGAACGCCGGTCAGCGCGCTTGGTGCGGTCTCAGGTCCATCATTACGCCGCTAACCATCAGCAGAATTCGACTGGAAAAAGCCGGTCCGGACTGATCTCCGCATGCCGGGATCGAACACGAGGAATAAAGATGTTCGCGGTCTTCAAAACAGGCGGCAAGCAATATCGGGTTGCCGCCGAAGATGTGCTCAAGGTCGACAAGATCAAGGGCGAGCTCGGTGAGATCGTCGAGTTTGGCGAAGTTTTGGTCGTAGGCGGCGACAGCGTGATGCTTGGTGCGCCGACGGTCGCCGGCGCCATGGTCGCGGCCGAAGTGCTCGATCAGGGCCGCGGCGCGAAGATCATCGCTTTCAAGAAGCGCCGCCGGAAGAATTCGCGGCGCAAGATCGGTCATCGCACGGAGTTTACGCTCCTGCGCATTACCGAGATCCTGACCGACGGCAAAAAGCCGAACAAGGACGTCAAGCCGCGGGTGAAACCGAAGCGCGAACCGGCGCCGGAAACGGCCGCACAGGGCGCCTCGGAAACCGGTGAAGCCGCGCCCAAGCCGCGCAAGGCTTCGGCAAAAACGACAAAAAAACCCAGGGTGAAGCCGGCGGCCAAGGCCAAAAAACCCGCCGCCAAGGGCAAGAAGAAGTGACGCGGAGAAGTGATACTTTCGTCACGAATCCGGTATAAGCAGCAGCTAATCAGTTTCGGAGGCCAGCAATGGCACACAAAAAGGCAGGCGGCTCCTCGCGCAACGGCCGTGACTCAGCAGGTCAGCGTCTCGGGCTGAAGATTTTCGGCGGCGAAGACGTGCTGGCAGGAAACATCATCGCGCGCCAGCGCGGCACCAAATGGCATCCCGGCCGCAACGTCGGTCTGGGCAAGGACCATACGCTGTTTGCGCTGACCAACGGCAAAGTCGAGTTCCGTACCAAAACCAAAGGCCGCATCTTCGTATCGGTACGTCCGATGACCGAGGCAGCGGCCGAGTAACACGGTGGATCATATGAGGTCCGCCGGTATCCAGTCGAACCGGTGGACCCGAATGGGCTCCATAAAGGGGAGACCGGGATACCGGCTCCCCTTTTTGGTTTTTTGCAGGAGCCCAGGCGATGACTCTGGCAACACAAGTCCGCCCAGAACGAATCACAGAGTGCGTCATTCCCGTCCTCAAGACCGGACGGCTGACGCTGCGCGCGCCGCAGCGCAGCGACATCAAGGCCATCGTCCGCCTGGCGGGCGATCGCCGTGTCGCGGAGAATACCGCGCGGATTCCGCATCCCTATGACGCCGCCGATGCCGAGCAATTCCTCGCGTCAGTCAATTGTCAGGATGGCGAAGCGACATTCGCCGTGACGCTCGACGGTACGGCGATCGGCGCCTGCGGTGTCGATATGCGCGCCGGCGGCGCCGAGATCGGCTACTGGCTCGGTGCGCCCTATTGGGGCCGCGGCTATGCGACGGAAGCGGTGCGCGCAGTGATCGATCACGCTTTCGGCCCTCTCGGTCATGAGGCGCTGCAAGCGGGCGCGCGCGTCAACAATCCGGCCTCGCGCCGGGTGCTGGAAAAGTGCGGCTTCCAGTGGAGCGGCGTCGGCCTCTACCGCGTCCGCGCCATCAGTTCGTCGGCGCCTTTCGATCGCTTCCGGCTCGATCGCGGGCTGTGGGCCTCGCTCAAAGAGTGGGGACGGGACAAAGCGGTGGCGTGACCGCGATTGCGGGCCGTGCCGTTACGGCCTGGGATTGGTGGCAAAATACGGCGCGAGTTTCGCGACCACCGCCGGCCCGAATGAGCCCTGCGGATTGGACGGGGCGGCGTGGTCCATCAATTCCCAGCCCTGAATCAGGACGCGCGCGCGTTCGAAGGCGCTCGCGAAATCGCTTCCGGGATGCAGGCTCTGCCGGAAAAAAGCATCGCCGAAATAAGTCCAGTCGCGTTCCGGCGCGCAGCCGAACGAGGTGCTTTTCGCGTCCGACGCCGTGATGACGATAGTGTTGTCGTTGGCAAGCGGGGGAACGAATATTCCCGAGAAGCAAGCCGAAACGATCACGACGCGGTTCTTGATGCCTTCGCTGTCGAGCGTCGAGGCGACCTCCTGCGGCGTCAGCTCCGTCATGGCGCCGGGTAATTGCAGTGCGAAGCCCGACTGTTCGCCGTGCGATGTCATAAAGAGGACGAGCACGTCTTCGTCCTTGTCCATGACATTGCCGATGGCGCGGACGGCGGCCGCAAAATTCTGCACGGTGGCAAGCGGCACGGTATCGACCGTATCGTGGCGGTTGATGAGGCGGACCGTCCGGTTCTTGATCGGCAGCACGTTCGCGATTGCGTCGAGGCCGCCGTCGACCTCCTTGCCGAAGACGTCCTGATCGACGCCGGCGATGCCAAGGGCATAGATGTCCGTGATGCCCTTTTGCTGCGGAGCAAGGTTCGCGATTTCCTGCTGCAGCAGCGCCGGCTGGGCCTTTTCGATCCGCGCGACTTCGCCGCGTGCGGTATTCGCGTTCTTGTCCTGATGCAGCGCATACAGGACTTCCCACCAGTTCGAATTGCGCGGGTCGAAGTCCGGCGGCAGGAATACCGGCGCGTGCGGCACGACGACATTGACGATAAGGAGCGCCACCCACATCGCCGCGGCTCTGCCGATCACGCGCAGTTGCTGCTGCGGCTGGAGACTGCCGACGACGCGCGACATGGCGCCGACCCACCACGCGACCGCGACGGCAAAGATCGCGCCGGCGGCGATTGCGTTACTCCCGAGCGCGCTTTGCGCCGCCGCCGACGGGATCTGGGCGATCGCGAATCGGATCGCCGCGGTGACGACATCGGCGAGCATTGAGAGAGCAAACATCGCGGAGAGCGCGCTGGCGCGTGCGCCCGGGCGCACAAACAGCGCCGCGACCGCAAGCTCGAGTGCGATCCAGGCGACAACGGCGTTGAGACCGTAGGGATTGAAGGCGTGCCAGGAGCCTGCCGCCAGCAATTGCAGCGCCATGCGCTCGGCGGCGACCGCAGCGGCAAAGCCCAAAAGGACCGCCAGTCCGACAAGCGGCGGATCGGGCGTTGCCCGCCACACCGCGGCCCGCCCCGCAAGCCGTAAGACACCCCACACGCGCTACGCTCCGCACAAACCCCTTGGGGATCGCTTAAATCCCGGATTCACTCACTATATCAACCCTACGTTCCCCGGCCACCGTGGCACTTCGTGATTGTGCCTGCGCCATCCGCGCTTTACCAAGTGACGCATGAAATTCCTCGATGAGGCCAAAGTCTATATCCGCTCCGGTGATGGCGGGAACGGCTGCGTGTCGTTCCGCCGCGAGAAGTTCATCGAGTACGGCGGCCCGAACGGCGGCGATGGCGGCAAAGGCGGCGACGTCATTGCGCAAGCCGTTGATGGGCTCAACACGCTCATCGACTATCGCTACCAGCAGCATTTTACCGCCAAGAATGGCGGTGGCGGCATGGGCAAGGACCGTCACGGCGCCAATGGCCCAGGCGTCATTCTCAAAGTGCCGGTCGGCACGCAGATCTACGATGAGGACGGTGAAACGCTGCTCGCCGATCTGACGCAGGTTGGCGAGAGCCTGGAACTCTTGCGCGGCGGCAATGGCGGTTTCGGCAATGCGCATTTCAAGAGTTCGACAAATCGCTCACCACGCCACGCCAATCCCGGCCAGCTTGGTACCGAACTGACGATCAGGCTGCGGCTGAAGCTGATTGCCGACGCCGGCGTCATCGGATTGCCGAACGCCGGCAAATCGACGTTCCTCGCGGCGGTCAGCGCCGCAAAGCCGAAGATCGCCGACTATCCGTTCACGACGCTGCACCCGCAGCTCGGTGTCGTCGATGTCGATGGCCGCGAATTCGTCGTCGCCGATCTTCCCGGACTGATCGAGGGCGCACACGAGGGAATTGGCCTCGGCGATCGTTTTCTCGGCCATGTCGAGCGATGCCGGGTCCTCCTGCATCTTGTCGATGGAACCGGGGAAGATGCCGGTGCTGCCTACAAGACAGTGCGTTCCGAGCTCTCGGCCTACGGTCATGAGCTTGTCGACAAACCGGAGATCGTCGCGCTTACCAAGGCCGATGCGCTGACGCCGGACGCCATCAAGCAGCAAATCACCCGTTTGCAGCGTGTCGCGAAAAAAACCCCGCTGGTGATTTCGGCGGTCAGTGGCGAAGGCGTACCGGCGGCATTGCGGGCGCTGTTCAAGGTGATCGACGAAGCCCGCCGCCGAGCCGACGAGCCCGACGTCGTGGATGCGGCGTGGCATCCCTGATCGCGGCGAAAGACAAGCCACGGAGGTTATGATGGCCCATACATTCGTGCTGGTTCACGGCGCGTGGCACGGCGGCTGGTGCTGGCAGCGCGTCGCCGCGCGGCTGCGTGGCGGCGGCCATGCGGTCTTCACGCCGACCCTGACCGGGCTCGGCGAACGCGTGCATCTCCTGCGCGCCGGGATCGACGTGAAGACGCACATCACCGACGTCGTCAATGTGATGAAATGGGAACAGTTGAATGACGTGGTCCTGTGCGGCCACTCGTACGGCGGTTTCGTTGTCTCGGGCGTCGCCGAACAGATGGCGTCCGCCATCCGCGCGATCGTTTTTCTCGACGCTTTCGTTCCAAAGAACGGCGAGGCGGTGCGCGACCTCACCGGCGCGGCGGTGCAGGAGTCCGCCAGTGCCGCGATGCAGCGCGGCGAACTGACGATCCCGCCGCGGCCTGCCGAGTTTTTCGGCGTCAATGCCGCCGATCGCGCCTGGATCGATCGGCTCTGCGTCGGCCAGCCGATCGGCACCTTCACCGACAAGATCGCGCTTACCGACGCCCGCGACCGCATCGCGCGCAAGAGTTACATTCGCGCGGCGAGCTACGCCAATCCGGGATTCGACCGCGCTTTGGCCGAAGTCAAAGCCGATCCATCATGGCGCACTTATGCCGTGCCATGCGGTCACGATGTGATGGTCGACATGCCGGATCGGCTTAGTGAGATTCTGCTCGAGGCCGCGCAATAAAGGGCGCGAACTTCAGCGAGCCGTCGCGTTCGATGCGCGGCAGAAGGTCGGTTTCCCACGCCAGATATTCGCGCATCGCGGCTGCGGTGTCGCCGGTGCGTTCATAGGGCTTGCGCCATTGATCGATGGCTTCGTCCGCCATCCGGGCTTCGGTCGAGAACGGTTTTCCGGCGGTCTGCCATGCCGCATTGCCGCCCTTGAGAAAACGCACCGGCCGATCCGTCAGCGCCTCGGCTTCGGCCACGGCGAGGCTCGCCAGCCTGCCGTCCTCGCAGGTGAGCACCAGCGTGCCGTTGACCGGGGTCGCCGCGAGCGCGTGCTTGAGCCGCGTCCTGATCGCGTAGCAAGCGCCTGGAATGTGACGCGCCAGATAATTCCGGCTCAGCGAGAGATCGAGGACCGTCACGGCGTTACGCGCCAGAAGCTCACCAAGCGCGACACAATCGATTGCCGCGTGTGGATTTACTTCGGCGTCCAGAGCCGGCATTTCCGGCCGGCCTGTCTCGGTTCCGGCTTCGGCCAGCACAAACACGTCGGCAAAACCCATCTGGCGCAGCCACGACGCCGTCATCGCGGCGCGCACCTCGGCGTCGTCGGTGACGACAATGCGTGCGCCGAGCGTGCCGACATATTGGTCGGTTGCCTGCACCAGTTGACCGCCAGGCGCCGAGATCGCGCCGGGCAGGTGGCCTGCTTCATATTCCGCCGGATCGCGAACGTCGAAAACGTAGAGCGTGCGTTCGCTGTCCTTGCCCCAGGCGTCGAGCGTCTGGCGGTCGATGGACCGCACGCCGCAGCCTTTCGCAACCTGTTGCGCGGCATGCCGCGCCCAGTCGTGCATCTTCGGCGAGACCTGCGGCGCGCGCCGATTTTTGCCGTGGTCGCAGGTGAAGCCGGCGAGACTCCAGCCCATAGTACCGTTGCGCAGCGCCATGACCTTGTTCGGCAGGCCGGCATTAATCAATGACTGCGCGCCGATGATGCTGCGGGTGCGGCCGGCGCAATTAACGACCACGATGGTGTCCGCTGACGGCGCGATCTCACGCGCCCGAAACACCAGTTCTGCGCCTGGCACATTCGTCGAGGTCGGGATTGATACGCGCGAATATTCGTCGAACGGCCGGCTGTCGAGCACGACCAGATTGGCGCCTCCGCGGATCAGTGCTTCGAGTTCGCCGGCCGCGATGTTGGGCGTGTCGTTGGCATGCTCGACATATTCGCCGAACGCCTTGCTTGGCACATTGACGCCGGAGAACAGTTCAAAACCCGCCGCGCCCCAGGCGGCGGCGCCGCCGGCGAGAATACGGACATCCGTGTAGCCGTTTCGCGCGAGGATGCCCGCAGCACGTTCGGCCAATCCGTCGCCGTCATCGCACAGCACGATGCGGGTCGCCCGCCGCGGCACGAGCGGCGCGAACTTCAGTTCGAAGCGGCTCAACGGCACCGAGCGGGCGAGCAGGAGATGACTTTGCGAGAAGATCAGCTCCTCGCGCACATCGATGAGCGCGAGTTCGCCGCCGCCGTCGATGAGCCCCCGTAACGCGGCGGGGCCGACCGATGCCGTCACGTTGCCAGCTGCGGCGTCATTTGATGCACTTCGCCGGTCTTCAGGTCGAAGCGCACGCGGTCGATTTGGTCGAGATTGGTTCCAGTCACGCGAATGAAACGCGCATTGTCGGGATACTCGATCGAATGAATTCTGCCGTCCTGATAAATGCCGGCGTGGCCGGGCATCAGGCGATAATTCTTCACCGGCTTGAGCTTGGCGTGCTTGGGATCGCCGCCGTCATCCTCACGCTCCCATTCGATCATGTCGGTGTGGTGGGTGGCCTGGCCGTAGATTGCCCATGAGGCGCCGTGATCGTGCGGCACGCCCTTGCGCGCCTTGTCGTTGATATGCGCCAGGATTTGAAATCCAAGCTCGGGATCTTCGTAAAGCACATGGAGCCCGCGCGGCGCGTCCTCGCAATGTTTCTTGATGAAATCCCGGTTTTCCAGAAGCTTTTCGAGCTGGGCGCGAACCTGGTCGCGGCCCTTGGGGCCGCCGTCACGCGCTAAAATCGCGTGGCAGTCCTTGATGAACTGGTCGAGTTCGTAGGCCATTGGCGTCTCTCCTAGGTCGATTTGTCCCAAGATTAGACCCTTTGGATATGGCTCCGCCAGCCGCTACATTGGGGCCATGTTCGGTTTGCCACGGACCTACGAACGTCCGCGCAACGTGCGGCTGGATACCCTGATCCGGCTGCGATGGCTGGCTGTGTGCGGCCAGGTGGCCGCCGTGCTGGTGGTGCATTTCGGCCTCGAATTCGAAGTTCCGATCTGGGCCTGTCTTGCCGTCATCGCGCTTGCTGCCCTGCTGAACGTGGCGCTGCGGGTCAGCTTCCACCAGACGCAATGGCTCGAGCCCGATCGCGCCGCGTGGCTCCTGACCTTCGACATCGCCGAACTCGCGGCGCTGCTCTATCTCACCGGCGGGCTGGAGAATCCGTTCGCGTTCCTGTTGCTCGGGCCGGTCTTGATCTCGGCTACGGCGCTGCCGCCGCGCATGACATTGCTGATCGGCACGTTCGCGATGTTCTGCGCCACGCTGCTTGTATTCCTGCATTACGACCTGCCGTGGGAAAGCGAAAATCCGCTGGAGCTTCCGGAAATCTACATGGTCGGAGTCTGGCTCTCGATCCTGCTCGCGATCGGCTATATCGGCGTCTATACGTGGCAGGTCGCCGAGGAAGCGCGGCAGCTTTCGGACGCGCTTGCCGCAACGGAACTCGTCCTCGCGCGCGAGCAGCATTTGTCGCAGCTTGATGGTCTTGCCGCTGCCGCCGCGCACGAACTCGGCACGCCGCTGTCGACCATCACGGTGGTGATTCGCGAGATCGAACGCGCGCTCGAGGCGAATTCTCCCTATGCCGAGGACGTCAAGCTGTTGCGCGAGCAGGCGCTGCGCTGCCGCGAGATTTTGGCAAAGATCACCGAGCTTCCGACCGCCGAGCCGTTCGACCGGACGCCGCTGTCCGCCCAGATCGAGGAGGCGGTGGCGCCGCACAGGAATTTCGGCGTCTCAATCGGCGTGACGCTGCCGCCGAACCGCGCGGCCGAGCCTGTCGGCGCGCGCAATCCTGCGGTCCGTTACGGGCTCGGCAACCTGATCGAGAACGCCGTCGATTTTGCGCACAGCCGGGTGGAAATTTTCGCGCAATGGACCGCGGAAGACGTGAGCATCATCATCAGCGATGACGGTCCCGGCTTTGCGCCCGAGGTCGTCGATCGCATCGGCGCGCCTTATGTCACCCACCGCAGGCCCGGGTCGCGCGGGCCGGAGGTGGAGGAGGACGCGGTGTTTGGCCTCGGACTCGGCTTCTTTATCGCCAAAACCCTCCTGGAACGCTCCGGCGCCAGGCTTTCGCTCATCAATCAATCGCCGCCGCTGCATGGCGCAACCGTAACCGTGGCCTGGAGCCGTGCAGATTTCGAGCGGCCGGTCACTTCGCCGCCCCTTGAGCCGGTGGCTCAAGTCTCTTAGTTGTCAGATCGGAGCAGAGTCATGACCAATGCCGCAACAGGTCCCGTGCCGAACGAGCGATCGCTCTTGATCGTCGAGGACGACAAATCGTTCCTGCAGCGCCTGGCGCGCGCCATGGAGGGCCGCGGCTTTGCGGTGACGACCGCCGAATCGGTCGCCGACGGCCTGTTGCAGGTGGAGAAGGCCGCGCCCGCCTTTGCCGTCGTTGACATGCGGCTTGGCGATGGCAACGGGCTCGACGTCATTTCGGCCATGAAGAAGCGGCGGCCGGAAGCGCGTGCGATCATCCTCACCGGCTACGGCAATATCGCGACCGCGGTCAACGCGGTGAAGATCGGCGCCGTCGATTACCTTGCCAAGCCGGTCGATGCCGACGACGTGGTCGCCGCATTGCTCGCGCTCGACAACAAGAAGATCGAGCCGCCGGAAAATCCGATGTCGGCGGATCGCGTACGCTGGGAACACATTCAGCGCATATACGAGTTGTGCGGCCGCAACGTTTCGGAAACTGCGCGCCGGCTCAACATGCACCGCCGCACCTTGCAGCGCATCCTCGCCAAGCGCGCGCCGAAATAGCGCCGGCGGTATAGCAGGCTCAGATTTCCCCGCTATAGGGTCCTTGCGGGTCGGCCAGCGCCTGCAGGCGCAACGCCGCGGCGTGCGCGAAACGCAGCATCACCGCCTTGCGCGTCGCCGCCGGCAGCCGATGCTCCGGCGCCTCGGACACAATCGATGCTCCAAACGCGTCGGCGACGATCAGTCCGGCGTCGGGAGGAAAAATCGCGGATGGAACGTCGACGATTGTGGCGAAGAACAGCCGGTCGCAGTGCAGCCGGTAATCCATCCACTTCTGGTCCGCCCGGAAGTCGGCCACCGATGATTTGATTTCGACAATGACGATCTCGCCGTCACCGCCGAGCGCGACAAGGTCGGCGCGCCGGCCCGATGGCAGCGGCAGTTCGCTGACCACGCAATAGCCGAGCGCATGCAGATAGCGCGAGGTGCCGCGCGCGATCGCCAGCGCGGTTGGCGATTGGCGTCCATCGGCCGGCAGCGATGCTGCCGAAGACGTCAGGCTCATATCGAGAATTCCCGGCAGCTTCGGTTTCGACGGCGGCCGGCGCGCGAACTCGCGCACCCCGCAGAGTCCGGCCGAACCGCGATCATTTTGCCGTCCCGGCGCGGTCCGGGAAAGCCCCGGCGAGGCCCTCGCGGGACGCCGCGACGACGCCGCGCTCGGTGATCAGCCCGGTGACGAGCCGCGCCGGCGTCACATCAAACGCGTAATTCGCAACCGGTGAGCCGTCCGGCACGATGCGCACGGTTTCGATGCGGCCCTGTGCGGTGCGACCGGTCATGGTCGCGACTTCATCGGCGCTGCGCTCTTCAATCGGTATTTCAGCGACGCCGTCGGCCACCATGAAATCGATGGTGGGTGACGGTAGCGCGACGTAAAACGGAATGGCGTTGTCGTGCGCGGCGAGCGCTTTCAGATAGGTTCCGATTTTGTTGCAGACGTCGCCGTTCCTGGTGACACGATCGGTGCCGACGATGACCAGGTCGACAAGGCCGTGCTGCATCAGGTGGCCGCCGGTATTGTCGGCGATCACGGTGTGCGGCACGCCGTGCTGGCCAAGCTCCCAGGCCGTCAGCGATGCACCCTGGTTGCGCGGCCGTGTTTCATCGGCAAAGACGTGAACGGGAATGCCGCTGTCGTGCGCGAGATAGATCGGAGCGGTCGCGGTGCCGACATCGACTGCCGCGAGCCAGCCGGCATTGCAGTGGGTCAGGACATTGACGCGCTCGCCCGGCTTCTTGCGCCGCGCGGCGGCTTCGATGAGCGGCAGCCCGTTGCGTCCAATGGCGCTGTTGATGGCAATATCTTCTTCGCTGATCTCGGCGGCGCGGCGATATGCGACTGCGCTTCGTTCGGCGCGGGGCCGGTTGTGCACCGCAGCCGCCATTTCGTCGAGCGCCCATTTCAGGTTGATCGCCGTCGGGCGAGTGGCAAGCAGAGCTGCATACGCCTGTTCGAGTCCTTCATCGGACGCATCCGCGCGCAACGCCAGGCACATGCCATAGGCGGCGGTCGCGCCGATCAGCGGCGCGCCGCGGATCTGCATGGCGCGGATGGCGTGCGCTGCCTCCTCAAGCGTGGAGAGCCGCGCCGTGACCAGCCGATGCGGCAGCGCCGTCTGGTCGATCACGCCGACCGACCAGCCATCCGGCTCGAGCCAGATGCTGCGCATGGGTTTGCCGCCGACTTTCATGCTGTTCCCCTAACAGATTTGGCCGAACTGTCGATCTGTAAATAACGCGTGGCGGCCTCTACTTGCCCGCGCGGCTGCGTTGCCGCAATCTAGCCGCGCAATGCGCGGGAGGTGCCGGTGGCCGCCGTCGACTATGAAACCGAATACAACAATCGCGCCCGTGTGCCGGAGCATCCGGAGATTTTTGCCCGGTGGACGCGCGAAGCCGAGATGTACCGCATCGAGACCTTGAAGGCCGGACGGGCGGAACTCGGCCTGTCCTATGGCGATACGCCGCGGCAAAGCAT
Organism: uncultured Alphaproteobacteria bacterium; assembly: GCA_963808205.1. Taxonomy (GTDB): domain Bacteria; phylum Pseudomonadota; class Alphaproteobacteria; order Rhizobiales; family Xanthobacteraceae; genus BOG-931. The sequence continues at coordinate 918,499 of CAWEER010000005.1, forward strand.
CGACTTGTTTCTGCCGGAAGCGAACGGCAACGCCCCGCTGGCGCTTTTCATTCACGGCGGCTGGTGGCGCTCACTCGATCCTTCGCAGTTCAGCCAAATGGCGCGCGGGCTCAATGCGCGCGGCGTCACGGTTGCGGTTGCCGGCTACGATCTGTGCCCGGTTGTCGGGATTGCCGACATCATCGAGCAGATGCGCCGCGCCTGCGCCTTCCTGTTGCAGCGTTTTGGCCGGCGCATCTTTGTTTACGGCCATTCGGCCGGCGGCCATCTCGCCGCCGCCATGGTGGCGACCGATTGGCCGTCACTCTATCCCAAGGCACCGGCCGATCTGGTGCCGGCCGGTTATTCGATCTCCGGCGTTTTCGATCTCACCGTCCTCACCGGCATCAGCGTCAATCAGGATTTGAAGCTTGACGCCGCCTCGGCACGCAAAGTGTCGCCGCTGTTCTGGCCGGTTGCGCCGGGCCGTACGTTCGACGCTGTTGCCGGCGGGCTCGAATCGAATGAATTCAAACGCCAGAGCGAGACACTTGCCAAAGCCTGGCGGCAGGCCGGTGCCGACACGCGTTATGAAGAGATCGCGGGCACCAACCATTTCACCGTGATCGATCCGCTGTCCGATCCCGACAGTGCGATGACCGCGCGCATCGCCGAACTGGCGCTCAACATCAAGGCGTAGCCTCGGCGGGTGCGGCGGCCGGCCGTGCCAGCATGGCGGCGGCCGACGCGGCGAAGATCAACGCAAAGCCGACGATGTCGGTCGCGGTCGGCACTTCGCCGAGAATAAATACCGAGCAGATGATGCCGATCATGGGAACGCTGAGCACGCCGATCGAGGCCGTCATTGTCGGCAGCCGGCGGATGATCTGAAACCACAGCGCATAGGCAACGCCGTTGCCGACAATTCCGGCATAGATCGTCGCCAGCAGCGCCTTGGCATCCGCGCCACCAAAATGGAACCGGCCTTCGAATACAAAGAGAAGGATCAGGAGAACGACGAAGGCAATCGTCATCTGCCAGCTCGCGACGCCCATCGGGTCGGCATCGATCTGCGCCCATTTCAGATAGACCGTGCCTGCGGCCCAGGTCGCGCCGGTGGCTATACCCAAAGCCATGCCAAGGGGAATTCCGCCCCCGGCCAGCGGATAGATCAGGATGGCGATGCCGACGATGCAAAGCAGGAGTGCCGCCGCCTGCACGCGTGTCGGACGCTCGTGCAGCACCGGCCAGGCGAGCATGACCGCCCAGATCGGCATCGCATAGGCCAGGATCACGACCCGCGAGGTTGCAGCGGCAAGCACGGCAAAACTGCTGAACACGATGAAACAGACGATGGTGAGCAGCGAGGCGATTGTGGTGTGCAGCCACGCCTTGGCGTTCGGAATGCGAAAGCTGCGGCCCATCGCGCGGCAAATGAGATAAAGCGTCAGGGCCCCGATCCCGGAACTGGCCGCGCGCATGGTGAACACCGGAATCTCGGTAAGCGCGATCCTGAAGATCGGCCACGTGCTGCCCCAGATAAAGCACAGCAGCACAAGCATCAGGCGCGCGCGGACGTCGCCATGACGCGAGACGCCTTGCTCCGAAGCGTCGCGGCCGCCCTGCGGATCACTCACGGAGCTTTCGGTCCCGCGCCGAGATACCAGTCGGCGATCTGCGATCCGGTCCAGAACACCACATCGGATTTTTTGCGGATGACCTCGAATATGCGCCGGAAATATTTGAGCCGATGCGGCACGCCCATGATGTAGGGATGAACCGAGAGCGCCATGATCCGCGCCGAATCGGCGGAATCGGCATAGATCTGCTCGAACTGGTCGAGCGCGCGCTCGCAATATTCCGAAGCCTTGTGATGCTGGATCAGCATCATGGCGACGTCGTTGCACTCCTGCGTATAGGGCAGGTTGAGGATCGGCTTGCCGCGGGTCTTTAGCCATACCGGCTGATCGTCCAGCACCCAGTCGGCGACATAATCGTAGCCTTCCTCGGCGAGCACGTCGGGCGTCTGCCAGGTCTCGGTAAGGCCGGGACCGAGCCAGCCGCGCGGCGGCTTGCCCGTCGCCTTGGTGATCGCGTCGCGGACTTTGCGAATGTCGGCACGCTCGTTCGGCACTTTCTGCAGATTGCGCTGGGTGAATCCGTGACCCATGAATTCCCAGTTGCGCTCAAGCGCAGCGCGCACGATCGGCGGATAAGCCGCAAGCGCCGAGCCATTGATGGCGACGACGCCCGGTATGGCGAACTCGTCAAACACCTTGATGAAGCGCCAAAACCCCACGCGATTGCCGTATTCATGCCAGCACCAGTTCGGCACATCCGGCATCGGCGAGCCGCCGGCCGGCGGCGTGAGCACGGTGCGCGGCATGGTCTGCGTCGGGTCCCATTCCTCGATATTGACGACGACCCACACCGCCATGCGGGCGCCGTTCGGCAATCGGAGCGGCGCGCGCTCGACGATCGGCGAATAGGCGATGCGGTCATGTGGCAGCATCGGCCGCTTCGACGGCGCTTTTTGCGCCGCCACCTTTTTTCGTTGTTTGGTCATTGCGGAATTATGCCCTCTCGTCGTTGCGATACCAACAGGCTTATCGACTTGGCGCCGCTTCGGGCGCCGGCGGATATTGCGTCACCACGATACCGATAACGGTCATCACCACGGCGCAGATACACAATGGCACGAAGACGATCCATGGCTTACCGGTGCTGTCCCACAATGCGCCGCTCACGGTCGGGACGATAATCGCGCACGTATAACTGATGGTGAACATGCCGGCTGCGGTGCGCGGCACGTCGGCAGGCGAAGCGAGAGCGGGCGGCAACGCGAGTGTTGCAGTCAGTGTGACCGCGGTCGTGACGCCGATGAGCGCCGCCCAGACCATGATCCAGAACTCCGATTGCGTGACGATCAGTCCGATCATCGAAGCGAGCAGGATCGGCCCGCAGACCACGAACGGCCACGCGCGGCGTTGCAGCCGGTTCGCCGCGAACAGAAGAAGAAGCGGCACCACGATCTGCCCGCCGTTGAGCCAGGCCAGTGCCGGCCCCAGGAGATCCGCCTTGCCGGCGCTGCTGAGATAGTCGCCAAGAAAGGCGTTGGTTGCGAAATAACTGACGTTGTTGGCGCCGAGGCTAAGGCCGAGAAGCCAGATCAGGGGATTGTGCCAATCCGGCCACCACTGGCCGATGCCCGATAGCACTTTTGTGTTTTTATCGCCGCTCTTCGGGCTCAAGGCGAAGAAGGCGGGCGGAATAAGAAACGCCGGAATCGCCCAAATCAGCAAATCGAACCGCCACGATCCGCCGACCAATGGCAGGACAAAGGGAATCGTCAGTGCCGGCGGGAACGTCGCTCCCATCAGCATGCCGCCGGTATAGGCGATGGTGCCGAGCGCGACCCGGTCAGGCAGCCAGTCGCGCACCAGCGTCGGCAGTCCGGGCTGCATGATGGCGACGCCGAAGCCGGTTGCGATGGCCGCGGCGTAAAGCGTTGCGATGTCCGTTGCCGCCGAACGTGCCGCGCCGGCAAAGGCGGCGATCACCATGCCGATGATCACGGCAAGACTGACACCGATCCGTGCGATGAGCAGCGATCCCGGGATGGCTGCAGCGGCGAAGATCGCAAGCGGCAAGCCGACGAGAAGGCCGACCTGCGTCTCCGACATGTGCAATTCGGCGTGGATCAGCGGAATCACCGGCGGGATCGCCAGGATGGTCAGACGCATGGCGACACCGGCGAGCCAAAGCAGGCACATGAGCTTGATGAGACGGCCAGTCGTGAGACCGTCCCGGCTTGCGGCGGAATTCATGGAGAGGCACCCGGCGTAGATCGCCAAATTGCATCAGCGCGGGCCGTGACGCAAGAAAAGCGCTTTATATGGGCACAAGTGGGCAGCTTTCGGCTTGCCGGCCACCTGGAACAAATATAGAACAATCCGGCAGGGACTCGAAGATGGCAAACCTCGCGGCGGCGGAGCAGACGCTTCGCACGACATTCGGCTTCGATGCCTTTCGTCCCGGACAAGCGGAAATCGTGGATGCCATCCTCGGCGGCCGCGACGTGCTCGCGGTGATGCCGACCGGCAGCGGCAAGTCGCTGTGCTACCAGCTTCCGGCGCTGGTTCGCGACGGCCTCACAATCGTGGTGTCGCCGCTGATCGCGCTGATGCGCAATCAGGTGGCGCAATTGCGCGGTTACGGCGTTGCCGCGGCGGCGCTGAATTCCAGTAACGACGCCGGCGAAAATCGCGCGGTCGTCGATGGCATCGCGCACGGCGAATTGCGGCTCGTCTATGTCGCGCCCGAGCGTTTGCTGAAATCCGAAACGCTCGATCTGCTCGGGCGCAGCAGGGTCGCGCTGCTGGCCGTCGACGAGGCGCATTGCATCTCGCAATGGGGTCACGATTTCCGGCCGGAATACGCCGCGCTCGGCAAAGTGCAGGCAGCCCTTGGCGGCGTTCAGACCGTCGCGTTCACGGCAACGGCCGACGCCGGTACGCGCGCCGATATTTTGGCGAAGCTTTTCACGCGCGAGCCGGCGGTGTTCGTGCACGGCTTCGATCGGCCCAATCTGCGCCTTGCCATGCAGCCGAAGGCTTCCGGCCGCAAGCAGATCGCGGATTTTATCTCGGCGCATCCCGGCCAGAGCGGCATCGTCTATTGCGCCTCGCGCCGCAAGACCGAGGAACTCGCCGAATTTCTGCGCGAGAGCGGCGTCAAGGCGCTGTCCTATCACGCCGGCATGGAGCCGGGTGCGCGCTCACGCCATCAGGACGTCTTCCTGCAGGAGGACGGCGTCGTCATGGTTGCTACGGTGGCGTTCGGCATGGGCATCGACAAGCCGGACGTGCGTTTCGTCCTGCATGCCGATATGCCGGCCAATATCGAAAGCTATTACCAGGAGATCGGCCGCGCCGGCCGGGACGGCCTCTCCGCCGACACGCTGACGCTTTACGGCATGGGCGATGTGCGGCTGCGCCGCCTGCAGATCGACGACAGCGAAGCATCGGAAGAACAGAAGCGCGTCGACCGCCAGCGCCTCAATGCGCTGGTCTCGCTCTGCGAAGCGCCGCGGTGCCGCCGGCAAACGCTGTTGTCCTATTTCGGGGAGACCACCGAGCCGTGCGGCCATTGCGATTTCTGCTGTGACGGCGCCGAGGTGATCGACGGCACGATCGCGGCGCAGAAGGCCTTGTCGGCTATCGTGCGCACCGGCGAGAGATTCGGGACCGAGCATCTGACCAACATCCTGCTCGGCGAGAATTCCGAAGCGGTTATCAAATTCGGCCACGCCCGCCTGCCGACCTTCGGCGTCGGCAAGGAATTCGGCAAGCAGGAATGGCGCTCGGTTTTCCGTCAGATCCACGGTGCCGGTCTCACGGCGCTGGATATCACCAGTTACGGCACCTGGTCGGTCACGGAGGCAGGCCGGCGCGTCCTCAAAGGCGCCGACAAGGTGGCGCTGCGCAAGGACACGCTCAAGCCTGCAACGCGCAAAACGGCGCGCGCCGCCGCCAATGCCGCAGCGCTCGCGGACGGTTCGGCCGGCGACGCGGCTCTCTTCGAGGCCTTGCGCAAGCGCCGCTCCGAATTGGCCAAGGAGCAGCGCGTTGCGGCCTATGTCGTGTTCGCCGACAAGACGCTGATCGACATGGCCCGGCGCAAGCCCTCGAATGCAGCCGAGATGAGCGCGGTGCACGGCGTCGGCGAAGCCAAGCTTCGGCAATATGGGGAGATTTTCCTCGCCGCGATCCGGCAATACGGAACCGCGCAACCGGGCCAATAACGCCCATTTTGCCGATGTTCCGCGTTGTTGCGCGGCGTTGCACACTATGTTAGCAAAACCGCGATTTACGCGGGGTTTGCGGGCCTTCCGCAGCGCCCCCGGATTTCCAAGTCCTGCTTTGATCCTAAGGGCTTGCGCCGACCATTTGCGCCGGATGCGAGTTTTGCGGAAAAGCTCCAAATTACGCTCAGCGAGCACAAATCTTGGCTAGCGAACAACCAGTCACCTCCGGCATGGCGGACCGCTATGCCACCGCGCTGTTCGATCTCGCCTCCGAGACGAACGCGATCGACGCGGTGAAGGCCGATCTCGACCGCTTCGACGCGCTGATGATCGAAAGCGCCGATCTCACGCGCCTGGTCCGCAGTCCTGCCTTTTCCGCGGACGAGCAAATGAAGGCGCTCGCAGCGGTGCTCAAGCAGGCCGGCATCGGCGGGCTGACGGCGAAATTTCTCAATCTTGTGACATCGAACCGCCGCCTGTTCGCGGTGCGCGACATGATCAAGGCGTTCCGCGAACGCGTTGCCCGGCACAAAGGCGAGGTCACCGCTGAAATCACGGTCGCCGAACAACTCAAGGACGAACATCTCGAGGCGTTGCGCTCGGCGCTCGGATCCGTGAGCGGCAAGACCGTCGGCCTCGATATCAAGATCGATCCCGCCATCATCGGCGGACTCGTTGTCAAACTCGGTAGCCGCATGATTGATACCTCACTGCGCACCAAGCTCAATGCGATCAAGCACGCGATGAAAGAGGCCCGCTAATGGACATCCGCGCCGCGGAAATTTCCGCAATCCTCAAAGAGCAGATCAAGAATTTCGGCCAGGAAGCCGAGATATCGGAAGTAGGCCAGGTGCTGTCGGTGGGCGACGGCATCGCGCGCGTCTACGGCCTCGATAACGTGCAGGCCGGCGAGATGGTTGAGTTCGAGAGCGGCGTCAAAGGCATGGCGCTCAACCTCGAAAGCGACAATGTCGGCGTCGTGATCTTCGGCAGCGACCGCGAAATCGCGGAAGGCCAGACCGTCAAGCGCACGCGCGCGATCGTCGAAGTTTCGGTCGGCAAAGGCCTGCTCGGCCGCGTCGTCGATGCGCTCGGCGAACCGATCGACGGCAAAGGCCCAATCAAGGCCGATCATAAAGCGCGCGTCGACGTCAAAGCGCCGGGCATCATTCCGCGCAAATCGGTGAACGAGCCGATGGCGACGGGACTGAAGGCAATCGACGCGCTGATCCCGATCGGCCGCGGCCAGCGCGAATTGATCATTGGCGACCGCCAGACCGGCAAGACCGCGATCGCGCTCGACACGATCCTCAACCAGAAATCGCTCAACGCATCGGGTGACGAGAAGATCAAGCTGTATTGTGTCTATGTCGCGGTGGGCCAGAAACGCTCGACGGTGGCGCAGTTCGTCAAGGTTTTGGAAGAGCAGGGCGCGCTCGACTACTCGATCGTCGTCGCCGCCACCGCGTCCGATCCGGCGCCGATGCAGTTTCTGGCGCCGTTCGCCGGCTGCGCCATGGGCGAATATTTCCGCGATAACGGCATGCATGCCGTGATCATCTATGACGATCTGTCCAAACAGGCCGTCGCCTACCGGCAGATGTCGCTCTTGCTGCGCCGGCCGCCGGGACGCGAGGCCTATCCGGGCGACGTGTTCTATCTGCACTCGCGGCTGCTCGAGCGCGCGGCCAAGATGAACGACGAGCACAAGGGCGGCTCGCTTACCGCGCTTCCGGTCATCGAAACCCAGGCCAACGACGTGTCGGCCTACATCCCGACCAACGTGATCTCGATCACCGACGGTCAGATCTTTCTGGAAACCGATCTGTTCTATCAGGGCATCCGCCCGGCGGTGAACGTCGGACTGTCGGTGTCGCGCGTCGGCTCCGCGGCGCAAACCAAGGCGATGAAGAAAGTCGCCGGCCGCATCAAGGGCGAGCTGGCGCAATACCGCGAGATGGCTGCCTTTCGCACAATTCGGCTCCGACCTCGACGCCACCACGCAACGCCTGCTCAATCGCGGCTCGCGCCTGACCGAACTCCTCAAGCAGCCGCAATTCTCGCCGCTGACGATGGAGGAGCAGGTCTGCGTGATCTATGCCGGCGTCAACGGCTATCTCGATCCGCTGCCGGTCGATCGGGTGCGCGCCTTCGAGGATGGTTTGCTCGGCGCACTGCACACCCAGCATGCCGACATTCTCAAATCGATTCGCGAGTCGCGCGACCTCGACGATGCGACCGCGGGCAAGCTTAAGAGTGTCGTCGAGAATTACGCCAAGACCTTTGCATGAAGGACCTTTGCGTGAGTTTTATCCTCCACGCCTGACGGTGTGGAATGCAGTCAAGCCGTGGCTGCCCGGCACGAAGCTGGGCATGACGAAGGTGGGGCAACCGGACTAGAAATGTCGTCACTCAAGGACATGCGTAACCGGCTCGCCTCGACCAAGGCGACGCAGAAGATCACCAAGGCCATGCAGATGGTCGCGGCCTCGAAGCTGCGCCGCGCGCAGGTCGCGGCCGAGGCGGCGCGTCCCTATGCCGCCAGCATGGACAAGGTGCTCGGCAATATCGCGGCGTCCGTGGCCGGGTCCGAGAATGCGCCGAAGCTCTTGCGCGGCAGCGGCAGCGATCGCGTTCATCTGCTTCTGGTCTGCACCGCCGAGCGCGGCCTGTGCGGGCCCTTCAACACGTCGATCGTGCGTCTTGCCCGCGAGCGCGCCAACGCGCTCATCGGCGAGGGCAAGGAGGTCAAGTTCTTCTGTGTCGGCCGCAAGGGTTACGATCAATTGCGCAGACTCTATGCGGCGCAGATCGTCGAACTGGTCGACCTGCGCTCCGTTCGCACGCTGCGCTTCGAGAACGCCGAGATGATCGCGGAAAAAATCATCGCGCTGTTCGACAAGGGCGAATTCGATATCTGCACGCTGTTCTTCTCGCGCTTCCGCTCCGTCATCGCGCAGATTCCGACGGCGCAGCAGATTATTCCGCCGCAATTCGAGGCCAAGGCCGCCGCGGGACTTGGCGGCGCGGTCTACGAGTTCGAGCCGGATGAAGAGGATATTCTCACGGAGCTTTTGCCGCGCAATCTCGCGGTCCAGGTGCTCCGGGCGCTTCTGGAAAATTCCGCCTCGTTCTACGGCGCGCAGATGTCGGCAATGGACAATGCGACGCGCAATGCCGGCGACATGATCCGCCGGCAGACGCTCACCTATAACCGCACCCGTCAGGCGATGATCACCAAGGAACTGATCGAGATCATCTCCGGCGCCGAGGCGCTGTAAGGAGGCGACGATGGCGTACACGACCAGGGCAACGACGAAAGGCGGCCGCAACGGTCGCGCCATACTGGAGAATGGCGGGCTCGCGCTGGCGATGGGCCTGCAGAAAGAATTCGGCGGCAACGGCGAGGGCCACAATCCGGAGCAGCTTTTTTCGCTCGGCTGGTCCGCCTGCTTCGGCCAGGCGATCCTCGTTCTGGCCAAGAAACATGGCGTCGACGGTCAGGACGCGCGCGTGACGGTCACCTTGGCGATGGATAAGGACGACGTCAGTTTCGGCTTCAAGGCCGACATCCAGCTTTCTCTGCCGGGCGCCGATAAGGCCAAGCTCCAGGCGCTGATAGAGGACGCTCACAAAATCTGCCCGTATTCGCGGGCGACGCGCGGGAACGTGCCGGTCACGCTCACCGTCGCCTAGCAAGAGACAGTAAGGAGACCATCAATGGCTCACGCAGTCGGACATATCACCCAGGTCATCGGCGCCGTCGTCGACGTGCAGTTCAAGGACAACCTGCCGCCGATCCTCAATGCGCTGGAGACCAAGAACCAGGGCAATCGCCTTGTGCTCGAAGTCGCCCAGCAGCTCGGCGAGAACACGGTGCGCACCATCGCCATGGATACCAGCGAAGGTCTCGTGCGCGGCCAGGAAGTGACCGATACCGGGGCGCCGATCTCGGTGCCGGTCGGGCTGGGATTGCTCGGACGCATCATCAACGTGATCGGTGAACCGGTCGACGAGGCCGGTCCGGTCAAAGGCGAGGCAATTCGGGCTATCCATCAGGAGGCGCCGGCCTACACCGACCAATCGACGGAAGCCGCGATCCTGGTCACAGGCATCAAGGTCGTCGATCTGCTCGCGCCTTACGCCAAGGGCGGCAAGATCGGCCTGTTCGGCGGCGCCGGCGTCGGCAAGACGGTGCTGATCATGGAGCTGATCAACAACGTCGCCAAGGCGCACGGCGGCTACTCGGTGTTCGCGGGCGTCGGCGAACGCACCCGCGAGGGCAACGATCTCTACCACGAGATGATCGAATCCGGCGTCAACAAGGACCCGCACAAGGGCTCGGTCGAAGGCTCGAAATGCGCGCTGGTCTACGGCCAGATGAATGAACCGCCCGGCGCCCGCGCCCGTGTCGGCCTCACCGGCCTGACGGTCGCCGAGCATTTCCGCGACCAGGGTCAGGATGTGCTGTTCTTCGTCGATAACATCTTCCGCTTCACCCAGGCCGGTTCGGAAGTGTCGGCGCTGCTCGGCCGCATTCCTTCCGCGGTCGGCTATCAGCCGACGCTGGCGACGGACATGGGCGCGCTACAGGAGCGCATCACGACGACGACCAAAGGCTCGGTCACTTCGGTGCAAGCCATCTATGTGCCGGCCGACGATCTTACCGATCCGGCACCGGCGACGTCGTTCGCGCATCTTGACGCAACAACCGTGCTGTCGCGCGACATCGCGGCCAAGGGCATCTATCCGGCGGTCGATCCGCTCGACTCGACGTCACGCATGCTTTCGCCGCTAATCGTCGGCGAAGAGCATTATGCGGTCGCCCGCCGCGTGCAGCAGATTCTGCAACGCTATAAGGCGCTGCAGGACATCATCGCCATCCTCGGCATGGATGAACTGTCGGAAGAGGACAAACTGACGGTCGCTCGTGCGCGCAAGATCGAGCGCTTCCTGTCGCAGCCATTCTTCGTCGCTGAAGTGTTCACGGGCTCGCCCGGAAAGCTCGTCGATCTGCAAGACACGATCAAAGGCTTCAAGGATCTCGTCGACGGCAAGTACGACCACCTGCCGGAAGCCGCTTTCTACATGGTCGGCGCGATCGAGGAAGCGGTGGAGAAGGGCAAGAAACTCGCGGCCGAGGCGGCGTAAGCCATGGCGGACCTTCATCTCGAATTTGTCTCGCCGGAAAGCGTGCTGTTCTCCGGCGATGTCGATCAGGTGGATTTGCCCGGCCTTGAGGGCGATATGGGCATTTTCCCCGGTCACGCGCCGCTGGTGACGACCTTGCGTCCGGGCATCGTGACGATCTTCCGCGGCAACGCCAAGGAGCCGATTGTCGTCATTGGCGGCTTCGCCGAAGTGAGCCCGGCGGGTTTGACTGTGCTCGCCGACAAGGCGGTCGCGCGGGCCGATTTCGACATGGCGCTCCTGGCAGGCGAAATCAAAGACGCCGAGGAAGACGTTGCCGACTCCAAGGACGATGCGGAGCGCGACAGGCTCGCGCGGCATCTCGGGCAGTTGAAGGCGCTGCAAGCAGCGCTGGCGTCCTAACCCCCTGATACTGCATCTTATTCGACAATGGGTCGCCGGCTGCCGGCGCCGTCGCGCGCCCGGTTGCGGGATACGCCGTCGCTCGGGCATTCTAGGCGCGTTCCTTTTCGCTGCGGCAGGCTTTCGATGAAAAGAAAAATCGCGGCCATTTTCGCCGCCGACGTCGCCGGCTACTCAAGGCTTGTCGCCGAGGACGAGGAAGAAACGCTGCGGCGGCTCGCGTCCTATCGCTCGGTCATGGACGACTTCATCGCGCGCGCGGGCGGACGGATTTTCAATACCGCCGGCGACGCGGTGCTCGCCGAATTTTCCAGCGCGGTCGAGGCCGTTCGCTGCGCCATCGACATTCAGGAAAGCCTGCGCACGCGCAACATGGCCTATCCGCCGAGCCGGCAGATGTGTTTCCGCATCGGCATAACGGTCGGTGACGTGGTCGAGCGCGACGGCGATCTGCTGGGTGACGGCGTGAATATCGCGGCGCGTCTCGAAGGCATCGCACCGATTGGCGGCATCTGCATTTCGCGAACAGTGCACGAGCAGGTCGCCAACAAATTATCAGTGCATTTTGCCGATATCGGCGAGCAGCAGGTCAAGAACATTCCGAACCCGGTTCACGCCTATCATATCGAGATGCGGCCGGATGATGCGCGGACCGAAGCGTCGGCACGCAAACCCGTGCAGCAGTCGTGGATCGTCCCCACGGCGGTGGCCGTCGCGTGCATTGCCGTGCTTGGCACCGGGGCCATCGCCTACCTCACGATGGGCCGGGTCGGCGCGCCGCAAGTCGCCAGCCAGCCGGCCGCACCGCAGGCCGTGGCGGCGCCACCGAGCGCGATGTCGCAGCAAGCGCCGCGCGTGGCCGAGACGTTGGTGCCGGAGACGATTCCGTTCATCCCCGACCGCGCCCGTGCCGCGATCCGCAACGAATACATGGCCGCCGCGGATCACAAGGCGCTCGCCATCAGTGCGGCGCAAATCGGATTCATCACCGGCCAGGCGGACGATGAGACGGCAAAATCCGCCGCACTCGATATCTGCCAAAAGCGCGCGGATGCGCAGCCGCAGCGCCGGCAGTGCGAGCTTTATGCGGTCGGCACCGCGGTCGTGGACCCACGTAGCCACCCGCCGTTGCCGCCGCCGCCCTGGGTGACACACGACCCGTTGATCGAACGGCCGCTGGTCGCGGGCGACATTCCGCTGATGCGCGACCAGGGCAAGACCAATGTCGAGCGGAACTATCTGCCGGGGGCCGGCCCAAAGGCGCTCGCGCTCGGTCCGCAGGGTGGATTTTACTTTCTGCTCAACCAGGAGACCGCCGAAGAGGCGATCCGCCGGGTTTTGGAGAATTGCGGCGGCAATGCCGGGGTGCCCTGTCTTGTCGTCGCCGTCGACAATAATTTCGTCGTGCCAATTCCAGCGGCGATGAAGGCCGCGGGCTTTTTCCGTCCGGCGGCGGCGGCCGGTGTCGCGCCAGCCTTGCGTGACGATCTCGCGCGCCGTCTCGGCAATGGCGGCGGCTGGACCGCAGTTGCCGCGGGTGCAGGCGGCCAGGCGGGCGTTGCGGTCAAGGCTGCAAACGAACAGGCTGCGATCAGCGGCGCGATGGCGGATTGCGCCGGCAAGGACAGCGCCTGTCGCGTGATTGCGATCGGGCCATTCGCCGTCGAGCCGAAATAGCGGTCGTGATTATTTCGCGAGATGCGCGAATTCGCGGACTACGCGATCGTAAACCGCGCGCTTGAAGGGCACGACGAGTTCGGGAACGTTGTGCATCGGCTCCCAGCGCCACGCGGCGAATTCGGCTTCCTGCGCGCCGTCGGGATGATGAACGTCGATTTCGCTTTCCGTGCCGGTGAAGCGCATCGCAAACCATTTTTGTGTTTGGCCGCGATATTTGCCTTTCCAGACCTCGCCCACGATTTCGCGCGGAATATCGTAGTGCAGCCAATCCGCAATCTCGCCGATGCGCTCGGCAGAGCGGATATTGGTCTCCTCGCGCAATTCACGCAGGGCCGCCGGCCACGGCTCTTCACCGTCGTCGATGCCGCCCTGCGGCATTTGCCAGGAATGGGTGAGGTCGACATGCTCGGGCCCTTCAATGCGGCGGCCGACAAAAACCTTGCCGTCGCGATTGAGCAGCATGACGCCGACACAGGGACGATAGGGGAGATCTTCGAAGCGCATGGATCCGGCGAATGGTGAAGTGCAAATGGCGAACAGGGTGCACGCCAGTTCTATTCGCTATTTCGCTACTTCGCTATTCGCCGTGTCCGATCAGCTCTGCTTCGCCTTCAAGGCGACGGCGCTGATCGGCACCAGTTGCAGACCGCGGCTCTCCGCTGCTTTCGCCCATTTGGCGATGTGGTCGATCGAGACCGGGAGCGCCGAGGCGATGCCGACCGCGACGCCGCGCTCGCGGGCCCCCGCTTCCAGACGGCCGAGCGCACGGTCGATCTCGGCCGGTGTCGGAACCGAATCGAGGACCACATCCGCGCGCGCGAACGCCAGATTGTTGGCGGCGGCGATGCGGCCGGCGACGCTCCGCGCATTGGAGCCGTCGTCAACAAAGATCAGCCCGCGTTTTGCGGTCTCGCGCAGGATCGGCGTGAACGCCGGATCGGATGCGGTGAAACGCCCACCCATCGTGTTGGCAACGCCGACATAGCCCTGGAAACGGCTCAACAGCCAATACAGCCGGTCGATATTCTGCTGCGGGGTGAGCGAGGTGAGGAGCGTCTGCGGTCCCGGATCGTTATCCGGGTAATCGAATGGCTCCATCGGCACTTGCAGCAAAATCTCATGGCCGCCGCTGCGCGCGCGCGCCGCAAGCGCCGCGACATCGCTGCCATAAGGGATGAAGCCGAGCGTCACGGCGCCGGGTAGTTTGGCGATCGCGTCGGTCGTGGCGCTCGTGCTCACGCCGAGGCCGCCAATGATGAGCGCGATGCGGGGCGCGTCGGGCTTTCCAGGAATTGGCTGGACCGGCCGCGCGAATGCATCGGCCGGCCGCGTGCCGTCGGCGGCGATCTTCGGAATCGGCCCGTGGCCCGTCATCTCGACGAATTTCTGGTCGATCGGGAGCGCCGCCGCCGGCGCTGCTGCTGCCGCAGCAGGCGTTGCCGGCCCCGGAACTACGACTTCCTGCTTGGCGCCGGTCTTGCCGTCGATGATTGTCACCGTCGTAGTATTGGCGGGCGGTGCGCTCGGCACTGCCGTTGCGGCCGGCGCGGCGGGGGGCTGCTGCTGGGCCGTATCGAGCGTTGCGGGCGGGTGCGTTGTGTTTGGCGATGGATTGGCCGCGATCTTGAGATTGGCCGGCACAACGGCCATCGGCTCGCCGCCGAACGGATCGTCCGCGATCACCGCCCACAGCACGAATATGCCGAGAAACAGGCTGAGGACCCCGACGATGACCTGGGGCACCGGGATATTGATCGAGCGCCGGCGCTTCTTCGGCTCCCGGCCGAGCGGTGCGGTTAGATCATCCACCGTCATGCGGGAATCTCGTTCGAATCCCCAAATTGGGCCGGCCCGAATCGCACCGGCAAATCATGGAGGCGGAGTTTATCACGGCGGGCCAAGGCCCCCGGACCGGCGGGAACCCGGACCGCGCATCCGGTGCCGCAGGGTCAAAATAAAACGGGGCGGCACCAGGCCGCCCCGAATCCTTAAACGCAATGGCTCCCGGTCAGTTGGGAACGGCAGCCTTCGGGTTCGGCGGGAAAGCCGCATTGCTCGCCGATCCGCGCAGGAGATCGAGCGCCATGGTGAGCGCCTTATCGTCCTTCTCGTTCGGCGGCACATAGGACTGCGACCCGGTTTCCTCGGAGCCTTCGGCCTTGAGGTGACCGCGGAGCGAGGCTTCGCCCTTGGAGTCCGTGCGGTCCTTCAACTCGTCCGGCACGTTCTGGAGCACCTCGATATCGGGCGTAATTCCCTTGGCCTGGATGGAGCGGCCCGACGGCGTGAAATAGCGTGCCGTCGTCAGCCGCAGCGCGCCATTGCCGGCGCCCAGCGGGATGATCGTCTGCACCGAGCCCTTACCGAACGAACGCGTGCCGACGAGCGTCGCGCGCTTGTGATCCTGCAAGGCGCCGGCGACGATCTCGGACGCGGACGCTGAGCCGCCGTTGATCAGGAGGATCACCGGCTTGCCCTTGGTCATATCGCCCGGCCGCGCATTGAAGCGCTGGGTCTCCTCAGGGTTTCGGCCGCGGGTCGATACGATCTCGCCCTTGTCGAGGAACGTATCGGACACCGAGATCGCCTGATCGAGCAGCCCGCCCGGATTGTTGCGCAGATCGACCACGTAACCCTTGATCTTGTCGGCGCCGAGCTGGCCGTTGAGGTCGTTGATGGCCTGCTTTAGGCCGTCGGTGGTTTGCTCATTGAATTGCGTGATGCGGATATACCCCACATCTTCGCCTTCGGAATGCGAGCGCACCGATTTCACGCGAATGATGTCGCGCATGATCGTCACGTCGATCGGCTTGTCGGAGCCCTTGCGCATGATGGTGAGCTTGATCTTGGTGTTCACCGGCCCGCGCATCTTGTCGACGGCCTGATTGAGTGTGAGACCCTGCACCGCTTCGTCGTCGAGCTGGGTGATGATGTCGTTCGCCATGACACCGGCCTTGGCCGCAGGCGTATCGTCGATCGGGGCGACGACCTTCACCAGTCCGTCTTCCATGGTGACTTCGATGCCGAGGCCGCCGAACTCGCCGCGCGTCTGCACCTGCATGTCGCGGAAGCTCTTCGGATCCATGTAGCTCGAATGCGGATCGAGACCGGCGAGCATGCCGTTGATCGCGGATTCAACAAGCTTTAAATCATCGGGCTTCTCGACGTAGTCGGCGCGCACCCGTTCGAAGACGTCGCCGAACAGGTTGAGCTCCCGGTAGGTATCCGAGGCCGCCGCGCGGGCGGCCGAGCCGAGCAAGAGCGAAGGGGGCTGCGTCAGCAGGAGTGTTGCCACCGCGCCGGCCATCGCACCGAGGAAAATCAGGGAAGTTTTGCGCATCATCCGCGAACCTTTTCGCCTTCGTTAGTCGCCCACCAAGGGCTGGGATCAATGGGAGTGCCGTCTTTGCGAAACTCCACATAGAGTACGGGTTGCCTGGGCCCGGTCACGACGGCCGCGGACGCTTGCGGCCCGTCACCCATCACCGCTACCGGCTCACCGGTTAGCACAAATTGACCGATATCGACGGAAATTCGCTCCATTCCTGCGAGCAGGACATGATACCCGCCGCCAGCATTGAGGATCAAGAGTTGCCCATAGCTGCGGAATGGGCCGGCGTAAACAACCCAGCCATCGCAGGGCGCGGTAATCTCGGCGCCGGTGCGCGAGGCCACGGAAAGCCCCTTTTGGGTTCCGCCGGTCCCGTCGGAACCGCCGAATTCCCGGATTCGCGTGCCATTGACTGGTAACCGCATATGGCCGCGCATATCGGCGAAGGCGACTGCGGGCGTCAGGCGGCCGGGGTCGCTCAACGCCGCGAGTTCCGGCTGTGTCGCATCCTTGGTGGTTGCGCGGTCGGACGCGTGCGCATTGCGCGTCGCGCTATCAAGGCTGCTTTCAAGCTTGGCGATAAGATCCTTGATGCTGCCGACCTGCTGCGCGAGGTCGGCGGCGCGCTGCCGTTCGGCATCCAGCGCCTGCTGCGCGATGGCCTGCGTTTTCTGCCGTTGGTCGATGAGGAGGCTCATGCGCAATTGCTCGCGTCCGAGGACGGCGAGGTCGCCTGAAAGTTTTGCGCGCTGCACGACGATTTCCTTGCGGACTTGCAGGAGGTCGGCGAGATCGCCGGCCAAAGCATCGGCCTCGGCGCGCATCTCCGGCACCACCGCGCCGAGCGTGATCGCCGTCCGCACCGCCTCAAGCGCATCTTCCGGCCGCACCATGAGCGCCGGCGGCGGCTGGCGGCCGATCCGCTGCAGGGCTGCGATAATTTCCACGATCGCGCCGCGGCGCTCGTCGAGCGATTTGCGAAACAATTGCTCGCGCTCATCGAGCGGGCCAAGCCGCGCCTGCGTGGCATCGATATTGGCCTCGACGTCGCGCACGCGCCCCGCCGTATCGATCAGCAATTGGTTGAACCTGCGGCGGTCGCCGCTCAAACTCTCGATCTCGGCGCGAAGCTTGGACTGGTTTTCGGCGGAGTTGCGCTGCAGCGACAGCGCCGCGTCGAGTTCCTGATCGCGCTGCTTGATTGCATCCGCGGTGTTCGGAGCCGCCGGGGCCGGAGATGACGAGGGCACGGCTGGTGAAGAGGGCACGGCTGGTGAAGAGGGTGCGGCCTGCGAGGCGGGCGCGGCCGCAGGCTTCGGCGGCGCTTGCGCGAAAGCGCCCCAATTGGCGCAAAGGTCCGCGCCAAAAGGCAGGGCAAACGCCAAAGCCGAGCCAAGCACAAAACGTGCGTCGGTGCGGCTCGACCGTCGGAGAATCATCGTGTTCAAAGCTAGGCCCAGCCCTCAGAAAGGCAAGAGAAACAGGATAAAACAGGCCAGGTTGGGACAGGAATAAGACACGTGGCGCCCGCCGCCGTCACAATTCGGTGAAACAGATTACAAGCCGGCAATTAAGCATCAGCTCCGGTGATAGGGATGGCCGGCAAGGATCGTTCCGGCGCGGTAAATCTGCTCCAGAAGCATGATCCGGATGAGCTGATGCGGCCAGGTGGCGGCGCCGAAGGCGAACTTGAACCTGGCGCGGTCGCGCAGGCTTGCCGCCAGTCCGTCCGCTCCGCCGATGATGAAACACGCCGCCGGCCGGTCCTCGGCGCGCCAGCCGGCCAATAATGTCGCAAGCCGCGCGCTCTCGAGATTGTCGCCGCGTTCGTCGAGAATGGCGATCACCGCCCGCTCCGGAATGATGTTGGCGATCGCGATCAATTCTTCATGCCGCCGCCGCTCGGCATCCTGCGCGCGGCTCTCGCGGATTTCGACGATTTCAATGTCGCGCAGACCGAAGGCGCGGCCGATTTTTTCCGCGTTTTTGCGATAGGCCGCGGCAAGCTCGCGTTCCGGGCCTTGCTTGAGGCGGCCGACGGCAGCGATGAGGATACGCATGATGTGACACCGCGCATCACAGTGCGACAACCGCTCTTCCCCGCGAAAGCCGGGATCCAGAGCCTTGCGCGAACCCCGGCTGGATTCCCGCTTTCGCGGGAATAAGCGGAGTGGATCTAACTCGCTCGCTTCGCCGGCCGTCCCGCCGGCCACATCTTTTCGAGATTGTAGAAATCCCGCACTTCGGGACGGAAGACGTGAACGATGACGTCGCCGGCGTCGATCAGCACCCAATCGCAATTCGGCATGCCTTCGACGCGGGCCTTGACGCCCGCTTTGTGCAAATCCTCGACGACCCTGTCGGCCACCGATCCGACATGGCGCTGCGACCGGCCGGTGGACACGACCATGTAGTCGCCGATTGATGATTTATCTCGAAGATCGATGGTGAGGGTGTCCTCGGCCTTCATGTCGTCGAGGCGGGTGAGGACCAGACGGAGGATCTCCTCGGCGTCAAGACGCATTCTGGAGACCGCTTCGGGCGCGCGACGTTCGGCCCGGGAGATTACAACTGTAGACAGGGTTGTTTATCCTTTCGCTCCTTTTCAGCCCCAGCCACCAAATCCGGGGCTCACCTTTAAGATAGGCACGGCAAGTTAACAGTTTCAACTCCTTTGCCGTCAAACAACTGTCATTCAGCGCTTCCGCTTCGCCCGCAGCGCCGTCGAGGACAGCGGCGATTTCAGGCCGTGCAAATAGACCCAGGCCGGCGGCTTGCGCTGCGGCAAGGTCTTTGCCGCCGTGTCGGGAAGCCGCGCGCGCGCCAGCGCCTGTCCGGCTGCATTGGCGGCCGAATAGAGACTCGGCCCCAGCCGATCGACGACCGCGATGGGAACCAGCCGCGCGATGTCGCGCCAGCGCTGCCAGCGATGGAAGTGACGCAGATTGTCGGCGCCCATGATCCAGACGAAATGAACGCCGCCGCAGCGGCGGATCAGATAGCTGAGCGTTGCATAAGTGTAGCTGGTGCCGAGATCGGCTTCGAAGCCGGTGACGTCGATGCGGGGATGGTGCGCAAGCGCCCGCGCGGCGGCGATCCGCTCGCCGAGCGGAGCCAGACCATGTGTATCCTTGAGCGGATTGCCGGGCGTGACGAGCCACCACACCCGGTCGAGACCGAGCCGCCGCATGGCAAGCAGCGACGCGGAACGATGCGCGGCGTGCGGCGGATCGAACGTGCCGCCGAACAGGCCGATGCGCATGCCGGGTGCATGGGGTGGCAGGATGACGGGGCCGCTGCCGCCGCGCGCAGGAAGGGACTCAGACTTCATGAACTCTTGGAAACGTGCCCCCCAACGCAATGCTGCCGGCATTGCCGGCGAGATTTTACGGCCGCGTTTGCCCGCTGCCGCATATGCGATACTTGAACGTCGTCAGTTGCTCGACACCGACCGGGCCGCGCGCATGCAGCCGCCCGGTGGCGATGCCGATCTCCGCGCCGAAACCGAATTCGCCGCCGTCGGCGAATTGCGTCGAAGCATTGTGCAGCACGATGGCCGAGTCCACCTCGCGCAGAAATTGTTCTGCGATCTTCTTGTCCTCGGTGATGATCGCGTCGGTGTGATGCGAGCCGTAGCGCTCGATATGCGCGATCGCGGCATCGACGCCGTCGACCACGCCGGCGGTCAGAATCGCGTCGAGATATTCGGTCGACCAGTCGGCCTTGCTGGCCGGCTTGACGCGGCTGTCGGCGGCCTGAACCGCGGCATCGCCGCGGATCTCGCAACCGGCGTCGAGCAGCATGGTGATAAGCGGTTTCAGGAACTTCGCCGCTCCCGCGCGATCGACCAGCAATGTCTCGGCGGCGCCGCATACGCCAGTGCGCCGCATCTTGGCATTGAGCACGATCGACTTGGCCATCGGGAGCTTGGCCTTGCCGTCGACATAGACGTGACAGACGCCTTCGAGATGCGCGAACACCGGCACCCGCGCTTCGGCCTGCACGCGGCCGACCAGGTTTTTGCCGCCGCGCGGCACGATCACGTCGATCGCACCGTCAAGGCCCGCGAGCATCATGCCGACGGCTTCGCGATCGCGCGTCGGCACCAATGCAATCGCCGCAGCGGGCAACCCCGCTTCCACCAGGCCTTCGACCAATGCGGCATGGACGGCGCGGCACGAGCGAAAACTTTCCGAGCCGCCGCGCAGGATCGCGGCATTCCCGGCTTTGAGGCACAGCGCGCCGGCGTCCGCGGTCACATTGGGCCGGCTCTCGTAAATAATGCCGACGACACCGAGCGGGACCCGCACGCGCTCGATGCGCATTCCGTTGGGCCGCCGCCAGGATCCCATCACGGTGCCAACCGGGTCCTTGAGTTTGCGGATCACATCGAGCCCGGCCGCCATCGCGTCGATGCGTCCGGCGTCGAGCGATAGCCGGTCGAGGAAGGCCGGCGTGGCGCCGCGGCTTTTGGCCTCGGCGCGGTCCTCGGCATTGGCGGCGAGGATCGTGCTGCGCGCGCCGCGGATCGCCTTGGCCATCGCGGCAAGCGCCCGGCTCTTCTGCGCCGGAGCGGCGAGCGCCAGCGCACGCGCGGCCTTGCGCGCCTCGCGGCCGATGCCGCGCATGACGGCTTCGAGCTCGGCTTCGTGCTTCCCGGACGCTGCGACCGCCTTGAGCGGGGCGTTCATGGTCTTGATCCGTCTTGCGTTCGGGAACTTCCTACCATGCCCGGCCAAATCCGGCGAGGCGGCCGGCGAGGCGAACCGCGGGCCAGCCAGCGCGCCGGTTTCCGGCGCGAACGCCCACAGCAATCCACAGGGTTCGTTCGCCTGTCACAGAAGTGGCGGAACCTCGCGAGATCAAAGGACGTTTTCCCATCGGGTTGCACAAACGAGAGGGTGTCATGCATTTTTCGGCGAGCCAGAATGCGAGCCGCCTGCCCAAGCGCTTTCCTGTCGGCACGACTTATGTGGTCGAAGGCCGCGGCGGCGGCGATGGGGAACTGCGGGTGTTCTCACGCTATGTCGTGCTGCCGGGCGGCCAGCGCATCAATCTCGACAGCGACTTTGGCGGCCCAGCCTCTCCCCGCGCGCGCGGTGGTTCCCGGAAACGCAGTCAAAGTCAGGTCCAAAGCCCGGAAAAGCGCCGGTCGAACAGGGCCAAAAAAATTATTGCCGGTGCAGGAACCTCACGGCGGCATGGCCGTTGATGATCAGATGCCGGGCGAAGCCCCCCAGCCCCTCACCCTCAATCACCCGGCGTCGAACCCCGGCCGTTTTAGCGGCCGGGGTTCTTCATTTTAGGGCGCAGTTCTTAGGGCAGTTCTCAGGGGAGTTCCAATTCACGAATCTTTGGGCATGCCGCGAAGTTCCCGGCGTCGGCAGGGAACAGCGGCCGGCGCCAGCCGTTGCGGCACGTTGGCGTTTGTGTCCGTGGCGTGAAGGGAGCCGGGCTGGTCCGTGAGGATGACGCCCGGCTCCGCATTTTTGAATGGAACTTCAAGTCTTGAATGCCGGAAGCCGTCGGCCGCTCAATCCCGGCTGACGACCAGATCGTCGCGATGGACCATTTCCGCCCTGCCGCTAAAGCCGAGGATGGTGTCGATATCGCCGGACGCGCGGCCTCTGATCTTCCGCGCATCCTCCACGTCGAAGGCGCATAGCCCACGGCCGATCTCGGTGCCGTCGGGGCCGCGGATGATGACGGCGTCGCCGCGCTCAAAGGCACCGTCGATCCGCACGACCCCGACTGGAAGAAGGCTGTTGCCCCGGCGCAGCGCGGCGACGGCGCCGGCATCGATGGTGAGCGTGCCCTTCGTTTCGAGCGTGCCCGCGATCCATTTTTTGCGCGCGGTGACCGGATTTCCGGAGGTGAGAAACCAGGTACAGCGCGCGCCTTTGGCGATGGCATCCAGCGGATGCTCGACGCGGCCCGAGGCGATGACCATGTGGGTGCCCGAGCCGGTGGCGATCTTGGCGGCCTCGATCTTGGTTTGCATGCCGCCGCGCGACAGATCCGAGCCGGCGGCGCCCGCCATGGCCTCGATGTCCGGCGTGATGCGCTCGATGCGCGGCAAATGCCGCGCCGACGCGTTCGTTCCCGGCGGGGAGTCGTAGAGACCGTCGACGTCCGACAACAGCACCAGAAGATCGGCGCTCACCATGGTGGCGACGCGTGCGGCAAGCCGGTCGTTGTCGCCGTAACGAATTTCGGTGGTCGCGACGGTGTCGTTCTCGTTGATGATCGGCACGGCGCGCCATTCCAGGAGCTTGTCGATCGTCGAGCGCGCGTTGAGATAACGCCGCCGTTCCTCGGTGTCGCCAAGCGTCACCAGCACTTGCCCGGCGGTCATGCCGTGGTGCGACAGCGCCTCGGTCCAGGTCCGGGCGAGCGCGATCTGCCCGACGGCGGCCGCCGCTTGGCTGTCCTCGAGCTCAAGCCGGCCTTCCGGCAATTTGAGCACGGTGCGGCCGAGCGCGATGGCGCCGGACGACACCACAAGAACATCGCGCTTGCCGCCATCCTTTTTGCCGCTGTGGAGCGCGGCAAGGTCGGCCGTCAGCGAGGCAAGCCAATTCTCATTGAGCTTGCCGGCCTTGGCGTCGACCAGCAGTGAGGAGCCGACCTTCACGACGATGCGGCGGAAGTCGGCTAGCCGGGGCGTATCCATGGCAGGTTTCTAGAGCATGATCCGGAAAAGTGGAAACCGGCTTTCCGAAGAGATCATGCGCCAACGAAAAAGCTGGATCGTGCATGATCCAGCCGGCTTTGGCCGCGGCGGCAGGCCGGGTGAGGCCCTTACAGTTCGGCTTCGTTCTGCAGCTTCACCTTGTCTTCCAGGCAATAATAACCGGACAGCCGGCTGACGAGCTTGCGCCGCTTCCAGTCGTTGAGGATGCGGCTGACATTCTCGCGCGCGATGCCCGCCATGGCGGCAAGGTCGCTCTGGCCGATTTTCTGGCGGATGACGATACGGCCCGATCCGACGTCCTGGCCAAAATCCTGCGCCAATTCGAGAAGCGTGAGTGCGACGCGGCCGCGCAGCGGCAGAAAACTCCCGGCTGCGATCACCGCGTCGGTTTCACGCAGGCGCGCGGCGATCAGCGTCACCAGCGACTTGTAGACTTCGGGATGTTTCCTGGCAAAATCCTCAAACGCGGCCCGGCTAAGAAAACTCAGCGTTGCGGCGCGCACCGCAACCACTGACGCCGAGCGCGGCAGGCCGTCGATGATCGAGAGTTCGCCCACGATCGCGCCGGCGCCAAGGAAGGCGAGAATCCGCTCGCCGCCCGCGCGCGAAACCATGGTGACTTTCAAGAGCCCATCCTCGACGCGGTAGCAGCCGTCGCCGGCGTCGCCGGCGAGGAACAGCACCTCCTCGGCGTCGAGACGTGCCGGAGTCGCGCTGTTGAACAGATCTGCCGAAAGATGTTCCGGCAATTCCGCAAGCAGGCTCGGCGTTGGACGAGATGTGGGCATGACGCCTGGTTTATTGGCTGGGGCCGTCTCCCAGCCGTGGAACATGCGGCAGTTTTGCGGAAAGGAAAAGCCCGCCCGGAGCGTTTTGTCCGGGCGGGCGAGGTTGACCCGTTCCAGGGTCATCGGGGTGTATGGGGGACCGAATTCTCACCCCTTGGACGCCAGGCCGGATCAGCGGGGGGTTGGGGGACCGAGATATGATCCGATAGCGTCCGAGTTTGAATTCATTCAGAGGCCTCTCGCATTCGCGTCGCCGGTCTCTGGACGCGCGCCGCGCCAGGGAGAGTGCCGATCACTGTTGCGGCCAAACCGGACGTGAACGTGGGTCCGGCCCGACTGCGTTGTCTCAATGATTCTGACCATCAGACTCTCCCGTGATCTCGACAAAACAACCTTAGTCCTTTGTTGGAACGGCAAAGTGACTGCCGTCACACAAAGTCGCTTTCGAGCAAGCGATTGATTTATAGGTGAGATTCAACGTCTTCGGCGGCGGGAAGGCGTGCCGAAACGCGGCCGCCGCCGGTTATGTGTTCGGCGCCTTCACTTCGACACCGGCGCGCTTCTCCAGCGGCTGCACGATGGTCGTGAGATCCTTCTCCGGGCCGATCTCGTCGCAGGTGAGCTTAAGCAGCGCCGCGACCGCCTCGCACACCTCGATCGGCACGCCCAGCGCCTTCGCCTCGGAGACGAACAGGTTCACGTCCTTCATCATCAGGCCGGCGGTGAATCCAAGATTGAACTTGCGCGGGATAACGACGTCGGGAAATTTTTGCTCGCTTGCGGTGCTGCGGCCTGAACTGGCATTGATGACGTCGATCATGGTGCGTGGATCGAGGCCGGCCTTCACGCCCACGACCATCGATTCGGAGGTCGACGCCATCGCGGCCGCCGAAAGCACGTTGTTGCAAAGCTTCATCGTCTGGCCTGAGCCAGGCTTCTCGCCGATGTAGAAGAACTTGCCGATCGTCTTGAGCGCGGGCTCGACCGCCTCGACATCGGCGCGCGGGCCGGACGCCATGACGGCGACGGTGCCTTTCTCCGCGCCTTTGACGCCGCCGGACACCGGCGCATCGATCTGCACGATGTTCTTCGCCGCCAGGAGCTTGAAGATGCGCTGCGCCATCACCGAGCCGGTGGTCGACAAATCGACGAAACGGCGCACGCGCTTGCCTTCGATCACGCCATCCGGACCGGTCGCGACCTTGAGCACGATGTCCGGCGTCGGCAGGCTCACCATCACGGTCTCGGCGGCGTCGGCGATTTCCTTCGGCGAGCGCATTGCGACCGCGCCGCGCGCGGCCAGTTCGCCGATCGCTTCCTGGCGCGTGTCGTAGACGAAGACTTTGTGGCCGGCCTCGACCAGCCGCCGCGCCATGTGCGCGCCCATATTGCCCAGACCGATGAAGCCGATCTCCATGACGCTCTCCCGATTATTCTGCGTTGATAGTAGCCGTCATAAATTCCGCGCGCACCTTCCCGGTGTGCTGGCCAATGGCCGGCACCGGCCCGTAGTGCCGCACTGCCGCGGCGTGCCGTTCGGCCGGCGCCGGGTAGGACACCGGTCCGCTCGGCGTGCCGACGGTGATGCGGCGCAGATGCGGGTGGCGCGCGAGTTCGGCGGGGCTGTTGACGCGCGCGAAGGCGATATCGGCTGCGGCGAGTTTTTGCTCAAGCGCATCGGCATCGAGCGCGCCGAAGGTTTTGGCGACCCGGCCGTCGGTTTCGCCCCGGCGTTTGACGCGCTCGACATTGGTGGCGAAGGCCGGATCGGCGGCGAGCGTCGTGTCGTCCAGAACCTTCTCCGCCAGTGCGCGCCATTCGCGGTCGCTCTGGATGGAAATCAGGATATCGACGCCGTCGCGGCTGCGGAACGCGCCGTAAGGTGAAATCGAGGTGTGGGCGAGGCCGATGCGCTGCGGCGGCACGCCGGCCTCCTGCTGCAATAGCGGCACCGTCATCCAGTCGGCCATGGCATCGAACATGGAAATCGAAAGTTCGGCGCCTTCTCCGGTTCGCTCGCGCATCAGGAGCGCTTCGAGGATCGCTTCATAGGCATCCATGCCCGAGGCGATATCGACGACCGAGACCCCGACGCGCGCCGGCTCGGCGGTGCCGGTGATCGACGCCAGGCCGGATTCCGCCTGGATCAGCATGTCGTAGGCCTTGCGTTTGGCCAGCGGCCCGGTTTCGCCAAATCCGGAAATCGAGCAGCAAATCAGCCGCGGGTGCTCGCGGCGCAATTTGGCGATGGGAAAGCCGAGCCTGGCGACCGCGCCGGGCTTGAGGTTTTGGATGAATATGTCGGCGCGCGCGATCATGGCGGCAAGCAGCGCCTTGTCTTCGGCGTTGCCGAGATCGAGCGCGACCGATTCCTTGCCGCGATTGAGCCAGACGAAATAGCTGCACTCGCCATGCACCAGATCGTCGTAGCCGCGGGCGAAGTCGCCTTCGGGGCGCTCGATCTTGATGACGCGCGCGCCGGCGTCGGCAAGCCGGCACGAGCACATCGGCGCGGCGACCGCCTGTTCGAGCGCGACGACAAGGAGGCCGGAGAGGGGCAGGGTACTACTCAATACGACCTCGGCAATCCCAGCACATGCTCGGCAATGTAGGAGAGAACAAGATTGGTCGAGATCGGCGCCACGGTATAGAGCCGCGTCTCGCGGAACTTGCGCTCGATGTCGAACTCTTCGGCGAAGCCGAAGCCGCCGTGGGTCTGCACGCACATATCGGCGGCAGCCCAGGACGCTTCGGCGGCAAGGTGTTTTGCCATGTTGGCTTCGGCGCCGCAGTCCTTGCCGGCTTCGTAAAGGCCCGCGGCCTCGCGCACCATCAGCTCTGCCGCGCGCATGCCGATATAGGCGCGCGCGATCGGAAACTGCACGCCCTGGTTTTGGCCGATCGGCCGGCCGAACACGACGCGCTCGCCGGCATAGGCCGTGGCCTTGGCGACGAACCATTTGGCGTCGCCGATGCATTCCGCCGCAATGAGAATGCGCTCGGCGTTCATGCCGGAAAGAATGTAGCGAAAGCCCTCGCCTTCGTTGCCGATGAGGTTTGCGGCGGGCACTCGCATGTTTTCGAAGAACACTTCGGTGGTGGCGTGATTCATCATGGTGCGGATCGGATGAATGGTCAGGCCGTTGCCCTTCACTTCGCGCATGTCGACGAGGAAAACCGAAAGACCCGCGGTGCGCGATTTTGCCTGCTCGCGCGGCGTCGTGCGGGCAAGGAGCAGCATCAGGTCGGAATGCTCGGCGCGCGACGTCCAGATCTTCTGGCCGTTGACGATGTAATGGTCGCCGTCGCGCACCGCCGTGGTACGCAGGCTCAGCGTGTCGGTGCCGGAGGTCGGTTCGGTCACGCCGAACGCCTGCAGGCGCAATTCGCCGCGTGCAATTCCCGGCAGATAGCGTTTCTTCTGTTCGGGGCTGCCGTGACGCAGCAGCGTGCCCATCGTGTACATCTGCGCGTGACAGGGCGCGCCGTTGCACCCTGACGCCTGGATCTCTTCCATGATCGCTGCGGCCGCGGTCATGGTCAGCCCGCTGCCGCCGTATTCCTCGGGGATCAGCGCCGCGAGAAAGCCCGCCTTGGTCAACGCGGCGACGAATTTATCCGGATAGGCGCGCTCGCGATCGAGCACGCGCCAATACGCACCGGGAAAATCGGCGCACAGCGCGCGCACCGCCTCGCGAATCGGGGCAAGGTCGGCGCTTTCCGTCACGGCTTCACCTCGGCGCGGCCGTTGTTGACGGCGATCACGTCGCGCTCGGCCACGCGCGAGCGGAAACTCACGACGTTGCCATCGCGCCACATCTCGGTGCGCAGTGTCTCGCCCGGGAATACCGGAG
Organism: uncultured Alphaproteobacteria bacterium; assembly: GCA_963808205.1. GTDB lineage: Bacteria > Pseudomonadota > Alphaproteobacteria > Rhizobiales > Xanthobacteraceae > BOG-931. The sequence goes on from CAWEER010000005.1 coordinate 946,184, forward strand.
CGGAAAATCGTGCTGCGAACGAGATAAGTCTTTTCGGATCGTAGCCGCAAAACGTTTTCAGCACGGCATGTGCGGCGACGCCGAAACTGCCGAGCCCATGCATGATCGGCCGCGGATAGCCGGCCTGTTTCGCTATCGCCGGGTCGGAATGAATGGGGTTGAGATCGCCGCTCAGCCGATAGATCAGGGCCGCTTCCGGCCGCGTGCCGAGATCGCAACTTGCGTCTGGCGTGCGCGCGGGAAGCGGATGCGGCGCCGGCGCCTCGCGCGGCGGCCCGCCGAAGCCGCCGTCGCCGCGGCAGAACATCGTATGCGTCACCGTCGCGATCGGCTCGCCGCTCGCCTTGTCGGTGAGTTCGCGCTCGGAAAGAACCAGCGCGCCCTTGCCGGCGCCCTTGTCGATCACCTCGACGATGCGCTGCCGGCCAATGACGGTGCCGGCGCCGGCAAGCGGCCGGTGCAAGGTGATGCCCTGCTCGCCGTTGACGACCTTCACCCAGTCGATGCCGGTATCGCAGTTGCGCGCCCAGAAGCCCGGATGGCCGAGCACGGTGCCCATCGTCGGCAGGACTTTCAGGTTCTTTTCATAGACAAAGGGCAGTTCGTCCTCGTTCATCGGATCGTGGCCGAAGCCGATGCCGAGAGCGTAAAGGATGCAGTCCCTCGACGTGTAGGCCTGTTCCCGGGGCGCGATGTCGAGCGCCATCAGCTTGTCGTAAACGATCGCCATTACACGGGATCCCATGAGAATACGTCGCTGGAGCGGTCGAGCGGCGTGAATGATGCGGCAAAGGCGCTCTTGAGCTGCGCGTCGAGTTTTTCCGGCGTCCAGCCGTCGGAGCGATGCAGCGTGCGGATCGGCCGCGTCTGGTTGAACAGATAAATCTCGTTGTTACGCACCGAAAAAATCTGGCCGCTGATGCCGTCGGCGCGCTCCGATCCGAGATAGACGACAAGCGGCGCGATTTTTTCCGGCGTCATTTCGCGGAATGCGGCGACGCGCGCCTTTTCCTGTTCGGTCTCGGCCGGGATCGAGTCGATCATCCGGGTCCAGGCAAACGGCGCGACGCAGTTCGAGCGGATCTTGAACCGCGCCATGTCGAGCGCGATGCCGCGCGAGAGCCCGACGATGCCAAGCTTGGCCGCCATGTAATTCGCTTGGCCGAAATTGCCGACGAGGCCGGACGTCGAGGTCATGTGCACGAAGGCGCCGGAATTCTGCTCGCGGAAATGCGTCGCGCAGGCCCGGCTCATGGCGAAGCTGCCGTGCAGGTGGACGTCGATGACGTCCGACCAGTCCGACCAGCTCATGCGATGAAAGATGCGGTCGCGCAGGATGCCGGCATTGTTGACGAGGATGTCGACGCGGCCGAACGCATCGAGTGCTGATTTGACGATCTTGTCGGCATTGCCGGGTTCGCTGATCGACAGTGTCGAGGCGATGGCTTCGCCGCCGGCTTGCTTGATTTCATCGACGACCGCCTGGGCCGGCCCGGCATCGTTGCCGGCGCCGTCGAGGCTCGCGCCGATGTCGCAGACGACGACGCGGCGCGCCTTCCTGCGCCATCAGGAGCGCGATGCCACGGCCTATTCCGCGGCCCGCGCCGGTGACGATGGCAACCTTTCCGCCGACGATGTCCGGCATTTGCCTAATTCCCCCACACCTCGCGCGCGACCTCGCCGATCATGCGCAGCTTCGCCCATTCCTCATCCTCGGCGAGGATATTGCCTTCTTCCGTCGAGGCGAAGCCGCATTGCGGTGACAGGCAGAGCTGGTCGAGAGCGGTGAACTTGGCGGCCTCCTCGATGCGCCGCTTGAGCGCGTCCGCTGGATTCGAGCGTGCCGGTCTTGGTCGTGACGAGGCCGAGCACCGCGAGGCGGTCCTTTTGCAGGCGCTTGAGCGGTTCGAAGCCGCCGGCGCGCTCGCTGTCGTATTCCATGAAATAGCCATGCACCTTGATGCGGTCGAACAAAACCTCCTGCATCTCGTCATAACCGCCGGAGCCCATGAAGGTCGATTTGTAGTTGCCGCGGCACAGATGCATCGTCACCGTCATGTCGGCGGGGATGTCCGAGATCGCCATGTTGATGAGATCGCCGTAGATCGTGCCGAGCGCCTGCGGGTCGTCGCCGCGGTCCTTCATCTGCTGGCGATAGTGCGGATCGCACAGCATTGCGATGAAAACCTCGTCGAGCTGCAGATAGCGGCAGCCGGCATCGGCGAAGGCGCGCACCGCCTTCCTGTAGGCCTGGCCGAGATCGGCGAAGAAATTATCGAGGTTCGGATAGGCCGATTTGTCGATCGGTGTCGGCGACGGCCGGCCGTACAGCGCCGACGGTGACGGAATGGTCATCTTCGGCGTGCGCGTGGTGTTGGCTTTGAGGAATTTGAAATGTTCGATCATCGGGTGGCTTGAGAAGCCGATCTTGCCGGTGACCTTCACGCCCTCATTGCGCGTCGTCACGGCGGCAAACGCGATGCCGCTGTCCATGACATGGCGCTCGACGCCGTCGAGGCCCCACAGGAAGTCGAGATGCCACCACGAACGGCGGAATTCGCCGTCGGTGATCGATTGCAGTCCGGCCGCCTCCTGCTTCTTGATGACGTCCTTGATCTCGCGATCCTCGACCGCTTTCAGCGCAGCGGCATCGATCTCGCCCTTGGCGCGCTGCTCGCGCGCGCGTTTCAGCGCGGCGGGGCGCAGCAGGCTGCCGACATGATCGGCGCGGAACGGCGGTTTGGTTCGTTGCATTTTTTTCTCCCTCAGCCCCACACTTCGTCGGCGATCTCGACGATCATGCGCAGCTTTGCCCACTCTTCGTCCTCGGCCAGCACGTTACCTTCTTCCGTCGAGGCAAAGCCGCATTGCGGCGACAGGCAAAGTTGGTCGAGATCGATGTATTTCGCCGCCTCGTCGATGCGGCGCTTGATGGCGTCCTTGCTTTCCAGCGTGCCGGTTTTGGAGGTGACAAGCCCGAGCACGACGGTCTTTCCCTTCGGCACGAAACGCAGCGGCTCGAAACCTCCGGCGCGTTCGCTGTCGTATTCCATGAAATAGCCGTGCACGTTGATGGCATTGAACATCATCTCGGCCACCGGCTCGTAGCCGCCGCTTGCGACGAAATTGGAGCGGAAATTGCCGCGGCACAGATGCATGGTGATGGCCATGTCTGATGGGATGCCGGCGATGGCGGCATTGATCATGCCGGCATACGTCGCGGGCAGCGTTGCCGGATCCTCGCCGCGGTCGGTGATCAGCTTGCGCAGCGACGGATCGCACAGATAGGTCAGGTTGACTTCGTCGAGCTGAAGATAACGGCAGCCCGCGTCGGCGAAAGCGTGCACGACCTTGCTGTATGACTGGCCGAGGTCGCGATAAAACGCGTCCATCGACGGATAGATCGTTTCCGGCACCGCGTCGCGGCCATAGCGGAAATGCAGCGAGGATGGCGACGGAATCGTCATCTTCGGCGTTTGCCTGGTGTGAGTCTTCAAGAACCTGAAATGCTCGATCATCGGATGCGGCTTGTAGCCGCCGAGCTTGCCGGTGAGGCGCAGCAGAACCTGCCGCGGCTGCGGGCCTTTGGTTGAAAATTTTATCTTGCGCTCGCCGGCATAGGACTCGACGTTATGGATGTTCTCCAGGAAATCGATATTCCACGAGATACGCCGGTATTCGCCGTCGGTGACGGATTTCAGGCCCACGGCTTCCTGCTTCTTGATCACGCCTTCGATTTCGCGATCTTCGGTCTCCTTGAAGGCGTCGGCGGGAAGTTCGCCGCGCGCGCGCTTCTCCCGCGCCTCTTTCAGCGCGGCGGTACGCAGCAGGCTGCCGACGTGATCGGCACGGAAGGGTGGTTTGGTCCGTTGCATGTTTAACCCCACACCTCATCCGCCAGTTCAACGATCATGCGCAGCTTCGCCCATTGCTCGTCCTCGGCCAGCACATTGCCTTCTTCCGTCGAGGCAAAGCCGCATTGCGGCGACAGGCAAAGCCGGTCGAGCGCGACATATTTCGTGGCTTCGTCGATGCGGCGCTTGATGTCATCTTTCTTCTCCAGCACGCCGCTCTTCGAAGTGACAAGACCGAGAACGAGCTGCTTTTTCCCTTTCGGAAAATGGCGCAACGGCTCGAAGCCGCCGGCGCGGTCGGTGTCGTATTCGAGGAAGTAGCCGTCGAGATTCGTGTTGCCGAGAAGCTGTTCGGCCACGAACTCGTAGCCGCCCGACGCGATGAATGTCGAGCGGAAATTGCCGCGGCACGAATGCATGGTGATTGCCATGTCGGCTGGCTTGCCTTGCAACGCGGCATTGGTGAGGTGCGCATAGCGCTCGGGCAGCGCGTCGGGATCGTCGCCACGCGCCTTCGATTGCGCGCGCTCTTTCGGATCGCACATCATCGACCAGGCGGTGTCGTCGAGCTGCAGGTAGCGGCAGCCGGCGTCGTAGAACGTGCGGATCGCGGTGCGATAGGCCCCGGCGAGATCGTCGAAGAACGGCTCGATGTCCGGATAGACCGTCTTGCTGATCGCGGCGCGGCCCTGGCGGAAGTGGAGTGTCGAGGGCGCCGGGATCGTCATCTTCGGCGTCACGCGTGCATGGCTTTTGAGAAACTTGAAGTGCTCCAGCATCGGGTGGCCGGAGAAACCGATTTTGCCCTCGATCTTCAGTGCAAGGTGCTTGGTCTGCACGCCGTGAAACTGAATGCCTTGATCGGCGGTGTAGGCCGTGACGCCGTCGAGACCGCGGAAGAAATCGAAATGCCACCAGGCGCGGCGGAACTCGCCATCGGTGGCGAGTTTCAGTCCGATCTCCTGCTGTTTCTTGACCACCTTCTCGATCTCGCGATCCTCAACCGCGCGCAGCGCGTCGCTGGAAATCTCGCCGCGCTCATGTTTGCTGCGTGCCTCTTTCAGCGCCGCGGGGCGCAGCAGGCTACCGACATGATCGGCGCGAAACGGCGGCGTTGTGCGTTGCATTGAAATTTTCCCTTTATCCTTTTACTTCTCCCCGCTGCGCGGGGAGAAGTCGCCGCGCTTATTTGGCGTCCTTCATCACATAGCGTCCGTCGTCGAGTCTTCCGAGGCGTTTCGCCGCGTAGAGCACGTCAAGTTCGCGCACGATTTCACGGCCGTCTGCGCTGCCGAGCGCCGACATCAGCTCCAGGAAACTCGACGGGCCGGACGCAAGCGCATCGGCAACGGATTTCCGCCGCGCGGTTTTCGCCGCCACGGGGGGCGCCGGTATCGAGAATTCGAACGCGTCCGTTTTGCCGAACGGAATGGTGCAGTCGAAGCCGAGTTTTGCTCCGGTGCGCGCGCCGCCGAGTGAAGGATCGAGCGGCACCACACGGAAACCCGATCCGACGATAAGATCGCGGTCGGCCTGGAAGCGCGTCGCCAGCGCCCAGTCGGTCTCCTCGTCGGAGAACACGTCGATGTCGGGATCGAAGGCAAAGACGTGCTTGGCTTCGGCGTGCGAGCCGAAGATCGCCGCGATGGCGTTCCTCGCATCGCCGGGCACGCGCTGCCGCAGCGACACGCGCACATTGTACATGCCGCCGCTCGACGGAGTGGCATAGACAGCAAGCGGCTCGCGGACCGAGGCCATCAGCGCCGCCCATGCCGCGGATTCCGTCTTCACGGTGGTGAGTTGCGCCGTATCGGTGCGCGCGAGATGGCGCCCGCCGATGGTGACGGTCTGGAACAGCGCGTCTTCGCGATGCGTGATCGCGGTGACACGGAGCACGGGATTGTGCTTCACCACGCCGTAATAGCCGACATATTCGCCGTACGGACCTTCCGGCTCGACGTGTCCGGCCGGATCGAGCACGCCTTCGATCACATATTCGGCGTCGGCCGGCACGCGAATGTCGCTGGTGACGCATTTGACCACCGGCGCCGGCTGTCCGCGCACGGCGCCGATGATGTCGAGCTCGTTCATCGACGGCATTGCCACCATCGCCGCGATGAAATCGGCCGGATGCGATCCGACTGCGTAGGCGACCGGTACCGGCTCGTTACGCGCGGCGGCGTCGAGATAGATCGCGCGCATGTCGCTTGGCGCGATCAGGTCGACGCCGGCCTGCCGCGGGCCGCGCAGCATGATGCGGCGGCAGCCGACATTGGTGAACCCGGTGCCGGGAAACACTGCGAAGTCGATGCCGGCGGAAATATACGGCGCGCCGTCGGCGCCGTGCTGCAGATGCACCGGCAACGCGCAGAGATCGGCGTCGTCGCCCTTTAACACCACTTGCTGCACGGGCGCCTGCTGCGACGACACCGTCACCGGCCGATGCAGTGTCTTGAGGCGCTGGCTGAGCGTCGAAAGGAGATTGCGCTCGTCAGTGTCGAGTGCGTGCGCGAGCCGCTTGCGCGAGCCCATGACATTTCCGACAAGCTCGGCCTTTTCCGGTCCCGCCGCCTTGAAGTGGACCGCGCGCGGATTGCCGTCGAGGACGCCGCCCACATCGACGAGGTCGGTCGGAGCATTGTGGGTGTCGCACTCGCCAAGCGCGGCCAGTTTTTCGACGAAATTGCGCAGCCGGAAGCGCTCGGTATCGATCGCGGCCATGGACGCCTCCCTACGCACGCAATACGTGTCTCAAGCGCGGATGATTTAAGAACGGCGGCGCGCGGCTGTAAATGCCATTGCGCTCAGAGCAATCCGCACGGAAACTCATGCCTCGGCGTGAGAATGGAGAGGAAACGCACAATGGCGCCCACGCTGCGGCTTTGCGAGGATGTGCTGTCAAACGATGCCGAAGCGGTCTTGCCAGCGCTGCCACGCATGATCTACGCGGTGCATGGCTCGCTCTCGATCGGCGATCGCACGATGCGCGACGACGAAGCCTGGAGCGGCGAGAGCGGCGTTACCGTCAAGGCCGGCGGCGGCGGCGCGACCATCTGGCGATGGGAGCTTGTCGCGGACGGCGGCTCCGGCATCGCCTCCGGGCGCGGCGTTGTCTCGCGTGAAAAGCTTGTCGCGCAGCTTGAGACGATACCGAAAGGCGCATTGCTGCTGCGCGGCGACAGCGTCGGGTTTCCGGCGGGCGGCTGCGCCTATCTGCACCGTCATCAGGGGCCCGGCATCCGCTGCGTGCTCGACGGCGCCATCCGCATCGACACCCACGGCCGCTCGACCTCATACGGTCCCGGCGGCGCGTGGTACGAAACCGGCCCGGACGGTGTTTTTGCCCAGGCCGCCGACAAGCCGACGCGTTTCATCCGCGTCATGGTCTTGCCGCTCGCCTATGTAGGCAAAAGCTCGATCGAATATGTCAACGAAGAAGACAAGGCGAAGCCGAAGTCGCAGACCTACAGGATCTACGCCGACATGGCACTGGCATTCGCGGCGACGCCGCAATAAGGCCGCGACCGCAGCGGGGCGTCAGGGGCCGCCGAACGCTTTGTCGATATTCGTCGGGTTCTTGCCGAAAATATCGCCCGTCACAGCCTCTCCGGCTGCGGTCAGGCCCTTGTAATTGCACAATGCGTTCTCGCTCCAGCCGCCAGGCACCGATATGTCCATCTGGCGCTGCGTGAGAACGCAGGTCGCATAGAGCCGCCGCGCGATGTCGGTGAGCTGGGCCGAAACCTTCGCCGCCTGGTCGTTCTGGCTGGCTGCCAGCGTTGCGACTGTCGCCTGAAGCGCTTTCACGTCGCTCTGCATCTGCGTGACAGCCTTTAGAACGGCGCTCAATTCGCCGGTCGGGGCTTGCGCGTCGGTCTTGGCGCCGGATTTTGTCTGCGCAAACGCCGCGGTTGTGGACGTCGCGACGATGCACAGTGCGATCAACAGATGAGTTCTCATTGGCCACTCCTCCATGTCATGCGGTTGCCAAAGTGACGGTGACGGCAATATCGGAATTCACATTGGTTTGTAGCCACGCTCCATGTCGACATCGATCAGCATGGGCTTGCCGTCTTTGAGCGCCTTGCCGATCAGGTCGGTCGCGTCCTTCACGGTCGCGGCGCGCTGGCCTTCGATGCCGAGCGAGCGCGCCAGCCCGACGAAGTCGATTGCCGGATCATTCAACTCCATGCCGACGAAGTTGTCGGCTTGCTCCGCAAGTCCGCGCAGCATGACAAGGCGCTGCTTGAGAATGCGATAGCTGGTGTTGTTGAAAATCACCCAGACGACCGGGAGGCGGTAGCGCGCCGCGGTCCAAAGTCCCTGCACCGTGTACATGGCGCTGCCGTCGCCGACGAGCGCGACCACCGGGCGGTCGGGCAGCGCGACCTTGGCGCCGATCGCCGCCGGCAGGCCCCAGCCGATGCCGCCGCCGCGCAGGCCGAAATAACTCTGTTCGTCATCGCTGGCGATCAGCCCGCGTATTCCCGGCGCCGATGACAGGATTTCCTCGATCACCACGGCGTCCTTCGGCAGCATGGCGCCGATCGCTTCGAGGAGCGCAAGCGGCGCGACCGGCGTCTTGCCGGCGAGCGCACGCGCCTTCGCGCGTAACGCCTCGCGGTCCTTCCTGATCGTGTCCGTCGCGGCCTTGAGCCGTGCGCTCGCCGCCGATTTGGCGGCAGCCGACATGCGCGCGCCGACCGCCGCCGTGATCTCGGGCAGCGTCGCCTTCGGATCGCCGAGAATGCCGACCTGCGCCGGATAATTCTTGCCGATCTGCCAGGGGTCGGTGTCGAGATGGATGAGCGGCAGGCCGGGCGGCCACGGATCGACGTCCGATGTCAGCGACCAGGTGAACAGATCGCCGCCGACCGAGAACAGGAGATCGTGCTTGTCGAGCGCTTCGCGCACGCCGGCCTGCGAGCGCGTCATCATGCCACGATAAAGCGGATGCGATGCCGGAAACGACGCCGTGCTCGGAATGAATTCGACATAGACCGGCGCACCGATCGCTTCGGCGAGCGCAACAAGTTCTTTGTGCGCCCGGCTTTGCGCCACCGCGTCGCCGGCGATGATGACCGGGCGTTCGGCCTTGGCCAGCATGGCGGCGGCGGCGGCAACGGCGTCGGCGTCGCCGCGCACGCGCGGCGCCACGCGTGTCGGCTCAAGGAGATCGATGTCACCATCGCTCTTGAGAATGTCGCCGGGCAAAGAGAGAAAGACAGGACCGGTCGGCGGCGCCAGCGCCGTCTTCACCGCACGGTGCACGTAGCGCGGCAGGTCCTCGACGCGATGCACTTCCGCCGCCCACTTGACGAAGGGCCGCGCCAGCGTCGGCAGATCGGCGGTCAGCACCGGCTCGGTGGCGATATACGACAGGTCCTGCTGGCCGGCGGTGACGAGAACCGGCGCGTTTGCCTTCATGGCGTCGTAGAGCATGCCCATGGCGTTGCCGAGACCGGGCGCGACATGAAGGTTGAGCACCGCGAGGCCGCCCGAGGCCTGGGCATAGCCGTCGGCCATCGCCATCAGGGCCGCTTCCTGAAGCCCGAGGATGTAACGGATGTCGTGCTCGACCGCGAAAGCGTCCATCAGCGGCAATTCGGTGGTGCCGGGATTGCCGAACATCACCTTGACGCCCTCCTGCTTGAGCAGATCAAGGAAGGCGCGCTTTCCGGACATTACGGGCAAGATTTCCTCCAGCTCTCAATCGAGTGTGGCAAAGACGCGGGTGGCCGGGACAGGCCCGGCCTAAGACGATTGTATGTGATGGAAATGGTGCCGCGGAAGGGATTCGAACCCCCGACCCCCGCATTACGAATGCGGTGCTCTACCAGCTGAGCTACCGCGGCGAACCAGCGCAACGCAGTAATACCGGGAAATCGTAAACGCAAGCCGATGAAACCGTCATCCTGAGGCGGCGCTGTTACCCAGGATCAGGGGCGATCGGCCTCGGCGCGGAGCTTGAAACGCTGGATTTTGCCGGTTGCGGTTTTTGGCAGTTCTTTGCGGAACTCGATCCAGCGCGGATATTTGTAGACCGCGAGCTTTTGCCGGCATTCGTCCTGCAAGGCTTGCGCGAACGCGTCGCAGGCCTTTTCGGGCGCCTTGAGCACCACGAAGGCCTTGGGCTTGATCAGCTTATCGGTGTCCGGCCAGCCGACCACGGCGGCTTCGAGCACGTCGGGATGGCTTTGCAGCACGCCCTCGACCTCGAACGGCGAGACATACATGCCCGACACTTTCAGCATGTCGTCGCGGCGGCCGCAGTAAACGAAGTAGCCGTTGTCGTCCTCGATATATTTGTCGCCGGAGCGCGTCCATTCGCCGAGGAAGGTCGTGCGCGACTGCTCGCGGTTGTTCCAGTACATCATGGCGCTGGTCGGCCCGCGCACCTGCAACTCGCCCATTTCGCCGCGCGCGGTGACGATCTTGCCGTCGTCATCGACAAGGCGGACGTCGTACCCGGGCACCGGCTTGCCGGTGGTGCCGTATTTGACGTCGCCGGGGCGGTTCGAGACGAAAATGTGCAGCATCTCCGTCGAGCCGATGCCGTCGAGGATGTCGGCGCCGTAACGCTCGCTCCAGCGCCGGCCGATATCGGTCGGCAGCGCTTCGCCGGCGGAGACACAGCGGCGCATTTTCACGGCGGATCGTTCCGGCGCCGCGGGACTGGCGAGGAAGGCGGCGTAGAACGTCGGCACGGCGTAAAAAATCGTGACGCCGTGCTTTTTCAGAAGATCGGCGACCAGATCCGGCGTCGGCCGTTGCGCCAGCAGGACGGTCGTCGCGCCGGCCGACATCGGAAATGTCAGCGCATTGCCGAGACCGTAAGCAAAAAACAATTTCGCCACCGAGTAGCAGATGTCGTTCTCGGTGATGCCAAGGATCGGCGCGGCATAGAGATCGTCGGTGAGTTTCAGGTCGGCATGCGTGTGTACCGCGCCCTTCGGCCGTCCGGTCGAGCCGGAGGTGTAGAGCCAGAAGCAAATGTCGTCGCAGGTCGTCGGCGCCGTCACCGGCTTCGATTCGGCTGTGGTCAGCAAATCCCCGAAGCGCGGCTGATCGTATTTTTTCTCGCCCGAGACAATGACGTGGGCGAGATCACCGGACGCGCCGATCGCCTTGCTGAATTTCGGCAAGAGTTCGTCGGAGACGACGAGCAGCCGGGCGCGGCTGTCGGTGAGCATGAACTTGTAATCGTCCTCGGTCATCAGCGTGTTGACCGGGACGGCGACCACGCCGGCCTTGATCGCGCCGAGGAAGGCGGTCGGCCAGTCGATGGTGTCGAGGAGGCAGATCAGAATGCGCTCTTCGCGGCGGATGCCGAGCGAGCGCAGCACATGGGCGAAGCGCTCCACGCGATCGGCAAGATCGGCATAGGTATATGTGCCGCGATGATCGATGAAGGCTGTCTTGCCGCCCCGCCCGGCATCGAGATTGCGCTTGAGGATATCGGCGGCGAAATTGTAGTCGCGCGGGATCGCCTCGCTCATGGCAGCCTGTCCTCCCCGAAACACGCGGGACATTGCCCACGCGTGCCCATCGCAAAGCATTATGCCGCCATGCAAATTCGGCGGCAATGGCGCTCCCTTGCGGCCCGATTTGCGCTATGTCAGGGACATCGCGTAACCCGCCGCCGGAGTACCCCAGATGATCCTCAGCCGCGACCGTATCCTGACCACCCATGTCGGCAGCCTGCCGCGCAACGAGAAGCTGAGCGACCTCCTGATCGCGCAGGAAGAAGGCAAGGGCCACGACGCAAAACTGCTCGCTGACGAGATGGACAAGGCGGTCCGCCATGTCGTGCAAAAGCAGATGGAAGCCGGCATCGATGTCGGCAACGACGGCGAGCAGCGCCGTATCGGTTTCCAAACCTATGTGCCGCAGCGCATGTCCGGTTTCGCCGGCGTGTCGAAGCGCCGCCGCGGCCGGGAGTTCGAGGAATTTCCCGAACTGATGAGCTACCTGATGCGCCGCTTTCCAAGTACGACCAAGAGCCAGCAGGGCGCGCCCGAGGCGCAGGCCGACATCAAATATCGCGACCTCAAGCCGATCAACGACGAAACGTCGGGCTTCAACAGGATCGCCGACGAACTCCATGCGTTTTCCGAGCGGTTCATGACGGCGCCGTCGCCCGGCATCATCTCGACCACGATGCTCAATGCGCATTACGCCACGCACGACGACTATCTCGACGCCATCGCGCGCGAGATGAAGAACGAATATCAGACCATCCACAAAGCCGGACTGGTGCTGCAGATCGACGCGCCCGATCTGGCGATGGACCGCACCATGATGTATCGCGATCTGTCGGATGCGGATTTCGTCAAGCGATGCGAACGCCACGTGGCGGCGATCAATGGCGGCATCGAGGGTATTCCGCGCGATCGTGTGCGCCTGCACATCTGCTACGGCAACTGGGAAGGCCCGCACATCCACGACATCGCGCTCGATAAAATCCTGCCGGCGCTCTACCAGGCCAAGGTCGGCGCGCTGTCGATCGAGTTTTCCAACCCGCGCCACGCCCACGAATATGCGGCGCTCAAGCGGGTGCCGTTCCCGAAGGACATGATCCTCATTCCCGGCGTGGTCGAGACCACCAGCAATTTCGTCGAGCATCCGGAAGTGGTGGCGCGCCGCATCGAGGAAGCGGTCGCCACGATCGGCGACCGCGAGCGCGTCATCGCCTCGACCGATTGCGGTTTCGGCACCTTCACCCGGCGCGAATGGGTCATCGAGCCGGCGGTGTGGCTCAAGCTGAAAGCGATCCGCGACGGCGCCGATATCGCTTCGGCACGGCTTTGGGGTAAAAGAACCGCCGCGTAGCGTCATGGCGAGGAACGAAGCGGCGAAGCAATCCAGCTCCCGCCCGCCGCTCCAGATTGCTTCGCTGCGCTCGCAATGACGAATTTGTCTTAAACCAGAACAGGACCAGCACCGTGATCGATCTCTACACCTGGACGACGCCGAACGGCCGCAAGGCTTCCATCGCGCTCGAAGAACTTGGCCTGCCCTATACCGCGCATGCGGTCGACATCGGCAAGGACGAGCAGTTCAAGCCGGAATTCCTGAAAATCAGTCCGAACAACCGCATCCCGGCGATCGTCGATCGCGACAACGGCATGAGCCTGATGGAATCCGGCGCGATCCTGATCTATCTCGCCGACAAGACCGGCAAGCTGCTGCCGAAATCGGGCGAGGGTCGCTATAAGGTCATCGAATGGCTGATGTGGCAGATGGGCGGCCCGGGGCCCATGCTCGGCCAGGTGCATCACTTCGTGAAATACAACAAGGGCAAGGCGCCCTATGCCGAGGAGCGCTATCTCAAGGAAGCGCACCGGCTTTACGGCGTGCTCGACAAGCAACTGGCGAACCACGAATACGTCGCCGGTGATTTTTCCATCGCCGATATCGCGTTGTGGCCGTGGATTTCGCGCTACGAGTGGCAGACGGTCGATCTCAACGCCTATCCCAACGTCAAGCGCTGGTACGTCGCCATCGCCAAGCGGCCGGCGACCCAGAAGGGCTACAAGGTGCCGAAGGACGTCGGCGAAATCCCGATGCCATAAGTGCGTCATTGCGAGGAGTGAAACGACGAAGCAATCCAGGGATCGGGGCCGCAGACTGGATTGCTCCGCTCCGCTCGCAAAGACGATGGTGTGCGTTACTTCGTGCTGCGCTGCGCCCGGGAAATGTCTATAATCGAATGAGCATCTAAGGAGCCGACCATGGACGAAATTGCAAAGCGTGATCCGCTGAAGATCACCGCCGAGGACGTAAACCCGCGCTACAATTGGGGCCGCCATCTGCCGGTGCTCGGCACCATGGGGGTGGATTTCGAGGAGCGCGTCGATTACCGGCGCATGCACCGCTACCGGCTCGGCCGCGCGCAAGCGGCGCTGGAGGCCTCCGATCTCGGCGCGCTGTTGTTGTTCGACGACAACAACATCCGCTACGTCACCTCGACCAAGATCGGCGAATGGGCGCGCGACAAGCTTTCGCGCTGGACGCTGCTCACGCGCGGCGGCGATCCGATCCTGTGGGATTTCGGCTCGGCCGCGATGCACCACAAGCTTTATTCGCCGTGGCTGAAACCGGAGAACTGCAAGGCCGGCCTCGTCGGCTTGCGCGGCACGGTTGATCCCGCGTTCGGCCTGATGAAGCATCACGCCGAGGAAATGGCGTCGATCCTCAAGGCCGCCGGCGTCGCCAAAATGCCTATCGGCGTCGACATCATCGAACCGCCGATGATGTTCGAACTGGAAAAGGCCGGGCTGAAGGTCAAGGACGGCCAGCAGGTCATGCTGCAGGCGCGCGAGGTGAAGTCGTCCGACGAGATCGCGCTGTTGAATCGCGCCGCGGCGATGGTCGACGGCGCTTACGACCTGATCGATCAAAAACTCCGCCCCGGCGTGCGCGAGAACGACATCGTCGGCATGGTCAACGAGTTCCTCTATCGCCACGGCTCCGACGACGTCGAGGCGGTCAACGCCATTTCCGGCGAGCGCTGCAATCCGCATCCGCACAATTTCACCGACCGCATGATCCGTCCCGGCGACCAGGTGTTCTTCGATATCCTGCAGGCGTTCATGGGCTACCGCACCTGCTACTACCGCACCTTCAATGTCAGCCGCGCCACGCCGGCGCAGCAGGACGCCTACAAGACCTGCCGCGAATGGCTCGACAAGGCGATCGAGCTGATCAAGCCCGGCGTCTCGACAGACAAGATCGCGAGCGTCTGGCCGAAGGCGCAGGAATTCGGCTTCCCGGACGAGCTGTCGGCATTCGGCCTGCAATTCGGCCACGGGCTCGGCCTGAACCTGCACGAGCGGCCGATCATCAGCCGCGTGGTGTCGATGGATCACCCGACTGTGCTCAAGGAAGGCATGGTGTTCGCGCTCGAAACCTACTGCCCGGCGAAGGACGGCTATTCCGCCGCCCGCATCGAGGAAGAAGTCGTGGTCACCGACAAGGGCCACACCATCATCTCGCTGTTCCCGGCGGAAACACTGCCGATCTCGGCGAAGTATTGATGTCCTGATTTCCGCTCGTCCCCGCGAAAGCGCGGACCCGGCGCTGGATTCCCGCGTGCGCGGCAATGAGCGGCAGGAGATTCGCCGTCAGTTATTGCGCGCGCTCATGCCGCGCAGCGCGGCGAGCCGCAGCTCCATCTCGCGCTTGAGATTGTATTGCGGATTGCCGAACGATTTGTTGCGGTTGGCGATGAAGGTGCGCTGCTGGTCGCGCAGTTGCGCGAGCGCCTTGGGGTCGAGCCTGGCGAGCGCCGCCTTGTAAGCCCCGTCGATCTCGCGATCGAGCCGCGCAAGGTCGGGATCGGAGCAGATCGCCTTCTCGGCGGCGTGGCTCGCGGCACCGCAGTCGAATGTCGGCAAGAGGCTGTCGGAATTCGCGGCGGCGCGCCGGTCGCGTTCCTGGCGCACGTCAGCGAGGCCTTCGGCCGCGGTGTCGAGCTGCGGATTGATGCGCAGCGCCGCCTCGTAATCGGCAATGGCGTGATCGATATCGCCCTTCTTCTCGTAGGCGGCGGCGCGGTTGTTGTAGGCGAGATAAAAGCCGGGATTGAGCGCGAGCGCGCGGTCGTAGTCGGCGATGGCGCGGTCGAGGTCGCCCTTGCGATTGTAGGAATCGCCGCGGTCGGTGAGGAAGTTCGCCTGCGGCGCCAGCCGGATCGCCTCGTTATAGTCGGCGATGGCGCGGTCGTAGTCGCCGTTGTCGGCGTAGGACAGGCCGCGGTTGTCATAATATTCCGGATAGAGCGGATCGAGCCTGATCGCCTCGTCGTAATCCTTGATCGCCGCCTGGTAGTCCTTCTTGAAATAATAGGCGACGCCGCGATCCATGAAGGCCTGCGCATCGTTCGGCGCGAGGCGGATCGCCTCGCTGTAGTCGGCGATGGCGCGATCGTCCTGGTGGTTATTGTTGAACACGTTGCCGCGATAATCGAACCCTTGCGCATTATTGGGATCGAGCCGCACGGCTTCGTTGGCGTCTGCCAGCGCCTTATCCAGATTGCCGGCGGTGCGGTAGGCATTCGAGCGTTCGCGGAACGCGCGCGCGTTGGACGGGTCGAGCGCGATGGCGCGGTTGAGATCGGCAAACGCAGGCTGCGTCTTGTTGATGTACCAGTAGATCCTGCCGCGATTGACCAGTGCGTCGGCGAGCACTTTCGGCTGTTCCTTAAGCGCATCGGTCAGCGCGCCGCAGGCGGCGATGCGCTGGTCCGGGGAATAGGCGGCATCGTCGGTGCTGGCGCAAATGTCGGCATTGGCGCTGCCCTGCGCGCAAGCCGGTGTTCCGGCGAGAGCGCCAGCCACAACAACGGCGGCGAAAACCTGAATGCGGAAAGCTTGAAATTGGGAAGTTTGAATTTGGGACGCTTGAATTTGAGTGACACGCATCGGATGCCCCACAGGCTACGCCGCGTTTATTGGATGGGTAAATCGGTTCCCCCGTTAAGTCGCGCTCCGTCCGGGAAAGGTTCTCCGGGTCTGGCCCGCCGGATCGGATCAGGCTTACATGCATCGACAGGGGCTTGACGTATCATCGCCGGCGAACAGGCGGTGGCTGACGACCCAGGAAGACGACCCAAGAAGACGACCCAAGAAGACGACCCAAGAAGACGACCCAAGAAAAAGCCCCGGGATGATGACATCCCGGGGCGAATTCCAAATCGTTCCAGCAAGACGCCGCTCGAAGCGGCCGCACCGCGCGATCATTGAATCCAGTTGAAACGGTAGACGAGTTCCGTCGAAACGGTTTGGATCGCGGGCTTTGAATTGAATGCGGCGCCCGGGACCGTTACCTGGATCGGAACGTCCTTCGCATTATAGCTCGCGTACCGATACTCGGTCTTCCAGAACAATCCCGGAATGAAATCGAGCCCATATTCGAAGCCGCTGCCGAGGAAGTAGCCGCTGTATGTCTCCGCCGGTGACGTAAATGCAGTGGGCGCTCCCGTTGCCGCCAAAACGAAGCTCAACCCATCGAAATGCGCCTGCGTGAACCCCGCTGAAAAGTAAGACAGGAATTTCGGCGTTACCAGCAAGCCGGCGCGGGCGCCAACCGCCCATGAGGTCGTCATTTTCTCGGGCGCTGTAACTAACGCTCCGGGAACTAGCGCCGCGTTGTTGGCTTTGATGCTGCCGAACTCACCGTCGCCGAAGAGGCCGACAACGAAGTTGGTATTGAGCGCGGGGAATTGGTAATCGCAGCCGGTCTGCCCCATGCCGTACCAGCCTCGCCCACTCACCGTTCCGGTGACGGTGGTGCGGACGTGGCCGGGGTTGGTTTCTCCGAAAGTATCCTGGCTCGTCACGCCATAGCCGTATCCGGCGCCGATAAAGCAGCCGGTCCAATTATAGACGGGCGCAACCGCGACCATTGCAGGCGCATGGGCTGGAGGTGCCACCGGCAAGTCTGCGGCATTCGCCGCGCCCATAAATGCGATCAGTGCCGTGCAGCCAAAAAGAATACGTGTCATGTCCACCCCCGTCGTCCCAAGCTGCAATCTACCGCATTTCCTCGCCGGAAGGATGGTACCCCCTTGCTTTTAGCCCGGCGGGAGCGGGATTCACCGGACCTGTGGACTAAAAGTCACACAAAATGGTGCAAAATCAACCATTTACCATGTTTTTTAGGGATGAAATCGGTGTTTCGGACTTGATTTCGCTCCGGGGCGCTGGCTTGGTCCGGCCGAACAGAAATTCACATGCCCTCAAGCGATCTTCCCAAAACCGCCATTGCCGAACTGTTGGCGCAAAAGATCTGCGCGCTTGACGCATCGCGGCTGCCCGGCGCCGTGCGGCGCAAATGCGAAGACCTGGTTGTTGACGTCGTCGGCCTCGCCGTCACCGCGCGCAACGAAGATTACGTGAAGGCCGTGCTCGCCGCCTGCGACGATGACGGGCCGTGCACGGCGATCGGACACAGCCGCACGCTTTCGGCCGCCGCCGCAGCGCTTGTCAACGGCACGGCGATTCATGGCGAGGATTTCGACGACACGTTCGAGGGCGGCCCGATTCATGCCGGCGCGGTGATTGTGCCGGCGGTACTGGCGGCTTGCGAACGGCACAATCTTGACGGTGACGCGGCGCTGCTCGGCATTGCCGTCGGCGTCGAGACGATGTGCCGGCTGTCGACAGTGGCGCCGACACTAACGCACAAGGCGGGATTTCATCCGACCGCGGTGTTCGGCGCTGTCGGTGCGACGGCGGGCGTCGGCGCTGCGCTCAAACTCAACGCGCGGCAAATGGTCGACGCGCTCGGCACCGTCGGCTCGATGGCGTCGGGCATCATCGAATATCTGGCGGAAGGTGCTTGGACCAAACGATTGCACGCCGGCTGGGCGGCGCAATCGGGCATCCGCGCCGCGCTCCTTGGGCGCGCGGGATTTCTCGGGCCGCGCACCGTATTTGAGGGCGTGCACGGTTTCTTTCACGGCTTTGCCAATACGGCGAGGGGCGATTTCGATGCCATCGCCGGCGACTTCGGCACGCGCTGGGTCACGGAGACGCTGGCGTTCAAGGCCTATCCGTGCGGAACCATGACGCATCCCTATATCGATTGCGCGCGGCGGCTTGCGGCAAAGATCAAGGCGGATGATGTCGTCGAGATGGTGTGCGACGTCGGCGAAGGCACCGTGCACCGGCTCTGGGAGCCTTTGGCGGCGAAGCGGCAGCCGAAGAACGGCTATGCCGGTAAATTCTCCACGCCCTATTGCATCGCCGCAGGCTTCGTTCGCGGCAATGTGGGGTTAGGCGATTTCTCCGACGCCGCGGTGCACGATCCGGCAGTCGTCGCGCTTGCATCGAAAGTGCGTTACCGGATTGATCCGAAAAATCCCTATCCGAAGAATTTCACCGGCCACATCCGCGCGACTTTGCGCGACGGCTCCATCGTCGAGGAGCATCAGCCCTACATGCGCGGCGGCATTCAGGACCCGCTCAGCCGCGCCGACGTTGAGGAGAAGTTCATGCTCAGCGCCAGGTACGGCGGCTGGAGCACCGATCGCGCGGCGGCGGCGCTCAAGCTCTGCAGCACGTTGTTCGCGGGGCCGGTCGATCTCGCTTCGCTGCGGGGATGACGGCGACTTCCGCCGGACGATTTGCATTTCTGGACGGACTTATAATTTGCATTTCTGCATAGGTTCATAAGCCGTCAACCAACTCGTTTATTCCTATTTCAACTTGTGGAACCTAGTTTCCTGCGCGGGATGCCGGGAAGAATTCCCGGCCTTTGAAAAACGACCAGAATGGGGGCGTCGATGCGCACTATTTTGCGCTTTTTGGCGGACGATTCCGCCGCTACTGCCATTGAATATGCAATGATCGCGGCCGGCATCGCGGTGGCCATCGTCTCCGTCGTCCAGGGCCTCGGCTCCCAGGTCAACAGCCTCTTCACATCCGTCAGCACGGCGATGAAATAGCGGCCCGGCGGGCGGCGCTCGCTCCGAAAAACCGACTGCGCAGGCCGCTTCTCACCGGTTTTGGGGGGATTCGCGACATGCTTTTGCAAAACTCGGGCCCTTTGCAAGACTCGGGCGCGGATGCGCCGCGAGAACGGATGCGCTTACGCGTGCCGATGGTCCGTCATCCCGAGGCGGCCGCGCGGCGGCCCTCGAAGGATGCGGCCCGGGCGGTGCAGCCGTCGCCCTTCGAGGCTCGCTTCGCGCACACCTCAGGGTGACGGCATGGCGATACGGCGGACTTGGGTCCGATTGGTTAATCGGGTCTTAACCTCGCCGCTCCTATGGTATCCCGTCCTTCGGTAGCGGCGGGCGTTTCCGCTGTTCATTGATGTGCAGGATGACCCGCGAAACTGCCCACAATTCCGCTCACGCGGCACCCGTTCGCGCCACCGGCTCGCGCTCGCCTTTTGTGCGGACGCGCGAACTGCTCGACGGCATTGCGCCGGGCAAGTCCGCGATCAGTCTTGCGGTCGGCGAGCCGCAGCATCCCATCCCACCCTTCGTCGGAAAAATCATCGCCGAGCATGTCAACGAATTCGGCCGCTACCCTGCGAACAAGGGACTCGATGAATTCGCCGTCGCCGTCGCGCATTGGCTCGATCGCCGTTTCACGCTCGATCGTCCGGTCGATCCGGCGACGGAAGTGCTGGTGCTCAACGGCACGCGCGAGGGACTGTTTCTCGCAGCGCTCGCCGCCAAGACTTTCGTGGCGCCGCGCGCCGGCCGTCCAGCGATGCTCATTCCCAATCCGTTTTATGCGGCTTACGCCGCGGGCGCGATCGGGGCGGATTGCGAGCCGGTCTATCTGCCGACGACGAGGCAGACTGGATTTCTTCCGGACCTCGATGCGCTCGGCGACGATCTTCTTGCGCGCACTGTCGCCTTTTATATCGCATCACCGTCGAATCCGCAGGGCGCGGTGGCCGACCTCGCCTATTTGCGAAAGCTGACCGCGCTGTCGCGCCGCTTCGGCTTCATGGTTTTCTCCGACGAATGTTATTGCGAAATCTACAGCGGCCGCGCGCCTGCGGGCATGCTCGAAGCCGCGGGGCCCGATTTCACCAATGTCGCGGTGTTCCACTCGCTGTCGAAACGCTCGAGCCTGCCGGGACTGCGCGTCGGCTTTGTCGCGGGCGACCGGAAATATCTCGCGGCCTACCTCGAATTGCGCAATGTCGCGGCGCCGATGGTGCCGACACCGATGCAGCATGTCGCGATTGCCGCCTATAACGACGAGAAACACGTCGAGGAAAACCGCCGACTGTATCGCGAGAAATTCGATCTCGCCGACCAGATCGTCGGCGACCGTTATGGCTATCGCCGCCCGGCCGGCGGATTTTTTCTCTGGCTCGATGTCTCGGCGCAGGGCGGCAGCGAAGCCGTGACGAAGCGGTTGTGGAGCGAGGCCGGATTGCGCGTGGTGCCCGGACGCTATCTCGCGCGCGAAGAGCCGGACGGCAGCAATCCCGGCGCGGACTATATCCGCGTCGCCATGGTGCATGACAACGCAATCACCGCCGAGGCGATGCATCGCCTTGTGGCGGTCCTCGGATAAGGCAAAGACGCGATGTCGATGATCGACCGCAGCCTTGATGGAATGGCCTCTTTGTCCGGCCAGCTCGGCGCCATTCTCAAACGCCGCCTGCGCGAAGTCGGCGGCATTGCGCTGATCAGCCTCGCCATGATGGCGGCGCTCGCACTTGCCACCTGGTCGGTGCAGGACCCCTCGCTCAGTCACGCCACCGACGCGCGCGTGCATAATCTTCTCGGCATCACCGGCGCGGTCGCCGCCGATCTGATGATGCAGCTCCTCGGCCTCGGCTCGCTGGCGCTGCTGTTGCCGATCGCGGTGTGGGGCTATCGGCTGCTTGGCCACCGGCGCCTCAACCGCGAACGGCTGCGGGTTCTGCTTTGGCTGATCGGCGCGGTGCTCGCTGCCGCTTTCGCCTCGTGCCTGCCGCGGAGTTCATCCTGGCCGCTGCCGTCGGGCCTGGGCGGGGTCATCGGCGACGCCATGCTGCGGCTGCCGGTCATGCTGTTCCATATTCAGCTTGTCGGCGTAAATCGCCTCGTCGCGGCAAGCGCGCTTGGGCTCCTCGCGGTCGTTACTTTGGCCGGCGCCGCTGGTGCGCCGTGGCGTGACGCGCCGGAGGAAGACGAGGCCGAGGAAGAACAACCGGCCGAGGACGACGAAGACGACGGCGGCTGGGTTTCGCTCGGCTACCTGGCGCATACGATCCTGAGTTTCCGGGCGCGGATTGCGCGGCTGTTCCGCCGCCGCGAACGCACCCCGATGCCGGCGCGCGGCGAGCCGGCAATGGCGCGGCGCCGCATCGAGCCGCGCTTCGGCAATGCGGCAGAGCGTTACGCCGACGAGGACGTTGCGGAAGACGACGCCGAGGCCGCGCCGCGCGCTCCGCGCAAGCCGCGCGCGCCCAAAGCGCCGCGCCGCTCGTCCGGCGGCTATATTCTTCCGCCGCTCGAACTTCTGACGCAGCCGAGCAAGATCAGCCGCACCACCGTCAGCAACGAAACATTGCAGACCAATGCCACCGCGCTCGAAGGCGTGCTGGGCGACTTTGGCGTGCGCGGCGAGATCATCAATGCGCGGCCGGGCCCGGTGGTCACGCTCTACGAACTCGAGCCGGCGCCGGGCATAAAATCGTCGCGGGTCATCAGTCTTGCCGACGACATCGCGCGATCCATGAGCGCGCTGTCGGCGCGCGTCGCAGTCGTGTCGGGACGCAATGCCATCGGCATCGAATTGCCCAATCCGACGCGCGAGAAAGTTTTTCTGCGCGAGCTGCTTTCGTCGCAGGACTATGCCGACAACACTTTCCGACTGCCGCTCTGCCTCGGCAAGTCGATCGGCGGCGAGTCCGTTCTGGTCGATCTGGCGCGCATGCCGCATTTGCTGATCGCCGGCACCACCGGCTCCGGCAAATCCGTCGCCATCAATACCATGATCCTGAGCCTGGTTTACCGGCTGCAGCCGGACCAGTGCCGGCTGATCATGGTCGATCCGAAAATGCTGGAACTCTCCGTCTATGACGGCATTCCGCATCTGCTCACGCCCGTCGTGACCGATCCGAAGAAAGCGGTGGTCGCGCTCAAATGGGCGGTGCGCGAGATGGAAGAGCGCTACAAGAAAATGTCGAAACTCGGCGTGCGCAATATCGACGGCTACAATGCGCGCGTCGCCGAAGCAAAGGCCAAGGGCGAGAAACTCAGCCGCACCGTCCATACCGGCTATAATCGCGAGAGCGGCCAGGCCATCTACGAGAACGAGGAGCTCGATCTCGAGGCGTTGCCCTACATCGTCGTCATTGTCGACGAGATGGCCGACCTGATGATGGTCGCGGGCAAGGACATCGAGGGCGCCGTGCAGCGGCTCGCGCAAATGGCGCGCGCCGCCGGCCTGCATGTGATCCTGGCGACGCAGCGACCGTCGGTCGACGTCATTACCGGCACGATCAAGGCCAACTTCCCGACCCGTATTTCCTTCCAGGTCACCTCGAAGATCGACAGCCGCACCATTCTTGGCGAGCAGGGCGCCGAACAACTGCTCGGTCAGGGCGACATGCTTTACATGGCGGGCGGCGGACGCATCAGCCGCGTGCACGGGCCGTTCGTGTCCGACGAAGAAGTCGAGAAAGTGGTGCGGCACCTCAAATCGCAGGGCACGCCGGAATATCTCGAAGCCGTCACCGCCGAAGATCCGCAGGACGAGAACGGCAATCCGATCTTCGATGCAACGTCGATGGGCGCGGCCGAGGGCGGTGACCTTTATGCGCAGGCGGTGGCGGTCGTCACGCGCGACCGCAAGGCGTCGACCAGCTACATCCAGCGGCGCTTGCAGATCGGATATAACCGTGCGGCCTCGCTGATGGAGCGCATGGAGCAGGAAGGTATCGTCGGGCAGCCCAATCACGCCGGCAAGCGGGAAATCCTGGTCGAGGGCGCCGGCGAAGATGCCTATTGAGAATCGCGTGTTTGCTCTTTAATCCGGGATCGTCATCCTAAGCCGCGAATTCGCCATATCGTGCGACTAGCGGATTGAGTTCTTCTTTTTGGCGTGCGCTCGGGCGTTTCAGCGGGAGAGGGATATGGCGGCAAAGTGCGCGGCGTTTTGCGTGGCAATGGCTTGCGGCTTCGCTTTGCTGGCGGCCGCTCCGGCTTTTGCCGAAAGCGTGCCGCTGCCGACGCCGGCTCCGCTGCCCAAGACCGGGTCCGCATCTTCCCCCGCCGCCAACAGCGCCGCCCCGGCCGAGGCGCAAAAGCCGCCCGGCTTTTTCCCGTTCACCCTGCCGTTCGACAAAGGCTCGGGCTCGCCGAGCCAGGCGACCGCGTTCGACACCAAACAGCGCGCGCTGCTCGACCGCATCAGCATGTATCTCTCCAGCGTACAGACGCTGGTCGGAAATTTCGTCCAGATCGGACCTGACGGCGGGCGGACCGAGGGAACCTTCTACATCCAGAAACCAGGGCGCGTGCGCTTTGCCTATAATCCGCCGAGCCCCATCGACATCATCGCCGACGGTTCCCAGGTCGTCGTGCGCGACCGCAAGCTGGCGACGCAGGATCTCTATCCGCTGTCGCAGACGCCGCTGCGCTATCTGCTCGCCGACCGCATCGACCTGATACGCGACACCGATGTCGTCAGCGTCACCTCCGACGATACTTTCGCCACCGTCGTCATCGAGCAGAAGCAGCTCATGGTCGGCACCAACCGGCTGATGATGATGTTCGACGCCAAGGACCTGACGCTCAAGCAGTGGACCGTCACCGATCCGCAGGGTTTCGACACCACGGTCGCCGTCTACAACCTCGACACGGCCAAAAAGCCCGATCCGGATTTATTCGTGATCAATTACCAGCGCAATCAAGGCGTTCAGTAGGCGGCAATTCTGCCGCGCTCCGTGACGCTGCGGCGCTCCCGACCGGCAATCGCCTGTGGATACCGGATCTTCCGCCCGCGCGGATGATGACACGCCGAAAAATGCTGGTTTAATGACCGGCCCGGCACCACATTCCCACAATGAAAATCAAGATCACATCCTGGAATATCAATTCGGTGCGGCTGCGCATCGATCTGGTCGCCAAATTCATAAAATCCGTCCGTCCCGACATTCTTTGTTTGCAAGAGACCAAATGTCCGGACGACAAATTTCCGCTCAAGCGTTTCAAGCGCCTCGGCTATGAGAACGTCGCGCTCAACGGCCAGAAGGGCTATCACGGCGTTGTCGTGCTCTCGCGGCTGCCGTTCGAGAGCCATGACATCCAGCGCTTTTGCGGCAAGAGCGATTGCCGCCACGTCTCGGCCGTGTTCGGCGAGCGCGCCGGCCTGCGCGATCCGATCACGGTGCACAATTTCTACGTTCCCGCCGGCGGCGACATTCCCGATCCGGCGGTCAATCCGAAATTCGCCCACAAGCTCGCCTTCCTCGACGAGATGCGCGACTGCGCGGCGCTGCGGCCGGCGCGGTCCGAGCGATCGATCCTGGTCGGCGATCTCAACGTCGCGCCGCTCGAACACGACGTCTGGAGTCACAAGCAGATGGTCCGGGTCGTGTCGCATACGCCGGTCGAATGCGAGAAATTCGCCGCGGCGCGCGAGGCCGGCGGCTGGGTCGATACGATGCGGCAGCTCACGCCCGAGCCGGCGAAACTCTATACGTGGTGGAGTTACCGCTCGCCGGATTGGGTGACTGCTGACAAAGGCCGCCGTCTCGATCATGTTTGGGCGTCGCCGGTTTTGGCCGACCGCGTCGCCCGGATCGATATTGCCAAAAATTACCGGGGCGCCGAGCGTCCATCAGACCACGTGCCGGTCACGGCGACGCTGGAGGCTTAAGTCATGAGCTCTTCGAAGAGGTGGCGCGCCCGCCTTCGGCGATGGCAGGCCATCGCGCGCGATCCCGGCCTCACGGCCGTCCTGATCATCGAAGGACTGCTGATTTTTCTTTTGGTGCCGTTGA
Organism: uncultured Alphaproteobacteria bacterium; assembly: GCA_963808205.1. Lineage (GTDB taxonomy): Bacteria > Pseudomonadota > Alphaproteobacteria > Rhizobiales > Xanthobacteraceae > BOG-931. The sequence goes on from CAWEER010000005.1 coordinate 971,509, forward strand.
CCGGAATGGGCGTGCTGCCAACACTGGTTTTGCCGGTGATGTTCGTGGTTCTGGTTTGCTCCATTCTCATGGTGACCTGGCATAGCCATATCGCCACCATCGCAGTCCTGATTGCGGTTGCCTTGAGCCCCATCGGAACGCTGCTTTGGCGCGAAGACCCGTCGCCGCTGACACAATGGCTGAGTTTCAGCGGGCGATTTCTTGCCATTGCGGCGCTTAGCCTGACGATCGCACGCGCGGTGTTCGGCTCCGGCCGCGTCACTTTTCATCGCGTGCAAGGCGCGGTCATCCTTTACCTGAACTTCGCGCTCTTGTTTTTCACGGTCTACCGGCTGATCGAAGTTCTCCAGCCCGGCTCCTTCGCCAATCTTCCGCACACCGGCGCCGAATTCGGCTCGGGCGCAACGCTTCTGTATTTCAGCTTCTGCACGCTCACCACGCTCGGCTACGGCGATATCACCCCGGTGCAACCGCTGGCGCGCAGTCTTGCCAATCTCGAGGCGGTGATCGGTGCGCTTTACCCGGCGACGCTTCTGGCCCGGCTGGTCAGTCTCGAGATCGAGCATCGCCGGGAGTCCAGAAAGCATTGAGGGCGCGGTCTGGTTTTTCGTTGGAGCATGATCTTTTCGGAAAACCGGTTTCCGCTTTTCCGGATGACGCGCTAGCGCGGCCCGGGTCCGCGCACCAGCGCGGCGCGCACGTTCTCCATTTCACGCGCCCATTTGTCGGCACGCGAAGCCATCAATTCCCGCAGCCGCTGCGCCGCCTCGGGATAGCTCTCGAGCATTTTCAGGAACATCGCACGCGAGATGCGCAGGACGAGCGAATCCTCGCGCGCGGTGGCGGTGCCGGTCCGCCGCGATTCTGTAATGAGCGCCGACTCGCCGAGCAAGGCACCCTGCCCGGCGACGATCTCACTGCCGCCTGCGAGGTCCGGCTGAAGCCCGAACGAGCCCTGCTGTACGACGAAGGCGCAATCGGCGGCGTCGCCGGCGCGGAACAGCACTTCGCCGCCCTGGACCGAATAGTTCTCGGCGCCGATGGCAAGAATGCGCAACGCCGGCGCGCCGAGCCGCCGCAGAACCGGGACCCGTTCAAGGAACGCGATATCGTCGTCGATACTCATGACAACCGCCGATCACGGCACAAGTTTGTAGCCGCCGGCTTCAGTGACAAGGATGGCGGGGGCTGCGGCATCTTTCTCGATCTTTTGCCGCAACCGGTAGATATGCGTCTCCAGCGTGTGCGTGGTGACGCCTGAATTATAACCCCACACCTCCTGCAACAATGTCTCGCGCGACACCGGCCGCTGCCCGGCCCGATAGAGGTAGCGCAGGATCGACGTTTCCTTCTCGGTCAGCCGCACCTTGCTGCCTTTGGGATTGAGCAGGAGCTTTGAGCTCGGCCGGAATGTGTAAGGCCCGATCGTGAAGACGGCGTCCTCGCTCGCCTCGTGCTGGCGAAGTTGCGCGCGAATGCGCGCCAGCAGCACCGCGAACCGGAACGGCTTCGTCACGTAATCGTTGGCGCCGGATTCCAGGCCGAGGATCGTGTCGGAATCGGTGTCGTGGCCGGTCAGCATGATGATCGGCGCCTTGAAGCCGTTCTTGCGCAGGATGCGCACGGCTTCGCGGCCGTCGATATCGGGCAGGCCAACGTCCATGATGACGAGGTCGACTTGGCCGGCTTTTGCCGCCTGGACGCCTTTGCTGCCGCTATCGACCGCAATGGCTTCGAACTCCTCGTGCAGCGAAAGCTGCTCCGTGAGCCCCTCGCGCAGCTCGGCATCGTCGTCGACAATCAGAATATTACGCGTATTCGGCATCAAATCCCCGCCCGGCCGCCGCTTTGTTGCGCCACGAGGCGCGAAGGTGAAGGATACTAGAGCCGCGGGCCGTTGGGAATCAGAGCCTTCATGCGACGGACTTCGCTTCGCCACCTCCGCGTCGCGGCCCGGCCCGGCCATCGATCGCAGGGCCTGTTGCGCATTGGCCCAACGAACGTGCGGGTCGCGCTCGGCCGCGGTGGGATCAAGGCGTCCAAATGGGAAGGCGACGGCGGCACGCCAGCCGGCACGTTCCACCCGGTACGGCTGTGGTGGCGGGCCGACCGGCTGCCCCGCCCGCGGACGTCCCTTCCGCTCCGCCGCATCGGTCCCACCGACGCCTGGTGCGAGGATCCGGCAGACCGCCGCTACAATCACCCCGTCCGGCGCTCGGCCAATGAACCAGGCGACCGGCTACGCCGGAAAGACGGGCTGTACGATCTCATCGTCGAAATCGACCATAATACGCGGCCTCGCGTGGCCGGGCGTGGCAGTGCGGTCTTCATTCACGTCGCCCGGGATGGATTTGGGCCGACGGCGGGCTGTGTTGCGCTAAAGCGCCCGGATTTGCTGCGGCTCCTTGGCCGCATCGGCACGAAGACACGAATACAAATTCATTCTTAGTGAGCCACAGTCCTTAGTGAGCCACAACCCTTAGTGAGCCACCGTCCTGGTGCCGAAAATCGCGGTGCCGACCCGTATGTGGGTGGCACCCATCGCGATCGCCGCCGGGAAGTCGGCGCTCATCCCCATCGACAGGAGTGTCAGGCCATTGCGGCCCGCGATCTTGGCGGTCAGCGCGAAGTGGGGCGCTGGCGCGTCGTTCTGCGGCGGGATGCACATCAGGCCTGAAATCGTCAGCCCATAGCGGTCGCGGCAGGCGGCAAGGAAGGCGTCGGCCTCCTGGGGCAGCACGCCGGCTTTTTGCGCCTCGGCGCCGGTATTGATCTGGGCAAACAGCAGCGGACGGCGTTCTTGCCTGGCGATCTCCTTTGCCAGCGCTTCAGCCAGGCTCGCGCGATCGATCGAATGGATGGCGTCGAACAGCGCCACCGCGTCTTTGGCCTTGTTCGACTGCAGCGGGCCGACGAGGTGCAGTTGCAGCCCATCATGCCGCGTCACGAGCGGCGGCCATTTGGCCTTGGCTTCCTGGACGCGGTTTTCGCCGAAAACCCGCTGGCCGGCGGTGATGACGGGCTCGATCTCGTCCGGCCCGAATGTCTTCGACACCGCGACGAGCGTGACCGATGCCGGATCGCGGCCGGCATCGCGGCACGCTCGCGCGATATCGCCGCGCACCGCAGTGAGTCCGGCCTCTTTGGTCATGCTTTCCATTTGGTCAATAGCAGCCTGGATGATTCAAATTTTAGCGATATCACGAGGCCCATTTTTACGCGTGACCACTAGCTTGTGAAACGGGGTGGGAGTGCGGGATGCCGTCGAACGGCCAGCCAAAACTTGATAAGCCGTCATGGCTCAAGAAGCCATTGCTGAGCATTCGCGCCCGGCTCATCGTTCTTGCTCTGCTCGCGATCGCGCCGCTGATGCTCGAGCGCGTCCACGGCCTTGAAACCGCCCGCGCCGAACGCACCCAGCGCGCCAATATCGAAGTGGCCGAACTCGCCCGCCGCGGTGCCGACTCGCAACAGGAAATCATCTATTCGGTTCGCGCGCTGCTGCAACTCGTCTCGCACGTCTATGCGGATGTGTCGCTCGATTCACCGAATTGCAGTCGATATCTGGGCGACCTGACAAAGAATATCCCCTGGATCCGCAGCCTCTCCGTTGCCAGCGTCGACGGCCGCCTCAAATGCTCGACCGATCCGCAAGCGATCGGCCTGAATGTCTCCGAGCGGCCGCATTTTCAAGACGCATTGCGCACGCGCAGCTTCGTGCTCAGCGACTATCTCATCAACCGCACCCATCAGGTGCCGAGCCTCGTAGCCACCTTCCCGGTCATCGAGGAAGACGGCTCGGTGGGCGGCGTCGTGCACGCGGTCATCAATCTGCAATGGATCGGACAACTCGCGGCAACCGCCGCGGAACATTCCGGCGCGTCGGTCATGCTGATTGACGGGAATGGCACGCTTGTCGCCGGCTCGGCTGACCAGGAACAATACGTCGGCAAGCGCTTCGGCGAGCATCCCCTGGCGCGCGGCCTGCTTGCCGGCGACGAAGGCACGATGACGATCGCGGGCTTCGACGGCATTCGCCGCATCTTCGCTTTTGTCCGCGTGCCGTGGACGCAAGCGCGTCTTGCGGTCGGTCTCGATGAAAATGCCGTGCACAGCGGCATCGACCGCAAGATCGACTTTGCCTATTTGCAACTTTTCCTCTTCGGCATTTTCGTCCTTGTCCTTGCCTGGTTCGGCGGCGAACAGCTTGTGGTGCGGCCGATCAGGTCGCTGGTTCGCACCGCCACGCGATTTGGCCGCGGCGACCTGCATGTGCGGGCGTCGCAGGAACCGTGGGTCGCCGAGTTCGCGCCGCTGGCGGCCGCGCTTGACGACATGGCGGCAAAGCTCGCCGAACGCGAAGAGGAATTGCAGATCGCCAACCAGCATCTCGAGGAACTGGCGAGCCTTGACGGCCTGAGCGGCCTCGCCAACCGGCGCGGCTTCGACCGTCGGCTCGAACGCGAATGGCAGCTCGCCGCCGAGACCTGCGCGCCGATCGCGCTGATGATGATCGATATCGACCACTTCAAGCTGTTCAACGACCGCTATGGCCATGTCGCCGGCGATACCTGTCTGCGCGCCGTTGGCGAGACACTGTCCCTCGTCACGCTCGAAGAGGCCGTGCTGGTCGCCCGGTATGGCGGCGAGGAATTCGCGCTCTTGCTCCCCGGACTCGATCTTGGGCGGGCGATGGAACTCGCCGACGAAGCGCGCAAGGTGGTGGAAGACCTTCTGATCAATCACTCCGAATCGCCCTGCGGTCACGTCACCGTCAGCATCGGAGTCGAGTCCCTGGTGCCGGAGGATTTCCAGACCGCGGCCGATCTGGTCGAGGCTGCCGACACCGCGCTCTACGACGCCAAACGCCGTGGCCGCAATAACGTGGCCGCCTATGTGCGGACGCCGCTGCGCGCGGCGTCATAGCGCGCGATTTACGCGCTCCTTTCCGTCTCCCTCGAAATTCCGGCTCGCGGTTTCGTCACAGCAGATCGGCATCGCCTCTGCTTGCCTGGACCCGCCCATGCGACCAAGATGCGTGGCATCGAGGAACAAGCCGTCATGCCGCGTACGTTGTTCGACAAAATCTGGGATAGCCACCGCGTCGCGGAGCGCGCCGACGGGCGGGAGCTCATCTACATCGACCGTCACGTGTTGCACGAACTGCACGCCCATCACGCCTTCGCCCAATTGCAGCGGCAGCAGCGTGCCGTGCATCGGCCCGATCTCACCTTCGCGGTGCAGGATCATACGGTTTCGACCCAGCCGGGCCGCGGCGACGACACCAATCCGTCCGGCACGGCGTTCATCCGGGCGATGCGCGACGGCTGCCGCAACAGCGGTATCAGGCTGTTCGATATCGGCGATCCCGATCAGGGTATCTCCCATGTCGTGGCGCCGGAACTCGGTATCGTCCTGCCGGGTGCAACGCATGCCGTCCCCGACAGTCATGCCAGCACCGTCGGCGGCGTCGGCGCGCTGGCGTTCGGATGCGGCACGAGCGAACTCGCGCATATCCTCGCCACGCAAGTGATGGCGCTCAAACGGCCGAAGCGGATGCGGGCGCGGCTCGATGGCCGGCTCGGCGTGCATGTCAGCGCCAAGGACGTCGCGCTGCGGCTCATTGCCGAGCTTGGCGTCGCCGGAGGGCGCGGCTTTGCCGTCGAATATGCCGGTGCGGCCGTGCGCGCCATGCCGATCGAGCAGCGCATGACGCTGTGCAATCTCAATATCGAAATGGGAGGCCGCTCGGGTTTCGTGGCGCCGGATGACGCCACCTTCACCTGGCTGGCGGGCCGTGCTTTCGCGCCGCAAGGTGCATCGTGGGATCGCGCGCTCGCGCATTGGCGAACGTTGGTCACCGACGACGATGCGGAATTCGATCGCGAGGTTACGCTCGATTGTGCGGCGCTTGAGCCGCAGATCACCTGGGGCACCGATCCGAGCCAGGTCGTCGGGATTTCAGGCCGTGTGCCCGAACCTGCAGCAGTCGATCCCGGCCGGCGCGCGGCTGCGGAAAGCGCGTTTTCCTACATGGGCCTCACGCCGGGAACACCGCTTGCCGGTCTGCCGGTCAATCGCGTCTTCATCGGCTCCTGCACCAACGCCCGCCTTCCCGATCTGCAGGCTGCAGCCTTGGTGGTGCGCGGACGCCGCGTCGCCGCGGGTGTCGTCGCCATGGTCGTGCCGGGATCATCCAGCGTGAAACGCGACGCGGAAGCCGCGGGGCTTGATCGGATCTTCCGCGACGCCGGTTTCTTTTGGGGCGAGTCCGGCTGCTCGATGTGCGCCGGCGGCAACGGAGACCGCGGCCAGCCCGGGGAGCGCTGCGTCTCGACCACCAACCGCAATTTCGAAAATCGCCAGGGCTCCAACGTGCGTACGCATCTGGCGAGCCCCGAAACCGCGGCCGCGACCGCGATTGCCGGGCGCATCGCCGACGTGCGCCAGTTGCTGCCGGGAGTGGCGTAATGCAGCCCTTCACGCGCCACACCGGCATCGCCGCGCCGCTTCTCACCGACGACATCAATACCGATCAGGTCGCGCCGTTCATGCCGTCGCGCAGTCTCAAGGATGACTACAAGGCGATGCTGTTCAGCCGCGCGCGCCGGCGCGACGACGGCAGTGAAAATCCGGACTTCGTGCTCAACAAACCGCAATTTCGCGGCGCCGGTATTCTGGTGACCGGCAACAATTTCGGCGCCGGCTCTTCACGCAAATCCGCAGTCTGGAGCATGATCGCGAACGATATCCGCGTCATCGTGGCCAGGAGCTTTGCCGATATCTATCGCGAGAACTGTCTGCAGAACGGCTTGCTGCCGGTCGTGCTCGGCGAAGGTGACGCGGATAGTTTCATTGCGCGGGTCGTCGCCGCCGACGGCAAAGCGCCCTTCACCGCCGATCTCGTGACTAAACGCATCAGCGGCCCGGGCGGCCCCGACATCGCTTTCGATTTCCCCGATGCCGATCGCACGCGCCTGCTTGAGGGCCTCGACGATATCGGGCTGACGCTCAAGCACATGGACGAGATCGTAAGCTGGGAACACCGCGCGGCGCAGTCACAGCCGTGGTTGCAGAGCACGTGCGACAGCCGCCGGCCGGCATCCGGCGCGTCGTGAACAGGAGATGGAAATGAGCGTGCGAAAGAAATTCAAGGCCATCATGGCGGGCAAGCGCCTCGTCCTCATGCCCGGCGCCTATGACGCGCTCTCCGCCCGTATCATGGAAGCGGAGGGTTTCGAGGCGATCTGCGCCGGAGGTTACGCCGCGGTCGGCTCGATGCTCGCGCAACCGGACATGGGCCAGTCCAATATGCGCGACTACGCCGACCATTACGCGCGTATCTGCGCGGCCGTGGAAATTCCGGTCTATGCCGATGCCGACACCGGATTTGGCGGGGTCAACAATGTGCGCCAGATGGTGCGCGCGTTCGAGGCAGCCGGCGTCGCCGGCGTTTTCATCAGCGATCAGGTCTTCCCGAACCGCTGCGGTTACCTGCCGGGCAAGCAGGTGATCCCGGTGGAGCAGATGCTTGCCAAGATCAAAGCCGCGCTCGACGCGCGGCGCGATCCCGATTTCTTCATTGTCGCCCGCACCGACGCCGCGGGCGTCGAAGGCCTCAACGCGGCGGTCGGGCGCTCCCAGCTTTTCATGGAGGCCGGCGCCGATATGGCAAAGCCCATGGGCGTCGATTCGATCGAAGACATAAAGCGCGTCATGCGCGAGGTGGGCGGTCCGCACATGGCGACGCTGTCACAGGCGGCGGGGCTCAAGCGGCGAAGTCTTGAGGAACTCGAAGCCGCGGGCGTCGTCGCCGCGACATTTCCCTCGATTGCGCTATTTGCCGCCGCGAATGCCGTTCGCAATGTGCTGCGCATCCTCAAGCGCGAGAATTCACTCACTGCCACATTCGATCATCTTCTGCCGCTCGACGATTATTACGAGCTTGTCGGCTTGAAGGACGTGCTGGCGCGCGAGGAGCGCTACGATCAGGCGGCCGCCGCGCTCGCGCACAAGCGCGCCGCGGAATAGCCGCTGCCCGGTGAGGTTTGTCGGTGGAAATAAGTCCTATAGGCGGCTGGGGACGGCCAAAAAGGGGCCGCCAAAAAGAAAGGGGCCGGCACTAGGCCGGCCCTTCCCCCATACAATTGCTGTACAGCAATTACCCCTTGGTAACGACCGGCGGCGGGGCCTTACCCTTGCCAGTATTAGCACAGCCAACGATGCTCAGGAGAGCTAACACCGCGGCAGTCGCTAGAACGAGCTTTTTCATGGAGAGAACTCCCCCTTGTCATGACACAATTAACCATACAGGCGGGTCCATCAGTCCTCTAGTGCTGAAAAGACACAGTCTGGATTTGATTGAGCCGCGATTGCGGTTCCATGGCCGGTACATCTTTAGGTTTAGGTAAGGAACGGTCGACGAGGCGCGCAGCGCCGCCCGATCGTGACCGATTTTCCGGGGTTCACCGGAAATCCGCCCCGGGGACCGGTCGGCCGCCGGCAATGGGCAGAGGTCTTTCGGCCAGGCGCGCTGAATTTGCCGGACCATCGTTGCAAATATGCCGCAGTGCGAAAAATCCAGAATCTCTGCCGAAAATTTGCCACTGGGCGCTGGCCTATTGTTGTTACCATAAAGGCACCAAGCGCGATGAACCGGGACCGAATTGCGGTGGCTAAACAGGCCGGCAAGACAAGCCGACTGAGCCCGGACACAAAGGTCGGTACCTCGATGGCACGTTGCGGTCACTCGGAGGGCATCATGCGGCACAGGCTGGGCGATCGGGCACACGCTGTTTGGCTGGCGGGCATTGTCGCTTTGGCCGCGCTGTTGGGCGGCGGCCTTTCATCTGCGGTCGCGCAAGACAGCGCCAAGCCCGCGGCGGCCAGCGCCGCGCCGAAAATTGTCAGGGCGGCGAACGCCAGAGCGACCCTGACGACCAGCGGCTCCGGTGCGTATTACATCGAATTCCGTTCGCGCTACGCGTGGGACTACGGCCACACCTATATCGTCCACGGCCGCGTCGGCGAAGCGCCGACCAAGGCCAGCGTTGCCGGACTTTCACCGGTCGGCGATGACGCGACGGCCTGGGTGATCGGCCATTACGTTCCGGTCCCTGCCGAAACCGGATGGACCGACGGCGACCTCGAGGACAAATATGTCTCCGCCCGCTACCGCGTCCTGATGAACAAGGACCAGTACGATCGCGTCATGGCTTACGTGCGAGACCTGCAGTCGCGGTCGCATAGCTGGAGCGCGGAACTTTACAACTGCAACGCCTTCGTCGCCGACATCGCGAAGGAAATGGGCCTGAAAGTGCCGTCGTCGACGCTGATCTATCCGAAGATTTTCGTGAGCCATCTTCGCATGATCAATACCGGGCATCCGGAAGCAGAAGAAACTCTTGTCAGTGACAATATGAAGGAAATGAACAGTCCGACGCGTGACGGCCGGGCGATGATCAATAGCGGTATCCACACCATCCGCGCCGACGGTACGCCGTCGTCGAATTCGCCCGTGGCGCCGTCGGTTACGATCGGTTCGATCCACGTATCGAACAAGGGGGCGGGCGCTTCCGCACCATCCCAATAACGACGGACTAATCGTGCAAACAAAAAATCTCGACGTGATTGCCGCGTTGGCGGCAGCTTTGGCGCTTTCGGCTTGCGCGACGGGCGGCTCTCCGGGCGCGCCCGCGGCCAGTGGCGGGGGCGCCGTACCGACGACAAGTCTCGGGCAGCGCGATCTCACGCCGCTGGAGAAGACGGCCATTGTCAACGCGGTTGCGCCGTCGCTGCGCAATCCGGGCGCGGCCAAATATCGATGGGCAAAATTTCCGGCGATCGTGAACGACGAGATGGTGAACTATTGCGCGACGGTGGACGCCCAGAGCCCGTTTCCGGCTTACAGCGGCCAGCAAGCCTATATCGTCGAAGCCCACATGACCGCGGGGCGGGTGTCGTCGGCGGTCATGGGCTTGATCGCCGGCGGCAAGGATTTCGCCATCGTCACCAAGATGTGCGCCAAATACGGTCTGGACCCGAAGAACGCCAGCTAAGGACGGCGCCGGCCAAAGACCGGACCTGCTGAAAATCTAGTGCTGCGGCGACCATTCCTCGGCGCTGGCGCCGGCGAGCGATTGCACGCGCGCCTCGTCGGCGGCGAGTTCGCGCGCCGGGCCGGAATAGACGACGTGGCCGTCATCGAGCACATAGGCGTGGTCGGCGACTTCGAGGCTCATGCGGACATTCTGTTCCACGAGGAGCACGGTCATGCCCTCCGACCGCATCTGCGTCACGATCCGGAAGACCTCGCGCACGATCAGCGGGGCGAGCCCTTGCGACGGCTCGTCGAGAATGAGGAGCTTCGGATTGAGCAAAAGCGCGCGCGCGATCGACAGCATTTCCTGCTCGCCGCCGGAAAGCTGGCGGCCGCGGTTCGACTTGCGCTCGAGGAGCCGCGGGAACAGCCGATAGATGCCGGCGGGTGTCCATGGACCCGGCCGCTCCAGCGGAACCAGCAGATTCTCGTCCACGGTCAGATTGGGAAAAATCTTGCGGCCTTCGGGAACATAGCCGACGCCGGTCGCCGCGATGCGAAACGGCGGCCAGCCCGTTGTGTCCGTACCGAAGATGGTGACGTGGCCTTCGCGGGGCGGCGTGAGGCCCATGAGGCTACGCAGCGTCGTGGTTTTGCCGGCGCCGTTGCGGCCCAGCAGTGCCGTCACCTTGCCCTCGGCGGCTTCAAGGCTGACGCCGTGCAGGATGTGGCTCTTGCCGTAAAATGTGTGGAGGCCTTCGGCTATCAAGGCTGCGGTCATGCAGCTTGCCCCAGATAGGCGGTCTGCACGGCCTTGTTGGCGGCGATCTCCGGGGGCGTGCCTTCGGCGAGGAATTTGCCCTGGTCGAGCACCATGATGCGATCGGCAAGGTGGAATACCACGCGCATGTCGTGTTCGATCAGCACGATCGTCAGCTTGCCGTCCTTGTGCAATTTCCGGATCAGCTGGGTGATGTCGTAGGTTTCCTGGTCGCCCATGCCGGCGGTCGGCTCGTCGAGCAGCAAAAGGCGCGGCCTGAGCGCAAGCGCCATCATGATTTCGGTGGCGCGCTGATCGCCGTGCGACAGCTCGCCGACCTGGCGATCGGCCTTCGCGCCGAGGTTGCCCATGTCGATCAGTTCGCTGACGCGGCTGCGGATCTTTTCGTCATCGGCCGCCGACAGCCACGCGCGCAGCCGAAAACCGGACGCGACCTCCACAGGAATGCGCAGGTTCTCCCGAACCGACAGTTCCGGAAACACCTCGGTCACCTGAAATGTGCGGGCCATGCCGCGCCAGACCCGGCGCGCGGGCAAGATCTGGCTGATGTCTTCGCCGTCGAAAACGATCTGGCCCGACGTCGGCGTGAAGAACCCGGTGATCAGGTTGAAGAACGTCGTCTTGCCGGCGCCGTTGGGTCCGATGATGGCGCGCAATTCGCCGGGCGCCACCGTCATCGAAATATCGTTGACGGCAATCAGGCTGCCGAAATGCTTCGAGACGTTTTTGACTTGCAGCAGGCTCACGACACGGCCTTTCGCCGAATGATACCAAGGACACCGCGCGGAAAGAAGAGGACGACGAGAACGAAAAACAGGCCGATCGACGAAGTCGTTCATCAGCGCGAATAGTGTTCCGGCGATACTGACAAAAAAGCACGAAACCACCCAGGACATCCAGATGTGCCAATCGGCCGGGGCCGCGTCAGGCAGGGAAAATGATCTGGAATCCGGGCAGTTGGGCGGACGCCCGCTCGTGCAGTGAGACAAAGCGCCGCTGCCTGCGAACGCGTCGTCGTTTCGCCGGCAGGGTCAATCCCCAAACGTCTTCAGGAGGCGCCGTTACGGCGATGCGTACATCGTCCTGGCGTCGGCGGTGAACGCCTTGCGCGAGTCCGGGTCGAGATAAAGCATGTGGCCGCCGCGGTAGAGTTTCAGCTCGGCGCGCTCTTCGCCATCAAAGGCGGGAAGGTGTTCGAGCACATAGCGCGAAATCGCGTATGGCGTGACCATGTCGCTGTAGCCGTGGGCGATCATCAGCCGGAATGACGGCGTGAGCGCGAGCAAGACGCGCAGATCGTCAGCCGCGCTCGGCTGGCCGTGCCCGGTTTCCCAGTCCCATTTGCCGGAAATGTCGTTGGCAAGGAGATTGTAGGTCATGTCGGTCTTGAAACCGAGTTCGTCACGCGCATAACCAACGAACGCGCTGCCGTAGGCACGGACCATGCCATCGAGGATCGGGTCGGGGCCCCGTGCTGACGGCGATTCCGGATAGGGATCATCGGACGCAAAAGTCGCGTCGTAATGGCTGGCGATCTTGTGGTCGCCGCTGTTGAAATTCTTGACATAGTCGTCGCGAATGAAGCCGCGCGATTGCGTCACCGCATCGACCGACAGCCCGGTCATGCTGGCGACGCGGGCGTAGAACGCTTTTGCCGCGTCGCCCTGGAGCGGCGGCCCGGCGAGCGTGGTGAGATAATCGTTGAGCGCGAAGTGCTCGGCCTTGGCGAGCGCCGCCGTGCTGAAGGCGCCCTTGCGCTCGAGTTCAGCCGCGGCGAGCGACGGCAATTGCAGCGCGGCGCCGAGCGCAAAGCGGTCGCCGCCAAATTGGAAAGACCCTTCGAGCATCGGCGAGAGCATCAGAATTCCCGACACCACGATGCCTTGATCGTTTGCCAGCACGCGCGCCACCTTGGCGGCGCGAAAGCCGCCATAACTCTCGCCGAGTAGAAATTTCGGCGAACTGGTTCGGCCGTTTTTCGCCACATAGAGCGCGACGACCTTGGCCATCGATTCCGCGTCGACATGCACCGCCCAGAACGGACGGCCGCCATCGGGCTTTGCCGGCCGGCTCCAGCCGGTGCCGACCGGATCGATCAATACAAGGTCGGTGAAGGCGAGCCAGGTATCGGGATTGTCGACGAGGCGGACGTCGGAGCCGTCACGGCCGTTCTTTCCAAATTCGGCAATGCGCGGACCGACGAGACCGAGATTGAGAAAGGCCGATGCGGCGCCTGGGCCGCCGTTGAAGACGAACGTCACCGGGCGCGCAACCGGACCGGCCGATTTGGCGACGAACGCCGTATAGAAAATACCGGCTGACCGTTCACCCGACTGGTCGAACAACGGGAACGTGCCGGCTGTCGCCGTATAGGCAAGCTTGCCCGCGGGCGTATCGATGCTGTGCTCGGTGACGGCGTCGCTGGGCAGGAGCGAAAGGACGCCCGGCCCGTTCTGCTCCTGACGTCCCGCGCCGCCGCTTTGCTGTCTGTCTTCGCGATTGGATGATCCGCCGTGGCCGCCGCGATCCTGCGCGAGGGCTGGCGTAACGGCCAAGGCGATCATCAGCGCAATGAGCGAACGGCAAAATTCATTCATGACAATTCCCGGAAAACAGCCGCGCCCTGCTTTATGATCGCCTTGCGAAAGTGCCGGAAAGATGGCCACGCGCGGCTGCATTCCCGCGCGATTGAAACCGGCGCGCCGGGCCCGGAATTCGATCCGGCGCCGGTGGACAAGGCGGGTCAGATCGGGGAAATTCGGCGCCTTCCGGTCCACCGAACCAGGGTCTGGACCGGCAAAAATCCGGCCGGTATCAAACCGGCGTTGGAGACGCCAGCAATGCCATTTCCCCACGCTTCCAAAGCCTTGTCGCGGTTCACGGTCCTCGACCTCACCCGCGTCCGCTCCGGCCCGACCTGCGTGCGCCAGCTCGCCGATTGGGGCGCCAACGTCATCAAGATCGAAATGCCGCCCAGCGCCGAAGAGCCGATGGGCGGTCCGCGCGAGGGCGGCGACTTTCAGAACCTGCATCGCAACAAGCGCAGCATGACGCTCGACCTGAAGAAGCCTGAAGGCGTCGCGGCCTTCAGGCGGATGGTCAAGAAGGCGGACGTCGTGGTCGAGAATTTCCGTCCGGACGTGAAAAAGCGTCTCGTCATCGACTACAAGGCGCTGGCCAAAATCAATCCGCGCATCGTCTATGCCAGCATCTCCGGCTTCGGCCAGGACGGCCCCTATGCCAATCGCCCGGGCTTCGATCAGATCGCCCAGGGCATGGGCGGACTGATGTCGATTACCGGCTTGCCGGGTCAGGGGCCGGTCCGTGTCGGCATTCCGATCGCCGATCTCAGCGCCGGCATTTTTGCATCGATCGGCATTCTGGTTGCGCTTCTCGAGCGCGAGACGTCGAAGAAGGGCCAGCATGTCACGACGTCGCTGCTGCAAGCCCAGATCTTCATGCTCGACTTCCAGGCCGCGCGATATCTGGTGCAGGGCGAAGTCGCGAAGCAGGCCGGCAACAATCACCCGACCAGCATTCCGACCGGCGTGTTCAAGACCAGCGACGGTCATATCAACATTGCCGCCACCGGCCAGCGGATTTGGGAACGGTTCTGCGAGGCCATCGGAGCAAAAGCCTTGCTGAAGAACCCCGACTATCAGTCGGGCGCCTCACGTTCCAAGCACCGTGATGCGCTCAATGCCGAAATCGGCACCTATCTTGTCAATCGCACCAGCGATGCGTGGATCGAGCGCCTCAACAAGGAGGGCGTGCCGTGCGGACCGATCTATTCCATCGACCGGATGTTCGCCGATCCGCAGGTGGAGCATCTCGAGGTCACGCAGAGCGTGACTAAAAAGGACAAGAGCAAGATGGGCCTTCTTGCCCAGCCCGTGCGGCTGTCGCGCACGCCGTCGCGTCTTGTCGCGCGCCCGCCGGAGCTCGGCGAGCACACCGACGCGGTGCTCAAGGAATTCGGCTTCAGCAAGCGCGACATTGCGGCGCTGCATAAGGCGAATGCCGTGTGAATTCCAGTGTCGTCATGCCCGGCCGTGACGAATTGAGAGGACCAGGAGTACGAAATGTCTCAAACCGACAAGATGCTCTCACGCAAGGAAGGCGGCGTTGGCTTCGCGACGTTCAACAATCCCGAGCGGCACAACGCGGTGTCTCTGGACATGTGGGAAGCGACGCGACGCATCCTCGACGATTTTGCCGCCGACGATGATATCCGCGTCGTGGTTCTGACCGGCGCCGGCGGCAAGGCCTTCGTGTCGGGCGCCGATATTTCCAAGTTTGGCAGCGAGCGCGCCAATCTCGAGGCCCAGAAGGTGTATGGCAAGAGGGTCGACGAAGCCTATGCCGCGGTGGCGGACTTTCCGAAGCCGACGATCGCAATGATCCGCGGTTATTGCATCGGCGGCGGCCTCGGCCTCGCGACGTGCTGCGACCTGCGTTTCGCCTCGGATAATTCGCGCTTTGCGGTGCCGGCGGCAAAGCTCGGTCTGGGTTACGGCTATACCGGACTCAAGCGTCTCGTCGACATCGTCGGGCCGGCTTTCGCCAAGGAGATTTTCTACACCGCGCGCCAGTTCGACGCCGAGGAGGCGCGGATCATGGGGCTGGTAAACCGGGTGGTGCCCACCGCCGAGCTTGAGAACCACGTCAAAGGCGTTACCGACATGATCTGCGCCAATGCGCCGCTCACCATCAAGGCGGTGAAGATCACCGTCGGTGAAATCGTCAAGGAGGATTCCAGGCGCAACATCGCCCGCACCGCCGAAGCGGTCGAGCAGTGCTTCGCGAGCCGCGATTTCACCGAAGGCCGCACCGCATTCATGGAAAAGCGGAAGCCTGTCTTTACCGGCACCTGAGCGCTCTTCTCCGCACTTGAATGGGCTCTGCCCACATCTGCCCATCGCGCGCCCATCGCCTCTCAGGCGCGTGTTGCGGATTTCCGGCGAGCCCTTATCAGCGCATGGCGCGGCTTGCTACAATAAGCGTCAACCGGCGTACCAAGCGGCGCGCCATAGTAGTTCCGGGGGAGCAGAATGTTTCGCGCCACAAAAGACATAAAATTGCCGACGACGATCACCGGCTCGCTGCCGCGGCCGACCTGGTACACGGAGAATCTCGGCACGCGGCACTTCCTCGAAGCAATGGTGAGCCGCCGCTTCCGCGAGCAATATGAAGACGCGGTGACGTGCTATCTGCGCGATCAGGAAATTGCGGGTCTCGATATCGTCACCGACGGCGATGCGCATTTCGACGACGACGTCGGCGGCCAGAGCTGGACCGCCTATCCACCGAACCACATGAGCGGCCTCGACATCGAGCATCCTGCCGCGACACCGGCGGGACGTGGCGGCATCTGGTTTCCGCGCGGGCATATTCTGCACGACTATCTGGAATCGCGGGTCATGCCGGCGATCACCGGCCCGATCGGGCGCGGCAATCTGCAATACACCGCCATGTGGAAGGCGGCGCAGCGCTTCACCACGAAGCCTGTCAAATTCGGCGCAGTGTCGGCCGAGATCGTCGCCTTCGCGCTGCAGGACCGGCATTACAAGAGCGTGCCGGACCGCATGTTCGCGATCGCCGACGCCTTCAACGAGGAATATCACGAGCTTGCCGATGCCGGCTGTCCGGTGATCCAGATCGAGGAGCCGCAGATCCACCTGATCGCGGTGCGCAAGATCCAGGACAAGGTGATCAATCCGCAATTGATGGTCGAGGTGTTCAACCGCACCGTGAAAGGCTTGCGCGCCAAGACCGAAGTGTGGGCGCATTCCTGCTGGGGCAATCCTTCGCAGCAGCGCATGTTCGCGCAGGTGCAAAGCTATAAGCCCGCGCTCGAGACCTACAACACGGTCGATGCCGACGTCATCACGTTCGAGTCGTCGAGCTCAGGCGGCGTCGACCTCGAGGCGATCGGCAAAATCATCAGCGAAAAGAAGATCGCCATCGGCGTCATCGACCATCACACGCTTCAGGTTGAGAGCCCGGACGAAGTGGCGGAGAAAATCCGCGCCGCGCTCAGGCATATTCCGCCGCAGCGCCTGGTGATATCGACCGATTGCGGCATGGGCCGCGAAGGCATGAGCCGCCGCCACGCCTTCTACAAGATCGTCTCGCTGGTGCTCGGCACCAATATCGTGCGCAAGGAACTCGGCCTGCCGCTGGCCGATTGCCTTGCGGCGGATGAGCGCTATTCTCTGGTCGTGCCGACGAAGTAACTACACCGACAGCAAAACGGGGGGACTATCATGGCTGACACGCACGCTGAATCGAAGCTGTTCTTTCCGGCGCTCAAGCCGTTCTACGATGCCGCCATTCCATTGTCGTGGCTGATCATTCGCGTTGCCGTCGGCTGGAATTTGTTCATGCACGGCTACAGCAAGATCATGGCGGGAGCGACACCGGGCTTTGTGAAGGGCTACGCCGATATGGGCTTTAGTCCGCCGGAGACCTGGTTTTGGCTTTCCACGGTTACCGAAACGCTGGGCGGGATTTCGCTCATCCTCGGCCTGTTCACCCGTTTCTTCGCAGCGGCAGTGGCGATCGAAATGCTGGTCATCACCGTGCTCTATTGGGGCAACGGCTTCGGCTGGATGAAGCGCGGCTACGAATACGTCCTGCTCTGGGGATTGGTGAGCTTCGCCATCGCACTGCGCGGCGGCGGACCCTATTCGCTCGATCGCAAGATCGACCGGGAGCTCTAGCAAGCTCCAATTCTCCGGCCTTGTTTCCGATACAGGCGGCCGTTACATATCGCGCCGCGACACTCGGGTTTTAGCCCTCCGGAGAGGTGGCTGAGTGGTTGAAAGCACCGCACTCGAAATGCGGCGTACGGGCAACCGTATCGGGGGTTCGAATCCCTCCCTCTCCGCCACTTTTCACGCTGTGCGATGACGGCGCATACTTATAGGCAACCTGTCGTAGGCCAGGCTTTCGTGGACCTCACGGAAGGCACGCATCCCCGAATGACCCTCGACAGGTTTGCCGGGAAGTATGTGGTCGTATGTTGTTTCGGCTCGAGCCAAATTCGTCCTGGACATGCTGCGCTCGATGCCATGCGGCGGCACAAAGCCGACTTCGACGACGTGAAGACATGTTTTCTCGGTATTGCCGTCGATCACCGGGAGCAGGTCGAAAGCCAGCTGCAAAACGGCATCTACTACTACCTGGATAAAGACGGCTCGATGAGCCGACAGTGCGGCGCGGCGCCGCGCGAAGCGGTGCCCCTGGGCACGCAGTATAGGGTCACGTGGACGATCGTCGATCCAAGCATGCATGTACTGGCGCACTTCCACACCAGTGAAGAGGACGCCGACTGCGAGGCAGTCTTCACGCTTCTCAGCAGCCTCCCGGAGCTGGACATATTCCGATCATGCGAAATCCCGGCGCCAATACTGGTTCTTCCGCGTCTGTTTGATCCCGACTTCTGCAATACACTGGTCGAATTTTATAAAACAGGCCAGTCGCGCGATAACGGTTTCATGCGTGACAACGTGGAAATATTCGATCATTCGTTCAAACGCCGTCGCGATTTTTTCATCGACGACGAAGCCATGAAGCAGCAAATTCTACGGCGTATTTCGATATGTGTGATTCCGGAAATAAGAAAACTCTTTTTCATGAAGATCACGCGGATGGAGCGATACCTCGTCGCCTGCTATGCCGCCGAGGAAGATGCGCATTTTCGTCCGCATCGCGACAATGGCCAACGTGTAACGGCACACCGGCGTTTCTCCATTTCAGTCGCCCTGAACGAAGATTTCGAAGGCGGCGATTTGCTGTTTCCCGAATACAATCAGCGGCGGCACAGGATACCCACGGGATGGGCCATCGTATTTCCATGCGCCATTCTGCATGCGGTAACGCCTGTCACGCGCGGCTGCCGCTATGTATTCCTGCCGTTCCTGTTTGACGAAGCAGCAGCCGAGATTCAGGCGCACGCCACGTAGAGTAAGGTTCAACCGTTGGCCGAACAGCCCGCCATCGGTCCGGATGTTGCCGTGACGGCGAAGGGATCGCTACGGCCTCTCGCGCGTTATCCACGGCAGGCGGCGCGGTTATCCCGTGGTTACACGATGAAAGCATCAGATCAGGGACTGGTCGGGGGGAGCATCCGGGCACTCACGCCACGAAAGCGCGCCATGTCGATAATTCCTCTGCTCGCGCAATCGGCTTTCGAGCCGGAGATGATCGAAACATTGGTTTCGGCGTTCGAAAGCGCCTGGCGAAAAGTCGAACAGTCCGGCAGCAAATTCGCTTCGCCTGCCTATAAGCGTGCGGCGCAGGAAATCCTCGCCAAACGCATCATCGAAATGGCGCAACGCGGCGAGCGCGATCCCGGCGAACTGGTCGACGATGCGGTCGCCTATCTCGATCGCTCTTACGCGTAAGGATCTGGCGGCCGCGAGACTGAGGCACAGGCAATCAGTCGGCATAACCGAGAAAACGCGATTCAAAATCGGAATCCGGCTCATAGGCCCAGCGTCTGGCGCGTTCCTCCTGAACGAGGCGCCGCGCCTGCGCGCGGGTGGCCTGCGTCTTCTGACGAACATTGAGCGCGAGCGCCGGCGGATGTGCCGGCGGAGTGCCGTGCGATGCAATCTCTTCATCGCGCTGTGCGGCCTTTGGTGCGGGCTTTGTTTCCGCCGCGGCAATTGTCCTCGCCACCGCCGGGCGCGATACCATCGCCAGCGCTTGGTGCGGGGGTGCTGCCGTGTTGGGAGCAGCGAACACAACGAAGAATGAAACAGCGAGTGCGCCCACGATCCCGGTGACGCAACCCAGATAGGCGAAAATTGACGCTATGATATCCATCGGCAACACAAAGTTGCCCCGCCCGCCATGCTCTACAATGCAGCGGCGTTGAAATTCGTTCCTGGAACTTCATGGGAAATTCATGGCGCCGAGACTTCGCTTCGCCGCGAACGCAACACATCCGCGTTCAAATCGTGGCGCGACCGTAATGGGCGCACAGTCGCAGTTTTATTAGAATTTAAGTCTTTCAAATAAAAACGCCGCCGGTGGTGTGCACCGGCGGCGTTTCAATCGGGACTGCGTCTTACGCCTGCGAGATGAACTTGGTGACGAGATAGGCGCCCAGGCCTTCGATGCCGCCCTCGCTGCCGTGGCCGCTTTCCTTCACGCCGCCGAACGGCGTCTCCGGTGTCGAGATCGCGATCGAGTTGACGCCGACCATGCCGGAGTCCAGCGCGTCGCCGATCGCGGCGGCGGTCGCGTTCGACGTGGTGAAAGCGTAAGCCGCGAGGCCGAATTCCAGCGCGTTTGCCCGCTCCACTACCTCATCGAAGGTTTTGAAGGTGACCACCGGCGCGACCGGGCCGAACGGCTCCTGCGTCATGATCTTGGAGTCGTCGGGCACTTCGGTGATGACCGTCGGCTCATAGAAGTAGCCCTGATTGCCGTGGCGCTTGCCGCCCGTTTGAATCTTGCCGCCGCGGCTCTTGGCGTCGTTGACGAGGATTTCCATGGCCTCGATGCGCCGCGCATTCGCCATCGGCCCCATCGTGGTGCCCTTCTCCATGCCGTCGCCGAGCTTGATGCCGTTGGCATATTCGGTGAAGCGCTTGAGGAAGCGCGGATAGACATCTTCCTGCACGTAGAAGCGCGTCGGCGAAATGCAGACCTGTCCGGCATTGCGGTACTTGAACGCAGCGATAGTGTCGGCCGCCTTCTCCGGATCGGCGTCGGCGAACACCACGACCGGCGAATGGCCGCCAAGCTCCATGGTGGTGCGCTTCATGCCCTTGGCGGCGAGTGCGGCCAGATGCTTGCCGACCGGGATCGAGCCGGTGAAGGAAATCTTGCGGATCGCATCCTTGGCGAGCAGATGCTCGGACACTTCCGACGGCACGCCGAACACCAGATTGAGCACGCCCGCCGGCAGCCCGGCATCGGCGAAGCAGCGCACCAACTCGACGCAGGCGCCCGGCGTTTCTTCCGAGGCTTTCAAGATAAGCGAACAGCCGGCCGCAAGCGCGCCGCCGATTTTTCGCGCCGGCGTGAGCACCGGAAAATTCCACGGCGTGAACGCCGCGACGACGCCGATGGGTTCCTGTATCACGAGCTGGCGGACGCCCTTGCCGCGTCCGGGCACGATACGGCCGTAAGAGCGGCGGCCTTCCTCGGCATACCAGTCGATGATGTCGGCCGAGCCGATAACCTCGCCGCGGGCTTCCGGATAGGGTTTGCCCTGTTCCTGCACCATGACTTTCGCCATCGCATCGACGCGCTCGCGCATCAGGTCGGCAGCCTTGTGCAAGATCTTGCAGCGGTCGTAGGCCGACGTCGCCCGCCAGACGGCGAAGCCTTTCCTGGCGGCTTCGAGAGCCAGGTCGAGATCGGCCTTGCTCGCATGCGGCAGGTGCGCGAGCGGCTTTTCGGTCGCCGGATTGATCACGTCCTCGCCCTTGCGGCCGTTGCCGCCGAGCCATTTGCCGTCGATGAAAAGTTCAAGATTGGCGTACATCACATCCTCACTGGGCTTCCCTGGGGGTGACTGCTTTTGGCTTTCGTGGCGTAGGGATTAGCAGGTTTTGCCCCTGCATTCATCCCTCCCGGGAGGACGCCCAGGCATTGCGTGAATGCCAGCCAAAAAGCCTTGCGTGGATGCCATCCAAAAAAGAAGAGGCCCCGGCAAGAGCCAGGGCCTCCGACGGTCGGGGCGATGCCGGGTATGCGCCCCGACCGTTTTCGCTTGAGTTACTGCACAGTCTCGCCGTGCAGCGCGAGGTCGAGACCGTCGCGCTCGACTTCGGGGCTGACGCGCAGGCCGATGACGAGGTCGACGACCTTGAGGATGATCAGTGTCACGACCGCGTCATAGATGAAGACAGTGCCGACGCCGATGCACTGATTGAGCACCTGCCCCCAATTGCCTTCGAGTCCGCCGGCCGTGCCGCCGTATTCGCTGACGGCGAATACGCCGGTGAGGATAGCGCCGGCCGCTCCGCCGATGCCGTGCACGCCGAATGCGTCGAGCGCGTCGTCATAGCCGAACATGTGCTTGAGCCCGGTGCAGCCCCAGTAGCAGATGAAGCCGGCGGCGATGCCGATGGCAAACGATCCCAGCGGTCCGACGAAACCCGAAGCAGGCGTGATGGCGACGAGTCCCGCCACGGCGCCCGAGCAAATGCCGAGAACGGTCGGTTTGCCGCGCAGCACCCATTCGAGCAGCATCCAGGTGAAGCCTGCCGTCGCGGTCGCGGTGTGCGTGACGAGCATGGCCATGCCGGCCTGCATTCCGGCGCTGACGGCGGAGCCGGCATTGAAGCCGAACCAGCCGACCCACAGCAGTGAGGCGCCGATCATGGTCAGGATGACATTATGCGGCGGTCCGGATTCCTTGCGCTTGCCCAGCATGAGGGCGGCCATGAGGCCCGCGGTGCCGGAATTGACGTGCACCACGGTGCCGCCGGCAAAATCGAGCACTTTGACCCAGCCCTGGAAGTTGCCTTTGTCGTCGACATTGGCGGTGCTGAATATGCCGTCAGGTCCCCACACCCAGTGCGCGACCGGCGAATAGACGAAGATCGCCCACAGGCCGATGAACCACAGCATGGCCGAGAACTTCATGCGCTCCGCGAAGGATCCCGCGATAAGCGCCGCGGTGATGATCGCGAAGGTCAGTTGGAACATCGAATAGACGCTTTCCGGAATGGTCGGCGCCAGCGGATTGGGATTGCCGATGCCGGTCGATATGTCGCTGAGAATTCCCTGCAGCCCGGCGCGGTCGAGCCCGCCGATGAACGGCGATCCGCCACGGAACGCGATGCTGTAAGTGAACAGCAGCCACAGAATGCTGATCAAACAGGTGATGGCGAAACTCGTCATCACCGTGTCGCCGACATTCTTCTTGCGCACCATGCCGCCGTAAAACAGGGCGAGGCCCGGTATGGTCATCATCAGCACGATGGCCATCGAGGTGAGCATCCAGGCGGTATCGCCGGAATTCGGGGTGCACTTTTCGAGCACGGTGGCGCTGCAGGCGGGCGGTGACGGCGCCGCCGCGGGCGCTGCCGGAGCCGTGGCATCCGCAGCAGCGGCCGGTGCGGCGGCCGGGGCCTGTGCGTAGGACGCGTGATAAGCCGGCAGGCTCAGGACGATCCCAAGCAGCATCGTCGCGGCGAGCGCGGCGAGCTTCGCACGGGAGAATTTCATCAACGGCATCTGTTCACTCCTGTCCGTGAAATTTTCAAAGTGATTGCAGGAAATCCGAGCGCGCTCTCACAGCGCCGCGGCATCGGTCTCGCCGGTGCGGATGCGGACCGCGTGATCGAGACCGAACACGAAGATTTTGCCGTCGCCGATCTGGCCGGTTTTGGCCGATGCGGCGATTGAACTCGACGACCTTGTCGACCTGGTCGGAAGGGCAGGCGATTTCGAGCTTGATCTTCGGCAGGAAGCTCACGGCGTATTCGGCGCCGCGGTAGATTTCCGTGTGGCCCTTCTGGCGTCCGTAACCCTTCACCTCGGTGACAGTCAGTCCCTGCACGCCGATTTTGGTGAGAGCGTCGCGAACCTCGTCGAGCTTGAACGGCTTGATGATGGCCATGACGATTTTCATTCGGATGATTCCCCCTCGCCCTCTCGTCGCATCGAGCCGGGCGGACAACAGTTCAACGACCACGCGCAGGGAGCATCCTGCCGCGTCGCCGGGGCTGGAGTATCAAGCGCCGTGCCAAGTCGCGGCAATCGGTCTAAGTTATTGGAATTAAATGGCTAATGATGTTGCCGCGTTGGCGCGCGACGCGCGGGGCGCTGGTACCGCGCCGCCGCCGCCCAATCCATCATCGACGTGCCTAAAAATTAGGCCGGCACGGAGGGTGAGCATCGCCGATTTTGGCGAAAATTATTGCAGCGCCTCGCCATGCTGCGTCACGTCGAGGCCTTCGATTTCGCTGCGCTTGTCGACCCGCAGCGGAATGAACGCAGAAATGACCTTGAGCAGCACAAATGTCCCGATGCCGGACCAGGCCATGGTGACAGCGATGCCATAGAGCTGGATGGGGACCTGCAGCATATTTCCTGCGAGCAGGCCGGCCGCCCCGCCGAGGGCAGGCACGGCGAAGACGCCGACAAGGACAGTACCGGTCGCGCCGCCGATGCCGTGGACGCCGAACACGTCAAGTGAATCGTCGTAGCCGCATACAATCTTGAGCCAGGTGCAGCTCCAGAAGCAGACCACGCCGGCGGCGATGCCGATGACGATGCCGTGCCAGGGCAGCACAAATCCGGAAGCCGGCGTGATGGTGCCGAGGCCGGCGACCGCGCCGGATATCATGCCAAGCACCGACGGCTTGCCGCGGGTCCACCATTCGAGCGCCATCCAGGTCATCGCGCCCGCGGCGGCGGCCAGATGCGTGGCGACGATCGCAAACACCGCACGCGAGTCGGCTGCAAGCGCCGAACCGCCGTTGAATCCAAACCATCCGACCCACAACATCCCCGTGCCGATCACCGCGAGCGACAGATCGTGGGGTGCAAAATTATCGTGGCCGTAGCCGTGCCGTGCGCCGATGACGAAGGCGGCGACGAGACCGGCGACGCCGGCATTGACATGCACAACGGTGCCGCCCGCGAAATCGAGCACGCCCGCCTTCTCAAGAAAGCCGCCGCCCCAGACCCAGTGCGCGATCGGCACATAGACGACCATCAGCCAGAGCGCAGCGAACCACATGAAGGCCGAAAACCGCATCCGGTCGGCGACCGAGCCGGCGACAAGGGCAACGGTGATGACGGCGAAAGTCATCTGGTAGATCATGAACAGAGCTTCGGGGATGGTCTTCGCCAGCGGGCTGATCGAGTCCGCAGTGATGCCTTGCAGGAAAACGCTCTGAAACGTGCCGAGAAAGGCGCCGTCGCCGGTGAAGGCGAGCGTGTAGCCGATCATCGCCCACAGCACCGAGCACAGTGCGGTCACGGCGAATGTCTGCGCCATGGTGGCGAGCACGTTCTTCTTGCGCACCATGCCGGCATAAAACAGCGCCAGCCCGGGGATCGACATCATGAGGACGAGGGCCGTTGCCGTCATCATCCATGCGGTGTCGGCCGGGCTGATCCTGGCCGGGTCCTGCGCCATCGCCGGTGCGCTGGCGAAAAAAAGCAACGCGCCAGCGGCGGCCAAAACGCTTGCGCGCGGTGCCACTCTCATTGTTTCCCCCCGGAATGGAAATTTTGTTGGCTAGAGAGCGTCGGCGTCGGTCTCGCCGGTGCGGATGCGCAGGACATGGTCGATCGGCGCGACAAAGATCTTGCCGTCGCCGATCTCGCCGGTCTTGGCGGCGATGCCGATCGTCTCGATGACCCTGTCGACATCTTCCGCCGCGACCGCGACTTCGATGCGGATTTTCGGCAGGAAGTTCACTGCGTATTCGGCGCCGCGATAGATTTCAGTGTGGCCCTTTTGGCGGCCATAGCCTTTGACCTCGCTGATGGTCATGCCGTGGACACCGATAGCGAGAAGGGCGTCGCGCACTTCTTCGAGCTTGAAAGGTTTGATGATGGCCGTGACGAGTTTCATGAGGCTACCCGCTTACCATGGACTGCCTACCTTATAGGCATTGCGCCGACAATTAAGTCAAAGGGGGACGTGAGGTTTGCCAACAGGACAGATTACCGGACCCAGTTCCCTCGCCGGGCGGGTTACTTCCGCCGCTGCCGCAGCAGTCCTTCCTGGGCGACCGAAGCGACCAGCGTGCCGTCGCTGGAAAAAATCAGCCCGCGAGCGAAGCCGCGCGATCCGGCCAGGTTCGGGCTGTCCTGCGCGTAGAGCAGCCATTCGTCGGCGCGGAATGGCCGATGAAACCACAGCGCATGATCGAGGCTCGCCGCCATGATGTCGTCGCTGAACACGGTGCGGCCGTGCGCGATCAGCGCTGCATCGAGCAGCATCATGTCGGACGCATAGGCCAGCACGCATTGATGGATCGCCGGTTCGTCCGGGAGTTCGCCCGTGGCGCGAACCCAGATATGGAAGCGGCCGTCTTCAAGCTTCTCGCCGAAATAGCGATTGTACTCGACCGGCCGCAGTTCGATCGGCCGCTCGCGTTCGTAGTAACGCCGTACCTGTTCGGGCATCTGCGGCCAGACGCGTTCCTTCATTTCGGCTTCGCTCGGCAGCGCGTCGGGCATCGGCACGTCCGGCATTTTGAACTGATGCGAGAAGCCTTCCTCGTGGACATGGAAGGACACCGACATCGAGAAGATTGCCTGGCCGTGCTGGATCGCCACCACCCGCCGCGTCGTGAAGCTCTTGCCGTCGCGGATGCGGTCGACCTCGTAGATGATCGGCACTTTCGGATCGCCGCCGATCAGGAAATAGGCGTGCAGCGAATGCGGCGGCCGCAGCGCCACGCCCTCCACCGTGCGGCAGGCCGCGACCAGCGCCTGGCCGATGACCTGTCCGCCGAACACCCGCTGCCACCGCGATTGCGGCGAGCGGCCGCGAAACAGGTTCAATTCGAGCGTTTCGAGATTGAGGATATCAACCAGTTCCTGGACGGCGGAGGCCATGCTGTCTCCCGTTGCGCCGGGGCCGTTACGGCTGCGGCTTTTGTTGCATACGGGATCGGCCGCGGGGTCAAGGCTGAGGGCCGCCACCGCCGGCGCCAAATCTGCTAGGATGGCCGCCGTGATGATCCGTCCGGGCCGTGATGCGTGCTGATGCGTAATGATGTCGATGTGCTGATCGCCGGCGGCGGTTTTGCCGGGCTGACGCTTGCCATTGCGTTGCGGCAAGGGCTGGGGCCATCCTTCTCCGTCACTGTTGCCGATCCCGCGCTTGGGCGAACCCACGCCGGCGACGAGCGCGCCTCGGCGATCGTCGCGGCGGCGCGGCGGCTGTTCGAAACGCTTGGCGTCTGGGACGCGGTTGCCGATGACGCGCAGCCGATCCTCGACATGGTCGTCACCGACAGCCGGCTCGACGATGCAATGCGTCCGACTTTCCTGACCTTCGGCGGCGATGTCGAACCGGGCGAGCCCTTCGCCCATATGATCGAGAACCGGAATCTGGTCGATGTGCTCGCCGCCAGGGCGCGCGACGCCGGAGTTGCGATGACGCCGTCCGCTGTCGGCAAATATGATTGCGGCGGCGAACGTGTGACGGCCGAACTGACGGACGGCAGCATGTTGTCAGCGCGGCTTCTGGTCGCCGCCGACGGTGCGCGTTCGACAATCCGGACGGCTGCCGGCATTGCCACGCATGGCTGGAATTACGGCCAGTCGGCCATCGTCATCAATGTCGCGCATGAGCGCGACCATGAGGGCCGCGCGGAAGAGCATTTCCTTCCGGCCGGACCGTTTGCGATCCTGCCGCTCAAGGGACGGTGTTCCTCGATCGTATGGACCGAAGCCGCCGCCGAAGCGGAACGGATCATGGCGCTCGGCGATGTCAATTTTCATGCCGAGCTCGAACGGCGCTTCAAGCTCCATCTCGGCGAGATCAAGGTTATCGGCGCCCGGCGCGTCCATCCGCTCGGCTTTTTCGTGTCACGCGCGTTCATCGCCGACCGCATCGCGCTCGTCGGCGATGCCGCGCATGTCATTCACCCGATCGCCGGCCAGGGCCTCAATATGGGATTGAAGGATATCGCGGCATTGGCCGAGGTCGTCGTCGACGCGGCGCGGCTTGGGCTCGATCCGGGCGCGCCTGCCGTGCTCGAGAACTATCAGCGCTGGCGCCGCTTCGACACCATGGCGATGGGGCTGGCGACGGACGGCCTCAACCGGCTGTTTTCCAATCGCTCGGACGTGCTGCGCTTTGCGCGCGACATCGGGCTCGGCGTCGTCGACCGGCTGCCGGGCCTCAAGCACCTGTTCATCCGCGAAGCCGCGGGGCTCCTGGGCGAGGTGCCCAAACTGCTGCGCGGCGAGGCGCTATAATGGAAGCAATCGCCGATCCGCTCATTCCCGCGCAAGCGGGAATCCAGACCTTGTTGTGCCGATATTGAAAACGTCGGTCCCTGCTTTCGCCGGGACCAGCGCAAACAATTGCACGGAGTTCTTTTTCCACCATGCCTTTCAATCATATCGCGGTCATCGGAGCGGGCGCCTGGGGCACGGCGCTGGCGCTGACCTGCGCGCGCGCCGGCCGCAGCGTAACGCTGTGGGAGCAGGACGCCGCCAACGCCGCGCAGCTTGCGCAAAAGCGCGAAAGCCTGTTCCTGCCTGGCGTGCGGGTCGATGATGGCGTGACGATCGCCGCCGATCTCGCGCAGGCGTCACGGGCGGACGCGGTTCTCCTTGTCGTTCCCGCGCAAGCCGTGCGCGCCGTCGCGACGGTGTTGGCGCCGCTTCTTGCCGGCGGCACCCCGGTGATCGTCTGCGCCAAAGGCATCGAGCGCGGCAGCAAAAAATTCATGAGCGAGGTGATCGCGGAATGTGCGCCGCGTGTGACGCCGGCCATTTTGTCGGGCCCAAGCTTCGCCGCCGATGTGGCGCGCGGCATGCCGACGGCGGTGACGCTCGCAGCGAGCGACGGCGCGCTTGCCGGCGCGCTGGCGCAGGCGCTCGGCTCGGCGGCGTTTCGTCCTTACCATTCAAGCGACGTCCGCGGCGTGGAGATCGGCGGTGCGGCAAAGAATGTGCTCGCCATCGCCGCCGGCGTCGTCACTGGACGCGGGCTCGGCGCCAGCGCGCTCGCAGCCTTGACCACGCGCGGCTTTGCCGAACTTGTTCGCTTCGGCAGGGCCTATGGTGCGAAGCCTGAGACGATGACGGGGCTGTCCGGTCTCGGCGATCTCCTGCTGACCTGCTCCAGTCCGCAGTCGCGCAATTTCTCTTTCGGCATCAGCCTCGGCCGCGGCGAGAAGCCCGGAGCGATCCGCGGCGGCCTTGCCGAAGGCACTTTCACCGCGCCGGTGCTGCTCGACATGGCGCGCGACCGCGATGTCGATATGCCGATCTCGTCCGCAGTCGCCGCGCTGCTGGCGGAAAAAATGAGCGTGGACGCGGTGATCGAGTCACTGCTGACACGGCCGCTGAAAGCTGAAGGGTAATCATGGCGCACTGGCTTCTGAAATCCGAACCCGAGACCTATTCGTGGGACGACCAGGTCAAGCGCGGCGCCAAGGGCGAACCGTGGACCGGCGTGCGCAATCATCAGGCCAAGCTCAATCTGATGAAGATGAAAAAGGGCGATCGCGGCTTCTTCTATCATTCCGGCGAGGGCAAGGAGATTGTCGGCATCGTCGAGGTTGTCCGCGAGCATTATCCCGATCCGACGGCCAAATCAGGCGAGCCGTGGGTCGTCGTCGACGTCAGGGCGATCGAGCCTGTGAAAATACCGGTGACGCTTGCCGAGGCGAAGGCCGAGCCGCGGCTCAAGGCGATGGTTCTGGTGAACAACACGCGGCTTTCGGTGCAGCCGGTGACGGCCGACGAGTGGAAGATCGTTTGCAAAATGGGCGGCGTGAAAGCTTAAGGAAGAACGTCATGATATTCGGCGGCATCAATTATCTCGCCATCGTCATCGCTGCGGTCGCCGCGTGGCTGGCCAGCGCCGCCTGGTACATGAGCCTCGGCAGGATCTATATGGCGGCACTCGGCAAGACGCCGGACCAGGCCGAATGCGACCGCAAAAAGCCCGGCGCATTCCTGCCGTTCATTTACGCGTTCATCGCCAACCTCATCATTGCCGAAATGGTTGGCGGCGTGCTCGGCCATCTCGGCGCGGGCCAGGTGACGTTGCGCAATGGCGTCATTTCCGCGGCTTTCCTGTGGTTCGGCTTCATCCTCACCACGATGGTGGTTAATTACAGTTTCTCCGGCCGCGACAGGCGGCTGCTTTTGATCGATCTTGGCAATTGGCTGATCGTGCTCGTCATCATCGGCGCCATCGTCGGCGGCATGGGCGTGTAATGGGCTTGTAATGGGCGTTTAGCGCGAGATGGGCGCGCAACGGCAAGGGGGGTATGACCATAAGTCGTAGGGACCATGCCTTGTCCGCGCTCTCCGGCGCGTCGCATAATACGGGCGGGAAACGCCAATAAACGCGTGTCGGCCCGGTGCGTGTGGAGGAAAAAATGTCAGACAAGATTTACCCGGTGCCGGCCGACTGGTCGAAGCGCGCCTTCATCAATGCCGCCGATTACAAGAAAATGTACGAGCATTCGCTCGCCGATCCGGACGGCTTTTGGGCCGAGCATGCCAAGCGCATTTACTGGATGAGGAATTTCACCAAGGTCAAGAACACGTCCTTCGCGAAATCCAACGTCTCCATCAAATGGTTCGAGGATGGCGCCACCAACGCCGCCTACAACTGCGTCGATCGCCATCTGCACAGCCGCGGCAATCAGACCGCGATCATCTGGGAAGGTGACGACCCCAAGGATTCAAAGCACATTACCTACAAGGAGCTGCACGACGAAGTCTGCCGCTTCGCCAACATTTTGCGCAACCGCAACGTCAAGAAGGGCGACCGCGTCACCATCTACATGCCGATGATTCCGGAAGCGGCTTACGCCATGCTCGCCTGCGCGCGCATCGGCGCCGTCCATTCCGTGGTGTTTGGCGGCTTCTCGCCGGACTCGCTTGCCGGCCGCATCGAGGACTGCAAGTCGAACATCGTCATCACCGCCGACGAAGGCCTGCGTGGCGGGCGCAAGGTGCCGCTGAAGGCGAATACCGACGCGGCAATCGCGAAAGTCGGCGGCGTCGATTTCGTCATCGTGGTCAAGCGCACCGGCGCGCCGGTCGACATGGATCCTGTGCGCGACGTTTGGTACCACGAGGCCAAGGAGGTCGTGACCGCGGAGTGTCCGTGCGAGGAAATGAACGCCGAGGATCCGCTGTTCATCCTCTATACGTCGGGCTCGACCGGCAAGCCGAAAGGCGTGCTGCATACGACGGCGGGCTATCTCGTCTTTACCGCGATGACGCACCAATACGTCTTCGACTATCACGACGGCGATATCTATTGGTGCACGGCTGACGTCGGCTGGGTCACCGGGCACAGCTACATCGTCTATGGTCCGCTCGCCAACGGCGCTACCACGCTGATGTTCGAGGGCGTGCCGAATTACCCGTCGATGTCGCGGTTCTGGGACGTCATCGACAAGCACAAGGTCAACATCTTCTACACCGCGCCGACCGCGATCCGCGCCTTGATGCAGGCTGGCGATGCGCCGGTGACGAAAACCTCGCGCGCCTCGCTCCGGCTTCTCGGTTCGGTCGGCGAGCCGATCAATCCGGAAGCGTGGGAATGGTATTACCGCGTCGTCGGCGACAGCCGCTGTCCGATCGTCGATACCTGGTGGCAGACCGAGACCGGCGGCATCATGATCACGCCGCTGCCCGGCGCAACGGCGCTGAAACCCGGCTCCGCGACGCAGCCGTTCTTCGGCATCGCGCCGCAGATCGTCGACGCCGAAGGCAAAGTCCTCGACGGCGCCGCGACCGGCAATCTGTGCATTGCGGATTCGTGGCCCGGCCAGATGCGCACCGTCTATGGCGATCATCCGCGCTTCGTCGAAACCTATTTCAGCACCTATCCCGGGAAATATTTCACCGGCGACGGCTGCCGGCGCGACGAGGACGGCTATTACTGGATCACCGGCCGCGTCGACGACGTCATCAATGTTGCCGGACACCGCATGGGCACTGCGGAAGTGGAATCCGCGCTGGTCGCGCATCCGAAAGTGTCGGAGGCCGCCGTCGTCGGCTATCCGCACAACATCAAGGGCCAGGGCATCTATGCCTATGTCACGCTGATGGCCGGCGAGCAGCCGAGCGAGGCCTTGCGCAAGGAACTGATCGGCTGGGTGCGCACCGAAATCGGCCCGATCGCCTCGCCCGATCTGATCCAGTTTGCGCCCGGCCTGCCGAAGACGCGCTCGGGAAAGATCATGCGCCGCATCCTGCGCAAGATCGCCGAGGACGAATCCGGCAATCTCGGCGACACGTCGACGCTTGCCGATCCGGCGGTGGTCGATGATCTCGTCAACAACCGGCAGAACAGGAAGAGCGCATAAACGCGAAAGATATGCGGCCCCTGGCATGCCGCGTGGCCCGTGGTGCGCGGGAAGCACAGTTGGAAAAAAATTAGCGAAAACTTTACCCTGTTACTCCTGCGATACTGAGCGAAGCCGCCATTTCGGTTAAACTGTTGCCGGTTTTGACCCCGCTCCCGCGGGGTCGTGGGGCGGTTGCGCTGTAGGGATTTGAAAATGCGAGCGAAAATTCTGGTTTCCGCCATGCTGGCGGCCGTCGTTGCGGCATTCGCCTTCGCGCCGATGCAGGCGCAGGCCCGCGGCGATGTCGTCTCGGTGCCTGGCAGCTATATGCCCGGCACGATCGTGATCCGGACCAATGAACGCGCGCTCTACTATTTTGTCGGCGTCGGGCAGGCGATCCGCTATCCGGTCGGCGTCGGCCGGATCGGCATGCAATGGACCGGCAGCGCGGTGATCGACGGCAAATATATCAGGCCGGCATGGTCACCGCCCGATTCCATCAGGAAGGACTACAGCCGGCTTCCACCGGTGATCCCGGGCGGCTCGCCGCAAAATCCAATGGGTGTTGCGGCAATGACCCTTTCGGGTGGCGGGCAATACGCCATTCACGGCACCAACAATGAAGGTTCGATCGGCCGTTTCGTGTCGCATGGCTGCATCCGGATGCACAACGCCGACGTCCAGGACCTTTACGGCCGTGTCATGCTCGGCACGCCCGTGGTGGTGACGAGGTAAGCGGGAATCGTATTTCCGGTTGCCGCTAACCGCACCAGCTGCCGCGCTTGCCGCCGTCGTAACTCCGCGCATAACCGCCGCTGAGCAAAGCCGCCGACACGTCGGCGGTGCTGCGCGTCGAAACCGCCGCGTCGACGCGGCCGCCATATTTGTCGACGCCGACGCGTGAAATGGCGACGCCGCCGTCTGCCAAAATCGTTTCCAGCGCCGTGCGCGCGGCCTGCGCCTGCGCCAGCTCATCGGCGCAGCGCGCGTGCAGCTCCGCCGCATCGATGCCGCGCAGCCGCACTTTGGTGTCGACGTCGAGTCCCGGCCACACCCGCACACGCGCCTCGAACGTGTCGCCATCGATGATGCGCAGCACTTCGGCCGGATAGGCGATCCCCGGATCGAGCCGGTGCGCGATCGGAATATTTGCCGGTTGGGATTCGGCGTACGCGGTTGTGAATGCGGGCTCCGCCGGCGTCGCACTGTGCCGCGATGACGTCAGCATTGCGCCTGTTGCCAGTCCGATCGCAAACATCGTGGCCGCCAAAAACAGTACATCGGCGCGGGGCGAGTGATGGAAGTTTGCGAAGGACAGGACGCGTCTCATCGCTGGGGTATCGTGAAAAGAATCAATCTCCGGTAGCAGGATTATATTCCGATATATAGGAAATAAAGTCAATCGCGGAATCCGCGGCGCCGCATCGAGCGCTGGCAAAATAGGTATTAGAAATCCGACGCTAACCCGTTGATTTCCCAATCACCATAGCGCGTCGGCTCGGGGCCGCCGCGGCCGCCGACTTCCTTCGGCTGGGCGGCGTCCTGACGCGCCTGTTCGGCGCGGCGGACTGCTGCTTCGGCCAGCGCACGTTCGGCCGCCGGCGTCAGGGACGCGTTGCCGGCTTCTTCACCCGCCGCATCGGGGGCGGCAGGCTTTGGCGGGTCATGGTCGGTTGGCATCGCACCTGACTTGGCGTAGCGGTGCCCATTCTACAAGCCCAAGGCCTGCAGGGGCCAATCCCGCAACGAGGACTATTCGCATGAAGGGCGCGCGCAAGCGGCCAGACCGGACCGGCCGCCCCGACGACGCGCCCGGATTTGCCGTGCGGCGCATTGCAGCCGATATCGTCGAGGGCGTCATCCGCCACCGCCGCTCGCTCGACGACCTTCTCGATCACACCAGCGAACTCGCCGCCCTTGAGGATCGCGACCGCGCGCTCACGCGCGCGATGGTGGCGACCGTGTTGCGCCGGCTCGGTACGCTGCGCCACCTGATTGGCCTTTATCTCGAACGCGGCTTGCCGGCGCAGGCGCCGCGCGTCGAAACCGTGCTGCTCGTCGGCGCCGCGCAAATCCTGTTTCTCGACGTGCCCGATCACGCCGCCGTCGATCTCGCGGTACGGCTCGCGCGCGCTGACAAGCACGGCGTGCACTTCACCGGCCTCGTCAACGGCGTGCTGCGGCGCATCGCCCGCGAAGGCGCTGCAAAACTCGCTGCGCTCGACGCTCCCGTTCTCGACACGCCCGAATGGCTGATGACGCGGTGGACGGCGCATTACGGGCCGGAAACCGCGCATGCGATTGCGGCGGCGAACGGCCGTGAATCGGCGCTCGATCTCACGGTGAAAAGCGACGCGGAGGCCTGGGCGGCAAAGCTCGACGGCCGGGTGATGTCGACCGGTTCGGTGCGCACGGCGGTGCACGGCACCGTGCCCGCGCTGCCGGGCTTTGACGAAGGCGCGTGGTGGGTCCAGGACGCAGCAGCAGCGCTGCCGGCGCGCCTCTTTGGCGCGGTCGAAGGCAAGCGCATCGCCGATCTCTGCGCGGCGCCGGGCGGCAAGACGGCGCAGCTTGTATTGGCGGGCGCGAAAGTGACCGCCGTCGATCGCGCGCCGGCGCGGCTCAAACGGCTGGAAGAAAATCTCGCCCGTCTCTCGCTCACCGCCGAGATTGTTTGCGCCGACGTCGCGGAGTGGAACGCCGAGCCGTTCGACGCCGTCCTCCTCGATGCGCCGTGCTCCTCGACCGGAACCATCCGCCGCCACCCGGATGTGCCGTGGCTCAAGAGCGCAGCCGACATCACAAAACTGTCCGGATTGCAGCGCCGCCTGATCGCGCGCGCGGCCGCGCTGACCAAGCCTGGCGGCACGCTGATCTATTGCACCTGCTCGCTCGAGCCGGAAGAAAACGAGGCCATCGTCGCCGAACTTCTAGCGCGTGACGCGAGCGTGCGGCGCGCGCCGATCGCGGTCGGCGAAGTTTTCGGGCAGAGCGCGTTCATCACCGCGGACGGCGACTTGCGCACGCTGCCCTGCCACTTCCCCGATGCCAATTCGCGGTTCGCCGGCATCGACGGCTTCTATGCCGCCCGGCTGGTAAAATTGTAGGGATATCAATTACGTAATCGGCAGTTGGCCGTTCCGCCCCCCTTTCGTTATGGTCGCCCCGTATCACAGGGGGCCTATCGGACCGATGTCACGCGCCGCCGTCGCGGACCATGCGAAGCTGTCCTGGCTTCTCCTTCGCGGCGCCATGCGGAGGGTCGCCGGCCGCGCCAACGGCCATCCGGTGCTGCGCTGGCCGCTGCCGCCGCTCAAGGCCGATCGCCTGCTGATCGCGCCGCAGGATTTGCGCACCGCCGACGCGACGCGCGCTAGCGAAATCTATTCCGGACGTTTCGCCTTTGCCGGCAAGGTCGTGGTTTGCGATGGGCGCTCGATCTTCGAGATGGAGCCGCCGTCCGACGATTGGGCGGCGGCGCTGATGGGTTTCGGCTGGCTACGCCATCTGCGCGCCGCCGAATCCGGCATCACCCGCGCCAATGCGCGTGCGCTGATCGATGAATGGATCGCGCTGCAGGGTTCGTGGCACCCGGTGGCGTGGCGGCCGGATGTGCTGTCGCGCCGCATCATTTCATGGCTCAGCCAGTCGACGCTGATCCTGCGCGACGCCGACGTGCGCTTTTACCGGCGCTTCATGCGCAGCCTGCTTCGGCAAGTGCGCTATCTGCGCCACACCGCGGGCGATGCGCGCCGCGGCGTCTCGCGCATGCAGTCCGCCATGGCGCTGAGCTACGCCGCGCTCTGCGTTGCCGGCCAGGCGCGCCACATCAAATCCACGACCGAGCGCCTGCGCCACGAAATCGAGCGCCAGATACTTCCCGATGGCGGCCATGTCAGCCGCGATCCCGGCGCGATCATCGATATCCTGATCGAGTTCCTGCCGCTCCGGCAGGTCTATACGTCGCGCAACGTCGCCCCGCCGCAGGCGCTTCTCAACGCCATCGACCGGATGATGCCGATGCTGCGTTTCTTCCGGCACTCCGAAGGCACGTTCGCGCATTTCAACGGCATGGGTGCAACGCCGGCAGATCTGCTCCTTACGCTGCTCGCCTACGATGAGACCCGCGGCGCGCCGTTCTCGAATGCGCCGTATTCGGCGTATCAGCGCCTCGAGGCCGGCGGCGGCGTCATCATCATGGATACGGGCCGCGCGCCGTCGATCGACATGAGCCTTGACGCGCATGCAAGCTGCCTGGCGTTCGAATTCTCTTCGCCCAGGCAAAGCCTGATCATCGTGAATTGCGGCATGCCGGCCGCCGGGCGCGAGGACTGGCGGCAGCTTGCCCGGTCGACCGCGGCCCATTCGACCGTGACATTCAACGCCACGTCCTCCGCGCGCTTCGTCGAAATGTCGGCATTTCGGCGCGTCCTTGGCGGTTCG
This sequence comes from uncultured Alphaproteobacteria bacterium, assembly GCA_963808205.1. Lineage (GTDB taxonomy): Bacteria > Pseudomonadota > Alphaproteobacteria > Rhizobiales > Xanthobacteraceae > BOG-931. The sequence goes on from CAWEER010000005.1 coordinate 1,007,762, forward strand.
CCGATGCTGGGCGGACCCAGCAATGTTGCGGTCACGCGCGAAGACAGCGCCGACGCAGTGGTGCTGCGCGCGGCACACGACGGTTATGCCGACCGCTTCGGCATTATTCATGAGCGCGTCCTGACGCTGTCGGGCGACGGTACGCGGCTCGATGGCGAGGACGTTTTCCTCGACGCCGGCGGCGGCAACCAGGTGCGCAGCACGAAGGACGAATTCGCCATCCGCTTTCATTTGCATCCGACGGTGAAGGCGACCCGGCTCACCGATGGCCATGGCGTCATGCTGATGCTGCCGAACAAGGACGTGTGGACGTTTAGCGCGCATGCCGATCGCGTCGAACTTGAAGACAGCGTCTATCTTGCGGGCAGCGAAGGCCCGCGCCGCACGGCGCAGATCGTTGTCCACGGCCATGCGCGCACGGCCGCGCGCGTGCAATGGAGCCTGCAGCAGACCAATGTCGCCGCCGCGCCCGGCGCCGGTTCGTCACGCCGCCTGCGCGAGGAGGAACCGAGGCTGCCGTTGTGATAGTCTCGTTGCCGACATGACCGATAGCCTGCGCCGCGCCTCGCGCGCCCTCATTTCAGTCTCCGACAAGGCCGGAGTGGTCGAATTCGCGCGCGCGCTTGCCGGCTTCGGCATCGGCCTCGTCTCGACCGGCGGCACGCGCAAAACGCTGGGCGATGCCGGACTCAATGTGCTCGACGTCAGCGACCTCACCGGATTTCCTGAGATGATGGACGGCCGCGTCAAGACACTGCATCCGGCCGTGCATGGCGGTTTGCTGGCGATGCGCGGCAATCCCGCGCACGCCGAAGCGATGCGCGCGCACGGCATTCAGCCGATCGATATCCTGGTGGTGAACCTCTATCCGTTCGAGGAAACCGTCGCGCGCGGCGCGAATTTTGCCGACTGTATCGAGAACATCGATATTGGCGGCCCGGCGATGATCCGCGCCGCCGCGAAGAACCACGACGATGTCGTGGTTCTGGTCGATGGCGCCGACTACGCGGCGTTGCTGGATGAACTTTCGGCCCACGGCGGCATGACGACGCTGGCATTGCGGCGGCGCCTTGCCGCCAAGGCCTATGCGCGCACCGCGGCTTATGACGCGGCGATTTCCAACTGGTTCGCGCGCGAACTCGACGAGATTGCGCCCGACTACCGCGCGTTCGGCGGCCGGCTGATCGAAAAGCTGCGCTACGGCGAGAATCCGCATCAGGCCGCGGCTTTCTATCGCTCGCCGGACCTGCGTTTCGGCGTCGCCACGGCGCGGCAGGCGCAGGGCAAGCAATTGTCCTACAACAACATCAATGACACCGACGCGGCCTACGAATGCGTCGCCGAGTTCGATCCGGCGCGCACCGCGGCCTGCGCCATCATCAAGCACGCCAATCCCTGCGGCGTCGCCGAAGGGGACAGCCTCGCCGATGCCTATCGCAAGGCGTTCGCCTGCGACAAGACTTCGGCGTTCGGCGGCATTGTCGCGCTCAACCGCAGGCTCGACGGCGAAGCGGCGCGCGCGATCACCGAAATTTTCACCGAGGTCATCATCGCGCCGGATGCGACCGAAGAGGCAATCGCCATCATCGGCGCCAAGAAAAATTTGCGGCTTCTGCTCGCCGGCGGCTTGCCGGATCCCCACGCAGCCGGACTGACGGCAAAAACGGTCGCCGGCGGCCTTCTGGTGCAAACGCGCGACAACGCCGTCGTCGACGACATGGATTTGCGTGCAGTGACCAGACGCGCGCCGAGCGATGCCGAGCTGCGCGATTTACGCTTCGCTTTCCGCGTCGCCAAGCACGTGAAATCGAACACGATCGTCTATGCCAAGAATCTGGCGACCGTCGGCATCGGCGCCGGGCAGATGAGCCGCGTCGATGCCTCCCGCATCGCCGCGCGCAAGGCGCAGGACGCAGCGATTGAATTGGGCCTGAAGGAACCAGCGACCAAGGGATCGGTGGTCGCCTCGGATGCATTCTTCCCGTTCGCGGACGGGCTTCTCGTCGCCATCGAGGCCGGCGCCACGGCGGTGATCCAGCCGGGCGGTTCAGTGCGCGACGACGAGGTGATCAAGGCCGCCGATGATCATGGGGTTGCCATGGTCTTCACCGGCACGCGGCATTTCAGGCATTGATAGCCTGTCATTCCGGGACGCCGCGAAATCCTCGCAGTGCCCGGCCCCGGAATGACGAAGGCGCGATCACACCGAAGCGGTGATCCACTGCTCCAGCTTCTGTTTCGGCGCGGCGCCGACCTGGCGGGACGCGAGTTCGCCGTTCTTGAACAGCATCAGCGTCGGAATCGACATGATGCCGTATTTTGCCGCGGTGCCGGGGTTCTCGTCGACATTGAGCTTGACGATCTTCACCTTGCCGTTGAGCGCGGTTGAAATCTCTTCGAGCGCCGGTGAAATCATCCGGCAGGGGCCGCACCATTCCGCCCAAAAATCGACGACCACGGGGCCGCTCGCCTTGAGCACGTCGGCGTCGAACGTCGCGTCTGTTGTCTTCTCAACCATGAAAAACCTCGCCATTTCGGGAGAATCGGCTGCCCGGGGAGATTGAAACTATGAACGGGGTCCGGGGGCGTCAAGACACCTTCACCGGAGCGTGACGCGCCTTCGTCAGCACTTCGTCAAGCGCCAATTCCATCGCCGGAACGGGGATTTCGACGAGGCGGGGTCCGCTGGTGAAAATCAGCGCGGCGCGCACGGTCTTTTGCGGATAGAGCTTCATCAGCACTGCGCGGTAAAGCGCAAGCTGGCCGACATAATGCGCCGGCGCGTCCTCGATCCGTGCCGGCACGAGCCGATCGGTCTTGTAGTCGGCGATCAGCACGGCATCTTGCGTGACGATCAGCCGGTCCACCTGACCCGCGATGGCAACCGGCTTGCCGTCCATCCCCGCGATGCGGCCGACAATCGGCACCTCGGCCCGGCCGCCCGGCGCAAAAACTTCGGCGAAATTTGGCTCGCCGAGGACGGCGAACACCTGACGCGCGATCTCGGTCTGCTCGGCAGCGGAAAAATCCGTGGCGGAATTGCCGAGATAATGTTCGAGAGCCGCTTTGCGGCGGTCGAGGGGAATATCGGGCAGTGACTGCATCAGCCGATGGACGATGCGGCCGCGCTGCAATGCCTTTTCCCGGTCGAGAGCGGAGGCCGCGCCTTGCGCGATACCGCCGAATTCCTCATCGAAGGCGGAGGATGGCGAGAGCGGCACAGCACGCGGCGCTTCGCGCGGCGCCGGCTCGCGCAGCCAGGAGGGCAGGGTGTGTGGCGCGGCCTGCCTTTCATCCGGCGTGGCGCGCGCGCGGGGCGCGGTGGGAGGAGCAGGCTGCTTCTGATAACGCCAAACCTTGCCGTCACTGCTTTCTTCCTCGAGCAGAAATGGTTTGAGTGGCCCGAATACAAGGTCATACCAACAGCCATCGGGCCGCGTTTGCTTGCCGCCCGCGCCGCACACGATCAGGCGCTCGGCGGCGCGCGTCATGGCGACATAGAGCAGCCGGCGGTATTCATGTGTCGCCTCATCCTCCGCGGTTTGGCGCGCGGCGGCTACGGCGGGCACATCATCGTCCTTGCGGCCCGGCCAGATCATCGGGCCATCGGCAAGCGCGAGCAATTGCGGTACGCGGGGCCCGGTCGGCTGCGTCATGGTGTCGGCGAGGATCACGATCGGCGCTTCGAGGCCCTTGGCGCCGTGCACGGTCATCACGCGCACTTCGTCGCGCGCGATCTCCATGTCGCGCTTCACCTCGGCGCTTGCCTCGCGCAGCCAGGCGATAAAGCCTTGCAGGGACGGTGTCTCGCGCCGTTCGTAATCGAAAGAAAGATTGAGGAATTCATCGAGCGCATCGTTCGCCTCCGGGCCGAGCCGTTCAAGGAAGCGCCGGCGCCCGCCGCCGGCACCGAGGATTTCGGCGTAAAACGAGAATGGCGTCATGCGCCGCGCATCCTGCGCGAGCTTGTCGAGCAATGCATTCGCCGCCGCGAATATTGTGCGTTCGCCGGATTTTTGCTTGAGCGCATCGTGCAGCGAGACGCGGCCGCGGTTCCACGCGATATCGAACAAATCCGCATCTTCAAATCCGAACAGCGGGCTGCGGAGCACGGCGGCAAGCGCAAGATCGTCTTCCGGCAGCAGGATCGCGTCGGCGAGCGCCATGAGATCCATCACGGCGATATGTTCGGTCAGCACGAGGCGATCGGCGCCGGCAACCTGAACCCCTTCGTGCTTTAAGGCGCGGATGATGCTCTCGAACAATTCTCCGCGCTGGCGCACCAGCACCAGGATGTCGCCGTAGCGCACAGCACGGCGTTCGATGCCGACCGGCTCGCGTTCATCGACCAGCTTGCGCACCGCTCGCGCGATGCGCCGTGCCAGCTTCACCCGCGGACTTGTCTCCGACACGATGTCGAACGGTGCATCCCAGCCCTCGACTTCCTTTCTTTCGTCCGGCTTCTCCGGCTCCCAGATTTGGACCATGCCGGGCACGGCGTCCGGCAGCGCGATATGCGGCGGGAAGCCTCCCTGATCCGAAGTCACGCTTGCCGCGATATCCTTGAAGACGATATCGACCGCCGAGAGCACGCTTTCCCCGGAACGAAACGAGTGTTCGAGCCGCCCAAAGATGAATTCGACGGCGCCGCCTTCGTGCGCCCGCGAAAATGCCCGCCTTCGGCGGCGAATTCCCGGGGTGCGGCATTCTGAAATGAATAGATCGACTGCTTTTCGTCGCCGACGGCGAAGATGGTGCGGGTGACATCGCGCGCGCCGGCGCCGGCAGTAAATTCGCCGACGAGCCTGCGAACGATGTCCCACTGCTTGCTGCTTGTGTCCTGCGCCTCGTCGATCAGAAGGTGGTCGATGCCGAAATCGAGCTTGTAATGCACCCAGGCCGCGTCGACGTTGGTCAGAAGGCCGAGCGTCTTGTCGATGAGATCGTCGTAGTCGACGAGGCCGCGATAGTTCTTCTCGGCGGCGTATCGCGTCAGAGACTTCATAAGCGACGGTCACAAGCGCGGCGCTGCGATCGCGGCAGGTGATGGCGTGTTTGCGGTCGAGGAGCGCGCAGACGCGTGCCTGCTCGGCGTAAAGACGTTCGGCGAGTGCCGGCTCCTTGTCCTTGATCGCCTTGGTCACGATGGATTTGCGCGGTGTGCCCTGGCCGGTGCAGAAAATCCCGACATAGGTCAAGCGACGCGCGTCGTCGCGCTGCGAAGCGAGGCTGCCAAAGCGGCCGGCTTGCGCGCCGTCGGTCTTGCCGCCTTGCGCCAGAATCTTCGCCAGCATGGGCCATTCCGAAGCCGCGATCAGCGAAGCGGAGAAATACTGCGCCTCGACGGCTTCGACGCTGTCGGATGGATCGACACCGAGCGCGCGCGAAAGTTCGGCAATCGCGGCCTCCACGCCGCTGTGCGTTCTCCACCCAGCGGCCTATGGCGTCGCGCTCGGTGATTGCGCCGCGCACCACATCGCGAAACGTCTGATCCGCGGCTGCGATCATGGCGGAGGCGAGAGCGCGGCCGAGCGAACTTTCGAGCGCGGCGGCGCCGTCAAGCAGCACGGCCAGCGTCAACTGTTCCAGCAGATGCGCCTGGGTCGTGTCATCGAGCACGCTAAAGCGTGCGGCAACATTGGCCTCGAACGGAAACCGGTGCAGAAGCTGCGTGCAGAAAGCATGAATGGTCTGCACCTTGAGGCCGCCCGGCGTTTCCAGAGCCCGCGCGAATAATTGCCGCGCCAGCGTGCGGCGTTGCGCGTCGGCCTTACGGCCCGATTGCTCGTAAATGGCCTGGTCGAGCCTCGTCGTCGTCCAGCGTGGTCCATGCACCAAGCGTGTCGAACACGCGCTTGGCCATATTCGCGGCAGCGGCCTTGGTGAAAGTGATGCAGAGGATTTTTTCCGGCTCGACGTCTTCGAGCAGCAGGTTGATCACGCGCTGCGCCAGCACATGCGTCTTGCCGGACCCGGCATTGGCGGCGACCCAGGCCGAGACGGCAGGGTCGCGACTTCGCGCTGCTGCTGTTTCGCGGCGTCCGGAATGGTTTTGAGCGTACTCATTCGCCGCTCCCGCCGCCGTCGACCCGTGCCGCCCGTACTCGACCATTCCTTGACGCGGGCCAGATGGTCGTACTCGCCGTAATGGGTGGTCCACATCGGATGAACAAGCGAACGATACGGCGTGCTCGCGTCGTCGAAGCGCCGCGCCAGTTCGCTCAGTTTTTCCAAAGCGCGATCGGCATGACTGTCGGGCGTGCCATCCTTGAAATCAAGCGCTTCATAATCGCCGGGCTGCTCGCCGCCTTTGAGCAGAACGTAGGCGAACTTCGGCGACGGATGCGCCTTTCGGAATGTCCTTGAAGCCTCCCTTGCGCAGGATCGCGGCTTCGAGCGGAAGCTGCGGCGCGAGCCCGATGCGCACCTGCTTGTGCGGTCCGTGCCGCGCCGGTCTTGTAATCGAGGATGACATAGCGGCCGTCGCGGCCGCGCTCGATGCGGTCGGCCCTGCCGCTCAAGGTGAAGGCGCCGTCATCGAGCGAAATTTCGATCTCGCCGCGAATCTCGGCAGCGATCGCGCCGATGCCGGCGCGCCGCTCGGCTTCCCAGCGCGCGAACCAGTGCGCAATGCGGAGAAGCGCGGCCACCAGAAGGCGCGCGCTTCCGGAAAGTCCTCAAGCGCGGCGAAATGCTTGCGTCCGAGCTTGATGAGCTCGCCGGCCGGATCCGGCGGCAGACCCTGCGCGAATTTTTCCGTGAACTCGCCGATCGCGGCGTGAATGAAAGTGCCGCGTTCGGCGGCGCCGGGCGCGGTATCGACCGCGTCCAGGGACGCAGCCGCAGGATATATTTGGCGTAGATCGTATAGGGATCGCGCAGCCAGTCCTCGATCTCGGTGACCGAAAGGCTTTTCGGCCGCGCTCGCGCGGCGGCATCGGCGCCGGCTGCTTCGCCGCCTGTGGAGGCTGCTCCGGCCGGTCGAGTTCGCGCGCCCACGAAATGTATTTGCCTCCGCGCGCGATGGCTCCCTTCCAGCGCTCGCCGGAGACGGCGGCGAGCCGCTGGATAAAGCGCGACGGCACGGTCGGCGTCGCCGGCAATTTTGGTTGAGAAGCTCAGGATCACGTCGCGCGCGCCGAGCAGCTGCGCGAAATCGTGCGCGGTCAGGCCGATGCGGCGCTCCGGCAGATCGAGCCCGAGTTGCGAGCCGCATCGGGCGGCTGAGCCACGCATCGGTATTGCTTTCCGGCGGCCAGGTGCCTTCGACAAGGCCGCCAAGCACAACGCGGTCGCTTTCGGTGAGACGCGCTTCGAGAAGTCCGAGAATGCGCACGCGAAGGCCCGGCCGCGCCGCGCGGCGCACGACGCGCCCGGCAAGGGCTGCGGAGAAAAGCTCGACATATTCGGACGTCGCAATGGGCAAGCGGGCGGCGGCTTCGCTACTCGCGAGTTCGTCGAGCGCGTCTGCAAGTCTTTGGCCATCGCGGCCGGCGAACGCGGCCTCGGCGCTCTCGCCGCGCGACAGCGCAGCGACAACGTCGCGATGGCGCGCGGCGAGATCGCTCAGGGGATGGGATTCGCTCCTGAGACTTTCGAGCGGCTTTAGCGCGTCGGCGAGTTGGTCCACGAGACCGGCGGCGGTGCCAAGGTCGCCGTCGGCGAGCGCGCGGCGCGGATCCGATCGATGCAAGGTCTCCTTCGCCTTGCGAAAGGCACCGAGCGCAGCGGCGAGGCCGCGACTGCCGCTTGCCGGGCGGGGCCCGCGCAGGATCGCGCGTTCGAGCGTCGCGATGGCATTCCTGCAATCCGGCGGTCCAAGCCGGAAGAGCGGATGCTTCAGCAACGCAAGCAGCGTCACCGGTGGCAAGTTCCGCCGAGCGCCGCCGCGGCGGCGAGCCGCGCGAAAATTCCCGCGGGCGTATCGGCCAGCGCGTCGCCGCCGGAATCTTCCGCTTCGATATTCCACCGCGACAGCGCGGCCAGCACACGGCGGCCAAGCGCGCGGTCCGGCGTGACCAGGGCGGCCGTCTTGCCGTCGTGCATCGCTTCGCGCAGCGCCATGGCAATGGCGAGCGCTTCCTCTTCCGGATTGGCGGCTTCGATCATCGTGACGGTGGCGAGTGCGGTATCGGCATGGGCTTCGAATGCCGGCTCCGCCGATCGCTGCCGCCACATGTCGGTTGCCGCCGCCGGCCGCAGCGCCTCCGAGACAAGCCGCTCGCGTCCGGATGATTGCGCCAGGTGCTCCACGGCGTCGCGGGCAATGCCGATCCGCGTCAAAAGCGCCTGCATGGCAAATTGCGGATGGGCCGGAGCGGGCGGAATTTTTCTTTTCTTGTCACCCGCGATCAGCCGCCACGACGCTTCGTCGAGATCGGTATCGAGGCCGGGCAGCACCACCGCCCCATGCGGCAGGCGCGCAATCGTGGCGATCAATTCGGCCGTCGCCGGAATCGAACCGGTCGACCCTGCTGCAATCACCGGTCCATCGGCGTGCCTGGCAAGGCGCGCGGTTTCGGCCTTGATCAGCGCGTCGCGCCGCGCCGCAGGCTCGATCCGTCCTTTGTTCGCGCAACACGTCCGGCCACGCCTTGCGCGCGATCTGTAAAAACCGAAGCGTGAGCTGCCAGAAATTATCGAAGCGCTCGGGCACGAGGTCGTCCAGCCGGTCCCAGCTCACGCCGCGCATCGTCATGTCGTCCATGAGCCGCGCCAGGTCGTCGGCGAGCGCGCAGGCTGCTGCCGGCGTTTGCGCCACAAGCGGGGCGCCGCTCGCGCCGTGGAGTTCCGCCGAATTCGCCCATTTCACGATGAGTTGCGTCAGCAGGAGCCGGCGCTCGGTGCCGCCGAGCGCCTCCGGCAATGCAAGCGCATCGGCGGCAAGACCGCCGGTCGCGGCTTCGGCAAAAGCGATCTCGTCCTCGTCGATATCGCCGAGCGGGACGATGCGCGGCAGGAGTGCGGCGTCGGCTTTCAGCACATCGAGAAAAGCATCGTGCGCCAGCCGGCAGGCGCGCCGCGTCGGCAGATAGAGCGTGGCCGAAGCAAGCGCGAGCGGATCGCGCGGCATGGCAAAGCCGAGCTTGCCGCTCGTCAATGCCTCGATCAGCGTCGGCAAAAACGGCGCCGACGCCGGTATGGTGAAAACACGTGGGGCCATGTCAGGTTCGCGGGACTCGCCGCGAACACTTAACAGATATCATGCCAAGGCAGTTAAACCATCGCCGCAAGGGCGGCCTCGGCGGCTGCGACGGCTTCGGGCGTGCCGACATGCATCCACTTGCCTTCGAGGCGCAGGCCGAACAGCCGGCCGTTCGCGCCGGCGCGGTCGAACAGACGCGTCAGCGCAAAAGCACCTTGCGGCGCGCCATCGAAAAGCGCGGGCGCGAGTATGGCCGCGCCGGCATAGATGAAGGGCACGACCTCCTGCTCGCTGCTCCGGCGCAACCGGTCGTCGGCCAGCATGGCGTAGTCGCCGCGGCCGTCATAGCCGAGGCTGCCGGTTGTCGGCGCGAGCAGCAGCAGCGCGTCCATGGTTTCGGCGTTAAAGGCTTCCGCGAGCCGCGCGAAATTCGGTTTGACACCGTCGAGCCACAGCGTGTCGGAATTGACCAGATAGAAAGGCGCGCCGCCCAATTGCGGCAGCGCCTTGGTTATGCCGCCGCCGGTGCCCAGGAGCTCCGCGCGCTCATCGGAAATTATGATGCGCGGCCGCTGCCGGGGTGCGAGATGCCGCTCAAGCGCGTCCGCGAGATGATGCACGTTCACGACTGCGCGCTCGACGCCGGCGTCGGCAAGACGGTCGAGGCCATAATCGATCAGGGATTTGCCGCCGACCGCGACAAGCGGTTTCGGGATGTGACCGTTATACGGCCGCATGCGCGTCCCAAGGCCCGCCGCCAGTACAATTGCGCTTTTCGGTATCATCGCACTGCCCGAACCAGCCTTCGGTCGATCCCGATTCGCAATATCATATCCCATCGGGCGCGGGGACATTTGCGGCGTACCAGTCCTTGAGCGGGGCAAGCGCCGGATGCGCCAGCGAGCGCTGCAAATAGTTCCATAGGCGGGGCATGTGACGCAGATATTGCGGCTTGCCGTCGCGCCGGTTGAGCCGGGCAAAGATGCCCAGGATCTTGGTCGCCCGCTGCGCCGCAAGCGTGGCGTAGAGAAGCATGAACCCGCCGGTGTCGAAGTCCCGCTCGTCGTCAAGCCGCGCGCGCACGTAGCGGCCGAGCAGCGCCATCTCCATTGCTTCGGGCACGTCGACGCGCGCATCCTGAAGCAGCGACGCGACATCGTAGGCCGAAGGCCCTATCAGCGCATCCTGGAAATCGAGCACGCCGACGCGTGCAATGCCGTCACGCTGCGGCAGCCAGAGCAGATTGGGCGAATGATAGTCGCGCAGCACCCAGGTCGGCCGTGCCGCGATGGCCGGCACCAGCGCCTTGCGCCACAGCTTGACGAAATCGTCGCGCGCAAAATCCGGCGTGGGTGCGGCGGCGGCCGTCAGGTACCAGTCGAGAAGGAGTTCGGCCTCGATCAGGAATGCGCCGAAATCGTAGCGCGGCAGACGATATTCGAGATGCGGCGCGACCGGCAGCGTCTCCGGCAAGTCATGACCGTGCAGAAAAGCCAACAGATCGACGGCGCACGCGTAGCGCGCCTCGAGCGGCACCGGCGGGTTTTCATTGACGATGCGGTCTTCGCCAAGATCCTCCATGACGATAAGGCCACGGTCGAGATCGGCGTGGAGAATTTCCGGCGCCGAAAGCCTGAGCGCGCGCAAGCCCGCCGAGAGCGCGACATAAGGCACGACGTCTTCGGCGAGATGGGCGATGGCGCTGTAGGGCTTGCCGTCACGCACCGGCGGCCCGTCGGGCCGGCGCGGCGCGTTCATCAAGATTGCGTTGCGGTCGTCGCGCGCAAGGCGCTCGAAAATGCGCGTGGACGCGTCACCCTGCATGCGCAGGCGCCGCGCGTTGCCGAAACCGGATTCGTCGAGAAAGGCGTGCATTAGCGCGATGCGCTCCGCGCGTCCGGTAAAGCTGCCGTAACCGACATAGCGGGCATTGCGCACTTCGGGGCCGAGCGACGGTGCGAGCGTGAATGTGATGTCGAGCCGGTCCGGCGGCAGAAATCCGGCGGCGCGATCGGGCCATTCCATCAGCACCACCGCGCCATCGGGAAGATCGTCGAAGCCGAGTTCGGCAAGCTCGGCCGCGCCGGAGAGCCGATAGAGATCGGCATGGACGACCGTGAAACGCGGCAGCTCATACGTCTGTATCAGCGTGAAGGTCGGACTCGGCACGTCGATCGTCTCGTCGCCGGCGAGGTGGCGGATCAGCGCGCGCGCGAAGGTCGTTTTGCCGGCGCCGAGATCGCCCGAGAGCGTGATGAGGTCGCCCGGTTCGAGCACCGTGGCGACGTCGATCACGAATCGCCGCGTCGCTTCTTCATTCGGCAAGGTTACCGTGAAGCTTGCGCCACCCGGGGTGGTCAGAAGCATGGAGAACTCCGCTACTCGGCCGCCGTCAGCGAGGCGGTTTCACTCAGCGGGAATGTACATGTCACGGTGGTGCCTTGCCCAACGGCGGATGAGATCGACACCGTTCCGCCGTGCAATTCCACGAAGGAGCGGACGAGCGAAAGGCCGATTCCCGGGCCGCGATGCTGCGAGCCGAGCGAATGTGTCTCGAACCAGTCGAAGACCTTTTCAAGCACGTCCGGCGGAATTCCGGGGCCGCGGTCGGACACCGAGAATATGACGGCATCGGCGTTGCGGTCGGCGCGGAGCGTGACGGCGCCCCCAGCGGGGGAAAAGCTGACGGCATTGGCCAGCAGGTTGAAGAGAACCTGGCGGACGCGAAGCTTGTCGGCGATGAAGCTGCCGATAGCGTCAGGCGCATTGATGGCAAGTGTCAGGCCGGCGCTTTGCAGCCGGTCTTGTACGCCTTCGGCGGCCGCGGCCATGGTTTCGCGAATATCGACGGGGCCGAGATTGAGCTGCATGCGGCCGGCATCGATCGTCGCCAGGTCGAGGATGTTGTTGATGAGCGCGAGCAGCGTATTGGTCGATACCGTGATGTAATCGAGATATTCGCGCTGTTTGCCCGCGAGCGGCCCGGTCGCCGGATCGCTCAAAAGGTGCACGAAGCCGATGATATTGGTGAGCGGCGAGCGCAGCTCGTAAGACACGTGGTGCACGAAATCGATCTTGATCTTGTCGGCGTCTTCGAGCGCCTCGTTGCGCTCCCGCAGCGCGCGTTCGACATTCACTGAATCCGTAACATCGTGGAACGTGACCAGCGTGGCGCCATCCGGGAGCGGCACGGTCGTGCAATCGACGACGCTGCCGTCGCGGCGCTCGATACGGCCGGGGATCACTTCGCGACTCTCGATCGCCGTGATGACGCCGCGCAGCGCCTGCCACGCGGGAGCGCCGCCATGCAGCGGCTCGCACAACGCCGTCAGCCGCTCGATATGCGGCCGGTCCGCCAGCTTCTCGGGCGACAGCCGCCACATGCGCGCGAATGCCGCATTGTGCAGCCGCAGCCGTCCGTCGCTGCCGAACACGGCGACCCCTTCGGTAAGATTGTCGAGCGTCTCGCCCTGAACGCGGATCAGTTCCTGGAACCGGCGCTCGAGATCGAGCCGCTCGGTAACGTCGTGGAAGAGATAAGTGACGCCGCCGTCCGGATCGGGTGTGGTGATGACGCGCAATGTCCGTCCGTCGGGCAGATGCCAGGTGTGTTCTTTCGCTTCGACGGCGCGATAGGTTTCGTGTAGCTGCGCTCTCCATTGCCGAAAATCTTGCTCCTCCGGCAGCTTGTCGGCGGTGCGCAGGACTTCGATCACGGCTGAATCGGTCGGCCGCTGATCGAGGAAGGCGGCGTCGAGGTCCCACAGGCCCCGATAGGCGGCATTGTAGAAGGTCAGGCGATGACCGGCATCGAACATGGCGACGCCGGTCGGAAGCTGATCGAGCGTCCGGCGATGGGCATCCGAAAGACGCGCGAGCGCGCTGCGCATCGATTCCGCTTCCGTGGCATCCATTCCGATGCCGGCGCTGCCGGTCGCGGTCTGGAATTCCAGGACATCGAAGGTGCGCCGCGCGCCGGCCGCAATGGCGCGAAGCCGGCCGGAATAGGTGCCATTGCTCCTGCGCGCCTGCGCGATATTTTCCCGCGAGGCGCTATCGAGAAGTTCGAGGCTGCGTTCAACCGCGTCGGCAGAGGTCCTGGCTTCGACGGCGCGCGCATAGGCGGTGTTGACGAAGGTTAATTGTCCCGCCGCATCGCGCGCCCATACCGGCGACGGCAGGGTTTCGACCAGCGCGCGCAGCGCGGAGACCTCGGTCGACAGCGTATCGTGACGGGCGGCCAGTTCGACGAGGTCACGCTTGATGCCGCTGGCATCCTTGAGCCTGAGCACGGCGCGTCCGCCAATGACGCGGCCATGCGCCTCGACCGGCTGGCCCGTGAGTGTCGCCAGCGTCATCGTGAAAGCCTCGCCGTGCAGGCGCAACGCATCGACGGCGCGTTCTATGGCGCCTGCCTTGCCGGCTTCGAGCCAGCTGCCAAAGGCCAGGACGCGGTGCGGCGCGGATATACCGAGAATGGCCGGGTCGCCATCGATGCCCGGTTCGTCGGAGCCCGCGCGCCAATCCACAATCACCTGCGGTTCGGAAAGAATGATTGCGTTGGCGCGATCGACTTCTTCGCGCAGCTTCGCGATCTCGTCGCGCGACCATGCCTCCTCGCGCGCCAGGCGCGCGCGGGTGCGAACCAGCATGATCGCGGTGACGACCGCAAACAGTACGACGCCGAGAACGAGCGCCAGGAACGTGAGCTGGTGCTGATCGATGCTGCGATGCGCGCTGAGCACGAGTTCATGCAGCGCAAGTTCATGCAGCGCAAGTTCCGGCTGTTCGGCAGCACCAGCCGGCAGCGGCGATATGCTGCCGAAAAGACCGAGCGCGGCGGCAAGGAATCCGCGGATTCCCGGCAACCGCCGATGCGCACAATTCCGGCTCGTCCGGATCGTGTCCGGCATGCCCCATCGCCTCCGCTGGCCGTCACCGCCGCTGCGCCAGCCGATCCGCCGCGGGCCTGCCCGCGAATCGCCCGACTTTACTCTCAACGGGAATCGCGCCGAAAGAGTCCAGACCGTGAACGGGGTCGCGGGCGAAAGAGTGGGATTGGGTCGTTCAGGCGCCTCTGCCTGCGGGCTTCTTCAGCGCCTGGGCGTCGCGCGCCATGTCCTCGACATTGATGCGCGCCAGCGCAATGCCGAATTCATGCTCGGCGGCCGCCATCGCAGGCAGCACGATCCTTTTCAGGAGGTCGGAGCCGGCGTGTGTTTCATTGTTTTCGTCGACCGTCCCCGCGGCGCGCAATATGTCGTTGGCGGTGACGCGGCGGCGATCGCGGGCGAGTTCGTAGCCGCCGCGCGGGCCGCGGATGCCTTTGAGAATTCCGCAGCGCACGAGCGCCTGCAAGACCGGCTCAAGATGGCGCGGCGGCAAGCCGTGACGTGCGGCAAGAATTTTCGCTGAAATCGGCTGCCCATGCTCCTGCATGGCGACATCAATCACAGCGGCAATCGCCAAAACTCCTTTGCGCGCGAGCAGAGGCATGCAGAGGGAAACGTTGCTTGAGGGAAGTTTGTTCGACAGTGCGGTAATATATTACAAACGAAGGAACGGTCTAGTTGTTCGGTAATTTAACGGCGCTTGTCTACAATATTTGACATAGTACCAGTGGAACCAAATCCTCCGGCACTGCGATCTGTTGTGTCTAGATTTTCAGATTCAACAAGTTTTACATGTTGTATCGGCGCGATTACTAGCTGGGCGATACGCATTCCTCGCGATATCACGAAAGTTTCGGCGCCAAGATTTACAAGAATGATTTGTATTTCCCCGCGGTAATCGGCGTCGATCGTTCCCGGCGAATTCAGCACGGTCACGCCGTGACGGGCGGCGAGACCAGATCGCGGACGGATCTGGCCTTCATTGCCGGGCGGCAACGCGATCGCAATCCCTGTCGGGATCATCGCGCGTGTGCCCGGCGCAATCTCAACCGGCGTGTCGGCGGGCACCGCGGCGATGAGATCGAGGCCCGCGGCATGCACGCTCTGGTAGTCCGGCAGCGGAAGGCCGGCGGCGTGCGGCAAACGCACGATGCGCATCTCGATCGTCACCGGCTGGCCTCCTGCAATGTTGCGGCGATGCGTTCGACGAGCATGCGGGCGACGGCGTCCTTCGTCTGCGTCGGCCAGGATTCGACCCCGGCTGTGGTGATCAGGCTGATCGTATTGGCATCGCCGCCCATGATGCCGGTCGCCGGCGACACGTCATTGGCGAGGATCCAGTCGCAACCCTTCCTGGCAAGCTTTGCCTTGGCGTTGGCGATGACGTGATCCGTTTCCGCCGCAAAGCCGATAACGAGACGGGGCCGCCCGGATTTGCGATGCGCGATGGTCGAGAGGATATCGGGATTTTCCACGAGCTTGAGCGTCGGCGTCTGGTCCTGCTGCTTCTTGATCTTGCTCGCGCTCGGCCGCTCGGTGCGCCAGTCGGCGACGGCGGCGGCGAAGATGGCGATGTCGGCGGGGAGTGCCTTTTCGACCGCGTCGAGCATCTGCCGTGCCGTCTCGACCTTGATCACGGACAATCCGGGCGGATCGGGCAAGTTGACGGGGCCGCTTACCAGCACGACTTCTGCGCCCGCTGCGGCCGCCGCCGCGGCGATGGCGTGACCCTGCTTGCCCGAAGAGCGATTGGCAATAAAGCGCACCGGATCGATCGGCTCGCTGGTCGGGCCCGATGTGACGAGGACGCGCATGCCGGTCAGTGGTCCGGCGCCATGCATCAGCGCTTCCGCTGCCGCTACGATCTCAAGCGGCTCGGCCATGCGTCCTATGCCGGCTTCGCCGCGCCTCCGCCATTTCACCGGCATCGGGTCCGATGATACGGGCGCCGTCGGCGGTCACCTGCGCCAGATTGCGCTGCGTCGCCCTGGCGGCCCACATATGCGGGTTCATCGCCGGCGCGATCAGGATCGGCTTGTCGGTCGCGAGCAGGACGGCCGTGGCAAGATCGTTGGCGTGGCCGGCGGCCATGCGCGCCAGGAGATCGGCTGTCGCCGGCGCCACGACGATCAGGTCGGTGTCGCGGGCGAGGCGGATGTGGCCGACGTCGAATTCGCTCTGCGGATCGAACAAGTCGGTATAGGCGCGCTCGCCGGCCAGCGCGCCGACGGCAAGCGGCGTGACGAAGTGCTGCGCCGCCGGAGTGAGAATGCAGCGGACCTGCGTGCCGCGCTCCTTCAGGCGCCGAATGAGATCAAGCGATTTGTAAGCGGCAATGCCGCCGCCGATGATGAGAAGAACGCGCGGACCGTTCGTTGCGGCGGCGCGGATCTTGTGCCGTGCCGGTTGCGCCGGCGGGTCAAATTGCTCGAGGATATTGCGGCCGGCTCCCTCGGCGGCTTCGCGCAGGATGACGCGGACCTCATCCTCCATGGATCGGCCGTGCCGCGCCGCGCGCAGGCGCAGCAGCGTCTTGAGCTTGTCGTCGAGCTGACGGACGGTCAGGCTGGCCAACGGAGTTTCCTCATAATATGAGGAGTTTAGCAGTCATAGTGATTGCATTGCAATCACTGCAATCACCAGAGCTTGAAAACGATAAAAAGCAGCAGCGCCGCGATCACCCATAGCGCCACATTGGTCCAGCGGCTGCGGCGGCCTTCGGCCTTTTCGATCTCGGCGACGGTCCGCGGCGACAGCACGAGTCCGTCGCGCGTGATCTCATCGAGCTGATCGAGCACGCGGGCGCCGCGCGTGAGCAGGCCCGGAGCGTTGCCGATGAAACGTCCGACTTCCGTCATGCCTTCGGCTGCGTTCTCCAGCCTGCCGGCGGGTCCGAGATTCCTTGTCATCCATTCGCGCACGACGGGCTCTGCGGTCGACCACATGTCGAGCTTGGGATCGAGCGAACGGGCGACGCCTTCGACGACCACCATGGTCTTCTGCAGCAGCAGCAATTCCGGCCGCGTGCGCATATCGAACAGGCCTGTCACCTCGAACAGGAGCGTGAGCAGCTTCGCCATCGAAATATCTTCGGCGGGGCGATTGTGGATGGGCTCGCCGATGGCGCGGATTGCCTGGGCGAAATCCTCGATCGAATGCCGCGGCGGCACGTAACCCGCCTGGAAATGCACCTCGGCGGTCCGGTAGTAATCGCGCGTGATGAAGCCATGCAGGATTTCCGCGAGGAACAGCCGTTCCTTGGCGCCGAGCCGGCCCATGATGCCGAAGTCGACCGCGATCAGCCGGCCATCATCATCGACGAAAAGATTCCCCGGATGCATGTCGGCGTGAAAGAAGCCGTCGCGGAGCGCATGGCGCAGGAACGTCTGGATCACGGCGCGGGCGAGCTTGGGAAGGTCGAGGCCCTTCGCTTGCAGGCGCGCGCGGTCCGACAGCGGCGTCGCGTCGATCCATTCGAGCGTCAGCACTTCCTTGGTGATGCGATCCCAGTCGACGGCCGGGACGCGGAAATCCGGATCGGCCTTGGTGTTTTCGGCCATTTCCGACAGCGCAGCCGCTTCCAGGCGAAAATCCATTTCGACCATGACCGAGCGCCGCAGCGTATCGACCACTTCGACGAGGCGGAGCCGCCGTGCTTCGGCGGACAGATCCTCGGCGTGCCGCGCGGCGAAGTCGAAGGCGGAGAGATCGGTGTGAAAACGCTTTTCGACATTGGGACGCAGGACTTTCACTGCGACAACGCGCGGTCCGGCGCCGTCGGCAACCGTGGCCTTGTGAACCTGCGCGATCGAGGCGGCGGCGACCGGCGGACCAAAACTCGCAAACACCGCGGCGACCGGTCTGCCGAAAGAGGCGGCGACCGCCGCTTCGGCTTCCGCTTGCGGGAAGGGCGGCATCCGGTCCTGCAAACGTTCGAGATCTTTCGCCAAAGCGGGGCCGACGACATCGGGACGCGTCGCCAGGAACTGGCCGAGCTTCACATAGCTCGGCCCGAGCCGGGTCAGCGCCGCCGAAAGCCGCGATTCCGCCGGTCCGGTCGAGCGCCGCTCGAACAGCCGCGCAAACCGCAGCAGCGGGCGCGCCGGGACCGGCACCATCGCCGGGTCGACAATGCCGAAAACACCCTCGCGGGCAAACACGAAGCCGGCGCGGCTGAGGCGAAGGAGATGCGCGGGAGCAGAGATCACAAACGCCAGCCGGAATGCAGCGCCACGATGCCGCCCGTCATGGGTTGAAACGAAACCCGCGCAAAACCAGCCGTCCGCAGCATCGCGGCAAAGGTCTGCGGATCGGGGAAACGGCGGATCGATTCCACCAGGTAGCGATACGATTCGGCATCGCCCGCGACGAGACGGCCGAGCGCGGGGATGACGTTGAACGAATAAAGCTCGTAAAGCCTGTCGAGACCCGGAACGTCGACCGCGGAAAATTCGAGGCAAAGAAATTTGCCGCCGATTTTGAGCACGCGATAGGCTTCGGCGAGCGCCTGCTCGATCCGCGGCACATTGCGAATGCCGAATGCGATCGTCACGGCGTCGAAACTGCGGTCGGCAAAAGGTAACGACTCGGCATTGGCTTCTGCGAAGGTCACGGTACCCTCAAGGGCACGAGCCGCCGCGCGCCCGCGTCCGACATCGAGCATGTCGGCATTGATGTCGCAGACTGTCGCCCGCGTGTCCGGTCCGCCGCTTTCGATCACCCGAAACGCGACGTCGCCGGTGCCGCCGGCTATGTCGAGGAGCGCAAAGGGCCGCGTCTTCGGCGGATTGACCGCAGTGACCAGCGCATTCTTCCACGCCCGATGCAGTCCAAGCGACATCAGGTCGTTCATCAGATCGTAGCGGCGCGCCACGCTGTGGAACACGTCGTCGACAAGACCCTGCTTGTCCTCAAGCGGGACCTGCCGGGAGCCAAAATGAGCGGTTTCTGCCATCGCCGTTCTCTCAATACACAACCATAGCGCGGCGGCATAAGGGACGCTATGTGTCTGAAATTAACCACGTTGCCGCGCCGGCGCGGCGGATCGAGCGATGCCTGAACTGCCCGAAGTCGAGACGGTGCGCCGCGGCCTTGAACCGGCGATGGAAGGCGCAAGCTTCGCCAAGGTCGATGTGCGCCGCGGCGACCTGCGCTGGCCGCTGCCGAAGGATTTTGCCCGGCGCCTCGAAGGCAAGACCGTGACGGGCCTCGGTCGGCGCGCAAAATACCTGCTGGCCGATCTTTCTTCCGGCGACGTGCTCGTCATGCATCTCGGCATGTCCGGCTCGTTCCATGTCTATCGCGAGAGCAAGGACGGTGCGCTCGGCCGCTACTATCACGAGCGGTCCAATCGCGTCGCGCACGATCACGTCGTTTTTCACATGTCCACCGGCGCGATCGTGACTTTCAACGATCCGCGCCGCTTCGGATCGATGAAGCTCGTCGCGCGCGACAGGCTGGATGCGGAGCCGCTCCTCAAAGGCCTCGGTCCCGAGCCGCTCGGCAATGCATTCGATGCCGCGATGCTGGCAAAAGCCTGCGCGGGAAAGAAAACAAGCCTCAAGGCGGCGCTGCTCGACCAGCGCATTGTCGCCGGCCTCGGCAACATCTACGTCTGCGAGGCGCTCTATCGCGCGCACCTTTCGCCGAAGAGGATGGCTTCGACAATCGCCGACCGGAAAGGCGCGCCGAACGAGCGCGCCGCGCATCTGGTCGAGGCGATCAAGGCGGTGCTCAATGCGGCGATCAAGTCCGGGGGATCTTCGCTGCGCGACCACCGGCTGACCGACGGCGACCTCGGCATGTTCCAGCACAATTTCCAGGTTTACGATCGCGAAGGTGCGCCGTGCCGGACGGCGGGCTGTCGCGGCACCGTCAAACGCATCGTGCAGAACGGCCGCTCGACCTTTTATTGTCCGGCGTGCCAAAAATAGGCCTTGAGGGAGCGTCCATGAGTACCGAGACCATCATCGTCGAAACCCGCGGCAAGGTCGGGCTCATCACGCTCAACCGGCCACAGGCGCTCAACGCGCTCAACAGGGCGCTGATGCGGGAACTCGCTTACGCCATCGACGGTTTCGAAGCTGACAGCACCATCGGCTGCATGGTCGTCACCGGTTCGGAAAAAGCATTCGCGGCCGGCGCCGACATCAAGGAGATGGCGGACAAATCCTTCACCGAGGCTTTCCTCGGCGACTTCACCGCGGACTGGCATCGCGTTGCGGCCGCACGAAAGCCGGTGATCGCCGCGGTCTCGGGCTTTGCGCTCGGCGGCGGCTGCGAGCTTGCTTTGCAATGCGATCTCATCATCGCTGCCGAAAACGCGAAATTCGGTCAGCCGGAAATCAAGCTCGGCATCATCCCCGGCATCGGTGGCACGCAGCGCCTGACGCGTGCGGTCGGCAAGGCAAAGGCGATGGACCTCATCCTGACCGGCCGCATGATGGATGCGCAGGAAGCCGAACGCTCGGGCCTCGTCGCACGCATCGTGCCGTTGGCAAATCTTATGGAGGAGGCGCTCAAGGTCGCCGACATGATTGCGTCGATGTCGCTGCCGTCGGTGCTGGCGGCGAAAGAGGCGGTCAACGCCGCGCTTGAGACCTCGCTTGCCGAGGGCATCCGCTTCGAGCGGCGCATCTTTCATTCGCTGTTCGCGACCGCCGATCAGAAGGAAGGCATGGCGGCCTTCGTCGCCAAGCGGCCGGCCAAGTTCGAGAACAGGTGACGACCGTTACTTTCGCACGCAAATAACCTGCACCACGGATTGCTCGATCGCGCCGCCGGCAGCGGGTGTAATTCCATGCGAGGCGAGAAAGGCACGCACGCTGTCGGCGGGTACCAGGGTTGCCAGCGGCGCCACGGTCCCGGCGCCGGCGGTAACCGGCGCCTGCAGGGCAACCAGTCCGGCAAGCCGGCCTTGAGCGTCGATTGCCGCCGCGCCGGAAAATCCAAGTTTTGGCGCCGGCTGCAGCCCTTGCGCAGTCAGCTGCGCGGTGGCGCGGGTCACCGCGCCGGCAACGCCCTGTCCAACCGAGCCGCCGATGCCAACGAGCGTGAGTGGGCCGGCCGTGCTGCCGCCAGCCGCAAGCGGGGCGGCTGCCAGATTGCGCGCGCCGTAAAGCCGGAGCAGCGCCAGATCGTTCGTCTTGTCTTCGGCGATGCGATCGGCGTGACCAAATCCGGGCACGGTGATCGACCGGCACTCCGCAGTGCCTTGGCCCAATGCAACGAGATCGCCGCCGCTCGTGACCACGATTGCGCTGCCATATTCGACGCTCCGCTTTCGCCCCGCCGGCGGCAAGGCATTCGGATCGGGGAATCCGTCGAATGTGTCGGACACCGCAACCGCAATCGGAGCCATGGTGCCTTCGGTGGCCTGATCGTAGAGGATCGTCACACCGCGCACTTCGCTGCCGCTCGATTGCGCGCGGACGATAAATTTCTTCAGGCGCTGCTCGCCCACGATCAGGAATGAATCCGGATTGAGCGCGCTGGAACCGATGCTCCGCCGCGCGGTCTTCTTCTCTTCTTCGAAGAGCGCCGGCAGCGAGGCCTCGTGGAGGCGGAAAGTCTCGATCTGGATTTGACCCTGTCCCGACGTCCAGCGGCTGCCGATGCGATGGGCGCTCGCATGCGGCACAAGCTTCTCCGGCAATCCAAGCCGCGCTCCGGTCGCGGCATCATCGACAAGCCGCCAGTTAACGGCCGCCTTGCGGCGTGCGGCGGCCTCCGCCAGTGCGGCGCGCTCCTGATCGCTGAGTATGCCGGTTTCCTTGCCGCTGTTGCGTCGCTGGAACGCCTTGATCGCGTCGACCGTGTGCCTGTCGATTTCCTCCGCGCTCATGCTGTCGAAGCCGCCGAGCCAGACAATGTCGGACTGGACGGCCAGGCGGGCGGGGTCCGAAACCGCGGCATAGGAAGGCTCGGCGGAGCTTGTTGTCCTGGTGGCCTTGTGGCGCGCGGCGGCTTGTGTGGCCCTCGGTGCAGCCGGGGCCGAAGGACTTGGCTGCTGGGCGAAGGCCGGGGCGGCCGCCGTCAGCAGGCCCAGGCTCAAAAGGCTTGCGGCAATGCGCGCCATCTTTGCGTTCATACCGGCACCCGACGCTACCCGATAACCGTAGCCGAACGACGCGGAGAGTCCACTCTTCGCCGGCGCGCCCGCCATGGTCGTCCCGCGCCGGGATGTCACCTATATTGCCCGGTATGCTGACTGCCGACGAACTCGAACGCTATGCGCGCCATATCGTGCTCCGCGAGGTGGGCGGACCGGGCCAGGCCGCGCTGCGCCGCGCGCGGGTGCTGGTCATCGGTGCCGGCGGACTTGGCGCACCAGTGCTGCTCTATCTCGCCGCCGCCGGCGTCGGCACGCTCGGTGTCGCCGATGATGATGTCGTCACGCTGTCGAATCTGCAGCGCCAGGTGATCCATGCGACGCCCGACATCGGCGCGCCGAAAGTCGATAGCGCGGCTGCGGTGATCCATCGGCTCAACCCCCATGTTGCCGTGGAGCGGCATGAGACCCGGCTGACGGCAAGCAACGCCCTTGAACTGATCGGCCGCTACGACATCGTCGCCGACGGCTCGGACAATTTCGCAACGCGATACCTGGTGTCGGATGCGTGCTTTTTTGCCGGGAAGCCTTTGGTGACCGCGGCGCTCGGTCCGTTCGACGGCACACTCACCACGATCCGCGCCCATGAGCGCGGCGCCAATGGCAAGCTGAACCCGACCTATCGCTGCCTGTTTCCCGAACCGCCGCCGCCCGGCACCGTTCCCGCCTGCGCCGAGGCCGGCGTGCTGGGTGCGCTGGCCGGCGTCATCGGATCGATGATGGCGCTCGAAGTGATCCGGGAGATCGTCGGGTTTGGCGAGGGGCTGGTCGGCCGGTTTGTCATGGCCGATGCGCGCGAGATGCGCTTTGAGACATTGCGCTATGCGTGGGATCCGGCAAACCCGCTGTCGGGCGAGCGGCCGACGATCCGGGATTTGTCAGTGCACGCTTGAGACGGTCACTTGCTCCACGTCGCCAGCGTCGTCGAGCCCTTCTGTACGGACCATTTATTGTCGCCGGAGCCGACAACCGTGAAACAACTCGGCTTGCCGCCACCCCACGTGGTGCAGAAACCGTCCTTCGACAGTTTCCAGGTCCCGGTGCCCTTGGCGCCGCCGCCGCCCGCCGGCTCGCGCTTCATCTTGCCGTCCGCCGAAAACGTCATCTTGAATTTAACGTTGGACGGCGTTGCCGCGATGAACGGCTGGCCGGTAAAGAATGTCGTCTGGATATCTTCCGGCGAAAGCTTGGCCGCCGCGGCAAAAGAGGTTGCCGCGACAAGAACCGTCGCGACGACACCCGCTATGGCATTTACGATATGAGTACGCATCGTGATCCCCTAAGCTCGCGATTCGCACACCGCATGATACGTCAGCGGGCCTGCCGATGATACACGCTGTTCGGCCGCATGTCGGTTGCCGACGCGACCCGATTGGTCATGTTGAAGAAGCCGGCGACGGCGGCGATATCCCAGATATCGCGATCGCTGAAGCCGCTGCGTCTTAACCCCTCGCGATCCTCCTCCTCGACCAGCCACGGCTCTGCGGCGAGCTTCACGGCGAAATCGAGCATGGTGCGCTCACGCCGCGATATGCGAGCCGCGCGATAGTTCATCACCATCAATTCGCCGAGCGGCGGATCGTCCGAGAGCTGGCGCACGGCGGCGCCGTGGGCGACGAGGCAATAGTAGCAACGGTTATGCGCCGATACCGCAACCGCGATCATCTCGCGCTCGAGCTTGCTCAAGCCCGACGGCGCCAGCATCAGGTCGTTGTACATGGCGACAAACGCGGAGAGCTTCGTCATGTCGAAGGCGTAGGCCTTGAGCACGTTCGGCACGAAGCCGAGCTTTTCCTCACATTTGGCGAAATAGGCGGCCATGTCGGCCGATAGCGGCACAGGCGGCAGTGTGAGCGCCGTGATTTTGGTGTCGTCGCCGGCCGCCGCTCTGGCGCGCGCTTTTTTGGCGGGACGGGCGGCTTTGGTGTCGTGCTTGGCCATGTTGATCTCGTGTTGATCTCGTGCGTCTGGCCGCTCCGGCAGCGGCAAAAAGGCATTATATCAGGCGGGCGGCGAGCTACCGCGCGGAATGTCGCGGTAGCGGAAATGCGCTTTGGACGCGTAATATGCGAAGGATCAAGGGTGGACCATGAACGTCCAGGACATTCCCCACGATCGCATGCCCGGCACCGCCGACGACCATGCCAGCGCGGCGCTGATCGATGCCGCGGCCGTGATACTGGCCAAGCGCGGACGCGATATCCCGGATGACTTCCTGGCCAAGCTTTTCGGGCTGGCGGTGCCGGAAGACTTGCAGCGCTGCACCGCAAACGAGCTTGCGGCCATCGCGGAACAGTCCTGGTCGTATCTGGCCGAGCGCAAAGCCGGCGAAGCCAAAATGCGCTTCGAGCCGTCCGCTGCGATCCACGGCATATCCGTGCTCGACATTGTCAACGATGACATGCCGTTCCTTGTCGATTCCGTCGTCGGCGAACTCAACCGGCGCGGCCTCGACATTCGCCTGTTCGTTCATCCGGTCTTTGTCATCGCGCGCGACGCCGCGGGCCGGCTGCTCGATGTCAACGGCGCGCGCACGGCTGGCGGCGCGCGCGAAAGCTTCATTCACGTCCATGTCGCAGGCGCGGCAGATGCCGCGCAGCGCGCCGAGATTGCCGATGCGCTCACAAGCATCCTCGCCGATGTGCGTGCCTGCGTGCAGGATTGGCAGCCGATGCTGGCGCGGATTCGTGGCGTCATTGCCGACTTAAGGGCCGATCCGCCGCCGCTTGCGGTCGAGGAAATCGCCGAGGCAATCCAGTTCCTGGAATGGATGGCGGACGACAATTTCACGCTTCTTGGCGCGCGCGATTACGTCTTCACGGACAACGATGACGCGCTCGAACCGAGCTTCGAAACCGGTCTCGGCCTTTTGCGGTCGCGCGACATGCGGCTGTTGCGGCGCTGGAATGAGCCGGTTCACATCACGCCGGACATACGCGCGTTCCTCGAGCAGCCCAGGCTCCTCATCGTGACCAAGGCGACGGTCCGCTCGCGGGTGCATCGGCGCGTGCATCTCGACTATATCGGGGTCAAGCGTTTCGACCGGGACGGCAAGCTCGTTGGCGAACGCCGCTTCTGCGGGCTGTTCACCTCGACCGCCTACACCCAGCCCGCGCGCACCATTCCCTATCTGCGGCGCAAGACCGACAGCATCATCCGGCGCGCCGGGTTCGATCCGTCGAGCCATTCCGGCAAGGCGCTCGTCAATGTGCTCGAGACTTATCCGCGCGACGAATTGTTCCAGATCGACGAGGACACGCTCTATCAATTCGCGCTGGCCATTCTCCAGCTCGACGAGCGCCCGCGCGTGCGGGTGCTGCCGCGGCGGGACCGCTTCGACCGTTTTGTATCGGTACTCGTCTACGTCCCGCGCGACCGTTACGACGGCAACATCCGGGCAGCGATCGGGGATTATCTGGCCGCCGCGTTCAATGGACGGGTAAGTGCGTTCTATCCGTACTTTGCCGAAAGCGCGCTGGTGCGTGTGCACTACATCATCGGCAGGTCAGGCGGCGAGGCGCCGAACCCGGATCGCGCGTCGCTCGATCGCGGCGTCGAGGCGATCGTGCGCAGCTGGACCGACGGGCTGCGCGAGGCGCTCGCCGCCGGCCCCGATCCGGCGCGGGGGCAGGCGCTGTTCGCGCGCTATCGCGAGGCTTTCCCGATCGACTACCGCGAGGTGTATTCACCTGCGATCGCGGTCGGCGATATGCGGGTCTTCGAGGCGCTGACGCCGGAGCGCCCGCTCGGCGTCGATTTCTACCGTCAGGGCGGAACGGACTCCACGCGCGCCGGACTGAAAGTGTTCAGCCAGGGCCGGCCAATTTCACTCTCCGAGCGTGTGCCGGTGCTCGAAAATATGGGCTTTCGTGTCGTCGACGAGCGCACCTATCACGTCCGCGCCGCGGATAAGCCGGAAGTCTGGTTCCACGACATGGAACTGGAAAGCGCGTCCGGTCAGCCGATCGACTTGTCTGCGCTCGAAAGCCGGCTGGAAGCCTGCTTCATCGTTGTGATGCGCCGGCGCGCGGAGAGCGACGGCTATAACGCGCTGGTGCTTGAGACCGGACTGGGGTGGCGCGACGTCGCGCTGATCCGGACGATCTCGCGATTCCTGCGCCAGATCCGCGTACCCTATTCGCAAGATTATATGTGGACGACGCTGCGCAAATACCCGGCCATTGCCGCGCAGATCGTCGCCTTGTTCAAGATCCGCTTCGATCCGCATCCTGGCGTGGCGGAAGACGAGCGAGCACGCCGCGAAGCTGCCGCCTCTGCCGACATCGAATTGGCATTGCAGGCGGTCGCGAGCCTCGACGAGGACCGCATCCTTCGCCGCTTCGTCAACGCGGTCAGGTCGGCGATCCGCACCAATTTTTATCAGCTCGGCCGTGACGGGCGCGTCAAGGAACTCATTGCGATTAAATTCGCCAGCCGAAAACTCGACGAAATGCCGCTGCCGCGGCCGCTCTACGAGGTCTTCGTCTATTCGCCGCGGGTCGAAGCCATCCATTTGCGGTTTGGCAAGGTTGCGCGCGGCGGCATCCGCTGGTCCGACCGGCCGCAGGATTTCCGGACCGAGATTCTCGGACTGGTCAAGGCGCAGAACGTCAAGAATGCGGTGATCGTTCCGGTCGGCGCCAAGGGCGGTTTCATTCCCAATTATTTGCCGGCCGGCGGCACGCGCGAAGCCATTCAGGCGGAAGGCGTCGCGACCTACAAGATGTTCATCTCGGCGCTGCTCGACATCACCGACAATATCGGAGCGGGCACAAGCGGCGTCATTCCGCCGGCCGACGTGGTGCGTCACGACGGCGATGATCCCTATCTTGTCGTCGCCGCCGATAAGGGCACGGCGACGTTTTCAGATATCGCCAACGACCTTGCGATCGCTCACAATTACTGGCTCGGCGATGCCTTTGCGTCCGGCGGATCGGCCGGATACGACCACAAGAAAATGGGCATCACCGCGCGTGGCGCCTGGGAATCGGTGAAGCGTCACTTCCGCGAGATGGACGTCAATATTTCGACTGTACCGTTCACCGTCGTCGGCATCGGCGACATGTCCGGCGACGTATTCGGCAACGGCATGCTGCGGGAGAAGACGACCAAACTCGTCGCCGCGTTCGACCACCGCGATATTTTCATCGATCCCGACCCCGATGCGGAGCGGACATTCGCCGAGCGAAAGCGGATGTTCGATCTGCCGCGTTCGAGCTGGCAGGACTTTGACACGTCGCTCATCTCCAAGGGGGGCGGCGTCTATCCGCGCAGTGCCAAAGACATCCGGCTCTCACCTGAGGCGCAAAAGCTGTTCGGCGTCAGTGAGCACGTCACGCCGCAGGACCTCATCCGCGCCATTCTGAAAGCGCAAGTCGATCTGATTTTCTTCGGCGGTATCGGCACCTATGTCCGCGCTTCGGATGAAAGCGACGAGGCAGTCGGCGATCGCGCCAATGATGCGGTTCGCGTCACGGGCAAGGATCTGCGCTGCAAGGTGATCGGCGAGGGCGCCAATCTCGGCATGACGCAGCGCGGCCGTATCGAGGCCGCGTTCAACGGAATTCGCCTCAACACCGACGCGATCGACAACTCGGCCGGCGTGAACACCTCCGACATGGAGGTCAATATCAAGATCGCGCTGAGCATTCCGTTGCGTGACGGCCGGCTGACTATGGATGCCCGCAACACGCTGCTTCCGGCAATGACCGATGAAGTCGCGGACCTCGTGTTGCGCAACAATTATTTGCAGACATTGGCGCTGTCACTCGCTGAGCGGCGCGGCATGGAGGATTTCGGTTTCCTGCAGCGCCTCATCCAGACGCTGGAGGCGCGGGGTCATCTCGACCGCGCCGTCGAATTCCTGCCCGACGATATGCAGCTCGCCGAGCGGCGGCGGCGCTCGCAGCCGTTCACGCGGCCGGAGCTTTCAGTGCTGCTCGCCTACGCCAAGCTCACCCTTTACGACGATCTCCTCGAATCCGCAGTGCCGGACGATCCATATCTGGCGCGCGAGCTTGGCCGATATTTTCCAAAGGAAATCGCGGAGCGCTATCCCGATGCGCTTGAGCATCACCGCCTGCGCCGCGAAATCATTGCTACGCATCTCGGCAATTCGATGATCAATCGCGGCGGCCCGTCGCTAATGGTCCGGATTGCCGATCAAACGGGCGCGGCGCCGGCGTCGATTGCCTCGGCGTTCGCCGCCGTGCGCGACAGCTACGGCATGACCGCGCTCAACACCGCGATCGACGGTCTGGACAACAGGATCGCGGGCAAGATCCAGCTCGATCTCTATGCGGCGGTGCAGAATCTTCTTCTCGACCGCATCGTCTGGTTCTTGCGCAGCGCCGATCTTTCGAAGGGGCTTGCCGAGGTTGTGACGCATTATCGCGATGGCATCGCCGCAGTTACGGCCGTGCTCGATGGCGCGTTGTCGCCGGACATTCTCCGCGCACGCACCGCGCGCCGGCAGGAACTCGCCACGGCGGGGGTGCCCGATGACCTGGCCGCGCGTATGGCCGACCTTCGGGCGCTGACTGCGGCCCCCGATATCGTGCTGGTCGCCGATCGCACCGGAAAGCCGATTGCCGAGATTGCCGCGACCTATTTTGCGGCCGGCGCTTTCTTCCAGCTTGACCGTATCGCCGGCGCCGCAAGCAACATTCCAATTGTCGATTATTTCGATCGTCTCGCGCTCGATCGTGCCCGGGACTCGATCGGTGATGCCGAACGCCGGCTCACCGCCGCCATGGTCGGCAAGGGCCCGGCGGGCGCCGGCGCCGTCGAAGCCTGGGTCGCACCGCGCCAAAACGAGGTCGAGCGTATCCGCCTGGCGATCAATGAAATCGCCAATTCCGGGCTCACCCTATCGAAGCTTTCGGTCGCCGCGAGCCTGCTCGGCGATCTCGTCAAAGACTGAACGTCACAGGGACTGAGCGTCACAGGGACTGGGCGTCACAGGATTGTCGCGCGTCTTGCAAAAAAAGAACCCCAAGCAAATACGCGCTTGGGGTTCCTCAAGTTGTTGCCTCAACTCAGGCTTATCTGGCCGGGCGACGGGGTGTCGGGGGATGGGGGAGCCGCCCGGTCGGCCTTGATGGACAGGAGATATGAGCGCGGTCTGGCCGCGCAATGCGGATCACGCTTTAGTGTCCTTCGCTGCGGCAAAACGCGCGGGGTAATGCCGCGGCGCAGCAGATGCGTTTCGCATCGTCAAGTTTGCATGGCAAAGTTGCACGAATGCATATTCGCGATGGACGGCGCCGCACCGCACGAATCCTGCCAATTCGCGGCCGTGCCGAAGAAAATCGTTTCCTGTCCGGATCGAAATTCCTGCGGACATTTTTACGTTGTTCGTCAGGGTTGCTCACGGCTTGTGTCGGGCAGGCCGTAACGATGCAGGTCCGCGCCATGGACGTCGAGCCACGCCTTGGCGCGTTGGTGATCCGGGCACATGCGTTGCACCACCCGCCAGAATTTCGCCGAATGATTCATTTCGACGAGGTGCGCGACTTCGTGCGCGGCGAGATAGTCGAGCACATGATGCGGCGCCAGGATCAGCCGCCACGAAAACGACAGCATGCCGGTCGTCGAGCAGGAGCCCCAGCGGCTCGATTGATCGCGCACCGTGACGCGACGGATGACAAGACCGAGCTCTTGCGCGTATCGCAGGCTGGCCGTCTCCAGTTCGCGTTTGGCTTCGCGCCGCAGGTAATCCCCGACGCGCCGATCGACATGCGGCGCCTTGCCGGCAACGCATAACAACTGGTCGCCGTCCGGGCCTGCTTCTGTCCAAACCGTGCCGCGCGCGCCGGAGCGATGCATGATCCGGTGCGGCACGCCGCGCAGCGGCAGGACCACGCCATGCGCAAACGGCGCCGCTTCCGGCAGGCGCCCGAGCCGGGCGGCGATCCAGCCGCCATGCTTGTTGGCGAATTCGCGCGCCTCCTTCAGCGAGCCGCGCAGCGGGATCGTCAGGATAACGTCGCGCGTTGCCGCCTGGATGCGAAGCGTATAGCGCCGCGCCTGCCGGTGCCGCCGCAGCCGCACCGGATAGACCGATTTGTCGAAAACGATCTCGATCGTTCGAGGTTCGCTCGGGCGTCGATAAAGCAACGCATGCAGCGACATGGCGGAGCACCGCGAATCTAGCTTGGCGGCGATACTGCCATACTCGGCAGGGTGCTGGCGAGATTTGTGCGGCGAGCGCGCCGTCGACTAAACGGTATGCAGTGCGACGCCGTTGCCCGCGCGCCGCAGACTGGCGCCGTTGCGCGCCGCCTGGGTTGACTGTCCCATCGACAGCACGAAATCGGAAATGCGCGGTGCAATTTCCGACCGGAAGCGCGATCCGTTGAAGACGCCGTAATGTCCGACGCCGAGCTGCAGGTAATGAGCCCTGCGGTCGGGCGGAATGTTGGCACACAGCCGGTGGGCAGCTTCGGTTTGACCGACACCGGAAATATCGTCGAATTCGCCTTCGATGGTCAAAAGCGCCACGCGCTTGATGAGTGCCGGTTCGATCGGCCGTCCGCGATGGGTCATCTCACCCTTCGGCAGGGCATGGCGCACGAAGACGGTGTCGACGGTCTGCAAATAGAATTCCGCCGCGAGATCCATCACCGCGAGATATTCGTCGTAGAATTCCTTGTGCTTAT
This sequence comes from uncultured Alphaproteobacteria bacterium, assembly GCA_963808205.1. Classification (GTDB taxonomy): domain Bacteria; phylum Pseudomonadota; class Alphaproteobacteria; order Rhizobiales; family Xanthobacteraceae; genus BOG-931. The sequence goes on from CAWEER010000005.1 coordinate 1,038,569, forward strand.
GCGCGGAATCGCCGTCGCCGCGCACGAGATTGAGGAATAGCTGCTTGTGCGCCTCGATGTGGCGCTCAAGATTCATGCTGACGAAGCCGTTGAGCTGCAGGAAGCCTGGATAGACGTCGCGCATGACACCGGGGTTCGGAAACGGAACCTTGGTAATGACGTGGCTGCGAAACCAGTCGATGCCGCGCGATTGCGCGAGATCGTTGACCGCGGTCGGATGGACCCGCGTGTCGATCGGTCCGCCCATCAGGATCATCGACGTCGGCGCATAAGGATCGTTGTCCGCTTCCATGAGCGCAGCCGCGGCCAGGACCGGGACCGACGGCTGACACACCGCGATGACATGGGTGTCGCCGCCCAGCGCGTGCAGGATCGAAATCACGTAGTCGATATAGTCGTCGAGATCGAACGATCCCTCCGACAAAGGAACCATGCGCGCATCCACCCAGTCGGTGACGTAAACGTCGTGATTGGGCAAAAACGCCTCGACCGTGCCGCGCAACAGCGTTGCAAAATGCCCGGACATCGGCGCGACGATCAGGAGTTTCGGCTGCGGCCGTTTCGGCGTCCGTTCGAACACGCGCTCGAAATGCACGAGCTTGCAGAACGGACGCTCCCAGACCGTCGAGATGTGGATCGGTACGCGCTCGCCGCCGACCAGCGTCGACTCGATGCGCCACTCCGGCCGGCCGTACCGCCGCGTCGAACGCTCGAACAGTTCGCAGGCCGCGGCAACCGACTTGCCGAAGGTGGTGAAGGACAGCGGATTGACCGGGTTCTTGAAGAACAGCCGCGTCGCATCGGCCCAGGCCCGCGACGGATTGAGCGCCGCGTGGCTCATCTCGTAGTACCAATAGAGCGGTGCTGACAGCAGAATACCGCTGTCGCCTGGCACTGCAGGCGCGCCGCCGAACTCTCCGATGGCCATCGATGAACCTTGCCGGCTTTCTTGTTGCAGTGCAGCATTGTGACGGTCACGTGTCATGCCGTCAATATAAAAGGAAATTTTTCCCTATTCGTTACGATTGCAGATCGCTCTGTCCTGCCATTCCCGGGGCACATGGCGGTTCCAAAGATGGCGGTTCCAAAGGACGGCGCCGGGAAAGCCTTTGGTGCTATTCGCCGGTCTGCATCAGCGAGCCTTGCCGACGTGCGCTCTGGAGCAGTTTCAGGAAGCCGAATACGCCGCCTGCGAACAGGACGGCGTTGAGCGCCAGCGCATCGATCATCAGGTCGCCGCGGAACACCTTGTCGACCACCAGGGCGCGCATGCCTTCAAACACGTAGGTGGGCGGCAGCAGCCACGCCAGCGGCTGGAGCCAGACCGGCAGTGTCGTGACCGGGTAGTAGACGCAGGTCAGCGGCATGAACAGGAACATGATCGACCACGCGAAATTCTCTGCGCCCATTCCGTTGCGCAGGATCAGCCCGGAAACGAAAATACCGATCGCCCAACTGGTCAGGATCAGGTTGATGAAGAATGCCACCAGCGCGAAGCCGAGCCCGTAAAGATTGAAGCCGAAAAAGGCGATGGCGAGAAATGTCACCGGCACGGCGCCGACCGCCAGCCGCACCACGCTCATGACCATCAAGGCTGCGATGAACTCGAACGGCCGCAGCGGGCTCATCATCAGGTTGCCGATATTGCGCGACCACATCTCTTCCAGGAACGAGATCGAGAAGCCGAGCTGGCCGCGGAACAGGATGTCCCAGAGCAATACCGCACCGATGAACGTGCCGCCGGCGCGCGCGAAGAAGCCCGCATTGGATGCAACGTAATATTGCAGAAAACCCCAAGTGATCATTTGCACCGTCGGCCAATAGACGAGATCGAGCAGCCGCGGCCATGACGAGCGCAACAGATACCAGTAGCGCAGCATCATTGCCGCGATGCGGCGCGGCGATCCTCCTGCCCAGCCGGCGTCGCTTGCCGATAGCGAGCGCGAAGGCGGGATATTCGGCTGCACGTTCATTGCACCGCCTCGCGGATTTCGCCGTTGCCGCGCGCGACGTCGAGAAAGACTTCTTCGAGCGTGCGCCGCCCGTAGCGGGCCAGAAGCTTTGCCGGCGTGTCGTCATCCTCGATGCGGCCTTGCTTCATGATGATGACGCGTTCGCACAGCCGTTCGACCTCCGACATGTTGTGCGAGGCGAGCAGCACTGTCGCTTGCCGCTCGCGGCAATAATTCTCGAGATGTCCCCGAACCCAGTCGGCGGTGTCGGGATCGAGCGAGGCGGTCGGCTCGTCGAGCAACAGCACGTCCGGGTTATTGATCAGCGCCTTGGCAAGCGCCACCCGCGTCTTCTGTCCCGCCGATAGCTTTCCGGTCGGCCGATCGAGCAGATCGGTGAGATCGAGCTCTTCGCAAAGCTGCGCGATGCGTCCGCGCAAATCCTCGACGCCGTAAAGCTTGCCGAACACCGTCAAGTTCTGGCGCACCGTGAGCCGCATCGGGACTTCGACATAGGGGCTTTCGAAATTCATGCGATGGAGCACGCGATAGCGCTCGTCCGGCATGTCCGCCCCGAGCACGGTGATGCGGCCGGAGGTCGGCGTCGTGAGGCCCAGAATCATTGCAATCGTTGTCGTCTTGCCCGCGCCGTTGCCGCCAAGGAGACCGGTAACGGTGCCCGGAGTGAGCGCAAACGAAATGCCGTCGACCGCGGGCACGGTCTTGTAGATTTTGACGAGACGCTCGACGGCCAGAGGACAGGAAACCGGCATCGCGCACATGTGGCGCGCTCGCCGTCCGGTGGCAAGGGGAGCAAGGCTGACCTGCCGCGACGCGTCTGGAAGATGACGGCGGAAGATGGCAGAAGACGGTAACGGGGAGGGACTTATGAGCACCATTACGCTTGCTCAGGCCGAGCGCATCATCGATGCCGCGATCGCGCGCGGCGCCGAGCTCAATTGCCGGCCGCTGAGCGCGATCGTGGTCGAGCCGGGCTGCAAGGTGAAAGCGTTCAAGAAGGAAGACGGCTCCTCGATGATCCGCTTCGAGATGGCTTTCGGTAAGGCCTATGCCGCCCTGTCGCTCGGCCGCAGTTCGAAGCTGGTCCGCGAGCGGGCTTCGGAGCGGCCTATCTTCATGCGCTATCTGATCGCCGCGAGCGGCGATCAGATCTTTCCCGAAGGCGGCGGCATGCTGATCCGCGACGATGCGGGCGACGTGATCGGCGCCGTCGGCGTAACCGGCGATACCGAGGATCGCGACGAGGAGCTTGCGATCCACGGCATCCACGCCGCCGGGCTGAAGACTGACGACGATTGCCGCGGGATGGGCAGGCATGTCGGGCTGCTGCCCAAGAAGTAAGGTCGGAATCACGGTCACGTAAAAGAGGCGCCATGAAAGTCGGACTTTTCGATCATGTCGAAGACGGCAAGCGGCCGCTGACGCAGCTTTTCGATGAACGCCTGCAATTTGCCGAAGCGGCCGATGCGGCGGGCATCTACTGCCTGCACGTCGCCGAGCATCACCAGACGCCGCTCAACATGGTGCCGATGCCGGGCGTATATCTCGGCGCCGTCGCACGTGCCACCAAGCGCATGCGGATGGGGCCGCTGGTCTATCTTCTGCCGCTTTATTCGCCGCTGCGGATGATCGAGGAAATCTGCATGCTCGACCATCTGAGCCATGGCCGGCTCGATGTCGGTGTCGGCCGCGGGGTGTCGCCCTACGAGCTGAAATTCCACAAGGTGGAGCACGACCAGTCGCGCGACATTTTCATCGATGCGTTCAAATGCATCAGTGCCGGCCTGACGACGGATTCGCTGACCTATCATGGCGAAAACTATGACTACGAGAACGTGCCGATCGCGCTCCGCCCGTTGCAGCAGCCACACCCGCCGTTCTGGTACGCCTCATCGAGCGAGATCGGTTCGGTCTGGGGCGGCCAGCACGGGCTGCATTTCGTGACGCTCGGTCCGACGGCGTCAGCCAAGGCCAATATCGACGCCTATAAGGCCGCATTGGCGAAGCGCGGCGCGCCGGCGCAGCCGAAGGCCGAGTTTCCCGGCGGGGCGGTCGTCGGCGTGATGCGGCATGTCTTTGTGGCTGACACAGACGCGGACGCGCAGCGTCTCGGCAAGCCGATCATGGATTATCACCTCGGCAACATGAATTGGCTGCGGGTAAACCAGGGCGATACCAACCTGACCTCGCGCTTGAAGATTCCGCACGGTGTGAGCTTCGAAGACTGTCTCACCAACGGCTCCGTCATTGCCGGCTCGCCGCAAACCGTGCGCAGCGCGATTGAGCGGCAGGTCAAGGAGCTGGGTGTGAATTACCTGCTCACCTATCTTTTCATGGGGACGATGTCGTTTGCCGACGCGATGCGTTCGCTCGATTTGTTTCGCACCGAGGTCATGCCGCATTTGGCGAAGCTGTGACGCGCTGTCATGCTCGGCCACGCCCGGCCAAGCCGGCGGGTGTTACTCCTCCGCGCCGTCCCCGGCCTGCTTGTGGTCGGCTCGCAGGGCGTCGGGGTGTGGCATGGCGATGACGTTGTAGCCGGAATCGACGAAGTGGATTTCGCCGGTGACGCCGGTCGAGAGATCGGAGAGCAGGTAAAGCCCGGAGCCGCCGAGGTCCTCCAGCGTTACGCCGCGATGCAGCGGCGAATGCCGCTGCTGGAACGCGAACATTGCGCGCGCGTCGCCGATGCCGGCGCCTGCGAGCGTGCGGATCGGGCCGGCCGAGATGGCATTGATCCGGATTCGATTCGGCCCGTAGTCGACGGCAAGGTAACGCACCGAAGCTTCCAGCGCCGCCTTCGCCAGGCCCATGGCATTGTAGTTCGGCATCGCGCGCAGCCCGCCATTATAGGTCAGCGTCAGCATCGCCCCGCCGTTCGGCATCAGCGCCGCTGCGCGCTTGGCGGCTTCCGTGAACGAGAAGCAGGAGATCACCATCGTGCGGACGAAATTTTCACGCGTGGTGTCGGCATAACGGCCGGTGAGTTGGGTCTTGTCGGAAAAGGCGACGGCGTGAACCAGGAAATCGAGCGATCCCCACATCCGGCCGAGTTCGGCGAAAACCGCGTCGACCGTGCTTAGGTCCTCGACGTCGCAGGGCATGACGAGATCGGCGCCGACCGAGGTGGCCAGCGGCTTGACGCGCTTGCCGAGCGCCTCGCCCTGGTAGGTAAAGGCGAGCTGCGCGCCATGCGCGGCGAGCGTTCTGGCAATGCCCCAGGCGATGGAGTGGTCGTTGGCGACCCCCATGATCAGGCCGCGTTTGCCTTGCATCAGCCCCGGCATGCGTCAGGCATCCAGATGCTTGAATGCGACGGACGCGTTGGTGCCGCCGAAACCGAACGAATTCGACAACACGCAGCCGAGCGTCACGCCGTCGCGGCGTTCGCGCACGATCGGCATGTCGGCGAAGGCTGGATCGAGATTCTGAATATTCGCGCTCTCGCAGATAAAGCCCGAATTCATCATCAGGAGCGAGTAGATCGCCTCCTGTGCGCCTGCCGCGCCGAGAGAGTGGCCGGTAAGCGATTTCGTCGCCGAGATCGGCGGGCATTTGGCGCCGAAGATTTCGCGGATCGCCTCGATTTCCCTGAGATCTCCGATCGGAGTCGAGGTGGCATGCGGATTGATGTAATCGACCGGCGGTTTGACGGTCGCAAGCGCCATCTTCATGCAGCGCATCGCGCCTTCGCCCGACGGCGCCACCATATCCGCGCCGTCGGACGTCGCGCCGTAGCCTGTGACTTCGGCGTAAATTCTCGCGCCGCGCGCTTTGGCATGTTCGAGCTCTTCAAGCACCAGCACGCCGGCGCCGCCGGCAATGACAAAACCGTCGCGGTCGGCATCGTAAGCGCGTGATGCTTTGTCCGGGGTCTGATTGAAGCCGGACGACATCGCGCCCATCGCATCGAACAGGACGGATAGTGTCCAGTCGAGGTCCTCGCAGCCGCCGGCGAAAATCATGTCCTGTTTGCCGACCTGGATGGTTTCGTAGGCGTTGCCGATGCAGTGGTTCGACGTCGCACAGGCCGACGAGATCGAGTAGTTCACGCCCTTGATCTTGAACCAGGTCGCCAGCGTCGCGGACGCGGTCGACGACATTGCCTTCGGCACCGCGAAGGGTCCGACCCGCTTGGGGCCTTTGCTGCGCGTGATATCGGCGCTCTCGACAATGGTCCGCGTCGACGGTCCGCCGGAGCCCATGATGATGCCGGTGCGCTCGTTCGACACATCGGTTTCTTCGAGGCCGGCGTCGCGGATCGCCTGCTCCATGGCGATGTGATTCCAGGCGGCGCCACCGCCCAAAAACCGCATGGCGCGGCGGTCGATCGCTTCGGCGGCGTCGAGCGTCGGCGCGCCGTGCACCTGGCAGCGGAAGCCGAGCTCGGCGTATTTGTCGGCGCGGACGATGCCCGACTTTGCCTCACGTAGCGAAGCCAGCACTTCCTGCGTGTTGTTGCCGATCGACGAGACGATGCCCATCCCGGTGACGACCACGCGTTTCATGTTTTCCTCGTCCGCTTCAGCCTGCAACGTGCTGGTGTATCAGGCTTCGTTCGGCGCCGCATCGCGGAAGAGCCCGACCTTGAGATCGAGCGCACGATAGATCACGGAGCCGTCCGCCGACAGCCAGCCGTCGGCTACGCCGAGCACCAGCTTGGAGCGCATCACGCGCTTGATATCGATGCCGTAGACGATGTTCTTCATCGTCGGCAGCACCTGTCCCGAAAACTTGAGTTCGCCCATGCCGAGCGCCCGGCCTTTGCCCGGCGCGCCGAGCCAGCCGAGAAAGAAGCCGAGCAATTGCCAAAGGGCATCAATGCCGAGGCAGCCCGGCATGACCGGATCGCCCTTGAAGTGGCAGGGGAAGAACCAGAGATCGGGCTTGAGATCGAGCACCGCGCGCACCAGGCCCTTGCCGTATTCCCCGCCGCCTTCGGCGATCTCGGAGATGCGGTCGAACATCAGCATCGGCGGCAGCGGCAGTTGCGGCCCCTCGGCGAAAAGCTCGCCACGCCCGCACGCCAGCAGGTCCTCGTATTCGAAGTTCGAGCGCCGATCCTGCATTCTGATTCAACTCCGCCGTGTCCGGGCCGATCCGGAAATCCCTAACATAATGGGAGATTGCGGCAAAGCCGCAGCCTTCGCGCCCGAGCCTTGGCGCCTGCGCACCCGAGCCTTGGCGCCTGACCCTTGGCAACCTGCCCGCGGCTTAATGGCGAGACAGTTGCAGGATTCGCAGGGTGGCGTATAATAATTTCACATGCAACGATCTTGCTGGCCCGGCCGGGCTGGCCTCTTTTCGGGCGTAGCTATGAAACAGTCGAGTCCAACCGCTTTCGGGCCTATCGCGTCGATGAATCAGCCGCTCGCACAAATGGCGCGCGCCGACCTCACGGGCTGTCCGTGGCATGACGTCAAGGCCAAGCTGCGCGACGTCGGTTTGCGGCCGACGCGGCAACGCATGGCGCTCGGCTGGATTCTCTTCGCCAAGGGCGACCGGCATGTGACGGCCGAGATGCTTTACGAGGAAGCGACGCACGCCAAGGTGCCGGTGTCGCTCGCCACCGTCTACAACACCCTGCATCAGTTCACGCAGGTCGGCCTCTTGCGTCAGGTCGCAGTTGACGGGTCGAAGGCCTATTTCGACACCAACAATTCCGAACATCATCACTTCTACATCGAAGACCAGAACGATCTCATGGACATCCCGTCGACCGACGTGCTTGTCGGCAAGGCGCCGGTGCCGCCCGAGGGTTATGAGATCGCCCGCATCGATGTTGTGGTGCGGCTGCGGCGCAAGGGCTGAATATCCTGGCCGCGCGGCGATCGTCTCGATTTCCCCGTCACTTCACGTCAGATTTTCACTTCAGATTTTCGCTGCGGACGCGGCGGCGGTTTCGTTCGCACTGCTCGCACGCGCTTCCGTCATTGCATCGTCAATGTTCCGGGCGAAGCGCACATCCGGCGGCCGCACGCCATGGCTATGCAGAATGTGGCGCACGGCTGGCTGGGCGCCGGTCACATAGACCGATGCTTGATGGCGGCGTGCCTTGCGCACGAAGCCCTCGATGGTCGCGGCTGCCGTCGAATCGATGACCGAAACGGCTGAGAAGTCGACGACATAGGCTTTGGGGTGTTCACCGATACGGTCGAGCGCTGCGGCGACCGAGGCTGCCGCACCGAAAAAGAACGCTCCGGAAATCCGATAGACGATGACGTCGGGATCGGTGGCAAGCACAGCGTCATATCGGGTCTGCCTGTTGCCATTGCGTGCGTCCGGCACGTCGGCTTCGAGAACCGGTATTCCCTGCCTGACTTCGACCGTCTGCGCCATGCGATGAATGAATACGAGGGTCCCGAGGCCAAATCCGATGAGGATGCCTTCAGTCAGGTCGCGGAACACGACGAACAGGAATGTCGCGAGCAGAACCGCCGCGTCGCCGCGTGACGCGCGCATAAGCGCCGCGAACTGATGCTTCTCCGCCATGTTCCATGCGACGGTGCACAGCACGGCCGCGAGCGCAGCGAGCGGAATGTAGGCTGCAAGCGGTGCGGCGACGATCACGAACAGCAACAGAAACAGCGAGTGTGTCATGCCGGCGATCGGTCCGCGCGCGCCGGCGCGGACATTGGTGGCGGTTCGCGCGATCGTGCCGGTCACGCAGATACCGCCGAACATGGCGGAAGCAACATTGGCGAAGCCTTGTGCGACCAGCTCGGCGTTCGAGCGATGGCGGCGTCCGGTCATGCTGTCCGCGACCACCGCGGAAAGCAGGCTCTCGATGCTGCCCAGCAATGTGAATGACAGTGCTGCCGGAAGCATCTCCAGGATCTTTCCGAGCGAAAACATGGGCAAATGCGGTGCCGGCAGCGAGTTGGGAATTCCGCCAAAACGGCTTCCGATTGTCTCGATGTGAAGATGCAATAACCATGCGGCGACGCTGGCCGCCGCCACGGCGGCCAGGTAAGCCGGCCAATGCGGACGCCAGCGCCGTATCGCGATAATGACGCCGATCGACAAAGCCGCGATGAACACGGCTGCTGCGTTGACTGTGGAAGCGGCATCGAACAGCGCGATAACTTTGGGAATGAGCGGCCCCGGTTCCTTGCCGGGGAGCTTGAGACCGAACAGGTCGGCTAATTCACCCGAAGAGATGATGACCGCGATGCCGGCGGTAAATCCCACCGTCACGGGATACGGGATATATTTGATAAACGTGCCGAGGCGCAGGAATCCGATGGTGACCAGCAACAGTCCGCTCATCAGCGTCGCCAGGATGAGTTCGTCGACCCCGTGCTGATCTACGGTCGCGGCGACAAGAACGATAAAGGCGCCGGCCGGGCCGCCGATCTGAAATCGGCTCCCGCCCAGGGCCGAGACCACAAAGCCGCCTACGATCGACGTGTAGAGGCCGCGTTCGGGCGATACGCCCGACGCGATGGCGATCGCCATGGATAGTGGAAGCGCGACGATCGCGACCGTCAATCCCGCGATGATGTCAGACTTGAGGTCGCGCCATCCATAATTCTCGCGCAGGACGGTGTGCAGTTTCGGCGTGAAGAGTTCGTAGAATGTGGGTGAGCGGGTTGGGGCGAGCATCGCTCGTTACTCCTGGAGATGTGCAACAAGCATCTTTTTGCTCTCTCGCACAGCCTCATTCATTGCTATGGATCGGTTTAACGCAGACGAGCCCTTGTGGTCACTGGCGTCCTTCGCTCATTCGGCGAGTTCGCAAGTCGAGCGGGTTTGCAACATATAGCAGAACCACACGTCCTTGCCCTTTTGCAGGACGAGATACGAACCCAACGCCGACTTGATTTCAAATCCCTGCGCCGTGAGTGACGGCAAGGTGACCGTCGGCTTCTCCTGCGGCCGCTGTTGCTGCTGCGCACGCGCGGGCAGGGCGGGAAAAGCGGCAGAAATGGCAACCGCCATGATGATGGCGCGAGAGCCAACGCCTCTTGCCCGCGCTGCGGACCGCCGCTTCATCTTGCGTTACTCGATCTTCTCGCCCGGATAGACGCCCCAGAGCTCGTTCTGTTCGATCCAGCCGTCAAAGCCGTCGCCGCTGATCTGGCACCAGGCTCCGGAGCAGCGCTTGACCAAGCCGAGCACGCCGACCTGAAGTTTCGCCATGACCCCGCTTTTGGGGTCGGGCTTTTCATAGAGCGGCGCGAGATCGGTTTTCAACTTCAACTGCACGGCGGCCATGCGTTTTCCCGATAGCAGGGAGTGATAGACCCAGCCCTCCGACCCGTCGGAGTCGCGGATGCGGCGCCAATTTTCGAATTCGGCGGTGATTTCCACCGGCCAGCCGACGCGGGTATAGATCCACGCCACGTCATGATCCTTGTCGGGGCCGCCGCGCACGGTCACGCGGTCTGCCTTGAGGCTGACAAAACGCGGCACCGGCAGGCCGCTCGAGGCCGGATCGTTTCCGGCAACGGCCGTATCAGCCGCGCAGGCGAGCAGGAGCAGGGCTGCCATCGCCCCGATCGAAGCCAACATCCTGCCATGCCGCAACGTCATCGCGACGTTCCTGATTTCCGTTATGGACGTGGAATGGTCCAAGTCGCCCCGGCGCGCTTTGTGGGAGCGCAGCCATCTGGTAGAGAGATTTTAATGAACCGCCTCCCGGCTTTAGTGTCGGCGAGCGCGGTTAAGGAGACCTGAACGGACGGCAATGGGCGGGCCGCACGACCGTTGCCAAGGGCCGAGTTTTCAGGCCGAATTGCACGGATAACCGACGAGCCCAATCGCGCGCGAGGCAGGAAATGGCACCGGGCAAAAAGCCGCTGGTCGTGGTCACCCGCAGGCTGCCGGACAGCGTCGAAATGCGCATGCGCGAATTATTCGACGCACGCCTCAATGCCGACGACAAGCCGATGACCCACGCGCAACTCGTCGAGGCGGCAAAGACCGCCGACGTCATCGTTCCGACCGTCACGGATCACATCGACAAAGCCGTGCTCGGCCATTCCGGTGAACGGCTGAAGCTCATCGCCAATTTCGGCAACGGCGTCGACAATATCGACGTCGCGACCGCCGTGCAGCGCGGCATCACCGTGACCAATACGCCGGGCGTCCTCACCGAGGACACCGCCGACATGACCATGGCGCTGATCCTCGCGGTGCCGCGCCGGCTGACCGAGGGCGCGCAAGTGCTTACCGGCGATCGCGAGTGGGGCGGCTGGAGCCCAACCTGGATGCTCGGCCACCGCATCTGGGGCAAGCGGCTCGGTATCGTCGGCATGGGCCGCATCGGCCAGGCGGTGGCGCGGCGCGCGCACGCCTTCGGCCTGAAAATCCATTATCACGACCGCCGCCGCGTCGCGACGGGCCTCGAGGAGGATTTGCACGCCACCTACTGGGAAAGCCTCGACCAGATGCTGGCGCGCATGGACATCATCTCGATCAACTGCCCGCACACGCCGGCGACCTATCACCTGCTCTCGGCTCGCCGTCTCAAGCTCGTTCGCTCCGATGCCTACATCGTCAACACCGCGCGCGGCGAGGTGATCGACGAGAACGCGCTGGCGCGACTCATCGAAGCGGAAGAGATCGCGGGCGCCGGCCTCGACGTGTTCGAGCACGAGCCTGCGGTGAGCCCGAAGCTCGTCAAGCTGGCGCGCGCCGGCAAGGTCGTGCTGCTGCCGCATCTCGCATCCGCGACGCTCGAAGGCCGTGTCGACATGGGCGAAAAGGTCATCGTCAATATCAAGACCTTCCTCGACGGCCATCGTCCGCCCGACCGCGTGCTGCCGTCGATGCTGTGAGTTGCTGTGAGCTACACGGGTTTTTATATCAATCTCGATCGCAGCACCGTTCGGCGGGCGGAGATTGAAGGCGAAATCGCCCGGTTCGGACTTTCGCAACTTTACCGGCGCTTTCCGGCCGCAGACGGCAACGTCCTCAACTTTCCGAACCCGCATCTGTCGAATTCGGAAATCGGCTGCTTCACCTCGCACCTTTTATTGTTGAAGCAGAATCTGGCCAGCCAGACGCATCTGCATGTCGTCGAGGACGATGCGGTCTTTTCGCGGTTCACCGGAGAGGTCCTGGACGCAGTCAGCACGTCCGACACGATCGAGCAGCACGACATCGTTTTCACCGAGACCTTCATCACGCCGCTCAATCTCGATTACAAGGCGTGCAAGGAAATCTACGACAGCAGCGTGGATCGGGACGCGGCGGGGCGTATCACGCAGGTGCGGCCGTCGATCATCAATTTTGTCGCCGGCACGAGCTCGTACCTCGTCAATTATCGCTCGATCCCGAAGCTCGTCGATCTTTTCACGCGCGCGCTCACCAAAGGAGTGGCCGTCAATATCGACCTGGTCATCCGCGAGGCGGCAAAGGCAGGCAGGATTCGCGTCGGGTGCATTTTCCCGTTTGTGACGACGATCAGGCTCGAGGGCATAACCGACAATACGATAGACGGCCGGCCGCACGATTCGCTGACCGAGATTCTGGCAGGGCTTGGGCGTAACTCGTTCTTCGTCGATTGCGATCACGGGGCACTCTGCGCGCGCGCCGCGCAGCTCTTGCCTTTGCCTGAGGGCGATGCCCATCTGCGGCTGCTCGGTCACCTTCTCGCCTTTTCCGTAACGGACAAGTTTCATCCCTATTAGCGTTGAAGCCTGAAATGAAAGCGGTTGCCTCCTTCGGCCGTTCGATCGCGGCGAGCGCCGTTGCAGCGTTCGCCGCCGCAATAATTGCGATTGCGCCGACGGGCGCCGCGGGACAGCCCTCGGACCAGTCCGAAACCGCAACAGGAAAGGCGGTCCCTGTCACCGCCGGCAACGGCATGGTGGTGGCGCAGGAAGCGCTGGCTGCGCGCGTCGGCGTCGATATCCTGCAAAAAGGCGGCAACGCGGTGGACGCCGCCGTCGCGGTCGGTTTTGCGCTCGCTGTCAGCTATCCGCGTGCCGGCAATATCGGCGGCGGCGGGTTCATGATGATCCACCGCGCCAACGGCGACAATACCGCGATCGACTATCGCGAGACCGCGCCGAAAGCGATCAACGCCAGGAGTTTTCTCGACGCGCAAGGCAACGCCGATCCGCGAAAATCACGCGATAGCGCGCTTGCCATCGGCGTGCCGGGCACGGTCGCCGGTCTCGCGCTCGCCGAGGAAAAATATGGTTCCGGCCGGTTCACGCTGGCAGAGCTGATCGCGCCGGCGATTGCGATGGCGCGCGACGGAATAGCGTTCAGCGACGATCGGGCCGAGTCGCTGCCCAACGAGCAAGCCCGGCTGGCGCGCTGGCCGTCGACGGCGAAAATCTTCCTCAGAAGCGACGGCAGCGTGCTGCCGCTCGGCGACCGCCTGGTCCAGAGCGACCTTGCGGCTTCGCTCGAAGCCATCGCCCGCGATGGCCCGCGCGCTTTTTATGAGGGGCCGACCGCTGAAAAAATCGCAACGGCAGTGCAGGCCGCCGGCGGCGTGATGACCGCCGACGATCTGAAAGATTATCGCGCGATCGAGCGCGCGCCGGTGCGCGGCACCTATCGCGGTTACGACATCGTCTCGATGCCGCCGCCGTCGTCCGGTGGCGTTGAACTGATCGAGATGCTGAACATTCTCGAAGGTTACGACCTTGCGCACGCCGATGCGGCGCAGGAACTCCATCTCCTGGTTGAAACGATGAAGCGCGCCTACGCCGACCGCGCACTGTTTCTTGGCGATCCCGATAGCGTCAGCGTTCCGGTCGCGCGGCTGATTTCAAAAAATTACGCCGCAGGCTGGCGCGCCACCATCGATCCGGCGCGCGCGACACCGGCAAGCGAAATCCGCGCCGGCGGCACCGTTATGCCCGAGGGCCGCAATACCACGCATTTTTCCATCGTCGACCGCTTCGGCAACGCCGTCTCCAATACCTACACGCTCAACTTCAGTTACGGCGTGGGTCTTGTCGCGGAGGGCACCGGCATTCTCCTGAACAACGAGCTCGACGACTTTGCCGCCAAGCCGGACGCACCCAATGCCTATGGTCTTCTCGGCGCGGAGGCCAACGAACCGGGGCCCGGCAAGCGGCCGCTCTCGTCAATGACGCCCACGATTGTTTTGCAGGACGGCAAGCCGTTCCTGGTGACCGGTTCGCCCGGCGGTAGCCGCATCATCACCGCGGTACTGCAAGTCATTGTCGACGTGATCGATCGCGGCATGGATATCGCCAGCGCGGTCTCGGCGCCACGGGTGCATAATCAATGGATGCCCGATCAGGTGTTCGCCGAACCGGCGCTGCCGGGCGATCTCGTTGCAGCGCTACAGGCGCGCGGCGACAAAGTCGTTCCGCAACGGCCGTTCACGTCCGCCAATTCGATCGAGATCACGCCCGAAGGCTTCGTCGGCGCCGCCGACCCGCGCACGCGCGGCGCGCTGGCGATCGGGTATTGACTACGTGGTGCCCGCGGGATGATCCGCCTGACGCACCGTTGAAGCCAATACGAAGATGACGAGCCCGCACAATGCAACCGGCGCGAGCCCGGCAACCGGCGAGCGCGTAAAATCCCAGAGCCAGCCGCCAACCACCGACAGCACCATCGCAACGCTGTAGCTGATGGTGAACATGCCCGCCGAAGTGCGATGCACATCGTCGGGCGCGCCGAGCACGGACGGCAGCGCGAGCGCGAGTATAAGCGTTACCGCGGTGACAAAGCCCAAAGAGCCGGCCCAGAACACGATCCATGCGCCCTGCATCGTCATCATTCCGATCAGGCTCAAGATCGCCAGCCCGCCGGTGATCCTGTAGGCGGATGGGCGCTTCACCAGCCGTCCGGCGAGACCCAGCATCAGGAAGGATGCCGGGATCTGGGAAAGATTGAGCGCTGTCAGCGCCAGTGAGATCAGGTCGGGACGGCCGGTCGCGACCATGTAGTCGGGCAAAAACGCATTGGTCACGAAATACATTGCGTTGACGCTGCCGAGAATAAAACCGAGCCGCCAGATCAGCGGGCGGCGCCAATCCGGCCACCATCGCCTGTTGACTGCGATGGCCGCATTCGTTGGGCCGCCAAGCCGGGGTGCGCAAACGATGACAAGCAGCGTGGTCAGCAGAACCGGGATCGACCAAATGACAAAACTCAGTCGCCAGCTATTGCTGACGAGCGGCAGGACGAGCGGGATGGTGAGCGCGACGGCGAGCGTTTCGCCGATCAGAAGTCCGTTGGTGTAGATCGCGGTGGCAAAGCCGATGCGTTGCGGAAACCAGGTTCGCACCAGCGGCGGTAACGACGGCTGCATGATCGCGACGCCGGCCGCCATCACGATTGTCGATGCGTAAAGCGCAGTCGCATCGGGCAACGCCGCACGCGCCGCCGAGCCGGCGACGTTGAGCAGCAGGCCGACCACGAGCGCCGGCACGACACCGAAACGGGCAATGAGCATGGCGCCCGGCACGGCCGCGATCGCGAACAGCATCGGCGGCAGGCTCGACAGCCAGCCGATGTCGGTTTCGGTCAGGTGAAGGTCTGCGTGCAGGAGCGGTACCACCGGCGGCACGGCCAGCACGGTAAAGCGCAGGCACGCCCCGGACAGCCACAGCAGGAGAAATGCGGTGGCGCGCTGGCCTGCCGAAGAGAGGTGGGCTTCTACGGCAGTTCCGGAACTCATGGTGCTTTCCGCCCGACGGTGCGGCCGTCCGCCAAATGGGAGGTAGCGGTGATCGCACGGATACAATCGAGGAATCTGGAGCGGGCGAAGGGATTCGAACCCTCGACCCCAACCTTGGCAAGGTCATCAACCGTTAGCTATCGTTAGAAACAAATCATCACGCTGACCTGCAAAAACCTCCCATTCCATGGGGGTTTCCTCTACATTGCGTGGAAACGTTAGAAACACCGGCCAACAGGTCCAAACAGCGAACTTTGTTACCCCTGTGTTACCCCAGAATGACCCCAACACTTAAGAAGCCTACCCCAACCCTTCGGAGAAACAAATGCCCGTCACCTTGACCGACCGTGTCGTGCAGCAAGCTAAACCGGGTACCGCACGGATGGAGATGGCCGACGCTCTGGTGCCAGGCTTATATCTGGTCGTGCAGCCGACCGGGGTGAAGTCGTGGGCGGTCCGCTATCGTATCGGCAATCAAACGCGCAAGCTGACGTTGTCGGGCCGGTATCCAGCGCTACCTTTGGCGAAGGCCCGTGAGGCCGCGAGAACGGCCCTGGAAAGCGTTGCGGTCGGCGAGGATCCAGCTGCCGCCAAGCAGGCTGGCACGCCTGCGGATGACACCCTGACCGCGTACATAGCCCTCTATCGGGAAAAGCATGTCAGCACGGTGCGAGCTGGGACGGCAGCTAACATCAACCGCGAGCTTGAGCACATGCAGGACGCGTGGCCGGGACGCACGCTGCGATCGATTTCAAAGAAGGACGTGATCGCATTCATCGACAAAGCAATGAAACGAGGGCCATCGGCCGGCGTCACAGCTTGGAAAGTCGCAAAGGCATTCTTTGCATGGTGCGAGGCGAGGGAGGATGACTATCCAAGTCCCTCCAGATCCATTCGAAAGCCTGCAAAGGAAAGGTCCCGCGACCGCGTGCTTGATGATGCGGAGCTTAAGCTCACATGGGAGGCCGCCGACATCGAGGGAGGTCCGGCTGGCGCCCTGGTCAAACTGTTGATTCTGTCCGGAGCTCGCCGCAATGAAATAACTGAGTTGGCCTGCGACGAGATCAAAGCCGACGCAATCGAATTGCCTGGTGAGCGGACGAAGAATGGATTGTCGCACTCGATACCGCTCACGGCGATGATCCGCCGTGTACTCGATACGTTCCCTGGCACCGGTAAGTTTGTGCTCAACGGTACGGATCGGCCCTATGGCGACCACAGTGGCGCGAAGGAAAAGGTCACGCCGGCGATCCGGCCGTGGACGCTTACACGATCTTCGTAGGAGCTTTGCGAGTGGACTACAGCGTCTCGGCGTAGCGCCGCATATCGTCGAGTTGGCATTAAACCATCGCAGTGGGACCTTTACCGGAGTTGCCGGAATTTATCAGCGGCACCGCTATTCAAAGGAAGTCGCGGAGGCATTTGCAATCTGGTCACTACACATCGAGGCGTTGACAGCCAAAAAAGCTGTGGCGGCATAATTGGGCGAAAACGCAATGTATTTTAGCGCAATTAGGCCCGTACTCGATCCAAAAGCAGGCGCGCGCCCTTGTTTGTTTCTAAGCGCGGCGAACGGGCTGAATGGTGAAATCTTCTATCCCTGAAATAAGCACGAACTGTTAACCATCGAAGCTAAGCTAGACGTGTCGCCGAAATGTCACGCTCACTCAGAATAATACTGATCGTCAAATAAAATTGGATCCCGCCACAAATGCGCTTTGGCTATCGGATCATGCTCGTGGGGCATAGGTTGAATTTAAATTCGGGAGAGTGAGTGATGAAACGCATATTGTTATCAACCGTCGCGACCGCCGCACTGTTGGCGATATCGTTCGGCGCCAGCGCGGCCGATTTACCGCCTCGGCCGCCTGCTTACGCTCCCGTAGCTGTACAACAGGTCTATAACTGGACCGGACTTTATGTCGGTGTGAATGGCGGATACGGCTGGGGTAAGCAGGATCCCTTCAATATCATCACCAATCGGTTTGACACCTTTTCCACCGACCTATCTGGTGGAGTAGTCGGCGGAACGCTCGGCGCGCAAATTCAATCCGGCCACGTTGTGTTGGGCCTCGAAGCGGATATCGATTGGGCCAATATCAAAGGCTCGACGGTTAGCAACCCAACAATCGGGGGAGTCGCCCTAGGTGCCGTCAACGCGCAGACAAATATCGACTGGGAAAGCACCGTGAGGGCGCGCGTCGGGTACGCGAGCAACAACTGGCTAATCTATGGCACCGGTGGCTTGGCATTACTTGGAGCGAAAACGGCCCTTACGCCGGTCGCGGGCGGCGCCAACTGCGGCTCCATCATAGTTGGCTGCTCAGGCAGCAATCGTCAGGCCGGCCTGGCGCTCGGTGGAGGCCTCGAATACGGGTTCACTCCGGAACTGAGTGCCAAACTTGAATACCTCTATATCAGTGCCGCTTCGCTCGAAGTCTCGCGTCACAGTGAAGTGCGAGCAGGTCTAAATTATCGCTTCGGTGGAATGTGATACGCGGCCAAAGCGCAGTTCTAAGACTGGACCTGACTGAAGTGCCGCGATTTCCCTGGAGGCCTTCCGAACGAGTCATGTAGGGATGGTCCGCGGACGATCGGACAAACTGTCAACGTTGCTATTGGCGAGGATGAGTGCCCGACTCGGGTCATTAGCTGCCGAGCGACCTGACCAAAGGCGCAACTGCCTTACTCCTGAAAGCGGACGCGGCAGTCGGACAAAGAAGTATCTGGTAAGGAGCAAATAACGGGCGCCGCTAAGAACCCCCAAGACAAAGCCGAACAAGGAATGTTCGCGTGAATATGGCCCGAGCGTACAAGATTTCAATCGTCGCCATTGTAATCTGCACGTCCGCAATGGCCGCGGCGATGATAAATTCCTTCTGGTTCAATCCAGACCCAAGCGGGGATTCGGATTTTATTGCACGTGCGCAGCATAAAGCCGTCCCCGGCATTAGAGTGAGTGCCAGCGCTCTGGGCGCGCGAGAAAGCCGACGAAGCTTCGGTGAAGATCTGGCAGGATTTGGCATTCAGCCGGTCTGGCTCGAAATCGAAAACGAGACGGACGATCAACTCGTATACCTTCAGATCGCAACCGACCCCGATTATTACTCACCGTACGAAGTGTCGTATCGGTTCCACGGCAGTTTTTCACACGCCGCAAATCACGCCCGCGACGTCTTTTTTCTCGAACGGCAGTTGCCCAGCGTGCTTCCGCCTCATTCGCGTTCGACCGGTTTTATTTATGGCGAAACCGATGCCGGACTTAAATACGCGCGTTTTATAATTGTTGGCAGTAATCGCCTCGAAACATTCGACTTCGCGCTACCGGTTCCAGGATCGGCTTTTGTCGGCACCGACGTTCGCGCTGACAACATCTACCCGGTCAAAGAATAGAGGACCTGGATCTCGATACGTTGAAAACAGCGCTAGCGAAATATCCGTGCTGCACGACTAATTCCGATGCTACGCGGATGGGCGATCCTCTCAACCTTGTCGTCGTAGAAGGCGAAAACCCGATTATTCCATTTATTGCACGCGACTGGCACCTGACGCAAAAGCTAGACGTGGCAAGCATGGTTGAGACGGCTCGTGCATTTATATTTCGCGACGAGTACCTTACCTCGCCGGTTAGCCCGCTCTACGTTTTCGGCCGCCGGGAAGATGTGGCGATTCAAAAAGCGCGATCGACGATCAACCAGCGTATCCACGCACGGCTATGGCTAGCTCCATACACTTTCCAGTCACGACGAATATGGATCGGTCAGGTGAGCCGTGACATCGGCGTTCGCCTAACTGATCAAACTTGGAACCTGACCACGCATAAGATTGGTCCCGACGTCGATTTTGATCGGGGCTATCTACTGCAAGATCTTCTGGTGTCCGGATTTGTTGAGCGATATGGCTTCGTAAGCGGTGTCGGAGGCGGCGGCGATGTCTCAACCTCGTGCGAATTTGACAGGCGATCCCTATTATACCGACGGATTACGGGCGGTCGTGTTTCCTGTCGAATCAAACGCGGCCGATGAACGAAATCGAGCGCTTGCCCTGGGAGCTGCCGTCCACGCCGATTGACGAAGCCCGCTGATGAGCGCGCCAACTTATTGACCGGTGGACGAACGAGGTGCCGGTCACCACCAATGGAGAATTTTGTGAATCTATTCAAGCAGAGTCTCGTGCGCCCCATCCGCTCCGCGCTTTCGGCCGCATGCGTTACATTGATGATTGGCACGTCGGCTTATGCCCAACAGCCGGGTGGAGGAAACAAACCCAACATTTTGGTCATCATGTCCGACGATATCGGCTACTGGAACATCAGCGCCTATAACCGCGGCATGATGGGCTATCGCACGCCCAACATAGATCGCATCGCCAACGAGGGCGCGATCTTCACCGATTATTACGGTCAGCAATCTTGCACGGCTGGCCGCGCTGCCTTCATCACTGGCCAGAGCCCGATGCGAACCGGTCTGTTGAAAGTCGGGCTACCGGGGGCAAAGGAAGGTTTGTCTGAAAAGGATCCAACACTTGCTGAACTGCTCAAGCCACAAGGTTATGCAACTGGACAATTCGGCAAGAACCACCTCGGCGACCGTAACGAGTTTTTGCCGACGGTTCATGGCTTCGACGAGTTCTTCGGAAATCTCTACCACCTAAACGCCGAGGACGAGCCCGAGAACCCTGACTATCCAAAGAACCCAGCGTTCCTGCGACGCTTTGGTCCGCGGGGTGTTCTAAAGTGTATAGCGACGGCCACCGAAACCCCGGGCGAAGACCCACGCTTTGGCGCATGGGGCAAACAGAAGTGCGAGGATACTGGTCCGCTGACCATGAAACGCATGGAGACCGTGGACGATGAATTACTCAACGCTTCGCTAGACTTCATCGATCGCGCCCATAGGGACCAAAAGCCGTTTTTTGTCTGGTTCAATCCAACCCGCATGCACATTTGGACGCGCCTGAAACCCGAATCGCAAAACAAGACGGGACTGGGCGTCTATCCTGACGGCATGGTCGAGAATGACGGTCAAGTTGGTCAGCTCCTAAAGAAGCTCGACGACCTTGGTATCGCCAAGAACACAATCGTAATCTACACGACCGACAACGGTGCGGAGACGTTCACCTGGCCTGATGGCGGCACCACGCCGTTCCGCAGCGAAAAAAATACCAACTGGGAGGGTAGCTATCGCGTCCCCGCAATGGTGCGGTGGCCCGACACGATAAAACCCGGCACCGAAATCAACGATATCTTTTCGGCGGAAGACTGGGTCCCCACTTTGACTGCAGCTGCCGGCATCCCGGACGTCGCGAATAAGCTCCTTCAGGGTTACGACGGCTTTAAAGTTCACCTGGACGGATACGATGAGACCGATCTGCTTGCTGGCAAAGGCCCTACAAAGCGTCGTGAGTTTTTCTATTGGACTGACGACGGAGATCTCGCGGGACTCCGTTACGACAAGTACAAGATCGTGTTTATGGAACAACAAGCGCACGGCCTGGGCGTCTGGCAACAGCCGCTGGTTACCCTACGCGCCCCGAAGATTTTCAATCTGCGTACGGACCCGTTTGAGCGCGCCGACTACGAATCCGGCTCCTATGACAAGTGGTACATTGAGCGCATCTTTGTATTCGCTCCGGCAATAGCAATCGTGGGCCAGCACTTGGCATCTTTCCAGCAATTTCCGCCACGCCAGCCACCGGGAAGTTTCTCCGTCGGTCAGGCCATGAAGAAGCTGACTGAACAGCCAGGTAATGATTGACGATCACTCACTGAAGCCCGATGGGCTGGACGTCCCCCGACAGGGGGTGACGACTACGCGCCGGCGCCCAGTGTTCGCTAAGGCCGCGGCCTAGCTGACCGGAGTGCCCGTCTGCTGCTATCCGATAATCGGAACATACATAGCGCGAGTACAATTTTCGCGGCGTTCTTCCTAGGCGCTCCGGTAACATATCAACGAAGTGGAGTTGACCAATGTCACGAAGCCATACGTTTTCCGAAGTCAGTCGTCGGGCGTTGCTTTCGACGCTGGCGGCGTTGCCGGCTCTATCCGGACTCAGCATTACTGCTGCGCAGGCGCAGTTGCCTGCGGGCCCCCCACCGCAAGGCTCCCTCCCAGCGGAGCCGCTAGCTTCGTGGAATGACGGACCGGCAAAGCAGGCGATCCTCGACTTCGTGCACGCTACCACTGATCCGGCAAGCCCAAAATTGGTGCCGTCTGAGGAACGCATTGCAACTTTCGATCAGGACGGCACGCTTTGGGTTGAGCATCCGGTTTATAGCCAGCTTATTTATTGCTTCGATCGCGTGCCGGCTGTGGTCAAGGCAAAGCCGGCGCTTGCCAAGGTCGAGCCATTCAAGACCGTGCTGTCTGGTGATCGCGAGGCAATTTCAAAGCTGCCGCTCCGGAGCCTGGAAGAAATTGCCATGGCCACACTCAGCGGCATGACGGTGGAAGAGTTTGACGCCGAAGTTCAGAAGTGGCTTGCCGCCGCCAAGGACCCACGCTGGAAACGGCCGTACACCGATCTCACCTACCAGCCCATGCAGGATGTGCTGAGTTATTTTCGCGCAAACGGCTACAAGACCTACATCGTAACCGGCGGCGGCCAAGACTTTGTGCGCCAGTACTCCGAACGCGTCTACGGCATCCCACCCGAACAGGTGGTCGGCAGCGCAGGCGACACGACATATGGCTACGACAAAGATGGCAAGCCCATCCTGACCAAAAACCCAAAATTGCTGCTTAACAATGACAACGCAGGCAAGCCGGAAGGCATTCACTTGCAGATTGGCCGGCGTCCCCATGCGTCTTTCGGCAATTCGACCGGCGACCGGCAAATGCTCGAATACACGGGTGCCGGCGACGGCGCACGGTTGATGATGCTGGTGCTGCACGACGATGCGCAGCGCGAATACGCTTACGGTCCAGCGAAAGGTTTGCCTGACACCAAGGTCGGCACATTTCCACCGGCGCTTTATGACGAGGCTATCAAGAAAGGCTGGACAGTGATCAGCATGAAAAACGACTGGAAGCGCATTTTTGCCTTCGATTAACGGCAGCCTAAGCCCGTTCGTGCGTGCAATGTCCGCTTTCGGTCATAAGCGGACATTCGACGGCGAAGTTACCAGGAGGACGGCAAATCATTGAGCAAATTGGAGAGCGACTGAATTTTGATCCAGAAACGCTAGAGCACATATCTCACTCGATTTACTTTTATTAATCATTCAGCAGCAATATTGGACTGGATACTTGGGATAGAAAGATGCTTCAAAGGGCGGAAGCGAAAAACTTCCCAACGTTGGACACGCCGCACTGCGGAGGTAATCCCTGGCGCAGATCAGCTGCCAGTTCCCTGTGTGATCATTGATCTTTCAAATGGCGGGGCTCGCCTGACACTCTGCTGCCCGATCGCGCCCTCGAATCCCGCTTTCACCCTGGCGCTATTAAAAAATCGTAGCATCCAACGCGGTTGCCAAGTTGTTTGGACCGATTGCCACTAGGTGGGTGTAAATCCCGGATCGGCACGGGTCAATCAGGCCTGGGCAGCGTCAGAGTGTCTATGAAAGTGATCTAATCCTGACTAATTGCAACCGCCAAATAGATGGTCCATCTGTCGCCAAGACTCGTTTGCGCCCCACGCATTCAAGGCGACAACGCTGGCGCGCCTTCGTCGTTTCGCTCTTCGCTATTGCCGCGATGGGATGCCTCGTTGTCGCAAGTATCTTCTGGACAGCTGTTCCGCGCTCAAAGTCATCCGATCCATCCTCAGAAGAATCAGCCTCACGAGAAATGCAGATCGGAACAATAGAAATTCACAGCGGCGATAATGGGTGCGAACAGATTAAGTTTGACAATAGGCGCGAGACGACAGGGAATAATCTTACTCCTTGCCCGAAACAAGTCTTAGACGCACACGGCGTGCCTGTGCCACAAGGTACGGTTCATCGTCTTGACGCGATAAGCAAATCGTTTTTCGGTCGCTGATCCATAAAACCATTTGATGTCTGTTTAGGTCATAACGGTCGCCACCGGCTCCTATGCCAACCGCAGCAATTTGCCCTGCAGTGCGGTATTCCGCTGGCCACACCATTCGGCTAGGATGGCTGATATTGTGGAGGCGGGGTAGAGAATGCGCGGATTGACAGTCTTATTGGTACTGTTGGCGATCGATGTTTATGTGGCGGACGCGTCAGCCACGGAAAAAATTCGGCTCGCGCAAACATCCGGCGTGACAACTTGCATGATGACTTGCAACTCTACGTTTGCAAATTGCCAATCATCGTGCCTCTCGACTGGCACACAGCCGAACGGAACGGCGGTGACCCGTTTGACTGATCCCAATGCCAATGCGACGTGTATATCGCAGTGCACCAACCAGCAGCTACAGTGTCAGGGAACGTGCGCGCTCGCATCGCCGTCCCAGTGATCCATCTCAAGCGGTCACTTTATGATCTGAATATGGAGTGCGCCCCTGACGACGGACAGGTTTAGGCGGCGGTTTTGACAGACTGCTGGGCGTGGCGATCCTCGTATTGTGCTGGGCTCAGATAGCCAAGCGCGGAGTGGAGTCTGCGAGAGTTGTAGTTCTCATCGATGAAGCGTGGAAGGTCAGCTGTAACGTCGTCGAACGTCTCGTAGGCCATCAGATACACGGCTTCGACCTTGAGGGTCTTCATGAAGCTCTCGGCTTTGGCGTTGTCGTAGGGATTACCGCGCCGGCTCATGGAACCTACGAAGCCGTGCTCTCGTAAGACGGTGCGATAGATTTCGGAGGCGTATTGCGACCCACGATCGGAATGATGCACGCAGCCCCGCGGTGGATCGCGGGCGTTGATGGCGGCCTTGAGCGCAGCAGCAGCCAGGCGCGCATCGATCGAGCGGCTGATGGCATAACCTACCGCCCGACGGGACCAGGCATCGAGAACGACAGCCAGGTACACGAAGCCGGTCGTGATGGCGACATAGGTGATATCGGCCACCCAAAGTTGGTTGGGACCATCCAACGCCATGTTGGCCGCAAGATTCGGGTAGATCGGATCATTGTGATCGCTGTCCGTCGTCATGACAAAACGCCTGCGCTGCTTGGGGTTTAGCGCCTGCATGCGCATCAGCCGGCGGACCTTCTTAGCGTTCACCACAAGGCCACGATGGCGCAGTTCGGCGCCCACACGCCGATAGCCATAGGTTTCGAACTCGTCGCAAATCGTTTTCATCTGTGCAACGACGGTCGCATCGTCTGCGCCGGCATCGGGTCTATCGTAGAAGGTCGAGCGCGCGATCCCCATTAGCCGGCATCCTTCTGCGATGGAGATGCCGTCGGGCCGGCAATGATCGATGTAGTCGCGCTTCGCGGCCGCGGTGCGTTTTTCAGCGCCCCCTTTAAAAACTCGATCTCTAGAGCCTGCCGGCCAACCAGGCGCTCTAACGCCGCAATCTTGGTTTCGTATTCATGCAGCAGATCCGCAGCTTGGGCGTCTTCGTCCAAGCCGCCAGCCTCATACTTCTCAATCCAGACGCGGATCAGCTGGCGCGACAGATCATGCCGCTTGGCGAGCCCGTAAAGGCTCTCACCGGCAATGTGCTCCGCCACCACCTGCCGCTTGAACTCGATGCTGTGCGAACGCTGTTTGACCATGGCTTTCATCTTTCGAAAGCCCAGCACACACCGTCAACTTGCTGACTTCAACCTGTCCGGCTCTAGGGGCGCACTTCACCACCGTCAAATCGCGATGTCCGCTTTGCCTCCAAAAGCGGACACGCCTTCGCCTCCGATCAATGTTCGCTAAGGGCCAAAGGCGGCCACTGCGTCCGCGGCCGACGCAAAAATAAAGAGGCCACCAACCAAAGTGGCCCTTCGATTTTGCCGCCCAGTTAGTCCTCTAGGAGGCCTCACCCGCCTTGGTCATGCATGCCACGTAACGGTCGGAATCAAACTTGATCACATCAGTGCGCTTTTTGAGGGCCGCCATGCGCTTGTGGCAGCAATCCTGGCCATGATCTGTTTGTGAGTGACGCGGTGGTCTGTCGTTGTGGCCCGCGTCTGCAACATCGGGGAATACGATCGCAATTTGCTTTGAGATATTTAAGAGACCAAAAGGAAACCCCAAGCAGAGAAGCTGCTTGGGGTTCCAGATGATGCATCAATTCAGGCTTATGTCCGAGCGACGGGGGTCGGGGGGACGGGGGATCGCTCGGTCGACCTGATATGCGCACCATAGGAGCGCAAACTCAGTCGCTCTATTGCCTATAGGTTTGTTGCACTGACACTAAGGTTTAGACGATTCTTGACAGGCCGAGAGACACTTGAAAGCTGATCTGAGCAATCTGCAAAAGACAACTGTGATGTCGCCAACGAACTAGTGGTGAAATGACGTCGGAGCAAACTAAGCGCTGGATAGACTAGCTCCGACATGAGAAACCCGGCGCTGAGGCGCCGGTGCCGCACGGCTCGACGTTCTTTGCGCCAATTACCTCCTTGCTGAAGCGGTCCGCACGGACTTCGGCATTACCTTACCGGTCCCTATGAACGTGCCGTGCCCTACCCGCTTGAGGTAGCCCTCCGCGATCATCTCTTGCATGATGCATTGGACGTGGAGATGGTGAACCCTCGCGCAATAATGACGGGCGCCAGCCAAGTCAGGTCAACCGTCGATTAGCCGAAGTTCTGAACCATAGATTCACGCAGGAATTTCGGTAATTCCGCGAGATCGCCCGATCCATAGTCGTCTGCCACTGCCGCCGACAACGAAACGAGCGTCGCCGCCGATAACGGCATCGGCACGCCGGTGAGCGCGCCGGTCGCCACCGCCGACATGAGATCCTTGCGCAAAGTCCGAATGTCGAGCGTCATTTCGGCCGGCGCACCTTTCAGCACATCGATCTTGCTCTTGAGCCAGCCGCTCGCATAGGGCGCCTCCTGCAACACGTCGAGCATTTGGTCGAGCGTAAGGCCTTGCTTGGCGCCTAGCGCCAGCGATTCCGACACCGCTTGGATATAGGCGCCGAGCCCGAGATTGACGGCAAGCTTCATCGCATAACCGCTGCCGTTGGGCCCCATATGCGCGATGCGGCGCGTCATCTTTTCAAGCACGGGACGCGCGCGGTCGAGGTCTTCGGCGCGGCCGCCGACCAGCGCGAACAGTTTGCCGTCCCGGACCTGGGGAATAGTCCCAAGCACTGGCGATTCGATCAGTCGCGCACCCTCGGCATCGACCAACGGCGCGAGTTCGCGCCCGGTCATGGGCTGCAGCGTACTCATCTCGATGAAGAGCTTGCCCTTTACGTCGGCACTGAGAAAACCGTCTGCGCCGGTGAAAATGCGGCGCACGCCGTGATCTTCCGTAATGATGGAGATGACGATCTCTGACTGCGTTGCAACCTCACGGGGATTGGCCGCGATCCGCAACCCGCCCGCCGCAAGGGCTCGGTTCGCGTCGGCGTTGTGATCCCAGCCCGTCACTTCAAAACCTTGCTGGTGTAGCCGTTGTGACATTGCCGTGCCCATGCGGCCTAGTCCGACAATCCCGAGATTCATGACATCCTCCTTATCGACGCGACGCATGGTCGCGTGGGCGCGATAAGTCGCGCTCCATCATTGCACTATATTTGACAGGGTTCCGTGCTGGGATACTCTGTTAGCGTTGATGCTAGCATCAATTCGCGCAGCGGTAAGAATAGCAAAACACGACCGCGGTCCGGGGAGGACATTATGAGAGTTCGAGCTCTTCTTGCTGCACTTCCATTTGCGCTTGCGGTGCCGTTGGCCATAGCGATCGTGCCAGCGGCCATGTCGGCTGCGCAATATACGCTGAAATGGGCCGTTGTTACGCGCGGCGACATGCAGGAAAAATTCGGCCGCAAGCTCGCCGAGATACTGCCGCAAGCGACCAACGGCCGCGTCGAAGTGCAAGTCTATCCGGGTGGCCAACTCGGCAGTCCAGCCGCCATGATCGAAGGACTGCAACTCGGTACCATCGAGGGCTACGAAAACCCAGCCGACTTCTTCACCGGCGTCGATACGCGCTTTGGCGTGTTCAGTATTCCCTTTCTCTTCAAAGATACGGCGACGGCCAACAAGGTGCTCGCCGACCCGGAATACAATGACTTCGTGATGAAAATGGCCGACGCGAAAGGCCTTGTCGGCGTCAATTTGGCGGTGGCCGCGGAATCGCTCTACTTCGGCGCCAAGAAGCCGTTGCGCACGCTCGAGGACTTCAAAGGCATGAAACTGCGGGTCAACGCGACGCCGGCCGAACGGGCGCGCATGGCGGCGCTTGGGGCAACCGCGGTGCCGATGGGCCTGCCGGAAATGATCACCTCACTGCAGAACGGCGTCATCGACGGCACCATGAGCGGTATGTCGATCTACACGAACTTCAATCTGCAAAATGTCGGCAAGGTCTTGCTCGAAACCCACGACACGCTACTGGTCTCCTTTGGCGCCATAAGCAAGCCTTGGCTCGACAAGCTGCCGCCCGACCTGAGCAAGATCATTGTCGATGAAGCGCGCAAGCTGCAACCTTGGGCAAGGCAGACGGCAATCGATGAAGTCGCGGAATTGCGCCAGGTGTGGCTCAAACGTGGCGGCGAGATTGCAACGCTGTCGCCGGCCGAGCAGGCGGAGCTGGAAAAGCGGTTAAAACCGATCGGCGCTGAAGTTACCGCGAGCGATCCGACGCTCAAGGCGTTCTACGACAAGACCGAGGCGCTCGCGGCGAAATACCAATAAGCTCGCGATGCACTCCCGGCCGAAGCCTTTCCGCAGTGAAGCGCTTCGACCATTTCCAGGCGAGGCGGATGATGCTAACGGCGCCATCGAGCGTCACGATGTGATGGTTTGCGCGCGCCGGGCGCAAGGGTAGCGAAGATGTCTGACGCAACGCCGCCGTCGAGACAAAAGAAAATCGAAGAGTTTATCTTCATCAGGATTCCGCACGTGTTGTCCGGCACGCTGTTCCTGATTGCCGTGGTGCTGAATATCATCAATGTCATCGGGCGCTATGTTTTCGGCATGCCGGTGTTCTGGGCGGAAGAAGCGTTGACCTTCACGGTGATCTGGATCGTGTTTCTGGTCGCGGGCACGATCACCTATCGCGGCGCGCATCTCAACATGGACCTGGTATTTTCCAGGATGCCGGCCGGCTGGCAGCGCATCGTCAGAATAACGATCGCGATCGCCCTTGTTGTATGCACTGTCTATACGGCGATGCAGTCGTGGAAAGTGGTGGAGATCCACTACCTGACCAGCGGAGTCACGGCGGGAACGAATATTCCATTGGTCGTCCCGCACGCGGCTCTCTTGTTCGGTTTCAGCTTCATGGCGCTGGCGGCGATCGTGCGTTTCCGCTCATACGTCACCGGCGAGTTCGATTGAGCGAGGACACATCATGTATTGGGTGATGGGTATCCTGCCCTTCGTACTTCTGCTGCTCGGGTTCCCGATCTTCCTTCTGCTGTTGATCACGTCGCTCGTGGTCCTTGTGGCGTTTTTCGATGTCCCAATGGCCGTAGTCGCTCAGGATATTTTCAACAGCCTCAATAAATACGCGCTGCTGGCGGTGCCGTTTTTCGTCTTTGCCGGCAGTCTGATGTCGCGCGGCGGCATTTCGGTGCGTTTGCTGCGCTGGGTTTCGTCCCTGATCGGCGGCTTCCGCGCCAATATTCCGTTCACGTCGCTCGGCTTTGCGGCCTTGTTCGGCGCGACCTCCGGCGTGACGACGGCGGCGACCGCGGCGATCGGCACACTGACCTACCCGCGCATGCGCGAAGCCGGATATAGCGAGGGTTTCGCTGCAGCCCTGATCACTTCGGAAGGTGCGCTCGACAATCTGATCCCGCCGTCGATTGCGATGATCATCTACGGCATCGCAGCCGATACGTCGATTGTTCAGCTATGGACCGCAGGCATCGGCCCATGCATCCTGTTGGCATCGTTCTTCGGCGCCTACATCTATTATCATTCCGTCAAAGTCGGCATCGCCGACACCGGACGTTTTTCCGTCAAGGAACTGTTGCAAGCAACGCGCGACGGCGTCTGGTCGCTAGGTGCTATCGTCGTGATTATCGGCGGAATTTACTCCGGCGTGTTCTCGCCGACCGAGGCTGCCGGCGTCGCCAGCGTCTATGCCATTATCGTCTGCTATTTCATCTATCGCGAAGTAACGCTCGCCGACATATTCGAGACCGCGGCGCGTTCGATGTATCTCACCGGACTGATCTTCATCATCGTCGCGGTTGCCGGCCTCTATTCGTGGCTGTTGACGATCAGCGGCATAGCGCAAGCGCTGGTGACGGTGATCACAAGTCTGCATTCCGAACGGTGGGTGGTTTTGCTGGTCATCAATCTTTTTCTGCTGTTTATCGGCTGCTTCCTTGATCCGGCATCGGGGTTGATCATGTTGGCGCCGCTATTGGCGCCGGTTGCCGCCTCGCTCGGCGTCGATCCAATTCATTTCGGCGTGATTGTCGTCATGAACCTGACGATCGGCACATTTCATCCGCCATTCGGATTGAACATTTTCGTCATTCAAGCGCTGTTCAAAACGCCGTCGGAGACTTTGTATAAAGGGCTAATACCGTTCGTAATCCTGGCAGTGATCGCGCTGCAGATCGTGACCTATGTTCCGGCGGTTTCACTCACGATCGAGCACCTGCTTTTTCACTAGGGCCGCTATTCGCATCTGAGCAATCGTCTCACGTTCAGACACTGATCACGATCTTGCCGAAGTGCTGCCCGCTTTGCTGATGAGCATAGGCGCCCTTGGCCTCCTCGAACGGGAAGACTCGGTCAATGACCGGCTTTAACTTGGCGACATCGATCGCCTTGTTCATCGCGGCGAACATGTCGCGCGAGCCGACATGGATACCGCGTAACTGTATGGCTTTGCGATTGATCATGCGAGGATTGATGGATCCGGCGCCGGCGAGCGCGCCGATAACGTAGATTGATCCCCCCGGGCGTACCGCATTCATCGATCTTTCCAGAGTCCCGGCGCCGCCGACTTCGAGAACATGATCAACGCCCGCGCCGTCTGTCTGTTTGAGAATCTCCTGATCCCAATCCGGCTCGGCGCGATAGTTGAGAAGCTTGTCTGCGCCCAGCGTCTTGCCGCGGGCAAGTTTGTCGTCGCTGCTCGACGTAAGGAAAACAAAGGCGTTGTGCATTTTCGCGAAGGCAATGCCGAAGCACGAGACGCCGCCCGTGCCGAGAATGGCAACAGTGTCGCCGGCCTTAATGCCTCCGGTTTCGACTAGCGCATTCCAGGCTGTCAGGGCCGCGCAGGGCAGCGTCGCCGCCTGCTCGAAATCCAGATGATCGGGAATTTTAATCGCTCCCGTCTCGCTCAGCAGCGCGTACTCCGTGAGCGCGCCATCGATCATACCGCCGAGCGAATTCCGGGAGGCGTCACGCGGCATCACGCCGCCGGTCCAGTTCACAAAGAAGGTGCTGGCTACACGATCGCCGGTCTGGAATTGCGTGACGCCAGACCCGATCGCGGCAACTTCGCCGGCGCCGTCGGATAGCGGGATCACCGGAAATTTAGTGTAGCCGTAGATGCCGCGAAGCACGCCCTGGTCACGGTAGTTCAGCGCAGCGGCGCGTATGCGCACAACAATCTGGCTAGGCCCCGGCATTGGCTCGGGCCGGTCACGGCTCAAGGCGAGCCCGTCGAGCCCGGTCGCTTCGCGGACTTCGTAGGCTTTCACGTCGGTCCCGCGTCGATCATCCCGGCGACGTTCTTGAGCGCCGCGCGCAGATTATCGAACATCGCGATGCCTTCGCCGGCGACCTTGCGCTTGACGGCGTGACCGCGCGCGCCGGGCAAGCGCGGCGGCGGCGCATCTGCCATCGGCTTCGCCTTGCCGATCATTTCGGCGATATGGGAAATGCGCGCTCCGTAAGCCCGCTTGCCGGCAAAACCTTCCGGATCAAGCACAAGGAAAAACTGGCAGATGTTGCTCGGCCGTTTGACCACGTTCTCGTAAGTCACCTGGAAACCCGGCTCGCCGTCGGAGAGCGCGCTGCAGAAAATCTCGACCATCAGCGACAATGCGTAGCCCTTTGGGCCGCCGATCGGCAGGATCGAGCCCTTCACCGCCTCCGCCGGGTCGGTCGTCGGCCGGCCGCTCGGATCGAGTGCCCAGCCTTCGGGGATCGATGGCTGGCCAGCCGCCAGTGCGTGCCGGATGCGGGAGCGCGCCACCATTGCGGTTGCCATATCCGCGACGATCGGATCATCGCCCGGGACCGGAAATGCGGCCCCGATCGGATTGGTGCCGAACAAACCTTCGATGCCGCCAGTCGGCGCAATCGCCGGGCTGGCGTTAGTGAAGGCAAGCCCGATCAGGCCCTGTTCGGCAGCATGCTCGGAATAATAGCCGGCAGCGCCAAAATGGCTCGAATTGCGCACCGCAACAGCGCCGAGACCATATTTTTTGCCGATCTCGATCGCCATGTCGATGGCACGGCGGCTGACCACCAGGCCCAAGCCATGATCGGCATCGAGTACCGCGGAGCAAGGCAGCCCGGCGGTGGTTGAGAACTTCGGCTTGCACTTGATGGTTCCGTCAAGGAGGCCGCGCGTATAGAGCGGCAGATGGACGGCACCGTGGGAATCCGAACCGTGCGTCTGTGCCCACACCGCGACTTCGGCACCGATCTCGGCGTCCGCGCGCGGAACGCCGCAATGCACGAAGACCTCGGCGACCATGGCCGCGAGCTCGGCCGGCATCACACGATCGGCCGCGGCGATTTGCCGGAGTTTTGCCGCGAGCACTGTTGCTTTTTGCATCGCCGTCATTTCGGTGGCGCCGCACCGGGAAAGAATGCCTCGGCGTTGCGGTGAAAGATTTTTTCGTAGACTTCGTTCGAATAGCCGAGCGAACGCCAGTCCTCAACCAGCCGCTCATGCGTCAAGGTCGGCCAGTCCCAACCGAACAAGATGCGGTCCTGCAGACGGCCGCCGATTTCCTTTTTCAAAGCCGGTGTAAAATATTTCGGCGACCAGCCATGCACCTCGTACTGCACATTGGCCTTGTGCAGGAGGATTGCAATCATGTCATCTTGCCACGGCCACGCCGGCCGGCCCGCGAGAATTTTGAGTTCGGGGAACCGTGCGGCGACGATATCGACATGGCGCGGGTGGCCGTCTTCGAGAACGACGCCCATACCGCCCGGCATGCCCTGTCCTATGCCGGTCAGTCCCGTCATCAAGAGCACCGGCACGCCCGCGTCGATAGACAGCTTGTAGAACGGGTCCCAGATCGGATCGCTGGGTGGGTGCCGAAGGCTGTTCTGGCTCTGGCAAAAGCCGAGGAATCCCGAATTCGTCGCAGCCAGCCGCGCATATTCCTTCAGCCAGAAATCACGCATCGCCGGATTGGCCGCAAGCCAGTTGCCGTAAACGATATCGCGGTTGTTGCGCGCGAATGCTGTCGCGTAGTCGTTGGAAGCGCGGATTTCGTCTTCGTCCGTCATCCGCCAGGTTCGATAGATGTCGAGGATGCTGCGCACATTGCGCTCACGAAAACCGCCTGCCATCTCCTGTTCGGTCTGGAACGTGCGTTTGCGCTTGAAGATGCGCTCGGCATTGGCAAGCTCTTCGGCGGTGCGATGATGCAACCCGGCGCGGGTGGAAAAATGGGAATGGCAGTCGAAGTAGCGCATCGCGTTATTTCTTTTCAAAACGGTGATCGAGGATCCGCTTCGGTTTGCCTTCGCGGCCGCGGTTCGACCATTCCATCAACGCGTCTTCCGGCACCAGATCGACTTCGAGCTTCAATCCAAGATCGGAATGCAGCCGCTTCTCGATATGTTCCTTCAAGCCGTCCCAGCCCGGGGTGTCATCGCGCACTTCGACCTTGACCGTCATCTCGTCGCGCACGACGCCGTCACGCACATTGCGCTCGGCGATACAAAGCCATTCGCCGGTGGTGCGGCTGTCGCTCTTGATCGCCGGCAGGCAGGCCTGCGGCCAGATGCTGACCCCGCGGATGCGCACCATCGTATCGCTGCGGCCGAGCATTTTCTGCATGCGGCGGAAGCAACTGCCGCATTCGCAGCGGTCGGTGGCGACGACCCGGGTGAGGTCGCGAAGATTGAAGCGGATCATCGGCTGCTGGCGGCGATGCAAGATCGTGCACACCATATTGCCGATGTCGCCGTTCTTGACCGGCTTGTTGTCTTCGACACCGACAATCTCGAAGAAGGTCGAGTCCTCGTGAAAATGCAGGCCGGTCTGGTGCTGGCACTCGAATGCGCCCATGCCCATCTCGTGAGTACCGTACATGTCGTAAACCTTGCAACCCCACAATTCTTCAAGCTGGTTGCGGAAGGTATTTTCAGTGTCGGGACCAAGCCCGCAGCCGAGAAACTTGGTTTTGAGATCGCGCACGTCGAATTTGAGTTCGTCGCGCGCGACCTTGGCGAGTTGCGTGGCGTATTCGGGGCGCACATACCAGACATTTGTACGCCATTCCTGCGCGATCTCGATTTGCCGCCGCGATGAGGTCACAGCTCCGGTGCCGGTAGTGATTGGCAGTGCACCGAGGTAATCATGCGCGCCCTTGTAGGCGCACCAGCCGGCGTTGCCGAGCGAGCAGGTGTGCGGGATCTGCAGTCGATCGCCCGGTCGCACCCCACAAATGTAGAACACACGCGCGATGGTCAACCCGTTCAGTTCCCATTCGAGCGGCGCGTAGAGCGTCGGCCTTGGTTTGCCGGTGGTGCCGCCGCTCGTCTGCAATTTCAACGGCTGGGTCTTTAGAATCTCGTCGACATTGCCGTTGATCAGGCCGAATGGCGGATTCTCTTCCTGGTCTTTTTTGATGTCGGCGGAATCGAACATCGGCAGCTTGACGATATCGTCGATACTCTTGATATCGCCCGGCTCAAGGCCCTCCGTCTTCCAGCGGCGCCGGTAGAACCCGTTTAGCCAGCCGGTTTTCATCAGGTCGAGAAACTGCTCGTTCTGGAAGGCGCGAATCTCGTCCGCGGACCACTTCCAGCGGGTATTGGCGAAAACATCCGGTACTGGGTAACGCTCGTAGAGCGCGTCCCAGTCGATCGAGCGGTGATAGATCGGCAGCGCCGTCTCCGTGACGGCGCGCTCCACGGCGGGCATTTTCATCTCCACATTAAATCCATGCGATAGCGCGGCAGGCGCCACACGGGCGCGGCGCACCGGCGGGGTTGCGAGCAATTCAGCTCTTGTAGTCGGGTGCGACGCGGTCGAGCTTACGCAGCAACGCACGCCAGGTCATTTGATTGAACGGCTCTTTTCCGCTGGTGATGATCTTGGCCTGTCCGACCGTCGCGTCGAGTACTGCCTGCGGCGGAACATAGGGTTTGACCGCTCCGGCCGATGAACGGACCTGCGTTTCGCAGGCGCGAATGACGAGAAACGCCAGCATATAGGCCTCGTGGATGGTATGGCCCCACAACACGAAGCCATGACCGCGCTGCAGCACGATCTGGCAATTGCCGAAATTCTTCGCCAGCCGCACGCCTTCTTCGGGCGTCGACAGCAGACCCTCGTAATCGTGATAGCCGATCGAACCAAGCCACATCGCATATTGGTTGCCGCGAATGAGCCCCTGCTCCTGCATCGCCACGGCGGTCGCGTATTTGGTATGCAGATGCATGACGCATTGCGCCTGAGGATAGGCGTCGTAGATGCCCTTGTGGAACGGAAAGGCGAATTTGTGCGGCAACTCGTCGCTCGGCTCGACGTGATTGCAGTTCTCGTCGAGCTTATGCAGGTTCGACGCCGTGACCTCCTCGAACAATATTGCCGCCGGGTGCATCAGAAACTGATTGGGGTGGTTCGGGACGCGCGCCGACAAGTGCGCGAACAGCAATTCATCCCAATCCTGTAGCGCCGCGAGCCGAAAGGCGGCCGCGAGATCGACACGGACCTTCCACTCGGCCGGATCCATGCCCGGTTTCAGCGCATGGGCGACAGTTGCAGACTGCACGGCGTTTCTCCCTCATGCGCCTGACTGCGGCGCAACTGTTTCGCAAATTATGTCCGTGAGAAACCCCGTTGTCCATCGCCGTTCCCGCATGGTCCGGATGCAGCGTCATGCACCGTCTCTCATCGGACGTGGGCGATGGCCCTGTAACATCGAAATCGCTTCCAGCGGCTTTTTCGGCCGTGGTAAAAGAGCCCACGATGGCAGATGTAGCAACACTCAATCGCCGGTCCCTCCGCGCGCCCCCGCGGGTTGACGAGAGCAAGCTTTCGCAACCGTTGCAGGATTTGTTCGCGAGCTGGCGTCTTGCATTAAAGCAGGAGTTCCAGGGCCTCACCGCGAACGGGCAGCTCGCTCGAAACCTGTTTCCGCCGCGTTCGACCGGCGTCTCAACGCAACCGATGATCGCTGCCGTCGACGGGTTCCTGGCAGCGCTCGACGCGGATCAGCGCGCGGCGGTGAACTTTCCCGTGAACAGCGACGTGTGGCGGCATTGGAGCAATATTCACCGCAACGTCATGCGGCACGGACTCTGTCTTGCGGAGCTGAGCGAACGGCAGCGCGACCTTGTCTTCGCCGTCATGCGCGCAGGATTCGGCGCCAGAGCTTATGAAACCGCGCGCGACGCAATGCGGCTCAATGAACATCTTGCCGAACTCACCGGGCTGCCCGACGAATTCGGCGAATTTTTCTACTGGATCAGTATTTTCGGCGTTCCCTCCGCCGACAAGCCATGGGGATGGCAGATCGACGGTCACCACTGCAACATCAATTGTTTCGTGCTCGGCGATCAGATGGTGTTGACGCCGATGTTGCTCGGCTCCGAGCCGGTGCTGGCGGAATCCGGAAAATACAAAGGCGTTACGGTATTGCGCGAGGAGGAAGCGCAAGGCTGGGCGTTCATGAATATATTGACGTCAGATCAGCGTACCAAGGCAACGATCGGATACGATCTGCCGTTCGACGGCTACGCATCGGGCTTTAAGGACAACGTCGTCGTGCCTTATGATGGCCTGCGGACGAGCGACATGACGACCATGCAGCAAGCTTTGTTGGTCGGGTTGATCACACTCTTCACTGACCGGTTGCCGCCGGCGCACGCGCAGTTGCGTCTTGACGAAGTCAAACAACATCTGAACGAAACGATCTTCGCCTGGATCGGACAGTTCGATCCAGTGGCGCCGTTTTATTATCGGATCCACAGCCCGGTGATATTCATTGAGTTCTATCACCAGCCCGGCGTGGCGCTGCCGAACACCGACTACAATCGACGCCATGCCCATGCACTGGTCCGCACGCCCAACGGCAATGACTATGGCCGCGCCCTGCTACGCCAGCATCAATTGAAAATCGAACCGGCGTAAAATCCTGCGCTGCTCCTATTGTTGCGCGGCGCGGCGCAAAGGCGCCGTGTTGCCGCCCAACACTTCCGCGATCCAATCGCACATCACTTCGCGCGTCAGCGCCACATTATCGATGCCGCAATGCTCGGCGCCGCCATCCGCAAGCGTGTGCACGTAAAGCTCCGCCTTGGGACTGGAGACGCAGTCGGCGACAAGCTGTTGCGCTTGCTCAAGCGGAATTTGCCGATCGTTCTCACCGTGAACCACAAGGATCGGGCATTTGATCTGATGCAGGATGCCCTTGAGCGACAGTTTGGCGGAAACCTCAATGACCTCTTCGACCGTGGATTTGCCGAACACCCATGCGACATGGTCCCAATAATGGGGGACAGGCAGCCTCTGTTCCTTGGCTTCATAGCGCCGCCGCTGGGTTTCGCCCCAATCATAATTGGCGCCCCATGCCACGCAGCATTTGAAACGCGGCTCAAACGCCGCCGCGCGCGGCGCATGATAACCGCCGAGCGACAGCGCCATCATTCCGATCCGGTCGCGATCGATGCCAGGCGTCGATTGGAGAAAGTCGACTGCGGCTTTTGCCGGAACTTCTGCTTCGGGCGAATTGTAGAGTTTTTTCAGTCGCAGCGATTCGCCGACGCCCGGATTATCGACGACGAGCGTCGCAATTCCCCGCGCCGCCAGCGCATCAGGGATACCGAGCAAGTAGATGATCTCCTTGGTGACGTCGAGGCCATCGAAGTGAACCATGCATGGAAAGTCGGTACCGGTGATTTGCGGTTCGACGAGGAGTGCGGGCAGCGTTGTGTTCTGATACGGCACTTCGACCCGGCGGCAGTTTGGTTGCGTCGTTGCCAGAAATCGCGAAAAGCAATCGAGCGCCTCCAGGAACGCTTGCTGACGCGGCACAAAATCTGGCCGCTGCATCCGCTCCGCCTGAATTAAATAGATGAATGCCCGGCGATATTTGGCTCCGGCGCTCAACGATCGCCCGCGCGCTTCGTCATTTGCCGCAAGCCGCTTGAGTTTCATCCCAAGGTCCATCCAGGCCGCGTAGAATTGTTCCGCTGCGGAATGGCCGCGAGTCTTGGCCAAAGGTCTGAGTGAACGCGATGCGTCATCGATGTCGCCAATGTTCCCACCCATCGCCAAGGCTAGATTCACGGCCATGTTCCACACATAGTGGTCTTCGAAGTATTCGAACATATTCAAATCCTCTGGCGACGGTCCTGGCCGGCGGCTCGTTAGAGATCGGTTCGTTCCAGCCAGACTGGCTGAGGAAACGATCAAGGCTCTTGTTATCAAGGTGGCTTATCGGCGTCGGCGGATTCAGGAATGGCTGGAATTCCAGTCCACCGCGTTGAATTCCGGAGGACCGGGCATCACTTCCGGTTCGTCCGTTGCTTTTCTCAGGATGGCGTCGCCGCGCTTGTCTTCTGACACGTCAATCGGGACCTCGTTCTTGTTTACCGCAAGTATTCCCACGAGGTCGGGAGGCGCGATCATTATATATTTGTCCGCTAGCTCAAGCAGGCGGAGTGCTTCATCGCGTATAAAGCTGGCGGACCAGTCTGCGGGAAGACCCTTCACCGCCGCGAATTCGTCAGCGGGTATCGACAGCGCATGCCGGCGTATTTCGTCGATGGTTCTTCGCGGCGAAAAATTCGGCGGCTTGCCGGCGGCAGCGAGCACCAAAGAACCGAGCGAACAATAGCTGTGTCCGATTGCAACTAGATCCGCGATATCTCGTGCTTTTGAGCGGCCGGATGCCGCGAGCACTTTGTTCACCGCAAGGTCGGCCTGATGAAGGCGGGCGCCCCATTCTTCGTCTTTCACGAGGGGAAAGAAGCGGCGTTTCGTATCGGCAAACCACTGGATGATGGTGGACGACGTTTCGTCAGAGACCGTCGCATCGACACAGCCGTATATGATGAAGTCTGTGTGAGTTTTGTATCCCGCCGCATCGAGGACAGCGAGGTCCCCTTTCGCAGCTTCGGTCACTTCCTCGTCGCTGTCGTGGAAGATGTCGATGTCATCCGAGCGTCTTGGCCAATTCTTGTTGAGCATCACGCCGCCCGCCAAGTAGCTCGAATCCGAGCGATTCTTTGCAAGGTGTCGGAGGATGTCGCTTTGGATTTGAGTCAGGGCCATCTCAGCTTGCCAATGCGCCCACGCGATCGAGCATCTTCCGGCCCATGGCGAAGGCACGGGCATCGCCCCGATCGATCATGGCGCGTGCGACCACGGCGGCGCGCGATCGTAGATCGGGAAGCCGGTCGAGATCGACATTGTCGAGGATGCGCACACGGTAGGACCGGAGCGCATCATCATAGAGAGATCTTAGCTCCTTGTTGCTTCGAT
Organism: uncultured Alphaproteobacteria bacterium; assembly: GCA_963808205.1. Taxonomy (GTDB): domain Bacteria; phylum Pseudomonadota; class Alphaproteobacteria; order Rhizobiales; family Xanthobacteraceae; genus BOG-931. The sequence goes on from CAWEER010000005.1 coordinate 1,077,852, forward strand.
GTTCCGCGCGCAACCGGGAAGCGATCGCCAGAATCTCCTTGCGGGCTGATGGCGGGACGAGCACCTCCACCCGGGCAAGATCCGCTGCTCCGCCTTCGCTGCGATACTTTTTGACGCGCTGACGGGCGGCGACCATTTAGCAATTCCTTGATGCCATGTGGAGATAACACGCATATCCCGGTTACGCAAGGTGATATCCCGGTTACGGATCACAATATTGAAAATGCTATGAAAATCAGGGGCCAGATCCACCCAAATGCGGACGCTTCGCTGAGATTCCGTTGGAGCGGGTGCAATGAAACGGTTGATCAGGCGATGCTAGGCAACGAGGGACTAAGACGAGAGACCTCCGTCCGAGTGCCCCGGCTGTGATGGATGATCTGGATCCTTGTAAAAAAGCTGCTTAGAAGTGCTTTTAAGAGCACCTTAATCAACTTAAAATGCTCTTAAAGGCACTTTTAATGGACAATCGCTAAAGAGTTGAATATGCTACTAAGGGCATCTAATCCCGATTTAGAGGCTCTTAAGAGCACATGGTTGCAAAAAATAACCTCCTGACCGCGCCACCGTATGCTGTCCAGCAAGCCCTCAAGAAACTAGGGTCCAACCTCCGCACGGCACGCATTAGACGCAATATGACGATCGAAAACGCCGCAGAGCGTATCGGTACCGGCAAGCGCGCGGTCATGCTCGCCGAGAAGGGCGCGGCTTCAACCAGCACCGCCGTGTATGCCGCCTTGTTGTGGCTCTATGGCATGCTGTCGCCGATCGAGGAACTGGCGGATCCAGCAAAGGACAAAGAAGGCCTGGCGCTGGAAGTATCGAAGGGACGAGTCCGTTCGCGCGAGAAAAAAGGGCTCGATAATGATTTCTAAAAATCCAGCCTCCGAATGCTACGTCTACATGACCCTACCGGGCAAAACGTCCTCGGTTACGGCGGGGCGATTTGTGCTCGACAAAAATCGGGACGGTACGGCGCTCGGCAAATTTGTCTACGGCAAGAGCTACCTTGCAAGAAACGATGCTGTCGAAATCGATCCGATCGAACTCAAGCTGTCTGACGCGACCTACGAAACCGCGCGGCTTCAAGGCGTGTTCGGGGCGTTGCGCGACGCAGCTCCCGATTACTGGGGCCGACGCGTTATCGAGAAGCATTCTGGAAAAACGAATCTCGGCGAACTCGAATATTTGTTGGAATCTCCCGATGACCGAGCAGGGGCGCTTGGGTTTGGGTTAGGCCAACAGCCGCCGGCGCCCAAAAGGCAGTTTAATCGGACACTTGAACTCGCCAAACTTCAAGAAGTTGCGGACGATATCGTGAAGGGCGACGCTGGCGCACATGATCCCAACGATGCCGCAATGGTTCAGGAACTGATGCTGATTGGCACCGCCATGGGCGGTGCGCGACCGAAAGCCGTTGTTGAAGACAACGAGGGGCTTTGGATCGCGAAGTTCAATAGGGATGACGATCGGTGGAATTTCGCGAAGGTGGAACACGCGATGCTAGTCCTGGCGCGACAGTGCGGAATAAGTACCGCCGAGAGCCAAATCGCGACCGTAGCAAGCAAAGACGTGCTACTGGTGCATCGGTTTGATCGCTTCAAGCAAGATGATGGCTATGCACGTGCGCGAATGATTAGCGGCATGACCGTGCTAGAGGCGGAAGAAACTCAACGCGACCGCTGGTCGTATGTTCTAATGGCTGAAGAAATGCGGCGCATTGTAGCTGCACCTTCGAAGGATGCCTCGGAGCTGTTTCGCCGCATGTGCTTCAACGCGTTAATTTCTAACATCGACGACCATCCGCGCAACCACGCGCTCATCGCCAAAGAACGCGAATGGAGCCTGTCGCCGGCTTATGATCTCACGCCCTCTCCTGTCATCGGACAGGATCGCCGCGACCTCGCGATGTCGTGCGGCGATCAGGGCCGATTTGCGTGTGCGAGTAACATCGTCTCCCAGCACACGCGATTTTCTCTGGGCCCGGTCGATGCCCGAACGATCGTCAATAAAATGAAGGAGCAGGTGGCAACGACCTGGTACGACGTCTTGCGTTCAGAAGGCGTGAGTGCAAACGACGCTGAAACGATCCGCAACGCCTTTGTTTACGAAGGCTTCGATCGATAACAGGGAGATGGAAGGCAGCGTCGCGCGCACGGATCGCAGGGGCTGCGCGCAATCCCGTTAGGGTGTTACCCCTGTGTTACCCCGAGCTAAAACGGATTTTGCGTAGATTAGCTAAGTCATTGATTTAACTGGAGCGGGCCTTCATAGCGCCGCCGCTGGGTTTCACCCCAATCATAATTGGCGCCCCATGCCACGCAGCATTTGAAACGCGGCTCAAACGCCGCCGCGCGCGGCGCATGATAACCGCCGAGCGACAGCGCCATCATGCCGATCCGATCGCGATCGATGCCGGGCGTCGATTGGAGAAAGTCGACTGCGGCTTTTGCCGGAACTTCTGCTTCGGGCGAATTGTAGAGCTTCTTCAGTCGCAGCGATTCGCCGACGCCCGGATTGTCGACGACGAGCGTCGCAATTCCCCGCGCCGCGAGCGCATCAGGGATACCGAGCAAGTAGATGATCTCCTTGGTGACGTCGAGGCCATCGAAGTGAACCATGCATGGAAAATCGGTACCGGTGAATTGCGGTTCGACGAGGAGTGCGGGAAGCGTTGTGTTCTGATACGGCACTTCGACCCGGCGGCAGTTTGGTTGCGTCGTTGCCAGAAATCGCGAAAAGCAATCGAGCGCCTCCAGGAACGCTTGCTGACGCGGCACAAAATCTGGCCGCTGCATCCGCTCCGCCTGAATTAAATAGATGAATGCCCGGCGATATTTGGCTCCGGCGCTCAACGATCGCCCGCGCGCTTCGTCATTTGCCGCAAGCCGCTTGAGTTTCATCCCAAGGTCCATCCAGGCCGCGTAGAATTGTTCCGCTGCGGAATGGCCGCGAGTCTTGGCCAAAGGTCTGAGTGAACGCGATGCGTCATCGATGTCGCCAATGTTTCCACCCATCGCCAGGGCTAGATTCACGGCCATGTTCCACACATAGTGGTCTTCGAAGTATTCGAACATATTCAAATCCTCTGGCGACGGTCCTGGCCGGCGGCTCGTTAGAGATCGGTTCGTTCCAGCCAGACTGGCTGTACCGAAGACAAGGGCTTCCTGATCAATGCCGATATTCGACCGGGAGAAGTCGTCTGCAGAAGTCGGCGTTGACATGATTGACCTCGCCAATGTCGTATACGAACGCCTTAAAGCGCGGACGGTGAAAGAGATTGTCCTGGCTGAGCCTCGAACCGGCCTTTTGGTGCCGAATCGTGTCCGGACCTACCTTCAGGCGCATCTTCGTAGATGTCTTACCTTCGTCGAAGCGGGAGTTGCGGAGTTAGAAGCCGGTCGGCCTCTGGCTACAGAACTGTGCTCCCGTGCATTGTACGAAAACGTGGCTGCGATCTGTGACTTTGCCGAGAAGCTAAGGCCGCTTTGCGAATCCGGTGATTACGAGGGCGTCGAGAATTACACCATGAATGCGGCATTCACGACCCGCATCCCATCGTTCCTTGACCAATACGGCGAGGATGTCAAAGCACCGCAGATACTGAATCAGATAGACAGAATGGTGAAGCGTTACCCCAACTATCGAGTAGCCTACGATCACTTGTCAGATATCGTTCATCCGAATGGCTTGGGCGCCGTTGTTTATTTTTCGACCATGGAAGATGGGGTGGCCCGATTCGTCGACAATGCCGTTACACCGGAACGAGCACGCACCTCTCTAGTTTGTGCAGCACTTTTACTATTGTTCGTTGAGCTGGCTTTTGTGCAGACCGAGGAACGTCTCGCTGAGTTGAGCGCTAATGTCGCCGCCAAGCTACGGCACTGAGCGGGCATCATGGCGGCATCGTCCGGATAATTACCTTATTTATCATCTACTTAGGTTTCTGTCATTGTAGGAATGTTAATGATCGATGACATCCCAGATTGTCAACGATCGGCAACATATGCTAATGTCAACGAACGCCGACATTATGGATAATGCCATGCTTGTTCGCACACCCGCAGACCTCGGCGCCGTCATTCGTGATCGGCGCAAGCAGCTCAAGCTCGATCAGGCGGCATTCGCCAAAAAGATCGGCGCCAGCCGTCAATGGGTCATCGAGATTGAGCGGGGGCACGCGCGAGCGGCACTGGGCCTCGTGCTTCGTGCCATCGACGCATTGAATATTCGTCTCGATGCCAACACCGACCAAACTAACCGCGGCCGTCGAATTGCCGCCGATATCGATGTCATCGTGGCCAAGGCAAAAAAGAAAACACCATGACCGGTGAACTTGTCGCTCTTCTGGACGGGAAGGAGATAGGCCGCATCCACAACGATGCGCGCGGCCGGCTCACCTTCGTCTATGTCGATGAATGGCGCAACGCCGCGGACGCTTTTCCGCTGTCGCTCTCCATGCCGCTCGGGGCAAAGCAGCACGGCCGCTCTGTCATCGAAGCTTTTCTCTGGGGGCTCTTGCCGGATAATGAACACGTACTCGCTCGTTGGGCCGCAAAATTCCAAGTGTCAGCCCGCAATGCTTTTGCTCTCATCTCCCATGTCGGCGAAGACTGTGCAGGCGCCGTTCAGTTCGTGACCCCCGAGCGACTGAGCGCCATACGCGGCGGCAAGGAAGACAATGTCGAATGGCTCGACGACTCCGATATTGCCAAACGCTTGCAAACGTTGCGTGCGGATCACGCTGCATGGCGGCTGCCGCGCGATACGGGCCAGTTCAGCCTTGCCGGTGCACAGCCGAAAACCGCTTTGCTTCTGAAAAATGACCGTTGGGGCATTCCCTCCGGACGACTGCCGACAACGCATATCTTAAAGCCGCCGACCGGCCAATTCGACGGGCATGCTGAAAACGAACATATCTGCCTGATGCTCGCACGCACCCTCGGCTTGCCCGTTGCACAATCGAAAGTCATGAGGTTCAATAAAGAAATCGCCATCGTCATCGAGCGCTACGATCGACAGCACAAAGGAAACGACATCGTTCGTATCCATCAAGAGGACATCTGTCAGGTGCGCGGAATCATGCCTACAAAAAAATATCAGAACGAAGGTGGTCCAAGCGCGACCGATATCATGGAGCTCTTGCGCACTTATTCTACGAATCGAGAAGATGACCTGGCCACGTTCGTCGCCGCTCTCGGCTTTAACTGGCTCATCGCAGGCACCGACGCGCACGCCAAGAACTATTCGCTACTCCTCGGTGTCCGGCGCGTCCGACTGGCTCCGCTGTACGACGTCGCGAGCATCCTTCCCTACGACGAATTCGACGTGCACAAGGTCAAGCTCGCGATGAAAATCGGCGGCGAATATAAGCTCAGTCAGATTGGGCTGCGCCAATGGCAGAAATTTGCACGCGAGATGCGCATCGAGGGTGATGAAATGGTCGAGCTGTTGATCTCGATGGCTAAACAGCTTCCGGATGAGGCGAACGCCGCGCGCGCGCGCGCGCGTGAAGAGGGTCTGGATCACGCCATCATCGAGCGTCTCGCCACACAGTTGGTTAAACGGGCCAATGAGTGTCAGCGGATGCTCGGTGCGTAGTAACAGCTCGTCTATACTCCGCTATTAGTTACACCAAATGATTTTGCCCGACCTTACCCAGAAGTGCGATTTGCATCCTTCGCGTCGCCATACGGACGGATGCAAGGACACGTAGCCGCGCCGATCGACCGAAACATCCCACCGCGGCTTCACCTCCTTGAGCAGCATCATCTCCAAACGCTGACCGCAGCCGCACGGACACCGAAAACCGACGGACCAATCTTCATCGCCGTCGCGAGCTACCACTAAATTCCAACGTGGCAGCTTCTCGGGCAACATGTCGCCTGGAACGATCTTGAGAGACCGTCGCGGCGTGAGTGCCGCAAACATTCGACGCCACCAAAGCGACCTGGGTTTCATGCGGCCCTCTGCCGCTCGCCGAGCGCAGGCAAGCCGAGTAGCGGACTGGTTATGCCCATGGCGACAGGAAATCGGTCCCCGACCACGAACTGACTTTCGGCGAACGTATCTTCGTCGCCTTCCGCCAGCATGAATATTGCGCGCGCGCGCGCTTCGTTCGCAAATTGCCGGAATGGAAACATCCGCGCGATGAACTCGATGACACACGCTGATGCGGCGCGCATATTTAGCGCAATCACTCCGGGAGCTTCATCGGGCAGGCCACGCAAATAGCCCTCGGCGACCTTTTGCGCGAGCGCATGCGGCGCCACCATTGCGAGATATTCGGTCTCAAGCAGGGCGGAATCATAAACGCCACGATCCATCAGGCTCGATCCGCCGGGATAGACATAGTCTACACGTCCATAGACCTCCGCGATGCGGCGCCCCCCAGCCGGCGCCGCCTGCGTGGGTATTGTGACCTGACCTGGCTTTTTTAGACCAAGCGATGTGAGAGAATAGCTTGGCAAAGGAGCTTTGGTGATGCCGAAGAAGAGGTTTAGCGCGGAGCAGGTTGTGACGCTGCTTCGTCAGATTGAGGTGTTGATAGCGCAAGGCAAGTCTGCACCGGTAGCGTGTCGGGAAGCCGGGATATCGCAGCAGAGCTATTACCGCTGGCGCAAGGAATACGGCGGGCTTGAGATCGATCAGGCGAGGCGGATGAAGGATCTTGAGCGAGAGAATGTCCGTCTCAAGCGTCTGGTTGCCGATCTGTCGCTTGAGAAACAGATACTCAAGGACGTTGCCTCGGGAAACTTGTAAGCCCCGAACGGCGCCGGCAGGCAGTTGCGCGGATTCGGGGAAGGTACGGTCTGTCGGAACGTCATGCCTGCCGGCTTGTCGGTCAGCCACGCGGAACGCAGCGTTACACCACCATTGTTCGTGCTGATGAAGATGCGCTGACGCAGGCCATTATTGCGTTGGCATCGCAGTATGGGCGCTATGGCTATCGCCGGATCAAGGCATTGCTGGACGATGCCGGGTGGGATGTGGGCTGTGATCGTGTGCAGCGGATCTGGCGCCGTGAGGGGCTCAAAATACCCAGGAAACAAAGGCCACGAGGCCGGCTGTGGCTCAACGATGGCTCCTGCATCCGGCTAAGACCGGAACGACGCAATCATGTCTGGTCCTATGACTTTGTGGAGGCCGAGACCCACGATGGCCGCAAGCTGCGGCTGATGACACTGATCGATGAGTTCACCCGCGAATGCCTGGCCATCAGGGTGGCGCGGCGGATCAACAGCTTCGGTGTGCTTGAGACGATGGCGGACGTCATGCTCATGCGTGGCGTGCCCGAGCATATCCGCTCTGACAATGGTGCTGAGATGACTGCGAAGGTTGTGCGTAACTGGCTGACCCGGGTTGGAGCCAAAACCCTCTACATCGAACCAGGCAGTCCCTGGGAGAACGGCTACTGCGAATCCTTCAACGGAAAACTCCGCGATGAGCTGCTCAACGGCGAAATCTTCTACAGCCTCAAGGAAGCACAGATCGTCGTCGAGCAATGGCGCAAGCACTACAACACGATCAGACCGCACTCAGCCATCGGATATCGACCACCCGCGCCACAAACGATCAACCCGTTCCTGACGCCGCTGGATCAGGCGGTCCAAATGCAATAACCTCCCCGTCTCGCTGGTACAAAAAAACCGTCAGGCCACCGCGAAAGCCCGACGCCGCGTAGTTCTCCAGGGACTTGCAAGTCTTGGCTATGAGGTCAACGAAGGTATGGCGACCGCCTGGGTAAACGACGGCCACGTAGTGCTGCGGAAGGCCGCGAATCCCGACTATGGAGTGGAGCTGGGGGGTGGGACGAAATCTGAGCGGCTTCAGGTTCGGGCGGTCGCATTCGGTGACGCACAATCGCCACGCAACGCCTCGCGAGACCGCGACATGGAAGGGGTCTGGTGCTCAGAGTTCCAACGTCTTCGGACGTTAGTATCAGGATCGGGCGGAGGCCTTGAAATCGAACAAGCGTTGCCGGTCGGAGCCATGCCTTTAAAGTTAGTCGAAGATCCGACCAGGCGTCACGCCACTGACGAGGTCATTACACCCAAGACCTTACAACGCGACCGCTTCTCTCCGGGCGGAGGCAGGCCTGATCCATAAGCCATTCGTAAGCTTACAGATCATCATCGGAACTTGCCTTAGCCGCAGCTCGCTGAAAGCGCAGCGCGCGCTGCCATGTGGTTTCAACCTTCAGCGGCGAGCCGCTTCCTCATGACCGCCGTCAGCAGGAAGAGCCGGGAAACCATGCGGCAGCTGGCGTAACCGCAGTCCGCTTCCGACTGCGCTCTAGGATATGTTACCCCAGTGTTACCCCGGGCCAATTCTCAGATTTCGCGAGCGTATCTAAGTACTTGATTTTATTGGAGCGGGCGAAGGGATTCGAACCCTCGACCCCAACCTTGGCAAGGTTGTGCTCTACCCCTGAGCTACACCCGCATCCGAGAAGGGTAAGACTGCTATCCGCCAAAGCGGACCGTCGGCAATGCTATGCCAAAGAGCGCCTGGCTTTGCAACCGCAGGGGCCGCGCACTATTAACCCCCCGATGCCAGCCTCGCCTGACGAGCTTTTCGCCTTTTTGGACAATCTCGGCATAGCGCACCGGACCGTGACCCATCCGCCGGTTTTCACGGTCGAGGAGGGGCGCGATCTTCGCGGCGCGATTGCCGGTGGGCATACCAAAAACCTGTTCCTGCGCGACAAGAAGGGTACGCCCTATCTCGTGGTTGCGAGCGAGGATGCGGCCATCGACCTGCGGGCATTGCACCGGCTTCTTGGCGCCAGTGGCCGTTTTTCGTTCGGTGCGCCTGATCTGATGCGCGAGCTTCTTGGCGTCGAGCCCGGTTCGGTGACCCCATTCGCGGTCATAAATGACAAGTCCCATCGGGTCACGGTGGTCCTCGATGCCGCAATGATGGCGCATGCGGAGCTCAACTTTCATCCCCTCCGCAATACCGGCACGACCACGATTTCCTGCGAAGGTCTGCTTGCGTTCCTCGAAGCCACCGGGCATGCACCGCGAATCGAGCCGGTTTCCGGGGCGCCAACAGCCTGATTGCATTCGACCGCAATCTCACCATTTAATCAGGCAAATAGGTGGGTTTACCGGCCGCCGGGCGGCTCGGCGGGGTTTTGGGCAGGACACATGTTGCAGCAAGCAGGAACCGCTACCGTCGATGTGCCGGTGAAGGACGCAACGACGCAGTCTTTCGTCAAGGACGTCATCGAAGAATCCAAGCACCAGCCGGTGCTGGTCGATTTCTGGGCGCCGTGGTGCGGCCCGTGCAAGCAGCTCACGCCAATCCTGGAGAAGGCCGTGAAAGCGGCCAAGGGCAAGGTGAAGCTCGTCAAGATGAACATTGACGAACATCCCGCGATCCCCGGCCAGATGGGCATTCAGTCGATTCCGGCGGTCATCGCCTTCGTCAACGGCCAGCCGGCGGACGGCTTCATGGGCGCACTGCCCGAAGCCCAGGTGGTCGCTTTCCTCGAACGCCTGACCAAGGATCGCATTGGCGGCGAAGAGCGGGATTTGCTCAAGGCGGCCGACGCTGCGCTCGCGGCGGGCGATGCTGCCGGGGCGGCGGACATGTACGGGCAGCTTCTCGCCGAGGACAGCACAAACCTGCCGGCGCTTGCCGGACTGGTGCGCTGCCATGTCGAGACCGGCGCGCTCGATCAGGCGAAACAAACGCTCGCCATGGTGCCGGCCGATAAGCAAAACGATGCAGCCGTCGCCGCCGCGCGTGCGGCGCTCGATCTCGCCGAGCAGGCCAAGTCGCTTGGCCCGTTGTCCGATCTTGAGCAGAAGGTCGCCGCCAATCCGGCCGACCATCAGGCCCGATTCGATCTCGCGGTGGCGCTCAACGGCAACGGCCGGCGGCTGGATGCGCTCGAACAACTGGTCGCAATCGTGAAGCGGGATCGCAAATGGAACGATGACGGCGCCCGCAAGCAGCTCGTTCAGTTCTTCGACGCCTGGGGTCCGGCCGACGAAGCTACAATCGAAGGGCGCAAGCGGCTGTCGTCGATACTTTTCGCGTAGTGTTGTTGCCGGCGGAAAGAGATTTCGGTGCCGTCGCGGAGTGGAGTGCGACATGCCGCTGAATACCGTCTACAAGGCCCCCGACGCCCTGCCCGACGTGATTCCGGTCTTTCCGCTGCCGGGCGCGCTTCTCCTGCCGCGCGGGCAGATGCCGCTCAATATTTTCGAGCCGCGCTATCTCGCGATGATCGACGACGCGCTGCGGTCCGAGCACCGGCTGATCGGCATGATCCAGCCTGACCAGGCGCATCCGGGGCCGGACGAGAGCAAGCCGCATCTTTTCAACGTCGGTTGCGTCGGCAGGATGACGCAATTCGCTGAGAGCGGCGATGGCCGCTATCTCATCCAGCTTACCGGCATCGCGCGCTTTAGAATTGAAGCGGAGCTGCCGGTCGGCACGCCCTATCGGCAGTGCCGGGTGACATATCGGCCGTTCTGCGACGACTTTACCGCGCGCAAGGGCGAAGACGATGTGGATCGCAAGTCGCTCCTGCGCGCGCTCACCGCGTTCCTCAAGGCCAACAATCTCAAGGCCGATTGGGAAGGGATTGAGAACGCTCCCAACGAGGCTCTGGTGAACGCGCTCGCGATGATGTCGCCTTACGACGCCGCCGAGAAGCAGGCCATGCTGGAAGCGCCGGATCTGAAAACCCGCGCCGAAATCCTGGTCGCGGTCACCGAGATCGAGCTTGCCAAGAGCAAGACGCCGGGTGAAACACCATTGCAGTAGACCACGAACAGGAGCGCGCCGATGTCCACGCCGAACATTCCCGCGGACCGTCCCGCCGACAGCGTCGATCCGAAGCTTCTTGAAATTCTGGTCTGTCCGCTGACCAAAACACAACTCGAATACGACGCCGCGAAGCAGGAATTGATCTCGCGCGCGGCAAAGCTCGCCTATCCGATCCGCGACGGCATCCCCATCATGCTGGCCGAGGAAGCCCGCAGGATCGACTGATTTTTGATTTCTCCTCTTCACCCGTCATGCCCGGGCTTGTCCCGGGCATCGGCGTCTTACAGGATGGCGATAATCGGGACGCGGATGGGCGGAACAAGTTCGGCCATGACATGCGTTCAGTTGCAGGGAAGCGATCATGATCAAAGTCTGGGGCCGCACTACCTCTTCAAATGTGCAAAAAGTGATGTGGGCGATCGGCGAAATCGGCCTTCCGCACGAACGCATCGATATCGGTGGACCGTTCGGCAAGAACGACCAGCCGGCCTATCTCGCCATGAACCCCAACGGTCTCGTGCCCACATTGGAGGAAGAAGACGGCTTCCTGTTGTGGGAATCAAATTCGATCGTCCGCTATCTCGCCGGCAAGTATAAGGCGACCGCGCTCGAACCGGCCGATCTGCGCACTCGCGCGCTCGCCAGCAAATGGATGGACTGGCAGCTTTCCGTCATGGGACCTGCCATTACGCCGGTATTTTGGGGCATGATCCGCACGGCGCCGGAAAAGCGCGATCACGCAGCAATCGACGCGGGCAAGAAAAAGACCACCGCAGCGGTCAAGATGATGGACGACCAGCTCGCCAAAACGCCATATCTTGCCGGTGACGGTTTCTCCTACGGCGATATCCCCGTCGGGATCATGTCGTATCGCTATCGGCAGCTTGTGTCCGATCGTCCGCCTTTCGACAATTTCGAGCGCTGGTATGCCGCGATCTCGCAGCGAAAGGCGTTCAAGGACCACATCGCGGCGGTGCCGCTGACGTAGCCTTCGTCATTCCGGGCTCGCGCTCCGCGCGCCCCGGAATGACGATTATTCCGCGGCGGCCCGCGCGCCGCCAGAGTGCGCCGAAACGATGTAATCCATCGCCGCCTGCACGCCGCCCTTCTTGTGCGGAATACCGGCGAGCGAAAGCGCCATCTCGGTCGCCGCCAGCGCGCCCATCATCCAGCCGTCATTGATGTCGCCGAGATGGCCGATGCGGAAATATTTCTTGGCGTAAGGGCCGAAGCTTGCGCCGTAGGAAATGTTGAACGTATCGAGCGCCAGGTTGCGGAACGCATCGGCATCGTGGCCGTCCGGCAGCAGCACCGCGGTGATGGTCGGCGAGTAATATTTCTGATCGCGGCACAGGATTTCCAGGCCCCAGGCGCGCACCGCGCGCCGTGTCGCTTCGGCAAGCCGATGATGACGTGCAAAGACGTTGTCGAGACCTTCTTCGTGCAGCATCTCGATCGAAACGGCGAGACCTTGCAGCATCTGCGTCGCCGGGGTGTAGGGGAAGAAACCCACCTTGTTCATGGTGAGCATGTCGTCCCAGGACCAGAATGATTTCGGCAACTTTGAATTCTTCGTTGCGGCGAGCGCCTTGTCGCTGACGGCGTTGAACGACATGCCGGGCGGCAGCATCAGGCCCTTCTGCGCGCCGCCGACCGTGACGTCGACACCCCATTCATCGTGCCGATAGTCGGTGGAAGCCAGCGAGGAGATGGTGTCGACCATGAGCAATGCCGGGTGGCCCGCGGCATTGATTGCTTTGCGGATCGGATCGATCGGCGACAGGCAGCCGGTCGCGGTCTCATTGTGCAGCACGCACACCGCCTTGATCTCGTGCCCCTTGTCCTTGCGCAGATGCTCTTCGATCTTTGCCGCGTCGGCGCCTGTGCGCCAGTCGCCGGGGATCAATTCGGGCTTGAGCCCGAGTTTCTCCGCCATAGTCTTCCACTGCATCGCGAACTGGCCGGTCTCGACCATGAGTACGCGATCGCCGGCCGAGAGCGTGTTGACCAATGCGGCTTCCCACGCGCCAGTGCCGGTCGCGGTGTAGATGATGACCGGGTTGGTTGTCTTGAAGATGGTCTTGATGCCGTCGAGACAGCGTTTCGCGAGCTTGGAGAATTCCGGGCCGCGGTGGTCGATGATGGGCGTGTCCATCGCGCGCAACACGCGGTCGGGCAGGGGCGTCGGTCCCGGAATTTGCAGGAAATGACGCCCGGCGGCGCGCGAAGCATTCTGCGGCATAGTCGGCACTCCTTCGGACAATTTGATTGGCCCCGGCGGCGCAGGTCCGAATGCGCGCGGCTTGTGGCGTTGAATAGCGAATGCGACATTCGGGTCAAGTCTAATTGACGTGACTTATAGATAGACCGTTGCTATCGCGTCGATTTTGGGGGTGGAGGAAAACGTGCCAGCACGGCTCGTGCCGGGGCTTGAACGGCGGCTCAGTCTGGAGCACGTGGGCGATGTGCGTTTCGACGCATTTACGCGTGGGCGCTATGCCACCGACGCATCCCATTACCAGATCATGCCGGTCGGCGTGGTGACGCCGCACACGATAGAAGAAGCGGAACGGGCGATTACGATTTGTCATGCCGAGGGCGTTGCGGTGACGCCGCGGGGCGGCGGCACATCACAGTCGGGGCAGACGGTAAACGCTACCATCGTCGTCGATTGCTCGCAGCATCTCAATCGCGTGATCGAGATCGATGCCGCCAACCGGCGCTGCGTGGTCGAACCCGGCATCGTGCTCGACGAACTCAATCGTGCGCTCAAACCTTCGGGGCTGTGGTTTCCGGTCGACATCTCGACCGCGTCGCGCGCGACGATTGGTGGCATGGCCGGCAACAATTCGTGCGGCGCGCGCTCGCTGCGCTACGGCAATACGCGCGAGAACGTTCTTTCGATCGACGCCATGCTGGCCGACGGGACACAGGCGCATTTCGGGCGCATGGGCGACAGCGCCGTCAATGTTCCGCAAGCGCTGGTGCATGATCTCCTCGCGATCGCGGCGCGTGAAGCGGACGAGATCGAACGGCGCTTTCCGAAAGTGCAGCGCCGGGTCGGAGGTTATAATCTCGACGCTCTTGTCCCCAGCCGCAACGACATCAATCTCGCGCATCTCCTCGTCGGCTCCGAAGGCACGCTCGCGTTCTCGACCGGGATCGAGCTCAAGCTCTCGCCGCTCCTTGGCCGCCGCGCCGTCGGCGCCTGTCATTTCGGCAGCTTTCATGAGGCCATGAAAGCGGCGCAAGACATCGTTGCGCTCGGGCCGATCGCAGTCGAACTGATCGACCGCACCATGCTGGGTCTTGCCCGCGACATCGCGATGTTCAAGCCGATGGTCGAGGCGTTCCTCCGCGGCGATCCCGAAGCAATCCTGTTCGTCGAGTTCGCCGAGGATGATGACGAGAATTTGCGGCGATTGAAACAGCTCAACGCTCTGATCGGCGATCTCGGCATCGCCTGGGACAAAAGCGGCGCCAAATGGGGCGGTGTTGTCGAGGTACTCGATCCAAAACTGCAAGCCGGCATTACCGAGGTGCGCACCGCAGGCCTCAACATCATGATGTCGATGAAGGAGGCGGGCAAACCGATCTCTTTTGTCGAAGACTGCGCGGTGCCGCTCGAGCACCTCGCGGAATATACGGCGCGGCTCACCGAGGTCTTCGAGAAGAACGGCACGCGCGGCACCTGGTATGCGCACGCCGCCGTCGGCTGCCTGCATGTGCGTCCGGTGCTCAATCTGCGGCTCGACAAGGATGTGCGCGCGATGCGCGCCATTGCCGAGGAAGCCTTCGCCATGGTGCGCGACTACAAGGGCTCGCATTCCGGCGAGCACGGCGACGGCATCGTGCGTTCGGAATTCCACGAATTCATGTTCGGCCGGGAACTCGTGCACGCCTTCGAGGAGGTGAAGGACAAGTTCGATCCACAAGGTCTTTTCAATCCGGGAAAGATCGTGCGCGCGCCAAAGTTCGATGACCGCGCGAACTTCCGCTACGGCCCCGATTATCGCGCGGATGAAATCGTGACGGCGCTCGACTGGTCGGCCTATCCGGGCGCGGGCGGCGGATTCCAGGGCGCGGTCGAGATGTGCAACAACAACGGCGCTTGCCGCGCGCTCAAGGGCGGCGTCATGTGCCCGAGCTATCGGGTCACGCGCGACGAACGCGATGTGACCCGCGGGCGCGCCAATTCGCTCCGCCTCGCCATCACCGGGCAACTCGGGCCGGATGCGCTCACCTCCAGCGAGATGGCGGAGACGCTAAAGCTCTGTGTCTCGTGCAAGGCATGCCGGCGCGAATGCCCGACCGGCGTCGACATGGCGCGCATGAAGATCGAAGTGCAGCGGGCGCGGATGGAAAAATTCGGCGTGTCGCTGCACGATCGGCTGGTCGGCTATCTGCCGCGCTACGCGCCCTATGCGGCGAAACTGCATTGGCTCCTCAATCTCCGCGATATCGTTCCGGGTGCCGCAAAACTCTCGGAGGCCATTGCCGGCTTCAGCGCGCGCCGGCGATTGCCGAAATGGCGACCGGATGTTTTCGACGAATCCGATCCTGGGCATGACGGCGGAGGAAATCGCGAGGTCGTGCTCTTCGCCGACACGTTCAATCGATATTTCGAGCGCGAAAACATCGATGCCGCGCTCGCGGTGCTCAAAGCCGGCGGTTATCGGGTTCACGTCGCGACGCCGGCCGGCGGCGCGCGTCCGCTGTGTTGCGGCCGTACTTTTCTGTCGATCGGCAAGGTTGATGAAGCGCGCACGGAGGCTGAACGGACGCTCGCTGCGCTTGCGCCGTTCGTCGCGCAAGGCATGCCGGTGATCGGTCTCGAGCCGAGCTGTCTGTTTACTTTCCGTGACGAAATTCCCGCGCTGATCAAGAGCGAGGCGGCCCGTCAGGTCGCTGGCGCCGCGTTGCTGTTTGAAGAATTTTTGGCGCGGGAGGCGGCGGCCGGAACGCTCGATCTGCCGCTCGTGTCGTCAAAGACGACGGCATTCCTGCACGGCCACTGCCACCAGAAATCGTTCGACGCGATGACGGCTGTAGAAAAGACCTTGAAGCTCATTCCCGATCTCGAAGTCGAGACCATCGAATTCGAGTTGCTGCGGCATGGCGGGCGCCTTCGGCTACCACGCTGATACGATCGATGTGTCGCGCGCGATGGGCGGAACTGTCCTTGCTGCCGGCGGTGCGCAAGGCTCCCGACGACGCCATGATCGTTGCCGACGGGACGTCCTGCCGGCAGCAAATTCACGATGGCTCCGGCCGCGAGGCAATCCATGTTGCGCGCGCCTTGGCCATGGCGTTGCCGCGCCCATGATGTGAGGTCACCCATGTCGCTTCCCTTGCTCCCTACATCGCTTGTCGGCTCCTATGCCCAGCCCGAATGGCTGATCGACCGGAAAAAGCTCGCCGGCCGCTTTCCGCCACGGGTGCGCGCCAAGGAATTGTGGCGCGTCGGCGCGGAGTGGCTCGGCGAGGCGCAGGACGACGCGACGAGACTCGCCATCCACGACCAGGAACGCGCCGGCCTCGACATCGTTACCGACGGCGAAATGCGGCGCGAGAGCTATTCGAACCGCTTCGCCACTGCGCTCGAAGGCGTTGACGTCGACAATCCGGGTACTGCGCTCGATCGCTCCGGCCACCCCAACCCGGTGCCGCGCGTCGTCGGCAAGGTGCGGCGCAAACATCCGGTTGAAGTCGAGGACGTCAAATTCCTGCGCGCCAATACCAGCCGCACCATCAAAATGACCGTGCCCGGACCTTTCACCATGTCGCAGCAGGCGCAGAACGACTTCTACAAGGATGAAGGCGAGATGGCGCTCGACTATGCCGCCGCGGTCAATGCCGAGATCAAGGACCTGTTTGCCGCCGGCGCCGACGTCGTGCAGATCGACGAACCCTATATGCAGGCGCGGCCCGAGAAGGCGCGCCAGTTCGGCCTGCAGGCCTTCAACGCTGCGCTCGACGGCGTGACCGGCACGACGGCGGTTCATATCTGCTTCGGCTATGCCGCCGTCATCCATGCGCGGCCGCCTGGCTATTCATTCCTGCCGGAATTCGCCAATTCTCCCGTAAAACAGGTGTCGATCGAGACCGCTCAGTCCGGCCTCGATTGCGCAGTGCTCGAAAAGCTCCCCGGCAAGACCATCATTCTTGGAACGCTCGACCTGTCGGACATGAACATCGAGACGCCGGAAACCGTCGCCGCGCGCATCCGCCGCGCCCTGCCGCATGTGCCGGCCGAACGTCTCGTCATCGCTCCCGACTGCGGCCTCAAATATCTGCCGCGCGCGACAGCCTACGGAAAAATGCGCGCCATGGTCGAAGGCGCCGAAATCGTGCGGCGGGAGCTTGCGCGCTGACCATCCGCGCGACGCCGGTTACGTCTCGCTGTCCAGCGCACTCTCGTGCCAGCGGCGCAGCGCCAGGTAATTGACGAGCGCGAGCAGATAAAAGATCATGATGCCTGCGACCGAAAGCAGCAGCAGCGCGGCGAACATACGCGGGATATTGAGACGGTAACCGGATTCGGCGATCCGATAGGCAAGTCCGGAGCCGGCGCCGGCCGAGCCCGCGGCGATCTCGGCAACCACCGCGCCAATCAGCGAGAGCCCGCCGGCGATGCGCAAGCCGCCGAGGATGTAGGGCAGCGCCGCCGGCAGCTTGAGGCGCCACAACACCTGGCTGCGCGAGGCGCCGTAGAGCGTGAACAGGTCGGTGAGATTGCGGTCGATCGAGTTGAGCCCGAGCGTTGAGTTCGCCAGCACCGGAAAAAACGCGACGATCCAGGCGCAAGCCAGGACGGCGAGTTGCTGCGGCAGATAGATCAAGAGCAGCGGCGCGACGGCGACGATCGGCGTCACTTGCAGGATCACCGCATAGGGATAGAGCGAATATTCGATGAGCCGCGACTGGTTGAACAACATCGCCAGCCCGACGCCGCCGGCCGCTGCGAGCAAAAAGCCCTCGACGGTCGTCGTGAGCGTGACGAGAAGCGATTGAAACAGCAAAGCCCAATCGCTCACGAGCGTCTGCAGGATAAGGTCCGGGGCGGGAAGTACATAGGGCGGAATGTTTTTGATCCGCACCACCGCCTCCCAGATCAGGAGAACGAGCGCCAGGACGACGATCGGCAGCACGATGCGCAGAATGCGGTCGTGCTTCATGACTTGCCTCCCGCCGCCATGGCTTGTGCCAGCGCTTCCGAGGCCTGGCGGCAGAACGCGGCATACTCTGCCGACGTACGGAAATTCTGGTCGCGCGGGTAGGGTGCGTCGATTTTGAGCTCGATGAACACCCGTCCGGGCCGTGCCGCCATCACGACGACACGATTTGAAAGATAAACCGACTCGAACACCGAATGGGTGACGAACACGACGGTCGTGCGCGTTGCCTGCCAGACCTGCAGCAGATCGTTGTTGAGCTTGAACCGCGTGATCTCGTCGAGCGCGGCGAACGGCTCATCCATCAGGAGAAGTTGCGGCTCGGTGACAAGCGCGCGCGCGATCGAGACGCGCATGCGCATGCCGCCCGACAGTTCGCGCGGAAAAGCCTGGCCGAAATCCTTCAGCCCGACCCGGTCGAGCGCCGCGATGACGCTCGCACGCGCTTTTTCGGCAGACGTGCCTTTGAGCGTCAGCGGCAGCAGGACATTGTCAAACACCGACGCCCAGGGCATCAGCGTGGGTTCCTGGAAGACAAAGCCGAGCGGGATTTCGCTACGGGATTGCGTCGCCGACGATGGCCAGTTGACGGTGCCCTCCGTCGGCTCGCCCAGGCCCGCGATAATCCGCAATGCCGTCGATTTTCCGCAGCCAGACGGGCCGAGAAGCGACACGAATTCGCCTGGACGGACGTCGAAATCGAAATCCTTGAGCGCGAGCGTGCCGTTCGGAAATGTCTTGCTGACGCCGCGTAAGGCGACGAGAGGAGCCATATCCGGCGGCATCAGCGGCGGCATCTATTGCTTCGGCCGCAGATCGAGTCCGACTTTTTTGCCGACGAACTGGGTCGTATAGGACTTCTGGTAGGCGAGAGCCGCCTTGACGACACCGGCGCGCACCATCTCGTCGAAGAAATTCTTCATGCGGGCATCAGTCAGCGCGCCGACACCGAGAATCGTCGCGTCGCCGGAATCGACAATGCCGTATTCCTTCATCTTGGTCACTGAATAGGCCAGGAGATCGTCGGTCATTTCGGGATTTTGTTTTTTGATCAGCGCTTTGGCCGCGGAGTTGTCGTTGTAGATATAATTGTACCAGCCGACGATCGAAGCATCGACAAAGCGCTGAACCAGATCCGGTTTCTTGTCGACCAGGTCGCGACGCGTCTGAATCAGAGTCGAATAGCCGCTTAGACCCTGGTCCGCGAGCAGGAAAACTTTTGGCGCAAAGTTCGCCACCTTCTGGATGGTGAAGGGCTCGGACGTCACATAGCCCTGCATCGCGCTCTTCTTGTTCACGAGAAAGGGCTGCGGGTTGTCGGTGTAAGGCCTCACTTGCGAATCCTTGAAGCCATAATCGGCTTTGAGCCATTGGTAGTAGGTCGCCACGCCGGCGCTCGAGATGAACAGCGTCAGGTTCTTCAAGTCCTCGAACTTTTCGATGCCCTGATCGGGGTGGGCAATGAGCACTTGCGGGTCTTTCTGAAACAAGGCGGCGACTTCGACGGTTGGAACGTTCTGCGTTACGGCATCGAACCCTTCCAGCGGATTGGCGCTGAGGAAAAAATCGATCTTGCCGACGGGAAGCAGGATGGCGTTGTTTGCACTTGGTCCCCCCGGCACGATCGTCACGTCGAGGCCGTATTTGCGGTAGGTGCCGTCGGCAAGCGCCTGATAGAAGCCGCCATGTTCGCCTTCCGCCACCCAGTTGGTGCCGAATCTGACCTTGTCGAGGGCCTGGGCGGACGCCGGGATAGCGGCCGCGGCCGCCGCGGCAAGAACGGCCAGCGCAATCCGAAAAATAAATGCCAGCGGCATCGGTTGCTCCTTTCCGTCGGCGACGCGAGAATAGGAGAGGTTGAAGGGAATGGCGAGCGAACCCGATGATGCTACCGAAACGCGACTGGATGGAGATGACGTGGCAGGATGTCGCCGGGGCCGAAACCGGGCGCTGGATCGCCGTCCTGCCGCTTGCCGCCGTGGAGCAGCATGGGCCGCATCTGCCTCTCGGCGTCGATACTTTCATCGCCGAAGCCTATTTGCGGCGCGTCCGCGCCCTGCTGCCTGAAGACCTCCCGGTGACGTTTCTGCCGGTGCAGCGCGTCGGCGTTTCGGCCGAGCATCTGTCCTATCCGGGAACACTGACATTTTCGGCGGCGACGGCGATCGCGGCCTGGACCGAGCTTGCCGAAAGCCTAGCGCGAGCCGGCCTGCGCAAGCTCGTCCTGGTGACGAGCCACGGCGGCAATGTCGCGGCGATGGAATTGGTGGCGCGCGACCTGCGGGTGCGGCTTCGCACGCTCGCCGTCACCGTCGGCTGGCATCGCTTCGGTTATCCGGACGGCGTATTCACGGATGAAGAGAAAAAGTACGGCATTCATGGCGGCGACATCGAGACCTCACTGATGCTCGCGGCACTGCCGGACACCGTACGGATGGAGAAGGCGCCGAATGCGACGCCGGCGACACTTGCGATGGCAAAAGAGTTCAAATGGCTCGGGGCCTACCGGCCGGCGGGCTTTGCCTGGATGACGCAGGACCTTCATCCGACCGGCGCCGTCGGCGATGCGACACAGGCGAGCGCCGCGAAGGGCGAAGCGGCATTGGCGCAGGGGGCGAAGGCTTTCGTGGAACTACTGCACGAGGTCGATCGTTTCGACCTCTCACGGTTGCGCGAGGGGCCGTTGCCTGAACCAAAGAACATTTGATCGCCGCGGGATGCTTGATCGTCATTCCGGCGTAGCCGGAAAGGTATAAACTTCGCGGGCCGATGATCTTCCCAAATCGCATAATTCGTACTGCCAGAAACAACTCCAAGGTGTCACGAAGGAGACCAAGATGAGTGCTCAAGACCCCAAATCATTGCGAACCGCAAAATTGGCCACGCCGACCGATCTTAAATCGAATGCCGTCAAGGATCTCACCGGCGCGCTCAACATCCTGCTGGCGGACATGTTCGCGCTCTATGTGAAGACGAAGAATTTCCACTGGCATGTCTCCGGCCCGCATTTCCGCGATTACCATTTGATGCTGGACGAGCACGCCGAGCAGATCTTTGCCACGACAGACGATATCGCCGAGCGCGTCCGTAAGATTGGCGGCACGACGATTCGCTCCGTCGGCCATATCGGGCGCTTGCAGCGTGTCCTCGACAACGATGCCGATTTCGTCACGCCCGAGGACATGCTTGCCGAACTGCGCGATGACAACAAGCAATTGGTATCGAGCCTGCGCGAAACGCACGACCTGTGCGATGAGCATGGCGACGTCGCCACGGCGAGCCTGATCGAAAACTGGATCGACGAGGCCGAGCGCCGCACCTGGTTTCTGTTCGAATCGACCCGCAATCGGGGCTGAGCACTCGAAGCGGCAACGCGGCCTGGTTTTCCGCAGCGGGAGAACTAGGCCGCGATCTTCACGTATTCGAAATCGCCCGGCTTGTTGTCGATGCCGATGCGCGGCGGCGCGATCCAACTGGCGAATTGACCGGGCTCGACGACCTGTTTCATCAGGCTGCCGATGAAATCGCCATCGTCTTTCGATGGCAGCCAGCCACCCCTGTCGAGGTTCCACGCGGACTCTTCGATGAGCGTGCCCGCCGGCGACATTTTCACGTCCTTGAACTCGCCGATCTGGCGGTGAAAGCCGACATGCGGCAGTTCGAGTTTGAACGCCACACCGGTCTTTTCGATGATCTTGTTCCAGCGATCGATGCCGCGCTGGCAGTCGGCGGTGTAATCGTCGCGCAGCCGCATGTTGATTGCCGTCAGCGCCGGCTCATCGATGCGCTTGATCTCGCCGTTGACGAATTTGAGCACCGGATAGGTCGCGCTTTCGAGCTGATGATCGTCGCCGATCCTGGTTTCCTGGAAACGGCCTTTCACCCCGGCGGTGAACGTGTTGGCGGCATTGGTCGATACTTCCGAGCCGAACAGATCGAGCGACAGCGAATAATGCAGATTGAGCTTCTTCTGGATGGTCGGCAGATCGATGACGCCGAGATCGCGGATCTTGCTGATTTCCGACGGATCCTCGATGCCGGAGGCTTTCATGGCCTCGCAGGTGCGCTGGATGGTGCGCCCGACGCCGGTCTCGCCGACGAACATGTGATGCGCTTCCTCGGTCAGCATGAAGCGGCAGGTCCGTGACAGCGGGTCGAAGCCGGACTGCGCGAGGCTTTCGAGCTGCATCTTGCCGTCGCGGTCGGTGAAGAAGGTGAACATGTGGAATGACAGCCAGTCCGGCGTCGCTTCGTTGAAGGCGCCGAGCATGCGCGGCTTGTCGGCATCGCCGGAACGGCGCTGCAAAAGTTCGGCAGCCTCCCCGCGGCCGTCGCGGCCGAAATATTTTTGCAGGATATAGACCATCGCCCAAAGGTGACGGCCTTCCTCGACGTTGACCTGAAAGACATTGCGCATGTCGTAGAGAGAGGGCGCGGTCTTGCCGAGATAGCGCTGCTGCTCCACCGAGGCCGGCTCGGTATCGCCCTGGATGACGACGAGACGCCGCAGCATGGCGCGATATTCGCCGGGAATATCCTGCCAGACCGGCTCGCCATAATGGCGGCCGAACGGAATTTTGCGGTTCTCCTCCTGCGGCGCAAGCAGGATGCCCCAGCGGTATTCGGGCATTTTGACGTAATCGAATTTCGCCCAGCCCTTGGGATCGACGGAAACCGCGGTGCGCAGGTAAACCTCGGCGTCCTGGAAGCCTTTCGGCCCCATATCCATCCACCAGTCGATATAGCCCGGGTGCCAGCTTTCGAGCGCGCGCAACACTTGGCGGTCTTCGGCCAGGTTGACGTTGTTCGGAATCTTGGTCGAGTAATCGACGTTCTGGATGTTCATGGCTGGCTCCTGATCACACCCGCTTGGTGTCGAACACAGGCTTCTGGCCCGTGCCGTAGCGCTTGAGCGCGCCTTCATCGCCGATCGCGTTGGGACGCTGGAAAATCCAGTTCTGCCACGCGGTCAGGCGCGCGAATATTTTCGATTCCATGGTCTCCGGTCCGGCAAAGCGCAGATTGGCTTCAAGTCCGGTGAGACCGTCGGGTGAAAAGCTGGCACGCTCTTCGAGAAACACACGCACCTCGTCGGCCCAGTCGATATCGTCGAGCGCGAAGGTGATGAGACCGAGTTTCTCGGCGGTCCCGGCATCGAGCATTTTGCCGCGCTCGGTTTTGGCCGCGTCGATATCGGCGGGGTCCGCCAAAAAGCGGCAGGCGAGCCGGTGAAGGCCGTTCGACATCGGATAGGCGCCGAAATTGACATCGGCGAGTGCGATCGCCGCCGGCGGCTGATTGTCGCCGTCGCGCAATCCGATCAGCATGTAGGCACGGTCGGACGCAAACGGCAATTCGGCGAGCGTGCCGGCAAAGCACGAACCCGGCTCGATCAGCGTAACCAGCGAGCGCGACGTGAGATCGACGCGCTTGAGCACGCGCTTCCAGAGCAATCTGATTTCGCGCGCGAGCCAGTGATCCATGTTGGCGTCGAGAAAACGGTCGTAGGCGAGAACCTGTTCGGGATCGCCCGATGACTTGAAGACAATCGCCGCAGTCTCCAGTTCGTTGATCCGGATATGCAGGATGGCGTCGTCGAGCTCACGCGCCAGCGCAAGCGGCCAGAAATCGGCGCCGAGAGCCGCCATGGCGTCGGCGGAGACCGGTGGCGGCGTGGCCGGACTGCGCAGCGTTATTGTCGCGATCCGCTCCGCGCGCTGCAGTTCGACCGAGACCAGGCCGTATTCAACGGCGTCGGCGGTGAAGGTTCGCGTCAGTGGCATCAGCTTGATGCCGGGGCCGGCGCCGGTGCGCGGCGAATGTGCGGCGAATTCCCTGGCACGGTCCAAGATCGCGTCTTCGAACTTTGAACCCGGCACTACGTCATCGACCAGTCGCCAATCGACCGCCCGTTTGCCTTTGACGCCTTCTTCAGTGGTGCAGAACACATCGGCGTGGTCGCGGCGTACCTTGCGCTTGTCGGACACGCGCGTGAGCCCGCCGGTGCCGGGCAAAACCGCAAGCAGCGGCAATTCGGGTAGCGAGACCGCAGCCGAGCCGTCGTCGACCAGCATGATGTGATCGGTCGCGAGCGCGAGTTCATAACCGCCGCCTGCGGCGGTGCCGTTGATGGCGCATATGGATTTGACGCCGGAATTCTCGCTCAGATCCTCGATGCCGTTGCGCGTCTCGTTGGTGAATTTGCAGAAATTGACCTTGTGCGCGTGAGTGGCGCCGGCCAGCATCCGGATATTGGCGCCGGCGGAGAACACCCGCGGCTTTGCCGAACGCAACACGACGACGCGCGTTTGCGGATGCTCGAAGCGCAGCCGGTCGATCGCGTCGGCCAGTTCGATGTCGACGCCGAGATCGTAGGAATTGAGCTTGAGATCGTAGCCTTCGAACAGGCCGGCCTTCTCGTCGACGTCCATGACCAGCGTGGCGACCTCGCCGTCGATCTTGAGCTTCCAATGGCGGTAGCGCGCCGGTTCGGTCTGGAAATCGATCCGCGTCTTGCCATTGGCGAGCGGGCGCGAAGCGGCGTGGTCTGCGTCGGCCATGACGATGCCTCGAACGCTTTCTACCTGAATGTATTATAGTGGCGATGTACCCGTACTCGACAGACGCAGTATAATGCACTACTGGTGTCGAGTCTATTTGCCCTACTGTTGGTTGTCGTAATGACGATTGCTACTAAAGCAGGAGAATAAAAGCTCCCTTACTAGCAGGGAAGTGAGCACCACAATCAACTACGCGATGGATGTTTTTGAAAACATCCCGGTAGCTCCCAATCACATAGAGAACGGTGGTTACGTCTCCAGAAACAAACTCCTCTCTAGTCGGCAATTTTGCCTCTTTTGGCATGCCCGGAGGGGGCAACGGCTGTATGGGCAAAACGATATTATGAGGCGTTTCGTTCGGCTCAATGCTGAAACCAAATTCATTGGGGATTGTTCTGCCGCCGAACTGGCTGCTTACTTGATTGAGAAGCGCCAACACGTCGTGGCCTCGGACCCAATACGCGCCAGCATCAACAGTGACCTGATCGGCGCGGGTTCGACCAACGTTGACAACATCAACACTTATTACTGGTTGGTCAGGGAAACCGTTAACGCCGAAATTTCTGAGAGTGATGGGAAGCGGCTTCTTGAATTTCGGAGTCATCCAATTGTCTCTGAATAACAACCAGCTGACCATTGGTGACGCGGTATTGAAAATATCCCAAGACGAGAATCGCGGCGGTGAAGGCCGCTATTGCTATCGTGGCATACGCGGTTTTGCGACTGGCATCATCTTGGGATGCTCTATATTTGTCTTCGGGTTTTTCGTTCTTGTTTTTGCCTATAAATTCATAGATCAGCCCAACGATGAGCGCCGCCCACGGCTCGCTCTCGGAATTGGAGCCCTCGGTTTCGCCGTTATCGCACAAGCGGTTTTCCTCATATTGCCTCCGGTGGGATCAGCACCCGCCGATTGCCGTTCCGAAAATGTCGGCATTCATCCGGTTATTATACCGGAACTGAAATTCCGCGACGTAGAGCGGCATATATTTGGCACTGACCTTGTGGAAGCTTCCAACAATACCGCGTTTGAAGATGCTCCAAAAGCCTTCAATTGTGTTGGTGTGCACCGCACCGACAACATATTGCTTGCGATGGTGATCGACCGTTTGGTGATTGTATTCAGTCAACCCGCGATAAACTTTGCTTTCGTCGGTAGCGAGCAAGCTAACCTTGTTGGAAACCATTTCGCGGACGAAAGCTTGAGCGGCATCGCGAGTAATGTGGCTGAGAACGCGGGCAACGACGTTACCCTTGCGGCTAACAGCGCCAATGACGGGAGTTTTAGTCAGAGGGGCGATGCTTGCGCCCGCGATGCTACGCCGTCCCAATGTTTGTTTTTGTCCTTCCCGCCTATAAAGCTTTCGTCCACTTCAACAATACCGCCAAGCTTATCCGATGTCCTTTTCGATCAAGGGCCGTACGGATTTTGTGGCCCATGAGCCAAGCGGTTTTGTAACCGACCCAAAGCCCATGTAGCGGCCAATCTGCCGCGCGCTCATACCCTTTTTGCTGGTCGAGCATCAGGTGGGCGACCTTGAACCAGTCACGGAGCGGCTTGTTGGTGTTCTCGAAGATGGTCCTTACGAGGATGCGAAAACCGATAGCCGTCCGGGGCGCATTGTCTCGCATTGCCAATGCCACTGGCGGGACTTCAGGTCATAGACGGCGGGATTGCCGCAACGCGGGCAACGGACGCCATCGAGGCCATCTACGGGCCATCAAATAGGCTTTGCAGGCGTCCTCGTCTCCAAGGGGAAAAGCTGTATCGAATTGAGCGGAAGTCAACTGAGGAACGGGCTTAGGATGTTTCGTAGCCATGGGCCTAAGACCCCTCTCGAAGCGTAGAAAGGGAATATTAGCCTATGACTGACCCGCTTCTGTCAAGTGCGGGACATCGCCAAATTCTAGCCGAAAAGCTGCATTATAATTCATGACGCGGCAACCCCGGACTCGGGCTGCCGTTCGTTATGATCGCGGAGCAGGCGGTTGATGAAGTCGGCGACAGTCTTCAGCGTCAGGTCAGGCGCTTCGCGATACGGGACATGCCGGAGGCCCGGCAGTATCGCGGCCTCGACCGGGCAATAGCATTCTTCCCGTGCCGCCTCGATTTGCTTGAGCGTGCCGTATTGATCGTCCTCGCCCTGCACGATCAGGATCGGCACGCGGATGTAACCGAGCACCTCGGTGATGTCCCACTTCTGGAAGGCCGGATCGAGCCACGGCCCGCTCCAGGACTGGAAGGCGCAATCGACATCGGCATGCCATCGTTCGAGCTTCGGGCGCAGTCCTCCGGTCATGAACGATTTGTGCGCACGGCGAATCTCGGTGAGTCCGACCTCCTCGGTGAAAAAATGCGGGGCGATCAGCACGAGGCCGCGCACGCGATGATCCTGAATGCTGCCGGCATAGATGGCGGCGATCGAAGCGCCGTCGCTGTGCCCGAGCAGCAGCCCGCGCTGAAATCCGATCGCATCGAGGACGCGCGGCAGCACATCGCACGCCTCCTCATTGAGGAATGAAGTCGTGCGCGGCATTTTGCCGGAATTCGATTTGCCATAACCCGCGCGCGAATAGGCGAAGACGCCAGCGCCCGTCGCCGCGGCAATCTGATCCGGAAACGGCCCCCACAGACCGACGCTGCCGAGGCCTTCATGCAGCATCACGACGGTTGGCGCCGCGCCGGGCCGCGGGCCGATCATGCGATATTCGAGCCGCAGCGGATCGAGATCGAGGAAACCGTCGTCTGACAGCGTCACGGCTTCGCCCCGTTCATTGGGCCGATCAGCTGTGTGACGGCAGCCAAAAGCTTGGCAAAACTTTGCTCCACGGCATCGCCCGACGTGTCGAGCTGCGCCTCGGCGCGGGCATAATCGCCGCGCCGCGCTTCGAGGATGGCGACAAGGTCGGCCATCGCATCTTTGGAACCGGCCTCGCGGTTTCGCGCCATCGGGCGGAAATCGCCCTGCGCCATCACGCGGCTCATGTGATCTTCGGGCTTCGCCTTGATCCAGATCGTGTGACTGCGGCGCAGGAGGAGCGCATAGGTCTCGCGGTTCGAGACAATGCCGCCGGCCGTGGTGATCACGGCGGCAGGGTTCGCGCTCAACACGCGATCAAGCGCGCTTCGCTCGTGACGCCGGAAGGTGGCGGTGCCGGCCATTTCGATCAGGTCCGGAATGCTGGCGCCGTAGTCCTCCTCGACGATCTTGTCGAGCTCGATAAACGGCCAGCCGAGATGTTTCGCGAGCATCCGCCCAAGGGTCGATTTGCCGGCGCCGCGCAGGCCGACAAGGGCAATGCACTGCGCGCGATCCGTGTCGCCGGAACGCGTGACCCGCGTCTCGATCAGTCTCGACAGTTCGGGCAATTCCGCTTCCGGCACCTGCGCCAACAAATCGACAATGGCGCCAAACGCCGCCGCGCGCGTCCCGGTCTCCGGCAGTAGCGCGGAAACGGGGAGATCGAAGGCTTGGGCGATAGCGCGCAGTACGCTTGCCGATGGATTGCCGGCGCCGCCTTCGATCTGGGCGAGATAGCGTTCGGAAGTTTCTGAGGCCTGAGCCAATTGCCGACGCGTCATGCCGCGCTTGGCGCGATTGCGCCGCACCTCGCGCCCGATCGCGGCGAGAAATGCCCTGACGGCGGCGGTTCCGCTCGGGACGGAGGCTGCTTTCTGACGGCTTTTGGGCCTGGCGCTCGGCACGGCGGCCTCATGCACTATAATTCATACAGAATAATGCATGAGCAGGCGGCAATGGCAATGACGGCTTATCGCCTTACTCGAAGATCTTGCGCCAGCCGCTGTTCTCGCCGTCAACCGGCGTATCGCTTTCCTCGTCGGCTTCGGGACCCGGATCGTCAGGCGCGTGGACGAGCGGAATGACTGGTTCCAGTTTTGGCTCCAGTCCGGGTTGCGCAGCATCGTCCTGGCGGCGCGCGGAAAGTATTTCCGTTGGCGCAGGTGTCGTGGCTTCCGGCCCTTGCGCGGTTGTGGCTTCGATCTGGGCCGCAGCGGGCGGTTCGGGCTCGATGAGCGGTGCGCTCACCATCCCTGTCAGTGGTACGCGCCACTCGAACGCGTCGAGACGGCCGCTGACGGGTGACGCCGGCAACCAATGCTTTGAGACAAAGCCGTCGGCGGTCCATTCCGGATCGGGTACGGCGTTGAGGGCGCGCGCCATCCATTCCCGGGCGCGGCCTTCGTCATTACGCTCGGTGCGTTCGAGGTCAGCCATCAAGACACACACGCGCCTCGTCGGTGTTTGCAGATAGGGCGCAAGTGCGCGCCGCGCCGCGGCGAATTCCTGTGCATCGATTGCAGCACGGGTCACGGCGAATGCGCCCTCGATATTATCGGCTGTCCGTTTCGCGAGCGCCTCGATACGCTTGAGCCGGTCGCGGGCGGATTCACCGGAGCGAAGCTCGGCATAGGCCTGGGCAAGTTCGGGATGCGGATTGGCGCGCCAGGCGCTGTCGATGATGCGGCTTGCCTTGCGCAACTGGCCGCCCTCGGCCAGGAGACGCCCGGCGAGCGCGGCCGCGGGCACCAGAGTGGGCGCGAGCTTGTCGGCTTCGAGCGCGAAGGCTTTGGCGTTGTCGCGGTCGCTCTCTTCGAGAGCAAGCGCGCGCGCGGTGAGCAGCACCGCGCGCTGACGGCGGTAATTGGCCTTATCGAGCATCCGCTTGTTTTGTTCGAGCAACAGCAGCGCACCGGCCCAATCCCCGGTTTTGCAGCGGAATTCGAGCACAGCCCGGCCGGCCCAGCCGAGCGCCGGCGCCGTGCGCGCTGCTTCCTCGGCATAAGCCTGCGCGCTCACCCCATCATTGCGCCGCCGCGCTTCGACGAAGAGACCGTGCAGGCCGAGTACCTTGGTATCGGGACGGCCCGCCATGGCGCGGAAGGCGTTCTCGGCGCTGTCGCGGTCCCCCGCCAATTGCGCCGCTTGAGCGCTCAACAACAGCGCGAGCGGCTCGCCGGGCGCGATCTTGTTGACGTCTGCGCTGAACTTGCGCGCGGCATCGTGATCGCCCGCGCCGACCGCGATGAGGCCGTGCGAGATCGCCTCATAGGCGCGCACGCCCCGGCGGTTGCGCAGCAGCCGCCCAAGAATGATCGGAGAGCGCAGAACGGCGCGGATGAGACTGACGATGAGGTAGAGGATCACGACCGCAGCGATCAGCGCCGCGGCCAGTACCATCAGCGAGGTCTCGATGCGCAGGCCCTGCCAGGTGACGACGACATCGCCCGGGCGGTCGGCAAGCATGGCAATGCCGTAGGCGAAGAGCCCGACTGACGATCAGATAAAAAACGACGCGGATCATTGTCCGGCTGGCCTGCTAAGCGCCGCAAGCGCGGCAGCCGCAATTTCCCGGCTCGCCGCAATGGCGGCGTCACGGGCCTGCGCCTTCTTCACCCAGTCGGCGGCGAGCGGCTTTGCGGTGTCGGGAAGCGCGGCAAGATCCGTCAGCGCTGCGGCAATGTCGGCGTGCGCGGCGTCGGCGTTGATCCGCACGATGATGGAGGCCGGATCGTTGCCGGCCGGCGCATCCACCGGCGTGATGCGGACGAGTTGCCGCGCGTTGGCCTCCAGCCGGCCGAGAAAAGTAACGTCGCCGGGCACGGTGTCGGTTGCGCGGCGCAATGCCGGCACGAGCGCGGCAAGGTCGCGCGCCAGTGCACCGGCGCTCGGCACGCCATTCGCGGCATAGGGCGCGAGCGGCGCCGTGCTGTTTCGATCGGCGCCGAGGGCTTCTACGGCGCCGAGTTCGGCCTGATACGGTGCGCCGCGCTCGACGGCTGCACGCAACGCCTCCGCGGCGACGGTCAAGCGCGCCGCGCGATCATCTATTCCCGACGCGGAATGTGCCGCATTGTCGGCTAGCGCCTTCACGGCGGCTTCAAGCGTCGCCACTCGGTTCACGAGCGTGTCGATGTCGCTTCGCTGCAGGCTTTTTTGCGCCGCATTTTTCGCTGCGTTGGCTGATGCCTGAGCCGCATCAGCCTTCCCGGCCGCGCCTTGGCTGGCGGCGGCCACGTCATCGAGACGATGGTTCAGCGCGGCAAGCGAATCGCTCAGCGGTTTGATTCGAGTATCCAAGGCTGCGTCATCGGCGGGCGATGCCGCCAACGGTTGCGGTCCGCCCGATGGCGGCTGATCCTTGCCGGCCTGTGTCGAAGCGGTCTCGCCGGCCGCGCCGGCTGGCGCCGTGACAGACGTTTCCGGACCGGATTGTATCGATGGAATTGAATCGCCGGGCTCGCGCGCCGGCATAATTCCCTTGACCCAAAGCAAGCCAACGATCGTGGCCATGGCGATCGCGCCGGCAAGCGCGCTCAACGCATACGATTTCAGGCCGCTCGCAAAAGTCAGGCTTGCTTGTACGGCGGCGGCGGCTCGCGCGCCCGAGGATTGCGCTCCCGGCGCATCGGGTCCAGGCGGATTGCCGGCGGGCTTGCCGACTTCCTCCGCCTTCAACTCGATCGTCGGAGGCCGCCGGCCCGGCTTGTTGTCAGGCTCGCTCGTCATGCTGTCCTCAAGGCGAGTTGGCCGATCATGCCATGACCGAATCAGGCGTGCCGGAGCCCTCGCCTACGGCATAGTACAATCATAACAAGGCGGCGGAATCACGCATCTTTAGTTGCACAATTCGATCAATGCCGCTTCGTCCGGACGCGCCGCGATCCGCAGCTTTGCCGTGCCGGCCTGCGTCAGGGGCTCCGCGACCCGCGCCGAAAGGCAATAATGGACAGGCCCGGACAGCGCCACGTCGAGGAGGCCGCCGTTACGTGCGGCATTCACATAGGCCTCGGCGCTCCGCCGCGAAAAATGCAAAACGCCGTCGATACCGGCCTCCAGAGCTGCAATGGCTTGGCCGGGAAGAACGTCGGCGGTGACGGCGCGATAAACCAGCACGGTGTCCACGGTGAAGTTTTGCGCGCGGAGCATGCCGGCGAGATCGCCGGAGCGTTCCTCGCCGGCAAGATAGAGCAAGCGTGCTCCGGGCTTCATCCGCGCCGCGGCGAGTTTCGCAAGATCGGATACATTGCCATCCGCCGAGGCGACATCCGCGAAGCCTGCGGCGCGCATGTCTTGTGCGCTATGCTTGCCGACGGCAAACACCGGCACGTTGCGCAGTTCGCCACGCCGCGGATGGTTTGCGATGGCGCGCACTGCATTGGTGCTTGTCACCAAAAGTCCCGACCACGGCCCGGCGGCGAGCGCCGCGTCCGGCATGATATCGATGCGGAGCAGGGACGCGACGATGACGTCGTGGCCGCGCGCGCGCAGTGAGCCGGCGGTGCGCGCGGCGTCGGCTTCGGGTCGCGTCAGCAGGAGCCGCATCGCCTAGTCTCGCACCAAGAAGCCGGGACCGGCCCGGTCTTTAAGGTCCCGCCCGGCGTCCGCACCAAGTGCCGCGGCATCGGCACGGCGGCCCTCGCGGAAAACCTCCAGCGCCTCGCTGCCGTCTGGCGTGGCGATCAGGCCGCGGAAGCGAACGGTGTCGCCGCTCAGGCGCGCATGACCGGCGATCGGCGAGCGGCACGAGCCGTCGAGCACGGCGAGGAAGGCGCGCTCAGCGGCCAGCGCCGTCGCCGTGTCTGCATCGCCGATCCTGGCGACGAGTGCGTTCGTCTTTGTGTCGTCTGCTCGCGTCTCGATGCCGATTGCGCCCTGTCCGGCTGCCGGCAGGAACTCTTCGATGTCGAGCATCGCGGTCGCCGCCGCAAGAAGGCCGAGACGCTTTAATCCCGCGACTGCAAGTATGGTGGCATCGGCCTCGCCGGCTTCAATCTTGCGCAGCCGCGTCTCGACATTACCGCGCAGCGGCACGATGACGAGGTCGGGCCGCAGCCGCTTGATCAAGGCTTGCCGCCGTGGCGACGAGGTACCGACGGCGGCGCCTTTGGGCAGGTCGCGCAAGGTTTTTGCCTTGCGGCTTATGAAAGCATCGCGCGCGTCCTCGCGCGGCAGGAACGCCGACAGCACGAGCCCCGGCGGCAGCGCGGCCGGCATATCTTTTGAGGAATGCACGGCAAGGTCGATGGCGCCTGCGAGAAGCGCTTCCTCAATCTCCTTGGTGAAAAGGCCCTTGCCGCCGGCGTCGGCCAGAGGCCGGTCCTGGATCATGTCACCGGAGGTGCGGATGACCATGATCCCGATCCGCGCCGGATCGAGGCCGCACGCCTGGGCGAGGCGGCCTTGCACCTCACGGGCCTGAACCAGGGCCAGTGGGGAACCGCGCGAACCGATGCGCAGGACGGATGTTTCGGTCGAAGATTGGGCCATCGCTCGCGTATAATACACGGATGGTCATCCTCGGCATCGAGACAACCTGCGACGAGACGGCCGCAGCCGTGGTCACGCGGACCGGCGACGGAAATGGGCGAATCCTGTCCAACGTCGTGCTTTCGCAGGTCAACGAACATGCCGAATTCGGCGGCGTGGTGCCGGAAATTGCCGCCCGCGCCCATGTCGAGGCGCTCGATCGCATCATCGCCGCGGCGATGAGCGAGGCGCAGACCTCTTTCAAGGACCTCGACGGCATTGCCGCGGCCGCGGGCCCGGGGCTGATCGGCGGCGTCATTGTCGGGCTGACCACGGCAAAGGCGATAGCGCTTGCTCACGACAAGCCGCTGATCGCGGTCAATCATCTGGAGGCGCATGCGCTCACCGCGCGGCTGACTGACGCGACGCCATTTCCCTATTGCCTGTTCCTTGCGTCCGGCGGCCATACCCAAATTCTCGCCGTGCGTGGCGTCGGCGACTACCTGCGCCTCGGCGGCACGGTCGACGACGCCATCGGCGAAGCCTTCGACAAGACGGCGAAACTGCTTGGGCTCGGCTATCCCGGCGGTCCGCTGGTCGAGAAAGAGGCCACGCGCGGCGATCCCGCGCGATTTTCGCTGCCGAGGCCGATGACCGGACGCCGCGACGCCGACTTTTCGCTGTCGGGGCTGAAGACCGCGCTGCGGCTTGAGGCCGAGAAGGTTGCGCCGCTGTCCGATCAGGATGTCGCCGATCTCTGCGCGTCTTTCCAGCAGGCGGTGGTCGATGTCGTCAAAGACCGGCTGCGCGGCGGGCTGCGCATGTTCCGGCAGCGTGTCGGCACTCCGACCGCACTGGTCTGCGCCGGCGGCGTGGCGGCGAATCAGGCGATCCGCAAAGTGCTCCATCGCGTCGCCTTCGAAATCGGCGCCGAACTGGTCGCGCCGCCGCCGGCTCTGTGCACCGACAACGGCGCCATGATCGCCTGGGCTGGCGCCGAGCGGCTCGCGCTCGGCCTCACCGATACGCTCGATGTCGCGCCGCGTGCCCGCTGGCCGCTCGAACAGGTGACGAAGGCAGCCTCTGGTTAGGCCACCGCAGCTGCGTCACTGCTCGAAGCGGTCGATGAACCACTTGAGCAGGCGCGTCCAGATTTCGTCCTTGCCGACCGTATCTTCGATGCCGTGCTCGAGGCTCGGATTGTCGTTGACCTCCATGACCACGATGCCGTGGTCGGTCTGCTTGAGGTCGACGCCGTAAAAACCGTCGCCGATCGGGCGCGCCGCGCGCACCGCGATATCGATGACTTCGCGCGGCGCCTGATCGAGACCGAAGGCGCGAAAGCCGCCCTCATGCGACGATCCGTCGGGCCGGTACTTCACAACCTGCCAATGGCCGCGCGCCATGCGGTACTGGCAGACAAAGAGCGGCTCGCCGGCGAGCACGCCGACACGCCAGTCGAACTCGGTCGGCAAGAATTTTTGCGCCAGCACCAGATCGGTGTCGTCGAATAATTCATCCGTGACCCGCTTAAAATCCGCCGCGGATTCGACTTTGTGCACGCCGCGCGAGAACGAGCCGTCGGGAATCTTGACCACCATCGGCAGGCCAAGCTCGTCGATCACCTTGGCGAGGTCGGTATCCTCGCCGACGATCACGGTCGGCGGCGTCGGCACCTGGTTCTGCTGCAGGAGTTCCATCAGGAACACCTTGTTGGTGCAGCGGATCATGGAGATCGGGTCGTCGATGACCGGCATGCCCTCCTGCCAGGCGCGGCGGGCGAAGCGGTAGGTGTGGTTGTCGATCGACGTCGTCTCGCGAATGAAAAGGCCGTCGAATTCTGCGAGTTCGGCAAGCTGGCGCTTGGTGATCAGCTCGACATCGACCGACATTTTCTCGGCGATGCGCCTGAAATGCTTGATCGAATCCGGCGACGACGGCGCGGTCTTCTCGTTCGGATCGTAGAGCACCGCGAGGTCGTATTTGGCGACCGAGCGCGCTTTGGGATCGCGCCATTCGCGCTTGGTGTGATTGTGCAGCGACTCGCGAAAAAACGCGGCTTCGCCGTTGGCGAGCCGGGTAATCGTGCGCGGCCGGATGCGGTCGATCGACAGCCATGTGCCGGGCGCGACGACGACTTCGAGCGCCGGGCACCGGAACATGTCGAACAGCAGACGGCCGAACGGCTCGAAGCGGTCGTCACGGGCGAGGCCGAAACAAACCAGCAGCTTGAACTCGCCAGCAGGCTGAAAATCGGCTCGCCGGGCACAGCGGTTCAGCTCTTCCTCGAGATCGGGAAGCGCGTATTCGTAAAGCTTCTGCTCGCGCAGTTCGAGCATGGTTTCGACGGTCGGCACGACGCGGTGGCCGCGCGCTTCGGCGAGCAACGACGCGTAATAACCCTTCGACTGGTAAGCGTAGGAGCGGGCGAGGTTGACGAGCTTCGGTCGTCCCGGCTCGAACAGGCGAGGCCGCGCCAGATACTCGCTCGTGCTGATGACCTTGTGGGGGGTCTCGGCGTTCGGCAGATCGCGGGCCTGGTCGACAAGGATCACCCAGCCGGTCATGGGCGGGTCCCTTTCCAATCCAAGCCAGGGTGTCGAGCGAGGCCGATCATGCGTTCGAAATCAGGCACGGCACAAATCGTCATATCCGGAAACAAAACGATTGGCGACTGCGCAACCCGCGATGTCCACCGTGAAAGCCGGCCAGTGGATCGAAGTCAGGCCGGTCTGCGGGAGGCCCGGCGGCCGGCTTTAAGTTCCGCGCCGAGAGGCTTTTCAAAACGAAGCGCGTTGCCGCCATTGTCATAATAATGTCGATAACGGCCGAACAGCCGGTAGCCCGATTTCTCATAGCGCGCGATGGCGCGGCCGTTGTGCTCGTGAACTTCAAGCCGCATTGCCCGGCGACCGCGCCGCCGCGCGTCTCGTTCCGCAGCCGTCAGAAGCAGTGTCCCCGCGCCGCGCCGGCTAAAATGAGAGGCAACCGCAATGGAATAGAGCCGCGCGTGCTTTGATCGCGTTGGATAGAGCACGAGCGCATAGCCTGCGAATTTACCAGCCGCTTCCGCGACAAGAAGTGTCGTGCTCCGGGCGGCAAGAAAGTGGCGAAAACTTCGCCGCGACAGGATATCCGTGTCGAAGACGGCCTGTTCGAGCGCGACAAGCGCGTCGAGGTCGCTCATCCGGCCGCGACGAATAAGCGCGGCGGTCCGCGCCGGTTTTCTCACGCGATCGGCTCCTGCATTTGCCCCTGTTCGATGCGCTCGATCATGGTCTCCAGCCGCTCCAGGCGGTCGGCTTCGCCGGGCGGCTTGTCCCAGCGCAGCCGGCTGATGCGGGGAAAACGCATCGCCAGCCCCGATTTGTGCCGCGTCGAGCGTTGTAATCCCTCGAATGCGACTTCCAGCACAAGACCCTGATCGCGTTCGTGGACGACCTCGCGCACCGGCCCGAACCGCTCGGTCGTATTCCGGCGCACGAAGCGGTCGATCTGCAATAGCTCCTCGTCGGTGAAGCCGAAATAGGCTTTGCCGACCGGGACCAGTTCATCGCCATCGGTGCCGCGCGTCCAGACGCCAAACGTGTAGTCGGAATAATACGAGGAGCGCTTGCCGTGGCCGCGCTGCGCATACATCAGCACCGCATCGACGATGAAGGGGTCGCGTTTCCATTTCCACCACGGCCCCTTCGGCCGCCCGGGCAGATAAAGCGCGTCGCGCCGCTTGAGCATCAGGCCTTCGACCGCCGCGCTGTCTGCGCCGGCGCCGGCCGAAGCGGGGTCTTTGCGCGCTGATTTGAGATCGTCCCAGGTCGTAAAACCCACCAGCGGCGAAAGGTCGATACGCTCCTCGTGGAGCCGCGCGATGAAATTTTCAAGCCGCGCCCGGCGCTCGGCAAAAGGCCGTTCGCGCAAATCCTCATCGCCGTCGGCCAGCAGATCGTAGGCGCGCAGATGCGCGGGAAATTCGGCGATCAGTTTCGGTGTGACGCTCTTGCGATTGAGCCGCTGCTGCAAGACGTTGAACGATTGGATGCGGTGGTCGCGCATGATCAAAAGCTCGCCGTCAATGGCGCCCGGAAGCCGCAACGCTTCGAGAAGATCAGGAAAGCTTTTGGAAATATCCTCGCCGGTGCGCGAATAAAGCCGTGCGATTGTTTTGCCGTCGTGCGGCGCTGCGACGGCCTGCACGCGGATGCCGTCCCATTTCCATTCGGCCGTGAACTCCGCAGGATTCAGATTTTCAAGATCAGCGTCGTCGAGCGCGTGCGCCAGCATCGGCGGCCGGAATGGCGCCGGATCGCTGCTTGAAGGTTTTTCGCCGCGCCCCTCGAGCCAGGCGAACAGGTCGCGATAAGGCGGCGCAAGCCCGGGCCACAACAGCTCGATGTCTTGGGTGTCTTTGTCGCCGAGCGCAGCGGCGGCGGCTTTGGCAAGCCGCGCTGAGACGCCGATACGAAGACCGCCGGTGACGAGCTTTATCAGCGCCCACCGGCCGGTCTCGTCGAGCGCGTCGAGCCAGCGCGCGAGCTGTTGCGGCAATTGTGCCTTGCCGAGCGTCGATAGCGTTTCGATGACCGAGGTGAGCGACAATTCTTTCGTCTCCCCGCCGGCGGCGCCGCCGCCGCGGGCCACATCAGCGCGACTGTTTCGGACAGGTCGCCGACATAGTCATAGGACAATTCGAACAGCACCGGGTCGGCCCGTTCCGCGATCAGGCTGCGGATCAGGCCAGCTTTGGCGTGCGGAAAACTCAGCGCTCCTGTCAGTGCGGCGAGCGCCCAGCCGCGTTCGGGATCCGGCGTTGCACGGAAATAGTCCGTGAGCAGGCGCAGCTTGTTGTTGCGGCCGGGTTCATAGGCGAGGCGGTCGAGCAGTTCGGCAAAGCGGTTCATTCGTCCGGTCCGCCGTTTTCGGTTTCGCCGCTGTCGTCCTCATCCCCGTAGCCGACGATGTCGAGCGGCCGGGCTTTCAGGCCGCGGGCCGTGCACCAGTGCACGAGCGCATCCTCCTGGCCGTGCGTGACCCAGACTTCGCCGGCGCCGGTCGCCGCAATGGTTGCGGTGAGACCGTCCCAGTCGGCGTGGTCCGAAATCACGAGCGGCAATTCGACGCCGTACTGGCGCGCGCGGGCGCGTATCCGCATCCAGCCGGATGCGAATGCCGTGAGCGGCTCGGGAAAGCGCCGCGCCCAGACGTCCTTGAGCACCGATGGCGGACAGAGCGTGATGGTGCCGGCAAGTTCCGCCTTGCTCGCGCCGCGCACCGGCCGCAGCTCACCCAATGTGATGTCGCGGCTCGCGTAGTAGTGCGTGATCTTCTCCATCGCGCCGTGCAAATAGATCGGCGCGGCATAACCGGCTTTGCGGAGAAGCGCGATCACACGCTGCGCCTTGCCGAGCGAATAGGCGCCGACCAGATGTGCCCGCTCGGGAAACAGTGCGACAGACCGTAATAGTTTCGCAATCTCCGCATCGGGGACGCCGTGGCGGAACACCGGCAGCGCGAATGTGGCCTCGGTGATGAACACGTCGCACGGCACGAGTTCGAACGGCGCGCAGGTCGGATCGGACACGTTCTTGTAGTCACCAGAAGCGACGACGCGGAGTCCGTTCGCCGCGACCGCGATCTGGGCGGAGCCAAGCACGTGGCCGGCGGGATGAAACGACGCCTCTACACCGCCAAGGTTCACTATTTCGCCGTAAGCCGCCGCCTGCGTCGTGCCGGCGAAATTCTCGCCGTAGCGCAGCCGCATGAGATCGAGCGTCTCCTGCGTCGCCAGCACGGCGCCGTGGCCGGCGCGGGCATGGTCGGAATGGGCGTGTGTGATCAGCGCCCGCTCGACGGGACGCGTCGGATCGATATGAAATCTGCCGCGCTTGCAGCACAGGCCAGATGGCGTCGGCGCCAGGATGTCTTCGGGACGCATGGATGATAGATAACCCTTGCCGGTCATTCCGGAAGCTGCGCAGCAGCCGTCGGGGATCCATAATCCCGGTCCTTGCAATGTTTTCGTGGCCGGTGGTTATGGCTTCCGGGCTCGCATTGTGCGCGCCCCGGAATGACGGACCATGACCGATACTGGGCCACTCTTCGTCTCCTCCGGCGATCTCATCGCCGATCGGCGCTACAACGCGGCAATCGAGCTTGCATCGCGGGGCGATTTGCCGGCCGCGGCCGATATTCTGGCGCAGACCGTCGAAATCGTGCCGCGCTTTGCCACCGCGTGGTTCGCGCTCGGCGCCATCCGCGACCGGCTCGGCGACCGCGACGGCGCGGTGGCAGCCTTCGCGCGCGCCGGCGATACCGATCCCGAGGATTACCACGGCGCGCGTCTGCAACTGGCTCGGCTCGGCTCGGGCGACGCCGCGCCGGCAATGACCGAAACCTATGTCCGCCGGCTGTTCGACCAATATGCGCAGCGCTACGACACGGCGCTCACCGAACATCTCAACTATCGCGGCCCTGCGATCCTGCGCGGCGCGATCGAGGCCGTGACGGGCGCAGCGGGACGTCCGATGCACTTTGCTTCCGTGCTCGACTTGGGCTGCGGCACCGGGCTCGGCGCCGCGGCCTTTCGCCCCTTTGCCGATCGGCTCATTGGCGTCGATCTGTCACCGGCCATGATCGCGCAGGCGACTGCCAAGGGCATTTACGATCGCCTCACCTGCGCCAACATCGCGGATTTCCTTGCCGCGGAAACGGCCGCGGCTGTGAAATACGATCTTGTCCTTGCGGCCGACGTCTTCGTCTATGTCAACGATCTTGCGCCGGTCATCGCCGCCGTTGCTCGTGTCCTTGCGCCGGATGGCCTTTTTGCCTTTACCGTGGAGACCCATACCGGCGGCGGCACGAAGCTGTTGCCGACACTGCGTTTCGCGCACGGCGAGCCATTTCTCCGCGATGTGTTTGACGGCGCCGGCCTCACCGCGGCGCATCTCGGCAAAGCCGCGGTGCGCACCGAAAAGGGCGTCCCTGTCGACAGTCTCGTGGTTGTCGCGCGGCCCTCGACCGCGATGCGGCCGCCCGCTAATTCTGGACCGTGACGATCCTTGAACGTACCGCGCTTCTGCCGGAGCCATTCACGCGCTGGTTTGCCAGCCGGGGCTGGACGCCGCGCGCGCATCAATTGGAACTATTGGCCAAGGCGCAAGCCGGCCGCTCGGCCCTGCTGATTGCGCCGACCGGCGGCGGCAAGACGCTCGCGGGTTTTTTGCCGAGCCTTGTCGAATTGAGCGCACCGCCCGTCTCCAGCGAACCTGTGCGGCGAAAACTCATATCGCTTGGCCGCGGCGTGCGCCGCGAGGGCGGCCTGCACACCCTCTACATCTCGCCGCTCAAAGCGCTTGCCGTCGATATCGCGCGCAACCTCGAGACGCCGATCGCCGAAATGCGTCTGCCGATCCGGATCGAGACGCGCACCGGCGACACTCCGGCTTCAAAGCGCCAGCGCCAGCGCCGCGATCCGCCGGACATTCTTTTGACCACGCCGGAACAGCTTGCGCTGTTGCTCGCCTCCGCCGACGCGCCGTACCTTTTCGGCTCGCTCAAGCGCGTCATTCTCGACGAGCTGCATGCGCTGGTCACGTCAAAGCGCGGCGATCTGCTCTCGCTCGGCCTGGCGCGGCTATATCGCCTCGCGCCGCAACTGACCGGTATCGGTCTGTCGGCTACGGTTGCCGATCCGGACGACCTATGCCGCTTCATGGTGCCGCGGCCTGGCGGCGGCGCGCCTGCCGATCTCGTTATCGCCGAAGCCGGCGCTGCACCTCATGTTGCCATGCTTGATTCGAACGAGCACGTGCCGTGGGCCGGTCATTCGGCGCGTTATGCGCTCGGCGAGCTCTATCAGCTCATCAAGGCGCATCGCACCACGCTCGTTTTCGTCAATACGCGAAGCCAGGCCGAAGGCATTTTCCAGGATCTGTGGCATCGCAACGACGATAATCTGGCGATCGCGCTGCATCACGGCTCGCTTGACGTGGCGCAGCGGCGCAAGGTCGAAGCCGCGATGGCGGAGGGGCGGCTGCGCGCCGTCGTGTGCACGTCATCGCTCGACCTCGGCGTCGACTGGGGCGATGTCGATCTCGTCGTCAATGTCGGCGCGCCGAAGGGCGCGTCGCGGCTCTTGCAGCGCATCGGCCGCGCCAATCACCGCATGGACGAGCCTTCGCAGGGCGTCCTTGTTCCGGCGAACCGCTTTGAGGTGCTGGAATGCCGCGCCGCGATCGACGCCATTGCGGTGAATGCGCAGGACACGCCGGCGTCCCGCATCGGCGCGCTCGATGTGCTGGCGCAGCACGTGCTCGGTTGCGCCTGCGGCGAACCGTTTGTGGCCGACGAGCTTTTTGCCGAAGTCACAGCGGCCTCACCCTATGCGGCGCTGACGCGCCAGGATTTCGATGCGGTGGTCGATTTCGTCGCGACCGGCGGCTACGCGCTCAAAGCCTATGAGCGTTTCGCCCGTATCCGGCAGGGCAAAGATGGCCGCTGGCGGATCGCCAATCCGAACGTCGCGCAACGCTACCGGCTCAATGTCGGCACGATTGTCGAAGCCGATATGCTCAAGGTGCGGCTCGTTCGCTCCCGCGCCTCGAAAATGATTCCGCGCGGCGGCCGGCTCCTCGGCCAGGTGGAGGAATATTTCATCGAGACCATGGTTCCCGGCGACACTTTCGTGTTTGCCGGCGAAATTCTCAAATATGAAGCGCTGGTCGAGGATGAAGTCTATGTCTCGCGCACGACCGCCGAGGATCCGAAAGTCCCGGCCTATGAGGGCGGCAAATTCCCGTTATCGACTTACCTCGCCGATCGGGTGCGCGCGATCATTTCCGATCCGCATGCCTGGCGGGCACTGCCGGAGCAGGTGCGCGAGTGGCTCGAAATCCAGAAATGGCGCTCGCAACTGCCCGGCCGCCGCGAGCTTCTGGTCGAGACCTTCCCGCGCGCCAACAAGCATTTTCTGGTCTGCTATCCGTTCGAAGGGCGGCTGGCGCACCAGACGCTTGGCATGCTGCTGACGCGCCGCCTTGAGCGCGCGCGGCAGAAACCGCTGGGCTTCGTCGCCAATGAATATGCGCTCGCGGTCTGGGGGCTGGGCGATATCGCGTCGCACATCGCGCGTGGCGAACTTTCGCTCGCCGCCCTGTTCGACGAGGATATGCTGGGCGACGATCTCGAAGCGTGGCTTGCCAAATCCGCCCTGATGAAACGTACCTTTCGCAATTGCGCAATCATCGCCGGCCTGATCGAGCGGCGCTTCCCGGGCGAGGAGAAGTCGCGCCGTCAGGTCACCATCTCCACCGATCTGGTTTATGATGTGCTGCGCAGCCATCAGCCCGACCACGTTTTGCTGCGCGCGGCGCGGGCCGATGCCGCAACGGGTCTTCTCGACGTGCGTCGGCTCGGCGAAATGCTCTCGCGCATCAGGGGCCGAATCGTCCATAAGGCGCTCGATCACATTTCGCCGCTCGCGGTTCCGGTCATGCTTGAGATCGGGCGCGAGCAGGTCTACGGCGAAGCGGCCGACGCGCTTCTGGCCGAGACTGAAGAGGAACTGGTGAAGGAGGCGATGCAGTGACGGGTGGTAGCTCTGTCGCTCAGTCCCGCGCCAGCGGGAATCCAGCCTCCGGGTTCCCTGATTCGCGGGGACGGCCGGCCGATGCCATCATGCTCGCCGGCGTTTCGCTCGTCGCCGATCCTGCGGGCGCGATCTTTTGGCCGGATGAGAAAATCCTCGTCGTTGCCGATCTTCATCTCGAAAAAGGTTCGGCTTTCGCTGCGCGCGGCGTGTTGCTGCCGCCATACGACACGGCGGTGACATTGGCCCGTCTTGCCAAGCTGATCGAGCGCTATGCGCCCGGTCTTGTGATCGCTTTGGGTGACAGCTTCCACGATGGCGGCGGAGCCGCGCGCATGGCCGAGATCAATCGCGGCGTGCTCGGCGCGTTGCAGCGCGGCCGCGATTGGGTCTGGATCGCCGGCAATCACGATCCCGATCCGGCCGAAAATATCGGCGGACGCTTTGCTGATGTTTTGGCGATCGGCGCGCTGACATTCCGGCATGAACCGGCGCCGGGACCAAGCGACGGCGAAATCGCCGGGCATTTGCATCCGCTGGCGCGTATCGCGCGGCGCGGGCGCGCCGTGAGCCGCCGCTGTTTCGCGAGCGATGGGCTTCGCCTCGTCATGCCGGCTTTCGGCGCTTATGCGGGCGGCCTGAATGTGCGCGACCGCGCCATTTTGGCGCTGTTCGGAGCGCGGTCCTTTACCGCGCACATGCTGGGCGACACGCGACTGTTCGCGGTGCCGGCGGCGCACTGCCTGTCGGACTAAGACCGATTTAGAGTTTTGCTTCGGGAGCCGGCGGCTTGCCGCCAGCCTGATGCGGCCTGGGCTTCGCCGCTTGCGGCGAGGGATCCCAGCCGCCAGGCGGCGCCTTGACGTTGATGGCGTCGTCGGGTTGCGGCACAGGCTTCCATTTTTGCACGGCAGCTTCCGCGGCCGCGAGCGACTGCGGGTCGAGACGGGCGGCGATCTCGTCGCGCTTCTTTGCCGCTTCGTTGTCGCCGGCATTGGCGCCAAGCGTAAACCACTTGTAGGCCTCGGCGTAATTCTGCTCCACGCCGACGCCGCGCGCATAGAGGATTGCGAGATTGTACTGGCTGTCGGTGACGCCGTGCTCGGCGGCCTTGCGGAACCACTGGGCGGCGGTGCGGTAATCCGCGGGGCCGTTGACACCCTCCGCGTAAAGCACCGCGAGATTGTGCATCGCTTTGCCGTTGCCCTTTGCCGCCGCGGCCGTATAGAGGTCGCGTGCGGTGCCGAGATCCTTCTTTACGCCGATGCCTTTTTCATAATAGCCGCCGAGGCGGAATTCCGCAGGGGCGAGGCCCTGCTTGGCGGCAAGTTCAAGCCAATGTAGCGCCTGTTCGTTGTTCGTTGGGGCGCCATGCCCGTCGGCGAATCGCGTTGCGATCTCGAATTCAGCCGCCGCGTCTCCCGCCATCGCCGCCGCGCGCAGCACGGGTCCGCCGATCGTCGCCGGCAGCTTCTCGGCTATCGCGCCGGGCGCCGTAGCCGGTGCAATGATCGCAGTCGCCGCGGGCGCGGCCGATGGCGGCGGTGACACCGGGCGGCGCGGCAGCGTGCCGGTAATATCGAACGGATCATGCAGTGCCGATTGCCGCCCCGGAACTGCAGGCGGCACGACCTCGGGGGAGGTGGTGGCCGGCGCGCTCGGCACCGCGCTCTGCGGTTTCTCGGGTGGCGTTACGGGTGTCGTTTCAGGCGCTGCGCCGGGGACCGGCAATACCAGCGGCCCCGATTGCGGCGGCTCCCTGGATGAATCCGTCTGGGGCACGACAGCGGGTGATGATGCCTCTTCGGCC
This sequence comes from uncultured Alphaproteobacteria bacterium, assembly GCA_963808205.1. GTDB lineage: Bacteria > Pseudomonadota > Alphaproteobacteria > Rhizobiales > Xanthobacteraceae > BOG-931. The sequence continues at coordinate 1,122,035 of CAWEER010000005.1, forward strand.
GGCTGCGATGCCACACCCGGCCCGTTGTCCTGGAACATATGGAGCGCGATGCGCATGCCGCCGGCCAGGATGAGCACGGCAGCAACCGCCATGATGAGCTTGCGCTTGCGCGACGGAGTTTCCGCCGCATTGCCGCGCGCTGCGGCCCGATCGGCTCGCGTCGCGCGCTCGGGGGGAGCGGCCGCAGCGGCCTGCGCCGCACGGCGCGCAGCGGCGATGAAGTTCGGCTTCTCTTCCGGCTCGGCAATGACCGGCGGCTTGGCATAACCGATGGCAGCTTCCGACGCGGCGATCCGATCGGCAGCCGACGGCGTGTCGCGCGAACCGGCGGCGGAACCGGGTTCCAGCGGATGATCCGGCGGCAGGTTGGGATCGATCGGCTTGCGCGACGTCCCCCGTTGCTGCGCAGTGGCGGGCGGGGCGGCCGGGTCGGCGGCCGCGGAGATCGGCTCCGGTTCGGGAGCGGGAATTGGATCGGGTGCGGCTGCGGGTTCTGCGCTGTTCGCGCCGGATACAGGCTCCGGCCGTGACGACACCTCGTGAATGTCGCTTTCGATCATCGCCAGGCGATCGACAACCTGCTCGACGGTGCCGTGGACGGCCTCGAGCGAATCCCGGGTGCGCTGTTCGCTGCGCTTGATTTCGGCAACTTCGCGCTCGATCGTATCCGCAGTTTGCGGCTTGACCCTCAAGCCGCGTTCAGCGCCGCTGCCGGCGCCGCCGTCGTTGCGAACCTGGTCGATATGAACGAGGAGGTCGGCAAGCCCGCGCTCGACCGCTTCGAGATTGCCGAGCCGCGCATCAGAGGCATCCAGCCGCTTGATGAGCTGGACAATTCGGTCTTCGAGGTGGCCCAGCGCTGCATGATCGGTGTGCGTGAGCTGCACCCATTCCAGCTTTTCGATCAGGCCGGAAAGGAGTTTCTCCAGTTCGCGCGGCACCGCGTGGCCCGCTTCGGCTGAGGCGCTGAGCGCATTGGCGAGCGTGTCGATGCGGCCTTCCAGCGCCAGCACGGCATGCCCGCTGGCGGCGCTGTTGGCGACGCCGTCCACTTTCCCCGCCAGTTCGCGAACATCCTCCGCAACCTTCGTCAGCGTATCGTTCGAGGCGACGTGGGAGACGATGCCGCGCAAGGCGCCGATCGCCGTTTCAAGTTGCTGGAGCGCGCCCGGATCTTCCTTGGCGAGAATGAGATCGACCTTTTGCGAAAGCGATCGCACGGCGTCGTCGAAGCCGACCAGATTCTCTGCAGGCGTCAAGCCGCGCAAGGAGTCGCGGATCTCGGCGACGCCCTGTTCCAGGCCGGAGAGCAATCCCAGGTCGACGCCGGATTCACGAGAATGATCGAGGCGCTTCGTCAAAGCCTGGATTTCGATTTCAAGTGACTCGATGGCACGGCGCGGCAGCGCCTCGGTAAGCTGCCGGCTGATCTCGGCGAGGTCCTTGCGAAGCACCGACGTGATCTTGTCGAAGTCGCTCGACGGCCGCAGCAATTCGATCCGCGTCGTGATGTATTGCAACTGCTCCTGCAGATTGCTCAGGTCGACCCGCGGCTCTGCCCGTTCGGGCGCGCTTGGCGCGGCAAATGACGGGGGTGCCGCGGCCGGCGCATTGACTGCGGGTGTCGCGGGCGCCGCCTGCACGGCGGGAGTAGCGGGTTCCGGCGGTGCGACGGCAACATCTTCGCCGTAGAGCGCGCGCTGACGCTGGGTGATCGCGGCGATGGCGTCGTCCACGGTGACGTTTCCGCTGAGAGCGGGAGGCCGGTTGCCGGGGCGTGGCGGTGCGGCGGGCTGGGTCCATCCGCGCGCGGGCGGAACCGGAGCGCCGGTCAAATGAGCCGCAGAACCGACCGGCCGGACCGGGGCGCTGTGCGCCATCCGGTCGAGCTGATTCGTCAGCCTGTCGAGACGGGCATTGACCTCGCTGAATTCTTCGCGGGCGAGCACCGCTTCGCGCTCGACGGCAGCTTCTTGCTCGTACTTGCGTTCGCGGCGGCGGCTGCCACCACCGCGCTCGGGGGTGCTCTCGTGGCCGTAATCGCGCCCGCGGCCGGTATCGTCTCTCTTGAAGGCGGTTCCACGTTCAAGCTCGCGCTCGCGCCGGCGGCTGCCGCCTTCGCGCCGCGGTTCGCGATATTCGGAACGAGGCCTGTCGCGATAGTCGTCGCGATGATCATGACGGTCTTCGTGGTGGCGGTCGTCGCGCCAGCCGTCATTGTCCTCGCTGTCATATTCAGCAAACCGCATCGGCTCGACGTAATCGTCGTCGCGCTTCTGGATGACGTTGTTGAGCCATTCGCCGACCGATATGCCGGACCGGCGTGCCGCGTCGCGGGCGGCATCGCGCGTGTCTGGTCGGAGGCCTCTGAGATTCCACGGACCGCCAGATTTCATTGCGCGCTCAAACCACATCGGAGGAATGAGAATCGCCCTGTCTTGGGCGGATGCCCCTTAACAGACGAAGCAGCGGGCGTGGTCTTGTGTCCTCGATGCCGACTTTTCAGGATTAGAGTAAACAAGTCGTTAAAGAGGGCCTAAAATCGCGCCAAAATGACCCCCGGACCATGCGCATGGCGCGGCCCGAAATCGGCGTCGTTGCCCTGTCGTGAATCGGCTACGATATGGGCGCCGGCCGGGGTCTCAGGCTTGAGCCGGCGGAGCGCGATCATGCCGGGTTACAAGGCTCCCGTTGACGACGTGATGTTCCTGTTGAGCGACGTGTTCCACGTCGATCGCTACAACAATCTGTCGGGGTTCGCCGAAGCCACTCCCGATCTCATGGAGTCTGCGCTCGCAGAGGCGGCCAGATTTTGCGAGGAGGTTCTCGCACCGCTCAACCGCGTGGGTGACAAGGAAGGGTGCCGCCGCCATGACGATGCCAGTGTCAGCACGCCGGCGGGGTTCAAGGACGCCTATAGGCAATTCACCGAGGGCGGCTGGGTTGGTGTTGCAGCGCCAGCCGAATTTGGCGGGCAGGGTCTGCCGATCGTCCTGACGCAGGCCATCAATGAATTTCTCTGCTCGGCCAATATGGCCTTCGCGATGTATCCAGGTCTGACCCAGGGTGCGATTGCCGCGCTCCTCGCGCATGCTTCGGCCGAGCAGAAGAAACTATACCTGCCCAAGCTGATCGCCGGGCAATGGTCCGGCACGATGAATCTCACGGAGCCGCAATGCGGCACCGATCTCGGTCTGGTCCGCACCCGTGCGGTAACGGCGCCGGACAGCAGCTACAGGATCACCGGCACGAAAATTTTTATCTCTGCCGGCGAGCACGATCTGGTGGAGAACATCGTTCATCTCGTGCTGGCCCGTATCGAGGGCGCGCCCGAAGGCACGCGCGGCCTTTCGTTGTTCATCGTTCCAAAATTCCTTCCCGATGCGGACGGCAGGATTGGTGCGCGCAACGCGGTGTCGTGCGGCTCCATTGAAGAGAAAATGGGCATTCACGGCAATGCGACCTGCGTGATGAATTACGACGGCGCGACCGGATGGCTTATGGGCGAGCCGAACCGCGGCTTGCAGGCCATGTTCACGATGATGAATGAGGCTCGCCTTGCCGTCGGAGTGCAAGGATTGGCGCTGTCCGAGGTCGCCTACCAGAACGCGGCGATATACGCGAAAGAACGCCGCTCCGGCCGCGCGCTCACCGGCGCAAAATATCCGCAAGACTCCGCCGATCCGATCATCGTGCATCCGGACGTGCGCCGCATGCTGATGAATATCCGCGCCTTCAACGAGGCGGCTCGCGCGCTGGTGCTGTGGATCGCGCTGAAAAGCGACGTCGCGCATCGTTCCGAGGATGCCGGGGAGCGTCAGGCGGCCGACGATTATCTCGGCCTGATGACGCCGGTCATCAAAGGCGTGTTGACCGACCAGGGTTTTGCCAATGCCGTGACGGCGCAGCAGGTTTTCGGCGGTCACGGCTATATCGCCGAGCATGGCATGGAACAGTTCGTGCGGGATGCGCGGATCGCCATGCTCTACGAGGGAACGAACGGCATACAGGCGCTCGACCTTGTCGGGCGCAAACTGCCGAAGGACGGCGGCCGCGCTTTGCAGGCTTTTTTTGCCGAGGTTACCACCTACATCAAGGAACGCGGCGCGGACGCAGACATGGCGCTCTTCGTCAAGCCGCTTGGTCAGGCGCTCGGCGAACTTCAGCAGGCTACTATGTGGTTTTTGCAGAACGCGCTTGGCAATCCGGATAATGCCGGCGCCGGCGCAACCGATTATATGCACCTCCTCGGCCTGGTGGCGCTGGGCTATATGTGGTGCCGGATTGCAGAAGCGGCCAGAACGAAAGTTGCAACAGCGGGCAATGGGGCGGCGGAGCGGATGACGCAGCGATTGGCCACTGGCCGGTTTTTTATGGAACGGCTGTTGCCGGCTGCGGCGACGCACCTGGCGCGCGTCAAGGCGGGCGCCGCCAGCACCATGGCGCTCCCCGCGGAGGCGTTCTAGCTGTGGAGTGGACGGTCATATCGGCGTCGTCCCCGCTGTCGCGGGAATGATGAAGCGGGAGAGAGGAAATCATGCCCGACGCGTTCATTTATGACCACGTGCGCACGCCGCGCGGCCGCGGCAAAGTCGACGGATCGCTGCATGAAGTGACTGCGCTCAATCTGGCGAGCCAGGCGCTCGGCGCGATCAAGAGCCGCAATAATCTCGACACTGCCCTGGTCGATGATGTGGTGATGGGTGTGGTCGATCCGGTCGGCGAGGCCGCTGCCGATATTGCGCGCACCGCCGCGCTTGTTGCGGGTTATGGCGACACCGTCGCCGGCGTGCAGATCAATCGATTTTGCGCATCCGGCCTCGATGCCGTGAATTTCGCCGCCGCTCAAATCATGTCCGGACAGCAGGAGCTGTCGGTCGGCGGCGGTGTCGAATCCATGAGCCGCGTCGGCATCGGTTCGGCCGGCGGCGCCTGGGCGATAGATCCGTCGATCGCGATCGCGCATTATTTCCTGCCGCAAGGCATTTCCGCCGACCTCATCGCCACCAAATACGGATTCTCGCGAGACGACGTCGACGCCTATGCGGTGGAAAGCCAGAAGCGCGCCGCGGCCGCATGGGATGAGGGCCGCTTCAACCGTTCGGTGATGCCGGTCAGGGATGCCAACGGGCTCACCATCCTGGCGAAGGACGAACACATGCGTCCCGGCACCACGATGCAATCCCTTGCCGCCCTGCAGCCCTCCTTCGTGCAACTGGGAGACTTGGGCGGTTTCGATGCGGTGGCGATCCAGGCGCATCCCGAAGTCGAATACGTCAATCATGTTCATCATGCCGGCAATTCGTCCGGTATCGTCGACGGGGCCGCCGCTGTTCTTGTCGGCAACAGGGAGGCCGGCGAGAAGATCGGTCTCAAGCCGCGTGCGCGCATGCGCACATTCGCCAATATAGGGTCCGATCCGGCGCTGATGCTCACCGGCCCGGTCGACGTCACCGAGAAAGCACTCAAAAAATCCGGCATGAAGATTTCCGACATCGATCTCTTCGAGGTCAATGAAGCCTTCGCGTCGGTCGTCTTGCGTTTTCTCCAGGCGTTCAAGCTCGACGCCGCGAAGGTCAACGTCAATGGCGGCGCCATCGCGCTCGGCCATCCGCTCGGCGCCACCGGAGCAATGATTCTCGGCACGCTTGTCGATGAACTCGAGCGGCGCAACCTTTCGACGGGCCTCGTCACGCTTTGCATCGGCGCCGGCATGGGAACCGCAACCATCATCGAGCGCGTGTGATGCCCAAGATCGATATCGCCAGTCTTCCGGTCGATACGCGTACCGGGTATCCGGCGCCGTTCGACCGCGTGGTCGTCGGCCGCGAGCGCAAACGGCTCGGTAATGCCGTCGGCCTCGACCAGTTCGGCGTCAACCTCACAACATTAAAGCCCGGCGCTGCGTCGGCGTTGCTGCACTGGCACCATCACGAAGATGAACTCATCTACATGCTCGAAGGCGAAGTCGTGCTGATCGAAGACGACGGCGAAACGGTGCTTGGGCCCGGCGATGCCGCCGGCTTCAAGGCGAACAGCCAAATCGGACATCATCTCGTCAACAGGACCAGTCGCGACGCGGTCTATCTCGAAATCGGCACGCGCGCGAAGCATGAACGCGCCGAATATCCGGATGTCGATCTTCTGGTCGTGCGTGACGACAAGGGCGCGCGCTACACCCACAAGAACGGCGATCCCTATGAGTGAGAGCGGGGCGATGAGCTACACCAATTTCACCGTCGGCATCGATGGCGACGGCATTGCGCTCGTCACATGGAATATGCCGGGGCGCACCATGAACGTCATCGACTCGACCGTGCGTGAGGAGCTGTCGGCGATCGTCGAAGAGCTCGCAACCGACGGCGCCGTCAAGGGCGTCGTCATCACCTCCGGCAAGGATACGTTCTGCGCCGGTGCCGATCTGGCATTGCTGGAGGCGCTCAGCCGCAGCTTCGCCGATCTTGTAGCGTCGCGCGGCGAAGAGGCGGCGAACGCCTATGTCTTCGCGGAAAGCCGCAAGACCTCGCTGCTTTACCGCCGCATCGAGACGTGCGGCAAACCGTGGGTCGCGGCGATCAACGGCACGGCGGTCGGCGGCGGCTTCGAATTGACACTGGCCTGTCATCAGCGGATCGCCGCAGACAATGCTCGCACGCGGGTCGGGCTGCCCGAGATCAAGATCGGCCTGTTTCCGGGCGCCGGCGGCACGCAGCGCATTGCGCGCATGATGCCGCCGTCCGATGCGCTGCAATTACTGCTCAAGGGCGACCAGCTTGAGGTCGGCCGCGCCAAGACAATGAAACTCATCGATGCCGTGGTGCCGTCCGGCGAACTGATCAAAGCGGCGAAAGACTGGATCAAGGCGGGCGGTGCGGCCAAGGCGCCTTGGGACACGGATGGCTACAAACTGCCCGGCGGTCCGGTCTATTCGAAAGCCGGCATGATGACGTTCCCGCCAGCGAACGCCATCTACCGCCGCGAGACTTACGACAATTACCCCGCCGCGCGCGCCATCATGCAAGTTGTCTATGAAGGCTTGCAGTTGCCGATCGAACAGGCGCTGCGCGTCGAGTCGCGCTGGTTTGCGAAGATTCTCCGTTCGCCGCAGGCCGCCGCGATGATCCGGTCGCTGTTCGTCTCGATGCAGGAACTCAACAAGGGTGCGCGCCGGCCTGCCAATATTCCGGCAAAGCCGCTGAAGAAGATCGGCGTCATCGGCGCAGGATTCATGGGCGGCGGCATCGCTTATGTCAGTGCGCTTGCCGGCATCGAGGTCTTGCTCATCGATCGCGATCCGGAGACCGCCGGAAAAGGCAAGGCGCATTCGCAGAAGCTGATGACGGATCAGGTCAATCGCGGCCGCGCCAGTGCGGCCGACCGCGACGCGGTGCTGGCGCGAATTACACCGACTGCCGATTTTGTCGCGCTCAAGGAGTGCGATCTTATCGTCGAAGCCGTGTTCGAGGACCGCAAGATCAAGGAAGAAGTCATTTCGCGCGCGCAAAATGTACTGACTAACCAGGCGATCTTCGGCTCCAACACCTCGACATTGCCGATCTCGTCGCTTGCGGCGGCCTTCAAGGATCACGCCCGTTTCATCGGCATTCATTTCTTCTCGCCGGTCGAGCGCATGATGCTGGTCGAGATCATCATGGGCAAGGAAACGGGCGAAGCCGCGCTGGCGGTGGCGCTCGATTTCGTGCGCGCGATCCGCAAGACTCCGATCGTGGTCAATGACTCGCGCGGCTTCTACACGTCGAGGGTCGTCGGCACCTATCTGCGCGAAGGTCATTTGATGCTGAGCGAAGGCGTGCCGGCCGCGATGATCGAGAATGTCGGCCGCATGGCGGGCATGCCGGTCGGTCCGCTGGCGCTTACCGACGAAGTCGCCGTCGACCTCGCCTGGAAAATCCTCAATGCGACGGAAGCTGATCTGGGTCCGAAGGCGATCGACCAGAAGCAAAAGACACTTCTCGAAGAGATGGTGGAAAAGCGCGGACGCTACGGCCGCAAGAACGGCAAGGGCTTTTACGATTACCCGCAGAACGGACCGAAGCGCCTGTGGCGCGGTCTCGCCGATCTCCAGCCGGTCCACCTCGACCCCGATACCATCGACGTTGCCATGCTCAAGCAAAGGCTGCTTGCAATGCAGGCGCTGGAATCCGCACGCTGCATCGAAGAGAAAGTCGTCACCGACGTGCGCGAAGCCGATGTCGGATCGATCCTCGGTTTCGGCTTTGCGCCGTTTACCGGCGGCACCATCTCCTATATCGACGGCATGGGTGTGAAGGCCTTCGTCGAATTGTGCAATGCGCTTGAGAGGACTTGCGGCGACCGCTTCAAGCCCTGCAAGCTTTTGCTCGATATGGCGAAGAAGAACGAGACGTTTTACGGCCGCTTCGCACCCGAAAAGCGCAAGGCCGTCGCATAGCCTTCATGACCGTGCCGCATTGCCCTCCAGCGCTCGCCGCGTATATGGTCGCGGCCAATTTGTCCGGGACCCTGCATGGCGCGTGATCAAATCGACCAGACGCCGATTGAGCGGCGCGACGATCTCGTGGATTGGATTGCGCAGGGTGTCAAACCGAAGTCGCAATTCCATATCGGCACGGAACACGAGAAGTTCGCTTTCACGCTTAATGGCCATCATCCGGTGCCATACGAGGGCCGGCACGGCATCCGCGCGCTGCTCGAAGGCATGCAGCATCTCCTCGGGTGGCAGCCGATCATGGAGGGGCCGAACGTCATCGGCCTGTTCGATGTCACCGGCGGCGGCGCGATCTCGCTCGAACCGGGCGGTCAGTTCGAACTCTCCGGCGCGCAAGTCGAGACGGTGCATCAGACTTCCAGCGAGCTGATGGCGCATCTCGCACAGGTCCGCGAAGTGGCGCTGCCGTTGCACATCGGCTTTCTCGGCATCGGCATGACACCGAGCTGGACCCGGGCCGAAATGCCGAAGATGCCCAAGGGGCGCTACAAGATCATGACCGCCTACATGCCGAAGGTCGGCACGCTCGGCCTCGACATGATGTACCGCACCTGCACCGTGCAGACCAATCTCGACTTTTCGTCGGAAGCCGACATGGTCAAGAAGCTGCGCGTGTCGATCGCGCTACAGCCCGTGGCGACGGCGCTGTTCGCCAATTCGCCATTCACCGACGGCAAGCCCAACGGCTATCTCTCATTCCGTTCTGAAATCTGGCGCGATACCGACAATGCGCGGGCAGGCATGCTGCCTTGGGCATTCGAGCCGGGCATGGGATTCGAGCGGTGGGTCGATTACGCGCTCGATGTGCCGATGTATTTCGTCAAGCGCGGCGACGATTATATCGACGTATCGGGGCAATCGTTTCGTGACCTGATGGCGGGAAAGCTTTCATCCCTGCCGGGCGAGCGCGCGACGACATCCGATTGGGCGAACCATATCAGCACCATCTTTCCGGAGGTGCGGCTCAAACGGTATCTCGAAATGCGCGGCGCCGATTCGGGTTCGCTGCCGAATCTCCTGGCGCTGCCCGCCTTGTGGGCCGGCGTTTTCTATGACGACGTATCGCTCGATGCCGCGTGGGATTTGGTCAAGCACTGGACCGCCGAGGAACGCCAGCGCCTTCGCGATGCGGTGCCGAAGCAGGGACTTGCGGCCGCTGTTCATGGCCGCACTGTGTTTGAGATCGCAACCGAAATGCTTAAATTCGCGCGGGCCGGATTGGCACGGCGCAAACGTCTCGACGCTGACGGTCAGGACGAGACGCGGTATCTCGACATACTGGACGATCGTGTCGCGCGTGGCACGACACCGGCGCAGGAACTGCTCGACAAATTCCATGGCGCGTGGGGTGGCTCGGTCGATCCCATTTATATCGACGAGGCGTATTAGGGCCTTCGCAACGCCACTCTAACTCCGCGGGATTCAAATCCTGCGGCTCCCGGGTTGGGTCCGCCATGGCATCGCCTGTCAATGCCGTCCTCTGCGCCCTGGTGGCGGCCGTATTTTTCACGGTGGTCGGTTATGCGCTGGGCCGCCGGCTGATGCCTCGCGTGCTTGCGGCCGGTGCGGCACCTGTCATGGGCTGGGCCGTCTTTAGCGCCGCGACGCTGCCGGTCTGCACGCTGATCGGGTTCTCTTCAGCCACCATCATCAGCATCGCGGCGCTGTGTCTTGCCGCCGGCGCCGTTTCATTTGCGGCGGGCAAGCCGGCGGCCGATGCGCCGCCAACACCGGCAGTGCCGCCGTGGAGTTTTGCCGCCGCCGCGATTCTGGCGCTGGTGCCTGCGGCTGCGATCCTACCGAAATATTCCGCGGACGGTGTGCACCTCGCCGATCCGATCTTCGATCATTCCAAGATCGCGATCGTCGATGCAATGATTCGTCAGGGCCTGCCGCCGGTGAACCCGGTGTTCGCCAGTACTGGCCGGCTTTCCTACTACTACCTGTGGCACTTTAGCGCCGCGGAATTGGCGCTGCCGCTGCGGGTTAGCGGCTGGGAGGCCGATATCGGCCTGACCTGGTTCACCGCCTTCGCGTCGCTTGCTCTGATGATGGCCATTGCCGTCTGGCTCAGCAAGCGATCCGCTGCTGCGCTCCTGGTCGTCGCGCTCGCGGCGGGAGCTTCGCTGCGCGAGATGCTGAGCCTGCTGTTCGGCAGCTATGGTCTTGAGCCGTTTCTGGCGTCACCCAACGGCTTTGCCGGCTGGCTGTTTCAATCCGCCTGGGTGCCGCAGCACTTGATGTCGGCGGGCTGCGTGGTCGCGGCCATGCTGCTGATCGTTCATTGCGAGCGCCGCCAGACCGTGGGCCGGCTGCTTACGTTGGTCTTGCTCATCGTCGCCGGCTTCGAATGCTCGACTTTTGTCGGTGGGGTGACTTTCGCGATTGCTGCTATCGCCGTGGCGCCGATCCTGCTTGCAAGCGTGGAGCGCCCCCGGCGCATTCGCTTTGCAGCCGGTCTCGTAACAGCAGCCGTGCTCGCCCTTGTTCTCGCCGGGCCATTTATCCATGACCAATTCGCGGCTGTCGCCGCGCGGGGTGGCGGTGAACCTCTCGCTCTGCATCACGCCGAGGTCCTCGGCTCGCTGTTCCCGGATGCGATGCGCCGCGTTTTCGATGCGCCGGCCTATTGGCTCATCCTGCTGCCGATTGAGTTCCCGGCAACGTACATTGCCGGCGCGATCGCACTCGTTGTCATGCTGCGCGGCAGCGTGGCGGGCGCGGAAAGAACGGCCCTGGCGGTTTTTGCGGCGCTCGCTGGCGCGGGTCTTACCGTGTCGTGGCTCCTCGTCAGCACACTCGGCGACAATAACGATCTCGGCCTGCGCGCCGTGCTGCCCGCGGCCATGATCTTGATCGTCGCCACGGCGGCGGGGATTGCTCACACGCCGCGTCGCGCCTGGATCGTTGCGACAGCGCTCGGCGGACTCATTCTCAGCCTGCCCGATACCGCGGCGATGATCCGGTCGAATGTCGAGGGGACGCCGGCGCTGGATGGCGCGGTCTTCGCGCGTACGCCGGACCTGTGGGCCGCAGTGCGCCGTTACGCTGCGCCTAACGCGCGCGTCGCCAACAATCCGCTCTTCCTGCAGGATTTGACACCGTGGCCCGTGAATGTGTCCTGGGCGCTGCTCGCCAACCGCGGTTCGTGCTTTGCCGGCCGCGAACTGGCTCTGGCCTTCGCTCCGCTGCCGCCGGAACGCCGCGAGGCAATCAACGCGCAATTCATCCGCGTGTTCGATGGCCAAGGTAGCCCGGGCGACGTCGACGATATGGCGAAAAAATTTGCCTGCGATGTGGTCGTTGTCGTTCCGCGGGACGGCGCCTGGGACAAAGACCCGTTTGCCTCAAGCTCCGATTACCAATTGGCTGAAACACGCGACGGCCGATGGCGAATCTACGTCAAAGCGCCCGGCGTCACGCCGCACTAAATTCCGGCGAACCAGTTAAAACCCTGCTTGCTCCAGAATGTTTCGCGAAAATCGTTCGTGACCTCGATCGCCTTGATCCACTTCGCGTTCTTGTAGCCGAGCTTGGTCGAGGTCCGCAGCCGCATCGGATAACCGAACGGGTCGGCGAGCACGTCGCCTGCGTATTTGGTGGCGAGTATCGTCTGCGGATGCAGCGCCGTCGCCATATCGATGCTCTCCGTGTAGTCGTCGTTGCAGATGAAATAGACGTACTTGGCCGTCAAATCGGCACCGATCCGCTCAAGGAAGCTGCGAAGATTCGGCCCGGACCATTGTCCGATATAGTCCCAGCCTTCCACGCAAACGTGACGGATTATGATTTCCTGTTCCGGGAGCTGGTAAATCTGCTGCGCGGTCCACGGCCGTTTGTCTTTGATACGGCCGGCAAATTCAAGCTTCCAGCTTGCACCATCGACCGGCTTGAGGTCTTCGATGTCATAGTAGGCGTTAAAACGCGGCGGCTTGACCACCTGCGACGGGCTGAATGTCGGCGCCAGGTGGTTGGGCCGAAATATCGTTTCCTGGACGCGATCATTCCATGCCGAAACGGTGCGCAATACCTTCTGCACCGAATCGTCTTCCGTGACGTCGCAGCCGGTCAGCATGGTCAGCGCGCCAAGGCTCAGCGCGCCGCGCAACACATTGCGGCGATCGATGTCCTCGACCAGTTTTCGGCTTTCAGTCAGCACGCGCTGATCGATCTCCGCGCGCGGCCGAAATATGGAGGGTGTGCGGGTTCTTATCGACATTGCGGATCAATGCGCAGCATTTGTCTTGGGGGTGACGCCGGAATCCGGAGCGCCGTCATCGACCTCGGGTCCGCCGGTCAGCATCGCGACAAGGCTTTGGGGCACCAGTAAAGCCAGCGTCACGTGGACAAGTATGAACGCGACGATCGCCGACATGCATAGGAAGTGCACGATCCGGATATTCTGAAAACTGCCGAACAATCCGGAAAGCTCGGAAAACTGGACCGGCTTCCACAGCGCCAGACCCGAAATCACGATCAGGATGCCGATCGACATGACGCCGAGATAAAGAATCTTCTGAACCGCGTTGTAGTGCGTCAAATCATCGTGGCCGAGCTTGAAACGAAGTGCATCGCCGACGGTCACGAGTATCTCGCGTATCGAGATCGGAAACAGCTTTCGCCGAAAGCGACCAGTCGCGACCCCGTAAGTGAGATAAGCGAGGCCATTGAGCACGAATATCCACATGCCGAAGAAATGCCATTGCAGGCCGTATTGCGCCCATTTTCCGATTACGAGGCTGTCGGGAAAATGCAGGAAGCCGAGGATAACGTCGTCGTTATAGATCTTCCAGCCGCTGCCGATCATGATGAAAATAGCGACGGCATTGGTCCAGTGCATGATCCGAAGCGGCAGCGGGTGCAGGCGACGCACTTTGGCCGAAGCTGATCCGTTAGACGGCGCCGACATCGGAAAGTCCGTGTTTGTTCGTTCAAAACAGAGAGGCGACGGAGCGAGTGTCACGCCGCCGTAGCAGCAAGACGATAACGACAATGCGGTCGAACCGTAAGATTCGCGATCTGGATGATTCGTCCCCGACAGAGACGTCGTATATCAAGACAACGTGTCTTTTGGACACTACGGGCGTGAAATATTGTTAGCAAGAAAATCTGCTTCACAAATCCGCGTGAAATGATTGATCGAGGGGAATTGAAGCGTGCAATTGCAATTCATTGCGTTGTCTTTCGCCGCCGGTCTTGTGATCCATGCCGATGCCGTGCCGAAACCAGACCGGACATTGACGGTGGCGCAGGCCATGCCGGAGGCGCCCGGTGCGGCGGCCGATATGGACAAGCTCACGCCGAAGGAGCGGATGAGCCGGCGCTTTCCGCAAACGGTGCGGGTTGGCGACCTCATAGGCCTGCCGGTATTCGACGATGGCGCGCGCACGCTGGGCTACGTCCGGGAAATCGTGCGCACGCCGCAAGACGGCGTCGCGCTTATCGTCTCCTACAGCAAGTGGTTCGGCTGGTTCGGCTGGGATGCGCGTTCCGTTGCAGTGCCGATCGAGGCCGTCGGTATTTTCGGGCGGAATATCGCTTCACTCGACATGCCGCGAAGCGAGTATGCGGCTGCCCCGAGTTGGCCCGGAGACGGCAACGCTCTCGCCAGCGACGAAATCATCCGTGTGGCGCTGGCCAAGCATTGAATGCCATTGCGATCACGACTTGGTGATGCGGATAACTTTTTAGTGTCCCACGACTTGTAGGGGGTGAGGCGGAATTGACTGGCGCTTCGCCGGCCGCTTTGGCAAGCAGGGAAAGTTGCGTTGCTGATGACGTTGCAGGGGGGCATCGCATGAATCGCGCGAACGGATTCAGCGGAAAATCCGGCGCAAATTCGGCCTCGCGAAAATCGCGGCCGGCAGCGACGGCTGACTCGGCAAGCGTTGCACGGTCGGCGTCTTGCGGCATTGCCTTCATGGCGAAGGCGTCGGCGCCAGGCCGTGCCAAAACCCGCCTCGTTCCACCTCTGACTTTCGATGAAGCGGCGAGCCTCAACACGGCTTTCCTGAAGGATGTTGCGGACAACGTCCTGCTTGCTGCCCGCAACAGCGGCATCGCGGCCGGCATTGCCGGATACGCCGCTTACGGCCCTTCGGGCTCGGAAGATTTCTTTCAGCGCACTTTGCCGGGTTCGATCGGCCTAATCGGCGCGTGGCTGCCGAATTTTGGCGATTGTCTCCTGCATACCATCGACGAAATCTTTGCGCGCGGACATAGCTCGGCTGTCGTGCTCAATTCGGACAGTCCGACTCTGCCTACGGCGCTCTTGATCGCGACGGCCGAAGCCTTGGCGCGTCCGGGCGACCGCGCCGTGCTGGGGCCGTCGACCGACGGCGGCTATTACCTTCTCGGCCTCAAGACCGCGCATCGCCGGATGTTCGAGGATATTACCTGGAGCACCGAGCGTGTCGCCCAGCAGACACGCGAACGGGCGCGCGAGATCGATCTTGAACTTCATGAACTGCCGGCATGGTACGATGTCGACGATGTCGCGGGTTTGCGCCGGCTCTATGCCGAACTGTGCGGCGGCGACGACGAAAGACGCAGGCCTGCCGCACACTCCCTGCACTACGCCACGCAGACGGCAAAACTGATGAGCCGGCTGTGCCGGGATCATGATTTCGGCCATCGTGTGGAACGGATTACGCAGGCCGATGCCCTGCGCGCCTGAGGGCGCAGTGGTCCAAGCCCGTCATTTCAGAGGACGTAAAGATAATGCAGGCGGCTGAGACAAAACGAGCGATCGATCCCAAGCGCTACTTCGAAAGCGTGCATGCGGATAACGATGTGCCTGAACACGAGCCGGTCTGTCTTTATCTCGAGACGACTAACCGCTGCAATCTTCTCTGCACGACCTGCCCGCGCACCTATGAGGAACTCGAGCCGCCGGCCGATATGAGCTGGAAACTGTTCACGTCGATTGTCGATCAAATCCCTCAATTAAATCGCGCGGTGCTGCACGGCGTCGGCGAGCCGATGCTGGTCAAGCACCTTCCCCGCATGGTGCGCTATCTCAAAGACCGCGGCACCTATGTCCTGTTCAACACCAACGGCACGGTCCTGAACGAGAAAAACGGCCGCGCGCTGATCGCTGCCGACCTCGATGAATTGCGGGTTTCGTTCGACGCGGCAACACCTGAATCGTACCGCGCCATCCGTGGCAAGAATTACTTCAATCGCATTCTGAAGAACGTGCGCGCCTTTCGCGAGCTGCAGGAGCGCGAAGGCCATACCAAACCCCGCGTCTCGGCCTGGCTCACGGGCCTACGTGAAACCATCGAGGAATTGCCGGATTTCGTCCGCGTTGCCGCGGAAACCGGCATAAAAGAAGTGCACTTGCAGCGGCTGGTGTTCTTCAAGGAAAACTCCATCGGCATGGCGCGGCCCGATCAGGCGCTTTACGAGCAGCTTTCGGGCGACGAATCGATCCATATCGAGCGCGCCTCCGCGCTTGCCGAAACGCTCGGCGTAACATTCAGCGCGTCGGGCGGAGCGTCCGAGCCCGGTCTGAGCCTCAAGCGCAGCGACACCGGCTCACCGTGGTCGCTGTGCCGCCGGCCGTGGACAGTCATGTATTTCACCGCGAACGGCCGCGCGCTGCCCTGTTGCATCGCACCGTTCTCGCAGCGCGGTTACGAAAACTACACGCTCGGCGATGCCACCCAGCAGACACTCCGCGACATCTGGACCGGGCCCGCCTATAGCGCCTTCCGCAAGGCGCTCAAATCGAACGTGCCTCCCGACGCCTGCGCGAGTTGCGGATTGCGGTGGAGCCTGTAACCATGCCGCCGCCTGCCGGTGGCGTTGCTGTCGTCATTCCGACGTTCAATGAAGTTGAATCCATCGGCGCTGTCGTCGGTGAATTGTCGCGTGGCGTCATCGACAGGGTTATCGTGGTTGACGGCGGCTCCGGCGATGGCACCCAGCAATGCGCGCGCGGCGCGGGCGCGGAGGTGATCGCTGTCGGCCGCGGCTACGGGCTTGCCTGCATGGCCGGCGCGCAGGCAGCCGAGGGCGCTGACATCGTCGTCTTCATGGATGGCGACGGCGCCGACGATCCCGCCGCCATCGCTGCAATGATCGCCCCGATCCGCGCCGACACTTGCGACTTCGTCATCGCCTCGCGCGCGCGCGGCGAGCGCGAGGCGGGTAGCATGGCCTGGCATCAGATCGCCGCCGGGCTGATTGCCGGCCGGCTCACCAAGCTTCTCTACGGTGTGCGCTACACCGACATGTGCGCTTTCCGCGCCATTCGCCGCGAAACTCTACTCGCACTCGGCATGCGTGAACGGACCTATGGCTGGAATCTCGAAATGCAGATGCGGGTGGCGCGTGCGGGCCTGCGCGTTCTCGAATTGCCGGTCGGCTACCGCCGCCGTCTTGGAGGCCAATCCAAGGTCGCGGGCTCGTTGCGCGGATCAGTCAAGGCAGGATTGAAAATCATGTCGACCTTTGCCCGCATCGCGCTCGAGCCGATGCACAAGCGCGTATCCTGACGCGCTAGATCGCCACTTTGCGCAAAAATCCGTCGACGCTGTCGCGCAATTCGTGCGCGGCCTTCTCGACGGATTGCGATGTTGTCAACACGGTATCGGCTGCACTGTGCATGTCGGTGATTGCGCTTGAGACGCGCTGCAGCACGGCGACGACCGATTGGGTGCCCGTTGCCGCAGCCGTGACATTGTCGGAAATTTCGCTCGTCGCGGCATTCTGCTGTTCGACGGACGTCGCTATTGCCGAAGTGAATTGCTGGACTTCCTCCATGCGCCCGGCGATGCTCCCGATGGCGCGAACGGCGCTTTGCGTCGCCGATTGAACTGCTGCGGTTTGCGAGGCGATCACGTCGGTCGCCTTGGCAGTTTGCACGGCGAGGGCCTTCACTTCGGACGCGACGACGGCAAATCCCTTGCCGGCCGCGCCGGCGCGCGCTGCTTCGATCGTTGCGTTAAGAGCGAGCAAATTGGTCTGCCCGGCCACGCTTTGGATAAGCTTGACGACATCGTCGATCTTCTGCGCCGCCTGGGCGAGACCGCCGATCACCTCATTGGTTGATTTTGCTTCATCCGTGGCCGCCTGCACCACCGCGCGGGCGCTCCCGAGTTGACGGTTGATCTCGGCGATCGATTTCGACAATTGGTCCGCCGCGGTGGCGGCGCTCTGCACGCCGTCATAGGCATAGTTGGAGGTTCGCACCGCGCCCACGGTTTGCGCCGATGTTTCGTTCGAGGTCGCCGACAGGGTCGTAGCCGTCGATTTCATCGCCGTGACGCTGTCGGTAACGGTCTTGAGCACGCCTTCGACGCTGCCGCGAAACCAGACGATGGCGTCGTCGACTACGGCGCGGCGCGCTTCCTGCTCGCTCAATAGCGCGCTCTTCTGCTCCGCCGAACGGCGCTCGGTGATATCGTCATGCGTGCCGAGCCAGTAACCACCGCCGGGAATGGCGCGGTTGACAACCGATATGGCGCGCCCGTCCGGCGTCTCGGTGATGAAACTTATGGCTTTGCCGGCTGCCATCTCGGCCAGGAGTTCCGCGCAATACTGCGCGGGATCGCGTTGCAGGCTGCCGGTCTTGAAGCGCTCCCGCACGATGTCGACGAGGTCGGCTCCCGGCTTCACGACGTCGGGAGACAGCCCATACATCATAAGATACCGGTCGTTGCGGACGACGAGGCGGCCGGCCTCGTCGAACATGACCACGCCCTGGGTCATGTTGTTCATCGCAAGCGCAAGCAGATGGCGCCTGTCGTTTCGGCGATGAATAAACAGAATCACGGCGCCGAGCAGCAAACCGGCGACGGCTGCCGCAGCGGCAAGATCCCAGCCGTACTCCCACGCCGAACCGGTCAAGACCCGGAGCATCGCGCGTTTCCGCCCTGAAGATTTCTTCCCGCGCTATGAGGTAGCCAACACCGATTTACGCTTCGTTAATGAAGCGCCTCGCGCTACGGGTTCCCGGTTCAGCTCGGGAGGATGTATTTGTCGGGATCGAGCCAAAATGCCCAAACCGCCGCGCCGGCGACCAGGAGACAGGCGGCGACGATGAAGGGCGCCTGCCAGTTGCCGCCCTCCGCCAGATAGCCGAACACGATCGGCGAAATAGCCCCGCCGAAATTTCCGGCCATGTTCATCATGCCCGACACCGTGCCGGAATACTTACCTCCCGTGTCCATGGGCACTGCCCAGGATGGCCCGATGGTGCATTCCAAAAAGAACATTGCCGCGGTAAGGCAAGCGACAGCAGTGTAGGCGTTTTCCGTCAGCGCTGCCGGAACGATGCAAGCCGCGCAGCCCAGCAGACCGATGATAGCGACGACGCGCCGGCCGATCCTGGCGCTTCCGGTTACCTTGAGGAGCCAGTCGGTCGAAAGCCCGCCGACGGTGTCGCCAACGACGCCGGCCCACAGCGGCAGTGACGCCAGCAATCCGCCTTTGAGCAACGTGAAGCCGCGAACGTCGATGAGGTACTTCGTCAGCCAGCTCAGAAAGATCCAGAGGCAATAAACGTAAGTGAAATAGGCGAGCATGATCGCCCACATATTGGCCGAACGCAGCAACGTACTCCACGGCACGTTGGTCTGCTTCTCGATCGGCGGCGGATTGATCGCGCCGCTTGCGTCGGTGCCGCGGATGCGCTCGAGCTCAGCGCGGTTTACCAGGGCATGTTCCTCCGGCAGGTTGCGATAGCTCAAGCTCCACCACAGGGACCACGCAAAGCCGATTGCTCCGCAAATGAAGAACGCCCAGCGCCAGCCGAGATTGATCATGATCAAGAGCACGATCGGCGGCGCAATCGCCGCACCGGCGCGGCTCGCACTGTGTGTAATGCCCTGGACGAAACCCCGTTCTTGACGCGGATACCACAGCTGCATCGCGCGCGTGGCCCCGGGGAACGCGCCGGCCTCGCCGATGCCGAATAAAAATCGAGTGACGATGAACGATGTGGCGCTGAACGCAAATCCCGTCGCCGCCGTCATGATCGACCAGTAGGCGACAACGCTGCCCAAAACTCTGCGCGCCCCGAAGCGGTCACTCAGCCAGCCGCCGGGAACCTGGAACAGCGCATAGGACCAAACGAAGGCGCTGAAAATGTAGCCCATCGTAATGTTGCTAAAGCCGAATTCCTTGCTGATCGCGGGGGCCGCGGTCGAGATGTTGACGCGGTCGAGATACGTGATGAGATACATCACGCTGATGAGCAGCAGGATATACCAGCGACCCTTGCTCGGACTTGCGGGCGGACCGTCAGCCATTCGTTTCACTCCCCAGCCGTGTGTTTTTGGCGACGCGCTTTCTGCGGCATGTTCTTGCGCGGTCTTGGGCGATAAATTGCCCCTTTATCGAATTGCCGGCAAGCGCACAGGATGACGCGGCGCTATAGTGACCCCCGGCAGACATCGGGAACTATCCAATGATCAAGCGCTACAGCGATCATGCCGCCAATGAGCGGACCTTTCTCGCCTGGGTCCGCACCGCCATCGCGGTCATGGCGTTCGGGTTTCTCATCGAGCGGTTCGATCTATTCCTCAAATACGCGGTGCCGCAGGCGGTGCAGCAGCAGGCCGTGCCGCACGGCCAAACCCTGGCCAATTTGGCCGGTCTCGCCTTCATCGCCATCGGGGTGACGATGATCGTCATCGCCGGCGCCCGCTTTGTCAGGACGGCAAAAGATATCGATTCGGAAGCCGAAGTGCCGTCGCCCGGCGAGCGCTTCGATCTCGCGCTTGCATTCCTGATCGGACTCCTTGGCGCCGCGCTCTTTCTCTATTTGTCGCGGACCGTGCTGCCGGCGCTGTAGAGCGTCCGCTTTTCAGCTTCGCGTCATGTCTGCTTTACCCCCGAAAGCGGACATCACCCGGACGTCGCGCCATGTCCGCCAAGTTGCCCGCCAAGTGCCGGAAGCGGCCATCGCTCCCCCTTTTTGAGGTACGGGAATTGGCATAGCGTTGGTGTGGCGTGACGAGGCGCACACCATGAAACTTCCTCGCAGAAAATTTCTGCGTTATGCCGCAGGTGCTGCCGCTTTCGCGGCTTTGTCGCGCACCGCAGCGGCGCAAACTTACCCGATGCGGCCGGTGACTATTGTCGTGCCCGTCCCTCCCGGGGGCGCGCTCGACATCCTCGCGCGCCTGATGGGCCAATGGCTGTCGGATCGCATGAATAAGCCCTTCGTGATTGAGAACCGGCCAGGCGCGGGCACTAATATCGGCATTGAGCTGGTCGTGCGTGCACCTGCAGACGGCTACACGCTTCTGCTGATCCCCAGCTCGGTTACAGCCAACGCGACGCTCTATACGAAACTCAACTTCGACTTCATCCACGACATTGTTCCGATCGCAATGATCAGCACTCTGCCTCTCGTCATGGAGGTCAATCCGTCGGTCCCAGCCAGGACGGTTCCGGAATTTATCGCCTGGGCGAAGGCCAATCCGGGCAAGATCAGCGTAGCGTCGGGTGGCACCGGAAGCGTGTCGCATGTCGGGGGCGAGCTTTTTAAGATGATGACTGGCGTCGATATGGTCCCCGTGCCTTATCACGGAGGTGCGCCGGCGCTTACAGACCTGATGGGTGGACAAATTCAGGTTTATTTCAGCCCGTTGCCTGAGTCGCTCGCAGCCATCACAGCCGGTCAGGTGCGCGCGCTGGCGGTGACCACCGCGACGCGTTCGGCGGCGTTGCCGGACGTGCCGACCGTCGCCGAATCTGTTCCAGGCTTCGAGGCAAGTACGTGGCAAGGCATCGGTGCACCCAAAGGCACCCCACCCGAGATTGTTGCCAAGCTCAATACGGAAATAAACTCGGCTCTCATCGACCCCGCCATCAAGGCGCGTCTTGCGAGCCTCGGCAGCGTGCCAATGCCGATGTCACCCGCGGAGTTTGAGAAATATATAGTCGACGAAACAACCAAGTGGGCCGAGGTCATCCGCGAAGCTCATATCCCGCTGCAGTGACCGCACGTATCAAAAGCGATAGTTTGATTTCGTTTTCGCGGGTGGGATTTTTTCAAAGAAAAGCTGAACAGAATCAAACTTGGATTTTGGTCGGTGTTTCATTGCCGTCGATATTTCTGTCTGCCGCGGAAAGTGAGCTGGATCAGAATGTATCGCGTAGTGCCGCCCTGAACTTTCTATCGCGCTTTATATGCCATTCCCGACTCATGGCGGCGTTACGCGTCTTGCAGCGCTCAAAATGAAGCAAAATCCATTTTCGGCCTTTCGTGGACTTGGCGCCTCGCCCCGCGTTGTGTTGCTGAAGGCGGCGCTCCAAATCGGTTGTCCAGCCAACATAAGTTCGGCGATCGTTGTTGCGGCAGCTTCCTAAAACATAAACGAAAAAAGACATCTGGCTTTCGTTGACGGCTAAATCGCCCTAATCACGCCTTCGAAAGAAACCCCACCCTTTATCAAAACGCGGTCTAGAAATCGGGTGGTGCCCAGGGGCGGAATTGAACCACCGACACCTGCATTTTCAGTGCAGTGCTCTACCAACTGAGCTACCTGGGCCCACTTCGTCGCGCTCGCCTAAGTGAAACCCCCGACTGCGGGTCTTGCGGGCGCGCCGTTTTATAGAGGCTCGATTTCACGCTGTCCAGAATAGCCGGGTGTGCGCGGCCCCCGATTTATTGCCGCGTTTCGTCCGGTTCCTCGCGCCGCTCGTCTTCTTCCTCGTCCTCGGTCACCGGCACCACATAGACGCCGGACAGCCAGCGATTGAGATCGACGTCGGCGCAGCGTTTCGAGCAGAATGGCTGGAACAGGATGTCGGCGGGCTTGCCGCAGATCGGGCATGATTTGCGGTTCTTGGCGTCGGGCATGATGGCAATATGGGGCGCGTAACAGATGGCGCCAGCATCAAACGGTATTCAGCCAGCCGAAATGGATCGGATAGCCCTCGCCGCCCAACAGCGTCATCGTTTCATAGAGCGGCAGGCCGACGATATTCGAGTAGGATCCGACCATCTTGACCAAAAAACTTCCGGCAATGCCCTGCGCCGCATAGCCGCCGGCTTTGCCGCGCCATTCGCCCGATGCAAGATAAGCCTCGATGTCTTCGTCGGAGAGCCGCTTGAAGCGCACGCGTGTTTCGACGTGGCGTTGCCGGAAAGTCTCCTTCGGAGTCACCAGGCAAATCGCGGTGTGGACGCGGTGGTTGCGGCCGGAGAGAAGTCGCAGGCACTGCGCCGCCTCGTCGAGCAGCTCGGCCTTCGGCAAGATACGCCTGCCGACCGCGACCACGGTGTCGGCGGCGATGATGTAGGCGCCTTTGAGTTCGTCATCGATGCGAACCATGGCGAGGGCGGCTTCCGCCTTCATCCGCGCCAGGCGCGTGGCACAGGCCCTCGGCAACTCGCCCCGCTTCGGCGTCTCGTCGACATCGGTCGGACGCAATGCATCCGGCTCGATGCCAATCTGGTTGACAAGCGAGAGCCGGCGCGGCGAGCCGGAAGCGAGCACGAGTTTTGGGCGGCCGATCATTTGAACCGGCAGGTAATCCGGCCCTTGGCCAGATCATAAGATGTCATTTCTACGAGCACCTTGTCGCCGGCGAGTGCACGGATCCGGTTCTTGCGCATGCGTCCCGCTGTGTGGGCAATGATTTCATGCTCGTTTTCGAGCTTCACCCGGAAGGTGGCGTTGGGAGGCGGTTCCGTCACGACACCCGGAACTCCAGAAGTTCTTCCTTCGCCATTCGTGTCCCGGAGAATGTTGCCATGTGGCCATGACCGGGGTCAGGACCAAAATCGCGCGGAACCTAGCGGATGACGGGCCGTTTCACAACTGCCGTGCGGCGCGGGCTCTACTCGTTGCCGGTCGACTTGTTGACGAAGCGTTCGCGGATTCGCGTCAAAAGCTGGTCGCGTACCTCGCGGTAGGCATCGAGCCGTTGTTCGCGGCTGCCTTCGACGGCGCTCGGGTCGGCGGTCGGCCAATATTCGACATCGACGGCAGTCGTCCGGGTGAGTTCGAGCGCGCGGTGATGGGCTTCGGGCGCGAGTGTCACGATGAGATCGAAATTGAGTCCTTCCCAATCGTCCAGCTCCTCGAAAGTGACGGGCTTGTGCCGTGAAATGTCGAGTCCGATTTCGGCCATGACCGCAACCGCGAACGCGTCGAGATCACCTTTGCGCACGCCGGCCGAACCGACATAGACCGCGCGGCCGAATATCTGCGCGAACAGGCTCGCCGCCATGGGCGAACGCACCGAATTGAGGCCGCAGGCGAACAGGACGGCGAGGGGTGGGCTCCCTGAGGGCGGCATTGCGCCTCAGCCCTTCCAGTACAATACCGTGATCAGCGTAAACAGCCGGCGCGCCGTGTCGAAGTCGACTTCGACCTTTTGCTTGAGCCGTTCCATGACGAGCTGCGAGCCTTCGTCGTGCAGGCCGCGCCGGCCCATGTCGATCGCCTCGATACGATCCGGCGTCGCCGTCCTGATCGCCGCGTAGTAGCTGTCGCAAACCACGAAATAATCTTTCACGATGCGCCGGAACGGCGCCAGCGACAGCATGTGGGCGATCACCGGTGTGCCGTCCGTCAGCCGGATATCGAAAACGAGCCGATTGCCGCTGATGCCGAGATTCAGCGCGTAAGGACCGCCGTCGTGGCCGACCGGCCTGAACTGGTTTTCTTCGATGAGATCGTAGATCGCGACCCTGCGCTCATGCTCGACGTCGTCGTTCGGGCTGCCGAGCGAGGCTTCGTCGATCGTGACCGCCGCGAGACAGCCTGCTTTGTCCTTATCGGGTCCCTTTCGCGCCATCAGCGATTGAGCCGGATAGCGACGGAGCGAACGTGAGCGTCGAGTCCTTCCGCCGTGCCGAGCGTGATTGCGGCGCTGCCCAGCGCGCGCAATTGCTCCGGTCCGCATTTGAGAATCGAGGTGCGCTTCATGAAATCGAGCACGCCGAGGCCGGACGAGAAACGCGCCGAACGCGCGGTCGGCAGCACGTGGTTCGAGCCGGCAACATAGTCGCCGATCGCTTCCGGCGTGTGCGCGCCGATAAAAATCGCACCGGCGTTGCGGATGCGCCGTGCGAGCCGGTCGCCGTCGGCGGCGACGATTTCGAGATGTTCGGGCGCGATGGCATCGATCAGCGGCATCGCGTCGTCGAGTTTCGGCACAAGGATCACGGCACCGAAATCCCGCCACGAAGCGGCGGCGACCTTGCTGCGCGGCAATAGCGCAAGCTGACCGGCAAGGGCGCGTTCGGTCGCGTCGGCGAGACCCTTATCATCTGTGACGAGGATCGCCTGCGCGCTCGCATCATGCTCCGCCTGCGCCAGAAGATCCGCGGCGATCCATTCGGGATTGCCGTCCTTGTCGGCGACGATGAGCACCTCGGAAGGCCCGGCGATCATGTCGATGCCGACTTTGCCGAAAACCAGGCGCTTGGCCGCCGCCACATAGGCGTTGCCGGGCCCGACGATCTTGGCGACCGGCGCGATCGTCTCCGTACCATAGGCGAGTGCGGCGATCGCCTGTGCGCCGCCGACGCGGAATATTTCGTCGATGCCGGCGAGTTTCGCCGCCGCCAGCACCAGCGGATTGAGTTCGCCGCCGGGAGCCGGCACCACCATGGCGAGCCGCGGCACGCCGGCGACCTTGGCTGGCACCGCGTTCATCAGGACCGACGATGGGTAAGCTGCGGTGCCGCCCGGAACATAAAGTCCGACAGCTTCGATTGCCGTCCAGCGTGAGCCAAGCTCGACGCCGAGCGCATCGGTAAAGTGGTCATCCTGCGGCACTTGCCGGCGGTGATAGGCCTCGATCCGGCCGCGGGCGAGTTCGAGCGCCGCAAGTGCATCGCCGGCGCACGATTTGACCGCCGCTGCGATCTCCTGCGCCGTCACTTTCATGCCGGCGCGGTCGAGATCGAGCTTGTCGAATTCGAGGGTATATTTTTTCACCGCGCTATCGCCATGCGCGGCGACGTCGGCGACGATAGCCCGGACCGTGGTTTCAACGTCGGCCGATGCTTCGCGCTTGGTGCCGAGAAAGGCGCGAAATTTTTGCGCGAAATCGCCGGAGCGTATGTCGAGGCGGATGGCCATGACGTGAGCTGAATAACCGTGGCGCGGAATTCGGCGCCGTGTTTGCGTTAACCTGCGCTCAGTAGCAGTCCGCCGACATTATAACAATTCTAATATTCGGCTTTTGGATTGACAAAAAGTCCGGTCTTCCCCAACTCCTTTACTGAGCAATTCATCGCGGAGGAAACGCGCCTTGCCGGTTTCTTTGCCAGTTTCGGCGGGTCGTTTGCGCGGCTGGAACACCCGGCGGCTTTTGCCATCGCTGGTGGTGGCTTGTGCATTGGGTTTAAGTGCCGGCGCCGCGCGCGCCGACGATGCGGTCGTGCTGTCCATCACGATGAAGGATCATAAGTTCGATCCCGCCGAGCTGCACGCGCCGCCGGGAAAAACGATCGCGATTCATGTCAAGAATCTCAATACGATCGTTTCGGAATTCGAAAGCAGTGATCTGCATTTTGAAAAAATCGTTCCCGTTGGCGGCGAAGGCGTCGTCTATGTGCGGCCGCAGCAGCCGGGCCGCTACAATTTCTACGACGACTTTCATCACGACACGCAGGGCTTTCTGGTCGTGCCATGAGTATTGAAATAAATCCTCTCGAAGTGAATCGTAAAAATTGTGTCCCGAGGCCGCCGTGCTCGCCGCGCTCCTGATCGTCTTCCGCGAAGTCTTTGAAGCGGGCCTGGTCGTCGGCATCGTCATGGCCGTGACCGCAGGGGTTCCGGGCCGCACCGTCTGGATCGCGGGCGGTGTCTTCGCCGGGGTCCTCGGCGCCTGCATGGTGGCGCTGTTTACGAGCGGCTTGTCAGAATTGTTCGGCGGCAGCGGTCAGGAAATCTTCAACGCCGCCATTCTCGGCTTCGCGGTGCTGATGCTGACCTGGCACAATGTGTGGATGTCGCGGCACGGCCGCGAACTGGTCGCCGAGTTGCGCGCTGCCGGCGAGGCGGTGGTCGCCGGTTCAAAATCGCTCCTGGCGCTCGCCATCGTTGTCGCGATTGCGGTGCTGCGCGAAGGTTCCGAAGTCGTGCTCTTTCTCTACGGCGTGGCTGCGGCGCAGGGCGGCGCCAGCTGGTCGATGGTCGCCGGCGGATTTGTCGGCCTCATCCTGGGCTCGGCGGTCTGCCTTCTGACCTATCTCGGATTGATCACCATCCCGGCCCGCTATCTGTTCAGCGTGACCAGCGCGCTGATCGCGCTACTTGCCGCCGGAATGGCGGCGCAGGCGATCGCGTTCCTCGAACAGGCCAATATTCTCACCGCGCTCGATGAGACGGTGTGGGATACGTCCTGGCTGGTCAGCGATTCAAGCTTCCTGGGACGGGCGCTGCACACGCTGATCGGCTACGTCGATCAGCCGACCGCCATGCAGGTGGTGGTCTATGCGGTAACGCTGGGCACCATCATCGTGCTGATGAAGCTGTTTTCCACGCCGATGGCCCAGCATCCGCGCACGGCGTGATTTTAGGCAGCCGCCGGCCCCGCCGTGGAATGGTCGGGGCACAGGGCTGCTGCGGACACTTCGCCAAGATCGGCGAGTTCGGCTTCCAGGCATTCAACGTCGAGGCGAATAATGCCGCCGCCCGAAAAGATCAGCGACACGACTCCGGCGGGGGTATCGTTTTCGACGAATTCCACGGCGAGCAGATTGAGCCTGGCATCCTTGCTGGTTTGATCGATGTTGCGGTATTTGCAGGCAAGAACCCGATCGAAGCGCAACGCCGTGCGGCAACGCCGGTAATCCGCCTTGGTATCGATGGCGCTCATCCAGTCGAAGCGATTGACCGCAACGACGAAACGATGCTCGCGCGGCATCCAGAAAATATCGCTGACCCTGACGGCTGCGTCCTGCACGTGCGCCGATACGACCTCGATGTCGTCCTTATCGAGAGCGACGAGTTTTAGTTCTTCCGGGCAGACAGACATGCGCGACCGTCCCTGTGTCTGCCTTCAAAGTTAGGAAGACTGTTGGCGGGCCGCAAGCCCTGCAAAACGTCAAACCGCGCTAAAACGATACGCAGGCCGTTCGCACGATCACGCCGACGGAGTCCTGGCGGAATTTGTGCTTGTAGGCGTTCGCGATGGCGTCGAGCTTTGCCTCGTCATCGTCCGTGCCCGGCAACACGATTTCGACGCGTTTTGCGGGTTCGTGCACGATCGTTCCGCTTGCGCGGTCGCGCCATTGCCCGATCGCATCCGTCACGGTCAGGCCGTCCGGGAAACGCGGGGCAATTTCGCGGTCGACAAAGCGCTGCCACGCACTTTCGCTGATGCCGGCCTTGTGGCTGATGTCGCGGCCGAACAGGAGTTCGGCGATTTGCTTTGGCTGTTGCGTGCCGTGGCACGACTGCATCTGCGCGACAGCGGCGCTCCCGGGCAGGACGAACAGTACCAGGCTCAACACCGCGGGGAGAGTAGGACGCATCGCGAGCGCTTGCCGTCCCTAGAGCTCCTCGGGCGCCGAAAATTTGGCGCCGCGGCGGATCATCTGGTCGCGCCGTACGGCTGCCGCGCTGATGACCCACAGGACCATCGTGCATACGGCGCCGAAAAGGCAGCTCAAGAGAACGGTCTGCATCACCCCTGATCCTTCGGAAACCCGCAGGGAAAATAGCGGGCGGACCTTTCGCAATGGTTATGGCTGCGCGCGCGGAAAATCACGCGGGCGATTGATGGTGAATCAATTGCCCGCGTCGCCGGAATTCCGGCTTTTGGCTTACTTGCAGCCGGCCGGCGTGGCGGTTTTCCCGGGTGGACAGGCCGGATGCGGCGCCGGCTTCGGCGGTGGTGGCGGAGGCGGCTTCGCCACGACCGGAGCCGGCCGAGGTGGCGGTGGCGGTGGCGGCGGCTTAACAGCAGTTGGCGCCGGACGCGGCGGCGGCTTCTCAAATGCCGGTGCCGGACCGGGGTGAGGGAGGGGCGCGGGCGGGGTCGTCGCCGGCGCCACCGGCGGCTTTACAAAAGCCGGAGCCGGACCGGGATGCGGTGGTGGTTCTCCCGGCGTGACGAATGTCCTCGGCGGCGGCGGTTCGCCGGGTGCGCCCGGCGGATGCGGTGGTAGTTCTCCCGGCCTGACGAATGTCCTCGACGGTGGTGCTTCGCCGGGGCCGCCCGGCGGATGCGGCAGCGGTGCAGCCGGCCTGACGAATGCACTCGACGGCGCAGGTGCGCCCGGTCCGCCTAGATGTGGTGTTCCGGGAGGCGGCGCTCCCGCACCCGGCGTGCCAAATGCGGGACGTGCGCCCGGCGTTCCGGGTGCGGCATGTGAAACCGCCGCTGGCAGCGAAACACTGAATCCCGGCCGGCCACCGGGCGTGATCGTTGCGCCAGGCGCAGCAGGCCGCACGGCCACAGTTCGCGGCGGCCGGACAAAGGCTGGAACAGCGGCGGCAGCCGGAGTTGGCAGGAAGAACCGCTCGCGCGGTTGCGGCGGCGGCGGGAGCCTCGCGAATTCGCGCGGCCGTTCCGGCAGGAAGAACAATGGCGGCGGCGGTGGCGGCAGGAACCCCGGGCCATCGAACATCAAATCCGGCTGATCGAGAAAGCCGAGCTCATCCGGCGGCGGCGGCGGGACGCCAAAATCGAACATTGCAAAGTCGGGTGGCGGATCGACCGGCGCGCCAAGCATCGCCAGCCGCCGGCGCGCGTCCCAGGCGTGCGGCCCGTTCGGATACCGGCGAAGGTAAGACCAATAGGCCGGCGGGATGTCGGCCGTCACGCAGCGCCGCCAGGCAGTCTCTTCGCGGCGAACGGCCAGCATCGCGGCGACGCGGCGGGCATAGGGGCTGCCGGGATAGGCAGCGAGGTATTGCTCGTAGCCGGTCATCGTATCGAGGGACAAAGCCGCCGCGTAGGCATCGTCAGGATTGCCGTAGTCGAGCATCGGCCGATTGCGGATATCGGCGACCGGCACCGTATTTGGCAGCGGCGGCGCATCGGCGGCGCGCTCGGTCATGAAGAACGGTCCGTAGATCTGCGACGCGTACCAGGGAACTTCGACGCCTTGCGTCAGCGTGCTGACACGCAGACGAACGCGCGAGAATATGTCGTCGAGGCTGAGCCCACCTGCTCCGATCATCTCCGTCAGCGCGGAGGCGTAAGCCCCGTAGGGACCTTGTTCCTCCGGCGCTATCGTGCCGGGTGCCGCGTTGAATGCGATCGCCATGTTGGGAGCCGGATCGACGAGCGCGAGCCCGCTCGCCAGTGGCTGGCCGCCGCGTGCGAACGGATTTTGCCGTGCTGCGTCGAGGATGACGATCTTCACATGCCCGGGCAGCGCTGCGAGCGGCTGCGTGAAATCCGAAATGCGGATCGCCTGCAGCGGCACGTCGACATCACGCTGAATATCGGCATCGACCGGCACGAAATAATTCTCGCCTTCGAACTGCAAGCCGTAGCCAGCGAGATAGACGAGCGCCACCGCGTCGGGTCCTGCGGCCGAGACCTGGCCGAGAAATTCGCGAAACGTCTCCCGCAGCGTAGCCTGGTCGAGATTCCGCGCGCCGGTGACGGTGAAGCCTGCCGCGCCCAGCGCATCGGCGATCAGGCCGGCATCGTTGGCCGGCGTGGCCAGCGTCCCGGCCTGATATTGATCGTTGCCAATCACCAGTGCGAAGCGTACCTCCGCAGCGTGTCCGGCGCGTTGCCCAAGCGACAATACCGCAATGACAATGAGCAAAGACAATAATGCGCGCGCAACATTCCCCATCGCCAGCCCCCGAATCGGATGTTCGTCTTAAGTCTTGTAGAAGCAACCTTGCGGATCAATGGGACTGAATGATGTCCCGTAGTGTATTTGAACACCGTGCCCACACCGGCGCGGGCACCTTGGACGGTGTGGACTGCCGGACTATGCAACTTGTCTTTGCATTGACGCTTCGAGCGCGCTAAGAACGATCAAACAAAAGCATTTGTTAACTCGCCCTGCCGTATCTGCAATCGCTCTGTTGCCATTCGGTTCCATGATCATCTATGTGAGCATGGTTGCATATAGGACACGTCCCGGCTGCCAAAGACGATTTTCATCTCATCTGTTGACTCTTCTCACTCCCGTGAGGGATACAAGCTGCCTTTCTTGAAAGGGAGGTTTTATGGCGAAGACGAAGAAGAAGCGGCGCGCGTGGACTTCGGGTGAAGTTCGTGAGCTCAAGACAATGGCGCGCAAGAAGACGAGAGCGTCACAAATTGCCAAGAAGCTGCGGAGAACCGAAGGCGCCACCCGCCAGAAGGCGTTTAGCATCGGGCTCTCCCTCGACTCCCGTTCCTGAACTTTCCAAAGCACATCATCTGCTTGCCAAAGTTGATCGGTGCCGGACTCCATTGCGAGGAGTCCGGCATGCCGCTCGGCGATCTATTGCCGTGGGACCACACGTGGGGTCCGTTGGCGCCTCGCTCTGGGCTTGAGGCCTGCCAAACGCCACCGCAATATAGGAATGATATCCGCTGCCAGGGCTATTGAGGCTCCGGGAGCCGCGTAACTGCGTCCCGCCGCCACATTAACTAACGGTCGTGAACCTGCCCCAATACATCCGTAACTAAGAGTATAGTGTTCCTGATCCGGGTCGGGGATTTCGCTATTCCGGCGCTACTGAAGATAGCCGCGGCCGGTTGTTTGCAAGCTCGGGCGTGGTTTTGCGCCCGCTACGATGGTACTCACGCCTCATGAGCCAGACCCTCGGTCCGCTGCGGCAGCAGCAGTCCGCCAGCTCAGAACTTGCGACCGCGCTCGGCGCCTGCCGCCGGGCCTTTTTCGCCATCGCGCTGTTCAGCGGCATGAGCAATCTTCTGATGCTCACCGGCGCGCTGTTCATGCTCGAAGTCTACGACCGGGTGCTCCCGAGCCGGAGCGTGCCGACGCTCGTTGCGCTCTTGATCCTGGTGGCCGTGCTGTACGGCGCGCAGGGCATTATCGACCTGATCAGAAGCCGCATCCTGGTGCGCATCGGTCATAGCCTCGACGAGTCGATGAGCGCGCGGGTCTATGACACCATCGTCCGGCTTCCGCTCAAAGTGGGCGCCAAAGGCGATGGCACGCAGCCGATCCGCGATCTCGATACCGTGCGCGGTTTCCTGTCCGGAAGCGGGCCGATCGCTTTCTTCGACCTGCCGTGGATGCCGGTTTATCTTGCGATCTGTTTTCTGTTTCACACCTATATCGGCTTAACCGCGCTGTTCGGCGCCATCGTTCTTGTCATCCTGACCGTGGTGACGGAGGTGAAAACGCGGCGTCCGACCCGCAGCGCATCGCAATTCGCCGCCGCGCGCAACGCGCTGCTGGACGCAAGCCGGCGCAATGCCGAAGCGATCACGGCGATGGGCATGGTCGGGCGCATTTCCCGGCGCTGGAACGATCTCAACCGGAGCTACGTGGCGGCAAGCGGACAAGCAAGCGACGTCGGCGGCGGCCTCGGCGCGATGTCGAAGGTTCTGCGGATGCTGTTGCAATCGGCCATCCTGGCCGTCGGCGCGTGGCTCGTGATCAATCAGCAATCGACGCCGGGCATCATCATCGCCGGCTCGATCCTGGGGGCACGCGCACTGGCGCCGATCGATCTCGCCATTGCCAATTGGCGCGGTTTCGTGGCCGCGCGGCAAAGCTGGCAGCGCCTGTCGAGACTGCTCGGGCATCTGCCGCCGCAGAACGAGCCGATGCCGCTGAAGCCGCCGTCACACACGCTCGTCGTCCAGAACGGCACCATTGCTCCACCCGGCCAGCAAAAGATCGTATGCCAGGACATCAACTTCACGCTTGCGGCGGGCAAAGCGCTGGGCGTCATCGGCCCGACGGCTTCGGGAAAATCCTCGCTCGCGCGCATGCTGGTCGGAGTCTGGGCTCCGGTGCGCGGCACCGTCCGGCTCGACGGCGCGACGCTCGATCAATGGTCGCCGGAACTGCTCGGCCGGTACATCGGCTACGTGCCGCAGGACGTCGAATTGTTCAACGGCACCGTGGCGCAGAATATTTCGCGGTTCGAAGAACCGCCGGATCCGGACGCGGTGATCGCCGCAGCGCACGCGGCCGGCGTGCACGATCTCATCATCAATCTTTCCGACGGCTATGAGACGGCCATTGGCGACAATGGCAGCGCGCTTTCGGCAGGGCAGGCGCAGCGCATTGCGCTTGCGCGCGCGCTTTATCGCGATCCGTTCCTGGTGGTGCTCGACGAGCCCAATTCCAATCTCGATGCCGAGGGCGACGAAGCGCTGACCCGTGCCATCCTCGGCCTTCGCGCGCGCGGCGCGATCACGGTCGTGGTCGCCCATCGCCCAAGTGCGATCGCCGGCGTCGACTACATCCTCATCATGGCCAAGGGCCGCCAGCAGCAGTTCGGGCCGAAAGAGGAAATCCTCACGCGCATCACGCAACCGAACGCAACGCCGCGCGCGCTGAAAGTGGCGGAGCAGGGAGGGGCGGGATGATCAGCGCGATCAAAGCCATGTTCTCTCGCATGAGCGCGGCGATCAAAGCATCGATGCCGCATATCTACGGCACGATCGAGAAGGCGATCGACCGGGTCAGGGCGGTGTTACCGTGGGGTCTCGACAAGCCGGGACCTGCTACTGCGGCCGGCAATTCCATCCGCCGCCACATCTTTGCCGGAAGCATCCTCGTCGCCGTTCTGATATTCGGCCTGGGCGGCTGGGCATCGACGGCCGAAATCTCCGGTGCGCTGATTGCACAGGGATCGCTCGTTGTCGATTCCAACATCAAGAAAGTGCAGCATCCGACCGGCGGCGTTGTCGGCGAATTGTTTGCGCATGATGGCGATCACGTGAAGACGGGCGACATTCTCATTCGGCTCGACGTAACCGTGACGCGCGCCAACCTCGCCATCGTCACCAAAGGCTTGACCGAGCTTTATGCGCGCAAGGCGCGGCTCGCCGCCGAGCGCGACGGCGCCGATACGGTGGCCGTGCCGGCGGAACTTGCCAATCACGTCGACGATCCCGATGTGAAAGAAGCGTTCTCCAGCGAGCGCAGATTGTTCGATTTACGCCGCCAATCCCGGCTCGGCCAGAAGCAGCAGCTTCTTGAGCGGATCGCGCAATTGCAGCAGCAGATCACGGGGCTCGTCGCGCAACAGGACGCCAAGGATAAGGAAGTCGGGCTGATCGAACAGGAACTGCAAGGCGTGCGCGACCTTTGGCAGAGGAACCTGGTGCAGCTCAGCCGACTGACATCGCTCGAGCGCGAGGAAGCCCGCCTGCAAGGCGAACGCGGCCAGCTCGTGGCGCAATCCGCCGAAGCCAAGGGCAAGATCGCCGAAATCCAGTTGCAAATACTGCAGGTCGATCAGGACCTGTCCAGCGATGTCGCCAAGGAGTTGCGCGAAACCGACAGCAAGATCGGCGAATATGTCGAGCGCAAAGTCACGGCGGAAGATCAGCTCAAACGCACCGATATCCGTTCGCCGCAGGACGGCATTGTATTTCAGTCGACCGCGAACACCGTCGGCGGCGTGATCACCGCGGGCGATCCGATCATGCTCATCGTGCCGGAGTCCGACAATCTTCTGGTCGAGGTCAAGGTCGATCCCAAGGACATCGACCAGGTCCAATTCGGGCAACCCGTCGTACTGCGGTTTTCATCGTTCAATGCGCGCACGACGCCGGAGATCAACGGCGCGGTGGTTCGCATCGCAGCGGATACGACAGTCGACCAGCGTACCGGACAGAGCTATTATCTCGTCCGCATCTCGATGACCGCGGACGAGGTCAAACGCCTTGGCGATGTGAAACTGACGCCGGGCATGCCGGTCGAGGCCTTCATCCAGACCGGCGAACGCACCATGCTGTCCTATCTGGTCAAGCCGCTGCATGATCAGCTCATGCGGTCGTTCCGCGAAAAGTAAGCTCATCGCTTCCCATGCGTCGTGCTTCGCGGCGGCGGATAAGACCGCTATAACCATGCTTGCGGTTCAGCTTCGGTCGCTGGGGATCTGCCGGTCATGAACAGGATTGCCCGCTGGGCACGACAATTCGGCGTGGCGCGAGCGGTATGCCTTCTGCTCCTGTTCGCGCTGGTGCCGCTGCGCCTTGCCGATCCGCGGCCGCTTGCTGAATTGCGCGTACGCACGTTCGATCTGTTTCAGTCGCTGCGGCCGCGTGAGCAGAAATCACAGCCGGTCGTCATCGTCGATATCGACGAGGCGAGTCTCAAGGCGATCGGGCAATGGCCGTGGCCGCGGACTACCGTGGCCGACCTGATCAACCGCATCACCCAGCTCGGCGCCGTCACGATCGGTTTCGACGTGATCTTCCCCGAACCGGACCGCATGTCGCCGGCCATTGCCGAGCATAGTTTCCGCGGCATCGATGACGCCACGCGCGCAAAGCTCGACAGCCTGCCGAGCAACGATGACGTTTTGGCCGATGCGATCAAGCAATCGCGCGTCGTCGTCGGACAGGCCGGCGCGGCGGCGCCAGAGCCGAAATCCCAGGCCGAAATGACGCTGCAAACCGGCTTTGCCATCCGCGGGCCCGATCCGTCCTCCTATCTGGTGACGTTCCCCGGTCTGTTGCGCAACGTGCTCCCGATCGAGGAAGCTGCTGCCGGCCGCGGACTGTTTTCGATCAATCCCGAGCCCGACGGCATCGTCCGCCGCGTACCTGTCATCATGGAGGCGCAGGGAACGCTGGTGCCGTCGCTGGCCATGGAAATGCTGCGGGTCGCAAGCCATGCCGGCGCCATCCTGGTGCGGGTGAACGAGGCCGGCGTGCTGGCGGTCGCCGTGCCGGGTCTCGAAGTCCCCACCGATCGCAACGGCCAATTCTGGGTTCATTTCAACAAGCACGACCCGGCCCGTTACGTGTCCGCCAAGGACGTGTTGCAAGGCACCGTCCCGCCGGATCGGCTGCGCGGCAAGCTCGTGCTGATAGGCACGTCGGCGATCGGCCTCCTCGATCTCAAGACAACCCCGGTCGATGCGGCCATTCCGGGTGTCGAAGTGCACGCGCAAATCCTCGAAAGCGTGCTGACCAAATCGCTTCTGGTCCACCCGAATTATGCCATCGGCGCGGAATTATCGATGGCCGTTCTCATCGGGCTCGCGATCATCGTCGCTGCGCCGATGCTGTCGGCGTTCGTCGTCGTCCTGCTTGGCGCCGGTCTGGTGGCCGGATTGATCGGCCTGTCGCTCTATCTGTTTGAAGAGCACAACCTGCTCATCGACTTCACCTATCCGCTGATCTCAAGCTGGCTGATCTATCTCGTCCTGACATTCGTGAATTACTTCCGCGAGCAAAAGCAGCGGCAACAGATCCGCTCGGCTTTCGGCTTTTATCTTTCGCCGCATATGGTTGAGCAGCTTGCGCGGTCACCGGAAAAGCTCGTGCTTGGCGGCGAGGAGCGCCGCATGACCATCTTGTTCAGCGACGTGCGCGGCTTCACCACCATTTCGGAGCACTACAAGGACGATCCGCAGGGCCTTACCAAGCTGATGAACCGCTTCCTGACGCCGCTGACCAACGCCATCATCGAACGCAAGGGCACGATCGATAAATATATCGGCGACGCAATCATGGCGTTCTGGAATGCGCCGGTCGATGATGTCGAGCACGAAGCGAACGCCTGCGATGCGGCGCTCGAAATGCAGGCTCGCGCGACGGCGCTCAACGCCGAACTCAAACGCGAGGCGGACGCCAATGGCGGTAAATACATGCCACTGCGCATCGGCATCGGCTTGAATACCGGCCCTTGCGTCGTCGGCAATATGGGCTCGGATTTTCGCTTCAACTATTCGGTGCTCGGCGATACCGTCAACGTCGCCTCGCGCCTGGAAGCGCGGACCAAGGATTATCGCCTGCCGCTGGTGATCGGTTCACGCACCGCGGAAGCGACCAAGGAAAAATTCGCCACGATGGAAATCGATCGCATCAGGGTGAAGGGCAAAAGCGAGCCGGAGGCGGTCTACATGGTACTCGGCCGCGCCGGCGGCGTGGAGGATGCCCGCTGCCGGGAGTTGCGCGACCTCAATGACCAGTTCCTTGGCTGCTACCGTAAACAGGATTGGGACGCGGCGATGGCGCTCATCGCGCGCTGCCGCGATGCGGCGGGCGGTTTCGATGCCGCCGGGCTTTACGAAATGTTCCAGGAGCGCATCGAGAAATTCCGCCTCGACCCGCCGCCGCCGGATTGGGGCGGCGTGTACGAAGCCGAATCGAAGTGACCTAAAAGCCGAGCGACCCGGGCGCCGACGTCCGGCGCATGCCGGTAAGCGCGACAGGCGAAAATTGCCGCGCACCTTCGTCGTCGAGCACGAAGAGCGGAATGACTTGCAGCATCTCGCGGTCTTCGACCAGAGTGAGCCAGCGATTGTCGAGTACGATCCAGCGGCCGTCGGCATGGACGGCTACGACGGCGTGATCCTCGTTGGCCGCGGTGTTGCGGACGACGATAAGCTTGACGTCCTCTGCCGCGACGCCGGCCGCCGTCAGGGCGACGTATTTGGCGATAGCGTAGTCCTCGCAATCGCCCTTGCCGGTCGCGAATGTTTCGAGCGGCGCGCTCCATTTATCGGGAACGCCCCACTGGGCAAGGTCGCTCGTCGGCTCGATCGCAAGATTCACCGCGCGGTTAATGATGCCGATGCGGGTGCGGCCGCTTTGCGCGCGGCCTTCGGCGATGATGGCAAGGAAGTGCTGTGCTGCCTTCGGACAGGGCCCGTTGCTGCGGCACTGCGCGAGGATTTCGTTTCCGGCGCGGATGTCGGCTTCAACGCCGCTCCACTTCGCCGGGATATCGCCTCTAGCGACCGGCACGGCGGCAAGGCCGAACGGTTCGGCGATCGGCAGTGAAGGAGCCACAGGGACGAATGTTTCGAGGCTTGCGACCTGCGCGGGGACATCGGCTTGCGGCGGCCTCTGTTCCTTTCGCTCTGAAACAGCAATGTTTGCGCTCGATTCAATTTCCGGATTTGGGTCTTGTCGCGCTTGATCGAGCGCCACGGCGGCCTCTTGCGCGACGGCGGGCGGCGTCGCCGCTGCAGCGAATTCGTCGAGCGTGCCGCGATCGATGCCGGAACGAACCGGCCAGACGACGAGCAATACCGCAAAACCCCAGGCAACGCCTGAAGACGCAACGCGACTGAACATTTTGACGTCCCTGAACGGCGAGGTACGGCGCACACGCGCGCCGTCCCGGCTTTTTGTTCAAAGACGCAATAACGTCGCCGCTGCTGCGGTTCGGTTAAGGACGAGGTTCGCTGTGGTGAAGGTTCCAAAACAGCGTGTGGCAATCGCAACCGCATTGCCGACAATTTTAGCGAGTGCGTTGAAAAGGCTTTTACAATGCGGGTTTCCCTGGCTTAAATGCGACACATGGAATCGTACGCAAGGCGGAATGGCGCCGGGGATTTATGGATTTGCGTCGCATAAAACTCCGCGGTTTCGCCGCGATTGGAATTGTCTCTTGTTCTGCCTTTTATCTGGCGCTCGGCGTTGGCGGCGCGCGCGCTCAGGACAAGACCTTTGAGCTGAAACTTTCGCACTGGGTGCCGCCGTCACATCCATTGCAACAGGCGATCGAGGATTGGGCCGCCGACGTCGAGAAGGCCTCGAACGGCACGATCAAATCCAAAATCTATCCGGCGCAACAGCTCGGCAAGGCGTTCGACCATTACGACATGGCGCGCGATGGCATAACCGACTTCGCCTACGTCAATCCGGACTATCAGCCGGGACGTTTTCCGATCGTCGCTGCGGGCGAACTGCCATTTCTCGTCGGCCGCGCCAAGGGCGGCAATCGCGCGATCGACGCCTGGTACCGCAAATACGCAGCGACGGAAATGAAGGACGTGCACTATTGCTTCTCGTTCGTGCTCGATCCGCTGGCCTGGCATTCCGGCACCAAGAAAATCGTGCTGCCGGCGGACATCCAGGGCATGAAGATCTGGCCGGCCCAGGGCACCATGGCTGCCTGGGTGACGCAGCTCGGCGGCGCCAATGTTCAGTCCGGCGCGCCGGAAGTGCGCGACCTGCTGGCCAAGGGCGGTGCCGACGCCGTTACTTTCCCGTGGGGCACGCTGGTGCAATTCGGCATCGACAAGGTGACCAAGTATCACATGGACGAACCGCTCGGCACGGCGACGTTCCAGTGGGTGATGAACCCGGCCACCTATACCGCCATGTCGGCTTCGCAAAAAAAAGTGATCGACGATCATTGCACGACCGAATGGGCCGCCAGATTTGCCGATCCATGGGCTGACTTCGAGCATGCCGGTCTGGAGCAGGTCGAAGCCGAGCCGGGCCAGGAAGTCTACAAGATCACCGACGATCAGCTTGCCGATTGGAAGAGGTCGGCCGAGCCGCTCAAGCAAAAGTGGGCGGCGGATGTCAAGAAAGCAGGCGGCGATCCCGGCGCCATCATGAAAGGGCTGCTGGCTTCGCTCATGCAGTACAACGCAGGTCTCTGAATGCCGGCGTGCGCGCGAAACACTTCATCGAAGTATCTGTGACGCCCGGCTCGCGGTCTTGATCGCTTTTCGGATCCTGGTGCCGTGGTTGCCGTCGCAGCCGTAATTGCCGTTGCACATGTGAAAAGGACGCGCCGGAGCGCGCCCGCGACCACGCACCGATGTCAGGCTTAACTGCGTCCGCCGCCGGCGAGAACCGCGCGTGTCGCGCGATCGGGGCCGAAATCGTCGACGTTGTCGATCGCAAGAATATCGGCAAGCCGGGTCCTGGCGCGGTTGACGCGGCTTTTGATCGTACCGACAGCGCAGCCGCAGATCGCCGCGGCGTCGTCATAGGAGAATCCCGATGCGCCGACCAGGATCAGCGCCTCGCGCTGGTCCGACGGCAGCTTGGCCAGCGCAGTGCGGAACTCCTCGAACTCCACGCGTCCGGTCTGCTCGGGATGCGACTTCAGGGTCTCGGCATAACGGCCGTCGGCGTCTTCCACTTCGCGGCGCCGCTTGCGGTATTCGGAACGGAACAGGTTGCGCAGGATGGTGAACAGCCACGCCGGCATGTTGGTGCCGGGCTCGAAGGAATCGATATGCGCGAGTGCACGAAGCAGCGTTTCCTGCACCAAGTCGTCGGCGCGGTCGATATTGCCGCACAACGAGATCGCGAACGCGCGCAAACTTGGCACGGTGGCGAGGACTTGATCGCGAATGACGGGATCGAGCTTCATGTCTGTGTCCACCGGTCAATCCTGCTCTTGATTGCTTAGGCGGCGAACGAGATCTTCGAGATGCTGCGGCACACCCTGATTGACCACGTCGTTGTACATGGCGCGCAGCTGCTGGCCGATCCGGGCCTGAACTTCCCGGCCTAGCCGCGCTTCCGGCTTGTGAGGGGTCGTTGTCGTGGTCGTGGTGGCCATTGGATCCTGGCTCTCCGGTTTCTCAGCGACCGGTTCCACCTCATCAAGGTTGGTCTTACGGTGCTTCATGGCGTCATCTTTTCCCCGTTCACCCATGCCGACCCGCCTTGGGAACTCATATCAACGAGCGCTAACGCACTGAGCTGCCCCGTAGTTCCGTCCGGGGGGAGCCGTCATGGAACTTTTTTTGCGCTGCGGCGTTTTTGCCAGTAACCTCAGCACTATGGAAGGGGAGGGTGTATTGTCCACCTCACAAGCCGTACTCCAGCATCTGCCGTCTCTGCGCCGCTATGCACGTGCCTTGACCGGCAGCCAGGCCTCCGGCGACGCCTACGTCGTCGCCACCGTCGAATCGCTCATAGCCAGCCCAAAA
This sequence comes from uncultured Alphaproteobacteria bacterium, assembly GCA_963808205.1. Taxonomy (GTDB): domain Bacteria; phylum Pseudomonadota; class Alphaproteobacteria; order Rhizobiales; family Xanthobacteraceae; genus BOG-931. The sequence goes on from CAWEER010000005.1 coordinate 1,162,256, forward strand.
ATGCTGGAGGCGAGTTCGAATTCCCGTGTCGGCCTCTATCGCCTTTTCACCAAGATCTGGAATTCGGTGGCGGTGAACGGCGCGGCCGATGCCAACGAGATCATCCTGCCGCCGGAGCAGCATCTCACCCAGATCACGCCGCGGCCGCGCCAGGCCTTCTTGCTGGTTGCGCTTGAGGGCTTTTCCGAGGAGGACGCAGCGGAAGTTCTCGACTGCGACCTGCAAACCCTGCGTGGTCTTGTCGAGGAATCGGGCCGCGAGCTTGCCGCCGAGATCGCGACCGATGTGCTCATCATCGAGGATGAGACATTCATCGCCATGGACATAGAGGCCCTTGTCGAAAGCCTCGGCCACAATGTCACCGGGATCGCGCGCACGCATAGCGAGGCGCTGACGCTGGCGAAACAGAAACGGCCCGGACTGATCCTCGCCGACATTCAGCTCGCCGACGGCAGTTCGGGGCTTGATGCGGTCAACGAACTGCTCGGCTCGTTTGAGGTGCCGGTGATCTTCATCACCGCCTATCCGGAACGTTTTTTGACCGGACAGCGGCCGGAGCCGGCTTTCCTGATCGCAAAGCCCTTCCAGGTTGCAGTGGTGTCGGCAGTTATCAGCCAGGCGCTGTTCTTCGGCCGCAAGGCACGTCAGCGCGAGCGCAAGCCAAGCGAAACCCAGGCGACGCTGTAGGCTGACCGGTCAACGCAGTTTGGTTTTTGAGTGCCTATCCATGGCCGGGCTTGTCCCGGCCATTATCATTTTGGCCTCGGCAGCAATTTCAAAGAGCTGTCCTGAAAAGGTTAGGGCGCAGCCGATCGGCATATCGGCTGCGCCCAACATGGCCGGCCAAGCACGGGGGAGGGGGGAAAGGATGGCCGTCCGTCATCACAAATCCGGGTTGCCATATTTGTTCCGGCACGGAGCTTGTTACGCACGGAGCTTGCTACGAAGGTGCAAGGCGTTGCTTCCTTTGCCTTTCGGTATGAAAGGCCAATTGATCGTCAATCACGACTCAGTGACTGCCTGCTGATGCCGGAACTTGCCGTGATCGCTGACGTTGAATTTGCGGTGCAGTGATCGGCTTGGGGGCTTTTCGTGCATTTGATCGGTCGCAAGAGCGACAACAATGATCAGATCGGCGCGGCGGAGAAGTCCGATGGCCAAGCTTCTGTTTGCTCGCATCGCAGGCGTGTTGGGACTGACTTCGCTTGCGGTTTTCTTCGTTGGCCTCATCCCATTTTTGAGCGCGGATCCGAGTGCTGGTGCGGGGCTCACCGCCAAGCCGGCCTATTCGGTAAATCGCGATCTCAAGGGCGATCGGCTTCCGCTTCCTTCGGAAATCAATTCGGCGGTTTCGCGCAACAAGTTGCGGTTACCAGCACGGACACGCGAGGTTCCCGTCGGCTGCGACCCTTCGTTCTCTCCCGTTTCTGCGCCACAACTGGCGTATATCTACGGGCGCTGCACGACCTAAGCGCGCGGGTGTGAGCTTGCGCGCATGGTTTTGTTGATCGGGGCGGTTCGCGAGAAGCCGTCACGCGCCTGCACTGAACCGGACCGCGCAACCGCACGTCCCACAAGCAACAGAGTTAACACCGGCTTGCGCGATGTCGCGCAAGAAGCCGGTCACGGTTCGGCGTTTGTTTGTTTGCTGGGCGTAGACCGGATGTCCGGGAGCGGAACTTTCCAGCCTCACCGGTGATTGAAGCGGCAGAGAACGGCATTTCAGCGCGGGAGCAAGTCATGTCAGAAAATCGCCGGCGACCGTACATTTGCAGCGTTATCCTGTTCGCGGGCGCGCTCTTGGTCCCGGCCATGCCGGCCTCTGCACAGGTGCTGTCTTATCTGGCAACGCCGGGTTATGGGCCGGCATTCCAGCAATATGCGCCGCAGGACGATCAGCAGGGGCAAGACAATCAGCAAGGGGCCGTCGCTTCGGACGAGCTTCCCGCACCGCTGCGCCGTCAGATCGTGTCGTATCAGACGACGCAGCCGCCCAGGACCATCATCATCGATACGCCGCACACGTTTCTTTATTTGACGCTCGGCAACGGCAAGGCGCTGCGCTATGGCATCGGCGTCGGCCGTCAGGGGTTTACCTGGTCGGGCACCGAGACGATCTCGCGCAAGGCCGAGTGGCCCGACTGGATCCCGCCGGCTGAAATGGTGGCACGGCAACCCTATCTGCCGCGCTGGGTCGGCGGCGGTCCGGGCAATCCGCTTGGCGCCCGCGCGCTCTATCTCGGCAATACCGATTACCGCATCCATGGCACCAACGATCCGACCACGATCGGCAAGCGTGTCTCGAGCGGCTGCATCCGCTTGCAGAACGCGGATGTCACGGATCTCTACGAGCGCGTCGGTGTCGGCACCAGAGTCGTGGTGCTGCCAAACGATCAAGGGCGCATTTCCGCCGATCTCGGCCGCAGTGGTGCGATGACGGCGCAAAACTCCGTCAGGTCCGGTTCCAACTAACCGAAATTCAAAGGCGCTTTGTCTCAAGGGCTGGAGCTCGATGGAACGAGTTCCAGCCCCTTTTCATTAGCGACTCTGGTGACGATCTTTACGGCAATGCCGTAAGGTGGAACTCTAAAGGCATGGACATGCCTGATAAAAAAACGTCCGAAAATGTCAGCCTGCGCGACTTAAGCCTGCGGGACTTAAGCCTGCCGGACTTGCCGGGCCTGGGCAATTCCGCGGAGTTTTTTCCCGATTTTGCGAGTGTTTGCGCCGCCCTGGAAGCTGCGCATATCGGCGTCTGGTCCTGGGACTCCGCCAGCGGAAAAGTGATCTGGTCCCGCAATCTCGAATCGATTCACGGTATGATGCCGGGACGCTTCGATGGCACTCTCGCGTGCTTCTTGAACTGCATTCATCCGGATGATCGGGAGCGTGTCGGATCCGCGATTGATGACGCGCAACGCTCCGGGACCGGTTTCCGCGCACGCTATCGGACGGCGGCACAGCAGAAAGATGGCCGCGATGAGCGCTGGGTCGAGGCGAGCGGCAAAGCTATCGCCAAAGACGGCACGTCACGGCGCATGCTCGGCCTTTGTTACGACGTGGCCGAACGGGTCAGTCTCGACAGCGAGCGTCGCAATCGCGCAAAGCAGCAGGAAGCGCTCGCCCAGTTCGGCGAACGAGCGCTCGCGGAGCCCGATCTCGATCGGCTCTTGAACGATGCCGTCAGCACGGTCGCGCTGACCTTGTCGATTGACTTCGTCAAAGTGCTGGAACTTCTTCCCGGCGGCACCGAACTGGTGCTGCGCGCGGGGTTTGGCTGGAAGAGCGATCTCATCGGCACGGTTTTGACGACGACGGAACCAGACAGCTTTGCCCGATATACATTGAATTCCGCCGTGCCGATTGTTGTCGCCGATTTCGCCGACGAGAAGAAGTTCGAGGTCCCGGGATATTTGAAGGACCACAAATGCGTGAGCGGCGCGACGGTCGCCATCGCCGGCCGCGATGGGCGCGCCTTCGGAATTCTTGGCGTCTGCAGCGGCAAGACGCGGGATTTCAGCGCGCAGGACATTTCGTTCCTGGCCGCCCTCGGCAATCTGCTGGCCGGCGCCATTCAACGCCGCCAGCTCGAGCAACGGCATGAATTGATGATCCGCGACATGCGGCATCGCTCCGGAAACCTGTTTTCGCAGTTGCTCGCCTTGTTTTCGCAAACCGCCAAAACCTCGAAAAGCATTCCCGATCTCACCAGCAAGTACCAGGCGCGGGTGCTCGCCATGGCGAATGCACACCGCCTGATCACCGAGGGCGGCTGGAAATCGATCCCGATCATGGACCTGCTCTATGCCGTGCTCGGCCCCTACATCGATCGCGTGTCTCTCGATGGCCCCAACATCGATCTCGAACCGGACCCGGTTTTCAATTTGAGCGCGGCGCTGCACGAGCTTGCCGCCAATGCGATCAGGCATGGCAGCCTGTCGCGCTCCAAAGGCCAACTGGACTTGCACTGGTCGGTGGGCCGCACGCAGCGCGGCATGACGCTGATATTCGAATGGACGGAGAAAAACGGACCTCCGGCGCGGCGGCCGCGGCGTACCGGCTTTGGCACGCGGCTGATCGATCTCGTCATCCAGCGGCAGCTTAACGGCGAGGTGGTTCGCACATTCTCGCGCAAGGGCCTTTCGGTGAAAATGCAGGTCCCGCTCACGCACGAACGCTGGCCATCGCCGGCCGGCGCGGCACGCAGTGCATAAATTGGCGCCAAAACCTGGCCGCAAGCGGCGGCTTGCTACGCCAGTCACATGCGCCGTAAGGTCGCCGCGAGTGTAAGGGGTCAGGTTTGTCGCAAATGCACGCAGCAGAGTCCGGAACGGGCCGGCGCACGTCATTTGAACAAATCGCGTTATTGCTGCAGGGCGGCGGCGCGCTTGGCGCTTATCAGGCCGGAGTCTACGAGGCTCTGGCCGAAGCGGGTCTTCATCCGGATTGGGTCGCGGGAATTTCGATCGGGGCCATCAATTCGGCTATCATCGCCGGCAATCCGCCGAACGAACGTGTCGACCGCCTGCGCCAATTTTGGGAAACCGTCAGCGCATCGCCGCTGGGAGTTCCCTATTTCAAGTCATTCGAGCTTAATGACGAATTGAATCATCAAATCGTCAATCAAGCCCGTGCGATGAGCATCCTGTTGTTCGGTGCGCCGAACTTCTTCGTTCCCCGCATGCCGCCGCCGATGCTCTGGCCCGGCGGCAGCGCGATCAAGGCGAGCTATTATGACAACTCTCCGCTGCGGACGACGCTTGAGCGCCTCGTCGATTTCGACAGGATCAATGCCGGACAGCTGCGCTTTAGCGTCGGCGCAGTGGACATCTGCAGCGGAAATTTCGCTTATTTCGACTCGACGACCCATCACATTCGCGTCGAGCACATCATGGCCAGCGGATCGTTGCCGCCGGGATTTCCGGCGACCGAGATCGACGGACGGCACTATTGGGACGGCGGGCTGATTTCCAATACGCCGCTGCAATGGGTGCTCGATTGCCGGCCCCGGCGCGATACCTTGGCATTTCAGGTCGATCTCTGGAGCGCCCGCGGCAAGCTGCCGAAGGATTTGATCGAGGTCGAAGTGCGTCAAAAGGAAATTGTGTATTCAAGCCGGAACCGCGCCGCGACCGACCAGTATCAGAAAATGCAAAAGCTTCGCATTGCCGCCGCCAATCTCATCGGGCAGCTTCCGGCACAGCTTCAAGACAGCGACGATGTGAAGCTTCTCAAGCAGGAAGCCGATGACAAGGTGTGCAATATCGTGCATCTGATTTATCGTTCGCAGAAATACGAAGGCATCGCCAAGGATTTCGAATTTTCCCGCCGCACGATGGAAGAACATTGGAAGACGGGCTACCACAATGCCAAGAACACGCTGGCGAATCCGGAGGTTCTGCAGCTTCCGGATCGGCTGGAAGGGGTGCGCACCTTCGATCTCGGCGAAGATCAGCCGGAAGCTGGTTAGACAGCCGGGCGGTCACGCTCATGGGAGCCCGCTATGAAGGAAAGTGACGTGCGGCAGAGGGCATTCGCGATGCCGCTCACCAGTCCGGCCTACCCGATGGGTCCGTACCGTTTCGTCAATCGCGAATTTCTCATCATCACATACCGTACCGATCCGCAGAAATTGCGGGAACTCGTCCCTGAGCCGCTCGAGGTTGGCGAGCCGCTGGTCAAATTCGAATTCATCCGCATGCCCAATTCGACCGGCTTCGGCGACTACACCGAAAGCGGCCAAGTCATCCCGGTTTCATTTCAGGGACGCAAAGGCGGCTACACCCATTGCATGTTCCTTGATGATCACCCGCCGATTGCCGGCGGCCGCGAGCTTTGGGGCTTTCCGAAAAAGCTGGCGAAGCCGACCCTGCACACGGAAATTGACACGCTGGTGGGAACGCTGGAATACGGTTCGGTCCGGATTGCCACCGGCACCATGGGCTACAAGCACAAGGCGGCGGACCATGACGCGATCATGGCGTCGCTTCTGGCTCCGAATTTTCTGCTTAAGATCATGCCGCATGTGGACGGGACGCCGCGAATTTGCGAACTTGTCGAATACCGGTTGCTCGACGTCGACTTAAAGGGCGCCTGGACCGGTCCGGCGGCGTTGAACCTGATCTCCCACGCGCTCGCGCCGCTTGCCGAACTGCCGGTGCTGGAAATCGTATCCGGCACCCACATCATCGCCGACCTGACGCTCGGGCTCGGCAAAGTCGTGCACGATTACCTGGAATAATCAAAAGCACATGAAAGAAGAGACGGTCGGATTTCAGTCCGCGGGCCTGCGGCTGCATGGCGTGCTGGGGCTGCCGGAGGACTTGAAGCCATCGGAGCGGCGCGCGGCGTTTCTGGTGCTGCACGGCTTCGGCTCGAATTCAGAGAGCTCCAACGTGCTGCAGCCGACACGCATACTCAGCGAATTCGGCTATGTCACGCTGCGCTTCGATATGCGCGGCTGCGGCAAAAGCGAAGGCGAGTTCGGCCGTGTCATCTGCCTGGAGCAGGTCGAAGATCTGGGCAATGCATTGTCGTTCCTCGCGATGCATCCCGCGGTCGATCCCGATCGCATTGGCGCCATCGGCTCAAGCTTTGGCGGTGCTGTCGCCGTCTATGCCGGCGGCACCAATCCCCGCCTTGCCGCTGTGATCTCGAACGGCGGCTGGGGCCACGGCGAGCGCAAGTTCCGCGGCCAGCATCCGACGCCGGAGGGCTGGGCGAAATTCACCAAAATGCTCGAAGAGGGCCGTGTCCATCGCGCCCGCACCGGAAAATCGCTGATGGTGCCGCGTTACGACATCGTGCCGATCCCCAACCATGTGCGGGAAAACCTCGAACGGCAAAGGGTCGGAATGCTGGCGCCGAATTCCGTCGAAATGTTCCCCGCGGAAACCGCGCAGAGCATGTTCGATTTCCGCGCCGAAGACGTTGTCGGAAAGATCGCGCCGCGTCCGCTTTTGCTGATCCACGCGGCAAACGATTCGGTAACGCCGACGGAGCAGTCGATCGAAATGTTCAAGCGCGCCGGCCAGCCCAGCGAGCTGCATCTCTTCAGTGGCCTCGATCATTTCCTGTTTGCGGAAAATTCAACGCGCGTCTGGAGCCTGCTGCGTAATTGGCTGGATACCTATTTTCCCGCCACCCGGCCGTGATCCGATCCGGCGGATTCCTGTCTTCCGGATTGTAGTCATCCCTGAAAATCAAACATGAGGCGCAAGTGAGCCCCGGCAAAATCCTGGTGAGTCACGAAGAACTCGGACGTTTCATCCGCGACGCGATCGTGGCGACCGGCGCGCGCGAACAAGACGCCGCCGTCGTCGCGCAAGGGCTGGTCTGGGCCAATCTCCGCGGCGGCGACGGCCATGGCGTGTCGCGGCTGCCGCGCTACCTGAAGATGATCGCGCGCGGCGAGATCGATACCAAAGTGCAGCCGCGTGTCATCCACGATCGCGGAGCCACTTTCGTGATCGAGTGCGACCACGGCTTCGGACCGGTCGCGGCGATGCAGGCCGCAGCTCTTGCGGTCGAGCGGGCAAAAAAGCTCGGCGTTTGCTTCGGGCTTGTCCGCCAGACGACGCATACCGGCGCGATCGGCCGCTATGCGCAATGGATCGCCGAGCGCGGCTGCGCCGCCGTCCTCATGGGGGCGGGCCCGACGCTGATGGCCTATCACGGCGCGCGGGTCGCAAGCCTTGGAACCAGCCCGATCGCCATCGCGGTCCCGGGCGGCAACGGCCCCATCCTTCTCGACATGGCGACGAGCACGATCTCGAACGGCAAGATATTGCAGGCCCGCAATACCGGCACCGCGCTTCCCGCAGGAACCGTGCTGACCGCGGCTGGCGAGCCCACGACCGATCCGCGGCAGGCCGAAATCCTGTTGCCGCTCGGCGGCCCAAAAGGTTCGGGTCTCGCTTTGATGTTCGAAATGCTGGCCAGCATCACGGCGGGGGCGCCGATCCAGGTGCGTGCACTCGGACCGGAGAAGCGCACGCGCAATACCGGAAATACCGCGATGTTTGTCGTCGACATCGAAACGTTCCGGTCGCTCGCCGACTTTACGCATGACACTGATGAGCTCAGCGCGATGCTCAAGGCGCTGCCGCGGCAAGCGGGCTTTGACGAAGTTATGCTGCCTGGTGAGCGCTCGACACGGACGGAAGCGGCGCGCCGCAAATCCGGCATCCCAATTCCGCCGAGACTGTGGGAGGAATTGGGCGAAATTGCCAAGGAACACGCGATCCGGCTGCCTGCGCTGACGTCCGCTCCCGCATGAGTGCAGGCAAAAGGAGTTGATCACGCCTCAAGCCGCAGTCCGACATAGCGATCGAGTGTCGCATGGTCGGCGAGCAATTGCGTCGAGGGCCCTTTGTGGACGACGCGGCCACGCTCGAGAATGATTGCTTCCTGTGTCAATGACAGCGCGATCTCAAGATGCTGCTCGACCAGGATAAGCGCATTGGAGCCGTCGCTGGTCATGCGCCGGATCGCACCGGCAAGTTCTTCGACGACGATTGGCGCTAGGCCTTCCAGCGGTTCGTCGAGCAAAAGGAGCGCCGGATTGGTCATCAGGGCGCGTGCGATCGCCAGCATCTGCTGCTCGCCGCCCGAAAGCTGATTGCCGAAATTGCGCCGGCGCTCGGCCAGCCGGGGAAAAAGATCGTAAACTCCGGCCAGGGTCCAGCGGCCGGTACGCGCGGCCACCGTGAGATTCTCCTCGACCGTCAGGGACGGGAAAATCTCGCGCTCCTGCGCCACCCAGCCGATGCCGGCGCGGGCGCGGTGATGCGGCGCCTGGTGCGTGATGTCGCTCCCGCGCCAGGCGATTTGTCCGCGGCCGACGCGTGTATAGCCCATGATGGTGAGAAGGAGCGTCGACTTGCCGACGCCGTTGCGGCCGAGCACGGCGAGGCCGCCGCGTTCCGGCAGTTCGAGCGAAATGCCGTCCAGAACCACGGCGGAGCCGTAGCCAGCTCGCACGCCGTGGAGCTTAAGGAGCGGCTCAGCCATGATGCGCCGTCCCCAGATAGACCGCGCGGACGCGAGGGTCGGCTGCGATTTCCTGCGGGGTGCCCTCAAGAAGAACGCGGCCGCCGACCATCACGATCACGCGCGAGGCAAAGCGAAAGACAAGGTCCATGTCGTGCTCGATGAACAAAACCGTAATGTCGCGTGAAAGGTTCGCGATCGCGGCAAACAGGTCCTTGCTCTCCTCGCGCGGCACGCCTGCCGCCGGTTCGTCGAGCAGCAACACTTTAGGCCTGGTCGCGAGCGCCAGTGCGATCTCAAGCAGGCGCTGCTGCCCATAGGCCAATTCACGCGTCAGGCGATGGCATACCGGCGCCAGCGTCAGCGCCGCAAGAATATCGTAAGCCTCGGCGATTTCGTCCCGATAGCCGGTGAGGCGCCGCCACCAGGTTTGCGCAACGCCGCGGCGTTCACATACCGCGAGCGTCACCGACTCGAGTGCGGTCAAATGCGGGAACAGTGAATTGATCTGAAAGGTGCGCACGAGACCGCGCCGCACGCGCTCGTCCGGTGCAAGCCCGGTGATGTCCTGATCGCCGAGAGCGATGCGGCCCGAATCCGGCCGCAACATTCCGGTCATGAGATTGATCAGCGTGGTCTTGCCGGCGCCATTTGGGCCGATCAGCGCGTAGCGCACGCCAGCCGGCAGCGTGAGCGCGACATCTGCTGCCACGACGAGCGAACCGAAGCTCTTGTTCAATCCGTGCGCGGCAAGGGCGATCTCGCTCATGATGTGGTCTTCGCGCGCCGGGCCAGGAGCGAGAGGCCGCCGAGGAGGCCGTTCGGCAGCAGCATCACCACCGCGATCAGGAGAAGGCCGATCCAGAAGTACCAGAATTGCGGATTGAGACCGGAGAATTGATCGCGCGCGACCATGTAGACGGCGGCGCCAAGAAGGCCGCCATAGAGCCGGCCGGTGCCTCCGAGGATAAGCATTACCAATACGTCGGCGGACCGCTGAAAGCCCAAGGCTTCGAGCGATACGGTCTCGGTGGTTTGCGCGAGCATGGCGCCGGCAATCCCGGCGATGAGGGCTGCGATCGTGTAGATCGTGCGCATATGCGTTTGCGTCGGCGCGCCGATGGCGACCATCCGCTGGCCGTTCTCGCGGATGCCGCGCAGCGCCAGTCCGAACGGCGAGTGAATGAGCCGCCGCGCAACGAGGAAAATCAGAAACAGGCCGGCAAGCGCATAGCTGTAAGCGGTGTAGCCATAAAGATCGAAGCGGAAAATGCCGAGGAGCGGCCGGGTATGGATGCCCTGGAGACCGTCCGAGCCGCCGGTGAGCCAGCTTGCGCTGTTCGCCGCCTCCTGCAGCACGAGGCCAATGCCGAGCGTGATCATGATCAGCGCGAGGTGGCGGAACCGCACGACGATGAAACTCGTGAGGTAGCCGAAAATTCCTGCGGCAACGGCTGCCGCCAGCAGGCCGAGCAATGGATCGCCCCAGCCCCATTTGGAAAGCAGTCCCGCAGTATAGGCGCCGACGCCGAAATAGGCGGCGTGGCCAAGCGATACAATTCCGGAAAAGCCCAGGATGAGATCGAGCGACAGCGCGAAAATGGCGGTGATCGCGATCTGGCACGCCAGCACCAGATAAGACGGCGTGAGCACGAATGGCAGCAACGTCGCGAGCCAAAATGCAATCTCGCTCCACCGCCAGCGAGTCTGTGCCTGCATATGGCCGAGCGGACTGGCGGCGGACTGCGTCGTCACGCTCAGCGTCTCCCGAACAAGCCGGTCGGCCGCCACATCAACAGCGCGATCATCACCAGGTAGATGAGAAAGGCGCCGATTGCGGGCACGTAATACTTCCCGGCCACGTCGCTGACGCCGAGCAGCATGGCCGCGGCGAACGAGCCGGCAATCGAGCCGAGGCCGCCCACCGATACGACGATCAGCACATAGATGAGATAGGTGAAGGCGAACGACGGATCGAGCCCAACCAACTCGACCGCAAGCGCGCCGCCAAGGCCGGCAAGGCCGCAGCCGAGCGCGAAGGTGATCGCGAACACGCGATCGACGTCGATGCCGAGCCCGCGCGCCATGCGCTGATTGTCCACCGCGGCGCGTACTTTTGCACCGAACGATGTGTTCTCGACCGTGAATATGAGCACGATCGTGATCAGCAAGGCCGTGCCGACGAGAAAGAGCCGGTAGATTGCGAAATTCAGCCCGCCGAACGCAATCGAGCCGCGCATGTAGGGCGGAAGCTGCACCGGCTGCTGGTCCGTGCCGTAGATGTAGGCCGCTCCGGCAATCGAGACGAATACGATTCCGATGGTGAGCAGGCACTGTTCGAGGTCGCTCGATCGATAGAAGCGCCGGAAGAAGATACGTTCAAGCACGACGCTTGCCATTGCGGTGGCGATGAACGCAACCGGCAGCGTCGCGAAAAATGGCCAGCCGAGATTGTTCATCAGCGTGACGGTGACGTAACCGCCCAGCATCGCGAAGCTGCAGTGCGCGAGGTTGACGAAATTCATCATCCCGAGCGTGACCGACAGCCCGACCGACAACAGGAACAGCAACATGCCGTAGGCGACGCCGTCAAACAGCACGCCAAAGACAGGGGGCATCGCGGGCCGCCTACGGTGTTGTGCTCCGCATCAGTTCTTCATGCGCGCCTTGACGGGATCCTTGACGTTCTCGACCTTGTCGAACTCGACATTGACCAGTTGATCGCCGCGCTTTTCGACGCGACGGATATAAACCGTCTGAATGATGTCGCGCGTCTCGGGATCGATGCTGATCGGGCCGCGGGGGCTCTCCCAGCTCATGCCTTTGGCGGCGGCGATCAGCAAATCGCCGTCGGCCTTGCCGCCGGTCTTCTTCAGGGACTCGTAGATGAGATGCATGCCGTCATAGCCTCCGACGGAGAAGAAGTCCGGGTTGCGCTTGAAATCGGCGCTGTAGGCCTTCACGAATTCATGATTGAGCGGAGAGTCATGAGTGTATTCGTAATCCGCGCAGGTGATGATGCCGAGGGCCGCATCGCCCATGGCTTTGAGTGCGGTCTCGGCCGCGAGCGCGTCCTGACCCAGCACTTTGATCTTGGACGTATCAACACCGCGCTCGGCCAGAGCCTTGCCGACTGCGGCCGGTTGGGCGCCGCCGGGAATCCAGATGTAGATCGCATCAGGGTTCATATCCTTGGCGCGCTGGATGAAAGCGGAGAAGTCGGGATTTGCGACCGGGAAGCGGACGGAGCCGATGACTTCGCCGCCGGCCTCCTTGAAGCCGGTCTGAAACGCGCCTTCGGCGTCGATGCCGGGGCCGTAATCCGACACCATCGTGTAGACCCGCTTGATCCCGTGCTTCGCGGCCCAAGTGCCCAGCGTCTGGTTGAGCTGCGGCGTGGTCGACGATGTCCGGGCGATATAGGGAGACTTGGTGGTGATGATCGATGTCGCCGCATTCATGACCACCATGAATTTCTTGGCTTCGGCGGAAACGTCGGCGGCGGCGAGCGCGTTGGGCGTCAATGCGAAGCCTCCGAAGATATCGGCATTGTCGCGCACGACCAGTTCCTGCGCCAAACGCTTGGCGATGTCGGGCGCGATACCGCCGGTGTCCTTGCGAATCAACTCGATCTTCTTGCCGGCGACCGTGTCGCCGTGCTGCTTCATGTAGAGCGTGACGCCGTTGTCGATCTCAGCGGCGGTATCGGCAAATTGCCCGGAATAGGAGGCAATCATCCCGACTTTGACCGTGCTCTGCGCATTCGCACCGCCGGTCCCGGCCAATAAGACCGCGCCAACAAAGGCAAACACAGGTTTACGCATCGTTCCCCTCCCAATTTACGTCAGGCTCAGATTGGTTTTGTGGCATATCCTCGTTCAGGTTGAACGGAAGTGCAACGCGTGTTTATTGACGCAGTCTGCGGGTGGGCTGCGGCCCCGGCGGGGCCGGCTGCGAGGCTTGCGAGAGTGACCGAAAGACCGATTGCGCATGGACCGGGCCCCGACATCCGCAGCCACGATCGACCAGGACGAAGTCGCCCGATTTTCGCGCATGTCCGGCCAGTGGTGGGATATGCGCGGGCCGATGGCAGCGCTGCACAAGTTCAACCCCGTTCGGCTGGCCTATATCCGCGACCGCGCCGCCGCACATTTTGGCCGTGATCCGAAGCGGCTCGACAGCCTTTCGGGCCTGCGCATGCTGGACATCGGTTGCGGCGGCGGCATTTTGTCGGAGCCGCTGGCGCGGCTTGGCGCTTCCATTGTTGGCGCCGATCCGTCCGACACCAATATCGCGGTGGCGCAACACCACGCGGCGCAGTCGGGGCTGGCGATCGATTACCGCAACACCAGCGCCGAAGCGCTGGCGCAGGCCGGCGAGGCGTTCGACGTGGTCCTTGCCATGGAAGTGGTCGAGCACGTCGCCGATGTCGGCCTGTTTGTCGCGACGGCGGCCGAGATGGTGAAGCCGGACGGGCTCATTTTCATGGCGACGCTCAATCGCACCATGAAGAGCTTTGCGCTTGCGATCGTCGGTGCCGAATACATTCTACGCTGGCTGCCGCGCGGCACCCATCAATGGGACAAGTTCGTGACACCGAACGAGCTCGAGATCGCTCTGGCGCAAGGCGGCATGCACATCAGCGGCGAGACCGGCGTGATGTACAATCTGCTCGCCGATCGCTGGCAGCTTACCGCCGACATGGACGTCAATTACATGGTCGTTGCCGAAAAGACCGCGGCGGAGATGGCCGCGTGATGCACGCGCCTTTTGCCTACCCGTCCTGGCTGTGGATCGTGTTTACCGTCATCGCCGCAGCGGCCCAGACCGTGCGCAACGCGATGCAGCGTGAACTCACCGGCAGCCTCGGCACCGTGGGCGCAACGCATGTCCGCTTCTTGTTCGGCTTTCCCTTTGTGATCGTCTTCCTCGCGGTCGTGCTGTGGTCGAGCGGCGCGCCGCTGCCGCGGCCCGAGGTTAAATTCTGGCTGTGGGTGGTCGACGGCGCTCTTACCCAGATTGCCGCGACGGCCCTGATGCTCGCCACCATGGGCGAGCGGTCGTTCGTCGTCACTATCGCCTATATCAAGACCGAGCCGATCCAGGTGGCGTTATTCGGCCTTCTCTTTCTCGGCGATGCCGTCACCTGGCCGATGATGATTGCGATCGTCGTTGCCACGGCCGGTGTCGTCATCATGTCGACCAAGCCCGGCGGCATGGTCGGCGGAATGCGCCCGACATTGCTGGGCCTCGGCTCCGGCGCGATGTTCGCCGCATCGGCAATCGGCTACCGCGGCGCGATCCTCAGTCTCGGTCTGCCGAACTTCGTCATGGCGGCGACGTTCACGCTTCTGGTCGGGCTTGCCATGCAGGCCGTGGTGCTTTCGGTCTACCTTCTGCTGCGCGCGCCTTCGGTGCTGCGAGCCATCATTCACGCCTGGAAGCCGTCGCTGTTCGCGGGTTTCACGGGTGCGCTGGCGTCCCAATTCTGGTTTCTTGCCTTTGCCATCGCCACTGCCGCGAGCGTGCGGACGCTGGCCTTGATCGAGGTCCTGTTCGCGCAACTCGTCGCGCGTTTTGCCTTCGGTCAGCGTACCACTGCGCGCGAGGCGATCGGCATGGCGCTCGTCATAGCGGGCGTCGTGCTATTGATCCTCGCCTATTGAAAAATCAGTTTTTGTCGTCCGGAAGAATCGGGATCGGGTGAAACTCGATTCCTTCCTCGTGCAATTGCTTGGCTTCTTCCGGCGAGGCTTCGCCATAGATCGAGCGGTGCTCGGTCTCGCCGTAATGAATCTTGCGGGCCTCTTCCGGGAAACGCGGCCCGACATAATTCGAGTTCTTGGTAATGTGGTCGCGCAATTCTTTCAGCTTTTGGCGCAGTTCGCGCTCGGGCGGCGACATCACTGCCACCGGAGTCTTTGCCGGTACCGGTGGAGCGGCCGCGGGCGGCGCCGGCAATTCGGGTGTGGCGGCATCGGCATTTGACAGGCGCGGCGCCATGATCGCCTTTTCCACTTTTGCGGAGCCGCAGATCGGGCAGGTCACGAGCGACCGCTTCGCCTGTTTGTCATAGGCGGCCGAATTGGCAAACCAGCTTTCGAATTCGTGGCGCTGTTCGCAGACCAGCGTGTAGCGAATCATATTGGCTCCCGCACCACGTGGAGATAGGTCGGTTCGGCCATCGGCTCGACCAGTTCGAAACGGCGGCCGTGCTTGAGTGACGGGACTTTGCCTCGCGCCGCGGCAATCTCGGCCGGATTGATCTCTGCCATGACGACACCCGGCTCGATCCCGCCTTCGGCCAGGATGCGGCCCCACGGATCGGCGATCAGTGAATGGCCATACGTCTCGCGCCCGTTTTCATGCTTGCCGCCCTGGGCGGCGGCGAACACGAAGCAGCCGTTCTCGATGGCGCGCGCCCGTTGCAGGACATGCCAATGCGCCTCGCCGGTTTGCCGGGTGAAGGCCGACGGAATGGCGAGGAACGAAGCACCGGCCTCGGCGAGCGCGCGATAGAGCGCCGGAAACCGCAGATCGTAGCAGACCGTCAGACCGAGGCGGCCCCACGGCAGATCGGCAAGCACGGCAAGATCGCCGGCGCGATAATTGTTGGATTCCCGGTAGCTTTCACCGCCCGCCAGATCGACGTCGAACATGTGAATCTTGTCGTAGCGGGCCTCGATATCGCCCTTGCGGTCGATCAGGAACGAGCGGTTCACGGCTTTTTCCGGAGATGCCTTGATCGCCAGCGAGCCGACATGGATGAAAATTTCAAGCTTGCGCGCTACCTCGCGCAATGTCGCAAGCGTCGGGTCTTGCTCCTCGGCGACGATATTGGCGAACAGCTGCTCGCGCTTGAGCGCGAGAATGTTGGTCATCTCTGGCGTCAGGACGTAATTGGCGCCAGCGCGTCCGGCTTCGTCGATCAATGCCAGTGTCGCGGTCAGATTGGCCGCCGGATCGAGCCCCGAGCGCATCTGAATAAGACCGGCCTTGAATGTCGAAGCATTTGCCGCAGTCATGCCGGCGATCCCTTCACCGCATCGAGCAACGGGTCAAGCTTGCCCGCTTCCTCAAGCGCATAAAGATCGTCACAGCCGCCGACATGCGTCGCGCCGATAAAAATCTGCGGGAAGGTGCTGCGGCCGTTGGCGCGCTCAATCATCTCTTTGCGTACGTCCCGGTTCGCGGAAACATCGATCTCGTGAAAGCTGACGCCCTTGCGGGAGAGCAGGTCTTTCGCGTCCTGACAGTAGGGGCAGTAGCGAATGGTATAAATGTCGATCGCGGCCATGATGGTGCTTAACGTTTATCAAATTGTTATATGGACGTTCGCACCGGGTCGGCAACCCTGGCAAAAATCAGGACATCGACATTGGCGGCCCCGGCACGCAGGAGCGCCCGGGCGCAGCCGTCGACCGTGGCGCCGGATGTGAGCACATCGTCGACCAGAATGAGACGGCGCCCCGCCACCGCGGCCCGTCCATCCGGCGGCACGCGGAAGGCGCCCTGAACATTGGCGGCACGTTCTGGCCTGGATAATCCGACCTGTTGCACGGTCGGCTTGACACGCTTGAGTGCACCGGCAGCGATCGGCACGCCGGTCTGTGATGAAATGGTGGCGGCAAGCATGGCGGATTGATTGAAGCGGCGCGCCCACAAGCGCCGCCAGTGCAGCGGCACCGGGACGAGCGCGTCGGCCTCGGCGAGAAGTTCGCCGCCGGCATGGCTGATCCAGCGGCCCATCATCGGCGCCAAATCGAGCCGGTCGCCATATTTGAGAGCATGCACCAGCGCTCGCGAAATCTCATCGAACCGTACTGCGGCGCGGGCGCGGCGATAGGCCGGCGGATCGGCAATCGCTTCCATCGACAATATGCCCGGCCCCGGGTCGTACACGAAAGGAATGCCGAGCCGCTCGCAATAGGGCCGGCTGATGAACGACAATTTCGACCAGCAAACCGGGCATAGCCCGCGGCCTTCGACCGGTTCCCGGCAGGCCGGGCAGAGCGTCGGCAGGGCGATATCGAGCGCCGTGCGCAACGCAACGCGGACGGCGTCGGCGGCGCGCCGGATCTGTGCAGGAAATGAAAGACCGATCGAGGTGGACATGACGCTACGCTACCGCTCCGCTGCGGCGATGTCATCGGCGGCGGCATGCAATTGCGCCTCAAGACGTGCGATTATCGAGCCATGGCCGAAGTCCCGCTAACGCCGAGCCCGGTAATTTTTGATCGTGCGCTTATTCGCCATCGCCGCCGGCGCGCGGCTGTGCTGGGCGGGGCGACGTTTCTTATCGATCGCGTCGCCGCCGACCTTGCGGACCGGCTCGCCGCGGTACTGCGCCGCTTTGAGCTCGCACTCGACCTCGGCAGTCCCGGCGAAGCGGTGCGGGACGCGCTTCTTCGTTCCGGTTCGGTTGGGTCGGTCGTGGCGGCCGATACGTTGCCGCATGGTTCGCCTTTTGTCGTTGCCGACGAGGAAGCATTGCCTTTTGGCGCCGGCACTCTCGACCTCGTCGTGTCGGCATTGACGCTGCAAGTTGCAAACGATTTGCCGGGCGTGTTCGTGCAAATCCGCCGCGCCTTAAAACCCGATGGGTTGTTTCTCGCCGCGCTTCTTGGCGGCGAGACTCTCACCGAGCTGAGGCAGGCTTTCGCCGCGGCGGAAAGCGAGGTCGAAGGCGGCGTCTCGCCGCGTGTCGCGCCGTTCGCCGATCTCCGGGAACTCGGCGCCTTATTGCAGCGGGCGGGCTTTGCGCTTCCGGTGACCGACATCGACCGCGTTACGGTCCGTTATGCCTCCGTCTTCGGACTGATGCAGGATTTGCGGCGCATGGGCGCAACCAATGCGCTGATCGCCCGTCGCCGCACGCCGCTGCGGCGCGCGACGTTGATGCGCATGGCAGAAATTTATGCGCAACGTTTCGCCGATGATGATGGGCGTATTCGCGCGACGTTTGAGATCGTATGGCTGTCGGGCTGGGCGCCGCATCCAAACCAGCAACAGCCGCTCAAGCCGGGCTCGGCCAAGGCGCGCTTGGCCGATGCGCTAGGTACGCGCGAGATTTCGACGGGTGAGAAGCCCGACGAGGGCGGATAACGGTCCGGAAGCAGACAGAGATGACTCGGGCTTTCAGAGGCGAACGCCTATAGTGAGAAGGCGGAAAGAGTGGCCCTTAAATTGCAAGTTCCAGATTGTCATCGACTGAAGGCAAGCAACGGCGATCATCGGTCGTCAAGGAGCAGAATCATGCGGCAGGTTCAGGAAAGCGCGACCGTTCACGCAAGCCGGCATTCAACCATGATGGTTTTGGGGCACACGATTGCTGTCGCGGTATTCGGGCTGCTGGCGCTGCCCCCTGCAAGCCGGGCCGAAGACGCCGGCCCCTATGTGATGAAGCTCAGCACCGCCACGATCAATGAAAGCCAGCACGAATGGATGAAGCGCTTTGCGGCAGCCGTCGAGAAGGATTCCGGCGGCCGGATCAAAGGCGAACTCTATCCGGCAAGCCAGCTCGGCTCGATTCCCCGGCAGATCGAAGGCACGCAGTTCGGGTCGATCCAGGGCTGGGTCGGGCCGCCCGAATTCCTCGTCGGCGTCGATGCGCGCTATGAGGCGCTCAGCGCGCCGGCGGTGATCACGACCCTGGAACAGGACGTGCGCGTGCTTAACGATCCGCCGGTCAACGACATGATGCTCGGTCTCGGCGCCAACAAGGGGCTTGTCGGAGCAGGGCTTTTTCAGATCGGCCCATCGTCGATCGTCACGCAAAAGCCGATCCGTCATATTGCCGATTTCAAGGGCACGAAGATTCGCGTTCTGGCATCGCCGTTCCAGCTCGAAATGGTCAAGCGGATGGACGCCTCTCCGGTGGCAATGTCACTGGGCGACGTCTTGCCGGCTCTTCAGCAAGGCGCCATCGACGGCGCGCTCGGCACGATCAACGTCTTCACGACATTTCACTACCAGGACGCCGCCAAATATCTCAGCCAGACCGAGCAGCCCTTCGTGAACATCATTGTCGTCATGAACAAGAAATGGCTGGAAGCTTTGCCGCCGGATTTGCAGAAGATCGTTCATGACGATGCTGCCGCGGCCTCCAGGCAGATAATCCCGTTTGCCAATGATTTCTTCGCGGCGCAAAGCAAGGCATGGACCGACAAAGGCGGCGAACTGATCAGTTTCCCGACTGATGAATTGAAGACATTGAACGGCAAGATTTCCAGCATCGGCGATGACCTTTCCAAGGACAAGCCGGATCTGAACAAGGCAGTTCATGTGGTCATGGAGTCGGCGGCGCGGAACAAATAATCCGCCACTGCTAAACCGGCGGCAGTCGCGCAACGCCACCGGCCTGTCGTGGCCCAAATGAGGAGCGCCATGTATCGTCTCTCTGTTGCTGACGTCGACTCACCGTCATATTTTGTGGCGACGGCGGCGGTCGAGCTTGGCTTCTTCAAACAGGAAGGCCTCGACGTCGAATTTCAGTTCGAGTTCGGCGCCAAAAATGGGCCGGAACGTCTGCGCGACGGCACGCTCGATTTCTTCGGCGGTCCGGCCTACGCGGCGACCCGCGCATTTCCGGCATGGCAAGGCGCAAAACTCCTCTGTGCGCTCTCGCAATATTCCTACTGGTTCATGGCGGTGCGCGCCGATCTCGACGTCAAGCGCGGCGATGTCAACGCGATCAAGGGCCTTACGATTTCATCGTCGGCGGCTTTTCCCGAAATGGGTCTTCGCCACCTCCTGGCCGAATCGGAAATCGACCTCGAACGCGACAATGTCCGGATCGTCGCCACCTCGCTCACGAACAAGGACGGAAGCTTAAGGGGCCGAGACGGTATCGACGCCGTCAAGCAGGGTTTTGCCGACGCCTATTGGGGTAACGGCATGCGCGTCGCGCTCGGAGAGAGTCTCGGCGTCGCCAAGACCCATCTCGATCTTCGCCGCGGTGACGGTCCGCCGGGCGCGCGCCGCTATAATTTTGCCGCCCTTGCAACGACGGAGCGGCTGGTCAGCGAGCAGCCCGATGTCGCCGCGGCCGCAGTGCGCGCGATCGTGAGTGCCCAGAAGGCGCTGAAAGCGGATCCTTCGCTTGCCGCGGGAATCGGACAGCGCCTGTTTCCGCCGGATGAAGCCGTGCTGATTGCCGACCTGGTAGCGCGCGATGCGCCGTTCTACGAAGCAAAAATCCCGCCGGACGCGGTCGACGGTTTGAACAGATTCGCCAAAGCCAATGGATTGATTGCGGAACCGGTTCCCTACGACCGCATGGTGGCTTCACAGTTCGGCCACCTCTGGGATGCCTAGCGTGCAGGCGCGTGCCGCAAGCCGGCTATTTCATCGCCGAGGAGACGCTGGTGAAGAGGCCCTTCACCGACGAACCAAGGCTGACAATGGTGCTGGCGATCGCAACTGCGACGCCTGAAGCAATAATGGCATATTCGATTGCGGTGGCGCCGCTCTCGTCACGCAGAAAGCGGATGACGGATGGGACGACCGCTTGTCTCTGTAACTTGAACATGGTCTTTCAACCTTCTGACGTCCGGATCAAATCAACGTCGTAAGATGCGAAATCAGCGGTTCGTCGGCGGCCGGCATCGGGTAGTTGCGTAAATCGTTCGGCCGCACCCATTTGAGTTTTTGTCCCTCCCGCCCTTCGACGAACCCTTCCCAGCGCCGGCAAACATAGAGCGGCATGAGCAGGTAGAAGTCGGGATAGGTGTGGCTCGCGAAAGTCAGCGGCGCGAGACACTCTTCTTTGACGGCGATACCCAGTTCCTCCTTCAACTCGCGGATCAGACATTGCTCCGGCCGTTCGCCGGGCTCGACCTTGCCGCCGGGAAATTCCCATAACCCGGCCATCGATTTTCCTTCCGGACGTTGCGCGATCAGCACGCGGCCATCGGGATCAATCAGCGCGCAGGCTGCGACGAGAACGTGTCTGAAGCTCACGGCCTGCCCTCAGTGTAGAAAGGGTACGGTAAAGGCATATTCAATCCGGCCATACACTTTGCTGCAATCGCGGCGCTGGTTAATGAACGCTTAGGCAGTGTGTCACGCTTTTGTCGTGCGGATCATTTCAAGCACGGCTTCCGCGGTTGCCTGGGGTGCTTCCTGGAACGGGTTATGGCCGACCTTCGGCAGCATGCGGCGCGCGAAAGGCCCGGTAAAATGGACGCCGTGCTTCTCCGAGGTCTCCGGCGGGTGGACGCCGTCGGTCTCGCCCTGCAATGCGATGGTTGGCACCGTGATCTTTGGCTGCGCGGCAAGGAGTGCTTCGATCGGCTCGAGCGCGGGATCGCCAGGAGCGTAGCCGAAGCGCTGGCGGTACGAGTGGATCGTGACCGCGACGAATTCCGGATTGTCGAATGATACGGCGCTGCGCTCGAAGGTGACATCGTCAAAGCGCCAGTCCGGCGACCATAACTCCCAGAGCAGGCGGCAGAACGCGCGCCGGTTTGCTTCCAGCCCGGCGCGGCCGCGCTCCGAATGGAAATAATATTGATACCAGAGACGGTGCTCCTGCTCGGGCGAGGCAGGCTTGCCGGACGCGGGAATGTTCTGAAGATTGTAGCTGTTGACGGTGACGAGCGCCCGCACACGGTCCGGCCAAAGCGCCGTAACGATACAGGCGGCGCGGCCGCCCCAATCATAGCCCGCCAGCACCGCGCGTTCGATCGCGAGCGCATCCATCAGCTCTCGCAGATCGTTGCCGAGCGCCGCCTGCTGGCCCGAGCGTGGCGTGGCGGCAGACAGAAAGCGGGTCGCACCGAAACCGCGCAGATACGGCACGATGATACGGCAGCCCGCGCCCGCGAGTACTGGGACCACCTCGTCATAGCAACGCGGATCGTACGGCCAGCCGTGCATCAGGAAGACGGGTACGCCGCCCGGCGTGCCGGTTTCTTCGTAGGCAATGTCGAGTGTCGAGGTGCGGATGTGCTTCAATGCGGCAGGCATCAGGCGATGCTCAACTGCGGTAGTCGCCGTTGATGGCGACATATTCCTTTGTCAGGTCGCAGGTCAGCACGCGGTCGCGCCCCTTGCCGAGGCCGAGTGAAACCTTGAGCGCGATTTCCGGCTTCTTCATCGCAGCCGAAACGGCGGCCTCGTCGTAGCCCGGGTCGCGTGCACCTTTATGGGCGACGCGGATGCCGCCGAACCAGATCGACAGCCGATCGCGATCGGCGGGCTCGCCGGCTTTGCCGACCGCCATGACGACGCGGCCCCAATTGGCGTCCTCGCCGGCGATCGCGGTCTTGACCAGCGGCGAATTGGCAATCGACATCGCGACACGGCGTGCCGAAGCTTTTGACACCGCGCCTTCGACCACGATTTCCACCAGTTTGCGCGCGCCCTCGCCGTCGCGCGCGACCTGTTCCGCGAGATTGGCGAGCACGGCCTGGAATGCCTTGCGGAATGGCAGGAGCCGCGGATCGTGGGCGCGGGTGATGCGCGGCGCCCCGGTCGCGCCGCCAGTGGCGAACGCCAGCACGGTGTCCGAGGTCGAGGTGTCGCCGTCGATCGTGACGGCATTGAACGTGTCGACGACGCCCTCGCGCAATAATGCCTGCAAGACCGGCGCCGAGATCGGCGCGTCGGTGAAGACAAAGGCAAGCATCGTCGCCATGTCGGGCGCGATCATGCCGGCGCCTTTGGCAAAGCCGCTGATGGTGACGTCGGTCCCGGCAATGCGCGCCCGCGCGGTGGCGAGTTTCGGAAACGTGTCGGTGGTCATGATTGCGCGCGCCGCTTCCTCATAAGCGTCGGGCGCGGCCGTGGAGGCGAGCTTGGTCATCACTCCGTCGAAGGCTTGCGCTGGCAGCGGCTCGCCGATGACGCCGGTCGAAGCGAGGAAGACCTCCGAGGTCTTGCAGCCGACTGCGGCGGCCGCGAGCTTCGCCGTAAATGCGCAGGCCACCCGGCCGCTCTTGCCGGTAAAGGCGTTGGCGTTGCCGGAATTGACCACAAGCGCGCGCGCCCGCACGCCCTTGATCCGGGCCCGGCACCATTCCACCGGCGCCGACGGACATTTGGAGCGCGTGAATACGCCGGCGACGCTGGTGCCTTCGTCGAATACGGCCAGCATCACGTCAGTGCGGTCAGGGTAACGGATACCGGCAGCCGCGGTCGCGAAGCGTACGCCAGCGATCGCCGGCATGTCGGGAATTGATTCCGGAGCGAGAGGGGAAATGGCGGGCACAGCGGGGCTCATTCATTCGTCATGACCGGGCTTGCCCCGGCCATCCCGATCATAACCGCACGGCGGTACCACAGTCACGGGATGTCCCGGCTACAGGGTCACACGCGGGCTGGGCAATGGCCGGCCCCGGGTCGCCCGGCATGACGATCGTGACTTTGAGCGAAAGCGATCACTTCTTCGCTGGCGCTGCGGGATTGAGTGCCGACGGATCGGTCGCCGGAGTCGGCGGCTTGTCGAGGCGTTCGATATTCGCGGCGCTGCGGATCTTCTGCACGAGGTCGGCCTGAGCGCGATGTGCGACGTAGTTCTCAAGCTGACCCTTGACCTCATCGAATGTCGGGGTCGGCTTGGTGCGCTTGTCCTCGACCTTGATGATGTGCCAGCCGAACTGCGTCTTCACCGGATCGGAGATTTGTCCCTTGTCGAGCTTGAACGCGACCTCGGCGAATTCAGGCACCATCTGATCCTTGGTGAACCAGCCGAGATCGCCGCCCTCGGCAGCGCCCGGATCTTTCGATTTTTCTTTGGCCAGCGCGGCGAAATCCGCGCCTTTCTTCAACTGAGCTTCGATCGCCTTGGCCTCGTCCTCCGTCGGCACCAGGATATGGCGCGCGTGCACCTCTTGCTCAGGCGGCATCTGTTTGACGGCTTCGTCGTACACCTTGTGCATTGCATCGTCGGTGATCGCGGCGTGGCCGGTGTCCTGCAGCAACGTTTCCATCAGCACCTTATTGCGCTCGAGCGCGACCCGATGCTTGACGTCGTCGCGATCGCCGAGTTTTTGCTGCTCGGCGGCCTGCGACAGGACGATGACGTCGGCCAGATAGGTGATCAGGTAATCGCGTTTCTGCTCCGGCGGCATCTGCGGCATGCTGGAGCCGACTTCATCCTCGGCAAGCGTGAGATCGCTCTGGCGGATATCGACGCCGTTGGCGCGGGCGACGACCGGGTCGGAATCGTCCGCGCGCGGGGCGGTGATTGGTCCAAGAAGGAATGCCGCCAGCGCCAGGGCGCCGAATGCGCGAACGACGAGCGGGTGGGGGGAGGCCATAGAGCGCTATCCTTTGGCAAGGCGTAGACAGTCGCCGTGTTCTGCAGGGTGCCGGACCCGAAATAAGGGTCCGAATTCGGCGCGGACACTCGCCGAATCGACCGCCCTTGGCAATGGCAGAATCGGCACCGCCCCTAACGACCGCGTGAAAAGCGCCTCGCATTGACAAAAAATCGACCCCCTCCTATCTGTCCAGCAGAGTTTGGGACGTTCAGTCGCCTTGTTGAAGCCCGAATAGCGCCGTATTTTCCGCATGTTGGACCAGAGCCTCGGGCGAACGCAGAGACAGCATGATCCCGAGCATGGGGAACCGATTTCCGGACAAGATCGTCCTTGATCAAAGCCGCTTGCAGACCGCTCGGCGGATGAGCCCGAAATCCAAAAGGATGATGTGATGATCGGCGCTGTCGCCCGCAAACTGTTCGGCTCGTCCAACGATCGCCGTATCCGCTCCTATCGGCCGCGCGTCGAGGAAATCAATGCGCTCGAGACGGAACTTGCGGCGCTCTCTGACGAGGCGCTGCGCGCGCGCACCGAAGATTTCAAGAAACAGCTGGCCGAGGGCAAGACCCTCGACGACGTCCTGGTCCCGGCATTCGCCACCGTTCGCGAGGCCGGCAAGCGCACGCTCGGTCAGCGTCATTTCGACATGCAGATGGTTGGCGGCATGGTGCTGCACGAAGGCAAGATCGCCGAGATGAAGACCGGCGAAGGCAAGACGCTGGTTGCCACGCTTCCGGTTTATCTCAACGCGCTTTCCGGGCGCGGCGTCCATGTCGTCACCGTGAACGACTATCTCGCCAAGCGTGACGCGGAATGGATGGGGCAGATTTATAAATTCCTCGGCTTGACGGTCGGCGTCATCGTCCACGGCCTCGATGACGAGGCGCGCAAGAAGGAATACGACTGCGACGTCACCTACGGCACCAATAACGAGCTGGGCTTCGACTATCTGCGCGACAACATGAAGTATCGTCTCGAAGACATGGTGCAGCGCGGGCACACCTACGCCATCGTCGACGAAGTCGACTCCATCCTGATCGACGAAGCGCGCACGCCGCTCATTATTTCCGGCCCGCTCGACGACCGTTCCGAATTCTACAACACCATCGACACTTTCATTCCCGCGCTGGACAAGACCGATTACGAGCTCGATGAGAAGCAACGCTCGGTCAATCTGAGCGAAAACGGCATGAGCAAGATGGAGCAGACGCTCAAGGACGCCAATCTGCTCAAATCGGACTCGCTTTACGACGTCGAGAACGTTTCCGTCGTCCATCACATCAATCAGGCATTGCGCGCGCACAAGCTGTTCCAGCGCGACAAGGACTACATCGTGCGGAACGGAGAGGTCGTCATTATCGACGAGTTCACCGGCCGCATGATGCCGGGCCGCCGCTATTCGGAAGGCCTGCACCAGGCGCTCGAAGCCAAGGAACGCCAGCCGATCCAGCCGGAAAACCAGACGCTCGCTTCCATCACGTTCCAGAACTATTTCCGGATGTACGACAAGCTCGCCGGCATGACCGGCACGGCGCTGACCGAGGCGGACGAGTTCCAGGATATTTACGGCCTCGAGGTCCTCGAAATCCCGACCAATATGCCGATGATCCGCCTCGACGACGACGACGAGGTCTATCGCACGTCGGCGGAAAAAACCCGCGCCATCGTGGCGCTGATCGAAGATTGCAAATTGCGCGGCCAGCCGGTTCTGGTCGGCACGACCTCGATCGAAAAATCCGAGCGTCTCGCGGAGACGCTGCGCGAACAGGGCTGGGAGCAGCACGATTTCTCCGACCCCAACGCATTCGCCGCGCTTTATACCGGCGACGAAGGCGCGACCAAGGCCAAGGTGTTTGCCATCCTCAACGCCCGCTATCACGAGCAGGAAGCCTATATCGTCTCGCAGGCCGGCGTGCCGGGCGCCATCACGATCGCAACCAACATGGCCGGCCGCGGCACCGACATTCAGCTCGGCGGCAATGCCGACATGCGCATCCGGCAGGAACTGGCCGATATCGCCGATCCGCGGGAGCGCGAAAAGAGCCCGCGCGCCGATGAAATCCACGCCCAGGTTTCGCGCTTGAAAGAACGGGCGCTCGCGGCCGGCGGATTGTGTGTGCTTGGCACCGAGCGGCATGAGAGCCGCCGCATCGACAACCAGTTGCGCGGCCGGTCCGGACGCCAGGGCGATCCGGGACATTCAAAATTCTTCCTGTCGCTCGAAGACGACCTGATGCGCATCTTCGGCACCGACAAGCTCGACGGCATGCTGACCAAGCTCGGCTTGAAGGAAAACGAAGCGATCATCCACCCCTGGATCAACAAGGCGCTGGAAAAGGCGCAGCAGAAGGTCGAGGCGCGCAATTTCGATATCCGCAAGAACATCCTGAAATTCGACGACGTGATGAACGATCAGCGCAAGGTCATCTTCGATCAGCGCGTCGAATGGATGCAGGATCAGGCGGTCGGCGAAGTCGTCTCCGATATGCGCCACACGGTAATCGACGACCTGGTCAGCAAGCATGTCCCGGAAAATGCCTATCCGGAGCAGTGGGATGCGAAGGGCTTGCGCGAGGAACTCAAACGGGTGCTCGACCTCGATCTGCCGGTCGATGACTGGGCCAGGGAAGAGGGCATCGCCGACGAGGAAATTTTCACGCGCGTCGAGCGCCGTGGCGACGAGCACATGGCGGCGAAGGTCGGGCAATGGGGCCCGGACGTCATCCGCTACGTCGAGAAGTCGATCCTGCTGCAGACGCTCGATCATCTCTGGCGCGAGCATCTCGTGATGCTCGATCATTTGCGTCAGGTGATCGGGCTGCGCGGCTATGGCCAGCGCGATCCGCTCAACGAATACAAGGCGGAGTCCTTCAGTCTCTTTGAAGCGATGAGTCAAAGCCTGCGCGAGGCGGTGACCGCGCAGCTGATGCGCGTCGAAATCCAGGCCGCCCCGCCGCAGCAGCCTGCGGCGCTGCCTGTCATGGAGGCGCACAAGTTGGATCCGTCGACCGGCGAGGACGAGATGGCTCTGGCTATGGCCGGCGCCGAAACGCTCGCGCGTCACGGCATCGGACCGGGTGCCGGTTCCGCAGCTGGGCCGGGCGCCGTCTTGGGCGCTGGCACGGCCCTGGCGCGCAATCCGCAAGATCCGCAAAGCTGGGGCAAAGTCGGCCGCAACGAGTCGTGTCCCTGCGGCTCAGGCAAAAAATTCAAACATTGTCACGGACGATACGTCTGACGGACGTCGCGCCGATGCCGGTCATCAGATCGCGAAGCCGCTCTGATTACTGTGTGCTGACCGATTTCTGAAGGCCGCCCCACCGTCCGTCGAACGTTCCGGCCGGTACGACGGGTTGCGCGCCCTTGATCAGACTGCCGTTGTTTGCTGGCGGTGGCGCGGTAGTGGCGTCCTGTTGTGCCTTATCAGGCTGGGATTTGACCTTGGGTTTTGCCGCTTCGGCGGTCTGTGGCTCGCCCTTCGGCGTCTCCGTCTTGCGCGGCTCCATGGCGGGCCGCAATCCGGCCAGCACTGCTCCTTGCGGGGCCGGAGGCTGGGCAGCCGTTTCGTTCTTCGGCTTGAACAGGCTGCCGAAGAAACCCGAATGGTCCTGCGCACTCGCGTTGGTGTTTGCGTCCGTGGACGCGACCTGACTCGGCTGCGCCGCGGCCGGCTGCGGGTTCGATTTGCCGTCGAACAAGCCGGCAAACAGGCCGCGCGGCTTGCTGTTGCCGGCGGCGACATCGGCCGGCTCGGCGCGCGGCTGGCTCAGCGTCGGCGGCGGCATGCCGGGATGGATCGGCGGCGCGTGCGCGTGGCCTTCGTTGTCGTAAAACACATCGGTGGTCTGGAGCTTGGAGGCGAACACCCTGTTCATGCCGCCGTCCGTTCCCATCGTGATCGGCGCTACCGGGACGTTTTCCTTGATCAGTTGCGCGACCTGAAAGTCCTCGTTGCGTTCCTTCTCTAGCGCCGGTCCGGCGATTTCCTGCGGCACTTCGTAGGCGGGGCAACGGCCTGTCGGGCTGAACGACAGTGCCCTGCCGGAATTCGCCGGCGGCTGCGCATCAAACACGTAATGCCGGTCACAGACATCGACCTTGGGTTCGAGATGCGACACCTCGAAATGGTCGTTACCCTCTTTGATCATCTTCCAGAACGGCATGTTTGGGCTGTTGCGATGACGCGCCATGTTCGCGGGCGTCAAGCGAAACGGGTAGGCCTGGATCTGGAATTCCTTCTGGCCGCCGAGGAAGGATTCGCGCGCCAGCGAATAAATTTCGCCGATCTGCTCATCGGTCATCGCGTAGCAGCCGGCCGACGAGCAATCGCCGTGGATCATCAGGAACGCGCCGCTATAGTTGTTGGATTTGTCGTAGGCGTTGGGGAAGCCGATATTGATGGCGAGGTAGTAGTTCGAGTTGGGATTCATCAGCCCAGGCGTGATCGAGTAGAATCCTTCGGGCGCCTGGCGGTCGCCCTGGACTTTCTTTGGCCCAAGCTCTCCCGACCAGCGGCAGATCGGATAGATTTTCAGAATCTGGAACTGGCCGTTGGTGTCCTGCTTCCAGACCTCGAGTTCCAATTCCTCCTTGAAAATGCGGACGAGGATCGGCGAGTCCTTCGGCATGTTCTTCTGGACGAGGAGAGCCTGCATCTCCGGCGCGAGTTCCTTCATCGCCCTGGTTGGAAGCTGATAGCCCTCGTCGCCGTAGCAGCCGGCAAGCGTCAACGCACCGGCGACGAACGCCACCGATGTCAGCATTATACGAAAACTGAGCGCGCATGATGAAAGCGCGCGGACAAAACAGGCGCGGATCAATGCAGGATTCCCAGACAGATGGACCATCCCCGTGCCATCAGTTGCTAATCGTTACCCACAAGAGGTGGCTTTCGCAAGGCAACCGGCCGTCCGTCTCCGGTTGAACATGCGGCTCATAAATGAATGGTAAATTATCTGCAAATTTGAGCAGTTAATCCACGAAATTAGTGACCTTTACCGCAGGCGGGGCAATCGCGGCTAGATTGTGGCGAAGCTCGGTTCGCTGGCGTTTTCGCCGGGCCGCCGCGCCGGAGGTTAGCTCAGCGTGCGCCCGATCGCGGTAAACTTCTCGCGCCGCAACCGTACGATGGTGGCGCGGTCGAGACCGCGCAATTCGCCGAGCGCTTCGCCGATCGCCTCACCCATCGCGGCGATGGCCGCGGCCGGCTCGCGATGCGCTCCTCCTGTCGGTTCCGGAACGACCGTGTCGACGACACCAAAGCGTACCAGATCCTGTGCGGTGATCTTCATGTTCGCCGCCGCCTCCTGCGCCTTGGCGGTGTCGCGCCACAGGATCGATGCGGCGCCTTCGGGCGAAATCACGCTGTAGATCGCATGTTCGAGCATCAGCACGCGGTTGGCCGTGGCGATCGCGATGGCGCCCCCGGATCCGCCCTCGCCGATGATCGCCGCGACATTCGGAACGCCGATCTCGAGGCAGGCTTCCGTTGAGCGCGCGATGGCTTCGGCCTGGCCGCGTTCCTCGGCGCCGATGCCGGGATAGGCGCCCGCGGTGTCGATCAGCGCGATGACCGGAACATCGAAGTGGTCGGCCATGCCCATCAGCCGCGCGGCTTTGCGGTAGCCTTCCGGCCGCGCCATGCCGAAATTGTGCTTCAGCCGGCTGTCGGTGTCGGAGCCTTTCTCGTGGCCGATGATGCAAACGCTGTCGCCGCGGAAGCGGCCGAAGCCGCCGACGATTGCTTCATCCTCGCCGTACTTGCGGTCGCCGGCGAGTGGCACGAAATCGGTGATCAGCGCCGCAATGTAATTGAGGCAATGCGGGCGCTGCGGATGACGCGCAACTTGCGTTTTCTGCCACGGCGTCAGGCCGGCATAGAGTTCCTTCAGCGCCGTCGCCGCCTTGCCCTCGATGCGGTCGATCTCCTCGCCGATCGCATCGCCGTCGCTGTGCAGCGCGCGCAATTCGTCCGCCTTGGCCTCGAGCTCGGCCACCGGTTTTTCAAAATCGAGATAGCTACGCATCAGGCTCTGTCAGCTTGCACCAAAGGATGAACGGCTATTGCCGTATCTGCGGCTAACTCGCCCGCGCATCGCGTCCAAGTCAAGCAATGCGGCCGGGTTCATATTATTCCTGCGCCAGCGGGTGCAAATCGCGCACCAGGCTTTTCAGGCGCTCTTCCAATACATGGGTATAGATCTGCGTGGTGGAAATATCGGCGTGACCAAGAAGCGTCTGGACGACACGCAGATCCGCCCCATTGTGCAGGAGATGGCTGGCAAAAGCGTGGCGCAGCACATGCGGGCTGACTTGCGCCGCACGCAGTCCCGCGGCCCCGGCCAGCGCCTTTAATTCGCGCGCCAGGTGTTGCCGTGTGAGATGGCCGCTTTCGCCGAACGACGGGAACAGCCATTTGGATCGGGTCTCCCGTCCGGATTGCCCCAGCAGTGCGAGATAGTTTGCCATGGCGCGTTTGGCGGCGTCGTTAAGCGGAACGAGGCGTTCCTTGTTGCCCTTGCCGCGCACCATGATGACGCGCGCATCTTGGCGCGCGGCCGACGCCGGCAGCGCCACGAGTTCGGAGACGCGCAGCCCCGTGGCGTAGAGCATCTCGACGAGGCAAGCGAGCCGTACCGCGCGCAGCCGCATCGCGAACGGTGCCGCTGGATCGCATGCGCCGGCGACGTGAAGAAGATGATCGACCTCCGCGAGCGTCAGCGTCTTCGGCAAGGCGCGCTCGCGTTTTGGACCTTCAAGGACGGCCGCGGGATCGTCCCCGCGCTGACCCTCCGCATAGAGGAACCGATAGAGCTGCCGCATCGCCGACAGGCGCCGCGCCACCGTCGCCACCCGTAGGCCGCGCCGCGACAGCGCGCCGAGATAGCCGCGCAGATCATCCGTTGCCGCCTTGGCGACGGAACAGCCGGCAGCTTTGAGATAGGCCGAAAAATCTTCGAGATCGCGACTGTAGGCAGCAAGCGTGTTCCGTCCGGCGCCGCGTTCCGCCGCCAGCATGTCGAGGTAGAGCGCAATGAGCCGCTCGTCGGATTGTCGCGCCGTACCGGTCTGTGCACGAGTCGCCGCGCGAACCATGCCCCGTCCTCAGCGATTCTTGAAAAACTTGTCGGGCGGAATCGACACCGACATCTCGCGCGACTTCGGCTGCACGAAATGCGACAGCGCGTAGAGGCCGCCATACACGGCTCCGCACAGCACAGCGATGACAGCGAGTAATCGGAGCAGGCTCGGCATCGTCAGGTGCCCGCGCTCATCCCATTGGTGCCGGCGAACGGGACCGAGTACGATCATGTTCGCGTCTGACTGGCAAGTGATCTGACGCATTGCTGAACGTGGTAAGAGGGCGCTCGCGGCGGCGATCAGGGGCGCCGCCGGACCGGCTGTTGGCCTTATATAAATGACTGATATTGCAACAGAAAATGACATTTACGGGATGGTTTCCGCGGCCGACATCCTGGCGCGGCTGGGCCAGCGCTCGATCGTGCTGGTCGGCATGATGGGGGTCGGCAAATCTTCGATCGGCCGGCGTCTTGGCGCGCGGCTCGGAATTCCTTTCGTCGATGCCGATACCGAGATCGAGGCGGCCGCCGGCATGAGCATCGCCGACATCTTCGCGCGCCATGGTGAGGCTGAT
Organism: uncultured Alphaproteobacteria bacterium; assembly: GCA_963808205.1. Lineage (GTDB taxonomy): Bacteria > Pseudomonadota > Alphaproteobacteria > Rhizobiales > Xanthobacteraceae > BOG-931. The sequence continues at coordinate 1,194,167 of CAWEER010000005.1, forward strand.
TTCCGCAGCGGCGAAGCGCGCGTGATCGCGCGCCTACTTGACGGCGGACCGAAGGTTTTGGCGACCGGCGGCGGCGCTGTCATGAACCCGGATACGCGCGCCGGCATCAAGGCCAAGGGGGTCTCGATCTGGCTCTCCGCCGACTTTGACGTGCTGATGCGGCGGATCAGCAAACGCAAGAACGATCGGCCGCTGCTGCAAACGGCGGATCCTGCGGCGACCCTGCGCGCGCTCCTCGCCGAACGCGCGCCGGTCTATGCCGAGGCCGATCTTACCGTGCAGTCGCGTGAAGTGCCGCATGAGGCGATCGTCACGGAAATGATGAAGCAGCTCATCGCCTTCTTGGGCGGCCCGGCGGCGCTGGCAAGGAGTGGTTCATGACTGTGCCGGTTCGCACCGATCCAGGCGTCGTCAAAGTCGCGCTCGATGCGCGCGGCTATGATATCGCGATCGGGCGCGGCCTGCTCGCGTCGCTCGGCGCGCGCATCGCGGCGCTGCGGCCGGGCGCCAAAACATTCATCGTCACCGATGAGAACGTGGCGCGGCATTATCTGGCTGCGGCCGAAACTGCGCTTTCACACGCGGGCATCGCTACGAGCCATGTGAGTGTTCCGGCCGGCGAGAGCTCGAAAAGCTACCGGGTCCTTGAGCGGGTTTGCGAGAGCATCATTAAATCGCAGATCGAGCGCGACGATCTGATTGTCGCGATCGGCGGCGGTGTTATCGGCGACCTCGCCGGCTTCGCGGCAGCCGTGGTGCGGCGCGGACTTGATTATGTGCAAGTGCCGACTACGCTGCTCGCGCAGGTCGATTCCTCCGTTGGCGGCAAGACGGCAATCGATTCCGCCTACGGCAAGAATCTCGTCGGCGCGTTCCATCAGCCGATCCTGGTGCTGGCCGACACCGCGCTCCTCGACACATTGCCGAAGCGCGAATTTCGCGCGGGTTACGCGGAACTCGTGAAATACGGCTTCCTTGGCGATGCGGCTTTCTTCACCTGGCTCGAGGCCAACTGGGGTGAAGTGTTCGGCGGCGGCTCGGCACGCGAACAGGCCATCGCGGCTGCGTGCCGCGCCAAGGCGGCAATCGTCGCCCGCGACGAGCGCGAAACCGGCGAACGGGCGCTGCTCAATCTCGGCCATACTTTCGGCCATGCACTGGAAGCCGCCGGCGGCTTTTCCGATCGGCTCCTGCACGGCGAGGCCATCGCTGTGGGCATGGCGCTCGCCTTCGATTTTTCGGCGCGGCGCGGACTACTTCCTGCTGCCGAAGCAAAGCGTGCGATCGGCCATTTGGCCGCCGTCGGCCTGCCCGCCAGGATCAAGGACATTCCCGGCCCGCAACCTTCCGTTGACCAATTGATGGAACTGATCGCGCAGGACAAGAAAGTGAAGCGCGGAATGCTTACATTCATTCTGGTGCGCGGGATCGGCGCGGCCTTCATCGAGGCCGGCGTCGACCAGCACGAGGTGCGTGCGTTTCTTGCCGAGAAGCTTACGGAGCAATGACTACTCTTGATTGGCTGACCGTGCTTGCGATCGTTATTTGCCTGCTGATATCGGCGTTTTTCTCGGCAAGCGAGACGGCGCTGACGGCCTCCTCGCGCGCCGCGATGCTGCGGCTGGAAAAGCAGGGCAATCGCGACGCTGCCGTCGTCAATGGGCTGATGGCCAAGCGCGAGCGGCTTCTCGGCGCGATCCTGTTTGCCAACAATTTTACCAATATCGCCGCATCGACTTTGGCGACGGGGCTGCTGCTCGCCTATTTCGGTCAGACCGGTGTGATTTACGCCACGCTCGCGATGACGCTTCTGATTTTCATCTTTGCCGAAGTGCTGCCGAAGACGGCTGCCTTCAATGCGCCGGATCGCATGGCGCTCGTTGTGGCGCAGCCGGTCGAGCGGACCGTGCGCTGGTTCTCGCCGTTCCTTCGTATCGTCGAGTGGCTGGTGCGTGGCATATTGCGCGGGCTCGGCATGCCGACCGGCAAAATCCAGTCGATCCTCTCGCCGGACGAAGAATTGCGCGGCGCCGTCGATCTCATGCATCGGGCCGGTGTTGTGGAAAAAATCGACCGCGACATGATGGGCGGCCTGCTCGACCTGCGCGAGCTCACGGTTTCGGACGTCATGATTTATCGCACCAAGATGGTGATGCTCGATGCCGACGAGCCGCCTCCCGACCTGATCGACGCCGTTTTGGCTGCCGGTGTCACGCGAATACCGTTGTGGCGCAATTCCCCGGATAACGTCATCGGTGTGCTCAACGCCAAGGAAGTGTGGCGCGCGATGCATGCGGCGAGCGGCGACACGGCAAAGTTCGACATTTTGGCTTTGGCCAAGCCGCCATGGTTTGTGCCGGATACGATGCCGGTGGCGGAGCAGCTTAAAGCATTCCGGCATCGCAAGACGCCATTCGCGCTTGTGGTCGACGAATACGGCGAACTCGAAGGATTGGTAACGCTCGAGGATATCGTCGAGGAGATTGTTGGCGACATCACCGACGAGCACGACATCGCCGTCCCCGGCGTGCGGCCGTTGCCCGATGGTTCGGTCAATGTCGACGGCAGCGTCCCGATCCGTGATCTCAACCGGGCGATGGACTGGAATATCCCCGATGGCGAGGCGACGACGATTGCCGGCATCGTCATCCACGAATCGCGCTCGATCCCGGAGCCGGGACAGAGTTTCACGTTCTACGGCTTCCGCTTCCAGGTTTTGCGCAAGACCCGCAACCGCATCACCGCGCTGCGCGTTGCGCCGCTCACGCGCAAGATCACTGCCAAAGCGAGTTAACGAGGCAGGCCGACATGACCGCCGCTCCGATCAATCCAGGCGTTCGCATCGGCCGTGTGCATCTCAAGGTCGCGATGGTCACCCACCGGCTCGATCTGACGGATTTGCTTGCGGCGAAGGATAAGACGGTGCAAGCCGCCGAGACCGCGGACTAGCTTTCTCCCGGCGCCTGCGCGTGGATGGCAAGCGCGTGGACGCGGCTCTTAAGCTCGTTCGCCAATGCCCCGTTGATCATGCGATGCCGTTCGATCCGGCTCTTTCCCCGGAAGGCTTGCGACACGATATAGAGCCGGAAATGACTTTCACCGCCCGGGCGATGCCCGGCATGGCCTTCATGCAGATGCGATTCGTCTTCGACATGCAGGCTTTCCGGCGCGAAAGCCGCGATGAGCTTCGTCGTGATAATATCCTGCATCCCCATGACCGTTTCCTGATACACCGCAGCCTGTCGCCGCAAAGCATTAACGTCAACAACCGCAACGCGTGCTTTTGCGGCCTGTCAAGTCTTGAAGCCGCCATCGACGCAACCGCATAATCATCACGATGAGCACGAATTCACCGCTGTTCGACCGGATCCGGGTGAAGCCCGATCAGGATCGCCGTTTGCGCGCCGAGCATCCGCCTTGCCAGTGGCCGAGCTGCAATGCGCCGGCGCCGCATCGCGCGCCGAAAGGCCGGCTGCGCGCCACCGAATATTGGCAGTTCTGTCTCAATCACGTGCGTGAATACAATAATTCATACAATTTCTTCGCCGGCATGAGCGACGAAGCGGTGGCGAAGTATCAGAAGGACGATCTCACCGGTCATCGCCCAACCTGGAAGATGGGTTCGCTGGGCGGCAAGCGTTCCGCCAGGCGCGGCCGGGGTAAATTCCGCGATGCCGAGTTTGAGTCCGACGATCCGTTCTCGCTGTTCGGCGAAACCGGGGCGAGCCGTCCCGGCCATGCGCGCCCCGCAGGCGAGGACCGCAAGATATTCAATGCGCAGCGCCGCGCGCTCGACGCACTCGGGCTTGAAACCGACGCCCAGCGCGCCGACATCAAGTCCAGGTTCAAAATGCTGGTAAAACGGCATCATCCCGACGCCAATGGCGGCGATCGCGGCTCGGAAGAGCGGTTGCGGGAAATCATCCAAGCCTACAACTACCTGAAGTCGGCAGGTTTTTGCTGACTCCACAGGTAGGCCGGCGGTGGCTTTCGCCCTATCGGGCCTTTCTGCTAATTAGGCCCTTGGGCTAGATGAACCGCCACATCCGGCCTCGGGCTTGCCGGGGTCACGGAGAGGATCAATGAGCGTCGCGAAAGACAGTGAATCCGGCCTGCCGGATATGAAGGTTTCGATCCGGCAACTGTTCGGAATCGATAGCGATTTGGAAGTTCCGGCCTATTCCGAGCCAGACGAGCACGTGCCCGACACGGACCCGGATTACCGGTTCGACAAACCGACGACGCTTGCCATTCTTGCCGGCTTTGCCCGCAATCGCCGGGTCATCGTCACCGGTTATCACGGCACCGGTAAATCGACCCATATCGAGCAGATCGCGGCGCGGCTCAATTGGCCGTGCGTGCGCGTCAACCTCGACAGCCATATCAGCCGCGTCGATCTGATCGGCAAGGACGCCATCGTCATCCGCGAGGGCATGCAGGTCACGGAATTCCGCGACGGCATATTGCCCTGGGCGCTGCAAAACAATGTCGCGCTTTGCTTCGACGAATACGACGCCGGCCGCCCCGACGTGATGTTCGTGATCCAGCGCGTGCTCGAATCGTCGGGCAGGCTCACGCTTCTCGATCAGAACAAGGTGATCAAGCCGCATCCGTCGTTCCGCCTGTTCGCGACCGCCAACACCGTCGGTCTCGGCGACACGTCCGGCCTCTATCACGGCACCCAGCAGATCAATCAGGGCCAGATGGACCGCTGGTCGATCGTCACCACGCTCAATTATCTGCCGCACGACAACGAAGTCGACATCGTGCTTGCCAAGGCCAAGCATTTTCACACCGCGGAGGGCCGCGACACGGTCTCCAAGATGGTGCGCGTTGCCGATCTTACGCGCAACGCCTTCATGAACGGCGACATCTCGACCGTGATGAGTCCGCGAACGGTGATCACTTGGGCCGAGAACTCGGAAATCTTCAACGACATCGGCTTCGCCTTCCGGCTGACCTTCGTCAACAAGTGCGATGAACTGGAGCGGCCGCTGGTCGCCGAGTTCTATCAGCGCTGCTTCGGTCAGGAGCTTCCGGAATCCGCGGTGAATGTGGCGTTGAGCTAAAGGCGCCAGCGCCGAGGGCGCCGTCATGAACTCGAACATCAAGCCGAAATCGACTGCGAAAGAGGCGCCGACCGAACCGTTCAAGCGCGCGGTCGGTGTTTGCCTGCGCGCCATCGCCGGCAAGGGCGAACTCGAAGTAAGCTTCGCGTCGGAGCGCCCGGGTCTTGTCGGCGGCAAGGCGCGGTTGCCGGAACCGCCCCGCCGCCTCAACGAGCGCGAAGCCGCGATTGTGCGCGGCCACGCCGATTCGATAGCGCTGCGGCTCGCCTGTCACGATCCCACAGTGCATCGCAAGCTTGCGCCCGGCGGCCAGCAGGCCCGCGCGGTGTTCGAAGCAGTCGAGCAGGCCCGCGTCGAGGCGATCGGTGCGCGCCGCATGGGCGGCGTCGCCAAGAATCTTGCCGCCATGCTGGACGACCGCTTTCACCGCGGCAAATTCGATGAAGTCACCGATCGCGCTGACGCGCCGCTCGAAGAGGCGCTCGCCATGATCGTGCGCGAGCGGCTCACTGGCGAAATGCCGCCCGAAGCCGCGCGCAAGCTCGTCGATTTGTGGCGCCCGCTGATCGAGGAGCGCGCCGGCCGCGATCTCGATCGCCTCGAACGCGTGGTCGACGACCAGCGCCGCTTCGGCGACATCGTGCACGACCTCCTCGATTGCCTCGACATGGGCGAAGACCGCTCGAGCGACTCCGACGAGGAGGACGGCGAAGAGGGCGAAGACGAGAACCAGAAGGACGAATTGGGCCAGGACGGCGAAGCCTCCGACGCCGCCGAAAGCGACAAGATGAGCGCCGAGGCGGAGGCTTCCGCCGATGAACTGCCCGACAGCGCCTCGGAAGCCGTCGACGCGCCGTCCGCCGAAATGGCCGATGACGCCGAGATGGGCGATTCGGAAACCGCGGCGGAGCCGTGGCGGCCGCGCAACGGGCGCAACGAGCCGCGCGGGCCCGACTATAAGCCGTTCACGTCCAAATTCGACGAGACGGTCGGCGCCGAGGAATTGTGCGAGCCGGAAGAGCTCGACAGGCTGCGCGGCTATCTCGACAAACAGCTGTCGCATTTGCAGGGCGTCGTCGCGCGGCTCGCCAACCGGCTGCAGCGATTGCTGCTGGCGCAGCAGAACAGGTCCTGGGAATTCGATCTCGAAGAAGGACTGCTGGATCCGTCGCGGCTGCCGCGCATTATCGCCGATCCAATGCACCCGCTGTCGTTCAAGCGCGAGAAGGACACCGACTTCCGCGATACCGTGGTGACGCTGCTATTGGACAATTCGGGCTCGATGCGCGGCCGTCCGATCACGGTCGCTGCAACCTGTGCCGACATTCTGGCGCGCACGCTGGAACGGTGCAGCGTCAAAGTGGAGATTCTCGGATTCACCACACGGGCGTGGAAGGGCGGCCAATCGCGCGAAAGCTGGCTGGCGCAGGGCAAGCCGCCCAATCCGGGCCGTCTCAACGATCTGCGCCACATCATCTACAAATCGGCCGATGCGCCGTGGCGGCGCGCGCGCAAGAATCTCGGTCTGATGATGCGCGAAGGCCTGCTCAAGGAAAACATCGATGGCGAGGCGCTCGACTGGGCGCACAAGCGCCTGCTGGCGCGGCCGGAGACCCGGAAGATCCTGATGATGATCTCCGACGGCGCGCCGGTCGATGATTCCACACTGTCGGTCAATCCCGGCAATTATCTGGAGCGTCACCTGCGCTGGATCATCGAGGAGATCGAGACCCGTTCGCCGGTTGAGCTGATCGCCGTCGGCATCGGGCATGACGTCACGCGTTACTATCGGCGCGCCGTGACCCTCGTCGATGCCGAGGAGCTCGGTGGCGTCATGACCGAGAAGCTCGCGGAACTGTTCGAGGAAAGCCCGCCGGAACGACGGTCGCGTTCGCCGCGGCCCGCGCGCCGCCTGACCGCGTAAGGAAAGCTCGCATGAAGACCGTGCTCATCACCGGAGCGGCCGGCGATATCGGCAGCCGCATGCGCAAGCTGCTCAAGGGAGTCTATCCGCAACTGCGCTGGAGCGATATTCGCAAGCCGGCGGATCTCGCGCCGGACGAAACTTTTATCGCCGCCGATCTCGCCGATTACGCGCAGGTCGAGAAAATCGTCAGCGGCGTCGATGGCATCGTGCATTTCGGCGGCCATTCGATCGAAGGGCCGTGGGAGACAATCCTGTCGGCGAACATCATCGGCTGCCGCAACATTTTCGAGGCGGCCTATCGTGCCGGCGTCCCGCGCCTGGTGTTTGCCACGTCCAATCACGCGATGGGATTTTATCCGCGGACGCAGCGCATCGGCGTCGACGTTACGGTCCGGCCCGACAGCCGCTACGGCGTCAGCAAGGCGTTTGGCGAGGCGCTCGGCTCACTCTACGCCGACAAGCATGGTTTGCGGGTGACCTGCCTGCGCATCGGCAATGTCGCCGACCAGCCGGTCGACAAGCGGCGTCTGTCGATCTGGCTCAAGCCCGAGGACCTTGTACAGCTTATCCGCATCGGCCTTGAGCATCCCAACATTCATTACGAGATCTTCTACGGTGTCTCCGATAACGAAGCGAGCTTTTGGGACAACAGCAACGCGCGGCGTTTCGGCTACAAGCCATTGGGCCGCGCCGAGGATTTTCGCGAACTGGCTCTCGCGGCGGAGGCGAAGCTGACGGCAAGCCCTGTCGCCGAACGCTGTCAGGGCGGTCCGTTTTGCAGCGACGAATATGACGCCGATCGCAAGCGCTAGGCGCACGCGGCGTCGCGTCCGACAAAGTGGGTGAAATGCGCCGCCCGGTGTGACATGATTTCCGTCTCACGCGCTCCGACGGGGAAAAGGAAGCGCGAAATTCGGGAGGAAACCATGCGCCGACGTGACGTGCTTTCCGGCACAGCATTGATGCTCGGAACTCTTGCCGCGGGCCGTATCGCACCGCGGCCGGCCTTCGCCGACGCCAAGACGCCATTCAAGGCTTCGGACGTTCACGCGCCCGGCTATCCCACCGTCGTCGCCGTCGAGAATCTCGGCAAGAAACTTGAGCAGGCAACCAATGGCCGGCTCGGTGTGCAGATGTTTGCCTCGATGCAGCTCGGCGGCGAGAAAGAGGCGATCGAGCAGGCGCAAGTCGGCGCCATCCAATTGGCCCGGGTCAGCGTCGGCGCAATCGGACCCGTCATCGACGATCTCAACGTACTCAACCTGCCGTTCCTGTTCCGTAACACCGCCCATATGGAGCAGGTGATCGACGGGCCGATCGGCCGCGAACTGCTCGACAAGGTGACCGCGAACGATAAAGCCGGGCTGGTCGGGCTGTGCTGGATGGATGCGGGCGCGCGCAGCTTTTACGACACCAAGCATCCGATCAAGAGCATCGGCGATCTCAAGGGATTGAAAATGCGGGTGATCGGCAATCCGATCTTCATCGACATGGCCAATGCGCTTGGCGCCAACGGCGTTGCGATGGGCTACGACCAGGTCTTCAGCGCCCTGCAAACCGGGGTGATCGATGGCGCCGAGAACAATCCGCCGAGCTTTGTCTTCGACAACCATTATCAGGCGGCGAAATTCTATACGCTCACCGAGCACCTGATCGTGCCTGAAATCCTGGTGTTCTCGCGCAAGTCCTGGGACGGCTTGTCGAAGGACAACCAGGACTTGCTGCGCAAGCTCGCGCCTTCGGTGCAGGCCGACGAGCGCGCGCTGTGGAAGGATTACGAAAAGCAGGCCATGGACAAAGCCCGCGCCGCCGGTGTCCAGGTCGTTGAAACCATCGACAAGCAGCCGTTCCAGGACGCGGTAAAGCCGGTGTGGGACAAATATGCTCCGCGCTTTACCGACATGATCAAGCGTATCCAGGCGGTCAGCTAAAACCGGCAAGGCGGGCGAACGTGCACTCGGCGATCCGCAGGCTGATGGACGCGCTTTACGTGCTGTGCGTGGTCATCGCGGGCACGGCGCTGGTGTTGATCTCCTTCATCATGCCGTGGGCGGTTTACACCCGTTACGTCCTCAATCGCGCGGCGTCCTGGCCCGAGCCGACAGCGGTTCTTCTGATGATCGTGCTGACCTTCTTCGGCGCGGGCGCCTGCTATCGGGTCAAGCTCCATATGCGCATGGGATTCTTCGTTTCGCTCTTGCCGGCGACCTTGCAGCGGCTTTGCGGACTCCTGGTCGAATGTTTGATGGCGCTGATCGCGCTGTTCATGATCAACTGGGGTGCGAAACTTGTTGCGGCCACCTGGCAAAATTCGATTGCGGATTTTCCGTCGCTCTCAGTCGGCGTGACCTATCTGCCGATCCCGCTCGGCGGGGCCATCCTGTTTCTGTTCGTGATCGAGCGCATCGTGATCGGCCCGCCAGGCGAGACCGAACGCGAAACCAGCGCCGCGTTCGAGTGAACGGCAGGAAGCGCCGATGGATATTTTCGTCCTCCTTGCCACGATGTTCGCGTGCTTCTTCATCGGCATGCCGATCGCCTATTCACTGGCGCTCGCGTCGATCGCCGGCGCGCTCTGGATCGGCATTCCCCTCGAAGCGGTGATGCTGAAGATTTCCGACGGCGTCAGTAAAGTCGCGATGCTCACCATCCCGTTCTTTGTGCTGGCCGGCGCGATCATGGCCGAAGGGGGCATGGCGCGGCGGCTGGTGGCATTTGCCGATGTCCTCGTCGGCTTTACGCGGGTGCGCGGCGGCCTGTCCGTGGTCAATGTCGTCGCCACGACCTTCCTCAGCGGCATTTCCGGTTCCGCGGTGGCCGACACGTCGGCGATCGGTTCGGTGATGATCCCGCAGATGGAAAAGAGCGGCTTTCCACGAGTCTTCGCCACCAATGTGACGATTGCAGCGTCGGTGCAGGCTTTGCTCGTGCCGCCGAGCCATAATGCGGTGATCTATTCGCTTGCGACCGGCGGCACGATTTCGATCATCAGCCTATTCATGGCCGGTGTCGTACCGGGACTGCTGCTCGGCTTCGCGCTCGTCATTCTTTGCCTCGCGATCGCCTATCGCGACGGCCATCCGCGCGGCACGTCCGTGCCGTTGCGCCAGGCGGCTCGCATCACGTTCGAGGCGCTGTGGGGCCTGGTCACGCTGATCATCATACTCGGCGGCATCCTCGCCGGCGTTTTTACCGCGATCGAAGCCGGCGCGGTCGCCTGCGTCTGGGCCTTCTTCGTCACCATGTTCGTCTATCGCGACTACCGCTGGCGCGATTTGCCGGCGCTGGTCCATCGCACGATGCGCACGGTGGCGATGGTGCTGACGCTGATCGCCTGCGCATCGAGCGTCGGCTACATCATGGCGCTTACGCAGATGCCGGCGAAAATCACGGCGTTCTTTCTCACCATATCGACCAACAAATACGTCATCCTGATGCTGGTCAATCTGCTGTTGCTCCTGCTCGGATGTCTGGTCGACATGGCGCCGTCGATCCTGATTTCCACGCCGATCCTGCTTCCGGTGATGATGAAGCTTGGCGTCGATCCGGTGCATTTCGGCATGATCATGATGCTCAATCTCGGCATCGGCCTTTGCCATCCGCCGGTCGGAGCAATCCTGTTCGTCGGCTGCGCCGTAGGCAACGTCACGATCGAACAGGTCTTGCGGCGGATCTGGCCGTTCTACGCCGTGATGTTCGCGGTGCTGATGCTGGTGACGTATTTGCCGGCGATCTCGCTCTGGCTGCCCAGGCTATTAGGGCTCTGAGCGCCAATCTTGCGAACGGACGCCGCCCGCGAGGCGCCGCAGTTACGCGGCCACGGCGCGCTTTTTGATCACCTGGCGCTTGATCTCAAGCACGCGCGGCGAAAGCTCGCCATCCTTGGCCTTGAGCAGGAAAGCATCAAAGCCGCCGCGATGGTCGACGCTCTTGAGCGCGTTGGCCGAAATCCGGAGCCGAATCGAGCGGCCGAGCGCATCCGACAACAGCGTGACATTGAGCAGGTTGGGCTTGAACTGCCGCTTGGTCTTGCGGTTGGAATGGCTGACCCGGTTGCCGATCTGGCGCGATTTTCCGGTAAGTTCACAACGCCATGCCATGGCTCAAATCCTCAAAACCCAAATGCTTCGTTGTCCCGCGGGTCGAGCGGCCTGTGCCGGACGATATGGGGGATGGCGCGGACCTATAGTGGCGGCGTTCTTGAGCGTCAAGCGCGCGCGACGCCCGCTTGCGCCTGGCAAATCCGGTCACTGCCGCCGGGCGGCCAAAACCACAGAAACGACGCATTCTCCGACAAGACAAGGGGCTCCCCGCCCGGGATTTGAGGAAAGCCATTGCCCCCCTTCACGTTGCCGAAATCGCTTCGTCGCCGTGCAGGCGCAGCCCTATGTGGCGTGGTGTTTCTGGCTCCGACGACCTTCGCCGCCGTGGCCGGCGATGCGAGCCACCCGGCCAGCGCGCAGGGCCGGCTTGAAGCCGAATATATCGCCAGCATTGCCGGCATTCCGATAGGCCGCGGCAACTGGATCATCGAGTTTACAAACGACCAGTACACCGCCGCGGCGAGCGGCACGACGACTGGAATTATTCGCTTCTTCACTGGCGCACGCGGCACCGGCGCAGCGCATGGCACGCTTAACGCCGGCCAGCCGATACCGGCCACCTATGGCGCCACTATCACCTACGATCGCAAGGTCGACGACGTCCGGATGGCGCTCACCGGCGGCAATGTCACCGACTATGCGGTCGAGCCGCCGCTGCCGCCGATCCCAAACCGCATTCCCGTGAGCGATGCCGATCGCCGTGGCGTGGTCGATCCGATGACGTCGATGCTCAATCGCGTCGGCGGAAACGGCGATCCGGTTTCGCCGGAAGCATGCAATCGCAAGGTCGCGGTGTTCGACGGCCGGGTGCGGTATGACCTGCACAGCGAGTTCAAGCGCATGGAGACCGTGAAAGCCGAGCGCGGCTATCAGGGCCCCGTTGCCGTTTGCACGGTCTATTTCACTCCGATTTCCGGATATGTACCGGACCGCCCGGCGATCAAATATCTCGTCGAACTGCGCGACGCCGAAGTGTGGCTGGCGCCGATCTCCGGGACGCGGGTCTTGGTGCCGTTCCGGTTCTCGATGCCGACGCCGCTGGGCACCGGCCTGTTGCAGGCAACTACCTTCGTCACCGTCGCGCCACCGCCGCATACGGCCGCTAAAACAGAGTGACGGCGCGGCGCATGGCGCCCCATCTACCCCCGTTATCCACAGGGATGCAGGTCTTGACTCACGATGGAATCGTGGTTGCAAAACGCGTTAATGCTTTTGGCATCGGAACGGCCGGCACAAGGCGTCGATTCCACCTTATCTGGTATTCATTACCCGTCGGAAGCCCACATGTCGCAGTGAACGAACTCGAACAGGCTTCGAGTTGCCGATTCGGCCGCGATTTGTTCCAGACTCGTTCCACACCTTAAGCACAGGGCTTTCCCGCGTTACGTTGTGGTACAGATGCGCTGTCGCTGTCGTGCCAATGCTGTGTGAATGCCGGGCCATTAATGCCGATTTCGTTTTCGCCTTCCCCTGACCGTGAGCTGCGCGCTCGCGGCGCCGGCGTCACCGCCGTGTTGGGGCCGACCAATACCGGAAAAACCCATCTCGCCATCGAGCGGATGCTGGCGCATTCCTCCGGGATCATCGGCCTGCCGCTGCGGCTGCTCGCACGCGAGGTCTACAATAAAGCGGTCGAGCGTGTTGGCGCCGACGCCGTAGCGCTCGTCACCGGCGAGGAAAAGATCAAGCCGGCCAACCCGCGTTTCTGGGTTGCCACCGTCGAAGCGATGCCGCGCGATCTCGACGTCGCTTTCCTCGCCATCGACGAGATCCAGCTCGCCGCCGATTTCGAGCGCGGCCACGTCTTCACCGACCGCATGCTCAATCGGCGCGGCCGCGAGGAGACTCTGGTGCTCGGCGCGGCAACGATGAAGCCGATCGTGGAGCGCTTGTTGCCCGGCGCCAGTATCGTCAGCCGTCCGCGGCTATCGCAGCTGACGTTCTCCGGAGAGAAGAAGCTCACGCGGCTGCCGCGGCGTTCCGCCATCGTCGCGTTCTCGACCGATGAGGTTTACGCCATCGCGGAATTGATCCGCCGTCAGCGCGGCGGCGCAGCCGTGGTGCTCGGCGCTTTGTCGCCGCGCACCCGCAACGCGCAGGTCGAGCTCTATCAATCCGGTCAGGTCGATTATCTGGTCGCGACCGACGCCATCGGCATGGGACTCAATCTCGATGTCGATCACATCGCCTTTGCCTCCGACCGCAAGTTCGACGGTTATCAGTTTCGCAAGCTCAACCCTTCCGAACTCGCCCAGATCGCCGGCCGCGCCGGCCGCGCCACCCGGGACGGCACTTTTGGCACCAGCGGGCGCTGTCCGCCGTTCGAGACCGAACTGGTTCAGGCGCTCGAATCGCACACATTCGAGCCGGTGAAGCTTGTGCAATGGCGCAATTCCGATCTCGATTTCTCATCGGTCGGCGCGCTGCAGGCGACACTTGCGACGCCGCCGACGGAGAGCGCGCTGGCGCGTGCGCCGGTCGGCGAAGATATCCTCGTGCTCGACCATGCGGCGCGCGACGATCAGGTGCGCGGGCTGACGCGAACCGCCGCGGATGTCGAGCGGCTATGGGACGTCTGCCAGCTGCCGGACTACCGCAAGATCGCGCCGGCCAACCATGCCGAGCTCGTGGTCACGGTTTATGGTTTCCTCCAGCGCGAGGGCAAGATCGCCACCGACTGGTTCGGGCATCAGGTGAAGCTGGCGGATCGTACCGACGGCGATATCGACACGCTGTCGACCCGTATTGCCCATATTCGCACCTGGACCTTCGCCGCCAACCGCCCCGATTGGCTTGCCGATCCGGAGCACTGGCAGGCTGAGGCTCGCGCCGTCGAGGATCGGCTCTCCGATGCGTTGCACGAGCGGCTGACCGATCGTTTCGTCGATCGCCGCACCACCGTCCTGATGCGGCGGCTGCGCGAGAACGCGACATTGGAGCCCGACTTCAGCAAGACCGGCGAGGTCGTGGTCGAGGGTCACGTCATCGGCCGGCTCGACGGTTTCGTTTTTGTGCCGGATGCGTCTTCCGGCGGTTCCGATGCAAAGGCATTGCAGAATGCCGCGCAGAAAGCGCTCGCCGGCGAGATCGCGACGCGCGCGACACGGCTCGCCGAGGCCAAGGACGAGCAATTCGTCCTCGCGGCCGACGGCACGTTGCGCTGGATCGGTGCGGCGGTTGGCAAGCTTCACGCCGGCGACGACGTTCTGCGTCCGCGCGCGCGCATTATTGCCGACGAGCATCTTACCGGCGACCCGCGCGAGGCGGTCGAAGCGCGGCTCAACACGTTCGTGAAATCCCATGTCGGCAAACTGCTCGGTCCGCTGTCCGAACTGGCCGCGGCTGCCGACGTCACCGGCATCGCGCGTGGCGTGGCCTTTCAACTGGTCGAAGCGCTTGGCGTCCTCGATCGCCAGCGCGTTGCGGATGAAGTGAAGGGGCTGGAGCAGCCGGAGCGCGCGAGCTTGCGCAAATACGGCGTGCGTTTCGGCGCCTATCACATCTATCTGCCGGGCCTGCTCAAGCCGGCCCCGCGTGCGCTCGCCCTGCAGCTCTGGGCGCTGATGCACGAAGGACCGCAGAGCAAAGGCCTTGACGATATTTTGCATCTGGCCGGCAGCGGTCGCACCTCCATTCCGGTCAATCGCGAGATCGATGCGGCGCTGTATCGGACGGCCGGCTATCGGGTCTGTGGCGAGCGGGCGGTGCGCGTCGATATTCTCGAGCGGCTCGCCGATCTGATCCGTCCCGCGGTTGCCTGGCGCGAAGGCGCAGCTGGGCCGAAGCCGCAGGGTGCCGGCGTGCGCGGCGGCTTTACCGTATTCAACACGATGACCTCTCTGACCGGCGCGTCGGGCGAGGATTTCGCCTCGATTTTGCGCTCGCTCGGCTACCGCATGGAGCGGATGCCGAAACCTCCCGAACCACCGCCTGCCGCACTCTCCGCCGCGCCTGCGCCGAGCGCCGCCGTGGATAGCGTGGCCGCACCGGTACAGGACGCTTCAGATCAGCCTGCGCCGCCAATCGAGGATCCGCCGGTTGCCGTCGCTGAAGAAAATCCGGTGGTCACCGAAGCGGAGCCCGATTCCACCGCGGAGCCGGCGGTGGAGCAGGCCGTTGCGTCTCTGTCGCTTGAGGAGCAGTCCGCAATTCCTCAAACCGAGGTCGCACCGAGCGGCGAAGCCGCCCAACCGCAGACCGCGGAAGACGTGGTGATGATCGAGCTATGGCGTCCAGGCCGAAGCGAAGGCCGGCGACGCCCGCACGGCAGGCATCGCAATCAGGGCAGGAAGCCCGAGGACGCGCGCAAGCCTTCCCCGGAACGGACCGAAGCGGCCGGCACTCCCGTGGCCGCAGCGGAGGTTGCGCTCTCGCCGAACGCGGCCGAGACGCCGTCAGCGGCGCAGACCCATGCCAGGCCGGGACGGCCGCCGCGCCACCGGCGCAGGCCCGATCATCGTCAGGACCGGCCGCCGCGCGAACGCGAACGGCCGCCGGTCAAGCGGTTCGAGCGGCGCGAGAAAGTGGCAGATCCCAATTCGCCCTTTGCCAAGCTTGCGGCACTGAAGGCGCAGCTTGAGGCGGATGCCAAGGAGCGGCGCTGAGTGACGCCGGAGGCGGGGCATCAGCGCATCGACCGGTGGCTTTGGCACGCCCGGCTGGTGCGTACGCGCGGCGCAGCGGCGGCTCTTGCCGATGCCGGCTATGTCAGGATCAACGGTGCGCGCATCGATGCGCCGGGACGCATGGTGCGGGCGGGCGACGTCATTACGGTCGCGCTCGACCGGCGTGTACGCGTGCTGAAAGTGACGGGATTTGCCGAGCGCCGCGGGCCGGCCGCGACTGCCACGGCGCTCTATCAGGATATCGAATGAGCGCCGTTTCGCGCCGCCGGGGCGGGGATGCCCAAGCTTGCGTGCAGTCGACCCATGCGATAGGAGCAAGGCTTGCAAAAAGCCGGTTCAGAGTGTGCAGATGACCTATATCGTCAACGACAATTGCATCAAATGCAAATACATGGATTGCGTAGAGGTCTGCCCCGTGGATTGCTTTTACGAGGGCGAGAACATGCTGGTCATCCACCCCGATGAATGCATCGATTGCGGGGTCTGCGAGCCGGAATGCCCGATCGAGGCGATCAAGCCGGATACCGAGCAAGGCGTCGAGAAATGGCTGGGCATCAACGCCGAATACGCCAAGACGTGGCCCAATATCACGACCAAGAAGACTCCTCCGGCCGACGCCAAGCAATGGGAAGGCGTTGCCAACAAGTTCGAGGAGCATTTTTCAGCCAATCCAGGCGAAGGCGATTAGCACACTTTTTAGTTGTAGAAATTAACCATCGTTAAGGAATTCGCCCGGCGAGACGCTGATACGGCGCTTTCGCAGCGCGTTAAGGCTTTGATTTTAGCCGGAAATGTGATATAACGCTGTCACACAATGAATAACACCTCCGAAGCTCCCAACCGGGAGCATATTTTTTCGGAGGGTTCCGAGGAAACCGTCAGAAGAGGCGTGAATTCCACGCGAGAGCAGTGGCAGAGAAAACTCGTCGTCGTTCAAAGAAGAGTGCGGCCGGCATGAGCCGGAAGACAACAAAAACAGCCCCCCGCGCGAGCCGGAGGCCCTCACAGTCCACGCGAGCTATGGCCCGGAGCAGGGTCAGCGTGGCGAAGCCCGCTCAACGGCGTAAGCCTGAAGCGGAAGGAGCAACTTTGGGAATGAATGCGAAGAAGACTACTCAACGACAAGGCTTCAAAACTCACGAGTTCATCGTCTATCCGGCCCACGGTGTCGGCCAGATCGTTTCGATCGAGGAGCAGGAAGTCGCCGGCGCGCGGCTTGAGCTGTTCGTCATCAACTTCGTCAAGGACAAGATGACGCTGCGGGTGCCGACGTCGAAAGTGGCGTCGGTCGGCATGCGCAAGCTTGCCGAGACGCCGATGGTCAAGCGCGCTCTTGAGACCCTCAAGGGCCGTGCCCGTATCAAGCGTACGATGTGGTCGCGTCGCGCCCAGGAATACGAAGCCAAGATCAATTCTGGCGACATCGTCGCTATCGCCGAGGTCGTGCGCGACCTCTATCGGTCGGAAACGCAGCCGGAACAGTCTTATTCCGAACGGCAGCTCTACGAGGCCGCGCTCGACCGGTTGTCGCGCGAAGTGGCCGCCGTGCAGCGGATCACCGAAACCGAGGCGATCAAGGAGATCGAGGCGGCCCTTGCCAAGGGCCCGCGTCGCGGTCCGAAGCCCGAAGCGGACGAAGAGTCCGTGGTCGAGGAAGAAGCGGCTTAAAGCCAGTTCGAAAACAAATACGTCTAAAGGCCCGGCATCGCTGCCGGGCCTTTTTCATTGGGTCGGGTTCATTGGGTCAGGCGCAATCCGCTCGCATCGGTGTTCTGCCGGCAAAACACCTATGGTTAGCCATAAATTAAGCTTCCTTTGAAAGGAGATAGGGGGCGTTGCAGGTGGAATGGGGCGTCGGGATGCGGCGGAAGAAGGCGTTCAAGCGCGGCTCGGTCGTACCAATTCTTGCCGCGGGCGCTATCGCGTATTTGGCCAACGGCTGGCACATCACCGCCCTGAGCAGTACGGACGATCTAACGGCCGCCGACGTGGTCGCCACCCGCTTCCCGCAACAATGGGCCAATCTGTCGCCAGTGAACATGGCGGCGGTACCCGCTCGCGACGACGCGCAGGCGGCATTGTTCAGTCCGGTGCCCATGATACCGCAGGCGACGCAGCAGGCCGCGGCCCCGCAGGCAGATGAACAGGCAACACTGCAAACCGCCGAGCTCGACCCATCGCCGCCGGCTCCGCCAGTTGCGATCGTGGAACCTCAGCCGTTAAAGCCGGTCCGGTCGCGGCCCGTTGCCGCGAAGACCGTCAGCGAACACACTGAATCAGCATCAGCAGCCGCCCAACGCCGCGTCGCCAATCGGCCGGGTTACATGCTCGACGATGCGCAGATCGCCAGCATCAAGACGCGGCTGCATTTGACTCCGGATCAGGAGGATATGTGGCCAGCCGTCGAGGCCGCGCTCCGCAACATGGCCTATACGCATGCGCAGCAGGCCCGCGGGCGCAATGCTCCGGCAACTACCCAGGCTGCCGCCGTCGACCCGGACTCGGTGCAAGGTCTTAAATCGGCAGCCGTTCCGCTGATCATGAGTTTCAACGCCGAACAAAAAGAAGAAGTGCGCAACCTCGTCCACGTCATGGGACTGGATCAGCTCGCGTCGCAGTTCTGACGGCGAAGATTAAAAGCCGGATTCCGGATTTTGGGCGGCGGAATTTTGCTGCGAAACAATGACGGCCGGCCGCAGCAGATCGGCCACGCATTTGGCGCCGATAAGCGCCAGGCCTGTAAAGCAAAACAGCTCGCCCAGTTCTACCGGACTGGCGACTGCGAAGCTGAAGACAGGGTCGTAGAGGAAATAGGCGGCACAAGCTGTCGCTGCGATGACGCACAGCATCGCCGGCAGGCTGCCGTAAAGGATCGCCACCAGCGCCATCGGCAACAGATAAAAGAAAACGAGGTGCTGCGGTCCGATTCCCGACACCTTGACGGTCCAAAGAATAGCGGTGAACAGAAACACGAGCGCCAGCGCCACGACGACAGGCACGGCTCCCCTCACGATCCGCATGCGTATTCCCCCAGACTTCCCCCGAAGCCTTATCGGCCTTTTGCTCACCATAGCCGAGCGGGGGCGTGGAGAGAATAGGAGAAAAGTCGGCGGTCTCCCCCCGGGGTTCTCGCCTATTCGACGACGATCTTGACCTCGCTGCCCGGCTTTAACCGGTCACCGGCATCGAGGCCATTGAGGGTGCGGAACCGTTCGACGGCCCGGTCGGCGACGGCCATTTTGCCCGCCAGCCTGTCCACGGTATCGCCGGGGGCCACCGTCACGACCTGCAGGCGAAGCGGCTTGGCCTGTTCGCTCTCGGCAAGGCTCATGCGGCGGAAGGTGCCGATCGAGTCGCGGAAGGCGCGATCGATCTCCGGGGTGCGATGCTTGGCGGCGAAGATAAAGCGATAGACGTCGCTGCCGAACCGGATGGCGTAAAGACGGAAGTCCCATTGATCGCCCTTGGCAGCTGCGGTGGCGCCGGGAAAGCCGTTGATGGTGATGTCTTCGACCGTCGCCGGGTCGATATTCTCGATCCAGCCGGACGTCAGATATTCGGCGAGCGTCTGTTCCGCGGGCACGCGCACAACGTCGAGCCGCAGGGCCTGGCCGCCGCCATGCTTGATGCCGAGCACGGCCTGCGCGGTATTGTCGAGCGTGAAACCATCCGGCGCGGTAAAGGTGAAGCCGAGCTTGGGATGCAGGAAGCGCCGGCCACGCACAAAACCCTCGCTCGGATCCTCGCCATAGACGATGCCGTCGACGTCGGCGAGGTAGGTTGCCTTGGCTTGTTTGAAATCGGGCCCGCCGTCGGTCGCCGGCGCCCGGTATTGCCGCGCATTGGCGAGCGCATTGGTGATGCGCTCGGGCGTTGCCGGATGTGACGAGAGGAAGTCGGGCGCGGCCGGATTGATGGCGCCGGATTGTTCCGGCTTAAGCTCGGAATTGTGCTCCATCGAGGTGAGGAAGCGCACGGCGCCGTACGGATCGTAACCGGCGCGCGATGCGATGCCGACGCCGATCGCGTCGGCTTCGAATTCCTGCGACCGCGAAAAGCTCGCCAGCGCGAGCTTGGATTTGGCAAGCGCCAGCGCGCCGGCTGCCGGATCGCTGACCACATCGGTGACGACGCGGCTGACGAGATCGGCCTGCCGGGCCTGCTCCTCGCGGATTTCAGCGTGATGCGCGATCACGTGCCCCATTTCATGCGCCAGGACAGAGGCGAGTTCGGAATCGTCGTTCGCCAGCGCGATCAATCCGCGGGTGACGTAAAGCTGGCCGGACGGCAGCGCGAAGGCGTTGACCGATTGCGAATTGAGCATGGTGACCTTGTAGTGCAGGTCCGGCCGCTCCGACGCCGCAACCAGGCGCTCGACCATCTGCTCGATCATGCCTTGCAGCCGTGGATCGTTGTACACGCCGCCATAGGTCGCAAGGATGCGCTGATGCTCGCGCAGCACCGCGGGCGACGTCGTGCCGTCGGCTTGCTTTGCCGGCGCGGAAATCGACGTTTGTGGTGCGCCCGTGGGCGGTGACGCCGTGCAGGACGCAACGGCCAATGCGGCCGCGGCGGCTGCCGCAAAACGGAGCCGCCGGCCAAACCGGTCACCTGCCAATCCCAACCGTCCCCGTCTCACCACGCCACCCAGTTCAGTCTTGCTACCTAGTCCCGGTCCAAAGTCTCGATCTGCTCCGGACGCTCGGCCTCGACGAAGGGGCTTTGTCCGGAAGAACCGCCCGCCGTGCGGATGCGCTCCTCGATCCAGCCCCGGACCCTGACGCGCCGGCCGGCGAGACCCTTCACATCGAGACCCGCCGCCGTGAAATTGCGCTCGTTTCGTTTCAGGACCGTAACCGTGAAATCCTCGGACCATCGCCGCCCGAAATTCACGTAGGTTGTCGCCCCGCTATCGCGCACGGACACCACTTTGCCTTCAACCAGCGCAAATCGGCCTCGATGCGCCAGTATATCCGAAGGGGTCTCGGCGTTGAGCACCTCATAATACGGAATGGCCCATAGGCCAAGCTTGGCGCGGCGGGCGGCATGTTCCCGATTGAGCAGTTCCACGGCGCAGGCCCGGCTGCCGACCCGGGCAAAACCCGCCGCGACCAGCTCGCCCTGGACGAAGATCTCATCGCCATCGCGCTCGGTATAGGCGTAGGCGACGACGCGGCCGTAGCGGTCGGAGGGGATCTCTGCGCCGCGCAGGACCACCTCGTCGCCTGCGGCCAACGCGGCCAGCGCATCCCGGGCCGCCGCACCGCCCGGCGCCGGAGCGGCTTGCGGCAACGCAAGCTGCGGCACTTCGATCGCGGCGAGGCGGACTTCGCGGCCGTCATCAAGGGTGAACGTGCGGCCGTCGCCGACGCTCTTGACCGTGCCATGCGCGATCTCGTCGGCGCCGCATGCGCGCGCGGAATTTTGCTGCTGCTGTGCGGCTGCGCCGAAGCAGCCGCACGCGGCAGCGACAAAAGCCGCGGCAATCACGGCCAAAATGGCATTCCGCCAGCCCATCATCGGCCCGTCCAACGCGTCGTGCAGCGGCTATGCTATATGCGGCTGGTCCAAATTTGAAATGTGCGCTGATGTCCGCGTTGCCCTGCAAAGCGCGCTCAAATCGGACATCGCCCCACGTCCGCTTAGTGCCAAAACCGGACATTCTTTTTCTCTCACCAGACAGCCTGTGTCGCGCCCATTTATGAAGACCTCTCATAAGTCCATGCGCATTCTGGCGGCTAATCGCATGCCGGTATCGTCCTTATAAAAAGAGCGAAGCTGCGGCTCTCGATCGGCTTAGGTGCGATAGCTGTCAACACAAGCAAAGGAATGCCGTCCGGCCGCACCGCTGGACAGCTTTAAGCCATGTATAGACCTCTAGATGACGATCGCGTCCTATCGGTCCGTACGGGGGAGCAACCGGCCTCTGTTGCGCCGCTCATTCCGATCATGGCAGTCGTCCTGATCGCCTTTCTGGTCATCGGCATCGCTCTTCCTGTGCTGCCGCTGCATGTACACCAGCGTCTCGGCTTCGGTGCTTTCGTCGTTGGCCTCGTCACCGGCAGCCAGTTCTGCGCGTCGCTCGCGTCCCGCATCTGGGTCGGCCGCTTCGCCGACCGACGCGGCCCCAAGCGCGCGGTCGTTCTCGGCTTGCTGACCGCAGCGATTGCGGGACTGCTTTACTTATTGTCGCTCGGCTTCACCGGTACGCCTTCGATTTCCGTCATCATACTTCTGCTCGGCCGTGCAGTGCTCGGTGCCGCCGAGAGCTTCATCATCACCGGCGCGGTGAGCTGGGGACTGGTTCTCGCAGGTGCAAGCAACGCCGGACGCGTCATCGCGTGGGTGGGCATGGCGATGTTCGCAGCGCTAGCGCTTGGCGCTCCCCTCGGCGTTGCTCTTTACGCTGCCGGCGGTTTTGCCGCCGTTGCGGCCGCGACGACGCTTGCCCCACTCGCGACCGCGTTGCTTGTCGCTCCGTTGCCTGCGGTCGCGTCACCGCGCGGCCCCCGATCTTCGCTTTTGAAGGTAGCCGCCGCGGTCTGGATGCCCGGTTTCGGTTCGGCGCTGAGCAGCATCGGCTTCGGCGCGATCATCGCTTTCGGTTCGCTGCTCGCCGCGCAACGCGGATGGAGCCCGGTTTGGCTGGTGTTCACCGCTTTCGCGGTTGCGCTGGTCGCGGCGCGCCTGTTGTTTGGCCACATTCCCGATCGGATCGGCGGCGCCAGGGTCGCGCTGGTCTGCATGATAGTCGAAGCCGTCGGCTTTGCGCTGATCTGGCTGGCCCCCGGCCGCTCGGTAGCCATGGCCGGAGCGGCGCTCGCTGGGTTCGGCTACTCGCTGATTTACCCTGGCCTCGGCGTTGAAGCCGTTCGCCGTGCTCCGCCGCAAAGCCGCGGCCTCGCAATGGGCGCGTACACTGCGTTTCTGGATGTCGCGCTCGGGTTTGGCAGTCCCGCGCTAGGGCTGATTGCCGCCCGATTTGGCCTCGACGCCGCATTCCTCGTCAGCGCGCTGATTGCACTTGGCGCCGCGGCAGTCCCGATGCGTCTCTTGTTCGCGCGTACCGTCAATGGGAGAGAATAATGCCTCACGTCATCGTAAAGCTTTGGCCCGGTAAGTCGGAAAAGCAGAAAGCCAAACTTGCGGAGGAGATAACCAAGGCCGTGATGCACGTTCTCAACTACGGCGAAGAGTTGGTCTCCGTCGCGCTTGAAGAGATCGAACCGGACGCGTGGATGGATCGGGTCTACAAGCCGGACGTGCTGGGAAAGCCGGAACAGATTTATAAAAAACCGGGATACACGTCGGTTTAGCTGCGATAGCGCAATGCCTCGACTACCAGCGCAAAGGCCGCCGAAGACTGACGCCGACTCGGATACCACAGGTGATAACCGGAAAACGGCGGGCACCAATCGGCAAGTACGCGCTTGAGCCTGCCGCGGGCTATGTAGGGCTCTACCAGACCTCCCGGCACATAGCTCAGACCGTGTCCCGCCACCGCGGCGTCGAGCATCAGCGCGCTGGTGTTGAAGGTGAGCTGGCCCTCAACGCGCACTTTCAGCTCCCGGCCGGATTTTTCGAACTCCCAGGCATAGAGCGCGCCATGCGTCGGCAGCCGCAGATTAATACAGTTGTGGCCAATCAGTTCTTGCGGCCGTTTCGGCTCTGGATGCTTGCGAAAATAGGACGGCGCGCCAACCACGGCCATGCTGATATCCGGTCCTATGCGGACGGCAATCATGTCCTTGCCGACCTGTTCCCCGCTGCGCACACCGGCATCGTAGCGCTGCGTGACGATGTCGGTCAGCCCGTAATCGACCGCGATCTCGACCTTGATGTCTGGGTGATCGCGCAAGAGCTTCGCGAGCTTTGGCAAAAGGATCGCCTCGGCGGCATACTCCATCGCTGTGATGCGAACGGTGCCCGCCGGTTTTTCGCGCAATTCGCTGATCGCCGAAAGCTCGGCCTCGATCTCCTCCAAACGGGGTCCTAACGTGTGCACCAGTCGCTCGCCGGCTTCGGTCGGCGCGACCCGGCGCGTGGTACGCGCGAGGAGCCGCACGCCAAGCCGCGCCTCAAGCTCGCGCATTGTGTGGCTGAGCGCCGACTGCGACACGCCGAGCTTCGCCGCCGCCTTGGTGAAGCTTCCCTCCCGCGCCACGGCAAGAAAGGCGACAAGGTCATCAAGATGGCCGCGCTGCATTCATGGCTCCCGCTCATAAGTCCATGCTGATTATAGCGGCTAATCGGAGGGCTGGCGCGGGCCTACTTCATGGTCAGGCAACCAGCCAAGGAAGGATGACCGGCATGAAAATCAAGCGAAACGGTTCGGAACCCTCGGGCAAAGGACCGGCGGACTGGTTCACGGGCACGGTCCGCATCGACCCTCTGTTCAAGGCGCCGGATCCGGCGCGCGTGGTTGGCGCGAGCGTCACCTTCGAACCCGGCGCACGCACGGCCTGGCACACGCATCCGCTCGGTCAGACGCTGATCGTCACCGCGGGCTGCGGCCGGGTGCAGCGCGAGGGCGGACCGGTCGAGGAAATCCGACCCGGCGACGTCGTCTGGTTTTCGCCGGGCGAGAAGCACTGGCACGGCGCAGCGCCGATGACAGCGATGACGCATATCGCCATTCAGGAATCGCTCAACGGCAAGGTCGTCGACTGGATGGAACAGGTGAGCGACGAGCAATACCGGTCGAACTAGGAGCGAAGGTCATGAGCAACAACATCGAAGGAAAAGTCGTCGTCATCACCGGCGCCAGCAGCGGATTGGGCGAGGCGACGGCGCGGCTTTTGTCCGCAGAGGGCGCGCACATCGTGCTCGGTGCGCGGCGGGCCGATCGCCTCAAGTTATTGACGGACGAATTGACTGGTCGTGGTGGTAAGGCAATCGCCGTGACCACCGACGTCACCCGACCCGATCAGGTGAAAAAACTGGTTGACGCGGCGGTGCAGGCCTGCGGCCGCGTCGACGTAATGATCAACAATGCCGGCTTGATGCCGCAGGCGCCGCTCGAACGATTTAAGATCGACGAATGGGACCGCATGATCGACGTCAACATCAAGGGCGTGCTGTACGGGATCGCAGCTGCGCTGCCGCATATGCAGCGGCAAAAAGCCGGTCAGTTCATCAACGTATCGTCCGTGGCCGGCCACAAGGTCGGGCCCGGCTTCGCGGTCTATGCGGCAACCAAGCACGCCGTGCGGGCACTCTCGGAAGGGCTGCGTCAGGAAGTGAAACCCTACAACATTCGCACAACGGTGATCTCGCCGGGCGCGGTCGCGACCGAACTGCCGAACGGCGTGACCGATCCGGCCGCCGCCGAGAGAATCCGCAAATTCTACGCAGAGGTTGCAATCCCCGCCGAGTTGTTCGCCCGGACGGTTGCCTTTGCCATAAGCCAGCCAGACGACGTTGACATCAATGAGGTCGTGTTCCGGCCGACGCGGCAGGAAATGTAAGGACCCCCCGCTCGCGTCAATTGCAGCGGCCAAGGCCAGTGCTGCGAGCATAACATCTGACTGAGTTAAGCTTCGTCCGACCGCCCGATGCCGGCTATGGGTCATTGGCGAACATCACGTTAAGTCCGCATCATATCAGCCCCGCTCGCAAAAGCGGACATTGGGCAAAAGCGGACATTGGGAGTGTCGCATCATAGTGCTGCATTTTCTCAATTACGCCAGTGGCTTCCGTGCTTCCGTCGTGTCATGGCGCTCCATGGATATCCGCCTCTACACAGGTGATTGCGGAGTAAAAACGGCGCAAAAATTCCGAACGGCTTTTGACAAAATCGTCGCGCTGCGGCTCGCCGCTACGGCGAGAGCGAAGACAACACCAAGGAAGTCGTTTAAGACCAGCGGCGAAACCGTCCAAAGCCGCCATCGTCTTTTTATGATCTGTATCGATCCAATATGCCCGACCGCACTATTCAAATGGTCGGCAAGGACCCCGGCCAATGCC
Source organism: uncultured Alphaproteobacteria bacterium (assembly GCA_963808205.1). Lineage (GTDB taxonomy): Bacteria > Pseudomonadota > Alphaproteobacteria > Rhizobiales > Xanthobacteraceae > BOG-931. The sequence continues at coordinate 1,219,857 of CAWEER010000005.1, forward strand.
CGAAGCGCGCCCGCATGAGAAATACGAGGCGCTGATTTATGCCTGTCATGCGCTGGCGCCGGTGCGTACGGCGGTGGCTCATCCATGCGATGAAACTTCATTGTGCGGCGCTGTCGAGGCCGCCGAGGCGAAAATCATCACGCCGATATTGGTGGGCCCTCCCGCGCGCATCAGGGCGCTCGCCGCCAAGCTTAAGCTCGACATTTCGCCGTATCAGCTCGTCGAGACTCCCTACAGTCACGCCTCTGCGGCCAAAGCCGTCGAGATCGTGCGCAATGGCGAAGCTGACGCCTTGATGAAGGGAAGCCTGCACACCGACGAACTGATGGCTGAGGTCGTCAATAAAGACACCGGCATCCGCACGGCCCGCCGAATCAGCCATGTGTTCATCATGGACGTGCCGACTTATCCCAAGCCGCTCTTCATCACCGATGCCGCGGTGAACATCGCTCCCAATCTCGAAGACAAGGTGGACATCGTCCAGAATGCGATCGAGCTCGCGCAAGCGCTGCACGTCGAAACGCCGAAAGTCGCCATTCTCTCGGCCGTGGAGACCGTCAGCTCGAAAATTCCCTCGACGATCGACGCGGCGGCGCTGTGTAAAATGGCTGAACGGGGTCAAATCACGGGCGGCCTCCTTGAGGGACCGCTGGCGCTCGACAATGCCATTAACCGCGAAGCGGCAACGATCAAGCATATCAATTCGCCGGTCGCCGGGGACGCTGACATTCTGCTCGTCCCCGACCTCGAAGCCGGCAACATGCTCGCCAAGGAGCTGACCTTTTTGGCCAATGCCGACGCCGCCGGCATCGTCCTTGGCGCGCGTGTGCCGATTATTCTGACCAGCCGCGCCGATAACGTGCGCACGCGCATGGCGAGTTGCGCCGTGGCGGTGCTGTATGCCCATGCCCGGCGCGTCGCCGCGGCTGGAATCGGCAAACTCGCAGACTGATTTGCATGACGCGCAAAATCCTGGTCATCAATGCGGGTTCGTCGAGCTGTAAATTCTCAATTTTCGAGTGCACTTCCGCCGGATCGCTCGCCCTGGACTCGCATGGCGAAGTCGACGCGATCGATCAGGTCTCCGGGCCGGCGCCGCGGCTTCGCATCGCCGATTCCAAAGGGCGCAGCCTGATCGACCGGGAAATCGGCGCCGGCGTGGATCATGCCGGCGCCGTAGCAGCCATCCGCGGCTGGCTCGTCATGCATCACGGCAGCGAAGCCCAGCTCGCTGCGATCGGTCATCGCGTGGTCCATGGCGGATTGATTTATGCGGCGCCTGTCGTGGTCGACGACAAGGTGCTTGCCGAACTGGAAACGCTGATTCCGCTCGCACCGCTGCACCAGCCGCATAATCTCGCCGCGATACGCGCCTTCGCCGCTATCGCTCCAAATGTTCCCCAGGTTGCTTGTTTCGATACGGCGTTCCACAGGACGGCGCCGCCGCTGGCGCAGCAATTCGCGCTGCCCCGCGATTTGACGGCCAAGGGAATCCGCCGCTACGGCTTTCACGGTCTATCGTACGAATATATTGTCTCGGTTCTGCCCCGCATTGCCCCTGAATGTGCAGACGGCAAGCTGATCGTCGCGCATCTCGGCAACGGCGCCAGCATGTGCGCGATCGAGCGTGGCCGCAGCGTCGCGACGACAATGGGTCTTACGGCAGTCGACGGCCTGCCCATGGGCACGCGCACCGGCACCCTCGATCCGGGCGTGATCCTTTATTTGCTGCAGCACGAAGGCATGGACCCGCAAACACTCCAGCACCTCATCTATGAACGCTCCGGTCTGCTTGGCGTTTCCGGCCTGTCCTCCGACATGCGCACGCTGCTGGCGAGCGACCTTGCCACGGCGAAGGAAGCGATCGACCTCTTCGTGTACCGGATCGGGCGCGAGCTCGGCTCACTCGCGGCGGCGCTCGGCGGACTCGATGGCTTTATCTTTACCGCCGGTATCGGCGAGCACGCTGCGCAAGTGCGGGCACGCGTATGCCGGGACGCGAAATGGATCGGTATCCTGCCGGATGAGGCCGCCAACATTGCGGGCGGCCCGCGCATCTCGCGCAGCGATTTACGGGTTTCAGCGTGGGTCATTCCGACGGACGAGAATCTGATGGTGGCGCGCCACACCGCGCATTTGCTTGGCTTCGACAAAATAATGCAGGCGTCATAGAGGTCCGCTTTATCCCCGAAAGCGGACATTATGCTGGTGCGGCTTAAGTCTTTTGCTGGGGTCGCCTTACCAATTGCAGAAATTTCCGAACTACCGCCGAGGTCTCACCGTGCCGCGAGGCGAGATAGAGAGGAGCCTTTGGATGCGGCGGGCCGGTCACACGTCGGAATACGACGCCGTCCAGCCGCATGCGTTGCAGCGATTCCGGAACAAGGGAAATCCCGAGGCCGGCGGCGACAAGGTTCAGCGTCGATACAATCCGTGGCGCTTCCTGCCCGATGCGCGGGCTAAACCCTGCTGCATTGCAGGCCGACAAAATCGCATCGTAGAGTCCGGGACCATTGTGACGTCGATAAACAATGAATGTTTCGGCTGCGAGCGCCTTCAAGGGCATAGCCTTATTCGCGCTGGCACGCCTGGCGAGGACATGCGAGTGCGGTAAGGCGACCATCATCGGCTCCTGTAACAATGGATTGACGACAAGCCCTTCCTGATTGGCGATCGCAGTGCGGATGAAGGCTGCGTCGATGCGCTCGTGGCGCAGCTGGTCGATCAGCTCCGTTGTCCCGCCTTCCTCGAGTGTCAGCGACACCAGCGGGAAAGCTTCCCGGAACGTGCGAATGATACGCGGTACATAAGGGTGAAAGGGGGCCGAACTCGTGAAGCCTACGGAGAGTTTCCCCTGTTCACCGCGCGCGGTGCGTTTGGTCGTTGCGAACGCATGATCGATGTGGGACAGAATCGCGCGAGAGTCCGCGAGCAGGGCCGTGCCAGCGTCGGTCAGCTCTACGCCGCGCGGCTTGCGGCGGAATAGTTGAACATCGAGTTCTCGTTCTAGCGCGCGAATTTGCTGGCTGAGCGGGGGCTGCTGCATACCAAGCCGCTCCGCCGCCCGCGTGACATGCTTCTCCTCGGCGACGGCGATGAAATATCGAAGATGCCGAAGCTCCATCTGCCATATCCAATAAGTATGAAAATCGTTGTTGTCATATTATAGATCGATGGTCTGGCGAAGGCTATTCTAGTCCTCAAAACCGAGAGGACTTAAAAGAATGGTTGCAATCGAATCGACGCTGGAAATGGTGGCCAAACTCTATGCGACGATGCAGCAGAACCTTGCAGTGGTTCGTCGCCGGCTGCAGAAGCCGCTGACGCTTGCGGACAAAGTGTTGCTCGGCCATCTCGATGCCCCTGAAACGCAGGATTTGGAACCGGGCCGCAGTTACCTCGCGCTCCGCCCCGATCGCGTGGTTTTTCAGGATGTGCTGGGCCAGAGCGGCATGCTGCAATTCATGCAGACGAGGCGGAACCGGGTGGCGGTGCCTACCACGATCCATTGCGATCATCTCATTCAGGCGCGGACCAATGGGGAGGCCGACCTGCGCGCATCCCTCGATGAGAGCAAGGAGGTTTACGACTTCCTCCGCTCGGCCGCGGCGAAATACGGCTGCGGCTTCTGGGAGCCTGGCGCAGGGATTATCCATCAGGTGGTGCTGGAAAATTACGCCTTTCCCGGCGAATTAATCATCGGAACAGATTCGCACACGCCGAACGCGGGCGGCCTCGGCGCCTGCGCGGTCGGTGTCGGTGGCGCCGACGCTGTCGAGGTCATTTCCGGACTGCCGTGGGAAGTGCTCTATCCAAAGCACATCGCGGTGTATTTGACCGGCAAGCTTAGCGGCTGGGCCGCGCCCAAGGACGTCATCCTGTATGTCGCCGGCGAACTTACGGTTTCGGGCGGCACCAATGCGATTGTCGAATATATCGGTCCTGGCGCGCGCAACATCAGTGCGACGGGCAAGGCCACGATCACCAATATGGGCGCAGAACTCGGTGCTACGACCTCAATGTTCCCTGCCGACGAACGGATGGCCATCTACCTGCGCGCAACCGACCGGAAATTTTTGGTGCCGCTGATGCAGCAGTATCAAGACCTACTGGTGCCGGATGCGGAGGTCGAAGCGGACCCCGAGGCGCATTACGACCGGGTGGTCAGGCTTGATCTCAGCACACTCAAACCACACATAGTCGGGCCGCATTCGCCTGACCGCGCCCGGCCCCTCTCCAAGTTTGCCGCTGAAATCGCGGACGGCGCTAACAGCTTTGTCGATGAAATCTCTACGACGTTGATCGGAAGCTGTACCAACTCGTCCTACGAGGACATGAGCCGGTCAGCCGACATAGCCGCGCAAGCGAAGGCGCATGGCATCAAGGCGACCGTGCCGCTCCTAGTGACGCCGGGTTCGGAACAAGTGCGCGCCACCATTGAGCGCGACGGGCAGATGCAATCGCTCAAACACATCAACGCAACCGTGCTGGCGAATGCCTGCGGCCCATGCATCGGACAATGGCGCCGGGCGCGCGAAGCGGCCAACTCACCCAACACGATCGTCACGTCGTACAACCGCAACTTTCCCCGGCGAAATGACGGTCAGCCGACGACAATGAATTTCATCGCCAGCCCTGAACTCGTGACCGCGTTTGCGTTGGCAGGACGTCTTTCGTTCAATCCATTGAAAGACACTCTGATCGGTGACGACGGCAAACCGTTCATGCTCAATGCGCCGAAGCCTGCATCCGAGGTGCCGGCAAAAAACTTCGCGCCGGGGCGGTCCGCTTATACGGCTCCAAGCGACGCCGGCCAAACCATCGAGCTAAAGATCAGCGCCAATAGCGAGCGGCTCCAGCGCCTAGAGCCATGGCCGGCCTGGGACGGCAGCGATTTTCTCGAAATGCCTGTCCTGCTCAAAAGCAAGGGCAAGACGACGACCGATCACATTTCGCCGGCCGGCCCTTGGCTTCGCTACCGCGGCCACCTCGACAGATTCAGTGACAACATGTTCATGGGTGCGACCAATGCTTTCACCGGCAACGCCGGCCAGGGCAGAAATGTGCTGTCGGGTGAGGTCGATCAGCCCTTTGCAAAGATTGCCCGCGACTACAAATCGCGCGGCGCCCGCTGGGTGGTGGTCGGCGATTTTAATTACGGCGAAGGCAGTAGCCGGGAGCACGCCGCGCTGTCGCCGCGGCTGCTCGGAGGCGTGGCGGTGATCGCGCGAAGCTTCGCGCGCATCCACGAATCCAACTTGAAAAAGCAGGGATTGCTGGCGCTGACATTTCAGAACCTGGATGACTATGAGCGCATTCGGGAGGACGACCGCATCAGCCTCTTAGGCTTAGCCAATCTCGCGCCTAACCGGCCGGTGACCTGCATGGTCCGCCATGCGGACGGCACCACAGAGTTGCTAGCGCTCGTGCACTCATTCAGCGACGCTCAACTCAAGTGGTTCCGAGCAGGTTCTGCTTTAAACCTATTTCATGCCGCATAGCGAAGTACTTGTTCATTAGCGGACATCGCGAACCGCTTGGTCCACGTCCGCTTTACCCAAAAGCGGACACAGGGCATCTCGTTTGGAGCAGAAAGCGTGCTCCGCTTCCCTCCTGCTCACGGGTTGGCTGGACACGTACCGGTTGGGCACGGCGGGGTTCCGACAAGTTCGATCTTGGCCTCTCGCGCGGACGCCAAAACGGTTGTATCTAATCCTCTGCTTGCGCGAAGGCCCCGTAGCTCAGTTGGATAGAGCGATGGTTTCCTAAACCATAGGTCGCATGTTCGAATCATGCCGGGGTCGCGCTGGGGTTCCAAGTCATTGATATTCGCAATGACTCCGATTCCGGAGCAAAATCGGAGCAAATTTCCCGAGTCTCTCAATCGAATCAAATAGGACAATCGCCTTCCTAAACCGAAGGTCGGAAGTTCGAGCCTTCCCGGGACCGCCAATAAAACCAGCGATCGCGTAAAACGGCGTCGGCGAGCGTATGGTTCAAGAGCAGCGAGACTGGCACCGGCCGGTCACAATAAGTGCGAGCACGGTGCTGCCGCCTTCCTGCCGCCCCCGATTACGTCAACGCCACGGGAGCCACCGCAATAGCCGGCGCCATTCCGAGGGCGTTTGAGGGTCCGGCGTCCTGGACTTCGGTTTCCGGGTCTGCACCACTTCGTCCGGCCCGCCGATCCGCGCGGGATACCTGTCGTCCTGGCGCGATGCCGTTTCGAGCCAGGTATGTGCGAGATCGAGCAATGCCAGCCGGTCTGTCTCGGTCTTGGCCTCGGTTGCCAAGCTGTAATATTCGTCGGCGAGTTTGCGATATTCGTCATGCGTCGGCATGGGATGTTCTCCCTGCTTACGGACACCACTAATATCGGTCTCTTGGCCGCCGATTACAACGCCGCACGACTGGAGTTCCGTCGCGACATTCCGTGTTGTTGATGCAAGACAAAAATTACCGGCGGCGTCGCCTCAACTCAATTCAGCCGAAGCTCCGTAATATGCCGCGGATCCGGCTTCAACTCGCCCTTCTCGACGCGCGTGACGAGATCGGTGAGCACGGCATTGGCGCGGCAGGCGATACCGAGCTTCTCGCCTTCGCGCACGATCAAGCCGTTGAGGAATTCGATCTCCGTGCGCCGGCCTTTCTCCATGTCCTGGCCCATCGACGGGCGCTGTCCGGCGGCAGTCCGGCCTGAATCCTTGAAGCGCTGCTCGTCGCAGGCCTGCGTGGCTTCGGCGTCGCCCTCGCCGGCGCGCGCGATCTTTTCGGGCGGCAGGTGCAGGATGTCCTCCAATTGATAGCCCTGCGCCTGGCCGACGCGAATCGCTTCGCTGCCGAGACGGGTCGAGAAGCGGCGGATCGGATCGTTCTTGAGCATGTCGCCGCCGCCGAGGCCGGTGCAGGCGGAGAGTCCGTTCTGCATGGCATTGGCAACAAGCTTCGACCAGCGCTCGCCCCAGAGGTTGGGAGTCACCTTCGCGCTGTCGGAGTAAGCCACAAGGCGGCAGATTTCCTCCGCGCGTGGTGTAATGCGGCCGTGCACTTCGCCGGCGCGAAACACGGTATGGCCCGCACCGTGCTTGGCGGCGCCGCGATGAACGAGGCCGGGCTCCGGCAGGTTGACCGTGATGCTCGAGGCGATGCAGCCCAGCGTCTTGCCCCAGCCGACGATGCCGGCGATCGTCTCTTCGTTCATGCAATTCTGCAATGACACCACGTAGCCATTGGGCGCCAGATATTGCCGGATCAGCATCGTCGCCCAGGCGGTGTCGTACGACTTCATGCAGACGAAGGCGATGTCCACCGGCTTCTCCTTGGCAAGCTGCTGGGCGTCGGTGACGTGCAGCGCCCGCACCGGCACGGTGAATTCGGGTTCCTTCATGGCATGGGTCACGCGCAAGCCGTGCTTTCGCATGTGCTCGACATGGGCCGGCCACGGGTCGATGAAGGTCACGTCCTCGCCGGCCTGCACCATATGGGCGCCGGTATAGCCGCCAACCGCACCCGCTCCGACAAAGACAATCTTCCGTCCCATCAATTCCTCCCGGCTTTGCTGCGGCCGAACCTAGCGTGCCGGGTGTGCCGGTCACAACAGGCGGGAACGCATGGATGAAAGCGGCGCCCGCAGGCGACGTGCTCGTCAAACCGGATCACTCTTGGTCCGAGGGCTGGCCGCGTGCCGCAAAGACCGGCTTTGGCGGGTGCTGCAGCTTCGGCCCGAAACCCTCATTCCTAAAGCGAAATCCACAGGCTAAAGTCGGGGTGGACGGAAACCCCACCATTCAGCAAAGCGTACCTCCCCCATGGACAAGCAAATCAAGGACGAAGCCGCGCTCCTGCGCGATGCCTCGAATAATTTCGCCTATTTCAACCTGCACGAAGTGGTCGCCAGAGCCCGCGCCAATCTGAACCAGAACGCCTGGGATTACATCGCCGGCGGTGTCGAGACCGAGACCACGCTGCGCCGCAACCGCATGGCGCTCGATTCGATCGCGTTCCGGCCGCGCGTACTGCGCGACGTGAGCAAGGTCGATGCCACCGCGCAGGTCCTCGGCCGCAAGCTGCGCCTGCCGCTCATGCTGTGCCCGGTCGGATCGCTGGAAAGTTTCCATCCCGAAGGCGCCGATCCGGTAGTCAAGGCGGCCGGCGAATTCGGCATCGCTCATATGCTGAGCTCGGTGTGCGATCCGGGTCTTGAAGCAGTCGCCGAGTCGGCACCGGACGCGTTGCGCATTTTCCAGCTTTACGTGCGCGGCGACGAAGCGTGGGTCGACGATCATGTCGAGCGCGCCATCGCCAACAAATACACGGCGTTCTGCCTCACCGTGGATACGGCGCATTACAGCCGCCGCGAGCGCGACATTTCAAAGCGCCACATTACCGGCGGACGGCGCCGCGCCACGGGGCGCGACTTCCAGATGGCGCTCGACTGGCGCACCGTCGACCGCATCAAGAAGAAATTCAAGATTCCACTGGCGATCAAAGGCATCGCCACGGCCGAAGACGCCAAGCTCTGCCTCGATCATGGCGTGGACATTGTCTATGTCTCCAACCACGGCGGCCGGCAGCTCGATCACGGCCGCGGCTCGATGGATGTACTCCCGGAAGTCGCCGAGGCGGTCGGCGGCCGCGCCATGATCATCGTCGACGGCGGCTTCTATCGCGGCAGCGACGTGGTCAAAGCCATTGCGATGGGTGCAAGTCTCGTCGGACTTGGTCGCATGCAATGCTACGCGCTGGCTGCGGGCGGCCAGCCGGCCATCGTGCGCATGCTCGAACTCATGGAAGACGAGATCACGCGCTCGCTCGGCCTTCTCGGCGTGACGGGCTACGGCAAGCTCGATCATTCCTATCTGCACGCGGCACAGCCGGCGAATGCGCCGGGCGTCTTCTCGGCGTTCCCGTTGTGGGATCACCAGCCCTACCGGTACTGAGCCCGAAAACTCATTCACTCCGCCGCGCGCGCCTTCGGCGGACCGTCAAGGGTCGCGCCGGAGGCGATGAGCGCCTTGATCTCGCTCTCGCCGATGCCTGCCTCGCGCAGCACCTCGATGCTGTGCTCGCCGAGTTTTGGTTGCAAGCGCCGGGGATCTGCGGCGGTCTCGCTGAAGCGTACCGGCAGGTCAGTATAGAGAATTTCGCCCTCGCTTGGATGCGTAGCGCGCTTGAAGAAGCCGCTCGCCACAAGCTGCGGATCGGTCATGACGTCGTCGAGGCTCGACATCCGTGCCGCCGGGATTTCAAGCTCGCGCAGGAGCGCAAGCCATTCCTCCGTCGTCTTGCCGGCGATGCAGCGTCCGGCGAGTTCGTAAATGGCGACAACATTGCGGGCGCGTGACGCGATGCTGTCGAAGCGCGGATCGCGATGCACCTCCGGCTTGCCGACCATGGTCCAGAACTTGCGCCAATGCTCTTGCGTATAGGCCATCATGCAGAGATAGCCGTCCTTCGACTTGTAGGGGCGGCGCCACGAAGCCAGCACGCGCGTATAGCCAAGCGATCCCATCGGCGGCACGAAGTTGTGGCCGAAAAGATGTTCGCCGAGGACGAAGGACACCATCGACTCGAACATCGGGATTTCCACGAACTGGCCGCGCCCATTGCGTTCGCGCGCAAACAAGGCGGCGGATACCGCGCCGGCAATGGCGAGTGCGCAGGTCTTGTCGGCAAGGATCATCGGCGCGTAGAGCGGCTCGCCCGCGACCTGCGACATCAGGGCGGCGATGCCGGATTGGCCCTGGATGACGTCGTCGTAAGCCGGCTGCCCGCTATAGGGACCGCCGCTGCGATAGCCGTGCAGCGCCGCGTACACGATGCGCGGATTGCGCGCACACACCGTTTCGTGTGGGAAGCCGAGCTTCTCGATTTTCTGCGGCCGCATCGAATGGACAAAAACATCGGCGCCCGCGATCAGTTGCCACAACGCGGCCTTGGCGGCGTCCTGCTTGAGATCGAGCACCAGCGAGCGCTTGCTGCGGTTGAGGCCCATGAACAGGGCCGCCATGCCGGGCGATCGCGCCGGGCCGGTATGGCGTGGGGCATCGCCCTCGGGGCTTTCGATTTTGATGACATCGGCGCCCATGTCGCCGAGCATTTGCGTTGCCATGGGTCCGGCGACGACCGACGTGAGATCGAGAATGCGAATGCCCGCCAAGGGTCCGGCCATTGTACGTCCCCCTGCGGCGCGTTCAGACATGCGCGTCGAGGCCATGCGCGGCGAGGATGCCGCCGACCTGATCGCTGCGGTTGCTGTGTGCGAGCAGCACTGCGGCTGCATCGCGATTGAGCTCGCCTGACGTGCGCTGGTCCTTCGGCTTGAGCTGGGCGCTGAGATAAACGCCTTCCTCCCGGCCGAGAGCGACCATGGCGCGCCCGAACGGCTGCTGCGAGTGTTCGAAGCGGCTCAGCGCGTTGCCGATGTCGTCGCCGGCTTCGCGCAGGCAGTCGGCGAGAATGGCCGCATCGAGCGCCGCCTTGGTCGTCGCGGCGCCGGCATGGGGCCGCGTGACGAAGGCCGCATCGCCGGCGAGCACGACGCGGCCGAACACGATTCGCGGCGAGACGAGATCGTAGATCGGCTGGAAGAACGGCGCCGCCCGCGCAAAGATTTCAGCGACTTGCGGCGCGATCAGCGCCCGCGCGTCGGCTTTGACGCGGGCAATGACGTCGGGCCGGATCAGCGGCGGCGGAATTCCCGCGGCGTGATGGCGGCCGGTTGCGTCCGTGCACATGTCGGCAAGAATCCGCGGCGCGGTCGGCCGATACCAGACGATGTTATAGGCGCGCTGCCCGATCTGCGTATCGTTGTCGCACCCCGGCACCGGATAGCTGATCAGCTGCTCGCCTTCGGGCAAGCAGAACGCATAGACTTCGAACATTTCGCGCCAGATGTCCCGCGGCACGTCGGTCTCGTCGAGCACCGCGCGCCAGGCGACGTAACCCGCATAGGCGGGCTCGATCTGCGGCAGGTATTGCGCGCGCACCGTGGAGCGCACGCCGTCGGCGCCGACCAGGATATCGCCGGACTCGCGCGTGCCGTCGGCGAAGTGCGCGGTGACGCCGGTATCGTGTTGCTCGACGCGGGCAAGCTTTTTGCCGAGCCGATAGTTTTCCTTCGGCAGCGCCTCGCGGAGCGCGCGGTAAAGCCGCGACCAGCCGCTCATGGTCCGCGTCGTCGGCTGCTCGACGAGCGTGCTGCCGTCGCGGGCGAGGCAGACGGCGCGCTGCAACTGGATACCCATCGTCTCGTCGAACGCGATACCGGCGCGCCGCAGAATGGCAATAAGCTGAGGATGCGTGCCGAGGCCGACGCCGCGACTGGCCAGTTCCTCGTCATTGCGCTCGAACACCACCGCGTCCCAGCCGACGCTGCGCAGAAGATGCGCTGCGAGCAACCCGCCGAGTGAGCCGCCGATCACCAGTGCGCGCCGCCGCGTCATTGGCGGCGGTCTTTACGCCAGTGCCCAGGACATGCTGTCGTGCCCCGGCTTGTAGTCGGTATTGGTCTGCGCCGGATTGCGGTTGACGAGCGGCCGCCCGTACATCGGGTTGGTCTGGCTGCGCGTCTCGTGCTCGACCGTGAACAGCACCTCGCGGCTATCGAGATCGATGATGTTCTTGAATCGATACTCGTAGGGATTGGTTTCGTCGGTGATGAGATCGAGATCCATGAGCCGGCGATGCGGACCGGAGAAATCCGCAATATAGATTTGCGCGTGATGGCGGTCGTACGGCAGCTCCGGAGCGTCGGTCTCGCGGAAGTAGAAATATTGCTGTTCGCCGACCTGCACGCGGGCCTCCGGGCCGGCGCCGTTCTTTGTCACGCTGGACGGGGCATGCATCACCTCGCGATAGAAATGCGCGATGCGGTCGACCGTGCCGGGACGGACATCGAAGCGGATATAGGGCATGCCGAGCTGGACGCGGCCGAAGCGGCTCGGGTCCGGCTCGTGGACGGTAATGCGATTGCCCCAGGGACAAATCGTCTCGACGCCGTCATTGCTCTCGCGGAATTCGAATTTAGTGCCTTTGAGCGGATTGCGCATCCGCGCCAGGCGTTCAAGGAGCGCCGCGCGGCCGGGCATCACCAGCCCGATCACGCCGCGCAGCATGTCGGGTTTGCCCATCGGCAGATGGAATTGGCTCACGCCGACATTGATCCACATATTTCCCGCGCCCGTGTTCAGATAGGGATCGCGCGTCAGGCCAAGTCCGGTGACATAGAAGTTCGTCGCCAGATGCTGATCGGTGATGCAGACGTTCACGTGGCCGAGATTGACGATGTTGCCGATGTCCTGCGCGGCACGGTCGTAAGTTTTATCCAACATTGCGCTTTCCCTTGATCGTTTTCCTGACGCCGATCTGTTTTGCCGCAATATTACAGAAAATCGAGCCGTCGTGCAGTCGGCAACCTTGCACGTTCGTGGCGCTCCCGGCGCATGGCACCCACGCATTTGTGGCATTCCCGCCACAGGTCTGGAGCGACCGCCACCTGGTGGGAGGGATTGCGCTCCGGCGCCGGGTTTGTTTGCGCCTTTTAAACCATTAGCTCCGAAAATCCGTCTGCCTGATTTCAGTGGAGACGGAAGTGCAACGGTTCATAGTCGCGTTGATAGCGTTAACGGCCCTCACTTTGGCCCATGCCTCCGGCGCGTTTGCCGCGGACATGGCCTTTCCCAACTTCGGCAAGATGCCGCCGCCGCCGATGCTGGCCAAGGCGCCTCCTGCACCCCCCGCCACCGATTGGACCGGCTTCTATGTCGGCGGCGACGCCGGCGCTGCATTTGCCAATACACCGGCGACATGGAATCCGCTGCCGTCGGCGCCTGCGTTTGGCGCGTTTCCCATTTCCGGCCACGATCGGGACACTGCCTTCGTCGGCGGCGGACATGCCGGCTACGACTATCAGTTCATGCCGGATTGGGTCGGCGGCATCGAGGGCGATTGGACATGGGCCAAGGCGCGCGGCACGCTCACCCAGCCGTGGGTGGCGGAGCCCGGCCTTGCGGTCAATCCAGGCTCCGTAACGACCATGAGCACGAGTTTGGACTGGCTCGCATCCGCGCGCGGCCGCGTCGGCTATCTCGTCGCGCCCAAACTCCTGGCCTACGCCACGGGTGGCATCGCCTGGGCTCGGCTCGATTATGCGGCGAGCAACACGGACACGGTTGCCTATTCCACCAGCGCCGCGCTTTCACGAACCGCAACCGGATACGCGATCGGCGGCGGTGTCGAATGGGAGATGACGTGCAACTGGTTCGTGCGCGCCCAGTATCTCTATTACCGGTTCGATGCCGGGCCATCCGTCATTGCCCAGGCTGTCAGCGCCCCTGCGTCTCCCTCAGGCTATTCCTGGAGCAACACGGCCGTGAGCGTGGCCACCGGAGGCTTGAGTTACAAGTTCTGATGCCTGCGCCGGCACGACTGGAAAACCCCGGGTTCAAGCCCGGGGTTTTTTGTTGTCCGTAATGTCGTTAGATATCCGCCAAGCCGAAAAACGCAGCGCCGGTTATGCGCATTCTTCCACATCGGAGGTATTGAATGGCCTTTCGCGCACCCAGCGTCACCCGGTTCGAGCGTAACGGCCAGCCGCTCGCGTCGCGCCGCAAATTCGCCAGCCGCATGCTGATTGCGATCATCCTTTGGATGGTTCTGACGACCGCCGGTCTTGTCATCGGGATTGCCGGCTATGCCGGATTCGAGGGCATGGCGTTTGTGGATGCGTTTGTGAACGCAGCCATGATTCTTTCCGGGATGGGACCGGTGGACGTGTTAAAAACGACGGGCGGCAAGATATTCGCCGGCTCCTACGCCATCATGTCCGGCTTGATCATCGTTATCGCGACCGGCGTGGTGCTCGCGCCGATCTTCCACCGCGTCCTGCATCGTTTCCACGTCGAGGCGGAGGATTGAGCAGGACGGCGGCGGACAGATTCGTTCGGCTTGTGGCCTTGCCTGGCGGCTTACTTGGCGACTTACCTGGCGCCTTACGTGGGGCCTAACTTGGCCTTACCAGCGGCGGTGCCCGTAGCCACCGTAGCCGCCATAACCGCCGCGCCAGCCATAATAGGGTCCATAGCCGTAGTACGGCCCGTAGTAAGGCGGCGGGGCGACATAAACCGGCGGCGGTGGCGGAGGCGGCCCGTAGCCGGGTGGCGGAGCCCCCGGGGGGCCGCCCTGGCCGACGCTGGTCGCGATCACGAAACCACTCTGTCCCTGAAAGGTGACCTGGCACCATTGCCCCTCGCAACCGGTGACGTCGATCGGAGCGCCGGCGGGAATGGTGGTGATGGCGCGGGATGCCGTTCCCGGACCCTGCCGAAGATTGACATTGGTGGTAGCAACCGCGGGCGCTGCCGCCGCATAGTGCCAAGACAGCGCCATCAGCGCCGTTGCGCCGAGCGCGGCCTGCGCAGCTTTCATGACAAACTCCTTGCTCTCCAATTGTCCCTCCCGGTGATCGTGACGACGATTGCCTGAATTTCTACATTATTCGCGGCGGGATTGTGATCCGGCCGGGCAGACGAAAATCTATGGCAGCAGCTTTTGCAGTTCGGGGAACGGCGCATAGGTCACGCCGGTGCACTGATCGTGCAGCGTATCGATGAATGAATCGAAGCGGCCGCCGAGGAAGACGGCGGCTATTTCCTTTACGCCGGCATAGGCGGTGGCATTCTTCTTCGGATTGAATTTCAGGCAGGCGACATAACGCGTCGCATTGCCGATGGATTTCAGCGCTGGCGGCGCTATGGCGGCGTCGCGGATTCCAGTTGGATCGTTCAGATAAGCATGCATGGCGGCGAGAATGTCGGACTTGTAGTTCGCGGGATAGGTATTGATCCCGTCGTCATCGCCGGCCGCATCAGGCGCGTGATTGTGTCCGCATGCGGCAAGCACCAGAAGCGCGCCGAACAGCAGGCATGCCTGGCGCGCTTTACGGCAGTTCATCGATGCCCGTGCCCCTTCGGATTCGACCCTGCAACGGGTGTAATCCGAAATGGCGACATGCGCTACTGCCGTAGAGTCAGGTATTCCGACGACGCGTGTCGCGCTGGCGGAAAATCCTCTATAAAACCCGCCTCAGCAATTCATTGATGGGCCGACCGTTTCATGCCGCAGCACGACAATCGCGTAATCGTTGTCGGGGCTGGTCCGGTCGGCGCCATCGTGACGCTGGCGCTTGTGCGCAAGGGCATCCCTGTCCTGCTCCTGGAAGCGGAGCCCGAACCGGTCGAGGACCAGCGCGCCGCCACGATCCATCCGCCGACGGTGGAAATGCTGGTCGATCTCGGCCTCGAGGAACAGCTTTTCGCCAAAGATGCGTCGGGCGGCTTTTCGGCGCCGGTTTTCCATTTCCGCGATCGGGTCAGCGGCGAACTCGTCGCTTCCTTCGATATCCGGATGCTGGAAGGCGAAGTGCCTTATCCCTTTGTCGTCCAATGGGAGCAATACAAGCTGGTGCGCGCCGTACTGCCGCTGATTTTTGCCAGCGGGCTCGCCGAAATCCGCTTTTCCACGAAGCTTGCCGAACTCACGCAGCATTCCAGCCACGTCGATGTTGTCGCCATCACTGGCGGCCAGAGCGAGATCTTGCGCGGCGCCTACGTCATCGGCGCCGACGGTGCGCGCAGCACGGTACGGCGGCTCGCCGACATCGATTTCGAAGGCTTTACGTGGGAGGAGCGGTTCATCAAGATCGCCACCAGCTTCGATTTCATCGGTGCCGGCAACGGATATTGCACGCGGAACTACTTCTCCGATCCGGACGAATGGCTCAATCTGTTCAAGGTGAAGGGCAACGGGCCGCCCGGATACTGGCGCGGCATCATGCCGGTGCCGTCCGGTGAGACGGACGAGGAGGCGCTGCGCATGGATGCGATCCAGCGGCGGTTACATCGCATTCACGACAAGAGCGGCGATTTCGACATTCCGTATTACGCCCTTTACGGCGTTCATCAGCGTGTCGCCGCGACCTTCAACAAGGGCCGCGTGCTGCTTGCCGGTGACAGCGCGCACGTCAACAATCCGATCGGCGGCATGGGCATGAACGGCGGCATCCACGACGCGGTCAATCTTGCCGACAAGCTTGTCGGCGTCTGGTATGGCCGCGCCGATGCGAGCGTGTTCGATCGCTACACGCGCCAGCGCCGCAAGGCGCAGGTCGATTTCGTCCAGG
The DNA here is from genome assembly GCA_963808205.1 of uncultured Alphaproteobacteria bacterium. Taxonomy (GTDB): domain Bacteria; phylum Pseudomonadota; class Alphaproteobacteria; order Rhizobiales; family Xanthobacteraceae; genus BOG-931. The sequence continues at coordinate 1,236,037 of CAWEER010000005.1, forward strand.
CGCAATCGATCCAGAACAAGAAGACGCTGGAGGAAAAAGATCCGGTGACCCGCCGCAAGCACCTCGACGAGTTGCGGCGCGTGTCGGAAGAAAAGGAGCTGCACAAGAAATTTCTTTACCGCTCCTCGCTGATCGACAGCTTGAATGCAGCGAATGCGGTGGAGTGACGAATTTCCCGGCGTCTGCCGGACGGAGATGCTCAGCGTTCGGTTATGCCGGTCAGCGCATTGCCCCATTTCTTCTCGATCTCCCGGGCATCGTCCGCGCCGAGGGCTGAAGGCAGCGGGAATTTGTCTGTCCAGGAAAACGGCCGGCAAGCCTCGATGATCGCCTTCGAATGCGACGTCACGCCGCGTTCCTTGTCCTGCGGCGGGATGCGCGGGTCGAGCGCCGAGCTCCAGGCGTTGCGCAATATGTCGATATTCTCCGACGGCTCGCAGCGCGTCGCCACCGCCCACATGACATCGGCGAGATTTGACGGGTCGATATCATCGTCGACGACCACGACAAGGCGCGCCATATAGCTGTGCGCCGCCGCCACCAGTGCCGCCCGCTTGGCATGGCCGTCGTAGCGCTGGCGGAGCGCGACCACCGTCATCAGTTGCGAGACATGCTGCCAGACCCCGGCGATGTCGGTGATGCCCGCGGCTTCGAGATTGTTCCAGATTGTCGCCGCGCGGAACGGCACGCCGAAGTGAAAGCGCGGCGGCTTCATCGGCGGAGAGCCGAGCAGGATCGGATCGTTGCGGTGATGAATGGCGGTTACTTCCATGACCGGACCGGGCCGCGCTGCTGCGGCGTAGTAGCCGGTGAACTCACCGAACGGGCCCTCGGGCAGCGATACTTCGCCCATCGGCATGAGGCGGCCCTCGAAAACGATCTCGGCAAAAGCGGGAATCGGCAGCCCGGTTTGCGGTCCGGGGCACACTTTGATCGGCGCGCCTTTGATCGAGCCGGCAAACTCGTATTCGGAACGCCCGTCGGGAAGATACTCGAAGCCGGCGATGAACAATGCAGGATCCTCGCCGTGGACGACGGCGAGCGGACAGCTCTCGCCGCGATCCCAATATTTCCTGGCGATGATAGCGCCGTGCCGGCCGCCGTGATCGAACTGCACCGTAACTCTGTTGGCGGCGTGCACCTGGACCCGGTAGATCGACGCGTTGATCCAGCCGTCATCCGGATCTCTCATCACGACAAGCGAGCCGGAACCGATGAATGGTCCGCCGTCGTGACGATGCCAGATCGGCGCCGGGAAGCGCGCGATATTTACGTCGGAATCCGTGAGCGTATTTTCAAGATACGCGGCCTCACCGACGACGGCCGGCGGCTGCGGACGAAGCGTCTTGCGTTTTTCCATCCAGGCCTTGAGTGTGTCGAGCGGCCGCAGCGCCGGATCGAGTCCGAGCGCCAGGGCGGCGCGTTGCACATTCGTCGTCGCGTTGGTGAAGACGCGAAAGCCGCGCTGATGGCCTTTGATGTTGTCGAACAGAAGCGCCGGGCAGTCCGGCATGCCGGCGGCGACCTCCGTGATGCCGCCGATCTCGAACCGCGCGTCGGCGCCGTCGATGCGGCGCAGCGCGCCGAGCTTGTCGACGAGGCCGATAAATTCCCGCAAGTCTTTGTACATGCAACCTGTCTTCGCCGGTCAAGGGCCTGATGATAAAGTCAAGGAGTTCTCTTTACCCCGGAACTAAGTATAAGTGAGCGTGGTTCCGGTACACAGCCTTCATGCACCTCGTCGTTCACCTCATTCACGAATATGGTCTGCTGACGGTCGCCGTGATCGTCGGCCTGGAATGCATTGGCATTCCGCTACCGGGGGAGACGGCGCTTCTCGGTGCGGCGATCTATGCGGGCACCAAGCACGATCTCAATATTGTTGAAGTCATACTGACGGCGGCGGCCGCGGCAATTGCCGGCCGCATGATCGGTTATGTCATCGGCCGCGAGTTCGGCTATTGGCTGCTGCTGCGCTACGGCAATTATGTGCGGATGACCGAGACCAGGATCAAGCTCGGCCAGTATTTGTTTCTGCGGCATGGCGGCAAGATCGTCTTCGTCGCGCAGTTCGTACCGGTGCTGCGGACTTTCGCGGGCATTTTTGCCGGCGCAAACGTCATGCCGTGGCGCAATTTCATGTTCGCGAATGTCGTCGGCGCACTGATCTGGGCGGTGACCTATGGCTATGCGGCCTATGAGCTGGGCCGCGAGTTCGAGCGCCTGGAAGGCCCCATCGTCGTCATCCTGGCGATCATCACGGTGGCCGGTTTCGTCGGCGGCGGCGTGTTCGTCCACCGCCACGAGGCACAGCTTGCGGCCGAGGCCGAGCGGGCGATGCCGGGGCCGCTCAAGCTGCCCTAGGGTGCCAAAAACCGGGTCTTTGCCGGGTTCCTTGAACGCTCAATTCCGTAGCACCATATTACCGGAGGCCGGACGGAGCGTTCCGTGCGGCCGGGGGTGCCGAAAGGGCCCCACAAAGTCGCTTGATAAAGGGCTTTGAGACCATGTCCAGGGTTTCGTCACTTTCCAGTCCGTTCCTGCTTGGCTTCGACGAGATCGAGCGCGTGCTCGATCGTGTTGGCAAAGCGGCTGACGGCTATCCTCCCTACAATATCGAGCGGGTTCCGCGCGACGGGAACAGTCCCGATCGTTTGCGTATCACGCTTGCGGTTGCGGGTTTTACCCGCGATCAGCTCGATGTCAGCGTAGAGGAGAGCCAGCTCGTCATTCGCGGCCGCCAGCAAGACGACAAAAGCCGGGAATATATCCATCGCGGCATTGCCGCACGCCAATTCCAGCGCACTTTCGTGCTGGCGGACGGCATGGAGGTATTGGGAGCGGACCTGAAAAACGGATTGCTGTCGATCGATCTGGTGCGCCCGCAGCTCGAGCGCATCGTTAAATCGATCTCAATCAAAGAATGCGAATAACGGAACCAGAAGGACTCGACCAACTCACAGAAAGGAGTTGAGGGCCATGAACGATATGAACCATAACGACACCAACCCCGCCGAAACCAATATCGGTATCTCCACCGAAGCGCTCGCGCATCTCGGTGACGGACGCATCGCCTATGTGAAGGCGATCCGGTCCGAGGACGTCCGCGCGCTGTTCCCGCAAGCGCAGATGCCGCAAATGGCGCCGGGCCAGAAACTGTTTGCGCTGCACGCCGCCGACGGCACGCCGATCATGCTGACCGACAGCCGCGAGGCCGCCATCGCCAATGCCTGGAGCCAGGAACTCGAGACGGTGAGCGTGCACTGATCGAAGTTCGGCGATAAACAGCCAGAACGGGGCCGGCGACGTCGTCGCGGGCCCCGTTTGTTTTTGGTCTTTCGATTGCTGAGATTTGCCGCGGCTATGCGGCGGATGCCGACGGCATCGCCAGCACCGCATAGAGCGACTCGGCGTCGTGCATTGCCCGCAATTTGTGCGTAATCGCAGGGTCGCGCAGCAGCCGCGCAATGCGGGCGAGCGACTTGAGATGATCGGCGCCGGCGCTTTCCGGTGCGAGCAGGAGGAAAACCAGGTCGACGGGCTGGTTGTCGAGCGCCTCGAAATCGACCGGCCGGTCGAGGCGAGCGAACAAGCCGAACAATCGGGTAAGTCCGGGCATTTTGCCATGCGGTATGGCGATGCCGTTGCCGATCGCGGTCGAGCCGAGCTTTTCGCGCTGCATCAAGATGTCGAAAATCGCCCGCTCATTCTGTCCGCTCAGCACGGCTGCACGCGCGGCAAGTTCCTGCAGCACCTGCTTCTTGCTGTTGACCTTCAGCGCCGGGAGAATCGCGTTTGGCGCGACGAGATCGTTAAGCGACATGAATGGAACCTGAGGAACGAGGCGTGCTGCCTGATGCCGATTTCCAAGGAGCATGATGGTCCCGAAATCGCTTCGCGTTTCGGGATTCTGCTAAGGGCGGCGGACCATAGGGAGGCCCCGCAACCGCGTCAATGGGCATCCGCCCGGTGATCCTTGAGCCGGCGATGATAACGGCGCAATTGTTTTTCCATCCGCGTCGCAGCCTGATCCGCGCTTGCGTAAGCGTCGGCCGCTTCGCCTTCCGCGTGCAGCGTGACTTTCGAATCGAGATGGACCGCGCATTCAGTACGGAACCCGAAACCGTCCCGTGCCAGCGTGGCGTGACCGGAATAGCCACCGTCGAAGTACTTCTTCACGGTGCCGGCGATACGATCGCTGATCCGTTCACGCAGCGTTTCGCCGAGATCGAGATTTTGGCCTGACACGCGAAATGACATGGCTGTCTCCGTAATTACGGTTGCCCGGGCGGCCCGGCCCTCGACTCGACCTAGGCATTGAGAAGGCCGGAGTCAACGCCACGTCAATTCGCGGTCACCGGCTGCTTTTCGCGCCGGCGCTGGACGGACGAGGGGATGCGCATGGCTTCGCGGTATTTTGCGACAGTGCGCCGCGCGATGTCGATATCAGCCTCGCGCAGCTTGTCGACAATAGTGTCGTCGGAGAGGATATCGGCTATGCCCTCCGCATCGATCAATTGCTTGATCCGGTGCCGCACCGCCTCGGCGGAATGCGCCTCGCCGCCATGGGAGGCGGCAATCGCTGACGTGAAGAAATATTTGAGCTCGAAAATCCCGCGGCTGGTCGCCATGTATTTGTTCGCGGTGACGCGCGACACCGTGGATTCGTGCATGCCGATGGCCTCGGCGACGGTCTTGAGATTGAGCGGCCGCAAATGCTCGACGCCGCGGGCGAAGAATGCATCCTGCTGGCGTACGATTTCGTTGGAGACCTTGAGAATGGTGCGGGCGCGCTGATCGAGCGCGCGCACCAGCCACGTCGCGCTTTGCAGGCAATCGGCGAGGTAGGATTTCTCCGTGTCGCGGCGCGCGGTGGCCGAGACTTCGGCATAGTAGATTTGATTGACCAGGACTTTCGGCAGCGTGTCCGTGTTGAGTTCGACCAGCCAGGCGCCGTCGGGCGCCGGCCGCACGAAAACATCCGGCACGATCGGCTGCACGATCGACGAACCAAAGGCGAGGCCGGGTTTCGGATTGAGCTGCCGGATTTCCGTGATCATGTCGGCAAGGTCTTCGTCGCTGACGCCGCAGATCTTCTTCAGCGCGCCAAAATCGCGCCTGGCGAGCAGGTCGAGGCGCGTGATCAGCGCCTGCATCGCGGGATCGTAGCGGTCCCGCTCCTTGAGCTGGATCGCCAGACATTCGGCGAGATCGCGCGCGCAGATGCCGGGCGGATCGAAAGTCTGCAGAATGACGAGGACGGCTTCGATCTCGGCAAGGCTGGTGCCGAGTTTGTCCGCGGCCCCAGCAAGGTCGCCGCTGAGATAGCCGGACTCGTCGACCAGATCGACCAGATATTGACCGATCATCCGCCGCACCGGATCGGTGATGGCGAGCGTCACCTGGTCGCGAAGCCAGCCGGCCAGCGTGACCTCGGAGGACACAAAGGCTTCCAGATTGTAGTCGCCGTCGTCGCGGCCGCCGGAGCCGGTGCTTGCCCATTCGGAGTAGCCGGCGGGTGTGTCCGACGTCCGCGGCCGGATCGGTTCCGAATCGTCGGGGGACGTATCGTCGAGATGGCTGTCGGCGCGTTCGGTGCCCGCCTGGCCGTTCAGCTCGAGCTCGCCGCCATTTTGCGCCTCGCCGCCGCTGAACTGGTCGGGCGAAGGGGCTTCACCGTCAGTTTCGCCCGGCACCGGAGGCTCGGTTTCCGGGCCGTTGTCGAGCAACGGATTACGCTCGAGTTCGGCTTCGACATAGGCAACCAGGTCGAGATTCGAGAGCTGCAGCAGCTTGATGGCCTGCATCAGCTGTGGCGTCATCACCAGGGCTTGGCTCTGGCGGATCTGCAGTCTTTGGGAAAGTGCCATAGGCCGCTTGGCTAAATTGGTCCGATTCTTGCTTCTTTTTCTTACAGCATATCGGACGCAGTGTCGCCAATCGTTTTCGGTTAGGATTAAAGTCTGAACTCTTCCCCGAGATAGAGCCGCCGGACATCCGGGTTGTTGACGATGTCGTCGGCACGGCCCTCCATCAAAACTTCGCCGGAATAGATGATGTAGGCGCGGTCGGTGAGGCCGAGCGTCTCGCGCACATTGTGGTCGGTTATCAGGACGCCGATGCCGCGATTGGTGAGATGGCGCACCAGCGCCTGGATGTCACCGACGGCGATCGGATCGATGCCGGCAAACGGCTCGTCGAGCAGCATGTAATTCGGCCGCGTGGCGAGCGCGCGGGCGATTTCGCAGCGCCGCCTTTCACCGCCGGACAGCGCGATCGCCGGCGTCTTGCGCAGGCGGGCAATGTTGAATTCTTCGAGCAGCGAGTTGAGATCCTGCTCGCGCCGCCTGGCATCGGGCTCCACAACTTCGAGCACGGCGCGGATGTTCTCCTCGACGCTCAGGCCGCGGAAGATGGACGCTTCCTGGGGCAAATAGCCGATGCCGAGCCGTGCCCGCTGGTACATCGGCAGCCGCGTCACGTCGCGGCCATCGAGCTCGATGCGGCCCCGATCGGCCTTGATGAGGCCGGTGATCATGTAAAACACCGTCGTCTTGCCCGCGCCGTTGGGGCCGAGCAGACCGACCGCCTCGCCCTTGCGCACGTAGAGGCTGACACCCTTGACCACTTTGCGCCCGACGAAGCTTTTCTCCACGCCATCGATCGTGAGCACACCCCGGCGCTCGCCGGTCGTCGCTCCATTGCCGTCGGAACGCCGGCGCGGCGGCGCGGCCGGCCGCTGGCCGTTCTGCGCCGCGGGCGGACGTTGCGGCCGTGACTGTGCCGGCGGCGGGATGGCCGGCGGTGGAATCGATGACGGCTGTGGCGCGGGCGGCGGACCTGGCGAAGTTTTGCTGCGTGCCCGTTCCGTTGGAGCTGGTGCCGGCCCGGGCGCCGACACGCTTGCGATATCGAGATAGCTGTTGCTGATGGTGCCGCCGATACTGTCGAGCGCGATCGCGTCACCTTCGGCGAGCGGCGCGCGGCGCGCAGGGCCGGCAGGCCGGCGGAAATATGAGAAGATGTCTGGCACGCCGGTCTCTGAAACTTCGCCTTCGAATCGGGGTTGAATACCGTCTGTTCTGCTGACTTTAGCTGATTTTAGCTGATTTTACGCGGGCCGGTGACACCCCGGCGGGTCAATTCTGTTTGCCCGGGCCGAGGGTCATGAAATTCGACTCGCTGCCGTTCTGGCCCTTGCCGGGCTGGATCAGCGCGCGGACGCGGCCCGGACCGGGCGCGCCGGCGCCCGCGCCACCATTGCTGCTGCCGGATTCGACGCGCGCGTTCCCCGTCACCGTGTCCACCACGACGCGTTCGCCGTGAATGACGTTCTGGCCCTGGCTGACCACGACATTGCCGCTCAGCGTGATCGTCCTTGATTTGAGATCGTAGACGCCGAGATCGCCGCTCGCATTCTGGTCCTTGGTCAAAACGGTGACGCCGCCGCGCGCCTCGATGCGGCGGATGCTTTGTGAACCCTGAGGCATGCCGGATGCGGGCATGCCTGCTGCGGGCTTGGCGGTCGTGGCCGTGACGGGCGTACTGGTGGCGTTGCCGCCGGCTTCCGGACCATAGAACACGATGAGGCTCTGGCATTTCATCGTGGTGTCGCCCTGCACCACCTGTACGTTGCCGGAAAAGGTCGCCGTCTTGGTCTTGTCGTGGACCTCGAGCGTCGCCGCCTCGATCTGCACCGGCTGCTGCTGACTTTGGCCCTGGCCGAGATTTTGGAACGGGCTCGTTGCGGCGGGACGGGGCGCCTGCGCGAATGCCGGCGCCGAAACCGCCGCGGCCACAAGCGCGATGCAAAGACTGGAGGGCCGCCTCATTGGTTATTGGTCTTCGTGGCTTCGTCGGCAGCATCCTTGCTGGGCTGCAACGTCATGGCCACATCGCTGAAACGAAGCACGGTGCCGCCGTCGGTGATGTCGAGCCGCTTGGCGTTGAGGAAGCCGTTGAGCAGCTTTATCCAGACCGGCTTGTCGGACACGACGTTGCCTTTGCGCACGTCGACTTCGGCCTCGCTCAGGCGCCCCTCGTAGCCGGTCGATGACGTGAGCTGAATATTGTCCTCGAGCTTCAGCATTTCGGTCTTCACGTTATAGACGCCAGAGACCGCCGACATTTCCACCGTGCTCTTGTCCGCCATTTCCAGCTTGGCGTGGAGTTTATCCAGCTCGAGGAGATTTGGTTTGGTGATGTCCTGCGCGGCGGCGTCGGCCGAGAATTCGTAGGCGCGTGAATCGGTGGTGTAACCGGTCAGCCGCGGCTGCTGCATCGTGATCTTGGTGCCGTGGATGACGAGCTTGCCGAGTTCGCCCGGCAAACGGAAGCCGCCGATCGGCGGCATGTAATTGACGCCGACGACGGCGAACAAAACCGCGCCGATGCCGACCGGCACGCCGATGCGCAGCCAGCGCACATAGCGAGAATGCCGCAGCGCCGCCCGGTAGGCGCGGTCGAAATCGCCGCGGGGCCTTACCGCAAATCCCTTCGCTGCGTTCTCGGGGTAGACAATGGCCAAGTAAGCATCCCTTCAGGCGCCGCCCCGAATCGCACCTTAGACCACGGCCGCCGCAGTCTTGTCTTGCGAAAATCGCCTGCGAATGTGGCCCCGGGAGGGCTGATTTTTCAGGGGTTAAAGGCGAGCCCGGGCGCTTTGCTCAGGAATGCGCGAAAATGTCGTCGGCGGCGAAGCCGGCAAGGTCGAGCCGCACCCGCTCCGGCAGGAAGCGGAAACAGGCGGCGGCGAGCTCTGCGCGGCCCTCGCGGGCCAGCATGGCGTCGAGCCGTTCCTTGAGCGCGTGCAAGTGGGTGACGTCGGCGGCCGCATAAGACACCTGGGCGTCGCTGAGCGCGGCCGAGCCCCAATCGGACGATTGCTGCTGTTTGGAAAGATCCTGCCCCAGCACTTCGCGCACCAGATCTTTCAGTCCATGTTTGTCGGTATAGGTCCGCGCCAGCCGCGACGCGATCTTGGTGCAGTAAACCGGCTCCGGCATCACGCCGAGATTCTTGTGCAGCATGCCGAGATCGAACCGCGCGAAGTGAAAGATTTTCAGGACGCTCTTGTCGGTCAGGAGCCGTTTCAGGTTCGGTGCGTCTTTCGCGCCCGGCGGGATTTGCACCACGTCGGCGGAGCCGTCGCCCGGCGACAATTGCACCACGCAAAGCCGGTCGCGATTGAGGTCGAGCCCCATCGTCTCGGTGTCGATCGCCACCGCGCTTTTGTAGCGCGACAGGTCCGGCAGGTCGCCGCGATGCAAACGGATGGTCATGTCATGCAGTCCATTGCGGCAGAGCTCGGATGGTGCCCAGGAGAGGACTCGAACCTCCACGCCTCGCGGCGCTAGTACCTGAAACTAGTGCGTCTACCAATTCCGCCACCTGGGCGCCCGTTTGGGCAATGCGGCGATAGGTACGGATGGGTCATTCTCTTGTCAATCGAAGCGACTAGTCACTATACAGCGCCCGAGCGATCCTGTATTTCCGCCGCCGATGGCCCTGAAAAACAAGCCTGAAACCCTCGTCACTGTGTTCGGCGGCTCGGGCTTTGTCGGTCGCCATGTGGTGCGCGCGCTCGCCAACCGCGGCTACCGCATTCGCGTTGCGGTGCGCCGCCCGGATCTCGGCGGGTATCTGCGGCCGATGGGCCGCGTCGGCCAGATCCAGACCGTGCAGGCCAATTTGCGCTATCCGGACTCGGTCGCGGCCGCGGTGCGCGACGCCGACGCCGTCGTCAACCTGGTCGGCATTCTGTTCGAGCGCGGCCGCCAGCGCTTCGACACGATCATGGCCGAAGGCGCGGGGACGGTGGCGCGCGCGGCAAGCGATGTGAGTGCGCCTCTGGTTCACATCTCGGCAATCGGCGCTGACGAGAATTCACCGTCGCATTATGCGCGGGCCAAGGCGGAGGGCGAACGGCGAGTCCTTGCCGCGCAAAGCACGGCGGTGATCGTTCGTCCTTCCGTCGTCTTCGGTCCGGAGGACGATTTCTTCAATCGCTTTGCGGCGCTGGCGCGGCTTGCGCCGGCGCTGCCGCTCATCGGCGGCGGCCACACCCGCATGCAGCCGGTCTTTGCCGGCGACATTGGCGAAGCCGTCGCCAGGGCGGTGGATGGCGGCCTGAAGCCAGGCGCGATCTACGAAGCAGGCGGACCGGACGTGCGCACGTTCAAGGAACTGATGGAATTCGTTCTCGGCACGATCGGCCGCCGCCGCCTTCTGCTGCCGGTGCCGTTCGGGCTGATGAAGTTCAAGGCGGCATTCCTGCAGTATCTGCCGAAGCCGCCGATCACACCCGACCAGGTGGCGCTGCTCGAACGCGACAATGTCGTCTCTGGCGATGCCGGCCGCGACGGCCGCACGCTGGAAGGAATTGGCATCACGCCGGAATCGATGCAAGCGATCGTCCCGACTTATCTATGGCGTTTCCGCAAGACCGGGCAGTTCAGTCCGCACGCCGCGTAGCCGCGCCTCGGGACGAATTAGAATCCCAGCGCCAGCGCGATCAGGCCCAGCGCACCGACCACGATCCGCCACCAGGCGAACAGCGCGAAGCCGTGGCGCGAGACGTAGCCGAGTAGCGTCTTGACCACGAACCAGCCGCAGACGAACGACACCGCAAAACCCAGCGCGATAAGCCCGAGGTTGCTGCCGGCAAGTTCGTGACGGCTCTTGAAGGCTTCGAACGCGAAGGCGCCGACCATGGTCGGCATTGCCAGCCAGAACGAGAATTCCGTCGCCGCGCGCTTGTCGGCGCCGAACAGCATCGCGGCCACGATGCTGGCGCCGGAGCGCGACACGCCCGGTACCATGGACAGGCACTGCACCACGCCGATGCCGAGATACATTGGCAGCGAGAATTTGGTCGCGTCATGGTAGCGCGGCTTGAGGTCGAGCCGGTCGATCCACAACAGGACGAAGCCGCCGATGATGAACATCGTGCAGACGATCCACACATTGAACAGCACGCTCTTGATGAAGCCGTAGATCAGCGCGCCAAGCACCATGGCGGGAAAGAACGCGACCAGAACGCCGATGACGAAGCGCCGGTCGTCGGGGTTGCTGAACATGCCAAGAAAGAGTTTCCACAGCCGCCCGAAATAGATCGACAACAGGGCCAAGATGGCGCCGAGCTGGATCAGCACGTCGAACGACTTGCCGAACGCTTCGTCGTCGAAGCCGAGGAAGTGGCCGACCAGAAGCAGATGCCCGGTCGAGGACACCGGAATGAACTCGGTCAGGCCTTCGACAATGCCGAGAATAATGGCCTTGATCGCGTCCATGGACGAGCTCCGCTGCAGGGAAGGGGCGGCCCGCGCCCGGCGGGAAACGGCATAACCTTTTCGTCAGCCTTTTGACGCATGGTTGGGATTCGGGCAAGGCTCGAGGGCGCCATGCTGACGCTATTGCATCATCCGATCTGTCCGCATTCCCGCTTCGTGCGGCTGGTCCTCGAAGAATACAGCCTGCCGGTCCGGCTGGTGGAGGAGCGGGCTTGGGAACGGCGTGAGGAATTCGTCACGCTTAATCCGGCTGGAACCACGCCGGTCCTGATCGAGGAGGGCGCGCCCGCGGTTCCGGGAGCAGGCGTAATCGCCGAATATATCGACGAGACCCGCGGCCATGATTTCGGCGAATTCCGGCTGCTGCCGGCCGATCTCGGCGGGCGCATCGAGGTGCGCCGCCTGATGAACTGGTTCAACGACAAGTTCTTCGAGGAAGTTTCGGGCGCGCTGGTGCGGGAGCGGGTCTATAAGCGCTACATCCCGGCCGGTGACGGCGGCGGCCCGCCCGACACGGAAACGCTGCGTGCTGCAAAAAGCAACATCAGGTACCATTTGGCCTATATCGGCTGGCTGGTCCGTGCGCGTGACTGGCTCGCCGGAGATAAACTGACCTATGCCGACCTGAGCGCGGCGGCGCATTTGTCCGCCGCCGACTATCTGGGCGATGTGCCGTGGGACGAAGACGAGAGCGCCAGGAATTGGTACGCGAGGATCAAATCGCGGCCGTCGTTCCGCGTGCTGCTCGAGGAAACGCTTCGCGGCCTGCCGCCGTCGCAAACCTACGCCAATCTCGATTTCTGACGCCGGCTGCGCTCAAGGCGGCGTTGCTCGAGGCCGCGCGTGCGCAGGGCTTTGATGCCGCGGGCGTCGCGCGGCCGGATGCCATCCCGTTCGCCGCGGAGCGGCTCAACGCATTCCTCGCCGCCGGTGCGCATGGCGACATGGTCTGGATGGCGGCGAATGCGGAGCGCCGCGCCGCGCCGCAGGCGATATGGCCCGCCGCGCGTTCGGTCGTCATGCTCGGCATCAATTACGGGCCCGACGACGATCCGCTTGAAATCCTGAAAGCGCGCATCCGCGGCGGGATTTCGGTCTACGCCCGCGGCGACGACTATCACGAGCTGATAAAACCGCGGCTGAAAAACCTCGGACGCTGGCTGATCGAGAACGCCGGCGGCGACATCAAGGTTTTTGTCGACACCGCCCCGGTGATGGAGAAACCGCTTGCCGCGGCGGCCGGTCTCGGCTGGCAGGGCAAGCACACCAATCTGGTATCGCGGCAGCTCGGTTCATGGCTCTTCCTCGGCGCCATCTTCACCACGCTCGATCTGCCGCCGGACGCGCCCGAAGCCGACCATTGCGGCCATTGCCGCAGCTGCCTCGATATCTGTCCGACGGCGGCGTTTCCGGCACCGTACCGTCTCGACGCGCGGCGCTGCATCTCCTACCTCACCATCGAGCACAAGGGGCCGATCCCGCGCGAATTGCGGCCGCTGATGGGCAACCGCATCTACGGCTGCGACGATTGCCTTGCGGTTTGTCCGTGGAACAAATTCGCGGTCGCCGGCCGCGAAGCAAAACTTGCGGCTCGCGACGCCTTGCGTGCGCCGAAGCTTGCCGATCTGGCGCGGCTCGACGATGCGGCGTTCCGGGCATTGTTTGCAAAGAGCGCGGTCAAGCGCATCGGCCGCGCGCGCTTTGTCCGCAATGTGCTGATCGCGATCGGCAATTCGGGCGATGCGGGACTCGCGCATGAGGCGGAGCGGCTGATTGACGATGCCTCGCCGCTCGTTCGTGGCGCGGCCGTGTGGGCGCTCGAACGGCTCGATCACGCGCGGCTGGAGCGCAGCGCGGCGGTTCATTCGGCAAGAGAGCCCGATGCCGAAGTGGCCGCCGAATGGGCGGCGGCGCAGGTGCGCTGATGCCGGCGCTCCTTTGCTTCGGCTTTGGCTATTGCGCGGAACATTTCGCCGAAATTTACGGCGGCGGCTTCGATCGCATCATCGGCACGGTTCGCGGCGCCGAGCGTGCGGCGATCCTCAACGCGTATCGCCCGGACAATCTCAAGGCGCTCGTATTCAGCGGCAACAATCTGACGCCGGAGCTGAAGAGCGCGATCGCCGAAGCAGACGATGTCCTGATCTCGGTTCCGCCGGGCGAGAATGGCGATCCGGTGCTTGCCGCATGCGCGGATGCTCTCGCGGGCGCAACAAACCTCAAGTCGATTGTCTATCTTTCGACTGTCGGCGTTTATGGCAATCACGACGGCGCCTGGGTCGATGAACAAACGCCGCTTGAGCCGAATTCCCCGCGCAGCCGCGCGCGTGCCGCAGCCGAGCAATCGTGGCTGGACTTCGGCGAGCGCCACGGCCGCGCCGTTGCAGTGCTTCGTCTCGCCGGAATTTACGGCCCCGGCCAGAATGCGCTGGTGCAGATCGCAAGCGGCAAGGCACGGCGCATCGTCAAGGACGGCCAGACTTTCAACCGCATCCACGTCCGGGATATTGCCCAGGCGATCGGCGCCGCGTTTGCCCGAAAGGCGTCCGGGATTTTCAATGTGGCGGACGACGAGCCCGCGCCGCACGGCGATCCGATCGCTTTTGCGGCGCAGCTCATGGGACGCGAGCCGCCGCCCGCAATCGCTTTTGCCGACGCCGCGCCATCGATGTCGCCGATGGCCTTGAGTTTCTGGCAGGACTGCCGGCGCGTGAAAAACGACAAGCTCAAGCGCGAGCTTGGAGTCGCTTTGCGCTATCCGACGTACCGCGAGGGATTGCGGGATCTGTTTTCCGAAAAATAAAAATTGTCATTGCGAGCGCAGCAAAGCAATCCAGTTCGGCGCGGGAGAGCAGGATTGCTTCGTCGCCATGCTCCTCGCAATGACGCGGCGTCAGTGAAGGCTCGGGCCTTTGAGGAAGCGGTTGCGCTCGCTCGACTTGACGCGCAAATCCATGGTTTCGCCGTCGCGATAGATCGTGATTGGCACGTCGACGCCGGCCTGGCCCTGGGCCCAGATACGCCGGAAGAAGCCGGCGAGATCGCGCACGTCCTTTCCGGCGACCGACAGGATGATATCCCCGGTCCTGATGTCGGCTTTCCTGGCGGGTCCGCGGTCGGCCAGTCCGACGATCACCAGCCGGTTCTCGACTTCCGTGGCGTAGAGGCCGAGCCACGGCCGGGGTGGCGCATTCCTGCGGCCGAATTTCAGAAGGTCGTCGACAACCGGCTTCAACAGATCGATCGGGACGATCATGTTGATGTCCTGGGTCTGGCCCTTCTCGACGGCGTGCTGGAGCTGAAGCGAACCGATGCCGATCAGATCACCGGCCGGTCCGATCAGCGCGGTGCCGCCCCAGTTCGGATGCGCGGGCGAGGTGAAGATCGCCTCGTCGAGCACATATTCCCAGTAGCCGGCGAATTCCTGCTTGGCGACGATGCGGGCTGCGACCGAGCGATGCCGTCCGCCAAAACCGCCGACCACGACGCGCTCGCCGACCGTGGCGGCGGCGGACTCGCCGATCTCGAGCGACGGCACGTCGAGCTTGGCGAGCACCTGTACCAATCCGAATCCGGTCTCCTGATCGTAGCCCAGCACATGACCCGGCACCGCGCGTCCATCGTTGAGTGTGATCCAGAGCGTATCCGCTTCGGTGATGAGATAACCGATCGTCAGGACGAGACCGTTGCCGCGGATGAAGACGCCACTGCCGGCGCGCTCGGTGCCGAGCGTGTCCGCGGTGAAGGCGTCCGCCGGCACGGTGGTGCGCAGGCCGACCACGCAGGACAGGGCCTGCTCGAGATCATAGCCGTAATCCTCCGGCTTCGGCTGCGCGGAGGACGGCACCTTCCAGTCGCTCACGGATGGCATTGGTTATTTCCTTGCTCGCGGCGGCGGACCAACTTCAATCCGGAGTTTGTAGCCGAGTTGAGGCGGCTGCGAAATCCGGTTGGGCACAACTCGCAATTTGTTGACGAGGAGGCTCCCAATCAAGCCCATGCGCGCATTCAGCCGCCCGCCAGGGCGGCATCAAGGAAATCCTTGGACCATTTCGCATAGTCGGCGTGGCGGGTGACCTGCTTCATCAATTCGGGCGACGCGATGCCCTTGATGTCCGCCGGTGGCGTGCCGTCGCGCAGCGCCTTGAGCGTCTCGTGCACGGCGTTCACCGCGGCCATGAACGGCAGATGGCCTTGCAGGCAGATGCGGACATTGCGTGCGCTGAGATAGTCGAGGTCGTAAAGCTCGGCCCCGGCGCCGCCGAGAAACAGCGGCAGCTTCACCGCCGCGGCGACCGCGTCGAGCTGGGCGCGTGTTTTTACGCCGACCAAAAACAGCATGTCGACGCCTGCTTCCTCATAGGCCTTGAGCCGCGCGATCGTATCGGCGACGCCGGTCATCGCCATGGCGCTGGTGCGGCCGACAATGACGAGACGTTTGTCCTGCCGCCCGGCAATCGCGGCTTTCATCTTGCCGACGCCTTCCGCGATCGGGATGAGAGCCGGTGCGGCCGCGCCGTAAGCCGTCGGCAAGACCGTGTCCTCGATCGTCAATGCGGCGACGCCCGCGGTTTCGAGCTCCTCGACCGTTCGCTTGACGTTGAGCGCGTTGCCGTAGCCGTGGTCGGCATCGACCAGAAGCGGCAGTCGGGCGGCGCGATTGATCCGGTAAGCCTGCTGCGCGAATTCAGTCAGTGTAAGGACGATGATATCGGGTGCGCCGAGCACGGTGAATGATCCGATCGAGCCGGCGAACATTCCGGCTTCGAAACCGAGGTCCTCGGCAATGCGTGCAGAAATCGCGTCGTAGACCGAACCCGGATAGATGCAACGCGGTCCAGCAATGATGGAGCGCAGCCGCTCCCTCCGGTCAGTCCAGTCCATAATTCCTCACTTGCTATTCGGTGGTGGATTGCCTTGCGATGCGGCTGCCGCCTGCTGCAGTTCCTGAAGCTTCTTTTGCATCTCGGGCAGGCTTGCGACGAGCGTGCAGTTGGCCTGATCGGTGATCGCCTGCTTTTGCACCTGCTCCCAGCGCGCGTTGGCGTCCTGCTGGTTCCACGGCCGTTTGGTTTCCGGATTGAAGACCGCTTGCAAGACCAGATTATCCAGCGAGCGGTGATAGTCGCTGAGACTGAGAACGCGATCGCGCGGCTGAAAATAGAAATTCGTTCCGTTCAGTTCGCCGCAATGGGTCAACCCGCCGGCGAAGGTCTGCTGCGTCATCTTGGCATCGAAAATCTTGCCGCGAAGCTCGTTGATCACCGGATTCTGGATGACGGGCTGGTTCGGCGCGTTTTGCGCGCGAAGTTTTGTCGAGAAGCTCAAGGCGGAAATGCCGGTCCCTACAAGCATCAATACGACGATACGCGCGACAATACGCGTCATGCCCATCCCCCGATGAAAACGTGAAAAGTCCCCGGCGGCCAGAATATATCAGCGGCGTTGCCGCACAAGGCGCAGTCGTTACGAACTGTTCACCATGCGCGCGGAACCGGCGTCCGAACGGCAATATCGAGCCGGGTGCACGGCTTTGTGCCTTGTTCCCGCCAAATCTTGCCTGCAAAAACAAGCGTGGGAATCTAGGGTGCCGGGGGGTTCATCTTGCGTGCCAGTATCAGTCTCGTAGTTATCGGTTTGGCGTTTGCCGGCTCGCTCGGCAGTGCGAGTGCGCAGTATTATCCGGCACCGCCCTATGCCGGCCAGGCCCCCGTCTATCGCGACGCCAATGGCGCGCCGATCGATCCCCGCTATGTGCGCCCCGCAGCCGGTGAGGCTCCCTATGCCGACCCGCCGCTGGATCAGCCTTATTTCGCGCCGCAGCCGATGCCGGCGGTGGATGGCGCTGCCATGCAGCGTCCGCCCGGCAGCGTTGCGAGCGGTCCCGCCCCGGCCGATGTGACCGGCTCGATACGCAGCCCCGCTACCCCGAGCGCGAATGCAGCGCCGCTGCCCGCCAACGCGACCGTGGTCGCTGGACTGCCGCCGGAAGACCAGCCCGAGCAAGGGCCGTCCAGGGACCTGCCGCCGCAGTTCCGCCGCCAGATCGTCAGCTACAACACGATCGAGCCTGCCGGCACCATCGTCATCGATACGCCGAACACGTATCTCTATCTCGCCCTCGGCAACGGCAAGGCCATACGCTACGGCATCGGCGTCGGCCGCGAGGGCTTTACCTGGACCGGCACCGAGCACATCAGCCGCATGAAGGAATGGCCCGACTGGTTCCCGCCGAGGGAGATGATCGAGCGTCAGCCCTATCTGCCGCGCTTCATGGCCGGCGGCGACACCAATCCGCTCGGCGCGCGCGCCATGTATCTCGGCAATACGCTCTATCGCATTCACGGCACCAACCAGCCGTCGACCATCGGCACATTCGTGTCGTCGGGTTGCATCAGGCTGACGAACGACGATGTCGCCGATCTCTACAGCAGGGTGAATGTCGGCACGACGGTCGTGGTGATGCCTGGCCGGCTGCCCGACACCGCATCGTCACAAACGCCGATCACGCGCTGAAAAGTTGCATCGCATTGACGAGGCCGGCGCGGCAGCGCCGGTCTTTTTATTTTTAACGTTGTCTTTTTCGCGACTCAGCTAATGTCGCATGATCCGGACTCTGCGGTTCTTCCGGTGTTGCCCTCGCGACGATCTTGAGCCTCGATGTGACGCGTGCCTTCTGCTTGATCGCGCACGGGCGTTCTGCGAGGTCGAATGTTTCCGAATTTCCGTCTGACGATCGTGGCGGTCCTTGCCTCGATTGTCGGCATCAGTTGCGGTTTGGGACTGTTTGCCGCATTCCGCGTCAACCATGAACCGCTCGCGGGTTTGTCGAGCGGCAAACCGTCGCTGCAACTCGCGTTCGACAGTGTCGAGCCGGTGGGGGACGCGGCCGCGCCATTCGGCATTCGCTTTCAGGTGAGTGTGCCGGCGGCAATCGCCGCGCCGGTCGTCGCACCGCCGCCATTGCCGCTCCCGCCGCAGGCAGAGACAACCCCTGCCAATGACGGCCCGCATCAGGAGGCCGTACCGAACGCCGGCGCGGAAAGCACAACGGCTGCGCAGGATCAGGTTGCGACCGCGACCACGGCGGGTCAGGCGCCGCCACCCCCACCCGACGCCGCGCAGGACAAGCCCGCGCCGGCAGCATCGGTCGATACAGCCGCAGCCGCGAAAGTCGCCCGCAAGACCGCGCGCCGCCGCCGTGTCGCGCATCGCCTGTACCGGCCGCAGGCTGGAGCCGCTGCCCCGGCAGCTGACCAGAATTTCATCGGCGCGGCGCAGGGCTTCCCATGGACGCCGCAAACGGCTCAGCCGCGCGCCGCGACGAAGCGGACCAGTGGGTGAGCCCGCCGGGATTGACGGAAGCACCGCCGCCGGGCTCATAGGCCGGCGTGATCCCGCTTTCCGTCCTCGATCTGTCGCCTGTGACCACGGCCACCCCGGGCTCGGTGGCGTTGCGCAATTCGCTCGATCTGGCGCGGCTCGCCGACACTCTCGGCTACAAGCGCTACTGGGTGGCGGAACATCACAATCTGGCTAACATCGCCAGTTCATCGCCCGAGATCATGATCGGGCAGATCGCTGCGGCGACAACGCGCATGCGCGTCGGCTCGGGTGGCGTGATGCTGCCGAACCACGCGCCGCTGATGGTCGCCGAACGCTTCAAGGTGCTGGAAGCGCTGTTCCCCGGACGTATCGATCTCGGCCTCGGCCGGGCGCCGGGCACCGATCAGGTGACCTCCTATGCGCTGCGCGCACGGCAGGACCCGCGCCAAGGCGATGAATTCCTCGAGCGTTTCCAGGAACTGCTGTTGCTCGAGCGCGGCGGTTTTCCCGAAAATCATCCGTTCCGCAATGTGCGCGCGGTGCCCGACGACGTCGCGCTGCCGCCGATCTGGCTGCTCGGCTCAAGCGGCTATAGCGCCGAGCTTGCCGCCGTGGCCGGCATGGGCTTCGCTTTCGCGCACCATTTCGCCGATTACGACGCGGCTAGCGCGATGCTCACCTATCGCGAACATTTCAAGCCGTCGGCAACGCTGGCGCAGCCTTATGCGATCCTCGGCGTGGCGGCGATCGCTGCCGATACCGACGACGAGGCGGAACGCATTGCTGCAAGCGCAGATTTGCATTACGTCCGCCGCGCCAAAGGCGAATATCTTCCGCTCGCCTCGCCGGAAGAGGCCGCGGCCTATCCCTATACGCCGGCCGATCGCGAGCAGATGGGACGACAACGCACGCGGCTCGTGGTCGGCGGTATTGGCCGCGTCAAGGACCGCTTGCTGGCGCTCGCCGAAACAACGCAGGCTGACGAGTTGATGATCACCACAATGGTCTATGACCATGCCGCCCGGCGCCATTCATACGAGCTTTTGGCGGACGCTCTCGCGCTGGTGCGGTCATAATCGTCATCCAACGGCCGGATTAAGGCGTCATAGACATGTCGTGCGATACCCTATTATCGTCAAATCCTTGTGTTTTCCGTCGTGTGGCGGGAAAGGCGCGCGTCCACTAAACTTCGTTGGTCGAATCGGAAGTTCCCGCTGGGGGAGCAATTGAACATCGTCTTTTCGCGGCGCGGCGGCCTGCCGCGCCGACACACCCGAATCCTCTTCGGCCGAATCCTCCTGGGCTCGGCGGCGACGCTGGTGTTTGCCCTGACATTGGGCTCGCCGCCGGCGTCCGCCAGGCACCTCTACGGCTACGGGTACGACCCTCTCCCCGATCGTCCGGCGAGGCACAAGGGCGCACACAAGGAAAAGGACACCGAGCACGCCAGCAAGGATCCGTTCGGCCAGATTTCGAAAGGGCCGCTGTTCATTTCAGTATCGATCAATCAGCAGAAGCTGCACTTCTACAGCAACGGCGTCCACGTCGTGGACGAGCCCGTCGCGACCGGCGTGCCGGGTCATGCAACTCCGATGGGCGTCTTCGACATCATTCAACGGGATCGCTTTCACCATTCGAATATCTACAGCAATGCGCCGATGCCGTTCATGGAGCGCATCACCTGGTCCGGTGTGGCGCTGCATGAGGGCGTCGGACTTGGCCATCCGGCATCGCATGGCTGCATCCGCATGCCGCACGATTTCGCCGCGCGGCTGTGGCAACTGCCGACGATGGGCATGCGCGTCATTATCGCACGCGGTGAAGTCACCCCGACCGAATTTTCCGATCCACATCTGTTCGTGCACAAGGATTTGCCGCCCGTTGCTGCCGCCACGCCCGCGCCCGCGCCGTCATCTGCACCGCCGGTGAAGACCGCGCAGAGCGTCGACGCCACCAGGACCGCCGATGCACCGCCGGCCGATGCCGCAACGACGGTAAAGCCGTCCGAAATCGGCTTGCGCGGCAGCGGCGAAAGCAGCGCGCCCGATGGTGCCGCCGCAGCGAAGCCGGATGCGACCAAATCCGATACGCCCGAATCCGATACGCCAAAGCCCGAAACGCCAGCCGCAGATGTGGCGAGCGCCGGACCACCGGAATCGGTCGCGCCGAAAACCGAACCGGCCGCCGCGACGGATACCGGCACGACATCGGCAGCTCCAGCGGCGCAGACGGCCGCGCCGGCGACGGCTGACGTGACGCCTTCTGCCACCGCAACGCCGGACGTACCGGCGCCGCTCTCCAGGCTCGCGGAACAGGTCAGAGACGCCGTGGCCAAGAAAAAGCCGATTGCGATCTTTGTCAGCCGCAAGGAGAAGAAGATCTACGTGCGGCAGAATCTTGAGCCGCTGTTCGACGCCGCCATCACCATCGAGCATCCGGAACAGCCGCTGGGGACGCACGTCTTCACCGCGATGGAATTTCTCGGCGCCGACCGCACGGCGTTACGCTGGACCGTCGTGTCGCTGCCGGGCGATCCGCCGGCAAAGCCCGTACGCAAGGCCGAGAACGACAGCCGCGACGACCGGCATACGCGCGGCCGGCGCAGGGACGGGGACGACGAGAAGCCCGCGGCCGAGACGCCGCCGCAGAACCCCGCCGCGGTTCTCGCGCGCATCGATATTCCGCAGGAGACGATCGACTATATTTCCCAACTGATGATTCCCGGCTCGTCGCTGGTCGTGTCCGACCAGGGTCTCGGCGAGGAAACCGGTGAAGGCACGGACTTCATCGTCGTCACGCGCTGACGCTCCGCTGCGCCGGCGTTCCAACACCGCGGCGGCGCGCGGTTCAGCCTGCCATTCAAGCGACACCGGCAATGAGATATGTTAGGCCCGGTTGAGGGTTGGAAGTCGTCAGTCACAGGAGGATCATCTTGGGTAAGCATTTTTCATTGACGTCGTCGGATAATTTCAAGCTCGGCGCCTACCGCGCCGATCCGGCCGGAGCGGCGAAGGGCGGCATCGTCCTCGTTCAGGAAATTTTCGGCGTCAATCATCACATCCGCGCGGTCTGCGACCGTCTGGCCGGCGAGGGCTATGCGGCGCTCGCGCCCGCGGTGTTCGACCGTCAGCAGTCGAATTTCGAATCCGGCTACTCGCCCGACGAGATCGCCAATGCGCGAAAATTCGTCGCCAATCCGGATTGGGGCGCGATGCTGCGCGACGTCCAGGCGTCGATCGACGAACTCAAGAAAGGCGGCCCCGTCGCGATCATGGGTTTTTGCATGGGCGGCACCATTTCATTTCTGTCGGCCTGCAAGCTCAACGGCCTGTCCGCCGCCGTCTGCTATTACGGCGGGCAGATCGCCAAGAATGCCGATGAGAAACCGAAAGTGCCGGTGCAAATGCATTTCGGCGAACAGGACGCCTCGATCCCGATGACCGATGTTGATGCGATCAAGCAGAAGCGCGGCGGCGATTGCGAAATCTACGTCTATCCCGGCGCACAGCATGGCTTTCATTGCGACGAGCGCGGCAGCTACAACGCCGAGGCCGCCAAGCTCGCCTGGCAGCGCTCGATGGATTTCCTGAAAAAGCATGTGAAGTAAGAGTGTTTCGCGGACGCGGTGCGGCGTTTAACGTCGCACCGCGGTTCCGGAACGGTCGTGAGCCTGGTGGCGGCTGCGCGCTTCCGCCGAAGCCTAGAACCAGCGTTCCTGCACCTGGATCGTATCGCCCGGGCGCACCTGCGCGGTGATCGGCGTCTCGAAGCGGATGAGCTGGCCGTTGAGATTGCGGCTGATGGTGACGGTCCTGCGGAAGCCGCGCGGGCCGAAACCGCCGGCGATCGCCACCGCGGTTTCCACCGTCATGTTGGCGACATAGGGATATTGGCCGGGCTGCGCGACCTCGCCGAGAATAAAGAACGGACGGTAGGCCTCGACCTCGACCGCGACATGCGGCTCGCGGATAAAGCCCTGGCGCAGCATTCCGCCGATCCGTTCCGAAAGCTGATCGGTGGTCAGGCCGCGTGCCGGAACGATGCCGATGAGCGGCATGGCGATCTGGCCGCTGGCGTCGACCACGTAGGAATTGGTCAGGCCGTCCTGGCCGAAGACCACGACGCGCAGCCGGTCGCCGGAATCGAGCGTGTAGGCCGGCTGCGGCGGCGGCACGGGCGGCGCATAGGCGGCTGGCACCACCGGTTGCGCGCCGGGATAACCCGCGGCCATCGCGACAGGGGCGGATGTCGCCATCATTCTGTAAGGCGCGGGCGCGTAGGCTTGCGGAGGTGCTGCGTAAGCGGGCTGCGGCGGCGGGGCCATGCCATAGGCAGGCGCGGCGGTCGGCCGGTAAGCCGGCGCCGCCGATCCATAGACGACATTATCGATGCCATAGGGACTGGGCGCGGCGGCCAGCTGGTAGCGCACCACCGGTTGCTGGGCGCAGCCCGCCACCGTCAGTGCCGCGGCAAATAGCAGTATGAGAAAGCGGGAAACCCGCATACGCGAATCCGACCCCGTTCGAGCCAAAGCCGAGGTCCGATTAATCGCCCATTTATGGTTAACAAACCCTCACCGGAGGGCCGGCGAGGGGCCCGTTTTACGCCGCTCTGCGGTCATTTCGCCGGCATCTTCCGGCGGCTGCTAAACCAGTCGGCGACCGCCAGGATCAGCATGACGATTGCCAGAATGAGCGGAAAGCCGAGCACCCAGACAAGCTTCGACGTATCCGGCTCTTTCTCGAGGTCGAAATACCAGGCCAGCGCATCAACGGCGGCGATACCGACGATCGAGCCCAGAAGCTTCTGTTTGAGTTCGCCGAAATCGACCTGGGTAAGACCCTCGGGCCAGTCGGGATGGGCATCCGGATCTATTCGGCGAATGAAGTTTTCATAGCTGGAGAAAATGACGATCAGGACGAGATTCGCCGTCAGTGCCAGATCGACGAGATTGAGCACGCCGGTGATGAGATCGTGCCAGTTCGTGCCCCGCACCTCGATCGCAAACACGAAGAGGTCGGCGAAGAACCGGTAGATCAGCAGGAACAGGCACAGCAGGAGGCCGAGGAGGAACGGCGCCAGGAGCCAGCGGCTGAAAAATACCGCCGCCTGAATATAGCGTCCGTCCGGCCATCGCATCGGAGAGCTCCGGGAAATGTTGGCGGAGTGACTATAACCGGCGAATAGCGAATGGCGAATGGCGAGTACGCGCGAGCAGCGAATAGAGGGAGATCACGCCTGCTCGCTATTCGCCACTCTCTTTGGCGTGCTTATGCCGCCACGCCCGTCCCGATCGGGCAGCTCACGCCGGTGCCGCCAAGGCCGCAATAGCCGCGCGGATTCTTGGCGAGATATTGCTGATGATAGTCTTCGGCGAAATAGAACGGCGGCGCGTCGACGATTTCGGTCGTGATCGGGCCCATGCGTTCGGCATCGAGCGCCTTGGCATAGGCCGCCCTCGACGCCTCCGCCGCGGCGCGCTGCTCCGGTGTGAACACGTAAATGCCCGAGCGGTATTGCGTGCCCGCGTCGTTGCCCTGGCGCATGCCCTGGGTCGGATCGTGGCTCTCCCAGAATGTCTTGAGCAGGCGCTCGTAGGAGATTTTCTTCGGGTCATAGACGACAAGCACGACCTCGTTGTGCCCGGTGCGGCCGGAACACACTTCCTCGTATGTCGGATTGGGCGTCAGGCCGCCCGCATAGCCGACCGCGGTCGTATAGATGCCATCGCCGAGTTCCCAGAATTTGCGTTCTGCGCCCCAGAAGCAGCCCAGCCCGAAAATCGCCGTCGCCATGCCTTCGGGATAAGGGCCTTTCAGCGCATGACCGAGGACGAAATGCTGCCGCGCGGTCGGCAGCGGCGCCGGGCGTCCCGGCAAGGCCTCGCCGGCGGCGGGCATCTCGAGCTTCTTGCGGAGTGAAAACATGGCGGCGCCTCCTGTTTGGACGGGCAAATCCCCGCGGGAATATAAGGGATGCGCGGCGGTGCCGCACCGGGCGCGCCGATCACGTTTCGCCGGGGCGCAATCGGCCGGAACGGGGGAGGGTTGCGGCAAGGGGGTACGGCCTGGAAGCGCCCCATTGTCTTACTTCCACCTGCCGCTTTTGCCGCTTATTGTGCGCCGCGCCGGCCGGATTCGGCAGGATCGTGTTGGAGGCTATTGATGTTTCGAATGTTTACGCTCGCCTGCGCGGTTGCCGGCGCCTTGGCTCTCGCCGCCGGCCCGGCTGTTGCGCAACAGCCTCCGGCCCCGGCGCCGATGCCGCCTTACGGAGCGCCGATCACGCTCGATCAAGCCAAGCGCGTCATGGCTGCGGCCGAGCTCGAAGCGGCCAAGAATTCCTGGCAGGTGGCGATCACCATTCTCGACAGCGGCGGCAACCCCGTGATGTTCCACAAGATCGACAATGCGCAACTCTCCGCCGCGACCGTGTCCGAGGGCAAGGCGCGCACCGCGCTCGAGTTCAAGCGCCCAAGCAAGGCGCTCGACGACGCCATCGCCGCCGGCGGCGCCGGCATGCGGCTGCTTGCGCTCAAGGACATCACCCCGCTCGAAGGCGGTGTCCTGATTGTCGTCGACGGCAAGATCATCGGCGCGATCGGCGTCTCCGGCGCGCTGTCCTCGCAGGACGCGCAAGCCGCTGGCGCGGGTGCTGCTGCACTGACGCGCTAGAGCATGATCCCGAAAAATGGAATCCGGTTTTCGGACAAGATCACGCTCCACTAAATGACAATCGCCGCCTTCAGCGCAGTCGCGGCGGCGGCATAGCCGCCCTGCGCGCCGTCGATGAAATGCACATGATCGCTGCGCGCAGGTGACGGCGTGAAGCATGTCATCATGGCGGCGTCCTGCCGGTGCAGGCCGTAGCGCGCCGTTCCCGCCGCCGCGGCGAGCCGCCGCTCGATCGTGTCGGCGAGCGCGGGCGTGCAGTCGATGATCATGCGCAGCCCGTCGTCGTATTTGCGGAAATCCGAATTCTCCACGACCTGCCGCAGATAGACCGCCGGCCTGAAGCCGCCGATGCGCAGGCCCGAGCGCATGATCAGGAAATAAAGCAGCGTCTTCGCCAGCACGCCGAAGCGTGTCGCGCCCGGCGTTGCATGGGTCTCGAGTTCGACGCCTTGCGGCGGCCAGCGCATGGCGGGACCGTTCACCGGCAGCGGGCCGCCGGCATCGGTGCTGTCTTCGACCAGCGCGACGATCTCTTCGGTGAGCGCGCGAAAAGCGGCGGGATCGGCATCCGGTGCGGGCAGCACCAGCGCGGCAAGGATAAGCCCGTGCGCGGCGGGGAATTGCTCGAACCGGCACGACAAGCCGGTGAGATCGGGCCAGGTGCCCGGCGGCGCCGGCGCCACGGCGAATTCGCCGCGCTTGATGGCGGCGTCGGCCCAGGCCAGCCCGCCGCCGGAGAACATCGCATAAGAGAGGTTTTCCGACGGCCCGTAGCGCGCCACGCGCACGTCGCGCTGTCGCGCGCGGATCGCCGCAACCGGGATCAGGGCGACCCGCAACGTGAGGCCGAGTTCGCCGCCGGCCCAGGCGGCGGTCGCCGCCAGCGCCTGCCGCGCCGTTTCGGCATCGCGCGGCGGCACCGCAAAGCTCGCGCCGTCGCCGCCGAACACGAAGGGAAATTCGCGGCCGCCGAGCGCGTTGGTCACCGACGCGATCACCGCGGCTCCCGCCATGTTGACGGCCTTGTAGCGCTTCGCGGCGATTGCCTTGGTTGATTCCACGACGTCGGCCATGCCGACCACCCAGTCATCCGGCAGCGGCGTATAGCGCGCCGGGTCCATCAGGCTGCGGAATCCGCGCCGGACCGGGACGGTGGCGTAGAAGGAGGTGGAGTCGGCGGCCATGCGCAAATCTCAGTGCTGCGTAAAGATATACGTAGCAACGTCGGTTTTAGTTTCGACGGCGCGCAGGACGATGCAATTTCACCCCCACGGGCTCGCCTTCCACGCCACAAAGCCGCCGATCCAAAGTAAAAAGCCGATAATGGCGCCGAGCAATGCGCCCCATAGCCGGTGGCGCCGCCACGCGACCGCGCCGAGCGCTGCGCCGATGACGAGACCGGGCGCGCCGATGATCAAGGCGAGGATGGCGTAGTCGAACGGGCCCCAGTCCAGACCAATGTCGGACATCCGCGCCCGCCTGTTCTTCTCACAGCGCTCAGCGGGCGGCCCCGGCCGGCTTTATCGTCGCGCCGTGTCACCGCTGACGGCGTGTCTCAGTTCTTCTTGCCGTAGCCGCCGGGCTGCGGGTTCTGGCTTTGCATATTGGCGAACGGGGAGGGCGCAGCGCCGCCCTTCGCCTTGTTCTTGTCCTGCTTCGGTTTCTTCTTTTCCTTGTTGCTTCGCATCTGGCCTTTCGCCATGGCGTCCTCCGCAATGCTGGATGAATGATTCGTCTGCCGATGGCGCATGTTAGTCCGTCAGCCACGCCTTGCGCCAGAGGATCGCTGCATGTTGCCACCGAACGGCCCAGGGTTTTGAACGTGGTCCATGAACCTGCCGGCTCAGGGCAACGTCGCGCCATGGCTGCGCGCGGCGCAATGAGGTCACACGCGACGGCGTGCCGGCAAAAACCCCGACGCGGCATTCTACCGCCCGCGCGGCTTGAAGCCGCCGCGCATGCCGGGGCGGCCGAGGGTCGAGCGCGGGCCGGAGCTTTTTCCCGGTATCGTTTCCACGCCCGGCCCCATCTCGTCGAGATTCGGTTTGCGCGGCGTGTCGCGCTTGCGGGCACCCGGCCGGAGCGGCGCGACTTCGTGGTGGAGCGCGATGCCCATTTCATCGAGCGCGGGCTTGTGAATTCTGCTGACCCCGCCCCGGCGCGCATTGCGCGCCGACCCTCGCCCTGCAGGGGAGGGCAGGAGCTTCGCCGTCGGATCGTCGGTCACGGCGAGTTCGGTGGCGCGCAGGCGCTTGATTTCGTCGCGCAGCCGCGCGGCTTCCTCGAAGTCGAGATCGGAGGCCGCCTCGCGCATCCGGGTTTCGAGATCGCCAATCACCGCCTCGAAATTATGGCCGATGGTGGCGGCGTCCTCGAATTCGCCCTCGCTCCCGGCGCCCGCGGCGATGAGCACATGGTCGCGCTCATAAACGCTGTTGAGAATATCGCCGATGCCCTTGCGCACGCTCTCCGGAGTAATGCCGTTTGCGGTGTTGTATTCTTCCTGCTTCTCGCGGCGGCGCGCGGTCTCGGCCATGGCGCGCTCCATCGAGCCGGTGACGCGATCGGCGTAGAGGATGACGCGGCCGTCGATGTTGCGCGCGGCGCGGCCGATGGTTTGCACCAGGCTCGTCTCGCTGCGCAGAAATCCTTCCTTGTCGGCGTCGAGAATGGCGACCAGCGCGCATTCGGGAATATCGAGGCCTTCGCGCAACAGGTTGATGCCGACCAGCGCGTCGAAGGCGCCGAGACGGAGGTCGCGGATGATCTCGATGCGCTCGATGGTGTCGATATCCGAGTGCATGTAGCGCACGCGGATGCCCTGCTCGTGCAGATATTCGGTCAGGTCCTCGGCCATGCGTTTGGTAAGCACGGTGATCAGCGCGCGATAGCCCTGCTGCGCGACCTGTCGCACTTCGCCGACGAGATCGTCGACCTGGGTGCGCGCCGGCCGCACGTCGACCGGCGGATCGATCAGGCCGGTCGGGCGGATCACCTGTTCGGCAAAGACGCCGCCGGATTCATTGATCTCCCACGGTCCCGGCGTCGCCGACACGCATGTGCTCTGCGGCCGCATCGCGTCCCATTCCTCGAAACGCAACGGCCTGTTGTCCATGCATGACGGCAGGCGGAAGCCGTATTCAGCGAGCGTCGCCTTGCGCCGGAAGTCGCCGCGATACATGCCGCCGAGCTGCGGGATGGTGACGTGGCTCTCGTCAACGAAGACCAGCGCATTGTCGGGGACATATTCGAACAGGGTCGGCGGCGGCTCGCCGGGTTTCCGTCCGGTGAGATAGCGCGAATAATTCTCGATGCCGGCGCAGGCGCCGGTCGCTTCCATCATTTCGAGATCGTAAAGCGTGCGCTGCTCGAGACGCTGCGCTTCGATAAGCCGCCCGGCGGCATGGAGCTCGTCCAGCCGCTGGCGCAGTTCGAATTTTATGCCCGAGATGGCCTGCAGCAGCGTCGGCCGCGGCGTAACATAGTGCGAATTCGCGTAGATCTTGACGAATTCCAGTTCGTCGGTCTTCTGCCCGGTGAGCGGATCGAATTCGTGGATCGATTCCACCTCGTCGCCGAACAGAGAGACGCGCCAGGCGCGGTCTTCATAGTGCGCGGGGAAAATCTCGATGACGTCGCCGCGCACGCGGAACGAGCCGCGATAGAAATCGCCGCCCGAACGCTTGTATTGCAGAGCGACGAGGTCGGCGAGCAATTGCCGCTGGTTGAGTTTTTCGCCCTGCTTGATGGCAAACGTCATCGCCGAATAGGTCTCGACCGAGCCGATGCCGTAGATGCACGACACCGAGGCGACGATGATGACGTCGTCGCGCTCGAGCAGCGCCCGGGTCGCGGCGTGACGCATGCGGTCGATCTGCTCGTTGATCGAGGAATCCTTCTCGATATAGGTGTCGGTGCGCGGGATATAGGCTTCCGGCTGGTAGTAATCGTAATAGCTGACGAAATATTCCACCGCGTTGTCGGGAAAGAAACTCCTGAACTCGCCGTAAAGCTGCGCCGCCAGCGTCTTGTTCGGCGCGAGGATCAGCGCCGGGCGCTGCGTCTGTTCGATCACCTTTGCCATGGTGAAGGTCTTGCCGGAGCCGGTGACGCCGAGCAGCACCTGGGTGCGGTCGTTCCTCCGCACGCCTTCGACCAGATCCTTGATCGCCTGCGGCTGGTCGCCTTTCGGATCGAATTCGGATTTGATGACGAGGCTGCGGCCGCCTTCGGATTTGTCCGGCCGCGGCGGCCGGTGCGGCGTCCACAATTGCTGGTCGCGGAATTCCTCGCGACCTTCGCGCAGCAAATGTTCGAGCGCCTGCATCGAGGCGGTGACGCCAAGCGTGATCTGCGGCGGTGCCGGGCGGTGTCGTTTCTCGCGCTGCGACTCGAAGATTTCCGACATCTCGTCGCGGTCGGTTGGCGGGCCGATCAGCGGTCTGGTCGGGTCGTTGCCGCCATAGCCCAGGGCGTCGGCGAGCTCGGGATCGATGCCGGCCGGGCCCTTGGCGGCGTAGCCTGATTGCGGCCGTTCCTCGAAGCCTTGTGTCGACTTCCTTGCCCGGTGCGCATTGGCGAAATCGGCGCGGCGGTCCCAGGAATTGTCGGGCGGAGGTTTCAGGCCGCTCTCACTGTTTTGCCTTTCTCCCGCCTCGGGCGAGGGGATTCCCGTTTGCGAACCGAACCCGGCACGGCCCTGGCCGATGGCGGGATTGAGCAGTTCCGCCAGCGACGGGTCGAGCACGGGCACATCCGGCCGCGACGCCTTGGCGCGCGTCGGCCGGGCCGGGTCTTTCTTCGAATGCTTTGCCGGATCGCGCTGTTTTGGCGCCATGGTCGCAATATGGGTTGAGTCTGGGGGAGAGGAAAGTGCGCCCGTCATTCCGGATTGCCGCGCAGCGGCAAGTCCGCAATCCATAATCAGAGGCGCGCGACCATGGATTCCGGGCTCCGAGCTTCGCTCGGCCCCGCAATGACGCGGTAAAACTATTCCAGCCTGATCCCGGCGCGCTTGATCACTTCGCCCCATTTCCTGGAATCCGACGCGATGACCGCGGCGAAATCCTCAGGCGTGCCACCGGCCGGTTCGTCGCCGACCGTTGCGTAAAACTTGGACATGCCTTCCGATTTGAGTGCCTTGTTGATGGCGGCGTTGAGCTTGTCGACGATCGGCCGCGGCACGCCGGCCGGCGCGATGATGCCGGACCAGGTCGGCGCCGCGTAACCCGGCACGCCGGCCTCGGCGATCGTCGGCAGGTCGGGAAAGGCGGGCGAGCGGTGCTCGCCGCTCACCGCAAGTGCCCGCACCGTGCCGGAATGCGCGAACGGCGCAATCGAGTTGAGGCTCTCGAACATCAGCTGCACGCGCCCGGCGATGAGATCGTTGATCGCCGGCGCGCCGCCCTTGTAAGGCACGTGAACAATGTCGGTTCCGGTCATGAACTTGAACAATTCGCCGCCGACATGGCCGGGCGAACCGTTGCTCGACGATGCGTTCAGGAGCTTTCCCGGATTCTGCTTGGCGTAGGCGATGAGTTCCATCACCGAATGGAACGGCGTCGTCGGCGACACGGCGAGAAGCAATTGGCCGCGCGACACCTGCGCAATCGGCTGGAAGTCGCGCTCGACGTCATAGGGCAGCGGCACCACCATGTGGCGCGTGATGGCGAGCGCGCCGATCGGTCCCATGCACAGTGTGTAGCCGTCCGGCGGCGATTTTGCCGTGATGTCGAGGCCGACGGTCAGTGCGCCTCCGGGGCGGTCGTCGACGACGACCTGCTGGCCGAGTTCGGCGGCCAGGGCGGCGGCAAGGACCCGCGTAAGCGTATCGGTGGAGCTGCCCGCAGCCTGCGGCACGATCATGCGGATCGGATGATCGGGATATTCCGCTGCCGCGCTGCTCGCGAAGGCGCAGGCGAGGAGAACGATCATGATTTGAAGGCGGCGCATTATGTCCTCTCCCCCTCATGCCCTTGTTTGGCGCGGGCAGCCACGTCTTTCAGGCCATAGCTGATAAAAGACGCGGATGGCTGGGACAACCCCGGCTGTGACGCGCTAGGATTCGGCAAAGCGAGAAGAGGCATCCATGACCGCATTCGACTTCGCGCCGCTATTGGCCCCGAAACTGCCGCCGCCGGCCGTCAAGTGGAACGGCTTTCCCAAATACAATTTTGTCGGCGGCCACAATGACGCGGACGAACTGCCGCTCGATGCACTGATCAAGGCGATGAACGATGTCCTCACCCGCGAAGGCAGGACGCTTGCCACTTACGGTCTTGCCAGCGGGCCGCAAGGCTACCGGCCGCTGCGCGAATTTCTGGCGCAAAAACTCAAACGCAATGCCGGCATGACCTGCACTGCTGATGAGAT
The DNA here is from genome assembly GCA_963808205.1 of uncultured Alphaproteobacteria bacterium. Classification (GTDB taxonomy): domain Bacteria; phylum Pseudomonadota; class Alphaproteobacteria; order Rhizobiales; family Xanthobacteraceae; genus BOG-931. Next base: position 1,267,700 of record CAWEER010000005.1, read on the forward strand.
CCTCATTACCTCCGGGTCGCTGCAGGCGCTCGATCTGGTCAACGGCATTCTGCTTGCGCCGCGGCGATACCGTCATCATCGAGCAGGCGAGTTACCAGGGCGCGCTGACGCGGCTTGCCAGGCTCGGTGTCAACGCCGTCGGCATTCCGCTCGATGGCGACGGCATGCGCATGGATGTGCTTGCCGATACGCTCGACGAGCTCAGGGACCGTTCGATCCGGCCGAAATACATTTACACCATCCCGACCGTGCAAAATCCGACCGGGACGATTTTAAACGAGGCGCGCCGTCTCGAAATGCTGCGCCTCGCCGAACAATATGGCGTGCCCATCTTCGAGGACGATTGCTATGCCGACCTGATCTGGGACGGACGCCGCCCGCCGGCGCTTCATGCCATGAGCAAGACCGGCAATGTCATCCATGTCGGTTCATTTTCCAAATCGATCGCGCCCGCGCTGCGCGTCGGCTACATTGTCGCAAGCTGGGATTTGATCGCGCGCATTCTTGCGATCAAGACCGATGCCGGCTCCGGCGCGCTCGAACAGATGGTGCTCGGCGAATTCTGTCCCGCGCATTTCGATGCCCATGTGCCGGAACTGACGCGCGGCCTGCGTGCGAAACTCGAAACGCTGATGGATGCGCTCAACGAGCAGTTCGGCACCGCGGCCGAATTCGAGGATCCGAAGGGCGGCATTTTCCTGTGGGTCAAGCTGCCGGATCAGGTCGACACGCAAAAGCTGTTTGCGCCGGCGCTGGCCGCCGGCGTCGCCATCAATCCCGGCCCGGAATGGGCGACCGACAAGGCCTACGCAAAAAGCCGCACGCGGCTGTGCTTCGCCAATGCGTCGCACGAGGCGATCCGCGCCGGCGTGGCGGCGCTTGCCGAAGTCTGCCGCCGGGAATTCGGCGTTCCGGCGCGTATAGCGAACGTCCAGAAAACTGCGTGAAAAGGGTAATGGTCCGCGTCGTGCGTCCTTCGAGGCGCGCCTGTGGCGCGCACCTCAGAGGGACGGTGTCTCGTAACCTAGAAAGCCCGCATCACTTGCGTGATGTGCTCGACCTCGGGCGGCGAGGCGAAGCAATGGGCGACGTGCTTGCGCCATTCCTGGAAATCCGCCGAGCCGCGGAAATCCGCCGTATGATTCTCCACCGTCTCCCAGGTGACGAACAAGCGGTAGCGGCTCGGCTTCTCGATCGAACGATCCAGTGCCAGGCCGTGGCAGCCCTTGGCGCGCTTGAAGACCGGCGCGGCATTTTTCACGCCGGTTTCGAATTCGGCTTCCATTCCCGGCTTGATCTCGATCTGTGCGATTTCGGTGATCATGGTTCTTGTCCCTGCACTATAAGGCCACAAGCCTAGCATGGTTGCCGCTTCGGCAAAGCAGGCGCAATGGCACGCGCCGCTACAGCTTGTCGAAGTTGCGTTCGACCTTCAGCGGCGGGCAGGCGGCGCCGACCTCCAGGGTATTGGCGAACACCCTGGCGAATTCCGGATAAACGTTGGCCGGGATCTCGTTCTTGTGCAGGAATCCCGACTGAACGGCACGCCGCACGAACTCGTCGATGCGCTGGTCAACAGGCGTCGACCATTCCTGCTCGATCGCCGCTTTGGCGCGCGGCCCGCGCAGCGAGAAGCTGTGTTTCTCGCGGCCCCGCGTGCCGTAATAGGTGCGCACAGCCGCGATCAATTCCTTGCGCGCAACATCCGCGCAGCGCGCGGCGTCGAACGGTCCGATGAGCTTGGCAATCGTGTCGCGGTCGCGACCGGCGAACCATCTGTCGTTCTCGATCAGCCACCCGAACTCCTTGGGATCGTCCGGATCGGGCCGCGGATGTTCGCCGAACGCCCCGAGCAGTGGATTGGTATCGTAGATCGTGCGGGCCTTGCCTGCGATCATCGAGCCGTCAGCCGCGATCGGCTCGTCGGGATCAAGGGCGCGGTGAATGGCGCGCGGAAAAAAGATGATTTCGAAGGCGATGGCGGCGAGCGCCAGCACCAGCAAAGTTCGGCATACGCCGATCATCTGACCGCGCTGCAGTCAGGTCCCGCCGAATCGTCCATTCCGGCCGCGACTTTCCTGAACTGTTCGGCGCGCGGATTGATCCTGGCGTCGCCCGCCATGGTGGCGACGAACTGCGCGAGCTCGTTGGGAAAATCGTGTGGTCCGAAAATGTGTTTGTCGTGGATTTTCCGCATGAGTTCGCGCAGACGATGGTCGAGCGGCGAGCCAAAGGCTTGTGCGGCGCGATCAAGCTTTGCCGAATCCGATGAGCCGCAGGTGTGCGTCCCGAGACACGGCGCAATGCTGATCCATGCACGCGCATAGGCGTTCACGGCTTTTATGTAACTGGCCTTGAAATTCGAATTGCAGGGATCGTCGGCGAGCGACTTGGCTTCGCCGAGCACGGCATTGCGCAGGCTGTCGCGTGTCGGATCGTTGTCGCTCACCGACGATTGTTCGAGCTTGTATCGTGGATCGTTGGTATCAACTCGCTGGAAGGTCGGCATCCGTGCGTCGGGCTGCAACGGGTGCACTGTGAACAGCCAGCTCATGCCGAGAAAGACGGCGGCGAACATGATTCCGGCGAGGCCGAGAAAGCGCATCGTATCCATGGCGGCCGGTCCGTTTTTCCGACGGTCTTGTAACCGCGCACCTGTTAAGCGCGCGCGACGAGAACCCGCTGGCGCAGTGCAGATTGTCTGGCGTGGTTTCCCGGCCGTTATGAGGAAATGTAAAATGCCCGCATCGTTGCGGACGAATTCAGCGATTTTACCTGATCGTAAGGCAAATCGGCTGTCATCGGCGCCATGGCCTTGCCTGAAAGCTTTACTGGCGTCGGGAATGCCGGCGCGGATGCGCCGCCGCGCGAGGGTGCCGCGCTATTTTCGCCTGGGCTGGTGGAGCGGATCGCCCGCGTCTTCGTCGTGGTGGCGGCCATCGTTTATATCGCCGATTTGTTCCGGCAGACGCATGAGGGTCTGACCGACGGAATTCAGCGGCCGTTCGGCGACGACTTTATCAACTTCTGGTCGGGCCCGTTCCTCGCGCTGCACCAGCGCGCGTCCGAAATCTATAATTTCGACGCTTTCCACGCGTTCGAGCAGAGCATCGTCGGCGTGCATCTTCAGGGCTACAATTACAGCTATCCGCCGATGCTGCTGGTGCTGACTGCGCCGCTCGCGTTCCTGCCCTACATCCCCGGCTTCGTGCTTTGGATTTCCGTGAGCTGGTTCGCGTTCTATCGCGCGTTGCGGCTTGCCATGCCGCGCGGCCGCACGCTACTGCTTGCGCTCGCAACGCCCGCGGTCTTCGTCAATGCCGTTGCCGGCCAGGCGGGAACGTGGACCGCGGCCTTGTTCGGCGGCGGCCTTGGCTTGCTCGACCGGCGTCCAATCCTGGCGGGAAGTTTGCTGGGCCTGCTGATCTACAAGCCACAGCTTGGCATCCTCATCCCCGTGGCCTTGATCGCCGGACGGCGCTGGCAGGCTTGTGCTGCTGCTGCGGCGACCGCGGGCGGCCTCGTCGCCATCAGCCTGCTTTGGCTCGGACCGGATATATTCGCCGACTATCTGCAACGCCTGGCGCTCATCCGGCATTTCAGTCTCGAAGACGGCACCGGCGTATGGCACCGAAGCCTTTCGGTTTTTGTCGCCGCACGCCGGCTTGGCGCGGACGTGGCCGCCGCTTATGCCGTGCAGGCGGTCTTCGGAGGTGTCGCCGCGCTTGCCGTGGCGGCGGTCTGGTTTCGCGACGCGTCCTTCGGCGTCCGCAATGCGACGCTACTGCTCGGCACCTGCCTGGCGACGCCGTATCTTCAGGACTACGACCTCGTGTTTGGCGCTCTCGTCGTAGCGTGGCTCTGGCAGGATGCGGATGTCCGGCGCATGCCGGAACTGCCGCTCTTTGCCGCTTGCGCGGCGCTGCTGTTGATCCCGCTGTTCGGCGCATCGCTTGCGCATCTGACGGGTCTCGAATTCGGGCCGCTGTTCATCCTGCCGCTGTTTTTCATCGCGGTGAGGTGCGGACTTGCTGAACGGCGATCCGTCATGCTCGCGCCGGCGGAATAAGTCTCTCGTCAGCAACAATCGCGGTGCGCACGGTCGCGTCCCGCGAAAATCAACGCCGCCGCGCCGGATAGCTGGGATGCGCATGCCGGGCTTCCATAAAGCCTTGCTGAAAGGCTAGGCTCCGGGCCTCATCATCCCACGCACAGGCTTATCATGATCGACGTATTGTATTGGACCACGCCGAACGGCCACAAGGTTACGATTTTTCTCGAAGAGGCCGGACTGGAGTACAAAATCACCCCGGTGAATATCGGCAAAGGCGAGCAGTTCAAGACCGACTTTCTGGTGTCGTCGCCGAACAACCGCATCCCCGCCATCATCGACGAAAAACCGGCCGGCGGCGGCAAACCCATTTCGGTTTTTGAGTCCGGCGCGATCCTGCTTTATCTCGCCGACAAAACCGGCAAATTCATTCGCAAGGACTTGCGCGGCCGCACCGCGGCGCTCGAATGGCTGTTCTGGCAGATGGGCGGTCTCGGCCCGATGTCGGGACAGAACAATCACTTCAGCAATTACGCCGTCGACAAAATTCAATACGCGATGGATCGTTATCGCAACGAGGTCAACCGGCTCTATGGCGTGATGAACAAGCGCCTTGCGGACAATCAGTTTCTCGCCGGCGAATACTCGATCGCCGACATGGCCTGTTATCCGTGGATCGTACCGTGGGAGCGCCAGGGCCAGAACATCGCCGACTTTCCGCATCTCAAGCGCTGGTTCGAAGCGATCAAGGCGCGGCCCGCCGTGGTCAAGGCTTACGAATGGACGCCGAAGATCAATCCCGGCCAGGGCGGCATCCGCACCGCCGAGGAACGCGCCATCCTGTTCGGGCAAACCGCGCAGTCAGTCGCCGGCGCCGCGGCGGCAGCAAAGCACTAATATCGTCATTGCAGGAAGTGAAACGGCGAAGCAATCCAGCGCGGCATTGCCGATGCTGGATTGCTTCGTTCGCAATGACGAGAAATTCAGTCCTGCCGCACGATGACGTGGGTGCCGACTTGCACCCGGTCATACAGATCCATCACGTCGTCGTTGACGAGACGGAAGCAGCCGGACGAAACGGCCTGGCCGATGGTCTCCGGCGCGTTGGTGCCGTGGATGCGATAGACCGTATTGCCGAGATACATGGCGCGCGCGCCGAGCGGATTGCCCGGGCCGCCGGCCATGAAGCGCGGCAGATACGGCTGCCGCTCGATCATCTCAGGCGGCGGATGCCAATCCGGCCACTCGGCCTTGCGCGAAATCTGCAACAGGCCCTGCCAGGTGAAGCCGTCACGGCCGACGCCGATGCCGTAACGCATCGCGTGGGTCTCGTCCTTGATCAGGTAGAGGTGACGTTCCTGGGTATCGATGATGATGGTGCCGGGCGGCTGCTGCGAACGGTAGAACACCATCTGCTTGCGGAAATCTTCCGGCAGGCTGGCGTCCGAATTGCCGTGATCGACGCCTGGATCGACGTCTTTCGCCGTGACCGGATACTGAAAAACCGCCGGTTGCTGCGCTGACAGGTGCACGGGAGCGATGCAGAGGATGGCCGCTGCAATGCACGGAATGAGTATTCGCAAGTTTGCCATTTTTCCCAGCCTCATCATGGCTCATTATCCTCCCGGACGTGCCGTTCGTTCAATAGCCGCTCCGGCATGGCTCGGCCGCGTTTCGGCGCGATAGTATCATGTTACCGGCCATCGGGCACGTACCCACATATTACGGCGAGGCGCCGCCGAGATAGCCGGCGATTTTCCAGGCGCCTGCCTCCTTGGTGTAGCAAATCTGGTCGCCGCCAAGCGCCGCCAATGTCTGCGCGTCGACAAATCCGGTTTTCCCGGATGGTGTCGCGACATGCAGGACCATCGGATCATTCGGGCCGGCCGGCGGCGGGCTGTCCGGCAGCACGTGCACCAGAATCATGCCGAGCTTCTCGATGACCGGCGAATTAAGCTGCGCCGTGGCGTGCACTTCGACGCCGTTGCCGTTCGGATAGCCCCAATCGCCGGGATCGGTCTGCGTCGCTTTGCCGAGCGTCTCAAACGCAGCCGGATCGATATTCGGGTCGGCTGGCGCGCAGAACACGCCCTGCTGCTGCGGCGATTCGGCAGCCGATGATTCGCCGGCCAATCCGCCCAGAATCTGCCAGCCGGAATCGTCCTTGGCATCGAGGCCGATCGCCTTGGCAAGATTGTCGACGCCGGATTTATGCTTGTCGGCGAGATCCTTGTCCTGAATCCAGAAGAAGTTTTGCGCGACGATCAGTTTGGCAAGCCCGGCGCGGTCCTTGTGCGTTGCAATGTCGGCGAGTTGCTTGCGAAAGGCCACGAAGCTCGGCTCGGTCATTGCTGTCGGCGCCGTCACCGCGACTGCTTGATAGGGTTTGACCGGCGGCAGCGGTGGTGGCTTGAACCCGCCGGGCGGCAGCGGTAACTGGCCTTGCTGCGCGAAGCTGGAATGATGGACGGGCAACAACAACAGAGCGGCAAGCGTTAAAGTGGCGGCAGCAATCGGGCGGCGCATTGAATGATCTCCCCAGCGGCATCGGCGCAATGCCGGCAGCGATAAAGGCAAATTGCGACGGCGGTGCGGCGGTCGGTCGCATCCAGCATATCGCCAAGCCCGTCCGGTCCGATATGTCCCCGGTGAAATTCAAGTTGTCTTGGGCCAGGAACGCAGATTGGGGTGGGAACGCAGAAATGACTGAGCCGTTGGCTGGCGGCGGTACTTTTCCGGCACCCCTCGTTGTCTCAAGCCATTAACGCGAAAGGTCTCGCATGCCTGCGGTGATGACGTCTCCTTATCTGCTTCCCGTTCTGTTGCTGATCGGCTCCAACGTCTTCATGACGACGGCCTGGTATTGGCATCTGCGCTTCAAGGATGTGCCGCTGTGGCAGGTCATTCTCATCAGTTGGGGCCTGGCCTTTTTTGAATATTGCATGGCCGTGCCGGCGAACCGCTACGGCAGCGCGGTCTACTCGGCAGCCCAGCTCAAGACGATCCAGGAGGTGATCACGCTCTCGGTCTTTGCCGTGTTCTCGATCGTCTATCTGCAGCAGGCCATCACCTGGAATCAGGTCGTCGGCTTTGCGCTCATCGCCAGCGGCGCATTCTTTGTATTTCGCGGGCCATTGTGATGCCGCGCGGAGCAACGCAGCGCTTCGGTTCAGGGCGAAGCCGATCCAATGCCAAAACGGGCTTCGAGACTTCGCTGCAATTGATCGAAAGTATAGGGCTTCGGCAGCAGCGCCGAGCCCGGGACGAACATGGCAATCATTCCGTCTGTTGCGCCCTGGCCGGTGGTGTAAAGCACTTTCAGATCGGGCCGCCGTTCGACGGCCCGCCTCGCCAGATCGAGACCGGCATGAATCTCGCCGTGCAACGCGAGATCGGTGAAAAGCAGATCGACATGTTCGGTGACGTCGAGCGCGGCCATGGCTTCATCCGCCGTGGCGGCCGAGACCGTCTCGTGTCCTTCGGATTGAAGAAAGGACTCGGCAAGAACACGAACTTGCTCTTCGTCCTCGACGATCAGCACGACCGCCATGGGTTGATTTGCCCCGGCTGTTAGTCCCCTACGTCAAATGACGGATTTGGCGTTTCGTTCCCCGGCCAATGACAAAATATTCGTGTGATTTGGATGTGCTGGTGGCGGCTATTCCGCGGCCTGCATACCGGCGGCATCGATAAAGCCGCCGGCCTGGCGGCGCCACAGGGCCGCGTAATGGCCGCCATGGGCGAGAAGCTCGCGGTGGCTGCCTTGCTCGACGATGCGACCGTGCTCCAGTACCACCAGGCGATCCATCTGCGCGATGGTGGAAAGCCGGTGTGCGATGGCAATCACGCTCTTGCCGTCCATCAGCGTGGCGAGGCTGGACTGGATCGCGGCTTCCACTTCGCTGTCGAGCGCGGACGTCGCCTCATCGAACACCAGGATCGGTGCGTTCTTGAGGATCACGCGCGCGATCGCGACGCGCTGGCGCTGACCGCCTGAAAGTTTGACACCGCGCTCGCCGACATGGGCGTCGTAGCCGCGCCGGCCATGCCAGTCTTCGAGATCGAGAATGAATTCGTGGGCATGAGCGTATCTTGCCGCGCGCTCGATCTCCTCGTCGCTCGCCGTGGGCCGGCCATAGCGGATATTGGAGCGGATCGAGCGGTGCAGCAGTGACGTGTCCTGAGTCACCACCGAGATTTGGGTGCGCAGTGATTCCTGGGTCAGGCCGGCAATGTTTTGTCCGTCGATCGAGATCGAACCGCTCTCGAGATCGAAAAAGCGCAGCAGCAGATTGACCACAGTGGACTTGCCGGCGCCGGAGCGGCCGACCAGTCCGATCTTCTCGCCGGGATGGATGGTCAGATTGAAATCCTGCAGCACGCCGACCTCGCGGCCGTAGCCGAAACTGACATCCTTGAAATCGATGCGGCCGGCGCGCACCGTCAGCGGCCGGGCACCGGCCGGGTCGGGCAATTGCAGCGGCCGCGCGATGCTCAGCATGCCCTCCTGGACCACGCCGATATCCTCGAAGATTTCCGTGATGCGCATCGCGATCTGCCGCGACATGTTGGTGAGTTGAAAGGTCAGCGGCAGCACCATGGCGATGGCGCCGACTTCGACCGCGCCGTAGCGCCACAGCACCAGCGCCAGTGCGCCCGATCCGGCAATCAGCAGCGCATTGAGCACGTCGAGGATGGTGCCAAAGGCGGTGAGCAGGCGCTGCGCGGCTGAGAACAGGCCGACATGGCGGTCGACTGCCCTGCGCACATACTGGTCTTCCTCGGTGGCGCGCGCGAAAAGCTTCACCGTCAGGATATTGGTGTAGCTGTCGACGATGCGTCCGGTCAGCTCCGATCGCGCTTCCGACGAAATCTTCGAACGCTCGCGCATGCGCGGCACGAAATGCACGAGCAGAGCAATGTAACCGCAAAACCAGAGCAGGATCGGCACCGCAAGCCAGCGATCGGCCGCGGCGGTGAGCGCAATGGCGGACGCGCCATAGACGAATATGTACCAGACCGTGGTGATCGTTGCGGTCAGGGTCGAGCGCACCGACGGCCCGGTCTGCATCACCCGATTGGAAATGCGGCCGGCGAAATCGTTTTGGAAGAACGCCCAGCTCTGCCGCACCACGTGCCAATGCGACTGCCAGCGGATCAGTCCGGTGAACGGTGCGGCGATGGCCTGGTTGGTGATGAGATAGCGCGTGAAAGTCACCGCGGGCCGCACAAACAGCACAACGACCGCCATGCCGGCGAGCCAGGGCCAGCTGGCGGCGAGAAAGCGGTCGGGTGGAATCTTGGTGACCATGGTGACGACGCGGCCGATGAACCACGGCACCGCGCTGTCGCAGAGCGCGACCAGAAGCTCCACCACGAACAGGGCGGCGAACAGCCATTTTGCCTGGCGGGCAAAGTGCCACAGGAAAGCGACCAGCCGGTGCGGCGGCTCGGGATTTTCCGGCGCCGCCGTCGGCGTCAAGAATCGCTCGAAAAGCGCGAACATTTGCCGATGGTTACAGGCGATCTTGCAGCGGCGTCAACCGCCGCGCTTTTCGGCTGCGACGCTTTGCACATCGTCACGGCAGCCATGCTGACCTTTTCGGCTGTGAGCGTCCGTGCCATCGTTACGGAGGGGAAACATCAAGGGGAGCACCATGACGCGAGCCCGTTTTGCAGGCGCGCTCGTCGCGCTTATTGCACTTTGTGCCAGCGCCGCCACTGCGCCGGCCGAGACCTTTCCATCTCGCCCGATCACCATGATGGTCGGGTTTCCGCCGGGAGGCCCGACGGACACGCTGGCGCGCATCGTGGGCGATGCGATGTCGAGAGCGCTCGGCCAGCCGGTCGTGATCGAAACGGTGAGCGGCGCCGCCGGCACGATTGCGACGGGCCGGGTCGTGCATGCCCCGCCGGACGGCTACACGATCGGCATCGGCCAGTGGTCGAGCCATGTCGGCGCACCCGCGATCTACGAGCTCGATTACAACGTGCTCAAGGACCTTGCGCCGATTTCCCTCCTGGCTTCCTCGCCGCTATGGATCCTTGGCAAGAATGGATTGCCGCCGCAAAACGCGAGCGAGCTGATCTCCTGGGTCAAGACAAACCCGAATCCGATTACGTTCGGCACGGTCGGCACCGGCAGCGCCGCGCATCTGTGCGCTCTTTATTTCCAGCAAAAGACCGGCGCGCATTTTCAATTTGTGCCCTATCGGGGTGCCGGGCCGGCGGCGCAGGACCTGCTCGGCGGCCAGATCGACCTGGCCTGTCTTGAGGCATCGGCAACGCTCGCGAATGCGGAGGCGGGCAAGTACAAGCCCTATGCCGTGTTGAGCGAGCAACGCTGGTCGAAGTCGCCGGACACGCCGACCATGATCGAATTGGGCATACCGGGATTGAGCATCACGTTCTGGCACGGCCTGTGGGCGCCCAAGGACACGCCGAAGCCGGTGGTCGAAAAACTGGATGCCGCCGTCATGGCTGCGCTGGCCGATCCGGGTGTACGGAAAACCCTCGAAGGACTGGGACAGGTCATCTTCCCGCGCGATCAGCAAAACCCCGCGGCGCTCGCGGCCTATCACAAGGCCGAAACCGAAAAGTGGTGGCCGGTCATCAAGGCCGCCGGGATCAAGGCGCAATAATTCCACGCCTTTATTCGGAAGACGCAGGCGGTTCTAAAAAATCAGGCCGGGCCCGGGAACGCCCGGGCCCGGCCCACGCGCCGCCACAACGCGACTCAACCCGGCGCCAGCCGCGCCGGGTAACACTGCGCCTGCACGCGTGCGACCCAAGCCGCCGCTGACGCGTTCAAGTCGTGCGTATTCAGAATTTGCGCACGCGCCACGCCGATCGAGACGGCGGTCGCGGCGATGAAGAGCGAAACAGCGAGCGCAAGCGTGGCAAACAGTTCGACGCCGTAGCGCCGTTTGGAATTTGTCTTTTCGGCAATCGGCGAAGCGAAACCGACCATCCCGGTCAGCAAAGTCATGATTGTCATCCTTGTCGTCATCGGCGAATCAGTCTTGCGTGCTGGCAGAATCGCGCCGGATGCGGGCGCGTATTCGTCCGGACTTGGGCGAAGTCGTTGAAGAATAAAGGCGATTTCGTGGTTTTGGTTAATGAAGGGTTAACGCGAATGGCGCCGCGCGCGATTAAGCTCTGCCGTTGCTTCGCCGCCACACATAGTGCCGCCGCTCACAGTGCCGGCACGGCGGCGGCCGGCCGAAACTCCATCGTCACATGGCTGGGCTCATGTGCGACGCGATCGAGCCAGGTGCGGATCGCGGGAAACGGCGCGAGGTCGTAATCGCACTCATGCGCAATGTGTGTGTAGGCGTAGAGCGCGATATCGGCGATGGTGAAACGGTCGGCGGCGAAAAAGTCGTGCAGCGCGAGATGCTTTTCCATCACGCCGAGCGCACGGTTACCCTCTTCCATCCAGTCTTCAAGCGCGTGCTGCTGCAACTCGCGGCCGCCCTTGACGAGCGCCAGCCAGAAATAGGCCGCTCCGAGATTGGGTTCGAGGCTGTGCTGCTCGAAGAACATCCATTGCATCGTTTCGGCGCGATCGATGCGATCTTCGGGCGCGAGTGGCGTGCCGCCGGCGATGTACCAGAGGATCGCGTTCGATTCGGCGAGAAAGCGGCCCGGCGCCACTTCAAGAAGCGGCACCTGGCCATTCGGATTCTTGGCAAGAAATTCGGGCGTGTGACTCTCACCCTTGAGAATATCGATCTCGACCAGGCGGTAGGGAACGCCGAGCCGCGCCAAGGCAAGGCGCGTCTTGTAGCTGTTCCCCGATCGCTGCATCGAATACAGAGTGAACATTGCCGCTTCCCGATTCCCGTGCGGCAGTATCCCGCGACTGTTGCGGTGTTACGGCTTCAACGCGGCGGTGTCATGGCAGGATGATTCGGCGAGACGATTCGGCACGATGATCCGGCGCAACGACCGGGCCGCGCAAAATTTCGCCCGGGCTTGCGGACATTGTAGAGGACGCGCCGAAGAAAGCCATTGGAAGATCAAGCTCCGCGCGCCGCAATATCAGAACAAATACCGTCAGCATGGCCGGCACACCCAGTGGAATCATGCTCGCATGGGCGACCGTGCGGGCGACCAGCGGCACGAGCCACAGTGCCGCGAGCGCAGTCTTTTCCCACGGCAGGAATCCGCGCCGCAGACCGTCGGCTGCGAGGAATGCGATCGCCGGCGCCAGCACCATCATGTCGTAATCGAAGCTGTAAGGCGTGGCGAGTATCGTGCCGATGCAAAGCGCGGCGGCCTTGAGCGGATAAGCCGCCGGACTTCGCCACAGCCAGGCGAGCGCAGCCGCGATCCCCAGTGTCGCGAAGCCCTGCACGGCATAGGCAAGCGGGATCGGCGCGCCCCACATGCGGGCCCAGGCGAATATGCTTTGGATCTTGAAGAAGCCCGTGTCGCCCTGTTCGAGCACGACCTTGCGGGTGAACTCGGAGAAGACGGCAAAGGCGTGCCACACCGGCATGCCGAAGATCAAAGTGGTCGCGATCGCAAGGACGACGACGGTGGCGGCGGCCGCGGCAAAACATCTCCAGCGGCCGCTCACGCCGAGCACCACCGGAAGCAGCAGCCCATATTGCGGTTTGTAGACCAGAAGGCCGAGCAAGATGCCGGCGAGCAGCGGCCGGCGGTCGAGCACGACCAGCGCGCCGCCAAGCAGCGCTGCGGTCAGGAATCCATTCTGGCCGTGGCCGACATTAATCAGCACCGACGGGAACGCGAGCGCGAGGAGGAGCCAGAGCGAGCCGGCCGTGACGTCACCCCAACCCTCTCCGGGCAGGCGGGGCGAGGGAGCAATGATCCCCCGGATCATCAGCAGATAAAGTCCGAGCGTCATCGCCTGCCAGACCGTGAGCGCGAGCCCGTAGGGCAGCAGCGCCAGAGCTGAGGCGGCGAACAGAAAGAACGGCGGATAGTGCCAGCCGTAGAACAGCGTGTCGTTGCCGAAAATCTCGCGCTCGCGCGCATATTCCAGCGCCGGATCGAACGCCGTCGCGGCCTTGCCTTCGTTCACCAGGGTGCCGGCGGCATAGACGTTGGAGAAATCGGTGCCGAGCGGGCGGCCCTGCCGGTCAACGCCGCCATGGGCGGTCGCGACCAGATAAAGAAAGCCCGCCGCGGACGCGAAAAGCAGCGCAATGGCCACGAGTGTGATGCGCTCGCGCGTGAGCCAGTCGCCGCTCCGCAACGCCTGCCGCACCCGGTCCATCGTGGTTCCCTGAAGGTTGTAAGGCCATTAGGCCAGCGGCGTCTTAACGGAGTGTTGCGCGGGAAACGCGCCGTTCTGAAAATGCCGCAGATGTGAGGGGTTCTGAGGGATTTGGCGCTTGCCTGTGCAGCGCATGGGCTCTACCAAGCACGCGCCCAAACAAAGGAGAATCGGAAATGGCCTTCATCGCGGACCAGATCATGCGCATCAAGCCGTCGGCGACCATCGCCGTGACGGATAAAGCGCGTGCGCTGAAAGCGGCGGGCCGCGACGTCATCGGGCTGGGCGCCGGCGAGCCCGATTTCGATACGCCAGACAACATCAAAGAGGCCGCCATCCGGGCGATCCGCGAGGGCAAATCGTCGAAATATACGGCGGTCGACGGCATTGCCGAGCTCAAGGCCGCGGTGTCGCGCAAGTTCAAGCGCGAGAACAAGCTCGACTACAAGCCGTCGCAGATCATCGTCAGCACCGGCGGCAAGCAGGTGCTCTACAACGCACTAGTCGCAACGCTCAATCCGGGCGACGAGGTGATAATCCCGGCGCCCTATTGGGTGAGCTATCCTGACATGGTGCTGCTCGCCGGCGGCACGCCGGTCGAGGTCATCACGACGATGGCGAGCGGCTACAAGATGACGCCGGGCGCGCTTGAGAAGGCGATCACGCCGAAGACCAAATGGATCATCTTCAATTCGCCGTCGAACCCGACCGGCGCCGCCTACACGCGCGATGAGCTCAAGGCGATCACTGACGTGCTGATGCGGCACCCGCAGGTCCATGTCATGTCGGACGACATGTATGAGCACCTCGTCTACGACGACTTCGTGTTCTATTCGCCGGCGCAAATCGAACCCGGCCTCTACGACCGCACGCTGACGGTGAACGGCTGCTCGAAGGCCTATTGCATGACCGGCTGGCGCATCGGCTATGCCGGCGGTCCCGAGAAGCTGATCAAGACCATGGCAATGATCCAGTCGCAGTCGACGTCGAACCCGACGGCTGTCGCGCAATGGGCCGCGGTCGAGGCGCTCGACGGGCCGCAGGATTTTATCCCGAAGCACAACAAGATCTTCAAGGAGCGGCGCGACCTCTGCGTGTCGATGCTCAATCAGGCCAAAGGGATCCAGTGCCCGAAGCCGGAAGGCGCGTTCTATGTCTATCCGTCATGTGCGGGCACTATCGGCATGACGGCGCCGACCGGGAAAAAGCTCGCCAGCGACGAGGATTTCGTCACCGAGTTGCTGGAGGCCGAGGGTGTCGCAGTCGTGCAGGGCACGCCGTTCGGCGTCGGCCCGGCGTTCCGCATCTCCTATGCGACGGCAACCACCGCGCTCGAGGAAGCCTGCACGCGTATCCAGCGCTTCTGCGGAAATTTGCGGTAATATTTGCTAGCTCGTCATTGCGAGCGAAGCGAAGCAATCCAGGCGGCATTGCCGTAACTGGATTGCTTCGTCGCTTTCGCTCCTCGCAATGACGGCGTGGCCGTCACCCCGTTGGCGGCGCGATTTCGTCGAGGCTTTTCTGCCGTGCTTCGGGCCCGAGCTGGGTCACGGATACGGCGGCGATGAACAGGAGGGCGGCGAGCGACGCGAACACCGTCGTCAGCCCGAACCCGTTCTGCACCCACAGAATTGTCGGCATGATGACCGCAGTCGCCAGCCGGCCGACGCCTGCCGCCCAGCCGAAGCCCGAGGTCCGCGCATTGGTCGGAAACACCTCGGAGGCGAATATCTGCATCGAGTTGCCGGCGACCTGCACGAAGAAGATCATGATGAAGCCAGCCACAATGAGCTCCGTTGCGGTGGCGGCATTGGCAAACACAATCGCCATCAAGCCGGCGGCAACAAAGGTGCAGACTGAGGTGATCTTGCGGCCGAATTTATCGAGCGCGTACATCATGAAGATGCTCGCGCACGGCACGGCGAAGTTCATGGCCAGCGTGTATTGCAGCGATTTGGTGATCGAGAAGCCCTTGGCGTTCATGATGTTCGGCAGCCAGGCGCCAAGCCCGATGGCGACTCCGAAGAACGCCGTGAAGCAGATCATGCCGGCGATAACGCGCTTCGGGAACATGCCGAACACGACCGCGAACGGATCGCTCTTGGTATTGCTGGCGGCATCGGTCGACAGTGGCTGTGTCGGTCCGGCAATGCCGAGCCGGGCGAGTACCTTGATCGCCTCGTCGCCTCTGCCATGGGTCGCCAGGTAGCGTGGCGATTCCGGCAGTGAAAAGCGCAGCACCCAGACTATCAGCGCGCCGATGCCGACGATCAGCCAGACGCCGCGCCAGACGTTTTCCGGAACCGAGACGGTGTTGCCGAGCAAGAGGACAAGCGCCGTACCGATCGGCCAAACGCAGGCGCCGCCGATGAAGTGAATGATCGCCAGGATGCGGCCGCGGATGCGCTTGGGCGAATATTCGCCGGCATAGACAAAGCAAAGCGGCTGCTCGGCACCGAGCCCGATGCCGGCGATGAAACGGCAAACGATGAGCATCGTGACGCTCGGAGCGAACGCGCCGAGAATGGTGAAGATGCCGAACATCAGAAGATTGAACTGATAGATGAACCGCCGCCCGAACCGGTCGGAGAACTCGCCCTGGCCGATTGTGCCGATGAACAAGCCGAGCACAGTGGCGCTGCCAATGGCCGCGACTTCGGGTCCGGTCGCAAACTTGGACTGGAGGAGGAAGGGAACAAGCGACCCGAACACGGTGAAGTCGATAACGTCGAAGAAATATCCGGCAGCGATAAGCGCTACGACGCGGCGATGGAGTGGCGATATCTTCGCTTCATCGAGAGCCTGGCCGACAAACCCCTCAATGGTCTGCGCGCCGGGCGCCCGTCCTCCTGCTTGTGCAGTCGCGCCAAGCGTTCCCGCGGTAACTGTCGCAGCCATGTCATCCTCCCCGTATTGCGCCTGAATGCGCCCCGTGGCCGCTTGTGCGGCTCTAGATGAACAAGTGTGGAAGGGCAGGGTCCCACTGTCAATGTAGCTGCGGTGGGTTCTCCTTATCGCTCGTCCTCGCGAAAACGGCGACCCGGTTGCCGGTTTCCCGCCGGCGCGGGAACGAGCGGAATCTTTGCCGATCAGCCGCCTTCGAACTGCAGAATATAAAGGCCGGCATTGGAATCGGTGACATACATCCGCGCCTCCGTGTCGACATAGCAATCGCAGGACTGGATCACTTGCGGGCGGTTCGGCCGCGGATCGTACATGCGTGCGGGGTTCGGCGGCACGAAATAGCCGATCTCGCGCGGCGCGAACGGATTTTTGATGTCATAGGCGCGCACGCCGGCATTGTGCAGCGTTGCAAATATGATTTGCGAACTCACAAATGCGTCCGGGCGATTTTCCCAGAGATTGTGCGGGCCGAAATTGCCGCCCTTCTTGCAATAGTCGGCCTCGTCCGGAACCGGCATCGTCGCGATGCTGACCGGATTTGACGGCTCGCGAATGTCGAACATCCAGATGTAACGCAGGCCGAGCTTGCAGTCGGCAAAATTGGCCTCGTCCGCCACGACGAGCAGATTGCGATCCGGCAGCGGCAGCGGCGAATGGGTGCCTCCGCCGAACGGCGGATCCCAGTTGCGATGCGAGACCATTTTCGGTTTTGCCGGATCGCCGACATCGACGATGGCGAGTCCGCCGTCGCGCCAGGCGCTGTAGAACAGGTTTCCCGCGGTCAACCCGTGATGCAGCGCGTAGCGCCGGCCTTTCGGCCAGGTCGGCTGCTCGCCGCCGCCGGTCCACATGCCCGGCAGCCAGAATTTGCCGGCGACGTGCGGCTTTGCCGGATCGGCCATGTCGACGATGACCAGCATGTGGTCGGAAAATTCCGGCAGGTGGACGGAAACATAGGCGTAGCGGCCGCCGACATACCAGATGCGGTGCGGACCGAGGCCGCCGAGCGGCAGGAAGGCGATTTCGCGCGGCGCTTCCGGCTTCGCCAGATCGTAGACGCGCAGTCCGCTGGTAAATTGCTGGCCCTTGAGAGCGTCGCCGGACGTCCCGGTGAAATAGGATTCCTGGCTCACCTGCATCGTCCAGACGCTCGGGCCGTTGACCGCCAGGAGCAGGTCGCCATGCGTCTGCAGATGATGCGCGCGCGTGTTGGGCGGGCAGGCGAGGAAGTTGACCGGTCTTGGCGCCCTCGGATCGCGGACATCGATCACGGTGATGCCGTTGGAAAAGCCGTGGCCGATATAGGCGTGGCCGCGATTGACCATGACCTGCACGCCGTCGCCGCGCCCGCCCTGGTCGGTGTGGCCGAGGAATTTCATGTTGCGCGATGCGACGGCGTTCATAACGGCTCCCTAGTTTCGCATTATCGTAGCCGTCATGGCCGGGCATAGCCATCCGAAGGACGGCGTCGCTTCGCTCACCTGTGTCCCGGCCATCCGCGGCTTTGCCCTGCTCGTCGGGGTAAAGACGTTGCCGGCGACAAGCGCGGGCATGACGCGCTAAACTTGCCGCCGTATTTGAGGGAAGAAACGATGGCCAACGAAAAGAATTCACGCGGCATGATCGCGGTCGACAAGATGGGAACAAAAGTCCTGTTCCTCAATCCGGTGACCTACGAGACCGAAGTCGTGCTCGACGGCTTTCTCCGCACCGTGCATGAATTGCTCGTCATGCCGGAAGCCGGCCGCGCTTATGTGCCGATCTTCGGCGACGGTATCCACGGCCGCAATCCCAATCCGCAGCATCATCTGTGCGTCTTCGATCTGCACAAGCGCGCGCTCGTCACCACGATCGATCTGCACCCCTATATCGCGCCGCATACGCTAAAACTCGGGCCCGACGGCCTGATCTACATCACCTGCGAGAACAGCGCGGTCGTGGCCGTGATCGATCCCAAAACCAATAAAGTCGTTGGAGCGATCGATTCCGGCTCGACCAACGGCCACCGGCTGATCATCGCCCCGGACGGCGGGCGGCTCTACACCGAGAATGAGGAAGACGGCACGGTTTCCGTCATCGACCTGCCGAAGCGGAAATTGCTCGGCAAGATCAAGACACCGCGTCCGCTAGCCGGCATCGCGATTTCGCCCGATGGCCGCACTGTGGTCGCGGTTGACGACGCAGAGCCGACACTATTCCTGATCGACACTGAGGCCGGCCGCGTGCGCGAGGAAGTCGTGCTCAAGGACGTGCCCAAGGCGGCGCAGATTGCGCGCTATGCTCCGGACAACAGCCTGATCGGCGTCACCAGCCTGAACAGCAATACCGTAAGCCTGATCGACCCGGCGTTCCGCGAGCAAACCGCGATCAAGGTCGGTAGCCAGCCGATGGACATGGCCTTCCGCGGCGACGAATTGTTCGTGCCCTGCCAGGGCGACGGCTCGGTGCACATCATCGACATTCCAGGCCGGCGCGCGAAAGGCAGCTTCCAGGCCGGCAAGGGCTGCGAGTCGCTGGGATTCTTCTGAGCGCGGCGATGCATCCCGGTGAAACGGTGGGAGACGCGGGCCTCAATCTCGCTTACAATCTTGGCCGAACAGGCCCAGAAGGCGGGCCGGGGTTAGGGAGTAGTTACATGATTTCCAAGGCTTTTGCGGTCGCTTTGGCCGGGGCGGCGGCGCTCGCGGTGGTGGTCACGGTGCCTGCCAATGCGCAGCCCCGGCGTGTGCAGATCGGCCAGCTGTCGTGCTCGATTTCCGCAGGCATCGGTCTTTTGGTCGTCTCACAGCGCAACATCAGTTGCACTTTCCAGCCCGACAACGGGCCGCCGGAAGCCTATACGGGCACGTTCTCGATTGTCGGCGTCGATGTCGGCTTTACGACCGGCGGCGCGATGGTTTGGGGCGTTTCAACCGACACCAATCGTTATGCCGGCATGCTTTCGGGAACCTATGCAGGTGCGACGGCGCAAGCGACCGTCGCGGCCGGCGTCGGCGCCAACGTCCTCGTCGGCGGATCCAACCACTCGGTGGCGCTGCAGCCGCTTTCGGTCCAGGGCCAGGTCGGTCTCAACGCCGCCGGTGGCATCGGTGCGCTGGAACTGCATCTCGCGCAATAGTTCCTGCTCAAGTCCGTCGCTTTGTCCGGACCGTGTCCGGGGCGAAACGCTGCCCCGAGCGCGTCGTCACGCCTCTTGACCCGTACCCGCCAGCCCTGAAACGATAGTTGCCTCGACGGTTCTTGGGCCCCGCGCCGGAACGACGGGACCGCTGGCGGGCGACGGCTGCGGGAGGTTGCAATGGCTTCAAACGGCGGCAACGGCACGCGAGCGACCGGTCCACGCTGCATCGCGCTGGTCGGCCCGTTCCAGAGCGGCAAGACAACTCTCCTCGAAGCGATCCTGGCCCGCACCGCGGCGATCCCGCGCCAGGGCACCGTCGAAACCGGAACGACCGTCGGCGACGCCAGCAAGGAGGCGCGCCATCATCACATGAGCGTCGAGCTGACGGCGGCGACCACCAGTTTCATGGGCGACGCCTATACATTTCTCGACTGCCCCGGCTCGGTCGAGTTCGTTCACGACATGCGCGCGGTCCTTCCGGCGATCGACGTTGCCGTTGTGGTGTGCGAACTCGACGAAAAGAAAATCCCGCAGCTTCAGCTCATCATGCGCGAGCTCGAAGACCGGAAAATTCCACGCGTCCTGTTCGTCAACAAGATCGACAAGGCCGATGCCGGCGTCCACGACGTTCTCAAGCTGTTGCAGCCGGCGTCGCGCACGAAACTGATCCTGCGGCAAATCCCGACCTTCTCCGGCGAAATCATCACCGGATTTGTCGATCTCGCGCTGGAGCGCGCCTTTGTCTACAAAGAGCATGCTCCCTCCGAAATCATCCCGCTCGAAGGCGATACCGCCGATCTGGAAAAGACCGCGCGGTTCTCGATGCTGGAAACGCTTGCCGACCACGACGACGAGCTGATGGAGCAGTTGCTCGATGATATTCAGCCGCCGCGCGACAAGATCTTCGACGATCTGACCCGCGAATTGCGCGACGGCCTGGTGTGTCCGGTTCTGATGGGCACCGCGACCCGCGCCAATGGCGTGCTGCGGCTTCTCAAGGCGCTGCGTCATGAATCGCCGGGCATTGCCGAAACCACAAAGCGCATCGGCGTGAAGACCGGCAACGATGCGGTGGCCTACGTGCTGAAGACGCTGAACACGACGCATGGCGGCAAAATGTCGATCGTGCGCATGCTTGCCGGCCAGGCCGGCGATGGCACGACCTTCGTTACCGGCGACGACGAAGCCGGGCGTGTCGCCGGCGTGTTCAAGCTCGTCGGCCAGACGAGCGAGAAACGCGGACCGGCTAATGTAGGCGAGACGGTTGCCTTTGCGAGACTCGAAAAGGCAAGGACCGGCGATACGCTTTCCTCCGGCAAGCAGGCGCATCCCGCGCTCGCCAGGATCGCGCCCTATCCGCCGGTACTCGCGATTGCGATCTCGGCGAAGGAACGCAAGGACGACGTGAAACTCGGCCAGGCGCTGCACAAACTTGCCGAGGAGGATCCCTCGATCACCATCGTGCACAATCCCGAAACCCACGAAGTGGTGCTGTGGGGCCAGGGCGAAATGCACCTGCGGGTCGCCACCGAGCGGTTGAGCGACCGCTATGGTGTTGCCATCGAGCGGCGAACGCCGAGCGTCGGCTACCGCGAGACCATACGAAAGGGCGTCGTGCAGCGCGGCCGGCACAAGAAGCAATCCGGCGGTCACGGCCAGTACGGCGACGTCGTGCTCGATATCAAGCCGCTGCCGCGCGGCGGCGGCTTTTCCTTTGAAGACAAAATCACCGGCGGCGTGGTGCCGCGCAACTACATCCCTTCGGTCGAAGAAGGCATCATCGACGCGCTCAAGCACGGGCCGCTCGGCTTTCCGGTGGTCGATCTCACCGTGGCGCTCGTCGACGGCTCGTATCACACGGTGGATTCCTCCGACATGGCCTTCCGCACCGCCGGCCGCATCGGCATCGTCGAAGGCCTGCCGCAATGCCAGCCGGTCCTGCTCGAGCCGATCCATCTCGTCGAGATCGTCTGCCCCAACGAAGCCACCGCCAAGATCAATGCGCTGATGTCGGGGCGGCGCGGCCAGATTCTCGGCTTCGACACGCGCGCGGGCTGGGACGGCTGGGATGTCGTCCGCGCCAAAATGCCGGAAGCCGAAATCGGCGATCTGATCGTCGAAATCCGTTCCGCGACCGCCGGCGCCGGCACGTTCACTTTCAAATTCGATCACATGGCGGAACTCACCGGCCGCACCGCCGACCAGATCATCGCCGCGCGGCGCGCCGCAGAATAAATTACCCTCATCGTCATTCCGGATTGCCGCGCAGCGGCAGGTCCGGAAGCCATATTCGCTGACCTGTGATTATGGATTCCGGGCCCCTCGCTTCGCTCGGCCCTGGAACGACCAGCAACGGAGAAATAAATGCCAGCCTATTGGGTCGCGCGTTCCAGGATCAACGATCCCGCCGAATACAAGAAGTACACCGATCGCGTACCGGCCATCATTGCCGGATATGGCGGCAAGGTTTTGGCGCGTGGCGGCAAATTCCAGATCATGGAAGGGCCGCATAAATTCCAGCGCTTTGTGGTGATCGAGTTTCCGACCTTCGAGCAGGGCGTCGCCTGCTTCACCTCGAAGGAATACGACGAAGCCGCCGCCTTCCGCAGGGGCGGCGCCGGCGAGGTCGAAACCATCATGGTCGAGAGCGGCGAGGCGACGAAGTAGCTCTGTCCGTTCGTCCCCGCGCAAGCGGGGACCCGGAATGCTCCGCGTCTCTTGCTCTGGTTTGCCGCCTTCGCGGGAATGAGCGAACGCGTGAAGTTCTAACCCGTCTTGATATTGGCGAACTTGATCACCTTGCCCCACTTCACGATCTCATTGGCGATCAGCTTGCCGAATTCAGGGGGTGTCATCGGCATCGGGATGCCGCCGAGATCGGCGATACGTGTGGCGATCTTGGGATCGGCGAGCGCGGCATTGAGCTCGGTGTTGAGCCTGGTGACGATGTCGGGCGGCGTGTCCTTGGGGGCTGCGACGCCCTGCCAGGCAAAGGCTTCATAGCCCGGCACGAAATCGGCCACCGGCGGCAAATCGGGCAGCGTCGGCAGGCGCTTTGCGCTGGTTACGGCGAGGCCGCGCAATTCGCCGCTGCGAATGTGATTGAGCGACAGCAGGATCAGGTCGAACATGACCTGGTCTTGTCCTGCGAGCATGTCGGTGACCGCGGGCGCATCGCCGCGATACGGCACGTGCAGCATGTTGATGCCGGTCAGCATCTTGAACAGTTCACCGGCGAGATGCGGCGTCGAGCCGACACCGCCCGAGGCCATGTTGATTTCGCCGGGATGCGCCTTGGCATAGGCGATAAGGTCGGGGACGGTCTTCACCGGCAGCGACGGATGCACCTCCAGGATCAGCGGATTGAGATTGACGCCGCCGACCGGCGCGAGGTCGCGCGTGAAATTGAAGCTGAGGTTCGGGTTCAGCATGCCGTTGACGACATTCGGATTAGCCAGCAACAAAAGCGTATAGCCGTCCGGTGGCGCGCCAACGACCGCCTCGGTGGCGACCTGCTGCCCGGCGGAGCCGCGGTTCTCGACGACGAACGACTGGCCAAGGCGCTCCGACAGTATTTGTCCGGTCAGCCGCGCAACGATGTCGGCGGCGCCGCCCGGCGGAAAGCCGAGCAGCAGATGGACGGGCCGTGACGGATAAGTGTCGGCGCGCGCGCCGCGCACCAGCGCCGGCAGCGCAACGGTACTCATTGCGTATTTGAGAAAACGGCGGCGCGGGAGCTTCATGCTCCCGACGATACACGCCGTTTCCCGGACGTGGAAGTGCGGGGCTTTTATGCCGCGACGCGCGGCTCGCCGCCGCCGGGCGGCGGCACCGGCGTGCCCTCCGCGGCATATTCGTTGAGCTTGTTACGAAGCGTGCGGATCGAGATACCGAGAACGTTCGCGGCATGCGTGCGATTGCCGAGACAATGTTTCAGCGTCTCCAGGATGAGATCGCGTTCGACCTCGGCCACAGTCCGGCCGACAAGACCGCGGGAGACCTGTTCGGCAGCGAAAGCGGCATGCGCCACCGCCGGCGCGTTGCGCTGCTGGTCGAGCCGCACGCCGTCGGGGCTCAGGATCGCCTCGGCCCCGATCTCGTCGCCTGTCGCCATCAGCACGGCCCGGTGCATGGTGTTTTCGAGTTCTCGCACGTTGCCCGGCCAGTAATTCAGGGCGAGTGTGCGACGCGCGTCCTGTGACATGGGCCGTGCCGGAACGGCGTTTGCGGCGGAATATTTGCGCACAAAATATTGCGCGAGTTCGATCACGTCGGACGGCCGTTCGCGTAACGGCGGAATTTTCAGGTTCACGACGTTGAGTCGGAACAGGAGATCCTCGCGGAAGGTGCCTTCGCGCACGGCCTCGGCAAGATTGCGGTTCGAGGTCGCGATGATGCGGATGTCGATGGCCACCGGCCGGGTGCCGCCGACGCGGTCGATGACGCGCTCCTGCACGGCGCGAAGCAGCTTGGCCTGAAGCCGCACGTCGATCTCGGAAACCTCGTCGAGCAAGAGCGTGCCGCCGTTGGCTTCCTCGAACTTGCCGACACGCCGCGCCACGGCGCCGGTGAAGGCGCCCTTCTCGTGGCCGAACAGTTCGGATTCGAGGAGCGTTTCCGGAATGGCCGCGCAATTGACGCAGATCAGCGGCTTCCGGGCGCGGGCCGAATGGGTGTGCAGATAGCGCGCGAGAACCTCCTTGCCGGTGCCGGATTCGCCCGTGATCAGCACGGAGGCATCACTGGATGCGACCTGCTGCGCCAGCTTGACGACGCGCGCCATGGCATCGTCGCGGTAGATCAGCTCACGCCTGTCGTCGGCGACCGCGGCGAGCACCGCGGCGATCAGTTCTGCGTCGGGCGGCAGTGGAATGTATTCCTTGGCGCCGGCATGGATGGCGGCGACCGCGGCGCGCGCATCGGTGGCGGTACCGCAGGCGACGATCGGCGCATGGATGTGCTCGGCCTCAAGCCCGGCGACAAGATCGCGGATGTTGAGCGCGACGTCGACCATCAGCAGGTCGGCGCCGCGGCCGGAGCGCAGCACCGCCAGCGCCTGGGCGATGTCGGTGGCGTGGGTGACCATCGCGCCCTTGTCCATTGCGATCTTGGTCGCGATGGTGAGCTGGCCGTTCAGCGTTCCGACGATCAGGAGCCGCATGATCTTGTTCCTTTTTCGCGCCTTACGCGCGTTCCGCCTTGATGATTTCCGTCATGGTCACGCCGAGTTTTTCCTCGACCAGCACGACCTCGCCGCGAGCCACCAGTCGATTGTTGACGTAGATGTCGATCGCCTCGCCGACTTTGCGGTCCAGCTCCAGCACCGTGCCGGGACCGAGCTTGAGGAGATCGCCAATATCCATCCGCGCGCGGCCGAGCACGGCCGAGACCTGCACCGGCACGTCGAACACCGCTTCGAGTTCGGAGGCGATGCGCGTCGTTGGTCCTTCGGGCTCGGGCGCCAGCGGCACGTCGAGTTGTGCTCCGCCGCCTTCGAGGTTGGGTAGCGGAACCTTGCCATCCTCACTCATTCTCAGGTCTCCTTGGCATCTCTTGTGTCGCCGCAAAGCCGCGGCGCGCGCTGATATAGCCGGCGACCGCCTCGCCGATCGCCGCATCGGCCGCGGCGCTGTCGCGGTTGATTCCGCCGTCCGCCCATTCGATGCGACAGTCGCCCAGCGCAATATCGGCCTCGGCCAGCACGACGAGCCGGCCCTCGAAATTGCGCGCCCGCGCGATGTCGTCGAGCTTCTCTTTGGCGGCGGCGTAGAGCGTATCGTTGACGCGCACGGCGACGTGCGGCGAGGAGATCAGATGACGGAAGCAATCGCTCGCCAGCGCCGCGATTTCGGCAAACGGCTCGCGCTCGATCAAGGCCGGCGCGAGCTTGCGCGCCACCGCCACAGCGACTTCGACCGCTTCACATTCAAGCCGCGTCTCGATCGCCTGCATTGCGCCGTTCGCTGCGGCAAGCGCCGCCGCAATCTGGTCGAGCGCGCCGGCGATGCGGCGTTCGGATTCGGCTTGAGCGTCGGCTTGCGCTTCGGCATAGCCGCGGCGATGCGCGGCGGCTTCCGCTTCGGCCAGCATCAAGGCGCGTTCGGCAACCGCAATCGCCGACCTGCCGCCGTTGTCGGAGGAAAAGTCGGTGTCGAACAGGAACTTGGTCGTTGCACTCATGCCCATGGTTTTTTCACGTCAAATGGCTCTTTGCCCGTCAGGTCTCAGTAGATCAGCTCTTCTTCGCCGCGCGTCTTGGAGATCACGATCTCGCCCTTGGCAGCGAGGTCCTTGGCGAGATTGACGAGAAGCGCCTGCGCTTCGTCGACCTCACGCAGCCGCACCGGACCCATGGCCTGCATGTCGTCGAGCAGCATTTTGGCGGCGCGCGTCGACATGTTGGAAAGGAAGAACTGGCGTACCGGTTCGGAAGCGCCCTTTAGCGCAATGCCGAGCTTGTCCTTCTCGACGTGGCGCATCAGCGTCTGCGCCGAGGCGACGTCGAGCTTGGTCAGGTCGTCGAAAGTGAACATCAAGGTCTTGATGCGCTCGGCGCTCTCGCGATTGTCTTCTTCGAGCGCGGTCAGGAAGCGCGTTTCCGTCTGCCGGTCGAAATTGTTGAAAATCTCGGCCATCACCTCGTGCGCATCGCGGCGCCGTGTCTGCGAAAGGTTCGACATGAATTCGGTGCGCAGCGTCTGCTCGACACGCTCGAGGACTTCCTTCTGCACCGCCTCCATGCGCAGCATGCGGTTGACCACATCGAGCGCCAGCTCTTCCGGCAGGATCCCCAGCACGCGCGCGGCATGTTCCGGGCCGATCTTCGACAGCACGACGGCAACGGTCTGCGGATATTCGTTCTTCAGATAATTGGCGAGCACGCCCTCCTGCACGTTGGAGAGCTTCTCCCACATATTGCGGCCGGCGGGACCGCGGATTTCTTCCATGATGTTGTTGACCCGCTCCGGCGGCAGATATTGCTGAAGCAGCCGTTCCGTTGCCTCGTACGTCCCCATGATCGCGCCCGAGGCCGACATGCGGGATACGAATTCGAGCAGCAGATTCTCGACCTGCTCGGCTTCGATCGTGCCGAGCGTCGACATCAGGATGGAGATCTGACGCAATTCGTCGTCGTCGAGCATGCCCCAGATCTTGGAACCGTGCTGCTCACCGAGCGCGAGCATCAGCACCGCGGCGCGTTCCGGTCCGCGCAACCCCGGCGCGGTCGACGAGGCAGTCGCCGCTTTGCCGGCAAGGCTCGCCAGTGCGCTGGTGATCTCGCGCTGGGCGGTGTCGTTGCCGGCTTTATCCTGGACTGCTGGTTGGGCCATGGTTACTGCCGATCAGGCCGCGGCGCCGTCGTTGAGCCATTGACGGATGATCTGGACGGTCTCGCGCGGATTCTTGTCGGCGAGTTCACCGACCTTCTGGACCGATTGGGCGTGGACCTGCCCCTGAATCTGGGCGATGTCGATCATCTTGGCGGTCTGGCTTTCGCTGGCCATGGCGGCTTCCGCGCGTTCTCCGGCGGTGGGCGTTGCCGGTCCCGAGCCGCTACCGAGCGGCAAGCCTGGCGGCAGGGCCGGGATCGCGCGCTGTTCCGGCGTAATAATGCGGCGCACCAGCGGCCGCACGACCAGCAGCAGGACGATGATTCCAAGGATTCCCATCACCACCAATTCGATGACGCGCATGATGTCGTCTTTGGTGAAGCGGAAGGCGGAGAGCCAGCCGGTCGGTTCGCCGATGGAGATGGCCGGCGTTTCGGCGAAGCGGAGATTGACGACCTGGACCTGGTCGCCGCGCTTCTGGTCGAAGCCGATCGCGGAGCGCACCAGCGTTCCGATCTGGTCGAGATCCTCCTTGCTGCGCGGCTGGTAGGTGACGTCGCCCTTGTCGTCCTTGCTGTAGGTGCCGTCGACGAGGACGGCGACGGAGATGCGGTTGATGCGGCCGCCTTCGATGACTTCGGTCTTGGTGGTCTTCGAAATCTCGTAATTGACGATTTCTTCCGATTTCCGGCTCTGGTCGCGCGGCGTGTTGTCTGCCGCGGCCGCCTGGCGCTGGGCCGCGCCGGGCAATTCGTTGCCGACCGTGACCTGATTGCTGCCACCCTCATTCGATGCCGAAGTCTCTTCGCGGGTCTGGCTGGAGCGCAGCACGCGGCCGTCGGGATCGAATTTGTCCGATGTCTGGGTGATGCGATTGAAGTCGAAATCGGCATTGACCTGCACGCGCGAATGACCGGCGCCGACAACCGACGTGACGATCGATTCCACCTGCTGACGCAGGTGTTTCTCGAAGGAGGACTGCCGTTCGTCGGCGCTGACGTCGCTGCCGGTGGTGTCGTCACCGGCGCCATCGGCCAGGAGCTGGCCCTGCTCATCGACGATCGAGATGCGCTGCGGCCGCAGGCCGCTCACAGCGGTGGCGACGAGATGGCGGATGGCGCGCACCTGCTGCGGCTCCAGAGTGCCGCGGAGCTTGAGTACGATCGACGCCGACGGCTCGACCTTGTCGCGCGAAAATAAAGGCCGCTCGGGCAGGACGAGATGCACGCGGGCGTCCTGAACGCGGTCGAGCGCCCGGATGGTGCGGCTCAACTCGCCTTCGAGCGCCCGCAGGCTGTTGACGTTCTGCACGAAGCTTGTCGTGCCGAGCGCATCGGATTTGTCGAAAATCTCGTAGCCGACGCCGCCGCCTTTGGGCATGCCGCTTTCGGCCAGCGTCATGCGCAGCCGTGCGACGCGGTCGCTGGCCACCATGATGATGTTGCCGTCATTGCGCAGTTCGTAGGTGACGCCTTCGCGATCGAGCTCCTTGACGACGTTGGCGGAGTCTTCCAGCGACAGGTCGGTAAAGAGCGGCGTCATCTGCGGCGCCGTCACGCGCATCATGATGAAGGCGAAGAAGCCAATGAGGGCGATAGCGACGGCGGTCATCGCCGCAATGCGTGTTGCGCCAATGGTTTTGGCGAACTCGACCAGACCTTGCACCGAGCGTACCCCCCGCGGAGCGACGCAGCTGCGTCCTACCCGGCAAGAATTGCCCGGTGGATGGTTAGCGCCCGGTTAATGAATGGCGGAAATGACTTAAACCCGCGGCAAAATTGCGCGCAAAGCGAAACGCCGGCCCTGCGGCCGGCGTTGGCGATTGAGCAAGATCGCTTAAGCGCGCGTTATTCGCGGTATTGCTGGATGCGGGTGGTGCGCAGCCCGGCAAGTCCGTGCTGGTCGATGGAATATTGCCAGGACAGGAATTCCTCGACCGTCAGCGTATAGCGGCTGCACGCCTCTTCAAGCGAAAGCAAACCGCCGCGGACAGCCGCGACAACCTCCGCCTTGCGGCGAATGACCCAACGTTTCGTCCCCGGCGCCGGCAAATCGGCGATCGTCAGGGGGGAACCGTCCGGCCCGATGACATATTTGACCCTCGGGCGATGGGGTTCGGTCATATCTACTCTCACGTACTCGACAACACCACTGTTAGTGACCATACGGACGGCCACTTAAAATTTGCCTAAGCGAATGGCTCACTTGGGGGCAAAATGCCGATATTTGCCCGCTCCAACCGATTGTGCGCTGACGAGCGGACAGCGGCTGGCCCGTTGGAGCTGTCGGCATCGGCAGGCCGGTGCCCAGGCGCCGGTTCCCGGCCGTCACTACAGAAGCTGGCTCAGGGTGGTGATATTGCTGTTGAGGGTGCTGATACTGCTGTTGAGCGTGCTCAGTCCGCTGTCGCCGCTCAGGCTGCTGCTGTTGATCGATTGGATTGCGCTGATCGGATAGCTCTGACCGCCGACGATGATCTGCGCCGGATTCTGGCTGAGATTGATGCCGCTGACCGTTCCTTGAGTCTGCGTCGAGACGGTGACGGCCTGACCGTTGGCGCCGGTCGCCGTGACCGCGAGCGTGTACTGGCCGGCAGGCCAGGTGACGCCATTATTGCCCTGGCCGTTCCAGCTATAGGTCTGGCTTCCGCTGTTCAGCGCTACGGTTCCGGTAAAGGCCGTCTGACCGGTCGAGCTGGTTATCGTCACGTTGCCTGTCGCGGGCGAGGGCGAATTCAGCGACCACGTGGCCGGAGAACTCGCCGAGAGCGTCCCTCCCGAGCCGCTGACGGTGACGTTGCTGCCAAGGTACTGCATCGCCGACGTTGCCTCATTGGTCTGCTGCAATGAGATCAGCGTCTGCAGGTTCGAGTTCATGTTGACCTGCTGTTCGACCGAGGCGAAGTCGACGAGCTGTTGGGTGAACTGGTTGGTGTCCAGCGGATCGAGCGGATCCTGGTTCTGCAGCTGCGTGGTGAGGAGCGTCAGGAACGTATTGTAGTCGCCGGCAATCTGCTGGGCGCCGGCTACATTCGAAGTCGAGGAGGTCGAACTGGTCGAACTCGTCGGACGTCGTGCTCGGTGTTGTGGTGGTCGAGGTCGGCGTCGTGGTGGTCGTCATGGTCGGTCCTCAGTCAATTGCCGTTTACACTCTGATGTCGATGCCGCTGCCGAGACCCAGACGGGAATAGATTTGCGTGGTCTCGATGGGCGAAAGATCGGCGTCGGGAATGACAAGCTGTTGCGGCGCGCTGTGCTGGGCGCCGCCGCCGGAATTGTTCTGTCCGGCGAAGGATTGGTCGCGCAATGTGAATTGCAGGCCATTATCCGCGGTCTTCAGGCCGGCCTGTTCGAGGGCGCGTTCGAGCTGCGGCTGCTGGCTTTGCAACAGGCTCAGTGTCTCGGGCCGGTCGACGGTAACGTGCGAGGTCACCTGGCCGCTGCTGTCGACGTTGAGCTGTACGTCGATGCGGCCGAGCTCCGGCGGATCGAGGCGGATGTCGAACTGACTGGAGCCGGCTTGCGCGCGCGTGGCGATATAGACGGGGAGGCCGGAAACCGGAATGGCGGCAGCAGGCGTGGCGCCGGACGTTGCCGCGCCGGACTGGGTCGCCGTATTGGCCGCGGACACACCGAACACCGACAGATCGGCGCTGGCCGCTTTGACCGTATTGGCCGCGGTCTGGGTGCTCGATGTTGGATCGGCGGTGGCACTGTCTGTGCGCGGTGATGCCGTATTGGCGCTGCCGTTGCCGGCAATAAGCGCGTTGGCCTGGGCGTCCGCAGTGCTTTGGGGCGAAGTGCCGGCGTTAATGTCGGCGGATGCATCGGATTGAACTTGCGAGCCGGCTTGGCTCTGCGTGCCGGCCGGTGCGGCGGCAGCATCAGGCGCTTTGGAATGGGTCGTTGTCGCGTTCGCAGCCGTATCGGATGGCGCCTTTGCTGAGGTTGCATCGGCGCTGCCGGCATCCTTGGCGTCCGGTCCCGGGAGAGCGGTCGCGACTTGAGCGCCGATTTTGCGCCCGGCACCCGCGAGGTTAGCCGATCCGTGCGCCGCGGCTTGCTGGCCGCTTGCAACAGCCGCGGTGGAATCGGCAGAGGCAGGAGTCCCGTCGGCCGGTGTGTTCAACACGATGACTGCGGCGACGGGCGAAGATGCATTCGCCGCTGTCGCTGCGGCCGCTTGGGCCGCCGTGGCGTCGGGACTGTTCGCGGCGGTGCTGTCGTCGGTCTGGCTGTTATCGCTGTCGTCCGAGCCCGGCTTCTTGCCCGAAGCGGGTGCGGCGGCATCGGTGGTGGCCGGATCCTGACCGTTCTGTGCTGCCGCTGCCGCTGCCGTGGCGGCTGCATTTGTCGCAACCGCGGCCGCAGTCGCTGCATCCGAAGCCGCCGCTGCGGCCGGTGCAGTGTCAGGGCCGGAATTGTTCGATTGTGCAGCCGCGCCGGTCTGGTTCGCAGCGCCGTTCGCCGCGGTCGTTGTTGCCGCAGTCGCCGATGCCGCAGTCGCCGCCGCGGCGGTCACGGCGGCCGTCGCGCTACTGGCCGTGGCTTTGCTCAGTATTGTCCTGGCGTTCGTGGCGTCTGCTGTCGCGACGGGTTTCGTACCATTCGCCGCTGTGCCGCTTGACTGTGTTGAGCCTGACGAAGCGGGGGCCGGGTTCGCGGGCGGCGCGGTCCCGTTCGCAGCGCTGGAATTCGTATTTGTGGCCGGCGCGGTATTGGTATTGCCATTCGCAGCCGCCGGGCTTGACGTCTGTTGCGCGGCTTGTGGCGGATTGGCCGGCGAGGGGGTCGGGTTCGCGGGTGCTGACGCGCTGGCATCGAGCAAGGCCGCAAACGGCTGCGAATCCGTATCCTGGCTGGGCTGGGAAGGCTGCGCCCGCGATGACTGGGAGTACGAAGCCGCGGCGGTTACGTCTGACGCTATACTCGGCACTGGAGAACTCCCGAAAGCGACATAGAGCCAGTGTCTTCCTGCAACCTGCGGGCCAGTGGCTCTTCCGCAATAAATCGTTATAAATCAATGGCTTATGAAATTCCTTCGGAAGCGGCCTACGGCAGGCTTTGCGCGCGCCCGGCAATTTTTGCCGGCTTTGGCCGCAAAAACCGGGTGCTGCCGCGGGGAAGGGCCGATAAAGCAGCCGCCATGGCGGTGCGAGGACGCGCCGCCTATAATGTGGAGCAGCCGTCAGATGACGGCTTTGGCCGCAGGAATTGAGCCCGGATGAGTTTGAACGTTCTCGATATCGAGGGGCGGCCATCCGGTACGCGTGTCGTCGTCGCCATGTCGGGCGGCGTCGATTCCTCGGTGACTGCGGCGCTATTGGCCGATGCCGGTTACGACGTCGTCGGCATCACGCTTCAGCTTTACGATCATGGCGAGGCGACCCATCGCAAGGGCGCGTGCTGCGCCGGGCGCGATATCCACGATGCCCGCGCCGTCGCCGAGCGTATCGGCATTCCGCACTACGTCCTCGATTATGAGGACCGCTTCAAGGAAGCCGTGATCGATCGGTTCGCCGAGAGCTACATGGCGGGCGAGACGCCGGTGCCCTGTGTCGCATGCAATCAGTCGATAAAATTCCGCGACCTGCTTGGGACCGCCCGCGATCTCGGCGCCGCTGTTCTGGCGACCGGCCATTACGTCGCGTCGCGGGCCTTGCCGAACGGCAGCCGCGCGCTTTATCGCGCGCGCGAAAGCGGACGCGACCAGAGCTATTTTCTGTTTGCCACGACACAGGCGCAGCTTGATTTCCTGCGCTTCCCGCTCGGCGATCGCACCAAGGCGGAAACCCGCGAACTGGCGCGCCGCTTCGGGCTTTCCGTCGCCGACAAGCAGGACAGCCAGGACATCTGTTTCGTGCCGACAGGGCATTACGCAGAGATCATCGAGCGATTGCGGCCGGGCGCCGCCGGACCCGGCGAGATCGTCGACCTGAACGGACGCGTGCTCGGCCATCATGACGGCATCATCCATTTCACGGTCGGTCAGCGGCGCGGACTGGGCATTGCCTCAGGCTCGCCGCTCTATGTCGTGCGGCTCGATGCCACCGCGCGCCGCGTCGTTGTCGGGCCGCGCGAAGCCTTGCGCACGAGTCGCATCCGCCTGCGCGAAGTCAATTGGCTCGGCGACGGCACGATCGAGGCCGCGCTCGAACGTCATCCCGAAATTTTCATCAAGGTCCGCTCGACGCGCGCGCCGCAGCCCGCCTGGCTGCGCGCCGGCTCCGGCGGCGGCATCGAGGTCGAACTGATCGCCGGCGAGGATAGTGTGTCGCCGGGCCAGGCTTGTGTGTTTTACGACGCAGCCGATGGCCAGGCGCGCGTGCTCGGCGGCGGCGTCATTGACGGCACCATTGCCGCCGCCACGGTGCAACGCGCCGCCGATATGGCCGCGGTTCGCTGATACGCCGCGATGGCGGACGAACTCGATAAAGCCGGTATCGCCAAAGCCTATGCCCGCTGGGCCCCGGTCTACGATTTCGTATTCGGCGCGGTGTTCGAGCGCGGCCGCAAAGCTTCGATCGAGGCGGCGGAGCGCATCGGCGGCCGCATTCTCGAGGTCGGTGTCGGCACCGGCCTGTCTTTGCCCGGCTATTCCTGGTCGAACCGCCTGATCGGTGTCGATTTCTCTGCGCCGATGCTGCGCAAGGCGCAGGCGCGCGTCGCCGAGCACCGGCTGACCAATGTCGACGGACTTGCCGTGATGGATGCGCAGCATCTCGGTTTCGCCGACGCGGTCTTCGACGTCATCGTCGCGCAATATGTCATCACCGTTGTGCCTGATCCCGAAGCGACGCTCGATGAATTCGCCCGCGTCATAAAGCCCGGCGGCGAAATCATTCTCGTCAATCACCTCGGCGCTGATGCCGGTTTACGCGCGGCCTGCGAGAACTCATTCGCGCCCTTGGCGCGGCGGCTGGGCTGGCGGCCGGAATTTCGCTGGGAGCGGCTCGCGCAATGGGCGGCGCGGCACGGCGGCGTCCGTGTCGTCGAACGCCGGCCGATGCCGCCGCTCGGGCATTTTTCGCTGGTTCGCTTTGCGCGAATCGATAGCAGTGCGCGCTAACCCGGCTTCAGCCGCGGCGCTCTGCTTCCCAATGCCCGGAGCATCGCGAGTTTGACGAACCTCCGTGCCAGAAACCCTGGCCTTGATCGCCGGAGAGTTGACCGGAGCCGTTTGCCCGCTGGCCGCCGGCGCTGACCACGACATTGGCGTGGCCGCGAGCGTCGACGTGGCCGGACACGTCGATGGTCTGGTCGGGGTAATAAATTCTGCCATTGGCGATGCGCAGCGCGTAGCGGTAGGCGCGATCGCAGGATCCGGCGTCGGTCACAATCAGGACGCTCCAAGCGCCGTCGAAAGGCATATGTGCCCTGGCGGTATTTGCCGTCCACAACATTCCGCCCAGCGCCAGAGCGGCCAAAGTGGCGGTCGCGACGCTACGCTTTTGCACGGTCAATCTCCTGTTTACGCCGTTGGCCGAAAGCCGATTTTAGACCTAGCAGGTGTGGCACTTTCCGCCAGCTGGCGCGTTCTATTGTAGTTGCCGGGAGGTTTAGCCCGGCGGGCATCGGAGGGTATGTATGGTCAGAATCCTGGTTTGCATCGGGGCGATGTCATTTTCACTCTCGGCGGCGGCAATCGCCGCGCCGCTCGATATCCTTCCCGAAGGCCCCTCCGGCGCGCCGCCGCAGCGTTATGCTCAATATGACGTGAAGAGAGCTGCCGTGCCGGTGATGCGGCCACGTCCGCGGACGGTATCGCAGTCCGCGCCGGCGCAGGTTTATTTGATGCGCGGATTCATGAACGTGTTTTCGCTCGGCCTGGACGATCTTGCGGCGCAGATCGAGGCCGATGGAATTCCGGCAGCCGTCACCAACCATGCCGATGCGCCAACGGTCGTCAATCAGATCACGGCGCGTTACGCGTCGGGCGATCGCAGTCCCATTATCCTGATCGGACATTCGCTCGGCGCCGATGCGGTGATCGAAATGGCCCAGGCTCTTGACCGTGAGCATATTCCAGTCGCGCTCGCCATTCTCTTCGACGGGACCATGGATCACGTCGTGCCGGGAAATGTCGCTACGGCTGTCAATTATACCGAGCACTTCAGGCTGACACCGGCGAGCGATTTTCGCGGCAGCATTTCCAACGTCGATCTCAGCGGCGACGGGCGCATCGATCACCTGACGATCGACAAATCGTCGGACTTGCACGCCCAAACCCTAAGTTACGTTCTTGCAGCCGTGTCCGCAAAACAAAGTTCGCTTCTGCGCCGGCGGTAAGCTTGGGATATTCCTCCTTGCGCGGCCGATGAGCAGGAAGCGTTCGATATCCGGTATGCGCAATAGAAACTGCTTGCCGGCGATTTGTCAGGTCGGCCCAACCGCGCTGCTGGCTTTCCGGTGCAGTGCCGCGCCTGATCGTCACCTAGGGCGTGCGCTCGGCCGTGCTCGCGATCAGTCCGGGAAACTCGGTCTCGCTCGCCGCCGAAAGACCGGAAACGCGATAGAAGTGCGGCCTGCCTCACGAAAAGTGGAGGTTATTACCCCGCCCCGTCAATAGCAAAAAAGCAACTTCCGGTCGGCAGGCAAGCCAGCCGATGGCGGCCGAAATCGCGCTTGGAAAAGCGGCGTTCCTGTCATAGAGGTGCGGGCTTGGCGCAGACTGTTATGCCTCCTCTTTGCATCTGGGAGATTCGACGGCTGGATTGGGGACTAAGTGTCTGACGCCACGGTTTGCGCGACGAGTTTGGCGGAGTAGCTCAGTTGGTTAGAGCAGCGGAATCATAATCCGCGTGTCGGCGGTTCAAATCCGTCCTCCGCTACCAATTCTCTCTCAAAATCAATGAGTTATGAAAAGCGCCATTCTGTGCTGCCGATCACATGCGTGGCGGGGGCGCCGAGGCATGGTGGGATTGTGGGGAGTTGCCAGACGAAGCTCGATTGCAACAACCTGGTCTTCTCCTCAGCACAAGTGTCGGTTTCACGCTCTGCAAGGGAGCCCGTCATGGCGCAGTTTTATAAATGGACATGCTACGGCACCGCTGGCGTTTCGGTCCTGATCGGCGGGCTGCAATACAAGCTTCTGTCGCCGCAAGTCTTCGAACTGGTTGCGAGCGTCGGCGCATGGCTGGGCCAGACCGGTTCCTACAACGGCGCGCCAAGCAGCTTTTTCAATTTTGCCGGGTGACGCCGCTTAAGATTTTACGGCGCAGTCGCGGAGAATCTCCGGCTTGAACGCGAGACCGTGGCCCGGCCGCTCCGGCGCGGTGATCATGCCGTTCACGACCGGCACCGGGTCGATCCAGAGATCCTCGGCAAGGCCCATGTCTTCGATCCAAAGGCCGTTCGAAATCGACGCGAGGAATTGCACGTTCAATTCCGGAAACAGGTGCGGCGCCAACGCCACGTTCCAGGTGTCGGCAACGGTTGCGATCTTGCGCAACTCGGTCAGCCCGCCACGCATCGGGTCGGGCTGCAGGATCGGCAGCCGGGGATTTTCAAAAAACGGTTTTAGATCGAAACGCGTGAAATGCGTTTCGCCGCCGACGATGCGCAGGTCGAGCGCTTGCGCAATCCGCAGATAGCCGGCGAAATCGTCGGGCACCACCGGCTCCTCAAGCCAATACACGTCATAGTCCTGGAACTTGCGGCCCATCTGGATGGCGATATCCGCGGTCCAGCCCATATTGACGTCGATCATGATGTCGATGCCGGGGCCGACCGCCTCGCGCATGCGCCTGACATTATCGAGATCGGTCGCAAGGCTGCCGACATGCGCGACTTGCATCTTGATCGCCTTGTAGCCGCGCTCCTTGTAATGCAGGGCCTTCGCGATCATGCCGTCGCCGCCCGCGCCGCGAAAGCAGCCCGAGCCGTAAGCCGGAATTTGCGAACGGAAATGTCCCCACAGGCGATGCAGCGGCAGGTTCGCGCGCTTGCCGACAGCGTCCCAGAGCGCGATGTCGAGCGCCGACATTGCCATGGTCGCGATGCCGCCGCGGCCGTAGGTAATGGTTGCGCGCCATAAATCCTGCCAGATCTGTTCTACTGCGGTCGCGTCCTTGCCGATGACGCGCGGAATGATCGATTCCTCGAGGCAAGCCACGATCGCCTTGATGCCAAGCCGAAACAGCAGCAGGTAGCCCATGCCGGTGATGCCGCCCTTGGTCTCGACCTCGAGCACCAGGATGCTGCGGGCGTCGCCGAAAGCATGACCCTTGAGCCATGGGGTCTGCGGCCACGGCACGCGCAGCATTTTGGTGCGGATGGCGGTGATGGTCATGTCGGTCATGGGGAGGGTTCAGTGATGTGACGCGGCCGGGCAGTGTGGCCAGCAAAGGATGCTGCGTAAAATCCGGAATAAGGTCAACACGACCGCGCCGCTCTTGAGTAGCGTCGCGATACCGGCGATGCGGTCAGCCGCTGTTCGAATTTCCGCTGGCCGAAATTAAGGTTGATTCCGGCGTGCACGATACCTTCAAACGCCGTGGAATTCGCAGGGGCGCCAAATATGCCGGGAAGGAAATCGGCCATGCCTGGAGAGAATTATCGATCGATCGGCATTGGATATTTTGTCCAAACCTGAACGCCGGTTCGCTCAGTTGCGACGCAAGGTTATGGCCAGCCAGACGCCAGACCGGCTTTCCTTCAATACCGATGCGCTTTCGGAGCGCGATCGTTTTCCCGCATTCTGCGAAGGGATGTTTCGCCATGTCGTCGGGGCGGACATCGAGCAGCTTGGCACTGCGCCGTTTCGCGGGACGCTCGACATAAGCCGCGCCGGCACGATTGCGATCGCGGAGATTTCCGTTACGCCCGCAACCATGTCGCGTCATGGAGGCTATTTGCGAGACGGCAACGATGACATCGTCGTGCAGTTGTGGCGGCACGGTTTGGCCGACACGTTTCAGGGCGAGCACGAGAACCGGATCGTCTCAGGCAACGGGCTGGTGATCGACAATACGAGCCCTGCAAGGATCAGCGTGCAGGCGGCGTCGCGCTTCTGGGCTTTGATAATTCCTCGCGACAGTATCGTCACCGGGTCCTCGGATGTATCCGGGCTCGCCGGAGCAAAGCTTGCCGACAGTTTGGGTCTTCGGTTGCTGTCTCCTTATCTGGAGGAGATCAAGTCTAACGCTCTGGTCGATCAGCCGACGGCGCTGCTGTTTGCCAATCATATTATTGATCTCGTCGCTCTCGCGCTTGGAACAGGACCGGGCGAAGCGGCGGAGCCGCCCGGCGTCCGCGCCGCGCGGCGGGCAGCCATCTTGCGCGAGATCGAAGGGCGGAAATCGGATTTGGAGTTGAGCGCGGCCACGGTCGCAAGGCGGCTCGGCATCACACCGCGCTATGTCCATCTTCTTCTCGAAGAGACCGGCCGCAGTTTTACGCACCACGTCTTGGAAAAGCGGCTCGACAAGGCCGCCGCCCTGCTGCGCAGCCCGCTATGGCGCACGCGCAAGATCGCCGAGATAGCCGCCCAGGCCGGCTTCAATGACCTGTCTTATTTCAACCGCGCCTTCCGCCGGCGCTTCGGCGCGACGCCTTCGGACTTACGCGAAGCCGCCAGGTCCGAGTCCGGGCACAGCGGGTAACACACGGCCGGGTGTTCGCTGCGCGTCACAGGGCCGCCGGATCCGCTTGATTGCAACTGCGTTTCCGCCGGCCACGCGCGGAATGATCGATTTTTTCTATCGGGCGATTTCCACCGTAATCCCAAAGTCAAAGCAGCCGAGAGCCTATGCCGGCCATGCTGCGGCGGGCTTCGGCCTTGAGCGATGGGATGCTGCGTCAGATACGCCTACGATCGGATATACGTCTTTCGTATTGCGTCAAAGTTTCGCAGCCGATGCCGCCGTTATTTGGTGTCGATCCGGAGCGCAATGCCGAACAAGCTTGTAGTCTTGAATAACGGGCAAGCAGGCGGCTAGCTTCAAAAAGCGGCCGCTCTCCGTGGCCGGAAATGAACAAAAAGTGGGAGGTAATTATGACTGACTCCAGGATACCTTTTATCAATCCGCTTTCACGGCGCCGTCTTCTGGGGCGAGCCGCCGCAGCCGGGGCAGGCCTCGGCGCCGCTTCCTTCGGCGGTCCGGGCCCATTCAGCTTCGTGCAAGGACTCCGGGCTGCCGATCAGCCGCCGATCGGGACATGGCCGGACGGTTCTTCGGGCAGCACCGTCAATATCGGCGCGACCGTGCCTCTCACCGGCACCTATGCGGTGCAGGGCGAAGACGAGCTCAAGGGCATGCAGCTTGCGGTCCAGCACATCAATGAGGGTAACGACCTCATCAAGAAGATCGCGCCGAAAATCACCAAGGGCCTGCTCGGCAAACAGGTTGCCGTGCTCAGCGCCGATTCCGGCGCCAAGCCCAACGATGCGGTACAGGAACAGCAGAAATTCATCACCGACAACAAGATCGTCGCGATGACCGGCTCGACGTCGAGCGCCGTCGCCGTCGCGCTAAACAAGTTCGCCGAGCGCGAGAAGATTCTCTATCTGGTGGCGATCTCCGGCTCCAACGACACCACCGGCAAGGATTGCGTGCGCTACTCCTTCCGCCAGTGCTTCTACGGGGAAACGGCGGCCAACGCGGTCGGCCCGGTCCTCCTGAAGGCGTACGGGAAAAACAAGAAGGCGGCGTTCATGACGCCGGACTACACCTACGGTCACACCGTTACCAAGTCGGTGAACGACTATCTGACGAATAACGGCGGCTGGACCATGGTGACCAACCAGGTATCGCCGCTCGGCACACAGGACTTCAGCCAATACCTGACGAACATCGCCAACTCGGGCGCCGAGTACATCGTCAACGTCAACTGGGGCCGTGACGCGGTGCTGTCGGTCCAGCAGGCCAAACAGTTTGGCCTCACGCCGAAAATGAAGATGGTGGTTCCCTACCAGATTCCGTTCCTTGCCAAGGAAGTGGGTCCGGAACTCACCGAAGGCGTGTATGCGGCGACGGACTTCTGGTGGACGCTGGAAGACAAATATCCGCTGGCCAAGATGTTCGTCGATGCGTTCAACAAGAAATACGGCTATCGGCCCGAATGGGGTGCGAACAACGGCTACATGCAATTCGCCATCTGGGCGCGCATGGTGTCGGAGGCCGGCACTTTCTATCCGCCCGATGTCATCAAGCAATATGAGAAGGGCGAAACCTTTCCGTCGACGGTTGGCGATGTACATTTCCGCGCCGCCGATCACCAGCTTGTCCGTCCGGTGATCATCGTCCGCGGCAAGGCGCCGAAAGACATGAAGAACAGCGAGGATTACTGGGAAGTCCTCGAAATCGTGCCCGGTGAGCCGCTGATGCAGAAACCGGACGCTTTCGGCTGCAATCTCGGCGAGTACACCTGATAACGGCCTCGGAGTTTTCTTCGGCAAAGCGAAGAGGACTTGCAGAATTGTGGAGGGACGTGCTGAACGCGCGGCCCTCCACAGCTTGTTTGGCACCGGAAATGCTTGCATGTTAAGCGTGAAGCCGAGGGCCCCCTGAGGCGAATGCATCAACTGCGAATGAAAGCGTGATCAACTGGGGCAATTTTATCTCGCAGTGCTTCAACGGGCTGGTGCTCGGCGCGCTGCTTGCGCTGATCTCGTCGGGGCTGACGATTATTTACGGCACGCTTGGCGTGCTCAACCTCGCTCATGGCGCGATGTTCATGCTCGGCGGTTACGCCGGCTGGCTGGCCTATAGCTACACCGGATCGTTCATCGTCGCGGTCATCGCCGGCTCGCTCTTCGTCCTGATCGTCGGTGTGGTGACGGAGCGGGTCGTCATCCGCTCTTTTTATACCAGGCCCCACGAGGATCAGCTTCTCGTTACCTTCGGGCTCAGCATCGTCTTTGTCGAGACGGTGCGGTTCTTCTTCGGCAGTCTGTCGAAGGCCGTGCCGCCGCCGCCGCTGCTCGTCGGCATCACGCCGCTCGGTTTCATGTTCTACCCGACCTATCGGCTGGCGCTGCTCGGGATCGTCGCGGTGGCGCTCCTGGTCCTTTACGTCGTGCTCTATCGCACCCGCATCGGCATGATCGTGCGCGCCGGAATTGAAGATTCTGTCATGGTCGGTTCGCTCGGCATCGATGTCTTCAGGGTGTTCATGCTGGTGTTCGGGATCGGCGCCATGGCGGCGGGCTTCGCCGGCATCATCAATGCGCCGGTCGTGTCGATCGCGCCCGATGTCGGCGAGTCGGTCCTGGTGCAGACATTCGTCGTGGTCGTCATCGGCGGCGTCGGCTCGTTTCCGGGCGCGGTTCTCGGCGGCCTGATCGCCGGCGAGATCATCAGCATCACATCGATGTTCAATCCCGGTTATTCCTACGTCATGCTGTTTGTCGCCATGACGCTGGTGCTGGTGCTGCGTCCCTACGGATTGCTCGGCACGGCCGGCCGCGAATGAGCACAGCGATCCGATGTTGAGGCAGCGACCCTTCCTTATAGAAATACTGACGGCCGCGGGGCTGATCGCCGCGCCGTTCATCCTGCCTCACCTCGGACTGGCGCCCACCACGATCAACCGCATCCTGATCTGGGGCCTGTTCGGCATCGGCTTCGACATCCTGTTCGGCTTTACCGGTCTGCTCTCGTTCGGCCAGTCCGCCTTTTACGGCACCGGCGGCATGGTGGCCGCCTATCTGCTCACGGTGCTGGATTTTCCGCATGTGATAACTGCGCTGCTCATCGGCATGATCGTGGCCGCTGTTGTCGGTTTCCTCGTCGGCCTGATCGCGCTGCGGCGCACCGGCATCTATTTCGCCATGATCACGGTGGCAATTGCCGAAGTGTTCCACTTTGTCGAATTCAACCCACTGTCGGACTATACCGGCGGCGAGAACGGGCTTCCGGGCGTGCCGACGCCGACGCTCCCGCTCGGCTTCACCACGATCCATTTCGACAATGATTTCCGGCTCTACGTCTTCCTGGCGTTCTGTTATTTCGTGGGCCTGGTGATCGCGTTGCGTATCGTGCGTTCACCGGTCGGCGCCGTACTCCGCGCCATCCGCGACAATCCGCTGCGCGCCGCTGCCGTTGGCCATAACATTCACGGTTACAAGCTGACCGCCTTTGTCATCGCGGCCGCCTATGCCGGCTTTGCCGGCGGCTTGCTCGGCGTCATGCAGGGCTTCATGCCGCCCGATGCGTTCGTGTTCGATACTTCAGGGCAACTCGTGATGCAGACGGCGATCGGCGGTCCAGGCACGCTGTTCGGTCCGCTGGTCGGTGCTACGGTGTGGCTCTATCTCAGCGATTTCCTGCAGACCAAGCTCCATCTCGGCGCCACTTGGAAACTTGTGCTGGGCGTTGTCTTCGTGCTGCTGGTCTGCTTCTTGCGGCATGGCCTGATCGGCGGCTTCAAAGATCTTTTCGATTGGCTTGTCCATCGCGGCGCTACGAAGACAGAGCCGGAGGAAGCCGCTCCGATATCTGGCGTGATACCTGGCGTGATACCTGGCGTGACCGCGCTCGACGAGCAGATGGCTGCCAGGGCCAGGATCGCCGCTATGCCGCCGGCACCGGCCATGCTGGCGGCGCATCGCGAGAGCGACCGTGTCTCCGGGCCGATCCTCGAAGCAATCGACCTCAGCAAACGTTATGGCGGCCTTGTTGCCAACAGCGACGTCAATTTCACCGTGCAGCACGGCGAACGGCGGGGCGTGATCGGCCCGAACGGCGCAGGTAAATCGACATTTTTCAAAATGCTGACCTGCGAGGTGCAGCCGACGTCGGGCCGGATCCTTTTCGAGGGCCGCGACATCACCGGCATGAGCGTGACCGATGTCTGCCAGCTCGGCCTCACCAAAAGCTATCAGGTCAACCAGCTTTTCACCCGGCTTACCGTGCGGGAAAACCTGGTCATCTCGGCGCTCGCCGAGCTGCGCGGAAAATTCAGGCTCGACATGTTCAGGAGCCTTTCGGGAATTTCCGGTCTCGACGAACAGGTCGAGCGTACACTTGAGCTTGTCGATCTCACCGCTCGCGCCAATACCGCCGTGGCATCGCTGGCCTATGGCGAGAAACGTCGCCTGGAGGTGGGTCTTGCGCTGGCGAGCTTGCCGAGCCTGCTTTTGCTGGACGAGCCGCTTGCCGGAATGAGCCCGCGCGAGCGCGTCGAAATGGTCAAGCTGCTCAAATCGATCGCGCAGGGACGAACCGTCATCATCATCGATCACGACATGGATTCGCTGTTCGAACTGGTCGAGAAGGTCACCGTGCTTCAGGAGGGGCGTGTCCTGGTCGAAGGCACGCCAAACGAAATCAAGAGCAATAGCGCCGTGCAAGAGGCCTATCTCGGCGGAGTGCACGCGCCATGAGTCTCCTCGAAGTCAGCGGATTGAACAGCTATTACGGCGATTCCCATATCTTGTTCGACGTCTCGATGCGCGTGGAGCAGAACGAGGTCGTGGCGCTGCTGGGCCGCAACGGGGCCGGCAAGAGCACGACCTTGAAGAGCCTGATGGGCGTCGTGACGCCGCGCGCCGGCTCCATCATCTTCGATGGCGACGAGATCGCCGGCAAGAAAAGCCACGTCATCGCCCAGGCCGGCATGCAGCTGGTCCACGAAGACCGCCGCATCTTTGGCAGCCTGAACGTCGAAGAAAACATCATCCTCGCCGGCTTGAC
Source organism: uncultured Alphaproteobacteria bacterium (assembly GCA_963808205.1). GTDB lineage: Bacteria > Pseudomonadota > Alphaproteobacteria > Rhizobiales > Xanthobacteraceae > BOG-931. Next base: position 1,310,990 of record CAWEER010000005.1, read on the forward strand.
GGCGCCGAAGCGGTGGCCGCTTGAACGCGTCTACACCATGTTTCCGCGGCTCAAGGAACGGCGCGGCAGCCGCGGCACCGATCTCTCCGGCGGCGAACAACAGATGTTGGCGATTGCGCGCGCGCTGGTTCGCGAGCCGAAGATCCTGCTGCTCGACGAGCCGTTCGAAGGTCTCGCCCCCATCATCGTGCGCGATCTTCTGGCGACGTGCCGCAAACTTGCGGATGCCGGGCAAACTATCGTGGTCGTGGAGCAAAATATCTCGGCCGCGATGGCGCTCGCCGATCGCATTTACATCATCAATAACGGCCATATCGTCGAATTGATGACGACCAAGGCGGTGCGCGCCCAGCCGGGGCTTCTGCATCGTCATCTCGGCGTCTAGGTTTGCCAGCGCCGATTCGGTAGATAGCGCGGCTGACTGGGCATAGTCTGCGTCGGTGCGGACACCCGCGCCGGAGAGCGCCTTGGCCTCAACCATCAATGTTGCCGCCTATAGCGACGCGCTGGTCGTGCTCGGCACGGCTGGCATCGTGGTGCCGATAGTCAGCCGGCTTGGTTTTTCGCCGGTCCTCGGCTATCTCGGCGCCGGCGCGCTGTTGGGGCCGCTAGGCCTGGGCTCGCTCATCACTTCATTTCCGGCGCTGTTCTGGTTCACGGTCAGCGACGCCAAGGACGTCGCCGGCATTGCCGAGCTTGGCGTCGTCTTTCTCCTGTTCCTGATCGGTCTCGAATTGTCGCTGCACCGTCTGCTGACGATGCGCCGTCTGGTCTTCGGCCTCGGCGGATTGCAGGTCTTGATCACGACGACGCTGCTGGCCGGCGCTGCCGTCTATTTCGGCGAAAAGCCGTCGGAGGCGATCATCCTCGGCGCCAGTCTGTCGCTGTCCTCGACGGCGATCGTGCTCGAACTCCTGTCGAACCAGGAGCGTCTGACGACCAATGTTGGCCGAGCGAGCTTCGCCGTGCTGCTCGCGCAGGACCTCGCCGTCATCCCGATCCTGATGTTCGTCGCTATTCTCGCGGCAGGTCCGGAGGGCTCGGTGTGGGCGAGCGTCGGGACCGCGCTCTTTCAGGCGGCGCTTGCGCTTGCCGCTATTGTTGTGTTCGGGCGCTTGCTGCTCAAGCCGCTGTTCCGGCTGGTCGCGGCGACGCGGTCGCGCGATCTTTTCATCGCGACCGCGTTGTTTGTGATCATCGCGGCCGGCGTCGTCGCCAATCGGGCAGGCCTCTCGATGTCGCTGGGCGCCTTCGTTGCCGGGCTGCTTCTGGCCGAGACCGAATATCGCAAGGCGATCGAGGCGACGATCGAGCCGTTCAAGGGGCTCTTGCTCGGCATCTTCTTCTTCACCGTCGGCATGGATATCGACGTGAGCGAATTGCTCCGCGAACCGCTCTTGCTGACCGCGGCCGTCGCCGGCCTGATCGCCGGAAAATCAATCGTGATTGCCGTTCTCGCCAAGCTGTTCCGTCTGTCGTGGCCGGTTACTATCGAGATGAGCCTCCTGCTCGGGCCCGGCGGCGAATTTGCGTTCGTCGGCATCGGCGCGGCAGCCGCAATCGGGCTGATCGATACGCGTCTTGCGAGTTTCACGCTTGCCGTTACCTCGGTGACCATGGCGCTGACACCGCTGTTGTCGATCGTGGGCCGGGGCTTCGCCAGGCGGCTGCGCGCCGTCAGCGCCGCGCCGTCGGAACTCACGGTGCGGCCGAGTGCGGGCCAGAAACACGCGATCGTCGTCGGCTATGGACGCGTCGGCAAGGTCGTATGCGCGCTGTTGAAAGAGCACGGCATTCCATTCGTCGCTGCCGATTCCGATGCGTCGACCGTGACGCGCGATCGCCGCGACGGTCAGGACGTCTATTACGGCGATGCGGCCGACGACACGTTTCTCGAAATGTGCGGACTCAAAAACGCGGCGGGCGTCATCATCACGATCCACGATCACGACCTGATCGATGAGGTGGTCCAACACGTGCGTGCCTTGCGGCCAGATGTCATCATCGTTGCCGCGCGCCCGCGATGCCAACCACGCACGCCATCTTTATCAGCTTGGCGCCACCGACGCGGTGCCCGAGACCGTCGAAGCGAGTTTGCAGCTTTCGGAGGCGGCTTTGGTCGGGCTCGGCATTCCGGCCGGACGGGTGATCGCGTCGATCCACGAGAAGCGCGATGAGATCCGCCACGGCTTGCAACTTGCTGCCCGCGAGGCCGGACTGGAAGGGACGCACGCCGTGAAATCGAAACGGCTCAGACCGAAAATCACACGCCGCACTTCCTAGACCGCAACAGTTTCATTTGAAGGGCGAACGATGAAAATCACAGCCGTCGAACCATTCCATATCAGCGTGCCCTATGACTTCGGCAATACGCCGCAGAACGCGGGCGCGACGCAGTGGGCCAGGATGGAAACACTGTTCGTCAAAGTCACGACGGACGAAGGCATCGTCGGATGGGGCGAGGGCTTTGGCCTCGCGGCTTGCGGCATCACCAAAGTGGCGGTGGAACGGGCCATTGCGCCACTGGCCATCGGGCGCGATCCGACCAATATCGCCGCGCTCATGACCGATGTCGCCTACAAGCAGCGCAATTGCTCGCGCAACGGCCCGGTCGGCTTCGCACTCTCGGCGCTCGACATTGCGCTGTGGGATATTGCCGGACAGCGCGCTGGCAAGCCGCTCTACCGGCTGCTCGGCGGATCGGAGAAAGTGGAGCGCATGCCGGCCTATGCCAGCCTGCTGCGTTACGGGAACGCCGATGTCGTCAGGCAAAATAGCGCCAAGGCGGTGGAGCGCGGTTACACACTCGTCAAGCTTCATGAGATCGGCGTCGCCGAAATCGCGGCGTCACGCGAAGCAATCGGTCCCGACGCCGCCCTGATGGTCGATGCCAGTTGCGCATGGAACGTCGAACAAGCCATCGCGATGGCTCGCAAATTCCGTCCCTGCAATCTTCTCTGGCTGGAAGAGGCAATCTGGCCGCCTGAGGATTATGCGGGCATGGCGCGGCTGAAGGCCGAGGGCGGCATACCCGTTGCCGCCGGCGAAAATGCCGGCACGCTTGCCGACATGGCGCAGCTGATCGAGACCGCCGGTGTCGATTATTTGCAGCCCAGTGTCACCAAGATCGGCGGCATCAGCGCCATGCAACTCATTGCGGACATGGCGCGCCAAAACGGAGTGAAGCTCGCGCCGCATTCGCCGTATTTCGGTCCCGGCCTGATCGCGACCATTCACTTCGCGGCAAGCCTGCCGGAACGGCCGCCAGTCGAGCGTTTCTATCTCGATTTGGAAACGAGCCCGCTCGGGACACTGGTCGAGTCGCCCGGCGGTTTCATGCGCGTCCCCGACGGTCCGGGGCTTGGCATCACTGTCGATGAGGCGGTTCTCGCGAAATATCGCGCGAGCTGAACGGCCGGATTGTTGCCCCGCGCGGTGCGATCAGCCTTCGTAGCCGGACCGCAGCACCGGCGAGGCGCTCCTGGCCGGAGGCTCCTTGGGCCTCGACGCTTCCTTCGGCGCTCCGAAATGCGGGACCGGTGCTTCCTTCGGCCTTGCCTCGACCGGGCCGGTGACGCCAGGCCGGCATGATTCCGAATGCGCCGCCTGCAGCACGGAGTTCAGCGCAATGACCTGAAGCCGCGGCGATTTGTCGATGGTGAAATGATCGATCGAGGTATCGCTCGAGACGTCGACATTCGACAGCTTGCCGTGGAAGCCGGCGCCGGGCCGCATATAGGCGTAAGCGCGCTGCGTCAGATTAAGCACGCAGGAAACGTTGCGCGGCGCAAGATAGGAGCCGGTGCCGTCAAATGGCACGACGAGCGCTACCGGGACGCCTTTGGCGTTGAGTTCCTGCGCCATCGTCATCACGGCGTCGGCGCCGAGCGAATGACCGACCAGGATATACGGGCCGTGATCGCCGGCGCGATATTGTTGCGTGATCTGGCTGACGATCGTCTCCGCGAGCGTGTGATTGTAGACGCTGGCTTCGACGCCGTGCCGCGCAATCTGCGCCGCAAGCTGGTCCATGCCGAGCGAGAAGATGTTGAGGAGGCCGCGCATCAGATAGACGTGCGGACGCGATACGGCGGTTTCGTGCGCAGCGATCTTCGCGCTTTGCGCGCCGGCCGGAAGGACTATGAGGCCGGCCAGGATCAGCGCGCCGGCGGAAAGGCAGCGCCTGCCGTGACGTGATGATTTTGCACGCGAATTCCCGGCGCCCGACATCGCACTACTCCACGCTACGCCATACACAACAATGCCGGGCAGTATGGCGAAACACGGTAAAAATTTCCTTGTGATGGCATCAGGGCCTGGAATCCGGCGAGGCGTGAGGCCCCGACATGGCCCGGCAAAAGTGGCAGGTATTTGCGCCGATCAGCGGCTATTTGCCGCTTTCCGGCTGGCAAGTTCCAGCACGATCGGCTGGGTGGCCGCCCGGACCGGCGCGCGCTGGACGTGCGAAAGCGTGTGCAGGAAATCGGCGAACCAGTTTTGCACCGAGGCGGCCCGAAGCTTGCGTACCATGGATTGCCAGCGCTCGCGGCGCTCCTCGACCCTCATCGCCAGCGCCGCCGCGATTTGCCGCGCCATGCCGTCAATGTCGTGCGGGTTGATCAGGAGGGCTGTGTCGAGTTCCTTCGCCGCGCCGGCAAAGGACGACAGCACCAGCACACCCGGATCGAACGGATTCTGCGCCGCGACATATTCCTTGGCGACGAGATTCATGCCGTCGTGCAGCGGGGTCACGAGGCCGACGCTGGCCACGCGGTAGAAGCCGGCGAGCGTGTGCTGCGAAAACCCCTTGTTGAGATAGCGGATCGGCATCCAGTCGACCTCGCCGTGGCGTCCGTTGATCTCGCCGACGAGAGCCGCGAGTTCGGCCTTGAGCTCGCGATAGGCCTTGATGTTGCCGCGCGAGGGCACCGCGATCTGAAGCAGCGACACTTCGCGCTTCAAGCCCGGCTCGATCTCGAGCATGCGGTCGATGGCGCGCATCCGGTTGGCGAGGCCCTTGGAGTAATCGAGCCGGTCGACGCCGAGCACGAGTTTGGAGCCATGCAAGCTTTCGCGCAGCCGCGCTACTTCGGGCCGCGCAATGGCCTTGGTCGCGCGCGCTGCGAATTCATCGACATCGATGCCGATCGGGAATGTTGCGAGTTGCGTCAGTCCCCGATCCGAGGCGACCGTGCCGTCGACGATATTGAGACCGAGTTCCGCGCGCAGATAGTCCTCGAAATTGAGGCGATCTTCGACGGTCTGAAAGCCGATGAGATCGTAGGCGAGCATCGCCTCGGCAAGTTCGGCGTGATGCGGCACCGCCGCCATGGTGCGCCGGTCCGCCCAGGGCGTGTGCAGGAAGAAGCCAAGCGGACGCTCGATGCCGAGCCGGCGCATGTCCGCGCCGAGCGTCAGGAAGTGATAGTCCTGAATCCAGAACACCGCCTCGGGCGTATTGAAGCGCACAAGAGCGCGCGCCACGAATGCATTGATCTCGCGATACGATATGAAATCGTCGGCCGTGACGCGGATGAGATCGGGACGCGAATGCAGCGCCGGCCACAGCGCCGAATTGGCGAAACCCTCGTAATAACCACGATAGTGCTTTGCCGGCATGTCGACGGTTGCAAGCGCGCCAGAGCCGAGCGCCTCGATCTTGGCGAAGGAGTCCCGCGTTTGCGTTGCGTCGCTTGACTGTCCGCTCGATCCGACCCAGATCGCGCCGGAGTTCCGCACCATCGGCAACAGCGCTGCCGCCAGTCCGCCGGCGAGCGGTTCATCCGGCTTGACGCGTGCGACGCGGTTGGAGACGACAACGACGCTCACGAGGCAATCTCCTCACTCCAGGCAAATCGTTAACCCAACGCCGCCCGCTTTGTTCCGCATTTTTGATGCAACGCAGCGAAGCCGCTTGAAAATCAGGCAAATTTGTTTTGCACGCTCGCGCGTGTGGACCTTAGGCCCGCCAATGCTGCCACAATTGGCCTATGCCTCTGCATAAGCGATGGTGGAGAGCAAGCTCACTTCGGCGCGGCGTGAATCCAGTCTTGTGTGCTGCACAATGATCGGCACGTCGGATTCGAACACGGACGAATAGGGCGTATCGCGCGGGATCGGTTCGGGATCACGGAGATCGTTAAAGCGAAGATGCAGCGTGCGCCGCGCCGCCACGTCCACGAGATAAAGCACCGGCTCGCGATCGGCGAAGAATATGGTGATGCGAATGTGGGCGGCCTTATCGCTAGCATTGAGGATGCACGCGGTCTCATGGGACACCAGCGCCGGGTCCGAGAACGAACTCTGCGAAGGGATCCAGCCCTCCGCGATCGCCCACCGTCTTTGTCCGAGAGGTTCCACGTGCACTCCTGAGGCGTGAGCCCGTCACGCTGCAATGGGAAATGGCTGAACTGGATGCCGGGTTCCATTACGGTGCGCCAGGGATACACTGCGGGTCCGCGGGCCTGCCGGGCCAAGGTTCAATGGGCCAAGGTTATGGGCGAAGTTCAATGGGTAAAATTCAGTGGGAATGGCCGCACCGATGAATGCGAATATCCAAGCCGCGAATATCAGGGCTGTGAATACCGATACCGCAAGCGTTCCTGCGGCCCGTATCGACCGCGTCGAGATCTACGCGTTGCGCATGCCGCTCAAGTCCGCGGTGAAGATTGCGGACGGCGGCGCACGGGAATTCGTCGACACGCTGCTGGTTCGCCTGCACACGGATGCCGGCGTGAGCGGCGTCGGCGAGACGCAGGCATGGCGGCGCCAGGGCGGCAGCGAAACGCATGCCAGCCTGTGCAGCGTCATTCGCGATCACTTCGAGCCGCATTTGCTCGGCGCGTCGCCATTTTCGATCGCGCCGATCATGTATCGGTTCGAGCAGATGATCTATCACAGTCTCTACGCACAGGCCGCGGTGGCCGACGCCTTGTACGATCTTCAGGGCAAGCTGTTGGGCGTGCCGGTCCACGCTCTGCTCGGCGGCAAATGCCGGGATGCCGTGGCGGCTGCTGCGATCCTGTTCATCAAACCGACTGTTTCAGCGACGCTGGACGGCGCGCAGGAATTCTACGATCGGGGCTTCCGCAGTTTCACCGTGAAAGTCGGTGACGACCTGCGCCGGGACGTCGAGACGGTCGCCGGGCTGCGCGAGCGCTTCGGCGACGGCATCATCATCCGGGTCGACGCCAATGCCGGAATGGAATTCGACAGCGCCGCGCTCTTGTTGCGCAAGCTCGAAAGTTACGACCTCGATGCGGCGGAGCAACTGCTCCCGATCTGGGACATTGCGGGACTGACCGAACTGGCGCGGCGGAGTTCGACACCTCTGATGATCGACGAGTCGCTTGCGACCGATCACGATCTGATCGCCATCATTCGCCAGCGCGCCGGGTCGGTGATTCACAGCAAGGTTGCAAAGAACGGCGGTATCTGGGGCATGCGAAAGCTCTGGATGATCGCCGCGGCCGCTGGCATGCGCATCTATCCCGGCAATCATCCATCCACGAGCATCGCCACGATATCCGTGGTCCATCTGGCCGCGGCGTGGCCGGGGCCCTTGCTTGATGGCGCGTTCGCGGTCGGGATCGAGAATCTCGGTGCCGATGTCGTGCGGCAGCCGGTGCGCATGCAGGGAAACCGCGTCATGGTTCCCGATGAACCGGGTCTCGGCGTGACCCTCGACGACGACATGCTGCGCGAATATGCCGTGCGATAGGCACGACGACTGATTTCACCAAATCGAGGAAGCTGAGCATGCGGTCTGGGCTCTTTTCACGTTTTGCCGTGGTGTTGATTGCCGGTCTTCCTTTTACGCCGCGCTGTGCCGAGGCCCAGCAATATCCATCGGAGCCGGTGCATATTGTCGTCGGCTTCGCACCCGGCGGCGGTACGGATGTCATGGCCCGCATCATGGCGCAGATGCTGCCTGGCAAACTCGGCGGCAGTTTTGTCGTCCTCAACAAGCCGGGGGCCGGCGCCATGCTCGGCGCCGACTATGTCGCGAAAGCGGCGCCCGACGGTTACACGCTTCTCCTCGGCACCTCAGCGGAATTGACGATTTCGCCGCCGCTCTACGGCAATGCGCCGTACGATCCGATAACGGCATTCGTGCCGATCGCATTTCTCGGCGCGTCGCCGGCGATCCTGCTGAGCAATCCGAATTTTCCGGCCAAGAATATTCTCGACGTCATTGCGCTTGCGAAAAAATCACCCGGCGAACTGACGATCGCGACCGGAGGCACAGGCACCGCTCCGGATCTTGCGGCGCATCAGCTGAAACTGGTCGCCGATATCAATTTCACGATCGTGCCGTACAAGGGCGCCGCGCCTTCACAAAGCGACGCCGTCGCCGGTCACGTTCCTCTTGTTTTCTCGACCGTCGCTTCGGCGCTGCCGATGATTGCCGGCAAGACATTGAACCCGCTCGCCGTCATCGCGCAGAAACGCTCGTCACTCGTTCCCGACGTGCCATCGGTCGCGGAAGCCGGGTTGAAGGACTATTCGGCTGTGACGTGGTTTGGCCTGTTCGCCCCCGCCGGCACGCCGCCGGAAATTGTTTCCAGATTGCGCGGCGCCGCTGAGGCCATCGTCGCGGATGCGGGCGTGAAAGAGCAGTTCGCCAAAGTCGGGACAGAGGCCGCTTCGCCCGACGACACGCCGGCAGCGCTTGCGCAGCGCATGAAGACGGAGCTCGCGAACTGGAAAGAGGTGATCGAGAAAGCCGGCATCAAGGTGCAGGACTAGACTCTCGTCGCCAGGTTCCGCGAACGGAACTTTTTGCGCGTTTCGGCGTTTTGCGATGGGGGCGCTCGGCCTGCGCAGCCCTGATTGCCGTTGCGCAACATCATCATCGCGGATTTGAACAATGCGCGCCCTCACCGTTGCGCCCGGAATTGCCAATTCAGCGCGGGTGGAAGATGTGCCGGAGCCACCGGCCTCGGACGGTTCTGTGCTGGTGCGCGCGCTGGTTCTCGGCGTCTGCGGCACCGACCGCGAGATCGTTTCCGGCGATTACGGCTGGGCGCCTCCCGCGCAGAAGCGGCTGGTGATCGGGCACGAGTCCCTGGGCGTGGTTCAGGAAGCACCGGCCGATTCCGGCTTCAAACCCGGCGATCTTGTCGTCGGCATCGTGCGCCGCCCCGATCCGGTGCCGTGTCCGTGCTGCGCCGTCGGCGAATGGGATATGTGCCGCAACGGCCGTTACACCGAACGCGGCATCAAGGAACGCAACGGCTATGGTTCGGATTTCTTCCGGATCGAGCCGGAATTTCTCATCAAGCTCGATCCGACGCTCGGCATGAACGGCGTCCTGGTTGAGCCGACCAGCGTTGTCGCCAAGGCGTGGGACCAGACCGACCGTATCGGGCAACGCTCGCGCGCGTGGGGGCCGAAGACGTTGCTTGTCACCGGCGCCGGCCCGATCGGTCTTCTTGCCGCGCTGATCGGCGCGCAGCGCGGGCTCGACGTGCACGTGCTCGATCATCACGAGAGCCTGGAAAAGAAAACGATCGTGCGCGAGCTCGGCGGCACGTTTCATCTCGAAAATCTCGCAGGCCTCAGCGATCTCAAGCCTGACATCTTGATGGAGTGCACCGGCGCGCCGGCCGTTGTGCGTGACGCATTCGGCCGCACCGCGTCCGGCGGCATCGTTTGCCTGGTCGGCGTCTCCGCCCCCGGACACGATTTGCCGGTCGACGTCGGCAGGGTCAATCGCACCATGGTGCTCGACAACGACACCGTATTCGGCACCGTCAACGCCAACCGCAAGCATTATGAAGCCGCCGTCGCCGTTTTGGAGCGCGCCGACAAGCAATGGCTTGGCCGGCTGATCACGCGCCGCGTGCCGGTCGAACAATGGACGCAGTCGCTGACGCGGCAGCCGGACGACATCAAAGTCGTCGTCGATTTTACCTGAACGCGGTCTTGCTCGAACAAATGTAATTGCGGAGCCCAATGTCAGTTCGCATCGAAGATTACGCCGTGATCGGCGATTGCAAAAGCGCCGCGCTTGTTTCGCGCGACGGCTCGATCGACTGGCTGTGCTGGCCGCGCTTCGATTCGGGAGCGTGCTTTGCCGCGCTGCTCGGCACCTCCGACCACGGCCGCTGGCTGGTGGCGCCGCGCGAGACGGCGCGCGTCACCCGCCGTTATCGGCCGGGCACGCTCGTCCTCGAAACCTGTTTCGAGACCGACGAGGGCGCCGCCACGCTGGTCGATTTCATGCCGTTCCACGACGATCATTCCGAGATCGTGCGGCTCGTCATCGGCACACGCGGCAAGATGGCAATGCATACCGAACTCGTTCTGCGTTTCGGCTACGGCTCCGTAGTGCCGTGGGTGACGCGGCTGGAAAACGGTGCGCTGCGCGCGATCGCCGGGCCGGACATGGTGGTGCTGCGCACGCCGGTGCATGTAACAGGCAAGGACATGACCACGGTCGGCGCGTTCACCGTCGGCCGCGGCGAAAGCATTCCCTTTGTCCTGAGCTATGCGCGCTCGCACAAGGCGCTGCCGCAAGAACTCGACCCCACGGCGTCCTTGGAAGCGACCGAAAAATTCTGGACCGGATGGTCGGCAAAGTGCCGCCCGGCCGGCGAATGGTCGGACGCGGTCTGCCGTTCCGTGATCACGTTGAAAGCGCTCACCTACGGGCCGACCGGCGGCATCGTCGCCGCGCCGACCACGTCGCTGCCGGAGAAAATCGGCGGCGAGCGCAATTGGGACTATCGCTACTGCTGGCTGCGCGACGCCACGCTGACGCTGCTCGGCGCGATGAATGCCGGCTTTTACGAAGAAGCGCAGGCGTGGCGCGAATGGCTGCTTCGGACGGTGGCCGGCAGTCCCGATCAAATCCAGGTCATGTACGGCATCGGCGGCGAGCGGCGGCTTGCCGAATGGATCGTCGACTGGCTGCCGGGCTACGAGAAATCCGCGCCGGTCCGCATCGGCAACGCGGCGCACGTCCAGCTTCAGCTCGATGTGTTCGGTGAGATCATGGACACATATCACCAGGCGCGCCGCTGCGGCCTGACGACCAACGAATCGGGATGGGACGTGCAAATCAAGTTCCTCGAGCATCTGACGAAAATCTGGCAGGGGCCGGACCAGGGCATTTGGGAGATGCGCGGCCCGGCGCAGCATTTCACCTATTCCAAGGTCATGGCCTGGGTCGCTTTCGATCGCGCCATCAAGAGCGCGGAGACGTTCGGGCTGCAGGGGCCGCTCGACGAATGGCGCAAGCTGCGCGACGAGGTTTTCGCAGAGGTCTGCGAGCGCGGTTACGACAAGAAGCTCGGGACTTTCGTGCAGGCCTACGGCTCGGATCAGCTCGACGCCAATCTGCTGCAGCTACCCTGCGTCGGCTTTCTGCCGGTGACCGATCCGCGCATCGAACGCACCATCGCGGCCATCGAACGCCGTCTGGTGCGCGACGGTTTTGTCAGGCGCTACAGCACCGAGGAGGTCGAGGACGCGCTGCCGCCGGGAGAGGGGGCGTTCCTTGCCTGCAGCTTCTGGCTTGTCGACGTTTACATTTTGCAGGAGCGGTTTGACGAAGCCGATGCGCTGTTTCGGCGGCTGGTCGCTCTCGCAAACGATGTCGGCCTTTTGAGCGAGGAATACGAACCGAACTTGAAGCGTATGGTCGGCAATTTTCCGCAAGCTTTTTCGCATCTGGCGCTCGTCAATAGCGCCTATAATCTGACGCGCGCGCGCAAACCCTTGCATCAGCGCGCCCATGACGAGCACGCTCCGCCGGAGGCTGTCCGCGAGACGGCAGAATAAAGTGCCGCCGGCATCTTTGCTTGAACAGCGCCGGTTCCCGTGCGTCATAGGGATGATTACCGCCCTTGTGGAATTGCCGGATGCGCCGAGGAATATGTGTCACCGCAGTGATGTGCTGGATGTTGTAACGCGCGCGGATGCCGACAACTGGCTCACCTATCATAACGACCGCTACGGCACGACGATCGACTATCCGGATATGTTCAAGACGCAACGGCCCCCCGACAGCGATGACGGCCGGGATTTCAAAACCGCTGACGGCGCGGATTTCCTGGTTGCGGCGTCCTACAACGCCCTCGATTTCGATTTGCCGAAATTCCGCGACTTTATCGTGAAAGGCCTCAGCCCCGATCAGGTTGTGACTTATCAGGCCAGCGGCGACAATTGGTTCGTCCTTTCCGGAACGAAGGGCGCCGACATTTTTTACGAGCGCTACGCGCTGTCGCATAAAAGACAAATGACCGAAGAATTTTATATGTCTTACCCGGCGTCCTTGAAGCAGACTTACGATTCGATCGTTGCGCGGATGGCGAAATCGTTCCGGTCCGGGACGGGATTCCAAACCCCATAAAATGAGCGGTTCGCGCGGAATTGCCGGTCGGGCCGCCGAACCCAGCCGATTTTCCGAAAAACGTTCCCTGTCCGCCCATAACTTGTCAGTATTGCTGACCCATTCGTGGCCGGCATGCCACTTTTGTCTTTGTGGTCATAGTGCAGCCCTCACGTGTGTGGTCTGTTATGGCTGTCGGGCGGGTAACGGCTGCGGGATACAACCGGCCAAATCTGCCGCGCCGGCACGGGAGAGAGCGATGAAGAAGATGATGCTGGGCTTGGCGGCAATCGCGCTGTTCGGATTTGTCCCGAATGGTGCATTCGCACAAGCGCAGCCGCCGGCGGCATCGGCGCCTGCCGCGGCACCGGCGCAGCAACTGCTCAGCCCCGATCAGCTCGATCAGCTCGTCGCTCCAATCGCGCTCTATCCCGATACGTTGTTGTCCGAAGTTCTCCAGGCTTCGACCTATCCGCTCGAAGTCGTGCAGGCGGATCGCTGGGCGACCGCCAACAAAAATCTCAAGGGCGACGCGCTCAAGAACGCGGCCGGCCAGCAGGACTGGGACGACAGCGTCAAATCGCTGACGGCAACGCCTTCGGTGCTGTCGATGATGAGCCAGCAGCTCGACTGGACGGAAAATCTCGGCGACGCCGTGCTGGCGCAGCAGGCCGATGTGATGGATGCGGTTCAGCGCTTACGGACCAAGGCGCAGGCGCAGAACAAGCTCCAGTCCACGAGCCAGCAGACGGTCGCATCGCAACCGGGCCCGAGCGGCAACCAGTACATCACCATCGCACCAACGGATCCGAACACGGTTTACGTTCCGTATTACGATCCGTCGGTCGTTTATGGAGCGTGGCCCTATCCGTCCTATCCGCCGTATTATTTTCCGCCTCCACCGGGATATTTCGCGGGTGCGGCGATCGCCACCGGCATCGCATTCGGTGTCGGCTATGCAGTGGGGCGCTGGGCAACCGGAGGCGGCTATTGGGGCGGCGGCTTTAACTGGGGCGGCAACAACATCACCGTCAATCGCTCGATCAACAACAATATCAATATCAACAACAATAATTGGCAGCACAATGCGGCTCACCGCAGGGGCGTGCCCTATACCAATGCCAATGTGCAAAATCGTTTCGGCAACAACACGATCCGCAATGGCAGCCAGAACCGGATGGATTTCCGCGGCCGCAATGGCAATCAGGTTCTAAATCCCGGCGGCGGCAATCGTCCCAATATCGGTGGCGGCGGCGGCGGCGGTAATCGTCCCAATGTTGGCGGCGGCGGAAACCGTCCCAATGTTGGCGGCGGCGGCAATCGCCCCAATCTTGGCGGCGGCGGCAGGCCCGGGGGCGGAGGGCTTGCGGCTCGCACGCCAGCCATCGGCAATATCGGCTCAGGCCGTGCCGCCAATATCCAATCGCAACGCGGCCGGGCGAGTCTCGGCGGTGGTGGTGGTGGTGGTGCCAGGCTGGGAGGAGGCGGTGGCGGCGGTGGAGCTCGCGGCGGCGGGGGCGGGGCCCGTGCCGGCGGAGGAGGCGGAGGCCGCGGCGGTGGTGGCGGCGGTGGGCGCCGCTCCGATATCCGGCTCAAGCACGACATCGTCATGCTCGGCCATCTCGACGACGGTCTCGGCTTCTATCGCTTTGCTTATAACGGCGGCGACAAGGCCTACGTCGGCGTCATGGCGCAGGAAGTGCAGTCGGTCATGCCCGACGCCGTCGTGGTCGGCCGCGACGGTTACCTGAGAGTCCGTTACGACAAGCTCGGCCTGACTTTCCAAACCTACGACCAATGGGTCGCGTCCGGAGCAAAAATTCCAACGACCACGCTGGTGCAGCACTAAATGTCACCGAGGATATCATGACCCAGGTACTTTCTTTCGCGCCTGACTTCACCTCGCGCTGGGCAAAACCAGCCGCGGTGACCGCTGCGATCCTGATGTTTGCGATGACCGGCGTGGCGCACGCCCAGCAAGTCTTCAAGTCACCTGACGACGCGGCGGCGGCGCTCTACGCCGCGGCCAAGACCGACAGCAACACAGCCGCGCTGGCCGTGTTCGGGCCGGACGGCGAGGACATCGTGTCGTCGGGCGACGAGGTGTCCGACGCCGGCTATCGCGCCAAATTCATCGCCGCATACGATGCCAAACATCACGTCGATGCGGACGGCGACAAGAAGGCGACACTGATCATCGGCGACAAGGACTTTCCGTTCCCGGTCCCCATCGTTCACGCCGCCAAGGGCTGGAGTTTCGACACTGAAGCCGGCCGCGAAGAAATTCTCGCGCGCCGCATCGGTCACAATGAACTGGACACGATCCAGACCTGCCTTGCCTATGTGGACGCGCAGAACGATTATGCGCAGGTCATGCATAAGACCGCCGGAAAGGCTTTTTACGCGCAGCGCTTCCTCAGCACCGAGGGGAAGAAGGATGGCCTCTACTGGCCGACGCAGCCCGGCGAAGACCCGAGCCCGCTCGGCAACCTCGTCGGCGAGGCCACATCGCAAGGCTACAAGCCCGGCGCTGGCCGTGAGCCGTATCATGGCTACTACTACAAGATCCTCACGGAGCAGGGACCGGCTGCGCCCGGCGGCGAGTATGATTACATCGTGAAGGGCAAGATGATCGGCGGTTTCGCTCTTGTCGCCTATCCCGCGACCTATCGCAATTCCGGCGTGATGACGTTTATGGTCAGCCACGACGGCACGGTGTTTCAGAAGGATCTCGGCCCAAGCACGGCGAAGCTCGCCGGGAAGATAACGTCCTTCAATCCGGACAAGACCTGGACGAAAGCGGATACCGCGCAAGCGGCGCAGTGAGTTGTTGAACTGACAGTGAGGTCTGCTGTGGCGACGGCGACAGGCGAAGCGTCCGCTGCGGTGCAGGTTTCCCCTGCACCCGCAGGCATGGTGTTCATCCCAGGCGGCACGTTCCGCATGGGATCGGACAGGCATTATCCGGAAGAGGCGCCGGTCCATCGCGTCACCGTCGATGATTTCTGGATCGACCGCACGCCGGTGACCAACCGGCAATTCAAGGAATTCGTAAATGCGACGGGCCATGTCACCTTCGCTGAAATTCCGCCAGATCCGAAGAATTATCCCGGCGCGCTGCCGCATATGCTCTACGCGGGTTCGCTCGTCTTCACGCCGCCGGCGCGCGTTACCAACCTTCAAGACTGGAGCCAGTGGTGGGCGCTGCTCAAGGGCGCCGACTGGCGCCATCCCTACGGACCGAAAAGCAGCATCAACAATCTCGATCATCATCCCGTCGTGCATGTGACGTTCGCCGATGCGTTCGCCTACGCAAACTGGGCCGGCAAGGGCCTGCCGACAGAGGCCGAGTGGGAATATGCGGCGCGCGGCGGCATCGATGGCGCCGAGTTCGCCTGGGGCGATGAGTTCGCGCCTGGCGGCAAACATATGGCCAATACCTGGCAGGGCGAGTTCCCGCGGCAAAATCTGTGCGACGACGGCTTCGAGCGCACCTCGCCTGTGATCGCGTTCCCGCCCAATGGCTACGGTGTTCACGACATGATCGGCAATGTCTGGGAGTGGACCGCCGACTGGTATTCGCAAAAGCACAACGCCGATGCGCCGAAAGCCTGCTGCATTCCGGAGAATCCGCGCGGCGGCCGCGAGGACGGAAGTTACGATCCTCGCCTGCCCGACATCAAAATCCCGCGCAAAGTGATCAAGGGCGGTTCGCACCTGTGCGCGCCCAATTACTGCCGGCGCTATCGCCCGGCCGCACGTCATGCCGAGCCGGTCGACACGTCGACAAGCCATGTCGGGTTTCGCTGCGTGATACGAGAGAGGGAGACGCAATAATCGGCAATACCGGCAATGTCACCTAACCGACATTGCTCCATAAGAAACTGACAATGAGCGCGCAACCATTTCAACCGGGAAGACAGGGAGGCAAGTCATGTCAGCTACCCTTATCAATCTGATCATTCAGCTTATCGCGGGCGCGGTCGGCGGCAATGCCGCGGGGGCCGCGGCCAAGAACATCGACCTCGGTACGCTCGGCAATACCATTGCTGGTGCGGTCGGCGGCGCAGGCGGTGGCACGCTTCTCACCGCGCTCCTGCCGATTTTCCAGGGTGCGGCCGGAAACGTCGATATCGGCACGGTCCTCGGGCAGGCGGTCGGCGGCGGTGTCGCCGGCGCTGTCGTCACGGCCATCGTCGGCATTATCAAGAACATGATGGCGGGTCAGGCCGCGAAGTAACGGCCTAAGTGAACGGTCGGGCGTAGAATGCGTCCGGCCGTACTACAAGGCTTCATTTTGAATTTCTGCAATTATCAGAAAAGGAAAAGTCTCATGGGCGATACCAGCAAAAGCGAAACAGACGAAAGCGATCAGAAGCGCGATCTAAGCCGCCGAAATGTATTGCTCGCCGGCACGACACTTGCCGCGTCGGCAGTGGCTTCGGCCACCGCGGTTGAGAAGGCTATTGCACAGGCTCAGCAATCGGCGCCGCCCGGTTCCAAGCCAAACATTATCGTGATCATGGGCGACGATGTCGGCTGGTTCAACATCGGCGCCTATCACCAGGGCATTATGTCGGGCAAGACACCCAATCTCGACAAGCTCGCCGCCGACGGCATGCAATTCACCGATTACTACGCAGAGGCAAGCTGCACAGCCGGCCGCGCCAACTTCATCACCGGGCAAATTCCGCTGCGCACCGGTCTCACCACGGTCGGCCAGGCCGGCGCGGATGTGGGCATGCCCGAAGAGTCGGTGACAACCGCGCTCCTGCTAAAGTCGATGGGCTATGCAACCGGGCAGTTCGGAAAGAACCATCTCGGCGACCTGAACAAGTATCTGCCGACGGTGCACGGCTTCGATGAATTCTTCGGCTACCTCTATCACCTCGACGCGATGTCCGATCCGTACTGGTTCGACTATCCTCAGGACTGGATCGACAAATACGGCCCGCGCAACCTAGTGCACTCCTACGCGACGGATACTGACGATCCGACTGTGATGCCGCGCTGGGGCAAGGTCGGCAAGCAGCGCATCGTCGACGAAGGTCCGCTCAAACCGTTCAAGGATATGACCGCGGACCACCAGATGTGGCAAAAGGGTCGTGACGCCAAGTACGACATGGAGACCTTCGACGAAGTTCTCGTCGAACAGACCAAGGGCTTCATGGATCGGGCCAAGCAGGCCGGAAAGCCGTTTTTCATCTGGCATAACACCACGCGCATGCACGTCTTCACCTATCTTCAACAGAAGTACCAGGCGAAGATGAACTACGAGACCAACTTTGGCCTCGAAGAAGCCGGCATGGCGCAGATGGACGACGATATCGGCGATCTGCTTAAGCATCTCGACGATATAGGCGTCGCCAACAACACCATCGTCATCTTCACCACCGACAACGGCGCCGAAGTGTTTACGTGGCCCGACGGCGGCATGACGCCGTTCCGCGCCACCAAGGGCACCGTGTACGAAGGCGGCTTCCGCGTTCCCTGCCTCATCCGCTGGCCGGGCAAGATCAAGCCGGGCTCGGTCGAAAACGGCATCTTCTCCGGACTCGACTGGTTGCCAACCCTGGTCGCTGCGGCCGGCAACCCAAACATCGTCCAGCAGCTGCTACAGGGCGTAAAAATCGGCGACCGGACCTACAAGAACCATCTCGACGGTTATAACCAAATGGACCTTTTGACCGGCAAAGGTCCTTCGGGCCGCCACGAGCTCTTTTACTTCGGCAAGTCGCAACTTGGAGCCCTTCGCATCGATGACTTCAAGTTCCAGTTCTACCAGCAACCGTTCGGTTGGCCGGGCGAAAAGGTCACGACCGACATGCCGACGATCACCAACCTGCGCCAGGATCCATTCGAGCGAACATCGTCAATTCGCGGCGAAACTCTCAACAACCTGGGTGGCGGCTACATGAACGACTTCATGGCGCGGGAGTTCTGGCGGTTCGTCCAGGTGCAACAAACGGTGGGAGTGGCGGCACAATCGTTGATCGATTTCCCGCCGATGCAGCAGGCCGCATCCTTCAACCTCGCACAAGTCAAGGATAAAATCGAGGCGATGATGAAAGCCCACGAAGGGCAATGAACCAATAGAACGAAGCAGGCGCGCCCTTCAAGCGCGCCTGCTCTATTACAAGAAGCGAATTGGAGAAGACGTTATGCAGATTCTACGATTAGTGACATGGAGCTTTGCAGCGATCTACGCATCACTTTCGGCGGCTCACGCCGGCTCCTGCTCAAACGACATCGACCGCATGCAGGCGCGGATTGACGCCAGGGTGGAATCCATTGCCGCGGCGGGGCCGTTTGTACCGCCAGGCATAGGCGCCGGCATGGGCGATCAGCCAACTCCGTACGGAATGGCGAGGGTCGAGGAAAAGATGGGTGAAGTCTCGTGGCAAAAGGTCGACGCTGTCCGGGAGGAGATGACTCGAGCGCGGGCTGCAAACGCCGCCGGAAACTCCAAGACCTGCGAGAAGTCGCTGGCGGCGGTGCGCCGCATTCTAACGCATTAGAAGCCGTCTCCTCATCACAAGAAGCGGGACGGTTCATTCGATTTTCGACTTTGGAGATAATAATATGATCCCTCATCGTTTATTGGTTGCGACATTCGCCTTGCTGGCGATGACTTCCCTTCCCGCCGCGGCGCAGGTTTCACAGTCGTGGACGCAGGTGGGTTCGCTCGGATGCACCGTCAATCCAAGTATCGGTTTCATTATCGTCGGCCATCAACCGATGGAGTGCACCTTCACCCCGGCGAATGCGGCTCCGCCGCAATCCTACGACGGTGCCATCAACACGGTTGGTCTCGATGTTGGCGTAAGCGCCGGCAGCCTTTTGGGCTGGGCTGTGTTCGCGCCAACGAGCGGCGTGGCGCCCGGAGCGCTGGCCGGCGAATATGTCGGCGTCACTGGTGACGTCGGCTTAGGCGTCGGCGGCGGTGCAAACATCCTGCTCGGCGGCTCCGCGCGCACGTTCGCGCTTCAGCCTCTTTCATTGCAGGGATCGATAGCCGTCAACGTTGTTGTGGGCCTGTCGTCACTTAAGCTGCGTCCGCACTAAAGGGAGCTTTTCATGCGCGGGATGCTGTTAACATGTATTTCTGTCGGCTTTCTGCTCGCCGAAAGTTGGCCTGCACGATCGGATAACATTCCCACCCTCAATGTGATGCCGCTTTGCCGTGGAATCATCAGCCAAGGTGATTCTCCGCTGCAGGCTGGCGATCGATCGGTAACACTCGATGAATGTCTAAAAGCCGAACAGGTCGATCGCGATACGATCCAGAAGGAGTGGTCGACATTCAGCGCGTCGGACAAGACGCATTGCACCGCCGAAGCCACGATGGGTGGAGAGTCAAGCTATACCGATCTCCTAACCTGCCTCGAAATGGCGCGCGACGTAAGGCAAATGAAACTGCCATCTCCAACCGATACAAACGTCAAGGTAAAGCGAACGAATTAAATCGCCGCGGGGCATCAACCAAACAAGGAGACGGCCGCCGAACGAGACGAAATATTTCTACCAGGATCTCGACGCAAACAGCGAGCGGCTCACCAGCACCAACCGCTACACTCTGACCTTCGCCAAGGATGCGCCGCCGCCGGTGTACGCGCTATGTCCAGCCGGGACAACTGGTCGAGGTGACGTTCAAATTCATCCCCGGCCATGTTTATCCGGGAAAGGTCGTCGCCGTGCTGCAGGCGATCGCGACCGGCCAGGTGCAGGCTTCGGGCCTTGCTGTGACGCCAAAAGCGATCGAATCACATTATCCGCAAGGTGCTGCCGCGGCAGATTGCTATTCTAAATTACGTCAATCCGTTCTAGACTTTGCGGGTGTTCGGAAAGGGGGCGGCGATGAAGACTGGTATTTTTCGGCAACGCAACAGGACTGTGCTTCGCGCCGCCGCTTTCCTCGCGGGCTGCGCTTTTGCATTGTCATCAAACGGCGCGCGTGCCGACGAAGGTGGCGTCAGCTTTTGGGTTCCCGGGCTCTATGGCAGTCTCGCAGCCGTCCCGCAGCAGCCCGGCTGGTCATTTGCGGCAATCAATTACTTCACTTCAGTAGGCGCAACGGGCAACATCGCTGCCGCGCGCGAGGTGACGGTCGGCAGATTCAATCCCACCGTCAATGTCAACCTCAATGTAAATGTGCATGCAAATGCCGACATTGTTTTCCTTAATCCAAGCTACGTGTTCGCGACGCCCGTCCTGGGCGGCCAACTGGCTCTCGGTATGGCGGCAATCGTGGGCGAAAACGACACGCGGCTGAGTGGGACAATCACGGCAGGGGTTGGTCCATTCACTGCTACGAGATCAGGAAGCGTCGGCGACTATACAACCGGTTTCGGCGATCTCTATCCGCAGGCCACGCTGCGCTGGAACAGCGGCGTGAACAGCTGGATGGCTTATCTAACAGGTGACATCCCGGTCGGACTCTACAGTTCGAGTAACCTGGCCAATCTCGGCGACGGTCACGGCGCGATCGATGGCGGCGCCGGCTATACGTATTTCAATCCGCAGACAGGCCAAGAATTTTCTTTCGTAACGGGCATAACCTACAATTTCGAGAATATGAGCACGAATTATACGAATGGCATCGACTGGCATCTCGACTGGGGCGCCTCACAGTTCCTGTCAAAACAAGTCTTCGTCGGCGCCGTGGGTTATTTCTATGACCAGCTCTCCGCCGATCGCGGATCGCTTCCAATTCTGGGGCCGATCGAATCGCGCGTCATCGGCGTTGGTCCGCAGATTGGATTTATCTTTCCGGCCGGATCATTTCAGACATATCTCAATTTGAAAGCCTATTCGGAGTTTGACGGCCATGATCGTCCGTCGGGCTATAATGCGTGGGTGACATTATCGTTTTCGCCGAGCCCGCCGACGCAGGAGAAAGCGCCGCCGCCGATCATCACCAAGACGATCCATTAGCGATCGATCGGATGAATTGCAGGGAACGGCGCCATGTGTCGTTTTGCGGCAGTGCCGTCAGTTGACTGGCAGTGCTCATATTGACGGACTGTCCCGATCCCGGCAATGCTTCGAACAATGCAATGATAATGCAAAAATATCTTCTCGTTGTCGCAGCGGTTTATAGCGTAATTGCTGCTGCGCCGTGCCGCGCACAAACGGCCGGCGCCGACAATGCTGCTGGTTTGCGGCCGCAGGAATTGGTCGTTGGTACCAAAGAGGCGCCGCCTTTTTCGATGAAAGGTCCGGATGGCCAATGGATCGGCATCAGCATCGATCTCTGGCGCCATGTCGCAGACCAACTGCATCTGCGCTATCGGTTTTCCGAGCAAGCGGATGTCCAGACCCTGATCGACGGGGTCGCCAACGGCAAGCTCGATGTCGCCGTCGCGGCCGTGACGGTCACGGCCACGCGCGCGCAAGTTCTCGATTTCACGCAGCCGTTCTACAGCAGCGGGCTCGGTATCGCGGTCCTTGTCGGCGACGAGGCGAGTTGGCTGCCCATCATTCGTACAATGACCTCGTTCGGTTTCGTCCAGGCCGTCCTGGTTCTGGTCGGCCTGGCACTCGTCAGCGGTATTCTGGTTTGGTTTTTTGAGCGGCGTCAGAATGAAGATTTCGGCGGTGGCATCGCGCGTGGATTAAGTACCGGCGTGTGGTGGTCGGCGGTGGCCATGACTCAACGGCACACCGGGGATCTGGGCCCGCGAACGTTGCCCGGGCGCATCGTGGCGATCGTGTGGATGATCGTGTCGATCATCACGATCGCGGTCTTCACGGCCAGCGTTACATCCGTGCTCACGATCAAGCACCTTCAGGGCATGGTGCATGGTGTCAGCGACCTCTCGCTCGTCCGCGTCGGCGCGGTGGCTGGAACCTCAACCGAGGATACGCTGTCCCGGCTAAAGGTGCCCTACCGAAAATTCGCAGCCCCCGAGAATGGGCTTAGGGCGCTACGGACGCATTCGATCGACGCATTGGTTTACGACAGGCCGCTGCTCGCCTGGCTTATCCGGCAAAGATTCTCGTCTTCGATCGAGCTTGTCGATACGACATTTGCTCCGCAGGAATACGCCTTTGCCGTGCCGAGCGGCGATCCGCTCGAAAAATCCTTCAATGTGGCCATTCTTGACGCCATTCACAGCGACTGGTGGGAACAAACCACGTTCCGGTATCTCGGTGCGCGATGAACGGGGAAGCAGGCAGAGGTGAATTCCGAAGTCACGCAGCTGGACATTCACGGATGCGAGTGGGGATGCCCTATGATGTCTCTCATGAATTGACCTAACTCCAGGACGCGATCGCCTTGGCAAATTACGACGCCTTCATTTCCTACAATCACGCACAGGATAAACCGGTCGCGGCGGCGCTTCAGGCCGCGGTGCAGCGGCTTGGCAAGGCATGGTACCGGCGGCGGGCGCTGCGGCTGTTTCGCGATGACACGTCGCTGTCGGCAACGCCGCACATGTGGCCGGCGATCGAAGACGCGCTTTCGGATTCGCGTTTTCTGATTCTGATCGCATCCGCGCAATCCGCCGCCTCGCCGTGGGTCGGCAAGGAAATCGATTATTGGCTTGCTCACAAAAGCGCCGATACACTGCTCATCGCCGTTACCGGTGGCGAAATCCGCTGGCGCGACGGCGATTTTGACTGGTCGCCGGAAACGCCGCTGCCGCCGGCACTGAAGAGAAAATTTCATGCCGAACCAAAATGGGTCGATTTGCGCGATTATCGCGTCAATGCTCCGGCGCGGGACTTTAAATTTCTCGATCGCGCCGCCGATCTTGCGGCGACCATTCACGGCATCCCGAAAGAAGACCTTCTTTCCCAAGAAGTCCGCCAGCAGCGGCGCGCTCTGACGCTCGCTTGGTCGGCCGCGGCTTCGCTTCTCGTCCTGGCGGGTGTCGCCGGCTGGCAATGGCAGGTGGCCCGCGCGCAGCGGGTAAAGGCCGAAACCGCTCTCAATACGGCGGCTGCGACGGCGGATCATCTAGTCTACGACCTCGCCGTCGATCTGCGCAACCAGCCCGGCATGCCGGTCGCGCTGGTGCTGAACATTCTCAATCGCGCCGAAGCGATGCAACAGCAGCTCGCGGCGGCGAACGATACCACGCCGGTTTTGCGGCATCTCGAAGCCACCGCGCTGCAGGAGCTTTCAAACACATTTGTCTCCCAGGGCGCGGTCGCGAAAGCGCAAAGCGCCGCCGAACGGGCGCTTGCGCTCCAGGAAGACCTGGCAAGACAAAATCCTTCCGATCCGAAATATCAGCGGGAACTGGCGGTCAGTCTCAATCAGCTCGGAGATGCGCAATCGGCATCCGGCGACCTTGCCTCGGCGTCCGGTCGTTTCAAGCGCGCGCTCGCCATTACGCAGCAACTCGCGGACGCGACCCCGGACGACGATCGCCTGCAGAGCGATCTTGCGGTCTGTGTCAGCCGGATTTTCGCCATACAGGCCATAACAGGGCAGGAGCAGGCGGCGCTCGAATCGTCGGCCAGCGAAATCAGGATTCTGCAACGGTTGGCTGCGAAACAGCCGGACAATCTCGTCTGGCAATACGATCTTTCACGCGCGGATAACCGTGCCGGCATCCTTCTTTCGAAAATGGGCCAGAGCGCGCGGTCGCTGCAGATGTATCAAGCCGGTCTTGCGATCCGCGAGAAGGTCGCGGCCGCCGCGCCGGACAATACGGAATATCGGCGCGGCCTTTATGATAATTATACCCGCGTCGGCGACGTCTCGGCCCGGACTGGCGCAAGCCAAAATGCGCTCGCTGCTTACCGCAATGCACTGCCGATCATTGAAAAACTCGCATCAAGTGATCCGGGTAACAATCAATGGCAGGAGGCCGTCGCGTCCGGCTACGACAAGGTCGGCGATATGCTGTCCGAGGCCGGATCGGACGACGAAGCGCTCGACAATTATCGCAAGAGTCTTGCCGTCCGCGAACGCCTTGCCGCGAACGATGCCGACAGCGTGGCGTGGCCGCGGGAAATCTCCGTCAGCTACGACAAGATCGCCGACATTCTGATCAAAAGCGGCAAGCGCGACGACGCTGTCGCGAGCTATCAGAAGGCTTTGGACTTTGCGCAGAAAGGCGCCACTGCGAAACCCGATGACGCCGACATTCAGAGCAATCTCGCCTTTTGTTACATCAAGATGGGCGATGTTGTCGTTGCCGGCGACCGTGCGCGGGCGCGCGACTTTTATCAAAAGAGCCTGATGATCCGCGCCAGGCTTGTCGATCAGGATTCAGCCGACGTGCAATATCGCCGCGATCTTGCTCTCGCCGACGAACGGCTTGCCACCGTCGCGACTGCCGATGGAGCTAGCGACGATACCCGGGTTTATCTGCGCAAGGCCTTGGCGTTACGCCAGCAGAATGCGGCGTCGGATCCCGACAATGCGGCTTGGCAGATCGAGCTCATTCCGAGCTTGCTTCGCCTTGGCGCCGCCGGCGACGATCCGCGGACCCAGTACCAGCAGGCTCTCGTATTGGCGCAGAAACTGGACGCCGCCGGGAAATTGAGCGCCGGCCAGAAAGCCTGGATCGGGGGCATTCAACAGGAGCTCGCCGCTTTGCCGCCGAACTAGCGGCGTCCGGAGGTCTTCACCCGCGCCAGTATCGATCTTCCCAGCTTCGCGACAGCCGCATCGCGGAGAGGATGAGGCCGGCCATCGAATAGGTCTGCGGAAAATTGCCCCATAGCGCGCCGGTTTGCGGATCGACGTCTTCGGACAAAAGTCCATAGCGGTTGCGATGCTGCATGGCGTCGGCGAACAGGTCGCGCGCGGCCTCCCGGCGTCCGAGCGACCACAGCGCGTCGATCAGCCAGAACCGGCAGATCAAAAACGCCGTCACCGGCATTCCGAAATCGTCCTCCCTGGCATAGCGCATCACGTGTTTCTCGCGCACAAGTTCGCGCTCCATAGCGGCTACAGTTGAAACGAAGCGCGGGTCGTCGACTTCGACAACGCCGAGATCGGCAAGAAGCAGCACGCTGGCGTCGAGATCGTCGGATCCAAACGCCGCGGTGAACGCGCCGCGTTTCTGATTCCAGGCATGGTCGAGGAGCGTCTGGTGGAGCGGATCCGCGATCGAGTTCCAGTGCTTCGCGCGCCCATCGAGGCCGAGCCGCGTGGCAATCGCAGCGAGCCGCTGGCAGCCGGCCCAGCACATCGCGGCGGAATGGGTGTGAACGCGCTGCCGCCCGCGATATTCCCAGATGCCCGCATCCGGCACGAAGGCTTTCTCCGCGGCCCGGGCACCGAGTGATTCGAGGAGACGAAACAGACCTTCGTCGCCCGGCCTCGGCAGGCGCCGGTCGAAGAACATCGGCATGGCGGCGAGGATGACGCTGCCATAGGCATCGTGCTGCACCTGACCCACCGCGGCATTGCCGACGCGTACCGGTCCGTCGCCGCGGTAGCCCTGCAGATCGGGCGCGATCCATTCCTCGATCGAGCCCGTCGGCACTACGCTGTAGAGCGGTTTGAGTTCCTCGTCCGGATTCGCCGCGATCGACAGCGTAAACGAGATGAACTCCTCCATCGTGCGGGTCGCGCCGATGCGGTTGAGCGCCTGGACGACGAAATATGCGTCACGCAGCCAGCAATAGCGATAGTCCCAGGTGCGGCCCGAGGACGGCGACTCGGGGATCGAGGTGGTATGCGCGGCGATGATCGCGCCGGTCTCGTCGAAATTCGACAGCTTCAGCGTGATCGCAGCGCGGATGATCGCTTCCTGCCAATCGTAAGAGATCGACAGCCGCCGCACCCATTCCATCCAGTAATCCTTCGTGCGCTCCACGAAGTCGCGGCATGTCGTCGGCAGGTCACCAGTGAACGGTTCGTCGGGACCGAACACGAGATGCAGCGGACGGGTGAGAACAAACGGCGCCTCGCTGTCGATCAGCGACAGCGGTGCATCCGTGGTCAAGCGGATCACAGTAGAATCGTCGGAATAGCGGATGTGGTTGCTACCAAGTGAACGATGCGACAGCTGTTTGCCGTAATCGCAGGTCGGCCGCATCCGGACGGTGATGCGCGGCAGGCCGGCAATAGGTTCGATAATTCGATAAAGTTGCGGCGGCCGGAACACGCGGCCAAATTGACGGAAGCGCGGCGCAAAGTCAGTGATCCGCACCTTGGCGCCGCGACGGTCGGTCAATTCGGTCGAGACGATCGCGGTGTTGCGGACATATTGCGATTGATAGTCCGCCATGCCCTCAAGCACGACGTCGGAGAACCCCTTTTCCTCGCGGCCCGATACCAGGCGGCAGAAGATCGGATCGCCGTCAAATCGCGGATAGCACCACCACACGATGCGCGAGCACGGATCGACCAAGGCGGCGCTGCGGCCGTTGCCGATGACTGCAAGATCAAGCCCGTGATCGATCGCGCCACCGCCTTCCGGCTGTTGATCGCGCTGCGCGCCGGCCGCCCGGTTCATTCCAGCAACCGCCAGATCGAGTTTATTCATTACGCCGTACCTTTGCTGTCTCTTGGCCTTGATCCGCAATGCGCGCAAGCCATGCGCGCACCGACTCAGGCTTCTCGAAATGGCCGTTGACGTCTGCCGCGACCCGGCCGACGGAAAAACCAAGGCCGCCAAACCGCGAAATGATGCCGAACACCGGCACGTCGGTCGTGTCGTCGCCGATGAAAATCGGATTGCGATTTGCAAAGGGCGGGTAGTCCATCAATTCGCACACCGCGGTCGCCTTGTTGATGCCGGCCGGCTTGATCTCCAAGACGAGCTTGCCGGGCAAAATCTCGACGGTCCCGGCCGGCGCAGTTGCGCAGGCCTTATCGACCGCCGCGCGCACGGCATCGCCTCTTTCCGGCGCCAGACGATAGTGCAGGGCCAGCGAATAGCCTTTGTCCTCCGCGAGAATGCCGGGGCCAAGCTCAGTGATGCTGGCGAGACGCCGCTTTAACCCGGTGCTCAGTGGTTTTGCCCGCATGACCGGTTCGGCGCCTGCCGCGGTACGCAGTTCGGCGCCGTGGCCGCCGATCGCGGCGAGTTCCAGGGGCGAAAAAATAAGATCGATGTCGTTTAGCGAGCGGCCGGAGACCAGCGCCAATGCGCCGCCCGTCAATGCGTCGAGCCGTGCCAGCGTTTGCCGCAGGCCGGCGGGCACCCAGACCTGCTGCGGCGCTGGTGCGAGATCGAGAATGGTGCCGTCGATGTCGAGCAGCAGCGCGCATTTGCGCAAATCGGGCACAAGGGAAATTTCCGCGAGCTTCATGTCGAGATTCGAGATATCCAAGCCAAGACTCATCGGTTGTGTCCGTTATCTGCTTCTAGTCGACGAATGCAAGCGGCCGTGCGACGGTCTCGAGAGGTTTGCGTTCGGCTGCAACACCCCACAGCGCTTCGGCCACCGCGGCGCCGATCATCAGCACGGCGCCGACGGCATAACCGGCGGCAACGGCCTCACGTGAGCCGGAACTGATCAGAACGCCAAATAAAAATGGTCCGGCGATACCGCCTGCGGCCGTGCCTATGGCGAAAAAGAATGCGATAGCGAATGCACGAATTTCCAGTGGAAAGATCTCGCTGATCGTCAGATAGGCGGAACTTGCTGCCGCCGAGGCGAAGAAGAACACCGTCATCCAGGACATGGTGAGCGTCTGCGCGGTGAGAAGGTCGCGGCTGAAAAGCTCGGCGGTGACGGCGAGCAAGATCCCCGACAGTGCATAGGTGGATGCGATCATTATCTTGCGCCCGACGGTGTCGAACAGCCGACCGAGCAGGACTGGTCCCAGCACGTTACCTGCGGCGAACGGCAGAATGTACCAGCCGACTTGATCCGGCGGCGTGTGATAGAAGTCGGTAAGGACAAGCGCGTAAGTGAAAAATATTGCGTTGTAGAAAAAGGCCTGCGCCGCCATCAGGCTCAGGCCTACGACTGTGCGCCGCCGGAAAGTTTCAAACAGAACGCGCGGCAACTTCGCGCAACGGCGTGTGGCTGCGCATGCGCAGCCGCACGCGCGGGTAAGCCGATCGCCGCCCGCCGGCGGCGAATTGCGCCTCGATACCGCGCATCGTCGCGTCGGCGGCCTGCGGCTTGGCGTGGGTCACCAGCCAGCGGGGACTTTCGGGAATCCAGAATCGCATCAGCAAAATCATCAGTCCGATAATGGCTCCGATCAGGAAAGCGAGCCGCCAGCCAAGTGCCGGATCGATCACGGCGGGATTAAGCAACAGGAGCGAACCGCCCGCACCCATCGCGGCACCGACCCAGAAGCTGCCGTTGATGAGCAGGTCGGTCCAGCCGCGGAACCGCGCGGGGATAAGTTCCTGGATTGTCGAATTGATGGCAGCGTATTCGCCGCCGATGCCGGCGCCGGTCAGGAATCGGAACACGAGGAAGCTCCACGCGTCCCATGACAGGCCGGTGGCGGCGGTGGCGAGGAGATAGACCGCAAGGGTCACCGTAAACAGCTTTTTGCGGCCGAGGCGGTCGGTCAGCCAGCCAAAAAAGAAGGCCCCGAGCACTGCGCCGGCGAGATAGCAGCTTCCCGCAAGGCCGATTTGCGCGCTGCTCAGTCCCAGCGCGGTGCTGCTTTTGAGTTCACCGGAAAGCGATCCGGCAAGCGTTACTTCAAGGCCGTCAAGAATCCAGGTGATACCGAGCGCAGCGATCACCAAGAGGTGAAAACGGCCGAACGGCAACGCGTCGAGACGGGCGGGGATGTCGGTTTCAACGATGGCATTGGGTTGGGTATCAAGGGGCCGGGTATCCGGATGTGGGCCTGCGAAGGCCATGCCCGTGTCCCGGTTCCGGGGGGACAATCCGCGGGGGGGCAATGAATCGCGAAAATGCGTTGCCTGCGTATGAAATCATGCCGGAATGCCACCAAGCCCAGGCTTCTTGGCACTAACGCTTTGACCTATCGAGTGTTCCAGGCCGAAGTTCCGGCCGGAAGCGGACTTTATTGGCCCTGCGCGGACTTGCCGGTAAGACCCGCCAGATCGTGCCGCTCGCATCCTCCGAGATGAGCAGCGCGCCGTCCTTGTCGACGGCCACGCCGACAGGCCGGCCCCACACTTCCGAATCGTCGATCACGAATCCGGTGGCGAAGTCGTCGTATTCGCCGGTCGGCAGGCCGTCCTTCACGATGACGCGAATGATCTTGTAGCCGGTGCGTTTGGATCTGTTCCACGAGCCATGCTCGGCGGCGAAAATATTGCCGCGATATTCGGCCGGGAATTGCGAGCCGTCGTAGAATGTCATGCCAAGCGACGCCGAATGTGCCTGGAGGAGCACATCGGGAACGGTGATCTTGTCTTTCAAGTCAGGCCGTTCGCCCTTGTGACGCGGGTCTTCGCTAGCGCCGATGTAATACCACGGCCAGCCGTAGAACGCGCCGTCGCGTACGCGCGTGACATAATCCGGCGGCGTGTTGTCGCCCAGTCCGTCACGCTCGTTGGTCGAGCACCACACGGCGCCCGCCGACGGCGCGACGGCCAGTCCGACGCAATTGCGGATTCCGGTCGCGAAAATGCTTTCGTTGCCGCCTTGCGGATCGAATGCCAGGACGTCGGCACGGCCGGCTTCGCTGCCCCATGGCGCGCCAAGCGGGTGTCCGGAGACCGCGCTTTGCAGCGCGGCTCCGGTGAGTTTGTCCATATCGTCGGCGATATTCGAGCCGGATCCGACCGACACATACATTGTT
>CAWEER010000006.1:0-221023 GCA_963808205.1 uncultured Alphaproteobacteria bacterium
TATTGCTTCCGACGCGATGAAGCATGGAAGCAAGACATTCTGCACATTTGGGAAACCTGGGTTTGACCGGGGATAGTGGTCGGAGCGCCGAGATTTAAAATCGGGACCCCCAGTCCTCCGGGCGCCTCCAGTGCCAACAAATATCATAACGTTTTTTGTAAACCGTGGCCTGCACCCGGTTCCGCAGACACCGCGTTAGGTGTTTTACTGGAACCGGAGGTGGCTCATGGAGAGGCGGAAGTTTACGCGGGAGTTCAAGCTTGAGGCGGTGCGGCTGATCAGGGATCGCGGGGTCTCGTACGCGCAGGCATCCGAAGACCTGAATGTGCATCCGACGCAGCTACGGAGCTGGGTTAAGGCGCTAGCGGACGATCCGCAGCATGCATTTCCCGGCAAAGGTCAGATGAAGCCCGAGCAGCTGGAGATCGCGCAGCTCAAGCGCGAGGTGATCAAGCTGAAGGCCGAACGCGATATCCTAAAAAAAGCCGCGGCCTACTTCGCGAAGGAATCGATGTGAAGTTCGGATTCATTGCGAAGCACCGGGGGATCTGGCCGGCGGACTGGTTGTGCGGGGCGCTCGGTGTCTCGCGGGGTGGCTTCTATGCGTGGCTGACACGGCCGTGCAGTCGGCGCAGCCGGAGCGATGAAGAGGTGGGCGCGAAGGTTCGAGCGAGCTTCATTGCCAGTGATCGAACCTACGGCGCCAGGCGGGTGTGGCATGACATGCTGGCGGAAGGCGTATCGTGTGGACTGCATC
The DNA here is from genome assembly GCA_963808205.1 of uncultured Alphaproteobacteria bacterium. Lineage (GTDB taxonomy): Bacteria > Pseudomonadota > Alphaproteobacteria > Rhizobiales > Xanthobacteraceae > BOG-931. Next base: position 758 of record CAWEER010000006.1, read on the forward strand.
GGATCGAACGATTGATGCGGCTACAGGCTCTCAAAGCGCGTCCACGCCGGCGTCGACTGCCGCCCGATCTGGGGGAGCGGCAGGTTGCCGCCGTCGCTGCCAACGTACTCGACCGCAGCTTCCAGGCAGCTGCTCCCAACCGCAAATGGATCGCTGACTTCACTTACGTCTGGACAGCGGAAGGTTGGCTCTATGTGGCTGCCGTCATCGATCTGTTCTCCCGGCGCGTGGTCGGCTGGTCGATGAGCGCAGAGATGGCAGCACAACTCGTGACCGATGCCCTGGTGATGGCGATCTGGCGACGAGGCAAGCCTGATGCGCTGCTGCATCACTCCGATCGCGGCAGCCAGTATACCAGCGAGCAGTTCCAGAAGCTGATGGCCGACCACGGCGTGGTCTGCTCGATGAGCCGCTCTGGCAATGTCTGGGACAATGCGGCGATGGAGAGCTTCTTCTCTTCACTAAAGACCGAGCGTACAGCTCGCAAAACGTATCGGACCAGGGATGAAGCGAAAGCTGATGTGTTCGACTACGTCGAACGCTTCTACAATGCTAAACGCCGGCACTCTACAATCGGCTACATGAGCCCCATGGAGTTCGAGATGCAGGCCGGATTATCTTAAGCGGGTGTCATCCAAACCGGGTGCAGGCCACCGTTCGATTTCGTCACATTCGAAATCAATGGGTTAGGCGAGCAATTGTAAACGGATTCTCCTTACGGAAAATACCCGACCGCGAGCAAGGCCTTATCGCACAAACGGTTCGGATCGCGCTCACCAGCCGGTGCCAATGTCAGTAAGCTGATTTTTTTGCTTTTGAGTGTTCGTCCGAGAATTATGATGGTATTCCGAAGCGTGAAAGCATTCTGACGATGACAGGTTCGCCCGATGAACTGAGCAAACAGGCGTTTGACCACGCCTGGAATTGGTTCTGGTTCACGCGGCCCAACGAATGCAGTCGTTCAACTACTTTCTTATCTCGGCCGCGTTTTTAATTGCTGCTTACGGGTCGCTGCTAGACAAGTTTCACTGGGCGGCGCTGATCGTTGGTGCGGTCGGCGCTTGGATTTCTTTTTGGTTTGTTCGATTGGACAACCGAACTCTTCAACTAATTGAAGCGGGACGAAATGCGTTGAAACCGTTTCAGTCTAGACTGGCTAAGGAAACAAACATTCCGGCGCTTGCAATCATTGAAAATGTCAGCACAAACATAGATGGCGCTTCTTCGTATACGACAGTCATTCACACCATTGAGTGGACTATGGTTGGGGTGTTTTTGGCTGCGGCAGCATACGCAGGTTACATGCTCTTATTCGTGGCAGGATAAAGCCGGTGAGCTTGTTGGCCGATTAAACACGTCACGCCCTTTGTTTCATGGGCGAAGCATAGGCGGGCTCGGAGATCCTAAAGCCTAACTCGGACCACCCGTAGTGTAAGTTCGCCCATAAATTGAAGATCCGTGCTCACGTCGCCTATTGCTGTGGATAAGCTACTCAGCTGGGGTGATTGCCTCTTCTTTGCCAAAATTTGATTTTTGAGACCTGAAGAGCAATCGGCAGATTCGGGCAACTTTCTAGCTTGATTCCGGTAACAAGCTTGGCCATCGTATGCCTCTGGGTCGGGGGACACGATGATCAATGTACGCCAGAATTTTGAGGCGTATCGTCTTGGAACACTGACGGCGCGCGAAATCGTGTGCTTCGCCGTCGCTCTCACCACGGCTTCTTTTCTGGTCGCTTGGCTTCTTGATGTCACGTTCTCTCAGCGGCAGCAGATTTCAGCTTCGTCGCAGCAGGCTCTCTTATTCGAAAACTCGAACCCCTATTACCTGTTCCTAAACTCGCGTTTTGCCGTATATTTCTCTCACGATACTTATTCAAAGACCTTCTTGCATCCATCTGATTTTCAGCAGGAGATTGCAGCGTTATCTTTGACTTCAATGCCGTCTCTTTCGACACTCGCACTAAGTTCCGAGCCCGCCACACCAACAACCGTTTTATCCTCGGCACAACGGCATCCTGCCACCGCGCCACCTCCTTCAATGCAGCAGCCGTCAACTTCCGAGATCGCCACTCAGAATTCTGAAAAACCTGAAGGTCCAACCGACAACAAGAACGCTTTTCAGAGGTTTTTGCCAAGCTATTTGGGAAACTTTCATCCCCATCAGTCAAGCTCGCCTCTGCGGCAACGGATGATAGTCAGTTGAATGCTGTCAGCATTACGAGCCGCTATGACCAACGGACGGCCGTGTACGACATTTCTAGCCGCACCGTCTACATGCCGGATGGAACCAAGCTCGAGGCGCATTCAGGGTTTGGTGACGGCCTCGATGATCCTGACCAGGTTGAGAGCATTAATCTCGGTCCGACACCTCCTAATGTCTACACTCTCGAAATGCGAGAAAGGCCTTTCCACGGTGTGCGCGCCCTGCGCCTTATTCCGGTCGACAATCAAAAGACCTTGGGAAGGACAGGCCTGCTCGCACATAGCTTTATGCTTGGACCAAATGGGCAGTCGAATGGCTGTGTGTCTATCAAAGACTATGATGCCTTCTTACGCTCATACATGAACCACCAGGTAAAGCGCCTGGTCGTCGTGGCCCGCTTGGACTGACCGCAGCTCTTACAACGGCGCCTCATGCCAAAGAAGAGCAGAGCCCCTTCAATCACGCGCTGCGCTTTGGAGCGGGGTAGGGAAGATTGTTTTGCATTGCAGCCGCGATTTTGGCGCCCTGCATCGTTGGCGGCTTGCAATGGGACGGGCATGAGCCCGAAGCCGGTTTCTGTCGCTTTGAACTCGAGATAGATCCAACTTCTGGCTCGACCAATAGATGACCAATGAAACGCCGCAACCAAACGCGAAAGTAATCGCGCAAGCTGGTGTCTGCTATGGGTCATTAGCGGACGCGCCGCGCTTAGCTTTCGATGTCCGCTTCTCTAATCGGCCGTTTGGGGTCAAGCGCTTTTTGACTGTCTACCCACCACCACAGTGTCGATGTCACTCACGGGCTCGTGCTTCTCTTCGGAATCGGCACTAAGGCCCTTCCATCATGGGATTCGAAGACGAGGCGGAACAATCTTTACCGCGGCCTTGCCGTCAGACGGACGACGGGTCCAAGCGGACACACGAACTCACCTCATCCATCGTCCCGCGAGGGACATCATTCCACCGCTGGGTGGAACTCAAGTTTCTCCTATCGCTTTTGATCCTGCACGACTTTCATGCTGCTACGGCGTCCCGGGTCCAGCGGAACTCGGTGCCGTCAACCCAGATGCGGTGCATGACCACGGCCAACCGGCGTGCCAGCGCAACGATCGCCTTCTTCATCCCGCGATGCCTGGCGATCTTCATCGCCCAGGCCTTGAGCCAGGACCACTTGTCGGTGCGAGTCAGCATGACCTGGGCCGCTTCGTAGAGCATGGCCCGCATCATCTCGTCGCCGCATCGCGATATGCCACCGGGGCGGTCGCGCTCGCCGGATTGATGTCGGGATGGCGTCAGTCCAAATACCGCCCCGACCGCCTTGGAGTTCCTAAAGCGAGCCGGCACGTCGACGGTGGCGCGATAGGTCAGCGCCACCACAGGGCCAACACCGGGAACGGTCATCAGACGCCGGCACACGTCATCGTCCCGGACGACGGCAAGCAAGCGGCGATGCAGGACGGCTATCTGCTCGCGAAGCACCCGCCGGACAATGAGCAGCGGTTCGACCAGAACGGCCAAGTCAGGGAGGTTCTCGACCAGCTCCTTGATGCGGGCCTCGAACTTCGCCATCCCGACCATCCCGACCTTGAGACCGAAGTTACGCAAAGTACCGCGCAGGTCGTTGTCGATGGCGATAGCCTTCGACTGCAACAGCTTGCGATGGGTCAGCAACATCCGCAGTTTCTGACTGCGTAGCGTCTTCACATGCACCGGACGATAAAGTCCCACCCGCATCATTTGCGCGATGCCGCGTGCATCGTTGCGGTCGGTCTTGTTGATCTGCGCCTTCAGCACAGCCCTCATGTGCCGCGTCTCGACACAGATCACCGGCAAACCCGCTTCGGCGAGACCGCTGAAAAGCCATTGCGACAGCGGCCCGGCTTCCAAGCCAATCCGCTTGAAGTGACAGGCGGGGTTCTTCAGCACCGCCAACAACGTTTCCGGTTCGCTCGCAACCTTCACTTCGCCAACGATCTTTCCAGTGTCATCCACAATGCAGACGCTGGTCTCCTTGACCGATACGTCCAGTCCAGCAAAATGGTCCATGCTGCGCTTCTCCTTCTGATGCTTGAGGCCCGTAACCACGGTGACCTCGTTTCACCATCAGCCTGAAGCGCAGCACCCAAATTCTTCTGCTATCCACAACATCGCCGGCCGATTACCCCATCTTTACCCCCGAAAGCGGACATCGGCCGAGCATGCAATTTCCCTGTTATCGGGTCACAGCTTCCCTGTTCTGCCGAAAATATTCCCTGTTATTTTTCACAGGGAATTTCGTGAAAAGTCCCCATGGTTGCTGCATTAGGTGAGGGTCACGTTGCTGCGTTCGGTCCCGAATTTGCAATTTTCCCTGTTAATTTCCCTGTTAACAGGGAATTCCCTTGCTGAGACGGGTTCGAACTAGACTGCGTCCGCCACCAACAACAAAATCAATGACTTAGGCCGGGGATTGGTATCAGTGGCGACAGCCCTTGGCACGGGCCGGCAATCATTCTGATTGAAGGGCTGGCCTGACGGTTTTTTTGTACCAGCGAGACGGGGAGGTTATTGCATTTGGACCGCCTGATCCAGCGGCGTCAGGAACGGGTTGATCGTTTGTGGCGCGGGTGGTCGATATCCGATGGCTGAGTGCGGTCTGATCGTGTTGTAGTGCTTGCGCCATTGCTCGACGACGATCTGTGCTTCCTTGAGGCTGTAGAAGATTTCGCCGTTGAGCAGCTCATCGCGGAGTTTTCCGTTGAAGGATTCGCAGTAGCCGTTCTCCCAGGGACTGCCTGGTTCGATGTAGAGGGTTTTGGCTCCAACCCGGGTCAGCCAGTTACGCACAACCTTCGCAGTCATCTCAGCACCATTGTCAGAGTGGATATGCTCGGGCACGCCACGCATGAGCATGACGTCCGCCATCGTCTCAAGCACACCGAAGCTGTTGATCCGCCGCGCCACCCTGATGGCCAGGCATTCGCGGGTGAACTCATCGATCAGTGTCATCAGCCGCAGCTTGCGGCCATCGTGGGTCTCGGCCTCCACAAAGTCATAGGACCAGACATGATTGCGTCGTTCCGGTCTTAGCCGGATGCAGGAGCCATCGTTGAGCCACAGCCGGCCTCGTGGCCTTTGTTTCCTGGGTATTTTGAGCCCCTCACGGCGCCAGATCCGCTGCACACGATCACAGCCCACATCCCACCCGGCATCGTCCAGCAATGCCTTGATCCGGCGATAGCCATAGCGCCCATACTGCGATGCCAACGCAATAATGGCCTGCGTCAGCGCATCTTCATCAGCACGAACAATGGTGGTGTAACGCTGCGTTCCGCGTGGCTGACCGACAAGCCGGCAGGCATGACGTTCCGACAGACCGTACCTTCCCCGAATCCGCGCAACTGCCTGCCGGCGCCGTTCGGGGCTTACAAGTTTCCCGAGGCAACGTCCTTGAGTATCTGTTTCTCAAGCGACAGATCGGCAACCAGACGCTTGAGACGGACATTCTCTCGCTCAAGATCCTTCATCCGCCTCGCCTGATCGATCTCAAGCCCGCCGTATTCCTTGCGCCAGCGGTAATAGCTCTGCTGCGATATCCCGGCTTCCCGACACGCTACCGGTGCAGACTTGCCTTGCGCTATCAACACCTCAATCTGACGAAGCAGCGTCACAACCTGCTCCGCGCTAAACCTCTTCTTCGGCATCACCAAAGCTCCTTTGCCAAGCTATTCTCTCACATCGCTTGGTCTAAAAAAGCCAGGTCAGGTCAGGGCTTGGCACGGTGGCCGTTAGTGCTGGTAGCACCGCACAAGGCGCGCCATTTTCACAAAGGTGGCGGAAGGTCCGGCCATTCCTCTGCGACGCCAAGGTGGTATTGGTCATCGTCGCTCGGCGTGATGGTCGCTGCCTTGAACATTTTATTGCGCAGCGACGATTTGCAATCGTCGGAAAATTGTCACCGGCTCGGCCATAACCGGTCCGCAATCAATCGAGGAGGGAAGCTTCGCCGAGGCCGGCGTTCGAAGCTTGCCGAAATCCGTTTCGGTACTTACAGGACATTGCATCGCCTACGATTGCGTTATTAGAGGACGCAGAAGCAGCCGTGAAAAGCGAGAGATTTCGTCGAATTCAGGACCGCTATGGCGATCCTTTGCTGACGGCACTGACCGTCATGCTGGCGATTCTTCTGTTCGCTGTGGCGCCGATGCAGGCTGCGGGCGTGCGATGGGTGCATGATTTCGCCATACTCTTTGCACTCGTCCTCATTGCCGCGGTTTACGTCGTCTCCGCCAGCATGACCGCTCTGGTGATGGTACTGGTCGCCGACGGCATGATCGTCGTGGCGACGGTGCTACGGCATGTCCAGCCGTCGGACCTCGACATCTTCCTCGATGCCGGTGCGTGGCTGATTACCGGCGTGACGTTGTGCGTTGTCGTTGCGCGCGCGGTCTTCGCCCAGGGGCAGATTACCTTCCACCGCGTCATTGGCGCGGTTCTGCTGTATCTGAGCATCGGGCTGATTTTTACGGCGCTGTATTGCTTTGTTGCGCTGACCGAACCTAACGCGTTCACCGGAATAACGTCGCTGCGCGACAATCTCGCGGTGGCTGGCAACCTAACCTATTTCAGTTTTGCCACTCTGACCTCGGTCGGCTACGGAGACATTGCTCCCCTGCATCCCTACGCACGGGGCCTCTCCAACGTCGAAGCTATCATTGGCCAGCTCTATCCAGCGACGCTATTGGCGCGGTTGGTCACTCTGGAGCTGGAAAGTAGGCACCGCAGTTGAAGCTCAGGGTCTTTGCCGTACATTTTGGCAAACGCACCCAATGCATTCTCTAGCGAAGTACGGGCCGCGAACCGCCGGCAGCTATTCGGACAAATTTGCCAAGAGAGCCTTGTGGCGGCGGAAGCTCACGCTTACGGATGCGGACATGAACGAGCTTCCATACGGGCCTGCGCCGACATCGCGTGCTGTCCTGCGCCGAGAAGATGCTCGCTTCGTTTCGGGTCAAGGCCGTTACACCGACGATATCCAAGTCCCGGGGCAGGTCCATGCCGCATTTGTGCGCTCGGATCACGCCCATGGCGAGTTGCGCTCAATCGAGACCGAGAAGGCGTTGCGACAACCAGGCGTCCTCCGCGTTTTCACCGGCGACGATCTGCTGAATGCGGGAGTTGGATTTATCCATCGCGTTCCTCTCAAGGGATTCGATCTGGGCCACACCCTCGACACGCCCAGACCTGGTCTTGCCCAAGGCCGTGTACGATACGTCGGAGAACCTGTTGCTCTGGTGGTCGCGGAATCGGCGGCGCAGGCTTCCGATGCCGCGGCAATGATCGGCGTGAGTATCGCGGCATTGCCAGCTGTCGTTGATATTGAGCGTGCCATCGTTCCCGGCGCTCCGGTCATCTGGCCGGATGCTCCCGACAATGTTGCGATACGCTGGCAGAGCGGAGATCCGGGCGCCGTGGATGCGGTCTTCGCCACCGCGGCCCATGTCACCCGCCTGAAACTCGTCAATTCGCGTATCTTCGCGAATGCGATCGAGACCCGAAGCGGCATCGCCCAATATGACGCCGCGGCCGATCGCTTCACCTGGATCACGCCGAGTCAGGGTGTGCGGTATATGGTTCGCGTATTGTGCGATCAGGTATTCAAAATTCCTGACGAACGCATGCACGTCCTGACCTATGACGTCGGTGGCGCATTCGGCTCGAAAGAGCAGCCGTATCCTGAAGACGTCGCTTTGCTGCACGCCGCCCGCGCGCTTGGCCGTCCGATCAAATGGCAGGCAACGCGGGCCGAGAACCTGCTCTCTGATAACCACGCGCGCGATGCCGTCATCGATTGTGCGCTTGCACTCGATGCCGACGGACACTTTCTCGCTATTCGCGCTTCCATCCTCGCGTCGATGGGCGCATATTTCGGCTGCAACGGCCCTAATGGATCGATTCGCAACACACCGTGGGGGCTTCCTCAAGTCTATCGAACGCCGCTGGTCCACGCCCGGGTCACCGCAGTGATGACGAATACGGCGCCGATCGGTCCCTATCGCGGGGCTGGCCGCGAGCAGGCGTCCTACATCGTTGAGCGCCTGGTCGATGAAGCCGCGCGACAAATGAAGATCGACCGCCTGGAGTTGCGCCGTCGCAATCTCATTCCCACGACCGCCATTCCCTACAAGAATCCGTCAGGCCGGCTATACGACAGCGGCGAATTTGAAGCCGTGATGGACAAGGCTTTGCGTCTGTCCGATTGGCACGGCTTTGCGGCACGCGCCGCCGCCAGCGCAAAGCGCGGCCTGATCCGTGGCCTGGGGATCGCGAACTTCCTCGAATGCGTTGGCGGCTCCTGGCACGAAGGCTCCCACATCCGCTTCACCAAAGACGGCCGGGTGCTGCTCGTCGTCGCCACTCAATCGCATGGTCAAGGTCATGAAACCTCGTTCCCGCAAGTAGTGGCCGAACGGTTGGGCGTGCCCTACGAGGCAATCGAGTTGCGGCAAGGTGACAGCGCTGACCTTCCCGCGGCGGGTTTTGCGACGATTGGATCGCGGTCGATGATCATGGCTGGCTCTGCGCTTGCCAACACCTGCGCCATCGTTATCGAGAAGGGCCGCAAGGCTGCCGCGCAGTATCTTGAAACGGCGGAAGCAGACATCGAGTTCTCCCGTGGGACATTCCGCGTGGTCGGCACAGACCGCGCTGTTGGACTGCTTGATCTGGCCCGGCAGGTGATGCTCTCCCCGGAAAGTCCGGCCCTCGAAAGCCTTGATTCAGAAGGCGACTACATAGCGCCTGACATGCACTTTCCCAACGGCTGCCATGTCTGCGAAATCGAAGTAGACCCAGAAACCGGAAAAATCTCCGTTGACCGCTATGTCGCGGTTGACGATGTCGGCACGATCATCAATCCGCCAATCGTTCATGGACAGGTGCACGGCGGAATTTGCCAGGGACTTGGACAGGTGTTCATGGAACACTGCCAATATGACGATGATGGACAGTTTCTCACCGGGTCGTTCATGGACTATGCGATGCCCAGAGCCGACAATATTCCCGCCGTAACCACGGAATTTCATCCGGTTCCGTCGCCGAAAAATCCGTTGGGCGTCAAGGGTTCGGGCGAGTGCGGCGTCACCGGGTCGCTTCCCGCGCTGATGAATGCAGTTGCCGACGCGCTCGCGCGCGCGGGTGCGTCATCGGAGATCGATATGCCCGTGACGCCCGAAAAGGTCTGGCGAGCTTTACGCGATCGGGCGAAGCCAAAAACAAGACACAATTGATGGCGGCGACGGATCGCGCCGATCGCCATTCACACAACTAAGTCACGAGAAAAACCGGGAGGATATCTTGAGATTGTTTCGATTTCGCAATACGTGGTTGGCGTGCCTGCTTGTCATTCTGTGTGGTTCAGCGCTCGCGCAGAGCTGGCCGACCCGCATCGTGACCTTGGTGATTCCGTTCGGAGCGGGCAGCGGGACCGACATCATCGGACGGATTCTTGCCGGGCAGATTTCCCAGACGCTCGGTCAGCAGATGATCGTCGAAGACACCGGAGGTGCGGGTGGAACGATCGGCGTCAGCCGCGTCGCGAAGGCGGCACCAGACGGTTATCAGATCGTTCTTGGCGCGGTGGATACCTTTGCGCAGAGCCAGTTTCTTTTTAAAACGCCGCCATACAATTCGGTGACCGATTTCGTTCCGGTGGGGCTGGCGATCGAACAGCCGCTGCTCCTGGTGGTTCGGAACGATTTGCCAGTCACCAACCTAAAGGAGTTTGCGGCTTATCTGAAAGCCAATCAGGCGAAGATGCGTTTCGGCTCTGCCGGTATCGGTGCCGCGCCGTACCTGGCCTGCTCGATGTTGACATCGGCCATTGGGGCAACCGCGACGCATGTCCCTTATCGAAGCGCCGCGCCGGCGCTCGAAGATATGATTCGGGGGGACATCGATTACTATTGCCCGCTATCGATATCGGCGAGCGGCATGATCGAAAGCAAATCGATCAAGGTGCTGGCGGTCTTGACCCGCGAGCGGTCCGCGCTGTTTCCCGACGTGCCGACCGCGCGCGAACAAGGGTTCGACGTTGTCGACGGTTACTATTGGATGGGCCTCTTCGCCCCCAAGGACACGCCCGCACCGGTCGTGGCGACGCTCAATGCGGCCCTCGGCAGTGCGCTGGACAATTCTGCGGTGCAGACCCGCCTGCGCGACGCGTCGGCAACGGTTGTGACCCCCGACCGGCGATCGAGCGCCTACCTCAAGAAATTCCTCGAGAGCGAAATCACAAAATGGACCGCAATCATGAAGGCGAGCAACGTGCCTCAACAGTAAGGCCGACGCAGCTAGTGATGTTGGTTGGCTTTGGGTCGTTAGCGGACATTCATATGACTCTTTACTTTCTATCTGCCCAAATAGGCCGTTCTCGGGCCAATAGCGGCGTGTAAAGCGGCACAAACCCGGTAAATGTCGCGACCCAGGTTGCGGCGTCTTCCAAAATCATTCCTTCACACTACGCGTGGATGAACGTCCGGCTGATGAGCACCAGCACCACGAGAAGCACGATGCCCAGCGACAGGCTCCAGACGATCAGTTTCTTTTCGATCGGCAGAAGCGGCTCATAAGGCATCTTCTGCATTTCTTCGGCCAGCTTAGGTTGCTGCTGTTCCATGGAATCCTCCTTCAGCTCACGAGAGGCGGTTTAACACCCGCAAAGAAAACCAGTGAGATCGCTAGTCCCACCCAGATAACGAATCCGAACAGGCACAGGATATACACCGCCGCCAACCGGCCGATGCCATCTTCCCAAAGTTTCCGGAAGTTGCTCACTACGCCAATAGTGAAGAACGTAAGCACGAAGAAAATACCACGGAAGATATTGGCTTCCCCCATCGCCGCCTTGACGCTTGCCACCACCGGAGGAGATGCGGTGAGCGCCACCAACAGGATGATGAAGAACGTCCCGATATAGCCGATGACGAATTTCGGAAAACGATTCCAGATCTCACTGATTTTTACAGTATCGCCCTTATGCACATCGATATGCCTGGTCCAAATCCACGCGAGCACGAAAGCCCATATGCCGATGAAAATGTCGATGAAGACTTTCACCGTTGCGGCTGTGCCTAAAATCCAGCCTGGCTGATACTTGATCCCCTGCGCGGCGGCCTTGGCGTAAATGAGCGCCTCGGTGATGCCGCCGCTTGCCACCGCCGCGCCGTCGGTCTTGACCGACAGCGCCATCCACGCTCCGGCCGCCATCGGCTGTTGATCGAGGAAATAGCCAGCGACGAACGGCAGAACAAGCAGTTCGACGACCGCAAAGATCACCACTAGCGACGACACCATGATCGGAACGACGGGCCGCGCGCGGATGGCGGCCCCGGTGGCAATCGCCGCCGACACACCGCAGATGGAAATGCCTGATGCGAGCGGGGCTGCCCATTCACGGCTGAATTTGAACCACACGCGCGCCACATAATACACCACCGACCAGAATATCAGATAGGCGACGATGATTGATGCCAGACCAAGAAACATCAGCTCGGTTGCCAGACCCAGCTTCTCCGCCGAAACGATTCCGAGGAAGCCGCCGAGAATGACGATGGCGATCTTAATGTACAACTCTGGCCGGATCGCTTCCTTCATCAATTCGGCCAGACCGGGCAGAAAATTGCCGACGAGCAGACCGGCGATCAGGGCAACAACAAAGCCGCCCTCTGAAGTAAGTCTCAGCGACCAGCTGACGCCGAATTTCTGCATGTCGGCGGGTGTGTTCGCGGCCATGCTGGCGTAACTGCCGACGAACCAGCAGGCGTAGCTGAGCCAAAACACGATGGTGAAGCCGAGGATGAAGCGAGGGATGTTGGCATGCAGCGCCGCCGCGCCTGCCGTCATCAGCACCAGCAATCCGATATAGGTGACAAACAGCGAGCCCACACCGCCCAAGCTGGCATAAGCTTTGGAAACGGGCGCCAGCGCCTTGCTCGGGTCCGTCCAGATCCCGGTGGTCACCGCCCAACCGAGTATGTCGAAGCCCCCGACCAAACCAAGCGCGAGGACGAACACGAGCAACCCGATGATGAGCGATAACCAGTCTTCACTGATGCCTTGGCTTTTACCGTCCATTGTCCCCTCCCTTTTGGTTTTTCTGTTTGGCAGAATCCTTTTGGCTTTTCTGATTAGCTGAAACTGTCCAGATGTCCCCCTGAACAAGCGGGAATTCTGGCGCTTTATCAGCCTTCTTACAAGACAGACGCGCCGGCAGCCGAATTCCGTTGCTTTCGACCATTTGGACGGTGGTTTAGGAACTCTGATGGTTCACCGACTGATCACATTCGCCCTGGGGATCAGTCTCCACCGACAGTGATCGTGAATAACTTCGCGCTTCTCCGGCGTGACTGATTATGAAAGTAGAATTTCTCAACCAGTGGAACGGAGGTCAATTGCGAACAGCGTGGCGATGGCGCCATTCAAAACAAGGTTCTGGATTGCAATGACAATATTGTTTCGCGATTACGCGGTACCGGTGCCGCTTATTCGGTTCAAGACGGGCAGAATGTATTTGCGGAACTGCTCCGGATTTTCAGCCATCGGGAAATGGCCAAGCTGTTCCATGGTGACAAGTTCGGCACCCACGATTTTTTGAGCTGTACGCGCCGCATCGTCTACTGTGCAGGAAAAATCATACTCGCCATTCATCAGGTAAAGCGGACAAACTTTAGTGTCGATACTTGCAACCCGTGAACGTAAATCGCCGTCGACCCGATAGAAATATAAATCGCCTTTAAAAACGCCCGGGCCGCCTTGCATGTACATCCACAGCACTTCGTTTCGGGTGAATGCGGGACTTTGCGGCGCAATGAGGCCGGATACGAGCGCAGCGCAAACTTCGCCGCCGTGTACGTCGGGCCGGTTCAGCCAAGAGGTATCGTACCAGGGGCTCTGAAAATCGGCTGCCTCTAGACCAATCAGCGCGCGAAACATCGATGCGTGCTCAATTGCCAGGTTGAGAACGATCCGACCGCCGATCGAACAGCCCATAACGACCGGCTGTTCGAGATCGAGCGCGCTACAAAACGCCACGATCATTTCCGTGTAGGCCGCGGTGGTCAGCCGATATTCCTCATTCTCCCAGCCCTGAGGCGGAAATGACTTGCCGTGCCACGGCATGTCAAAGGCGATGACGCGAAACTTGCCCGTTATCTCTTCGTCGAGCATGAGATGACGGTACTGCCGTCCGTCCGCACCGGCCGTATGCAGGCACAGCAACGGGATGCCGGCGCCAGCCTCCTCGAAATATAGGCGATGCAACCGGCCGCTCAGTTCGATCGACACGTAGCGGCCGACGATAGGTTCGAAGACCGGCTGCATCTGCGTTATATCCCTCTCAATCGACGCGGAAGCACCAGAAGATCTTTCAAATATTGAAGATTGGCCATGACCGGCTGCAAATCGCCTTCAAGTGTCATGCAGCCTTTTTTTGTCAGGGCGAACAGATCATGCCAGCCGGGTTCTGGTACCGGAGCCCACAGTCGCGACCATGCTTCCGTCGTGCCGCGCACGGCAAACCGCCACGGCCGCTGGATGAAGGGCCCGCGGTCGAGGGAATTGATACGCCCGCGTTCGATTTTTACATCGAACTGAATTTCACCGATGCCGATATGAAACCGGGCGTCGAAAAAAGCTCCACGACGGAGAAGATTCGCATCACGATCGAGAAGTGTCGGAAGATGCGTGAATTCCTGCGCGAGTGCCTCACTGTCGATGTCTTGCCGCAGGCTTGTGGTAGAGTCCATTATCGTTGCCGTCAGTTGCGCCGCTATCGAGCCTACATCTAACATTCGCTCCAGTCATGTAACAGTGCAATCCATCAGGGGGAATTATGAGTGCAGACAAATATTACGAGCAGGGAATGGAAGTCCGGAGGACGATCCTCGGCGACGCGTGGGTCGACCGAACGCTGAAGAACCGAAACGCATTCAACACGGAATTCCAGGAAATGATCACTCGTCATGTGTGGGGAGAGATTTGGACTCGCCCGGCGATTGATCACAAGACCCGCCGCTACATGGTGATGTCGATGATGATCGCCCTGCATCAATGGGAAGAGTTCAAGCTACACGCCCGCGCGGCGCTCTCGCATGGCTTCACCAAGGACGACATCAAAGAAATTATCCTGCAGGCGACCGTCTATTGTGGCGCCCCCGCCGGCAACCACGCCATGCAGGAGGCAGCAGCGGTCTTCGCCGAGGCTAGGCCCGAAGGTTCTTGAGATACGAACGCGTGCGGCGCCTTATCGTCATTTGTCGGTTTAACTTACAGCATTCTCAAGATTGAGCACCATGACGTTCAGTTAAGCTTGATCCCTGCCTCCGTGATCACGGCCTTCCACTTCACCGCGTCATTCTTGATCAGATCGGCGTAAGCCTCCGAACCCGGCTCGCCGTAGGTCGCGCCCTGTTTGGCGAGCGTTGCTATATAAGCCGGGTCTTTCTGCGCTGCGGCCATCGCGTCCTGAAGCCGCTTGACGATCGCGGGTGGTGTTTTTGACGAAGCGACAAAGCCAAACCAGCTTGCCGCGGAGACGTTTTCCAATCCAGCTTCCGCCATTGTCGGTACGTCGGGGATAGCCGCCTCCCGCTTCTTAGCTGCCACGGCAATACCGACGATCTTTCCCGAGGTGATCTGCGATGCGATAATCGGCGTATCGCCAAAGAGCGCGTCGATCTGCCCGCCCATCAACGCCGGGAGACTCTCACTGGTGCTGCGGAAAGGGATGTGGTTGAGATCGAGTCCGGCCGCGTGCTTGAACAATTCGATTGCGAGATGTGTGACCGATCCGACGCCTGCCGAGCCGATGGTGACTTTGCCCGGATGGGCTTTGGCGTAAGCGATGAAGTCCTTCAATGTCTTCACGCCCAGCGTCGGGCTGACGGCAAGCGTCAGCGCTGAAGTCCACACCAGGCCGAGAGGCACGAAGTCACGCACCGGGTCGTAGCTGACTTTTTCCGCGGACGGAATGATGGTCAAAGGGCCGATTGCGCCAAGAAGGATCGTATAGCCGTCCGGCGCATATTTCTCGTAAGATTCAGTCGCGTTCAAACCGCCGCCGCCACCCTGGTTTTCGATGACGACGGCCTGGCCAAGCTGACGGCCGAGCGGCTCAGACATCAATCTTGCGCCGGTGTCACTCGGCCCGCCCGCCGCATAGGGAACGATCACTCTGATCGGCCGCGTCGGATAATCTTCCGCCGCGGCTATCCTCTGTGTGGCGCAGGAGAGGACAATGGCCGCGATCAAAGTTTGGACAACGAAACGCATCGAATTGACCCTTCGGGTAGCGCTGACAACTGGCTCAGCAATGAGTTCGGCTCCTGGAGCATCGACTTTCCGAAGCAAGCTTGCAATAAACACATGTCTGCACGGATAAGAAAGGTATTCGCCTTTGCCAAAGCCTGAGCGATTACTGGTTGCATGCGCGGGCTAACTCAACGGTGGCAATTTGCCGCAATGCGTAGTCGGCAGTACGGCCGCGGAAATAAATTGAGCAAGCAATCATGATCATCGATGCACACGCGCATTTTGTTCCTCAGGCTTTGCTCGACGCGGCGATTTCGCAGAGATCGTTTCCATCGGTGAAAACGATTAGCGAGAATGGTGGCATCCGCTTTGCCTTCTCCGGACAGGAACCCAAGCGCCCGGTCCCGGCCGGCATGAGCGACGTTGAGCGCAGGCGCCGATGGCTCGGCGACCGCGGCATCGACAAGCAGGTGGTCGGTGGCTGGCTGGACATGTTCGGTTACGATCTACCTCCGGAAGAGGGGCTGGAATGGAGCCGTTTCCTCAACGACCATATGCTCAAAGCCGCGGCGGAGATCCCATTCCTGGTGCCGCTTGCCACTGTGCCGATGCAGTCGGGAAAGCTCGCCGCGCAGGTGCTCGAAGAGGCGTTGGACCAGGGGTTTCACGGAGCCATGATCGGCACCCAGCCAAAAGGTGCGAGCGGCGTACTTGATGACCCGGATCTCGAACCGTTCTGGGAGGCGGCGTCGACGCGAAAGGCTGCACTCTTCGTCCACCCGACCTTTGGAGCGCGCGATGATCGGCTCAAGGCTTATGGTCTTGTCAGCGCTGTCGGCAGGGTGACCGACACCACAACGGCAGTAGCCAGGCTTTTATATTCCGGGCATCTTTTACGCCATCCCGGAGTCAACCTTGTCATCTCGCACGGTGGAGCGGCGTTGCCGATGATCTTCGGCCGTCTCAAGCGCAGCTTCGCGACGGCTCCGGCACAGAACGCGGATCCAGCAATAGGGTTTCACAAACTCTATTTCGATTCGGTCGTCTATGACGGGCCAACAGTTCGCTTTATCTGCGACGTAGCAGGTGCCGATCGCGTTTTGATGGGAACGGACGAACCATTTGCGATCGCCGAGCAGCAGCCGGTCAAGCTTATCGATTCATGCGGTCTAACCGCCAAAGATCGGCAGGCGATCCTGGGGGGCACGGCCGCCAAGCTCTTTGGAATCTCGTGACGCGCTAAAAGGCGCAACAACGATGCATGGTACCGCAAAAAGTAATCGCATCGGTCAGCCGGTTCCGCGCAAGGAAGATTTACGCTTTATCACGGGCCGGGGTCAGTACACGGACGACCTCAATCTCGAGGGACAGGCCTACGCGGCCATACTGCGTTCGCCTCACGCTCATGCCGTCATTCGCTCGATCGACGCCGAAGCGGCACGTGCCATTCCTGGGGTACTTGCGGTTCTGACCGGCGCCGATTTCATCGCCGATCGCCTTAATCCCATTCCGAACAAGACATTCTCCCTGCATCCCGCGGAGATGCCGCTGATCAATTTCGACGGCACGCCGGCGTTCAACGTTCCGGACTATCCGTTGCCGCCGGACAAAGCGCGTTTCGTCGGCGAAGCGATCGTGATGGTCGTTGCGGAAAGCGTCGCAGCGGCCCGGGAGGGCGCCGAGCATGTCATCGTCGATTACGAACCGCTGGAATGCGTTACGTTTACCGTCGATGCTGCGGGATCTGGCGCGCCACGCGTGCGCGATGAGAATTCGTCCAACGTTTGCATCGACGCGCAGGTCGGCGAAGCCGAGCCAACCACCGCGGCCTTTCGCAATGCCGCTCATATTGCCAAGATCAAAACCTGGATCCCTCGCGTCGCCGGTTCGCCGATGGAGCCGCGCGCGGCGCTTGGCGATTATGACCCGGAAACGGGGCGTTACACGATCTACACCTGCAGCGGTTCGACCTTACGGCTGCGCCGCGATCTCGCGATCGTTCTCAATGTCCCCGAGCCCAATGTCCGTCTCGTCATCCGTGACGTCGGTGGCAACTTTGGTACGCGTGGCGCGATCTTCGCTGAACAGCCGCTGGTGGCCTGGGCGGCACGCCAAATCGGTCGTCCGGTCAAGTGGACCAGCGAGCGCAGCGAGCTTCTGCTGAGCGACTATCAAGGACGGGATCTTGCCGTCGAAGCGGAGCTGGCGCTCGATAAGGACGGTAATTTTCTTGCAATGCGCGGCACCAATGTCGGCAATCTCGGCTCCCATACCGGCAATTTCTCGATGGTCCAGAAGGGCGTCGAGATCATGTCGAGCATCTACCGGATGCCGGCTGCCTCGTTTCGAGCGCGCGCCGTGCTCAGTCACACTGCGCCGACGCGGCCTTATCGCAGCTCCGGGCGTCCCGAAGTCATCTACGTCATGGAGCGGCTGATCGATATTGCGGCGCGGGCGGCCGGCTTCGATCGCATCGAATTGCGACTGCGTAATCTCATATCGCAATCAGAGCTGCCGTATAAGAATCCGTTCGGCCTGGTCTATGATAGCGGCGACTATATCGGCGTGATGAAGCACGCAATCGCGCTGGCCGATTGGGCAGGCTTCCCGGGCCGCAAGGCTGAAGCGCGCAGCCGTGGAAAGTATCGTGGCGTTGGTGTTGCAAATTACGTCGATACCGCTACCGGTATCCCACGTGAGAAGGCCAAACTGACTGTCCATCCTAACGGCAGTGTGGATGTGGTCATCGGAACCGTATCGAATGGTCAGGGCCACGAGACGAGCTTCGCTCAGCTTGTCCACGAATGGCTGGGCGTGCCCTTCGACCAGGTGCGGCTGATTACCGGCGATACGAATATCGTCGACGTCGGCGGTGGCACGCATTCCGGCCGCGGTATGCGGCTTGGAAGCATCGTTATCTGGAATGCATCAAACCGGATCATAGACAAGGGCAAGCAGGTCGTCGGTCTTCTGTTGCAAAAAGATCCCGCTGCAATAGCGTTTGCGAGCGGCAACTTCGTTGCCGACAGCGGCCAAGTCATGACCGTCGCCGAAGTCGCCGAGGCCATGAACTCTCGTGCCGACTTGCCGCCAGAATTTCGCGGACCTCTGGTCGGCGAATGCGACCAGACCATCAATGAAGCGGGCTTTCCCTACGGTTGCCACGTCTGCGAGGTCGAGATCGATCCGGAAACGGGGATCGTTACGATCGTTCGTCACACGACGGTGGACGATGTCGGGCGTGCCGTTAATCCGCTTATTATCCACGGGCAGACGCACGGCGGTATTGCTCAAGGAGTTGGCCAGGCATTGTTCGAACATTGTTTCTATGACGCCAGCTCAGGCCAGATGCTTGCCGGGTCGTTTATGGATTATGCCATGCCGCGCGCCGATAACCTTCCGTTCTTCACGACCGACATCAGCGAAGTGCCGTCGACGACTCATCCACTCGGTATTCGCCCTGCCGGCGAAGGAGGGACGACCCCGGCGCTGGGCGTCGTCATCAACGCCATCGTCGATGCGTTGTCCGAATTCGGCGTAACGCATATGGAATTGCCGGCGACACCGGAACGCATTTGGCGCGCTATTTCGGGCAAGCCGCAACGCTCGCGCATTGTGCCGGATCAGGTTGAGCAAGAGTTTTCACTGAACTGAACGTGCATGGCGTAAATCGTCGGAGAGAACAGGGATGTCGCGGCGTCTTGCCATATTCTTCACTTCGGCGATCGTGGCGTCCTTGATTACGGCGATGGGAAGCGCCAAGAGCGAGGCTTGGCCGAGCCGGCCTATCCACGTTATCGTGCCGTTTCCCGCTGGCTCCGCCGCCGATACGGTGGCCCGACTGATCGGGTCGAAATTGTCCGACAAACTCGGTCAACCCGTTGTCGTCGACAATCGAGATGGTGCAAGTGGCGAGATAGGAACGGCCAAGCTCGCGAATTCCGAAGCCGATGGTTATACGATCGGAATTGCCACGACGACTACGCTGGTTACGGCGCCGGTCCTCAACAAAAGCATCAGCTACAATCCGGAGCGCGACCTCGTGCCAATCGCCATGATTGGATACTCGCCCTTTGTTCTGGTCGTCTACCCGTCGGTTCCGGCAAAAAGCATCCAGGAATACATTGCACTCGCCAAGGCGAAGCCGGGTTCGCTGACCTATTCGTCCGACGGCGATGCGAGCCTTGCGCGGCTCGGAGCCGAGTTGTTTGCCGCCACGGCAGGCATAAAGCTGAACCAAATTCCCTATAAAAGCTCGACGCAGGCCGTCATCGACCTGCTGGCAGGCCGTATCGATTCTCAATTCGGTTTATTGACGACGACCAAGCGATACATCCAGAGCGGCCAGCTCAGAGCGCTCGGCGCCACGACGGCTGAGCGTATCGATGGCCTTCCGGATGTTCCGACAATTGCCGAGTCGGGTCTTCCGGGCTACGAAGTCTCTCTTTGGTTTGCGATGGTCGCCCCTGCTGGAATCCCCCAGGACATCGTCGAAAGATTGAACATGGAGATCAATGCGGCAGTGTCGCAGGATGACACAAAAAGAGCACTGTCCAATCAGTCGATCTTTGCCGATCCACGAACGCCGGTGCAGGCGCAGTCCATAATCCAACGCGATCTCAAGAAATGGACGGACCTTGCACATAAAGCAGACTTGGTACGGTAGGTGCGGAATCGCAGAAGCCCGCACGCCGACGACGAGTGGAAACAGCTCTCAGATCACAATGCGAGAGGACTAAGGCCATCTTATGAGCCCGCAGCATAAGCAGACCCCCAGTCTCGATTTTCAAACTCACATTGCCGATCTCGAGAAGCGTGGCCTTCTCGTTCGCATCGACGAGCCGATCAATAAAGATACCGAGCTACACCCTTTGGTGCGCTGCCAGTTCGTCGGTGGCGTTCCGGAACAAGACCGACGCGCATTTCTCTTCACGAACGTCATCGATGCAACCGGCAAGAGATATGGCATGCCTGTGGTCGTCGGTGCGCTCGCGGCGTCTCCGGACATTTATTCCGTCGGAATGGGCTGTGCCGTGGAGGATATCAGCGCCGCCTGGATGAAGGCGATTGCCAATCCGATTCCGCCCGTCGAAGTCAAAACCGCCCGCTGCCAGGAAGTCGTCATCACTGGCAAGGACCTGACCGTCCCTGGCGGCGGCCTCGCCATTTTACCGGTGCCGGTGTCGACGCCGGGTTTTGACGCCGCGCCGACGCTGACGGCGACACTCTGCATTACCAAGGATCCGGAAAACGGCATCGCCAACATGTCGACGAACCGGGCCGCGCTCAAAAGCACCAATCGCCTGGGTGTCCGCATGGCGTCCCGCATCGGCCGATCCGGCGCTTATGCGCACTGGCTGAAATATCAGAAAATGGGCAAGCCGATGCCCTGCGCCATCGTCGTCGGTTGTGCTCCCGTGGTTTGCTACAACGGGCCGCAGCGCCTGCCGACCGACTTCGACGAGTTGACCGTCGCCGGGGCGCTGGCAGGGCAGCCTATCGAAGTCGTGAAGGCCAAAACCGTCGATCTGATGGTTCCTGCCAATGGCGAAATCGTCATTGAAGGCCTGATCAGCACCGAACTTTTAGAGCCCGAGGGACCGTTCGGCGAAAGTACCGGCTATGTGGCGCTCGAAGATTACAACATGTCGATGGAAGTAACGGCAATCACGCATCGTAAATCCCCGGTCTTTGCGTCGATCATCAGCCAAGTGACGCCGAGCGAATCCAGCGTGATGCGCAAGGTTGCGCTCGAGCCGCTATTCCTGACGCATTTGCGCCAGATCGGTATCGGCGCGATCCGTAAAGTCGTCATGCACGAAAAGCTGAGCAATCTGCGGCCGCTGATCTTTTTGCAATTCGCAAATGGCGCCGTCCGCACCGAAGTGTGGCGCGCTCTGCATGCTGCCTCATCGCGGATCGGCGATTGCGGAAAGATTGTGATTGCCGTCAGCGAAGACGTCGACCCGACCAATTCCGATGCGGTGTTCTGGTCGATGGCATACCGTTCCAACCCTATCGATGATGTCCACGTGATGCCGTTCCGCGCGCCCGACCACGGTCCAAGTTCCGATAGTGCTTCAAATCAATCGGCCGATCCGCGAACGGCGAACTCGACACTCTTGATCGACGCCACACGCAAATACGTCATGCCGCCCGTCGCATTGCCGACAAAGCCCTATATGGAGCGTGCCCGTGAGTTATGGACCAAACTGAAGCTGCCGCCGATCTCATTCCAGGCGCCGTGGTACGGCTATCAACTCGGCGATTGGCGCGACAGTTGGGAGGTTTTCGCTCAAAACGCGGTCTCGGGAAATTGGGAAGCTAATGGAGCCGATACGCTTCCGCGCCGCCGTGGCGGAATGAAGCCCGAGACATCGGTGCGTTCGCTGGAGAAATGATCGTTAAAAGCGATTATCAAGGTCGTTGTGTCTAGCGGTATTCACGGCCGACGGCATCCTGCAGGGCACGAGAACCATGAAAGCGTTGCCATTGAAAATGGCGGCGCTTCTCGATCAGTGAGAACGGCTGGATTGAAAATAGGACGCGTCAGCCGCCCAGCGGTTGTTTAGACTTGTTAATGCAAGCAAATAATATTGACACCATGCCAAGGCGGGATTACTCCGCCTTGGGCATCTCAATCGTCGGAGGGCGCGATGAATTACTTTGCCGCTATGAACGTTCTCGATCCGACAATTTCGACCGAAGAAGAACCGATCGATTACGTGCCCCGCCCGGCCAAACTTCAGGGCCTTCGCATCGGCATCATCGAAAACACCAAGAAAAATGCCGAAACGGTACTGGTCAAGCTCGCCGAGAAGCTGCAGGCAGCTTACGGCATGAAAGCCGAGCTTGTTCTGAGTAAGCCGCAACGCGCTCCCGTCAAGGATACGCAGATCGTCGAACTTAAGGACAAGGTCGACTTCGTCGTCGCCGGTATCGGAGATTGCGGAGCGTGCTCGTCCGGCACCTTGCTCGATGCCATCTATCTCGAGAAGGCCGGAGTTCCCGCGATAGCGATCGTGACGGATGCGTTCCACAACACATCGCGCGAAATGGCCGAGCTGTGGGGCGTGCCGAACTTCCGCTTTGTCATGATGCCTCATCCCCTGGCCAGCCTGACGCCCGAGCAGGTCGATCAGCGCGCCAGCGAACTGGCAGGCAAAGTGGTCGCTCTATTGCAAGAAGGGCAACCGGCCTAGTTTCACCGGAGATTTCCAAGGGAGTGGTGCGTTGGCAATAACCGGGGAAGCGGCATCGGAGATTGCCGATGGCGAGGTTTGCATTCCGATCAACGTATCGGAACATATTGAATTCTGTTTCGCGCGCGGCTGGACAGACGGACTTCCGGTACTGCCGGCGAACAGCTTTCTGGTCCATGAAATGCTTCAGGCCGCGGCCTTGCGACCTGACGAAGTCGTTGCTGAAATGCCGTCGCGCAAGGTTTCGGTGACCGCGGAGAAAGTCGCGATAAACGCGGTGATGGCCGGCTGCAAGCCGGAATACATGCCGGTGGTGGTGGCTGTCGTGAAAGCGCTGGCGACGCCGGAGTTTGGTCTCCATCACGTCGCGTCCGCGCTGGCTGGTCCAACCATCGTCATTCTCGTCAATGGCCCGATCACCCGCACGCTCGGCATCAATGCCGCCGGCAATGCATTCGGTCCGGGCAACCGCGCCAATGCCACCATCGGACGGGCGTTACGGCTGATTTTGCTCAATTGTCTGCGCTATCGGCCCGGCGTCGCGGATCGGGCAACGATGGGAACGCCGGGCAAATACACCTGCTGCATTGCCGAGAACGAAGAGGAACATCCCTGGGAGCCGTGGCACGTCGAAAAAGGCTTCAAGGCGCAGGACAGCACCGTCACGCTGATCGCAGCCAGCACCATGATTCAAATCTGGAACTACGGCAATCACGAGCAGTTCCTGCGTTCTGTCGGCGATGCTTTGTCTTTCCTGGGCTCGATCGCGATACTGGGACGCACGCCCGGCGCCGTCGTGTTCGGCGGCGAGCATGCCGAACTTTTGCGTGCGAGCGGATGGAGCAAAAAGCAGATCCGCGACTTCGTCGTGCAGAACACTGGCCGCCGCGTTGCGGATTTGAAGCGGGCAGGGCGTCTTGACGGCGAGGTCACGCCGGAAGACGAAACGACGATGCACTATGCCATGGACACACCGGACGATCTGATGCTGGTTTGCGCCGGCAGCGCAATCGGTGCGCTCTCGATGGTTCTTCCAGGCTTCGGATCGTCAAAGACGGCCGGCCGCAGCCCTGCCATTAAAATCGAGATACCGGGTGCGCCGGCAAAAGCTTAACAGGCGTCGGCCAAGAGACTGACGTGCCGATGTGGCGTAATGCTCTCGTTTTCCTCGTGTCCTTGGTGCTGTGCATTGCCGGTGCCGGCTGTGCGAGCGCGCAGTCCTTTCCCAACCAGCGTATCCGCCTCGTCGTACCGTATCCTGCCGGCGGCGGCGCCGATTTCGTGGCACGCCTCGTCGCGCCGCTTTTGGCCGAGCGTCTCGGCCAGGATGTCTACGTCGACAACCGGGGCGGCGCAGGCGGTGTGATTGGTGCCGAAATCGTCGCCAAAGCGCCACCGGATGGCTATACGGTTCAACTCGCCGCATCGAACTTGTCGTGGATCACAAGCCTGTTCAAAGACGTGGCGTTCGATCCGAAGACGGATTTCGCCGCCGTCTCGCTGCTCGCTCAGACCCCGAGTATCCTTGCGGTCAATCCGGCTTTTCCCGCGAAGTCGGTCGAAGAGCTGATCCGGCTTGCGAAACAAAAGCCGGGCAAAATCAATTACGCGGGCGGTGTCGGCACGTCGATGCATACCGATACCGAATTATTCAAGGCGATGGCGCACATAGACCTGACGGAGATACCCTACAAAGGCACGTCGCAGGCGGTGGCCGCGGCTTTGAGCGGCGAGGCGCCGATCATCATCGGCCCGACCGCTGCGATCCTGCCGCAAGTCAAGAGTGGCAATTTGCGCGCATTGGCAATCACCAGCGATCAGCGCGTCGCGCTTCTTCCCGACCTGCCGACAATTGCCGAATCCGGCGTACCCAAATTTGAAACGGTCCAGTGGTACGGAGCTTTTGTGCCGAGCCACACGCCGCGCGATGTCATCAAAATTCTCAACAACGCCTTGGTCGAGGCGGTGCGAACTCCGGCAATCGCGCCGCAGTGGGCAAACCAGATTCTCATGCCGGTCGGAGATACGCCGGAGGAGTTCGCCGCGTACTACAATGAAGAGATCGTGAAATGGGCACAGGTTTTAAAGCCCGTTAGTACTCCGCAATGACTACGTGAGACCGCTCGCCTCGCGCCCACTAAACGCGCCGGCGCCAACCGAAGAAACGAAAAAATTTGGCGGCGAAAGTCGCCACGGCGGCGCTCCGTCCTTCACGCGACCTTGCGCAACTCGCGGTCACGCCAGGCGACCAGGCGGCGAATACCGTCCTCGAATGGAATCTCCGCTTTCCAGCCAAGCATGCGCTGGATCTTTTCGACGGAGAAATCCAGCTTGGTCGATACCGCCGCGCGAATTTTTCCCGGCGGGGTCTTGTATTCGGGCTGCAAATTCGTGCCGGTAATCTTTTGCACGATCTCGACCAGTCTGTTCAGCGTGGTTGCGGTTCCGGTTGCGACATTGAAACTCTCCCGCGACACGTCGCTTTCCATGGCCATGACGTTGGCGCGGGCGACGTCCGCGACATGGATATAATCGTGAACCTCGCGACCGTCGTCGGGAATGATGGGACGTTCGCCGCGCTTAAGCCGATCATAGGTCTCCACGATGTAGACCGAATTGACCGCGCGCAAATGCTGCCGCTCGCCGTAAACCGATGAATAACGCAGGGAAATCGACTTGACGCCGTATTTGTCGTGATAAAGCTTGCCGAAGTTTTCGCCCATGATCTTGGATGACGCATAGAGGGCGGCTCCCGGCTGCAGCTTGCTCCACGTCCAGGGCGTTGCTTCATCGATGATATCGGCGGTGGGTTCGCCATAAACCGCAATGGAGGACGAGAACACCACCTTGCCGACATTGCGATAACGGCACGCTTCAAACGTATTCAGCATGCCCTGGACATTGACTGCGACGCCGAGCGACGGATTAAGCGACAACGGCAGCGTCAGAAAGCCCGCGACCGCGAATACGCCGTCGACCGCGTCGAGATTATCGTAGAGTTCGTTGGTGCGCAGGATGTCGCCTCTCACCAGCTTCACCTGCGGATGCTGCAATATATCGTTGATGCCTTCCGGCGACGCCAGCGAGTAGTTGTCGAACAGGACGATCTCGCGCGCTCCGGCCTTGATAAGGTGTTCGGTAATATGCGCCCCAATCATGCTGGCGCCGCCGGTAATCAGAAATTTTCCGTCTTTGATTTTCATGGACGATGTCCCCCTGACGTCAATAGCGTGGCTGTGTTTGTGTCCGCGGCGTCGAACGAGCGCGAGACCGCAGGACGCCTGCTGGTCATTCGGATTTAACCTGCAGGTGCGCCTTCTCGACGAGTTCGCCCCATTTTTTGTCCTCGTCTGCCATGAATTTCCTGAAGTCATCCGGCGTGCCGCCAACGACGTCACCCCCGAGGTCGGACACTTTCTTTACGACATCCGGTAATTGCAGGGCTCGATTGACTTGTTCATTCAGCAGCTTGACCCGATCCGGCGGCGTGCCGTCTTTGGCCACGAGGCCGGCCCAGCCCACTACCGCAAAGCCGGGAATGCCAAATTCAGCAATCGTTGGAACGTCCGGGAGGCTCTTGAAACGATGGCTGCCGCTGACGGCGAGTGCGCGCACGGATTTTGCCGCGATGTGCGGGCTCGCGGTAATCACATCGGTGAACGCGACGTTGACTGCGCCGGACAAGACTGCGCTTAGCGCGGGCGCGGTCCCCGTATAGGGAACATGAACGGCTTCGATGCCCGCCCGGTTCTTCAGCAGTTCCATCGCCATATGAAATGAGCTTCCGTAACCGCTCGAGGAATAAGTCAGTTTTCCCGGGTTGGCCTTTGCGTATTTGATGAATTCCTCAAATGTCTTGACCGGCAGATCGTTGTTCACAACCAGCACGTCGGGATAAGAGACGACCTCGACGATCGGCACGAAGGCCTTGATCGGCTCGAAGTCCATTATTGAATAAAGATGATAATTGATGGTCATCAAACCGATATGGCCCATCATCATTGTGTAACCATCGGCCGGTGCGGCAAGCACGGCAGCGGCACCAATATTGCCGTTCGCGCCCGCGCGATCCTCGACAAAGACCGGCTGACCGAGGGTGTCCTGGATTTTGGCCGCGACGATACGCGCAAGGCTGTCTGCCACTCCGCCGGCGGCGGTCGGAACCAGAATGCGAACCTTGTTGTTGGGAAAGTCGTCTGCACGGGCGCCAGCGCTGCAGTTCAGTGAGACGACCGCCGCGATGAGCACAACAGCAAGCGTTTGGGCGCGCATCGGTTATCTCCCCCGGGTTTTGTTTCCGCTGGACCCGCGTTATTGATGATATCCGTGTGGCGCCGCCTGTCCGATCGCAATAGTGCGTTCCGGCAAGACGCGCGGCAACAAGATATTCCGAATAGAAGTATGCGGGATTGATATAGCCGTTCCGCGGGCCTTCGGTGCGGCGGCCTCGGCGTGGACCGAGATCCTTAGCCCTCGCGTAAACGACGCCTGATTTAGGGCCTCACTGGACGATCGCGTGCTGCCTTCGACCGATAGCCGTTATCGGGAGCGCGGATGATTTTCACGGACCTGACGCTGCAGCGACGAGCGTGTCCATTTCCATATCGTCGTCACGCACCGCGCCAATAAGCTCCGTCACTTTGCCGATGCCGCGCTCCGTGCACCAGGCTTCGAGGTCCTCGATAATTGTTATGAGCGCTGTAGGATTGCGAAAAGCGGCATAACCGACGCCGACGGCAGTCGCACCCGCGAGCATGTATTCGACCACGTCCTCGGCCTTGGTTACGCCGCCGATGCCGATGATAGGGATTTTGACAGCTTTGGCGACCTGATAGACCATTCTCAGCACGATGGGTTTTAATGCCGGAGAAACCAATCCGCCGAATTTATTGCCGATTGCGGGACGGAAATTATCCGTCCGGATTTTCAGCGACAGAAAAGTATTTGCAATGACCAGGCAATCGGCGCCGGCTTCTTCGGCTGCCTGTGCGATGGAAACAATGTCTCCCGCGTTGGGAGAAAGCTTGACCCACAACGGTTTGTTTGTCGCATTCCGGATTGCGTGAATAGCTTTTTTGGTGTGATCTTCGTGCATCGCGAAATTGCCGCCCGTACTGTTGCGGGTCGGGCAGGATATATTCGCTTCGATGACGTCGACATCCGGGATGCTCAACTCATGAGCCAGTGCCGCAAAGTCCTCGATACTTTCCGATGAAACGCTGACAATGAGGGGCGGTTTGAATTTTGCGTATTCGGGCACGATATGATCGATGAAATACGTGATGCCTTTGCCGGGCAATCCGATGGATTGAATAATGCCGGCTTCCGTCTCAGCCATTCGTGGCGTCGGATTGCCGAGCCTCGGTTCGCGGCAAATCGTTTTCGCGACCAACCCGCCCAGCCGATTAAGATCGATGACGTCATTGTACTCCCAGGAAAATGCGCCGGAGGCGGGCATGACTGGATTTTGCAGCGTTATGGCGCCGATCTTTACTGAAAGATCTACCATCCCACGGCTTCCTGGATGCCAAACACCGGGCCATCGCGGCAGACGCGCTTGAGCACCCGCACGCCATCGACCTCGAAGGTGCGAACGCAAACGTAGCAGGCGCCAAATCCGCAAACCATGTTCTGCTCGACGGCGACTTGGCCGGGAATGTTGTGCAGCCTCCCGACCCTTTGCATCAGCTTCAACAGCCGGTTGGAGCCGCAGGTGAAGAAGGCATCCGCTTTGCCGGCATCGATCAGGCTTTCGAGAATTTTCTCGACATTCTCGACCGCGCTGCTGCCATCGGAATCGACAACCGTGACAGTCTGCGCACCGTATTCTTCGAACAGTTCCTTCGACATGACGAGGCCGGGGCTCCGCGCACTCAGGATAGCGGTGACGCCGACGCCCTGCGCGGCCGCCAGCTGCGATAGCGGCGCCAGCGTCGCCAGACCGACGCCGCGGCCCAGGACGACGATATTCTTCCATTCCGGTTTCACCGAAAACCCGATGCCGATCGGTCCGGCGATATTGAAGTCGTCACCGGTTGCCAGCATCGCCATGCCGCGGGTTCCCCGCCCCGTTACTTTGTAGAGGAAGTCCAGTTGCGCCCTGGCTCTATCGATTCGGTAGATGCTCATCGGCCGGCGCATCCAAACCTCGGCGCCGTCAGGGGAGGGGCAAAGCAGGTGAAAGGCTTGCCCGGCATAGGCGTCAAGGGCGCGCTCATGCACATGGAGGATCAAGCGCTTGTACTCATCGTTCAGCCAGTCATTGGCAACAACCGTGCCGATGAACTCGCCGATCCGCCGCTGCGGATAGGGATCGGCATCGCCGACGCGAAGCGCGGAAGTGGTGTAATTCCGGGAGAGGTCCAAGGACATGGCGTCCAAGTTTCTCACGCGATTTGGCAACATTGCGCGGTGAGATCAATGTCAGTCTAGATAGGGGAAATACCGCTTCTGTGTCAATTTTGGGATGGTGCACTTTGCGCAGGGCAAGTGGCCTATCTGGACTGAAAGAGTCGTCAGTTGTAAGCCGCCTGGTCGTGATGACCGAACAGAAACGTGACATTAATTCTATGATTTTCATAACCAATTTTGAATTCCGGTGCATCGGAGCGATGCAGCAGGCGCGACCGGAACACGACCGCCCGATTTTCTCGGTAGGGCACGGACAGGGTCTCGGCGGCGTGTTGTCCCAAAAAGGCGACGGCTTCATCGCGGCCGGCATCGTACCCCTCGACCTGCCACGAAGCCGGCGGGGGCACGCGGCAAACCGCTAGCCCCCCTCCGCCGGGTTTGAAATTGGCCGCATCGGGGGTCACCCAGAAATTTATCGTTATGGCGGCGTCATCGGCGTGAGCGTCGATTGTCGCGCGAGCCGCGAGACCTTTGAAGGCCCACGCTTGAGTGAGAGGAAGGTTGGCCAAAAGGTCCGGCAATGCCTTGCGAAGCTCGTCGGCAATTTGCAGCAGCAGAGGACAGGCCAGGCCGTCTTCGAGATAAGACGCAACAAACCGGTCGATATAACCAAAATCGTGCCAAATCGTGCTTTCGAGCAGATATCGCCGCAATCCGAGAAGCGCCGGCGGCGTGAGCAAGTCGTCGAGCACGACAACTCCGCTCTCTCCCTCCGCGAACTGCCGCGTGACCGCGTCGCGTTCCGGTATTTCGTTCACCGCCCGGCCGCCGAACTCCGGCGCGCCGTAGACATTGATCGCGGTATTGTAGTTGTCGCCGAGCATTTTCAGTTGGCGCTCGGAGAGACGTGTGGCCTCATCTGGAAAATCGTCTGCAACGTCCTCGTAGGCGTGCGCGAGGGTTTCGAAATTCTGGTTATCTCGCCGGCGCGGCGAGAGATAGCGGAACTGTTCCAGAATCATGCAGGAGTTTGCTGCGTGTCGCAAAGGTCAGCGATTTTTCTGCAATGCCGGTTCGGTCATCGCCGCGTCTGAGTTCGTAGGTCCGGGCGAAATGATCGAGGGCGCGTCCCCTCTCGCCTTCCGCCAGCAACAGGAAGCCAAGGGCGCGATGGGCGTCGTAATGCCCGGGCTCAAGGGCGCTTGCTCGGCTGAATCCTCGTATGGCCTCGCGCGATCGGCCGAGGGCGTGCAACGCCACCGCGCGATTGTAATGGGCGGCCGCATAGTCAGGTTCGGCAGCGATCACTTCGTCGAAAAGGGCGATCGCGGATACGTGCTTGCCTTGAGCGGCAACAAGGGCGCCGAGATTATGTCTGGTGATTGCGTGAGCGGGAGAAATGACCAGCGCGGCCCGATAGGCCGTCTCTGCCTCCGCCAGCCGGCCGGCCTCGTGATGCGCGATCGCTGCTGCGACAAGTTTTCCAAATTCTCCGTTTGTCGCGAGCGCCATGGTAGTTGCATCAATTGTGGTTGATTTGGATTTACCGGAGCATCGCCGTAATGGGTCGGCCAAAACTACGTTGCGCGCATGACGTCAATTGCGGCGATGGAGCAAGAGATATTGCTAGCCGCGCGTGTCGCTCATGGCGCGTTCTCTTGACGACTTGTGGCTGGTAGTTTGGCTGCTTGTCACGAGGTCACGGAGATAACGCGCGGCAACCTGTCCCTTGATCGCCGTACGCCATACCTCCTTGACGACATCATCATGGGTCGCAAGCGCCTCCGGCGCCGAGGTGGCCATGGCAACGCCGACGCGGATGTTTGGCTGCTCGCCGAGGCGGAAGGGGCTGATCATCAGTGTGTCGCCGGAGCGCCGGCGGAATATCTGAAACCCGGTATGCGGCAAACTGTCTGTCACCAGTCCGATCTGTACTCCGATCAACTCTTCCTCGATGATCGAGGCGAAATGTTCGATCTCGGCGCGCGCCATTTCCCGGCGCGTCTTCTTCTGCCGTTCCGTCAGGCCGACCCGGCCCACGAGGCCGTTGAGGAGAAACGGCTGGATTTGCATCGCGGAAATAAGATTCACAATGGGGGTTCGGCGGAGCCGGTAGGCACGCTTGCGTTCGTGCAGGATCTCCATGATCCGCTCGACATCGGCGAGCGCTTTATTCCGGTTCGCCAGGTCGTCGGGAATGCTTTCGCGCAATACCTGTTCGAGCGTTCTTTCAAAATTGTCGGAGCCCAGAAGGAATGAAATCGGCCCCGACAGCACGACGATGTGTTCGGCCGTCTCTTCGAGCTGCCGCACACGCTCGAAATAAGCGACCGCCGAAGAAATATACTCCACGCCAACTCCGAGCAGGGTAGGCAGCGAGACTTGCAGCAGTTCCGACAGGCGCTCCAGCGTTTCGATTTTGGCGAGTTCGCCTTTCTCGAAGCGATAAAGCGCCGTGCGCGAGATGCCGAGACGATCGGCCACTTCGTCCGCGCTGAGGCCCGAACCGAGGCGAAAGGCACGTAGCCGCTGTCCAATCTCGTCATATTGCAGAGGCATCGTGTCGCTCCAGTCGCAGGCCTTGGGTGCGTTGCTATGCAATATCGCATTTCACGCCGAAATGTTGAGATGTGTATTTGCGATCTGATTATTCCTCTTGCTGATCGGCCGTCAGCAGCATGGCATGGGATTTTCAATCAGATCGTAGACGTGATCGAAAGTAATCTCGTTGATAGTGCGTTGA
The DNA here is from genome assembly GCA_963808205.1 of uncultured Alphaproteobacteria bacterium. Lineage (GTDB taxonomy): Bacteria > Pseudomonadota > Alphaproteobacteria > Rhizobiales > Xanthobacteraceae > BOG-931. The sequence goes on from CAWEER010000006.1 coordinate 32,545, forward strand.
ATCTTGAAATAGCGCGGCGGTTCATTTTTCAGAACGGCGACGATCGCCGTTTCGATGGGAGGGCATCTTTCCTTGACGCAGGGAACCTCCTTGATGACGATCGGGACGTTCTTCGGAAAATCGAAGTTTTGCCGCATCCAATAGCGGATCTGATCGAGCGTGAGCGGAGAGATTTCCACGTTTCGGCCGAACGGATCTGGCCTGGTCGTTTCGTTGTCGTCTCCGGTATGGAAGCAGCCTTTAAATCCCTGCACGATCCTGTCGCTATCCAGCCTGCGTCCGATAAAGACCAGCCGGTTGATGCGCTCGTGGCCTGCATCCCAGGTCTTTCCCGGCCGTCCCTCGAATTCCATCTGCACGCCTTGAAACAGGAACTGCTCCGGATCACCCCTCAGGTTGAGAATGCCTTTCATCCTGAGAAGGCTGGCGCCGAACTCTGCGATCAGGGACCGGAACCACATGCTGATCTTCATGCCGTCCAGTTCGCCGGCCTCGGCGATAGAGACGGTCATGATGTCCTGAAGGTGATTGTGGTGGTGATGATGATGTCCGTGTGAGTGACGATCGTGGTCGCGATGGCCGCCGCTGGCGTCTGGCGCGGCGTCGAGTTTCTGCTCCAAATTGAGGCTTTGCAGATCCAACACCAAATTCAGATCAAGCTCGGAATTGCGCGTTCTGCAGAGGAGAGCGGTGTTATTGAGCCGCCTGATCCGTGCTTCGGTTCCGTCGAGTTCCTCGGCTGTCGCGAGGTCGGTCTTGTTGAGAACGATGAGATCGGCAAAGGCGATTTGCTCGCAGGCCTCGGCGGAGCTTTCGAGTTGCCCGGCCACATGTCTGGCGTCAACGACAGTGACCACGCCCTCGAGCATGAACTCGGCACGGATGCGCGGATCGGCGTAGAGGCTTTCCGCCACCGGCGCCGGCTCTGCGAGGCCGGTTGTCTCGATAATGACCGTGTCGAACTTCGAGCGAAGCTCGGCAAGCTCAAAGAAACTGCGCAGCAGGTCACCGCGAACCGTGCAGCAGATGCAGCCGTTGTTCATCTGAATCACTTCCTGATCGGACGAGATCAGGAGGTGATGATCGATGCCGACTTCACCAAACTCGTTGACGACGACGGCGATACGGCGCCCGTGGTCCGCCGTCAGTAGCCGATTAAGGAGCGTTGTTTTCCCGGAGCCGAGAAATCCGGTGACGATAATGACCGAAGCTTTCTTCGCGGGAACTCTGGCATCCATCATCGCGCCCGTAGGCTAAAGCCGTGTTGCTGATATAGGCGCATTTCAGCCCCGCGCCAACGCATCTTTGATGCGCCGTCGCGCAGGTGATTGATCGGATCGTCGTGCGCGTGCCGGCAACGGCGGCTCAATCCACGATGGCGGTCTGCATTTGTCCGATGGCCCTGCCGACCGGTTCGCCGTCTTTCATTTGCACATGGCCGCGAACGACGGTGTAGATCGGCACACCCTTTACCTTCCAGCCGCCCCACGGTGTTGGCTTGTTCTTGCTGTGGAGCTTATTGGGATCGATCGTCATTTCTTTCTTCATATCGACGACGGTCACGTCTCCGTCGGAGCCGATCTGGATCGCCCCTTTCTTCGGATACATTTGCCACACCTTGGCGGGGTTCTCGCTGGCGACCTTTGCGTAATGATTCAAGGTCATGCGGCCTTTGCTCACCTGGGTGAGCATGAGCGGTACGTTGGTTTCCACGCCGCAGAAGCCTGAGATGCACTCCCAGATCGCCGGCTTCAGCATTTTGCCGGTGGCGTCACAGCCTTTTTCTTCAAGTGTATGGGGAGAATGATCGGTCGCGATCATGTCGATCGAGCCGTCCAGCAGGCCCTCCCATAGGGCATCCTGATGATCTTTGCTGCGCACGGGCGGGTTCATCTTCAATAAGGGGCCGACGTCGGCCATGTCGCTCGCGACCCGCAGCAGGTAATGCGGCTGCGTTTCTGCGCTAAAGCGCAGTCCGCGCGCCTTGCCTTTCCTCACCAGTTCCACGGCCTGTCTGGTGCTGGCGTGAACGATGTGAAGCTTTGTCCCGAAATTCTCGGCGAAGAACATGATGTGGGCGATCGAGGACGCCTCGCAAATATCAGGCCGGGACTGTTCCCAATAGATCGGATCCTTCTTTCCTTCTGCCTTTAGCTTGTTCGTCCAATAATGCTGAATCTGCCGGTTCTCGGCATGGACGCACAGAGGAATCCCGGATTTTGTGATGTTGGCAAAGACCTCCAGGCACATGCCGTCGTCGGGAAACGGAAGATTGCCGACGGTCTCTCCGAAGAAAATTTTGTATCCGATGGCGCCCGCCTTCGCCATCGGAAGGATGTCGTCGGCATTGGTCTGGTGGACGACCCCGAGGATAGCGAAGTCACACAGCGACTTGGATTCGGCGATTTTTCTTTTGACACCCACCTGTTCGGCGTTATCGGTCGGCGGAATTTGGTTAGGCATGTCTATAACCGTCGTTACGCCGCCACAAACCGCCGCGGTCGATCCGGTGCCAAAATCCTCCTTGTGAGTCACGCCGGGATCACGGAAGTGAACATGGGCGTCGATAATGCCCGGCAGAATATGATTGCCCTGTACGTCGATCTCCTCTTTGCCGGACGGCAACGAATCATCGGCGCCGATCGCGACAAATTTGCCATTCGTAATCGCCACGCCTCCCTTCACCGTCGATTGCGGCGTGACAATCCAGCCGTTTTTCAACACCAGGTCGGCGGTCATTAAATTCTCCTTGCTGCGGTTTTGCAGGCTGTTCTTGTGCGTTTCGTCAGTAGGTATCGAACATCCGCTGGATTTCGTCGGTGTCGTTCGTTTTTGCAAGCGCCAATGCAAGCAATATACGCGCTTTCCACGATTGCAGATCATCCGCGGCTACGGGAGTTAAAATCCCGGTCAAAAGGCGGCTGGGCTGCAAGCGATCATTGGTTTGATCGAGGCGAAAGGTGGTCTAAACCCCGGTTCGGGACATTGAATACAATGACTGCTCTGGGCGGCAATCTCCTGGAAAATCGTGCTACGTCCATAATGGGGATGCCTGTCAGCGAGGAAACGATATGCCTGATCCATCCGTGAAGCTGCCGGACACAGCCGATATCCTGCCGACGTCCGAGCCCGCGATTCGCACCATCGCGATGCCCGCCGACACCAATCCGCACGGCGACATTTTCGGTGGCTGGCTGATTTGTCAGATGGATCTTGCGGGTGCGACCGTTGCGACCCGCCGCGCCTGCGGCCGTGTCGTGACGATTGCCATCACGGCAATGGTATTTCATCGTCCGGTTTGCGTCGGCGACGAAGTGACGTGCTACGCCAGCGTCGAGAAGATCGGAAATACCTCGATCACGATCAAGATCGAAAGCTGGGTGCGGCGCGGCACCGGCGATACGCCGATCAAAGTCACCGAAGGGCTCTTCACTTATGTTCGCGTCGATGCCGACGGACATTCGCAGACGATCGTGAGCCCGTGAGCGGGCGCCGAACAGATCACTCAGCCGGCCGCTCCGTTTCCGCCGTGATGTCTTTCGGCGGTCCCCATTCGACGGTGCGGTAGTCGAACCCGGTGGCGATTGTCGGCTTGATGATGGCGAAAAACGGCGACGTATCGAAATCGCGCGGCGTATAAAGCCCGCATGTCCGGATATGATCGGTCTCGCTCTGCACGAAGGGCGCCATACCGTAGGTCTTGCCGTTGATCGAGACGCGTTCCGGCAGGATCGGATAATGAATCGATGCGAAGGATTCCGCGATCAGCGTGGAACAGATGGCCTTGGTGGGATCGCCGCTGCCGATTGCCAGCATCCGGCGGCGAAACCAGACAGGGACCGGCGGATAAGGAAATAGATAACGCGCGAGATCGACGATCCGCCTGGAATCGTACTGCACGCCGATGCGCGCCAGCGCGTAGTCGATGACCTTCTTCTTGTCATCATCGTTGAGACCTACCGGACGGCAGATCCGGGTATGGCTGGCGAGGTATTTCGACAGCGGGACGGTCACAACGCCGGTATCGGCCTCGGCTTCCAGCAGCAGGTTCGGCTCGCCATCGGGCGCGGTGTCACCCGGCCGCTCCCCGACATAGAGCGCGGCATGCGACCATGTGCTCTGTGTCAGGTATTTGATGATGGCGCTGAGCCGGGTATTGCCCTCCACCAGGAGGACGTCGCCGGGCTGTAGCGTACTGCGGACAATGGCAGGGTCGGGCGCAAAAAACGGCGCGTATCGCACTGTGGGTTGCGATAGATAATTCAGTATTTTTGCGCTGATATAGGATTCTAGCCTGGCGAACATGAGCCGGTAACTTTGCGTACGAGGAAGCGATCTAGCCAGCCGGCCACTGTCCCTCTCCGGCCGGCGCTGTAAATTGTAACATTTGAGGCCCTAGAACCTATAGTCTTACCGAGAATCATCCCAACCGTGGCGGCCGGACTGCGGCCGCCTTCAGCCCGGGGGAATCCAATGCCCCATTTTTCCTTGCGGCGGGACTGGCTCACCAAGCCGATATTCCGGATGGCGCAGCATGCGCTGCCGCGTCTTTCCGATACCGAGCGCGAAGCCATCGAGTCCGGCGACGTCTGGTGGGACGCTGACCTGTTCACCGGCAATCCCGACTGGAACAAGCTACTCGCCTTTGCTCCGGCGAAGCTTACGGACGAGGAGCAGAAATTCATCGCCGGCCCCGTCGAAGAGCTCTGCAACATGCTCAACGACTGGCAGATCAATTGGGATCTGCACGATCTGCCGCCCGAGGTCTGGGACTTTCTTAAGACCCGTAAATTCTTCGCGATGATCATCCCGAAGAAATATGGCGGCTTGGGATTTTCCGCTTACGCGCACTCGGAAGTCATCCGCAAGCTGTCGACGCGCTCGATCAGCGGCGCAGTAACATCGATGGTGCCGAACTCACTCGGACCGGGCGAGCTTTTGCTGCAATTCGGCACCAGCGAACAGCAGGATTACTGGCTGCCGCGGTTGGCGCGCGGCGAGGAAATCCCGTGCTTCGGTCTCACCAGTCCCGAGGCAGGATCGGATGCCGCCTCGATGATCGATATCGGCGTGGTTTGCCGCGGCACGTTCGAGGGCCGTGAAACTCTTGGCATGAGACTCAATTGGCACAAGCGGTACATCACGCTCGGCCCGATCGCGACGGTGATGGGGCTTGCTTTCAAGCTCCACGATCCCGATCACCTCATCGGCGACCGCGAAGACATCGGCATCACGCTTGCGTTGGTGCCGACCCATCTGCCCGGCATCAGTATCGGCCGCCGCCACCTGCCGGCGATGCACGTATTCCAGAACGGGCCGAACTGGGGTCACGACGTTTTCCTGCCCATGGATCATGTCATCGGCGGCGTCGACCAGGTCGGCAAAGGCTGGAAGATGCTGATGAGCGCGCTTGCTGCCGGACGCGGCATTTCGCTGCCTTCGCTGTCGGCTGCGGGGGCCGCCTTCTGCGCCCACGTCACCGGCGCCTATGCGCGCATCCGCGAACAGTTTCATGTCTCGATCTCGAAATTCGAGGCTATCCAGGAGCGATTGGGCCGGATCGCCGCGACGGCTTATCTGCTCGATGCCGCGCGCCGCATGACCTGTGCGGCGCTCGACGATGGGCATCACCCCGCCGTCGTCACCGCCATCATGAAAGCGCAGGCAACCGATCGCATGCGGGTCGTGGTCGACGACGCGATGGACGTGCACGGCGGCAAAGGCATCATCGAAGGGCCGCTCAATTATCTCGGCAGCCTTTATCGCGGGGTGCCGATCGCCATCACGGTGGAAGGCGCCAATATCGTCACGAGGAGCCTCATTCAATTCGGACAGGGCGCGATCCGCTGCCATCCCTATCTGCTCAAGGAAATGATGGCGCTGGAGGATGCCGACCGCGAACGCGGTCTTGATGCATTCGACCAGGTCTTCTGGGCGCATGTCGGCCATAGCTTCGCCAATGCGATGCGCGCCATCGGTCGTGCCTGGACCGGCGGCTTGATGGCGCCGGCGCCGGCCGCTGGCGCGGCGACGAAGTTTTACCGGCAGCTTGGCCGTCATGCCGCGGCGTTTGCACTTGCCGTCGACCTCTCGCTGCTCACGCTTGGCGGCGCGCTCAAGCGCAAGGAGATGATATCGGCGCGTTTCGGCGACATTCTTTCTGAGCTTTATCTCTCGAGCGCCGCGCTCAAACGCTGGAATGACGAAGGCCGCCAGCCGGACGACTTCGTGCTGCTCGAATACTGCATGGAAGCGAGCTTTGCCACGATCGAGGCGCGCTTCGACGAGATCATTGGAAATTTCCCGGTCCGTCCGGTTGCGTGGCTGTTGCGCGTCATGATCCAGCCGTTCGGACCGCGCCGCCGCGGTCCGTCCGACCATGTCACCGATGCGTGCTCCGAGATCATTGCCAATCCGGGCGCCGCGCGCGATCGCCTGACGGTGGATCTTTATCATCCGAGTCCGGCCGAGCAGGACAACGGCGTCGCTCTGCTCGAGCGGGCCTTCGCCCTGACCGTTGCCGTGCAGCCGATCCGCGACCGCATGCGCACCGCGCGCGTTCGCGACATCGACCAGGCGGTGAAGCAGCGCACGATCAACGCGGATGAGGCGGCGCAACTCAAAGCGGCGGCCGACGCAGTCTCGGCAGCCATCGCGGTCAACGATTTTGCGCCGGAAGAACTCACGGCGCGGGGTGCTGCCTATAAGGGAGGCGTGTCATCGCAAGCGACATCTCAACCGGCTTCTCAGGAGTCGCGGCCGGCGGCGGAGTAACGCGACGGCCAGTCTATATCGTCGACGGTAGCCGCACGCCCTTCATCAAGGCGCGCGGCAGGCCCGGTCCGTTCACGCCGGTCGATCTCGCCGTGCAATGCGGCCGACCGCTGCTGTTGCGTCAGCCGTTTCCGCCGGACGCTTTCGACCAGGTGATCCTCGGTTGCGTCAACGTGATTGCCGACGAAATGAATCCGGCGCGCGTTGCCGCGCTGCGGCTCGGCATGGGCGAGGCGATGCCGGCCTTCACGGTGCAGATCAATTGCGGCTCGGGTATGCAATCGATCGACACCGCGTACCGCTACATCCAGAACGGAACCGCCGACCTCATCCTCGCTGGCGGTGCGGAATCGCTGAGCTATGCACCGCTCGTCTTCAACCGTGGTGCAGTTAACTGGTATGCCCAGATGTTCGCTGCGCGGGGTCTTGGCGCGAAGCTTGCCGCCTTCCTCGCCTTCCGTCCGTCCATGCTCACACCCGTGATCGGCCTCGAACGCGGCCTCACCGATCCGATCACCGACCTGAATATGGGCCAGACCGCCGAACTCGTCGGACATCTGTTCAATATCTCGCGGCGAGAAGCCGATGAATATGCTGCCGAAAGCCAGAACCGGCTGGCGGCAGCGCAGAAGAACGGCTTCCTGGCGAGCGAGATCGAGACCGCCTTCGCGCGGGACGGTACTGTCTATGATCATGACGACGGCGTGCGGCCCGACAGCAGTGCCGATGCCCTCGCCAAGCTCAAGCCTGCCTTCGAGCGGCCATGGGGTAAAGTCACGCCGGGCAACAGCTCGCAAATCACCGACGGCGCGTCGTGGGTGATCCTCGCTTCGGAAGACGCGGTGAAAGAACACAAGCTGACGCCAAAGGCCGTCATTGTCGACAGCGAATGGTCGGCGCTCGATCCGTCCGTCATGGGACTTGGCCCGGTCTATTGCTCGACCGCGATTCTCAGGCGCCACCAGCTCGCGCTCGGCGATATCGAATTGTGGGAGCTCAACGAAGCCTTTGCCGCGCAGGTCTTGGGCTGCCTTGCGGCCTGGAACGACGCCGAATTTTGCCGCGACGCGTTAGGCCTCGACGGCGCGGCGGGAACAATCCCGCGTGACCGCCTTAACGTCGACGGCGGCGCGATCGGCGTCGGTCACCCAGTCGGCGCCAGCGGCAATCGTATTGTGCTCCATCTCGTCAACGCCATGAAGCGGCTCGGCTATAAGCGCGGCATCGCCACCGAATGTATCGGCGGCGGGCAGGGCGGTGCCATGCTGATCGAAGTGATGTGAGGCCGCCGATGTCCAACACCCATTCTGCAAAGCCCGCAATGGCCATTCTCGGCAGCCGCGACCTTGAACTCGGTCCATTCGCCGCCGGCGAGGCACATGACGATTCCGCGCCTTGGGCAAACTGGCGTCTTCGCACCGATGAAGACGGAATTGCATGGCTCTTGTTCGACAAGAAAGACTCCAGCGCCAATACGCTGTCGGACGAAGTGCTGAGCGAACTCAACGCCGTGCTTGATAAAGTCGAACGTGATCGCCCGCGTGGACTCGTAATCCGCTCGGCAAAACGGAGCGGCTTTATTGCCGGCGCCGACATTGCTCAGTTTCGCGGTGTCACGGACACGGCACCGATCGAAGCGGTGCTGACACAAGGGCATGCCGTGCTCGACCGTCTCGACCGCTTGCCGCTGCCGACTGTCGCGGTGATCCACGGCTATTGCCTCGGCGGCGGGCTTGAAGTGGCGCTGGCGTGTGATTTTCGGATCGCCATCGACGACGCAAGTTTCGGCTTCCCCGAAGTGCTTCTGGGATTGCATCCCGGCCTCGGCGGCACCGTGAGGCTGACGCGCCTCATCAATCCGGTCCAGGCCATGACCATGATGCTGACCGGCAAGACCGAGCGCGCTCGCGCCGCGAAGCGGTTGGGCCTCGTCGACACCGTGACGCAAGAACGCCATGTGCGCGCTGCGGTGAAATCCGCGGTCGCCGGCGAATGGCATGGCGCAAAGCAGAGCATGCTTGGCTCGATCATGAATATGGAGCCAGTACGCGGGTTTCTCGCGGCTCGTATGCGCAGCGAGACCGCCAAGCGGGCGGCGCGCTCGAATTATCCCGCGCCTTACGCGCTGATCGATTTGTGGGCCGCGCACGGCGGCAATGCCGTGGTGATGCAGAAGGCGGAGGTTACGTCGTTCGCCAAACTTCTCATCACCGATACGGCGCAAAATCTCGTCCGCGTCTTTTTCCTGCGCGAAAACCTGAAAAGCCTTGCCGACGGGAAGTGGGACGGCCGCCGCGTTCACGTAATCGGTGCGGGGGCCATGGGCGGCGATATTGCCGCCTGGTGCGCATGGCACGGCTTCGTCGTCAGCCTGGGCGATACCAAACCGGAGCCGATCGCCGGCGCCATCAAGCGTGCCGCCGACCTTTACGGAAAAATCGGCCGTGACAACCGGCGCAGGGTGCGCGATTCGCTTGACCGTCTGATTCCCGATCTGCGGGGCGAAGGCGTCGCCACCGCGGACTTGATCATCGAGGCGGTGCCGGAAGTCCTCGACCTCAAACGCAAGATATTCGCGGGCATCGAGCCAAAGATGAAGCCCGATGCAATTCTCGCCACCAACACGTCGAGCATTCCGCTTGAGCAGTTGCGCGAAGGATTGCCGCGACCGGAGCGGCTCGTCGGCATTCATTTCTTCAATCCGGTTTCGCGCATGCAACTCGTCGAGGTGGTCAGCCACGACAAGGTTGCCGCAGACGTTCTTGCCGACGCGCGCGCCTTTCTCGGCCGCATCGACCGGCTTCCGGCTCCGGTGAAAAGCGCGCCGGGCTTTTTGGTGAACCGTGCGCTCACGCCCTATCTCCTCGAAGCCCTGGTCATGCTCGATGGCGGCATGAAAAAGGAAACCATCGACAAGGCCGCGATGGATTTCGGCATGCCGATGGGACCGATCGAACTCGCCGACGAGGTCGGACTCGACATTTGCCTGCACGTCGCCGAGATGCTGCGCGGCACGCTCGATCGCGAGATGCCGGATCCGCCGCAATGGCTCAAAGACAAGGTCGCGAAGGGCGAGCTTGGCAAGAAAACCGGCAAAGGCCTCTATGACTGGAAGGACGGCCATGCCGTCAAATCCAAGGAAGGTGCGGTGGCGCCGCCGGATACGATCGACCGGCTGGTGCTGCCCATGCTCGACGTCTGCGTGACCTGCCTGCGCGAAGGCGTGGTCGCGGACGAGGAGATCATCGACGGCGCGATGATTTTTGCCACGGGCTTTGCGCCGTTCCGCGGCGGCCCGATGCACTATGCGCGAACGCGTGGCGTCGCCGATGTGCGCGGCACGCTGACCCGGCTCGCCGCCAAATACGGACCGCGCTTCCAGCCCGATCCGGGCTGGGACAATGTTAAATGATTCATTCGGGAACGGGGCCGGCGCGGTTCGACGATCCGGCGCGGCTTGCCGACGCAATCGTTGAAAAGGTCGGCAAGACGATCGTACTCGCGCTGCCGCTCGGTCTCGGCAAGGCCAATCATATCGTCAATGCCCTCTATGCCAAGGTGGCAAACGACCCTTCGATCAAGCTCACCATCTTCACCGCGCTGACACTGCAGCCGCCACATGCCAAGAACGAACTTGAGCGCCGTTTTCTCGATCCGGTCGCGAAGCGCGTATTTGCCGGCTATCCCGCGCTCGATTATGCAACCGCAATCCATGAAAACCGGGTTCCGTCCAACATTCAGATCGACGAATTCTTCTTCGAGGCCGGGGAATGGCTCGGCTCGCCTTACGCGCAGCAACACTATATCTCCGCGAACTACACCGATGCCCTGAGCTATGTGCTCGATCGCGGCGTCAATGTCGTAGGGCAGCTGGTGGCACACCGTGCAGAGGAAGCGGCGCGCCCGTACAGCCTGAGCTGCAATCCCGACCTGACGCTCGATCTCCTGAAGATGCGCCGCGAGGGCCACGTCGATTTTCTGTTCGCGGGGCAGATCAATTCGGAATTGCCGTTCATGCTCGACGATGCGGCGATCGGCGGCGATGAGTTCGATATGATGCTCGACAGTGCGGCCACCGATTTTCCGCTATTTGCGCCGCCACGCGAGCCGGTTTCGCTGGCCGACTATGCCGCCGGCCTGCACGCCTCGAGCATCGTGCCGGATGACGGCACGCTGCAAATCGGGATCGGCTCGCTCGGCGATGCCGTCGCGCAAGCGCTGATCCTGCGCCAGCGCGAGAACGGCGCGTTCTGTGATTTGTTGTCGCGCCTGGGCTATGAACCGGCGCGGGATGCCGCCGTCCATACCGAGGCGTTCGATGTCGGGCTATACGGCTGCTCGGAAATATTTGTCGAAGGCATGCTTGATCTGTTCCGTGCCGGCATCCTCAAGCGCGAGGTTGACGGTGTGGTGCTGCACGGCGGCTTCTTCCTCGGCTCGCGTGCCTTTTACCGGTCGCTCCGCGAAATGCCGCGCGAGACCGTGAGAAAATTCTGCATGACGTCGATCTCATACGTCAACGAGCTTTATGGCGAAGAAGGCGAGAAACGCCGCGCGCGAAAGAATGCGCGCTTTCTCAACGACGCCATGATGGCAACCGTGCTGGGCGATGTGATTTCCGACGGGCTGGACGATGGCCGCATCGTCAGCGGGGTAGGCGGCCAATATAATTTTATCGCCCAGGGGTTTGCCCTCGAAGACGCCCGCTCGGCCATCGTGCTGCACGCGACCCGCACGGTAAAAGGCAAAACACAGTCGAATATCCGCTGGCGCTACGCCCATACGACCATCCCGCGTCACCTGCGCGACATTATTGTAACGGAATACGGTATTGCCGATATCCGCGGCAAAACCGACCGCGATGTCATCGCGGCGATGCTGGCGATTACCGACGCACGCTTTCAGGATGAATTGCTGCGGCAGGCCAAGGATGCCGGCAAGATCGAGCGAACGTTCGTGCTGCCAAAGATGGCGCGCGACAATACGCCGGAAGCCGTCGAACGGGCGTTAAAGCCTGCCGCGGATGCCGGTCTCCTTCCGGATTTTCCCTTCGGCACCGATTTTACCGCGGTTGAACAGCGCCTTATCCCGGCGCTTGAGGCTTTGAAAGACGCCTCGGCCGGACAGATCGCAAACTTCCTCATCCGCGGTTTTGCGTCATCCGCCGCCAAGATGGAATGCCTCGACCGACTCGGATTGGCGCAGCCGAGAAGTCTCTCGGAATGGTTTTACGCAATGCTGGTACGCGGCGCGCTCAGGGGCGGATAGACGCGCCCCGGATAAAGGCGCAGGATTGGCTTCTGCGCGAGGCTGGTCGATGCATTTCGATCCTGTATTTCTGTCACGCCTGCAATTTGCCTGGGTGGTTGCCTGGCACATTCTTTTGCCGGCCTTTACCGTTGGGCTCGCGTCTTTCATCGCCGTGCTGGAAGGTCTCGCCCTTGCGACGGGTCGTGATGTTTACACACGCATCTCCGTGTTCTGGATCAAGGTCTTTTCGATCGCATTCGGCATGGGTGTTGTCTCCGGCATTGTCATGCCATTCCAGTTCGGAACGAATTGGAGCCGTTTCTCGGATGCCGTTGCCAATGTGCTGTCGCCGCTGTTTGCCTACGAGGGCCTTACGGCGTTTTTCCTTGAGGCAGCTTTCCTTGGCGTACTTCTATTCGGCCGCAAGCTCGTGCCGCGCTGGGTCCATTGCTTTGCCGCCCTGATGGTCGCACTCGGTACGCTGTTTTCGACCTTCTGGATTCTGTCGGCCAATAGCTGGATGCAGACGCCGGCTGGATACGAGATCGTCAACGGCGAATTCTTCCCGACGAACTGGATCGACGTGATCTTCAATCCGTCTTTCCCTTATCGCCTGGCCCACACCGTGGTCGGCTTTTATGTGACGACCGGTTTTGTCGTGCTTGGAGTCGGCGCCTATCTCATTCGGGGCGGGCGCTTCGGCGACGAAGGCCGAACCATGCTGTCCATGACGCTCTGGCTTTTGACGGTCCTGGTCCCCTTGCAGATGTTTATCGGCGATCAGCATGGCCTCAACACGCGCGAGTATCAGCCCGCCAAACTTGCGGCGATCGAAGCGCGCTGGGATACCGCTTCGCACGTGCCGCTCACGCTGTTCGCCATTCCGGACGAAAAAACCCAGAGCAATCTATTTTCGATCGACATACCCGGGCTTGGCAGTCTTATCCTGACTCACGAGCTCAACGGCGAAGTGAAAGGCCTTAAGGACTTCCCGTCCGATCAGCGGCCGCCCGTCATCATTCCGTTCTTTGCGTTCCGGGTCATGGTCGGTTGCGCCATGATAATGTTCGGGCTTGTGTTTTTCGGCGGATGGCTGCGCTGGCGCGGGCGGCTATACGATACGCCATCTTTCCTTGTTCTCAGCCTGGTTGCCGCGCCGCTTGGTTTTGTCGCCGTGATCGCGGGATGGCTTGTTACGGAAGTCGGACGCCAGCCCTGGACCGTTTATGGGCTGCTGCGCACGGCGGATTCGGTATCGCCTTCCTTGACCAGTCTCGATGTCGCGATTTCGATTGCGGGGTATGTGATCGTTTATCTGCTCATTTATCCGACCGGACTTCTTCTGATGCTTCGCATCGTTCGCCGGGGCCCGCAGGCCACCGAGGAAGATTCACAGATCGAGGCTGGACGGCCGGAAGCGCCCGTCCTCGCCGGAGCGGTTAACGTTGCGCCCGGAGAGTCGCGATGAACCAGGTTCTCGATCTCGTGCCGATCTGGACGCTGATCCTCGGCATGGCGGTATTCTTCTACGTCCTCCTCGACGGCTTTGATCTCGGCGTCGGCATGCTCTACGGGCTGGCGCCCGACACGCCGTCGCGCAACACCATCATGAATTCGATCGCGCCGATCTGGGATGGCAACGAGACCTGGCTGGTTCTGGGTGGCCTCGGGCTGCTTGCGGTGTTTCCGCTCGCCTTCGCCATCATCATTCCGGCTGTGTACTTCCCGATCCTCGTGATGCTGCTCGCATTGATATTCCGCGGCGTTGCCTTCGAGTTTCGGTTTCGCGACGCTGCACACAAGACGTTTTGGGATCACGGCTTCTGTTATGGCTCGGGCATTGCCACCTTCGCGCAGGGGCTCGTGCTCGGAACATTTATTCAGGGCTTTGAGGTGAACGGCCGGCAATTTTCTGGAACATCATTCAGTTTCCTGACGCCGTTCTCGATTTTGACCGGCATTGCATTGCTGTTCGGTTATGGCCTTCTCGGGTCTGGCTGGCTGATCCTGAAAACCGATGGCGATGTGCAGGCCGCGGCGCGCCGTCATGGTGTCTTTTGCCTTGCCGGCGTGCTCCTTGCGATCGGCCTCGTCAGCATCTGGACGCCGTTCATGAGTCCGGTGATCGCCGCGCGCTGGTTCTCATGGCCGAACATTGCGTTTTTGGCGCCCGTGCCGCTCGCAACGGCAGCCGTGGCTTTCCTGACCTGGCGCGCGCTCGATAGTGAGGCTGAAGTGTCGCCTTTCGCGGGAGCGATAGGGCTCTTCGTGCTCTCTTATATTGGCATCGCCATCAGCCTTTATCCGATGATCGTGCCCTATCATTACACGCTCTGGGAGGCGGCCTCGTCGGTGCGCACGCAAGCCTTCCTGCTGGTCGGGACGCTGGTCCTGCTGCCGGTGATTCTGATGTATACGGCGTGGTCATATTGGGTGTTCCGCGGCAAGGTGCGCGCAGATATCGGCTACCACTGAAATATTTTCCCGGGCCGGCCTAAAGCTCGTCACCGGAGGATCGGGTGGCGTCTTACGTTCTCGCAATTGACCAGGGCACGACATCGACGCGGGCAATTCTGTTCCGCGCCGACACGTCGATCGCCGCTGTTGCTCAGCAGGAATTCGCGCAGCACTTTCCGGCCGACGGAGAGGTTGAGCACGAGCCGGAAGACCTTTGGGCGACGACCATCGCAACCTGCCGCGATGCGATACGAAAAGCAGGCGCCGGCGCGCGCGACATCGCCGCCATCGGTATCACCAATCAGCGCGAGACGACGCTGTTGTGGGAACGCGCCTCCGGCCGTGCGCTTCATCGCGCCATCGTCTGGCAGGATCGGCGGACCGCCGATCACTGCGTGCGGCTCAAGGCGGCCGGTCATGAAGCCGAATTTGCGGCAAAGACCGGTCTCCTGCTCGATCCTTATTTTTCGGGAACCAAGCTCGCATGGCTGTTGAATCATATTTCGAACGCTGCGGACCGCGCGGCGCGGGGCGAACTCGCCTTCGGCACCGTCGACACCTATCTCCTGTGGCGCCTGACCGGCGGAAAAGTCCACGCCACCGACGCCACCAATGCGTCACGCACGCTTCTCTTCGATATCCGCGAGGGCCGTTGGGACGATGCGCTGCTGAAATTGCTCGGTGTGCCGAAAGCAGTGCTGCCGGAGGTGCGGGATTCTTCGGCGAATTTCGGCATGACCGATCCGGAACTATTCGGTGCGGCTATTCCGATTTTCGGCATCGCCGGCGACCAGCAGGCGGCGCTGATCGGTCAGGCCTGTTTTGCCCCCGGAATGCTCAAGGCCACCTATGGCACGGGATGTTTTGCGCTTCTCAATACCGGCGGCACGCCGGTTGCTTCGAGCAACAGACTCCTGACCACAATCGCCTACCAGCTTGGCGGCAAGCGCAGCTACGCGCTCGAAGGGTCGATCTTCGTTGCCGGCGCCGCCGTGCAATGGCTGCGTGACGGCCTGCATGTCGTGCGGAACGCCGCAGAAACCGGTGAACTCGCGGAAGCGGCCGATCCCACGCAAGATGTCATTCTCGTTCCGGCTTTCGTCGGTTTGGGTGCGCCTTATTGGCGGCCCGATGCGCGGGGCGCACTGTTCGGCCTGACGCGGGCGACCGGGCCGCGCGAGCTTGCGAAAGCCGCGCTCGAGAGCGTGTGCTTCCAGACCGCCGATCTTCTTGCCGCGATGAAAGCGGATTGGCGCGAGGCCGATAGCGCGCTGAAGACCTTGCGCGTCGACGGTGGCATGGCGAACTCCGACTGGTGCATGCAGCGCCTTGCCGATCTTCTCGGCGGTACCGTCGATCGTCCCGAGATCAAGGAAACCACGGCGCTCGGCGCCGCCTATCTTGCCGGCCTGCATGCGGGTTTCTTTCCAGAGCCCGATCGCTTTGTGGATAACTGGCGATTGGAGCGCCGCTTCACGCCGCGAATGGACGCGGTTACGCGCGAGCGAAAGCTGGCGGGCTGGACATCCGCCGTCCGCCGCTTGCTCGCGTGAGGATTGCGAGCCGCGCATGAGAGCGGCGCGGCAAGCACTTGCCGCAACCCCATAAGCTTCGCCGGAACTTGATCAGGGGCCCATGCGTTGTCGCAGGCTAGGGGCGGGGCGCGTCTGATCATGGATATGATGAAATGTGCGGCGACTCGCTGTTCCGGAGTGCTGGTTGCAGACCCAAGGTATCTAGACGATGCAAATCCGAGAAACCAAAGGATCTGACACTATGGAATTTCGCTTCGACCCCCAGGAAAGACGGTTTCTCATCCGGACACTTTTCCCGCCGGGGCGTGAGCCGCGCAGCTTCACGTCCGACGATCAATTCAAGTTCGGCATCGAGGAAGAATATTTCCTGTCGGACGCCACGACATTCGAGATACCGGCGGAAACTCCCGACGCGCTGTTTCAGGCCGCGGATATAGGTACCCCGGGCCGTATCGAGCGGGAGTTCTTGCAGGCGCAGATCGAGGTTGCGACGGAACCCCATACTGTCACTTCCGACGCGCGGATCGAACTGCGCCAATTGCGCCTGAACGCGGCGGCCGCCGCCGCCCAGAATGATCTTGCGATCCTGGCTTGCGGAACGCATCCGCTGGCCTTTTGGCGCGGCGCGGCGCAAAGCCCGAAAGATCGCTACGACAAAGTCATGAGCGATCTCCAGATGATCGGCCAGCGCAACATCCTGTGCGGGATGCACGTGCATGTCGAGTTTCCGGACGCCGGGCGCCGCATGGATGTGATGACGCGGATGCTGTCTTACCTTCCGCTATTCATCGCTATTTCGGCCTCGTCGCCGTTCTGGCAGCGCCATGCGACCGGGCTGAAGGCCTACCGGCTTGCGGCCTATGACGAGTTGCCGCGCACTGGCCTGCCGGAACTGTTCCGCAGCCAGGCGGAGTACAGCGCCTATGTCGATGCCATGGTTCTTTCGGGTGCGATACAGGACGCGAGCCATCTGTGGTGGGCGATCCGTCCCTCGCTCAAATATCCGACGCTCGAATTGCGTGCCCCGGATTGCTGCACGCGCCTTGACGACACAATTGCGATCGCCGCGCTTTACCGGGTGCTGGCCCGTTTCTTGTACGGTCATCGTGAGCACAATGCGGAGATCGACGTGGTCGACCGGGCGATAGCGGTCGAGAATAAATGGCGTGCCCAGCGCTACGGCGCGCAGGGATCATTTGTGACGCGGTCGGGTGCAGTGACGGTCGGCGAAATGCTCGACCGGGTCCTGGATCTGACCGAAACCGACGCCGAGGCTCTCGGCTGCACCAGGGAGGTGCAACACTGCCGATCGATAGTTCTGGAAGGGACCTCGGCGGATGCGCAATTGCGAATCTTTACTGAAAATCAACACGAAGGTGCCGAGATTGCCCTTCACAGGGTGGCTCAGTGGATTCGAGATGCTACATTGGTGGGATGAACTTGAGACCTAGTCAGAGGCCATAATGTGCCGCTGGATTGCATATCGCGGAGAAACCACCGCGCTTGAGCATTACGTGACCGAGCCGGCGCATTCGCTGATCTCGCAGAGTATTCACGCGCTCGAATTGACCGCGAGCATCAATGGCGACGGTTTTGGCCTTGGCTGGTACAGCCAGCATCCGGAGCCTGGGCTTTATCGCGAAATCAGGCCGGCCTGGTCGGATGAGAACCTCCGCTATCTGTGCCGGCACCTGCAATCGCACCTGTTCTTCGCCCATGTGCGCGCTGCGACCGGCACCGCCATCACGCGGGTGAATTGTCATCCTTTTGCATCGGGAAAGTGGCTGTTCATGCACAACGGCTTCCTCGGCAATTGGGGCCGCATGCGCCGCAAGGTCGAGGGGCTTATTTCCGACGCGCTCTATCCGTCGCGAAACGGCACGACCGACTCCGAGGCGATCTTCCTTGCGATGATGGGCGCGGGAATGGAGGAGCCACTCGACGCCGCGCAAAAGACGCTGGCAACGCTGACTGATTTCGTTAACGAAAACGAGCCCGCAGATCGCTTCCGTTTCACCGCTGCGCTGGCCAACGGGCGCGATCTCTATGCTTTCCGTTATGCGGTGAACGATCGCGCCAATACGCTCTATTACCGGGAAACCGAGCGCGGGATCGTCATCGTGTCCGAGCCGTTCGATCGGGACAAGAATTGGGTGACCGTGCCGGAAAATCACGTCGTGGTGGCGAAGGCCGGCGAACGGGCGCGCATGGTGCCGTTGTTTCATCGGCACCAGGAAGCGGCCGAGTAGTTTCCCGGCAGCAACCGCTCCAAGCCGCGGATTCGGCGCGGCAGGGATATGATGCAGGCTGCCGTTCCGGCCATCATGGCGGATCCGTAAGCGTCTGAAATCTTAAGGTTTCCAGTCCTTCTGCCAGGCAGACGGCGATCCGCTGTCGATCAGGATGAAGGCAATGCGGCAGGGTTTGGTGCCGTTATTGACCCAGGCGTGATTGGTCGCCTGCTGCACCAGCACGTCGCCGGATTTGACATGGACTTCGGTATCGTCGAGCAGCATGTCGATCTCGCCGTCGAGCACGAGCGCATAGTCGATTGTCCGCGTCCGGTGCGTATTGGCGTGCCGGGGATGGCCTTGCGTCGCGGGATCGATGCCCATGGACAACAAGATCTGGTGATGATCGACAGGCGCCGCATGCGGCGCGGCTGGAGCGAAGTCGACGATACGAAAAATCGTGCCGTTTGCGGGCGGCGGAACCCCGGCATGGCCTTGCGAGCGATCCGCTGAGCCCGATACGTTCGCGGGAGACTCGCTCGTGACCCACAATAGCGTCATGCCGTTGCCGCCGGTGCTGCGCTGCTTCGCCTGCAGTGGAGCATCGAGCACCACGATGGCTTTGCCCTCGGCATCGTGACCGGTCACGATCCGGCGTGTTGATCTCATTTCCATTCTCTACCTCCGGTTATGGCCGTCCGGGACAGCGGTCCCGCGCCATATCTGCTACCCAAGTTCTGCCTGTAGTTCCATTGCATTACCGGAGTTTCATGATGAATCCCGTTGAAAAACACGCGGCTTCTAGTAATGTCGAATTGAGGGTGCCGACCTGCAAAATTGCAGGCTTCGGGCGGCCGCCAGGCCCCGTGACATATTTGCGGAGTGCCGGATCGGCTCCAAAGCACGAAAGTGCGTGAGGGAACTTTCATGACCGCAGCTGCAACTCAAATTGTGATTCGTCATCTCAGCGGATCGAAGACCAATCAAATCGAGCAATTTGGTCTCGATGGCCTTAGCGAAATTACACTCGGCCGCGATCCCGATTCCAAGGTCGCGTACGACCTGCAGCGTGACGATGCGGTGAGCCGCAAACACGCGGTCATTCGGATCAAGAACGAGAAGGAACTCTATTTTCGTCTCGCCGACCTCAACAGCAGCAACGGCACGTTTCTCAATGGAGAGCGTGTTTCCGGTGAAGTCGAATTGTTGCCCGACGACGTTGTCGAACTTGGTTCCGGCGGCCCAAAATTCAACTTCGATGTCCAGCCGCGGCCGGCGAATTTGCCGGCGCGTACCCGGCAGATGGGGGCGATCGGCGCGCTCGAAGCGGCAGCGACCCGTATTGTCGCGTCTGCGGATGCCGCGGAAGCCGGCGCGACCGCGGAAGGGCCTGCATATTCCGATACGGCCCAGCACGCTGCCGCGAATACGACATCGGCAGTCGTCAAGGTGCCGGTCGGCCAGGCCACTATCCTGCGCATGCTGACTGAAGAGCGCAGCAAGGGCCGGCAAGTCTGGATTGCGGCGCTCGCGGCGGTGCTGTTGCTCGCCGTCATTGGCGGCACCGGGCTCTATTGGCACAGTCAAAACGTCGCGGCCGATTTGCGCAAGCGGATTGCCGAGGAAGCGACCCTCGCCGAGGCCAACAAGCGCGAGGGCGACCTGAAACTGCAACAGCAAATGGGCATCACGCCGGAGCAGATCAAACACCTCGGCGATTCTACGGTCTATATTCGCAATCAATGGCAGCTCTACGATCGTGGCACCAACCGTCCCATCTTTCAGAGAATGGCGAATGTCGATGGCGAGTGGTTGCCGTGCTACGTGCGGATGGATGACGGTACTGTCGTACGCTGGCTGACTCTCGATAACGATCGCGACGCCAACTTCGAACAGGTTGGCGGTAGCGAGGTCGGTTCGGGCTTTGTCATTGGCGAGCAAGGTACAATTCTCACCAGCAAAGCCACTGTCGCATCGTGGGCCACGACATACGAGGATTTCTCCAACAAGGACGGCGCACGCGGCGCAATCTTCAGTTTTCGCAACAATGGCGCCCACGTTCCGACTAAGAGCCGGGTTGATCTGGATTCCCTGACCGGCTGGGTTCCCGAAACCGGCGGCTGGCTCTTCGAAGCCACGCGCCCGTTTCCGATCTCTCCCGATACGCGCGAATTTTTCGGCCGCAATGAAGCGCTCACGGTTCAGTTTCCCGGGACGCGCGTAGCCATCAATGCCAGCCTTCTGCGCACGTCGCTCGACGCGGCGGTTGCCGTGCTGAAAGTCGACGTTGGCGAACGGTTGAGCAAGCTGGAGCTTGCCGAGGACGACAATGTCCAGGTCGGTGACACGATCGTCCTGCTTGGCTATTCCGTCGTGTCGAACAAGACGCGCGCGGTGCAGACGACCAATGAGGGTCCCGGCGGAATGCGTACACAGGACATCTATATTCCCGAGCCGACGGTAACGAAGGGTGTGGTTTCATTGCTGCCGACGAAGAAGGACCGCCAGGCCAATGCCGACGTGCGGACCTACGGCACGGCCGGCAATAATTACCAGCTCGATATTTATGCCGGGCCGGGTTCGTATGGCGGGCCGGTGCTCAATACCGCCGGCAAGGTCATTGGGTTGATCTCATTGCTGAGCACATCCGCCCAGCATGTTGCCTTCGCAGTGCCGGTATCGTTCGTGCACGAACTGTTGACGCCGCAGCGCAACTCGCCGCAGTGATGGTGCTCGGCGACCTCTATTGGATACGGCTGATCTGCTTCGACGCATGTGTCATGATGCGGATTGAGTGGTAGAGGCATCGAGTCCCACCGACATGTTTCGAACCCAGTCCGCCATGCAGATCGTCGGCGCCATGCGCACCGACCCCGGTTTGACGCGCGAACTCAATGAAGACACGGTCGTGTGGGTTACGCCGCAAGACAAGGCTATCGCGGATAGCCACGGCAGCCTCGCTCTGGTCGCGGACGGAATGGGTGGCCATGCCGCAGGCGAGATTGCGAGCGCGCTCGCAGCCGATGTGATCCGGAGACTCTATTACGATCTTGATGGTCCGGTGCCGAACGTGCTCTCCGCCGCCTTTACCGCTGCCAATAAAGCCATCCTCGAATACGGCATGGACCATCCCGAATGCAAAGGCATGGGCACGACATGCACGGTGCTGGCTTTCCGTGACCGCAAGGCGTGGCTCGCGCATATCGGCGACAGCCGCGCCTACCTGCTGCGCAAGGGCAAGCTGATGCAACTCAGCGAGGATCAAACGCTGGTCGCCAAGCTCGTCAGCGAGGGCACGCTCACGCAGGAACAAGCCGATCACAGCCCGATGCATAATGTCATTCTGCAGGCGCTCGGCACCAGCCACCAGATGAAGCCGATCATCGGGTCGAAGGGGCTGCCGCTCGAACTCGGCGACGTGTTGATTCTATGTTCGGACGGCGTTTCCAATCTCGTGCCGGACGCCAAGATTGCTGAAATTGCCGGGCGCAACGCGCCGCAGGAGGCTTGCAACGCCATCATCGAAGCCGCGCTTGCTGCCGGCGGTTACGACAACGCCTCGCTGGGCATCTTCAGTGTGGAACAGCAGGCCGAAGCAAAATCCGTTCCCGAGCCGACAACGCGCCGGATCAAGATTCCGATCGAGCCCGATAACGCGAAACCGATTGGCTGACGGAGATGAAGCAATCGATCGGCCAATATGAAATCCGGGATCTGCTGGGCGAGGGTGGCCTCGGACAGGTCCATGCCGCATTCGATACCGTGCTGCAACGTGAAGTGGCGCTAAAATCACTGCGGCCGGAGCTTCTGAGCGACACGAATTTCGTCGAGCGTTTTCGCGCCGAGGCAACGAGCCTTGCGCGGCTCAATCATCCGAATATCACGACGATCTATTCGCTCATCCCTGACGGCAATAACCTTTACATGGTCATGGAGCTGGTGCGCGGGCACACGCTCGATGACATTCTCAAGGAGCGGAACGGGCCGATCGGCGTGCAGGAGAGTCTCGCCATTGTCGCGCAGGCTGCTGACGGGCTCGGCTATGCCCATAGCATGGGTGTCATCCATCGCGATATCAAACCCTCGAATCTGATGGTCGCCGAAAACGGCGTGCTGAAAATCATGGATTTCGGCATCGCGCGGGTGCGCGGCTCGCAGCGGCTGACGCGCAGCGGCAGCATCGTCGGCACGCTGGCTTATATGGCGCCGGAGCAGTTGCGCGGCGAGGAGGGCGACGAAACCTGCGATCTCTACAGCTTGGCGATCGTGCTCTACGAACTGCTGTCGGGTTCGCCGCCATTTTCCGCCACCAGCGAATACGAATTGATGCAAGCGCAGATCAACAAGCGGCCGGACCGCTTGCTGTCGCGCGTCCCCGGTCTCGATAAGCGGGTTGAGGGCGCCCTTCTTAAGGCGTTATCGAAAAAGCCGGCGCAGCGCTTTCCTTCGACGCGAGCGTTCAGTGACGCGCTCGGTGCGTCGTCTTTGCGCATGGATGCGCCGAAGATCCTGCACAACGACACGCGCCTTCTGGAAACGCCGGCATTTCCCATTGAGGTTGTGCCGCTCAAGCAGGCACTGTGGGAGAAGGTGACGGCCGCTCCCGCTGCGCTGCTGCCGTTCTGGGACGGTCTTTCGACCGATCTGAGGGCCGCCGCGCTCGGCGCGGCCGCGGCGCTGGTGGTTGGCATCCTCATATTCGGTTTTATGTTCTTTCCGGAATCGGAATCGAAATCTACCGTCGCCGCCACGCCTAAGCCTGCGGTGTCCGTCGCTGCCGCACCCGTTACGGCGACCGTTCCGGCAACGCGTCCTCCGGCTACAGCCCCGGCGCCTCGCGGCCCCGCCGCAGCGCCGACGCCCAACAAATCATTGGCCGCCCCGGCTCTCCCGGCCTCCCTGAACGACGCCATTGCCGCGGCGAATGCCGGCGACCCGGCTGCGCAGAATACGTTAGGCGTGAAATATGCGTTCGGCGAAGACGGCCTGCCGCGCGACGATGTCAAAGCCGTCGAGTGGTATCAGAAGGCGGCGGCGCAGGGATTAGCCAAGGCGGAGACCAATCTCGGCGACATGTATCTCAACGGCCGTGGCGGTCTCGACAAAGACCCGGTTCAGGCGCTGTCGTGGTACCTGAAAGCTGCGGATCAGAACTTCCCCGATGCCCAATTCCGGCTCGGCTACATGTTCGAATCCGGAACGGGTGTGGCGAAGGATATGCCTCGCGCGGTGAAGCTCTTTAGTGCCGCGGCGGACGAGAACTATCCCCAGGCGCAATACAAACTTGGCACCATGTTCGAAAGCGGCACCGGCGTTGCCAAGGATGCACAGCGCGCCGTGACGCTCTTTCGTGCCGCCGCAAATGCGGGGTATCCGGATGCCGAAAATCTGCTCGGCATTCTGCTTGCGACCGGCGGCGACGGTCTGACGAAGGACGAAGTCGAGGCGGTGCTCTGGTATCGCAAGGCGGCCGACCAGGGATTCGCCAAGGCGCAGAAAAATCTCGGCGATATGTATTTCTTCGGCCGCGGTGTCGAAAAGGATTATCTGCAGGCGATCGCCTGGTACACCAAGGCTTCAGATCAGGGCTTCGCCGACGCGACCTACCTGCTCGGAGTCATGAACGAGAAGGGTTTCGGCGTGCCGCAAAGCGACCAGAACGCGCTGGCGCTTTATCAGCAGGCAGCACACAAGGGCAGCGCTGAGGGCCAGAAGGCCGCGGACCGCCTGGGTCCCAAGGTCAGCAGTGGCAGCAATCAGTGATTATCGGCTTGTGTCGTGTTCAGCGTGACGGCTGAAAAGCCGGCATGTCGTCGGACGGCTTGGACGGCGCCGCGCCGCCGGAAGACCCGCCGCCCGATCCGCCTTTAGACGGCGGAGGGGTATTCGAGGCCGCGGATTGTGAGTCGCCCGAACCTTTGCTGCCGTTGCCGCCGCTATTGTCGCCGTTCGAGCTTTTGATGCCTTTGCCGTCCTTGTGGTTGGCGGCATCGTCATCGGAATTGTCCTTGTCCGACTTCGACGAATGGGAGGAGGACGAATGATGTGGGCTGCGGTAACCGTATCCGCGGTTTCCAAGGGCGCCGCGGATAAGGCCGTCAATATTGCCAAATTGAGCCGAAGCCTCGCTCGGCGTCAGGAGCGTGAGCGCTGAAGCGAACAGCAGGGCCGCGGACGCGGTGAAAGTCGACTTAGCGACGGGCGCCTGGCCAATGCAGTATTTGCCGATACGGTGCATCGAATTCTCCCATAAGGAGCTTGGCAACGGCCCCCTTGCCGGCCCCGGTGCTGGTTTGAAGTGTGCCTGATGAATCGGTTTTTCGCAATCGAGCGGGCTTGCCTACGGCGAGTTCGGCGGGCTATTGGCCGCAAGGATTACGGGGCGTTTCGGCCCATTCCCGCGGAATATCGGCGCATTCGTGAAAATGTCGTGCCCCGGTTCTCCCGCATCTTCCGTGCCCCACAGCGGGGACATGCTATAAATTTCGCTCGGGGGTGCTCTATTCTAGGCCGGAACAGGCGAGTTCGCGGCCGCGAGCGCGAGGGGTAGGGATGCGTCAATATCGGCAGGATCGGCGCTGATGCCCAAGATCAGCATTTCCTACCGCCGTGCCGATTCCGAGGCGATGACCGGCCGGATTTTCGACAGGCTTGCCGCTCACTACGGCAAGGAAGCGATCTTTCGCGACATCGACAACATCCCGCCGGGCATCGATTTCCGCGTTCACATCAACGACATGCTGCGCAAAACCACAGTCTTGCTCAGCGTGATCGGACCGAATTGGGTCGGCGCGCAGGCCGGAGGCACCGAGCGCATCCAGCAGGAATCCGATGCCGTTCGTGTGGAAATCGAAACGGCGTTGCGCCGCAGGACGCCGCTGATCCCGGTCCTGATCGGCAATACGACGATGCCGGGCTCCGACCAGTTGCCGCCAAGCCTGAAGGATTTCGCGTTTCGCAACGCCCTGCGCGTCGATACCGGCCAGGATTTCGACTACCACATGGACCGCCTTATCCGGTCGATCGACGTGATCCTCGGCCAGGCATCGCCGTCACCGCCAAGCGGCGAAACCAAAATTCCCTCGGGTACCTCGAAATCGAACACGGGCTCGCGGCAGGCGGCCCCTGATTCTCTGGATAAGAAGAATACCGGTTCACGCGCCGCCGCATTCATATCGACGGTTACCGGGCAGACCGGCGAGAAAGAGCGCGTCTCGATCTCGATACCGAAGATTTCGTCCAGCGCGCTATGGCCGGCGGACCGGCAAGGCCAGATGCTGCGGCTTGGAATAGCCGGCGCCGTCGCGCTTGTGCTTCTTCTTGCGGTTTACGGGATTTTCTTCCGCGGCGGCGGCGATCAGGACCGCACGTTCTTTTTGTCGGGGCATACCGGTCCGGTGAGTTCGGTTGCGTTCTCCCCCAACGCAAAGATGCTCGCGTCGGGCAGTTCCGACAAGACGGTAAGAATTTGGGACTTAAATACCGGACTATTGCTCCACGCGCTGACGGACGACACCGAAGCGGTGAATACGATTGCCTTCGAGCCGAACGGAAAGCGTCTGGTCTCCGGCGGCAGGGACGGCATCATCGCCATCCGCGATATCGACACCGGACAGCGGATGGTCCGTTCGTTGCGGCCGGAGATGAGCTACAATTTCGGCCAAAGCCTGCCCGCGGTGTTGTCGCTGGCAATCTCGCCGGATGGCACGCGGATCGCGGCGGGCAATGCCGACACGACGGTCAAAATCTGGAATGCCGATTCAGGCGGCCTCATCCGCGTTCTTAACGGCCATTCCGACGCGGTAACATCGGTGGCGTATTCTCCCGATGGCAAGACCGTAATTTCCGGAAGCGCCGATGGTACGGTGCGGACCTGGGATGCCGACAGCGGGCAACCGCTTCGGACGCTGCGAGGTCACACCGGGCCCGTGTTGTCGGTAGCAGTTTCTCCCAACGGCAGCCGTCTCGCCGCGGCGGGCAGTGGTGATGCGGTCGTGATTTGGGATACGGCTAATCTGCAGCTGTTGCGCACGCTGTCGACACAGCTGAGCGCGGTCAATGCGCTTGCCTTCGCGCGCGACAGCAAGCGTCTGGCCGTCGGCGGCAGCGATACCAGCATCCAGATGTGGGACGCCGAAGCCGGGCAGCTCCTGCGCTCGCTTTCTGGACATTCCGGCAGTATTCGTTCGCTGGCGTTTTCGTCCGACGGCCGCCGTCTGGCCTCCGGCAGCGACGATCGCGCCGTCGGCATTTGGCCGGCAAATTGAGCCGCCGGATCCGCCTGTCCAAATCAGTGGGCTTTCCATGAGTAGGCTGCCGGCTATTCCCGTTGTCGATCTGCGTGACGGCGGCCCGTTGCGCCATGCCCGGGAAAATGCGCAACAGGCACGCGCGCTGCGCGATGCCTGTCTCGATTTTTTCCCGCGTCCGGCTCTTCCCCTCGTGCCGCTGCTTGATCGGATATCGCGGCGCTGGCTCAAGCGTTCGCGCTCGCCCTATCTGCCGGAGATTGCACGCATAGCGGCGGAGCTCGATTTCTCCGGCGTGTGGATGCTCAATGCATCCTATCAGTGGGGCTGCACGACGCGTGCATGCGAGGAGAACGGCGTGTCCTGGCTCGTGCGGACACTGGATTGGCCCTTCACCGGCCTCGGCCGTTACGTGGCGGTGGCGCGGATGCAGGGCGAGTGCGGCGATTTCCTGAGCGTCACCTGGCCGGGCTATGTCGGTGCGCTCACCGCGATGGCGCCGCGCCGCTTCGCGGCCTGCGTCAATCAGGCGCCGATGCGCCGCCGCACCGCGCATCGCTGGCTTCGCCCCATCGATCTTGCGATCAACGCCCGGGCGACCTGGCGCTCCGATAATCTCATGCCGCCGGATCAATTGCTGCGCAGAACGTTTGAAGTTTGCAGGGATTTTGCAGCCGCGCGGCGCATGCTGGAGATGACCCCGGTGGCCCGATCCGTGATTTTCACACTGGCCGGCTGCGCAGCGAACGAGCGCTGCGTCATCGAGCGGACCGAAACCGGCTTCACCAGCCGCGAAGACGAAACCAGCGCCGCCAACGATTGGGTGCCGGGCCGGCCGGGCTGGGAGGGACGCATCGGCACGCGGCGTTTTTTGACCAGCACGTTTGCCGATGCGGCGGGCTACAGCCGGGCGCGCCGCAATTCGCTGAAAACCTGGGACGGCGCCGTATCGGCGCGTGATTTCGGCTGGGTCCGCGAGCCGGTACTCAATCCCTATACGCGACTTGCGGTCGCGATGTGCCCGGCCATGGGGATTCTCAGGGCCGTCGGCTATGACCGGACCGACGCCGTGCTGCCGGAACCGGTGACTGCAATGTGCGAGATTACGCCAGAAGGCTTGGGACCGCAGCCTTAGCGCCTGCAAATACCACCAACAGGGCGCTCGATCACCAGTAATATCAATGGCTTGTCCGAAAGCGCCGAACTGTGCTGCCTATCACATCTCGCATTGCGAAGGCGGCCTAGGTTCAGATCGTCAGCACTAGCCGGGTATGGAGCCAGCCATGACGTTCACATTCACGACGCGCGGGAGCCTTCGCTGGTACCGGGTGAAGCAGAGTTTCACCGAGTGGCAGTGGCGTTCACGCTCGCGCCAGGAACTGGAAGGGCTTAGCGACGCCACGCTTCGCGACATCGGCGTGACGCGCTGCGACGTTCACCGCGAGACGCAGAAGCCGTTCTGGATGGTTTGAGCGGCTGGAGCTGATTTACCCGCGCAACTTCAGGCAACGCGAACGGGCCGCCCGGCAACGGGCGGCCCGTCACGTTTGGAGTGGCGCGTTTGCAGGCCGCCGCGCAATTTATGTAGCATGACGCCGGCGCCCGAGCTGCGCTTGCCCGGAGGAATGAGGCACAAATGCCCAAGATCAAAACAGCGGATGGCGTCAGTCTCTATTACGAAGAGGCGGGCGCGGGGACGCCGGTCGTTTTCGTCCATGAATTCGCCGGCGACTACCGCACCTGGGAACCGCAGATGCGCCATTTCTCCCGCTCGTATCGCTGCGTCACCTATAGCCAGCGCGGCTATCCGCCATCCGACGTGCCGGCCGATCCGGCGCTTTACGGACAGGATATCGCGCGCGGCGACGTGGTCGCGCTGATGGATGCGCTCGGCATCGAAAAAGCTCACGTGGTCGGACATTCCATGGGTGCCTACACGGCGCTCCATGTCGGGTTGCGCGATCCGCAGCGCTGCATCTCCGTGACCGCGGCCGGTTGCGGCTGGGGTTCGCTGCCCGATCCGGCGGCGCGGCAGGCGATGCGCACACAGGCCGCCGAGACCGCCAAAATGTTCACGGAAAAAGGCATGACCGAAGCCGCGGCGATCTACGCCGATACACCAACGCGGCAGGCGCAGAAGTACAAGGATCCGCGCGGCTATGCGGAGTTCGCGCGCATGCTCGCCGAACATTCGGCGCAAGGCCACGCGATGACCATGGCGATGCTGCAAAGCAAGCGCCCGACACTGTGGGATATCGAAGCGGATTTGAAGAAATTCTCGGTGCCGCTTCTGATCATCGTCGGCGACGAGGACGAAACTTGCCTCGACGGCAGCGTGTTTCTCAAACGCACGGCGCCGACCGCGGGCCTGCTCGTGATCCCGCGATCTGGTCACACCATCACCAGCGAAGAGCCTGCCGCCGTCAACGCGGCGCTGGCGGAGCTCTTCACGGCCGCCGAAAACGGCCGCTGGCTGGCGCACAGACCGGCGGCATAACAGCCGGCGTTCTTGCCTGAAGATTATTTGGCGTCGTGAAAGATGATGCCAAGCGTGTGGCGGCGGCCGGAATGAATCCGGCTCACGCCGTGACGCAACTTGACGCGATAATGTCCCTTGGAACCGCGAACCGGGCGGTTGTTGACGGCGAAAAGGACGGCATCGCCCTGGTGCAAGGCTACGACCTCGACGCGGCTCTGCATCCGTGGCCGCTGTTCGGTGAGAACAAATTCGCCGCCGGAAAAATCCCTGGCTGGAGCGGACAGCAGGATCGTCATCTGCAACGGAAAGACAAGCTCGCCGTATAAATCCTGGTGCAGGCAATTGTAGTCGCCAGCCACGTATTGCAGGAGAAGCGGCGTCGGACGCGATTGGCCGCCCTCGTGGCACAATTTGAGATATTCAGCGTGCTCTTTCGGATATCGCGTGCCGATATTCATGCGCGCGTTCCATTCATTGGCAACGGTCACAATGTGCGAATAGAGGGCGGCGCGCAGTTCGCCGATCAGGCTGGGTAATGGATATTTGAAATAGCGGTATTCGCCTTTGCCGAAGCCGTGTCTCGCCATGCGGACGGTGCTGCGGAAATGCTCCTCCTGCGGATACAGTGCAGCCAGATAGTCGCACTCGGCGGGAGTCAGCAGGGTTTTCAGGCGCACACAGCCGTCTGCATCGAGTTGCGAGGCGATATCGTTCCACACATAGGTTTCGACACGCCGTTGCACGGATTTCCGGTTCGCCGCGGCAGTCTTTGCAATTACGTTCACGACTGCAGCGTATCGCGCCGGGGCAAAGCAAGTCTCGGCCGGCAGCGCAGACAGGCGCGAAATCCCGCCTGTTCGGCGTCGTCAGGCGTTTCGTAGAACGTCACGTTTTCCGGATTGGGCCGCCGCGATGGGCATGCCGGACGGCAGTACACGCCCGACGTCTTGACGGCATAGAAGAAAGTTCCGTCGAGCCGCCCGTCACGCTCGGCGACCGCCCGCCAGCGCCGCTCCGTCGCTTTAAGCGGCGAGGGGGCTATCGCGTGTCTCTTGCTCGCTTTGGCCATGACGTCTCGTCTATCGCGTCGGCGGGGACGGACCCACCCGATTTCTGCAGGCGCTGCCGCGACGGCGCATCGTAGCGTGGTAGCATTGGAAAATGGGCACCTCGTCCGCCGCGACCGCGTCAAAATCGTCGTCTTTCGCGGCGCCGTTTCGCCATCCGGCCTTCGCGGTGATCTGGACGGCGACGCTCGTTTCCAATGTCGGCGGCTGGATGTACAGCGCGGCATCCGGCTGGCTGATGACGAGCCTCAATCCCGATCCATTTATCGTCGCGCTGGTGCAGGCGGCAAGCTCATTGCCGATCTGTCTGTTCGCTATTCCCGCGGGCGCGCTCGCCGATATCTTCGACAAGCGAAAATTCCTGATCGTGGTCGAGGTACTGACGACGGCGGTCTCCGCGGTCTATGCGGCAATGGTCGGACTTGGTTTGGCGACGCCGGGCAATCTGCTGCTTTTCACGTTTTTGATCGGGGCCGCGGGCGCCATGACCGTTCCGGCCTGGCAGGCGCTGGTGACGCAGCTCGTGCCCAAGGATGATCTGCCGCCGGCCATCGCGGTCAATAGCGTCGGCGTGAATATCTCCCGCGCGCTCGGCCCCGCACTCGGCGGCGTGACGATTTCCGCTTACGGCATCGCCGCGCCGTTCTGGATCAATGCCGCCTCCAATCTCGCCATTGTCGGATCGCTGCTGTGGTGGCGGCCGGCAAAGAGTTCCGGCACGCTGTTGCCGGCCGAGCGGTTTGGGCAAGCGATTTTAGCGGGCCTTCGCTACGCCAGGCATAACCAGCATTTGCGCGCGACGCTGATACGGGCGACAGGCTTTTTTCTGTTTGCCAGTGCCTATTGGGCGCTGTTGCCGCTCGTTGCGCGGCAACAGATCGCGGGCGGTCCCGGACTTTATGGCGTGCTGCTCGGCGCGATCGGCGCAGGCGCGGTGGGCGGTGCTTTTTTTCTGCCACGGCTGAAATCGAAAGTGGGGCCGGATTGGCTGATGGCGATCGGCGCACTCGGTCAGGCCGTTGCGATGGTGCTGTACGGAATTTCCCGGGAGCCGGCGATGGCGCTCATCGCGAGCGCGATCGCGGGTGCGTCATGGATTGCGGCGCTGGCGACACTGAGCGTCTCTGCGCAGGTTGCGCTGCCGGATTGGGTGCGCGGGCGCGGGCTGGCCATCTACACCACCGTGTTTTTCGGTTGCCTGACGCTCGGCAGTGCGGCATGGGGCGAAATTGCCGTCATGGTCGGGCTGCCGACGGCACATTTCCTTGCCGCCGCAGGCATGGTCGCCGCCATTGCGCTGACTTGGCCGTGGAAGCTGCAAACCGCAGCGGGATTGGATCTAACGCCGTCCGCGCACTGGCCGGCGCCGATCACCACGCAGAATATCGCGCATGACCGCGGTCCCGTCCTGGTCACGGTCGAATATCGCGTCCGGCCCGAGGATCGCGCGGCGTTTCTCGAGGCGCTGGCAATGATCGAGCACGAGCGGCGGCGCGACGGCGCTTATTCCTGGGGCGTGTTCGAGGACACTGCGGACGATGGACGCATCCTTGAAACTTTCCTCGTGGAATCCTGGATGGAGCATTTGCGCCAGCACGAGCGCGTCACCAACGCCGATCGTCTGGTGGAGCAGGCGGCGCAACGGTTCAATTTCGCCGGGCCGCCGAAAGTGACGCATTTCATTGCCGCCGAACTGTAGCGGCTGCATATTCTATCTCTTCGGATTGGGCGTCGTTGCCGCAAGGATGCTCTTGGCGATGGTATCCCATGCCAGGTTTTTGAAATTCACAAGCGGGGGATTGTCGAGCACCGACACGGCCTCGCTGCGCTGGTTGCAGCCCTCCACGAGGACGGAAATCTTGACGTCGCCGTCGGTGTAGTAGGGATCGCCCTCGCCGTTATGGCCGTCAACCGTCGGGCCGACGCCGGTCACCTCGTAAATTGTTTTGACGACCTTTGCAGCTCTCAGGTCCGCCGTGAGCAGGTCCCGGTCGGCGTCGACGTCAGGACCTATGTGATGGGTGACGCGCGCATCGTCGTGACTGAACCCGACGCCACGGTCGAATGTTGCCGCGCCGAGCCAGACTGCGCGGCCTTCCTCACCGTGATCGAGCACACGCCAAAAGCGGACATGGTGGCGGCGGTCGGCGCTGGTTCCGACGGGCAACTCAAAGGCGAGATTCTGCCGCCGTCCATCGTAATATAAATGACTGACCGGCGCATCGTGATACGGCCGATCGAGCAGGACGCTGCCGGCGATCTCGAGGCTCGAGCGCAGCGTGATCGGATCGGCCGGATACCATCCGGCTGCCCTCATGGCGCACAGGACATCCGTCCGCGATCCGACCAGCCCGACATTGATGGGGTCGCCCGGAATCCCGTTCGCGGTGCGGGTGACCATCGTCAGCCCCTTGAGGGCGTGCTGGTGCTCGTAGTGCCGCCAGAAAAGCGGCAGCACGATGTACGCCAGAAGAAAATAGGTTCCGACAACCGCAGATGCGGCTGTGAGGATGAGTGCTCCCCATTTGATGTGGTGCGCGCGGATTTGCATCACGGGCCGCTAATCCAGCGGCAAATAGCCAAAGCGCTGCATTTGCTCTCCGCGATCACGATCAGAGCCTTTGATCTTCCTCGCCTCAGCGAAGTCGCCAGTGTATCATATTGAAAAATAACATATTTTTTTCTCAAAGTCAGAGGCCGCCGAAGAAAATCCGGAAGTTTGCCAATCTCCGCCGATAGCGTGCAGGATTGAAGTAGCCGGTGATGGCCCAAAGGGTTCCTGATCTTTGAGCCGCCGGCGCCGTCATGGCTGCGGTTTCGGATTTGGCGGAGACGCGGCTCCAAGCCGCGTGTCCTGCAGCATCTTCCGCAGCCGCTGCGGCGTGACTGGAAGCTGCGTGACGGCGCCCGGTCTGCCGAGCGCGTCGTCGATTGCCGCGGCAATGGCGGCGCCCACCGCATTGGCGCCCCCTTCGCCCGCGCCTTTGACACCGAGCGAATTCAGCGGGCTCGGTGCATCCTCGGTGATCAACATTTCGATTGGCGGAATTTCGCGTGCTGTCGGCATCAAATAGTCTGCGAAATTGACGCAGAGCGGCTCGCCGCGTGCGTCGTAAAGGAATTCCTCGAGCAGCGCGCCGCCGACGCCTTGCGCCACGCCGCCCGCGATCTGTCCATCGACCAGCATCGGGTTGACCGCTTTGCCGATGTCATAGGCAACGAAATAGCGCTCGATCGCGACGCCGCCGGTATCGCGATCGATGCGCACCACGGCGAAATGAATTCCGTAGGGATAGTTCATGTGCGCCGATTCGAAGAACCCGTCAGCGGCAAGCCCCGGTATCGCATCGCCGAGAAGCTTTGATCCGGGATTAAGCGCGCGCGCCACTTCGCCGAGTGTCACCGACGGCCCCTGCGGCGCGTTCTTGCGCACCACTTTGCCGTCGATCACGTCAAGCGTGTCGGGTGGCGATTGCAGAAGATCGGCCGCGACGGCGATCGCCTTGGCGCGAAGCTTTTTCGCCGCTATACGCGTCGCCTCGCCGGTCATCACCGTCACCCGCGACGCAAATGTTCCCATGCCGAATGCGATACGGTCTGTCTGGCCGTGAATGATGCGCACGCGCCGATAGTCCACGCCGAGTGCGTCGGCGCAGATTTGCGCGATGACGGTCTCCATGCCCTGGCCGACGGACGTCGATCCGGTCACGATCTCGACTGTTCCGCTGGTGTCGATCGTGGCGTGGACGCCGTCGTAGGGACCAAGTCCGCTCTTTTCGACGAACATCGCCATTCCGACACCGACTGCCTCGCCGGCGGCGCGCCTGCGCCGCAAGTCGTCACCGAGCTTTTTCCAGCCGATCTGCTTGAGCGCCTTATCAAGGAGTCCGGCATAGTCGCCGGAGTCGTAGGTCATCTCGGTGCCGAGCGTATCGAGATGACGCGCGTAGGGCATTTCCGCCGCGGCAATGAGATTGCGGCGGCGGATTTCGACCGGATCGATGTTCAGGCGCGCCGCGATGGCGTCCATCAGCCGCTCGCGAACGAATGTGCTCTCATAGCGCCCCGGCGCGCGGTAGGTGCCGCACGGCGTCTTGTTAGTCAGGCGAACCCGGCCGGTCATGCGGTAGGCCGGAACACGATAGGGGCCGAGCAGCATGGTGGCGGCGAGATCGGGCACCGTCACCGCGTGCGTACGCACATAGGCGCCCTGGTCGTGAAAGAATTCGCCGTCGATGGCGAGGAGACGGCCGGCGGCGTCGACGGCGGCGCGGACATGATAATGCTGCTGGCGCGAGTGGTTGGTCGCCATCAGGTGCTCGCGGCGGTCTTCGATCCATTTGACGGCCCGTTTGAGCCGCAGCGCGCCGAGACAGGCGAGCACGTCCTCGGGGTAAAGCTCGCCGCGCACGCCAAAGCCGCCGCCGGTGTGACCTTCATAGAGATGGATGGATGAGGACGCGCGGCCGAGCATGCGCGCCAATGCGTCGCGATTCCAGTGCGGTACTTTGGCGGCGCCATAGAGTTCAAGAACGCCGCGGCCGGCGTCGAGACGCGCAATGGCGCCGCGTGTCTCAAGCGGCACGCCGCTGTGCCGCCCAAGCTTTAACTCAAGCGTTACAGTCGTATGTGCGCCGGTAAACGCCGCTGCCACATCGCCGAAGCCTTTGCGCACGATTGCGGCTTCCGTCGAATGGCCGGTGCTGAACTCGCCGAGCGGCGCATCGGCTTCGACCAGTTCGGCAAGGGCTTCGATTTCGATATCCACCAGATCGGCCGCGTCTTCCGCCGCGTAAGCGTCGGAGGCAAATACGACAGCGATCGGCTCGCCGACATAGCGCACGCGCTCCGCAGCGAGAATTGGCTGCCGGTACGGTTCGAGCCCTTCGATCCGCGTGAGCCGGAAATCGATCGGCGGTATCTCGGCGACATCCGCCGAGGTCCACACCGCGATAACGCCGTCCACGGCACGCGCTGCCTCCGTATCGATCGCGATGATGCGCCCGTGCGCATGCGCGGAACGGACCACGCGCATATGCAATTGATGGGCGAAAGAGATATCCCCCGCGAAACGGCCCTGGCCTTTGACCAGCGGCGGATCTTCAAGACGCGGAAGCGAGCGGCCGACAAAGGTCATGGCGTTCATGCCGATCGCTGCGCGGCCGTCATCGGAGAGGCAACGCGGTTACTTCCATCCGAGTCGATCGAGAATTGCCCGGCCCATGATCCACGCCTTGTCCTCGGCCGACAGGAAGTCGAGCGTTTCGGTAAAATGGGTGACGCGCTGCTTGTAGGCGGCTTTGTTGGGCGAGTTCGTCAGGTCCGTGCCCCAGTAGCAGCGCCGCGGCCCGAAGGCGTCGAACAGCCGGCGGATATGTGGCGTCATATCGAGGAATGGATACGACTCGTTTGAATAGAACGGCGTCGTCGAAAGTTTTACCGACACATTCGGATATTTGGCGAGCGCGACGGTCTCGCCGATCGCTTCCGCCATCTTGCCGCTTTTCGCCATTTCGCCGGTGACGCCCAAATGATCGGCGATCATCGGCAGTTGTGGATACCGCTCGGCGATGCGGGCGAAATTCGCCATCGGCGCGCCGTAGAACATCACCGGGTAGCGGTATTTTTCCGCCGCCGGCCAGAACCAGTCCGCGGTACCGTCGGTCAGCCATTTCCATTGCGGCGGATGGAACGTCACTCTGATCCCGACCATGCCCGGCTGCTTTTTCCAGTCGGGCAGGAGGGCTGCCGATTTCGGGTCTTCCACCGGCAGGCGCCCCATGATGGCGAAGCGCCCTGGATATTTCTTGACCGCTTCGAGCGCGCAGTCGTTACGGTCGCCTTCCCACGACGGCGGCACGATGACGGCGCGTTCGACGCCAGCCTCCTTCATCATCGGCACGAATTGGTCGGCGGTGAAAGGTTCGGGAAGATGCGCCACGCGGTTCGGCAGCCACGGCCGATCCGGTGTATTGGCCTTCCAAAAATGAACCTGTGCGTCGACGATCATCGTGTGCCTTCCGGATCCATTGGGTCGAGTTTGCCGCGTGCGGCGGCGCGCCGCAATGCCGGTGCTCGCTACCTCCGATCAGAGGCGGCGGAGCGGAAGCGACCATGCCAGAAGGGTGCCGATGCCGGTGAATGTGGCAATCGTGATGAAAGCGGCGCGGAAAGCTTCGCCGATTTCGGCATGGACCACGGCCTGCCGCGCCGGATCGAGCGCCGCGAGAGCTTCCGGTCCCTGTTCAATAATGGTGCCGAACAAGACCGCAGTATCGCGGTCGGTTGCCGTAAGAATGGAAAACAGGATCGCAGCGACGGTGGCGGTGCCGAAAGCCGCACCGACCGAGCGGGAAAATTGCACCATGGCCGCGCCGGTGCCGAGAAGGCGAGGGCCGGATACGGTTTGCACCGTCACCTGGACCACGCCCATCACCGTGCCCATGAACATGGCGATGATGCATAACGCCCAGGCAAATTGGCCGGTGCTCAGGTGCGGCGCCCAGAACGCGAGGAACAACAGGCCGGCGGTTGCGCCCATCAAGCCATAGGTCGGAAACGGGGCGGAATGGCCTGTCCTCGTCACCATCTGGCCGGTGAACATGGAGCCGATGCCGATGCCCGCGGTTAATGGCAGCAGGATCAGCCCGGTCTCGGACGGCGATGCGCCACGGACCGCACGCAAATAGATCGGCAGGAAGGTGATGAGAGACACCAGCGCGGCGCCATGAACGACGGCCATGGCATCGGCGCGCCAGATCGAGGGCTGCCTGAAAAGGGCCGGCGGGATGAGGGGCGAGGTGGTGTGTCTTTCCTGCCAAGCCAGAAGGCCAAGCGAGATCAGCCCGAAGGCGAGGAGTCCGAGCGCCATCGGCACTGCGCTCAGTTGCATGCGCTGGACCTGTTCGAGCGCGAGGATGACCGGGCCGACGAAGAATATGAAAAACACCAGGCCCGGAGCATCAAAACTCGTGCGGCGCCGATCGCCTTGCCGCGGCGGAATGCGAAACACGAACAGGAAGGCGAGAAGCCCCAATGGGACATTGATGAGAAAGATCGACTGCCAGCCGAAGGCTTGGGTCAGGTAGCCGCCGGCGACCGGGCCAAAACTGTTGGAGGTGACCGCGATGCCGGCAAGATAGCCTTGATAGCGGCCGCGCTCGCGCGGCGGGATCGCTTCGCCGATCAAAGCTTGCGACAGCGTCATCAGCCCGCCGCCGCCGAAACCCTGCAGTACCCGGAACGCGGTGAGAAGTTCGATATTGGGCGCGAGCGCGCAAAGCACGGAACCAAGGATGAATATTCCGAGCGCCACGAACATCATCAGCCGCCGGCCGAACGTGTCGCCGAGCCGGCCATAAACCGGTGCGGCGATCGTGTTGGCGATCAGATAGGAAACCACCACCCAGGAGGCACGCTCGATCTGGCCCATGCTCGAAGCAATGGCCGGCAGCGCGGTGGCGACGATCGTCTGATCGGCGACCGCGAGAAACATCGGCAGCATGATCGGAGGAAAGACGGCAAAGAACCGGGGAGCGGCAGACGGCTCGTTGCCCTTCGCTGACCCGTCGGCCGGCTGCGCGGCCTCTGCGGCGGGCGCAGTTGCGGCCTCGGCTGCAGAGCGGTCCTGACCCGCCGGCTGGTTCTCGGAGTTGTTCATCGCGGCATTTTTTGCAAGAAAATTGAACCGGATGCGCCACGCTGCTGTGGCGCCGTCCCGGCCGGCAGGGTTGGAGGTGATGTGCCACGTCTGCCCCGGCCGAGTCACGCCGAAATCCCGGCGGACGGGCCGCCGCCGGACGCGAAATTTATACGGATGATACGGAGATCAGGCGGGGCGTTCCCAGCCCGGTCGCCGATAACGGGCTGCCGCCGCCAAAAATATCGTCACAGAATTACGCCGGCCGCCCGGCAGGGGCGGCCGGATCTCCATCGCAATGACGTGCGTTTCAGCCGACGTAGCTGACGCGTTCCTGCTCGCGCGCCTCTTCGTCGGTCTTCGGCCGGGCCGGCAATTGCAGAACGGTTGCCGTTTGACCTTCGCACAACAGTGTCAGCAACACGGTATGCCCGTCCGGAAACTCGAGCGCATCGTGATGCGCCGCCATCTTGTCCTTGTTGACTTGGCGGAAGATGGCCGTTTGGTGGGCGACCGTCTTGGTCTTCCAGCCGAGCAAGCCGGCTGGCAAGCAGGCGACGTTGCCGGCAAAAGCCAGTTCCGTGCCGGGCAGGATGCAGACTGCCGTTTCGGGATCCTCCGGGGCGGAGAACCCGCGGGTTCCCGTTCCGAAGTCACGTGTCACAAGCTTATCGCCGACTGCCGCCGGCCTCGACCGCACGCTCTGAAGGCTAAAGTCACACATTGGCGACTCCTTTTGTTCCCAGATTTGCGCTCGTCAGCCCCGTAACCCCCTCGACAGTGAGTTTAAGCAAGATTGGTGCCGTACTTTGGCGGATGCGGGACATTTCGGTGAATGTGCGGAGCCGGGCGGTGGCTCACTGGAGAATTGCGGCTTTCCCCGAAGCGCGAAGTTCCATCTCGATAATCAGCGTGCAGGCATAGTCCACCCGCGGCCGATCAGATAACCAGCCTCGTCAGGACAGATTTTCAGCACGTTGCCTGCGGCGAAGGCTTTGGCAGCAGGCCATGCGGCAAGGCGCGATGACACTATTGCGCCGTTATTGCACCGTGATCCCGCCCACCATGCCGTCCCAGTCATGGTCGGCACAGCGCAGGTCATAGGTGCCGGGCTTCCCGGGTGTCAGGAAGAGATCCTTCGCCTCGCCGGGCTGCACCACGATCTCGCTACGCTCGTGATTGAGAATGTCTGGATTGTCGATTTTCGCCGTCGCAAAAAATGTCGGGGCGGTGAGTTCGTGCGTTTCCTTGCCGTGGTTCTCCATGTGCAGGCGATAATGCACGTCATGCTGGAATATCAGGCGATCGGGAATGAATTTGTAATCGATCATGACAACGTCGATCTTGACCGGTTCCGGTGTGGCGGCGCCGAGACATGCGCCAAGCCCTGCGTCGAGACCTGCGCCGAGCAGCACCAGCAAACAAAATTTGGGGAAAATTCGAGCCATTGCCGCCATCCTTGGAGCGAATATCGCGGTTTCTTCTTGTCGCCCCGAACGAACAGTTTTTGGACGGGAAAAATCCCGCCGACGCGTTTGTACCATATCAGTGTCCTGCAGGCACGTGGGCGCCGATCTGCACACGCCTGACCAGAATGAGGACCAGCGGGATCATCAGCGCGGCCGCGATGGCGCAAACATGGAACACGTCGATATAGGCCATTATCGTGGCTTGGCTCTGCACCATTTGGCCGAAGACGCCCATCGCCTGTCCCTTGGCGTCGGCCGCCGAAGCGCCGTGCTGCATGAAATATTTGGTCAGTTGCTGCAGCGTCGATTGATAGGCAGGCGAGGTCGGTTCGATGTGCTCGACCAGCCGTGACTGATGGAAATCGCCGCGCTGCGTCAGGACCACATTGGCAAGCGAAATCCCGATACTGCCGCCGAGATTGCGGGAGACATTCATCAGTGCGGAGGCCTGGCTGGTTTTTGTCGGCGCCAGGCCGTCATAGGCCACGGTATTGATCGGAATGAACAGGAACGGCAGCCCGACCATCTGATAGACGCGGACCCAGCCGAAATAGTCGAAGCTCGCGTCGGGCGTGAGCGAGGTCGAGTACCACATCGAGAGTGCGATGCCGGTAAGACCGAGCACCATCAGATATTTCGGCTGAAAGCGCCCGGTGACCAGTCCGGCAATCGGCATGATCACAAGCATGGCGATGCCGCCCGGCATCATGGCGAGGCCCGACAGCGTCGCGGTGTAGGGAAATGATGTCTGCAGGAGCTGCGGCATGATCTGGTTTGATCCGAACAGGATCGCGCCGACCATGAACATCACGCAAAAGGCCATGCCGAACTGACGGTGAAACAAAAGCCGGAGCTCGATGATCGGGTCTTCCTGGCTGAGCTCCCATGGCACGAAGGCGGCAAATGATATGACGGCGAGCGCGGTGAAGGTGATGATCGTGCCGGACTTGAACCAATCGTCGATCTGGCCGCGATCGAGGACCACTTCGAGACAGCCGAGCGTCATCGCGATCAGGGCAAAACCCACCCAGTCGATCTTCAGGCCTCCGGCCAGCCGCTCCTTGCGTTCGCGTTCGAGAGTCTCGGGCTCCTCGACAAGCCAATGGACCAGCGCAAGCGACGCAAGCCCGATCGGCACATTGATGAAGAAGATCCAGTGCCAGGAAAAATTGTCGGTGATCCAGCCGCCGATCGTCGGACCGACGGTGGGCGCGACGATGACCGCAACGCCATAGAGCGCAAACGCCTGGCCGCGTTTCTGCGGCGGAAAGGTATCGGCGAGGATCGCCTGTTCGCTCGTCGGCATGCCGCCGCCGCCGAGCCCCTGAAGAATACGGAAGATAATGAGCGCGGTGAGGTTTGGGGCGAGCCCGCAAAGCAGCGAGCTTATCGTGAATAGCGCGACGCAGATCATATAGAAGCGTTTGCGGCCGATGACGTTCGACAGCCAGCCGCTCGCCGGCAGCACCACGGCGTTGGAGATGAGATAGGTCGTGACGACCCAGGTGCTCTCATCGACGCTGGCGGCAAGACTGCCCGCGATGTATCGCAACGAGACATTGGCGATCGCGGTGTCGAGCACGACCATGAAAGTCGCGATCGACACCACGACGGCAACGAGCCACGGGTTCCGGTTGCCCGCGGC
Source organism: uncultured Alphaproteobacteria bacterium (assembly GCA_963808205.1). Classification (GTDB taxonomy): domain Bacteria; phylum Pseudomonadota; class Alphaproteobacteria; order Rhizobiales; family Xanthobacteraceae; genus BOG-931. Next base: position 73,340 of record CAWEER010000006.1, read on the forward strand.
CGAACGGCTGTTGTCCCAGCCGCCGGTTCGCGCCTGATCGCTCATCGCACTTTCACTGTCGGGACGACCGACATGCCGGGGCCGAGCAGTACGTCAGGGAGCTTATCGAAAACGATCTTCACCGGCACGCGCTGGACGATCTTGACGTAGTTTCCCGTCGCATTTTCCGCCGGCAGGAGGCTGAACGCAGTGCCGCTGCCGGACTGAATGCTGTCGATATGTCCCTTGAACGTGCGGTCGGGATAGGCGTCGATCTCGAGGTCGACAGGCTGGCCGGGCCGCATCAAGTCGAGCTGCGTCTCCTTGAAATTGGCCGTCACCCAAACATCGCGCGGCACGAACATGATCAGGGCCTGCCCGACCGCGGCATAGCCGCCTTTGGCTGCCGTCAATCGCGTGACCCGGCCGGCGACCGGCGCGGTAACGATGGTTCGTGACAGATTGGCTTCTGCCTGCGCCAGCTGTGCTTCGGCCGTCTTGCGCTGCGCGTCCAGCGTGGGGATTTGTTTTTCGGTCGCCACCGCATTGGCTTGCGCGGCGGCGAAGGTCGCTTCGCTTTGCAACAGGTTCGACGAATATTGCTGCGCCTGCTCGATGGTGGCGGTACCTTTTTGCGCGAGCTGCTGGTAACGATCGGATTCCTGCTGCGCGAAGGTCAATGCGGCTTGCGCCTGGACCGCCTGCTTCTTGGCTTGCTCCACCTTTGCCGTCTGCGACACGATCTGGGCGGCGAGATTGTCGACGTTGGCTTTCGACTGGTCGCGCTGCGCGATGTAATCGCGATCGTCGAGGCGAACGAGTTCGGCGCCGGCTTCGACCAGTTGATTGTCCGTAACCGGCACGTCGACGATGGCCGCGCCCACCTGGGCGCTGATCTGGACAGTCCTGGTATCGATGAAGGCGTCGTCGGTCGTCTCATATTGCCTGGCGTGGAGCCACCACAGAACGAGGAGAAGCAGCACGATGAGACTGCCGATCGCAAGCGCGACAAACAGGCCGCGGCGCGCGCTGAACGTCTCGCGCCACGAGCGCTTCTTCACCCGTTCGTTGCCCGAGGGTCTTTCCCCCAGGCCGGGTGTGGAATCAGTACGGCGCTCATTGTCAACGCGTTGATCCATGATCGACGCTTAAACGCTTGGCGTGCCAATAGGTTGCGGGTGGCATGGGATACTGGGCGCCCATGCGGCTCTTGCTTGGCTTGCTTTAGCCGGTAATGGCCGGAGAAACCAGTCAGGAGGGCCCGGACGAATGCAGGGCTGCCGAGATTTTCTGATCGAACTCGTCGAGTTCGTCCGCCGCCAGATCGCTGACGGCCCAGAAGTCGAGCCCGTCTTCCGACCAATGACGCACATTGTAACCCTGGATGGTCTTCGCCGTCGCGCCGGCGTGCTTTGTGCCGAGGCGCTGCGCGACGAATAAATTGATCACGTGCTTGCGGCGCTGATAGACGATCGATGCAACCGGCTCGCCATCGATATAGTCGAGGCGTCCGCCGAGCAGCGTAAAGCCCTGGGCCGTCAGGTCGATCACCGGCGGTGCGACGTCAAGCTTGCCATTGAACCACGGCTTGACGGTGTGCTGGTCGCTGGTCTCGACATCCATCAGGTGACCGGCCTGCAAGGATCGGACGTGTGCCGACACCACTTCGTCGGAGATCGTTTGATCCTGATCGGCACGGAACACGGTGAAGACAAGGCTTGCAGCGAGCGCCGCCGAGAGTCCGGCGCCGGTGGCAAAGCCGCCCAGGAATGTCCGCCGCGACGTCTGCGCGAATTGGCGTGGTGCGATGATTTGTGCCGTTGGCGTGGGCAGTGATGCCTCTATGCGGCTGCGCAAGCTCGGCGGGGCGGACTCTTTCAGATCGGCGTTCGCCATCGCCTCCCGCATGGCGCGGAACGCTTTTAGCTTCTCCGCGCAAACCGGGCAGATTGCCGCGTGGGCCTCGACGTCACGAGAATGCCCGGCGTCAAGCTCGCCGTCGATCAGCGCATGCAGCAGGATTTCGCATTCGGCGCAATTCATGATGCTATTCCCGGCGTTTGTCCCGCGGTCAATCCTTCCGCCACGCTCCATGCCGCGCGCAACATCGATCGCGCGCGGGCAAGCCGCGACATCACCGTGCCGACAGGTACGCCGGCGACGTGGGCGATCTCGTCGTAGGACAGTTCATTGATCTCGCGCAGCACGATGGTTTCCCGGAACGGCTGCGGCAGGTCGGCAATCAGTTTGCGGATCGTGACGTCGTCCTGCCGGCGCAGGATCGCGGCTTCCGGAGTGGCCAGCGGTTCCTGCCACATCGGCGGTGCGTCGGCCTCCGGCCCGTCGCTGTTGAGATCAGCCGGCGTTTCCTGCCGGCCGCGGCGCGCGAATTCCGCATTGCAGACGTTCCGCAATATCGTGAGCAGCCACGGTTTCATCGCCGGGCCGCGATAGCTGTCGAAATGGCGCAGCGCCCGCAGGTAGCATTCCTGAACGGCATCTTCGGCGTCGGCGGCGTTGCGCATGAAATAGCGCGCCGAAGCATAGACGTCATCGAGATAGGGCAGCGCGGCGTCGCGAAAACGCCGCGCCCTTTCCTGTTCGGCATGAGCATCGTCCGCCATCGTATCGCGCCCGGCCGTCCAAATTGCCGCCGCCTCCACCGCAATCCGCTCCCGCTTGCAGGGATAGGAAGACAGCGTGTGAGGCCGATCGAGCATTACTGTGTCGGGTTGCTGCCCGCCGCCGCTTCTACCACGATCGTGCCCACCATATGCGGGTGAATGTAGCAAAAGTATTGGTAGGTGCCCGGCGTGGTGAAGGTAAACGAATAGCTGTCGTCGGTGTCCAGGGCTTTCGATTTGGCGAAAGCATTGTTCGACGACGCTATGCCGTGCGGGATGTCGTCCTTGTTGGTCCAGGTAACGGTGGTGCCGGTTTTTACCTTCAGGCTTGGCGGCCCGAAGGTAAAATTATCGATCGACACCGCGCTTGCCGGTCCTGCGGTTTCCGCCCGGCCGGGCAGCACGACTGCCGCCAGCATCGTGGCGCTTGCCGCTCCAAGCGCGGCGGCGACCAGCATCGTCCGCAGAGTGCCTGAAATGGCCATGACAGACTCCTCAACCCTGCAGCGGCGCGTCGATGATCGCGAGGCGCTGCTCGTTCTGCTTGAACGTGACATTGGCAATGCCCAGCATTTTGCGCAGCTGATCGTCGGGGACTTTCATTGGCCCGGGGGAGGGAGCCTGCCCCGGCGCCGGCTGCGGGAAGGCCGTCGACCGCGCGGTGTGGAACGTGACATTGCCTTCCACCTTCTGCATCACCTGGTGGATGTGGCCGTTGAGGACGGTCACCGAGCCGAAGCGCTTGAGATAGGACAGCGCCTGCGCGCCGTCGTCGGTGCCCCAGCCCCAATCCGGATAGACGGTCCACAGCGGGATGTGGGCGAAGACGACGATCGGCTGCGACGCCGAGCGATTTTTGACGTCGGCTTCGAGCCATTCAAGCTGATCGGCGCCGAGATTGCCGAGGCCGCCGGCCTTTAGATCGACGACGTTGACGAGGCCGATGAAGTGAACGCCGTTGGCATCGAAGCTGTACCAGCCCGCGCCCTTCGCGGCCTTGCCGTAGCGCTCACGATAGAATTTCTGCTCGGGGTCGAGAAAATCATGCTCGCCCGGCACGTAATGCACGTCGAGACGCGACTGCGAGATGATGCGGTCGGCGTCGTCGAACTGCGACGCCAGCGACAGGTGGCTGATGTCGCCGGTATGGATCATGAAAGACGGTTTCTTCGGCAGCGCGTTGACCTTGGCGATCGCCTCTTCGAGCGTGCCGAGCGCGTTGGGATTGGCAGGCTTGTCGAAGCCGACATGGCTGTCGCTGATCTGCAGGAATGTAAGTCCCTTCGCTTCCGCGGCGGCCGCTTCGCCCATGAGGCCGAGCGAGTGCGGAACGCCGCCGGAAATGGTCCATAGGACACCGGTGCCGACCCAGGTCATGCATTCCAGGACTTTGCGGCGGTTCACGCCGTCGTCGCGATCGGATTCGCTCATTGCATCTCTCCTCTGCAGCCCGAAGCCATCGCGGCTTTTTGGCTTTCAAGGAGGAGATTGGGGTCAGGCGGGGTTTATTCCCGGCCATGCAGAATAATCATGGGCGGGGGTCGCGGCCCGCTGCTATATCGGTTCGACAAGAACGGCGCCGGGACGCGCCAGCAACGCGAAATTCATGCTGAAATCGACATATTCATCGGTCGAGACGCGCACCTCATGGGTGGTTGCCACTGTTATTCTGTTCATCATGGCGATCGCTTTCGGCGCGCCCTGGATCACCCTTGTTGCGCTTAAGGACATCGCTGCCGAGGTCAACGGCGAGCGTGCAATTCCGTCTTTCGCCAGCGCGCTGATGTGGATCGGTTCCGGGTTCGGCGGAATCCTGATGGGCCGCATTGCCGAGCGTGTCGGCGTACGCTGGACGGTCATCTTCGGCGCGCTGATGATTGCCGTCGGGCTTGCTCTATCGACGCTTGGTCCGTCGCTGCCGCTTTATGTCGGGCACGGTCTGTTTATCGGGTTGCTCGGCATCGGCGGCATCAATGCGCCGAGTTACGTCTATGTCAGCCGCTGGTTCGACCGGCGCCGCGGTTCCGCGCTCGCCCTGATCTCAAGCGGCTCGTATCTGGCCGGCGCGATTTGGCCCCCGGTCTTCGCGCAGCTGGTCGCCTATGCCGGCTGGCGGCATACAATGCTCTATTACGGGGTGTTCGAGGTCCTGCTCATCGTGCCCGCCGCGCTGATGCTGCAGTCGCCACCGGACGTGCCGCATCATGCAACCGTGACGGGACCGGCCCATACGGCAAAATCCGTCATGGGCTGGCCGCCCAATCTCGTCTTCGCGCTCCAGATGTGCGCTATTTTCACCTGCTGCATCCCGATGTCGATGCCGCAGGCACATCTTGTGGCGTTTTGCACGGATCACGGCATCAGCGCCGCGCATGGCGCGGCGATGGTGTCGGTGTTGCTCGGCGCGGCCTTCTTCAGCCGGCAGGTCTGGGGCGTGATCTCGGATCGGATCGGGGGCCTTTACACTATGCTCGCCGGTTCTGCCTTTCAGGCCTTGGGCATGCTCGCATTCGTCCTGACGCAGGACGAAGTCGGGCTGTTCGCCGTTTCGGCCATGTTCGGCGTGGGCTTCAGCGGTCTGGTGCCGGCCAATGTGCTCGCCTCGCGCGAATTGTTTCCCGCCGGCGATGCCTATTGGCGCATGCCGACGCTGCTTCTGTGCAGCGGTTCCGGAATGGCGATGGGCGGCTGGCTCGCCGGGGTGCTTTATGACTATTTCGGATATTACGCGCCGGCCTTCGCCGCGGGACTGGGCGTCAACCTGATCAATTTTGTCATTGTCTCGGTGCTGTCCTTTCGCCGCCACCAGACCACACCGGCATAAGTTCAGTGCGGTGAAGCTGCGGTCGTGGCGCGCTTTGGCGGCGTGACGCTTTTTGCCGCGATCGGGCGGGCGCGCGCCGTGCAGAATTCCTCGACGGCCGCGGTAACCGCTGCGCTGGTCAGCGCGCGGCGTTCCGGACTTCCGAGCTGCAATTCCTCCTGCCGGTTGACGATCGATCCGGCTTCGAGCAGCAGCGCCGGCATGCGGGTCTTGCGCAACACGATCAGCTGATCGTAGCGATAAACTCCGGCCTTGGCATCGACCAGCACACGGCGGCGGTGCCCCATCAGCGCCAACGTATAGTGGGGGGTGTATTGCAGGCCGCGCGCCTGCAGTTCTTTGCCCAAAAGCTGGCCGAACAGCAGGCTGCCTGCGCGGTCGCCGTTGTCGTTAGAGATGAAAAGGGCGTAACCGGGATAATCGTCATTATAGCGATTGTCCTGCCCCTCATATTGCCAGGTCTGCAGCAGCTCATCCGGAACGGAATCGTGGTGGATCGCGATAAAGAGATCGGCATGCATGCTGTTGGCTTTCGCCGCCCGCTCGATGAGGCCCCGCCAGGGAGCCGTGGCGGTGATGAGCAGCACGGTCTTGTCAAAGCCGGCATCGGTCAGCGCCTGCTTGATGTCCTGCGCCAATTGCAGATTGAAGGCATATTCGGGAACATTGCGCGCGCTCATCGCTCCAGGGACGGCGACGGTGTGGCCGACGTCGACCACGGTCAGGAATGACGAACGCAGGCACGCGTCGCCTGCGGGTTTTGCTGCACTGACGGCTTGCCCCTGACCTTGTGCCGGACCGCCGGGGCCGAGCATTGCCAGGGCGAAGACGGCGCAAATCGCCAGCCCGGGGCGCCACGAAGCGTTCACGACAAGCGCCTATTCTGCATGATTGCCCCCATATCGTTCGCCGTCATGCCGCTTTATCGGCATATCGCGGAATTCCGCCGGCGCGCAACCTTACCCTTGTGCGCGAGGCGCTCCTGTCGTACCAAATCCGTGTGTTGGGTGGGTCGCTTTCATGGTTAGATTTGTCGGCATTTGCGTCGTTCTCTTTGTCTTCGCCCTTGGGTTTATTGTCGTAACCCAGACGCAGGACATGGCAGCTTTGTTCGAGGCGTTTCGCTCCGAAACGCTGACGCAAAAGCTGGCCTGGTTTCTCCTTGTCCTTATTCCGCTTGCGCTGATTCCGTCCGCGCTCTGGCTATGCGACGCTCTTGCGCGGCAGCGCAAGGCGGCGAGCGCTCTTGAATTGCGGCTCGGCGGGGTAAAGCAGGGCGTCAAAGAACTGGTCGGCGCGCAGGTCGATGCCGATGCGATGGCGCATCACCTCGCCCGCACCGATCCGGAGGACGCCATCGGCGTGGTCGCGCAGCGGCTGTCCGACGCGGAGCGGGTGACGCTCGTCCAGCAGAACCGCAGCGAGATCGGCGATCTGCAATCGCGGGTCGATGAATTGCGCACCCAGCAGCAGGGCCTAAAGGAACGTCTCGCTCCGGTGCTCGAGAAAAGACGCTCGATCGAGCAATTGTTTGCCGATCTCGACAGCCGCGAGAATGATATCGACCGCGCGCTTGGTGAAATCGCGAGCGGCGACGACGCAACGGCAATTGACTTGCGCCTGAAAAACCTTGCGGATTTCGTACGCCAGAGTCACGAGCGCTGCGATGAGATCGAGCACGCATCAAACACAATCACAGGCCTCAAGGACGATTTCACCGGGCTTGCTGTGCGGCTTGAGCCCTACACGATGGTCAAGGACGGCGTCACGCGGCGCGTAAGAGATATTACCGAACTGCGCGATCGCCTGAGCGCCGAGATCGATGCTCTCCTGCAAACGCCGCAAGGCGGCCTTGGCGTGCGCGTGCAGACGTTTGCCGACGACAAGAGAAAGCTTGAAGACGGAGTGGTGACCCTTGAGCAGCAATTTTCCAGGCTGGGAACGCTGCGCAAGGAGGTCGAAGGGCTTTTCGGCAATTTCGATCGTGCGCTCGATGTGCTCGGGATCTCCGACGAGACCGCCGCCGATGCCGATGCCCGGCGCGAAGAGGTTTCCGAATTCATCCGGGAGACGCAGGAACGCTTCGATGCGATCGACCGCAACATGCTCGAGTTCGGGCGGTTGAAGGCCAGGCTTGGCGAACTGCAGACGCGGCTCGGTCCGCTCGAATCCAAGGACGGTGGCGTCGCCGACCTTGTCAAACAAGTGCAGGACAGCCGTGATGCACTGATCGCGAAGGTCAGGCGGCTCGAGACCGACGGCGATGGCGACCTTGCCGTGCGGGTCGATAGTTTGATCACGGCCAAGCAGGAACTGGAGAAACGCGTCTCGAACGTCACCGAGAATTTCTCCAAGCTGGCGACGATCCGCAACGATATTGCCGGCCTGTTCGACAAACTGTCGAACGCCGCGGATACCAACTAGTACAATTCTCCTCTGCCGGAAGACGGGAACGCCGGCAACAAGCCGGCGGCGGATAGCTTGTTTCGGCTCCGCTATCGTGCCGATATACCCGTTTGGGACGTATGTTTTGAGGAGTTGAACATGGTTCGCGAACCCGTACTAAGCACGGTCGCCATCGCCGATCTGCGTCCGACCCAGATCACCGTCGGCATGCGCGAAGTCAAATCGAAGCGCAGGCACTGGCGTGAAACCGCCAAAAGGAAGGGCGAGAAATTTCTCGGCAAACACTTGATACCGGTGATCCTTGGTCCCAAGGATCGCAACTACGTCATCGACCATCACCATCTTGCGCTCGCGCTGCATGAGGAAAAGGTCAAGGACGTCGCCGTGACCGTCATAGCAAATTTAGCCAAACTCGAGCCTGATGCATTCTGGGTCGTCATGGACAATCGCTCCTGGATGCATCCCTTCGACGCCGACGGCGTGCGCCGGCACTACAAGGACATTCCGAAAAGCGTGACCGACCTCGCCGACGATCCGTTCCGCTCGCTTGCGGGCGAATTGCGGCGCGCTGGCGGCTTTGCGAAAGACACGACGCCGTTCAGCGAATTCATCTGGGCGGATTTCCTGCGCCGCCGCATGAAACGCAAGCTTGTCGAGGACGACTTCGACCGTGCCATGGAGAAGGCATTGCAATTGGCCAAGTCCATCGACGCCAATTATCTGCCGGGCTGGTGCGGCCCGGTGCCGGAAGAATGATTGTGGGAACCGTGCGGGCAGCGCAGTCCTGCGCTGATCCGCCCGTGATCACGGCGGGGGATTTTTGATATAATGTGGGTCAGATGAGGGATGGATTTGCTCAAGTGCGGTCGGTCACGATGAATTTTCGCGGTAATGCGCCGGCGGCGGCGCTCTTGGCGCTGACGCTTGCCGGCTGCAGCGGGTTCGGCGCATCAAAGCCCGCACCCCCGCCGCCCGAGGCAAACGCGTTTCCGGCGAACTATCGAACCGAAATCGTTACATTTCTGAGGCAATCGCTCACCAACCGTGCCGATTTCCGCGGCGCTCTCATCGCCGAGCCGGCCATGAAGCCGATCGGCGACAGCCAGCACTATGTCGTGTGCATGCAGTTCGGGTCTCGCGGTCAAATGACAACTAAAGTTGGCGTTTTCCTCTCTGGCGTCATGACTCAGTTTATCGACGCGACACCCGGGCAATGCGAAGGCGCGGCCTATCAGCCGTTTAAGGAACTTTTGGCCGCGACACCGGGCTGAGCGATTGGCAGGGATACCCGAAATGAATAGCGACGTTCTCATCGTCGGCGCAGGGCCGACCGGGCTCACGCTCGCCATCGATCTCGGCAGGCGCGGCGTGCGCTGCACGCTGATCGAGCAGAAAGAGCGCCCGGCATTTCTGCCGAAGATGGAGCGTATCAACGCCCGCTCCATGGAAATCTATCGCCGCATGGGGCTGGTGGAAAAAATCCGCGGCGCCGGACTGCGCGCCGACTGCCCGATGGACGTCTATATCATTCTCGCGCTTACCGAGCCGCCGCTCCTGCATCTGTCTTACCCTTCCGTCGCGCAGGCCCGGATCCAGATGCGCGCGACCAATGACGGGACGCTGCCGGCCGAACCCTATCAGTTGATTTCGCAATACACGCTCGAGCCGCTTTTGAAATCCATCGCCGAATCGATCCCGGCGATTAACGTGCGGTTCGGTTGCGAGTTCGTGTCGATGCGTCAGGACGCCGAAGGTGTCATCGCACGCGTGCGAACGGCCGGCGGTGCAACGGAAGAGATTCGCGCCGCCTATCTCGTCGGCTGCGACGGCGGCGCAAGCGTCGTCCGCAAGGAACTCGGCATCGAGCTTTCCGGCGAAGGCAACCTCCTCGGGCTGCGCCAGGCGCTTTTCCGCTGCGACGAGTTGTTCGACAAAATGCCCATTGGTGCCGGTCCGGGTCATGGCCGCCACTATCACGTGGCCGATGACAAGGCGACGTTCCTGATCATGCAGGATTCGACCAGGCACTGGACATTGCACTCCATCGTCGACAGCGACGAAGAGATGAAAAAGACATTCGAGAGAACTGTCGGCGTACCGGTGAAATACGAAATGCTGTCCTGCGCGCCATGGCGGCAAAATCTTCTGCTCGCCGATCGCTACGGCAAGGACCGCGTCTTCATTGCCGGCGATGCGGCGCACCTGGTGATTCCGACCGGCGGCCTTGGCATGAATTCAGGCGTCGGCGACGCCACCGATCTGTCGTGGAAACTTGCCGCGACGCTTGCCGGCTGGGGCGGCCCGGACCTGCTCAAGTCCTATGAGATCGAGCGCCGCCAGGTCGGCGACCGCAATGTCGGCGCTTCGCGTTACGCAACGATCGGGCGGCGCAAGTGGCGTTCGATGTCGCGGCCAAATATCCGCGAGGCTTCGGCTGCCGGCGCCGAGACCCGAAAGAACCTTACCGCCGTCGCCGATGTCGAACAGCGCAAGAGCAATGAAATGATCGGTGCCGAGCTTGGCTATCGCTACGTCAACTCGCCGATCGTCTGCAATATTCCCGGCGGCCCGGAACATCTGTTCCGCGACTACCAGCCGACCACCTGGCCGGGTGCGCGGCTGCCGCATGTCTGGCTTGCCGGCGGCACTCCGATCCAGGATCGTATTCCCGACGGCTATACGATCCTGCGGCTCGGCGACGCGAAAGCCGACACGAGCGGCCTGGAGCGCGCGATCCGCGCGCGCGGTGCGCCGGTCGCCGTGCTCGACGTTCCGGACCAGGCCGCACGCGATGTCTACGGCTACGACCTCATCCTCGTGCGGCCCGACCTGCATGTGGTGTGGCGCGGCAATGCCCAGCCGGGCGACGCGGCCGAGGTTGCGGCGATTGCAACGGGGCATTCTCGCGACCGCGCGTGAAGCCCAGGCGGCCGGCTTTGTCTGGTCTCCCAGTCATATTGCGGCGTTTTGTGGTTTACTATCAGCGGACTAGCCGGAATTGCCATCCTTGACGCTGCAATCAGCTAATGTAGCTTAAAGGCGGAGCCGGCACCTGGGGGGTAGAGGCATGGCGGGCGTAGAGTTTGTCCAAATCTTCGTGTCCTATGCGTGGGACGACAATGACTCCCCGCCTGGTTTCGCGGCCGATAAAGGCTTTGTCGAATATCTCCAGGAATGCCTGAAGCGCAAATTCAAGAGCGCCGGCCCGTTCCGGCCGAATCTCTGGCGCGACGAAGACAACATCCCCGACGGCGAGCCGTTCCCCGACCGGCTCAAGACCGAACTCGACAAGTCGGCGCTGCTGCTCATTGTGTTTTCGCCGAACTGGATCAACAGCGAGCACTGCCGCGAGGAACTGGAGTATTTCAAGAACTCCTGCCAGCGCCGCGGCCTGCCGGTCGACAAGCGCATCGTTCTTGTCGAGAAGATGCCGGTCGATCTGGGTGACCGCCCTCCCGAACTGCAGAACCGGATCGGGTACAAGTTCTACAATTTGACGGAGCGGCCGGTTCGGCCGATCGAAGAGTTCTTCGGCAATAGCGGCCCGACAAGTCAATTCTGGTCGGTTTCGGATGATCTTTTCGTGTTCATGTCGGACAGCGCCAAGCGTACCGTTGATGAAAAGCCTGCCGCCGCGCCGACCAATGGGCGGACGGTGTACGTTGCGCGTGCCGCCACCGACATGTTCGAGGAATACATTCGTCTCGTCGCCGAATTGACCAACAAAGGCTATGACGTTGTCCCCAAGCGTGAAGACAATCTACCCAACGACAGCTCGATCCAGGCGTTGATTGATGCCGAGCTGGCGAAAGCCGAAGCTTCCATACACCTCGTCGGCGAAAATGCAGGCTGGAAACCGGAGGGGTTCGACGAAATCGTCAAGTTGCAGCTTGACCGCGCGGCGGCAAGAGTTTCGGCTGGCAGTGCCGATCCAACATTTCGCCGGATCATCTGGGCGCCCAAGACGTTCGTGCGCGATCCGAGAGCCGGCGGGGAAACGCTGAGCCGGGATTTGTTCGAAGTCTTGCGGCGCTTCACCGCGGAATGCGGAAATGACAAAGTGCTGGGCGATGATTTTGCCAGTTTTCGCGAAACGCTGGTATCTCATCTTGACCGCGTCCGGCAGAAGGCCTTTGCACAGCCGGCGGATGACGCGGCCGGCGGGCCCGGCGGACAATACAAAGGCAAGATTTTCGTCCTGCACGACGAGAACGATCGCGAGTTCGCACGCCACCTGCGCAAGGCTCTCTCGGAACATAATGTCGAAGCGGTATTGCCGGTCCGCGATGACGACGAAGTCAAACGCAATGCTCTCAACGACGACTTCATGCGCTCTTGCGATGGTGTGGTGATTTGCTGGGGCAGCGCCACGGAAACCTGGACGCGGGCGCAAGCGCGCCGCTTCGATATGTGGCGCGAGCTTGGCCGTCAGCAGGTTTGGGAGCCTCGCGGCGTGGTGCTCGGTCCGCCGCCCGGCACGTACAAGGTCGAATTCCAGGAAGACGGGCCGCCCAGTGAGATCGATGCGATCGTGGTGGTGGATGATTTGCAGGCCATACCGCCGAACGAACTCCGCAAACTGATCCCCCGTCGTCCGCCCGCCCAGCCATGAGCGGCGTGGCCGCGTCAGCCGGCGACCCGGTGCGGCCGTTTCCGGGGCTCCGGCCGTTCAGTTACCGCGAGCACGATTATTATTTCGGCCGCACCGATCAGATTTATGCGCTCTACCGGATGCTCGATCGCAGCCGCTTCGTCGCGGTCGTGGGGAGTTCCGGCAGCGGCAAGTCTTCGCTGGTTTTTGCCGGCTTGCATCCGTTACTTGACCGGGACAGCGCACAGACCGGCGGACGGCAATGGGTCTGGCGCGAGATGTCACCCAAGGACGGCCCAATCGAGCGCCTGATCGACCTGCTGCATGATCTCGCTCTCAAATATCCGTCCGGCCCGGAAAATGATGGCGGCGTTCTGGACTTCGAGCGAAGCCGCATCGAGCATCTGATCAGGCGATCGAGCCGGGGTCTTGTCGACGTCATTGCCGAAATCGAGGGGCTCAAGGACAAGACGCTGGTCCTCGTGGTTGACCAGTTCGAAGAGCTCTTCCGTTACGCCAAACCGGCGCAACGGCAAGATCGCGCCATGGAAGCGTTCCGGCGCGAGGAGGCGGTCGCATTCGTGCAACTTCTTCTCGCGGCAAGCCGGGATCCGGCGAGCAATGCGCGGATCATCCTGACCATGCGCTCGGACTTTATCGGCGATTGCGCGGCGTTTCGCGGATTGCCCGAGGCGGTCAGCCAGACGCAGTTTCTGGTGCCCGGCTTGACCCGCGACCAGTTCGAGGAAGTCATCCGCAAGCCGATTGAGAACTGCGGCTCGAGCATCGATTCCGGCCTCGTCGAACGCCTGTTGAATGACATCAGCGACGAAACGGATCAGTTGCCGGTTTTGCAGCACTGCATGTTGCGTTTATGGCAGCAGGCTGGAAAGCGGGCCAACGCCTCCGGCAACAGCGCCGCGGTGGCAGCGCCGGGCGAAACAGTGTCCCGGGACGTCAAGCTTGATGATTTCGCGGCCGTTGGCCGCATCAGCGGTGCACTGTCGCAACATGCCGATGAGATTCTCGGCGGCCTTCCCGGTCTCGAACCGGTCGCGGCGCTCGTCTTCCGCGCGCTGTCGGAAGTCGACAAGGAGGGCCGGGCGATCCGGCGTCAGGCGACATTGTCGGAACTCATCGCAGAAACCGGTGGCTCGGGAGAGGACCTGCGCAAAATCATCGATCGGTTTCGCGCAGACGACTGCTCGTTTCTCATGCCATCGCCGTTCGACTGTCCGCGGCTTGCCTCCGGCACGTCGATCGGTGTTGGCCACGAGGCACTGCTGCGGCGCTGGAAAAAAGTTTGCGGCGATCCCGAGGCGGCGGGCGAGACGGACTACGACCGATCGATCGGCTGGCTGGGCCAGGAATCCAGAGACAGTCGGCGTTATCAGGCGCTGCTCTATCAGGACGAATTGCCTCTTTCGCAGGTCAAGGCCACGTCGGATTGGTGGACGGGGACCCCGCATACCGAAGCGTGGGCGGCGCGGTACGGCGCCGATGGAGATTATGCGCGCGTCAAGCAGATCCTCGAACGCGGCCAGGCGGCGCTGGCTGCTACCGAGAGCCGGGAATTAAGTACCCGGCGATGGAAACAGGGGACCTTTGCGCTCGTCTGCGTGTTGCTTGTCGTCGCAGTGGTTCTCGGCACGAAGTTCTACCAGACGAGCCTCGCCCTGCGCACATCGCTGAACGAGACCACCAAGGCGCAGAGTGCGGCCGAGAGCGCGCAAAAAAGGGCTGACGCGAAATCCGACGCCGAGCAGAAGCTCGCCGATAATTTTCTCAACTCGGTGTTGAACGGCTTGAACCGCGGCGACATATCGTCCGCGGCCGCGTTGTCTATGGCTGATTTGCTGGGGGGCGCGATCAACGACCTGTCCGAAGAACAGAACGATGTCGCTATCGAGGCCCTCTTTGCCAAGCAGCTTTTGACGGTGGGAGATATCTACTCGGTCGTCGGCGATTATGGATCGGAGTCCAAAGAGATCAACGCCGCAAATGTCCTGGCGCAGCAATTGGTTGCCGCAGACCCGAACAATGACGCCTGGCAGGCTCTGCTCTACGGCAGCCTTTTTCGCATCGGCGACATCCTTGTGGCGCCCGGAGCGCAGAAAGACCTGGAGCAGGGTCTGGCAACCTACGAAAAGGCCCATGACGTCGCACAGAAGCTGGCCGACAAGAACCCGGATGACGGCACGAGCCTCTACAATCTCGCGTTCATCAACAACAAGATCGGCGACACATACCAGGAAATGGGGGACGACGCGAACGCGATCGTATGGTTCGACAAGGCCCTGCCGTTCGCCACCAAAGTCGCCGCGATGCAATCTCCGGCCATGGAATGGCAGGCTTGTCTTCCATCCACCATGACGAAGCTCGGAAGTGCCCTGGTGGAAAGTGAGCGTTTCGATGAAGGCATCGGGGAATACGATCAAGCGATCGCCAAGCAGGAAGACCTTCTCAATTCGGGTACCGGCAACAACGATATCGTCTTATCGAATTTGCTGACCAGTCATCGGCTGAAGGCGGATGCATTGGTCCAACAGGGTGGGGCCGACAAGACAAAATTCCCCCTGGCCTTCGATGAGTATGAGAAGGCGCTCAAGATCGCCAAACAATTGGTGGAAAAAGATCAAGGCAATACCGACTGGCTCGGCGCACTTTCGACCGTCTACGATCACTACGCAAAGGGATTGGCGGCCTCGGAAGATGCCGCCGGTGCATATGCCCAGTATCAAAACGAAGTCGGCGTCAGGCAGAAACTCGTCAACAAGGACAAGACCAATCAAAGCTGGCAAAAAGATCTGGCCGCGACCACCGCCAAGCGTGACGCTGCCAAAGCCGACTTGGGAAAATCAGGCTCTGGCGCCGCCAATCCGGCGAAGCCCTAGAGCATGATCCGGAAAAGTGGAGGCCGGTTTTTCGAAGAGATCATGCTCCAGGGAAAAAAAGCTCGACCATGATTCAATTCAATTTAATCAGATCGTGGTCCAGGGCGAGAATTCATCACACCAGCCTGTGATGCCGCGTCATCGCACGCCGTGGCCGCTCGCGATCCCGCGCCGGGTTTGCGGGGCGACGACTTTGTCGGAGATGTGGATGTTCCATACCTCCGCCTTGTCCTGGGCCTGATAGGCTTCGAACAGCGGCTTGAGCTGTGCGACGTCCGTGACATTTGCGCCGCGCAGCCCGAAGCCTTTGGCGATCGCGGCAAAATCCGTGTAGCCGAACACCGAAGCACTGTCGTCGACGCCGTCGGCGCGCAATTTGTGGATTTCCGCGCCATACGCGCCGTCGTTGAAAATACAGAACAGAAGCTTGATGCGGTGACGCGCCACCATTTCGAGTTCCTGGATGTGCATCAGGAAGCTGCCGTCGCCCTCGAACAGCGCCACGCGGCCATTGCCGCGCGCGGCGGCGACGCCGATGGCGTAGGAAATGCCGCTGCCGATCGCGCCGAAGGCGCGGATGGCGTGGTACTTCTCGGGCTTTCGGCCGCGCATCACCGAGTGGAAATAGGATTGATGGCCTGAGCCGCTTACGGAATCGAAATCCTTCGGGATGACGCGGTCGAGTTCCTCGATGACGCGGCGCGGATCAAGCGTGCCGGGCTCGACCGCAAATTCCGCGGCATCGGCCGGCTCCTCCTTGATGCGCCGCGCCAATTCCGGCGAGCGGATATTCGCCGCCGTGCGGCGTCCGGCGGGCAATTTTTCCAGGATCGCGGCCGCGGCAAGTTTTGCGTCGGCAGCCAGGTGCAAGTCGCCCGATTTCGTGCCGTGCGCCAGTCCGAGCGGCGCAATGTCGATCTGCACGACCTCGGCCTTGGGGAACATGCTGCCATTGTCGACGGTATAATAATTGAGGCTCGATCCGAACACGACCAGAAGATCGGCCTTGGCGCCCATTTCGCGCGCGATATCGCGGGCGAAGCCGCCGGCGACGCCGAGCGAGAACGGGTTGTGGTCGAACATGCCGCGTCCGAGCAGCGTCGTTGCCAGAAGCGCGCCCGAGCGTTCGGCTATCTCTTCGACTTCAGCCGCGGCGCCCGATTGCACCACGCCGCGGCCGGCCAGCACGATGGGGCACTGCGCGTTCGTGAGTTTCTCAATCAGCGCGTCGATCTGATGCGGATGTGGCGGAACGGGCTCGACGCGCGGCATCACCTGCGATGAGGGTTGGTACGGCCCGATATTCGGCAGCGGCTGTTTTTGCAGATCGTAAGGCACGCCAAGCACGACGGGCTTGCGCTCATGCCGCGCAAGGTAAAACGCCTCGCGGACATATTGGTGCATGCGCTGCGGACTGTGCGCGGAAATGTAATGCACGTCGCACGCGGCCGCGAGCGGCGGCTGGTCGAGTGCCTGATTGTACCATTTGGCATGGATCGGCGCTTCGCCGGCAAACACCACGAGCGGAATCTTTGCCCGCGACGCCGTCGTCAGCGCCGTCATGATCTGGGTGAAGCCCGGCCCGCAGGTCACGGAAGCAACGCCGACCTTCCCGGTTGCGGAGTGGTAGCCCATGGCCATCGCACAGGCGCAATGCTCGTGCCTGGCCGAATATGTGTTCATGCCGTCGAGATGCTGCATGGCGGCAACCCAGTGCATGTTGCCGTCACCCATCAGGGTGAAATGTGTTTCGACGCCTTCGGCGGCAAAAGCCTGGGCGAGGGCCTCGTAGATCGGAATATTCTGCATTCGCTGCGTTTCCTCGCTGCACTCTTGCCGGCAGACGGAGTTTATTACCCAAACGGCGCATAGGCGAGCGCTTCGCCGCCGAAGGCGCAAATGACGACGACGAGCCAAGGCGGAGTCCGCCACATGAACAGCAGCAGAAAGGCAGCGACGGCAAGCGCGAAATCGCCGGCATTGACGATGCCCGAAGTCCATACCGGACGATAAAGCGCCGCCAGCAGAAGACCGACCACGGCGGCATTGACCCCGCGCAGCGCAGCCTTCGACCAAGGGCGCTGCCGCATCGCATCCCAAAACGGCAGCGATCCGAATACCAGAAGAAAGGCCGGCAGAAACATCGCGACAAGACAAAGCGCGGCGCCAGCCCAGCCATTGGGGGAGGGGCCCATGACCGTGCCGAGATAGGCGGAGAACGTAAACAGCGGTCCGGGCACGGCCTGAGCCGCGCCGTAGCCGGCAAGAAACAGGTCGTTGCTCACCCAGCCCGGCGGCACGACGGACGCTTGCAGGAGCGGCAGCACAACGTGGCCGCCGCCAAAGACAAGCGATCCCGCGCGGTAGAACGCGTCGAAGAGCTGCAGGGGATGGCTCGGCCATGCGGCGTCCGCCAGCGGCAGCCCGATCAGAAGCGCGAAGAAGATGACGATTGCGGCGACGGCGGCCGTGCGGCTGACCGGATGCGGCAGCGAAGTGTGAAGGTCGTCGGGCGTGCCACGGAACAAGACAAGGCCTGCCAGACCGCCGAGAACAATGGCGATGACCTGTCCGAACGACGATGGCATCGCGAGGACAAGAATAGCGGCGGCGGCGGCAAGCGTCGCACGCTCGCGGTCCGGCGCGAGCGTGCGCATCATGGTAAGCACCGCATTGGCGACGACCGCGACGGCGGCGACTTTCAATCCGTGCAGCCAGCCAGCGCCAAGCGCATTACCGAACCAGCTCACGCCATAGCCGAACAGGACGAGGGCAATCGCCGACGGCAGCGTGAAGGCGGCCCAGGCCGCCAGCGCGCCGGCATAACCGGCGCGTGACAGACCCAGCGCGATGCCAACCTTGGTGGATGCAGGCCCCGGCAGGAATTGGCTCAGCGCCACGAGGTCGACGTAGGTTTTCTCGTCGAGCCATTTGCGGCGGACGACGATGTCCTCGTGAAAATAGCCGAGATGCGCGACCGGGCCGCCGAAGCTCGTCAGCCCGAGCCGCAGGAAGACCGCAAAGACCTCCGCGACGCCGCCTTGGCGCGTGGCGGTATCGGATGACGGTCCCGGTTCCTCCGCCATTTCGTTTCACTCTCCGTGCGCGTCCGCCCAGGGGTTTTTGCTTCACCGACAATAGCGTTCTCGTTCGGGCTGCGCCTTTAGGATCGGCATGCCGCCGCGGCTTGCATCTTTGGTAGAATATTCTTCCGTTTGTGGCCTTGCGAAGCCTTCTATATAGAACGATATTCTCTCTTAGGCGGGTAAGGGCATGGGCTCGTTTCCCGCGGCCAAAGAACCGCTCTGCAAAGCTGAGGGCTAAAATGACCTCCCCGCTCGAACAGAAGAAAATCAAAATCACCGGCCCGGTTGTGGTGACCGCCAATCGCGTCGGCGATGGCGCCGTAGTGTATCGGGACTCCGATGGCGGCTGGACCAACGATATCGACGATGCCGCGGTTGCGACCGATGCCGCCCGCGCAAAAGAGCTCATGGCGGGCGCCACGTCGGACGATCTGGGTGCGGTCGGCCCCTATGTCGCACCGGTCAAGCTTTTGCCGGACGGCCAGGTCCGTCCCGGCAATTTGCGCGAAATGATCCGCCTTGTCGGTCCGACCATCGGATTGCCGCTAGGCTGCTAAAGCAAACCCGCGAAGTTCGCACATGTATGTCTATGATGCTTTCGACCGCACGCTGGTCGCCGAGCGCGTCGCGGAATTTCGCGATCAGGTCGCGCGCCGCCTTTCCGGCGAATTGACCGAGGAAGAATTCAAGCCGTTGCGGCTGATGAATGGCGTCTACCTGCAGCTTCACGCCTACATGCTGCGCACAGCCATTCCCTATGGCACGCTGTCGTCGGAACAGATGCGGATGCTGGCCCATGTCGCGCGCAAATACGATCGCGGCTACGGCCATTTCACCACGCGGCAAAACATTCAGTATCACTGGATCAAGCTCGCGGAACTGCCGGACGCGATGGCCGATCTCGCCAAAGTCGGCATGCACGGCATGCAGACCAGCGGCAATGTCGTGCGCAACATCACGACCGACCAATGGGCGGGCGTCGCGCCCGACGAGATCGAGGATCCGCGCGTCTGGGCGGAGATCATCCGCCAGCACGTGACGCTGCATCCGGAATTTTCGTTCATGCCGCGCAAATTCAAGATTGCGGTTGGCACGTCCGGTCACGATCGCGCTGCGCTGCGCATCCACGACCTCGCATTGCAGATGTATCGCAATGACGCCGGCGAACTGGGATTCGAAGTCATGGTCGGCGGCGGCCTCGGCCGCACGCCGTTCCTTGCCAAGACGATCAAGCCGTTCCTGCCGCGGCGCGATGTGCTGAGCTACGTCGAGGCAATCCTGCGCACCTACAATCAGTTCGGCCGCCGCGACAACATCTACAAGGCACGCATCAAAATCCTGGTCCATGAGCTCGGAGCGGAAGCCTTTGCCAAGGAAGTCGATGCCGAGTGGGACAGCATCAAAGATGGCACGCTGGCGCTCGATGCGGCCGTTGTCGCCGAAATCGCCGCGCGTTTCGCGTATCCGCACTATGAGCGTCTTGCAGACAATCCGCCGGAACTTGCCGCGGCGCGCAAGGCTGACCGGGCATTCGATACCTGGATGATCAATTCGGTCTTCAATCACAAGGTTCCCGGCTACGCCATCGTGACGCTTTCGCTGAAACCGGAAGGCGGCACGCCGGGCGACGCCACCGCCGCTCAGATGGAAGCGCTAGCCGATCTCGCCGACAGGTATTCGTTCGGCGAAATCCGTGTCGGCCACGAGCAGAACCTGGTGCTGCCGCATGTCGCACAGCGCGATCTGCTGGCGCTGTGGCGCGAACTCGACCGCATCGGCGTCGCGGTGCCGAACGTCAGTCTCATCTCGGATATTATATCTTGTCCGGGCCTCGACTATTGCAGCCTTGCCAATGCGCGCTCGATCCCGATCGCGCAGGAAATCACGCGGCGCTTCAGCAATCTCGACCGGCAGCGCGATCTCGGCCGGCTGCATATCAACATATCCGGCTGCATCAATGCCTGCGGGCATCATCATGTCGGCCATATCGGTATATTGGGCGTCGAGAAGAACGGCGAAGAATTTTATCAGATCACGCTCGGCGGCAAGGCCGATGAGAATGCGACGCTCGGTGAACTGATGGGCCCTGCCGTGCCCTATGCGCAGGTGGCGGATGTGGTGGAGGGTATTGCCGACGCCTATCTCGAATTGCGGCAGAGGCCGGATGAACTTTTCATCGACACGGTCAAGCGTACCGGCGTCGAGCCGTTCCGGGAGCGGGTCCATGCGGCTCGTTGAAGGAGACCGCATCGTCGACGATCGCTACGTGCGCGTGCCGGACGACACGCCGATCCCGGATCGTGTCCCCATCATCGTATCGGCGAAGCGCTTCCTTGCCGATACGGACGAGCTGATACGCCGCGATGGCTCGCTCGGCGTGTTGTGGCCGAACAATCGTCGCGTCGCGGAACTGGTCCCGTGGCTCGGTCATCTTGCGCTGATCGCACTGGAATTTCCGAAATTTCGCGATGGCCGCGCCTATAGCCAGGCACGGCTCCTTCGCGAACAGTACCGCTTTGGCGGTACGCTGCGTGCCACGGGCGACGTGTTGCGCGACCAGTTCCATTTCCTGGTTCGCGCCGGCTTCGATTCCTTCGAGGTGAAGAAGGACGCCGATGCGGGCGTCTTCGCCGAGTTGGTGGCGCGCTACAGCGTGTCGTATCAGCCGGCGGCGGACGGGCGCGTGTCCGCCCTGCGGCGGCGATTGCAGACGGCTACTACTCCCGAAGGCAGCGAAACGGCTTCGTGACGGGTGGTGCGGGCGAGAGTGCAAGCTGCTAGTCTCGCCGCTCAATCCACAATCGAGGCCAAAATGAATCCTGTTGTCGCTGTGATCGCGCCCGGCGCCATGGGTGCCGGGGTGGGCAAACGGCTCGCCGATAATGGCCTCAAGGTGCTCACCTCGTTTACCGGACGCAGCCCGGAGACGGTGGCGCGTGCGAAGGCGTCCGGAATGGCGTCGGCGAGCGACGAGGAGATCGCAGCGTCCGATTTCATTCTCTCGATCCTGCCGCCGGGCGATGCGCTTTCGCTTGCCGAGCGGTTCGTGTCGGCGCTCAAGGCCAGCAACGCAAAGCCGGTCTATGTCGATTGCAACGCCATCAATCCGAAGACAGTCGAGCGCGTCGCCGCGGCGATTACGCCAACCGGGTGCGCCTTCGTCGATGCCGGCATTATCGGCTCGCCGCCGAAGCCGGGGGACGCCGGACCGCGCATCTATGCCTCCGGTGCGGCAGCGCAGCGCTTCGCAGCGCTGCGTGATTTCGGCCTCGACATCCGCGTCCTTGACGGCGCAATGAGCGCCGCTTCGGCGCTGAAAATGTCTTACGCCGGGATCACCAAGGGTACGCAGGCGATCGGCGCCGCGATGATGCTCGCGGCAACCCGCGCAGGCTCCGCGGACGCGCTATTCGCCGAGTTGCAATCGAGCCAGAAGGAACTGTTCCCCTGGCTCAAGCGCTCGCTCTCCCAGATGCCGCCCAAGGCCTATCGCTGGGTCGCAGAAATGCACGAGATCGCCGATTTCGTCGGCGACGACCCGGCGGCGCGCCAGCTTTACGGCGGCGCTGCCAGTTTTTATGAACGCTTCGCCGAAGACTTTGAGTCCGGCAAGAAGGACGCGTCCGCGCTTTCGAGCTTTATTGGAAAGTCACCGTCAGGCGGCTGATTGCGCGCGGCTACTTGTTCAGCCAGCGCCGCGCGAATCCGAGAATGCCCTGCGGCAGGAAGATGATCATCACAATGAAGACCATGCCGAGCGGGATCAGGTAGGGGAACTGATCGCCGAACAGCCGCGACAGCAGTTCACGCGCGAGCTGGAAAAAGCCCGCGCCGACAATCGGCCCGACCAGCGTGCCGATGCCGCCGATCACGTTGTAGATCACCGTGTCGCCGGACGTGAGGAAATAGACGAAGTCAGGCGCCGCGAACTGGTTCTGTACCGCGTAGAGCACACCCGCCAGCCCCGCGAACAGGCCTGACAGCATGACCGCAACGATCTTGTAACGCTCGACCGGATAACCGATCGCGCGCGTGCGCGGCTCGTTCTCGCGGATCGACTGCAGCACCATGCCGAAGGGTGACTGCGTAACCCGCCGCAGGAACAGATAAGAGGCGGTGACGACCGCCAGCACGAACCAGTGCATGGTGGTCGTGGTGAAGCGCGCATCATAGAGAAACGGGATCCAAAGATGCGGGCGGGTAAATATCAGCCCGTTTTCGCCGCCGGTGACTGCCGTCCAGGTGAAGATGATGACGTAGAAAATCTGACTGAAGATCAACGTGGTGATGGCGAAATAAATGTCGCGCAGCCGGGTGGAGAAGAAGGCGACGAACAATGCGGCGCCGGCGGCCCCGGCAAGCCCGGACAGGATGGCGAGCCAGAGATTTGGATGACTCATCGTAATCAGGGCGCCTGCGGCGCCATACATGCCCAGCCCGAAAAACGCCGAATGGCCGAAAGATATCATGCCGGTGTATCCGATCAGCAGATCGGACGACATCGCCAGGAGACCCCAGATCAGGATTTCGGTGAGGAAGCGGCGCCAGAATTCCGGCAGAACGAGCGGCGCCGCGATCAGAATTGCCATGACCACGCAAAAGCCGATCCAGAATACGGCAGTGTGGCTCAGGCCCGGTTTGCTGAGCGGCAGCGGCTTATCGAGCGGTGCGATGGTCATTTGGGCGTCGAGAACAGGCCGGTGGGGCGGAACAGGAGCGTGAGGATCAGTACGACAAAGGAGATGATCACGGCCTGGGATGGATCGACCCAGATGGTGGCGTAGGATTCAAGAAGGCTGATGAAGATGGCGGCCGCGATCGAGCCGCCGAGATTGCCCATGCCGCCGACGACAACGACAATGAAGGCCTTAAGCACCCAGTCGAGCCCCATCGTGTGGTTGACGCCGGCCATCGGCGCAAACAAGACGCCACTCGCTGCCGCCATCGCGGCGCCGATAGCGAAGACGCCGGTGTAAACCAGCGGCACCGGAATGCCCATGGCTTGCGCCATGACGCGATCTTGCGCGGTCGCCCTGATCCAGACGCCGAATTTGCTGTATTTCAGGAACAGCCAGAACGAGCTGATAATGGCCGCCGAAATCGCCGCGACCATGATCCGGTACCAGGGGTATTGCAGGTAGAACAGCGTGAAGTGGCTTTCGATCGGCTCCGGGATTTTACGCACCACCGGGCCGAATTGCCAAAGCGCATAATTTTGCAAGATCAGCGAAATGCCGAATGTCGCGAGGATCGTGTTCAATGGATCGCGTCCGATCAGAGGCCGCAGCGTTACGATTTGCATCGCTGCACCGAGAATGGCGACGATCAGCGCCGCCCCGATGAGCGCCAGCCAGAAACTTCCAGTGGCCGCAAAGACGACGAAACCGATATAGGCGCCGAGCATGAACAATTCGCCGTGGGCGAAGTTCACGACGTCCATGATGCCGAAGATCAGCGTCAGCCCGGAGGCAACCAGAGCCAGGATCATGCCGGTGACGATGCCGTTCACTGTCTGGATGATCAGAAGATCGAGCGGAATAGCCTGGAAGAATTGACCGATCGCGCCCATCCCTAGACTCCCAGATATTGCTTGACGAGCGGATGGCTGATGTCGAGCTCGGAAGCGGCGCATTGGTGGCGCACGCTGCCCTTCTCCATGATGTAGATGCGCTGGCTCGCCTCGAGCGTCAGCGGCACGTTTTGCTCGACAAGGAGAATGGCGACGCCCTCGTTGTGCAAGATCTCGATGATGTTGCGGATCTGCGACACCATGCGTGGCATCAGGCCCTCGGTCGGTTCGTCGAGCAGGATGATCTTCGGCTCCAGCATCATGGCGCGTGCAATTGCCAGCATCTGCTGCTCGCCGCCCGAAAGCGTGCCGCCGGCCTGGCCGCGCCGCTCGGCGAGTACCGGAAAGAACTGGAACACCTTGTCGAGCAGCGCTCGGCGTTTGTCTTCGGTGACACCGTGGCGGTCGAGGCCGGTGCGCAGGTTCTCCATCACCGTGAGCGCGCGAAAGATGCGGCGGTCCTCCGGCACATAGCCGATACCGAGGCGCGCAAGCTTGTGCGGTGGCGAACCGTTGACTGCTTTTCCGGAAAACCGCACGGTCCCGCGGGTCGGATGCACCAGCCCCATGATCGTTTTCAGCGTCGTGCTTTTGCCGACGCCGTTGCGGCCGAGAAGGCCGACGACCTCGCCCGGTCCGACCTCCAGCGAAACACCATGCAAGATGTGGCTCTTGCCGTAAAAGGTGTGCACCTCTTCGACGAGGATCAGCGGCGCGCTATTTCCGGCAGCCGTGCTCATGTCTTGAGATAGACCTCCAGCACTTTGGGGTTTTGCTGGATTTCCTCCGGCGTGCCTTCGGCGAGGATCGCGCCGTAGTGCAATACGGTGATGCGGTCGCAGATCTCCATCACCACCTGCATGTCATGCTCGACAATCAGGACGCTGAGCTTTTCGCCGATACGCCGCACCAATTCCTTGGTCTCGTCGGTTTCGCCCTGGCTCATACCCGCTGTCGGTTCGTCGAGGCATAGGAGTTTTGGCTCGGTCGCAAGCGCGATGCCGATTTCGAGATTGCGCTGCTCGCCATGCGAAAGATTGGCTGCGAGTTCGTGCCCCTTGGACAACAGGCCGACGGCGTCGAGCGCGGTCTCCGCCTTCTCGTTGATGTCGGCAAACGCGCTGTGATGCGAAACCATATTCCAGCCGTGCCGGCGCGATTGCGCGGCGATGCGCGCGTTTTCCAGCGCCGTGATGTTCGGGAGAATGTTGGTGATCTGGTAGGATCGCGCGATGCCCTTTTGCGAAATCCTGTTGGACGGCAGCCCGCCGATGTCTTCGCCGTTGAAGACGATGCGTCCGGATGTCGGCCGCAACACGCCGGTCAGGCAGTTGAAAAAGGTACTCTTGCCCGCGCCGTTCGGGCCGATGATGGCGTGCACTTCGTTCGCCGCCATCTCGAAATTGACTCCGGACAGCGCATTGAGCCCGCCGAAACGGACGGACAGCAGTTCGGTCTTGAGGATAGGGACCGGCGGCGCTGCCCGGGTCAGCGGGGAGTGCACGCCGATCGACGCTTCGGCGCTCACTTACGCCGAGAAGTTACACGCCGGCGGGACAATGGTTTTGTCTCCCGGCACCGTCTCTTTGAGATGATATGTGCCGTCCCGGACCTCGAAGATGAATTCCTGCGGGAAGGCCTGGTGATCTTCCTTGCGCAGCGTCTTGTCGCCTTGCGGAAAATCCTCGCCAGCCTTCATCTCCAGGCCTTCGAGCGCCGAAATCAGCTTCGGGGTGTCGTCGCGGCCCTGGAAGCCGGACTTCTGGACGCCGAGCTTGATCGCGTTGAGCGCCTCGTAGTTCGACTGCACATATTTGTCCGGCAAAGGGCCGGACGGATCGATCTTCGCAAGCCGGGCTTTCGCCTCGTCGAAGAATTTATGGTGATAGGGTGTATCGAGCGGCCCCTGGAACACCGGGATGTAACGATTGATGCCGATGAAACCGTCGATCTTGTTGCCGATCGCGATCAGGTTCGTCGATTCCGAGATCGAACCGTCGCCGGCGAATTTGTATTTCTTGGTCAGGCCAAGATCGTAGGCTTGGGTGACGACTGTGACGCCATCCTTGCCGAAGAAGATACCGAACAACCCGTCGAAGTCGCCGGAGATCTTGGACAGGAACGGCGTCATGTCGGCGGTGCCGAGCGGGATGCCCGTGGTGCCGACGACTTCGCCGCCGTTGTTCTTGATCTGCGTCACGTAGGCGTCGCGCGTCGACTGGCCCCAGGAATAATCGGCAAAGGCGATGTGCCACTTCTTGGCCATCTTGGTCAGCGTCGGTGCGAAGGCCACTGCTTGCGCCGGGGCGAAATCGTAGGGCCGGAAGCTGTAGCGGTTGCACTTGGTGGTGGTGAGCGTCGTATCGAGACAGACGCTGATCATGTTGACGATCTTGGCGTCCTCCCAGACCGGCATGCAGGCGAGGCAGATGTTGGAGAGGAAGCCGCCGACATGGATGTCGATGTTGTCCTCCTGCACGAGCTTCTCGCTCTTTTGCCGGGCGACAGCCGGCGAACTCTCGTCGTCGGCGATCACCAGTTCGACGGGACGCCCGTTCATGCCGCCGTTCGCATTGATGCGGTCGGCCGCCATCTGCAAACCTACGACTGCGGTCTTGCCGCCGGCGGCGCCGGCGCCTGAAAGCGGCTGCTCGGAGCCGATCTTGTAGGATTTTGCCGCGCCGAAAGCCGCGCGCCACGGTGCAGGTACCAGCATCATCGCACCGATCGCGCCACCGCCCCATCCGATGACGCTGCGGCGCGTGACCTTGCCGCTATGCCAAATATCTTCGGCCCACTTTTCCTGTTTCCATTTCTCAATCATTGCAGACTCCCTCTGGATGGCGTGTTCCCCTGCAGGCCCTTTGCGGGCTCTTTGTGCGTCGTTTAGCGCCTTCAGCAAACGCGATATTGATTGTCGTTTCAACCGGATTCGCATCGCTGGCGCGGCTTCCGCCAAGGCCGGCCGCGCGTAACATCGTCGCGGCGTACCGGCCTTTTTCCGTGGCTCCTTGATGATAAAAGGGGCAATAATCGCGAGCGTGACAGCACAGGAGCGGGCGATGGCGACGGTGACGATGCAGCGGGAACGCCCCGAGGCGCTTGCCACCGGGGTTGCCGCCCGGCACGCGATCCGGCGCAACAATTTTACCGGCCCGACGTCGGGCGTGGCGCCGGGTCATGTGCAGGCCAATCTCGCGATCCTGCCCCAGGCGCTGGCCCAGGATTTCATGCAATTCTGCCTGCGCAATCCAAAACCGTGCCCGCTGATCGGCGTTAGTGCCGCCGGCGACCCGCGCATTCCCGATCTGGGCGAGGATCTTGATATCCGCACCGACCTGCCGCGCTATCGCGTCTGGCAAAACGGAACGCTTGCCGAAGAACCGGCGGATCTCATGAAATGGTGGCGCGACGATCTCGTCACGTTTGCGATCGGCTGCTCCTTTTCGTTCGAACAGGCACTGCTCGAAGGCGGCATCGAGCTTCGCCACATGACCTGCGATTGCACCGTGCCGATGTATCGCACTTCGGTGGAAACAGTGCCGGCCGGACCCTTCCACGGCCCGCTCGTTGTTTCGATGCGGCCGATGAAACCCGCGGACGCCATCCGCGCCGTGCAGATCACCACGCGGTTTCCTTCCGTGCATGGGGCGCCGGTGCATCTCGGCAAGCCGGAAATGATCGGCATAGCCGACATCGCCAAGCCCGATTGGGGCGACGCGGTGCCGATCAAGGACGACGAAATTCCGGTCTTCTGGGCGTGCGGAGTGACGCCGCAATCGGTGATCATGGCGGTGCGGCCGGAATTTTGCATTACGCACTATCCGGGCGCTATGCTGGTGACGGACCGCCGCAATACCGAATTTGCGATTATGTAGATTGCACCGTCACGGAATGCTCGTCGATTTCCAGCAACATTACACGCCGCCTGAATTGCTCAAAGGCGATGCGGGCAAAGCCACGGTCGAGCTCGACCGGGACGGCAATCCGCAATATTTCCTCAATCCGCTGCTGGCCGATCTCACATCGCATATCCGTGTCATGGATGCGGCCGGCATCGATGCGGCCGTGCTCACCTGCGGATCCGGCTTCGACCAGCCGGATCTTGCGACATGCCGTCTCGTCAATGACCGCATGCGCGAAGCCGAGAAGGCCCATCCCGGCCGCTTCATCGGGCTCGCCCACGTCCCCGCGCTCAAGCCGGCGGAAGCAGCGGCGGAATTAAAGCGCTGCGCGGTCGACCTTGGCTTTCCCGGCGTCGTCATCGCTTCGGAATTGCAGGACCTGCCGCTCGACGCCGATGAATTGCGGCCGTTCTGGAAAGCATGCGCCGATCTTGGGCTTTACGTTTTCATCCATCCGCTGCCACGGGTGATCCGCTGGGCCCGCATGGATGCCGACGATCTCGGCCGCATGCTCGGCTGGCAATTTTCGCTGATGACGGCTGCGGTCCGCGTCATCAATTCCGGCCTGCTCGATGAATTGCCTGGATTGAGGATTCAGTTCTCGCATTTCGCCGGCGGCATCGGCCGCTATCTTGGGCGCATTCGCGGCTTCCAGCAGCGCGACAAGTGGGCCACCGCGAAAGTGGCTCGCCACGGCCGCCGTCCGCGCGAGGCTTTCGATCATTATCTCGATCATCGCCTGTTCTACGACATCGCCGGCTGGGCCGGACCGGATCATGCCGCGGAATGGGGTGCGGACTGGGTTCGTTTCGGCTTCGACGAGCTGGCCTTTTCGCAGCTCGTCTATGCTTCCGATTATCCGCAGGCTGTGCGTGAGCCGGGCGAGGTCGCGGCCTATACCGAGGCGGTGCGCGCGATCGGCGGCAATGGACGCGCTATTACCAATGGCGCCAACGCGGAAAAACTCATTCCCGATCTGGCCCGGCGCCTCGCGCGCCGCCCGGGATCGGCAAAGGTGCAGGGATGAACGACCAGGTGACGGCAGACGCTGTATTGTTCGATCCCGCCGCGAATGGATGGGATCGGGTTGAGGGTCACAGTTTCGGCGAGCTTGTCGGCCCGATATGGCGGCGCGGCGACGCGCTCTTTGGCTTTCTCGCCGCCGAAAAACACCGCAATCACATCGGCCGCGTGCATGGCGGCATGTTGATGACGTTTGCCGATCAGGCGATGGGCATGACCGGGCGGCGCGCCACCGGCGAGAAACCGCACGCCACCATCGCGCTCAATATGCAATTCGTCGGCGGCGTCCAGCTCGGCGAGTTCGTCGAGGCGCATTGCGAGATCGTGCGCATGACGCGCTCCATCCTGTTCGTCGATTCGAAGCTTCGGGTCGGCACGCGTGTCGTCGCGACGGCGAGCGGTATCTGGAAGATACTGGGAGAGAAATAACGCGCTCAGGCGCGATATTTCTGCAACGTTCCGCCCCTCATTACCGAACCCGGAAGCGGGTGGCCGACGATATCTTCCGCGAGTTTTGCGCATTCGATCAGCGCATCGAGATCAATGCCGGTCTCGATCCCCAGTTCGTGGCACATGAAGACAAGGTCTTCGGTGCAAACATTGCCGGCAGCGCCTTGATGGCCGGCGAAGGGGCAGCCGCCTAACCCCGCGACTGCGGCGTCGAAACGCGTCACGCCCATTTCAAGTCCGGCGAAGGCATTGGCGATCGCCATGCCGCGGGTATCGTGCAGATGCAGCGCGAAATCGAGATCGGGCCAGCGCTCGCGCAGCGCACCGAGCGTGCGCTTGATTGCAAGCGGCGTCGCCCAGGCCATCGTGTCGGCGAGCGTGATGTAGCTGAGCGTGACACCGTGCTCCTTCGCTACGTCAAGGATTTGCTGCACCAGCGCCACGACGTGGGGTATGGGAATGTCACCTTCGAAATTGCAGCCGAACGCCGCCATGATACTGCCGCGCTCGACGGCAACGCCGGCGGCCTTGTACATTTCGACGATGGCATGCTGGCCGGCGAGCTGTTGCGCGGCGGTGCGGTTCTGATTGCGGATCGAGAATTTTTCCGAGGCACAAAGCTGGATCGTGCCGCGATTGGCGAGGCGCTCTTCTCTCAACGCGCGCTGAAAGCCTTTTTCGTTGAGCCACAGCGCGGTGTAGGCAACGTCCGGCTTCGGGGTGATGCCGTGCACCACGTCCTCGGCGTCCGCCATGCCGGGCACGTTCTTCGGATTGACGAAGGAGACGATCTGGATGTGGTCGATGCCGGTTCGCGACAGCGCATCGATGAGTGCGATCTTGCGCGCCGTCGGGATTGCGCCCTTTTCGATCTGAAAGCCCTCGCGCGGGCCCTCTTCATTGATGTGTACGGCAGTCGGCAGATCGCTCATGATTCCACTCCGGCAATGATGCCGCGTTGACGGAGCGCCGCGATCTCCGCCGGCGCAAGCCCGAGTTCGGCGAGGATTTCGGCGGCATGCTCGCCGAGCGCAGGCGCCTGCCGCCGCAGGGCAAAGTCGTGGTCGCCGATCTCGATCGGCAGCCGGGGAATTTTAGCGCGCGTGCCGTTGGAGAATTCGATGTCGAGCATGCGGCCGCCGGCATTGAGTTGCGGATCGTCGAACAGGTCGCCGGGTTTTGCCACCGGCGCAAAGGGAATATCGATGCGGTCGAACAATTCGGCAAGCGCCGCAAGCTTATGCCGTGCGACGATTTCGGTGACGATCGGGCGGAGCGCCGGCCTTTCGCGCACGCGGTCCTCGTTGGTTTTGTAGGCGGGATTTTGCAGAAGGTCGCCGCGGCCGAAATGCTCGCAGAACCGCCGCCATTGCCCGTCGCTGGTCAGCCCGACGAATATCTGGTCGCCGTCCTCGGTGACGAATGGCTCGTAGATCGCCCAGGCGCCGTCACGCGCCGGCATCGGCGGCGGCGCGCGGCCTGTCACCGCCTGGCCGGCCATGTGCTGCATCATCAGGAAGGCCGTAGACTCGTAGAGCGCCGCCTTGACCGTTTGCCCGCGGCCGGTGCGTTCGCGCTCGCGCAGCGCCGCCTGGATGCCGATGACGGCGAACATGCCGCCCATGATGTCGACGACGGATGAGCCGGCACGCAGCGGCTGTCCGGGCGGCCCGGTCATGTAGGCAAGGCCGGACATGAATTGCACCACTTCATCAAGCGCCGGGCGATGCTCGTAGGGCCCGCTCAAAAATCCCTTCAAGGCGCAGTAGATGATCCGTGGATTGATTTTTGCGAGATCGGCATAGCCGCAGCCGAGACGGTCCATGGTGCCGGGCGCGTAATTCTCCAGGACGACGTCGGCGGTCTTGACGAGACGATGGAGGAGCGCACGGCCTTCCTCGGATTTGAGATCAATGGCGAGGCTGCGCTTATTGCGGTTGAACGCGCCGAAAAAGCCCGCGGCAAATCCGATCAGCCGCCGCGTATGGTCGCCCGCGGCGGGCTCGATCTTGATCACGTCGGCACCGAGATCGGCGAGGATCAGTCCCGCCGTCGGTCCCATGATGGTGTGGCAGAATTCGAGGGCGCGAATGCCGGCAAGCGGCGCGGCTTTGGCTTTACCCGGGTCGGTCATGGTCCCTAATCTAGGCTGTCATGGCCGGGCTTGTCCCGGCCACCCGGGTCTATGCTAAGCCAAGGCATCGCAAAATGGCGATGCCCGCAACGGGTGCAGGCGCGGCCAGGATGGCGGGAGGAACCACGATCGTGAAAAAATCATTCGTGCGCGGCGCCCGCGCCGAGAAGCGCGCTTATTCGCAAGCCGTCATCACCGAGGGCGGCAAGACGCTCTGGCTCGCCGGCCACACCGGAGCGGTCGACGATAGCGGCAAATCGCTCGCCGGAGATTTCGATGCGCAGTGCCGGCAGACTTTCCGCAATCTCGAAAAGACCCTCGCCGAGGCCGGTGCGAAATTGTCCGATCTCGTCACCATGACGGTCTTTCTCATCGACGCGCGTCACACGACGCGCATGACCGAACTGCGCACCGAGATTATCGGCAAGGATTTTCCGGCGAGCGCCGCAATCACGGTCGCGGGCTTTGCCCAACCGGAGATAATGATCGAGATTCAGGGCATTGCCGCGGTTGCCGCCTAGGCATTTTTCACGCAGCCGTGGGGCTATCAAGGCGCGCATCGTTAAGGAGCATCTTGAGCTCCGGAATGCACGATCCGCAGTTCGTACCCGCGCGCAGGAGCGCACCGATCTCGGCGACGCTGGTGAGCCGCTTGCTCGTGATCGCGTCGTGCAAGGTGTTCAAGCCGACGCCGAAGCAGGCGCAGATTGTCCGGCCGCCGGAATTCTGCGCCCCCGCGCCAGCAGCCCCGCCGGCGAGCAGATACATCCGCGTGTCCGGTTCGATGCGCGTGCCGAGCATCGCCGCCAGCGCGTCGCGCGATGGCAATGCCGACATCGTCCTGGAAATGAACAGGCAGGCATCGAGGCGCCGACCGACGATGCTGGCATAGCGGAACGTGTCACGGGCGGGATCGGCATAGATGACTAATTCCGCCGCGGGCGGCGCATCGAGAAGCGCGGAAATCCAGAATTCGTTGCCGCGGTCGCCCGGCAAAGGTTCCCAGCCGATGAGCGTGAAGGCGTGCCCGCGCTCGATGGGCGCGCGTCCCCAGTAATACGGGCCCTGCGGCACCTGCTCGGAGCCGCGCAGCAACAGCCCGTGCCATTGCGGTGTCAGCGGCGCGATCCGCACCGGCGTTGCCTTCAATTCCGGCTGCCCGGATACCGGGTCGGTCACGCCGCCGACGACGGCGTCGATCGGTCCGGCGGATGTAAACTGGTCGGTCCAGTGGATCGGCGCGAAAACCTCGCCCTGGCGCAGATCGTTCGAAAGGCGGACCGGCAACACGGTCGCGCCATGCGGGCTTTCGATCCTGGCAAGGTCGCCATTGCCGAAATGCAGCCGCGCGGCGTCGGCGGGATGAAGGTCCAGCATGGGCTCGCGTTGGTGCGCCATCAGCCGCGGCGATCGCCCGGTGCGCGTCATGGTGTGCCACTGATCGCGCAAGCGTCCGGTGTTGAGAATGAACGGCCACTGATCGTCGGCCGGGACGGCCGGAGGCCGATACAGCGTGGGCACGAAGCGTGCGCGGCCGTCCGGAGTGGTGAATCCGTTGCCATCGCCAAACAGCCGTTTCGCGCCGGGCCGTCCTGCCGGGGCGTTGCGCGGCAGCGGCCAGCGGGTCGGCTGCAGCCGGTCGTAGTTTTCGTCGCTCAAATCCGAAAGCGCCCCGATATCGAATATCCGGTGCTTCGGCGCTTCGTTCTCGAAGGCGGACAAGGCGGCATGTTCGCGGAAAATCTCGGCTGGGCTCCGATAGGCAAATTCCGTCTGCCAGCCCATGCGCCGCGCGACTTCAGCCATCATCCACCAGTCAGGCCGGGCTTCGCCGGGTGGCGGCCGGAAGCTGCGCTGGCGCGAAATGCACCGCTCGGAATTGGTGACCGTGCCGTCCTTTTCGCCCCACGCCGCCGCCGGCAAGACAATACCGGCAAAGGCCGTCGTATCGGTCACCCAGCAATCGCTGACGACGACAAACGGGCAGGCGCCAAGCGCCGTTCGCACTCGCGCGGCGCGCGGCATGCTGACGGCGGGATTGGTGTTGAGAATCCAAAGCGCCTTGATCCGGCCGTCGTGGACCGCGTCGAACATGTCCACGGCCTTGAGGCCGGGGCGCGTCGCTATTCGCGGCGCATTCCAGAAGCGGCGCACGCGATCGATATCCGCCGCATCGGCGAAGCTCATGTGCGCGGCCAGCTGGTTGGCAAGGCCGCCGACCTCGCGGCCGCCCATGGCGTTCGGCTGGCCGGTCAATGAAAACGGTCCGGCGCCGGGCCGTCCGATGCGGCCGGTCGCCAGATGACAGTTGATGATTGCATTGACCTTGTCGGTGCCGGCCGAAGACTGGTTGGCGCCTTGCGAGTAGAAGGTCATGGTGCGCTCGGTGGCGGCAAACCAGTTGTAGAACCGCGCAAGATCGTCGACCGGAACGTCCGCAATCTCCGCAACGTCGGCGAGCGAAGGGGCTGACTTCTGCGCAGCCACGATCGCGTCCGCGAAGCCGGTTGCAAATTTCTGCGTCCACGCCGCGTCGCACATCCCGTTTGCCGCGAGATGCACCAGCAGGCCCGCGAATACCGCAACGTCAGAGCCGGCGCGTATCGCGAGATGAATGTCGGCGATGTCGCAGGTCGCCGTGCGCCGCGGATCGATGACGACGACCCTCGTTCCGCGTTTTTCGCGGGCTGCTGCAAGCCGCTGGTAGAGGACCGGATGGCACCACGCCGTGTTGCTGCCGACGAGAACGACGAGATCGGCAGCCTCGATATCCTCGTAACAGCCGGGCACGATGTCCTCGCCGAATGCCCGGACGTGGCCGGCGACCGACGACGCCATGCAAAGCCGCGAATTGGTGTCGATGTTTCCGCTGCCGATGAATCCCTTCATCAGCTTGTTGGCGACGTAATAGTCTTCGGTCAGGAACTGCCCGGAGACGTAGAGCGCCACCGAATCCGGCCCATGCTCGGCTATGGTCTGGGTGAATGTCGCAGCGACGCTGTCGAGTGCTTCGTCCCAGCTTGCATTGCGGCCGCCGATCTGCGGGTACAGCAATCGTCCGTCGGTAGCGAGCGTGTCGCCAAGCGCCGAGCCCTTCGAGCAGAGCCTGCCTTTGTTGGCAGGATGGTCCGGGTCTCCGGAGACCGTGCCGTCCGCTGCGATACGCACCCCGCAACCGACGCCGCAATAGGGGCAAGTCGTGCGGGTCAGGCGGCTTGCCACTGCGGCTCCGTCGGGGCCGGATGTGCGTCGGCATTGGGGGCAACTGCAATATCGGACCGCGTCAGCGCAGCGATCGCCTGTTCCGCCAGCGCCCGGCCGAATACGATCTGATCGCGAAAGGACGAAACGTCGGTCTTGTCGCGCATCAGCTGCACGTACCACGGGCCGTCGGCCACGCTGCCATAGAGGACACAGCCGACGACCCTGTCGTCGCGCAGGATGACCTTTTTGTAGAGGCCGCTCTTGGCGTCGTGCAGCGTGATCTCCGCGTCGGCGTCGTCGGCGGCCGCCAGCGCGCCCGCCGAAAAGACATCGACGCCGGTGATCTTGAGACTGGTAAAGACCGGCGGCGGCACGTAGGCCGCGTCAGTATCGCCGGCAAGCCGGGCGCCGCATACTTTTGCCTGATCCCAGATCGGGCCGATCAATCCAAATACCTGGCCGTTATGTTCGACGCATTCGCCGACGGCGTAGATGTCCGGATCGGTCGTCGCCATATCGTCGCCGACCAGGATGCCGCGATTGACGTCGAGGCCGGCCTTGCGGGCGAGATCGATGTTGGGCCGAATACCGATCGCCAGGACGACGAGATCTGCCGGAATCTGGCGGCCGTCGGCAAGCAGTACAGCCTCCGCGCGGTCGGCGCCGAGAATCTCCTCGGTCTGGCTATTGGTGAAAAATGCAATGCCGCGGGCGTCGAGATCGCGATGCAGCAATGTGGCGGCTGCGGCATCGAGCTGGCGCTCCATCAGCGTCGGCATCAGATGCACGAGCGTGACCGACATGCCCCGCCGCTTCAATCCCCACGCCGCTTCAAGGCCGAGAAGACCGCCGCCGATCACCACGGCGCGCCGGTCGCTCTTTGCGGCGCCGATCATCGCCTCGACATCGGCGATGTCGCGAAACGCGCGCACATTGGGCAGTTCGATGCCGGGAATGGGCGGCGCCAGCGGTTTCGATCCGGTGGCCAGCAATAGCTTGTCGTAAGGGACGGCGGTCCCATCATCGAGCATGACGCGCCGGGCGGCGGCATCGATGGCCGTCGCGCGCTTGCCGGCAATCAAACGAATTCCATGCTGGTCGTACCAATCCGGCCCATTGATGACGATTTCGTCGAGCGTCTTGTCGCCCGCCAAAACCGACGACAGCAGGATGCGGTTGTAGTTGGCGTGCGGTTCGGCACCGATGACAGTAATATCGAAGCGGTCGGGAGCGCGCGACAGCAGTTCCTCGACCGCCCGCATCCCGGCCATTCCGTTGCCGACGACCACGAGCCGCGCGCTCCGGTGGTTGCTCATGGCTTCCTTATTCCGCCGGAGCGCTGCGGCCGTGGGCTTCGCCGATGACCGTCTCAGACACGCGCTTGAGCAAGGCTTGTTGTGCTTGGCGACATGGAGCTCTTGCGCAGATAGAACCACCACGTGAATGCCAGGCAGACCGCGTAGTAGCCGAGGTAGATTTCCAACGCGAGATGCGGACTGCCGGTCGCGGCAATCGATGCGCCAAAACCGCGCGGGATAAAGTAACCGCCGCAAGCACCGATCGCGCCGACAAATCCGAGCGCGGCAGCGCTCTCGATGCTCGCCGTCAGCAACGCGCTGGCCCGGCCGGCTTCACCCTGGCCCTTGGCCTTTGCGAAATTCTCCTCGCGGAAGATCGACGGGATCATGCGATAGGTCGAGCCGTTACCGATCCCGGTCGTGATGAAAAGGATCAGGAACATTGCCAGGAAGCCGCTGAAGTCCTTGATGCCGACGAAATACATGACACCGATCGTCGCGGCTCCCATGGCGACAAAATTCCAGAACGTAACGATGGCGCCGCCGACCTTGTCGGCAAGCAAGCCGCCGAGCGGACGCGACAGCGATCCGACAAGCGGTCCGAGGAAAGCGATCGCTATGGTCACCGCGGGGAACTGGGTCTTTATCAGCAGCGGAAATGCGGCCGAGTAGCCGATGAAGGAGCCGAACGTGCCGATATAGATGAAGGACATTACCCAGGTGTGCTTGCGTCCGATGATGGCGACCTGGTCCTTGAACGTGGAGCGCGCCGAAGTGAGGTTGTTCATGAAGAAGACTGCGCCGAATACGGCGATAGCCAGCGGCAGCATCCACATCAGGCCCGCGTTCTGAAGATAGACGCCGCCCGCAGTCGGTGTTGCCTGATACAGATTGATCAGACCGACGCCCATCAGGATCGGCGCGAGCAATTGCACGCTGCTGACGCCGATATTGCCGCCCGCGGCGTTCAGCCCGAGCGCCCAGCCTTTCATACGGTCCGGATAGAAGAAGGAGATATTGGCCATGCTCGAGGCGAAATTGCCGCCACCGAGACCTGCGGTCGCGGCCACCAGCAACATTTCCCAATAGGGCGTGTCGGGCTGGGTCACGAAATAGGCGAGGGCGATCGTCGGGATGAACAACACCGACGCGCTGAAGATCGTCCAGTTGCGGCCGCCGAAGGTCGTGACAGCGAACGTGTAGGGAAAACGCATCAGCGAGCCGATCAATCCCGGCAGAGCGACGAGCTGAAACAACTGATCCGTCGTGAAGTGAAAGCCGGCCGCCGGCAATTTCGTTGCGACGATGCTCCACATCAGCCAGATCGAAAATCCGATATGCTCGGCAACGATCGACCAGATGAGATTGCGTTTGGCGACGACTTTTCCGGTGGATTCCCAGAACTTTTGGTCTTCCGGTCTCCAGTCCGAGATCCAGCTTGAGTTCGGCGTGCTCATTAGCATTCTCCATCGTGGCTGGGGATCGATTCCCTCTTCGCAGCCAGCCGGGAGACGCCTCGCAAAGCCTATGCCAATCCTATCTATTTGAATTATTACAACTTTTCGTCGTCGTGGACGAGCGAGTGCGCACAGAGCGGGCGCTGCGGCGTAAATTTGTGCAGTGCAAAAATGTTAGGCAGTGCCGCCGGAGGGCAATACCCGCGGACCCCGAACTATCGCACGCGCGGAGGAGCGGCCGGGGTTGCGCCGGCAGGCTGCGGCGTCGCGCTGGCGGGCTGATCGCCCAACGGCTTCTTCACCAGGCTGGCGCGCAGCAGTTCGGTGCGGGCTGCCGACTGGAGTGGCGGCATTTGACCAGGCGCCAGGGGCACGGCCGGCGCCGCCGGTTGCGTCGGCGGAGCTTCGAACGGCGGCATCTGGTTTGACTGATCGAACTCCCGTCCGCGCTGATGCGCGGTGGCGCTGCGCCACCGATCGATCACGTTCCGGATCAGATCCTGGCTGATATTGGCGCCGGCTTCCGAAGAGGTGCTGCCGGACGCTTCGCTGTTCGGCCGTAGTGCAGGCGGCAATTCGCCAAAGCTCATCCGTGTCGGCAGCGATACGCCGGGGCCGAAGGTAAAGGCCTCGCGTGTGCCGAGCGACGGAATGAATGTGAGCAGGTTTGCCGCCGCGTCCGACGCCGCGGAACGGATCAAGGCCTGGTCGCGGTCGTTCGACAGCCGCATGACAAAGAGTGTCGAGCACTGCGACACGATGGTGGGGTCGATCTCGGCCGGCCGCTGCGTGACGAGCCCGAGGAACACGCCATATTTGCGGCCTTCTTTGGCGATGCGCGACAGCGCGCGGCGCGTCGGTCCGAAGCCGATCTTGTTGTCCGCGGGCGCGTAGCGATGCGCTTCCTCGCAGACGAAGAGGAGCGGGGCCACGCCGTCGCTCCACAGACCGAAGTCGAACGCCATGCGGCAAAGCACCGACACGACCGAATCGACAACTTCGGCCGGAAAGCCGGCGAGCTGCATGATCGTCATCGGCTTGCCTTGCGGCGGCAGGCGGAACAGCTGGCAGAGAATGTCCGCCATCGTGTCGCCGCCGATATTGGCGTTCTCGAACATGAAGCCGTAGCGCGGATGATTGCGGATCGTTTGAATCCGCGAAATCAGCTTGTGATAGACCATTCTGGACGAGCGGTTTTCCAGCTTGCCCATCTGCTCGTCGAGGAGCGTGATCAGGTCTTCGATGCGATAGGGCACCGGCGTATCCGCGGTGAAGCCGGTATCGCGGGAATCGCGCTTCTTGGTGACGGAGCGATCGGCGTTGGTGCGGTATTGCAAATAGGCGGCCTTCGCCTGAGGAATCGCTTCCGCCAGTATTTCCACTTCTTCGTCGATCCCCGGCCGGCCGCCGAAGAAAGCGTCAACGATCTCCTCGAAGTTGAACAGCCAGAAGGGCAGCCGCAGATTTCGCGGCGTCAGCACCAGCGCCTTGTCGCCGAAGCAGCGGCTATATTCGTTGTGTGGATCGACCAGAAAGATGCGCAGGTTCGGCCGGGTCTCGAGAATCTTCTGAAGGATGATGGCGACACCGCTCGATTTTCCGACGCCGGTGGCGCCGACGATGGCGAAATGTCGGCTGATGAGCTGCTCGATGTCGACTTGCACGCGCACGTTCGGATTCTGCTGCAGATGTCCGACGTCGACGCGGTCGCGATTGTTGGCGCCGTAAATCACGCGCAATTCCGCTTCCGTCAACAGAATCGCGGTGTCGCCAATGTTGGGATATTGCAGGACGCCGCGCTCGAATTGCGCCGCCGTTCCCTGCGCGCGGATTGCGCCGATGAAATCGATCTTGGCGACGCTGCGAAATGCCTGCCCGCCGATCGGGGCCAGAATTTCCTCGCCAACTTCGGTGATCAATCCGACGATGACGCTTTTCGACGTCATCACACCGAGAAATTTTCCGACGGTTGCGCTGCTGCCGCCTTGCGGGCGGACTGTAAGCTCGATGGTCGCTTCGGATCCTGTGATCCCCGTCACCCGGCCGATGGGCTCTGGCCCGGCCGGCGCGCGTTGGTCGCGTACCGATGCTGTATCCATGAT
Organism: uncultured Alphaproteobacteria bacterium; assembly: GCA_963808205.1. Classification (GTDB taxonomy): domain Bacteria; phylum Pseudomonadota; class Alphaproteobacteria; order Rhizobiales; family Xanthobacteraceae; genus BOG-931. The sequence goes on from CAWEER010000006.1 coordinate 112,886, forward strand.
ACTAAATGAGTTTGTTGCTCTTTGGACGTCGTTTCCCGCGTCCCTCGTCCATACTGCAGACCAATTGCGGTTGTATTAATGGGGCTTAACGACCTTTATGTTTCGGCGCCTTGCGTGGCCCTGCACGCACAATCAATGAGTGATGGAAAATGATTGGTAGCCAAAAGGGTGCATTTTAGCGCCCCGATAACCATCGCGCGCCGCGTTTATCCCGGTGGATCGCCGCGTTGCGGGCGATGCCGGACGAAAATAGCTAAACGTCCTTCGCGCGCGCTTCGTGTATGGCGCGCCACAAGCGCTCCGGCGTTGCCGGCATTTCGATGTCCTTGATGCCGAGCACCGAAAGCGCGTCGACCAGCGCATTGGTGACCGCGGGCATGGCGCCGACGCAGCCGGCTTCGCCCGCGCCCTTGACGCCGATCGGATTTGTCTTGGTCGGCACCGGATTGCTGCCGACGTGAAACGAGGTGAGGTCGGTGGCGCGCGGCATGGCGTAATCCATGAACGAGCCGGTGAGGATCTGCCCTTCGGAATCGAACCTGATGTCTTCCATCAGGATCTGGCCGACGCCTTGCGCGATGCCGCCGTCAATCTGGCCGTGCAGCAACAGCGGATTGATCACGGTGCCGACGTCGTCGACCACGTTGTAATTGACGATCTCGACGACGCCGGTGTCCGGATCGATCTCAAGCTCGCAGACGTGCACGCCGTTCGGATAGCATGCGACTTTGCCGGAATAGATAGCCTTCTCGATAAGGCCCGGCTCCATGCCGTCCGGCAGGTTTTTTGGATTGAGCGACGCCTTGGCGACTTCCGTGATGGTCAGCGTCTGGTTGGTCTTTTTGCTCGAGAAGATGCCCTCGTCGAAATTGACGTCGGTGACGTCGACTTTGAGCATGTGCGCGGCGATGCCCTTGGCCTTGGTCTCGATCTTGTCGGCGGCGAGCGTAAAGGCCGACCCGGAAAAGGCCGCCGAGCGCGAGCCGCCGGTGCCTTCGGCGAAAAACACCTGGTCGGTGTCGCCCTGGATATAATTCACTTCGTTTGGATCGAGGCCGAGACGATCGCATACGATCTGCTTGAACGCGGTCTCGTGGCCCTGGCCCTGATTGACGCTGCCGGAGAAGATCGAAACCGAGCCGGTGCGATCGAATCTGATCTCGGCGCCCTCGAGGCCTGCGGCTGCCGCGCGCTCGATGGTATTGGAGAATCCGAATCCGCGCAGCTTTCCGTTTTTACTGGCCTGGGTGCGTCGTGCTTCGAAGCCTTTCTTGTCGGCGGCTTCAAGCGCAAGGTCCATGTTCTTCTGGAACTCGCCGCAATCGTAGATGAACGTCACGCTCGTCTTGAACGGCATGGCACTCGGCGGAATGGTATTGCGGCGGCGCAGTTCCGCCGGATCGATGCCGAGTTCGTCGGCGGCGAGATCGACCATGCGCTCGATGACAAAGGCCGCTTCCGGCCGTCCGTTGCCGCGGTAGGGCCGCACCGGCTGGGTGTGCGTGAACACGCCGGTGGCTTCGACATGCGATGCCGGCGTGCGATAGACGCCGGCAAGCGTACCGAGATTGCCGGTGAAAGCCGGCATGCCGACCTGCATATAAGCGCCGATCGCGGCGATGACGCGCGCGCGAAAGCCGAGGAAAGTGCCGTCCTTGTCGAGCGCCAGTTCGGCTTCGGTGACGTTGTCGCGCGCCTGCGCGTCGCAAAGAAATGATTCCGAACGCGTCGCCACCCATTTGACGGGCCGTCCGGTCAGTTTCGCGCCAAGCAGCACCAGCGCGCATTCATTATAGACGGCCGACTTCATGCCGAAGCTGCCGCCGATATCGCCGCAGACGACGCGGATTTTACTGTCGGGAACCTTTAGGACGAATTGCGACAGTTCGGTCTGGAACACATTCGTGCGCTGCAGCGTGGTGTAGATCGTGTAGCGGCCCTCGATCGGCTCGAACAAGCCGATGGCGCCGCGCGGCTCCATGGCCGCAGCGGTGACCCGATTGATGACGAACTTGTGCTTGATCACATGCGCGGCGTCGGCAAAGGCGGCGTCGGTCGCTTCCTTGTTGCCCTCGATCTGCACGAACCCGATATTGTTCGGGCAGTCGTCCCAGACCAGCGGTACGCCGGGATTGCCTGCATCGCCGGTCGAAACGATGGCCGGCAACGCCTCGTACTCCACCTCGATCAGCTCCGAAGCATCGATCGCCTGGTAATAATTCTCGGCGATGACAAAAGCGACGTAATCGCCGACCATCCGCACTCTGTCTTCAACCAGGGCCGGATAGCGCGGCCGGTAGCCCGGCGCGCCGCCGCGGCGCTGCAGCCCGCCCGGCACCGGCAGGTCGCCGAAGCCCGCCGCCTTGTAATCCGCGCCGGTCAGGACCGCGAGCACGCCGGGCGCGGCTTTGGCCTTCGACGTATCAATTGAGAGGATGCGGGCATGGGCGTGCGGCGAACGCAGCACATAGCCGAACACCGTTCCCGGAAACACCATGTCGGCGACGTAGCGGCCGCCGCCCTTGATGAGACGAGGATCCTCGAACCGGGGAACCGGCTGACCTATCGCAAATTCACCCATCGCATACCTCGCATTTCGGTGTCCCGGCGTGGGTCCATCGATCCACACCGGTGCGGTGGCCGACTATCATGGACATGCCCGGCGGAGGGCCGGGCATTGGGTAGGACGCCCGGTCTTACATCGACTTGGAAGCCCCTTCAATTGGCCCCGACTCGGCGTTACGATCAGGCATGGGCGAAGCTCTGACCGAGACGTTCGAATCCGCCTTGCAGGCGCGTGCCGACGCGATGGCTGATGCCTGCACGCGCTGCGGTAAATGTGTGGAAGTCTGCCCCGTAACGGACGCCGCCGGCGTCAATGCCGAGCCGCGGCACGACCCCGTTCACGTCATTGGCGGCATTATCGACATCCTGCACCAGGGCGAGGGCAATGCGGCGGCGCGCAAATGGGCGAGCGGCTGCCTGCTCTCGGGCGAATGCGTCAAAGCCTGCGACTACGGCGTCAACCCGCGCTTCCTGCTCTACATGGCGCGGATTGCGATGTCGCATGCAAAGGGCGACGTCGTGGCCGAGCGCAAGACCGGCATCAACGGCTTTCGCCTCGTCGCTCGTGACGTGACGCACATTTCCAAGCTGCAGCTCGACAATTCGCTGCTGGAGCGGCTGGGGCAGGGCGCGAACCGTCCCGCGGCGGCCACGCCGCCGGATTTCGTATTCTACACCGGTTGCAATGTGCTCAAGACGCCGCATATCGCGCTCCTCGCGCTCGACATCATGGACGCGCTCGGCATCAGCTACGAAGTCATGGGCGGCCCAACGCATTGCTGCGGCATCGTGCAGATGCGCGCCGGCGATGTCGCGACTTCGGGGCGCGTTGCCGAGAACACGATCGACAAGCTGTCGCACGGGAAGTCGGGGCAAGTCGTGTCCTGGTGTCCGTCGTGCCAGGTGCAATTCACCGAAACCACGCTGCCGACAATCGAGAAAACGCGCGGTTCGAAGCCGTTCGAGATGACGCCGTTCACGATGATGCTGCACAAGCATCTCGGCCGGCTGCGGCCCATGCTGCGCGAGCGTGTGCCGATGCGGATCGCACTGCACCGGCATCCCGGCATCCACGGCGTGGTCGAGGCCGCCGAGGATATTTTGCGCGCCGTGCCGGGCATCGAGATTGTCGATTTGCACCAGCCCGCGGTCGGCTTGCAGAGCAATAACCTGCGCATGCTGCCGGACTATCGCCGCGAACTGCAACTCAAAGAGCTCGCGGCTGCCGAAGCCGCCGGTGTCGATGCGCTGGTCGCGGTCTATCATTCCGACCACCGCGAAATGTGCGCGCACGAGCGCGACTACCCGTTCCGCATCATGAATATGTATGAGATCGTCGGTGCCAGCATGGGTCTGCACCGCGACGATGACTACAAGCGGCTGAAGATCATGCAGGATGCCGACGCGATCCTTCTCGACTGCCGCGACCTCGTGCAAAAGCACGGGCTCGACGTCGAGACGACGCGCCTCGCCATTCAGGGCATGCTCGACGAGCAGCCGGCGCCGCTGCGCGGCGCCTGAGGCGTCATTCCTGTCTGGTCTTAGTCCGCCTTGATGCCGGCGTCGTCGATCATCTTCTTCCAGTTGGCGAGCTGCGCTTTGATGTAGCTGCCAAGCTCACCGGGCGTTGAAGAAAATCCCTGAAAGCCGACATTCTTGAATTTTGCCTGGGTGTCCGGATTGTCGATGATCTTGCGCATCGCCGTGTTGAGCGCGGTGACGACCGGCGCGGGTGTGTTGGCCGGCGCCACAAAACCTGCCCATGCATCGATGTCGAAACCGGGGACGCCGGCCTCGTCCATGGTCGGCAGATCGGGAAACAGCGGACTGCGTTTGATGCGGGTAATCGCGATAGCCCGCACTTGCCCGGATGCGACATGCGGCATCGCCACGGTGAAATCGGCGATCATCATCGAAACGCGGCCGGCAATGACGTCCTCGATGGCCGGCGGCGTGCTCTTGTATGGCACATGGAGCATGTCGAGACCGGCGGAATAGGCCAGCGTCTTGCCGCCAACGAGACCGGCGGTATTGCCGCTGGCATAGGTCAGCTTGCCAGGATTGGCCTTGGCATAGGCAATGAGTTCCTTGACCGAATGAATCGGCAGGCCCGGATTGACGACGAGCATCAGTGTGAAGCTTCCGACTTGTGTGATCGGCGCAAAGTCCTTCACTGCGTCGTAGCTGATCTCATTAAGAAGAAACGGATCGGCGGAAAGCGGCGAGTTTGTCGCCAGCATCAATGTGTAGCCGTCCGGATTGGCGTGCTGGACATATTGCGCGGCGACGGCCCCATCGGCACCGGGTCGATCCTCGACGATGACCGGCTGCTTGAGCGCGCGGCTAAGCGGGTCGCCGATAATGCGGCAAAGCGTATCGCTGGCGCTGCCGGGGCCAAATACCGACACGAAGGTGATCGGCCGCGATGGAAAATTATCAGCTCGCAGCGCGGCGCTGCTGCACAAGACGGCGCCAGCGGCAACGAGAATCATGGCAAGTTTTTTCATGCGTCGTTCCTCCCTGACTTTACGAATTATATCGCCGGGGTGTCGGCACAGCCGCGCCGCACGCCTCTTGATCGGGGAAAGATAGCAGATTTGCGCAGGCGTGACCTGCGGCATTCCTCCACTCGTCGCCGCCGTCGCGGGGAGGAGCGGAGGAAATGACGTGCGAACGGCGGCCTATTTGATGAACGTGCCGCCGCGCAATTCGCTGAAGGCCTGCTTAAGCTCGGCGTCCGTGTTCATCACGATCGGGCCATACCAGGCGACCGGCTCTTCGATAGGTTTGCCGGAAACCAGAAGGAACCGGATACCCTCGCTGCCGGCCTGCACGCTGACCTCGTCGCCGCGATCGAACAGGACGAGTGAGCGGTTGCCGGTCTGCTCGCGCGCCACGGTCTCGTTCACGCCGTCGGATTTCTCGGTGAGCACGCCGAACGGCTGCGACGCCGCGCGGAAGCTGCCGGAACCTTCGAATACATAGGCGAAGGCGTGACGGTCGACCTCCACCGGCAAGACTTTGCGTTTGCCCGGAGGCACCCGGACGTCGAGATAACGCGGGTCGGCGGCGACGCCCTCGATCGGACCGCGCTTGCCCCAAAAGTCGCCACAGACGACGCGCACGCAGGTGCCGTCATCGTCGGTGACTTCGGGAATGGCGCCCGCTTTGATGTCCTGATAGCGCGGCGCCGTCATTTTCAGCGACGACGGCAGGTTGGCCCAGAGCTGAAAGCCGTGCATGCGGCCCTGTGCGTCGCCCTGCGGCATTTCCTGATGCATGATTCCGCTGCCGGCGGTCATCCATTGCACGTCACCTGCGCCGAGATTGCCGCGATTGCCGAGACTGTCGCCGTGCTCGACGTTCCCGGCCAGCACATAAGTGATGGTCTCGATGCCGCGGTGCGGATGCCACGGAAAACCGGCGCGGTAATCGTCCGGCCGGTCGTTGCGGAAATCGTCAAGCAACAGGAACGGATCGAACTCGCTGGTGTTGCCGAAGCCGAAGGCGCGATTGAGCTTTACGCCCGCGCCTTCGATGGTTGGCTTTGACGTGACAATGCTTTTGACGGGCCTGATGGACATGGCCGATCACCTTTTCCGGATGTGGAGTTGCTGAAACGAAAAATGGGCAACTGCCGCATCCGGACAAGAAGGCACATCGCTGATACCGTCAGCCGAGCGTGACCATGCCACTCCAGAATTGCTGGAAGTTTCCGGTGTCGACGTCGTATTTGCGCGCGAAGCCGAGCGTTCCGTCGCCGGCGATGCGGTAGGTCGTGATTCCGGCAGGCAGCGTGCCGTCGTCGAGCGGCAGGACGCTGGCGACGGCCAGCATCCGTCCGCTCGGATCGATGCCGAACGTGCGCAATTGAATGCCGCGGCCCTCGACGTTTTCCAGTTTTTTCGGTTCGCCGGTCTTGCCGTCGATGGCAAACGTGGCGACGGTGTTTTCGCCGCCTTCGGCGACTTTTCTCGATCCGGCTCCGGACGCCGGGAAGGTCCGATTGGTCACATAAACGAACTTGCCGTTCGGATGGACGTGGATCGGCCCGGCGCCCTGCGGGGAGGTCGAAGCGGGGTTGGACAGCGTGTCCTTGATGAACATCGGGTCGCGCGCGAGGCCGGTCTTGTCGTCAAGCTTATAGACGTAAAGCTTGTTCTGCCGTTCGATCGAAACGAATGCCCAGGGCTCGCTCGGATGGAAGTCGAGATGGCGCGGCCCAAAGCCGAGCCCGTTGCCGGGCGCGATCGAGGCGAGGTTGCGCAGCACGCCGTTGTCGAAGCGGTACGCTTTGATCGCGCCGGGATCTTCCGGCTTGCCGTCCTCGGCGTGATTGCCGCGTGTTACCAGGAGCACGGTGCGATTGCCGGGCGAGGCGAGGACCTGATGCGCATAGATGCCGGTATCGAGTTTCTCCGGCTGCGCGACCGCCGCGCCGACCGTGCCGTCGGCGTTGATGCGATGGACCGTGATATTGCTTGGGTTGTTATAGGCGGTCAGCAAAAATCCGCCGCTGGCATCGAGGCTGAGATGGATCGGGCGCGACGGCAGTGCCGCCGGATCGCCGTGCAAGTGCAACGCGCCGGTTGCCGGATCGATTGTGAGCGCGCTGGCGAAGTGCTTGTCGCCCGCGATTCCGGGGCCGCCATTGCTTGATACGACATAGAGATGGCGCCGCGACGGGTGCGGCCAGGCGTATTGAATGTTGGCGGGCAGCTTTATCGTGCTGCGTCTGGTCAGGGCTGCGTTCTCGATATCGAGATCGAACAGCGTCAGATCGGGTCCGACGCTGGAGTAGAATACTGTCTTTGACATGATGTGCTGTTTCCGGCCACGGCCTCGACGCTGGGTCGTCCGCATGCCGGCATCATCTCACCGCAGCCGCGTCAATGCCAAGCGCGATTCCGCCGGGGGAAGACGGATTATGCGCTCTCGGGCAGGCCGGCGACGAGCGCCTCGATCCGCGCGATGCTGCGGAAGTTTGCCGGCGTCATGTCCCGGTCGGGAATCTTGACGTCGAACTCCGCCTCGATGGCAAGCATGAGGTTGACCGTATCGAGCGAGGACAGCCCGCTGTCGGTCAGATCGTCGTCGCGTCTGACGGCACGGTCGATCGAGCGTTTGGCGAGAAGCTTCTGCACATGCGCCGCGATGCGGTCGGCCGTCGAAGAATTGATGCGGTCTAACACGGTAAATTTTTCCCAAATCCAGATGCGAAAAATTGCTGCTTTCCGGAACCATCATTGCATTTTTGGCTGAGCGAATGATTAGCACGTCAGCGGTTTTCGAATGGTAACCTTTACGCGAAAGATGCGCGCTAATTCCTGCGAAATACCGCGATGATTTGTGAGTTTTGCGGTACCTGTAACGCCACGGGAATCGCATGCAAATGCGAGAGGCGGCAAATTTGAGTTTACCGATGACTGTCCGTACAGCGGCGGTTCTGGAAATCGATAAGGACGCGCACGCCGCGCGTAGCGCGACGCGCGGGATTTTGGCGGCCGACAGCAAGCTCCGCGCCGGCAATGCTTCCGACTTGATGCAGCGCGCCCAAAAGGCCGCCAAGATCGCGGCGGTCCACGCGGCAGCCGTCGATCAGGATTTACGTTTTCCGGAAGAGGCGATCGGCGCTGCGCGCGCTGAGCGGCTTCTCGGCATTGCGGTGCCGCGCGATCTCGGTGGCGAGGGCGCCACCATCGCCGACGTCGTCGACGTCTGTTACACGCTCGGCCGCGTTTGCGCATCCACCGCCATGATCTATGCAATGCATCAGACCAAGGTCGCTTGCCTGGTGCGTCATGGCCGAAGCAGCCCCTGGCATCAGCTCCTGCTGCGGCGGCTCTGCAAAGAACAATTGCTGCTTGCCTCCTCGACCACTGAAGGTCAGGCCGGCGGCGACGTCCGCAACAGTGCGGCCGCGATTGTGCGCGACGGCGCGCATATCAGCCTGGAACGGCAGGCCACCGTCATATCTTACGGTCGGGCGGCCGACGGCGTCGTCACGACGGCGCGCCGCTCCGCCGACGCCGCGAGTTCGGACCAGGTCCTCGTCGCCTTCCTCAAGCCGAATTACACGCTCGAGCCTCTCGCCGGCTGGGACGCGCTCGGCATGCGTGGCACTTGCAGCGAGGGTTTCAAGCTCGTCGCCTCCGGCTCCGCCGAGCAGATTGTGCCCGTGAGCTACGACAAGATTCACGCCCAGACCATGATGCCGGTTGCGCATCTTCTCTGGAGCGCCGCATGGACCGGCATCGCCACCGCCGCGGTCGAGCGCGCCCGCGCTTTCGTCCGCAAGGCCGCGCAGAAATCGGGCGGCACGCTGCCGCCGGCCGCCGCGCACCTGACGCGCGCCAATGCAACGCTGCGTACCTTGCGCAGCCTTGTTGCGGCGCAGGTGCAGCGGTTCGAAGCGGCCTCGGCCGATTCTGCCGCGCTTGAAACCGTTGATTTCCAGACCGGCATGAATCTCCTCAAGGTCAATGCTTCGGAGCTCGCCGTCTCCGTGGTCACGAGCGCGATGCAGACCTGCGGGATATCCGGCTATCGTAACGACAGCGAGTTCAGTATCGGCCGCCACCTGCGCGACATTCTCTCGTCGCCGGTGATGATCAGCAATGACCGCATCCTCGCCAATATCGCCGCGGCTTCGATGCTGGGCGGCTCGCCCAACTCGCTGGCCGAATAAGTCGTCGCCGTCAAAGACCTTCGAACAAACGAGGCGCAAGTCAATGAATTTCGCATTCAAGCAGCCGGCCAGCCCAGTCCGCTCGCTCAATTCGATCGCCGAGGCGCTGCTGTTGCCGTCCGGCATCGATGGTGTCTACGCCCGCACCGCCATTTTCGAGCAGGTCGTTGACGGTCTCGGCGCGCTGATCTCGCGCCATCGCGATCCTGACACCGAGGTGTTGCGCTTCCCGCCGGTGATGAGCCGCCGGCAGGTCGAGAAGTCCGGCTACCTGAAGAGCTTTCCGCATTTTCTCGGCTGCGTGAGTTGCCTCTCCGGCGACGAGTCGCATATCGGTGCCAGCGTCGATCGCTACGAGGCGGGCGGCGACTGGACGCCTTCGCTTGCGGCCGCCGATCTGGTTCTGAGTCCCGCCGCCTGCTATCCGGTCTATCCGCTGGCCGCGAGCCGCGGTCACGTGCCCGCCCAGGGCCTCCTCTTCGATGTCGCGTCCGACTGCTTCCGCCGCGAGCCGTCAAAAATGCTCGATCGGCTGCAATCGTTCCGCATGCGTGAATATGTCCGCATCGGCACGCCGGAGCAGATCCAGGAATTTCGCGCGAATTGGATGAAGCGCGCCGAGAGTTTTGCCGGCCAGTTGGGCCTCAATTATCGCATCGACCAGGCCAGCGATCCGTTTTTCGGCCGTGGCGGCAAGCTGATGGCGATGAGCCAGGTCGAGCAGGCGCTGAAATTCGAGCTCCTGGTTCCTGTGCATTCGGAGGAACAGCCGACCGCGTGCATGAGCTTTAATTATCACCGCGAGCATTTCGGCGAGACCTGGAATTTGAGCAACGCGGCCGGCGAGACGGCGCATACCGGCTGCGTCGCCTTCGGTATCGATCGGCTGGCTTTGGCGCTCTTCGCGACGCACGGCATCGATCTGCCGCAATGGCCGACGCGCGTGCGCCAGGCGCTGATGATCTAGCAAAAGGATGCCTGAGAGGCGCTGCAGCCGCCACCCTTCGAGGCTCGCTTCGCTTGCGCCTCAGGGTGACGGAACAGAGTTTCGTGTTTTTCACACGCCCAATATTGCGTATTCCGTATAGGCAAGGTCGCCAAGCCGCGGCCGCTGCGGGCCTTTGAAATATTTTGGCTTGCTGCCGGCGCGGTAGATTCCGACAAGACCCGGGATCGGACCGTTGGCATCGACGATGACGATGCCTCTGCCGCGCCGCGCGAGGTATCGGCCGATCGGTCCGGCATAATGCGCGAAATCCGCGATGTCGCGGCAATAGATCAGTTGCACGCACGGAATGACGCCTTTGACCCAGCGCGGCCGGAATATGAACGGATGAGCGCCGGAGGACGTCGCGCACCACAGGCTGATGCAGCCGTGCGCGGCGTGTTGCACGAGGATCTCGCGCTCGAATAAATCGGCGCCACTGACTTGCCCTCTGCGCGCGTCGAGCACCTCGACTTTTTCGCCGCCGGGCATGCCGCTCAGCGCCGGAAGGCAGACGAAGATGCCTTCACTGTAGCGCGAGAAACCCTGCGCCTCGATGATCGGCCAGGTATGCGGTGCCGCCGAGACGTTGAGATAGGTGACCTCCTTGTGCCGCAGCGCCTGCGAAACAAGAAGCGGCGCATAGGCCCGGAATGCGGGCTCGACGTACCAGCTGGAGAGATTGCAGCGCGGCTTGAGCGTCTGGCCCATATCCGCGGGCATCGCCGAGCAGATCATCAGGATCGCGCCGACCGGCGTGCCTTCGGTTTCCAGAAGGTAACCATATTTGGCCAATCCAGGCGGCGGGGCGTGCTGCGTCAGTTGATCGAGCGCGTGCTGCCAGAACTGGAGATTGCGGTTCGGGAATCCACGCGTCAGCAGTCCGGCGACGGCGGGCAGGTCGCCTTCGTCGATCTGGCGGCAGTGGATGTCAGGCCGAGCAGAAACCATGCGCGTTGACCACGTCCCCGTCGTGAACTTGATCGTAATCGTTGCGCGAATATACCGGTGCGAAGTGAATAAACGGTAGGCCACTCAGCCATGTCGATAAAATTAACCATAATGGACCAGATGGCGCAGATTGCGCGCGAGCACGACAAGATTCTGGCGCCATTGCGCGAAGATCTCGTGCTTGTGGATTCGGGTCTCGATTCCCTCGGCTTCGCCGTGCTCGTCGCGCGCCTCGAAGACAAGCTCGGCGTCGATCCGTTCACGGCCTCCGAGGACGCCTCCTTTCCCGTGACTTTCGGCGACTTCGTGAAAGTCTATGAAAATGGCGCGCGCTGAGGCGCAATCGCTGCGGCAGATCATCGCTGAGAGTGCGGCCGAGCGGTTCTTCTGGGATCGCGCCGCAAGCGCGCGCTTTTCCGATCTCGTGCATGGCACCAGTCTCGGCGGCCGACTTGAAGAGCTCGCCGGCAAATCCGTTCTGCTCGCCGCGAGCGGGCAGCTTGCATCCGCACTGGCGCTGGTCGAACTCGACGGCGTTGCACGCCGCATCACCATCCTGCCGCCCGATGCCGATCCCGATCACTTTGCGGCGCTGATCGAAGGCGCTGGCGTGGACGCCGTCGTCATTGATCGCGATCCGCCCGCGGGCGCTTTGTCGAACATAACGCTTCGCGTGGTCGGCTCGGTGGAAGTCGCCGCTGCGGAACGTTTGCCGGCGGCATCGTGCGTCACCGAATGGGTGCTGCTGACTTCCGGAACCACGGGCGTCCCGAAAATGGTGGTGCACAGCAGCGCCGGCCTGACCGCGCCGTTTGCCGGAAAGAAATCCGACGGCTCCATGATCTGGGGCACGTTTTACGACATCCGCCGCTACGGCGGTTTGCAGATATTCCTGCGCGCGGTGCTCGGCGGCGTTTCGCTCGTGCTCTCGAGCGCCGGCGAACCGGTTGCCGAATTTCTCGAGCGCTTGCAGCGTCACGGCGTGACGCACCTTTTGGGCACGCCGACACATTGGCGCCGTGCGTTGATGTCGCCTGCGATACGCGCACTCGCGCCGCGCTATGTCAGGCTCTCCGGCGAAATCGCGGATCAGGCGGTGCTCGACAGTCTGCACGGCGCCTTCCCGAAAGCCGCTGTCAGTCACGCCTATGCGTCGACCGAAGCGGGTGTCGCCTTCGAAGTCAGCGACGGGCTCGCCGGCTTTCCCGCCGACTATGTCGAACGTGTCCGCGATGGCGTCGAGATGAAAGTGCTCGGCGGCTCGCTGCGCATCCGCTCGCCGCGCACGGCGTCGCGTTATGTTGGCGGCGAACAAGCGAGCCTCCGCGACGATGACGGTTTTGCCGACACCGGCGACATGGTGGAATTGCACGGCGATCGTTACGTGTTCGCCGGCCGCCGCGGGGGCATCATCAATATCGGCGGACTGAAGGTTCATCCCGAAGAGATCGAGGCGGTCATCAACCGGCATCCGCAAGTGCGGATGTCGCTGGTTCGGCCGAAGGCAAGCCCGATCACCGGCTCGATCGCGATTGCCGACGTGGTGCTGAAATCCGGCGGCGAAGCTGGCGCCGGCGAGTTGAATGAGGTCAAGGGCGATATCCTGAAATTCTGCCGCGAAGCACTGCCGCTTTACAAGGTGCCGGCGGCGATCAGCATCGTGCCGGCACTCGATGTTGCGGCAACCGGAAAGCTTTTGCGGCGTCATGGCTAAGAAGACTTCACGCAACGTTCTGATCACGGGCGCGAGCCGCGGTCTCGGGCTCGGCATTGCGCGCAAGCTCGCGGCCGAGGGCTATTGCGTGATCGCGGTGGCGCGCAAGACGACAAGGGATTTGACGGCGGCGATCGCCGAAGCAAAGCGCGGCAAAAAAGGATCGCTGCATTTCGTGCCGTCCGATCTCGGCAAGATCGACCAGATCCCGGAACTGGTGCGGACGCTGCGCAAGGAGTTCGGGCCGCTTTACGGCCTCGTCAACAATGCCGCAGTCGGCTTCGACGGCGTGCTCGCGACTATGCACAATTCGCAGATCGAGGAACTCGTTCGCGTCAATACACTGTCGCCGATCGTGCTGACCAAATATGCGGTGCGTTCGATGATGTCGGAGCGGGCGGGGCGCATCGTCAATGTCGCCTCGATCATCGGCTTTACCGGCTATAGCGGGCTGTCCGCCTATGCCGCAACCAAGGCCGCCATGCTCGGATTCACCCGTTCGCTCGCCCGCGAAGTCGGGCGGCTCGGCATCACGGTCAATGCGGTGGCGCCGGGCTTTCTCGATACCGAGATGACGCACGGGCTTGCCGGCGATGAGCGGCAAAAGGTGATGCGGCGGAGCGCGCTGCGGCGTCTCGCCAGCATCGACGATGTGGCCGACGCGGTCGAGTTTCTGTTGAGCGACAAGGCGCGCAGCATGTCGGGCACCGTGCTCACCGTGGACGCCGGTGCTACCGCGTAGTCTCCATTCCCCGATTATCGCGAAACGAGAGGCATTTGGTCACACCAAGGCCCCGGTTTATGTCGCAGCCTTGTACGATGCGGCCTATCCGATAGTCTGACGCTCAATAAAACCGGCTATTGTTTCTGTGGGGAGGAGACAATGAACAACGTTCTTCGCATTTCGGCGATGCTCGCTGCGTTTGCCATGGCCCCGGTGCAAAGCCTGCACGCGGCGAATTACCCCGATCATTCCGTCAAGATCATCGTGCCGTTCCCGGCCGGCGGCGCGACCGACATTGCCGCGCGCATCGTCGCGCAAAAACTTTCTGAGCGGCTCGGCCAACAGTTTTTTGTCGAGAATATCGGCGGCGCCGGCGGCAATATCGGCATGGCCAATGCGGCGCGCGCCCCAGCCGACGGCTACACGATCCTCGCCGCGTCCTCGAGCATCGTGGTCAACCCGAGCCTCTACAAGACGGTGCCATACGACGTCGACAAGGATTTTATCCCGATCACGAAATTAGGCGCCTCGCCGAACGGCTGGCTGGTCAGCCATGACTTTCCGGCGAAGACGATGAAGGACCTGATCGACCTGATGAAGGCGAATCCCGGCAAATACAGCGTGGGCACGCCGGGGACCGGGACGACGCCGTCACTTGCGGTCGAGTTGCTCAAGCAGGGATATGGCGTCGATTTCGTCACCGTGCCGTTTGCCGGCGGCGGCCCCGTGACGCAATCTCTGCTCGGCGGGTTCACGCCGATTGCCTGCGCGGCGATGAGCAATGTTGTCGCGCTGATCAAGGGCGACAAGATTCGTGCACTGGCGCTGACGACCAGGGATCGCCTGGAAACGCTCGCCGACGTGCCGACGCTCACCGAACTTGGCATCAAGGATCAGGAATCCGAAACAATGGCGGGGGCTTTCGTGCCTGCCGGCACGCCGCAGCCGATCGTCGAATTGCTGCAGAAGGAAATCGCGGCCATCGTGCATCTGCCCGACGTCAGGGCACGGATGCTGGAACTGGGCACGGTGCCGGACGGCGATTCCTCGGCCGACTTCGCCGCGTACGTCAAAGCCGAGATCGCCAAGTGGAAGAAAGTGATCGAGGTTGGCAAGATCGACAGGATCTAGTCGGAACGTTTGCTAAACTCTGACGTCGCCCGCGCTGATGCGCGTGAAGAGCGCCGCGTCGAGCGGTATGTAGGTTTTGGTTTCCGGATCGTCGAAATAGATCGCATCTTCCGTCGCGGTGGGATCGAAACCGTCGCGGACGAGCCCGTCTTTCCGCTGCTTGAATGTGGACGTAATGTCGAGACTGCCGCGAAGCCGCAGGAACAGCGGGCGGGCATAAGGCGGCAGTTCACGTACCAGATGCCGCCGCAGCCCGGCGAAATCGAGAGGGCGCTCCGTGACCAGCGCCGCCATTCCAGCCGCGCCTTCCGCGCCGGGCACGGTGACGCCGTAAACGCTTGCCTCGGCGATGCCGGGAAAGGCCGTGAGCGTTGCGGCCACTTCCGAGGTCGCCACGTTTTCGCCCTTCCAGCGAAAGGTGTCGCCGATGCGGTCGATGAAATAATAGAAGCCGCCGGCATCGATGCGCATGAGATCGCCGGTGCGATACCAGGCATCGCCGGCCTCGAAGACATCGCGGAGAATTTTCCGTTCGGTCTCCCGGGCGCTGGTATAGCCCTCGAACTCACCGCCGTGCGTGCCGCCGATCCTGCCGATGGCCTCGCCGATTTCATTGGCCGCGCAGCGGACGCAGCGGCCGTCGGTGCCGCGCACCGGCTCGCCTGCGATCGCGTCGAACTTGACGAGCGCCAGCGGAAAGCGATGCGCGAGGAACGACGGCAGGCGGCCGATGGCGCCGGCTTTGCCTTCGACGTTGTAGAGCGAAACATTGCCTTCGGTCGCTGCGTAGAATTCCAGAATTCGCGGAATATTGAACCGCGACTGAAATTTCTCCCAGACGTCAGCGCGCAATCCGTTCCCGGCGCACAGGCGCAAGCGATGCTCGCCTTCCCGCGGCTGCCGCGGTGCGTTGACGAGATAGCGGCAAAGCTCGCCGATATACTGGAATAGCGTACAGTCCGACGCGACGACGTCATCCCAGAAATCTCGCGCGGAAAACTTTTCACGGATCACGACGGAGCCGCCGCGAACCAAAAGTGCACCGATCGCCACCACGCCGCCGATCGAATGATACATCGGCAGGCAATCGTACATGCGGTCGTCGGGGCCGGTATTCATCAGGCCGGCGAACCAGAGGCTCCACTGCATGAGCCGGCGATGGGTGACGTTGGCCGCCTTCGGCAGTCCGGTCGTGCCGGACGTGTAGATCGTGAGCGCCCGGTCTGCGATCGTCACCGTACGGCGCTCGGAGTCCGTCAGCGGAGCAGGGGAGAAGCGCTCAATCTCGCGATCGATGCGCGGGAATTCGCTGTCGCCGTGCGACCAGATTTTTGCCCCGCTCGAAATTGCCGCCGTACGGAATTGTTCGATCAACTCGTCCGCGACGATGATGTGTTTGGGCGCGACGATGTCGAGGCAATGCGCCAGCGACGAGCCGCGAAGCTGGGTATTGATAAGCGCAACAACGGTGCCGATGCTGGTGACGCCGAGCCAGAGCGCCATATAGTCCGGCCGGTTCGGCATCATGAGACAGACGGTCTCGCCCTTGGCGAGATCCTGATCGAGCGCCCAGCGCGCGTAGCGATGGATGCGTTGGGCGAGATCGCGATAGGTCAGCGTCTCGCGCGCGGAAATCAGTGCTTTCGCATCGCCCCGGCTTTGCGCCAGTTCCTCAATAACGTGCGGGAGGAGGCGCTGCGGATCAGCCGCGATCGGCGCCGTGGCTTCGAGCGCGCGAACCCAGTCCTGCAACGCCGAATTCCTGCCGGCGGCGGCTTGCGTCACCCGTTCCAGTTCGATGAGGGCCATGACCTTATGATGGCTCAACAAAGTGAATCTTTTGCTTCGCCGTTCCTTAAAATTTTATCGATTAAGAATCGCGCCGCGCCGTCACGCGCGGGAGCGCATGGAAAATGATTAAGGTTATTCCCTCGAATTCGCCGGGTTCGCGTTGTTTGCCTGTCAGGCCACGGATAAGAAACACAAACCGCCTACTATGGTGCATCTTCTGACAGGCGGCGGGACAATATGAAGAACGAAACGGTTGCCGTACACGGCGGCTACGAAAACGATCCGACCACGAAGGCCGTCGCGGTGCCGATCTACCAGACGGTGGCCTATGAATTTGACAGCGCCGATCATGGCGCTGCGCTGTTCAATCTCGAAGCCGAAGGGCATCGCTACAGCCGAATCAGTAATCCGACGACCGCAGTTCTCGAGCGGCGCGTCGCCATGCTCGAAGGCGGCGTCGACGCGCTGTGCGTGAGCTCGGGGCAGGCGGCGCTTAATTACGCGTTGCTCAATCTTACGGCGATGGGCACCAATATCGTTTCTGTGCCGCAACTTTACGGCACGACCTACACGCTGTTCGGTCACATTTTTCCGAGCCAGGGTATCAGCGTTCGTTTTGCCGAATCCGACCAGCCGGAAGCCATCGAGAAACTGATCGACGACAATACGCGCGCCGTCTTCTGCGAGAGCGTCGGCAATCCGGCCGGGAACATTTGCGACATCGAAGCGCTGGCCGCGGTTGCGAGACGTCACGGTGTTCCGCTCGTCGTCGACAATACGGTCGCGACGCCGATCCTGCTGCGGCCGTTCGAATATGGCGCCGACGTCGTCGTGCATTCGCTGACCAAATTCATGGGCGGCCACGGCACCACGATCGGCGGGGCCATTGTCGACAGCGGGAAATTTCCCTGGAAGGAGAATGTGCGCCGTTTTCCGATGTTCAATGTGCCCGATGCGTCCTACCACGGGCTGATCTACAGCGATCACTTCGGCGAGGCCGCCTATATCGCGCGCTGCCGCAGCGTCTATCAGCGCGCCACCGGCGCCGTCCTGTCGCCGCTCTCCGCGTTCCTCCTGCTGCAGGGCATCGAGACCGTGGCGCTGCGGGTCGAGCGCCATGTCGAGAACGCGCGGCGCGTCGCCGAATTCCTGCGCGACGATCCGCGGGTCGAATGGATCAATTATACCGGCTTCGCCGACAATCCTTACCACGCGCTGGCGCGCAAATATCTTGGCGGCCGGCCCTGTTCGCTTTTGACCTTCGGCGTCACCGGCGGTCTTGCCGCAGCGAAGGATTTTTATGACGCGCTGCGGCTATTCAAGCGGCTGGTCAATATGGGCGACGCAAAGTCGCTCGCCTGCCATCCGGCGTCGACGACGCACCGGCAGATGTCGGCCGACGAGCAGTCCAAGGCCGGCGTGAAGCCGGAAATGATCCGGCTCTCGATCGGCATCGAGCACATTGACGACATTATCGGCGATCTCGATCAGGCGCTGACCGCGTCGCAGTCGAACCGGTCTTCGCTGATGGCGGCCGAATAGGAATCCGGGGAGAGCAGGGCCGATGCCGCTTTTCCTGGAATCCGGCCAAACGGGATCCGCAGCCGAAATCAATGCCGCGAACGGCATCTCGGTGGGGCTGATCAACAACATGCCCGACGCCGCGCTCGATGCGACCGCGCGGCAGTTTACAAATCTGCTCGACGCGGCGGCGCCAAATTTGGCCGTGGTTCTGAAACTCTTTGCGTTGCCGGGAGTGCCGCGCGCCGACGCCGCGCGCCGCACGCTTGCGCAGAAGTACTGCGACATATCCGAATTATGGGATACTCCGCTCGACGGGCTGATCGTGACCGGTACCGAACCGCGCGCGGCCAACCTGATGGACGAGCCGTACTGGGAGACGCTGAGCAAAGTCGTCGATTGGTCGCGGGACAACACCGCGTCCACGATCTGGTCGTGCCTCGCCGCGCATGCCGCCGTGCTGCACGCCGACGGTATCGTGCGCCGCGCGCGCGATGAGAAGCAGCTCGGCGTGTTCGATTGCCGGCGTGTGACGGCCCATCCGATGACGCAGCATTTCCCCGAGTCACTCTGGGTTCCGCATTCGCGCCACAACGATTTGCCGGAAGAGGCGCTTGTCTCTTCCGGCTACAAAATCCTCACCCGCTCTGCCGAGGCCGGCGTCGATATGTTCGCGCGGCAGGACGGCAGTTTCTCGTTGTTCTTTCAGGGCCATCCGGAATACGAGGCCAACTCGCTGTTCCGCGAATATCGCCGCGACGCCATCCGCTTTCTCAACGGCTACCGCGAGCATTACCCGGCGCTGCCGCGCCACTATTTCAACGAACAGGCCCTCGCCACCGCCGAGGCGTTTCGCGCCCGCGCGCTTGCCGAACGCCACGCGGGTCTCGCTGCTGAATTTCCGACGCTTGCGCTCGAGGGCGGCCTCAACTGTCCATGGCGTCCGGCCGCGCTCGGTACTTATGAGAGATGGATTGCCTATCTCGCCGCACGCAAGGCGGAGCGGCGGGTCATGCCCGTGCCGCAGCGGGCGGTCCGGTTGCGTCGGACTTGGCGCGATTGGCCAGCCGGGCTGCGCCGGGCCGGTACCACTTCGGTGCGGTAACGCGCATCAAATCAGCAGATTTACGCTTTTTTCGGCACTGTGACTGTTTAATGTCCGCGCACTTGCCTTCGGAGAATTCCGTGACCCAACCCGTCGTATTTGCCGCGCCAGCGGACGTCGAGCTAAGCCCGGCGCCAATCCCTCAGGACTGGATTGTCGAGGGCAAGCCGCAGGCTTTTTCGAAGCGCCTTGCCATGAGCGCGGACGGCACGTCGTCGGTGATGGCGTGGTCATGCACGACCGGCCGCTTCCACTGGCATTATAATGTCGACGAGACCCTGCACGTCATTTCGGGTGAGATCTACGTCACCGACGAGAGAGGCGAGAGCCGCCGCCTCGGCCCGGGCGACATGGTTTTCTTTCCCGCCGGCAGCAGCAGTCTGTGGCATGTGACGAAGGACGTGAGGAAGCTTGCTTTTTGCCGGCACAGCATCCCGCGCCCGGTCGGATTTGCGCTGCGTGCCTGGAGGAAACTCGTCGCTATCCTGAGCGGCCCCGCCGAGGCCGATCCGCTCGAAAGCAATCCAGCAGCCGACACGCCTGCGGAACGCGTGACGGTAGCGTAGCCGCCGTTGCGTTTGCCTGTCCGGCAAATGCGCTAGCCGCGGATCTCCACGTCCCTGTCCATCGTCACCCGCACTGGCGTGAGCGCCGCGGCGAGCGCGGGAAGTTGGGCGCGGTCACAAAATGCCGGGATCACCGTTTGGGCCTTTATCGCGCGGACGAGCGCGATCGTGTCGGACAGAAGCGGGTGGACGTTCCAGCGCATCGCCTGCGCCCGGCCGCTTTTGACCAGGCGATCGGCGGGTGTGGTCGGATTGACGTAACCCGTGAACAGGATCGCTGGTTCGGCTTGGCCTTCCCATGCGGCAAGGAGTTTCGCGGTTTCGCCTGACGTGCCATCGGCTGATCCCGCAATCATGACGCCGCGGGCGCTTTCGATCGGTTTCACCGTTGCGGCGAGTTGTTCGATCTCGCCGCCGAGGCCGTCGTGCAGCGACACGGTGTCGATGTCGCCGAGCCGCCACAGCGCCTTCTGCGTTGCGCCATCAACATGGATGTCGGTGATGCCGTGCCGCATCAATGCGAGCGCGAGCTCCGGGCCGCGTCCGTTCGCCGGTGCGGGGAGAAGGAGCGGCCCGCATTCCGCAAGGTTCTCAAGTTTGTCCCGGCATTGCGCAAGCGGTGTCTGGTAGTCGCCGTAAGAGCAATCGATCAGCGCCAGTGCCGCCGGTTTTGACGGCGGGTCGTAGGCGTAAAGCATCAACTCCGTCGCGTAATCGCCGGTGTAGAGAAAGCCGCCGCCAAGAGAGAAGTGCAGCCAGACGCCGCCCGGCGCATGGCCGTTGCGGCCGGTCGTGATCGCGATGCCGAGAACGTCGCTCTCGCCTGCAACCGGCAACTCTCGCGTTTCGATGCCATCCGGCAGGCCGCGCGCGACGATCTCGGTGGCATAGACCGGCGGATTGCCAAGCTTCGGCAGCAGTGAAAGTCCGCCGACATGGTCCCTGTGGCCGTGGCTGAGAATGACCGCATCGACGCCACCGAGACCTTCGACATCCGGCATCAGGCCCGGCGGCGGACCCTCGCCGAGGTCGAGCAGGAGCCGCTTGCCGCCTGCCTCAAGGAGAAAGCAGGCCGGTCCCTTCTTTCCGACCCCCGAAATGAGCCGCAAGTGCGGGCCCTTAGCCATTGTTTTTCAATCCATATTTGGCTTTGCAGGCGCGGTGCGGCCAACATTGACAAGCGCTGGCCCCATCCTTAATCAACGCGCCAGACAAGGAACAAGACTATGAAAGTCCGTAATTCGCTGAAATCACTCCGCGGCCGCCACCGCGACAACCGTATCGTGCGCCGCAAGGGCCGCGTCTACGTCATCAATAAGACGCACCGCCGCTTCAAGGCGCGGCAAGGTTAAGCCACCCAGGCAACGCTGAGCCAAACCAAGCCCGATTTCTGCATCTTCCCGGCTGCCCATTTCAGCCGCATTCATCCTGCGTGATTGAACGCTTTTCCGGCTTGCCGCGCCGCGGCGGGGGACTAGACTCGATCAGCATGAAGCTCCAATTCCCGGTTCTTCTTATTGCCGTCGTCCTCGCGTCGACTGTATGTGCGTCCGTGTGGTCGCCTTCCCGGGCGCAAAGTCCGCAGGATTGGCTGTCGCCGCCGGGCGATTTACCGCACGTCACGCATGGCGGGCCGACATATAGCCTCGACACGCTGTTTAGCGCGCTGAAGATCGCGCCGGATGAAGCCAGCGCCAAGGCGATCGAGGATCGTATCTGGGCGATGTGGATCACGTCGGGCAGCGACACCTGCAATCTCCTGATGAGCCGGGTGAAGGCCGCGACCGACGACAAGGATTACGATCTGGCGATAAAAATTCTCGACGCCGTCATTGCGCTCAAGCCGAATTACATCGAAGCCCGGAACCGGCGCGCCACGGTCTATTATCTCAAACAGGATTACGGCCATGCGCTCGCCGATATCGCGGCGGTGCTGACGCGCGAGCCGCGCCATTTCGGAGCGCTGTCGGGCCTCGGCCTGATCATGCAGGACCTCGGCGACGACAAGCTGGCGCTCGATGCCTATCGCAAGGCGCTGGCGATCGATCCCCATCTCGAAAACCTCCCCGACGTCGTCAAGACGCTGAGCGAAAAGGTCGAGGGGCGGGATATCTGAATCAATCTGAACGCCCGTCGTTGCGAAGCGCGCAAGCGGCGATGCAGTCCAGCAATCCCGGCGCGGGGCTGGGTTGCTTCGTGGAGCTGTCATTGGGCCGGCGCTTCGGGCCGGACCCGTCGGCTCGCAATGACGCTGCAAGGCGGGCTACACTGTCGCGACAAAAAACCGGGGAAGAACGCAATGGCTGATATTGCCGCCGACAGGGTGATCATCCGCGAACTCGTCGAGAACTGGGTGGTGTGGCGCGATGCGCGGCTGTGGGATCGCTTCCGCACTGTCTGGCATTCCGACGGCCGCATGATGGCGACCTGGTTCCAGGGCACGGCCGAGGAATTCATCACCGGTAATGACGAGGGCTGGAAGCGCGGCGTGCGCATCCTGCACTTTCTCGGCGGCAGTTCGATCGACATTGCCGGCGACCGGGCGATCGCACAGACCAAGATGACGATCTCGCAAAGGGCGCCTGTCGACGGCGTGATCTGCGACGTGGTCTGCACCGGCCGTTTCTACGATTTCTTCGAGAGACGCGCCGGCCGCTGGGGCATGGTGCTCAAGCGCGTGATCTATGAGAAGGACCGGCTCGATCCGGTCGATCCCTCGGCCAAGCTCGCGCTCGATCAGGATCTGCTCCAGCGTTTTCCGGAAGGCTATCGGCATCTCGCTTATCTGCAGAGCAAGATCGGCTACAAGGTGAAGACCGATATGCCCGGCTTTGAAGGCCCCGATCTCGATGCGCTCTATGCCCAGGGCGCGCGCTGGATGAAAGGCGAGGCGCTCTAGTACATGCGCACCGGCTTACCGCGCGGCGGCGAATCGCCTGTCGCGGATACCGGTAAGCTCACGGACCGGTTTTGAAGATTGCCGGTCAAAAATCCGGCAGGCTCTGTCTGGACGGAATCAAATATAGGACTGGGAGGAAATATCGGCGAACCCGGGCCGCGAAAAAGGCTTCAAACAACCTATTCTCGAACCTCGCGCTTCGCTAAGGCGACTTATCGGCGATAGTGGTGATTGCAATCAGATCGCACGAAGCCGAATGCGCGAATTCCATCCCGGCGTGATCAGAATATCGACCGATGCTTATCCGGAGCACAGCCGGGTGGAAGCTGCTCGCGAAGGCTTTGGACAAAGCCTTGTCAGGTTCAATATAGAGCCGTTGCCGGGCCAGCCGTTTCGTCTCGACGCGATGTTCTGCGTGCTGCCGGGCTTGGGACTGGCTGTGGGCACGATCTCGCCGATGCGAGGCTCGCTGACGAATGATCTGATCCGCGGCGACGACATTCTGTTCAATGTGACCTTGAGCGGCGGCCGGATAATGCAGCAGCGCGGCCGCGAAGCGGCGATAGGCCCGGGCGAAGGCGGCGTCACGACGAGCGCCGATCCCGGTGTCGTCACGGTCCATTCCACATCCCGCTTCATCAGTTTCCGGATCTCGCGCGACAACCTGAAGCCGATCGTCGGCGACCTCGACGCCTGCCTGGTACGGACCATTCCGCGCGATTTGAATGCGTTGCGGCTCCTGACCACTTATGCCGGGCTGATTGGAGACGACGATGCTCTTGCCCGGCCCGATATAGGCGGTCTCGTCGCCGCTCACTTCCGCGATCTGATTTCGCTCACGCTCGGCGCCACGCGCGACGCCACGGAAGTCGCGCGCGGCCGCGGCGTCCGCGCTGCCCGGCTGCGCGCGATCAAGGCCGATATCATGGAAAACCTTGCGCGCAACGAACTCTCGATCGGGGAGGTCGCAAACCGGCACGGCATCTCGCCGCGCTACGTCCATATGCTGTTTGCCACGGAAGAAACATCGTTCACTGATTTCGTTCTGCGCTGCCGACTGGATCGCGTGCACAAAATACTCAATGATTCGCGCCATGCCGCGCAGCCCATCGGCACGATCGCTTTTGCCTGCGGTTTCGGCGACCTGTCCTATTTTAACCGTGTCTTCCGCCGCCGTTATGGCGCGACGCCTTCCGATGTCCGGGAGGCCGCGCGAAATGCCGGGAACTGAGCCGGCCGCTCCTGCGTTTGCCGTCGAAATCTGTAACCAGCGAATGGAAAGAAATTGAAATTCATCCTGAAGCGGCGCAAATTCACGGCGACAGCCAAATTCATGTTTGGAACGCGCGCCGACAAGCGCAGGTAATCCGATGTCCGGCAGGCTATCCTTCAACACCGACACGCTTCCCGAGCGCGATCGTTTTTCGGCCTATTGCGAGGAAATGATCCGGCGCTACGCGGCGCTCGATATCCTGGAGCGAGATAGGCGAGAAAATTTCAACGCGCGGATCGAACTTCAGTGTGCCGGCAGCGTCGGCGTTGGCTTCATCGCCACGTCGCCGAGCGACTATGTCCGCCAGCCGCAGCAATTGCGCGACGGCGACGATGCGCTGTGCGTCGTGCTGTGCCTCGAGGGCGGGGCCTATCAGACCCAGCGCGGCGACGAGCAGGCGCTGCAGGCCGGTGAAGCCATCGTTTGCGACAGCGGGCGTGTCGGCGGAATTCATGTGATGGTCGCATCGCAGTTCATCTTGCCCCCAACTTCGCCGGTTATCCCGGCCTGAATGTCAACCAGCAAAACGTCGCCAATACGCTGGTAAATTTTTTCAACAGCACAGGCGGTATTCCGGCGGGATTTTTCGGGTTGAGCCGCGGCGGTCTGACGCAAATCGACGGCGAAGCGGCGACCGGCGCCGAGCGGAGCGCTTTCCAGATGATGGGCGGCTTCCTCGGCATCATGCTGGACCCGTTCGCGTCCGGCCGCGGTGGAAGTTTCGACGGCGGACAGGCGTCCGGCTTTGCGCGCGAACAGCAGGCCGGGTTCCCGCCAGAAATCGCGCTCGCCTATGATTTCGTGCTCAAGCCGGCGCCGCCCAACTTCGATCAGCGCTGGAGCGCGTGGGGTTCCGCCTTTGGCGGCAGCAATAGCGCGAAAGGCGATCCGGCTGTCGGCTCGAACAATGTCACCGCGCAGGATTTTGGTTTCGCTGCCGGCATGGACTACCACGTTACGCCGGATACGGCATTTGGTTTTGCGCTTGCCGGGGGTGGCACCAATTGGGGTCTGACTCAGGGGCTGGGCGGCGGCCGCAGCAGCGCCGTCCAGGCCGGCATTTACGGCGTAACGCACGCCGGTCCGGCCTACCTTGCCGGCTCGCTCGCCTTCACGAATTACTGGATGACAACCAGCCGCACTGCGCTGGGCGATCAATTGACCGCGACTTTCAATGCGCAGAGCTACGGCGCGCGCGTCGAGGCCGGCTATCGCTTCGCCGTATTGCCGGCTTTCGGCGTGACACCCTATGCGGCGGCACAAGTGCAAAGCTTCCATTCGCCGAATTACAGCGAGACGGACCTGACGGCGGGCGGCTTTGGCCTCACTTACAATGCGATGAGCGCGACCGATACCAGAACCGAGCTCGGCGCGCGCTTCGACGCGCCGACGCTGGTCGGCGGCATGCCATTGATCCTGCGCGGCCGGGTGGCCTGGGCCCACGATTGGGTGAGCGACCCGTCGATCGGTGCCGTGTTCCAGGCGCTTCCGGGCGCAAGCTTCACCGTCAACGGTGCGCCAATTCCGGAGAATTCCGTGCTGGCATCGGGGGGCGCCGAACTCTTCCTCAACGCCAATTGGTCGTTGAACGCAAAATTCGACGGCGAATTCGCTTCCGGCTCGCAGACTTACGCCGGAACCGGGACGCTACGCTATACGTGGTAGCTCACTCGTCGCCGGGTGCCGCACCGCCGACATAAGCGATGCGCATGAAATTTGTCGCGCCGGGCGTGCCAAGCGGCACGCCTGCGACGATAATAATGCGCTGGCCGGCTTTGGCGAATCCCTCCTTGAAGGCGATGCGGCAGGCGCGCTCCACCATGTCGTCCTGGTCGTGCGCGTCCTCGTCGATGACGCAGTGAATGCCCCAGACCACGGATAATTTCCGTCCGGCGCCTTCCATCGGCGAAATCGCCACGATCGGGCATTTCGGCCGTTCGCGCGAAACGCGCAGTCCGGTCGAACCCGAGCTTGTCCAGCACACGATCGCCGGAAGATCGAGCGTCTCGGCCACTTGCCGTGCCGCCGCCGCGATGGCATCGGCGCCGGTTGCTTCCGGCTCGGTCCGCAGCACATGCAACGACGGCAGATAGGTCATGTCGTCTTCGACTTCCTCGGCGATGCGGTTCATGGTCGCGACCGCCTCGACCGGGTATTGGCCGGACGCCGATTCCGCCGACAGCATGATGGCGTCGGCGCCGTCGAAGATGGCGGTGGCGACGTCGGAGACTTCGGCACGCGTCGGCACCGGGCTCGATATCATCGATTCCAGCATCTGCGTGGCGACGACGACGGGCTTGCCGGCGCGGCGGCAGGCACGCGTCATTTCCTTCTGCACGCCGGGAACCTTTTCCAGTGGCATCTCGACGCCAAGATCGCCGCGCGCGACCATCAGCGCATCCGCAAGCTCAAGGATGTCGCCGAGCCGCGCCACCGCTTGCGGCTTCTCGATCTTGGCCATGACTGCGGCGCGGCCGCGCGTAAGTTTTTTCGCTTCGGCGATATCCTCCGGGCGCTGAATGAACGACAGCGCGATCCAGTCGATGCCGGCATCCAGGGCGGCTTCGAGATCGGCGATGTCCTTCGGCGCCAGCGCGGCGAGCGGCACCACGGTGTCGGGCAGGCTGACGCCCTTGCGGTTCGATACTTTGCCGCCGACCTCGACCAGCGCCACGATGCGTTGCGGACTGACTTCAGTCGCGACCAGGCGCAGCTTGCCGTCGTCGATGAGCAGTGCGTCGCCCGGCTTGATGGCAGCGAATATTTCCGGATGCGGCAGTTGCACGCGCGTGGCATCGCCGGGCGCCGGATCGGCGTCGAGGATGAAATCCTGGCCCTTGGCGATCTCGGCGGAGCCCTCCGCAAACGCGCCGAGCCGCAACTTCGGCCCCTGCAAATCGACCAGGATGCCGATCGGCCGCCGATGCTCTGCCTCCACCGAGCGGATGGTCGCGACCAGTTCGCGCATCCGCTCGTGGTTGGTGTGACTCATATTGATGCGGAACACATCCGCTCCGGCCTCGAACAGCCGGCTGATGACGGCGCGATCCGAAGAGGCCGGCCCCAGCGTCGCGACAACTTTGGTGCGCCGCTGCCGCCTCATTGCGTCTTTCTTCCGGGAAGTGCGATGCCGGGCGGCAGAGCGGTTGGATTCGGCGGCGGCGTGACGCCGGGCGCGTTGACTGCGGAGCCCGGCGGGGGAGGCTTGGAGGATGGCTGTTCGCTTGATTCCGTCAATTGCACCGTCCAGGCGCGCTGCTCGCCGGTATCGACCTCGAAAAAGCCGGAGCGGTCATAACCGCGCGCGAGACAATCACCGATACCACGAATCGTGAATTCCTTGTCGCGGGTGCACATATACGCCTGCCCCATCCATTCGCCGCCGCGATCGTAGTCGATGGCATAGACATAATAATAACGGGCGACGAGATTGCCCTTGAGCACGGTTTCGCAGGATCGGGCCGACACGTTCCACCAGCCCTCCGTGGTCCAGCCATCGGCGTCCTTGTAGCCCACGGCGATGCCGACCCGGCTTGCGGTGTTGTTGCAGAGCCGGAAATCGGCCGCTGCCGGACGCGCGGAAGCCGTCAGCGCGACGACCGCGATGGCGGCGACCAGCAGCATTCCGGCCACGGCTTTAAGGGGACTGGCTTGTCTCATTTGCGGTTCAGATTCGGCGTCAAGACGTTGTTTTGTCAACGAGAATGGCACGGAAGTCCGTGACGTTGGTGAACGTCGGGCCGGGCGTGAACAAATCGCCGATGCCGTTGAAAAACCCCGTGGAATCGTTGTCGGCGAGAAACGCGGCGGGATCGAGGCCGAGCGCGCGGGCCCGCACCAGGGTCGTATCGTCGAGGAATGCGCCCGCCGGGTCGTCGGGAAGGCCCCGCCCGCCATCCGTTCCGTCAGTATCGCCGGCCATGGCGGCGATGCCCTTCGCGCCGCCGAGCGCGATGGCGAGCGCCAGTGCATATTCCTGATTCGGGCCGCCGCGGCCGGTGCCGCGCAGCGTGACCGTGAGTTCGCCGCCGGAGAGGATCGCGATGCGCCGGCCCTGTGCGGCGAAATCCCTGGCGATCCGTGCATGGTTTGCGGCGACCTCGCGGGCCTCGCCCTGCAGCCGGTCGCCGAGGATGACGCAGTCGTAGCCGGCCTCGCGCGCGCGGGCTTCCGCAGCGGCAAGCGCGTCGGCGGGCCGCGCCAGGATGTAAAAGCTCGTATTGGCGAAAGCCGGATCGCCGGGTTTGGGCGACTCGTTCTTCGGATCGTCGAGCGCGCGCCGCACGGCTTCGGGCAAATCGAGCCGGTATTTACTGACGACCGCGCGGGCGTCGGCGAGTGTCGTCGGATCCGGCACCGTCGGCCCTGATCCGATCACCGCCGGGTCGTCGCCGGGCACGTCGGAAATGGCGAGCGTCACGACGCGCGCCGGCTGGGCATGCTGCGCCAGCCGGCCGCCTTTGATGCGCGACAAATGCTTTCGCACGCAGTTGAACTCGGCGATATTGGCGCCGCTGCGCAGGATCGCGCGCGTCGTCGCCTGCTTTTCTTCGAGTGTGATCCCAGAGGCCGGTGCGATCAGGTTGGCGGACGCGCCTCCCGACAGAAGGACAAGCACGAGATCGTCGGCGCCCGCGGCGTCGGCGATTTTGAGCATGCGCTCGGCGCCGGCGAGGCCGGCGGCGTCCGGAACCGGGTGCCCGGCCTCGACCACCGGAATTCGCCGGGTCGGCCGGCCGTAACCGTGGCGGGTGACGGCTATGCCGTCGAGCCTGTTCTCGGGCATGCGGGCGAGATAGTGCGTTTCGGCTACCTCGGTGAGCGAACCGCCGCCCTTGCCGGCGCCGAGCACGATCAGCCGCCCCCGCGCGGGCGGTTCCGGCAAATGCGGCGGCAAACAACGCGACGGATGCGCGGCGGCTACCGCGGTCCGGAAGAGGGATTCGAGCAATTCGCGCGATTGCGTGGTCAAGATCACCTACAACCGGAGTGGTCAGTGGAATTCGGCGCGAATACCCGGTGGCGGCGAAAAGCCGAGGTCTCCCCGTGCAATGACCGCCTCGCGCCCGCCATGCCGCTGCAACTGTTCGGCCTGACGTTTCTTGGCTCGCGCATCGACCCCTTCAGGCGAGAGCATCGCGCGCAGTTCGACTTCGCATGCCGCGAGGGTCTCCGCAAATCGGGGATCGGCCGCCAGATCGTTCGCTTCGTCGGGATCGTCCGCAAGGTTGAAGAGCTGGGGAGGGTATTTGACGTAATGCATGTATTTGAAGTTCCCGACCCGAATCGCAAACGCGCCGGTGGTTGAGCCCATGCCGTGATATTCGCTCAGCACCGTGCGTGCCGGCTTGCCGCCATTGGCGAGATAATCCAGCGATACGCCCGGATGGTCGGGTTCGATCATCCCGCGTCCGCCCTCGCCGACGCAGCCGATGATGAAGGGATACATATCGACAAGGTTGGCTGGTGTATCGATAACCCGTCCTTGCGGGAAGCCGTCACCGGCAATGATCAGCGGCACGCCGCAAGTCTCTTCGTAAAGCGTCGACTTGCCCCACAGGCCGCGCTTGCCGAGCGCGTCGCCGTGATCGCTCGTATAGACGATGCGCGTATTCTGAGCGCAGCCTGCATCGGCCAGAGCGCCGAGGACATGGCCGGCCTGCTCGTCCATGAAGCTGCAGAGGCCATAATAGCCGGCGACCGCGCGACGAACGTCGTCATCGGTCTTGAAATAATCGTCGAAGTTAAACGACGTCGCATAATCACGAATGAAGGGATGACTCGGCCTTTCGGTCTTTTCGTAGAAACGCGGCATTGGCAGCGCCGGATCGTCGAAATAGCGGTAGTAGTGTTCGGGTGGCGCCGTCAGCGGGTAATGCGGAGCGACGAAAGAAACATAAAGTACCCAAGGCTTGTCGCGATATTTCGGCGCTTCCTGACGAAGCCAGATCTGAGCACGCGCCGCGATTTCCCGATCGTATTGGGTGTAAGGCGACTCGCCCGGGCCTGCCATGCGCGCCATTTTGTAGGCGGCGCCGCGCACTGGCAAATCGTCGCGGATCAGGCCCATCAGATCGCCCTTGCCGTCGATCACCTGCATCGGAACAATCGATTCCGAAAATCCACAATCATCGTCATCCGACCTGAAATGAAGCTTGCCGATCGAGACGACACGATGGCCGGCGTCGCGCAAGTGACGATGCCAACTGGGGATGGAGCCATCGTACGGATCGGCATTATCCCAAAAGCCGATCTGGTGAATATATTTGCCCGTCGCGAATGAAGCGCGGGCCGGGATGCACACCGGCGAGGGGGTCCAGCAGTTGGAAAACCGGGTACCGCGCTGCGCCAGGCGATCGAGGTTTGGTGTTTTGACCACAGGATGCCCGTAGCACCCCATGAGCGCGCGGCTGTGCTGGTCCGACATGATGATCAGCAAATTCCTCGGTTCCATCCCGTCCCGTCTCCAAAAAATGTCGCAGCGAACGGCCTATTACTGTAGAGTATAATACTCTATAGTAAAGGCCTGCGAACAGGCGGAAACGATTCCGCGGGCCGGTGGGCGGAAGCCATCTCAGCAAGGGGAATTTCATGTTGCGCGCGCTATCGCTTTGCCTGGTCCTTTTGCTCGGGTGCGGCCGTGCCGAGGCACAGAATTGGCCGGCCCATCCGGTACTCATGGTTGTTCCTTATGCCGCAGGCGGGGGAACCGATACGGTCGCCCGCATCCTTGCCCAAAAATTCACGGGCATCTTTGGCCAGTCCTTCGTTGTCGAGAATCGGCCCGGCGCGAGCGGAATGATCGGCGCTGCGTCTGTCGCCCGATCGGATCCGGACGGATACACGCTGCTCGTCGCGTCGCCCGCCGAAGTCGCGCTCAACCAGAATCTCTTCAAGAATATGAACTACGACCCGCTCAATGATCTCACATCGATTACGTTGCTGGCATGGACGCCGCTGGTGCTCGCGGCGCATCCAAGCTTCCCCGCCTCAACGCCCGAAGAGTTCATCAAACTCGCCCAGCAGGAAGTCGTCTATTTCTCGACGCCGGGCATCGGCAGTTCGCATCATCTGGCGGGCGAATACATCAACGCGCTGCAACATACAAAACTCGTGCATGTGCCCTATCGTGGCGCCGCGCCCGCGATCACAGACGCGGTGGCCGGCCAGGTGAAGCTTACAATTTCAGGAATGCCTCCCGTCGTGCCGTTCCTGAAATCCGGCGCGCTGAAGGCTATCGCCGTCACCAGCAAGCTGCGTTCGCCGTCGTTCCCTGACATTCCCGCGATGGCCGAAATCAAGGGGTTTGAAGATTTTGATTTCACCAATTGGTTCGGGCTTTTGGCGCGCACGGGTACCCCGCCGAATATTCTGGACCGATTGCAGAAGGCGGCAGTCGATGTCCTCAAAGATCCGCAGGTGCGGGCCGTGCTGGAAAACCAGGCGGCCGTGCCGGTCGGCGACACGCCGGCCGAATTTCACGACTTCATCCGCGAAGAGGCGGCGAAATATGCCAGGATCGTCGAGATCACGCATCTTCAACTCAAGTAAGATGGGTTGAGAGAAGAGATGATGAAAGACAGGATTTTGGCCGGCGTGACGAAAGAGCGCGCCGCGGCCGGCCCGAAATACCGGGTTCTGCGCGGCGTCATCCTGGACGCCATCACAAGCGGGGAATGCGTATCGGGAACGCGCCTGCCAACAGAGGTCGAGCTCTCAACCATTCTTCCTTTCAGTCTGGGAACGATCCAGAAGGCCTACGGTCAGCTGGTCAAGGAAGGTCTGGTGGTCCGCACGCGGGGCCGCGGCAGTTTCGTCGCCCCCGCGGATCGGCAAATGGCCGAGCCCTGGCACTGCCGGTTTTTGGCGAATGACGGAACGATTTTGCCGGTTTATCCGCGGTTGGTCGGGCATCAGCCGGTCCGTTCGGAAAAGCGCTGGACCGTGTTGTTCGGTGCCGGCGTGAAATTGCTGCGGATCGATCGTGCAATTTCGATCAATCGCGAATTCGAAGTGTTCAGCCGGTTTTTTTCGCCGGAAACAACGGCGAAGCGGCTTCTCAATCTGCCGCCGAAAAGCGCGGACGGCGCAAATTTCAAGATCGTTCTGATTGGGGAACTGGGCATGCCGATCTCGCGGATCGTGCAAACCATCGTGCGCACCGACAAGTGCCCGTCGCGGAAATTGCGGTGGCGTCCGCGTCTTTTGCTGGAAGCGACCGCTTATATTGCGGACGGCGAAGTGGCTTATTTCCAGGAGATCTATATTCCCGATGTCGGCAATAAGCTGCTGTTCAATTCAGATCTGGCCCGATGAGCCGGGCTCCTCCCGGGCTCCCAAGGGAGTTAGTCTAAAAAGCCGGGTCGGGACTATGGCAAGACCTGCACCGGGTCTCTATCTTTTCCATAGCTGACCTGCGGAGAAGATCATGGCGACCGATCAGAAGACCCAGACGGAACTCGAAGCCGCGGTTTATCGCCGCCTCGTCGAGCATCTGCGCTCGCGCACCGACGTGCAGAACATTGACATGATGAATTTGGCCGGCTTCTGCCGCAACTGCCTGTCGAACTGGATGAAGGACGCCGCCGACGCCAAGGGCGTGCCGATGTCCAAGGACGAGAGCCGCGAGGTCGTTTACGGCATGCCGTTTTCCGAATGGCGCGACAAATACCAGAAGGACGCGTCACCGGCGCAGAAGGCGGCATTCGAAAAATCAAGCCAAAAGCACTGACCGGGTGCTTTTTGCCTTCCTGTCCTGTGCAGAGCGTGGATGAGGGCGTTCGCGTCTTGACCTGAGGGCGCTTGCTCCCGAAACCTCCTTGCCAGTCATCGAGGAGTGCACATGGCCACCGCCGCCGCCCAAAAAGACGAACAAACCGCTCATCGTTTCGCCAAGGATCAGCTCAAGGCCATCGTCGAACGCGTCGAGCGCCTCGAAGAGGAAAAGAAGGCGATCGCCGACGATATCCGCGACGTCTATGCCGAGGCCAAGGGCAACGGATTCGACGTTAAATCGCTGCGGGTCGTGGTGCGGCTGCGCAAGCAGGACGTCAACGAGCGCAAGGAGCAGGAGGCCATCCTCGAGACCTACCTGCACGCGCTCGGAATGTTGGGCTAGGGCCTTACTGCAGCGACGCGGTGCGCGTCGGATAGCTTATCGTCGAGACGAATACGATCGCCGCGCCGCTGAAATGATCGTTGGCGAGACCCGGATTGGGATCGGCCGCAAACGACATCATCACCGCATTGCGCGGCTTGACCATCATCTCGGCAAGCGAGCGGAAATCGTGCGCACCGAGCGCTACGGTGGTGAGGAAGCGACGCACGCTGGGCGACAGGACGATCGCGCGCAGCCAGGGATTTTCAAAGTGCGGGCCGGCCTTGATGACCGTGATCGAGGATGCGCTCGCCGTCATGACGGCGGCGGAGACCTGTGCCGCGACGCGCTTGACCGCGACGGTCGTTCCATTCGGCGCCTGCTGGGCCGGGATGGCGGCGGCGCGCAGCGCGTCGATGCCGGTCGGGGCAGCGGTAGACGCGTCCGCATAGGCGAGCGCCTGGTCGGCGTCGCCGTTCGGGTTGCGAGGATCGACGAACGGGCCAACTGAACCGGTCGCGTCAGCGCTGGCGACCTGCCCATTGCGCTGGAGCGCTCCGGCGGGCACGGCCGCGTCGGCCGGGCCCTGCCAGTAGCCGCGCGAGGCAATGATCTGGTTCGGCGTTACGGCAGCCGTTGCCACGGCGCCATCCGGACGTTTCGCTGCCGCCGGGGCGGCGGCGGAAGGCAGGACCGGGGCAACGTGGATCAATTTAAGCTTGGCGCTCGCGGTATCGGCCTTGGCGGGGGCCGGAGGTTGCATTGGCGCTGCGTCAGCGGTGCGGATCAGCTTCGCCTTGGAGGCTGCGGCGGCGACCTTTTCCACGGCATTCGCCGTCGCCTTGCCTGCAGCCTTGGCGTCCTGCGCGATCGCGGCAATGACCGGGTGTTTCACGGCGGGTGCCGGGGCAGTGTCAGCTGCGGCATCCTCGTCGTCATCACTGTTCTTGTCGCTGTTTTTGCCGAAACCGAGAAGTTTCGCGAACGGATTGCGTGACGGCTGGTCGTTGCTGGCAACGACCGTATCCACGCCTAAGCCTGCAGTGCGCGCCGCATCGATCGAATTCGCGGAGGGTTCGCTGCCCCGCTTCCTGACTTCGGCGAGCGCCAGTACGTAACCGGAAAGCGGGTGGCCGTCGGTCGGGATATGGACGGTGCGGCCATCGGGGAATACGCGCGCCAGTTCCTCATGCGACATGCGCGGCCACATCCGGATGCCGGCGGTATCCATGTGCACGAAGGGCGAGCCGGATTCCGGATAGAAGCCGACGCCGCCGCGCTGCAGCCGCAAGCCATACTCGCGCAGCTGCTCAAGCGGCACGCCGGCAATGTAGAAATCCATCGCGTGGCCGAGCATATGCTGGGAAAAGCGTGCGACGCCCGCACTGCGGCGGCGAAGCATGGCGTTGGTCGCCGGCGAGCGGTAGCCGCAGACAACCTGGATCGGCTCCTTGCTGCCGGACTCGCGCTGCACCTCCCACACCAGATCGATGAGGTGCGGGTCCATGTTGGTTTGCTCGCTGCGCCGCCAGTCGCGCAGGAACCAGTTGAGCTTCTCAAGCGCGGCGTCATCGTAACGGCCATCGCGCTTGAAGGTGATGGTGATATCTTCGTCGGTATGGATGTGGTGCAGCGAAATCGTTCGCGTGTCGCCCTCGGCGACCGCGTTCTGCAGGGCTTTCGAACCGAAGAGGAAAACGAGAAGCGCAAGACCGCACGAATAGCCGGCGCGCGCTACGTACAATCGACGAGTATTCAGGCGCGCGTTACCAACGTGCACTGGCAATCTCGCATTGACGCGTTTCAAGCGATCATCCGGCAACGGCACGTGCCGCGCTGAACAAGGCTAACGCACTGTTAATTTGGGAAGGGTTAACGAGACGTTGCTGCCACCCCACCCCCGACTGAGGATAGGGCTAACCACTCAGTGTGGCAAAATATGGCCGAAATGCCTTTTTTGCCCGGTTTTACCGTGCCAAGAAGCAAAAAAGAGGTTAACGGCCAAGCTCTTTAGCGCTCGACGGTATTCCCTGACCGGCTCAGTTTTTTGGCATGGGCGGCAGGTTTGTGGACCGGAGCCGGGGGGGCGGCAGCGAATCCGCCGAACAGCCGCGAGAAGAAGTTATCGCCCGACCCGGACCCGCCGTTGGGGTAGTAGGCGCCGCGGCCGCCGAACAGCGACGCCTGGTCCGGCATGGCCAGAACCTCGCGGTGGGAAATGTCGATTTTGTGCTCGATCGGGATATCGGCGACCTTCATATCCTCGCCCTTGAGGATCGCCAGCAGCGCCTTGTCGCGGCCATAGACGTCGTCGCGGAATTGCAGCTTGCCGGACTCGTCAACGAACGCGGTCTGATAGGTCAGGTTCACCTGCACGAAGGTCGGGAACGGAATGTCGGTCTCGGTGTTCGTGGCGATCATCTTCCTGATGCGGTCTTCGGTATAGCCGTCGCCGGGCCGGACCAGCGACAGCAGCAATTCCGCGTAATGCTGCGGGTCCTGCACCCGCATACAGCCGTGACTGAATGCCCGCTTGTCATATGCGAACATGTATTTGTCCGGCGTGTCGTGCTGATAGACCAGGAATTTGTTCGGAAAATTGAAGCGGATACGGCCGAGCGCGTTCTTGTCTCCGGGCGGCTGCGAGATGTGGATCGTGCCGTCCGGATTGTGGCTGACCTTGAGTTCCCATCCGGTCAAGCACCGTCGGGTCCTGCTGCAAGGCCGGCAGGTATTCGCGGTTCACGATGGAGGGCGGCACGTTCCAGGTCGGATTGATCGTGATGTATTTCATTTCCGCCGTCATGATCGGCGTCGGCAAGTCCGGCTTGCCGTCGACGATCCGCGTCACCCAGACCTGCTTGCCGTCATGCATCACGTGCAGCGTGAAGTCCGGCAGATTGACGACGACGTAAGTGTCGGGGAATTCGTGCGGGGCCCAGCGCCAGCGTTCCATATTGGCAAGGATGATATCGGCCGCGTGATCCGGCGTTTTGCCGTTGAGCGCCTCGACCGTTACCGCCGTCAGCGTGCCGGTCGCCGTGATGTCGTGCTGCTGCTGAAATTTCTTCACCGCGTCGGCAAGCGCCTTGTCGTAGCTGGTGCCGCCGTCGCCGAGAGCGCCAAGCCGCTCGCGCAATGCCGGCACGCGATCGTCCTGCATGCCGACCTTGAGCACCGGGCCGCTGCCGATCTGCGCTTTCTGCGTTTCCACCTTGCCGGCGCGGATGTCCGCAAGCTTGGCCTTGAGCGCGATGTAGCCGGGTGTATGCGGCTCATAGGCATCGAGCGCGGAAGCGACGTCGCTTGCACCGACGATGGAAGCCAGAACGTCAGCCGGCTCCGGCGCGGGCCGGGTGTATTCGATGTCGAGGGAGACGCGCGACCAGTGCACGCGTCCGATGCTGGCGTGGTGAGCGTAAGTGACCAGCGTCATCGTCATCTTGATGTCGGCGTCGGCGAGATCCGCCGGCGTGCTCAGCGCCGCGAAATTCGGCACCGGATATTCGGCGGGATTGAGACCGTCGGCATCGACATGGGCGAGATAAGCGGCAGCCGCATCGGCGCGCGCATTCGCTTTGCCGTCGGTGATCCAGATCGGCGCATAGCCGCGGCCGGAATAGAACGCATCGATTTGCGTCCGATAATTTTTGTTGCCGATGAGGCGGTCGAATTTGCCGCTCGCGAGTTCGCGCAATTGGTCGGCGATCGGAGCATCAGGGCCGCTGACGGCGGCAACCGCGGGTGCAGGCGTGGCGGGTGCGCTCGCGGTTGCGGGCGCCGGCACGGCATCCGCCGGTTTGGCCTCGGCGGCCGGTGCGGGCGGCGTTGCGGTCGCGCTTGCCGCGCCCGCTGAATCCGGTTTGGCGTCCGCCGCGGGGGCCGCATTGGCGGGAGCGCTGGCCGCGGCGGCCGGTTCGTCTTTCGGCGCGGGCGCTGCTGCCGCCGGCATCGGCGCTTTTTCGGCGGCAGGGGCAGCCGACACCGGAGTGCTGGCCGCGGCCGGGGCGTTGTCATTGCCGGTTGCAGGAGCCGCGAATACGCCGCCGGAACCGGCCGAGAGCAGGAGTGCAATGGCGGTGGAAGCCAGCAGCCGATCGACACGGATCCCAGGCATTACAAGTTCTCCTTTAGAGCCCGCGCCACGCAAAGCTCTCAGATTTGGGGACAATGGCCCCAATTACGACAATTGCCGCGACGACCAGGCCGCGGCGGGCGCACACTACGTGAGCCGCCCGGTTTTGTCCTGTAACAGGCCGTAATATTCGATCAAATCACGCAAATTTGCCGGGCTGTCGCTCTGCGGCAACGCCGTCGGTATCCGCTTCGGGTGGCTCGTTATTCAGGCCCAGCGCATCGAGCTTCCGATACAGCGTGGAACGGCCTATCCGCAGCCGCCGCGCCACCTCCGACATCTGTCCGCGATAATGGGTAATCGCGTATCGGATGAGTTCGGATTCGATTTCATCCAGAGGTCGCACCTCGCCTTCGGCATCGAGCAGCGCCAGCGTCTCCCCTGGCGCAAACGGCGCCACTCCCCCCGACGGCGCGGCGGCGTCGTGCTCGAACGCGATCGGAACCAGGGCCGCCTCGTCGGTGTCTGCCGCGGCGGCGGAATCCGCCTCGGCTGTGGCGTGCGGCGGAATTCTGCCGCCGAGCTGCGCGGCGACCTGCGGGAATTCATCGGCGCCAACGCTGTCGCCCTCGGCGAGAACCACGGCGCGGAACACCGCGTTTTCGAGCTGGCGGATATTGCCGGGCCAATGGAATGTGGTGAGGACGCGCAGTGCTTCGGGCGTGACGAGACGGATGCGTTTGCCTTCTTCGGCCGCGAACCGTGCCAGGAAATGACGGACCAGCGCCGGGATATCGGCGGCGCGTTCGCGCAGCGGCGGCACCGTGATCGGAAATACATGAAGGCGATAGAACAGGTCTTCGCGGAAGCGGCCCGCTTTCACGTCGGCGATCAGATCGCGATTGGTCGCCGAGATCAGCCGCACGTCGACCTTCACCGGCTTGCGCGCGCCAACTGGCTCGACTTCGCCTTCCTGGATGGCGCGCAAAAGTTTCACCTGCGCCGCGGCCGGCAGTTCGGCGACTTCGTCGAGGAACAGCGTGCCGCCCGAGGCTTCGACGAATTTGCCGGTATGGCGTTCGGTTGCACCGGTGAACGAGCCCCTCTCGTGACCGAACAGGATCGATTCCACGAGGTTTTCCGGCATGGCGCCGCAGTTCACCGCGACGAAAGGCTTGCTGCGCCGTTCGCTCGTGCCGTGGACGGCGCGCGCGATCAGTTCCTTGCCGACGCCGGATTCGCCCGAGACGAGAACCGGGATGGCCGATACCGAAGCCTTCTCGGCCATGCGGATGACGGCGAGCATGGACGCGCTTTTGGTGATGATATCCTTGAACCCGAGCGTGCCCGAGCGGCTGTTCTTCATCCGCGCGAGTTCGCCTTCGAGCGCGCTGGCATTGAGCGCATTGCGCAGGCTGACATGGAGCCGTTCGGCGCCGGCCGGCTTGACCACGAAGTCGACGGCGCCGGCGCGCATCGCTGAGACGACATTGTCGATGCCGCCATGCGCAGTCTGCACGATGACCGGGACGTTGATCGCGGCCTGGCGCATTTTGGCGAGCACGCCGAGGCCGTCGAGGTTCGGCATCACGAGGTCGAGGATGACGCAATCGATCTTGGCGCCATCGGGGCCGGAGAGGACGGACAGCGCGCCGTCGCCGCTGTCGCGCGTGACGGTCTCGTATTCGAACTTGTGCAGCATGCCTTCCATCAGCCGGCACTGCACCGGATCGTCGTCGACAATGAGAATGGTCATCACGTCCCCGGCTGTGTGCGGCGCGGTGTGCCGTTTCGGGGCACTTTGGGGCAGGAGGCTTAAGGGGGTATTAAGGAGCGCATGTCCGGTCCCGATCCCGCCCCTGATGCCATGACCGTGCTGGCCGGCCTGACGCGCGGCGCGCTGTTGCCTGAAGCGGCCTTGCGCGACGTCGATTTTACCGGGACCGAGCCGGTCCTGCCGTCGTCCTTCGCGGTCGGCGCCGCGGCGCAGGCGACGATCGGGGCGGCGGCGCTTGCCGCTGCTGAACTGTGGCGGCTGCGCACCGGGCGGCGGCAGCGCGTCGGCGTCGAGATGCGCAGGGCGGCGGTCGAATTTCGCAGCGAAAGATATCTCCGCGTCGACGGCGAGGAACCCAGGGACCATCACGACGGCATTGCCGGACTTTATCGCTGCGGCGACGGCCGCTGGGTGCGGCTGCACACCAACCTGCCGCATCATTGCAGCGGGCTTTTGAAACTTCTCGGCGTGCCGCACGATCGGGCCGCGGTGGCGCGTGCGCTCGATGCCTGGCAAGGCGAAACGCTGGAGACTGCTTGCGCGGAAGCCGGCCTCGTCGTGACCGCGTGCCGGTCGTTCGACGAATGGGATCGTCATCCGCAAGGCAGCGCGATCGCAAAGGAGCCGCTCTTCACTATCGAGAAGATCGGCGAGGGGCCGCGATTGTCACTCGATCCGGCAGGCGAACGGCCGCTCGCCGGCATGAAAATACTCGACCTCACGCGCATCATTGCCGGCCCAGTCTGCGGCCGCACGCTGGCGGCGCACGGCGCCGATGTACTCCTTGTCACTGCGGCGCATTTGCCGGCGATGCTGCCGCTCGTGATCGATACGGGCCGCGGAAAATTGTCGGCATCCGTCGATCTGCGCGATACCGGCGGCCGTGAAACGCTTGCCGCGCTCGCGCGCGATGCCGACGTCTTCGTGCAGGGCTATCGGCCCGGCGCCATCGCCGGGCGCGGATTCGGTCCGCAGGACATTGCGCGGCTCCGCCCTGGCATCGTCTATGCCTCGCTGTGCGCTTACGGTTATGCGGGACCATGGGCCGGGCGG
Source organism: uncultured Alphaproteobacteria bacterium (assembly GCA_963808205.1). GTDB lineage: Bacteria > Pseudomonadota > Alphaproteobacteria > Rhizobiales > Xanthobacteraceae > BOG-931. Next base: position 152,801 of record CAWEER010000006.1, read on the forward strand.
CGTGGTTTTGACTCGCTCGTTCAAACCGCGAGTGGACTGAATGATGCCGAAGCGCAGGCGTTCGGTTCGCGTGAGCCGAAAGCGCTGCCGGCGCAGGTGCTCGACCACGCGACCGGCTATCTGCTCGCCTTCGCCGTGATGGCGGCGCTCGTCCGCCGCGTCGAGGAGGGCGGTTCGTGGCACGTGCGCGTGTCGCTGGCGCAGACCGGATCATGGTTTCGCCGGCTCGGCCGCATCGATGGCACCGCAGGCGCCGATCCGGATTTTGCCGATGTGCGCGACTGCCTGGAAGAATCCGTTTCGGGGTTCGGCCGGCTCACGGCCGTGCGCCATGCCGCGGTGATGAGCGAAACGCCGCCACGATGGGCACGCCCGAGCGTGCCGCTCGGCACGCACCCGCCGGCATGGCCGCGGTGAAGCGCCTAGCGCGCGGCGTGCAGCGTGAGCCCTGCGACGCCGAGCGCGAGATTGACGCCGACCTGACCGGAGACCGAGAGCGGCTGCAACGTGATCGCGCGATGCGACCCGCCAACCAGAACTTTTGCACCGGCGCCGAGCCCGAGAGACGCGTCGGCTGCCGCGCCGCCATATCTTCCGGCGAGAGCGCCGTGCGGGACGCCGGCCGTCGGCACAACCACGCCCCAAACCATGACACCACCGCCCCTGACGCCAATATCAAGACCAACGCGGTTGATGGTGCCGGCGTAATTGTCGGGCGGCCCGCCGGCGTCCGGCGCGAAGTTGCATCTGAGCTTTTGCTGCGAGCCGACGATGAGGCCGATGCTGGCGGATGTCTTGCAGGTCAGTACGCCCACTTTGGTGTATTGCGCGCAAGCCGGTGTCGCGGCCGCCGCAAGCGTCAATCCAATGAGCAGAGCGCGAGCCTTCAGCATCCGTCTTTCCTCCCCGTATCGGTTTTGATTGGACGCCGCTTATAGCGGCTTGCGCGCCGTCAGTGTAGTCCGCTCAGCAAATAGAACAGCGCCGCCATCAGGGCCGAAGCCGGCAGCGTGATGATCCAGGCAATCACGATGTTGCTCGCGACGTTCCAGCGCACCGCCGAAACCTTCCGTGCCGCGCCGACGCCGATGATCGATCCGGTCACGGTATGCGTGGTCGAAACCGGAATGCCCAGAAAGGTCGCGGCAAAAAGCATGATGGCGCCGCCCGCGGACGCGCAGGTGCCCTGTACCGGCGTCAGGCGGGTGATCTTGGAGCCGACCGTATGCACGATCCGCCAGCCGCCGATCAAAGTGCCGAGACCCATGGCGGCCTGACATGTGATCACCACCCAGAACGGCACGTAGAAATCACTTCCGAGCTTGCCTTGCGAGAACAACAGCACGGCGATGATCCCCATCGTCTTCTGCGCGTCGTTGCCGCCGTGGCCGAGCGAGATAAGGGACGCCGCCGTGAATTGCAGCCATTTGAAAGTACCCTCTACGCCGCGCGGACTGGCGCGTACGAAAGCCCAGGACACCGCGAGCACCAGAAAGAGCGCGAAGAAAAAGCCGAGCAGCGGCGACAGCACGATGAAGGCGCCGGTGGTCAGGAGGCCCGGCCAGACAATGGATGCAAGGCCCGCTTTGGTGACTCCGGCGCCGACCAGTCCGCCGATCAGCGCATGCGAGCTGGAAGACGGAATTCCGGCCCACCAGGTGATGAGATTCCAGGAAATCGCACCCATCAGGGCGCCGAAAATCACGTGGGCGTCCATCACGTCGGCGGCGACGATACCAACGCCAATCGTCCGCGCAACGTGCACGCCGAAAACCAGGAACGCGACGAAGTTGAAGAATGCGGCCCAGAGCACCGCATAACGCGGCCGCAGCATGCGCGTGGAGACGATCGTCGCGATGGAATTTGCCGTGTCATGCAGGCCATTAAGAAAATCGAACGCAAACGCGACCGCGATCAGGCAGATCAGGACGGGCAGGCTGAGGAGGTCCGTCATCGCGTGATGCGCCGATCAGAGCTGATCGATGACAATGGAATTTATCTCGTTCGAAACGTCTTCAAACCGGTCGACGACCTTTTCGAGATGATCGTAAATCTCCGAGCCGATGACGAAACTCATCGCGTTGCCCTGGCGGTTGGCGAGGAAGAGCGCCTTGAGCCCGCGGTCGTACGTCTGGTCCGCCTGCTCCTCGATCTGGATAATCTGTCCGGTCAGGGCGTTGAGCCGTGCGGCATTGGTGCCGATGGCGCTCAAAAGTGGCACCGCTTCCTGCACCAGCTTGGCCGCCTGCACGATGATTGCCGCCATCTGCTGCATTTGCGGCTCGAAGCTGCGCACCTCGAACATCACGATGGTCTTGGCGGTCTTGTTCATCTGATCGATGGCGTCGTCCATCGAGGTGATCAGATCCTGGATGTCGGTGCGGTCGAATGGCGTCACGAAGGTACGGCGTACCGCGGTGAGGACCTCGCGCGTGATGTCGTCGGCCTCCGCCTCGCGATCGAAGACCTGCTTGCAGAATTGCTCGACGCCGTCGCCGCCCTGCAACAGTCCATGAAGCGCCTCCGCGCCGGAGACGACGATCGTGGCGTGCCGCGAAAAGAGCTCGAAAAAGCGCTCTTCCTTGGGCATAAGCGCCTGAAACCAGCCAAGCATTTGCGTCCCGCGATTGCAGCCGGATGGGAGGATTACCCCACCGGATCGTATTCTGAATATTCGCTGCCGTAAGGGCGAGATGTGGACAACCGCTCCGGCCTTGCGTGCGCCTTAGTGCTGGGCCACATGAAGCGTCGGTAAGATCAGGTCAGCGCATGCCAAGAATTGCAAAAAAGACGGCCGCCAGGCGCCCCGGCAAACCGGGTCCGGGCGGCCCCAAAACCGCCCTCGGCAAATTGCCCGAGTGGAATCTCAACGACCTTTATTCCGGCCTCGACGATCCGGCCATCAAGCGCGATCTCGACCGGGCCGATGCCGACTGCATCGCCTTCGAGGAGGCCTATAAGGGCAAGCTCGCAACGATGACCGGCGCGGCGCTCGCCGAAGCGGTGCGGCGCTTCGAGGCGATCGACGACTTGATGGGGCGGATCGGCTCCTATGCCGGGCTTGTCCATGCCGGGAATACCGTCGATCCGACGCGGACAAAATTCTTCGGCGACGTGCAGGAGCGCATGACGGCTGCTTCCACGCATCTTCTGTTCTTCACGCTCGAACTCAACCGCATTGACGGCGGACGCATCGAATCGGCGATGGCCGATCCCGCGCTCGCCCATTACCGGCCGTGGCTCGACGACGTGCGCCGCTACAAACCCTACCAGCTTGAGGATCGGGTCGAGCAATTGTTCCACGAAAAGTCGGTGACCGTTTACTCGGCGTGGAATCGCCAGTTCGACGCAACGATCGCCAATCTGCGTTTCAAGGTTGCGGGAAAGTCGCTCGCCATCGAGCCGGTGCTGAACCTGCTGCAGGATCGTTCGGGGGCAAAGCGCAAGGCCGCAGCCCAGGCGCTTGCCGCGACGTTCAAGGACAACGTGGCGCAATTCGCGCTCATCACCAATACGCTCGCCAAGGACAAGGAAATCTCCGACCGGTGGCGCGGTTTCGCCGACATCGCCGACGACCGGCATCTGTCGAACCGGGTCGAGCGCGAAGTGGTCGATGCGCTCGTCGCGGCCGTGCGCGCGGCCTATCCGCGCTTGTCGCACCGCTATTACGCGCTCAAGGCCAGATGGTTCGGCAAGAAGCGGCTGCCGCAATGGGATCGCAACGCGCCGTTGCCGACCGTCGCGATGCGCACCGTCGGCTGGACCGAAGCCAGGAACACCGTGCTCGAGGCCTACGGCGCGTTCTCGCCGAAAATGGCCTCGATCGCCGAACGTTTTTTCGACGAGCGCTGGATCGATGCGCCGGTGCGGCCCGGCAAGACGCCGGGCGCGTTCGCGCATCCGACGACGCCGTCGGCGCATCCTTATGTGCTGCTGAACTACCAGGGCAAGGTGCGCGACGTGATGACGCTCGCGCACGAACTCGGTCATGGCGTCCATCAGGTGCTGGCGGCGCCGAACGGCGCCTTGATGGCGCCGACGCCGCTGACGCTCGCCGAAACCGCGAGCGTGTTCGGCGAGATGCTCACGTTCAGGAAACTTCTGGCAGCGACCCGCGACGATAAAGAGCGCAAGGCCATGCTCGCCGCCAAGGTCGAGGACATGATCAACACGGTGGTGCGCCAGATCGCGTTCTATACGTTCGAGCGCGCCGTCCACACCGAGCGCAAGAACGGCGAATTGACGGCGGAGCACATCGGCGAATTGTGGATGAACGTACAGCGCGAGAGTCTCGGCCCCGCGATCGAACTAAAGCCGGGTTACGAAACGTTCTGGGCCTACATCCCGCATTTCGTCCATTCGCCGTTTTATGTTTATGCCTATGCGTTCGGCGACTGCCTGGTGAATTCGCTCTACGCGGTTTACGAACATGCCGCCGACGGTTTTGCCGAGCGCTATCTTGCCATGCTCGCGGCCGGCGGCACCAAGCACCATTCGGAGCTGCTCGCGCCGTTCGGTCTCGATGCCCGCGATCCGAAATTCTGGCAGGGCGGCCTCGGCGTCATCGAGCGGATGATTACGGAGCTGGAAACGCTCTAGCTCCAGCTCCGGGGCGTAGCGGTCTACTTCACGTTCTTGACCACCCAGTCGTCGATCACCTTCGCGATCGCGAGATTGTTTTTCTCGATCATCACCATGTGACCGTTGCCGTGGATGCCTTTGCTTTGCAGCGGCACCCATTCGATCGTCATGCCGGCCTGCTTGAGATACTTCACGGTGCAATTGTCGTAGATCTGGTGATACGACGCCTCGGCCGAGATCACGACCGACGGAATGTTCTTCAGGTTCACGAGTTGCCGCGCCGGCGCCTTCTGCATCCAGCACACGAACATGTTCGGGCCGTCGGGCTTGTCGTCGCGCACGACTGAAATCTCGCCCGGGTCCTTCACCGGCGGATCGTAGGTCATCGCGATATCGGCGGGCCCCCAGGCGCGACCCTTGCCGGTGCCGATGATGGTGTTCTCGAACGGAGGCCCGGCCGGCTCGATAGCGATGATTCCCTTCACGAGTTTCGGCCGCGCATCGGCTATGAGCCAGCCGAACGGTCCGGATTGCGAATGCGTCAGGATGATCGCCGGCCCGATCTTGTCGAGAAGCGCGGCGCCGGCATCCTGATTGCGCTGCTGCGTTTCTTCGTTCGACAGCACGGTCTCGACCTGCGTGGCGTAGAATGCGTCGAAGACCGGGTCGCCTTTCTTGCCCTTGTTCGCGCCTTCGCCCGGCCATTGCGTGTGCTTCTCGCGTCCGGGCCAGGTGCCGTCGCTCTCGATCGCGGTGAACTGGAATTGCTCGTTCTCGGCGGTGAACATGCGCGTCGCGCCGTCGCCGGGATGATAGGCCGAGCGGCCGCGCATCGGCTGGTCGATCATATAGACGACATAGCCTTGTTCGACGAAGTACTCCGCCCAGCCTTCGCGGCCGTCGGGCGTGCCCATCCAGTTGGTCGCGGTCTGCGCCGCGCCGTGGATCAGAACGATAGGGTAGGGACGGCGCTGCTTCTTCGGCGCCAGCACTTCGACGTAAATCTGGCCCTGCATGATCGACTTGCCGGGCTCGCCGACATAATGACCGCCGACGTAGAAATAGCCGCGCTTGGCGACCGCCGACTGATCGACCGCCGGGACCGGCAGCTTCACTTCGGCGCGTGCCGGAATACTGATGAATGCCGATAAAACCGCCGCGCAGACGATGCGCAGCCTTGCATGCCGCGTTGCCATGATGTCCTCCCCAGCCGCCGCGTTTGCAGGGCGGCTTCAATTCTGATTTGCATCCAGCGTGGCGCTGCCCATCTTACATTGTCAATCCGTGGGCAAAGCGGACCGCCCATGCACACGCAATATTGGTAGGATGCAATCACGGCAGCCATGACCGACGGCAAATCAAAATCCGGCAACAAGTCCGGCGGCGACTCCGAGAAAAACCGTTTCTCGGCCCGCGCGGCGCGCTATGCCCGCGTCGGCGCCAATGTCGGCGGCGTCGCGGCGCGCTATGCGGGGCGGCGGCTGATCGGCGGCGCGCCGGATCGCGCCGGTGACGCGAGCGCACTGTCGTCGGCGCTCGGCCGCCTTAAAGGCCCGCTGATGAAGGTCGCGCAATTGATGGCGACCGTTCCCGATCTCCTGCCGCCCGAATATGCCGCCGAATTGCAGAAGCTGCAGAGCGAGGCGCCGCCGATGGGCTGGGCTTTCGTCAAGCGCCGCATGGTGGCGGAGCTCGGCGCCGGCTGGGAGAAAAAATTCGAAAGTTTTGAGCATCATCCCGCAGCCGCCGCGTCGCTCGGTCAGGTGCATCGCGCCCGCTCGCTCGACGGCGCGATCCTGGCTTGCAAGCTGCAGTATCCCGATATGCAGTCCGCGGTCGAAGCCGATCTTCAGCAATTGCAGTGGCTACTCGCGATCCGCCGCCGCTTCGATTCGGCGATCGACACCAGTGAGATCGGCAAGGAAATCGGCGCGCGCGTGCGCGAGGAGCTGGACTACCGGCGTGAAGCCAAGCACGTCGCGATGTATCGCGAAATGCTCGACGGCGTCGATTGCGTGCGCGTGCCGCGCGCGTGGCCCGAACTCTCGACCGGGCGGCTCCTGACGCTCGACTGGCTCGACGGCACGAAAATGCTCACGCACAAGAACGCTCCGCTTGCCGCGCGCAACGCACTGGCGACCGCGATGTTCACCGCCTGGTGGTTTCCGTTCAGCCGCTTCGGCGTCATCCACGGCGATCCGCATCTGGGCAATTACACGGTGTTCGCGCGCAACGGCGAGCCCGCCGGCATCAATCTTCTCGATTACGGCTGCATCCGCATTTTCCCGCCGAAATTCGTGCGCGGCGTCGCCGATCTCTATCACGGGCTGTTGCGCGGCGAGGATGCTCTCGTCGTGCACGCTTACGAGACCTGGGGCTTTCGCAAGCTGTCGCGCGATCTCATCGATACGCTCAACATCTGGGCGCGGTTCATTTATGGGCCGCTGCTCGACGACCGCGTCCGCACCATCGCCGACGGCGTCGCACCGTCCGAATATGGCCGGCGCGAAGCCTTCCGCGTGCATCAGGCGCTCAAGCAAAAAGGCCCGGTGACGGTGCCGCGCGAATTCGTCTTCATGGACCGCGCCGCGATCGGGCTTGGCGCGGTGTTCCTTCATTTGCGCGCCGAACTTAATTTCTATCGGCTGTTCAACGAGGCGATTGAGAAATTCTCGATGGATCGCGTCGCCAAACGGCAGGCGGCGGTGATGGCGAAAGTAGGGTTGTAGGAAACAGGGTTCAGCAGCAATCGCAATCGGCGCCGTCGCGTGCGACGAGCGCGTTCTTCATGAAGGCCGGCGGAAGATCGTCTTCGACGACTTCGGCGAGCGGCTTGAAGATCTTGAAGTGATGCCGCCCCAGCGCGGTCCAGAACACGATGTGGGTTTCGACCGGCGGACAGCCGGGCACTCCGCAGGCGATTTCCGATACCATGACGGTCTCATCGGGTGCGAATTTGAATCGGTTGCGGGTCCAAACGCGCACTCTGTCGAGCGCCTCGCCGTGAGCGAGCGATTTTTTGGCGCGAAGTGCAGTCATGAGTGCCATGCATGCGGCCTATCTAGTAGAGTGACAATAACCTCAAGAGCGCCGTAGGAGTAGGCCGCCATGGCTGACCGGGATGCAAAAAAACTCGACGCCGCTACGGTAGCGGCTGCCCGCGCCGCCGGGCTCGATCTGGCATTGGCCAAGTACCCGGATTGTGTCGCCGATGCCGCGCGCGCCGCCGCGCTGGATCTCGCCGACATGCCGGCCATCGAAGGCACGACAGAGCCTTGGCCGCCAATGCGCGTGGGGAAAGACCCGTGCAAGATCTGAAATGGTTCACAGCCGCCGAGATCGGCGCGGCTTACGCGGCGCGCCGCCTGTCGCCGGTCGAGCTTGTCCAGGCGTTGCTCGCGGAGATCGCTGCCCGCAATGCGGAGTACGGCGCCTTCATCAAGGTCGATGCCGAGGGGGCGCTGAGCGCCGCGCGCAAGGCGGAAGAAGAAATCGCCGCCGGGCGTTCGCGCGGCCCGCTGCATGGTGTCCCGGTCGGGGTCAAAGACAACATCGATATCGCCGGTCTGGCGACGACGTGTCATTCGAAGATTTTGCTCGACAACGTTGCCCGCGAAGACGCTGCTGCCATAAAAATGCTTCGGCAGGCGGGCGCGATCCTGCTCGGCAAGCAATCGCTCCATGAATTCGCGTTCGGCGGACCGTCGCAGGAATTGCCGTTTCCCTATGCCCGGCATCCGTGGAACACCGATTACCACCCGGGCGGTTCGTCCTCCGGCTCCGGCGTCGCACTGGCCGCTGGCTTTGTGCCGCTGTCGCTCGGCACCGATGCCGGCGGGTCAATCCGCAATCCGGCCGGCAATTGCGGCGTGGTCGGATTGAAGCCGACTTACGATCTGGTCTCTCGCCGCGGCGTCTTTCCCGTTGCATTCACGCTCGACCATGTCGGGCCGATGGCGCGTTCGGTGGCGGATATCGCGGCAATGCTGGACGCCCTTGCCGGGCACGGTGCGGAGCAAAGTTTTGGCGCTGATCTCGATCGCGGCGTCCGGGGATTGCGGATCGGTTTCGTGCGGCAGTGGCACGAGACCGACATGGTTGCCGATCCGGAAGTGGCCGCGGCCCTCGACGAGGTCGCTCGCGTGCTGCGCCAGGAGGGCGCCATTGTCCGCGACGTGCCAATGCCGCGCCTGCAGGAACTCGCCGCCGTGCAGCGTGTCATCCTGCTGGCGGAAACCTGGGCCGTGCATGCCAAATGGCTGCGCGAACGGCCCGGCGATTACAGCACCCCGACCCGGCGCAAGGTGATGCCGGGAGCATTCTTGTCCGCCGGCGATTACGTACGGGCGCAGCAATGGCGCGCCAGAATGATCGATGCTATCGACGAGGTGTTTCGTGACGTGGATGTTCTGCTCACGGCGGGCGGCATGGACCCGCCGTTCCGGATCGATGACGGAGCGGGCCTGGCGGGCACTTATCCAAGGCAGGGGCGCAGCCCCTTCAATCTCACCGGTCATCCGGCTATCGCCATGATGAGCGGATTGTCGAAGCGGCTGGAATTGCCGCTGTCCGTGCAATTCGTCGGCCGCGCCTATGACGAGGCTACGCTGCTGTGTGTGGCGGCCGCTTATGAGCGGGTGACCCAATGGAGCCGCTACCATCCGCTGATGAATCGCAAGCGCGCCACGCACGACCGTGTCGTAGCCGCTGTATAGTGTGCAGATCGGGGAAATTGCAGTGAAACACGTCGCGCTTGCCGGACTATTGGGAATTCTCGCCTTGGCGCTGGTGACGCCGGCCAAGGCCGCCGATGAGTTCCCGAACAGACCGATCAAAATGATCGTTCCCTACGCCGCCGGCGGCGGGACCGACATTGTCGCGCGCATCGTCGCGCAAAAACTTCAGGAAAAGTGGGGATCCGCCGTCATCGTCGAGAACCACGGCGGCGCTGGCGGCAATATCGGCGCCGAGGACGTGTTCACGGCGCCGCCCGACGGCTATACGATTCTCTTCACCGCCCAGGGTCCGCTGGTGGTCAACCAAAGCCTCTACGACAAGCTCAGCTACGATCCGGAAAAATTCACGCCGGTGTCGCTCGTGATCATCGCCTACAATGCGCTGCTGGCTTATCCAAAGGTGCCGGCTGAAAACCTCCAGCAGCTCATCGCCTATGCCAAGGCCCATCCCGGCGAACTCAACTACGCATCGCAGGGCATCGGGACTGCGGCGCACCTGACCGCCGAGCTTTTCAATGCGATGGCCGGGACCAAGATCAATCACATTCCCTATCGCGGCGGCGGCCCGGCGCTCACCGACCTCGTCGCCGGCCACGTCGATCTGATGTTCTCGGAACTGGCGCCGTCGCTGCCTTATATCGAGAGCGGTCAATTGCGTGCGCTGGCGGTCAGCGGCGACAAGCGCCTTGCAGCGCTGCCCAATGTCCCGACGGTGTCCGAGACATTGCCGGGCTTCGTCGTGACCTCATGGTGGGCGATCGTGGCGCCGCCGGGCACGCCGGCAGACATAGCCAATAAGCTCTCCGCGGCGATCGCCGAGGCGGTAAAGCAGCCCGAGACCGCGCAGCGGCTGACCAATTTGAGCATGGTGCCGAAGGGCAGCACGCCAGCGGAACTGTCGAGTTTCATCGCGGACGAAGCCAGGCGCTGGGGACAGGTGATCCGCGCGTCCGGCGCGAAGGCGCAGTAGGGAGACATTCACAGTGGCGGAAAAAGTACTGGCGGCGGTGCGCACGGCGCCGAGCACGACCGAAATCCGCGAATATCCGATGCCGGATATTCCGGAGGACGCGGCGCTGATGAAGATGGAAGTCGGCGGCATCTGCGGCACCGACGTGAAGCTCTACAAGCATCCGCCGTCCAAGGCCGCGGTCATCATGGGGCATGAGAATATCGGCACCATCGCCAAGGCAGGCTCCGAATTCACCCGGCGCAAGGGTTTTAAGGAAGGCGATCTCGTCTTCGTCGAGCACTATGTCAGTTGCGGTAAATGCGAATGGTGCCACGCCGGTCAGTACCGGCATTGCGAGAATACCAACTGGCGCACCAATCCCGACGCGATCCGCTACGGCTATACGTCGGCGGAAAAAGCGCCGCATCTGTGGGGCGGCTTCGCGCAATATGTCTATCTGCCGTGGAACGCCGTCCTGCATCACGTGCCGAAGGGCGTATCGGCGGAACTCGCTGGTCTCGTCACGCCGATGGCAAACGGCGTCGAGTGGTCGCTGTTCGACGGCGGCGTCGGTTACAATTCAACCGTGCTGATCCAGGGGCCCGGTCAGCAGGGCCTGTCGCAGACCGTGATCTGCAAGCAGGCCGGCGCTTCGCTCATCATCGTCACCGGCACGTCGAAGGACAAAGCGCGCCTGGATGTCGCCAAAAAACTTGGCGCCGACTATGTCATCGACGTGCAGAAGGAAGATCCGCTGGCGCGGATCATGGAAATCACCGGCGGCAAGGGCGTCGATGTTTCGCTCGACTGCACCGCGGGCGCCGGCACCATTCCCATCCTGCTCGGCGTCGAGGCGCTCAAGCGCAAGGGCGGCGTGATCGTGGCGCAGGGCGAGATGGCGCAGTTTCCGAATTTTCCGCTGGAAAAATTCACGGTGAAGTTCATCACCATGAAAAGCGCGCGCGGCCATAGCTACAAAGCCTGCGAGCTTGCCCTGGCGCAACTCGCTTCAAAGCGCTTTCCGCTCGAACTCGTCACCACCCACCGCTTCGGTCTCGGCGATGTCGACCTCGCCATCCGCTCGGTCGGCGGCGACGGCATACCGGATGTCATTCACGCTTCGCTGATGCCGTGGATGTAATCGGCGTGGCGTGGTAGCAGGGCAGGGCATAGCGGGGGCATTCCATGGATCCAGTCTTTTTCGCCCGCGGGACGCCGGACGCCATTCCCATCTGGTTCGTCACCGCGTCGACTTATCAAGATGTGCGCAAGATGCTCAGCGCGGAGGCAAGCGCTTTCGCCGGCGCCGCGGGTTTTGAGCCAAAACCCGGCCGCCATCTGCTGCTGCCCGGCAAAAGCGCGCTCGGCGGCGTCCTGTTCGGCATCGAAGGCGCGGATGAATTGAAAGATGCGTTTCTGCCAAGCCGGCTGACGCAGCATTTGCCGGACGGCGTCTATCGCTTCGCCAATGCGCCGCACGATGCGCGGCTTGGCGCTCTCGCATTCGCGCTCGGCATGTATCGCTTCACGCGTTACCGCAAGGCCGACGCGCGCGCCATACGGCTCGATTTGCCGCAAAGCGTCGATCGTGACGAACTCGAGCATATCGTCGAAGGCGTGACGCTGGCCCGCGACCTCATCAATACGCCGGCGAACGACATGGGACCGGCGCAGCTCGAACAGGCCGCGCGGAAGCTCGCGTCGCGCCATTCGGCGACGATCAGCGCCATCGTCGGCGACGAACTTCTGGAAAAGAATTTTCCGCTCATCCACGCTGTCGGCCGCGCCGCTGCGGGCGCGCCGCGGCTGATCGACATGTCATGGGGCGATGCCAATCATCCGCGCGTGACGCTGGTCGGAAAAGGCGTCTGTTTCGACACCGGCGGCCTCGATATCAAGCCGGACACCGGCATGCTCAATATGAAGAAGGACATGGGCGGGGCCGCAACCGCGCTCGCGCTTGCGCACATGATCATGGCGCGCAAGCTGAAAGTGCGCCTGCGCGTGCTCATTCCGGCGGTGGAGAACTCCATCTCCGGCGCGAGCTTCCGCCCGCGCGACATCTACACGTCACGCAAGGGCATCACCGTCGAGATCGGCAATACCGACGCGGAAGGCCGTCTTGTCCTCGCCGACGCACTGACGCTCGCCGACGAGGACAAGCCGGCGCTGATTGCCGATTTCGCGACGCTGACCGGCGCCGCACGCGTCGCGCTCGGCCCCGATGTGCCGGCCTTCTTCACCGACGATGACGAACTCGCCGCCGAGCTGATGAGTTCATCGGCGACCGAGAACGATCCAGTGTGGCGGCTGCCGTTGTGGCGGCCCTATGAGACGATGCTGGAATCGAAGGTCGCCGATATCAATAATGTTGGCGGCAGCCAGGGCGGCGCTATCACCGCGGCGTTGTTCATGCGCCGCTTCGTTGCCGCGAAATCCTGGCTGCATGTGGATCTGTTCGCCTGGACAGCGAGCGCCAAGGCGGGACGGCCGGAGGGCGGCGATTTGCAGTCGGCGCGCGCTCTCTATGCGCTCCTTGCCGGGCGCTACGCCTGAACGATGCGCGCCTTCGATCCTCGCGTCACGCCAGCCCGCCCCGATCTCGCGGCAAAAGATCTCGAAGGCAAAGTCACGGCGCGGCGCTTTGCCGAAGGCCGCCTGATGGAAATCGTCGCGCCGCGGGCGCCGCTGCGCCGCGAACCGCGACCCGACGCGCCGCTCGATACCGAAGCGCTCATGGGCGAGCGGGTGACGATCTATGACGATAATGAAGAGGGCTGGGCCTGGGGCCAGCTTGCGGCCGATCGTTATGTCGGCTGGCTGCCGTCGCAGGCGCTTGCGCCGGCAGGCGTCATGCCGACACACAAAGTTGTGGCGCTGCGCAGTTTTGCTTTTCCAGGACCCTCGATCAAACTGCCGCCGATCGAGGCGCTGCCATTCGGCGCAAGGATCGTCGTAGTGCGCGTCGAGGATCGCATGGCCGTGACGAAGGCCGGAAGTTTTGTGCCGGCGGTGCATCTTTTGCCCGAAGGCGCCACCGAAAAGGATTTCGTCGCGGTAGCGGAGCGGTTCCTCGGCACGCCCTATTTGTGGGGCGGCAAGACCGCGTTCGGCCTCGACTGTTCGGGTCTGGTGCAGATCGCGCTTGCGGCCGCCGGCGTGTCATGCCCACGCGACAGCGACATGCAGGAAGAAGCGCTCGGCGCACCCGTGAAAGCCGCCGCCGATCATTCCGATTTGCACCGTGGCGACCTCGTATTCTGGAAAGGTCATGTCGCGATCGTTCGGGACCATGAAACCCTCTTGCACGCCAACGCTTTCCACATGGCGGCCGCCATCGAACCGATTGGCGCCGCCGTCGCCCGTATCGCGAACACGGGCAGCGCCGTCACCAGCATCCGGCGTATTGCGCTGTAACCGGGCCATACCGGTCATCGGGACAAATACGGCGTCAAAAACACGCGGAATCACGGCCCGTTAACTGCTGGACTGCATTGTGCGGGCAGAGTGATTCGTGGAGTGTCGAATGAGTGCTCAAATCCTCAATTTTAGCGATTATCGTGCCGAGGACGGCGCTGCTGGCGAAATCGATCTTGTGACAGCAGTAGATGTCGCAATCCGCGATTTACGTGATATTCTGTCTTGCTGGGGCAGCGAGGCCGCAAGGCAGCGCACGCAGGAATGCGAGTCGATGCTGCGCCGTGCCTTCTCGGAATCTGTCGTTAGCTCTTTGGACTCTCAATAACGCCGCCATGGAAAAGACGCCCATTTTCAACCCCGCCGACTACACTCTGGCGATCAAGAACAAAGGCCGCCCGCCCAGATCGTGGCGGTGGGAGATTTACGCGGCAGGCAAGAGCAAGCCGGTGCGGCAATCCGATTTTTTTGAAACGATGTCGGAGGCCACGCGGGCGGGCAAGGCGGCTTTGGTGGAACTGCGCGCCAGCCCCGTCATTTGACCGCCGTGTCTGGCCTTTAGGCTGCGGTTTCGGCAAACTGGGCCGATTGCGAGTTGGACGGCGGCAAATTCCGTCCGTGCGCGGAGCAGACGATGAGCGGCGTAGAATCCGGCCCTTCGGTCCCGCAATCAGCACGCGCATCGCGGTCGAGCTTCTGGATCAAGGAGCTGCCTTTCAGTCTCGTACTGGTCCTGACGATTCTCGGCGTTGCCTATACGACTTTCTCGAAGCAGCCGATCATCATCTACTGGGAGCTTCTGGCGCCGGTCATCGCGCTGATTTGCATCGGCTCCGGATGGCAAAGCGCCGGCGACAATGCCGCGCGGCTGCGATTGATCGGGACGCAGGCGCTGCACTGGTTGGCGTTTCTGTTGGTCATGAACATGATGCTGTTGCCGAGCGTGCAGCGGGTTTTCAACGCCAGTTCCACCGGTATCGCCATTTTTACGCTGCTTGCGCTCGGTACCTTCACCGCCGGGACGCATGTGCTGTCGTGGCAGGTCTGCCTTCTCGGGCTGATCATGGCGCTCGGCATTCCGGCGATCGCATGGGTCGAGAATTCGGCTTTGATTCTTTTCCTGATTGCCGGAGCCGTGTTCGGGATTGGCGCGGTGCTGTGGTGGCACTGGCGTGAATGGCGCGCCGGCGCGGCCTGAAAGGGCTTTACTGCGCGCCGCCCGACATCAGCTTCTCATTTTGTGCGCCGAGCTTTGTCAAATCGCGCGACGTCGTTTCGAACCTGTTGCGGTGCGCGTTCCAGCGGTAGGCCGCGCGGAAATATTTTACGAAGAGCCGCGGTAATTTCTTGTCGTCGCAGTTCTCATGATCCGGCAGCGCTTCGAGTTTCTCGCGCACGGCGACGAGGATGGTGCCGTAAGCATTTCCCGCATAGTGGCGCGTCGTGATAATCGGAATCTGGCTGCGAACGGTCGTGCAGGTCTTTTCATCGAAGGTGAAAAGCGAATCGACCAGCCGGAAGCGATCGTCGCGCACGAAGATAAATTCAGTTCCGACAAAATCCTCATCCGAGTTGAAATGGTCGCTGTCGACGCGGATCAGGTCCGAGCCGTGCCCAAGCGGCAGAGCGGGATGTCGGCAAATCCGGTCATGCGATCGATGCCGACTTCGACCACGTCGAGCAGCTTCGGTCCGCCGGAGAGATCGAACAGCGCCAGCAATGCGAATTCCGCGACATTGCCGTCCGACGGGCCGAGATCGGCGAGAAGCGCGAGGCGGGATTTGCCATCGGCGTGAATTTTCAGCGGCGTGAGATACTTGATCGAGACCGGGCCGCCCGGAACGGTTTCGGAATTTTTGCCCTCGATATGCCGATAGGGGACGATCTGGTGCGCGGCCGGCTCGCTTGTGCCTATGGGATCGAGGTCAGTCACGATGAGTTTGACCAGATCGAAATAGGTGACGTCGTTGCGGCCCGTGACGTGGTCGCTCGCGTCGACCAGCCTGTCGGCATCCGGGTTCAATTCCGCCGCGCTGCCGCAGCCGATCGTCGCGGCAAAGAGAGCCAGTGCAAGTGCAATGCGCTGCATCGTCATCCCGGCGCCGGTGATCTCACCGGAAGCCATCGCCCTCGCGCTGGTCTTCGCCGCGCAATGGGTCATCGTCCTGGACATAATCGCGCCCATAAATGTCAACGCCGCTGGCTCGCCAGGGGATGCAGGCGCCTTTCGGCAATCCGGGTCCGCCAATGCGGATCACGCCATAGATCCCGAAGCCGAGGATGACGAAAATCGCAATCGCCGGATTGAACTGAAAATAGGCGCCGGCGGCGAGCGCCGCGAGGATCAGGGCGACAACCGCCAGAAACAGCCTGGTCATGCCGTCCTCCGCGTTTCGGGATGCTCGGCCTTGTTTGTCGGGTGGCGCCCCCGCCGGGTTCAAGGGGCCGGTTTTGCCACGCTGGCGCCGCCATTCCCGCTTCAATACATTCGCGCCGCTCGACGGCACGGTGTTCTGGGACGAAGCGGGGATCAAGCGAAAATGAATGACGCCCTTACATGGGACGGCAATTGGGCCTGGAGCCTGCCCCTGGTCATGCTGACAGTGATATTTCATGTCATCGGCCTCGGCTTGTTCAATGTGCAAATGATTCGCCTCGAGGAAAAGATTGAAGGCCGCCGCCGTTACGAGGCGACGTTTGTGATCGTGATGGGCGTCACCACGGTGTGGACGACGATCCTGATCGGGATCGAAGCCGGCGTCTGGGCGACCGCCTACCGGATACTTGGCGCGATCCCCAACTCAAGAACGGCGATGCTCTACTCGCTCAGTGCGATCACGACCTACGGTCACTCCGAAATCTTCCTGGCGGAGCATTGGCGGCTGATGGGTGCGCTGGAGGCTCTCAACGGCATCATGCTGTTCGGGCTGACCACAGCCTTCATGTACGGCATGATCCAGCGGGTCTGGCCGCTTGAACGGCGGCGGGGCTACACGCCCACCCATCACTAGCCGCGGACAATTCCGGAACGATTTCTTTTTTTGCGGCGCGCTGGCGCAGGTCCCGCCGCTCCACTAACATTCCGGTCCTATCGAGAAACGGCAGCGGGTCATGGCGGGGCGCGTCGAAGGAAAAGTAGCGATGATCGTCGGCGCGGGCTGCGTCGGGCCGGGCTGGGGCAACGGCCGCGCCGCCGCGGTCCTGTTCGCGCGCGAGGGCGCAAAGGTCTTTGCGGTCGACAAGGACGGCGACGCGATGAAGGAAACCGTCGAGCGCATCGGCAATCAGAGCGAGATCGCAACGCATGTCTGCGATGTGCTCGACGATGCGCAGGTCGGCGCCATGACGGAAGCCTGCCGCAAGAAATTCGGCCGCATCGACATCCTCCTCAACAATGTCGGCGGTTCGGCGGCGGGCGGCGCTGCCGAAATCTCCGAGGAAAATTTCGACAAGCAGATCGATCACAACCTCAAAAGCGTATTCCTCGCCTGCCGCCACGTCATTCCGGTAATGATCGCGCAGGGTGGCGGCGCTATCGTCAACACCGCGTCGAGTTCCGGCATCCGCTATACCGGCTCGCCACAGATCGGCTATGCTTCCTCGAAGGCGGCGGTGATCCAGTTTTCGCGGGTGACGGCTGTGCAATATGCCAGCAAGGGCATTCGCGTGAACACGGTGATCCCCGGGCAGATGCATACGCCGATGGTCGAGGTCCGCCTCGCCAAGCAGCGCACCGGCGGCGACATCGAGGCGTTGCTGAAATCGCGCGTCGACCGCATACCGCTCGGCTTCATGGGCGACGGCCGCGACACGGCGCATGCCGTGCTCTTTCTGGCGTCCGAAGAGGCGCGCTTCATCACCGGCACCGAAATCGTGGTCGATGGCGGCATGACAGTGCGCTGCGATTGATTTTGCAAGCAGAGAAGAACAACACATGGCTATCCGACCCGACGACCTCACGCCGACCATCGCGCCGCCGGATCCGAATCCAAAGAAGCCCGGCATCACGCTGCCGCCGAATGCCTGCGACTCGCACTTCCATGTCTTCGGACCGCACAGCAAATTTCCCTATGCGCCGAACCGGCCGTTCACGCCGGCCGATGCGCCCAAGGAAGCTTTGTTCCGACTGCACGAATTCCTCGGTTTCCAGCGCGGCGTCTTCGTGCAATCGACCTGCCACGGTACCGACAACCGGGTGCTTGTCGACATGCTCGAAGCCGGCCAGGGCCGCTACCGCGGCGCAGCGCTGCTCGATCCGTCGGTGCCCGATGCCGAAGTCGAGCGGCTGGACGAGGCCGGCGTCCGCGGCGTGCGCCTGCATTTCCTCACCGGGCATCTCGGACCGGCGAAGCCGCGCGAGGACATGCTCAAGATCATCGATAAAGTCTCGCCCTACGGCTGGCACATCGAAATGCACGTCGGCGGCAACGATGTTGTCGACCTTTACGAGTTCATCACGTCGATCGAGGCGCCTGTGGTGATCGATCACATCGGCCGCATCGACATTGCCGAGGGACTTCACGGCAAGGCCTTCTCGGTTTTGCGGCGGCTCCTCGACCGCGGCAATATCTGGGTGAAACTCTCCGGCACCGATCGCATCAGCAAGCAGAAATATCCCTTTGCCGACGCGGTGGCGTTCCCGCGCGATCTCGCCAAACACGCGCCGGAACGCGTGGTCTGGGGCACCGACTGGCCGCACCCGAACCACAACGCAATGCCCAATGATGGCGAACTCGTCGATCTCATCGCCGAGATCGCGCCGGATGAGCGCACGCGCCGCCTCATGCTGGTCGATAATCCGGCGAAACTGTTCGGGTTCTGAGTCCGGTCATGGCGAAGCAAACGCTCGGAAAACTTCCGGCGGCTGCCTTTGGCATGCTCGAACTACCCATGTTGCCATCCGATATTCTCAACGGGTTTCGCGCGTTGCCGGATCTGACCGGCATTGCCTCGGATGCGATGGACGAACTCGGCATTGTCGGCGCAGTCCCGGCCGCCGTGCTGCGTCCGTCCGATCCGAAGGCGCGCATCATCGGACGCGCGCTCACCGTGCATAACATCGCCGCGGCCGCGCCGGTGCCGGACAGGGTCAAAACCGGCGTTTCGGGTCTCGGCGAAATCGAGGCGCATAATCTCGCGGAGCCGGGTGACGTCCTCGTGGTGCAGGGCGTCGACCATGTTTCCAATCTCGGCGGCATGTCGGCCACGATCGGCCACCGCCAGGGCGAAATCGGCGCCATTGTCGACGGCGGCGCCCGCGACATCGATCATTCCCGCGCCATCGGGCTTCCGGTCTGGTCGAAGAGCGTAAGCCCGATCACAGGCAAGTGGCGCGTCGAGACCGTCGCCGTCAACAAGCCGGTGTCGATCTGCGGCGTGTCGGTGAAACCCGGCGACCTCGTGCTCGCCGATGAGACCGGCGTCTGCTTCATTCCGCGCGAACGGGCGGGCGAGGTGCTGGCGCGCGCGACGAAGAATGCCGCCGCCGAAAAACTGCGCGAGGAAAAGATCGCAGCCGGCGTGCCGATCAGGGATTTGATCGCCAAGGCCAAGTAGCCGCCAAAGCCAAGTAGCGGGCCGCAGGTGCGGCCGGGCTTCCGGGCGCTATTCCCCCGTAATGCCGAGCTTCCGGATCGTCGCCGGCCAGTCGGCGAATTCTTCCTTGAGCAGCGCCGTGAATGCCGCGTGGTCGAGTGTGTCGTGCAGGCCGTTGTCGTCGAGCCGCTGCCGAATCTTCGGAATCGCGGTCACCGCGAGTAGCGCCTTCTCCAGTTTTTCGTGCACCGGCGCCGGTGTGGCGGCGGGCACGAACACGCCATACCAGTTCTCCATCACCACGCCTGGCAGGCCGACTTCTTTGGTCGTGACGAGATCCGGCATCAGCGGCGAACGTTCGGGCGCAAACAGCGCGATCGCCTTCATTTTCCCCGCCTTGACCAGCGGCATCAGCACCGGCAGGTCGGCGTTGAGCATGTCGACGTGGTCGCCGAGAAGATCCGTGATCGCCGGCGCCGCGCCGCGATAGGGGACGTGAGTGATTTTCACGCCGGCGGCATTGTTGAGCATTTCGACGGCGATGTTCATGGTCGTGCCCGCCCCGGCGGAACCATAGGTGAGCTTTTGCTGCTTCGCCTTGGCGATCAGTTCGCTCATCGTCGTGACGCCGAGTTCGTTATTCACGACAAGGAGCGATGGTGTAGCTCCGATACGCATCACCGGTTCGAACGATTTCACCGGATCGTAGGACGCCGGCGGCTTGAGGATCGGACCGAGCACGGTAGAGCCAAAACTTCCGAACAGGACCGTGGTGCCGTCGGGCGTCGCATGCGCCACGAATTCTCCCGCGATGGCGCCGCCGGCGCCGCCGCGATCGTCAACGATCACGTCGGCGCCAAGTTTTGGGCCGAGTTCGGAGGTGACGAGCCGCGCCATCGTATCGACCGGGCCGCCGGCGGCAAACGGGACGACGAATTTCACGGTTTCCGCGGATGCCGGCGCGGCAAGCGGCAGCAGGATTGTGCACATCAAACCGAAGGACCAGCCTCGAATGCGCTTCATCGAACGTCTCCCCTTGCTGCCCGCCGATTTTACTGCGGCGTCGTCCCGGTCCGGATCCATAATCACTGCCGGTGACTATGGATTCCGGTCTCGCGGGCGAAAGCCCGCGCTCCGGAACGACGGCCGGTATCTATTCATTGCGCCACCACGCCTTCGGGCGCGGTTTCGAGATTGAACGCGGCGGCGAACAGCGCGCGCGTATAATCGGTCTTGGGATTGCGGAACAATTCCGCGGCTTCGCCGGCCTCGACGACGAGGCCGTGGCGCATGACAATAAGCCGGCTTGCCAATGCCGCGACCACACGCAGGTCATGCGAGATGAATAGATAAGTAAGGTCGTGCCGCTTCTGCAGATCGCGCAGCAGGTCGACCATCTGTGCCTGGATCACCATGTCGAGCGCGCTCGTCGGCTCGTCGAGCACGATGAATTTAGGCTCCAGCACGAGTGCGCGCGCTACCGCGATGCGCTGGCGCTGGCCGCCGGAAAATTCGTGCGGAAAGCGGAACCGCGTCTCAGGATCGAGCCCGACGTCGTTGAGCGCCTGGATAATGCGCTCGTCGCGCTGGGCTTCCGTCATGTCCGGATGATGGACCTTCAGCCCTTCCTTGATGATGTCGGCGATCGACATGCGCGGCGACAGCGAGCCGTAGGGGTCCTGGAACACGATCTGCATGTCGCGGCGGAACGGCCGCATCTCCTTGAATTTCAGGCCTTGCAGATTGTTACCCATATAGGCGATCGGTCCTTCGGACGAGATCAGGCGCAGGATCGCGCGCCCGAGCGTCGATTTGCCCGAGCCGGATTCGCCGACGACGCCGAGCGTTTCGCCCTTGCGCAGTTCGATCGTCAGGCCGTCGCAGGCTTTGACGTGGCCGACGACCTTGCGCATGAAACCAGCGGTGATCGGGAACCAGACTTTGAGATTATTCGTCTCAAGGAGCAGCGGCGCATCGGGCCGCGGCGGCGCCGGATCGGGCCTCGGCTCCGCGGCCAGAAGCGCCTGCGTATAGGGATGTTGCGGCGTGTTGAAAACCTGCTCGACGGGGCCATGCTCGACGATCTTGCCGTCTTTCATCACGCAGACGCGCTGCGCGATTTTGCGGACGATGCCGAGATCGTGGGTGATGAACAAAAGCGACATGTGAAGCCGCGCCTGGATCTCTTTCAATAGCGCGATGATCTGCGCCTGCACGGTGACGTCGAGAGCCGTGGTCGGCTCGTCGGCGATGAGCAAATCCGGCTCGTTGGCGAGCGCCATGGCGATCATGACGCGCTGGCGCTGGCCGCCGGAGAGCTGGTGCGGATAGCTCTTGAGCCTGGTTTGCGGATCTGGGATGCCGACCTGGGTGAGCACTTCGAGGGTGCGCTCGCGCGCCGGCGCGCCGGTCAGGCCGCGGTGCAGCAGCAAAATCTCGCCGATCTGCTTTTCGATCGTATGCAGCGGGTTGAGCGAGGTCATCGGCTCCTGAAACACGATGGTGATGTCGTCGCCGCGCACCTTCTGCATTTCGCGTTCGGGAAGCTGCAACAGATCGCGGCCGTGGAAAGTGATGCTGCCCGACGGGTGCGATGCCCCCGGATAGGGCAGGAGCTTCATGATCGACAGCGCGGTTGCCGATTTGCCGGAGCCGGATTCCCCGACCAGCGCCAGGCACTCGCCCTTGGCGATGTCGAACGACACGCGGTCGACCGCGAGCGTCTCCCGCTTGCCGGAGCGAAAAGCAATCGAAAGATCGCGAACCGAGAGGCAAGGCTCTTCGCTCATGTAAACGTCTTTCTCGGATCGAACGCGTCGCGCACGGCTTCGCCGACGAAGATCAGAAGCGACAGCATCAGCGCGACGGTGAAAAATCCGGTGAGGCCGAGCCACGGCGCCTGTACGTTGGCCTTGCCTTGCGACAGCAGTTCGCCGAGCGAGGGAGAGCCCGGCGGCAAGCCGAAGCCGAGGAAATCGAGCGCGGTCAGCGTCATCACCGATGACGACATGATGAACGGCAAGAAAGTCATCGTCGCGACCATGGCGTTCGGCAACAGGTGGCGGAACATGATCACCTTGTTGGACACGCCAAGCGCGCGGGCCGCCTGGATATATTCGAAATTACGTCCGCGCAGGAATTCTGCGCGCACCAGCCCGACCAGCCGCACCCATGAGAACAGCAGCAGGATGCCCAAGAGCACGAAGAAGCCGGGCACCAGCACCGAAGATATGATCAAGAGCAGATAGAGTTCGGGCACCGAGGTCCAGATTTCGATGAAGCGCTGGAACAAAAGGTCGGTCCAGCCGCCGAAATAACCCTGCACGGCGCCGGCGGCGATGCCGATGATCGACGACACGATGGTCAGCACCAGCCCGAACAGAACCGAAATGCGAAAGCCGTAGATCATCCGCGCCAGCACGTCGCGGCCCTGGTCGTCGGTGCCAAGCCAGTTCATCTCCAGAGAGCCGCACTGCGAATAGCCGTTCTTGGCGGCGAAATCGCAGTCCGATTTGTTGAGGAGCCAGGTCGGCTTGGAAGGGAATGCCGAAGGTGGCCGGTCGTTGATCGTCTTGTACGAGAAACGGATCGGCGGCCAGATTTCGATGGCGTTATGTTCGTCGAGGAATTTTTGCAGAAAGGGATCGCGATAATCGGCCGCGGTGCCGAGATCGTCGCCAAAATCGGTGTCGGGATAGGTCACGAAGACCGGAAAGAAGTTTTTGCCGTCGAAGTGAACGAAGAGTGGCTGGTCGTTGGCGATGAATTCGGCGAGCAGCGACAATATGAACAGGGTCATGAAAATCCAGAACGACCAGTGGCCGCGCCGGTTCGCCTTGAAATTCTGCCAGCGCCGGGCGTTGAGCGGCGAAAGTTCGAAGCCACGCGGCGGCGCAGGGACGCCCATCGGACCGGCCGGCTCGTTATCCGGCGTCAGATTCATCGGCGGAACGACGCCGCGGCCGATCCCGATAGGTCTCTCGGCGCGAGTCTTGTCGTCCACCTAGACCTCCCGCGTCTCGAAATCGATGCGCGGATCGATCCAGGTATAGGTGAGGTCGGAAATCAGGTTCACGACGAGCCCGACAAGCGCAAAAATGTAGAGATTGGCGAACACGACCGGGTAGTCGCGGTTGAGCACGCTTTCGAAACTCAGCAGTCCGAGCCCGTCGAGCGAGAAGATGGTCTCGATCAGCAGCGAACCGGCAAAAAAGGCGGAGACAAACGCGGCCGGAAAGCCGGCAATAACGAGCAGCATGGCGTTACGAAAAATATGGCCGTAGAGCACCTGCCGCTCGGTGCAGCCCTTGGCGCGCGCGGTGAGGACATATTGCTTGCGCAATTCCTCGAGGAACGAATTTTTGGTGAGCAGCGTCATGGTGGCGAAGGCGGCAAGCCCCATTGAGACGATCGGCAGCGTCAGGTGCCAGAAATAATCGAGGATCTTGTGCCACCAGGTAAATTGCGCCCAGCCGTCGGACACCAGCCCGCGCAACGGAAAGATCTGGAAGAACGAGCCGCCGGCGAACAGGATGATGAGCAGGATTGCGAACAGGAAGCCCGGAATGGCGTAGCCGATGATGATGACGCCCGACGTCCATACATCGAACGGCGAGCCGTCGCGCACCGCCTTGCGGATGCCGAGCGGAATCGAAATCAGGTAGCTCAACAGCGTCATCCAGATGCCGAGCGATATCGAGACCGGCAGTTTCTCCTTGATGAGCTGGATGACGCTGACGTCGCGGAAATAGCTCTTGCCGAAATTAAAGCGCGCATAATTGCCGATCATGATCAGGAATCGCTCGTAGGCCGGCTTGTCGAAGCCGAACTGCTTTTCGAGACTTTTTATGAACTCGGGGTCGAGCCCCTGCGCGCCGCGATATTTGGAATTGGCCACGGCCTGCGAGCCGCCGGGCTGTACGCCGCGGGCGCCGAAATCGCCGCTGGCCGAGCCGGAAATACGCGACGTGGCGCCGGTATCGGAGCCGGAGAGCTGCGCGATGACGCGCTCCACCGGCCCGCCCGGCGCGAACTGAATGACGGTGAACGACACCAGCATGATCCCCAAAATCGTGGGAATCATGAACAAGACGCGGCGGAGGATGTAAGCGGCCATTGGGTCCCGGTGTTTATTGTCATTCGGACCGTGACGGAAGCACGACGCATGTCGCCGGTTCCACCGCGAGTTTGCCGCAGGAGTGTAGGAACTTCAAATCCGCCGCACTAGCCCGCACGCCGGATTTTCGCGGCTTTTATGGGGTCATACCACCAAGTGTCGGGAATACCGCGAAAATAGCGCGGCTGCGCCGGGGGCCGGCCAAAAACATCCCAATAGGCGATCCAGTGCGACGCCTTGTACCAGTTCGGAACCCAATATCGCCCGGCGCGGATGACGCGATCGAGCGCACGGCAAGCGGTTACCAGCGCGGGCCGCGATTGCGCCGCCACGATCGCGTCGATCAGCGCATCGACGACGGGGCTCGCTATGCCGGCGAGATTGTTCGAGCCTTTCAGCGCTGCGGCTTGAGACGACAGGAATGAGCGCAGCGAATCACCCGGCGTCGACGAAAAACTGAAGCGGTCGATCGTGATGTCGAAATCGAAGGCGTCGCGGCGTGCACGATATTGCACCGGGTCGACGACGCGCAGCGTCGCATCGATGCCGAGCGTGCCGAGATTCCTGATAAACGGCATGTGGTGCGGTTCGAACGACGGCTCGTCGATGAGAAACTCGATCGTGACGGGCCGTCCGTCCGGCAGCGTGCGCTTGCCGTTCTGGAGCGTGAAGCCGGCCTCGCCAAGAAGTTGCGCGGCCTTGCGCAGGAGTGCGTGATCCTGGCCGGAACCATCCGATACCGGCGGGGAATAGGGCTCGGCGAAAACCTCATCCGGCAATTCGGCGCGGAACGGCGCGAGCAGCGCGGTTTCTTCGGGTCCGGGCTTGCCCTGCGCCATCATGTCGGAGTTTTGAAACATCGAGACGGTGCGCTGATAGGCGCCATACATGATCGTCTTGTTGGTCCATTCGAAGTCGAAGGCGTCGTTGAGCGCTTCGCGCAGCCGCGGGTCGGCAAATTGCGGCCGGCGCGTGTTGATGAACCAGCCTTGCGCGCCCGACGGCGTATCATCGGGAGTCTCGTCGCGCTTGACGCGGCCGTCTTTCACCGCGGGGAAATCGTAGCGCGTCGCCCAGAAGCGCGAGGTGAACTCCTCGCGAAACAGATAATTCTGCGCCGAAAAGCCTTCGAAGCCGACGTCGCGGTCGCGATAATATTCAAACCGCAGCACGTCGAAATTATTCACGCCGCGCGCGACCGGAAGATCGGCGCCCCACCAGTCCGTGACGCGGTCGTATTCGATGAAACGTCCCGGCTCGAAGCGGCCGACCTTGTAGGCGCCCGAACCAAGCGGGGTGTCGAGCGTGGAATTCGTCGAACGGCTTTGCCGCGTAATAGGTGCGCGAGAAAATCGGCAGGCCGGCAACAAGCAGCGGCACGTCGCGCGCGCGTTTCGGCGCGAAGCTCGCGGTGACGCTCTTGGCGTCGTCGGCTTTGGCGCCGGTGAAGTCGCGCAGCGACTGGGTGATCAGCGGATGGCCTTTCTCCTTCAAGATGTTCAGCGAGAAGGCGACATCCTGCGCGGTGAGCGGGGTGCCGTCGTGGAATTTCGCTTCCGGCCTGATGAAGAACCGATAGGTGAGGCCGTCGGCGGAACGCCAGACTTTGTAGGCGGCGAGGCCGTACATGGCGTCCGGCTCGTCGCCCGAGCGCGCCATCAGCGTCGCAAACGTCATCTCCATGCCCTGCGCCGCGTCACCCTTGAGGATGAACGTGTTGAGCGAATTGAAGGTGAGAAAATTCTGGTTGTAGGCCCGGTCCGGACCGATCTGCGAAAAAATGCCGCCCTTCGGCGCGCCCGGATCGGCGTAACGGAAGTGCGAAAAATCGGGAGGATAGGCGAGTTCGCCGAATGCGGAGAGGCCGTGCGATTCGATTCCGTCATCGGCGCGGGCGCGCGGCAAGTTTTCAGGCAGCGCCGCGCCGGCAAGTCCGGCCGTGAGCGAAAGCACGCGTCGTCGTGTCAGATGTCTCATGTCGTGCCGGTCAGGGGCCGAGCCAGGCCAGAAGCCGCGAATCCATAATCACAAACCGTGCAGAAATTGCGAGGATTGCGATGATGGAGTCCGGGCCGTGGCAAGCGCGGCGCCCGGAGCGGCGATCAGCCCGTTTTTTGGGCCTTTTCGGCGTCCCACCACCACACGGTCGGAAATGCGGCCCGGCCGTATTTCGGCATCGGATCGGGATGACCGAAGCGGTCCCAGCGCGCGGTGCGCACCTTGCCGTAGGACCATTGCGGCACGACGTAGAAATTCCACAGCAGCACGCGATCGAGCGCCTTGGTCGCGGCCTCAAGATCGGGGCGGTTCTTGGCGAAGATCACCTGCTCGATCATGGCATCGACCGCCGGATTCTTGATGCCGACGATATTGAGCGAACCCGGCTGATCGGCGGCTTGCGAACCCCAATAGCCGCGCTGCTCATTGCCGGGCGAGAGCGATTCAGCCCAGGCCGATGTCATGATGTCGAAGTCCCAGTTGCGCAGCCGGTTTTCGTATTGCGCTTCGTCGACCGTTCGCACCGTCGCCTGAATGCCAAGGCGGTCGAGCGACGGCTTGTAGAACAGGAAGACGCGCTCGAAACTTGGACCCTCGGCGAGAAATTCGACCGCGAATGGCTCGCCGGTCTTGGCATGGACCATTTGCTGGTCGCGCACTTCGTATCCCGCCGCTTTGAACAGGCGAAGCGCATCGCGCAGATTGTTGCGGATCTCCTCAGGCGTGCCGTTGACCGGATTGGTGTAGGGCTTCTTGAACAGTTCGGGCGGGACCTTGTCGCGAATGGTTTCGAGAAGCTCCAGCTCCCGGCCAGTGGGCAGGCCGGTTGCGGCAAGCTCGGTGCCTTCGAAATAGCTGGCGATGCGCTTGTACTGGCCGTAGAAAATCTGCTTGTTCATTTCCTCGAAATTGAACGCGCAATTGAACGCGAAGCGCACGCGGGGATCCTGAAATTTCTCGCGCCGGATGTTGAAGGCGAAGGCCTGCATGATGCCGACATTGCGGACCGGAAATTCCTCGAGCAGGACGCGCTTGTCGCTGACCGCCGGGAAATCGTAGGCCGTCGCCCAGTTCTTGGCGCTGTTCTCGGTGCGCCAGTCGACGGTGTCGGCCTTGAAGGCTTCGAGCGCGACCGTGGCATCGCGGAAATATTCGAAGTGCAGTTCGTCGAAATTATTGACGCCGACACAGACGTTGAGATTCCCGGCCCAGTGATTCTTCACGCGCTCGTAGACGATGTTGCGCCCGGCCGAGAATTCCCTGACCTGATAGGGGCCGCTGCCGAGCGGCGGCTCGAGCGTCGTCGCGCCGATATCGCGCTGCTTGCCGTCCTTGTCGGTGCCCGTCCACCATGCCTTCGGCAGCACCGTGAGCTCGCCGATGATCTGCGGCAGTTCGCGGTTGCCCGGACCGTCGAAGGTGAACGTCAGTTCGCGTTCGCCGATCTTCTCGACCTTGGTGACGTGGCGGTAATAGGCGCCGAGCTGCGGGCTGTATTTCTTGAAGGCCTCGAAGGAGAAAATCACGTCGTCCGGCGTGACCGGTGTGCCGTCATGCCATTTTGCCTCGGCGCGCAGCCGGTAGGAGGCCGACGAGAAATCGGCCGGATAGCTCACGGCTTCGGCAAGCAAGCCGTAACCGCTCGACACTTCGTCAAGCGACTGCACTGAAAGCGTCTCGTAGACGAGTTCGGTGCCGGCGGCGATCGAGCCTTTGACGTCGGCGATAACCGGATTGAAATTGTCGAAAGTGCCGAGTGCGATCTGCCGCACGCTGCCGGCCTTCGGCGCGGCGCCGTTGACGTAATCGAATTGCTTGAAGCCTGCGGGATATTTCAGGTCGCCGAAGGTCGAGACGCCGTGCCGCCAGACTGGCGCCTTGTCGTCCGCGAGCGCCGGTTTGATCCAGGCGGGCAATGGCAGCCGCTGTGCGGCGATGGCGAGGAGCGCGGTCTTAAGCAGGGATCGGCGATTCACCTGATCCTCCCATGACATTCAACGTTTGTTGCCGGTTATTATTCTGCCTTTTGCAATGCGACACCAGTGTGAGGGCGGGCATTGCGACGAAAAAGACTTCACATCCCTGTCAGGATGAGCGGCAAAATTACACCTTTGGCGCGAGTGTCTGTTACTTTGGCGGCACTGCGCTGCCGGGTTGGGCAGGGGCCGCGGGTTGGCCGGATGTTGCGGGCGGGGCAGCCGCTCCGCCAACAGGACTGGCGGCCGCAGGACTGGCAGCCGCAGGACTGGTAGCTGCAGGACTTGCAGCCGCAGGACTTGCAGCCGCAGCGGCGGGCTTCGGCAGCGGCAGCGGATTGGCGGAAAGGGTATTGAGATAGGCGATCACGTCGGCGCGCTGTTTCTCATTCGACAGGCCGGCAAAGGTCATCGCCGTGCCCGGCACATCGGCGCTGGGTTTGGTCAGCCATTTGTTCAACGCATCGAACGTCCAGGTCCCGCCGAGCGCCTTTAGCGGCGTCGAATAGTTGAACCCGGCAACGGAGGCGACCTGCCGTCCGACGACGCCGTAGAGATCCGGCCCGACCTTGGCGCCGGCGCCTTCCTGAAAGTTGTGGCAGGCGCCGCATTGCCTGGCGACTTGGGCGCCCTTTTCCGCGGAAGCCGCTGCGAGCAGGTTCTCGATCGGAACCTCCGCCGGCGCCGCCGCGGCGCCACCCTGCGGCTGTTCTTCCTTCACGGCGATTTCATAACCGGGTTTGGCCGGCACCGTTGGCGTGAAGATTGCGCCGGACGCGATATGCATGGCGACGAGGATCAGACAGGTGCCCAGCAAGGCGCCGAGTACCTTATTGAGTTCAAACGAATTCATCGCTGGATAGCTCCGCAGCGGAACGAGGTGGGCAGTGCACAATTAGCCGGTTTGCCACGCCTCTTGCAACCCGTATAAGCGCGCGCAATGACTGATGTCCTCATCCTTATTCCCGCCCGCATGGCGGCAGCCAGGCTGCCCGGCAAACCGCTCGCCGACATCGGCGGAGAGCCGATGATCGTGCATGTTCTGCGCCGTGCGCAGGAGGCGGCCGTGGGCCCGGTGGCGATCGCCACCGACTCGGCCGAAGTGGCCGCCGTTGTGGAAAAAGCCGGCGGCCGCGCCGTGATGACGCGCGCCGATCATGCCTCCGGCTCCGACCGCATCTTCGAGGCGCTCGGCAAGATCGATTCGCAGGGCAGCGCCAGGATCGTGGTCAACATGCAGGGCGATCTGCCGACACTGTCGCCGTCCGCGATTGCCGCTGCCATTGCGCCGCTTGCCGATGACGCGGTCGATATCGCCACTCTCGCCGCGGAAATCCGGGTCGCCGACGAGCGGACCAATCCCAACGTGGTCAAGGTCGTCGGCACGCCGGTTGCCGCGAAGCGGCTGCGGGCGCTTTATTTCACCCGCGCTACGGCGCCGGCAGGCGAGGGGCCGCTTTATCACCACATCGGGCTTTACGCATACCGGCGCGCGGCGCTGGAGCGTTTCGTCGCGCTGCCGCCGTCGCCGCTCGAGCGCCGCGAGAAGCTCGAACAGCTTCGCGCGCTGGAGGCCGGCATGCGCATCGACGTGGCGATCGTCGATGCCGTTCCGCTCGGCGTCGATACGCCCGAGGATTTGGAAAAAGCCCGCGCCGTGCTAACGGGTCGATAATGGCAAAACGCAGAAGAATCGCATTTCAGGGCGAGCCGGGCGCGAATTCGCATATCGCCTGCAAGGAGGCCTATCCGGGCTACGAGCCGCTGCCGTGCCCGACCTTCGAGGATGCCTTCGCCGCCGTGCGCACCGGCCGCGCCGCGCTTGCGATGATTCCGATCGACAATTCGGTGGCCGGCCGGGTCGCCGATATCCACCATTTGATGCCGGCGTCGCGGCTGCACATCGTGGCGGAGTGGTTCCTGCCGGTGCAGCACCAGCTCATGGCGGCCAAAGGCGCGACGCTGCGCACCGTCAAGACGGTCGAGAGCCACGTCCATGCGCTCGGGCAGTGCCGCAACATCATCCGCAAGCTGCGCGTCAAGGCGGTCGTCGCCGCCGACACGGCGGGAGCGGCGCGGGAAGTTGCCGAGGCGGGCGATGTGACGCGCGGGGCGCTCGCGACCAAGCTTGCGGCAAGGATCTACGGTCTTCGCATCCTGAAAAAGGACGTCGCCGACGCCAAGCATAACACCACGCGCTTCGTCGTTCTGGCGCGCGAGCCGAAATGGGCCGGCCGCAAGGAAAAGCGGGTGATGACCACGTTCGTGTTCCAGGTGCGCAACATCCCGGCCGCGCTGTACAAGGCGCTCGGCGGTTTCGCCACCAACGGCGTCAACATGACCAAGCTCGAGAGCTATATGGTCGACGGCAGCTTCACCGCCACGCAGTTTTACGCCGATGTCGACGGTCATCCGAAGCATCGCGCGCTTGAGCTCGCGCTCGAAGAGCTGGAATTCGTCTCGGTGCCGAGGTCGTTGAGAATCCTCGGTGTCTATCCGGCGCACCGGTTCCGGGAGACGATCAAGTAACGCGATCGCGAAGGGCGGGTTGGCGAATTTCGGATAAGATCAAGCCCGACGAACAGTGGGGTCGATGCGATGAGCGACGCAGAGCCAAAAGTCAGCCGCGTGCTGCAATTGCGCTTCACGATGCCGACGGCGGATTCCAGCCAGCTTGTCGCCATGATCAAGGCCGCGGCGCCGTTCTATCAGATGTTCGGCAAGGCCGAGGTGAAGCTTTTGCAGAACGTCGACGATCCGGCGAAATTCGTCCAGATCATCACATACGAGGCGCACGAGGACTGGGAGCTCAGCCGGCAGCGCATGGCGAGCGACCCGCGCATGCAGGTCTATTTGCAGACCTGGCGCACGATGTTTCCCGGCGCGCTGGAGATCGACGTTTTCCAGGAAGTTTGACCGAGCCGTAACAGAGGGCCTCTGTCGTCCCTCCGTTGATGCGCGCGCGTCACCTCTTGGACGCCATATCGCTTTCCATCTTCAGCTCGGCTTCCAGGCTCGCGAGATCGCGGAATATCGAGGCGACGGCAAGCACCCGCCCATTGCGCCGGTATCTCAGCAAACAATCCCGTGCCTTGATATCGCCGTCGATCGAGATTTCATCCCATTGCTCGGCATGGCCGACGTAATTGATCGGCACATCGTAGTGCTGGCTCCAGAAGAACGGCACCGCGTCGAATCTCTCGCGCTGTCCCAGCATGTTCCGTGCCGCAACCTGTCCCTGACGTTCCGCGACCGCCCAATGCTCCACGCGGATATGCTCGCCGGAATGCGGATCGGGCCAGCGCGCGATATCGCCCGCGGCATAGATGCCGGGGACGCTTGTTTCGAGAAAGGCGTCCACCACGATACCGCGATCGAGCGCGAGGCCGGCTTGTTCGGCCAGCGCCAGACGCGGCCGGACTCCGACACCGACAACCACGAGACCGGCTTGCAGTACGCCGCCGCTTTTGAGCGTCGCGCTCTGGCCCTCGATGGCGGCCACCGTGTCTTCGAGATGAAAGACGACGCCGTGCTCTTCATGCAGCGCCTTGACGAAATCACCCATTTCAGGCCCGAGGATTCGTTCCATCAGGCGTTTTTCCGGCGCCACGACGTGTACCTCGATTTCGCGGGTGCGTAACGCCGCCGCGACCTCAAGCCCGATAAAGCTTGCGCCGATCACGAGCGCGCGGCGCGTTTCCCTGGATGCCTCGATGATGGCGCGGCTGTCGGCAAGCGAACGCAGCGTGTGAAGATGCCGCGGGTCGGCGCCCGGGACCGGCAAACGTACTGGCTCCGCGCCGGTGGCCAGCAAAAGGCGGTCGTAAGCTATTTTGCCGCCGTCGCGGGTTACGACTTGGCGCGCTTTGGTGTCGATGCCGGTGACCTCGGTATCGAGACGCAATTCGATGTCTGCTTCGCCGTAAAAACTGTCCGGACGCAGCGGCATCCAATCTTCGGGAGCGCTGCCGGCAAGATAGTCCTTCGACAGGTTCGGCCGGTCGATCGGCGCCGCGGCCTCGCTGCTCACCATGACGATGCTGCCGCGAAAATTCCTCCGCCGCAGCATTTCCGCCGCGGCGAAACCCGCCGCCCCGCCGCCGACGATGACGATCTTGTCCGGCGCATCGGCAGGCGGTTTGCCGCGTGGCGCCTGCTGCTCGCGTTTCTCATGAACGAAAATTCGGCCGTTTTGCTGCTCGACCCGCCAGCAGGCGAGGGGGCTTGTCGCCGGCGGACGCACGGCTTCGCCGCTGCGCAAGTCGAAACAGGCGTGATGCCAGGGGCAGCGGATACTGTCCCCGACCACGAGCCCTTCGGCGAGCGGGCCGTGGTAATGGCTGCAATGGGCGGTAATGGCGAAAATCTCGCTGGTGCCGCGGACCAGCAGGACCTCCTGGTCGCCGACGTGACCGGCAAGCTTGCCATCGACAAAATCCGCCAGCGCGACGCCCAAAGTGAGATCGGGGCCGCTGGGCTTGGATTGCTCTTGCGCCATGCTGTCCTCCGCGCCGCTATAGCGTTGCTGCTATCGTTGCAGTTGATGATGGGAGCGCGCCTGCGCTCCGCCCGGCAGGAAGGCCGCGCCCTAGATCGTCTGATTATATTCGCCGACTTCCTTGTGCGTGCGCAGCACCGCATCGACCGATTTGAACATGTCGCGCATGCGCGCTTCGGAGACCGGGCTTTCGACGACGACGACGAGTTCCGGCTTGTTGGAGGAGGCGCGCACCAGCCCCCAGGTGCCGTCTTCGACGGTGACGCGCACGCCGTTGACGGTGACAAGATCGCGGATTGACTGGCCGGCGACCTTGCCGCCCTTGTTCTTCTCGTCCTCGAAATGCTTCACCACCGCATCGACCACGCCGTATTTTTCCTCGTCGGCGCAGTGCGGCGACATGGTCGGCGAACCCCAGGTTTTCGGCAGCGCGTTCTTGAGGTCCGCCATGCTCTTGTCGGGATTGCGGTCGAGCATGTCGCAGACCGCGAAGGCGAAGATCAGCCCGTCGTCATAGCCGCGGCCGAACGGCTTATTGAAGAAGAAGTGGCCCGATTTTTCGAAGCCGGCGATGGCGCCGATCTCGTTGACCCGGCGCTTCATGTAAGAATGTCCGGTCTTCCAGTAATCGGTCCTGGCGCCGTTCTTGATCAGGATCGGGTCAGTCATGAACAGGCCGGTCGATTTCACGTCGGCGACGAACAGCGCGTTCTTGTGTTCGGATGAAATGTATCGCGCCAGCATGACGCCGACCTTGTCGGCGAAAATCTCCTCGCCTTCATTGTCGACCACGCCGCAGCGGTCGCCGTCGCCGTCGAAACCAAGGCCGACATCGGCCTTGTGCTTGAGCACGGCGTCGCGCATGGCATGCAGCATCTTCATGTCTTCGGTATTCGGATTGTAATTCGGGAAGGTGTGGTCGAGCTCGCAATCGAGCGGCACCACCTCGCAGCCGATTTTTTCCAGCACTTGCGGGGCGAATGCGCCCGCGGTGCCGTTGCCGCAGGCGCATACGACCTTCAAGCGGCGCTTGAGCTTCGGCCGTTTGGTGAGGTCGGCGATATAACGCGCCGGAAAATTCTCGACGAATTCGTAGGCGCCGCCCGGCGCCATCTTATAGGCGCCGTCGAGCACGATCTTCTTCAGCCGCGACATTTCATCGGGGCCGAAGGTGAGGGGACGGTTGGCGCCCATCTTCACGCCGGTCCAGCCATTGTCGTTGTGCGAGGCGGTGACCATGGCGACACACGGCACGTCGAGGTCGAATTGCGCGAAATAGGCCATCGGCGTCACTGCGAGGCCGATGTCGAACACCTTGCAGCCCGAGGCGATCAGCCCGTTCGTCAGCGCCATCTTGATCGACGCCGAATAGGAGCGGAAATCGTGGCCGGTGACGATGTCCGGGCTTGACGCCGAGCTCGCGGATCAGCGTGCCGAGCCCAAGGCCGAGCGCCTCGACGCCCATGAGATTGATTTCGCTGCCGAACAGCCAGCGCGCGTCGTATTCGCGAAAGCCGGTGGCTTTGACCATCGGCTCGGATTCATAGGCATAGGTGTTCGGCTTGAGCGAAGGTTTTGGCTTGGGAAACATCGGCGAAATAATCCGAATCGAAGGCTCGACAGCAATAGCCTAAACGGCGGGCGGCAGAAATAGTTGCGTGGTGCGGGCGAATGGAGAAATCGCGAGCGGCGAACAGGGAAGTCTGTCGTCCCAATTCGCTATTCGCTACTGCTCCAGCACCAGCTTGCCGTCGGCGTATTCGAACCGCCGCAGCCGCTGCAGGAAGGACAGGCCGAGCAGGTTGTCGGACAGCGCGCTGTCGGGCAGCACCATCGCCGCGACGTTGCGCACCACGAGATCGTCGATCTCGACCATGTTGAGCTCGACCGGGGCGGCGCGCACGGTGCCGTTCGCGGTCTTGACCAGGGCCCGGTAATCCTGCGCCGTCGGATGGATGCCGAGCATGGCGGCGTCGCGCTCGGTGAGCGCAATCACCGAAGCGCCGGTATCGACCATGAAATTAAGGCGCCGGCCGTCGACGCGGCCTTCGACCTGGAAATGTCCATTGCCACTCGGCGGAATAACGACCGAGCGCGAGTCCGAAACCGCGGGCGCTGCCGCCGGCTGCGCTGCCATCAGGCGTGGCGCAGTGCTGGACGCGGGCGCTGCGCCATGCAGTTGCGTGGCGTATTTCGGAACGATGATGCTGGCGGCAAGCGCCAGCCCGGCGACGGTGATGACAAAACGCATGGCGGAATCCGTGTTTGGCGCAATGTCGGCCCGCCACGGCGAACAAGCCGCTAATATGATGGTCCCGGACGGATGTTTTGAAACGCGAGGGTAAGGAGAACGCTAAAATGGCGCGGCGAAGTTTAACGATAGGGGCCGATTTGCCTTATTATCGCGGCCGCCATCAAATTATACGGTTTCGGACGCGGGAGGCCTCTGCTAAGAGGCTTCGATGTTACGGCAAGCCGGCGCGTCGTTGCCCGCCAGGTAGAAAGCTTGCCGCCGCCCCCTCTCACCATGGTTTCAATTGAACATTCAAGCTGCGGATCGTCCTCTCGTGGTGTCCGATGCCCGGAGATGGGCGAAAATCATCGCGCGCTATCGCCAGCCCGATAACGTTCGCAGCGCGGTGGAGATAGCGATCACGTTTGTGCCGCTCGCGGCGCTCTGGGTACTGGCCTGGGCGGCGCTGCATTTTGGCTACTGGTGGCTGTCCCTGTTGCTTGCGATGCCGGCAGCGGGTTTTCTCGTGCGGCTGTTCATGATCCAGCACGATTGCGGTCATGGCTCCTTCTTTCGTCATCGCCTGGCAAACGATTGGGTTGGCCGGGTGATCGGCGTGCTGACGCTGACGCCCTATGACTTCTGGCGCCGCACCCACGCCATCCATCACGCCAGTTCCGGCCACCTGGAGCGCCGCGGCATCGGCGACGTCGATACCCTCACGGTGAACGAATATTTGTCGCTCTCCTTCTGGGGCCGTCTGCGCTATCGGGCCTACCGCAACCCGCTCGTCATGTTCGGTATCGGTCCCGCTTACCTATTTATCCTGCAATACCGGCTGCCGGTCGGTCTGTTTTCCAGTGGCTGGAAACCCTGGCTCAGCACCATGGCGACCAATGTTGCAATTGCTGCCGTCGCCGCCGGGCTGATCTGGTTCATCGGCGTCTGGCCGTTCGTGCTTGTGCATCTGCCCATCACGCTGCTCGCAGGATCGGCGGGCGTGTGGCTGTTCTACGTGCAGCACCAATTCGAGATGACGTTCTGGGCCCACGACGGCGACTGGACCTTCGAAGAAGCGGCCCTGCACGGCAGTTCGCACTACGACCTTCCGGGAATCCTGCGCTGGTTCACGGCAAATATCGGCGTCCACCATGTCCATCATCTGTGCAGCCGCATTCCGTATTACCGCTTGCCGCGCGTGCTCCGTGACCATCCCGAACTGCGCGGGGTGAGCCGGCTGACACTGCTGCATAGTTTCCGGTGCGTACGCCTCGTGCTTTGGGACGAAAGTGAGCAGCGCCTGGTGTCCTTTCGCGAGATTGGCGGCAAACGGTCCCTTGACCGCGAAATCGCCGCGAGCGCGTGACGGCAATAGCCATTCTGATGTAAGCTCGGCCAAAGACGCACGACACGGCATCCAGGGGGCAGGCGGCGGATGACGATGCATTGGATTATTTTTCTCGGTCAGATCGTGATGTCTTCGCCCGTGCATGCGCAGGGCAGCGCCTATTGCGCGCAGTTCTCCGATGGGTCTTCGGCGGATTGCGGGTTTTCGAGCCTGCAAATGTGCGAACAGTCCGTGACGGGCGTCGGCGGCGTCTGCATCATGGACCCGTCCGGCTCAGGCGCCGTGCCGGCGGCGAACACGCAAAACCAGATGCCGTTTAATGCATCCGCAATGCCGCCGCCGCCGTTCGCGCAACAATCTTCGGGGCCGCTGCAATTGCCCGGGCCTTCGCAGTCGCAAGCGCCAATGCCCCCGCAACCTTGCAATCCGCTGATCGACGGCACCTATTGCGCTTCGGCAAATGCCGGCGCCCCGATCGCGAGCCTTTCAAGCGATCTTGCGCTCGGAGGCGACCCGCCGGCGACACTCGGGGCAATCACCTTTAGTTCTGGACACAATGCCTGCATCGGCCTGTTCGGCCGCAGCAGCTGCGGAGGATCGTGACATGAATGCCAGCCGCAAGATCGTCGCGGTCGCCGTAATTCTTTTCGCCGGGTCCGGTTTGGGCGGGGCCTTGGCGCAAAACGCCAACAGCCGCACCATCGACCAGTATAGTTGCAAGGATGTGATGCGCGAGCACGGCGGCAACCGCGACGTCACGATCGCCTTCTTGCACGGATTTCTGTTGGGCAAATCGGGAAGCACGACGTTCGACATCGATGCCCTGCACAAGCAGACCAGCGATTTTATCGAGTACTGCCTGGACCACCCGGCCGAGAAGGCCGTGGACGCCCTGGCCAAGATAAAGAAGTAAGCCGTTCCGGCAGAATGGCGCCGGATTGTTTGGACGCGGGCTGCAATCCGGCCTTGGGTCTCTCTTTCAAGTCTTGGGTCTCTCTTTCAAGTCTGCCCATCGCGGGAGGCGAGCACGCCGAGGCCGACGCCTCCGAGCAGCGCGCCGGCGACGATTCCGATCGGCAGGAAAGTGTAAAAGACCAGCATTCCGGAATAACCCTCAAAATCGCTGGTCTGGAAAAATTCCGTCCAAAGAAATCCCAAGCCTACGCCGATGACGCCGCCCGCGATGGCTCCGAGAAACATGCCAACCAGCGCCAGCATGACAACCTTCATGACGCCCTCCCGCCTTATCGGCGCGGATATCAATCACCCAAGTCTCAAGGCTGGCAATGGCCCGGCGGCCTTTGCGGGCGCGCGGCCGCGTTTTACCGACAAGAAAGAACTGATTTTAGAAAAAGTCGGCCGCCAGTTGAAATGGATGGTTGAAAGTTTGGTGGCGGAATACCGTCAGGGTGCGCTTACAGGGTTCTCGCTATGCGAGACTGGGCTCTGGCCGTGGCCCCGCTGGGAGCCACAATCTATTTTCTGGTCAACCCCGATCAGTTTCGGGTCGTTCTGGCTTGGCTTTCGGCTGCGATCCAATGATTGCGACAAAGCGCGCCGGCCGTCTCAAATAGCGCCCGGGCTGCGCTTGTCGTAAATCCCAAGATGCTTTTGCGCGTCCGTGGGCATGTCGGGCACGTTGATGATGCGGCCCATGAACGTCGTCCAGGGTTTTTCGGCAACCGGCTGCAGGTTCGCGAAATTCCAGAACTGCCGCTCGTTCATCTCAATCTCGGTGACTTCATTGTCGAGCACCCAGGTTCTGAGCATGGTGAGCCGGCTTCTTTCGGGATCGCTGAACATCGCGCTCGGCAAAATCTTTCTCATAACGACATTCCTTTCGGCGTCTGACTAAAATCCGGCCGGCGAACATGAAGAATTCACCATGTCGCGCGGCGGCCGGGCTACGCCGGTTCGTTCAGTGGCCCCTTATTGCAGACTATTCGTAACGGCTTTGTTAGGATGGCCGCATGCACATCGCCGCGGCGGCAACGCTGATCGCCGCCATCGTGTCGCCGCTGATTGGTCTGTGATCCCAGCCAGCCGGGCCGTGGCTCGTGTTTCTTGGCTGGTGTTTCTTGGCAGGTGTTCTTGGCTAGCTTTGCTCTGAAAGCCGCCGGAAATCGTCGAGCACGGCGGCAACAAGCTTGGCCCGCCGCGGGTCCTGCGCCCCTAGTGTCGCGGCGAAGAGATTGAGAAGATACCGCGCCTTGTCGGCGGCTTCGCGCCAGTCTGCGGCCGGTGCGGCGAGGAGCTGTGTCTCAAGCTCGTTCTGCCGTGCCCGCAATGTCTGTTCATTGGCTTCAACCTCGGCCAGCGTCCGGCGCAGGTCGGTCGCCTTCTGGGCCGACATGCCGCGATGCTGATCGAGTTCGATCGTTTTGTCCGTCACGACTGTGTGCCGCGCCTGGCCAGCGGATAGTCGGCGCTTTCGTACAGCCGGCGAATTTCCTCGCTGTTGTAGCGATGTTCGTCGACTTCGAGGAAGGCGCCGATCAGGAGGTCCGCCGGGAGGTCCTCGATCGCGAAGCGAATGGCATCCGCGGCCTGTTCGAACCGCCGGTATCCCATCGGCTGACGCCGTGCCGCCCGCTTGCGCGTTGGAAACAGTTCGGCCTCGGCGTTGTAGTTGAAATCGGCCATCGGCGGGCTATCCCGAAGAAAAACACTCACAACACATATCCGATCAAAGATTGCCGTTTCCCTTATGTAGGCGCTCCATGCATTCCTTGCCAGTCCGGGTACCAAACATAATCGGCCCGAGCGGCTATCGCGCTTGCGGTCAATCGCCGAGCGATGCGCGCGCCGTAACGAGCATGCCCCGTTGCGCCAGCGCTTCCCTGAGTTGCCGGACTGCAATATCGGCCGTGGCGGAACTGTTGGCCTTTTCCATGTGCCGCAGAAGTGCTTTCAAAGCCGGATCCTTGTCCCTGATGACCCAGCGGCGCGCGAACACCTTTGCCTCATGCAGACTTGTCACGCGGACGGCCTGGCTCGCGCCGGGAAAACAGGCGTCAAAATAATCGATCGGCGGCGCAGTTATCCGGTCAGCGGAAGCTAAATCGACTTCGTCGGCGCGTCCGGACGATGAATTCGCTGATGTCGTAATGATGAATCTCCCTCAATCTCGAACGACTGCTGTCTCTATATTTCGCTTTGCCGCCGAAAATAATCAGCCGTCGATCGGCTATTTGAAGAAATCGACCGATCGCAACACCACCGGCCTGCCGGCCTGCGTTTTCTCGTCGAAGAACTTGCGCGAGGCCCGCTCTTCAATGACGTTGCGCAACCGCATGAACTGATCCAGGCGCTGATCCGGCTTCACGTCACGCTTGCCTTCAATGTCATCCATCGCCGCGGTGCTGATCGCACAACTGATCGCGTTACCTTCATCGAACATCGTGAATTCTATGACCATCCGATTGAAGTCGTAGCCTTGCACCTCGCCGCGTTGCAGCATTGCAAATTCTCAACACCGGAGAAGTCTCATTGCGCCAAGTTGACGTCAAGCGACCAAGGGAAGGCTCGGCAGTCATCGCTGATCCCCCGCGAGCCGCGCGGTCTGTCACCAGACCAATATGGCAAGAGCGATTCCGAATACGATAATTGTGAGGAGTGCCGACAGCGCATAGGGGAAAGCAGTGTCCATGCGCGACTATGCGCTTTCCCCGCTGCGAATGAAATAGTCTCCTCGATGCGAGGTTTGGCGCGCAGCGCTTCATCTCTCCGCGGCGCGGACGCACATCGTATTCCGCCGGCGCGTCGAACCGGGCCGATGCGCGTTACGACATTATTGACCAAACCGCCCTACATTCCCCGGCGCGGCCGGCCGACCGGCGGCCGCAGCCTGCCATGCGCCGAGGCGGGACCGCAGCCCTTGCCCGCTGATTGCTATTGCTTTTTGGCGTGGGCAAGTCCATGAGTTGGCGCATACGGACAAGCATCGGCACGTTGGTTGATCTGCCCGAAACGGCAGTGTTCCGGAGCGTCCGTCACTTCCAATTGGCAGCCGCGGTGCCTGTTGGCAGGCTTGGTTTCAACTCTTGACGCTAAATCGTTTCGCGGGCCAGGCATCCGGATTGCCTGGGATCCGCGCCAGCCGCCCGGCCTTCTTGGCATTGCGGCCAGCAACAGTTCGTTCGAAAAGGAACGCCGATGCAGGTTCTCGTTCGTGACAACAATGTCGACCAGGCTCTCAAGGTGCTGAAGAAGAAGATGCAGCGCGAGGGCGTCTTCCGCGAGATGAAGCTCCGCGGTCATTATGAAAAGCCTTCCGAGAAGCGAGTCCGCGAGAAAGCGGAAGCCATTCGCCGCGCCCGCAAGCTCGCGCGCAAGAAGCTGCAGCGCGAAGGTCTGTTGCCGATGAAGCCGCGCGTGGTTCCCGGCGCTGCCGGCGCCCCCGGAAGAGGCGGCCCGCCGCGAGCCCCGCGCTTCTGATCCTGGCAAGCCGGCCGCCGGCAGAAATGCGTTCCGAGCAGTAGAGGAATCCGATGCCTTTTAAGTTTCTTGTCGGGCAGACGGTTGAGTACACGCCTATCGGCGAGAAGAAGGCCGGTCTCTATAGAATTACGCGGCAAATGCCGATGGAAGAGCAGGCGGCCGATCTACGGTATCGCATCAAGAGCGAGACCGAAGCCTACGAGCGCAATGTGCTCGAGTTCCAGTTGAGTTCCGACGTGAATTCCGGAAACGACTAAATCGGGATCAAGCCACATCCGCGAACGGTCCGGCGTCGTTCCGCCGGCCGCGTCGTGAAAACATTCCCCCTTCAAGGAGATTCGAATGGCCACGCGCCAAATGAAGATGCGAGAGAAGCCTAAATCACCGTCATCCGAACCCGAAGAGCATCTCTCGCAGCGTAAGCGGCCGGAAGCTGGCCGGTTTCTCCTTCAGGTCGACCGGCAAACGAAGGGCTCCTACCAGACGGCGGAGGCCGCCCAATCGGCAGGCGACGTCATCAAGAAGGGCTATCCGCTGCTTCACGTCACCGTCTATGACACCGTTGAATACGTGACCACGACGCTCGGCGTTGCGGAAAAGGCGGAGTGATTTTTTCGCCCCACGCGTCACATTAGAAGATTGGAGCCGCCCGCGCGTCCGGGTTACTGGCTCTCTCTCGGCTTCTTCGCAGCGTGCCACGCGATCATATAGTTCGCGCTCTTCGGCTCGAAGAATTAATCGCGGGCGCGCGGCCGCGGTTCAAATCCCCCAAGCGCCCGGATTGCCGCTCGACAGTTCACGACTTAAAACCGGTTCCGCCGCATCTCTGGCACCTGACTTTCTTATCGCCTTGTTTGAGGAGGCCTTTGCCCTCGCAATTCTTGCATTTCTGTTTCGGCTTGCCCGCGTTCTTTTTCATGTACTTTCCCATCCGCGAAGCCAATTCGCTTCCTTGTCCTTTCCCGGCGACTCGTTCTGGAAATATAGCGTCAGCGAGCTGTCGGTATTGAGCGCCGGCTTGTCGCGCATGCCCACGGTATATTTGTTCAGGGCATTTGGATAGAACCACCAGCCGCCCTCGATGATGGACATCGTGATCGACCGGAACCCGTCGACGGGTAGGGCTCCCCGAGTGAACTATCAATCGCATCTGCGGGAAGGACCGCGGCCGAAGCCCGGCAATACTCCGCGCGTCAGCTTTTCCGCGGCTTGGCGCGCCGCGTCGCGGCTGCCGCGGCCGGATCGTCGGGCCAGGGGTGTCTCGGATAACGGCCGCGCATCTCGGTGCGCACGGCGGCATAGCTGCCGCGCCAGAAACCCGGCAGGTCGCGCGTCATCTGCACCGGGCGGTGTGCCGGCGACAAGAGTTCGATCAGGAGCGGAATCCTGCCGCCGGCGATTGCGGGATGACGGTTGAGCCCGAACAATTCCTGCACCCGGATGGATATTTTCGGGCCACCCTCGGCGTCGTAGTCGACCGGCACGCGCGAGCCGGTCGGTGCTTCGAAATGGGTCGGCGCTTCATCATCGAGCCGGCGCTTGAGCGCCCAGGGCAGGAGCGCATGCAGCGCCTGCTCGAATTCGTCCGGCGTGAGCGATCCGAGCGCGGTCTTTCCGGTGAGCGCAGGCGCGAGCCAATCGCGCGCGGATTGCGCCAGGGCCGCGTCGGAAAGATCGGGCCACTCGTCTCCCTCACTGGCGCGCAGGAACATCACGCGGTCACGCCATTGTTTGAGCGCATTGGTCCACGGCAGCCGGCCGATCCCGGCACGCGCGATGCCGTCGGCAAGAAGCGCCGCGGTCTCATCGTTCGGCACGACCTGGATCGGTTGCTCGGCAAACGAGATGGCGCCAAGCCTGCGGCTTTTTCGCCCGCGCAAACTCATGCTCGCGGTGTCGAACGTGATCTCCTCGCGCGCTTCGATACGATCGGCAAAGCGCGCCTCGATCTCGGCAAGGCTGATCGGCGCCGCGGAGAGGATGCGGCCTTGCGAAGCGATGCCGGTGACTTCCGCCACCGCAAGAAATGGCTCACGCGCGAGCGGCGAGGCGGCATCGACATTGGCGCCGCGTCCGTTGGCCAGAACGAACGCTCCCGATCCGCCGCCGCAATTCCTGGCGATGCGCTCGGGATACGCGAGCGCGATCATCGCGCCGACGCTCGACTGCTCGCCTCCCCCTTGCAGGGACGGAGTTCGCTGCGTCGTCGGCGTCGCGATCTGCGCCCATCGCTCCGCCATGCCGCGAGCGTCGCGTGCGCGTTGTGAGCGGTCGCGGCGAAGCATGGCGAGACGTTCGCGCAAGTCGGCATCGTCGCCGCCGAGGCCGCGTTCGCCGATCAGTATTGCCAGTTCGGCGGCGGGGAGGCCTTCGCCCGCGCGGGCGGCGTCGACTACCATGCGCGCGAGCCGCGGCGGCAGCGGCAATTGCCGAAGTTTTTTGCCCTCCTCGGTGACGCGGCCGTCGGCGTCGATGGCGCCGAGCTCGGCAAGGAGCGCGTTCGCTTCGGCGAGCGCCGCGCGCGGCGGGGAATCGAGAAACGCCAGCTTGTCCGGCGTGCTGCCCCAGGCCGCGAGATCGAGTGCGAATGAAGAAAGATCGGCGGCGAGGATTTCCGGCCGCGCGTAAGGTTCGAGCGCCGCGGTTTGCGGCTCGTCCCACAGCCGATAGCAGATGCCGGGCTCGGTGCGCCCGGCGCGGCCGCGGCGCTGGTCGGCGGCGGCGCGCGAGACACGCACGGTCTCAAGCCGCGTGATGCCGACGTCGGGCTCGTAGCGCGGCACGCGCGCAAGGCCGCAATCGGCGACGATGCGTACGCCCTCGATGGTGATCGATGTTTCCGCAATCGAGGTGGCCAGCACGATCTTGCGGCGGCCGGGCGGGGCGGGCGCAATGGCGCGATCCTGCTCGTCGCCGGACAGTGCGCCGTAGAGCGCGACCATATCGGTCGAGGGATCGATGCGGCCCTCAAGCTGCGTCCGGGTGCGGCGGATTTCGGCGGCGCCCGGCAGGAATGCGAGCAGCGAGCCTTTGTCGGCGCGCATCGCGCGCAAAATCATGTCGGCCATTTGCGGCTCGATCGGGCGCGTATCGCGGCCGGTATAATGTGTCTCGACCGGAAAGGCGCGGCCCTCGCTTTCGATCACCGGCGCACCGCCAA
Source organism: uncultured Alphaproteobacteria bacterium (assembly GCA_963808205.1). GTDB lineage: Bacteria > Pseudomonadota > Alphaproteobacteria > Rhizobiales > Xanthobacteraceae > BOG-931. The sequence continues at coordinate 196,791 of CAWEER010000006.1, forward strand.
GGAGCGTCGCAACACGCGCGCCGTCGATCGTCGCCGACATGACCAGGATTTTCAGGTCTTCGCGCAGGCCCTGCTGCACGTCGCGGGCGAGCGCCAGGCCGAGATCGGCATCGAGCGAGCGTTCATGGAACTCGTCGAACAGAATTGCGGCGATGCCGCCGAGCATCGGATCGTCGAGGATCAGCCGGGTGAAGATGCCTTCGGTGACGATCTCGATCCGGTTCTTGCGCGAGATTTTTGAGCCGAAGCGCACCCGCAATCCGATCGTCTCGCCGACGCGTTCGCCCAAAGTCTGCGCCATGCGTTCGGCGGCGGCGCGCGCGGCGAGCCGGCGCGGTTCGAGCACCAGGATGCGGCCGTCCTTGGCCCATTCTTCTTTGGCGAGGACGAGCGGAACCCGCGTCGTCTTGCCGGCGCCGGGCGGCGCCACCAGGACGGCGGTGTTGCGCGTGCGCAAGGCCGCCGTCAGGTCCGGCAGCGCGGCATCGATGGGGAGGGGAGAAATGTCCACAGTCTGGCCTGTTGGCCGGTGATAATGCGGCCGAAACTCATATATTACGGGTCATCATGCCAGCCGCGCAAAAAACCCCGCAAAAGCCGCCGAAAGCGCAGGCCGCCGCCGGACAGGCGCTCAAGAAGGGCGATCACCTCTTCCTGGTCGACGGCTCCGGCTACATTTTCCGCGCCTATCACGCCTTGCCGCCGATCAACCGCAAATCCGACGGCCTGCAGCTCAATGCCGTGTTCGGCTTCTGCAACATGCTGTGGAAGCTGCTGCGCGACATGAAGGCGGAGGACAAGCCGACCCATCTCGCGGTGGTGTTCGACCTCTCCGAGAAGACGTTCCGCACCGAAATGTATCCCGAATACAAGGCGCATCGCCCGGACCCGCCCGACGATCTGCGCCCGCAATTCGGGCTGATCCGCGACGCCGTCCACGCCTTCGACCTGCCGTGCCTCGAACAGAAAGGCTTTGAGGCCGACGACCTGATCGCGACCTATGTGCGCCAGGCCTGCGACGCCGGCGCCACGTCGACCATCGTGTCCTCGGACAAGGATCTGATGCAGCTCGTCAACGACCGCGTCATCATGTTCGACACCATGAAGGACAAGAAGATCGGCCGCGCCGAGGTGATCGAGAAATTCGGCGTGCCGCCGGACAAGGTCATCGAGGTGCAGGCGCTGATCGGCGATTCCACCGACAACGTGCCGGGCGTGCCGGGGATCGGCGTCAAGACCGCGGCCCAGCTCATCGGCGAATACGGCGATCTCGAAACGCTGCTCAAGCGCGCCTCCGAGATCAAGCAGGACAAGCGCCGGCAGACCTTGATCGACAATGCCGACAAGGCGCGGCTGTCGAAAAAACTCGTCACGCTCGATGACAAGGTAAAGCTCGACGTGCCGATCGGCGATCTTGCCGTGCACGAGCCCGACTACAAAAACCTGATCGCCTTCCTCAAGGCGATGGAATTCTCGACACTGACGCGCCGCGTCGGCGAGTTTGCCGAGATCGACGTGAATGAAGTCGCGCCGGATACGAAGCTGACCGGCAAGGGTGGCGCCTCTTTGCCTCTCCCGCTTGCGGGGGAGGACGGCGCGCGGAGCGCGTCCGGAGGGGGGACGTCGTCGCCCGCGCCAAGTCAAAAGGCCCCTTCCCAATCCCCCGCAAGCGGGGGGACGCTAAAGGAAACAGGCCCGCTCACGCCGCAGGCTTTTGCTGCGAAGCGGCTCGATATCGCGCACGCACAAAAGTTCGACCGCGCGACATACGAAACGGTGCGTTCGCTCGATCGTCTCAAGGACTGGATCGCACGCGCGCGCGATCAGGGATTTGTCGCCATCGATACCGAAACCACGTCGCTCGACCCGATGCAGGCGGCGCTGTGCGGCTTCTCGCTGGCGCTGCAGCCGAACGAGGCCTGCTACGTGCCGCTGTCGCATCGCCAGGGCGGCGACGGCAGCGCCGGCCTGTTCCAGGGCGAGCGCGCGCCGGACCAGATTCCCGAGCGCGCCGCGCTCGATGCGTTAAAGCCGCTGCTCGAAGATCCGGGCGTGCTCAAGATCGGCCAGAACCTGAAATTCGACTGGCAGATTTTCGGCGTGCGCGGCGTCGAGATCGCAGGCTACGACGACACCATGCTGATGTCTTACGTCGTCGATGCCGGCCGTTCCGATCACGGCCTCGATCCCCTGGCGCGGCGCTACTTCAATCACCAGACCATCGACTTCAACGAAGTGACAAAGGCGGGCAAGACCAAAGTCACCTTCGATTGCGTCGAGATCAACAAGGCGACCGAATACGCCGCCGAGGATGCCGACGTGACGCTGCGGCTGTGGCAGGTGCTAAAACCCCGCCTCGCGGCCGAGCATCTGCTCAACGTCTATGAATCGCTGGAGCGGCCGCTGCTCGCGGTGCTCGCGCGCATGGAGCGGCGCGGCATTTCGATCGACCGCCAGATGCTGTCGCGGCTGTCCGGCGAGTTCGCGCAGGAAGCGGCCGGCCTCGAAGCCGAGATCAACACGCTTGCCGGCGAGCCGGTCAATGTCGGCTCGCCAAAACAGATCGGCGACATCCTGTTCGGCAAGCTGAAACTCGAGGGCGGCACCAAAACCAAGACCGGGCAATGGGCGACCGGCGCGCGGCTTCTCGAAGAACTCGCCGAGCAGGGCCACAAGCTGCCGAGCAAGATTCTCGACTGGCGGCAGGTGTCGAAGCTGAAATCGACCTATACCGACGCGCTGCCCGATTACGTCAATCCGACGACGCATCGCGTGCATACGAGCTACGCGCTCGCTTCGACCACGACCGGGCGGCTGTCGTCGTCGGACCCGAACTTGCAGAACATCCCGGTGCGCACCGAGGATGGCCGGAAAATCCGCCGCGCTTTCGTCGCCATGCCCGGAATGAAGCTCGTCTCCGCCGACTATTCGCAGATCGAGCTGCGGCTTCTCGCCGAGATCGCCGGCATCGGGCAGTTGCGCAAGGCGTTCGGCGACGGCCTCGACATTCACGCCATGACGGCGTCGGAAATGTTCGGCGTTCCGGTGAAGAACATGCCGGCGGAGGTGCGCCGCCGCGCCAAGGCGATCAATTTCGGCATCATCTACGGCATCTCGGCGTTCGGGCTTGCCAACCAGCTCGGTATCGGGCGCGAGGAGGCCGGTGCCTACATCAAGAAATATTTCGAGCGCTTCCCCGGCATCCGCGATTACATGGAAGAGACCAAGGCGTTTGCCAAGAAGAACGGCTTTGTGGAGACGCTGTTCGGCCGCAAATGCCATTATCCCGACATCAGCGCGTCGAACCCGTCGATCCGCGCCTTCAACGAGCGTGCTGCGATCAATGCGCGGCTGCAAGGCACCGCAGCAGACATCATCCGCCGCGCCATGATCCGCATGGACGCAGCCTTGGCCAGGAAGAAGCTTTCGGCACAGATGCTGCTTCAGGTACACGACGAACTCGTCTTCGAAGTGCCGGAAGCCGAAGTGGAGAAAACACTGCCGGTGGTGACAGGCGTCATGGTCGACGCGCCGCTGCCGGCCTTGTCATTGACCGTGCCGCTCCAGGTCGACGCGCACGCCGCCGACAACTGGGACGCGGCGCATTGACGGTGTGGTGATCATGAAAACGCTGCTCACATTCATCGGCTTCCTGCTGCTCGCGATGGGCCTCGTCTGGACGGGGCAGGGCGCGGGCTATATCCGCTGGCCTGCCGAAAGTTTCATGATCAGCCAGTTCCAGTGGGTCTATTACGGCGGGGCGACGGCCGCTGTCGGGCTGCTCTTGATTATTTTCGCGCGGCGCTGATCGATCGCGCGCTGTATCAGCGATTTCCGAACGGCGATCGTCACGGATGACCAAAATGAAACTGTTGAGGCTGTTCGCAATTTCAATCCTGGCCGTTGCTGCGGCCGCGCTGGCGCCGGGCAGCGCCCGCGCCGATGACCAATGCAGCGGACACAATCTCCTGCCGAAGCCGCGTCCGGCGGGAAGCTGCGCCACCGTCAAGCCGCAGACTTTCGTTTCGCCCGACAAGAAGAATGTAGCGTCGGTGGTTCCCGCCGATGTCAGCCTCAATGCGACGCCCGACATGGAAAGCCGCGTCGTGATCCGCTCAAGCGCAGGGTCGACCGTGAACTCGAAGGATTATTCGTCGCCGCGGGGTGACAACGGCTATTACGTGTTCACCGCGCAATGGTCGCCGGACTCGCAATATTTCGTCTACAGCATGATGTCGTCCGGCGGCCATTCGCCCTGGTCGTTTCCGATCGCGGTGTACGGCCTCAAGCAGAACCTGTTCGCCAGTTTCAGCGACATGATCAACGGCAATCCGACGATTTCCGGCGATTTCAAATTCTCCGGCCCGCATACGCTCGTTGCCAGCACCTGGAAGCAGGCCGGCGACCTCGATGACAAGGTCCCCGCAAGCGTCGATCTTGATGCCGCATTCGCAAAATTGCCGGCCGCGCCGAAATAATGCGCGACGCGCCTGAATATCAGGGCGCTGCGAGCTTGATGCCGGCTTCCGCATAATAGCGCGCCGCGCCCGGATGAAACGGCATGAAGCGGTCGGCAGCGGCGTTCGCGGCGCGGGTGCCGGCAGCGGCGGGATAAATCTCGGATTTTGGGTCGGCGGCGGACAGGACGGTTTTGGTGATCGCGTAAGCTGTGTCCGCCGGAAGGCCCTTGTTGGCGACCACGAAATTCCAGGCCGAAACGCTTTTGATCGCCGCGGTCTGGCCTTTGTAGCTCCCGGGAGGCACCGTCGTTGCCGAGAGCTGCGGAAATTTTTGCAGCATTGCCGTGGTTTCGGCATCCGAAAGCCCGAACACGACGATGTCGGCCTGATCGGCGGCGGCGGCAAGCGAGGCGATGGGGACCGCGGCACCTTGCCATAACGCGTCGATCTCGCCGCCGACGAGCTGTTTCACCAGAGTCGCCGGATCGCCGTTGACGATCACGGGTGAGACGTTGGCGGCTTCGGCGGCGGCGCGGAAGAACACCTCGGCCGGACCTTTCGCCGGGCCGACGCCAACCTTCTTGCCGCCGAGGCCGGCGAGTGATGCGATCGCGCTCCTGCGCAGCGCCGCGATCTGGAACGAGGTCTCGTACATCGGAAACAGCGCGCGCAGGTTTTCATGCTTGCGGCCCGCGGCCCAGCCGATGCCGTTGAGCGCATCATAGGCGGACCCCATGAAGGCGGTGGCGATCGTCATGGCGGACGCATCGACCGCCGTGAGGTTCTCGTTCGAACCCGCGCTCTTCGCGACGACGACTGCGATTGCCTTTGACGTCAGCAATTTTGCGATGCCCTGGCCGTAGGGCAGGAACACGCTGCCGTCGCCCGCCGTCATCAGCGTCACCGGCGCGGTGTTTTGCGCCGCTGCCGGCCCGATGCTGACCAGGGCGAAAGTCAGCAGCGCGCAATATCCGGCGGCTTTCCATGCCATTGTCATGTTCGTTCGGCGGTCTTTTTGATTGATCGGCGGGCGCGATGGGCTACCCTCGTCAAGCTTAGGGATATCGCATGTCGGCACAAGCTCATTTGTCCGGACAAGGCATGGCGCCCGGCGCGGCAACGCGCATCCCGTGGAAGGAAGTCAGCGCCGCCAGCGTCGGCAATGCGCTCGAATTTTATGATCTCGTGATCTACGGCTATTTCGCCGTCGTCATCAGCAAGCTGTTTTTCCCGGTGGCGAACGAGACGGTCTCGCTGATGCTGGCCGTCGGCACGTTCGGTATTTCCTTCATCATGCGTCCGCTCGGCGCCATCGTTCTCGGCTCGTATGCCGATCGGGCGGGGCGCAAGGCATCGCTGACGCTGTCGATCGTTCTCATCATGCTGGGCACGCTGATGCTGGTCTTTACGCCGACCTATGCCCAGATCGGCATCGCGTCGCCGCTCCTGATTCTTCTGGCGCGCCTGATCCAGGGTTTTTCCACCGGCGGCGAATTCGGCGCGTCGACAGCTTTCATGGTGGAGTATGCCAGCGCGGGACGGCGCGGCTTTTTCGGCAGCTGGCAGGCATCGACGCAAGGCGCGTCGACCGTTTTCGCAGCGGGCATCGCCGCGCTTCTCAGCTACGTGCTGACGCCGGAAGAGGTCAGCGCGTGGGGCTGGCGTGTTGCATTCGGCGTCGGCCTGTTGATCGGGCCGGTCGGCTTTTACATCCGCAGCCGGATCGAGGAGACGCCGGAATTCAAGCGGGCCGCCGCGGTGGAGCTTGAGAAGTCGCCGTTCAAGGCGCTGCTCAAGCGCGACTGGAAGAGCCTGTTGCTCGGCATCGGCGTCGTTGCGGGGTCGACCGGGTTCAATTACGTGCACAAAGTCTACATGCCGACTTATGCGCTGACGCAGTTACATTTCCCGCCGACGTCTTCCTATCTCGGCGCCGCGGTCACCGGCCTGGTGCAGGCGATCACGGGACCGATGTTCGGCGCGCTGTCGGATCGCCTTGGCCGTTATCGCGTGCTCTCGATCGCCTTCCCGGCCGTGTGCCTGACCACCTATCCGCTGTTTCTGATCCTGAACACGTGGCCCGTGGTGACCACGCTGATCCTGGTGCAGGCCCTGGTCGGCCTTTTGAATGCCGCATGTCTCGGGCCGATCTCGGCGCTGCTTGCCGAGATTTTTCCAACCGGCACCCGCGGCACCGGGCTGGCGCTGAGCTACAACCTTTCGGTGACGATATTCGGCGGTTTCGCGCCGCTGATTGTAACCGCGATGATCGCGGCGACCGGCAACAAGCTGTCGCCGAGTTTTTACGTGATGGCGACATCGGTCATCAGCATTATCGCCGTGCTGGTGTTTGGCCGCCGCGTGGCACGCAAAGCCGCTGTCGCGCCGTCCTGACGCGGCCGCCGGCGTCCGCGGCGAAAATACCGGACGGGCGTGCCTTTCAGGTCACAGGACACAATTCAAGCCAGCTTTTGGTCCGGCAGGCAGGAATTGAATTCGCACTGCGGTAAGAGGGTACTCACGGTGCCATTGGCCCGCTGGCGGCCGTGCCGGACTTTCGCGAAAGTCCTGTGACAAGGCGCGCTGGGCGGCGCGGCAATCTTGCGCGGCGTTTTCGGGTATGTGACACTGCGGCTGTCCCCGGGGGGCTAATTTCCTAGGGCGTCTTACGGGCAGAGGAGGGATTCATGCGCCGTTATCTTACACTGGGTGCCGCCATCGCGATGGCTGCTCTTGTCTATTCGGGTTCGAATGCATCGGCGCAGAGCTGGTGCGCCGTCAACACGTCCGTGCACAATCACGCGAGGATCGTGTTGAAGCACAAGGTTTTGACCACGTGCGCCGGTGGAGCGGCAGGCTGCAAGTGCGTGTCCTGCTATGACCTGACCGGCACCGTGTCGTCGGTTTGCGCGCCGCTCGCGGCCGCGATCCCGGGCAAGTAACCCGGTCGCTCGACCTTTTCTGACCGTTACGATCTGCCTTCGTCCTCTCCCCGTGAAACGGGGGAGGATGGAGGTATTTTTTTGTCCGGCGTCTATTTATCCGGCGTCTATTTGTCCGGCACCACCGCGATCGCTTCGATCTCGAACAGTGCAAGCTCGCGCGCCAGCCTGACCACCTGCACCGCGGTCGAAGCTGGCGGCGCCTTGGTGTCGACATAGCGGTCGCGCACTTCGAAATAGACCGGCAGGTGCGCCATGTCGGTGAAATAGACGTTGACCTTCACCACATGCTCGAACGTCGCGTCGGCTGCGGCGAGCGCCGCCTTCAGATTCTCGAAACATTGCGTGGCCTGCGCCCGGAAGTCGCCCGGCGCGCCGGCGAATTGTCCATCCGGCGTCATGCCGAGCTGGCCCGCCAGGTAAATGGTGCGGCTCGGGCTCCTGGTCTCGACCACATGCGTGTAGCCGCGCGTGGCCGGCATGTTCGGCGGATTGAGAAAGCGGTGAATGGGCATGTTGGGTCCTCCCGGCGCAGTGATCCATCTTATAATGCAAACGTCGCGGCGTCATGGCAGAGTCCGCTTCATGTCCGCGCGCCATGCCGTTTTACTGATCGCCGCGATGCTGGTGCCGGATGCGGCTCACGCCGCGACGCTCGACGGCGCGACGCTGAACTGGCCCTGGGCGCTGCCGTTCGCCGGCATACTTCTGACCATCGCGCTCGGCCCGCTGCTATTCACCCGCATCTGGCATCATCATTATGGCAAGCTCGCCTTCTTCTGGGCGGTGCTGACGATTGTGCCGCTCGGGGCGCTGCGCGGCGCCGACACCGCGCTTGCCGGCCTGTCGCATGCGCTCCTTGGCGACTATCTCGGCTTCATCGCCATCCTGTTCGCGCTCTATGTGGTGGCCGGCGGCATTCTCGTCACCGGCACGCTCCGCGGCACGCCGCTCGTCAATGCCGGCATCCTTGCCTTCGGGACGTTGATTGCCAGCATCGTCGGCACCACGGGCGCGGCCATGATTTTGATCCGGCCGCTTCTTCGTGCCAATGCGGCGCGTGTCAACAACGTTCATGTCGTTGTCTTTTTCATTTTTCTCGTCGGCAATATCGGCGGCGCGCTGTCGCCGCTCGGCGATCCGCCGCTGTTCATCGGCTTTCTTAACGGCATCAGCTTTCTCTGGCCGGTGCAGAATCTGTGGCAGCCGACGCTGTTTACCGCTTGCTGCGTGCTCGCGGTCTTCGTCGCGATTGACGTGTGGTTTCATTACAGGGAACGCGGCGTCGCGGTCATCGGTGAGCCGGAAGAACATGTCCCGCTGCGCGTGCACGGCGTGATCAACCTGCTGCTGCTCGCGCTCATTATCGCGGCCGTGATCAATTCGGCGCTGTGGAAGCCGGGGATCACGTTCACGGTGTACGGCACGCCGCTCGAACTGCAAAATCTGGTGCGCGACGCGGTGCTCGCGCTCGCGGCACTTGCCTCGCTGTGGCTGACGCGCGACGAGCATCGCGCCGCCAACGGTTTTACTTTCGAGCCGATCCTCGAGGTTGCGCTCCTGTTCGGCGGCATTTTCGTCTGCGCGGTGCCGGTGCTGGCGATGCTCGACGCCGGGCATGACGGTGCGTTCGCCTGGCTCATCAATGTGGTCGCGTCGCATGACGGCTCGCCGCACCAGCCAGCCTATTTCTGGCTCACCGGATTGCTCTCGGCAATCCTCGACAACGCGCCAACCTATCTCGTCTTCTTCAAGCTCGCCGGCGGCAATGCGGCCGAACTGATGGGACCGCTCGCCGGCGCGCTCGCCGCTATCTCGATGGGCGCGGTCTATATGGGCGCGCTCACTTATATCGGGAACGCGCCGAATTTCATGATCTACGCCATCGCCACCGAGCGCGGCATCAAGATGCCGAGCTTCTTCGGCTACATGGTGTGGTCGATCGTCGTGCTGGCGCCGGTGCTTGCCGCGCTCACTTATCTGTTCGTGGTGCAGCGCTAGGCCCGGTCATTGCGGCGATTGCTGCTGCTCCGGGGGCTGTTGCTGCTGCTTCTGCGCCAGGTTGTTGAGGAACGCGATGCGCCGTTCGAGGCGGCCGGTCACGTCCTTCCACAGCGCGACGTCGGCGATCTTGTTCAGCTTCTCCATGATCGCGAGCCCCTGCTGTTCGGCCGCCATCAACTCGTCGTTCCGGCCGGAGGCATTATAGACGTCCGACAGCTTGGCGAAGGTGAGCGCCAGATTGTATTGCCACTCTGTATTCTGCGGGTCGGTCCCGGCCATCGCCACCATGTTTTCGTTCGCCGCCTGAAAATTCTGCAGCGCTCCGGCGAAGTCTTTCTTGTCGAGATCGATACCGCCGATCCTTTCCTGGCTGTAGGTGAGATCGACCTGCCATACCGGATTAGTGGGATTCTTGTTGTGCAGCGCCGTGCGCAACGCCAGAGCTTCGTTGTCGACCGCAAGTTCGCCATCGACGTCCTGCTGTGCCGCGAGCGCATCTGCGAGCCGGTCCAGCGCGAGGCCGAGATTGCGCTGTTGCTCGCCCTTGTCGGGATACTGCGTGGCGAGTGCGCGGTCGATATCGACGGCCTCGCGGTAGTCGGCGAGTGCGCCCGCGTTATCCCCGAGACTCTTGAGCACGTCGCCGAGCCGGGTCAGGCAATGCGTGACATTGTCTTGCCAGTAGATGTTGTCCTTGTCGGCGGCGGCGAGCTTGCGGTCGATCGCCAGCGCCTCGGTGAATTCGGCTTGCGCATCCGTTTTGTCGTCCTGGGCCAATCGGATGTCGCCGGCCTGGAGCAGGCCGATCGCGAGATTATTCTGCCATTCGGTATTGCTGGCGTCCTGCGCGATCAGTTTGCGTTCGGTGTCGACTTGCTCCTGGAACGCAGCGAGGGCGCCGGGGAGGTTGCCCTGCTCGTCCAGCGCCGCGCCATAACGGCTGAGGCAGGTGGCGATGTCGTCGAGCCACTGCCTGTTGCCGGGATCCTTGACCAGCAACGTGCGCGCGGTATCGAGACTTTCCTTGTAGGCGGCGACGGCATCGGCAGTCCTGCCCTGCGCCGAAAATATCTCGCCGACGTTGCCAAGACCGACCGAGAGATCGCGCTGCCACTCGGTATTGTCCGGCTGCTTGGCGACAAGCTTGCGGGTAATGCCGACGCCTTCCCCGAACGCGGCATAGCCGCCGTCGAGGTCGCCCTCCTGGGCCTTGATATCGCCGACGGAGTTCAGCTCGGTGGAGAGGTCGCGCTGCAAGTCGTCGTTGTCCGGGCTCTTTGCGATCCGCGCGCGCAGACTTGTGACCTCCTCCTGATGCGCGGCGAGCGCGCCGGCCAGATCGCCCTGCTGTGCGAGAACCTTGCCAAGCAGGCTGAGGCTGATGTCGAGATTTTCCTGTATGCGCGGTTCGTCGGGCTCCTTGGCGGCGACGGCATGCATCAGGTCGAGACTTTCGCGATAGGCGGCGAGCGCCGCCCCGGTATGACCGGATGTTTCGTCGATCTCGCCGGTAACGTGAAGGTTGAGCGCCACCTGTTCCTGGTAATCGGCGTTGTCCGGAGCCGCGGCGAGCAGGGCGCGGGCAATGGCGTTGCCTTTGTCGACGTAGGACTTTGCAAGTGCGGTGGCGCCGAGCCGCTCGTAGGTCCGCGCAAACAGCGTATCCATCTCGGCCTGGCTCATGCGAACCTGCGGGTCATTGCCGGTGCGCGAGGCGAGATCGTTCACGGCGGCCTCGGCGCGGCCCAGGATGCGGCGCACGGTGTCGACGCGCATGCCCTCGACGTCGTGCAATCCCTGCGCGATGTCGGTGACGACGGAATCGACCGTCGACTTCGCGGCGTCGAAGTTGCGCTGCGCCAGTGTCCGCTCATCGATGGCGATGCTGCGCTCGCGCCAAGCCCACGCCGCAAGCCCGAGCGCCAGGACGAGACCCGCCGCGAGGCCGCCGGACAGGATGTTACGGCGCCGTGTCGCGGCCCGGCGGCTTGCGGTGATGAAGGCCTGGGTCGCTTCCGTCGGCGCCGGCGCGCCGGGCGGCCGCGATCCGATCCAGCGTTCAGCCTCTTCGAGGACGTGACCGCGCAGCAGCAGGCCCGAATTCGCCGGCCTGCCGCCTTCAGCCCAGCGCCGCGCGAACTCGCCGTATTCGGTGTGTTTCCTGACCCAGCCGATATCGGTTTGCAGCGCGTCGATCAGCCGGCCGAGGCTTTGCTCGAATTGCGTCTCGTCATTGAAGAAGATGAAGTTGAGCCGCGACAGTTCGACGGGTGCCGCCGTGGGATCGATGGTGCGGCAGACGATCGGTGCAAAACGCTTGTTGAGGGAAGCGGCGTAGTCGATCTCCTGCTTGCAGACCTTTGACGACAGCCAGTCCGGACTCAGCGAGAACACGATCGTGTCGGCCTGTTCGACCAGCGATTTCAGCCGTCCCCACCAATCCTCGAAGGCGTAGATCTGCTCGCGGTCGATCAGCACCTCGAAGCCGCGCGCGACGAGCGCCGGTTCGAGTCGGTCGACAAAGGCCATGTCGCTGCGGGAATAGGAGATGAATATCTTCGCCTTCGCTTCCGTGGCGGAAGCGGCGGCCGTGTCCGTTCCCATCGCCTCGGCCATGTGATTTTGGATCGAAGGCCCCCCAGCCGCTATCGATAAAACGCCGCGCGTGGCCGGACAAGCGGGCGGTGCAGGCGGAACAAGCCTGGTCATGACGGGGAATGCGCGTCGCATTTCCGTTGACATTAGTCACCATTTCGGTTACAGATGGTGAATCTTGCTCATCGAGGGGCGCTTCTCGAGACGATCCTTGAAGTGGAGCGAGTGCGGTTCCTGCGGGCGGGGCTCGTAACCCCGCTCTCGGGCGGTCCAGGCATCGACCCTGCCGGCATTATGCCCGGTGCGCGAGGTGCTTCGCTTAAGCGTGATCGATGGCGCGGGTGAAAGCCTTCGCCCTCCCGATCGCGTGAAGCGCGGCCTGGGCTGAGGCAAGGCGTTCAGTCGCCGCGCCAAGCGCCGCGGTGGAGCGCCGAGAGGCGAGCGCGCCCTGTTAGCGCAAGGCGCGCTGCCGCATCCGCAGATGCGGCGCCAAGACACTTGCGCCTGTCGGCGCTCCGCCTCCCCCTCACGGGAGGCCTTTCGTGACGCTTAAAATATGCCTCGGGCGCGGATCGCGTCGCGAGAACGAATTTGCTCGTCATCGCGAGCGCAGCGAAGCAATCCAGCGGGCGGCGCAGTCTGGATTGCTTCGTCGCTTCGCTCCTCGCAATGACGGAAGCGAATTTTCTTGTCATTGCGAGCGTAGCGAAGCAATCCAGCGGGCTGTGCCGGTTGTGGATTGCTTCGTCGCTTCGCTCCTCGCAATGACGAGAGATATTGGCTTCTCGCAATGACGGAAGTACGTCAGCCCCGCGCAGTCGCCGGGCAGGAAAGGCGCACGATGCGCAAAATTCAGACTTCCTTTGCCATACTTGAAAATGCGGCTGCGATGGCCGCGTCTGCCACATGATGGTGAACCTTTTCCACCATGCTTCCGGCTGGACATGGCGAGGAACGGCCTCGCCCCCGGCGCGCATATCGCGCCTGGATCAGCCGAAGAGGTTTTGCCGTGGCGCCTCGGCACAGGGAGCGGAATTGGCCGGCGGCCGTGCTCGCGGGAGCGCTGGTCCTGACTGCGGCCGCGCCCGGGCCGGCGCAGGCCGGGTTTTTCGATTTTCTGTTCGGCGGTCCCGAACGTGGCCCCACGCCGTCGGCCAGTTCCTATGCCGAGCCTTCGGCGCTGGTCGCGCCGATGCCGCTCGGCCCGGAGAGCGTGCGCGGCAGTGGGAGCGGCACCGGTCATGGCGTCGCTTATTGCGTGCGGCTCTGCGATGGCCAGCATTTCCCGCTCGAGCGCATGGCCAATGCGACGCCGGTCGAGATTTGCCGGGCGATGTGCCCGGCAGCGCAGACCAAGGTTTACTTCGGCAGCGAAATCGGTGGCGCGGCCGCCAAGGACGGTACGCGCTACGCCGATCTCAATACGGCGTTCATGTACCGCAAGCAGTTCGTTTCCAATTGCACCTGCAACGGCAAGAACGCGCTCGGCCTCGCGCCGCTCGATGTGTCGACCGATCCGACGCTGCGGCCGGGCGATATCGTCGCGACCAAGGACGGCCTGATGGCGTTCAACGGCAAGTCCGCGAAGGGCGACGCCTACACGCCGGTCAATCCCGCAAGCGTCAGCGCACAGCTCAACTCGATCGCTTCGCGCGTCCCGCTCAGCCAGAAGAACGATGTCGCCGCCGCTGACGATCCCGGCACCATTGCGATGCCGCAAGCTCCGCCGCCGCCGGTCAATCTCGGCGCCAATATGCGCGGCCCGATTTCCCGTTAGTTCATGCGAGCAGGCCGGCGACCTCTTCGGCAATTGCCAGCGACGATGTCAGCCCCGGCGATTCGATGCCGAACAGATTGACGAGCCGCGGCATGCCGTGCGCGGCGGGTCCTGCGATCATGAAATCGGCCTGGCCTTCGCCCTTGCCGGTGAGTTTTGGACGGATGCCGCAATAATCCGGCACCAGCGAGTTTTCCGGCAGGCCCGGCCAGTAAGTCCGGATGCGGGAATAAAAGCTGTCGGCGCGGCGCGGATCGACCGTGTAGTTCTCCTCGGTGATCCATTCCACGTCCGGACCGAACCGCATGCGCCCGGCGAGATCGAGCGTGACGTGAACGCCGAGCCCGCCGTCGATCGGCGTCGGATAGATCAGGCGCGAGAACGCCGGCTTGCCGGCGAAGCCGAAATAATTGCCCTTGCCGAGCACGAGCCGCGGCACCTTGCCGGCGGGATAGTCTTCGATCTTGCGCGCCAGGCCTTGCGCGCCGAGTCCTGCGGCATTCACCACCGCGTCGAATTCCATGACGCCCGGATCGGCGCCGCCGAAATGGACATGCCAGTGCGGCGCCTTGTAGCTCAAGCGTTCGACCGGCGTCTGGAACGCGATCATGCCGCCGTGGTCTTCGAGTTCGCCCCACAGCGCCAGCATGTAGCCGTGACTGTCGATGATGCCGGTTTCCTGCGACCACAGCGCGCCGATGCAGGCGAGTTCCGCTTCCATGGCGCGCGCCGCATTGCCGCCGATCATTTCCGTGTTTTCGACGCCGTTGATTTCGGCCTGCGCCATGATCGTTTCGACCTTGGCGAGTTCGGCTTCGTTGGTGGCGACGACGAGCTTGCCGCATTTTTTGTGCGCGACGCCGTGCGAGGCGCAGAATTCGTAGAGCATGCGCCGGCCTTGCACGCACAGACGCGCGCGCAACGTATCGGTGGGATAATAGAGCCCGGCGTGGATCACTTCGCTGTTGCGCGAGGATACGCCGTTGGCGATGCCGCCTGTGATTTCGGCCACCGTCACGTCGTGGCCAGCGCGCGCCGCGGTGCGTGCGATCGCCAAACCGACAACGCCCGCGCCGATAACCAGAACCTGCATGCGTTTTCCGCCCTTCTCTTTCCAGCTGTCTTGCTTCGCGCAGTCCGGGAATGGCTATATAACAGGCACGGAAAGGGAAGCGCCATGGCGGACAATGTCGTGCGGGTTTGCGCACAAACCGAAGTCGCGCCGGAGACGGCGCAGGCCTTTGACGTCGATGACAGAAGACTCGCCGTCTTCAATCTCGGCGGCCGGTTTTACGTCACCGACGACGAATGTACCCATGCCTCGGCCAGCCTCGCAGACGGCATTCTGGAAGGCGACGTGATCGAATGTGCCGTGCATCTGGGAGCGTTCCATATTCCGACCGGCGCGGTGAAGGCGCCGCCATGTTCGGTGGCGCTGCGCACCTACAAGGTGGTGCTGCAAGGCGATGACGTTTTTGCCGATCTCGACCGCGACGCGGCCGGCGAGCCGGCTTGAGGGACGGTTTCGCGCCGCGCCGAATTCCCATATAAGCGGGCGCATATCGCGAATTCGTGCAGAGGAAACGACCATGTATTCAGGTCCCGGAGTGAAGACGAGCCCGGATTTGCCGATTCCGGACAAGATGAAGGCCTGGGTTCTGGGCAATCCCGGTGAATTGAAGCTCACCGAGAAGCCGGTTCCGGTGCCCAAGCGCGCCGAGGTTCTGGTTCGCATCGACGCGGTCGCGATCTGCGCCACTGACCTCGAAATCATCGACCACGGGCCGCCGGCTTCGATCCAGGGCGGCAAGCCGTTCAACAAGAATTTCACGCCAGGCCACGAATATATGGGCACGGTGGCGGCGCTCGGACCCGGCGTCGACGAATACAAGATCGGCCAGCGCGTCACGGTCGAGATCCATGCCGGCTGCGGCCAGTGCAGGCGCTGCCGCGAGGGCATGTACACGGCATGCCACAACTACGGACTCAATTACGGCGACGTCGACAAAGGCCACCGCGCCAACGGGTTCACCACCGACGGCGGCTTCTGCGAATATCAGGTCAACAACATCAACACGCTGATCGCCATTCCCGACGCCATGTCGGACGAGGAAGCGACGTTGGTCGTCACCGCCGGCACGGCGATGTACGGCCTCACCGAACTCGGCGGACTCGTCGCCGGCGAAAGTGTCGTCGTCACCGGGCCGGGACCGATTGGTCTTCTCGGCGTTGCCGTGGCGAAGGCGATGGGCGCCCAGCCCGTGATCCTCACCGGCACGCGCGACAACCGGCTCAAGATCGGCAAGGAGCTCGGCGCCGATCACGTCATCAACGTCCGCAATGTGAATGTTGTTGAAGAAGTAAAACGTCTCAACGGCGGCAAGGGCGTCGACTACGTGGTCGAATGTTCGGGTGCGCCGAACGCGGTCAACGAAGCAATCCGCATGGTCAACCGCGGCGGCAAGGTTTGCCTCGCTGCGTTCCCGCATGGCGAGACGCCGGTCGATGTCGCGCATATCGTGCGCAACAACATTTATCTCTATGGCATCCGCGGCGAAGGCAAGAGCGCAACGCACCGCGCCGAAGCCTTCATGTCGCAGAAGCGGTTCGACGCGACCAAGATCCATACGCACACGTTCCCGCTTGACGATCTGCCGACCGCGATCCGCTACGCCAAGGATCGCGTCGACGATGCGATCAAGGTGGTGGTGAAGGCGAAAGGCGCCGCTGCCCATCGCGTCGCGGCGGAGTGAATCACGGCGTCATGCCCGACCTTGTGCGGGCATCTTGACGACCTGGGCGCTGTGCAACGGCTATCGAGATGGCCGGGACAAGCCCTGCCATGACGGCAAAGACTTATTTCTTCCGAATCCGGAACGTCAGCAGCTTCTTGTCCTTGCGCGTATCCTCAAGCGTGTCGCCGGTCTGGTTCAGCAGATTCGGGATGTCGATGCTCGTGAGGGGATCGGTGCATTCCACGACCAGGATATCGCCCGGCGCCGCCTGGCTCAGCGCCTTGCGGGTGCGCAGCGCCGGCAGCGGGCATTTAAGGCCGCGCAGATTGAGCGTTTTTTCAGTCATTTCACGCGAGTCGTAGAAGCACACGAACCTCCTTATCATATCGGCGATGGTCGAGGATTCCACTAACCAGCGCATTATGCGCCTGACGCCGCTCGGCGCCGTTCTCGCGCTGATCGAGCAGCGCGTCGGTGCGGTCGCGCCGCGAAAGAGCGCCCTCGCGTTGGCGCGTGGCCGAATACTGGCCGAGGATGTCGCGGCAACCGCGCTCCCGGCGCGGGCAATGGCTTTGCGCGACGGTTATGCCGTCATGGCGGACGAGGTCGCGGATGCCGGGCCCTATAGTCCGATCGCGTTTGCCGCGATGCCGCGCCGGGTCGATGTCGGCGCGCCGCTTCCGGGCGGGACTGACGCCATATTGCCGC
This sequence comes from uncultured Alphaproteobacteria bacterium, assembly GCA_963808205.1. Classification (GTDB taxonomy): domain Bacteria; phylum Pseudomonadota; class Alphaproteobacteria; order Rhizobiales; family Xanthobacteraceae; genus BOG-931. Next base: position 214,012 of record CAWEER010000006.1, read on the forward strand.
TCGACGCCGTGATCCTGCGCGGCGGCCGCGCCGAGACAACGGCCGCGGTGGCGAGCGGGGAGGGCGTGCTTGCCGCCGGCGACGATGCCACACCGCGAACGCCATTGCGCCGTGCCGGGGAACATTTGCGCGATATCGATGTCGCGGTTCTCAGGGCCGCGGGCGTTGCGGATGTGATGGTTCGCGAGCCGCGCATCGGCGTTGCCTGTGTCGGCACTGTTCCGACGCCGGTCATTGAGTGCGGCGTACGCTTTTCTTACGGGGACTGTCTCGGCGAATGGCGCCAAGCCGAGCGAAGCTGCCGGTCTTGAATCGGCATTGGCGGATCAACAGACCGATGCGGTCATCGCGATCGGCGGCACCGGCAGCGGACGCAATGACCACGCCGTGCAGACCCTGGCGCGGCTCGGCCGGGTCGAAGCGCACGGCGTTGCGGTGTCACCGGGCGAGACGGCCGCGTTCGGCTTTGTCGGCGAACGGCCCGTTTTGTTGATTCCGGGGCGCATCGATGCCGTGCTGGCGGTGTGGTTTTTGATCGGACGCCATCTCGCCGCAAAACTCGCAGGCGGCAGCGTCACGCCGGCATCGGCGCTGCTGCCGCTCAAGCGCAAGATCACCTCGACGATCGGCATGACGGAATTGGTTCCGATGGGATGTGCGGACGGGATGGCAGAGCCGCTGACGTCGGGCTATCTGTCGTTCACGGCGCTGACGCGCAGCGACGGCTGGATTGCCGTTCCGGCCGACAGCGAAGGTTTTGCGGCCGGGACGCCGGTTGCCGTGCAACCGTGGTCCTGATCGAGATATGGCCGTGAACAAGAAACAAGATGCTCCGGGCGCCGCAATCCTCGACGCGGTGCGGCACGCGGCGCGGCAGGAGCAATTCCTTGAAGTGGTTTCCGCCGTCGAGGCGCGGCGGCGTTTTGAAGCTTGCGTCAATCATGCGCCGCTCGGCGGCGAAGTTTTGCCGCTCGCCGCGGCGCTGACCCGCGTTCTCGCCGGTGACGTGATCGCGCCGGTCGACGCGCCGCCGTTCGACCGCTCCAATGTCGATGGTTTCGCTGTCCGCGCCGCCGATACCGCGGGCGCGAGCGAGGGCGCGCCGAAACGGCTCACGCTCAATGCGGAAGTTATCGCCTGCGGGATCGCGCCCATGCTCGAAGTCATGCCCGGCACCGCGACGGCGATTGCAACCGGCGGCGTGATGCCGCGCGGCGCCGACGCTGTGATCATGATCGAGCAGACCGAGCTCATCGAGGATGCCGCGGCGCCGGCGATCGAACTGCGGCGTACGGCGGCAAGCGGCCAATTGGTCTCCTATGCGGGTTCGGACATTGCGCGCGGCGAAACCTTGCTGCGCCGGGGCACGCAGATCGGATCGCGGGAGATCGGCACGCTCGCGGCCTGCGGCCTTGCGGCGGTGGAAACGATCCGCCGTCCGCGCGTCGCCGTGCTTTCGACCGGAGATGAACTCGTCGAGCCCGGCCGGCCGCTTCGTCCGGGCGGTGTCTATGACAGCAACGGCGCCATCATCGCTGCTGCCATTGTCGAGGCTGGCGGCGAGCCGGTGCCGTTTGGCGCCTTTCCCGACGAAGAAACCACACTTGAACTTGCCATGCGCAGCGCCCTCGAGACCTGCGACGTGGTCGTGCTTTCGGGCGGCACGTCGAAGGGCGCGGGCGACCTGTCGCATCGTATCGTGTCGCGTCTCGGCAAGCCCGGCATTCTCGTGCATGGCGTGGCGCTCAAGCCCGGCAAGCCGCTTTGCCTCGCCGTTATTGGTGACAAGCCGCTTGTCGTGCTGCCGGGATTTCCGACCTCGGCCATCTTCACGTTTCACGCCTTCGTGGCGCCGCTGATCCGTGCCCGCGCCGGCCTGCCGGCCGAAGCCGCGCGCACGGTTGAGGCGCGCGTGCCGGTGCGGATCGCATCCGAGCTTGGCCGCGAGGAATTCGTGCTGGTCTCGCTCGTTGCGGAGGAGGGCGGTCTGATCGCGTTTCCGACGGCCAAAGGGTCCGGCGCGGTGACAGCTTTTTCCCAGGCCGACGGATTTTTGGCGATCGATGCGCTCGCCTCGGCGCTCGATGCCGATACCAGGGCCGAGGTCACGCTGATCGGCGAGACGGAGCGCGCGCCTGATCTCGTCATCATGGGAAGCCACGATGTCGCGCTCGACGTCGTTGTCGGCGCGCTCGCCGGACGCGGGTTTCGTGCGCGTACCATCGCCGTCGGCAGTCTCGGCGGCGTTGCCGCGGCGGAACGCGGCCAATGCGATGTCGCGCCGGTTCATCTCGTCGATCCGGCGAGCGGCATCTACAACAAGCATCTTCTGTCGCCCGGCCTTGCGCTCGTTCCCGGCTGGCGGCGCATGCAGGGTTTTGTCTTTCGCCGCGGTGACGCGCGATTTGAAGGCGGCAGCGCCGACGCCGCGCTCAAGGCAGCGCTTGCCGATCCCGCCGTGCTGATGGTCAATCGCAATGCCGGCTCCGGCACGCGCGTTCTGATCGACGGCTTGCTGCATGGTGCAAAGCCCGCGGGCTACGCCAATCAGCCGCGTTCGCATAACGCGGTCGCCGCCGCGATCGCGCAAAAGCGCGCCGATTGGGGTGTTGCGATCGAGCCGGTGGCGCGGATATACGGGCTTTCGTTCCTGCCGATCACGCCGGAACACTATGATTTCTTGCTGGTCGAGGCGCGCCGCGAGCGGCCCGCGGTGCAGGCTTTTCTCGACGTTCTGCACGATAAAACAACCCGCGAACGCATTCGCGCGCTGGGGATGGAGCCGGCCTAGTCATTCCCGGGCGCGCGTGGCGGCGAGCCCGGAATCATAATCACGAATGGTGCAGGTGTGTATGGTGCTGGTGTGTATTGCGTCTATCTCCTGGCAAACGGCAAACACGGAACATTATATGTAGGCGTCACGAACAATCTAGTCGGCGCGTTTATCAGCATCGAACTCATGCGTTTTGCGGCTACCGCCAGATATAACGTTAGTCACCTTGTCTGGTTTGAAGCCTGCGATAATCCTGCAAATGCGATTACTTGAGAAAAGGAGATAAAAAAGTGACGTCGCGATTGGAAGATCAATTTGATAGAACATTCCAATCCTGGATGGACGGATCTGTATGATTCTATTTCTTCATGGCCCGGTGATTATGGATTCCGGGCTCCCAAGCTTCGCTCGGGCCCCGGAATGACGGCTGGCATGCGCATCATCGGTCTCGCCGGCTGGAGCGGTTCGGGCAAGACGACACTGGTCACCAAGGTGATACCGGTGCTGGTCAAGCGCGGCCTGAAGGTCGCAACCATCAAGCACGCGCATCATGAGTTCGACATCGATCAGCCGGGCAAGGATTCCTGGCTGCACCGCCAGGCCGGCGCCAGCGAAGTGGCGATCGTCTCAAGCCGGCGCTGGGCCATCGTCCACGAACTGGGAGATGAGCCCGAGCCTCCGCTATCGGCGATGCTGGCGAAACTTTCGCCGGCGGACCTTGTGATCATCGAGGGGTTCAAGCGGCACCCGCATCCGAAGCTCGAAGTCTATCGCGCCGTGGTCGGCAAGCCGCTGCTGCATCCCGATGACGATTGTATCGTCGCCGTCGCGACCGATGCGCCACTGCCGGCGGCGCAGGTGCCGGTGCTGATGCTCGACGATATCGAGGGCGTTGCGAACGCCTTGCAGGCCGAGGGCCTTGCGCTCGATCAAATCGGCAAGCTTGAATGGGACACGCCGCGGGGCGATCTGTAATGGCGCAGCTTAGCGACGACTGCTTCGCCTTCAACGGTCCGCTCCTGCCGGTCGCTGACGCCGAACGGCTCATCGCCGAGCGCGTCGCGCCGGTCGAAGGCGTCGAAACCGTCGCGCTGCGTCAGGCGCACGGCCGTGTGCTGGCGGACGATATTGTCGCTCCGGTGAATTTACCGCCGTTCGATAATTCCGCTGTCGACGGTTATGCCGTCCGTGGCGGCGATCTGGATCAGGCCGGCGAGACGCGCCTTGCCATTGTCGATCGGGTGCAGGCCGGGCACGCTGCGCGTCATGCGATAAAGTCTGGCGAAGCGATCCGCATCTTTACCGGCGCGCCGATGCCGGCGGGCGCGGATACGGTCTTCATGCAGGAGGATTGCCGCGCCGAGGGCGATAGCGTGTTCGTCCCGTCCGGATTGAAACGCGGCGCCAATCGGCGGCTGGCCGGTGAAGATATACGCGCGGGCAGTGTTGCTTTGCCGGCAGGGCGGCGGCTCGCGGTCCAGCATGTGGCGCTTGCCGCGGCGCTCGGCCTGACCAAGCTTGCGGTGCGCCGGGCCGTCCGCGTCGCTTTGTTCTCGACCGGCGACGAAATCGTCGAACCGGGATCGCATCTGCCGGGCGCGGCGCTGTACGATTCCAACCGCTATCTGCTCGCGGGCCTCCTCGCGCGCTTCGATGCCGAAGTGACCGATCTCGGTATTTTGAGCGACGATCCGAAGGAACTGGCGCGCTCGCTTGCTGCGGCCGCCGCGGACCACGATCTGGTGCTGACGTCGGGCGGCGTCTCGACCGGCGAGGCCGATTATGTCCGCGACGCAGTCGAGAGTATCGGCCGCATCGTGTTCTGGCGCGTCGCGATAAAACCCGGCCGCCCGGTGGCGATGGGCGTGATCCCGGGCAGAAACGGCGGCGAGGGCGCGGCTTTCGTAGGTCTGCCGGGAAATCCGGTCGCGGTCTTCGTCACCTTCGTGCGCGTGGTGCGTCCGCTTCTGTTGCGGCTTGCCGGCGCGCTGCCGGAACCGCTCGTCGCCATGCCGGCGCGGTCGACATTCTCCTACAAGAAGCGGAAAGGGCGGCGCGAATACGTCCGCGTCGCACTGCGCACGGCGGCCGACGGCACCGTCGAAGCGGTCAAATACGAGCAGGATGGCGCCGGCGTTCTCACCTCGCTCACCGAAACCGATGGCCTTGCCGAGCTTGCCGAAGACGTGACTGAAGTCGAGCCCGGCTCCACCGTCGGCTTTCTGTCTTACGCGTCGCTTCTGGGCTAAATGTCCGGATAACTTGCGGCAACAGTTTCGGCGCGCGCGGCATCTTCCGGTGTGTTGACGTTGAAGAATGGATCGATCGGTTCGGCCGGCCAATCGGCGATGGCGATGCCGTGGCGCGCCGTCCAGATCTCGATCTTGCGCAGGTCTTCCTTGACCAGGGCATGACGTAAATCTTCGCGCAGCGCGACCGGCCACAGCGCGACGACGGGATGACGCCATTCACCCGAGCGTGCGCAGGCGAGCGGCTTGTCCGCATCGATGCGTGCTTGATGCAGGCGTGCTGCCAGGTCTTTCGGCAGAAACGGACAGTCGCCCGGCACGCTCAGGAGCCATTGCGTCGCCTGGCTGTTCCGCGCCGTCCAATCGAGCCCGGCAAGGATTCCGGCGAGCGGGCCGGCAAAGTCGGGCACGCTGTCGGCAACGACCGGCAGGTGCGTGTCGGCGAAACGCGCCGGATCGCCATTGGCATTGATGACGACGCTTTGGCATTGCGGGGTGATGCAGGCGAGCACACGCTGCAGGATCGTCATGCCGCCGATGCAGATGCGCGCCTTGTCGCCGCCGCCCATGCGGCGCGCCAGGCCGCCGGCGAGTACGAGGCCGAGAGTGGGGGGAATGGTCACGCGCGCTTCAACTCAATCGTCGTGTACTGCGGCCTTGCGCCGGTGCTTGGCGCTTTCTTCTTCGACATAAGCGAGGTCCTGGTCGAACACGATGCGGTGCTCGCCGGCGAGCGCGATGAAGCGCTTGCCGCGCGCGCGGCCGATCAGCGTCAGATTGGCCTTGCGGGCAAGCTCGACGCCCCAGGCCGTGAAGCCGGAGCGGGAGATGAGGATCGGGATGCCCATGCGCACCGTCTTGATCACCATTTCCGAGGTGAGGCGGCCCGTGGTGTAGAAAATCTTGCCGGTTGGGCTGATGCGGTTCTTGAACATCCAGCCGGCGATCTTGTCGACGGCGTTATGGCGGCCAACATCTTCCATATAGACGAGCGGGCGATCCTCGACCGCAAGCACGCAGCCGTGGATCGCGCCGGCCTCGAGATAAAGCGATGGCGTCGTATTGATCTTGTGGGCGAGCGTATAGAGCCAGGAGGTACGCAATTCCGCCGGCGGCAGCGTGACATTCTCCAGCGCCTCCATGAGATCGCCGAACACGGTGCCCTGCGCGCAGCCGGACGTCTGCACTTTTTTCTTCAGCTTTTTCTCGTAATTGGTCTTGCGCTTTGTGCGCACGACAACGACCGATAATTCGTCATCGTAATCGACGCCGGTCACCGTGTCGTCCGGCTTGAGCATGTTCTGGTTCAGCAGATAGCCGAGCGCGAGGTATTCCGGATGATCGTTGATAGTCATCGCGGTGACGATCTCCTGCGAATTGAGGAAGATCGTCAGCGCGCGCTCGACCGTCACCGCGGTTTCGATCGCGGCGCCGGTCTGGTCGATGCCGGTGACGCGCTCGGTCAGGCGCGGATCGTGCGGATCGGGCCGGATCAGGTAATCGTCATCGGAAGAATCCATGCCGCTAATGTAGGGGAAGGGACGGGCTGGCGGAAGCGCCGCTGCGGCGCACCGGAAGCGGACATGCAAAAAGCCCGGCTTGCGCCGGGCTTTCGCACACTGACGTCGCGTCGCCTGGCAATATCAGCCGTGAAGGCCGCCAAAGAACCAGATCAAGAGAATGATCGGCACCGGAATGCCGATGAGCCATAACAATATCCCGCGTCCCATTGTGCTCTCCTGTGTCGCCTTCGCTGGACTGGAATCACAACGGCTGGACGGCGCAAAAGTTCCTTCGCAAGAGCATTCAGACACCGGATCATGCGCCTTTGCGCACAATATTGGGCCGGGTTGTAACGCGAGGCGTGGCCGCTATATTGCGCCCTGTTTTCCCCGTCGCGGAGGGATGGCCGAGTGGCTGAAGGCGCTCGCTTGGAAAGCGTGTATACGGGAAACCGTATCGTGGGTTCGAATCCCACTCCCTCCGCCAA
>CAWEER010000007.1:0-395214 GCA_963808205.1 uncultured Alphaproteobacteria bacterium
GATGGCGCCGGAACTGAGCGCCAAACGTCTCGATATTCTTCGCACTCTCGCACCGGGGATCTCCCGTTTTGCAATGCTGTCAGATCCTCAAATCCCGGCATGGCACAACGCGTGCGTCAAACAGAAATCGCTGCTGATAAGTCGCATGTACTAATTCATACCGTGGGACCGAGAAATGCCGACGAATTGCAGGCGGCCTTCATCGACCTTCTCAGTCAGCACCCAGAGGCGCTGCTGGTGACGACAGAGCCGTTCACGCGACGATACCGCGTCCAGATTCTCGATTTTGCCAGCACCAACAATCTTCCGGTCATGTACGAGGAGAGCTCATGGGTCGACGCTGGCGGGCTCATGTCTTATGGGCCTGATTACCAGGAGAACTTTCGGACGGCCGCGTTGCTTGTCGATAAGATATTGAAAGGTGCCAAGCCGGCCGACCTGCCGATCGAGCAGCCAACGACATTTGAACTCGTGCTCAACCTTAAGACTGCAAAGGCGATCGGACGCGACATACCGGCGAAACTGCTCGCACTGGCCAACCGGGTAGTCGAATAAAGCGTTTCTGGGTTCGCAGGCCGGCTCTGAGTGTCTGCTTATTGTGAAAGGCAACGGACAAGGAGGTTTCCTCAATCTGGAGGGTGTCACAGGGATGCTGTGACCCGATAACAGGGAAATTACACGCTCGGCCAATGTCCGCTTTCGGGGGTAAAGCGGACATCGAAAGCTAAGCGCGTCGTGTCCGCTAATGACCCAAACCGGACATGCCCATTCACTGACTGCGGATCTATGCTCCCACGCGCTGTCAGGGCCTCTCCAGAATTTCCGAATTTTGTCGTGAGTTTACTATGACTTAGGCTCGCGGCAACCAGTGTTGCCATATCGCAACGCAGCGCGAATTCGGTGGAATTTCCACCGAGATTCGCTGCTCAGTGGACATGCCGGCGCTCGAGGGATTTAGTTGTAATTAAGCAATTCAGTGGGGCATCGTATGCGTCGCTTACCTTTGATGCTGATCGTTGCGGTCGGATCGCTTCTCGGCTTGAGCGTGGTGGCTGTCGCTGCTCCGAAAAAGAAGCTGCCACTCCGCCGCCGCCACAACCGGTATGGACTTGGACCGGTTTTTACGTCGGCGGCAACGTAGGTTATGGCTGGGGCAGCTCCGACATAAACCAAGCGACCATCGCCAGTGCGACTGGCATCGCTCTCAACACCGCGACCGGCACCGTTCATCCGGACGGCGTGATCGGTGGCGGCCAAGTTGGTTACAATTGGCAAGCGGGAAACTGGGTGGCCGGCCTTGAGGCCGATATTCAAGGCTCCGGCCAGCGAGGCACCATTACGCTGATCTGTCCCGCCGGCATTTGCTCCGGCACGGGCAACCCCGTAACGACGACGCTCACCGAAAAGCTTGAATGGTTCGGAACCGTGCGGCCTCGTCTCGGTTGGACGTAACACCGGAAACGATGATCTACGCGACCGGCGGTCTAGCCTATGGCAAGCTGAATGACAGCGGTACATCAGCGATACCGTCAACGCCAGCGCATTCAATTTCAGCAAGACGAGCGTGGGCTGGACAGTCGGCGGCGGCGTCGAAGGTCATCTCATCGGCAACTGGACGTGGAAGGTCGAGTACCTGTTCCTGGCGTTGCAGGAGCCTTCCGGTACGGTCATGACGACGATTGTCCCGCCTGGTATCCGTCCGGTTCCGCCGCCCAACACGACGCAAATCGATCCCATTTTTACGGACAATATCGTGCGGGTCGGGCTCAATTATAAATGGCCGTAAGGCTCTGAAGTTTGATACGGCGCACGCACAGCCGTTGCACTAAGAAAGGCTCCGGGATCATCCTCCGGAGCTTTTTCTTCGCGCTCCTGACTGACTGTTGGGTCGCAAGCCCGACGAATGGCCGTGTCCGCTTTTGGCCCTTAGCAGACACGCGGACCGTCCTGCTTCGTGTCCGCTTTCGGGGGGTAAAACGGACATCCCAATCTGATCGCACCGCGGCAGCTTATGACCCTAAGCAGACCCCGAACCCTTTATCGCCGTGATTTGCCGACGAGGCGATGAGTTCGATAGACGCCTGCGCTGGGCGGTGTTGCCGGCGAAACGCCGCGGCGGGCGGCTTCCACTTTCAAAAATGAAATAAAGGCCTTTAGCGGCCCACTGACTTGCCGGCGACTTGGGTGGTAAAGGAAAAAACCCGACATCTTAGGTGACCATTCCTGAAGCAATGGGACTAGACGGCCCGCTTTGAGATCAGCGGCGACATAATCGTGCAATAGATAGGCAAGCCCCAGACCATCGCGGACGGCGCGGATCGACAGCTCTATGTCGTTAACGATCAAACGGCCATTGACGGAAATACGCTGGGTTCTACCGTTCCTTTCAAAATCCCACCCGAAGATGGCCCCATTCGGCAAACGATTGCGAATGCAGTCATGGTGGCGCAGGTCACGCAGCGTTTTGGGTCGAGGGCGTTTTTTCGGATACCCGGGTGAAGCGACCACGAGAAAGCGAGCCTCACCCATGACTCTCATCGTGATCATGTCGTGATCGATTTGTTCACCCAAACGAACCCAGCGTCGAAACCTTCGCCGACAATATCGGTGGCATTTTGACTACGGCGACGTCCAATTGGATGTCAGGATACTCACGCATAAACCGCGCGAGAATGGGTTCAATGAGGAACGTGCCGACCGGTGGCTGCACGACGAGGCGCAGCAATCCGCTCCGATTCAACCGATAATCGGAGAGTTCGTCGGCAGCCGCCTTCAATTCGATAAGCGAGGGCTGCACACGTGCCAGCAAGCGTGCACCGGCCTCCGTCAGTGAGACGCTGCGCGTCGTCCAATTCAACAGCCAAACGCCAAGTCTTGCTTCCAGCGTGCCAAGATTTTGGCTCAGCGTTGAACGGCTAATTCCTAGCTGGGTTGACGCTTTGGCGAAGCTCAGCTGCTCTGCAATCGCTGCAAAAGCGGACATTTCCGCAATTCGGTTCCGCGCATTGTTTATCCTGGTCGAACAGGGCGTTCAATAATAGCGAATTATCACACAACGAGGTTGCGGGTAAAAGGTGAGAAATCGTCGGATCACGGATTCTGCGCACATGCCTCGAAGATCACTGATCGTCGCGATGATGTTTGTGGCATGGCCGGTCTGCTGGAGCCGCGCCGCGACGCCTCAGTCTGCAACGGATCAATTCAAGGGCACCTGGGCGCTCGTTTCCATATGGTACATAAGCCCGAACGGCTCAACGATCGAACCGTTCGGGTCTAACGCTAAAGGCATATTGGTTTTTGACGGCAAACGCTTTGCCACTCAGGTCATGGCGGCGAATTTGCCGAAATTTGCTTCTGACAATCGGATGATTGGCACCTTGCAGGAGTACGAGGCCATATCTCACGGCGTTGTCGCATATTTCGGTACCTATACCGTGAATGAAGTTGGCCGCATTCTCACCCTTCATATCGACCGCAGTTCGTTCCCGAATTGGGCGCAAACCGATCAACAGAGAAAATTCGAATTTGTCGGGGAAGAGCTGCGATACACGGCCGCGAACTCCACAGCCAATCCGGCGGAGGCCGCCCAACTCGTTTGGAAAAGAGCTCAATAACTTTATTTATGCAACCGGGGGGACTCTAAAATGAGAAACACTTCTTTCGCCGCGATTGCCGCGGCACTTGTCGCACTTTATTGCAAGGGTAGCTTCAAGTCGTTCGGGCTTCTCGTTTTCGCTGCCATGACAATCGCAACAAATGCTCAAGCAACTGTCGTCGACATTTCTGCAGGTCCAAATGGTTGGGGCTGCACCACGTGCTTTGATGGCCCGGGTTCATTGGGCTCGGCGCCAGGCGACGTTGTTACATTGGTCAACACAGGGGAGTCAGGACCGCTCCAGGTCACGCTGGCAGCGGGCACCTACAACATCACCAACGCATCGCAACTTACGGGCAACTTTTCGGCATGGCGGTTCGATAGTGGAAATGACTGGGCTTGGAATTTTGCTATCGGAAGCGACAATGGCGATGGCACCGCGACGGTCGTAGAAGTTGGCTCAGTTAACGCCGCCTCAGCGACTCAGGCTGGCATGGCAAATTTGACTAACGTCCAAACTTTTCACTTCGGCACCGTAATAGATCAAAATGGTTCCACAGCAGGATTCCACGACACCCTCACCCTGGCAGCCACAACGACACTCGATTTCTTTATTATCGATGGATTTCTACCGGACAATGCCGGAGGCGTAGCCCTTGATCTTGAACTCGCGGGCCCGACCACCACTCCTTTGCCTTCCGCGTTGCCGCTATTCGCCGGTGGACTTGGCTTCGTCGGATATCTGACACGCCGCAAAAAACGTGTGCAGGCTGTTGCCGCTGCATAGGCAAATCAGTTTCGTGGGGGGAACTGGGGGAGGCCGCCGGAAAGGCGTGTCCGCTCTTAGGGCTAAAGCGGACACTAGAGAGCTACGCTATCCGAACGGGTCACTTGCCCTCTACCCGAAATGTTCCCGAAGGATTCTGCCCACTTTCCGCTGATACGCCAATCCTTCGCTCCAACTTGGCCGCCAATTCGGGTCGCATTCCAAATCCCGCCGTGTCTTCAAAACCTGATCCCAAACATCCCTACGGCGCGAAGCAGCGAACCGGTAAAATTCCGCCTCGTCTTCCGCCCGTTTCATCCGGCGTAACTCGTACGAAACGGATAGCGCCGGTAATGTGAATGCCCGGCGCAGCTTGTTGCGTGCTTCGATTTCCAGAAGGCGGCGCGCGGTACCAGCGGAATAATTTGGCATCACTTGAGAATTCATACCCGTTGATACTGAACGAACGGCTGGCGCGGCTTCAATAGTCTTCGCATTTGGCACAAGACCCGCCGCTGTTATTGCCGCCGCCGTGCCTAATAGATTACGGCGGCTAATGACCGATTCGGTAAGTTTTGGAAGGAATGTTCGCGCCATTTTGCCCTCTAATATTTCGAAGGCTGGCGCGTCCGTTGAATGTTTGCCGATCATTATGGCCACATCCCCTTTACGGGAAACCACCGATGCTTACGGAAGCCGGTTGGTGAAAGCGCGCTAGCCTTCGTCTTGATGCAGAATTTAATATGGGGTGATAGGCGAACTGAAGCAACGGATACAGATCAACTTTTGTTAGTTTCCTAATTTGAGTCCTTTCCCCGATATCGCAGTAGTTCTTGGGCCAACGCCGCCGTCGCTTCGCCCAGTGAGGCAAACTGGTGACTATCGCAGTAATTATCGATCCAGCCATCAACAGTGGTTTCGTCGTCCCTCTCCAATAAAGTGGAACGTCCGGGGGGTGCCGCGCCAGAAAGATATCCGAGGACCCAAGCGTGAAGCAGTGCCGGAGAAGAAGCACCAGCGCGGCGTTGTACAATCCAACTGCCGCAGGTCGTGTTACCATAGTCTAGCTGTTGCGCGTTGGCTGATAAGGACATGGCACCAATTAGGAGCGACGCGAGGATGAACTTCATTTTCTGCCATGCTTCGCTACAATGGCCGCCCGTTCGGTTGCCCGTGCCACTTTACCCCGCCTTATTACCTGCGAGTTCGTGATAGCGAGCATACTTCCCGTCAATGCTGTAATCGTTTTCCATCATTGCGCAGGGATAACGATGGCAGAATTTGGTCCAGCCACCTGTTCCAAATTCGTCGGTATAAGTGACTTCGCCATACACAAAAACATAACCACCCCGTGCGGACATTGCCAAAGGTTCCCCGATAATCGCAGTGCCACTCGCAGTGCCGAACATCATTTCGGTATTGGGCACCAAGGACGTTTCCGATTGGTAGAGTTGCCCAAGATCAAATTTCTTTCGGCTTCCGTCTTTAGACCAATCAGTAATCGTGAACATTGCAATACTGTTGGCTGGAACACCACCAACGTTCCGTATGGCTATATGGCCGATCGCAGAGCGTGAACTCCCTCGCCAATGAATGCAGTGCTGGCAGAAAATCGACAGGGTAGTACCCCATGACATATTGGCGGTCCTGACGCGTGCTTTGCGGATACATTTTAGAAAAATTTCGGACAAAGCCCCCGTTGAGATCCTGCAACTGCTCCGCTACCCACTGAATTTCGTGATGTGGATCAAGCGTCATCTGGCGTTCCGTGGTCTCCTCCTGGAAATAGATGGTACTATCGTTGTCTACGTTCCTGTTGGGAGGGGTCGTCGAGACCCCTTCCAGTTGAGAAAAAACTTCCTTCAGGGCGCCCATCATCTGGTCGAACGAATGATTCTCGAGAGCCAGCAGGACAACGTGTTTGATGGGATCGTTCGTCATGGGCCCTAAACTATGCGCTGAAGTGCAACACGCGTCTCATTTTGTCGAGAGGGAAGAATTCCAAACACTCCACACGTCGCGGAACAGATATTGAGCGTCACCTGCTTTTTACGGCCCAACAGAGCCAAAGGGAGAAGGACGCTTAATTGATGGCTCAACAGAGCCAATTTAGATACTTCGCACAAGATTGTTTTTGCGAAGTGTAGCTGGCGATCGGCCGCATTCTGGGTGATCCCACTCATAATTCGTCTAAGTTTGGTGGCACCTCGCCAAACGTTTTCAAAATAGTAGCGTCTGCGAAGCTTCCGACGTTCGGATCGCCGCTGCGCCTGAAGGCGAGCGCACCGGCGTTGGTTGGCATGCGCGACATTGCCTCGGCGCGCCGGATCGCCGCTCCTTCGTTCGGCATCTCCTGCGCCTCCCCCGGCGCCACACCCTCTTCAGTTCGGATAAAAGGCAGCGCGACGTAGTACGTGACGGACATGGCTACCTCCTCTGTGCCACCGCTTAGCGATCTTCGGCGCGTATTCTCGGATACTCGCAACGGCCGACGAGATGATCGATTGCATGGTGTTTTTGTTGCAGCACGGGAGTCCGTTTTTGGCCCTTAGTGGACATCGTCCGATGCTACTGATGTCCGCTTTCGGGGATGAAGCGGACATGACCGAAGTCAAAAAATCAATAGGACGATATTAGGATTCGGTAGTACGTTTCGTGTGCGTAATGGCCCGCGGGTATAGAAAACGGGTTTTACAAATGACGTGGAAATCCTTGGAGCGGTAAGGACAAAGGAATACCGAGTTTGGAAAGCGCCTCTAGCAATATCAAAGAGTTAAACTGAAAACCGATACTCTACCGTTGAACTATTCCCCAACGAACTGCGCGCGATGCCAAGCCGGCGCAGTCGTTTCATCTAAGGCATCCTGGCCATTTTTCCAAGCCTTTCTGCGTGCGCAGGGCTTTTCCGGCCTGACAAATTCTTGCGATTTTCCAATCCTTTAGCGGCGTGAATTCGGACCGCGGCGGGATTTCGCTTTCGTCCCGGCATGTGCTCGCGTTGAGGCTTGTGCCTGGGTTACGGGGACTTTGGCACCCAACTCGCCGGCCGGTTTGGCCGGCGCGTTCTGGCTCCGGTCGGGGTTGTGCGACATCGGCCCCCACCAATTCGACAGCGTGCCGTCGCCCCAGACTTTGGGCCGCTGCGGGCGGTCCTGGTGCCACGGCCGCGGTTCGAAGAAGCCAAGTTCCTCGTCGTGCATCTGGTCGAGTTCGCAGAAGAATTCGATCGTCACGCCATCCGGATTCTTGTGATAGATCGCGATGTTGTGGCCGATGATGTGGCGGAGTGGTCCCCACGCCAGCTTGATGTCGTTCTTCGCCAGCATGTCGCTGGCGCGCTTGATATCCGACCAGTCGCGCACCTCGAACGCGATATGATGAATCGCGGTCTTGGGGTCGCGCAGGAAATTCACGGTGTGATGGTCGCGGCTGCAGCGCAGGAAGGCGAAGAAATTGCCCCGCCAATCCGAGACGCGAAAGCCGAGCATGTCGCAATAGAAATTCACCAGGCCCTGCACGTCGGAACACGTATAGGCGATGTGGCCCAGTTTCAGCGGCATCACGCCGGCGAAGGTTTTGTCGTCGGGCGCGAAGGTGCAGTCGGAGAAGATTTCCAGCGTCGTGCCCTTGGGGTCCTTGAACGTCACCACGTCCGCGATCCCGGGGGTGATGTCGCTGCGCCGCTCGCTCTTGATGCCGGCTTTTTTCAGTCGCGCGGCGATTGCGTTGAGATCGCTTCCGGGCGCAATTTGAAACGACAGCCGGGGCGCGCCGGCAGTGGCGCCGCACTCGAGCACGATAGCTTCGAGTCCTGATTTGGTGGCGAGGATGGCGCGCTTTCGTTCGCGCGCGACGAGGCTCAAGCCCACGATGCGGGTGAAATAATCCACCATGCGTTCGATGTCGGGCGTCGTCAGCGTCGAATGACCGGCGCGCTTGATTTGCAGCATCGGGCGCCTCCCGGCGATTGCTTTATTATGCCAGTTCGTGGGATCGCACCGCGATCTTGAGTTCGCCGAACAGCGGGCTCGAGCGGCACACAAGCGTATCGCCGGGCCTTATCGGCCCCACGCCTTCGGGCGTTCCGGTATAGATCAGGTCGCCCGGATAGAGCGTATAGAACGCCGAGGCAAACTCGATGAGCCGGCGGCAATTGTAGATCAGCATGCTGGTGTTGCTGCTTTGCCGGACTTCGCCATTGACCTCAAGCGTCAGCGGCAATGCGTCGGGATCCGATACCTCGTCGGCGGTTACCATCCACGGGCCGGCCACCGCATAGCCATCGGGCGACTTGCGAAAGCTTCGATCTTCCCGGCCGCGCACGCTGATATCGAGACCGAGACAATAGCAGGCGACATGATCGAGCGCCCGCGATTGCGGGATATCGCTGCCGGTTTTGCCGATCACCATGACGATCTCGACCTCGTGGTCGCTGCGCCGCTCGGGAAAGCGAACCGGAATGCCTTCGGATGGTCCGACGAGGGAGGAATTTGATTTGAGGAACATCCCCGCTTCGAGGATTTTCATCGATTGCGTGACGACGATCTGTGTGCCCGGCTGCGCGGAAGCGGTCTCCATCTCGCTGATATGCGCATGATAATTGGTCGGCGCGCAGGACAGCTTGGCCGGCCGTGCCACCGGCGCGAGCAATTTCACCTGCGCGATCGGTTTGGCCGGCGCAATATCGGCCAATCGCTCGAGGCGTTCGCGCCATTGCGGCAGCGCCGCGACGACGGCATCGCCCTGCATGGCGTAAGGCGCGGCGTTGCGGATTTCAGTCTGCGCCGCGGTGACGTCGTGCACGCGATCTCCGCGCACAATGCCCAGGCGGTCATCGTCATAGCGGCATAGCTTCATGATTTTCTCCCTCGCCGCGGCGCGACCGCGCAGCTTTTATCGCGTTTCCCGGCCCGACAGGCCAAAAGTCACCGTCGCGATGCAGACGATACTGACGGCGGCGGACAATAAAAATACAAACCGCGGCTCACCGTGATCCATCAGCATGCCGTACGCGACGGGCGCGATGCTTGCGCCGATATTAAAGCCGGTGCTGACAAAACCGAAGACCCGGCCGAACGCGCCGGGCGGTGTCACGGCGCGCACCAGCATGTCACGCGATGGATAAGTTATGCCGAGGCAAAAGCCGCTGAGCGCCATCAGCACGACGAGAATGACCGACGAAAAATCGAGCAGACCGACAAGTCCCGTCACGATGCCTCCGGCGCCCAGGCCCAGCGCTGCGATCGCGGCATGGTGCCTGGTGCGTCCGGCGAGAAGTCCGCCGGCCAATACGCCAATGGCGTTGAAGGCCAGAAGCGCGGTCAGCGCCAGGTTGCCAATGGCCGGCGGCGTGGCGTGCAGTGCGCCAAGCGCCACCACGAGATAGGTGTTAAGTCCGCTGCCCAAAAGCGAGGTCAGTGCGAAATAGGCAAGGTTGAGCAGGATCGGCGCCGTCATCAGCATGCGCCAACCGGCGTCGCCCGTATCGGTTTTCGATTTTGCGGCGACTTTGCCGATCTGCGCAGCTTCCGGAGCGGGCTCCGGCTGCGCGATCAGCGCCACGAGTACGATCAAGCCAAGGATGGACGCCCCGATATAAGCGCCGCGCCAGCCAAACAGACTCTGCATGTAGAGCAAGCTTACCGGTGCGACGGCGGAACCGACCATGCCGGCAAACGTGTGCAGGGAGAAAACATGGCCCAGCCGCTGCGGCGGCGCGTGATGGGAGAGAAGGGAATAGTCGGATGGATGATAGGCAGTGTTGCCGATGCCGGCGACGCCGTACATCGCAATGAATACCCAATATAAATCGACGAGCCCCGCAATGGCGTAGGCGATACTGCTGAGAAACAGGCCGCCAATCAGAACGACGCGTGCGCCGATACGATCGACCATGAAACCGACGGGCGTTTGCAGCACTGCTGAAACGACGTTGAATACGGTGAGCGCCAGCGCCAACTGGGTATAGGTGACGTTGAAATCCTCGCGCACAAACGCCAGGAGCGGCGCCAGCATGAGCATGTAATAATGACTCATGAGATGCGCGGCGCAGACGCCCGCGATCAGCCGCGACTCCGCCGGCCGCATCGATCGGACGGCAACGGCTTGCGTCATTGCGGAGGGGCCGGCTGTGCTTGCGTTTTGGCGTTTTGCAGCGCCTGCCAAATTCGATATGGCGTCAACGGCATGTCGACGTGGCGGATGCCATGATCCGAAAGCGCATCGACCACTGCATTCATCATCGAGGTCAATCCGCCGGCGCAACCCGCTTCGCCGCAGCCCTTGACCCCGAGCGGATTGGTCTTTGTCGGCACCGGATGATCGCCAAGTTTGAAGAACGGCAGGTCTGACGCGCGCGGCATGGCGTAATCCATGAACGAGCCGGTCAGCAATTGACCCTCTTCGTCATAGACCGTGTTTTCCATGAGCGCCTGGCCGATACCCTGCACCACGCCGCCATGAAGCTGGCCGGCGACGATCATCGGATTCACGACGACACCGAAATCATTGACGGCGGTGTAGCTGACGACGTCGACAGTGCCGGTGTCCGGGTCGACCTCGACTTCGGCGATGTGGCAGCCGTTGGGAAACGTCCAGGCGCCCGGCCCGTCGCTGATATGGTCGACGTTGAGCGATTGCGGAGCGTCGGGCGGCAGATTGAGGCCCTCGTGCACCTTTTGCGCCAGATCCATGATCGAGATCGAGCGATCGGTGCCGACGATGACGAATTGACCCTGTTCGAAAGAAATGTCGGAGGGAGCGGCTTCGAGCACGTAGCTCGCCAACTGCTTGCCTTTCTCGACGACCTTGACGGAGGCTTCGACGATCGCCGTGCCGCTATGCATGATCGACTTCGATCCGCCCGAGCCGCTGCCGATGAAAACTCGGTCGCTGTCACCCTGCACCAGCGAAATCTTCTCGAAGGGAACGCTGAGCTGCTGGCTCAACACTTGAGCAAATGCCGTTGCATGGCCCATGCCGAAATCCATCGTGCCGGTGACAAGCGTCACCGTGCCATCGGCATTAAATGTAATGCCGGCTGATTCTTTCGCAGGTCCTGCGGTGACTTCGAGATAATTGCCGATGCCGAGCCCGCGCAGCTTGCCGCGCTTGCGGCTTTCGCGCTTGCGCCGTGCAAAGCCTTTGCCGTCGGCGAGATCAAGCGCCTGCCTGGTCAGCGCGGCGAAGTCGCCGGAATCATAATTCGCGGCGGATGCGGTCTTGTACGGCAATTGCTGCGGCTTGATCTGATTGCGGCGGCGCAGCGCCAGCCGGTCGATGCCCATTTCGGCGGCGGCGGCGTCTACGAGGCGTTCCATATAGTAGTTGCCTTCCGGCCGGCCGGCGCCGCGATATGCGGTAACCTGCGCCGTGTTGGTGAAGACGCACTTGGCCGAAACTTCCATGAGCGGCGTGCTGTACATGCCCTGCATGTTCTTCACGGCATTGGCGGTGCCCATGAAGGGGCCGAACGGCGCGAGGAACGCGCCGACGTGAGAGAAGCTGGTAAGCCGCACGGCGAGGAAATTGCCTTCGGCGTCGAGCGCAAGCTCGCCGGTGACGTCGGCGGCGCGGCCGTGGCCATCGGACACAAAACTTCCCGACCGTTCGTCCGTCCACTTCACGGGACGGTCCAGCGCACGCGCGGCGTGCAGCACGCAGATGTATTCGGGAAATACCATGGCCTTCATGCCGAAAGAGCCGCCGACCTGCCCGGTGAGGATGTGGACGGCCTTGGGTTCGACATTGAGCGCGTCGGCGATATTCGCGCGCATGCCGAATACGCCCTGCGAGGACACGTGAAGCGTAAAGCGATTGTCCTTGTAGGAGGCGACAGCCGCGCGCGGCTCCATGGCGTTGACCACGAGCCGGCTGTTGACGATTTTCAGCCGCGTCACATGCGCGGCGGCGGCAAACGCGGCGTCGACAGCCGCAGTGTCGCCAAAGTGAAAATCGAGCGCAACATTGCCCGGCACGTCGTCGTAGAGTTGCGGCGCGCCTTCACGCGTGGCCTCTTCAGCCGAAATGACCGCGGGGAGGGGATCGATATCGACAATGACCGCTTCGGCGGCATCCTTCGCTTGCGCTACGGTTTCGGCGACAACGCAGGCGACCGGATCGCCGACATAGCGCACGCGATCAATCGCCAGCGCCTCGCGCCGCGGCTTGCGCAGCGGCGTGCCGTCGCGATTGTTCAGCGACACGGCGCATTTGAGCGTGCCGTAACCTTTCAAATCGTCGGCGCCGGTGTAGATGCCGAGCACCCCCGGCATTTTCAGCGCCGCGGATTTATCGATGGCGCGGATGATGCCGTGGGCGTTGCGGCTCCGAACCATCACGGCATAGGCTTGGCCGGGAAGGCTGACGTCGTCGGTATAATTGCCCCTGCCGCGCAGCAGCAGCGGGTCTTCCTTGCGAGGTACCGACTGCCCAACGGCGAATTTCTGGATCGCTAATCGATCTGCCGTTAATTCGTCCGCCCGCATCCTGGCGGACTCTTCCAAATTCATGACGATTCAATCCTGTAAGGCTTTGTTCGGTTGACATAATGCACTTGCCAGTGTGCGGCAACTGGGCGCGGAACATGGCTCATAAGCCGGGAAAGCACAGTATTGCCCTTGCGGTCGCCGCTGCTACAGTTTGCCCGATTTAGGCTTGAACAATAGACCGCCGCTGTAGAGCCCTTCGGGTTCCAGCGCGGCAGAAAGGTTTGGATGAACGACGAGGCCACGCCGCCGGGCGGCCTCGGCGCCAATGGGGCCTCGCGCAACAGGAATGCGCATGGCGCCCGCTGGGGTCGCCGGACGCCATTTGGCATTCGCCGCGATCGCGACGATGGGCGCGCATCCGTCCAGCAGAATCCCGGCGCCACTTATGCGGCGCTCGATCTCGGCACCAACAATTGCCGGCTCCTGGTCGCGCGGCCGACTGCGGACGGTTTTCGCGTCGTCGATGCCTTTTCCCGCATCATCCGTCTCGGCGAAGGCGTCGCCGCATCGCGCCGAATCAGCGAGGCGGCGATCGGACGCGCCGTCGAAGCGCTTCTGGTCTGCCGCGACAAGATGCGTGCACGGGGTGTGATGCGCGCGCGGCTGATTGCCACCGAAGCCTGCCGCGCCGCCGAAAATGGCGAGGAGTTTCGCAACCGTGTCGCCAGGGAAGCCGGCCTCGAACTGGAAATCATCGATTCCGCAACCGAAGCACGGCTGGCGGCGACCGGCTGCACCGAACTCTTCGATCCGGCCGCGTCGGGGGTCATCCTGTTCGATATCGGCGGCGGCTCGTCCGAACTCGTGCGGCTTAAACGTTTGGGGCAGGATTGTTCGGCCGCCGGCCGCCGGGGCCCGCCGGCGCCCGATATTGTCGGCTGGGCTTCGCTGCCGGTCGGCGTCGTCACGCTTGCGGAAAAATATGGCGGCAAGGCCGTGTCGCGCGAGATCTATGACGCCATGGTCGACGAGGTTGCCGCGTATGTCGACAAATTTGCCGTCGATCACCGCGACATCGATGCGTTTCACACGCTCGGCACATCGGGCACGGTGACGACGATTGCCGGCGTCTTCCTGCGGCTGCGCCGTTACGACCGCCGGCGTGTCGACGGCTGCTGGCTCGCCGACGGCGAGATTTCGCAGGTTGTCGACGAACTGATGGCGATGAGTTTTGATGAACGCGCGGCCAATCCCTGCATCGGCGCCGACCGTGCCGATCTCGTACTCGCCGGGTGCGCTATCCTCGACGCGATCCGCCGTGCGTTTCCGTGTCCCCGGCTTCGCGTCGCCGATCGCGGCCTGCGCGAGGGCATGCTGGTCGAAATGATGCGGGAAGACGGCGTGTGGGGGCAGGCGTAAACGATCATGGCGCGGCTCAAGGACGAGAAACGCCGCACGCTGTCCTCGCGGACCTGGCTCGAACGCCAGCTCAGCGATCCTTATGTGGCGCGCGCCAAAAGCGAGGGTCTTCGCTCGCGCGCGGCCTACAAGCTCGCCGAAGTTGACGACAAGTATCATGTGCTCAAGCCGGGTGCACGCGTGGTCGATCTCGGCGCCGCGCCCGGCGGCTGGAGCGAAATCGCGGCAAAGCGCATCGGCGGCACCGGGCGCGTGATCGCGCTCGACATTCTCGACATGAAGCCGATCGCGGGGGTCGAATTTCTCAAACTCGATTTTCTCGATGCGTCGGCGCCGGATCGCCTCAAGGCCATGCTCGGCGACAATGCTGACGTCGTGCTGTCGGACATGGCGGCCAATGCCACCGGCCACCGGCAGACCGACCATTTACGCATCATGGCGCTTGCCGAGGCCGCGACATTTTTCGCCCGCGAAGTCCTAGCCCATGGCGGGGTGTTTCTCTGCAAGGTCCTGCAAGGCGGCACGGAAACAAAGCTCCTTGCCGAACTCAAGCGCGATTTCGAAAGCGTCAAGCACGTCAAGCCGCCGGCGAGCCGCACCGATTCCGCGGAGCTCTACCTGCTCGCGCGCGGGTTTCGACATCACGGCAGGGCGGCCTAGACGGTTTCTTACTTTGAAGTTTTTGGCGACACGCCTGTTCCGACGGCTTTGCGCCCCGAGAGCTCGCAACCGGCGTCGGGCGGCAGCCGCATGAAGACGAAGGCCGCGCTCGCTGCGAGCAGTCCGACCACGAGAAACGCCGGCGGAAAATCGCTCGCGCCCATCGTTGTGGAATGTTTCAGGCGCAGCGTGATCTCGACAACAAGCGCGCCGACCGCGACACCGGTCGATAGCGACAATTGCTGCGCGGCGGCGATCATGGCGGTTGCGCGGCTCATTTTCGGCGGCTCGATTTCGGCATAGGCAATCGTATTGGTGCTGGTGAATTGCAGGGACCGGAAAAATCCGCCGGTAAGCAAAATGGCGATCATCGCCGCATAGGGCACGCCCGGCGCGAATGTCGCGCAGGCGGCAAGAAAGACGCTGCTGATGAAAGCGTTGTAGATCAGCACGTTGCGGTAGCCGAAGCGCCTGAGAACGCTCGCGACAGCGGCCTTCATGAACATCGAGCCGAGCGCGCTGGTGAAAGTAATCAGGCCGGACTGAAACGGCGTCAGGTCAAAGCCGATCTGCAAGAGGAGCGGCAGCAGAAACGGCAGCGCACCGATGCCGAGCCGGAACAGAAATCCGCCGAAAATGCTGGCCCGGAATGTCGGCAATTGAAGCAGCGTGAGATCGAGGATCGGCGCCGGCGTGCGCTTGGCGTGGATCACATAGGCCACCGCGGAGGTGGCGCCGACGCACAGCATCGCCACGACCGCGCTTGTCGGCAGGAATTCGAGACCGAGCGCCGACAGGCCGAAGGCGAGGCCGGCAATGGCGAGACCCGAAAGAACGAAGCCGACGAAGTCGAACGGGTCGCGATGCTCGACGCGGACATTGGCGATATAGCGCGAGGCAAGCGCAATGCCGACAATGCCGATCGGCACGTTGATCAGGAAAATCCAGTGCCATGAGGCATAGGTCGTGATGAAACCGCCGAGCGGCGGCCCGCAGATGGGGCCGATCAGCGCCGGCATGGTGACAAGCGACATCGCATTGATCAGGAGTTTCTTGTCGATGCTGCGCACCATGATGAGGCGCCCGACAGGAGTCATCATGGCGCCGCCCATGCCCTGCACGATGCGCGCGAACACGAATTGCTCGAGCGAGTGCGACGCCGCGCAGCCGATCGAGCCGAGGACGAAAATCCCGATCGCCATGCGAAACACATTGCGCGCGCCAAAGCGGTCGGCGGTCCAGCCGCTTGCCGGAATGCAGATGGCGAGTGAGAGAAGGTAAGACGTCACGGCAAGCTTGAGGGCTAGCGGATTGGTGCCGAGCGCGCGCGCAATGGCCGGAAGCGACGTCGCGATGACCGTCGAGTCCATGTTTTCCATGAACAGCGCGGTGGCGACGATCAGCGGCACGACGCGGTCGTAGGGAGGCGATTCCATGCGCGGCTATCGGCTCCCGGCGCGGGTGCGCTGAAGACCCGGCGTCATGCCAGCCGCTTGGCCGCTTCCTCGACCATGCTCACGTCGGAATATTTCGTCACGTCGATATCGTCTTTCAGGAATCCGACGTCTTTTTGCTGCTTGAGATTGCTTTGCAATGCAGCGAGGTTGGGCATGTCGTTTGGATCGCGATATTGATCGCGCCCGGTGAACGCCCAGTCGGCCCGCGCCGGCGGTGATTTGTTGAGTGCGGCGACGATCGCAACGGCTTCCTCGTGATTTTTCGGATCGCTGTACCAGCGAATTGCACGCACGGTGTCTTCGAGAAAATCGACCAGCGCCGCGCGGTTGTCCCGGATAAAGCCGGTGCGGGCCGTCCACATCGTGAGCTGCGTGACGCCGAACGCATCCTTCTGCGTGAACAGGGTGTTTGCGACCGCTTGCAGGTCGGGATCGAGCGAGAATGGCGGTACGGCGCTGACCAGATCGGCTTTCTTCTCGATGAGCATGGCGCGCATAGCAGGGAAGGGCGCTTCGACGATGGTGTAGTCCTTGTTGGCTTCGAGCCCGCTCCTGCGCAGCATCGCACGCATCGCAATGTCGACGGCGCTGCCCATCGCATTGGTCGCCAGCACCTTGCCCTTGAGATCGGCTACGGATTTGACCGGTCCTTCCTTGAGCACCATGAACTGATTGCTGCCGTAACCGGGCACGCCGTCCTGAATCTCGTCGCCGATGACGCGCAGATCGTCCATATGCGCGTTCTGGATTGCCAGCGCGAACGAAGAGAAAGCAAGCGGCCCGATATCGACTTCGCCCGCCGCGAGAGCGGTAATAACGGGCGGCGTGCCTTCGTAGCGGGTGGCTTCGGCGATGTAGGACTTGCCGAAGTGCTTGAGGATGTCCTTTTTCGCCAGCACGAGCGGCGCGAGCGAGGCCGGCACGACCACCCAGCCGACGCGAATCTTGACCGGCGCTTCCGCCAAGGCCGCGCTGCCCGTGGCCAAGGCCGCAGCCGCGGCCGTCCCGCCGAGACTGAATGCGCGGCGGTTGATATGCCGGCCGCCAAATCCCGTTTCCATGGCGATTTCTCCCCCTGTTTCGCTCGCTGGCCCTCTGTGGGGCCTATCAATTGCGGCCAAGTCGTGCTATCGACCGCCGCCAACCCAAAAGCGGGCCAATAAACCGGGCGCGGGACCACGTTCCGCTCGCCCGTCAGGCGTAACCCCATACGCCGGCTCGCGAGAAACGGGCCATGCGGAGTTGGCGATGGCAGAGACTTCTAGACCCCTACCGCGCGAAGCATACACCTTCGACGACGTGCTGTTGAAGCCGGGCCTGTCCGACGTGATGCCGTCGGAGGTCGATATCCGCTCGCGAATAACGCCCAATATCATGCTCAATATCCCGCTGATCGCCTCGGCGATGGATACCGTGACCGAAGCGAGCATGGCGATCGCCATGGCGCAGGCCGGCGGCATCGGCGTTCTGCACCGCAATCTCGAACCTGAGCAGCAGGCCGCGCAGGTGCGGCAGGTGAAGAAATTCGAATCGGGCATGGTGGTGAATCCCGTCACCATCCATCCCGAGGCCACACTCGCCGACGCGCTCGCAATGATGCAGGAGAATCGCATTTCCGGCATTCCCGTCGTCGAAGGCGGCGGCAACGGCCAGCACAGCAGGGCCCCGGGCAAGCTCGTCGGCATCCTCACCAACCGCGACGTGCGCTTTGCGACTGACAAACGGCAAAAGGTCTCCGAGCTCATGACCAAGGAGGGGCTCGTCACGGTCCGCGAAAGCGTTGGCCAGGACGAAGCGAAAAAGCTCCTGCACCAATATCGCATCGAGAAGCTCCTGGTTGTCGATGCCGGCTATCGCTGCGTCGGCCTTATCACGGTGAAGGACATCGAAAAGGCCGTGGCGAACCCGAACGCCTGCAAGGACGAGCAGGGCCGGCTGCGGGTGGCTGCTGCCACGTCGGTCGGTGAGGCCGGCTATGCGCGCAGCGAGAGCTTGCTCGCTGCCGGCGTCGATCTCGTCGTGGTCGATACCGCGCATGGTCATTCGAGGCGCGTGCTCGACACCGTGACCCGCATCAAGCGCATGTCGAACGCGGTCCAGGTGGTGGCCGGCAACATCGCGACCAGCGAAGGCGCGAGGGCTTTGATCGACGCGGGCGCCAATTCGATCAAAGTGGGCATCGGGCCCGGTTCGATCTGCACCACCCGCATCGTCGCCGGCGTCGGCGTGCCGCAACTCACCGCCATCATGGATGCGGTCGAGGTGGCGAAGAAGGCGAATACGCCGGTGATCGCCGACGGCGGCATAAAATATTCCGGCGATCTTGCCAAAGCGCTCGCGGCGGGCGCGGATTGCGCCATGGTCGGATCGCTGCTCGCCGGCACGGACGAAACGCCGGGCGAGGTCTTTCTCTATCAGGGCCGCTCCTACAAGACTTACCGCGGCATGGGTTCGGTCAGCGCGATGGCGCGCGGCTCCGCCGACCGCTATTTTCAGCAGGAGATCAAGGACACGCTCAAGCTCGTTCCCGAGGGCATCGAAGGCCAGGTGCCGTATAAGGGAGCGGTCGCCAATGTGGTGCATCAGCTTGTCGGCGGGTTGCGTGCCGCCATGGGCTATGTCGGCGCCAAGAATCTCGGCGAACTCCATGACAAGGCCGAATTCGTGCGCATCTCCGGCGCCGGCTTGCGCGAGAGCCACGTTCACGACGTGACCATAACGCGGGAAAGTCCGAATTATCCGAGCCGGACTTAAGCGTCGCGATGGCAGGCGCGCGCCCAGATCCTTTCGCCAAAATCCGCACCGCGACCGATACCCATCGCGCGCGGCACGGCTGCGGCGCGTTTCCTTATGACAACGGCCCGTTGCTGGCGGTGCTGGCGGGCGCTGCCGGCGCCCGGCGGATTTTGGAATTGGGCACTGCACTCGGCTACACGGCCTTGTCGTTTGCGTCGGGTGCGACGGACGCCACGGTCGATACCGTCGAACGCGATCCCGATCACGTGCAGTTGGCCCGCGACAATATCGCGGCCGCCGGCATGGATCATCGTATCACCGTGCACGAGGGCGAATTCTCCGCCGTCCTGCCGACGCTCGATCCCGGATATGACGTCGCCTTCTTCGATGGCGGCACGCCGGTGCAGGCGCTGCACAAGACGCTGCGGGGCTTGCTGCGCACCGGCGGCACGCTGATCACCGCCAATCTCAATCACGGCGGTACAGCGGATGCCGTGCGCAAGGCGCTGTTCGAAGGAAAATCCTGGCGCAGCGCACTGGTCGATGACGATGGTGAGACGGCGATAAGCGTCAAGCTCTGAGGGGGGTGATCCAATGACCGTTCAAGAAATCCTGTTGCCGCTTTTTGTCGAGGTCATCCTCACATTCCTTTTGCTGTTCTACCTCGCGCCGCTGCGCGGTGCCGATATCAAGGCGGGCATAGCACGCCCCGACAATGTCTCGCTTCGCGAGCCCAACTGGTCCCGGCGCACGCTTCAGGTCGGATATTCATTCTCCAATCAGTTCGAACTTCCGGTTCTGTTTTATGTTCTGACTATCCTTGAATATGTCACGCATCTTGCGGGCCTCGTATTCGTGGTGCTGGCATGGATCTTCGTGATCTGCCGCATTCTGCAGACCTATGTGCATGTCACGAGCAACAAGATTCGAGTGCGCGGCGCATTTTACGCTATTGGGGCGCTCGTGCTCGCGATCATGTGGGCGATTTATATCGTCGAGGTCCTGACACTGCCGCGGCCGCTGATCTGAGGGATAAAATCATGCCGCTCGATTATTGCCATCCGACCGCGCCGCATAAGAGGCTGAGGCTGCCGGAATGGTATGTCTCAAGCCTGATGATGGATCGCGCGCTCGACGCGATCTGCCGCCGCGTCAAAACTCTCGACCGCAGGCACGACATTCCCTATCTCGCGGGCTACAGTCTCGACGGCAAGATCATCTATATCGATCGCCACATGCCGCAGACGTTCAAATACCGCGGCCGCACCATCGACACCGATCGTTTTCTCATTTTGCATGAAGAGGTGGAGAAAACCCTGATCGACCAGCTCGGGCTGCATTACCTGCACGCGCACCAGATCGCGACCCGCGCCGAGGAGGCGGCGGTGCGCGCGGCCGGCGTCGGCTGGCACGCCTACGACCGGTTCATGCAGAAATACGTCAAGACCATCGGCGACGAGCGGCTGAAGAAAGTGCCGAAGAATCTCGATCTCAAGCCTTACCGCGACGAGCACGATGATGATCTGCTCAAGCGCATGCTGGCAAGCGTGCGCGCCGGGAAGGCCCCGAAGGGCATCCACGTGCAGGATCTCGCCGAAGCAATACAGGAATTGCGCAAACGCGTACGGCGCCATGATACGCCCGGCGCAGAGCGCGCGGCCGCCACCAAGCGTAAAAAGAAGTGACGCCGTCCGCACGACTGTCTGCCGCGATCGAGGTGTTCGCCGAGATTGAGGCGCGGCGCCGCCCGGCGTCCGACGCGCTCAAGGATTGGGGACTGTCGCATCGTTTCGCCGGTTCGGGCGATCGTGCCGCGATCGCGGGCCTCGTTTACGATGCGCTGCGCCGCAAATCATCCGCGGCGTGGCTGATGGGCGAGGCCGGCGCGCGCGCGGCGCTGATCGGCATGCTGCATCGTGAGCGCGGGCTCGAAACCGCGGCGATCGAAGCATTGTGCAGCGGTGCGCGCTATGCGCCGGAGCCGTTGACGGAACGGGAGAAGGCAGCACTCGCCGGCGGCGCGTTGGCTGATGCGCCGGCTCATGTTCGCGGCGACTATCCCGAATGGCTCGACGCGAAGCTGGCGCGGGCCTTTGGCGACGAACGCGCCGACGAGGGCGCAGCGCTTGCCAGCCGCGCGCCACTCGATTTGCGGATCAATACGCTCAAAGCCGAGCGCGACGATGTCGCGCCGAAGCTCGAGCACCTTCATGCCGAACCGGCACGGTGGTCGCCGGTCGGGCTGCGCATCCGGCTCTCCGCCGACGCCAAGAGCCCCGCCATCCATGCCGAGCCGCTTTTTCTCAAAGGCCAGATCGAAATCCAGGACGAGGGCTCGCAGCTTGCGGCATTGCTGGCCGGTGCAAATCCCGGCGAGCAGGTGATCGATCTCTGCGCCGGCGCCGGCGGCAAGACGCTCGCGCTTGCCGGCGTGATGGAAAATCACGGCCAGATTTATGCGTCTGATTCCGATAAGCGCCGGCTGGCGGCAATTCATGAGCGGATCGCGCGCGCCGATGCGCACAATATCCAGGTGCGCACGCCCGCGGGACCGGCGGATGTGCTTGGCGATCTCGCGGGCCGCGCCGATCTGGTGCTCGTTGACGCGCCCTGTACCGGGATCGGCACTTGGCGGCGCAACCCGGACGCCAAATGGCGCATCCGCCCGGGGGCGCTGGCGGAGCGGATCAAGCAGCAGGAGGCCGTGCTTGAACGCGCCTCGGCGCTGGTCAAGCCGGGCGGCCGTATTGCCTACGTCACCTGTTCCGTCCTGGCGGAAGAAAACGGTGATCAGGTGCGGGCTTTTGTGGGCCGCCACCCGGATTTTTCCGTGGAAAAGCCCGCGGATGTGGTCAACGTCCTCGGCGAGCGCGCCTATCTTTTCAATCGCGCGGCGCTTATCTCGGACGAAGGCCTGCTGATGACGCCGCGCCGGACCGATACCGACGGCTTTTTCGTCAGCCTCTTGCGGCGTTCGCCATGAACTCACTTGCGAATACTCGACAGGCCGGGGCGGCTACCCTAGAATCTTCTATGGCGCATCCAGATTCGCAATCCCACGACAAGATTCTCATCGTCGACCTCGGCTCGCAGGTCACCCAGCTCATCGCGCGGCGGGTGCGCGAGGAAAAGGTCTATTGCGAAGTCGTGCCGTTTCAAAAGGCGGAAGCGGCGTTCCGCGAGATGAAGCCAAAAGGCGTTATCCTGTCCGGAGGCCCGGCATCGGTGCTCGACCGGGACGCGCCTTTGGCGCCGATGGCGATCTATCAGGCCGGCGTGCCGGTGCTCGGCATCTGTTACGGCGAGCAGGCCATGGCGCAGCAACTCGGCGGCAAGGTCGAGGCCGGCCATCATCGCGAGTTCGGCCGTGCCGAGATCGAGGTGACCACACCTTCCGCGCTCACCGACGGCGTCTGGCAAGTCGGCGAGCGCTACCCGGTGTGGATGAGCCACGGCGACCGCGTCACCCGTCTGCCGGACGGTTTTGTCGCGACCGCGACTTCGGCCAATGCGCCGATCGCCATGATCGCCGACGAGAAGCGAAAATTCTACGCGACGCAATTCCATCTCGAAGTCGTGCACACGCCGCACGGCGCGGCGATCCTGCGCAATTTCGTCCGCAACATCGCCGGCTGCGCCGGCGACTGGACGATGCGCGCGTTCAAGACCGAGATGATCGAGAAAATCCGCCGTCAGGTCGGCAAGGGCAGGGTGATCTGCGGGCTGTCAGGTGGCGTCGATTCCGCGGTCGCTGCCGTTCTCATTCACGAAGCGATCGGCGAGCAGCTCACTTGCGTCTTCGTCGATCACGGGCTGTTGCGGCTCGGCGAGGCGGAGAAGGTCGTGGCGCTGTTTCGCGGCCATTACAACATCCCGCTCGTTCATGTCGATGCCTCGGATACATTTCTCAAGGCGCTGGAAGGCGTCGACGATCCGGAGACCAAACGCAAGACGATCGGCAAACTGTTCATCGAGGTGTTCGAGGCGGAAGCGAAGAAGATCGGCGGCGCCGAATTTCTCGCCCAGGGCACGCTCTATCCCGACGTCATCGAGAGCGTATCGTTCACCGGCGGTCCGTCGGTCACAATCAAATCGCACCACAATGTCGGCGGCTTGCCCGCGCACATGAACATGAAGCTTGTCGAGCCGTTACGCGAACTGTTCAAGGACGAGGTGCGCGCTCTCGGCCGCGAGCTTGGCCTGCCCGACGTTTTTGTCGGCCGCCATCCATTCCCCGGTCCCGGCCTCGCCATCCGCTGCCCGGGGCCGATCACCCGCGACAAGCTCGATATCCTCCGCCTCGCCGACGACGTTTTCATCGAGGAGATCCGCCGCGCCGGCCTCTACGACGACATCTGGCAGGCCTTTGCCGTGCTGTTGCCGGTGCGCACCGTCGGCGTGATGGGTGATTACCGCACCTACGATTTCGTCGTCGGCCTGCGCGCGGTGACCTCGACCGACGGCATGACCGCGGATTTCTATCCGTTCGACATGAAATTCATCGGTGCGGTTGCGACCCGCATCATCAATGAGGTCAAGGGCGTCAACCGCGTGGTTTACGACGTGACGTCGAAGCCGCCGGGAACGATCGAGTGGGAGTAAGCTTTGCCCATCACCATCTACGGCATCAAGAACTGCGACACGATGAAGAAGGCGCGTGCCTGGCTCGACAAGCACGGCGTCGAATACGGCTTCCACGACTACAAGACCGCCGGGATCGACCGCGAGCGGCTCGAAGCCTGGTCGAAGAAGGTCGGCTGGGAGACGCTCCTCAATCGCTCCGGCACTACGTTTCGCAAATTGCCGGACAAGGACAAGACCGGCATCGATGTGAAAAAGGCAATCGCGCTGATGTTGGCTCAGCCCTCCATGATCAAGCGTCCGGTGCTCGATCTCGGCCGTGGCAAATTGCTGGTCGGATTTGCGCCCGAGGCCTATCGCGAAGCGATTTAACGCCCCTTTGAATCCGCATTTTTTTCGCGCCAGCGGCGGCGAGAGTCTTCCGCACGGCGCGAATGGGGCAAAAATCCGGCGGATGGAACTGCAACACTAAATCCTTTTTTCACTGCTGTGGCGGGAGTCATTTTCTCGCCATGAAGGGAACATGCTTTGCCCGAAGACGTTAGGCTTGGTGGTTGTGACATCGTTATGGGGCCTTCTCGTCGGGAGAAGCCGGGGCGCGCGGTGTCGGGGACAAGGCTGGAGGTTCACATGATTTCGCGTTTGTTCGTCGGCGGCTGCGCGCTCGCCGCCGGTTCTGTTTTGTGTGCTGGTTTCGCAAGCGCGGCCGATCTGCCGCCTGCGCCGAGACCGGCCGTGGCGCCGATCGCCTATGCGCCTCGCGTCTACGACTGGACCGGCTTTTATATCGGCGGCAACGTCGGCGGCGGATTTACCAATTCGTCGTGGAGCGATCCGTTCACCGGAGCGAATAACAACTTCAATAACAGCGGCTTTATCGGCGGCGGCCAGATCGGCTACAACGCCCAGTTCAACTGGCTTGTCGTCGGTATCGAAGGCGATTTCGACTGGAGCGGCATCAGAAGCAGCAGCAACGACGCGGTCGGCAATGCGATCCATGACAAGACGCAGTGGACGTCGACCGTCACCGGTCGCGTCGGCGCGGCCTTCGACCGGCTCCTCGTCTACGCCAAGGGCGGTGTCGCGTTTGCCGACGACAAGGGCACGCTGAACGATATCGCAGGCGGCGTTTCGAGCAATTCGATGACGCGAACCGGCTGGACTGCCGGCGCCGGCCTCGAATATGCACTCGCGCAGAATTGGACGGCCAAGATCGAATACGACTATCTCGGCTTCGGAAATAAGAATTTCACTTTCTCGACGCCGACATTCCCTGCCTACACCACCAACGCTTCGTTGAACGTTCAAGAGGTCAAGGCGGGAATCAATTACAAATTTGGACCGTAGAACGGTCCTACTGATCGATCCTGATCTTTGCGGCTTCGATGACCGGCGTCCAACGGGCGATATCGGCATCGATGCGCGCGCGGAATTCGGCGGGCGTGCCGGGGATCGGCTCCATCAATTGCGTGGTGAGCTTTTCACGGATCGCGCGCGAATCGACAGCTTCGCCGGCCAGGCTGCCGATCCGCTGAACCATCGCATCCGGGATTCCGGCAGGTGCGACGAGGCCCATCCAGGCGTCGGCTTCCACGTCGATGCCTGATTCCTTGAGAGTCGGAATACCCGGCAGGAGCGCGGAACGTTCAGCGGTCGAAATGGCGAGAATCTTCACCGCCCCGGAGCCGAGTTGCGGCACGACCGAGATGGCCGGCAGGCAAACCATCTGCACGTCGTTGCGAATGAGCGCAGTCATGGCCTGCGGCGACGATGCATAGGGGACATGCACGAGTTGCACGCCGCTCTTTAACGCGATTGCCTCCATCGCGAGCTGCGAGAGCGAACCCGTGCCGATGGAACCGAACGCATATTTCCCGGGATTGCGCTTGATGAGATCGATGAGATCGCGTGCGGTGTTCACGCCGAGGCTGGTATTGACCGCAAGCGCGCTCGGCTGCGTCACTAGTGCCGTGATCAGCGCCAGGTCTTTTCTTGGATCATAAGGGAGCTTGGCGAACAGGAGCGTATTGATGGCAAGCGGGCCACCGATGCTTACACCGATGGTCGCGCCGTCCGGCGGCGCTTTTGCCACCGCGTCAGTGCCGGTATTGCCGCTCGCGCCCGGTTTGTTTTCGACAATGAACGTCTGGCCGAGCTTGTCTTGCAGATAGTCGGCGACAAGCCGCGCCACGAGGTCGGGCGTGGCTCCCGGGCCGAATGGCACGATGATTTTGACCGGTGTTGCAGGCCAATCTTGCGCCGTCGCGGAGACCGTGCAGGCAAGAACGGCAAAAGCGGCCACCAGGCATCGATTCATTCGGTTGTCCCTCAATTGTCCCCGCCTGGGCGCAAGACTTATCAAGACTTATCAAGACCTATCATGGCGGTCATCGGACGCGAAACATGTGATAGCGGCCATGCGCCGCAAATGCCGTGGGCCGCATTGACAAGAAGGGCCCGGTCGCCATGATCGCCGCCGCTACGCGAAAGAAAGCGTCACCTGGCCGGTCCGGCCATCCACAAAATCAATACGATCGAATGTCGCTTCGTCATGGGACTTGCGGTTGAAATAATCGGACTCGTCATATTTCTCGGCGCGCATGTGTTCGTCACGATGCGCGGCGAACGCGCAAAGCTTGTCGCGAAGATCGGCGAATGGCCCTATCGCGGTCTGTTTTCGCTGGTCTCGATCCTCGGCATCGCGCTCATCGCTTATGGGTTTGCGAGCTACCGGGCGGCCGGCATGGTGACGCTGTGGAACCCGCCGGCCTGGACGCGTCACATCGTGGTCGCTCTGATGTGGCCCGCCAGCATCATGGTTGCGGCCGCCTATATCCGCGGCAACATCGCGCGCGTACTCAAGCATCCGCTGCTGGTCGCCGTAAAAACCTGGGCGTTCGCGCATCTGTGCGCAAACGGCGATCTCGGCGGCGTCATCCTGTTCGCGTCGGTCCTGGCTTGGGCGGTGTTCGACCGCATCACGCTCAAGCGCCGCGCCGATCCTGGCGCTCCGCCAATTCCAGCCGGCGGCGGCAAAAACGATCTTATCGCCATCATCGTCGGCACGATCATCTATCTTGCCCTCGGCTTCGTCTTCCATCCCGTCGTCATCGGCGTACCCGCGTTCATGCCGGCATCTGGATAAAAACAATGTCCACACAAAATGAAATCAGGCGACTGACGGCGCCGGACATCCACGCCCGCAAGAACGGCGAGCCGATTGTGTGTTTGACGTCCTATCACGCCCATACGGCGCGGCTCGTCGATGCCTATTGCGACGTCATCCTCGTCGGTGACTCTCTCGGCATGGTGATGCATGGGCTGGAAACCACCGTTCCGGTTACGCTTGACATGATGATCCTGCAGGGACACGCGGTGATGCGCGGGTCGAAGCGGGCATTGGTCGTCGTCGACATGCCGTTCGGTTCTTACGAGGCGTCGAAGGAGCAGGCCTTTGCTTCGGCGGCCCGGATATTGAAGGAGACCGGCTGCGGCGCGATCAAGATCGAAGGCGGCCGGCGCATGGAGGAAACCATCGCGTTCCTGGTCGAGCGCGGCGTCCCGGTGATGGGCCATGTCGGGCTGACACCGCAGGCGATCAATACGATCGGGTCCTTTCGCGCGCAGGGCCGTGACGAAAACGATTGGGCGCCGATCGAGGCCGATGCGCGCGCGGTGGCGAATGCCGGCGCTTTTTCCGTCGTTCTCGAAGCGATCGCTGAACCGCTCGCGCGCCGCATCACCGCGCAGATCGCAATTCCGACGATCGGCATCGGCGCCAGCGTCGCCTGCGACGGCCAAATTCTCGTGCTTGAAGATATGCTCGGTTTGTCGCCGCGGGTGCCGAAATTCGTCAAACGCTTCGGGAACCTCGGGCCATCGATCGAGCAAGCGATCAAGAGCTATGCGGAGGAGGTGCGGGCACGGACTTTCCCGGCGCAGGACCACGTCTATCCCATGCGCGGCGCCGCCGTGACCAAGCTGCCGGAACGCGGCAAGGGCCCGTCGCGGGCGTAACCCATTTAAACCATGCGGAAGGGTCGAAATCCGCCGTATGGGCTTTTGCCTTGCTCGCGCCATATCATTAAACTAGTTGCGACGACGCTTTCCAGGCTCAGGCCTCTGGATTTATTGAATTTTCTGGGCTGGGCTACGGTTCTGGGGAACGAACAGGCGCTGGGGTTAGGCTGGGTGCGGGTTCCGTGAGCGATATCTTTCAGGAAGTCGATGAGGAAGTCCGCCGCGAGCAGCTCAAAAAGCTGTGGGAACGGTACGGGAACTATCTCGTCGCGCTTTGCATTCTGATCGTCGCCGGCGTGGCCGCCTGGCGCGCCTACGATTGGTGGGAAAACAAGCAGGCGGTTCAATCCGGCGCCGCGTTCGAGCAGGCGGTGACGCTTGCCGAAGCGGGCAAGCATCAGGAGGCCGAAGCAGCTTTCGCCAAGCTCGCAAGCGACGGCACGGCCGGCTACCGCATTCTCGCACGATTGCGCGAGGCGGCGCAGCTTGCGCCGACAGACAAGAAAGCCGCCATCGGTGCCTATGACCAGATCGCCGCCGACGGCAGCGCAGGGCAGGTGATCCAGGATTTGGCGGCAGTGCGCTCAGGCTTTCTGCTCGTCGACACCGCGCCCTATTCCGAGATCCGCACAAGGCTCGAACCGTTGACGGCTGCCAACCGGACATTCCGGCACAGCGCGCGCGAGATTTTGGCGCTCTCTGCCTGGAAGTCGGGCGATATGACGGCGGCGCGGCAGTGGACCGATACGATCATGAGCGATCCGCAGTCGCCGGCCGGCACGCGTAGCCGTGCCGAAATCCTGGGCGAACTCATCGCCGCGAGCGGCAAGGGCTGACCCGATGCCGACCCGGTCGAAATCCTTGCGGTATTATCGCTTCGCCTCGGCGCTGGGGTTTGTGCTCGTCATTGCGGGCTGCACCAAAGGCGGTCAATTCGATCCTACCGAACTCGTCAACAACGACATGTTCGAGACCAAGAAAAAGCTTAAGGGCGACCGCGAGGCGGTGTTTCCCGGGGGCGTGCCCGGAACGACAACCGGCGTGCCGGCGGATCTTGTGAAGGGCTATCAGGCGCCTCCCGAACCGGCCGACGCCGACGCGGCGGCTCCGGCGCCCGCGCCAGCCACCGCCGAAGCGGACAAGCCGAAACCGAAACCCAAGCCGAAACCGAAGCTCGCGGCCCAAAAACCAGCTGGGCCTGCGCCAACGAGGATCAGTGTTGGACCGGCAGCATCGAAACCAGACGGCGCCGACCAGCAAGCCGCGCCGTGGCCGTCGCCGCAACAGGCCACGTCGGGGCAACCTGCCGCTCAGTCTCAGTCAGTTTGGCCGTCGCCGAACCAGACGCCGCCCCCGCAGCAAACAGCGCAACCATCGCAATCGGTCTGGCCGAACCCTCCCGCCCCGCGCACGACGACGCAATAGGGCGGATTCACAGGGTTTAGCTGAACGTTACGGAGTTCACGCGGCCGGTGACATAGACCCGCGCTACCTGCGACGTCGTGATATACGATCATCTTTTGCAAAGCTCTCACCATGTCGTTTACCGTCGCCATCGCCGGCCGCCCGAATGTCGGAAAATCGACGCTGTTCAACCGGCTCGTCGGGCGCCGCCTGGCGCTGGTCGATGATGAGCCGGGTGTGACCCGCGACCGCCGCGAGGGTAACGCGAGGCTCGGCGATCTCTCGTTCAAGGTCATCGACACCGCCGGCCTCGAAGATGCCGAGCGGGAAAGCCTTTCTGCGCGGATGCAAGCGCAGACCGCGGCGGCAATAAAGCAGGCGGACGCCGTGCTCTTTCTGGTCGATGCGCGCAGTGGAGCGACGGGCGCCGACCGCGTTTTTGCCGACATCATCCGCAAATCCGGCAAGCCCGCCATCCTGGTCGCGAACAAGAGCGAGGGACGCGTCGGCGCAGCCGGCGCGCTGGAAGCCTATGCGCTTGGTCTCGGCGAGCCGGTCGCAATCAGCGCCGAGCACGACGAAGGACTGGCCGACCTCTACGATGCGCTGCGCGCGGCGCTGCCCGATGCGACCGCCCAACCCGAACCCGACGACGAGCCGCCCGCGGCCGTGCCGGAAGAGCAACCGATCCGCATTGCCATCGTCGGCCGGCCCAATACCGGCAAGTCGACGCTGATCAACCGGCTGCTCGGCGAAGACAGGCTATTGACCGGACCGGAGGCCGGCATCACGCGCGATGCGATTGCGGTCGATCTGACCTGGCATGGCCGGCACATGCGCATTCACGACACGGCCGGATTGCGCCGCCGTTCACGGATCGAGGAGAAGCTCGAGAAGCTTTCCGTTGCCGACGCGCTCAATGCCATTCGTTTCGCCGAAGTGGTGATTGTCCTCGTCGATGCCGAAACACCCTTCGAAGAACAGGACGTCCGCATCGCCGATCTCGTCGAGCGGGAGGGGCGTGCGGCCGTCATCGCGGTCAACAAATGGGATCTGATCGAACCGGAACCCGGCGCGCTCACGCGCTTGCGCGAATCGGTCGATCGCATGCTGCCGCAGATCAAGGGCGTCCCGGTCGCGGTGCTCTCGGCGAAAAGCGGCGACGGGCTGGATAAACTGATGGCGGCGGTGATCAAAGCCTACGCTGTCTGGAACCGGCGCGTGCCGACGGCCGCGCTCAACCGCTTTCTCGCGCAGGCGATCGCGGCGAATCCGCCTCCGGCCCTGTGCGGCCGCCGTTTCCGGCTCGATTACATGACCCAGCCGAAACCGCGGCCGCCGACATTCGTGCTGTTCTCGGCACGTGCGGAGGCGTTGCCGGAAACCTATCGCCGTTATCTGATCAACGGCCTGCGCGAGAAGTTCGATCTGCCGGGCACGCCGATCCGGCTGACCATGCGGGCCAAGGTCAATCCCTATGCGGGGAAAAAACGCCGCCGATGACGGAATAGTCAAGCCGGCGGCACAAACTCCAGAAACCTGCCGGCGCGGTAATCGTAAAGCTTGCCGGTGACGGAGCAACTCGGCAGACACAATTCGACGATTTTATCCGCGACGTCTTCCGCCGTCGGCAGCGTCATCGGATCTTCGCCCGGCATCACCTGCGCGCGCATGCGGGTACGGGTCGGGCCCGGATTGAACAGATTGACGCGGATAGGCGAAGCGGATGTCTCGTCCGCGTAAATCCGCCCGAGCGCGTTGAGCGCAGCCTTCGACACGGAATAGGCGCCGCTATAGGCGCGGGCATGGGTCGCCGCCCCTGACGATATAAACACGGCGCGGCCGGCTTTCGCGCGCTTGAGAAGCGGGTCCATGGCGCGGATGAGGTGCCAGTTGGCGGTCACGTTGACCGCCATCACGTCATCCCAGTTCTTCGGATCGATATGGTCGAGCGGCGAGCGTTGGCCGACGACGCCGGCATTGCCGACCAAAATATCGAGATGCTGATGCCGCTCATTGAGCGCCGCCGCGAGCCGGTAGATGCCGGGGTAATCGCGAATATCGAGGGGGACGAGCGTCGCTGAGCTGCCGGCTGACTGCACCGCGTCGTCGATTTCCTCAAGCGCCCCGACGGTGCGGCCGACCGCGACAATATGAGCGCCGGCCCGCGCCAGGGACAATGCGGTCGCTCGGCCAATGCCGCGTGAGGCGCCGGTGACGAGCGCGATACTCCCGGCCAGCGGCTGGGTCATTCGTCAGCTCGCCTCGGCGAGCAACGAGAGCTGGCGCGGCGTTGCGTCTTGCGCGGTGCGGTCCGTCAGCGGCGTGGGGTACTCGCCGGTGAAGCAATGATCGGTGAATTGCGGCCGAACCGGATCCCGGCCCTTTTCGCCCATTGCGCGATAGATGCCGTCGACCGAAAGGAAGGCCAGCAAATCCGCTCCGATGAATTTGCGCATGCCTTCGAGATCATGCGTGGCTGCGAGCAGCTTGTCCTGTTCCGGCGTATCGATCCCGTAATAGTCGGGATGGGTGATCGGCGGCGAGGCAATGCGGAAATGCACTTCGCGCGCACCGGCATCGCGCATCATCTGCACGATCTTCACCGATGTCGTGCCGCGCACGATCAAGTCGTCGATCAGCACGATGCGCTTGCCGGCGACGACCGCGCGATTGGCGCTATGCTTGAGGCGGACGCCGAGCTGGCGAATGTGTTGGGTCGGCTCGATGAAGGTGCGGCCGACATAATGATTTCTGATGATGCCGAGCTCGTAGGGAATTCCCAACTCCTGGGCGTAGCCGATGGCGGCAGGCACGCCTGAATCCGGAACCGGCACGACCACGTCGGCGGAGGCGGGCGCTTCACGGGCGAGCTCGGCGCCGGAAACCTTGCGCACATTATAGACGCTGCGGCCGCCGATGACCGAATCCGGCCGGGCGAAATAGATATATTCGAAAATGCACGGGCGCGGCGCCATCGGCAGGAACGGCTTTTGCGAATGTGCGCCGTCCTCGTCGAATATGAGGACCTCGCCGTTCTCGACGTCGCGCACATATTGCGCGCCGATGATGTCGAGCGCGCAAGTCTCCGAGGCAAGAATGGGGCAGCCATCGAGCTTGCCGAGCACGAGCGGACGGATGCCGAGCGGGTCGCGCGCGCCGACGAGCTTTTTGTTGGTGAGGCCGACGAAGGCGAAGGAGCCTTCGAGCATGCGCAGCCCCTCGACGAAGCGGTCGACGAAGCGGTTGCGGTGCGAGCGCGCCACCAGATGCAGGATGACTTCGGTGTCCGTCGTCGATTGCATCATTGCGCCTTCGCGCACGAGCTGACGGCGCATCGTCAGGCCATTGGTGAGGTTGCCGTTGTGGCCGATGGCAAAGCCTCCGGCATTCAATTCGGCGAACAGCGGCTGCACATTGCGCAGGATCGTCTCGCCGGTCGTCGAATAGCGGACATGGCCGACCGCGGCATTGCCGGGCAGGCGATCGATCACGTCGCGCCGCGAGAACGCGTCGCCGACGAGGCCGAGGCGGCGTTCCGAATGGAAGCGCTTGCCGTCGAACGAGACGATGCCGGCGGCTTCCTGGCCGCGATGCTGCAGGGCGTGGAGGCCGAGGGCGGTAATCGCCGCGGCGTCCGGATGACCGAAAATGCCGAATACGCCGCATTCTTCGCGGAGCCGGTCCGCGTCGAGATCGAAGACGGCGGGTTCGATCATGCTTGGCCCTCCAGCCAATCGAGTTCGCTGTGTTGATCCGGCGCAGGAGCCGGCGGATACGGAGTGTCGGTGTCCTCCGGACGCGGCTTCTTCAACTTGTTCAAGATGGTGCTTTCGGGGTCATCCGGCAACATGGACATCAGCCATTGCCCGGTCCCGGCCAGGACGACCTTGGATTTGGCGCCCTTCACCCATTCCGGCTGGCTACGGTCGGGGACGAGCCAGGTGAAGAACTGGAAGGCGATAACCACGATGATCAGCCCGCGGCCGAGCCCAAACAGGAAACCCAGGGTACGGTCCAGCGCGCCGACGCGACTGTCGAGCACCATGTCCGAGATTCTGACGGTTAAAACCGAGACAATAAGCAGCGTGACCAGAAACACGCCGCCGACGACGGCGACGGCCGCCACGATGTCGTTGTTGAAGTACTGTTTGGCCAGCGGGAGGAGCTTGCCGTAGGAGTAAAGGGTCGCCGCGGCGGCCAAAACCCAGGCGGTGATGGAGAGCACTTCGCGCATGAAGCCGCGCACCATGGCGAGCAGCCCCGATATCAGCATAACGACAATGAGTACGATATCGAGCAGCGTAATCGGCATCGGCTACCCAGTCCGCTCTCGCTGAATCCGGCGCTTTCCGTCGGCTGTATAGCGGGGCTCCAGCGCGCCGTCACCCGTCTTCTCCGGTGCTCAACAAGTTCCGTCCGGGAGCGGCAGGGCGCATCTGCAGATGTGCCGAAATCGAACAATTTCCCGCCTGCTTAACGACCCTGGTCCAGCCTCATGGGTCGTGCCTTAGGGGTCCTGCCGGCCGACCCGGCGCAGCGCAGGCGCGCCATCGCGGGCTATCTCGGCCACGAGGTTGGCAAGCGTGCCGATGGCGGACAGAGAGACACCTGCCGGCGCGTCATTTCGCGCCGCTTCAGGCACGACTGCCTTGGTGAAACCGAGCTTCTGGGCCTCCCGCAGGCGTGCAGCGGTCTGGGCAACAGGGCGGACGGCTCCTGAAAGCGATACTTCGCCGAAATAGACGGCATCGGTCGGCAACGGCGCATGCGCCAGCGACGATACCAGTGCCGCTGCGGCAGCCACATCGGCCGCCGGCTCCTGGATGCGAAGGCCGCCCGCGACATTGAGATAGACGTCGTGGCCGGACAGGCGGATGCCGCAATGCGCCTCAAGCACCGCCAGCACCATCGACAGGCGATTCTGATCCCAGCCGACGACGGCGCGGCGCGGGGTACCGAGCGATGTCGGGGCAACGAGTGCCTGAATCTCGACGAGAAGCGTCCGCGACCCTTCCATTCCGGCAAAGACGGCGGTGCCGGGACTGCCGAGATCGCGCTCCGACAGGAAGAGTTCGGAAGGGTTGGCGACTTCGCGCAAACCCGTGCCAGTCATCTCGAACACACCGATTTCGTCCGTCGGCCCGAACCGGTTCTTGATCGCGCGCAGGATGCGGAATTGCTGTGAGCCTTCGCCCTCGAACGACATCACGGCATCGACCATGTGCTCGACGACGCGGGGCCCGGCGATCTGGCCGTCCTTGGTGACGTGGCCGACAAGAATCACCGCGGTGCCGGTCCGCTTGGCAAAACGGATCAATTCGCCGGCCGAGCCGCGGACCTGTGTCACGGTGCCGGGCGCAGCCTCGACGGACTGCGTCCACATCGTCTGAATGGAATCGATGACCAGGAGCCGCGGTACGGTGCCTTGCGACAATGTCGCTACAATGTCCTCGACCGAAGTCTCCGCTGC
This sequence comes from uncultured Alphaproteobacteria bacterium, assembly GCA_963808205.1. GTDB lineage: Bacteria > Pseudomonadota > Alphaproteobacteria > Rhizobiales > Xanthobacteraceae > BOG-931. The sequence goes on from CAWEER010000007.1 coordinate 34,541, forward strand.
GACTTCGACATTGGCTTCAGTAAGGCCCATCCGTTCGGCACGCAGCCGCACCTGCGCGACGGCCTCCTCACCGGAAATATAAACCGAGCGATGCCGCCCGCGCGCGAATGCAGCCGCGACGTCGAGGAGGAGCGTCGATTTGCCGATCCCCGGGTCGCCGCCCAGAAGAAGTACCGAGCCGCGCACCAAACCGCCGCCGGTCACGCGATCGAATTCCGCGATCCCTGACGAAAGCCGCGGCGCTTCGTGTGTTGTGCCCTTGAGCGCCTCGACGGCGAATAATCTTCCTTTGCGCGCCGAACGCCGCGGGCCTTCCGTGCCTTCCTCGACCAGCGTGTTCCATTCGCCGCAAGCTTCGCATTTGCCCGCCCAGCGCGCTGAGGCCGCGCCGCAATTCTGACAGATGAAATTCTGCGCTCGTGCCGCCATGTCAGATATCTATGGTCATGGGTTTCGATAAACGAGATGGCTTCGTGCGCTCAGCCGCGTGAGAATCTCGTAACCGATCGTGCCCGCCGCCGCGGCGACATCGTCGATCGTCAAATCGCTGCCGATCAGCGTTGCGGCGTCGCCGCGATGGACGGCGCCGTCCGGAAGGTCGGTGACATCGATGCAGACCAGATCCATCGAGATGCGGCCGGCAATCGGGCAGCGCCTCCCGGCAACGATCGCGGCGCCGCCTTGCCGCTGGTCGGTGCCGCTCCCGCCGCGCATCACCCCGTCGGCATAGCCGAGCGCGGCGATGGCGATACGCGAGTCGCGTTTGGCCGTCCACGTCGCGCCATAACCGACAGTTTCGTCACGCAGGATTTTGCGTATCTGCAGGATGCGGCCCGTCAATTCGACGACGCTCTGCATCGGATTGGGACGGCCCGGCGTGGGATTGACGCCGTAGAGCGCCGCACCTGGCCGGCCGAGATCGAAATGCGCCGCGCGGCCGAGATAGATGCCTGAGGAATTCACCAGCGAAGCGGGAATACCGGAATAGAGCATGTGCAGTTCGCGGAACATCGCGATCTGGCTGGCATTGAGCGGATGATCTGGAATCTCGGCGCAGGCGAGATGGCTCAGGAGAAGCGCGATGCCGTGATTTTCGGTCTGGGTCCGCGGCGCGAGCGCCGCCGCTTCGTCCGGCGTAATGCCGAGCCGGCGCATACCGGTATCGACATGGATCGCGGCGCCGCCTCGCCATGCCCGGGCGCCGGCGAACGCGTCCCATTCCGCAAGCTCCGTTGTCGAGTTGATGACCGGCCGCGCGTTGATCTCGATGAAACCGTCGCCCCAATCGGGCGTGAAGCCATCAAGAACGTAAATGACCGCCTCCGGTGCATGCGATCGCACGGTTCGCGCTTCGGCCAGATCGGCAACGAAGAACGTCTTGCAGCCGGCCTTCGCCAGCCTCGTGGTGACTTGCACGAGGCCCAGACCATAGGCGTCGGCCTTGACCACGGCGGCGCATTCGACGGTCAGAAGCTCGTGGGAGAGCACGCGCCAGTTGGCCTCGATCGCGGCGAGGTCGACTGTGAGCGTACCGCCGGTCTCGGGCGCGGCCGGGGTAGGCGCCACGGATTCGGAAAGCCGTTGTGCGCGGGCCATGACTGCCTTATGGCGGGCACCGCCGCGGCGGTAAAGCGGGATATCGCCGTCCGCCTAGAATTCCGGCCGCCGGTGAGCGGTATCGAGATTGGCAAAGCGGGTTACGGCGGCGTCGAACTGCAATTCGACCGTGCCCGTCGGGCCGTGGCGCTGCTTGCCGATGATCACCTCGGCCTTGCCGTCAACGCGCTCGCCTTCGGCCACCCATTCGGCGAATTTGTCCTGCTGCGCTTCCGGCGGCTTGCGCATCTGGTGATAGTACTCCTCGCGGAACACGAACATCACCACGTCGGCGTCCTGTTCGATCGATCCGGATTCGCGAAGATCGGAAAGCTGCGGACGTTTGTCTTCGCGCTGTTCAACCTGGCGCGATAATTGCGAGAGCGCCAGGATGGGAATGTTGAGCTCCTTGGCCAGTGCCTTCAGCCGCGTCGTGATTTCCGTGATCTCCTGCACACGGTTCTCGCTCGATCGTCGGCTGTTGCCCTGCAGGAGCTGCAGGTAGTCGATCACCAGGAGATCGAGCCCGCGCTGGCGTTTGAGACGCCGCGCTCGCGCCGCCAACTGGCCGACCGAGAGGCCGCCGGTCTCGTCGACATAGAACGGCAGATTTTGCAGATCGATCGAAACATCCTTGATCTTCTCGAAGTCGGCTTCGTCGATGCCGCCGCGGCAAATCTTGTTTGACGGAATTCCCGTCTGCTCGGCGATGATACGCGTGGCGAGCTGCTCGGCCGACATTTCGAGCGAGAAGAAGCCGACGATGCCGCCATTGACGGTCGCCATGTGACCGTCGGCGCGGAGCTCGCCAGCCCAGGCCTTGGCGACATTGTAGGCAATGTTCGTTGCGAGCGCGGTTTTGCCCATGCCGGGACGGCCGGCGAGAATGATCAGGTCCGATGACTGCAGGCCGCCCATGCGGCCATCAAGATCGGTGAGGCCGGTCGCCAGTCCAGACAGGTTGCCGTCGCGCTGATAGGCGCGTGCCGCCATGTCGACAGCCGTGGTGAGGGCGCGAGCGAATTGCTGAAAGCCGGAATCGTAACGACCGGTCTCGGCGATTTCATAGAGGCGGCGCTCGGCGTCCTCGATGTGGTGCATCGGTGTCGAGTCGACCGGCGCGTCGAAGGCGAGGTTGACCATGTCCTCGCCGATCGCGATCAGATCGCGGCGGACCGAGAGATCGTAGACGGTGCGGCCATAGTCCTCGGCATTGATGATTGTCGTCGCTTCGGCGGCGAGACGCGCCAGATATTGATTGACCGAAAGGCCGGCAATATCGACGTCACCCGGCAGGAACGTCTTGAGCGTGACCGGCGTCGCGACCTTGTTGGCGCGCACAAGTCCGCTGGCAAGCTCGTAAATGCGCTGATGGATCGGCTCGAAGAAGTGCTTCGGCTCGAGAAAGTCGGAGACGCGGTAAAACGCCTCGTTATTGACGAGAATCGCCCCGATCAAGGCCTGCTCGGCCTCGATATTGTGCGGCGCGGTGCGGAACGTTGGTTCCGGCGGAGTCTGCTTGCGTGCGGTCGAATCGAATACCGGCATGGTTCCGATCAAGGAATTCGGGTGTGGCCAATTTTGGGTCGTCACTCAACATTGCGGATCACTCAACGACAGCGGCACTTTCAACGCATGCGCAACCGTCACGCAATCGCTCACGACCTGTCGATAGTGGAGGGCGGTCAGGATGGGAAACCCTCATTGCGTCTTTCCCCGTTACCCACTGGACGCACCTGAGGAAAGCCGAAAGCCGCCGATCGGCCCTTGACGGCGGCACTTGTGCCGCTGGACTTCGCCGCGTTATTCGCCGGCAAGTCGCAGCGGCGCGGAATGGGCGGATTCGAGCGTACGCAAACGTGCCTCCTCACGCACGAGGTAGTCGCGTGTCGCAGGCGTGACGCCCTTGCGCTTGGTCATCTGGATCTGGAACACCACCTTGTCCGCTTCACGAAACGCCATTTCGGAGCAGGCCAGGTAGAATTCCCACATCCGTACAAAACGCCGATCGTAAAGACGCTCCGCCTCTTCGCGGTGGGCGAGGAACCGCTCGCGCCATGCCTTCAGCGTTTCGGCGTAGTGGAACTGCAGGACTTCGACATCGGTAACGATGAGCTGCGCGCTCTGGATTGCCTGGAGTATTTCGGAAAGTGCCGGAATGTAGCCCCCCGGGAAGATATATTTGGCGATCCAGGGATTGGTGATGCCCGGAGGGCTGCTGCGCCCGATCGTGTGCAATACGGCGATGCCATCGTCAGCGAGAAGCGAGGCGCATTTTTTGAAAAACGTATCGTAGAAGCCGACGCCGACATGCTCGAACATGCCCACCGAGACGATGCGGTCGAAACGGCCGCCAGCATCGCGATAGTCCACCAGGCGAAATGCCGTATCCTTGGTGTGGCCGCGCTCGGCCGCCCTGTTCCGGGCACGCTGGTACTGCTCCTGGGATAGCGTAATGCCGGTAACCCGCGCTCTCGCTATTTCGGCGAGGTAAAGTGCCAGCCCGCCCCAGCCGCAGCCGATGTCCAGCACCGTGGCGCCGGGCTTGAGCCGTAACTTCGCGGCGAGGTGGCGCTTCTTGGCAAGCTGGGCGTCGTCAAGGGATTGATCGGAGGATTCGAAATAGGCGCAGCTATATTGCTGGTCGCCGTCGAGGAAGAGGGAATAGAGCCGGCCGTCGAGGTCATAGTGATGCGCCACGTTGTGGCGGGCGCGAGACCGCAGATTGAATTGCTGCAAGTGGCGGAACAGATAGCGCACGAGGCGGACAACCGCCCAATTCGGTGCTTCCGTGTACTCCTGGCCGAGAAGGACGCTCAGCACGTCGGCGATCGTGCCTTGTTCGACAACGAGGCTGCCGTCCATAAATGCTTCGCCGAGCTTGAGCTCGGGATCGAGCATGACCGCGCGCTGCGCCTTTGCGGTGGCGAAGCGCACCGCGACCGGCGGTCCGCTTCCGTTGCCGAATGTATGTGAAGACCCTGCCGCCGTCGTGACCGTGAAGGAGCCGCGGCGAATAAACCGACTTAAGAATATGAGCAGCAACCGGTCCACGGCCGCCTCCACGCTCTGCACGGCCCTTTTTGCGTCGTGCGGAGATTGGCGCCTGGATCGGCTTTTGGCCGGTTCTGGCTGCTCAATCAGCCTCTTGCGCAGGTAGGGTCTTGGTGTTGCCGTCATTAAAACAAAATCTTCGTTGACCAGCAATCCCGCGATTTTGCCGCAGGAGCCGGCCATGCCGTCCTCTCATTTGACCGGTTCAGGTATGCCCGCTAAGCCGACAAGCCTTGAGGAGGTCAGCGTGTTCCGGCGTTTTTCAGCGACAATTGGTCTGGTTTCGGCATTAGCGGTTGTGGTGCCCGCGGCGGGGCGCGCCCAGGTCAATATCGATCAAGGCAAAACCCCCGCCGAGATTTTCGCGGCGGATTGCGCGGTTTGTCACAAATCCACGCGCGGGCTGGCGAACGGCAAGAACACCCTCATGCTGTCGAGCTTTTTGCGCGAGCATTACACGGCAAGCCGCGATCAGGCTGGCGCGCTTGCGGCCTATGTTCTCGGCGCCGGCGGCAACGCGCCTGCGGCGCCCGCGGCCGCGCAAAAGCCGGCATCGGAGCGCGCAAAACTCGAAGAGCCCAAAACCGGGGCTCGTCCGGCAAAACCTGAAGAGGAAAAGCCCGCGACCGCCAGGCTGCAACGGCCTAACGAGGAGCTTGGCAAGCCTGCGCCTCGCGGCCGTAAGCCGGAACCGGAAGAAGCTGCACCCGCCGCGCCCGAGCCCGCACCCGCGCCTGTTGCGGCAGCTCCCGTCACGAACGAGGCGCCAAAGGCAGCCGAGCCGCCCCCTCAGGACGCCAATCCGACGACGAGTGCCGCTGCGCCCGCGGAATCAGAGCCGAGCGAAACCGCGCCCGTGCCGCGGGACAACATCCCCGACTGACGACCTTCCGATCCGATCAGCTTTTTTCGGCGGCGGCCTCGGTCTCCGCGGCGTCTTCATCCGGGCTGGCGGCTTCGCCGGCCCCGGGCTCGAAAAACGCCTCCGCTGCGACGGCGGCGGCTTCCTGCTCGGTCGGCTCACGCAACTGCGTCGCATCCTCGCCACGCGCGATCCGCGCCGCCTCGTCGCTGCTGCGGGCAACGACGATCTTGATCGACGTCTCGATCTCCGGATGCAGGTTGAGCGGAACCTTGTGCTGGCCGATCGTCTTGATCGGTGCGTTGAGCGCGATCTGATTGCGCGTCACCGTGAACCCGGACTCGCCGATCAGGGCAACAAGATCGCGCGGCGACACCGAGCCGAACAATTGTCCTGATTCCGAGGCCTGACGCAGCACCGTAAAGCTGTGCCCGTCGATCTTGCTTGCGACCTGCGATGCCTCGCCTTTGAGCGTCTCCGAGCGGGCCTGAAGGTCGCCCTTCATCGCGTCGAAACGCGTGCGATTTTCGGTCGTCGCGCGCAGTGCCTTGCGATGTGGCAGCAAGAAATTACGGGCATAGCCGTCTTTCACGCGCACCACATCGCCCATCTGGCCGAGTTTGCCGATGCGTTCGAGGAGGATGACTTCCATGATCGCCTCCCTTACTTGATCACGTAGGGCAGGAGGCCCAGGAATCGCGCCCGCTTGATCGCCTGCGCGAGTTCACGCTGCTTCTTCGCCGAAACGGCGGTGATGCGGCTCGGAACGATCTTGCCGCGCTCCGACACGAATCGCTGCAGCAGTTTGACGTCCTTGTAATCGATCTTGGGTGCGTTGGCGCCCGAGAACGGGCAGCTTTTGCGGCGGCGGAAGAACGGACGGCGGCCGCTGCCGCCAGAGCCTTGCGGTGACATGGCCATGATCATTCCCCCGTTGCGACTTCGGGCGTTTCAGCTTCGTCGCGCGGACGACGCTCACGCGGCCGGTCACCGCGATCGCCGCGGTCGCCAAATCTGTCACCCCGATCACGGTCGCCGAACCTGTCGCCACGATCGCCACGGCGCTCGTCGCGATCACGATCGCGCTCGGCGCGCCGCATCATGGCGGAGGGGCCTTCCTCAAGCGCGTCGACCCTGATGGTGAGATAGCGCAGGACGTCTTCGTTGAGACGCTCCAGCCGTTCAATTTCGTTGATGGCCGCCGGCGGCGCGTCGAGATCCATCAACGTAAAATGTGCCTTGCGGTTCTTGCGGAGCCGATAGGAGAGGGACTTCACGCCCCAATACTCGGTCTTCTTGATCGATCCGCCGAGACCTTCGATGACGCCCTTCAATTGCGCGGTCAATTCCTCGACCTGCTGCGCGCTGGCGTCCTGGCGCGCGAGATAGACGTGTTCATAGAGCGGCATGGCTGCCCTTTCCTCATTCACGTTGCTCGCCCGGGCGCGAAGCCCCTCGAACCCTTCGGGAAAGGCTCGAATGCTCAGAAGGCGGGGACACCGGACGCCGGACCCGAAATCGTGAGTGGGTCCTGCCGCGACGAAAGATAATCGTCAAAGAACCGTCGCGGCCGTCCGTTCAGCCCCCGGCCGGGGTCGAGCGGAAGGCGGCCTTATACGCGCAAAGGCCGAAAAAGCAAGGCTGGCCGGGTGCGAGATTGGCGGATCAGGGGCTCTGCCGGCGGCCGGCAACGGGCGCAGCGTTCTGGATAAGTTCGGCAAGCCGAACTGCGAGTTCGACCCCCTCGCGCAACTGCTTGACGCCGCCGTCGCCCTCGGCAGTACCCTGGCGCAGCCTTTTCATCTCACTCAGCAGCGTCTCGAGGTTCCGCGCCAGCAGCGTTTGGCGGAATCCCGGATCGGAGCGCGCGCGCTCGAGGTCCGCATCGGTGACCGGGGAATAGCTGCTCATGACGGCGGCACCCTACCAATCTACGGTTGTTGCTTCCTTACCTGCATCCCTTGACATGTCGGCTACCGCGGTATCTTTCGCCCCTTCCCGTATAGACGGATACGAGTTTCCAGGAAGCGGACATCAATCATATGACCGTCGCGTTTGTTTTTCCCGGTCAGGGTAGCCAGGCCGTCGGCATGGGCAAGGCCCTAGCCGAGGCTTTTGCGCCGGCCCGCCGCGTCTTCGAGGAAGTCGATGCGGCTTTGGGCGAACGGCTCAGCGATATAATTTGGAGCGGTCCTGCGGAAACGCTTACGCTTACTGAAAACGCCCAGCCCGCGCTGATGGCGGTCTCGCTGGCGGCGATGCGCGTGCTTGAAGAGGAGGCCGGCGTGGATCTCGCGCGCGACGCAGCTTTCGTTGCCGGTCATTCGCTCGGAGAATACTCGGCGCTGGCCGCGGCACGGTCCGTGTCCATTGCCGATGCGGCGCGGCTTTTGCGTATTCGCGGGCGCGCCATGCAGAAGGCGGTACCGGTTGGAGCGGGCGCGATGGCCGCACTCATCGGCCTTGAGCTTGAAGACGTCAAAGCGATCGCGGCCGATGCATCGGGCGTCGGCGTCTGCGCCGCGGCCAACGACAATGGCGGCGGACAGGTTGTGCTGTCGGGCGCAAAATCCGCGGTGGAGCACGCCGTGGAACTGGCAAAAACGCGCGGCGCGAAACGGGCGATGCTGTTGCCTGTATCCGCCCCCTTCCATTGTCCGCTGATGCAGCCCGCCGCAGATGCGATGGCTGAAGCGCTGGCGAAAATCGCGATCAAGCCGCCCGTCGTTCCGCTTGTTGCCAACGTCCTGGCGCGGCCGATCGATCAGCCGCAGGACATCGTCCGGTCCCTGGTCGCGCAGGTCACCGGCACCGTTCGCTGGCGCGAGTCCGTGATGTTCATGGCGCAGTCGGGCGTGACGTCGTTTTACGAGGTCGGCGCCGGCAGGGTATTAAGCGGGTTGATCAAGCGCATCGCGGACACAGCGGCGGCGTCCGCGATCGGCACGCCAGACGACGTCGCCCGTTTCAAGAGCGCCGGTATCTGAGCTATTGCTGTTTTGAGGATTGTAAGGAGAGCAGATGTTCGAGCTCACCGGAAAGACTGCGCTGGTGACGGGGGCCACCGGCAATATCGGCGGCACCATCGCTCGCGTTCTGCACGCGCAAGGTGCAACACTCGCCGTCTCCGGGACCCGGAAGGAGGTTCTGGACAAGCTCGCCGCCGATCTCGGCCAGCGCGTGCATGTGCTGCCTTGCAATCTCGCCGATCCCGCCGAAATCGAAGCTCTTGTACCGCGGGCCGAGGAGGCCATGGGTCAGCTCGATATCCTCGTCGCCAATGCCGGCGTGACGAGGGATAACCTTCTGGTTCAATTGCGCGACGAGGATTGGGACCAGGTCATCGCCATTAACCTATCCGCTACTTTCCGCCTGTCGCGGGCCGCCGTGCGCGGAATGATGCGGCGGCGCTTCGGCCGCGTTATCGCGATCACCTCTGTGGTGGGCACGACCGGCAATCCCGGGCAATCCAACTACGTTGCGGCAAAAGCCGGCATCACCGGCATGATAAAGGCGATGGCGCAGGAATATGCCAAGCGCGGCGTGACCGCCAATTGCGTTGCGCCTGGATTTATCGTGACGCCGATGACGGACAAGCTCAACGACAAGCAGAGGGAAACGATCCTCGCGAAAATCCCGGCAAACCGCGCCGGAACCACCGAGGAAGTGGCCGCGGCGGTCGCCTTCCTGGCATCGAACGAGGCCGCCTATGTGACCGGGCAGACATTGCATGTGAATGGCGGAATGGCCATGATTTGAAAGCGATAGAACCGGAACGGCCGGCACCCGGCCGCGCTGGTCAATGCTTTTGAAGTGTGGTAACCGAACGAAAATCGGGCTGGGGGAGCCGGAATGCCGGAGCGTCGGGCGCAATGTCCGCCTCTGATCGGTGTCGACCCACGGCCGTCGCAAGTTCAATGAAGAACTTGGACCGGATCGGAGCTACGTTGATTGGGTCGCGTTGAAAGATGAGGTTGGAACGATGAGTGACATTGGCGAGCGGGTAAAAAAAATCGTCGTAGAGCATCTTGGCGTCGAGCCCGACAAGGTTGTGGACAACGCCAGCTTCATCGATGATCTCGGTGCCGACAGCCTCGATACCGTCGAGCTCGTCATGGCCTTCGAGGAAGAGTTCGGGTGCGAAATTCCCGATGACGCGGCCGAAACCATTCTCACGGTCGGCGATGCGGTGAAATTCCTCGAAAAGAACGCGAAGAGCTGACCGTCGGCCACGTCCGGCAGTTATTGCATGAATTGCGCATCATGCCGTGAGAGCCGCACGCCTGCGTGCGCGGCCGGTCGTTGTATGCGCTGTGTCTGCCGGGAGCGTCCTCGATGAGGCGGGTGGTCGTCACAGGACTCGGATTGGTGACGCCGCTTGCCTGCGGCGTCGAGCAAACCTGGAAACGGGTGCTCGCCGGCGAAAGCGGAATCAGGCGCATCGAGAACTTCGACGTGTCGGACCTCACCTGCAGGATCGCCGGCCAGGTTCCGCGCGGTGACGGCTCCGGCGGCACTTTCAACCCCGACGACTGGATGGAGCCCAAGGAGCAGCGCAAGGTCGACCACTTTATCGTCTTCGCCATGTCGGCGGCGACCCAGGCGCTCAACGATGCCGACTGGCACCCCAGCACCTATGACGATCAGATTGTCAGCGGCGTCCTCATCGGCTCCGGCATCGGCGGCGTTGAAGGAATAGCCGAAACGGCGTTGATTCTGCGCGACCGCGGTCCGCGCCGGGTATCGCCCTTCTTCATCCCCGGCCGGCTCATCAATCTTGCCTCCGGCTATGTGTCGATCGCACATTCGCTGAAGGGCCCTAATCATGCCGTGGTCACGGCATGCTCGACCGGCGCCCATGCCATCGGCGACGCCGGCCGGCTGATCGCGCTCGGCGATGCCGACGTGATGGTCGCCGGCGGCACGGAGTCGCCGGTCAATCGCATTTCGCTTGCGGGCTTTGCGGCGTGCCGGGCGCTATCGACCGGCTTCAACGAAACACCGCAGCGGGCGTCGCGGCCCTATGATCGCGACCGCGACGGTTTTGTCATGGGTGAGGGCGCGGGCGCTTTGGTGCTCGAAGAATACGAGCACGCCAAAAAACGCGGCGCGCAAATCTATGCCGAACTCATCGGCTACGGACTCTCCGGTGACGCTTTCCACATCACGGCGCCGGCCGAGGATGGCGACGGTGCATTTCGCTGCATGAGCGCTGCAATCCGCCGCGCCGGCGTCACCGCGGGTGATATCGACTACATAAACGCCCACGGCACTTCGACACCGCTCGGCGACGAGATCGAACTCAAGGCCGTTGAGAGGCTCGTCGGCGATGCCGCCGGGCATATCTCGATGTCGTCGACGAAATCCTCGATCGGCCATCTGCTCGGTGCGGCCGGTACCGTCGAAGCGATTTTCTGCCTGCTCGCGATGCGCGATGGAATGCTGCCGCCAACCATCAACCTCGACAATCCGTCGGTCGCAACGGCCATCGATCTTGTGCCGCACAAGGCCCGAAAGCGGCAGGTCAATGTTGCGCTATCGAATTCGTTCGGGTTTGGCGGCACCAACGCGTCGCTGGTGTTTCGCAGGCCGGCGCAATAGTGACATCCATCTTCGTTCCGCCATATTTGCTCCGCAGTCGGCTGCGATCCACTGGCGATGCCCGGCGCACGCTATGGGCAGGCATGGCAAAATCTGCGAGCATGCATTTCCGTTGGGTGACCCTCATTCCGAACCTGATCATGCGATTTGCAAAACTGGGTGAGCGGCGGTGACGGAATCCAATTCACCGCCCAATGGCAGCGGCCGCGCCGCGCCTGCCTCGCAGCCCGCACCGGCGCGAGCCGCCGATACACAAGCCACGCCGCCGTCGCGACCTGCCGCGGCGACTACCTCTGTACCGCCGAAGCCTCCGTCCGCCGGCCCAACCAATGGGGTAGCGGCGGTTCCTCGACCCTCGCCGGTGCCGGCAGCGTCGCCCGCACAACGGCTTGCGAATGAAATCAGTACGCCGCCCCGGGATGGAAGCAGCCTCGATTCCAAACGCATCACGCCGCGAAGCCCGCGGACGGCGATCGAGCCCGACACCGTCGATTTGCCGACACGCCGTTCAGCGAGCGCACGTCATCCACTGGTCGTCATCGGCAACGCCGTCATCAGCATTTTTGTGCTGATGGCGGTCGTCACCGGCGTCGTGCTCTTCATCGGCAAGCAGCGCTTCGAGGAACCGGGGCCGCTGCCGCAGGACCGCACCGTCAATATTCCGCGCGGCTCCGGAATGCGCGACATTGCCGATGTTCTCACGCGCGAAGGCGTCATCGACCAGCCCTGGGTCTTTATCGGCAGCGTGCTCGTGCTCAAGGCGCGCGAAGATCTCAAGGCCGGCGAATATCAATTCAAGGCGCATTCAAGCCTGCGCGACGTCGTTGCCACAATGGTTGAGGGCAAGGTGGTCGCCCACCAGGTCGGCATTCCGGAAGGCCTGACGTCACAGCAGATTGTCGCGCGGTTGTTGGAAGACGACGTCCTCACCGGCGATATCAAGGAAGTACCGCGTGAGGGAAGCCTGCTGCCGGATACTTATAATTTCACGCGCGGCGTTACGCGCCAGCAGCTGATTCAGCGCATGCAAACCGCGCAACAGCACCTCGTTCAGGAAGTCTGGGACCATCGCGCCGCGGACCTGCCGCTCAAGACGCCGGAACAGCTCATTGTCCTCGCGTCCTTGATCGAGAAGGAAACCGGCAAGCCGGAGGAACGCACGCGCGTCGCCGCCGTCTTCGTCAACCGGCTCAAGCAAAGAATAAGGCTTCAATCCGATCCGACGATCATTTACGGCCTCGTCGGCGGCAAGGGCACGCTCGGCCGCCCGATCATGAAGAGCGAAATCGAGCAGGCGACGCCTTACAATACCTACGTCATCGAAGGCTTGCCGCCCGGACCCATTTCCAACCCGGGCCGTGCGTCGCTCGAAGCCGCCGCCAATCCGGCGCGCACACGCGAACTCTATTTTGTCGCCGATGGCACGGGCGGCCACGTCTTCGCGGAAACCTACGAACAGCATCAAAGGAATGTCGCGCGCCTGCGCCTGATCGAGACCGACCAGAAGGATCAGGCGCCGCTCGATGCGCAATTGCCTCCGGCGCCGCCATCGACCCCGGCGCAACCCGCTTCCGCCGCACTTCCCAACACCGTGACGCCGCCACCACTGCGCGGCGCGGCCAAACCTCGTGTCCAGACTGCGCCGGTCCAATCAGCTCCGGCGCACTAGCCGACGCCACGCCGCGTGACGCACTTGTGACCGTCATGGCCGGCCGTTAAGTTCTGCCGCATATAGTCTTGCAGTGGTTGCTGGGGGATCGCAGTTCATGGCGCTTTCGAGCATGACCGGATTTGCTCGCGTCCATGGCCTATCCGGCTCCTATGCGTGGGCCTGGGAAGTCAAATCCGTCAACGGTAAGGGCTTTGATCTGCGCCTGCGCATTCCGCCCGGCTGGGACGCGATCGAGGCGCCGGTGCGCTTGCGCGCGGCGGAGGCCCTGACCCGCGGATCGGTTCAGGCCAGTCTGACAGTGGAGCGCAGCGGTGCGGCGCCCGTCGTGCGCGTCAATGCCGCGGTACTCGAAGCGATCCTGACGACCATGCGGCAGCTCGCGCCGAAGATCGAAACATCGCCGCCTTCGCTTGACGGCCTGCTTGCACTCAAAGGAGTCATCGAAGTCAGCGATTCCGAGGAAAGCGAGCAAGAGCGGCGGGCCGCCGAAACTGCCGCCACCGATGGTTTCGCGCAAGCGATCGGCGCACTCGGTGACATGCGCCGCCATGAGGGCGAGGCGCTCGGCCGTGTTCTTTCGACGCGGCTTGGCGAGATTGCCGCGCTTGCCCTGCGCGCCGAGCACGCCCCCGGCCGGCAGCCCGACGCCATCCGCGCGCGCCTTGCCGAACAGATCGCGACGCTCCTGGCACAATCCGATCGCTTCGACCCCGATCGGCTGCACCAGGAAGCCATCATGATCGCAACCAAAGCCGATGTGCGCGAGGAACTCGATCGTCTCGCGGCGCATGTCGCGCAGGCGAGGCATCTCATCGGGCAGGGCGGACCGATCGGCCGAAGGCTCGATTTTCTCGCGCAGGAGCTCAATCGCGAAGCCAATACCTTGTGCGCCAAGGCGAACGATGTCGAATTGACGAATATCGGCCTGGAGCTCAAGGCGACAGTCGAGCAATTCCGCGAGCAGGTGCAGAACGTGGAATAGGCCATGCCGCGCCCGATGCGAAAAACGAAGAAAATTGCACGCCGCGGCTTGATGTTTGTCCTGTCGTCGCCGTCTGGCGCGGGCAAGACCACGTTGTCGCGTTTGCTATTGAAGGCAGACCGCTCGGTCGTGCTCTCGGTGTCGGTGACGACCCGTCCGAAGCGTCGCGGCGAGGTCAACGGGCGCGATTATCACTTCATCGATCGTGCGCGCTTTAACGACATGGTCAAGAAAGGAGAGCTTCTGGAGTGGGCCGAAGTTTTTGGGCACCACTACGGTACGCCGCGGCGACCGGTCATGAAGGCCCTCGAGGCGGGCCGCGATGTCCTTTTCGATATCGACTGGCAGGGCACTCAACAGTTGGCCGAGAAAGCGCGCAACGATCTCGTCAGCGTATTCATTCTGCCGCCTACGGGCCGGGAATTGGAGCGGCGGTTGTGGCGACGCGCGCAGGACAGTAAAGCCACGATCGGCGCGCGCATGGCCAAGGCTGCCGGCGAGATGAGTCATTGGCCGGAATACGACTACGTCATCATCAACAGCAAAATTGAAATAGCCTTTTCCGAGGCGCGAACGATACTCGCTTCGGAACGGCTAAAACGCGCACGGCAGGTTGGTCTCACGAAATTCGTGCGTGGGCTTCAAGCAGAATTGTGAATTAGGCCGTCAGCACCATGCGGCCGACAATGCGGCCGGCGCGAAGATCATCGAGCGCCGCCTGTGCCTGGGCGAACGGCCGCTCGTGGGTTGGTATTGCCGCAAGCTTTCCGCTGCGCGCAAGATCGATGAGTTCGCGCGCTTCCGCGAGCGTGCCGGTCAGCGTTCCTTCGATGGTCATCGCCTTGATCGGAATCATGGCGGCAGCGATCGAGAAATTGCCGCCAAGCAGTCCGGTGACGACGACCTTGCCGCCGCGCGCCAGAACGCCGGTCGAGAATTGCAGCGACTTGTCGGAGCCGACGAAATCGCACACCGCGAGCACGCCGCCGGTCGCCGCCATCACCGTTCGGCGCGCCTGCGGATCCGCCGGATCGACGGCCTGCGCCGCGCCTGCAGCCAGCGCAGCCGCCCGTTTTCCGGCGTCGATGTCGGCAACGATCGGTGCGTCGCGAAAGAGCGTGCGGGCAATCGCGAGCCCCATCATGCCGACGCCGCCGAGACCGACGAGCAGGGCAGGTCCGCGCTCCGCATGGCCGATGAGCCGTTTGAGCGCCGCATAGGCGGTAAGCCCGGAGCACATCAGCGGGCCGGCGAAGGTGGCGGGGAGCGGTGCGTAGTCGAGGAGGTAGCGCGGATGCGGCACCAGAACGTGGCTGGCATATCCGCCATCGACGGCGATGCCGAGATGACGATGCGCGGAACACATATTCTCATTCCCGGCTCGGCACGCCGGGCATTTGCCGCAACCGATCCACGGATAAACCGCGACGCGTCGGCCGATGACCGAGCCCTCGGCGTCGTCGCCCGCGGCCTCGATGGTGCCGGCGATTTCGTGTCCAAGCGTGAAGGGCAAAGGGCGGTCTTTCGTGATGTCGAGCCGCTTGTCGCCGCCCAGGGAAAAATAGCCATCCTGTAAATGCAGATCGGAATGGCACACGCCGCAATGCGTCACGCGCACCAACACCTCGCTGCCGCGCGGCGTGGGACAGGCGACCACCGTCTCACAAAGCGGCTGACCGTAGGTAACGAGCGATTGGCGGTGAAATCGGGTCATTGGCCATCGGCTCCGGCTGGGATGCAGGCATCATGCCTTATGACTGCGAGCGGTGGCGAGAGCCCGCGCCAGTGCGACAAAGCCGGCAACAGATATATCCTCGGCCCGGGCCGTCGGATCGAGACCGGCAGCCTCGATCAGCGCCATCGCATCGGTGCCGAGTGATCGCAGGCTCTGGCGCAGCATTTTACGCCGCTGGCCGAACGCCGCCTGGGTCGCGGCTTCGAGGTGTCTACGATCGCAGGGCAACGGCTCCGCGCGCGGTACGATCCGCAGCAGCGATGATTTCACCTTCGGCGGCGGTACAAATGCGGACGCGTTCACGTCGAACAGAATACGCGCCTCGCAGCGCCACTGCACCAGAACGGACAATCGCCCGTAAATCTTCGAGCCGGGCGCCGCGACAATACGTTCGGCGACTTCGCGCTGGAACATGAGCACTGCGGAATCGTACCACGGCGGCCAGGGCTCGATACTGAGCCAGCCGATGAGCAGGGCGGTCGCGATGTTGTAAGGCAGATTGGCGACGATGCGCGATGGCCGGTGACGATACGCCTGCGGATCGAAATCGAGTGCGTCGGCTTCCACGATATCGAGACGATCGGGATAGACCGCGGCAATCTCGCGCAAGGCCGCGATCGCACGTTCGTCGCGTTCGACAGCGATCACGCGGGCCGCGCCGAGCGACAGGAGGGCGCGCGTGAGCCCTCCTGGTCCGGGGCCGACTTCGAGCACGGTAACGCCCGCGAGTGATTCGGCAGCCCGCGCGATCCGCGCCGTCAGGTTGAGATCGAGGAGGAAGTTCTGTCCGAGTGATTTTCGCGCAACAAGACCGTGCCGGCGGATGACGTCGCGCAGCGGCGGCAGGTTGTCCGGTGTCTCGATCACGATGGAGCGAGCGGAACCGGACTGGCCGCTACGGCGAGCCGCGCGGCGAGCCGCAACGCGGCAATCAGGCTCGCCGGATCGGCGGTGCCGGTTCCGGCGATGTCGAATGCGGTGCCATGATCGGGGGAGGTGCGCACGAAAGGCAGCCCCAGCGTGACATTGACGGCATGATCGAAGGCGAGCGTCTTGATCGGGATCAAGGCCTGGTCGTGATACATGCAAAGCGCTGCATCGTAAGTTGCGCGTGCGCGTTCATGAAACAAGGAGTCGGCGGGAAGCGGGCCCTTGGCAAGTATCCCTTCGGCGACAAGTTGCGCGACGGCCGGCGCGACAATGGCCCGATCCTCTTCCCCAAGCGCCCCGGATTCACCGGCGTGCGGGTTGAGGCCGGCGATTGCCAGGCGCGGATGCGGCAGGCCGAAGCGCGCTGCAAGATCGTGCGCGACGATGCGGCCGGTCTCGACCACGAGCTCGCTCGTGAGCTGCTTGAAGATTTCCCGCAGCGGCAAATGGATCGTGACCGGCACCACGGCGAGTTCCGGCGACCACAACATCATCACCGGCCGGAGTGATTTCCCGGTCGCTTCCTTGACCAGCGTGGCCAGAAACTCGGTGTGGCCGGGCTCGGCGAAGCCCCATTCGTAAAGAACGTTTTTGGCAATTGGATTGGTGACGACAGCGGCCGCCGAGCCGGCAATGACGTCAGCGACGGCACGGCGGATCGAAGCGACCGCGGCAGGAGCGCTTGATCGATCCGGGCGTCCCGGTTCGGTCCCGACCGTAATGCCGACAGGAACAACCGGTAGCGACTCCTGAAAGGCCTGCGCCGCCGCCTCCGGCGTTACCTTGGCGATCGGGACCTCAAGGCGAAGCAAGGAAGCCCGGCGGCCCAGAAAGTCGGGATCGCCGACAACATAGAATGCCGGAATGTCCAGTTCGGCGCGCCGCCGCCAGATCGCAAGGGCGAGGTCGGGGCCGATCCCGGCGGGTTCGCCGAGCGTCAATGCCAAAGGTTGCACGATCAGGTTTCTACAGCATGATCCGGAAAAGTGGAAACCGGATTTCCGCCAAGCCCTGCTTGTCAGCCATAGGAGCGTCCATCGGCGTCAGTGCTGAGCGGACTTGTATTCGATCATCGCCCGGAGCCGTAGATCGGCAAGATAACGCCTTGCCTTGGCACCAAATTTCTTCTCGAACATCTCGTCGCGCAATTTCTTCGCGCCGGGCGTATCGTTCTTCGATTCCCTTTTCGAGCAAACGGCGAACATCTGGATGCCCTCCGTGGTTTGCTCGGGCGGCGTCAGATGGCCGATCTCGGTTTTATCGAGAATGTCGCGGAGCGACTGCTGCAAGTCGGCGGACGCTTTGTTGATTGGATCGCCAACCGCAACTTCAGGAAGGCCGCGCGCAAACGGGATGCCTTCGGTACAGGTCACAAACCGCACGCGAAGGGCCTCGGCGTCTTTCTTTCGGGCTTCGAAGACGGGGTCGGGGGACCCGCGCTGTACGACAAGAACGACCGGCCGCAGGATGTATTCGTATCCGACTTGGGTGGCGTCTCCGGAATCGTGCAGGGCCATCTGCATTGCAACGTCGGTGTCAGTCACTTCGAGACTTACCTTGTAGCGGCCACGCACCAGAGAGCTCCACGCCATTTGCGCCCTGAGCCGGTGCTTGAGCGTGTCTTCACTTGCGCCGCCGTTCGCCAGGATTTGCGTCAGCTTCTGCGCGTCCACGCCCATATTGGACGCGACGCCTGAATAGGCGTCATCCACGTCTGAAGTGGCGGGTTCGATTGTGTAGCGCTTGGCCTCGCGTATTTCCAAAGTCTCATCGATGAGGCTGTCGATCGCCTCCTGGCGGCCCGGCATCTTGTGCGTGCTCATCTCGATGAATTTTTGACGATGCGTAATATCGAGTTCGGTAATCGGAACGCCGTCGACAAAAACGGCGACTTGCTGCGACCATGCAGCTGAACTGACGGCGAGAAGGGCCGCCGCGGCAAGTGTGGCCGTTGCCAAGGCCCTGTAGCGGGCTCGAACTATGGTCTGCGGCATCTTTCTTACACTTCCCCTCAGTCGTCGACCGACAGCCGGCTACATCCCTTTCCTTCACTGCACATGGCAGAGAAAATTCATAGATCACGGCGAAATTTAGAAAGCAACTGCCTACCGGGGCTAGGACATCTGGTCCCAGTGTGCGCAAGCTCAATTGCAGCATAACGCTGTTATTCCTGACTGGAGCTTGGGTAGCCGTATAAGTGTAACCGGTGAGCCAATTCACCGACAACATGAAGCAGTCATCGACATAGCCAACGCCAAGCCGGGTCTGGTCGAATTGATCAGCCGCTATGTCGTAGCGGAGGGAGGCGAGCGCAATCCAGTTCTCGGTCACCTTAACTGAAGCACCGGCCAGGATACCCTCGCGGCGCGTTAACAATCCAAGAAGGGGCTGCGCTGCGTAGTCACCGTAAAGGGCCTGCAGTGTCCAACGATCGAAATTGGCGCGGCTTTCTACCTCGAAGCGCTCGACCGCAAAAGTCGATTCGTCAAAACGGCCGCGCACGGTGAACGAATAAATCTGGTTGGGCTGATATGTTACGCGCCCGACATAATCCGAGACGCGCTTGTCGAGACCGCTCTCCAGTCCGGTATTGGTGGTGTCGCCGATCTGAAATGAGTTCTGTCCGAATAGCTGATAGGACTGCCCGAACAGGACATTGACCGAGCCGGCGCGATTGATCTGCGCGGTGTACTGTATGCCGACATTGGCCCGGCTGCCGCCTTCGACACGATCCCAGCCGGAATATTTGTCGATCGCAAACAAATTGCTGTCGTCGAACACAAGGCTCTGCGCATCTTCGTTCGGGAATTTCCCGATGTCCGTTTCGTTGGGACGCACGATAACCTGGGCGATCGGCTCGATGGTTTGCGTACCCCACGGCTCGACATCGACGAACGGGTAGCGATATTCGACGCCGACGGCCGGCATGGCGCGCGCCAGTTCGCTTTGGCCGGGCGCGATGTAGTTCGATACGCCGGCCTCGTTGTCGACGTCGAGCGAGGCAAAGTCGCCGCGGACCCGGAAGAAGGGCGTGATCATCTGGCCGTTGTCCGTGTATATCGTGCGCCGCCAGTCCGCCTGCCCGGAGAAGCGCGTATAGTCGCCCGGGATGCCGCGTAACAGACAGTTCGCCGGCACCGCCGTATCAGCGGTCGGGCTTCCGCACGCATTGGTCGCGGCGGCAGTCGCATTGACGGCGTCGAATTCGGCTTGCTGCCGTGACAGGCTCGTGAGGTTGATTTTGTAGCTGAGTTCGCCGCCGAGCAGTTGCTGCGGCAGCACATTGGAATAATCGAGGACCGGGTGGATGATCGGAATCTGCGATTGATTGTCGAATTCGGAGAAACCGTAATAGTAGATCGACCGAATATCGAAATAGCTTCGCGCACCTGCGCCGCTCAGATAGATCTGTGAAACGCCCTGCGAAACCACGCCGGTCTGAAACGGATCGAATGCCGACGAGAATTGCCTGAGCTGATAGTCGTACAGGAATTGTGTGTCGGTCACCAAAAGACCGGTCCAGCCCCACACCCATTTGTCGTTGATTGCGAATTGTCCCGCTGTCTGAATAGCGCCGCGAAATGTATTCGCAGTCGGGCTGTTCGGACCGTCACGGCCGGCAAAGTAGCCGGGGTCTGCCTGGAAAATTCCGGCGGCTCTGATCGAATAGGAACCGTCCAGAAGCCGATGCCGCCACTCGCCTTCGAACAGGGCGCCTTGCTTCGTCGACAGCAGCGTCGCAAGTGTCAGATCATAATTGGGTGCGAGCGCCCAGAAGTATTTCGGCTCGATGCCGTAACCAAACGCCGAGGAACTGACGAGGTCCGGAAACAGAAAGCCGCTTTTCCGCTTAACGGTCGGGTCGGGCGCGGACATAAACGGCATGTAAGCAAGAGGTACGCCGAAGAACTCGATCCGGGCGTCCTCGAAATAGAGCATCTTCTCGCCCTCGTCGTGAATGATCCGGGCGGCCTGGACCTGCCAGAGCGGCGGTTTTTTCGGGTCGTCCTTGCATGGCTGGCAGGCCGTGTAGACGCCATTCTGAAGAACCGTGTAATTGCCTTTTGCGCGATCGGCGCGCGCTGCGGCGAAACGCGTGTCATCGGCCGTCTCAAGCCGCAGCGAATCGACGAAGCCGTCGCGATAGTCGTCGGTCAGATCGATGAGCTGGCCATACGTGATCTTGCCGTCAGGTTCGGTCAGCCTGACGTTGCCCTGCGCGCGCAAGCGTTTTGTTTTCTGATCGTAAACAACTTCGTCGGCTTCGATGGTCGCGCCGCCATAGTAGATCTGCACGTTGCCGACCGCGGACACCGTGTTGTTGGTGTAGTCGTATCGGATCTCGGTCGCCTGCACGAGCATCGGCGCATTCGACGGTGTCGGGGCCACTTTTTGCGGCGCCGGCCGCGGAGGGAAATGCAGGAGACTTTGTGCCGAAGACTGCTCCGGCGCCAAACAAATGCCGAGCACCAACGCAAGCAGCGCGGCGAGAGCCGTCGCACTCACTCGGACGCCACAAACAAAACCAGGACGCAGAGGGCTACGCCAACTCGCCACTAGCCGTCCTCCTGGTACAACAACGCGACGAATCCAGTGAGGCCGCCGATGATGACCGGAATCCAGGCTGCCGCCACGGGCGACAGCAATTCCGACTTGCTCATGTCTTCGGTAATCTTCGACAGGACGAACAGAAAAAATCCGGCCGAGATGCCGCTCAAAACCATCTTTTGCACGCCGCCAAACCGGAAGAAGCGCAAGCTCACGGAGGCTGCGAGCAGGACCATGGCCGCGAGAAGAAACGGGCGCGCCAGCAGCTGCTGATATTGCAGCCTGTAGCCTGCGGCCATCAGGCCGGCCTTGTCCGCCATCTCGATGTAGGTCGGCAATTGCCAGAACGGCACGGTCTCGGGCGTAGCGAAGCTTTCGCGAACTTGCTCAAGTGTCAGATTGGTGCCGAGGCGGTAGGTCTCTTCGACATCGGGCGCTTTGCCGCTGCTGTAGATGCGCGCATCCTCGAGCTGCCAAAAGCCCTGCTGCAGCGTTGCGCTCTTGGCTTCGATCCGCTGCTGGAAATGGCCGTTGCTGTCGAAAGTGTAGACGCTGACGCCGCCGAGCTGAGCGCCTTGCTCGCGGCTGGAATTGGCATTGATGATGGCGGCGCCATCATCGCTTTTCTGACGAACCCAGAAACCACTGGTGTTGCCCTGAAAGGCCGACAGGTTCTCGCCGAGCATGTCGGCTTCAAGGCGCTTCGAACGTTCGTGCAGTGTCGCCGAAACTGGATTGTAAATCGTGGTCGCGACGACGCCGAAAATGAATGCTGCGATCATGGCCGGTGCCACGAATTGCCAGGCCGAGACGCCGGCGGCGCGCGCCACGACGAGTTCGAGCCGGCGTGACAAAGCGAGATAACACGACATCGCGCCGACCAGCACCGAGAACGGCATGATGCGCTCGGTGAGCTGGGGAACGCGGAAGAGAGAAATTTTGGCAAGCAGCCACGCCGTGGCGTTAGGCCAGTCGGCGCCGCGCCGCATCAGTTCGACGTAGTCGATCATTGCGGCAAGTGCGACTACGCCGACAAACGATCCGACGACGGACGTGAGAAACCGCATTCCAAAATAGCGTGAGAGCGTTCGGGTGATCATGATCCGCTCCCTAACCCGCCGTCGCCCGCGCGATTCGTTCGCCGATCGCGGTTGCGAATTTCGCCACGCCCGCGGCAGGCTCAACGGCCTGGCCGCGCGAGATCTGCCACAGGCCCGCGGCGATGGCGCCGAACAGGGCGACATATTGCACGGCAAGGACGCTCGGCACGCGCACGCCGACAATCACGCTGACAAAGCCAACGAGGCGCAGCAGCGATACCGTGCCGATCATGCCGAGAAGCGCCAGCGTGCGGCTTTGACGCGTAGTCTGCGGCGGGCCAAGAAACGCGTAGGCGACAATGACGAAGGCCAGCGGGTAGAGCGGCGTCGCCAGCCGGTCATGCAGTTCGGACCGGTACTGATCCGGTTGCGCCACATAAAGCGCGTCGTCCGCACGCGGCCACAGCAGCTCCCAGAGATATTTCTCGCGCACGGTGTAGACGACGTTTTGCGGGCTGCCGGTGAATTGCGAAAGATCGAAAGCGTAGCGATCGAAAATCACAATGCGGGGGTCGCGCTGCCCCGCTTCCATGCGCTGAATGCTGCCGCCTTCGAGGACGAGGAAGGAGCCATTGTCGTTCTTTACGATCTCGCCCTGCTCGGCGAGATAGGTGGCGTGCTCGTTGGGGTCGCGGCGGTCGTCGACGAAGATGCCGATGAGCAGGCCATTCTGCCGCCGGTCGGCAATATGGAAGGTGAGATTGCCGCCGACAGTGGTGAAGCGGCCCGGCTGCACGATATTGGTCAGGATGTCGGCGCGCACCTGCGCGCCCCAGTCGCGCAATTCACGCAAGCTGCGCGGCGACACGTACGCGGCGATAACGGCGACCAATAATGAAACAACCACCGCGGCGGCGATGAATGGCCGCAGCAGCCGCCACGGCGATACGCCGGCGGCGTTCATCACGATGATTTCGGAATCAGAACTAAGCTTGTTGATGACATGGGCCGCCGACATGACCAGCGCGATTGGCGCGATCATCATCACCAGGAGCGGGATGATCATTCCGGTAATGCCGACGAAAACCAGCAGCGTTTGCCGTTGGCTCGTGATCAGGTCGAAATCGCGCATGGCCTGCGTGAACCAGATCACGACCGTCAAGCTGACGAGGCTGATCAGGAACGCGCCCATCGTTGCGCGAAACATATAGCGGCCGATCGACCCCATCGGACTGAGCATCCCCGCAGTCGGCCCACGCGATAACCCTATCGGCCCGCCGACGCGGTATCGCCCCGAGAGCCGATCTCCCCAAAGCTGGTAATTTCATGCTTTCACAAAGTGGCTTCGCCAAGGCAAACCTATTGAACATGCACACTAAAGCGTTAATACGCCCGTTTGATAAAGGCGCCTCGGCCAGGCCCGATTCCAGAGCAAAATACGCGCTTTGCACGCCGGGTCGCTCCGGGTCATAACTCAGGCCTGCCAATTTCCCGGCCGCTTTGGCCGCCAAGTCGCGATTCAGAGGAACGTCCCATGCCAGCCGCCCCCAAGTTCGGCTTTACGCCCTTCGCGCGACCACGCGGCGTTCTTATTATGTTCTGCGAAGAAAATTTGAAATTCGGCTCCGCCAGCCTGCGCCTGCTGGCGCCGATGGGCGATTTCCTGCGCCGGGCAGCGGCGGCGGATCGGTTCACTGGAAAGAGCGGCTCAAGCCTCGATCTCGTCGCGCCCACCGGTCTCGACCTGCCACGGCTGGTTGTGGTGGGGGTCGGCAAGGCGGCTGAATTGAAGCCGCGGGATATCGTGAAGCTTGGCGGCATCGCGATGGGGAAGGTGCCGGCTTCGGCACCGACGGCCACGATCTTTGCCGAGTTCGGAGCGGGCGCACTCAAGAGCAACCAGGTCGCGGATCTTGCACTCGGCGCGCAGCTGCGCGCCTACAGGTTCGACCTCTACAAGACCGTGCGCAAAGACGGCGACGAACGGCCGGACAAGGTCGAGGTGAATATCGCGTGTTCCAATCCCGCCTCGGCGGAAAAAGCCTGGGCGGAAAGCGCAGCGATTGCCGACGGCGTGATGCTTGCCCGCGACCTGGTCAACGAGCCGGCGAATATTCTTTATCCGGGCGAGTTCGCCCGGCGTGCGTCAAGCCTGGCCAAGCTCGGCGTCGGCGTCGAAGTTCTCGATGTCGCGGCGATGAAGAAGCTGGGCATGGGGGCGCTCCTTGGCGTGGGGCAGGGCTCGGCGCACGATTCGAAACTCGTTGTCATGCGCTGGAACGGCGGCAAGCGGGGAGTAGATCCGGTTGCCTTCATCGGCAAGGGCGTTTGCTTCGATTCAGGCGGCATCTCGATCAAGCCGGCGGCGGGCATGGAAGACATGAAAGGCGACATGGCGGGTGCGGCCTGCGTCGTCGGCCTCATGCGCGCGCTTGCGATGCGCAAAGCCAAGGTCAATGCCGTCGGCGCCATCGGGCTTGTCGAGAACATGCCCGACGGCAAAGCGCAGCGCCCCGGTGATATCGTCAAGACGATGTCGGGACAGACGATCGAGATCATCAATACCGATGCCGAAGGCCGCCTCGTGCTGGCCGACGTGCTGTACTACGTCAACAAGCGCTTCAAGCCGAAATTCATGGTCAACCTGGCAACTCTCACCGGCGCCATCATTGTCGCGCTCGGGCAGGAATATGCCGGCATGTTCTGCAACGACGACAAGCTCGCCGAGCGGCTGACCAAGGCGGGCGAAGCAACCGGTGAGCGGGTGTGGCGCATGCCGCTCGGGCCGGAATACGACAAGATGATCGATTCGAAATTCGCCGACATGAAAAATACCGGCGGCCGCTGGGGCGGCGCAATCACGGCTGCGCAATTGCTGCAGCGTTTCGTCGGCAAGACGCCATGGGCGCATCTCGATATCGCCGGTGCCGCGCTGGGCTCGCCGCAGACCGATATCAACAAGAGCTGGAGTTCCGGCTGGGGCGTTCGGCTTCTCGAACAACTCGTCGAGGATTACTACGAGCGTTGAACGCGGCGCGAATGACGGAAATTCTCTTCTATCATCTCAAGGGACAGACGCCGGAACAGGTTTTGCCGGCGCTGCTTCAAAAATCGCTCGAACGCGGCTGGCGCGTCGTCGTGCAGGCGTCGTCGGATGAGCGTGTCGAGGCACTCGACGCGCATTTGTGGACATGGCGCGACGACGCATTCCTGCCGCACGGGACTTTGCGCGATGCCGAAGCCGCCGAGCAGCCAATCGTACTGACCACCGGCGAGGAAAATCCCAATCGGGCGACGGTGCGGTTCCTCATCGACGGCGCCGGCATGGTCGCAGATACGGCCGCTTATGACCGCGTCGTATTGCTGTTCGATGGTGACGATCCCGAAGCCGTCGAAATGGCGCGCACCCGATGGAGCGAGGCCAAAGCAGGCGGTATTGAGGTGACGTATTGGCAGGCTGACGAGAAGGGCCGATGGAAGCGTCAGGCGTAAGCAAAGCCGAGCTTCAGGACCACTTCAAAATAGCATCATATCGATTTGATAATAAAAGGATTTTCTTGTCTTAATCATACACCGTGGAGAGCAGTACAAAGACGGTTTTTCAGCACTATATTTTTTGCTCCGGCGCTCTTTCGGATGCTATAGTCAGTTCCATGAATAAACGTTCAGTGAAAAAGAAGCGGCCCGCCAAGGCGGCCCCAAAAGTGAGTCGTCCTTCGACGGCGCGCAAGGCGCCGGTGCGCGCCGCAGCGGTGCGCAAGGCTGCGCCCGTGCGTCAGTCGGCGAGAAAGCCGGCGGACGTGATCAGCGCGGTGAGGATTACCTCCGGTGAAATGGCGGCCGTGACCGTCGCGCAGATAACGGCATTGGTCCCGAAATTGCCGACCCACAAGTTCCAGGTCGGTCAAACCGTGTTCTATACGTCGAGCCCGATCAGCCGCCCTGGCGCAAGCGGTAGCTACCAAGTCGTCAGGCTGTTGCCGTCCGACGGTGAAGACTACCAGTATCGGATCAAGAACCCGGGCGAAGCGTTCGAGCGCGTCGCCAAGGAAAGCCAGCTCGAAGTCGAGCACTGACCGATCTTGCGCAGGCTGGCGCCATCGGCGCCGCCGCGTCATACTCCGCGGTTCGGGAACTTGGGTTAGCTGTTCCGTATTGGGTGCGTTGATGTACGCCGTTGATCCCGACATCGGAAGCTCTGCATTGCGTTTATGGGTCGCGGCCGGATCGGCAGCGCTGCTGGTTTTTGTTTGCGCGCTGGCGTTCGATTGGACCCGCACGAGAACCGTGGCGCGCATCAGCGTGGTCGTGGTTGGCGCTGTGCTGGGCGCGACGCTGGCGTGGGCTTTCCTCGACGCAGCCAGCGTTCGCGATCAAGGCGCGGAACGCCGCTCCCTCGAAGCGCGTGCGGCCGAGATCGGCGCCCAGGCTCTCGCACCGGGCTCTCCGCTTGCCTGTCTCGACGGTCTGGCAGGCGAGAATGTGGAGGCGGCCTGCGAAAAAGCGCTGTTCGCCGCTCCGGCGACGGTGGCGGCCGCATCGTCCTATGTCGCGGCCCGGCTCGCGCTTTTGTCCGACATCGTGGCCTATACCAGGCGCGGCGGCGGAAATATCGATAACGCCTTGCTGCCGCTGCAGCACGCACTGGAAGCCGATCGGTTTGGTTTTGTGGCGCATACGCTTGCCGTGCGCGACGGCTGCAGCAGCGATAATTGCAAGGCGCTGGCCCTGTTGCACGATGCAAGCCGCGTCCGCGCCAATTTGAGCGGACAAAAGCTGGACCGATATCTCGATCATTATGTCGCGATCTGGGTGCAGGTGCCCGACGTTCCCGTAGCCGACGCCACGCTGCCGGGAGCCGGGCCGCAGACCGCCGCGCTGGGCCAGCACAAGGTCGATATCGATTTCCCCTCGGCCGCATCGATACCGCCGGTCAGCATTATGAACACCGAACCCAAGAATGGCTCGGCGGCTGCCGCAGCAATTGCCGGCGAGCCCAATGCACCGGTCGCCTCGCGCAGCAAATCGCGCAAGCAGGCAGCGGCGCCAGCGCAGGCGGCGCCGGCCCCGGCCGCGCCGCCCCCGCCGATGACCGCAACGGCGCCGGTTGATCCGGTTTGGACGCCGGGCGCTGCTGCGCCGTCCGTTCCGCAGACTGCTGCAACGGCAGCGCCCCCTGCGCCAAAGGGCGTCGCCCCGGTACAACTCAATCCTTTCCCGGAACCGCCGCAGGCGAGTGTGGCCGGCGCCGCGCGCACGCAATGAGTTGATTGCGCGCGCATTAGCCGGTCTGATGCACCGCCATGTTCCGATCCGTCCTCATCGCCAATCGCGGCGAAATAGCCTGCCGCATCGCGCGCACCGCCAAACGTCTCGGAATGCGCACGGTTGCCGTCTATTCGGAGGCCGATACCGGTGCCCTGCACACGCGGCTGTGTGACGAGGCCTATTTGATTGGCGCGGCGGAGCCTCGCGCCAGCTATCTCTCAATCGAGCGCCTGATCGCCGCGGCAAAAAAATCGGCGGCACAATGCATCCATCCCGGCTACGGCTTTTTGTCGGAAAATGCCGATTTTGCCGAAGCCTGCGCGCAGGCCGGCATCGTCTTCATCGGGCCGCCGCCGGAGGCCATTCGCGCGATGGGGCTCAAAGATCGCGCCAAGTCGCTGATGGAGAAAGCCCGCGTTCCGGTCGTGCCCGGCTATCACGGCGATCGGCAGGACGCGAAGTTCCTCAAGGAGAAGGCCTACGAGGTCGGTTACCCGGTGCTGATCAAGCCGGCGGCCGGTGGCGGCGGCCGCGGCATGCGCCGCGTCGACAAGCATGCGGATTTTGAAACGGCGCTCGAAGGCGCGATCCGCGAGAGCCAATCGGCATTCGGCTCAAGCCGCGTCCTGATCGAAAAGCTCATCGCTTCGCCGCGGCACATCGAGGTTCAGGTCTTTGCCGACAACCACGGCAACGCCGTCCATCTCGGCGAACGCGATTGCTCGCTGCAGCGGCGCCACCAGAAGGTGATCGAAGAAGCGCCCGCGCCCGGCATGACGGCGGACCTGCGCGCGCAGATTGGCGCCGCCGCGGTCGAAGCGGCGAGGGCGGTCGGCTATCGCGGCGCCGGCACGGTCGAGTTCGTCGCCGACGGCACCAAAGGACTGCGCGCCGACGCTTTCTGGTTCATCGAAATGAATACCCGGCTCCAGGTGGAGCATCCGGTGACCGAGGAAGTCACCGGCCTCGATCTCGTCGAGTGGCAATTCCGCGTCGCCGCCGGCGAGAAACTGCCGCTCGCCCAGCCGCAGATCCGCATCGGGGGGCACGCCATCGAGGCGCGCGTCTATGCCGAAGATCCCGAGCACGGTTTCCTGCCTTCGACCGGAAAAATAGTCGCGCTGCAACTGCCGAACGAAATACGTGTCGATAGCGGCGTCGAAGCTGGCGGCGAAGTGACGCCCTACTATGACGCGATGATGGCCAAACTTATCGCGCATGCGCCGACCCGCGAGGCGGCGCTCGACCGTCTGGCGACGGCGCTCGACCATACCCTCGTCGCGGGAGTTCGCAGCAACGTCGCCTTTCTGGCGAGCCTGTGCCGCGCCGATGCGTTCCGGCAAGGCAAGGTCGATACCGGCTTTATCGACCGTGATCTCGCAAAACTTGGCGCGGTGCCGCAGCCGCGTGACAACGCGGCCGCGGCGCTTGGCGTCGCGTGCCTGATCGAAGCGGCACGAGCGGCCGAAGCTGCGCCGGCGGAAGACGACGCATCGGAACCCTCTTCACCGTGGGCCGCGCATGACGGCTATCAGCTTGGCGGTACGCGTTCGACCATGCTTCCGGTCGTGGTCGATGGTGAGAATGTCAGCGCAACCGTCAGTTACACGAGCACCGGCGCACAGGTTGCCGTCGATGGTGCCGCGCCGGCCAGCGACGCCAAGGTGTTTCTTGCGGCACATGATGCCTATGTCTGGCGAAAGCTTCGGCAAACCCGCGTCCGCATCGCTGAATTTTCGGTGGCGCGCGCCGATGCGGGCGCCGGCGACGGTGTCCTCAAGGCGCCGATGCACGGCCGGGTACTGGAGCTTCTCGCCAAAGCCGGCGATCGCGTCGAATCCGGTCAACGTCTTGCCGTTATCGAGGCGATGAAGATGGAACACACGTTGCGCGCGCCATTTGCCGCGATTGTGATGCAGGTTCCTGTGACTACGGGTGCACAAGTTGTGGAAGGCGCGCAGGTCATGGTGCTAGAGCCGGTCAGGGATCCGATAAAGTAACAGCATGGCTCTTCATCTCATCAAACTCTGCGTCGGCGCTGATTCGGTTCGCGACCTCGAGGACTGGATCAAGGAAAAGCTTAAGCAGAAGCGCAAGAACCGCGAGAAGCCGGAACACATCCACCGCACCCGCATGGTGCCCAAGCGCGCCGATGAACTCGCCGACGGCGGTTCGCTTTTTTGGGTGATCCGCGGCGCGGTCATGTGCCGCCAGCGCATCCGCGATATCCGGCCCTTTGTCGACAAAGACGGCATCGGCCGCTGCGGCGTCGTACTCGATCCCAAAGTGGTCCTCGTCGAACCGCGGCCCTATCGCGCCTTCCAGGGCTGGCGCTATCTGGCGGTCAATGACGCGCCGCGCGACCTCGACAAGGTTGTAAAGGGCGCCGCCGCCATGCCGGAGACGCTCCGGCGCGAGCTTCGGGAACTCGGCCTGATGTGAGCGGGCCGGCGCGCGACACCGCCACATCTTGCGGTGCATGGCGCAGATCGCTTCAATCCCCTAAAATAGCTTGCCGAAACGCGTAAACAGCGGCCGGCCGGCAACTGTCGAAAAAGAACATCGGAGCAAGAACAATGATCATCGAAGGCGAGAAGGATCTCACTTCGGCTGTGCTTCGCGAATATCAACGCATCAAAAATCCGCGTCTGCGCGAGATCGTGGCAGCCCTTGTTCGCCACCTCCATGCCTTTGCCCGCGACGTGAAGCTGACCGAGCAGGAATTCCACGCCGCCATGGCCTACATCGTGGCGATCGGCAAGCAGTCGAACGAAACCCATAACGAAGCGGTGTTGATGGCGGGCTCGCTCGGTCTCTCCTCGCTGATTTGCCTTCTCAACAACGGCGATAACGGGACGACCGAGACCGACGCGAGCATGCTCGGGCCGTTCTGGCGCATGGACTCGCCACGGACCAAGAACGGCAAGTCTATCGTGCGTTCCCCGACGCCGGGGCCGGTCCTGTTCGTCGACGCCACTTTTCACGATACGGATGGCAAGCCGATCGAGGGCGCCGAAGTCGACATCTGGCAGTCCTCGCCGGAGGGCTTTTACGAGAACCAGGATCCGCTGCAGGCCGACATGAACCTGCGCGGCCAATTCATCACCGACCAGTCGGGGCACATCAGCTTCCGCAGCGTCAAACCGGCCGGTTATCCGATCCCGATCGACGGTCCGGTCGGCGAACTGCTCCGCACGGCGGGCCGGCATAATATGCGGCCCTCGCACCTGCACTTCCTCGTCTACAAGCCGGGGTTCAAGACGCTGATTTCGCAGATCTACGATCCGGAAGACAAGAACATCGAGAGCGACGTTCAGTTTGGCGTCACCCGCAAGTTGATCGGCGCGTATATACGGCACGACGGTGCGTGCAAATTCGCCGCCGACGTGACACCACCATGGTATTCGCTTGAGCACACGTTCGTCATGGAAAAAGGCACTTCGCTTTTGCCGAAGCCGCCGATCACGGGCAAGGCCAGCGGCGACCGGCCGGAAATCCCGCATCTGGAGCCGGCATAACTCTCGAATTGCGCAAACGACAATCGATAAAATCTGGGAGGAAGATTTATGTTGCGTCGAAGAACGTTGCTCAAGGGCATGGCCGCGACCGCGGCCGGAAGTTTGCTTGCCCGTCCCGCCATTGCAGCCGACACGCCGCTCAAGATCGGCTGCAGTCTTCCCCTGACTGGCGCCGGCTTCACTGCCGTCGGCAAAGAGCTGACCGGCGCGCTGAAAGTCTACATGCAGCAGCACGGCGATACGGTCGCCGGCCGCAAGATCGAACTCATCATTCGCGATGACGCCGGCGTTGCCGATAACGCCCACCGCATCGTTCAGGAAATGATCGTCAACGACAAGGTCGATATCATCGGCGCCGGCATCACGCCGTGCACGCTGGCCATCGCGCAGCTTGTGACCGAGGCCAAGAAGGCGACCTTCTGCATGAGTTCGGGCGCCTCCATCACCACGACGAAGTCGCCGTATTTCGCGCGCGCCGGCTTCATTATCGCGCCGCAGGCCTGGACCATGGCCGAATGGGCGATCAAGAACGGTTCGAAGCGCGTCGTTACGCTGGTCAATGACTGGGCGCCCGGCAACGAAGCCGAAACGGCGTTCAAGACCCGCTTCCTGCAAGTCGGCGGCGAGGTTTTGGAATCGCTTCGTATTCCGCTTGCCAGTCCGGACTTCGCGCCGTCCTTGCAGCGCATCCTTGATCTCAAGCCGGACACCGCCTTCATTTATTTTCCGGGCCCGCAGGCGCCGATCTTCACCAAGCAGTTCCAGGAAAAGGGTCTCGGCCAGTCCGGCATCAAGCTTATCGGCCCGGGCGATCTCTGCGACGACGACAGCCTCAACAATGCCGGCGACCAAATGATCGGCCTCATCACGGCCGGGCCTTACACCGCCGCGCACGATTCCGCGCTCAACAAGACCTATGTCGCCGACTTCGTCAAAATGAACAGCTTGCGGCCGGACTTCGCATCGCTCGGCGCTTACGATGGTCTGCACATGGTCTATGAGGCGCTCAAGAAGACCGGCGGCAATTCCGACGGCGATGCCTTGATCGCAGCGATAAAGGGCACGGCGTGGGAAAGCCCGCGCGGCCCGATCTCGATTGATCCGGACACCCGCGACATCGTCAGCAATATCTACATCCGCAAGGTCGAGAAGATCGACGGCCAGCTCTGGGCCAAGGAATTCGAGACCTTCCCGAACGTCAAAGATCCGATGAAGGTCGCGGCGAAGTAGGGGCGAAAATCTACACAGCGATATTGTCGATCAGACGCGTCTTGCCGATCCGCGCCGCGACGAGCAGCCGGATCGGTTTGTCTTTCTTTGAGGCGGCGGGCGCCAGCGTTTCGGCGTTCCGTGCCTCCAGGTAGTCGAGCGCGAACCCGGCTTTTGCGATCGCTGCACGGCCTTCGTCGAGGACAGCGCCGACGGGCGCTCCGCCTACGATTTTTTTCGCGCAGTCCTTGAGGGTCCGGTAGAGCGTGGGCGCTTTCTCCCGCTCGCCGGGCGACAGGAAGAGATTGCGCGAGGACAGCGCGAGGCCGTCGGCCGCGCGCACGACCGGCACGCCGGCGATGCGGGTTTTCAAGCCAAGGTCGCGCACCAGCCGGGTGACCACTTTGAGCTGCTGGTAATCCTTCTCGCCGAACATCGCGGTGTCGGGCTCGCATTGGATCAGGAGCTTCGCCACTACGGTCGCCACCCCGGCGAAGAAATGCGGCCGGAAGGCGTCTTCGAGGCCTGCCGCCGCAGGCCCCTTGGGCACGATCTGCGTGGCGAAACCGTCGGGATACATGGCCGCGACCGATGGAGCCCAGATGAGATCGGCCTTGAGTTCGGCAAGCGCCCTTCGATCGTCGGCAAAAGTCCGCGGATAGTCGCCGAGGTCTTCGTGCGGCGCGAACTGCGTCGGGTTGACGAAGATGGATACGATTACCCGGTCGGCGCGCCGTTGCGCGTCGCGGACCAGTGCGAAATGCCCCGGATGCAGCGCCCCCATCGTGGGCACCAGCGCAATCGTCTTGCGGCCTGCGCGAAGCTCCGTGATGGCGCTTCGCAGCGCCAGCAGAGTGCGCAGGGTGCGTAAAATGACGCGCGGATGACGCTTCGGCTTTTTGGATTTTCTGTTCATCAGTTGCAGCGCGGGCACACCCGATACGTTTCGTCGATGGAGTGCGGGGTTAATGATTAACTTATGAGTCCTGATGCTGTATCTTGACCCTGCGCGTTGCAACCCGGAGAACTACCGCAACGCAAGGGTTGCGTCTCCCATGTTGATGCAGGCGGATGTCGGCAGGCCGTTTTCGGCGCATGTCATCGTCCTTGGTAACGAAAAAGGCGGCTCGGGCAAGTCGACCACGGCTATGCACGTTGCCGTTGCGCTGCTGCAAGCCGGCCAGCGCGTTGCCACGATCGATCTCGATTCACGGCAGAAAAGCTTCACCCATTACATCGAGAACCGCCGCGACTGGGCGGCGCGCAGCGGCATAAACCTGCAAGTGCCCATGCATTTCTGCGTCGCGCGCGGATTTGGCGCGCGGATCGATGAGATTGAAGGGCAGGAATTCGCCGCCTTTGCCGAGGCGGTGAGCACGGTCGAGCAGAGCCACGACTTCGTCGTGATCGATACGCCGGGCTCGGATTCCTACATGATGCGGCTCGCCCATTCGATGGCGGACACGCTGATCACCCCGCTCAACGACAGTTTTGTCGATTTCGACGTCCTCGGCGTCATCGATCAGACCACATTCGAGGTCGCCGGCGTCAGTCACTATGCCGAGATGGTGCGCGAAGCGCGCCGACAGCGCCGCCTCGTCGATGGCGGTCTCACCGATTGGGTCGTCGTGCGCAACCGGCTATCGACGCTC
This sequence comes from uncultured Alphaproteobacteria bacterium, assembly GCA_963808205.1. Taxonomy (GTDB): domain Bacteria; phylum Pseudomonadota; class Alphaproteobacteria; order Rhizobiales; family Xanthobacteraceae; genus BOG-931. The sequence goes on from CAWEER010000007.1 coordinate 68,208, forward strand.
GGTTCGCGCAACCGGCGGCTGGTCGGGGAAGGGGTCGAAGGTCTTGCCAAGCAGCTTGGCTTCCGCGCGATCGACGGCTTTGCCGAACGCGTCGTCTATCGCGAGTTCTTTCCGCGCGGGCTCACTGCGCTTGACGATCTCAATGAAGATACGCTTGGCCTGCGGCCCAATACGTCGCACGTGACGGCGCGCGACGAGGTCAAAATCCTGATCGACGCGCTGCGGCTGCCGATCGATGAACGCGGCAAACGCCGCGCCGCGGCGCGCGCGGAATGGATTGCCGCTGCCGGCAAGCCGCTCGAGACCCACGATCTGCTGGCCGACTGAGCGACACCATCGGCCATTGCGCGCTTTGCCGGGGAGGGCCACCTTATTCCAGGCCTTAAAGCAGGCTTGCCGTGAGGGTCGCCCCGATGAGCAAAGACCATATCGACCACGCGCAGGCGCCGGTGCAACAGCCGGACAAGGAAAGTAAGGCTCCGGCAGCGTCGCCGCGCGCCGAGATCGATCAATTTCTCGATCAGGTGAAAGCACTCGGCCCGGCGAATGAAAGCGGCCAGCGCGGCCGCCTTATTTTTGCGCTCGATGCAACGATGAGCCGCCAGCCGACCTGGGATCAGGCCTGCCGGCTGCAGGCCGATATGTTCGGCGAAGCCGCGGCCGTCGGCGGCCTCGATATCCAGCTCGTCTATTATCGCGGACAAAGCGAGTGCCGCGCCTCGCCCTGGGTTGCCGAGGCGAAGCGCATGGGCACGATGATGTCGCGCATCGATTGCCGCGGCGGCCATACCCAGATCGGCAAAGTCCTCGTTCATGCGCGGCGTGAGAACGACAGCCGCAAGGTAGCGGTGCTGGTCTTCATCGGCGATGCCATGGAGGAATCGCTCGACGATCTGTGCGCCCGCGCCGGCGAACTCGGGCTGCGCAACGTCAAGGCGTTCATGTTCCAGGAGGGCTACGATCCGGTCTGCGAAAATGCGTTCCGCGAAATCGCCCGGCTGACCGGCGGGGCCTTTTGCCGTTTCACGCCCGGAGCCGCGCACGAATTGGCCGAACTCTTGCGCGCTGCCGCGGCTTACGCCGCCGGCGGCATGAAGGCGCTCGCCAACCTTAAAGCGCGCAGCACGGGCGCGGTCCGGCTGATCGAGCAATTGAAATAGTCATGCCTGAGATACTGCTCGGCGTCATCATTCTGTTCCTGCTGCTGTGGGCGGGCAAAGCCTTCTCCAAAGCGGATCCCAAACAGGCCGCGCGCGTGCTGCGCGCCATGTTCGGTGGCGCGACGCTGCTGTTTGCCGGGTTCATGCTGTTTCGCGGTGAGATCGGCGTTGCCATTCCGGTCGGAGCCTTCGGGCTTGGCCTGCTTGGCTGGGGTTCGTTCTGGCCGGCGACATTTGGCGCGCGAACGCAGAAAAGCGGCGGCCGGTCTTCCCGGGTCCGCACGGCATTCCTCGACATGGAACTCGATCACGACAGCGGCACGATGGGGGGCCGAGTACTTGCCGGGCAGTATCAGGGCGCTTCGCTCGCTGCCCTCGACCGGACGGCGCTGCTCAATCTGTTCGGCGAGATCGACAGCGACAGCCGCCAATTACTTGCAGCTTATCTTGACCGCAGGGAGCCCGGCTGGCGTGAGCACGCGCAGGGTGACACGGGTGCGGGCGGCGGGGCGCGGCCGTCGTCCAGCGGCAAAATGACTGAAGAGGAAGCCTATCAGATCCTTGGCATTCAACCCGGAGCGAGCGCGGAGGAGGTCGGCCGCGCCCACCGTTCCCTCATGAAGAAATTGCATCCCGACCAAGGGGGGACGACGTATCTCGCGGCCCGCGTCAATGAGGCCAAGGATGTGCTGCTTCGCCGCCATCGCTGAGGTACTCCATACCAACCTCGCGTGGTCCGTCGTTTCTGATTGACGTTCCCTTGCCCCGTTTGCCGGAGTCTCGGTTCGTTCGGCGGCGCCATTGCTCGGAAAACCGGCGGCCGCCTTTCCCAATCAAGCTCAGTCCTTAAGCGCCATGCATTCGAAATCGCTTCGCTTGAGCTCCTTGCAGGCGGCCTCGGCGGTCGATTTGTCGAAGCCGGCAAAGCGGGCGCGGTAGAGCGCCTTGTCGCCCTTTTGAACGCGTTCGGTGAACGGATCCTTGGCCGCCAGCGTGATGCGAACCTTGACCTGCGCGGCGCTCAGATGCTGCTTGGCCTGGTCCTCGTCGTCGAAGGCGCCGATCTGGATCAGCCAGCCGCCATGCGCGCGAACCCGTGCAACGGAAACGGCGAGAGCTGGCGGCTTTGACGGCTCAACACTGGCGGCGTCTGAATTCTCCGGCTCGATTTGCGCCGGCTGGATTTTGGCGGGCTCGTCTCTCGCCGTCTCGATCGGCCTCACGGGAGCCGGCGCGACGGCGGCGGGTGGCGCGGCTACGGCGGCATTTTGCGGCGCGGCGACTTGCTGGGCGGCGGCCTTCAAATCGACTGCAAGTGCCGCTGAGGCGATCGCGACGCGCTGCTGATCCGGCGCGGCCACCGCAGGCGTGGCGCTCGCGATCGGTTGCGGCGTAGATACCGGAGGTGCGACGACGACGACGGGCTGCGGCGCAGCCGGCACGACAGCCGGTTGCGGCGCCGGCGCCGTGACCGGAACCAGCGCGGGCATCGGCCCAAGCGACGCGGTCTGCACCGGAGCCGTGCGATAGGAGATCGTTTTCACCAGAAGCGGCCGGATCGGATCGCTTGATCCGACATGCGCATCGACAACGCTCGCCGCCGCCGTCGTTTCGGCGCGCGCGACGATGGGCGCGGCTTCAGCATGCACCGTCGTCATCGGCGTCTTGGCGAAGGCCACAGGCTGCGGCTCGTCGTGCCGTTCGCCGGACTCCGCGATCATGGGTGCGGTCCGCTTCAACGCGGCTTCCTTGATGTGCTCGCCGATCAATGCGCGCATGCGCGCGTCGCGTTCGCCCGCCGAGGGGCCGCCCATGACAACGGCGACGATGAAGCGCCCGTCGCGGTGGACCGACGTCAGGAGATTGAAGCCGGAGGCGCGCGTAAATCCGGTCTTGATGCCGTCGACGCCCTCGATGGCGCCGAGGAGATGGTTGTGATTGCGCATGGCTTCGCCGTGATAGACGAAGGATTCGGTCGAGAAATATTTGTAGTAGTGCGGGAACCGCTCCTGGATGGCGCGGCCCAGCGTGGCCTGATCGTGGGCGGACGTGATCTGGTCGTCATCGGGCAGGCCGGATGCATTGACGTAGGTCGTGTGGCTCATGCCCAGGGCACGGGCTTTGGCCGTCATCAGCTTGGCAAATGTCGGCTCGTCACCGCCAAGATTTTCGGCAATGACGACGGCCGCGTCGTTGGCCGACTTCGTGACGATGCCTTTGATCGCGTCCTCAACCGATATGGTCTGGCCGGGCTTTAAGTTGAGCTTGGTCGGATCCTGCTCGGCGGCGTGTTCGGAGATTTTGAGCTGGTTGTCGAGCTTGATCTTGCCGGCATCGAGGCGCTCGAACAGCAGGTAGAGCGTCATCACCTTGGTCAGCGAGGCCGGATGGCGCAGGGCGTCGGGGTTCGAGGCTTGCAGCACCGCGCCGCTATTGCCGTCGACCACGATCGAAGAATAGGGCGGTGAATATTCCTCGGCCCGGGCGTGATGGTGAGTGCGGCTCGCATGGACGTAATGCGTGTAATGCGCATGCGCGTGATAGTAATGATGACGCCGAGCGTCGGCATCATCGCTTGAGATGGTGAGAGTCGCGCCGATCGCGGCAAGACCCAAGAGGCAACAACGAAGCCCGTTGCGGGCCCCGAAATTTACCCGTGTCATTCCGCACCCCGTCCCTGAACGCGCGCCTACACCCTGAAGGCCGCCACTGTTTTCTGGTTTGGGACCGCGCTCCCCTACGTTCCCGAACCGGCCGTCACCGAGACGACACGGTCAAGCACGTTAGGTGAACGCCATTGCAAAAGCGTTAAGTCCCCGCTTTGCCGCCGTTTCGTGCACATTGCCGCCCCGAGTTGCGGTTTTTTGTGCACCGCACTATATTTATCATCAATACCGCAAACGGCCTTTTCAAGGCAGAAGGGCCGGAGCGGGCTTTAAACCCAGCCGGCAGGCCGTTTGTGCCGCCCCGAGGACCCCATCATGACAAACGAAGAGATGCAGAAATTCGGCCAGGAGAGCATGCAGACCGCGATGAGCTCGTTCGGCGTCTGGACAAAAGGTGCGCAGGCGATCGCTACCGAGGTCGCCGATTATTCGAAGAAGTCGATCGAAGACAGCGCCGCTGCCTGGGAACGCCTCCTGGGCGCCAAAAGCCTGGAGACGGCGATGCAGGTCCAGAGCGAATATCTGAAATCGTCCTATGAGAGTTTCGTTGCCCAAGCGACCAAACTCGGCGGGCTCTATGCCGATTTCGGCAAGGAAGCCTCCAAGCCGTTTGAAGGTGCTTTCAGCAAGGCGATGATGACGTAAGGCCGGTTGGCCTTACATCCGCGTTTCAGGCGTCACGGTTTCGGAAGTGCGGTTTCGATTGCCGCGGCGATTCTGGCGAGCAACTGCTCGATCCGTCCGACGCGGAAAGCGATATGCTCAAGAGCATAGGCGGCACGCTTGTCGGCTGCCGGCAAGCTCTGCGCGTCGTAATCCGGAATGAAGTCCTGCTCCATTTCGCGGATGAGTCTTGCCTTCCGGGTAAGGTCGACCATGCTCCAGCTCCTGCCGCACCCGCAGGATTGATAACCGAGTTCGGCGGCCAGCACCAATCCATACCGCTGCAGTACTGTGGGTACGTCTTGTACCGCATGAGCGGCCGGCTGCCACGAATTCGCCGCCGTTGGCCGCCCGTCACCTTGCACTCTTCGGCGCGGACCCTATTTGACGCTCTCGTTAACATTGCCGGGCAGCAAGATTGTGACGGGCCAATCTGGCGCGGCCGGCGGCGCTTGAACTTCGCGCTATCGATTTGGCCCGAAAACCGCGCTAGCTTTATGGTCCTGCGCGGGGGATTCCCGTGCAAGTCCTGCGAGCCGAACGAACCAATGCCGCCGATTGAGTTTATCGACACTGTGTCACCGGCCCGCCTGGCGGATGACGATCGCAAGCGCAAAAGCGATGGCGGTCCAGGTACTGCGGTCATCACCAAGACGAAGCCGCAGACCAAACGGCCGAACCTGTACCGGGTTCTGCTGCTCAACGACGACTACACGCCGATGGAATTCGTGGTCCACGTCCTCGAGCGCTTCTTCAATAAGGACGCCGAGGCGGCACACCAGATCATGATGCATGTGCATCAGCACGGAATCGGCGAATGCGGAGTTTTTACGTACGAAGTGGCTGAAACGAAAGTGACGCAGGTTATGGACTTTGCCCGGAAACATCAGCATCCTTTGCAATGCATAATGGAGAAGAAGTGATTCCGGGGGAAAGCGTCCAATACAAACAGTGAGACATTGAAATGCCCACGTTCTCGCGCAGTCTCGAACAATCGCTCCATCGTGCGCTCGCGCTCGCCAATGAGCGTCACCACGAATACGCGACGCTTGAGCATCTGCTGCTGGCGCTGATCGAAGATCAGGATGCGGCGGCGGTGATGCGGGCTTGCAATGTCGACCTGGAGAAGCTGCGCCGCAGCCTTATCGCTTATCTCGAATCCGAATTGGACAATCTGGTCACCGATGGTGCCGAGGATTCCAAGCCCACCGCCGGGTTCCAGCGCGTCATCCAGCGCGCCGTCATCCACGTCCAGTCATCAGGCCGTGAGGAGGTGACGGGAGCCAATGTCCTCGTCGCCATCTTCGCCGAGCGCGAGAGTCACGCCGCCTATTTCCTGCAAGAGCAGGACATGACCCGCTACGATGCGGTCAATTACATCAGCCACGGCATTGCCAAGCGCCCGGGCATGTCCGAGGCGCGGCCGGTGCGCGGCGCCGATGAAGAGACCGACAGCAAATCCGGCGACGAGCCGAAGAAGAAGGGCGATGCGCTCGACTCCTATTGCGTCAATCTCAACAAGAAGGCGCGCGAAGGAAAGATCGATCCACTGATCGGCCGCGACTCCGAGATCAGCCGCACGATTCAGGTGCTGTGCCGGCGGCAGAAGAACAATCCGCTGTTTGTGGGCGAAGCCGGCGTCGGCAAGACCGCAATCGCGGAAGGCCTCGCCCGCCGGATTGTTCATGGCGAAGTGCCTGACGTGCTGCGCACGTCCACGGTCTTCGCGCTCGACATGGGGACGCTGCTGGCCGGCACGCGCTACCGCGGTGATTTCGAAGAGCGGCTCAAGCAGGTCATCAAGGAACTCGAGGCCTATCCCGGCGCGATCCTGTTTATCGACGAAATCCACACCGTGATCGGCGCCGGCGCTACGTCCGGCGGCGCAATGGACGCATCAAATCTGCTCAAGCCGGCGCTGGCCTCCGGCACCGTGCGCTGCATGGGTTCGACCACTTACAAGGAATATCGTCAGTATTTTGAAAAGGACCGGGCGCTGGTTCGCCGCTTCCAGAAGATCGACGTCAACGAGCCGACGATCCCGGACGCCATCGAGATCCTCAAAGGGTTGAAGCCTTACTTCGAGGATTATCACAAGCTCAAATACACCAGCGAAGCCATCAAGGCCGCGGTCGAACTTTCGGCGCGTTACATTCACGACCGCAAGCTGCCCGACAAGGCCATCGACGTCATCGACGAGTCTGGCGCCGCGCAGATGCTGCTGCCCGAGAGCAGGCGGAAGCGAACGATCGGCATCAAGGAAATCGAGACGACGATCGCCACCATGGCGCGCATCCCGCCGAAGGCGGTGTCGAAGGATGACGCCGAGGTTCTGCAAAACATGCAGGAGACGCTCAAGCGCGTCGTGTACGGCCAGGACAAGGCGATCGACGCGCTTTCGGCCTCGATCAAGCTGGCGCGTGCCGGTTTGCGCGAGCCGGAAAAGCCGATCGGCTGCTACCTGTTCTCCGGCCCGACCGGCGTCGGCAAGACCGAAGTGGCGAAACAGCTTGCGGCGACGCTCGGCGTCGAACTCATTCGTTTCGACATGTCGGAATACATGGAGCGCCACACGATCTCGCGGCTTATCGGCGCGCCGCCCGGCTATGTCGGCTTCGATCAGGGCGGTCTCCTCACCGACAGCGTCGACCAGCACCCGCACTGCGTGCTTCTCCTCGACGAAATCGAGAAGGCGCATCCGGATCTGTTCAACGTGCTCCTGCAGATCATGGATCACGGCAAGCTCACCGATCACAACGGCAAGCAGGTCGACTTCCGCAATGTGATCCTGATCATGACCACCAATGCCGGCGCTGCCGACATGGCGCGGGCTGCATTCGGCTTCACGCGGAGCAAGCGCGAGGGCGACGACATGGAGGCGATCAATCGGCTGTTTGCGCCCGAGTTCCGCAATCGGCTCGATGCGATCATCACCTTCGCGCACCTGTCGCCTGAGGTCATCACCAAGGTGGTCGAGAAATTTGTGCTGCAACTCGAGGCGCAACTTGCCGACCGCGATGTCACCATCGAGTTGAGCGACGAAGCCACGCAGTGGCTGATCGCGAACGGCTACGATGAGCTCATGGGTGCGCGCCCGATGGCGCGCGTGATCCAGGAACACATCAAGAAGGCGCTCGCCGACGAGGTGTTGTTCGGCAAGCTCAAGTCGGGTGGCCACGTGCGGGTCATCGTGATTACCGACGAGGCCGGCAACAGCAAGCTGTCCTTCGACTATCCGGACGGTCCGGTGAAGCCGCGTGCGGAAAAACTGCCGGAGCCGCGCCGCGCCAAGGCCAAGCGGCGATCGTCCCCCCGAAAGAAACCGCCGGGCCAAGGGGGCGATGAGCCACCGCGCCGCGGCGGCACGGTGCCCAAAGTGCCCTTGGTCAAGGTCTAACGGAATTTCCACCGGCGGGTCATTCGACCCGCCGGTGCTGTTTTAATTCCCGCGCAAACAGGATCGCCAGCACGGGCAGTGTTGCTGCCGCGCCGAGGAAGAGCGGCGTTGCGCCGTAACGGTCGATGATCGGCGCGCCTGCGGCGACGCCCGCGGTCTGCCCGATATAGAGCGACGACGAGAACAGCGCGACGGCAGTGCCGCGGGCTTCCGGCGTCATCAGGGTGGCGTTGGTCTGCAGCGTGTTATGCAGCATGTAAAAGCCAAGCCCGATTGCAGCGGTGGCCATCGGCACCACCCACCAGACCGGCGCAAACGCGATCGCAATGTAGGCGGCCGCAAGGACGAGCGATCCGGCGACCGCGATTCTGATCTGGCCGAGATAGCGTACGAACAGCTTCACCAGCGCGGCATAGGTCAATCCGCCGATACCGAAACAGGCGACGGAAATGCCGACCAGCGCAAAGCTCAGCCCAAAGCGCTGCCGCAGGTAGGCGCCGATATAGGCGAAGGCCCCCCACATCAGTCCGAATTCGAAAAACGCCGCGATGATGACCACGCGCGCGAAGGGGTTTGACAAGACCGCCGCGTATTCGGCGACGAAGCCGCGCGCGCCGCCGCCGCGCCCGCTAGTTTTGTGCGTCAATGGATTGACGGCGAGTTCGAACACCAGGCCGGCCGACGCCAGCGCGAACATGCCGGCCAGCACGAAGAATACGTTGCGCCAGCCGAGATAATCGCCGAGCACGCCGCCGGCGGCCTGGCCGAAAAGTTGTCCCAGAATCTGGCCGGTCAGGTAGCGCGCGAGAATCGGCTGCAGCCGGTCGCGGGGCGTGACGTCACCGACATAGGCCATGGAGATCGGGATGATCCAGCCGCCCGCCGCGCCGGTGGCGAGCCGGGCCAGCGCCAGCTGCGGCAGCGTCGAGACCGTGCCGCAGACCGCCACCAGGATGGCGCCGATCGCGCACATCAGCGCCACGGTGCGGTATTTGCCGAAACGGTCGCCGACCGGTCCGATCACAAGCTGGATCGAGCCGTGCGTCACCGCATAGGCGGTCACCACCATGGCCGCCGCGCCGACGGTGGTGTGCAGATCGGCCGCGATCTGCGGCAAAAGCAAATCCATCACCCGCACCTGGGCCTGGCTGGCGAAGCCGGCGACCGCGAGCAGGATGATGGCGCGCGTCGGAGTCTGCTGCGGCGCCGCCGTTGTGGGTGAATACAGCACTGGGATCCGGAAACTTTCTTTTGCAATCGCGCCGCGTATATGGATTGTCAGTCCATCCGTTGACACTAAACGCAGCGCAGGGTTTCTACCCCACAATGATCGAAAAGACCTATCAGCCCGCCGCAGTCGAGGGCCGCATTTATGCAGCCTGGGAGACGGCCGGTGCGTTTCGCGCCGGCCGGCCGGAACGCGCCAAGGCCGAGGCCTATTGCGTCGTCATTCCGCCGCCCAATGTCACCGGCTCGCTGCATATGGGGCACGCGCTCAACAACACGCTGCAGGACATCCTGTGCCGCTTCGAGCGCATGCGCGGCAAGGACGTGCTGTGGCAGCCGGGAACCGACCACGCCGGCATCGCGACTCAGGCGGTGGTCGAGCGTCAGCTCATGGAGCGGCAGGAATCGAGCCGCGCGATGGGGCGTGAAGCGTTCATCAAGCGCGTGTGGGAATGGAAAGCGGAGTCCGGCGGCACCATCATCAGCCAGCTCAAGCGGCTCGGAGCCTCCTGCGACTGGTCGCGCGAACGCTTCACCATGGACGAAGGCCTGTCGCGCGCGGTGATGAAAGTGTTCGTCGCGCTGTATCGCGAGGGCCTCATCTACAAGGACAAGCGGCTGGTCAATTGGGATCCAAAACTCAAGACCGCCATTTCCGATCTCGAAGTGCAGCAGGTCGAGACCAGAGGGCATCTCTGGTACATCAAATATCCGATCGAAGGCAGCGATGAATTTATTATCGTCGCGACGACGCGGCCCGAGACCATGCTCGGCGACGTCGCAGTCGCGGTGCATCCCGAAAACGAGCGGCTGAAACACCTGATCGGTAAAACCGCGATCCTGCCGCTGGTCGGCCGCCGCATTCCGATCATCGGCGACGATTACGCCGATCCGGAAAAAGGCTCGGGCGCGGTCAAGATCACGCCGGCGCATGACTTCAACGATTTCGAGGTCGGCAAGCGGCACGACCTGCCGCTCATCAATGTCTTCGACGACGAAGCGCACCTGACCCTGAAAGACAATGAAGCGTTTCAGAAGGACGCCAAGCCGGAACTGATATTAGTCGAGACGCTGGACGGTAAATCGCGCGAGGCGGCGCGCAAGCTTATAGTCGATGTGCTCGAAGCGCGCGGGCTGATCGACAAGATCGAGCCGACGACGCATGTCGTGCCGCACGGCGATCGCTCCGGTGCGGTGCTCGAGCCGTTTCTCACCGATCAGTGGTACGTCGACGCCAAGACGCTGGCGCAGCCCGCGATCGCTGCGGTGCGCGAACGCCGGACGACGTTCGTGCCGGCACAATGGGAAGCGACGTTCTTCAACTGGATGGACAATATCCAGCCGTGGTGCGTGTCGCGGCAAATCTGGTGGGGTCATCAGATTCCGGCCTGGTACGGCCCGGACGGCAAAATCTTCGTTGCCGAGACCGAGGACGATGTCGTTGCCGATGCACTCGCCCACTACACCGAGATCGAAGAGATCACGCCCGAGGAAGGCCACGATATCGCCGCCGATCCGGAGCGCCGCGCGCGCTTTGCCCGTGAATACATCAAGCGCGACGAGGATGTGCTCGACACCTGGTTCTCTTCGGCGCTATGGCCGTTCTCGACGCTGGGCTGGCCTGACGATACGCCGGAGCTGAAACGCTTTTATCCGACCAGCGCGCTGGTCACCGGCTTCGACATCATCTTCTTCTGGGTCGCGCGCATGATGATGATGGGACTGCATTTCAGGAAAGAGATCCCGTTTCACGACGTCTATATCCACGCGCTGGTGCGCGATGCCTCCGGCGCGAAAATGTCGAAGTCGAAGGGTAACGTCATCGATCCGCTGGAGGTCATCGACGAGTATGGCGCGGACGCTTTGCGTTTCACGCTTGCGGCGATGGCGGCGCAGGGTCGCGACATAAAACTCTCGGCGCAGCGTGTCGAAGGCTACCGCAATTTCGCGACGAAACTCTGGAACGCGGCGCGCTTTGCCGAGATCAATGGCTGCGCGCGCAACCCGGACTTCGATCCGCATCACGCCAAGGAGACGCTCAACCGCTGGATCGCGCACGAGGCCGTAAAAACCGGCCGTGAGGTCACTGCGGCAATCGAGGCCTACAAGTTCAACGATGCCGCCGGTGCGCTCTACCGTTTCGTCTGGAACGTTTATTGCGACTGGTATCTTGAGCTAATCAAGCCCGTCCTCACTGGGCCCGACGGCGCAGCCAAAACGGAGATGCGGTCCGCGGCCGCCTGGGCGCTCGACGAAATTCTAAAACTTCTTCACCCATTCATGCCGTTCATCACCGAAGAGCTATGGCGCGTCACGGCGGAGCATGGCGCGAAACGCGACCACATGCTGGCGCTCGACGCATGGCCGCAGCACGACGGTCTCGACGATACGGATTCCGAGGCCGAGATTGGCTGGATCATCGATCTTGTTACGGCGATCCGTTCGGTGCGCGTCGAGATGAATATTCCGCCGGCGACCATGCTGCCATTGGTGCTGGCGGGCGCATCGCCGCAAACCACGATCCGGGCAAAGCACTGGTCCGAATTCGTAAAGCGGCTGGCGCGGGTCGCCGACATATCTTTCGCCGAGACGGTGCCGCAGGGCGCGGTGCAGCTTGTGGTGCGCGGCGAGACAGCGGCGCTGCCGCTAAAGGGCGTCATCGATCTTGCCGCTGAACGCGCCCGGCTGGCGAAAGAAATGGCCAGGGCCGACGCCGACATCGCGCGCGTCGATGCCAAGCTGGGCAATGCCAACTTCGTCGCTCGCGCGCCGGAAGAGGTTGTCGAGGAAGAAAAAGAGAAACGCGAAGAGGCGCAGGCGCGCAAGGCCAAGATCGCCGAGGCGCTGGAGCGGCTCAAGGGCGCAGCCTAGTTGGGAACCGCTCGCGCTGTTCCCGCATTCCCTTCGCATCACAAACGCGGCAGGTTTCCATGAGAGTTTTCCTCGCCGGCGCGACCGGAGTGGTCGGCCGCCGGTTGATACCGATGCTGATCGCGGCCGGACATACCGTCACCGGTACGACGCGTTCACCGGATGCGGACAAGATGCGCCAGCTCAAAGCCGCCGGCGTGCGGCCTGTTGTCGTCGATGCCTTCGACGATCGAAGCTGGGTGGTCGCCATGGAGCAGGCGCGGCCGGAGGTCGTCATCCATCAGTTGACCGCTCTGCCCGACGTGATCGACCCCGCACAGATGCCCGACGTGCTGAAGCAAAATAGTCAGCTCCGCATCACGGGTACCGCCAATCTGGTTGCCGCCGTCTTGAAGACAGGGGTCCGCCGGCTGATCGCGCAAAGCATCGCGTTTGCTTATGCGGACGGTCCCGAACCGCATGCCGAGAGCGATCCTATTGCCTCGCCCGAAGGCAACGAGCCGAGCGCCGTGACGGCGAAGGGCGTGCGGGCGCTGGAGAGCGCCGTTCTCAGTGCCGCGGCGATCGACGGCATCGTGTTGCGCTATGGCCGGTTCTACGGTCCCGGCACATGGTTCGCGGCGGCGCACGGGCGCGGGCCGCTCCACGTCGACGCAGCGGCGCACGCGGCGCTGCTGGCGGTCATGCGCGGGGCGCCCGGTGTTTACAACATTGCGGAAGACGACGGCGCTCTGACGGTCGAAAAGGCGCGCAGGGAACTGGGCTTCGACGCCGCTTTCAGGCTTTCGTCTTGAACGGCTTGCTGAGAAAGCGTGAACCCTTTTCTCCGTAGCGCCAGGGCCGTTCGACTGCTTTGGTAAGGCCGATGCGGGGGCCGGTCACGATTTCGACCTTGCCGGTGCGCGCATAAAGCTCGAATGGCGGCGCATCGAGCGCCAGGCCATTGTGCTTGTGTGTAATGCGCAGGGCTTCGCAGAGCCGGCCTGGCCCTGAGCACAGCAACCTTTCGTCTGACGTGCCCCGCCGCCGGCGCATGGTGGAGAGGCCTTCTGTCGGCTCGATGGCCCGGATCAGCACGGCGCTCGCCGAACCCGCCACCTCGCAGACGAAGTTTATGCACCAGTGGATGCCGTAGGAGCGGTAAACGTAAACATAGCCCGGCGGCCCGAACATCACCGCATTGCGCTCGGTCGGGCCGCGGAAGCTGTGCGCCGCCGGGTCGGTATGGTGGTACGCCTCGACCTCCACCAGCCGGCCGCCCACTCCGTCGACCAGGAGTGTTGCGCCAATCAAATCGGGCGCAACCTCGTGGACGCTGCGGCGGAAGAAGCTTTTGCTCAGCCGTTTTGACATCCGCCCATCGTCGCAAACCGGACGGTCCCTGGTAAATCGTCAGTTAACGTCGTGGCGCCAAGCCGGCTGAATCTGTGGCTCCGCGGCCACAGCTTTGGAACATTTCACTGGATCACAATCCCGCCACGCCCAAAGCCGTCTTTTGGCCATAGGATTTCGGGAAAGCGATGGCCGCGGCCGATCCGGCAGCGGACCGGGTGTTGTGTACTCGAGTGTTGCGTACTTCCGGCTTCACGACGCATTCGCCTTTTTGGTGGGTGCCGCGGGACCGGTTGGGAGGGGCGAAGGGCCAGTTTGGGCCGCTTAAGTTTGATGGACGCTAAAACCGATTTGAAATCGCGGCTGCCAAGCCGTCACGCCACCGAGGGTGCCGACCGCGCGCCGCACCGCTCGTTCTACTACGCCATGGGGCTGACCCGGGAGCAGATCCATCAGCCGTTCGTCGGCGTTGCCACGTGCTGGAATGAGTCCGCGCCCTGCAATATCGCTCTGATGCGCCAGGCCCAGGCAGCCAAGCTTGGAGTCGCATCGGTCGGGGGAACGCCGCGCGAGTTTTGCACGATCACCGTGACCGACGGCATCGCCATGGGCCATGCCGGGATGAAGTCTTCCCTGCCGTCGCGTGAAGTCATCGCTGATTCGGTGGAATTGTCGGTGCGCGGCCATTCCTATGACGCGCTGATCGGCATTGCGGGCTGCGACAAGTCGCAACCCGGCATGATGATGGCGATGTGCCGCCTCAACGTGCCGTCGATCTACATTTATGGCGGCTCGATCCTGCCCGGCACCTTCAAGGGCAAGCCGGTCACAATCCAGGACGTCTACGAGGCAGTCGGCAAGCACTCGGTCGGCGCCATATCCGACAGCGATCTCGAAATTCTGGAACAGAACGCCTGTCCCTCCGCCGGCGCCTGCGGCGCCCAGTTCACCGCCAATACGATGGCGACGGTGTCGGAGGCGATCGGGCTTGCTCTGCCGTACTCCGCCGGAGCGCCGGCGCCTTACGAGATTCGCGACAAGTTTTGCGTGCTGGCTGGCGAGATGATCATGGATCTCATCGTCAAGAACATCCGCCCGCGCGACATCGTCACCCGCGAGGCGCTGGAAAATGCCGCGGCCGTTGTCGCCGCGACCGGCGGCTCGACCAATGCCGCGTTGCATCTGCCGGCCATCGCCAACGAATGCGGTATCAAGTTTGATCTCTTCGACGTCGCCGAAATCCTGAAAAAGACTCCATATATCGCGGATTTGAAACCGGGTGGCCGCTATGTCGCCAAAGACATGTTCGAAGCTGGCGGCGTTCCGCTTCTGATGAAGACACTGCTCGACCACGGCTTCCTCCATGGTCACTGCCTCACCGTCACCGGCCGATCCATCGCCGAGAACCTCAAATCGGTGGAGTGGAACGACGAACAGGCCGTCGTCTATCCGGCCAACAAGCCGATCCTGCCGACCGGCGGTGTCGTCGGCTTGAAGGGCAATCTGGCGCCCGAAGGCGCCATCGTGAAAGTCGCCGGCATGGAGCGTTTGCAGTTTTCCGGTCCGGCGCACTGCTTCGACGGCGAGGAAGCTTGCTTCGATGCGGTGAAGCACAGGAAGTACAAGGAAGGCGAAGTGCTCGTCATCCGCTACGAGGGCCCCAAGGGCGGCCCCGGCATGCGCGAAATGCTTTCGACCACAGCCGCGCTCTATGGACAGGGCATGGGCGAAAAGGTCGCGTTGATCACGGACGGCCGCTTCTCCGGCGCGACCCGCGGTTTCTGCATCGGCCATGTCGGCCCGGAAGCCGCCGTGGGCGGTCCGATCGGGCTCCTGCGCGACGGCGACATCATCACCATCGATGCCGAGAAGGGCACGCTCGACGTCGAACTGAGCAAAAGCGAACTCGAAAATCGCGCCAAGGACTGGAAGCCGCGCGCTGAGGAGTTCACCTCCGGCTATCTGTGGAAGTACGCCCAGCAGGTGGGATCGGCGCGCTATGGCGCGCTCACGCATCCGGGCGGTGCAGCCGAGAAAGAGTGCTATGCGGATATCTAACCGGATAGCGCGCATCGCCGCGGGCGTGACCGTTGCCGGGTTTGTCGGCGGCCTGTGCATCGCGCTGGGCTATGGCCCGGAAGAAAGCGGCGTGCTCGGCGTCGCGCCGGCTTTCGCCTTTGACGGCACGACATCGCCCACGGCTGCACTTTCGCCGAACGATGGATTGCGCGGTGGTGCGCAGGCGCCGGCAACCGGACCGAAAGCCAGCGCGCTGACCGCGCTGCAATATGCCGCCGAGCAGGGCCAGCCGGTCGCACAATGGAAGCTCGGCCGGATGTATGCCGACGGCGACGGCGTGCCGCGCGACGACCTGCGCGCTTTCAATTATTTCAGCCAGATCGCCAATAGCCGCCCGGATGAAGTCCCCGGCACGCCGCAGGCGCGGTTCGTTGCCAATGCCTTTGTCGCGCTCGGGCATTACTATCTCACCGGTATTCCCAATTCGAAGGTCGCGGCGGATCCGCCTCGTGCGCGCGACATGTTCGGCTATGCCGCGACTTATTTCGGCGACGCCGACGCGCAATATGAATTGGGCCGGCTCTACCTAACCGATAAGCCCAGCGATCCGCACCAGGCGGCGCGCTGGTTCCAGCTTGCGGCGACCAAGGGACATTGCCGCGCTGAGGTCGCGCTTGGCGACATGCTGTTCCAGGGCCAGACCGTGCCGCGCCAGGCTGCGCGCGGCCTGATGTGGCTCACGCTCGGCCGCGATTGTGCCGGCACCGACGAAGGCTGGGTCAAGCCGCTCTATGACGACGCCTTTCAGCGCGCCAGCGAAGACGAACGCGCGATGGCGTTTGTCTATCTTGACGATTGGCTGAAGGGCCGCCGGGACTGAGCCGGGCCGGATTATTGAGTACCTGCCGGATTATCGGGTACTTGGGTTTTAGAGCTGGGCCTAGAGACTGTAGGCGGCGCGGAAGCCGCCCCAGTGCTTGCCGAAGACGCGCACAGGCGCGACGATTTCCTGCATGATAATGGTCGTGCCGTTCCCCATATCGCGGGCATAAACCTGCATGGCGTAGGGACGCACATTCCGCGCGGCGGTCAGCCCGGCGCGGTCGTCGAATATCCGGCGGTTGCGGCAATGGGCGATATTCCAGGCGGTCTCGCCGGGGCGCTGCGGCTGTGAATATTGGCGGTTGTGAACGGGAACATAGGCGTTCCGGTCGATGGTGACGCCGTAGACCATCCGCGGATTGCTCGCGAGCAGGGGATCCTGAATCGCGGGCAGCACTTCTTCGAGCGCGGCTAGAAATCGCGCGCGATACTGCGCCGGATCGCTGCCTTCGACGGGAATATAGCTGTTGTCGAAGAGCTCCTCCTCGGTGAGCTTTTTGTCCTCGACAAGCTTTTCGAGCGTTCGCGAAACCTCATTCGCGACATCGATGGCTTGCGAGATGATTTCGCGGTTCTCCTCGCGGATCGAGGCGAGCTTGTGCTCCAATTGCACGCGCGCGATCGAGCCCATTTCCAGAAATTCGAGATGCAGTCCGAGCGACGAGCGCCTTGCCACGCGGACGCGCGTCGCTCCGATGCCGTGAATCCTGGCTGGAAGCAGGGTGCCGGGCACGATTTGCCGCGTATTGTCGTCCCGCACCAGCATGCCGCCCTCTGAAAGATCGGCAGTTTGCGTGCGGATTGTGCCAGGGCCGTCTCCAAGCTCAACGTCGATCTCGCATGGCAGGCGATCGTGGCGCCTGCGATCGCCGGCCTCGCTTTGACGCAGGAAGATCGTCACCCGCATCTTCAGTTTTTCGGCGAGCGAAATGACATGCTGGCCATGCTGCTCCACGGTCTTTCCGTGTGCGCTTGCTCCTGACGCGGCCGCGGCGATTTCGGCCGCCGATTCCGATACGGCGCCGGCAAAGCACAGCGTCTCGTTTGCGTTACGCGCGACCGCAGCCGTCGCGGCGTTTTGCTGCTCGACCGCGGCGGCAACCGCGCCAAAAAGCGGCCGGATGACCTCGATGACGTCGGTGATCTGCCGCACTGCTTCGAAGCAGGCGACGGCATCGCGCTGGATCGCGTCGATCCGTTGCGCGATGTTCTCGGTCGCCTTTTGCGTCTCTTGCGACAGCGTTTTGACCTCGGCGGCGACGACCGCAAAGCCGCGGCCGGCTTCCCCGGCGCGCGCCGCCTCGATCTTCGCGTTTAACGCAAGCAAATTGGTTTGCCGCGCCACCGCCGAGATAAGCTTCACCACGTTGTCGATTTCGGCCGAGGACTTTTTAAGTCCGTCGACGCTGCGGCCGGCCAGAGCGGCGGATTTGTTGGCGCTGTCGGTAAGGTTGTCGGCCCGGCGAACCTGATGGCCGATTTCGTTGGAGGATTTCGCGAGGCCTTCGATGGCCTCGGCGAGCTGGGATATGTCGCGGCTGGCGCTGCCAGCCTGCGAAACGAGGCTGTCAGTCTTGCGCGTTATGCTGCTTGCCGCGGCTGCGGAATCGCTGGCCTCGGTGCATACGAGATCGCAAGCCCGCTGGACCTCGCTGATCATCACCCCGAGGTCGGACTCCAGGAGATTGATCGTCTCGCGGACGCTGCTGACCTGTACCGTCAAATTCTGCGAAGTTTCATCCGGGCGCGCCTTGGGCTCGGGAGTCGCTTCGTAAGAGCGTCCCGAAGGTATGGAAATGAGGCGGGGCATTTACGGGCCGGACTGTCAGGAGGCCGCCAAATCTGGGCGATTAGCGTGAATTTTCGGTTAAATCGGAACTGCCGGGCAGCCCCATCGATCACCGCATCGATCCATACCGGCAATGTGTTGGGAGATCATCGCGCGTCTTGGAATGCCGCATGGCGAATGGCTGTCGGTGTCGCTCCGTATTTACGGCGGAAGTTGCGATTAAAATGGGAAAGGTCCGCAAATCCGACCTGGAACGCAATGTCGGCAATCTTCCGGCCCCATTGTCCCGGGTCGCGCAAGATAGCAGCGGCGCTCATTAGCCGCTGCTCAAGAAGATGCTCCGAGAAAGTCTGCCCTGTCGGCTCCAGCAAAAGATGCACGTAACGTGAGGTAATTCCCAAACGGATCGCTACGACTTCCGCGTCGAGGTTTGGATCGCCGAAGGACGTTTCGATCTCGCGCACGACTGCGGCCCGCCGGACCTGTCGCACTCCGTGCTGTTCCACGAATTCGCGTGCGTCTCCTTCGGCCCCAATTGCCAGGGCGATGAGGCCGATGATGTGTTCGTCGTATAGTCTGGACGCGCGGCGGCCGTCGCTTAGATCGACGTCATGCGTGCCGGCAAGATATCCAAACAGCAGACGCCGTGCGACCGGATCCTTGTTCAGCATGACCCCGCCGAACTGATCGATCTGCGGTACCAGGCTCGTGATCTTGGCGCGCGGAACTTTGACGCTCCAAAATCGGGAGTCGGTGGTCATATTCAGCCCGCCGGAATAACCGCAATCGCAAATAACACCTTGGCCGCTCTGCAGCGCTTGATCGTACCCGCGCTGCGACTGATAGGCGGTGCCGCTCCGGCAAAGCATGATGATCAATCCGTCGTCACCGTCGCGTACCAGGTGAGGCGCGCGGTCAAAACTTGCGGCCGCGGTGGCGAACGAACCGACGTCGACGCTTTCGGCGCGCTGCAGCTCGACCGCGCCGCGAAATTGGGACCGCTCCCGCGTTATTATATCCAGCGCGGTGTAGCGGCGGATCACTTCTTCGCAGAACGCCGGGAATCGGTCGCGCTCGGGGAGTGCGTCGGCGCTAAAGATCAGACGATCGGACATGCTGTCTCCATGACTATTTTGTCATGGCTGCAAGGCTGTAAGTTCGGCTCGTCGCCAAAATACTTCATCAAAGCTGAATGACAATACGCTGGGCGCACAGGTGATTTCACTGGCGGCATAGCGATTGACCGTCGCCGGGGGGTGCAAATGCAACATCCTGGCAATCTTAAGCAAATTTCCTCCCCCGCATATCCGAATTCGCCGGAATATGCGCTGTGGGAAAACGTCAGCGTGAAGGCAGAATATCTCTATACAGACTTGGGCAGTAATTCGGTCAATGTTGTCGCCCAGAAAATCTCAGTTGCGGGAACCGCTCCTTCTTCATTCACGGCCACTTACAGCGCACTTAATTTTAATGAGATCCGCGCCGGCCTGAACTACAAATTTTGATCACTACCGCCCACTGACTGGCCGCTACTTCGCCTCGATCGCCAGATCGATCCACACTGGCACATGGTCGGAGGGCTTTTCCCAGCTCCGCACGTGGCGGTCGATGCCGGCGTCACTGAGCTTGTCGGCCGCTGCCGGCGACAGCAACAGATGATCGATGCGGATGCCGTTGTTCTTCTGCCAGGCGCCGGCCTGGTAATCCCAGAATGTGTAAAGACCCGGATCGTCGCTGGTGGCGCGTAATGCATCGGTCAGACCGAGATTGATCAACGAGCGGAATTCATCGTGCGTGCGTGGCAGGAAGAGCGCGTCGCCGGTCCAGGCTTGCGGGTTGCGGGCGTCGGCGGCGGTCGGAATGACATTGTAATCGCCGGCAAGAATGAGCGGCTCCTCGAGCAGCAGCCGTTCGCGCGCGTAAGCATTCAGCCGCTTCATCCAGGCGATTTTATAAGTGTATTTTTCAGTCTCCGGCGGATTGCCGTTCGGCAGGTAGATGCTCGCGACCCGCAGCGCGCCTTGCGCCGTCGACACGACGGCTTCGATGAAGCGGGCATGATCGTCCTGATCGTCACCAGGCAGACCGCTATTGACCTCGTCGAAGGGAAATTTCGACAACAGCGCGACGCCGTTGAAGGTCTTTTGCCCATGCACAGCGAGATTGTAGCCGAGCGCTTCGAACGGCTCGCGCGGAAACGCGTCGTCCACGGTCTTGGTTTCCTGCAGGCAAACAATGTCCGGCTGGCGCTCGGCGAGCCAGGCGACAGCGGATTCCAGCCGCTGCCTGATCGAATTGACGTTCCAGGTGGCGATGCGCACGGGCTAACAACTCGTCATGCCCGCACTCGTCGCGGGTACCCACGTCTTACTTCATGCGTCAGGGAACTTAAAGACACGGATGGCCGGGACAGGGCCGGCCATGACAAAATGGAAGACGGTCAGCAATCACTGCGATGATTAAAGCGCGAAGCTCGTGCCGCAGCCGCACGAAGCGGTGGCCTTCGGATTATTGATCTTGAAGGACGACCCGATCAGGTCGTCGACAAAATCGATCTCCGACCCAGCCATGTAGTCGAGCGAAACCGGATCGATCAACACCGTGGCGGTGCCGCGTTCGATGACGATGTCATCGTCGGCCTTGCTGCGCTCGGTGTCGAATTTGTACTGGAAGCCGGAGCAGCCGCCGCCCTCGACGCTGACGCGCAGCATGGTGCCGGCGGGCTCCCGGCTGAGGATTTCGCCGATTTTCTGCGCCGCTCGCTCGGTCACGATGACGTTCGTCGTCATTACTGCCGTCATTGCCGTCTCCGCCTTGCAAATCACGCCGATTGCAACGCTCCTGAGAGGATAGTTAAGTGCGGCGACCGCCAAGGTCAATTGGCTGCGCCGGTCGCCGGCCGGCAGGGCCAAAGCGATGGAAACTGCGATGTCCCGTGCGCTCTATGCATGCGATCCGGAGCACAGCCGCGGCCGGCTCCATGCCGAGCCCGTGAGCAAGAGCCGCAGCGCTTTCCGCCGCGATTGCGACCGCATCATCCATGCCACGGCGTTCCGGCGACTCAAGCACAAGACGCAAGTCTTCGTATTCGACGAAGGCGACCATTACCGCACGCGCCTGACCCACACGCTCGAAGTCACCCAGGTCGCGCGGGCCCTGGCGCGCCGGCTGCGGCTCGACGAAGACCTCGCCGAGGCGCTGGCGCTGGCCCACGATCTTGGCCATCCGCCGTTCGGCCATGCCGGCGAGCGCGCGCTCGATGCTTGCCTGTCGGCGTTCGGCGGTTTCGATCACAATGCGCAGACGCTGCGCGTCGTGACCGTGCTTGAGCGCCGCTATCCCGGCTTCGACGGATTAAATCTGACCTGGGAAACGCTTGAAGGCCTGGTCAAGCACAACGGCCCGCTCACCGATCGCGGCGGCGCGCCGCTCGACCGCTATCGCAAGTACGGCGTGCCGGCGACGATCCTCGATTATGCCCGGCAGCAGGACCTGCAACTGTGGAGTTTTGCCAGCGTGGAGGCACAGCTCGCCGCCTTCGCCGATGACATTGCCTACGATGCCCACGACATCGACGACGGCTTGCGCGCCGAACTGTTCGGGCTCGACGACATCGCCGCCGTTCCGCTGCCGCGCCGGATCATCGGCGACATCCGCGCGGCTCACCCGGCGATCGAGCCCGGCCGGCTGGCGCACGATCTGGTGCGGCAGCTTATCGGGCTCCTCATCGACGATGTCGTCGGAGAAACGGAACGCCGGCTCATGGTCCTCGCGCCGCGCTCGGCCGATGCCGTGCGGAATGCATCGTCGCCGGTTGCGGGCTTCTCCACCGAAACGGCAGCCGAAGATCGCGCCATCAAGAGCTTCCTTAAGACGCATATGTATCGCCACAAGAAGGTCATGCAGGTCATGGATCAGGCCGCTGCCGTCGTGCGCGACCTGTTTGCGCGTTACAGCGAGCGGCCCGGCGAGCTTCCGCCGGACTGGCAAGAGGGGCTTTTGGCGCTCGATGATGCGTCGCGTGCGCGCCGGATCGCCGATTTCATCGCCGGCATGACAGACCGTTTTGCGCTCGCCGAGCATGCCCGGCTCTTTGACTCAACTCCGGAATTGCGTTAGGCGCGCGGCGCGCCATGTCGAACTCGCCGCAGCCAGTAAATGTCTTCGCCGATACGCTCGAACGCGTGCGCGCGGCCGCGCTCGCGGTTGTTCCCGCGGGCACCGATGTCTCGCGCATCCAGGTCGAACCGCCGCGCGACGCCGGCCACGGCGATGTCGCGACCAATGCCGCAATGGTGCTTGCGAAAGGCATCGGCAAGAATCCGATGGATCTGGCCGGCGCCATTGCCGAAGTCTTGAAGGCCGATGCCACGGTCGTCGGCGCCGAGGTTGCCCGTCCCGGCTTCATTAATCTCACGCTCAAGCCCGATGTCTGGATGCAGGAACTTCGGCGGGCGATCGGCGCTGGAAAAGAAAACTATGGCCGCAGCGCTATCGGCGCGGCTGTACCGGTCAACGTGGAATATGTGTCAGCAAATCCGACCGGCCCGATGCATGTCGGTCATTGCCGCGGCGCGGTGTTCGGCGATGCGCTCGCCAGTCTCCTCGGCTTCGCCGGCTTCAAGGTGACGCGTGAATACTACATCAACGATGCCGGTGCGCAGGTCGACGTGCTCGCGCGCTCGGCGTTCCTGCGCTACCGCGAAGCGCTCGGCGAGGATATCGGCGACGATTCCGGAAGGTTTCTATCCGGGCGATTATCTCAAGCCGGTCGGTGCCGCGCTGGCGGCCGAATTCGGCGGCACGCTGAAGACGGAACCCGAGTCCAAGTGGCTGCCGCTCGTGCGCACGAAGACGATCGACATGATGATGGCGGCGATCCGCGCCGATCTCGCGGCTCTTAACGTCAAGCCGGATGTGTTTTTTTCCGAGCGATCGCTCATTGCCGGCGATGTCGACCGTGTCGCGCAGACGATCGAATGGCTGCGCCAGCGCGGCGATGTCTATGAAGGCCGCCTGCCGCCGCCGAAGGGCGCGCCGGTCGAAGACTGGGAGGATCGCGAGCAGACGCTGTTCAAGTCGACCGCATTCGGCGATGACATCGATCGCCCGCTGAAGAAGTCGGACGGCTCTTACACCTATTTCGCCTCCGACATCGCCTATCACCGCTCAAAACTCGAACGCGGTTTTCGCATCTTGATCGACGTCTGGGGCGCTGATCACGGCGGCTATATCAAGCGCATGCAAGCAGCGGTCGCGGCGCTGAGTGAACGAGAGGCCGAGCTCGACGTGAAGGTCGTGCAGCTTGTGAAGCTGATGCGCGCCGGCGAGCCGGTCAAAATGTCGAAGCGGGCAGGGGAGTTCGTCACGCTGCGCGAAGTGGTCGATGAGGTCGGCCGCGATGCGGTCCGCTTCATGATGCTGTTCCGCAAGAATGACGCCGCGCTCGATTTTGACCTCGCCAAGGTGCGCGAGCAGTCACGGGACAACCCGGTCTTTTACGTCCAGTACGGCCACGCCCGTGCGCAATCGATATTCCGCAACGCCCGGGCCGCGTTTCCCGATCTGCCGCAGGACGTATCAAAGCTGGCCGACGCTGCCGGCATCGCGCGCCTTACGGACCCCGCGGAACTCGCCTTGATGCGGCGGATTGCGCTCTATCCGCGAGTCGTCGAAGCCGCCTCGCTGGCCCATGAGCCGCACCGGATAGCCTTCTATCTGTTCGATTTGGCTAGCGAATTTCATGCGCTCTATACGCTGGGCAATGCCTCGTCATATTTACGCTTCATTATCCAGAATGATCGACAACTAACCGAGGCGCGGCTTGTGCTTGTAAAAGGCGTTGCCACCGTGCTGGCGTCGGGGCTCGCGTTACTTGGGGTCGAAGCACCTGACGAGATGCGCTAGTTCGCCCCATGCGGGATGCCGCAGGAATCGCGTAGGGCGCAAGCGGATAGGCGTTTCGGGGCAAGAGTTTCGGGACAAGACTCAATCGGTATCGCGTAACGCCTGAAGCGGGGCGAACTTTATGGCCGACAACGATTACCGCTCTTTCCGCAGCCGCGACGGCGTCGCTGCGCGTGCCGATGCTCCGGCGCGTGGGCAGCCCGACGATCCGCTCGCCGAACTCGCGCGCCTGATCGGCCAAAGCGATCCGGCGGACGATATCGGCCGCGACACAAGACGCGGCTCGGCTCCGGCCTATGACGAACCGGCCGCGGGCACGGATTGGCCGGCCGACGATCGCTACGCCGCGCAGAACCAGGTCGCGCAAGACGGTTACGGCGCCGCCGGCGATCAACGCTGCGAGGACAGCTACGACGCGCAGGCCGAACCGCGTTTCGACGAACGATACGACGCGCCGCGCATGACCGATCCTCATCCGGCCTATCGTCCGGCTCCGGCAGCGCGCGACGCCGCCTATGAGCCGGCGCTCCCCGGCAGGTCCGTCGAACCGGCGCCGCGCCTGAACGGTTTGCGCCAGGACGCGCGTGGTTATGCGCTCGCCGAGCAGCCTCGTCCGGCCGGCGATCGCGAGCGGCCAGACCAATCCGGCGAGCTTCTGCCGGCATTTCCGCCACGCTCGCGAGAGGTTCGCTACGAGTATGACGACGAGCCGCAGGAGGCTTCGGACGAGCAAGACTACGCGATGGAGGACTACGAGGAGGAAGCGCCGAGCGGCCGCAAGCGTAGCGGCCTGGTTCTCGTCGCGGCCGTTCTCGGCCTCGCGGTGCTCGGAACCGCGGGCGCCTTCGCCTATCGCGCCATGTTTGGCGGCTCGATCCTTCCGGCGCTGCCGCCGATCATCAAGGCGGACGAGGGACCGAACAGGATCATGCCCAGCGCGGCAAATGCGCAGAACGCATCGTCCGTTCAAGCCAATGCCGGCAATACGGGTTCGGGCGAGAAACTTGTGCCCCGCGAGGAGAAGCCGGTCGATATGCCGGCGCCGGCGAACACCGCGCCTCGCGTCGTCTCGACCATCCCGATTTTTCCCGCGCCGAGTGCCGGCCAAAATTCTGGACCGCCGGGTGCATTTCCGGCACCGGTGGCAAATAATGTGATGCCCGCGCCTCCGCCGGCTGTTTCCGCGCCGAATGCCGCTGCGCCGACGCCGTCGTTCGGCTCGAGCGATCAACTCTCGGTGCCAGGGTCCTCGTCCGCGCCTCCCGGCATGGCATTGCCGGGGGCAAAGAAAATTCACACCGTCGCCATCCGGCCCGATCAGCCGGACGGCACCGATGCAGCCGCTGCCGCACCGCCGCCTCCGGCGCAGCCGAGCGCGATCCGGCCTCTGCCGGTCCGGTCTTCTGCCTCCGCCGCGCCTGCTGCGCCGCGCGCGGCGCCAGTGCCGCAGGCCGGTGCAAATGCGCCGCTGTCGATCGTTCCGACGCCGGGCGATACGGCGCCAGCGCCCGCACCCGTTCGCACCCGCACTGCCGTCGCTCAACCGGCCGCGAGTCGTCCCCCTGTCGAGGCTTCACCGCCGGCCGGCGGCGGTTATTCGGTCCAGGTTTCCTCGCAGCGCAGCGAGGCGGAGGCCCAGGCATCGTTCCGTGCGCTCCAGGGCAAGTTTCCGAACCAGCTTGGCAGCCGCCAGGCTTCAGTCCGGCGTGCCGACCTTGGCGACAAGGGTGTTTATTACCGCTCGCTGGTCGGTCCCTTCGCCTCGATGGAACAGGCCGCTGGAATGTGTTCGAGCCTGAAGGCTGCCGGCGGCTCGTGCATCGTCCAGAGGAATTGACGGCCACACGCTTGCCCCCGCGGGCGGCGCGGGTTAAGCGCCGCAAATGCGTGCCTTCATCACCGGACTGGCTGGGCCCGAACTCACGGCCGGAGAGAGGCAATTCCTCAAGGAGGCGGAGCCGTGGGGCCTCATCCTGTTCAAGCGTAACATCGCTGAGCCGGACGGATTGCGCCGGCTGGTCGAGGAATTTCGCGCCGTCGTAGGCCGCAAGGCGCCGGTCCTGATCGACCAGGAAGGCGGCCGCGTCCAGCGCCTCGGGCCGCCGCATTGGCCGTTTTATCCGCCGGGCGCGGCCTATGGCGCGCTGTACGACCGGGATCGCCACATGGGGCTTGCCGCTGCGAAGCTTGGCGCCCGCCTGATCGCGGCCGATCTCGCCGATCTCGGCATCGATGTCGATTGCCTGCCGATCGCCGATGTGCCGGTCAGGGACGCCGATCCGATCATCGGCAATCGCGCCTACGGAACAGATCCGGCCAAGGTGGCCGACATTGCCGCCGCGGTGACGGCAGGGCTGCTTGAGGGCGGCGTTCTGCCGGTGCTCAAGCACATTCCCGGCCACGGCCGCGCCACGGCCGACAGCCATGAAAAGCTGCCGGTGGTCAGTGCCGATCGGGCGACGCTCGAAGCTACGGATTTTGCGGCCTTTCGGCCGCTAAAGGACCTGCCGCTGGGTATGACCGCACATGTTGTGTTCACAGCCTTCGACCCGGTCGCCCCGGCCACCACTTCGGCCAATATAGTGCGGAGTGTAATTCGTGATTCGATTGGCTTCCGGGGCCTCCTGATGAGTGACGATATTTCGATGGGCGCATTGTCCGGCTCGCTCGGTGAGCGCAGCCGTGCGGCCATCGCCGCGGGCTGCGATATGGTGCTCCATTGCAACGGCAAGATGCCGGAAATGCGTGAAGTTGCTGCCGCCGTGCCGCAGCTTGCCGGCGAGGCCGCGCGCCGCGCCGAGGCCGCTCTCGCCATGCGGAAACCGCCGCAACCGATCGAGTTGGCGGCGCCGTACGATGCACTCTTGAAACTCATAGCGGGCGTCGCGCCCGCACCGGGTCTTGCATGAACGCTGAAGAACAATTCGAAACCGAACTCTCCGAACGCGGCAGCGACGAACCGGCGCTGATGGTCGATGTCGAGGGATTTGAAGGTCCGCTCGACCTGCTCCTCACGCTCGCCCGCCAGCAGAAGGTCGATCTCGCCAAGATCTCCATCCTCGCGCTCGCCGACCAATATCTCGCCTTCGTCGAAGCGGCGCGAAAGATGCGGCTGGAGCTTGCCGCCGACTATCTGGTGATGGCGGCGTGGCTCGCTTACCTCAAGTCGCGGCTGCTTTTGCCCGAGCAGCACGCGCCGGAGGGCATGAGCGCCGAGGACATGGCGAATGCGCTGGCGCAACGCTTGCGCCGGCTGGAGGCGATCCGGCAATTCGCCGAGCAGATGTTCAACCGGCCGCAGCTTGGCCGCGATGTATTCCAGCGCGGACAGCCCGAGCCGATCGCCGAGATAAAGCATCCAGCATGGTCGGCGACGCTTTACGATCTGCTTTCGGCCTATGCGGGCCGCCGGCAGACCCAGGCGCGGTCTATTGTGCGCATGCCCAAACGCACCGTGTGGTCGCTGGCCGAGGCGCGCGAGGCGCTGGAAAGGCTCATCGGCCAGGCGATGGACTGGACCCCGCTCGATCAATATCTCATCGAATACCTGGTGGAGCCGTCGATGAAGGCGACCGTTCTCGCCTCGAGCTTCGCCGCGGCGCTCGAATTGATACGCGAAGGGCAGCTGGAAGCGCACCAGCAGGGCGCTTTTACACCGCTCTATGTGCGCAAGCGGCAAAATAACGATGCCGCGGAATCCGGGAATGGGTAAGAGGGAGACGAAACCGATGGCGAACGTCGCGAAGATGCGCGTGATCGTTGGCGACAAAGAGGACCAGGATCGCGTGGATCAAAATCGCGTTGACGAAAAGCGTGCCGAAGAGCTGCGCATCCTTGAAGCGTTGCTGTTTGCCGCGGAGGCTCCGCTGGAGGAGAAGGCTTTGGCGAAGCGCCTGCCTGAAGGCGCTGATGTGCATGCACTGCTGACGCAATTGCAGAAAGAGTACGAGCAGCGCGGCGTCAATCTCGTGCGCATCGGCGGTAAATGGACGCTGCGAACCGCCAACGATCTCGCCTGGCTGCTGACACATGAATCGACTGTCACGCGAAAGCTGTCGCGCGCCGCGATGGAGACGCTCGCGATCGTCGCCTACCATCAGCCGGTGACGCGCGCCGAGGTCGAGGAAATCCGCGGCGTCAGCACCTCCAAGGGTACGCTCGACGTGCTGCTCGAGACCGGATGGGTGCGGCTGCGCGGCCGGCGCAAGGCGCCCGGACGCCCAGTGACTTACGGAACCAACGAGAGCTTCCTGGCGCATTTCGGATTGGACGTGCTCACCGATCTGCCCGGGCTCGACGAACTCAAGGGCTCGGGGCTTATCGACGCCGCGGTGCCGTCCGATTTCGCGGTGCCGGTTCCCTCCGACGATCCGGCGCTCCGCGATGACGAGGACCCGCTCGGGCCGGAGGACCTCGATCTTGGCCTCGCACCGCCGGCGGAGCGGATCGAGGAATAAATCGCCCCACAGGCGATCAATCAGGCGGAAACCAGGTCGTACAGGGGTTAATGCCTGCGGCATTAGCCCTGCGGCGTAGCGACTTCCCGGTTGTGCTTGTTTTTGCCGGCCCCGACGCCTAGTTTCTGGCTAAAATCGGTATCTCGCCGCGGGTAGGCGCGCCCATCGATGCGTCATCTAACTGCCTGGGCGGACGGAGGATTTCATGGGTTCGTTTAGTATCTGGCACTGGTTGATCGTCGGCGCCGTTGTCCTCCTTGTCTTCGGCGGGCGCGGCAAGATTTCGGACATGATGGGCGACGTCGCCAAGGGCATCAAAGCCTTCAAGAAGGGCATGGCCGAAGACGACACCGCCGAAACCGCTCCGAAATCCGACGGGCCGATGAAGACCATCGACCATCAGGCCGCCGCCGATCTTAAGCGGCGCGCGGAGTCCGAGAGCAAGGTCTAGTCCTTCCGGCGCTCTCGCGCTGATCGAGGCCACCCGGCACTGGGCCGGAGAGTTTTCATGTTCGACATCAGTTGGACCGAATTCCTGCTCATCGGCGTCGTCGCGCTGATGGTGATCGGGCCGAAAGAGCTGCCCGGCGTCATGCGCACGCTTGGGCAGTGGACGCGCAAAATTCGCAGCATGGCCGCCGATTTCCAGAACCAGTTCCAGGAAGCGATGCGGGAAGCGGAAATGACCGACCTCAAAAAGGAGGTCGACGACCTGGCCAAAGACATCAAGGACTACGATCCGCTGAAGGACGTGCGCGCCGATGTCGAAAACGCGGGCAAGGATATCGAGAAGTCGTTCGAGACCGCGCCCGCGCCGAAGGCGGCGGTCGAGCAGTCCGACACCGGCCTCATCGCCGAGGCGGTGACGCCGGATGCGGGCGGTGAGGCCGCGCCGGCTGCGGCCGCGCCGGCGCCCGAGCCGGTCCCGGCCGCTGTCGAACCGGGAAGCACAGAGCGCACCGGATGAGCCGCGAGGATGAAGAGAAGGAAATCGAGTCCACCAAGGCGCCCTTGATGGATCACCTGATCGAGTTGCGCGGCCGTCTCATCAAGGCGGTCGCGGCGTTCGCGATCGCCGCCGTGGTTTGCTTCTTCTTCGCCAAGCAGATCTACAACATCCTGACCTGGCCCTACATCTGGGTCGCTGGCGCGGAGAATTCAAAATTCATCTATACCGGGCTGCTCGAATATTTTGTCGTGCAGCTCAAACTCGCGATGTTCGGCGGGGCCTTCATCGCGTTTCCGGTGATCGCGACGCAGATTTACATGTTCGTCGCGCCGGGGCTTTATCGCAAGGAAAAGCAGGCGTTCCTGCCTTACCTCATCGCCACCCCGATCTTCTTCCTGCTCGGCTCGCTCGTCGTCTATTTCGTGGTCTGGCCGATGCTGGCGCGCTTTTCGCTGAGCATGCAGCAGCTCGGCGGACCCGGCCAGGCGTCGATCGAACTTCTGCCGAAGGTCGAGGACTATCTGGCGCTGATGATGAAGCTGATGCTCGCCTTCGGCATCGCGTTCCAGTTGCCGGTGATCCTGACGCTGCTCGGCCGCGTCGGCATCATCACATCGGATCAGCTTAAATCGAAGCGCCGCTATTTCATCGTGGTCGCCTTCGTGATCGCGGCCGTGCTCACCCCGCCCGACGTCTTGAGCCAGATGTCGCTGGCGCTGCCGCTGGTTCTTCTTTACGAGGGCTCGATCTGGTCGGTGCGCATGGTCGAGAAGCGCATCGCCCGCGAGCGCGCCGCCGCCGCGGCGGCCAAGCCGGCGGAGTGATTGGCGCTATAATGCCGGCGGCGCGCGTTTCGATTCGTCATGGCCGGGCTTGTCCCGGCCATCTCGATTAGGAAATCTCAGTGCCCGTACAATCGGGGTGCCCGGCACAAGGCCGGGCACGACGCTCTGGAATTGGAACTATGCACGACATCCGCTCCATCCGCGACAATCCCGACGCTTTTGATACCGCGCTTGCGCGGCGTGGGCTTGCGCCGGAATCAAAGCGGCTGATCGGCCTCGACGAAGATCGGCGCAAAAAAATTCTTGAACTCGAAACCGCGCAGGCACGGCGCAACGCAGCATCGAAGGAGATCGGCGAGGCCAAGAAGAACAAGGACGAAGCGAAAGCCAAGAATCTGATGGCCGAGGTCGCCGCGCTGAAAGAAAAAGTCCCGGCGATGGAGGCGCAGGAGAAGGCGGCTACCAAGGCCTTGGACGATGTGCTGGCGCAAATCCCAAATCTGCCGCTCGATGAAGTGCCCGACGGCAAAGACGAGAAAGACAATGTCGAGCACCATCGCTTTGGCGCGAAGCGCGATTACGCCTTCACGCCCAAGCAGCATTTTGAGCTTGGCGAAGCACTTGGGCAGATGGATTTCGAGACCGCGGCAAAACTCTCCGGTGCGCGCTTTGTTGTCTTGAAGAAAGGCCTGGCGCGGCTCGAACGCGCACTCGGGCAATTCTTTCTCGATGTCCATACGAGCGAGCCGCACAACTACACCGAAGTCTCGCCGCCGCTGCTGGTGCGCGACGATGTGATGTTCGGCACAGGCCAACTTCCTAAATTTCGCGATGACCAATTCATTTCGACAGAAATGACATGGCGTAAGGAGCGTCTCGATAAAATTCTCGAGCCGCTCAACGACGAGATTCAGACGCATCATGACGATCCAAAAAGGACGATTGATCGATTGATCGAGGAGGCCGAAACTGTAGAGGAGTTTTGGCTCATCCCCACCGCCGAAGTCCCTCTAACCAACCTCGTCCGCGAATCCATCGTCGACGAAGCCGAATTGCCGATGCGGCTTACCGCCTGCACGCCGTGCTTCCGCGCCGAGGCGGGCGCCGCGGGCAAGGATACCCGCGGCATGATCCGGCAGCATCAGTTCACCAAGGTCGAGCTGGTTTCGATCACGGCACCCGAGCAATCGAAAGACGAGCACGAGCGTATGCTGGCTTGCGCCGAGGAAGTGTTGCGCCGGCTTGGCTTGCATTATCGGGTGATGACGCTGTGCACCGGCGATATGGGTTTTGCGTCGCAAAAGACCTACGACATCGAAGTATGGCTGCCCGGGCAAAACATGTTCCGCGAGATTTCGTCGTGCTCGGTGTGCGGTGAATTCCAGGCCCGGCGGATGAACGCGCGCTATCGCACCAGGGAAGGCCGGCAGGTGCGCCACGTCCATACGCTCAACGGTTCTGGCGTCGCCGTCGGCCGCGCGCTGATCGCGGTCATGGAAACCTATCAAGAGGCCGACGGGTCGATCGCGGTGCCGGACGCGCTCTTGCCATATATGGGCGGCATCAAAAAGATTGAGAAGTGAACTGTGCGAATCCTGGTCACGAATGACGACGGTATCCATTCCGAAGGTCTCGACATCTGTGCTGAGATCGCGGGCAAGCTTACGGACGACGTCTGGGTTGTGGCCCCGGAGCACGATCAGTCCGGCGTCGCGCATTCCTTGTCGCTGAACGATCCGCTGCGGTTGCGCCAGGTCGCCGAGCGGCGTTTCGCGGTGCGCGGCACGCCGACCGATTGCGTCATCATGGGCGTGCGTCACGTGCTCGACGGCAAACAGGTCGATCTGGTGCTGTCCGGCGTCAATCGCGGCCGCAATGTCGGCGAGGACGTGATCTATTCCGGCACTGTTGCTGGTGCGATGGAAGGCACGGTGCTCGGCATCCCGGCTGTGGCGCTGTCGCAGTCCTACAATTCGCGCAGTGGCGAGCCGCCCTTTTGGGAGACCGGCCTGCAATTTGCACCTGACATCATCCGCCGCGTGCTGGCCCAGGGCGTGCGCCGCGACGTGCTGATCAATGTCAATTTCCCGAACTGCCGCCCCGGCGAGGTCAAAGGCATTGCAATGAGGCCGCTGGGGCGCCGGCGGCAGGAGCGGCTGCACATCGACAAGCGGCAGGATGGCCGCGGCAATCCCTATTACTGGATCGCCTATTCCCGGCTGAACGCCTTCCAGGTTGAGGACGGCACGGATATGGCAGCCCTCGACGAGCGGCTGATCGCAGTGACGCCGCTGCGGATCGACATCACCGACGAGCCGACCATGGCTAAGCTCGCCGCGATCTTCGACAAGGCGACCTAGACCATCCGATCAAGTTTGTATCGATCGTGGTCCAGTTTTTTCGTTGGCGCATGGTCTGTTCGGAAAACCGGTTTCCACTTTTTCGGATGGTGCTCTAGACGCGGGCTTTTGCCGTGGCGGCTTCGATGGCTTGCGCCAGAGCCTCGGCCTGGAACGGCTTCTGCAAGGTTGGACTGGCGCGATAGAGCTCCGGCACGCCGCTCTGGCCGTAACCGCTTGCAAACACGAAGGGCACTCCGCGCCGGACCAAAACTTCGACAACGGGCGTGATCGGCTTGCCGTTGAGATTGACGTCGAGCAGGGCGACGTCGAAATCGGCGTCCCTGGCGAATTCGAGAGCCTCGTCGATCCCGCCCGCTTCCGCCGCTACGGTATGGCCGAGATCGGTCAGCATGCCTTCGAGCAGCATGCGAATCATCAATTCGTCTTCGACCACGAGGATACGCTTGCCCGTACCCGCGGCGCTTTTTCCGTCAGTCATAGAGACCTCGTGCCTGCGCCATAACGCTACAACGCGCCGTCCGTTCCGGGTTTGCCGTAATTATCCCGCGCCGCAGCCATGATGCAGTATAAGCGCATATTCCGCAGTGGTAAAAAACGGCACTATTACGGTCTTATCGCGAGGTCACCGTGTCCGCGGTCCCGGCAGCCGACGACGTCGAACGGATGGAATTCCAGCTTGCGCTGCGCCGGCGCGGCATCAGCGATCAGGCGGTGTTGCGCGCACTCGACGAAGTGCCGCGCGAGCATTTTGTCGCCCCGGGCCAGATCGAAAGCGCTTACGCCGACCATGCGTTGCCGATCGCCTGCGGGCAAACGATCAGCCAGCCCTTTGTCGTTGCCTATATGACCGAACAACTCGAGGTCGAGCGGCAGCACCGTGTTCTCGAAATAGGGACCGGCTCCGGCTATCAGGCGGCGATCCTGTCGCGGCTGGCGCGCGAGGTGGTGAGCATCGAGCGGTATCGGACGCTTGCGGAAGCCGCGCGCGAGCGGCTCAAGACGCTGGGTTATGCGAACGTCACGGTCCGCGCCGGAGACGGCACGGCCGGCGCGCCCGGTCTGGCGCCTTTCGATCGCATCATGGTCACCGCCGCCGCCGAAAATGTTCCGGATGCACTGACGGAACAGCTTGCCGAGGGCGGCATCATGGTGCTGCCGGTCGGGCCGCGCCACGACGCGCAGTACATCGTCAAGCTGACACGGCAAAAAGGCGGCGGATTAACCCGCGAAAATCTGATTGCGGTACGATTCGTGCCGCTTCTGCCGGGCCAGGCGCGCGAACTGTGACCGCGGAAACACTTAATGAAACATATTAAAAATTGTCGCGGCACTTAAAGGCCTGTTTACCGCAACGTTGTCTATTCACTCGTCCTTTCTGTTGCGTCCGAGTGAGTAACCATGTGCCTATCGCGTCGGTCGGCCTATTGGCCGCAACTGGTTGCCATTTCCTTAATCGGTTTTGGTATCGCCGGCTGCAGCGCGGACTCGGGGCGCTTTAACGAAGGTTTTGGTTCCAGCAGCGCGCCGGCGTCGCGCAGCGACGTGACCGGCTCGATCCCGCAGACCGCACCCGCAAGCCACATCGAGAGCCGGCCGCTGCCGAACCTGGCCAGCGCCGACAACGGCTCTTCAGGCGGCGGTCACGGCATGGGCTCCTACCAGCCGCGAGACGTCACCGGCTCGATCACGCCGCCTCCGCCGCCGCCACCGGCGTGGACCTGGGAGGGGGGCACGCCGGTTACGGTGCGGCCGGGCGAGACGATCGACATGATCGCGCATGAGCATGGCGTGCCTGCTTCGGCGATCATGGAGGCGAACCACATTACGAGTGCGGAGATGGTGCGTCCGGGCGAGCACCTGGTCATCCCGCGCTATCGTTCCGCGGCGGCGCCCGCGATACCGCCGCAGAGCCGCGTCGCCACCACCGCGCCGGCGATGCCGGCGCCCGTTGGGCCGCCTCGAAGCGCGCTGGTGCCGCCGTCAGGCGTGCATGTCGTTGCACCGGGCGAAACGCTCAACAGCATTGCGCGGCTCTACAACAAGCCGGTGATGGTGCTGGCCAAGGCAAACAATCTCGCGCCGGACACGATGGTCAGGGTCGGCGAGCGCATCACCATTCCGGAAATGCGGGAACAGCCACGTCCGGCGCCGGCACCGCTGCGCGCCGAGGCTCCCGTTTCCCAGCCGACCGGCAGTCTCGCGAGTGCGGACTCGCCGAGCGCAGCGCGGATCGCAGAACCGACGGCAGCGGCGCCCGTGGCCGCCGACAATTCGGTCAAGGCCGCTGAACCCGCCGGCAGCTTGCCGGGCTTCCGCTGGCCGGTGCGCGGGCGCGTCATCGCCGCCTTCGGACCGAAGCCGAACGGCCTGCAGAACGACGGCATCAACCTCGCGGTGCCGGAGGGCACGCCGATCAAGGCCTCCGAGGACGGCGTCGTTGCCTATGCCGGCAATGAGCTCAAGGGCTATGGCAATCTGGTGCTGGTGCGCCACGCCAATGGCTTTGTCACGGCCTACGCGCATGCCAGCGACATTCTGGTCAAGCGCGGCGAAAGCGTGAAACGCGGCCAGGTGATCGCGCATTCCGGCCAGACCGGCAACGTGACGTCGCCGCAGCTTCACTTCGAGATCCGTAAGGGTGCAACGCCGGTCGATCCGGCGCAGTACCTCAATGGGGCTTAGGAAGCGCTCTCAGCTTCCCATTTTCACCCCGAGCCTGCCGGCGAGATCCTGAACATATTGCCATGCCACGCGGCCGGACCGCGCGCCGCGTGTCGTCGCCCATTCGAGCGCTTCGCGGCGCAGTTCATCGCCCGCGAACGGCACGCGATAATGTTTGATATAACCGTCGACCATGGCGAGATATTCGTCCTGACTGCAGCGGTGAAAACCGAGCCACAAGCCGAAGCGGTCCGATAGCGAAACTTTCTCTTCCACCGCTTCGCCGGGATTGATCGCAGTCGAGCGCTCGTTCTCCATCATTTCGCGCGCCAGCAAGTGACGGCGGTTTGATGTCGCGTAGAAGATCACATTCTCCGGCCGGCCCTCGATGCCGCCTTCGAGCATGGTCTTGAGCGATTTGTATGACGTGTCCTCGGCGTCGAACGACAGATCGTCGCAGAACACGATGAAGCGCTGCGAGACATTGCGCACCAGCGCCATAAGCTCCGGCAGCGACTCGATATCCTCGCGATGAATCTCGATCAGTTTCAGTCCCGCGGCGGGATGGGCCTGCGCGATCGCCGCATGCGAAGCTTTGACGAGCGACGATTTCCCCATGCCGCGGGCGCCCCATAGCAGTGCATTGTTCGCCGGCAGGCCGCGGGCAAAGCGCTCGGTATTCTCGACCAGGAGATCGCGCACCCGATCGATGCCCTTGAGCAGCGACATGTCGACACGGTTGACCCGGCGAACCGGAATGAGCTTGCGGCCTTCGGGATGCCAGACAAACGCCGCCGCGGCGAAATCGGGTGCGGCGGGCGGGGCAGGGGCAAGCCGCTCCAGCGCGCCGGCAATGCGAGCGAGAAGATCGCGGTCGCTGCCGGCCAAAAGGGCCTTGCCGGATCCTGTGCCGGTCGCCTTTTTTGTCGTCTTTTTGCTCGAGCGTGGAGGAGATTTAGCCATGATTGCACCGGGTTGCGGCCTTCCCCTTAGCGGGGCCGGGGGATGCTCGCAAGCGCGCCTGCAAGGTGTCGCAACATTGCAATTGGGCCAACGGCGGTTATAGTCCGCGCCGATTTTGCGCGCATAAACGGCCCCAGATGCGCCTAGTCATGCCGGGGGCGGCGCGTTCTCATGTTGCATCGGAGGATTAATGTTTATTTCGCCCGCATTCGCGCAAGGCTTGCCGTTCGGCCTCGGCGGTGGTGACAGCGCCGGCATGATCACGTCGTTCATGCCGCTGATCCTGATCATCGTAATTATGTATTTCCTGATCCTGCGGCCGCAGCAGCGGAAGGTCAAAATGCACCAGGAGATGGTCAAAACGCTACGGCGGGGCGACACCGTGGTGACCAGCGGGGGTCTCATCGGCAAGGTCACCAAAGTCGTGGACGACCAGCATATCGAGATCGAAGTCTCGGATGGCGTCCGCGTCCGGCACTTGCGCTCCAGCGTGAGCGAGGTTCGCGCCAAGGGCGAGCCGGTCAAGGACGACGGCGCGAGCTGATCTTCGCGGATACTTGGTTCGCGACGCTTTCGGAACGGGGAATATCGAACTCCATGTTGTTTTTCACGCGGTGGAAGGCGGCGGCAATCCTGCTCATGGCGCTCGCCGTGTGCCTTTGCGCGGTGCCGAATTTCTTCCCCGAAAGCACCGTCAAGCATTGGCCGTCCTGGGCGCAGCGTCATGTCGTGCTCGGCCTCGATCTGCAGGGCGGCTCGCATCTTCTGCTCGAAGTCGATTCGGCTGCGGTACGCAAGGAGCAGCTGCAATCGATCGATGACGATGTATTGCGGGTGCTCCGCCAGGCGCGCATTCCGTTTACCGGCCGCGCCGTTCGCGGCAATGCCGTGGAAGTTCACATCACGCGCGATACCGACCTCGATACCGCGCTCGCGAAATTGCGCGAACTGTCGCAGCCGCTGACCGGCTTTCTCGGCTCCACGGGCGCACGCAATATCGACGTCACCAACAACGGCGGAACGATCACGCTGACGCCGACCGATCCCGCGGTTGTCGAGCGGGTGCGGCAGTCGGTCGACCAATCGATCCAGATCATCGAGCGGCGCGTCAACGAACTCGGCCTTGTGGAGCCGACCATCCAGCGCGAGGGCGTCGATCGCATTCTCGTGCAGGTTCCCGGACTTCAGGACCCGTCCCGGCTGAAGGAAATGCTCGGCAAGACGGCGAAGCTCGATTTCCGCATGGTCGACCTGACGATGACGCCGGAGCAGGCGCGAGAGTTCGCACCCTTCGGAATCGGAGGTCCTCGACGGCGAGCAGCCGGGGCAGAAATATCTGATCGAGAAGCGCGTACTGGTCTCGGGCGCGGATCTCACCGACGCCCAGCCGGGCTTCGACCAGCGGACCAGCGAACCGATCGTGTCCTTCCGCTTCAACTCGACGGGCGCGCGCAAATTCGCCGAAGCAACTCAAGCCAATGTTGGCAAGCCGTTCGCCATCGTGCTCGACAACAAGGTGATCTCGGCGCCGGTGATCCGCGAGCCGATCCTCGGCGGCTCGGGCCAGATTTCCGGCAGCTTTACCGTGCAGCAGGCCAACGATCTCGCCATCCTGCTGCGCGCCGGCGCGCTGCCCGCGCCGTTGACGATCATCGAGGAACGCACGGTGGGGCCGGGCCTCGGCCAGGATTCCATCAATGCCGGCGAACACGCTGCCTATGCCGGCGCGGCGCTCGTCATCATCTTCATGTTCGCGACCTATGGCCTGTTCGGTCTGTTCGCCAATATCGCGGTCACCATCAATGTCGCCATGATCTTTGGCGTGTTGTCGCTTCTCAGCGCGACGCTGACGTTGCCCGGCATCGCCGGCATCGTGCTCACGGTCGGCATCGCGGTGGATTCCAACGTCCTGATCTACGAGCGCATCCGCGAGGAAGTGCGCGGCGGCCGCACCGCGATCAACGCCATCGACGCCGGCTTCACCCGCGCGCTTGCCACCATCCTCAATTCCAACATCACCACCTTTATCGCAGCAGCCGTACTGTTCTATATCGGTACCGGACCGGTGCGCGGATTCGCGGTGACGCTAGGCATCGGCATCATCACGTCACTGTTCACGGCGTTCACCCTGACCCGGCTCATCATGGCGTACTGGGTCCGCATGTGGCGGCCGCGCGTCGTGCCCATCTAATCACCCGA
Organism: uncultured Alphaproteobacteria bacterium; assembly: GCA_963808205.1. GTDB lineage: Bacteria > Pseudomonadota > Alphaproteobacteria > Rhizobiales > Xanthobacteraceae > BOG-931. The sequence goes on from CAWEER010000007.1 coordinate 106,498, forward strand.
AAGACATTCCGTGCGCCTCCTTCGCATCGTTCCCGATGACACCAAATTCGATTTCATGCGCTTCCGGCGCATCAGCTTTCCCATTTCGGCGATCCTGTCGATCGCGGCGATTGCGCTTTATTTCTTTCACGGGCTGAATTTCGGCATCGACTTTGTCGGCGGCACGCTGATGGAGGTGCAGTCGAAGTCCGGCCCGGCCGATCTCTCAAAAATGCGCGCGACCATCGGCTCGCTCAAACTCGGCGACTTTCAGCTGCAGCAATTCGGCGCGCCCGACGATGTGCTGATCCGCATCTCGGAGCAGCCGGGCGGCGACGTGGCGCAGCAGCAGGCGGTCCAGAAAGTCCGCGATGCGCTGGGCGACGCAGTGGATTATCGCCGCGTCGAGGTCGTGGGGCCGAGTGTCTCCACCGAGCTTCTGGCCTACGGCACGATCGGACTCGTGCTCGCGATCCTGGCGATCCTGATTTATCTATGGTTCCGCTTTGAGTGGCAGTTTGCGCTCGGCGCCATGATCGCCAACGTGCATGACCTGGTGCTGACCGTCGGCTTCATGTCGCTGACGCATATCGATTTCGATCTCACCAGTATCGCCGCGCTTCTCACCATTCTCGGCTATTCGCTCAACGACACGGTCGTGATCTACGACCGCATCCGCGAAATGCTGCGCCGCTACAAGCGGATGCCGATGCCCGATCTGCTCAATGCATCGGTCAATGCGACGCTGTCGCGGTCTATCGTCACCCACGTCACGGTGGCGATGTCGCTACTGGCCTTGCTGCTGTTCGGCGGCCAGGCCATCCACAGCTTTACCGCCACGATGATGTTCGGCGTGGTGCTGGTCGGCACCTACACGTCGGTGTTCATTGCGTCCCCGATCCTGATTTATCTGGGTGTCGGCAGCGGGCGCATGGGCGGGGCGGAGGAGCCGGTGGCGCCGCCCACCGCGCCCGGCACCCCGCCGGCGCCGTCTCTGCCGCCTCAGCGGGCCAGAGCCAGCCGCTAGTGCCCGGATCGGACGCGCCTCATCTGCCGAGGCAGGCGATCATCGACGCCCACGGCGGCGGCGGCTTCAGTTTCGCCGGCATGTCACATCGCGGCTCGCTTCTGTGCCTTCCGGACGGCGTCTGGGCCTGGCCGGTTGCCGCGCCCGATGCATTGACGGAAGAGGCGCTGGCGCTGGTGTTCGACCGCGCCGATAGCCTCGATTTCTTCATTGTCGGCACGGGAAATTCGCCGTGGATCGTCCCCGATACGCTGCGGACGAAATTTCATGAAGTCCACATTTCGATCGATGCCATGACGACCGGCCCGGCGGTGCGCACGTACAACGTCATGCTGATGGAAAACCGGCGCGTCGGCGCCGGTCTGATCGCCATCGAATAGTGTTAGGTTCGCATCATGCACGATGCGTTCACCTATTGCGCGGGTCTCGTCCGCACGGCCGATCGGGACCGCTATCTCGCAGCCTTGTTCGCGCCGGCAAAGGATCGCGACGCTCTATTTGCGCTCTACGCATTCAACATCGAGATCGCGCGCGTGCGCGAGGTGGCGCGGGAAGCGATTGCCGGCGAGATTCGCCTGCAATGGTGGCGCGATGTCCTCGGTGGTGAGCGTGACGGGGAGGCAGCGGCCAATCCGGTCGCGGCGGCGCTGTTGGCGACGATCAAGCGTTATCGCCTCGCTGCCGATCGGCTCGTCGCGCTGATCGACGCGCGCCGCTTCGATCTTTACGACGACACGTTTACAAACATGGCGGCGCTTGAGGCCTATCTCGTGAGTACGTCCTCGGCAGTGATCGCCTGCGCGGCGCAAATTCTGGGCGCCGATGCACCAGGGGTTGCGAAGCCCGCAGGACTGGCTTACGGCCTCGTGGGTCTCATGCGCGCAGTGCCGCTTCACGCAGCACGCCACCAGCTTTATGTGCCGCTCGATATCCTCGAACGTCATGGCGTTCTCCCGGATGAGGTGTTCGCCGGTCAATCGTCTGCCGGATTGAACGCGGCGCTCGCCGAATTACGCGATTTTGCGCGCCGGTATCTCGCCGATGCCAACGCACTCGTACCCCGGCTCCCAAGCGAGGCGCTTCCGGCATTTCTGACCGTTGCCCTGGTGCGTCCGTCGCTGGATCGGCTGGATCGCCGTGACGCCTTTGCGCCGGGTGAATTGTCGCCGTGGCGGCGGCAATGGCTGATCTGGCGCGCCGCGCGAAATCCGGCGCGAATTGCCGGCTGAATTGTTTATTCCGCCGCTGCGGGTAGTTCTCCGGTGCGCCAGGCTTCGAGATCGTTCAGCGCGCGCATGCAGAGCGCCCGTTTTTTGGCGACCGCCTTGGCGGGGCCGCGCAGGTGGTTGCCTGTCAAATCTTTGGTCGGCGCCGACACGAGCGGCGGGAACAATCCGAAATTGACATTCATCGGCTGGAACGAGCCTGGGCCGGTATCGATGGTTTCGATATGGCCCCCGGTGATGTGGCTGAGAAGCGAACCATGAGCCGTCGTCGATGGCGGAATGAGTGGCCGCTCGCCGAACCGTTCCGCGGCTGCAAACCGCCCGGCCAGAAGGCCGATGGCCGCCAACTCGACGTAACCCTCGCAGCCGGTGATTTGCCCGGCAAAGCGCAGCCGCGGGTCCGCCTTCAGCCGCAGCGTGGTATCGAGGAGCTTTGGCGAATTGAGGAACGTATTGCGGTGCAATCCGCCGAGCCGGGCAAATTCCGCGTTCGCCAGGCCCGGGATGGTACGCATGATGCGGACCTGCTCGCTGTGCTTTAGCTTGGTCTGGAAGCCGACCATGTTGAACAAGGTGCCGAGTTTGTTGTCCTGGCGTAGCTGGGCCACCGCGTATGATTTTATCTCCGGCTGGCGCGGATTGGTGAGGCCGAACGGTTTCATCGGCCCGTGCCGCAGCGTTTCGCGGCCGCGCTCGGCCATCACCTCGATGGGCAGGCAACCGTCGAAGTAAGGCGTCGCCGTCTCGAAATCGCGGAAAGCGATTTTCTCTCCTGTGAGCAGGGCCTCGACAAAGCCGTCGTACTGCTCGCGCGTGAACGGGCAATTGATGTAGTCGGCGCCGGAGCCGCCTGGCCCGGCTTTGTCATAGCGCGATTGAAACCACGCCACGTCCATGTCGATCGATTCGCGGTGGATGATCGGCGCGATAGCATCGAAAAACGAAAGCGCGTCCTCGCCCGTCAGCGCGCGGATCGTGTCGGCCAAAGCGGGCGACGTCAGCGGACCGGTCGCGATGATGACGCTGTCCCATTCGGGTGGCAGGTAGGCTGTCTCGGAGCGAATTATTTCGATCAGCGGCTCGGCCTCGAGAGCCGCGGTGATCGTGGCGGCGAAACCTTCGCGGTCGACGGCGAGTGCGCTGCCGGCCGGCAGCTTGTTGAGATCGGCTGCGTGCATCACAAGCGAGTCGAGCCGGCGCATCTCGGCATGCAGGAGACCGATGGCGCTCCCGTCGGCGTCGTCGGAGCGGAACGAGTTCGAACAGACGAGTTCTGCGAATTGTCCGGTCTTGTGCACGGCGGTCGCGCGCGACGGGCGCATTTCGTGCAGCACGACCGGTACGTTCCGGCGCGCAAGCTGCCAGGCCGCCTCGGAACCCGCGAGGCCGCCACCGATGACATGAACCGGCCGCAATGTCCGCATCACGCAGCCAAGTTAGGCCGCCGGCATCAAACGGACAACACCGCCGGACGAACGGGCAGGGGCGCGGTGTTAGTACCCGTCAGCCGAGAATTGAGGAACTTCTGCATGCTGGAAGTGGTCAGGTCCGCGGCCCGCCGGGGCGCCGCGATGGCCGGTTACGACGTCGAGATTTTATCGGTCGCGACGGCCAACCCGAAGTTCCGGATCACCCAGCCCGAAGCGGCGGCGCGCGCGAGGGAACTCTTCCCGCATCTTCGGAAGCTGTGGCCGCTCTACGACAACACCGGCATCGACGTCAGGTACAATTGCGAACCGATCGAGTGGTATCTCAAGCCGCATACGTGGGAGGAGCGCACCGCTTCATTCCATAAGCATGCGCTCGATCTTCTGGAGCAGGTGACGCTCGACGCCACCGAAACTGCCGGCATTGCGCTCGACGCGATCGATATGATCGTGACCAATACGGTCACGGGGCTCGCCATTCCAAGCCTCGATGCGATGCTTTTCAACCGGTTGAAACTTAAGCCCACCATCGAGCGGCTGCCGATGTTCGGGCTCGGTTGCGGCGCCGGCGTAGCCGGCCTGTCGCGCGCTGCGCGCCTCGCGCAGGCAAGTGACGGCGCGCATGTCCTGTTCCTTACGGTCGATCTTTGCAGTCTTTGCCTGCGCGTCAACGATCCGAGTCCGGCGATGTTCGTTTCGACCGCCCTGTTCGGCGATGGCGCGGCGGGCATGGTGCTGCACAATATGCGAAACGGCGCGCACGGCGGCCCGCGCATTCTTGCCAGCGGCGAATGGTGCTGGCGCGATACCGAACACATCATGGGATGGGACATCAAGGATGACGGCTTCGGCATTGTGCTCAGCTCTGAGTTACCGTCGCTGATGAGCGGCGCGCTGGCGCCGGCGCTGCAGGATTTCCTCGACCGTAGTGGCTTTCGGCTTTCCGATTTCAACGGCTTTCTGTTCCACCCGGGCGGACGCAAATTGCTTGAGACGATGGAACGGGTGCTGGGACTGTCACGCGATCAGCTTGATCATTCCTGGGAGGTGTTGCGCCAGTACGGCAATATGTCTTCGGCGACCGTGTTATTTGTGCTTGATCGGGCGCTCAAGGCCGGTGCGCGGGGCCGGCATTTGCTCGCGGCATTCGGCCCGGGCTTCTCCGCCTACTTCGCCGCGGCCGATTTATGATGCAATTCGGCTGGGGCGCAGCTCTCCTCTTGTACCTGACCGTTCAACGGCTGGTGGAACTGTGGTGGGCCAAACAGAACGAGCGGCGCCTGCTTGCGGCCGGCGGCGTGGAATACGGCCGCGCTCACCTGCCGCTGATGATAATCCTGCACGCGGCATGGATGACGGGTTTGTGGATTCTTGGCCACGGCAGTCCAGTGAATCCATTCTGGCTGGTGCTCCTCGTTGTTTTGCAGATTGCCCGATTTTGGATCCTGCTCACGCTCGGGCGGCGCTGGACGATTCGCATTATCGTCATGCCCGGCGAGAAACTGGTGGTGCGGGGGCCATACCGGTTTCTCCGCCATCCCAACTACGCCATCGTGACCGGCGAGATTGCGGTCGCGCCGTTGGCGCTGGGCCTGCCGATTTACGCTCTGGTATTCTCGATCCTCAACGCCGCGGTGCTGGCGATCCGGATTCCGGCGGAAAATGGGGCGCTTGCCGCGCGGGCCTTCGATCGGGGCTCTTGATTGGCGGCGCGTCAAGCGATGTTGGCTGGAAACCGCCCCTCTGCTATAGCACCGCGCATAGAGCAAGGTTCTCCGGGGCCGTCGCCAAATGTCCGTTGACGCCGATACCGTCCGCCGTGTTGCCCATCTTGCCCGCATCGCGGTCGCCGAAGACGAAGTGGAAGGCCTCAAGGGCGAGCTCAACGCCATCCTGGCTTTCGTTGAGCAGCTTGGCGAAGCAGATGTCGAGAACGTTGAACCGATGACGTCCGTTACGCCGATGGCGCTCAAGATGCGGGACGATAAAGTGACGGACGGCGGCATTCCCGACGCGATCGTCGCGAATGCGCCGGTGCGCGAACATCACTTTTTCGTCGTGCCCAAGGTGGTCGAATAATGTGCCTCGCTTGCGAACAGGACGCCATCTGGCTCGCTTATTTGGACAGTCGGGACTTGCTTAAGCCCGACGATCCGGCGGCGGTCGATGAACTTTTTGCTGCTTTTCCCGTGCAGCCGCTGCCGGTGCAGCCCGTGCAGGATGAACAGCCGTCAAATGCGCCGGTGAAGGCCGCCAATAACCCGTTTTCCTGCGACGACCCCACGGCCGAATGACCGATTTCACCTCGCTTACGCTGGCGCAGTCGCGTGACGCGCTGCGCAAAAGAGAATTTTCCGCAGTAGAGCTGGCCGATGCGCACCTCTCGGCGGTGGAAAAGGCGCGCGCGCTGAACGCGTTCGTCCTGGAAACGCCGGACCGCGCCCGCGACATGGCACGTGCCAGTGACGAGCGCCTGGCAAAAGGCGACGGTGGTCCGCTCGAAGGCGTGCCCCTTGGCATCAAGGATCTGTTCTGCACTGCCGGCACGCGCACGACGGCTTGTTCGCGCATCCTTGGTGATTTCGTTCCGACATACAAGTCGACGGTCACCGCGAATCTGTGGCGCGACGGCGCGGTCCTGCTCGGCAAGCTCAACAACGACGAGTTTGCCATGGGTTCGTCGAACGAGACGTCGTGCTTCGGTCCTGTCGTGTCGCCGTGGCGGCGGCGTGGCACGGACGCAAAGCTTGTGCCCGGGGGATCGTCCGGAGGGTCGGCAGCGGCAGTTGCGGCCGGTCTTTGCCTCGGCGCCACCGGGACTGACACCGGCGGCTCGATCCGCCAGCCGGCGGCGTTTTGCGGCATCGTCGGAATGAAGCCGACGTACGGGCGCTGTTCGCGATGGGGCATCGTCGCCTTTGCGTCGTCGCTCGATCAGGCCGGACCGTTTGCACGCACGGTGCGCGACTGCGCGGTTCTGCTGCAATCGATGGCCGGTCCTGATGCGAAGGATACGACTTGCGTCGATCTTGCGGTGCCCGATTACGAGAAATCGATCGGCGGTTCGGTCAAGGGCATGCGTATCGGCATTCCAAAGGAATACCGGATGCCCGGCATGGCCGCGGAAATCGAAAAGCTGTGGCAGCAAGGTGCGCAATGGCTCAAAGATGCCGGCGCGGAGCTTGTCGATATATCGCTGCCGATGACCAAATACGCATTGCCGGCCTATTACATCGTGGCGCCGGCCGAAGCTTCGTCGAATCTCGCGCGCTATGACGGTGTGCGCTATGGGTTGCGCGTTCCAGGCCGCGACATCATCGACATGTACGAGCACACGCGCGCGGCCGGCTTCGGCGAGGAAGTGCGCCGGCGCATCATGATCGGCACCTACGTGCTCTCTGCCGGTTATTACGACGCCTATTACCTGCGCGCGCAGAAGGTTCGCACTCTGATCAAGCGCGATTTCGAGACGTGCTTTGCCGAAGGCATCAACGCCATTCTGACGCCAACGACGCCTTCCGCGGCCTTCGCCGTCGGCGAGAAAGGCCGCGCCGATCCGATCGAAATGTATCTCAACGACGTCTTCACGGTGACGGTGAACATGGCGGGATTGCCCGGTATTTCGGTGCCCGGCGGGCTCGATGCGCAAGGATTGCCGCTTGGGCTGCAACTCATCGGGCGGCCGTTCGAGGAAGAAACGCTGTTCGCGCTCGGTGCGGTCATCGAGCAGGCGGCTGGGCACTTTTCGCCGCAGCCGTGGTGGCGCTGATCGATCATCGCGACGTATCGACCATGACGTCTTCAGCCTTCATCGCTGAGGCGGTGCTCGGATCGAAATCCTGACCCGGCTTTTATTGGCTGCCCGCCAGGCCTGCCGCCCGCACGATCTTTCCCCAGCGGCCCATCTCGGTATCGATGAAATCCTGCAGCTTGTCGGGCGGCGGACTCGACTGCGGGATCATGCCGAGCAGGATCATGCGTTCGCGGACATCCTGTTGAGCCGCGACCGAGCGGAACGCATCGTAGAGCTTCGACACCACCGCATCCGGCGTGTGGGCCGGTGCAAGGACCATTCCCCATCCCGTGGCGTCAAATCCCGGCACGCCCTCATCGGCGAGCGGCGGTATATCCGGTGCCGATGGCAGCGGGATGGCCGAGGTCACGCCGAGCGCGCGGACTTTGCCAGCCTTGACCATGGGCAGCGTTGGCGGAGGATCGGCAAACAGGAGCGAGATATGACCGCCGATAACGTCGGTCAGCGCCGGCGCGGTGCCTTTGTATGGCACATGCGTCATCTGGATGCCGGTGAGAGACATGAACATCTCGGCAAATAGCTGATGCGGCGAGCCCGCGCCGCCGGACCCGTAGGTCAGCTCTCCCGGATGCGCCTTTGCGTATTTGATCAGGTCGGACACCGATTGGATGGGCAGCGAGGGATTGATGACCAACACAAAAGGAATTTTTCCGACGAGCGCGATCGGTGCAAAATCCTTTTGCGGATCGTAGGGAAGCGTTTTGTAGAGCGTCGGGCTTATGGCGAGCGAGCCGCTGCCGCCCATCACGAGCGTGTAGCCGTCGGGTGTCGCTTTGGCGCCGTCCGCTGTTCCGATCGTGGAGCCGGCACCAGGCCGGTCTTCAACAACGACAGGTTGGCCGAGCTGATCGCCGACACCCGGTGCGAATTCCCGGCAAAGCGTGTCGATCGCGCCGGCAGGCGGCCACGGTGCAATAAGCGTAATGCGGCGCGACGGAAAATCGTCGGCGTAGCCGAATCAATTCGCAACCAGCAAGATCGCTAGGCCAAGGAACGTAAGCCCTGCGCGTCGCATGGCGTTCCTCCCGGAGGCTCGTCCAACAATACGCCGACTGCGATCAACGTCCAGCAGGCAGCGCTGCGTTGCGCACAGCGCCGCCCCGGCGCAAAGCTGGACACCGCGCAACCGAGGTGGCATCAAGGCGCCAGCCGGACCCGACGGGCAATCACACGATGAAAACTTTCCTGCTGCGCATGTTCACCTGGTGGAACAGCCAGACTTTCGGCACGCAGTGGTCGACATGGCTCTATGGCGAATTCGTCGGCGACGACGAATTCGGCAATCGCTATTACCGCACCAGGAACGGCAAGATCGACCCAACGCTCGATTTCGAGCGGCGCTGGGTGATTTACAGAGGCATTGCGGAACCTTCCATGGTGCCCCCAAGCTGGCACGGATGGCTGCATCACACGGTTGACGTGCCGCCGACACAGGAAACGGTGAGGGTCTACCGTTGGGAGAAGCCGCACCGGCCAAATCTGACCGGCACTCCGGCCGCGTATCGTCCGAGCGGATCGACACTGGCTCAGGGCCGCCGGCCCAAAGCGACCGGCGACTACAAAGCGTGGAATCCGGGCGGCCAGTAATCCGGCATCGCGCTTCGAGCCCTGACAAATGAACCCTGTTTTTGCCGTATTCGGCATGTTAACGGGTTGAGACGCAAACATGCGCCCCATCTCACCGCGCCAAGAATCCATGGTCCGCATCGCCGCATTTTTGGTCGTGATTGGCGTAGCGCTTGCCGCCGGGCCGGTTCAGGCGCAGTTCGGAAATTTCAACAATAACGCACCGCCGCGGCCGCCGGCAGACATCCCCAATGGCGGGTTCCCGGCGCAGCCACCGCCGGTGCAATATCCCGGGCAATCTCAGGGCTCCCAACAGGCGCCCGCGCCGCAATACCCCGCGGCGCGTCAGCCTTCGGGCATCCAGGCGCAGCCGTTGCCGCCGCCATCCGGTGCGTCGGTCGCGCCTCCGCGGCAGAATACCGTGAACGCGCCGGCGGCTTCGCCGTCACTGCCGCCGCCCAAGACGGCGCGCGATGCGCCAGCGCCCGCCGATGCGCCGCCGCTGCCTGCCAATACGGCACCGCCATCGGACGATACCGTCGTTACCGTCACGCCGACGCAAAAGATCGAAAATCGCCGCGCTGTGTTCTCCGGCCTCGACAAAATCACCGGCCGCACTATCTCCTTCGATGCCGCGATCGGCGAGACTGTGCAGTTCGGCGCACTCCAGGTAACCGCGCGGGCCTGCTATACGCGCCCGCCGACCGAGGCGACCAATACGGATGCCTTCGTCGAGGTTGATGAAGTGACGCTTCAGGGCGAGATCAAGCGCATCTTCACCGGCTGGATGTTTGCGTCGAGCCCGGGCCTGCATGCCGTCGAGCATCCGGTCTATGATGTCTGGCTGACCGATTGCGGGGCACCGGTCGGCGGTTCGGTCGCGCAGTCAACTCCGCCGCCGGCTCCTGCGGCCGGCGCGGCTCCGGCCGCTCCGATTGTTCCCGGGCGGAAACCCGCCCCGGCACGAAATCTGCCGGTCATTCCGCCGTCAAGTTCTCCGGCGCCCGTCACCGACGACTGACGGCAATCATTCATTCCGCGAGATTTGACAGCGCGGCCACGCCGGAAACCGCACTGCCAAGCGCACCAAAATCTGCTTCGCCGATCAGCGCTGCATCTAAAAGCTTGTGATAGACCGGCCGCGACACTTCGACGGCGCCGAATGTCCGCAAATGGTCGGTGACAAACTGGGTGTCGAGGAGGCGGTAACGGCCGGCCCTGAGCCGCGCCACGAGATGCACGAGGGCGATCTTCGAAGCGTCGCGCGCATGGTGAAACATGCTCTCGCCGAAAAACGTCCGGCCAAGGCTCACCCCGTAAAGTCCGCCGATCAACTCCTCGCCATCATAAACTTCGACGGTGTGACAATCGCCGCGTTCGTAAAGCTTTCGATAGAGATTGCGAATGCGAACGTTGATCCAGGTGCGAGCGCGTCCCGGCTGCGATTCCGCGCAGCCGTTGATGACGGCATCGAAATCGCGATCCACCGAGACCTTATAGCGATCGGATCGCACCGTGCGCGCCAAACGGTTCGGTACGTGAAAGCGATCGAGCGGGATGATGCCGCGCCGTTCCGGCTCAATCCAATAGAGCGCGGGGTCGTCGGCGCTTTCCGCCATTGGAAAGATGCCGCATGAGTAAGCCTTGAGCAGCACCTCAGGCGTGATGTCGATCAGTGCAAACTCGCGGCTCGCCATGAGTTTCGTTTAACCGGCAAAACGACGCCTATTCAAGAGGCGTTCCCCGAGCCTGCCGGGATCTGGAAATTAACGGACCGCAAAGCATAACTCGCTACAGTTTTCGATAGCTTGAACGTTTTCACACCGATGGCGTTGCAGCATAGCCATGTAGGCGAATCCGGGCTGTTGCTATGGAACCGAACGTCAATCAGGCAGAGCCGATCCACGTTCTCTTCGTTGAGGACGAGGTCCTCATCAGCGATTGGGTCGCACAAGCCTTGTCAGAACAGGGTTTTGCCGTGGAGACGGTGGCGAACGCAGCCGATGCGCTGGCATTGCTGGCCTCGGGTCCGGTGGACGTGCTGTTCACCGACATCAACCTGCCCGGCGGCATGGATGGCGCGGCTTTGGCCCGCCGCGCGCGCGAGTTGCGGCCGCATCTGCCGGTGATCTACGCTTCCGCACGGGCCACATTGCTCAAGCAGGATGCGCGCGTGCCGGGTTCAATCGTCGTGCCGAAGCCGTATGAGCCGGCGCTCGTCGGACGGCTGCTTACGGCGGCCACCAAGGTGGCAAGTGCCGGATTGCCCGCCTGATCCGCCAGGCTGCAACTCTGCCTGGTCAGCAAATCCGCCTAGTCTGTGAGCCCGCCGCGGGCGAGAAATTGCTCCAGCCAGTGGATGTGATAATCGCCGTCGATAATGTCCTTGTCGCGGGCCAGCGCACGGAACAGCGGCAGCGTCGTCTCGATGCCGTCAATGACGAATTCATCGAGCGCGCGCTTGAGGCGCATCAGGCATTCGCTGCGGGTCTTGCCGTGGACGATAAGTTTGCCAACCAGTAAATCGTAGTACGGCGGAATCGAGTAGCCGTGATAGACGGCTGAATCGACGCGCACGCCAAGTCCGCCCGGCGGATGATAATGCACGATCTTGCCAGGCGAGGGGCGGAATGACACCGGGTTCTCGGCGTTGATGCGGCATTCGATGGCGTGGCCGTGGAATTTGACGTTGCTCTGCGTCAGTTCAAGATCGCTTCCGGCGGCGACGCGGATTTGTTCCAGGATCAGGTCGATGTCGGTGATCATCTCGGTCACCGGATGTTCGACCTGAATCCGCGTATTCATTTCGATGAAATAGAATTTTCCGTCCTCATACAGAAACTCGACAGTGCCGACGCCGAGATATTTTATCTCGCGCATCGCCTTTGCGACTTTTTCACCGATCTCGTCGCGGGTGCCGGCATTGAGAGCAGGCGAGGGGCCTTCTTCCCAGACTTTCTGGTGGCGGCGCTGCAGCGAGCAATCGCGCTCGCCGAGATGGATGGCGCGGCCCTTGCCGTCGCCGAGAACCTGAATCTCGATGTGACGCGGCCGCTCCAGATATTTCTCAAGATAGACCGTATCGTCGCCGAAGGCGGCCTTTGCCTCCGCGCGTGCCGACAGCATCGCCAGGATAAGTTCGCGCTCCTCACGCACCACCCGCATGCCGCGGCCGCCGCCGCCAGCCGCCGCCTTGAGGATGAGCGGATACCCGACGCCGCGGGCGATATTGTAGGCGTCGGCCTCGGAGCCGACGTCGCCGTCGGAGCCGGGGACGACAGGAATGCCGAGGTCCTTGGCGGCGCGCTTGGCTGCGATCTTGTCGCCCATCAGCCGAATATGCTCCGGCCGCGGTCCGATGAAGTGCACATTGTGCTCGGCAAGAATCTCCGCGAACCGCGCATTCTCGGACAGAAAACCATAGCCCGGATGCACCGCATCGGCCCCCGTAATCTCGCAGGCGGCAAGAAGAGCGGGAATGTTCAGATAACTGTCTTTGGCGGCCGGCGGACCGATGCAGACGCTCTCGTCCGCGAGGCGCACGTGCATCGCGTCTTCATCCGCGGTCGAATGCACCGCCACCGTCGGTATGCCGAGCTCTTTGCAGGCCCGAAGCACCCGCAGCGCAATTTCCCCGCGGTTGGCGATGAGTATCTTTTCGAACATCGGAGCGGCTCAACTCACTCGATGATCATCAGCGGCTCGCCGAATTCGACCGGTTGTCCGTCCTCGACAAGGATTTGAATCACAGTGCCGGAGCGCGGTGCCGGAATCTGATTCATCGTTTTCATGGCTTCGATGATCATCAGCGGCTCGCCGGCTTTGACCTGACTGCCTACATCGACGAAAGCGCGCGCGCCTGGCGCCGGTCCAAGATAGGCCGTCCCGACCATCGGCGAGGCGACGAGACCGGGGTGTTGTGATGGATCGGCCGGGGCTGCGACCGGCGCCGCCAGCGGGACGATTGCTGCCATGTCCGCGGAGCGTGTCCGGCCTGCGGACGCGACCGCGTGACGCGCGACACGGATCGACACGCCGTCCCGCTCGAACTCGATTTCGGTGAGGCCGGTCTCATCGAGAAGCTTCGCCAGATCGCGAATGACGTCGTGATCGATGGCTGGCGTCTTTGATATCGGCGAATTCCCGGGCTTGCGCGCCACGATCACTCCTTGGCGCCGATTAGCTTGGCGAGGCCGGCGATGGCCAGTTCGTAACCGTGGGCCCCGAGGCCGCAGATCACCGCGCGCGCGGCCTTCGAAATATACGAACTGTGGCGAAATTCCTCGCGCGCATGGATGTTGCTGAGATGCACCTCGATGATCGGTACCTCCAGGATGAGGAGCGCATCGAGGATGGCGATCGACGTCGTCGTGTGCCCCGCCGGATTGATCACGAGCCCGGCTGCTTTGTCAGTATAGGCCTCGTTGATCCAGTCGACGATGTCGCCTTCGTGGTTGGATTGGCGAAAGACCACCGCAAGCCCGTGCTGTTGCGCGGCGTCCTGGCACAGCTTCTCGATATCGGCGAGCGTGGCGGTGCCGTAGATTTGCGGCTGCCGCTTGCCAAGCAGATTGAGATTGGGTCCGTTGAGGACGTAGATCGTTTTAGCCATTGTGTGCGCTGAGCCGGCTCTCATCGGCGCGGGCCATCGCCCGCGCCGGATGTTTATAGGCAACGCACCCGCAAAGGGGAAGCCTCGACAAGGTTTAAGCTGCGACGGCCGCGCCCGAAAATGGTCGGCATTAAGCTTCCGGTTCGATGGGTGAACGGACGGCTGCCGCTATTTCCGCTCGCCCTTGATCTTCTCTTTCAACTCATCCACTCCGACGGCCCCGACAACAACCTCGTCGTTGACCACGTAGCTCGGTGTGCCGTTGACGCCGAGCGCGTCGGCAAGCCGCATGTTCTCGTCGATGGTCTTTTTGACCTCGTCGCTGTCCATGTCTTTCTCGATACGCGCCATGTCGAAGCCGACATCCTTGGCGACGGCGAGCGCGCGCGCCTTGTCCGCCGGGCCGCGTCCGCCGAGAAGCTTCTGGTGAAATTCGATATATTTCTTGCCGGTGCTGTCCTGCATGCGTGCCGCGACCGCCACATGCGCCGCCTCCACAGAGCCCGGGCCAAGAACGGGAAATTCCTTGAGCACGAATTTGAGATCGGGATTGGTCTTCAACAGCGTGAGCATGTCAGGCAGTGCGTGTTTGCAGTAGCCGCAATTGTAGTCGAAGAATTCGACCATCGTGACTTTGCCCTGCGGATTGCCGAGCACGACCTGATGCGGCGAATCGAAGATCGTCGCGTTATTGTCCTTGATCGTCGCGCGCGCCTTGTCGGCGTCGGCTTGCTTCTGACGTTTGTCCAGTGCGTCTATCGCCTCCTGCACGACCTCTGGATGCGCGGTCAGGTAATCCTTGATGATGCCCTCGATTGCCTGCGTCTGGCCAGGCGACAACGATTGCGCCGGGAGATTATCCGCGGCCGGTGCCTGAGCGGCAGGTGCCTGAGTGGCAGGTGTTGCCGCAGTTTGCGCCAAAGCAAGCGGCGGCAGCAGCAACGTGGCCGCAATTGGAAGTGCCATGCGCAGTTTCAAAGTCATATCGGACATTCCTTTTAAGTTCACGGCCCCACTTTAAGGGGGTTGTCTTTCTGGTTCTTGTTGAACGCAACAATATCGTCGGCTCGGACCCAGCCGGGCGATCCAATCGGAAAGCGCTGCTTGGCCCGCTCCGCAAGTTCACGCGCGGTCTTGTTGTCGCCTCGCGCAAAGGCCGCTTGCGCCGACGCGAGATCGGCATCGGCATAGTCCTTCTGGCGGCCATAGGCCATCGCAAGTGTCGTGTAGGCGTCGGTCGCCTCCGGCTCCTTGAGCAAGGCGGTTCGCAGCAGCGGGATCGACTGTGCGGCCTGTTTCGGATCGTTTGTCGCGACCAGCGCTTGTGCGAGCAGGATTTGAATGAGAGCGGGATCGGGCGCCAGTTGCACGGCGCGGCTCAAGGGCGCGATGGCCTCGGCGGGATGCGCGCCCTCCAGCAGGGCCTGGCCCTTGAGCTCGTAAAAATAGGGATTGTTCGGCTGCGACTGGATCAGGCTGTCGATCTGCGCGATCGCGCTGCGCATGTCGCCGTACCGGTAGGTAGAGATCGCGCGCGCGTAGCGCGCCGGCATGCTGGTGTCCGTCAATGGATAGCGGCGGAGCACCGTATCCGGACGTTCTGTAAATCCATAAAGCTTGGCCCGCATCATGTCGTGGCGGAATTGCAGTTCCGGCGGGTCCTTCCTGGCCCAGTACGGCGTCTTCACGAGCTCGGCGAGGGCGGCCATGCGCTCTTCGGGCATCGGGTGATTTTGCGCATACGGATTGGCGCCTTGCGAGATAAACAGGGATTCGTCGGCGAAATGCTTGAACGTGTCGTACATGCCTTTCGCCGACTGACCGGTCATTGTCAGGAACCGGACGCCGGCGCGGTCAGCCAACTCTTCCTGGGCGCGCTGATAGGACAATAGCGTGTTGATCCCCAGAGCCTGCGGAGCATTGATCAGGGCGCCGCCGAGATTTCCTGCATCCATATTTCCGGAATGTGCACCGGCCGCCAAGGCGCCGACGCCCAGCAGCATGGCGATGATCATGGCGGTCTGAACATTGGCGAGTTCCTGGCGCATCTTCGACAGATGGCCCCCGACAATGTGGCCGCACTCGTGCGCGAACACGCCGATGATCTGATTGGGCGTCGCTGCCTGCATCAACGCGCCGACATTCACGAAGATGCGGTGCGCATCCATGACAAAGGCGTTGAACGACTTGTCGTCGATGATGACGACGTGGACATTCTGTTGCGAGAGTCCCGCCGCGCGGAAGATCGGCTGCGTGTAATCGCGCATGAGCTGCTCGATCTCGGCATCGCAAATCATCGGAATGCCGGCATTCGCACCGGTCGCGCCGGTTTGCGCGCGCGCGGGAAAGCTCGCCAAAGCGACTGTCGCCGCCATGGCAACCGCGATGACGCGGGAAGCTGGCTTCGCCGGCCTCACCTTGCTAGGAGATCGAGCAACAATCATGTGAGATTAAGGCTTCAGTCCCTCGCTCCGGGACGCAAACTATGGACCGGACAAGTCAGGGTCAACACGGAGCCGGTGACGGCAGATCACAACTCCGCGCCACGAAACCCGCCGAATGCGGCATCAGCGGGGCGGATCGGCAAAGACGATGATCGGGCTTGAGAATTGCAGGGTTTGGGAATTGCAGGGCTTGAGAGTTGCAGGGTTTGGGAATTAAGGGCGCGTGATGCTTGAAAAGGCGAAAAGCCTGCTACAGCCGTCCGTCCGCAGTGACGTGCCGCCCTTTATGGCGATGGACGTCATGACTGCGGCGGCGCGCCTCGAGGCGCAGGGCCGCCATATCATCCATATGGAGGTCGGCCAGCCGGCGGCAGGGGCGCCATCGACCGCAATCGCGGCCGTCCGCGCCGCTCTTTCCGGGGGGCCTCACGGCTATACCGAGACACTTGGCATTGCTCCGCTGCGGCGTCGCATCGCGCGCGCCTATGCCGAGTGGCATGGCCTCGACATCGACGTGGAGCGCATCGTCGTGACGACCGGCTCCTCGGCGGGCTTCATGCTCGCCTTTCTCGCGGCATTTGAGCCGGGGCACCGGGTTGCGGTCACTTCGCCGGGCTACCCGCCCTATCGCCACGTCCTCAAGGCCTTGGGCTGCGAGCCCGTCGTGATCGACACGACCGCCGCAACGCGGTGGTCGATGACCGGCGACATGCTGCTTGCCGAGCACCGCCGGCGGCCGCTCAAGGGTGTCGTGGTCGCGTCTCCGGCCAATCCGACCGGGACCATGATGTCCACCGCGGCTCTGGCCGATTTGATCCGCTGCGCCGAGGACGCCGGCATCGCGGTCATATCGGACGAGATTTATCACGGCCTCGACTATGCGTTTGCGGCAGAGAGCGCGGCGCGGATTTCGGCGGATACGATCATCATCAATTCATTTTCGAAATATTTCTGCATGACGGGATGGCGTATCGGCTGGATGGTGGTGCCGTCGTCATTGTTGCGGGCGGTCGAGCGGTTGCAGCAAAATCTCGCGATCTCGGTGCCGACGCTGTCGCAGATTGCCGCCGAAGCCGCATTCGACGGGCGCGCCGAACTGGAACAGATAAAGCACGGCTATGAAGAAAATCGCCGCATTCTGATCGAGGGCTTGCCGCGCGCCGGAATCGATTCATTCCTTCCGGCGGACGGGGCATTCTATCTCTATACCGACATATCGCGCTTTTCGACGGACAGCTTTGATTTCGCCGCGCGCCTTCTTCAGGAGGCGGGCGTTGCGGCGACGCCTGGCGTCGACTTCGATACGCTCCATGGCCGGAGTTTTTTGCGCCTCTGCTACGCCGGATCCCGCGAGGACATGCGCGAAGCAGTCGAGCGGATCGGCACGTGGCTGAAAGGATGACGAGCGGTGGATCCGTCTGACAGCGCTCTCGTCCTGTTTTCGGGCGGACAGGATTCGACAGTGTGCCTTGTTTGGGCGCTGGAGCGCTTCGCGCGCGTCGAGACGATAGGATTCGCCTACGGGCAGCGTCACGCGGTGGAGCTCGACGTGCGCCCGCACATTCGCGCGAAGCTCGCTGCGCAATCGGCGCGATGGCGCGAGCGGCTCGGCGACGACCACCTGATACGCATTGATGCGCTCGCGGAAATGTCGGAAACCGCGCTGACCCGCGATGTGGCGATCGAAATCTCGCAATCGGGTTTACCGACGACCTTCGTGCCGGGCCGCAATCTCGTGTTCTTTACATTCTCCGGAGCGCTCGCCTATCGCCGCGGCATCAAACATATCGTCGCCGGCATGTGCGAAACCGATTTTTCCGGTTATCCGGATTGCCGTGACGACACGATCAAGGCGATGCAGCTCGCTCTGACGCTCGGCATGGACCGGCGTTTCGTCATTCATACCCCCCTGATGTGGATCGACAAGGCGGCCACTTTCGCGCTGGCGCAGGAGCTGGGCGGCGAGGCGCTGATCGATGTTCTTCTCGCGGAGACCCACACCTGTTATCTCGGCGACCGGGAACATCGCCACGCATGGGGATTTGGCTGCGGCAATTGTCCGGCCTGCCGGTTGCGCGCCGATGGATACGCCAAATGGAAGGCCGCATCGTGACGCCAGGCCGGGAGCAACAGCGTGTGCGCGAAGGCGCAATTTTCCTCGTCCTGTTTGCGCTGACTATTCCGGCAGCAAACTGGCTGATCGGTCACCTCGGCACCGCATGCATTCTGCCGCATGGACCGTGCGTGGTCCCGGTCGCGCCCGGTCTTATGGCGCCGTCGGGGGTGATGCTGGTGGGGGTCGCGCTGGTTCTGCGCGACCTGGTGCAGCGGCGTCTTGGCACGGCCATGTCGGCGCTTGCCGTGCTGTTCGGCAGCGGTCTGTCCGCGCTGTTGGCGCCGGCTTCGCTGGTGCTGGCTTCGGCGGCGGCCTTCCTGCTTTCGGAATTCGCCGATCTTGGCGTCTACACGCCGCTGGCGCGCCGGCGGCTCGTTGCCGCCGTGATCGCGTCGAGCTGCGTCGGTTTGGTTGTTGATTCGATCGTATTCCTGTGGCTCGCCTTCGGCTCTTTCGATTTCCTGGCGGGCCAGGTCGTGGGCAAGGCCTGGATGGTGCTGTTGTCGGTTCCGTTTGTCGCATGGCTGCGGCGCCGCGACGAAAGGGTCGGCATCACGCCGGCATGAATTTTTCACACGAGGCGGACAATGAGCGACGCTCTATTTGACGTACTGCGCAAAGTGCCGACGGCGACTATCACCACGATGCTGCTGAAAAAGGGAATCCGGCGCTGCTGGATGGACGGAGCAAGACCGCTCGTCCTTGGCGGCGAGCGTATCGTCGGTCCGGCATTCACGCTGCGTTTCGTGCCGGTGCGGGAAGACCTGGCGACACCGGAAAGCTGGTCCAGCCCGATTTCGACCCGCGCCGCGATCGAGGACATGCCGGCGGGCGTGGTCGCCGTCGCCGACGCCATGGGCGTGCAGAGCGCCGGCATCTTCGGCGACATTCTTTGCGCGCGCATGAAAAAACGGGATGTCGCCGCGCTCGTCACCGACGGCGCCATGCGCGACCGCGACGGCGTTTTGCGCAGCGCGCTTCCCGTTTGGTGCAACGGCGTCGCCGCTCCCGCTTCGGTCAATGGCCTGACCTTTGTCGGCTGGCAGGAGCCGATCGCCTGCGGCGGCTGCGCGATCTTTCCGGGCGACATGATTGTCGTCGACGACGATGGCGCGGTCGTCATCCCGAAGGCGATGGTGGAATTCGTCGCGCATGAGGGCGCCGAACACGAGCTATACGAAAGCTGGGTGTTCAGCGAAGTGGAGAAGGGCGTAAAGCTGCCCGGCCTCTATCCGCCGAACGACGACGCCAAGGCGCGCTATGCGGCGTGGCGCAAGTCGCGAGGATGATATGAAAGACGGTTGCTAGGCTGGAGCAATGTTCTTCTTTCTCTCCAAGACAATCGGCTTCTTCGCGCAGCCGTCGAACATCCTGATAGCGATCGGGCTGATCGGCCTCGTCCTCCTGTGTACGCGGTTTCAGCGCCTCGGCAGCTGGTTCGTCGTTACGAGCCTCGTACTCATCGCCCTCGTGGGCTTCTCGCCGCTCGGCCACATGCTGATGGTGCCGCTGGAGCAGCGTTTTCCGCCGTGGGATGCTTCGCGCGGGCCGCCGGACGGCATCGTCGTTCTCGGCGGCGCGATCTCGCCCGATCTGTCGCTCGCGCGCGGCGCTGTTGCGCTCAACGAATCCGCTGAACGCATTACTGTGACGGCCGAACTCGCCCGGCGTTACCCGAACGCGCGCATCATCTTTTCCGGCGGTACGGGCTCGATGCGATACAACGCGCCGCTCGAGGCTCCGATTGCCGTGAAGGAATTCGAGGCGCTCGGTATCGCACATAATCGCGTCACCGCCGAAGAACAGTCCCGCAATACGGTCGAGAATGCCGTGTTCTCGCATCTCATAGCCGACCCGAAGCCCGGCGAGCGCTGGCTCCTCGTAACATCGGCTTTTCATATGCCGCGCGCGATCGCGGCGTTCCGGGCAGCCGGATTCCCGATCGAAGCCTATCCGGTCGACTGGCGCACGCGCGGGCCGATCGACGCGCGCCATCCATTTTTTTCGTTCATCGGCGGATTGGCGATGACCGATGTCGCCATGCATGAATGGGTGGGCCTGATCGCCTACCGGCTGACCGGCAGGACGGCGGAGTTGTTTCCCGCTCCTTGAGCGTGGGGCAGCCTGCAGCGCTTCGTTTACCGATCCTTCATCCCTGCCGCTGGATACTTTCGCCGCTTCGTCCTTTGGGGAGGACTCTCGCATGTCGACCGATTTAGCCGTCGCGCAGGCAAGTGAACCGGCGGAGGCCGCCGTCGGCGCCGCCCCGTCCACGAGCCATTGGGCGGAAACCGCGCTGACGGTGATGTTCACCGCCGCTGCCGTGCTCTTCGTTTCCTTTATCGCCGTCGTAACCGGGCTCGTCTGACCTGGCCCCGTCTGACCTGGCGCGATCAGGCGTCGCCGACCGCCCGCCGCGAGTCTGAATAGAACTGTCGCCGCCATTGGACGATGACGATGGCTGCCGTCGTGACGATGAGCGGCACCGGGCCGACAAACCAGCCGAGATAGCCTAGCGCGAAGAAGAACGCGCGCTGGCCACGATTGAAGTGGCGACCGGCGTCGGTGATGACCGCGGCCGTGGTCTCCGCATAGGCCTTCGCCTCCGGTGTATCCTGCTCGGTGGCGGGCGGGGCGCCGCCGACCATGATCGCCACGTAATTGTAGAGCCGGTACGACCAGGCGAATTTGAAGAACGCATAGACGAAGATGATTGCGAGGCCGATGACCTTTATCTCCCACTGGACGTGACTGACGGCCTCGCCGAACGGCAGCGCCGCGACCATCGTCAAAACGTCTTCGGTGGAGTGAAGCAAGGTCACCGAACCGCCGAGCGCGATGAGCGAAGTCGAAGCGAAGAATGCAGTGCCGTTCTGCAACGATGCGATGACCTGTCCATCCATCATGCGCGTATCGCGCGCCAGCATCCGGTCCATCCAGAGAATGCGGTACCGGTGCATCAGTCCGTTCAAGCCGCTTTTGCCGCGCGGCGTCATCTCGATGACGATGGAATAACCGATCCATGCGCCGAGAAACCAAAGCAGCGCAATCAGGTCGATGTTCGAAAATAGCGGCATGCCGGCGTTTCCCGTCCGATTTGTAACCCGGATTTTGCGTAAGTGAAATCCGGGTTACAAGAGATCATGGCGCTGCATCTGATTATCGGTAACAAGAACTACTCATCCTGGTCGTTGCGGCCGTGGCTGGCGATGAAGGCCGCCAGGATCGCGTTCGAGGAAACGGTGATTTCGCTCGAAGCGAAGGATTTCAAATCGCGCGTGACGGCGTTGAGCGGGGCGGGGCGGGTGCCGGTGCTGCTTGACGGCGAGGTGCGGGTCTGGGAATCGCTGGCGATCCTCGAATATCTTGCGGAGAAATTTCCCGCTGCCGGCTTATGGCCGAAGGATGTCGGCGCACGGGCGTATGCCCGCGCCGTCGCTTCCGAAATGCATTCAGGTTTCGCAGCGCTTCGGCGCCATTTGCCGATGAACATCTCGCGGCCCGTCAGGAAACGCGAACTTGACAATGATGCCGCCGCCAATGTGATGCGTGTCGATGCGATCTGGAACGAATGCCGGGCGAGATTTGGCAGCGGCGGGGAATTCCTTTTTGGCCCGTTCGGGGCGGCGGACGCTATGTACGCGCCTGTGGTGTCGCGGTTTCACACTTACGCGGTGGATGTCAGTGCCGTCTCGCGCGCCTATATGGGCGCGGTTATGGCGCTGCCGGCGTGGCAGGCGTGGCGCGGTGCGGCCCGGCGCGAGCCGTGGGTGCTGCCGCACGATGAAGTCGATTGGCCGGACACGCCACGCGAATGAGAGTCAGCCGAACCGCCGCTCGACCTCGCGCAGAAACGGTAGCTAATAGGCAATAATCTTCATGGCGGCGACCGGCGGCGTGACATAAGCGATGCGGTCGATCTCGGGAAAGCTTTGCCGCCGTCCGGATTTGGGCGGCCACTCGATCTCGAAACTGTTGCTGGCGAATTGGGAGAGGTCGAAATCGGCTTCAAGCGCGAAAGCATGCACGGCCTTTCCGCTCTTTTGGTTAACCGGCGCAAGCGCGATCAGGTCGCCGGACACCACCAGGTTCGTCTCTTCCGTGAATTCACGCCGTGCGGTGGCGAAGAGATCTTCGCCGGACTCGACCACACCTTTGGGAATGGTCCAGACGCCATCGTCCTTTTTAGCCCAGAATGGGCCGCCGGGATGCGCAAGCAGCACTTCGATCCCCTTTCGGCGGCGGAACGCCAAAATGCCGGCACTAATCTCCTTGGTGCGGCGCATTCGCGCAGGTCTCCGTGATACAACTGCGTCTCTCTACCGCAGGACTTTTCGTGCGGGCCTTGCCAAACATGCTGCCGTCTGCATGATTTTGTCACGATTACGCCCACAATGCTCACTTCCTCACCCGGGCTCGTTGGAGCACGCTGGGGAGGGGGCACACCGACCATTGCTGCAAGGGAGTTAACGTCAATGCGATATGGATTTGTCGCCGCTCTATTGTCATTCCTTGCCGCTTTTGCGGTGGCTCAGACGCCGATTGCGCGCGCCGACGATGCGCCAAAGGACGTCAAAGGCCTGTTTTTGATGAGCGATTACCCCGCGGTGACGGTGCGCCCCGGCGAAACGTCGACGGTCAACCTTCGCATACAGAATTACGACTTGGCGCCGGAGCGTCTGGCTTTATCGGTCACCGGCGTGCCCGCCGGCTGGACGGCAACGCTCCTTGGTGGCGGCCAGCCGATCGCGGCGGCGATGCCGGCGAGCAATTCCAGCGTTGCGCTGTCGCTGCGGCTCGATGTGCCCAAGGATGCCGCCACAGGCACGCAGACGCTCACAGTCGCTGCGCAAGGAACGACGTCGAACCTGCAATTGCCGATCGCGGTGACGCTCGCCAAGGACCTGCCGGCCAAGCTGACGCTCACGCCTCAGCTTCCGCAATTGCGCGGAACGTCGAAGTCGAGCTTCGAATATCAACTTGGCATCAAGAACGACAGCGGCAAGAAACTGACGGTGAGTCTGTCCGCTCAGGCGCCGGCAAATTTCGATACGACATTCACCGAGCAATACGGCAGCCAGGAACTCAACGCGGTACCGGTTGATGCCGGTCAGACCAAGGACGTGAAGCTCAAGATCACGCCGCCGAATACGGCGGCTGCCGGCGACTACAAGATCACGGCGCGGATTGGGGCCGAAGATGCTTCGGCGACATCCGATCTGGAGATGACCATCACCGGCCAGCCGAGACTCGATATCAGCGGCCGCGAAGGCCTTGTCTCGACGCGCGCATCGGCCGGCAAGGAGACATCGGTACCGGTCGTTATCACCAATACCGGCACGGCGCCCGCCGACGATATCCAGTTGAGTGGCTCGGCGCCAAGCGGCTGGAAGATCACCTTCGATCCAAAATCCGTCGATCGCATCGCGCCGAACGACAACAAGGAGGTGCAGGCCCTGATCACGCCGACCGACAAGGCGATCGCCGGCGATTACGTGACCACGGTCCGCGCCGCCGCGCGCGGTGAATCGGCATCGACGAATTTCCGCGTCACGGTCACGACCTCGACCATATGGGGCATCGCGGGTGTCGGCATCATCGGCGTGGCGCTCCTGGTCATGGTCGGCGCAGTTGCAAGGTTCGGCCGCCGATGAATCCGGATGCCGTGATCGAGGCCAAAGGCCTCACCAAGACCTATGGCGCGGCGACAGCCGTCGACCACATCACCTTCGACGTGGGACGCGGTGAGATATTCGGTCTCCTCGGTCCCAACGGGGCGGGTAAAACGACCACCATCCTGATGATGCTCGGGCTGACCGACATTTCGGAAGGCGAGGTGCGCGTGCTTGGCTTTAATCCGGCGCGCGAACCGCTCTCGGTCAAGCGGCGTGTCGGTTACCTGCCCGACACTGTCGGTTTCTATGACAATCTCACCGCCGGCGACAATCTGCGCTACACCGCGCGGCTGATCGGTTTTCGGTTTGCCGAACGCGAAAAGCGCATCGCCGACGCACTCGAGCGTGTCGGCCTTGCCGATGTCGCCGACAATCAGGTCGGGACTTTTTCGCGCGGCATGCGGCAGCGGCTCGGACTTGCGGAAATCCTGATGAAGGGCGCGCAGATCGCCATTCTGGACGAACCGACGTCGGGCCTCGATCCACATGCCACCACGGAGCTTCTCGGCATCATCCGCGGCTTCAAAGCCGAGGGTGTGTCGGTGCTGCTGTCTTCGCATTTGCTCGAGCGGGTGCAGAGCGTTTGCGATCGGGTGGCGCTGTTCAGCGGCGGCCGTATCGCGCTGATGGGATCGGTCGCGGAGCTTGGCCGTGAGGTTCTTGGCGGCGGCTACGTCGTCGACATCGAGGCGGACGGCGCGGGGCTTGCCGAAAGGCTCGCGCTCATTCCGGGCGTCAGCGGCGTCGAGAAGACCGGCATCGGCAAGCTTCGCCTTCACGCCGATCGCGACGTGCGGCCGGAAGCGGCGGTCGAAGTGGTTGCCATGGAAGGACGGCTCAAATTCCTCGGCGTTCAGGAGCCAAGCCTCGAAGCCATCTATACGCGGTATTTCGAGACCAAGCCCGAAGAAGCCGCACCGGAAGGATCGCGCCATGCAGCGTGAAGGTTCTGCCTTTTCCGGCCTTGGGGTGGTCATGCTCAAGGAACTGTCCGACCACCTCACTTCAGTGCGCATGCGCGTGCTCGAATGGCTTGTTGTTCTGGTTGCGCTCGCCGCGCTCTACGGCGCGATCCAGCAGATCAAGGACACGACTGCGGAGGATCCGTTCCTGTTCCTGCGCCTGTTCACGACTTCGCGCGATCCGCTGCCGTCGTTCGTGTCGTTCCTGTCCTTCCTCGTGCCGCTGATGGCGATCGGGCTCGGATTCGATTCCGTCAACGGCGAGCACAATCGCCGCACGCTCTCGCGCATCCTGTCCCAGCCGATCTATCGCGACGCGTTGCTGTTCGGAAAATTCCTGGCCGGGCTCATGACGCTGTCGATCAGCCTCGTCTCGCTGTGGCTGCTCGTCATCGGGCTCGGACTGCTCATGGTCGGGATTCCGCCGGGCGCCGAAGAGATCGCGCGCGGTTTCGTCTTCCTCCTGGTGACCATCGTCTATGCCGGGGTGTGGCTGGCGCTGGCGCTGTTGTTCTCGATTTTGTTCCGCTCGGCGGCGACCGCGGCGCTCGTCACGCTCGGGCTTTGGCTCTTGCTGACCTTCATATGGCCGGTTCTTGCCGGGGCATTCGCGCAAATCATCGTGCCGCCGGATCCGCGCTATATGGCGCTCGGCCTGCAAACTCCGGGCACGGCCGAGCTTGAGCAAATCCTGGCACGGCTGTCGCCATCGACCCTTTACGCCGAGGTCGTGGTGGCACTGCTCGATCCGACGACGCGGGCGCTCGGGCCGATCTATCTGAGCCAGCTCCAGGGCGCCGTGCTGGGTGCGCCGCTACCGCTCGGCGAGAGCATTTTGATCGCCTGGCCGCAGATGGTCGGCATGGTCGCCTCGGCGATCATGCTGTTTGTCATCGGTTACGTGATTTTCCAGCGCCAGGAAGTCCGCGCCTAAATCGGCGTGGCGGCGGTTGCGCCGCTGCGTGGGGCATAGTGAAATCCCCCTGCCGAAGGGGGATTCGTGACCGCCATCGCAACGAGCATCGACGCCGCCTCAAAGGAGTTCCACGCCAACCGCGACGCGATGCGCGCGCTGGCCGCCGAGCTTGAGGGCCGCCGGGCGACGGCCGCCGAGGGCGGCCCGCAGCGTGCGCGCGAGCGTCATCTTGCGCGCGGCAAGCTTCTGCCGCGCGAGCGCGTGATGACACTCGTCGATCCCGGCACACCGTTCCTCGAACTGTCGCCGCTCGCCGCGGGCGGCATGTATGACGATGCCATTCACGGCGCCGGTCTTATCACCGGGGTGGGGCGCGTTGCCGGACGTGAATGCGTTGTCGTCTGCAACGATTCCACCATCAAAGGCGGCACTTATTATCCGATGACGGTGAAGAAGCATCTGCGCGCGCAGGAGATCGCGCGCGAAAACCGCCTGCCATGCATCTATCTGGTCGATTCCGGCGGCGCCAACCTGCCGCATCAGACCGAGGTCTTTCCGGACCGCGAGCATTTCGGCCGCATCTTTTACAATCAGGCGAGCATGTCGGCCGCGGGCATTGCGCAAATAGCCGTGGTGATGGGCTCCTGCACTGCAGGCGGCGCTTACGTGCCGGCGATGTCGGACGAGACGATCATCGTGCGCAATCAGGGCACCATCTTCCTCGGCGGCCCGCCGCTGGTGAAGGCCGCGACTGGCGAGGTCGTTACGGCGGAGGAACTCGGCGGTGCCGAAGTACACACGAAAAAATCCGGCGTTGCCGATTATCTCGCCGAGAACGATCGGCACGCCTTGGCACTCTGCCGTCGCATCGTCGGCACCCTGAATACGAAGAAGGCGATCGACATCCCGCTCGCCAAACCGGCCGAGCCGAAATATGACGCGGGTGAACTCGACGGCATCGTTCCGGCCGATCTGAAGAAGCAATACGACGTGCGCGAGGTCATTGCGCGTCTGGTGGATGGCTCGGAGTTCGACGAGTTCAAGGCGCTTTACGGCACGACGCTGGTCACCGGTTTTGCGCATATTCACGGCATCCCGGTCGGCATCCTCGGCAATAACGGCATCCTGTTTTCGGAAAGCGCGCTCAAAGCCGCGCATTTCGTCGAACTGTGCTGCCAGCGCCGCATACCGCTCCTGTTCCTGCAAAACATTTCCGGCTTCATGGTGGGACGCGATTATGAGGCGGGCGGCATCGCCAAGGACGGCGCCAAGATGGTGACGGCGGTCGCCTGTGCGCAGGTGCCGAAGATCACGGTCGTGATCGGCGGCTCTTATGGCGCCGGCAATTACGGCATGTGCGGCCGCGCCTATGGCCCGCGTTTCCTGTTCACATGGCCGAATGCGCGCATCTCGGTCATGGGCGGCGAGCAGGCTGCGTCGGTACTCGCCACCGTGCGTCGCGAGAACATC
Source organism: uncultured Alphaproteobacteria bacterium (assembly GCA_963808205.1). Lineage (GTDB taxonomy): Bacteria > Pseudomonadota > Alphaproteobacteria > Rhizobiales > Xanthobacteraceae > BOG-931. The sequence goes on from CAWEER010000007.1 coordinate 133,732, forward strand.
GAGGCCGAGGGCAAGACGTGGTCGGCTGACGATGAGGAGGAATTCAAACGGCCGATCCGCGAGCAATACGAAGCGGAAGGCAACCCATACTACGCCACAGCGCGGCTGTGGGACGACGGCATCATCACGCCCGCCGAGACGCGGCGCGTGCTGGCGCTGTGCTTCTCCGCGACGCTCAATGCACCGATCCCGGAGACGAAGTTTGGGGTTTTCAGGATGTGAGCGATTACAATCCGCGTTGCCGGTCAGGAGTGAGCCCATGCCCAAAACCATCGAGCACTGCCACTGGCCTGATGCGCCGGATCTGTGGATGCCCTATGCGCCGGCGATCAAAGTCAGGGGTGGCACCACCGTTTACCTCGCCGGCGTCACCGCGGCGCCGGTCTATCATCATCACCCGCACCGGCCGGAGGAGTTCGACGCCATGCCGCGCGACATGGCCGGGCAGGCGCGCGCGGCCCTGGAAAACCTCAAGCGCGGGCTCGACGCTGTCGGCGCAACCTTCGCCGACGTAGTCACCGCCGACCGCTTTGTGACCGATCTGACCGATCAGGACGCGCTCAACCGGGTCTGGGGTGAATATTTCCGCGACTCCAAGCCGGCAACCACGACCGTGCAGGTGGTGCGGCTTGCCACCGACCCGCGTTGTATGGTCGAGATCAATGCCATCGCGGTGATCGACTAGGGAATTCAATAATGACACAGCCAAAATATCGTACGGCTCTCATCGTCGGTGTCGGCTCAGGCCTTAGCGCGTCGCTTGCCCGCCTCCTTGCCAAGGAGGGAATGAAAGTCGCGCTCGCCGCAAGGCGGCCGGACAATTTGGCTGCGCTCGGACAGGAGACGGGTGCGAAGACCTTTGCCTGCGACGCCACCGACCGCGGTGCGGTGGTGAAACTCTTCAGCGACGTTGAAGCTGCTCTCGGGGCGCCCGACGTCGTTATCTACAATGCGAGCTATCGGACGCGCGGCCCCCTCATCGATCTTGTCCCGGACGAAGTCGCGAAATCCATTGAGGTGAGTGCATTCGCCGGCTTTCTGGTGGCGCAGGAGGCGGCAAAGCGCATGGTGCCGCACGGTCACGGCGCAATCATTTTCACGGGCGCTTCGGCGAGCGTGAAGGGCTATGCGCAATCGGCGCCGTTCGCCATGGGCAAATTCGCGCTGCGCGGCCTGGCGCAGAGCATGGCGCGGGAACTGTCGCCGCAGGGCATTCACGTCGGCCATGTCGTGATCGATGGCGGTATCCGGAGCGACCGCCGGCCCAATCCGCCGGACAAGCCCGACAGCATGCTCGATCCCGACGCCATTGCGCAGAGCTACCTCGATCTTCTGCGGCAGCCGCGAAGCGCATGGGCCTGGGAGATCGAATTGCGGCCGTGGTTAGAAAAATTCTAATGGTGCGAGAAGTTTTGAGTTCGATGCCGCGGCCGCGATATAGTCGCGTCATGAATCTTCGCGGCATTCCAGGAACTATCGCCAAAGCGGCTCTGTTCATCGGCGCGCTGGTCGCTGCGTCAAGCGCGGATGCGCAGACGCGGCACAGACAGCAGCGTGAGCCCAAAGAGGTCGAACGGCCGATACCTGCCGCGCCAATCGACAAGCGCGACAGCGTCGTAACCGCTCCCGGCCCTTATTCCGGGCGTCCCTATTGGGCCGCGCTGGCGCAATGCGGCGGTGTCTATTTCAAGCTCAACACGTTTTATGCCGACATCGCGGCGCATGCCCGCGCGGTGAAGCCGGATCCGCGACTCGTCACCGAATATACCAAGAAGCTCAATGACGCGATCAAAACCGCTACGCTCTATTTCAGCGGCGCCGAACATTTTCTGATGACAGACCGCGGTATCGAGCGCATCGACGCCGTGCTGACCTATAGCGAGCAGTCGCGCGCCGCCGGCGACCGGGTCAAGACCATCGACTCCGGATTGGCGGCGGTGAAGGCGTGTCCAGCGCTGTACCAGGCTTGTCAGGAAGCCAATTCGAAGGCGTGCGGCGAGTCGCTTCCGCCGATCAGTTAGCGGGGCTATCGCGCCAGCAGTGTTGCGGAGAAGCCGATGAAGCCGATCGTCACCGCGGTGATTGCAGCGACAGTGTTTGTGGGATTGGCCGCGCTGGCGCGAGGGCAGTCGGCTCAGCCACAGCCGGCCGAGGAGCCGTATCAGCCCGGTCTCGGCGAGATCATGGCGCTCCAGCAGATGCGCCATATCAAGCTCTGGTATGCCGGACGCGGCGGCAACTGGCCACTTGCCGACTATGAGATCGGCGAACTGAAGGAAGGCTTTGAAGACGTGGAAAAACTGCTCGGCGGGGATATCGTCAAGCAGCACGTCGGCGGGCCGTTATCCGCGCTCGAGAAATCGATCGACGGCAAGGACCGGTCGGCATTTACCGCCGCCTATGACAATCTCAGCGCCGGCTGCAACGCCTGCCATCACGCGCTCGATCACGGGTTCATCGTGATCCAGCGCCCGCTCCTGATGCCTTACAGCAATCAAAATTTCGCGCCGCAGAAATAGCCGACGTCTTTGTTCCGGCAAGGTCGCGGTTACAGCGCCTTGTAGGTGCGCTCGTCATATAGCGCGCCTTGCAGAGGGGCGAGTTTGCCGCGGAAGGCGCGCGTATGAGGCGCCGTAGTGTGTGCATTGAGCGCCTTTCGGTTGATCCAGCGCTCAACGACGGTGAAATGGTTGGGCCGGTTCACCTGCCGCAGCACTTCGTAACCGATATTGCCCGGATCCCTCGCGGTATCGGCGTTCATTTCCTTGAGTGCCGTCGCGCACTCCTCCACGCCGGCCTGAACGACGTCGATATGCGTGACGACATAAATCGCGTCACCGCGGAATTCGCTTTTGCCCAAGCCGCCATAGAGTGCGCTGGTGATCCGTTCGTCAGGGGGCGCAGCCTCGATCGCATCAAGCTTGTCCCGAAAGACCAGCGTGCCGGCGGCTTGCGCGTGAGCATCGAGGGCGGCTTTGTCGCGCCAATTTTCCACAACAACGAAGCGGTTTGGACGTCCGGCTTCACGCAAAATATCGAAGCGCAGATTGCCGCCTTCCTTGGCGCCTGTATCGCGATACTGCTTGAGCAGCGTCGTGCCGGAATCCGCCGCATCAGGCGCGATCTCGACGTAAATGACGAGATGAATGGCGGTGTCCTGTGCGTGAGCGGGTTGCAGGTTCGCCGCAGTGACGAGAGCAGCGCAAAAAAACGAGAAAAACAGGCGCATCGAAATCCCCCGGTTTGCCGCCCGGTGTCGGCGCATTGAAGATCAGAGTTTTATCACGACGTTGCCGAGCACTTTGCCTTGCTCCACAGCCTCATGCGCGGCGACGGCGTCCGCAAGCGGAAACGTCTTGCCGATATTCGTGATCAGTTTTCCCGTTTCGAGAGCGCGTGCGATGGTACCGAGCGCTGCAGCGCGCTCGGCGGCATCGAGTTCATAAACATAGATGAACTGCAGCGTGATGGCGTTGCGCAAAAAGAAAAACAGCGGCACCGCAGCTTCCGCGGCGCCGGTTCCATAGACGACAACCTTGCCGCGCGGGCGCAGCACGTGAGGAATGAGCTTGGCGTTGGTGGCGATGTCCAGTTCGATAATAGCGTCGGCGCCTCTTTTCTGCGTGAGCGCCATCACGCGGTCGCCGACGTTCTCGCGTTTATAATCGATGACATGATCGGCGCCGGCGGCGCGCGCGGTGGCCGCTTTCTCCGGCGAGCTGACGGTGGTGATGACTGTGGCGCCAGCCATCTTGGCAAATTGCACGGCATGGTGCCCGACGGCGCCTGCGCCGCCTGCGACGAGGATCGTAACGCCCAGGGCCGCCCCGGCCACCGCCACCGCGTGAGCGGCGGTCATCGCGGGAATCCCCAAGCACGCTCCGACTTCGAAACTCGTGTTCGCTGGCAGGCAAACGGCCTGTTTCGCCGCGAGCGTGATGTACTCGGCGCAGGTCCCGAACGGTCGTCCCCATTGCCCGTTCCACACCCAAACCCGTTCACCGAGCCGGGCCGGGGCCACGCCGTCGCCGACCATGTCGATTTCGCCGGCGCCGTCGCTGTGCGGAATCACACGCGGATAGGAGATCTTGCGCGTTGAGCCGATGCGCGCCTTGACGTCGGACGGGTTGACGCCGGAGGTCGCGAGCTTGACGCGGACTTCGCCGCGTTGCGGCCTCGGGGTCTCGACTTCGCCCAGTTTAACCACGTCGCGGGCGGTTCCATTCTGCTCGTAAAAAGCGGCGCGCATCGTCGATCCTCGCTGAAAGGGGAATGCGACGTTAGCGGAAGGCTCGCCGAGGGTCAGCCCTCGGCCTCACGCAGCCGCGATAACGCCATGTTCCGGCACTAAACTTCTCGTTCCCGCACAGCGACATCGGGATATGGCCCGGACACGGCTTTGTCCTTGATATATCGGGCAATCTCGCCAATAATGCGCGGATTGTGCCATGCGGCACGGGGTGGGATTCCTTGGAACAGCAGCAGAACATCGTCGCGACCACATTGGCAGCGAGCCCCTGTAACGTGCTCATGATCTATCCGCGTTTTATGGCGGATTCGTTCTGGAATTTCTCCGAAGCCTGCGAACTCGTTGGCGCCCGTTACCCGGCGATCCCGCTCGGCCTCATCACGATCGCGGCCATGCTGCCGAAATCCTGGAATGTGCGGCTCGTCAACCGCAACACCGAGGAGCTTGCCGACAGCGATCTCGACTGGGCCGACATGGTGATGACGGGCGGAATGCTGTTTCAGCAGTCGGATTCGCTTGAGCTTATCGACATGTGCCGTGCCCGCGGCCTGCCGGTCGTGGTCGGCGGTCCGGATGTGAGTTCGAGTCCCCACCGCTATGCCAGGGCGAACTTCCGCGTGGTCGGCGAAGCCGAGGGCATTCTCGATAAATTCATCGAGGCCTGGGAAGAAGGACAGCGCGAGGGGTATTTCGAAGCGGTCAAGTTCCAGGCCGACGTCACCACGACACCGGTGCCGCGCTTCGATCTCCTGAAATTCGAGCAATATCTCTATATCGGCGTGCAGTTTTCGCGCGGCTGCCCGTTTACATGTGAGTTCTGCGACATCATCGAGCTTTACGGCCGCTCGCCGCGCACCAAGACGCATGCGCAAATGCTCAACGAGCTCGAGGCGCTCTATCAGCTCGGCTATCGTGGTCACGTCGATTTCGTCGACGACAATCTGATCGGCAACAAGAAGGCGATCAAGGCGTTTCTGCCGACGCTCGAAAAATGGGTCAAGGATCACAACTATCCGTTCGAATTCACGACCGAGGCCTCGCTCAATCTGGCGGATGATACCGAGTTGCTGGAAATGCTCAGGCGGTCAAACTTCTTCGCGATCTTCGTCGGCATCGAAAGCCCCGACGAGGAGACGCTCAAGGCGATGCGCAAGAAACAGAATACGCGCCGCAGCATTCCCGACAGCGTCCATAAGATTTATGCGGCCGGCATGTCGGTGACCGCGGGCTTCATCGTCGGCTTCGACACGGAGAAAGGGTCGGTCGCCCAGCCGATGATCGACCTCATCGAAGAATCCAATATCCCGATTGCCATGGTGGGCCTGCTCTATGCATTGCCCAATACGCAGCTCACGCGCCGCCTTGCGCGCGAGGGACGTCTGCATGTCGACCACGATGCGGCGCCGGCGGGAAAAGGCGACCAATGTACGGCAGGCGTCAATTACGAGACCAAGCGCACGCGTCTTGAAATCCTGCGTGACTATCGCATGATCCTCGAAAAAATCTACGATCCTGACGTTTTCTGCGGCCGGCTGGAGCGGCTCGCCGCGGCGCTCGACTGCTCGGGCCGGAGGAAGGAATTGCCGGAGGGCGATATTCGCGGCAGGGTCGGCACCGTCCAGCTCGTCCGCGATCTGATGGCGCGGCTGCCGGAAGGCCGCGAGCGCTTCTGGAAGGCCTTCACCACCTGCATGTCGATCAACCCGAATTCGGTTCGCGGTATCGTCACGCTGATGGCTTTCTATCTCCATGTCGGACCTTATTCCCGCTACGTCATGAAGCAGATCGATCGTCAGATCGAGGATATCGAACAGGGCCGGTTCGTCGAGCCGAAGCTGTTGCCGCCGACCGTGCCGGAAGCGACCGCGCCGGAGCCGATCGCGGTCAACGCCTAGCCACTACAAGGCAGAAGATCAGGCGCCGTATCCGGCGTCGATCGCCGGAACTTCAATCTAGTAATTTGTCTGATCGATTCCGGGCACGGTGAGGAGCGACGACACCGAACGGCCGCGGATGTCATAAACCCGCGCATAAACGACGCCTTCGCGAACGATGTCGAACAAAACCGGGGCATCGAGCTTGGCGCAGTAGAACTCGCCCACGACCATGGCGAAGTCGGCGCCCTTTGGATTCCACGTCGTTGTATATTGCGGGCCGAGCGCGACGGCGACCGGCGGGTGTGGTCCGCACACCGCGACGGTCCATTGGCGACGCGGCGGCGCCTCATGGCGTTCCGCGATCGTGGTGAGCAATTTTCGCGACGCCTGGGTGAGCGACAATCCCCAGTAATCAAGCATGAAGTTCTGCCGCGCGCCGCTCACGCCGCCGGCGAGGTGATTGTAGTCCGTGTATTGATAGGGATGCAGCCGCACCATGTCGATGATCGGTGAGACAAATCCGACAACAAGCGCCAAGCCGCCGGCGGCCAAGGCGAGGCTGCCATGGCGCCGCAAGCGCTGCGCGATCCAGGCGGCGGCAAGCCCGCCGAGCACGGCAAACGGCGGCAGCACGAACACGAAATGGCGGATGCCGTTATACATGGCCGGCCGGGCTGCGACTGTCACCAGGATCGGCAGCGCGGCCGCGAGCGCAGTGGCGAAAAACGCAGCGCGGCGGCCCGCACCGGCAGGATCGCGCTCGCTGTTGCGCAGAGCGAAAATGGTTGCGCCGAATGTCCCGCAAAGCCCGAGCGCCAGCATGAGTTCGGGTACCTGCACCGCGAACAGGGTCGGCACGTAGCTGCGCGGCATGTCGATCACCGGGATCAGCTGACCGTCAAAGAGTTCGCGCCACGGTTTTTCGAAAAAATTCGAGAAATATTCGACCGCGTGAAAGGGGTTCAGCGGGGAAACCACGCTCCACGGCCAGACCAGGCCCATGACGAGATAGGCAAGGACCGCGGCGGGAATGAGCGGGACAAGAAACAATCCGCATTCGGCGGCGGCGGGCCTTAATCCGGTTGCGCGCGATCGGATTGCGAGGATGAGCGGCAGCGGCAGCAGCGCGTCGAGGACGGCGAAACCGCCCAGCACGCGTGCGCCGATCGAAAGGCCGATGCCTATTCCGCACAGTACGATCGTCGGCGGGGTGGTGCGCGGATATTCCTCAAACGCACGCACGATGCCGAGAAGCGCGATCATCGTGACTGCGGCGAACGGTCCATCCTTCGCGTTGATGAACATGTGGCCGTAATAAAGCGGACAGGTCGCAAGAAGGACAAGCGCCATCAATCCGGCGAATGGGCCGCCGAGGCGGCGTCCCAGCCGCCACGTCACGAACAGGCCCATCAGCCCGATCGCCGCGCCTATCAGTCGCCGCGTCTCGAACAGTCCGAACGGCAGTACTTTTGCGGCCAGCGTGGCAATGATGTCGAACCCGCCGCCGTACATGTAGAGATTGACGAAGGAGAGTGCGCGCTTGTCCGTGAATCCGGACTGAAACAGCGACACCAGGAGACTGCCGTATTGCGAGTGGGTGTAGTCGTCCCAGCCGAGGCCGTAATCACGGAAGGTCGCCAGTGCGATCGCCGCGGTCACGGCGAGAACGCCGATCGCAAGCCCGTCCAGCCAGCGCGTGGCGGGCATTGTCTGTGACGGCGAGGAGAGGGAGTTCACCGCAGGTTGATGCACGATCGGCCCGGTCTCAGATTCGCGCGGGCTCAACTCATGCGGCCCAATCGCGGGAAGGACAATGCGTCAAATGTGCAGACGCCGAAGCCGCAAGGGCCGCCAATGCCCGTGTGAAAGGGGCGGGGCCAGAGGCCCCGCCCATAGCCGTGAAGTACGAAATCCACGCGCTTATTTCGTTGCCGCGTCATACATCTCGGCAACGTGATCCCAGTTCACCAGATTATCGAAAAACGCCTTGAGGTAATCGGGCCGGCGATTGCGATAGTCGATGTAATAGGAGTGCTCCCAGACGTCGCAACCGAGGATCGGCTTGGCGCCGTGCACCAGCGGATTTTCGCCGTTCTGCGTTTTCATGATGACGATCTTGCCGTCCTTGACCGCAAGCCAGCACCAGCCTGAGCCGAACTGGGTGACGCCGGCCTGAATGAGGTCTTCCTTCACCTTGGCCAGAGGGCCGAGGTCCGTGGTGAGCTGCTTTTCGAGCTTGCCGGGAAGCTTGTCGCCGCCGCCGCCTTTTTTCATCCACTGCCAGAAATGGGTGTGGTTGTAGTGCTGGGCGGCATTGTTGAAGAGACCGGGATTCTTTCCGAACGTTCCCTTCACAACTTCCTCGACCGGCTTGTTTTCCCACTCGGTGCCTTTGGCGAGATTGTTGCAGGCGGTGACGTAGGCGTTGTGATGCTTGTCGTGATGGAATTCGAGAGTCTCGCGCGACATGTTCGGGGCGAGCGCGTCGTATGGATAGGGAAGTTCGGGCAAAGTGAATGCCATTGGTCTGCTCCTCAATGTGAACCGGATCGATCGGATATGGCGGTGCAACCGCCCAAGAAAGCGAATGGTTCCTTTAGATAGGACCAACACAGGGGGTTCGGCAACGCCCGTTCCATTAACGAGAGCTCGGAAATTTTGGCGCAGGCCCGGACAGGCCGGATAATTATCCTTGCGCCACATTGGCCGCGTCGTCACAATGTCGTTATGAAGTAACCTGAGGCGTATTGCCGGAACTCAGGACGGGCGTATGTATCTGATTTTGTTGGCGTTTGGTGCGGTATTGACCGCGGCGGGTATCGTGCTTGCGGCTGCAGGCATATCGCTGCGCGACCATGCATTTGATGCGGGCATCTTCACGCCCGGCATCGTTGCCGCGGTGGGCGGACTTCTCCTGTTCGGCCTCGGACTGGCACTGCGCGTCTTGCAGCGGATTGAAGAAGCGATTGCGGTCCGGCCCATGCCAAGGGCTGCACGGCCCGGCGAGGCCGATCCGGCGGCCAGCCTGTCGAGCGAACCAGCCGTCCTGCCGCTGCCGCCGAAAGCGACGGTCCGGCCGGTGCTCGCCTCCGCAACCGCGGCCAAATTGCCGGTCGGAAATGAAAGACGCGCTGACGTCGCGGAAAAATCTCCGGTCCTCGCCCATTTCGAAAACGCCGAGATCACCGAGGAATCGGAAATCTCGTTGGCGCCGCGATCATCGTCCGCGCTGGCGGCGTCGCGCGTCGACCAGGCGGTTGCCGAGGCCGACAAGGTGCGTGCTGCCAGACGAAAGAACGGAGCCGCGGCCGGACGGACCGCACCGCGGCTGGACTTGAACACCCGTTTTGGAAGCGCGCCTGAGGACCGCAAGGGTCCAACATTCGATGCGCTTTGGCCGAAGGGATCGCGCCCGTTGCGGACGACGCAGGCTGCGCCGGTGCGTTCGGCGCCCCCCGTGGAGATCGAGCCGCCGTCCCCTGAACCCTCCTTCGAGGCGGAGGAGCCGATCGCGGCAAGACGGCGCGTCAGACGACGCGTCCGCCGAGGCCACCGTCCTCAAATCCGGCGTCGTCGACGGAATGGCCTATACGCTCTATTCGGACGGATCGATCGAAGCGGCGCTGCCGCAGGGCACGCTGCGGTTCGGCTCCATTACCGAACTGCGCAATCACATCGAGCAGGCGTCCTAGGCCTCCGGTGTTCCCGGCGGTGCCCGTCCCGGCGCGACAAGACTGGAATCTATAGTTTCGAATATTGACGCGTGGCGTGTCACGCCGGTGTTTTATTGCTTTTATCTATTTGGCCTAGTATATGCTAAGTTTACGCATAGCATTCGCCGCACGAGATTCAAATCATGGCTGAGAATTCAGGCGACGGTCTCATCGAACTGACCGCGACGATCGTTTCAGCCTATGTCAGCAACAATCCGGTGCCGAGTGCGGACATCGCAAATCTCATCGGGCAGGTCTATTCGGCGCTCAAACGCGTCGCGGGCGGACAAGTGGCTACTGCGGCGGAGCCGCCGAAGCCGGCCGTGCCCATCAAGCGATCGGTCACGCCCGAATACATCGTCTGTCTTGAAGACGGGCAGAAGTTCAAATCGCTCAAGCGCCATCTGCGCACGCGCTACAACATGACGCCGGATCAATATCGCGAGAAATGGAGCTTGCCGGCCGATTACTCCATGGTCGCGCCCAATTATGCCGCAGCGCGTTCGCAGCTTGCCAAGCAGATGGGGCTTGGACAGCAGCGGCGCCGGCGCCGGGAGCGCAGCTAGACCAAGCTTGCGCCTTCAACGCTGCAGAACGCCGACCGCCCGGTTGGCGAAGCTCAATCGCTCCGACATTACGGAAACCACGTAACTCAGAAGCGCATGGCTGAGCGCGGGGTCGTCACGCTGTATATGCGCGTAAGACTCGGCACTGAGCTCGTAGAGCAGGCTGTCCGTCTCGGCAACAATACTGGCGCTGCGCGGCCGTCCCGAAATCAGTCCCATTTCGCCGATCGTGGTGTGCCGGCCGAGGCTGCGCACGCGCATCCCCCGTCCCTCGCCAAGCTCGACGACGATACCGACACGTCCCTCAAGGATGAAATGCATCGAGGCGGCGGCGTCGCCCTGCCGCGCAATGGTGTCGCCGGTGCGAAACTCAAGCCTGCGGCAGTAATGGGTGAGCCTGTCGGCAAGGCTTTCATCTCCCAAAGCCTCGGACAGCCACACCCGCAATGATCGCGCGTCGTCACCTTCGGTGCGATGTTCTTCGATGATGTCCTGTTCACAGGCTTCAAGGGCGCGATCGAGATCCGCCGCCATAATCACGTCATCGGAGACAAATCCGGCCGTGCGAAAGGCGCGTTCCAGCTCGGGCGTGAGATTGACGAGCACAATTCGGGCGCCGGAACCGGCGGCGGATTGCTTGATTTGCGCGAAACTGTGGGTTGCCGATGAATCGATCCCGGTGACGAGGCGGAAATCGAAGATCAAGAACCGGCAATCCGGCTGCGCCGCCAGCAAGGTCTTGACGTGCTGGTAGAGCCGGTTCGCCGAACCGAAGAACAGATAGCTTTGCAGCGTCATTCCCTGGATCTTTTGACCGTGCTGCGCCAGTAGGGATAGTTCGTAGGTCCCGCGATCGAGCGACGAACGATATTCCGAGCCGTCAAAATTGAATTTGATGGCGTTCACGCGGCTCGCGCTGAGTGCAAACGTGGCGCAGCCGATGACGATTTCGATCAGCACGCCGGCGATGAACCCGGAATAGATGATGAGCGCTGCAATCGCGAGTAGCGACAGGTATTCGAGCAACAGCAGCCGCCGCGAAGATTGGATCACCCATTGATAGACGAGGTCGGCGCCGAGATAGAACAACAACCCGCCCAGAATATATTTGGGCACATAGCCGATGAATGACGGGTCGGCGATGAGAAGCGCCGCCGAGATTGCCGCAACCGTGAGTTCCGCGACGCGGCTCGTGGCGCCCGCCGTTCGCACCAGCATCGACCGGCTGAAGGACGTGCAGCTTACAAACCCGCCAAGGGCCGCAATCACGACATTGGCGATGCCGAGCACCTTGAGGTCGCGCTCGACGTCGGCTTCGGTCCTGGTCGCAATCTCAAGCCCCGTGGTATTGAGCAGGAAGTTCGTGATGGTGACGAAGATGACGGCGAGAAGATCGCCGGCAAACTCGGGCAGTGCCGACCACGGGAAGTTGTGAAGCGGCTCGAATTTCCACGGCAGCGTCAAACCCGCCGCGGGCTGCAGACGGAACATCCAGCCATTGGCTTGGGCCGTTGCGAGTGTCGTGCCTGTCGACAACAGCACCAGATGCGTGACGACGAACGCCGTCACCAGGACGCCCGGCAGGATAAATGGATTTTTGGAACGGCGGAGCAGGAGATATAACGCGAGCGCGACGACGACGCCCAGCCCGAGTTTGGCGGCCGCGGCGCCATCGGCAAACGCACCGATATTGGCAAGCGTCGGACGCTGGTTGGTAATCACCTGGATCGCGCCGGTAATCAAAAGCCACCCGGTCGCGCCGAGGAAGCCGCCGATCACCGGGTAAGGAACAAAACGAATTGCCCGCCCGGCATGCGTAAAGCCGAGAAGACAGAGCAGCAGCCCCGTCAGCGCGGTCGCCAGAGACATGGCGATCAAGGCCGGTGCAAGAAATTCGGTGGCGCCGCCGGCGACGATCCGCTGGATGAGAAGCGCCACCAGTGCCGCCAATACCACGGAAATCGAACTGTCCGGTCCTGCAACCGCGAAGGGCAATGAGCTTCGCAGGGCCACGATCGTCCCGCCGACGGCGGCCGAGAGGAATGTCACGGCGATACCGTAGGACAGCAGGTGTTCGAGGGGCCCCGTGAAGATCAGCGCCGCATAGGACAGGCAATAGGCGACTGACAAAATGCTGCAGACCGTGCCGGCGAACACGTCGGTCAGTCCTGCGCGGAGCTTGTGATTATCCAAGGGAACCCGCCTGCGCTCACACGAGACTTACAACACGATTGCAGGCGCGGCTAGAACGGTCAGAGACCGCCATGCGGGCAGGGCGGCGGCGTTCGCCTATGACGGGACTGCCGCCAGGGCCGTGCGCGCGTCCGAATGGATACGGTTCACCATCGAGCGGAAGCCGTTCGAGCGTTGCGGTGTGAGGTGTTCACGCAATCCCATTTCTTCGAACAGTTTGACGGCGTCCGTGGCCAGAATGTCCTTTGCGCTCTTGCCCGAGTAGATCGCAAACAGGACGGCGATCAGGCCGCGCACGATGTGGGCATCGCTGTCGCCCTCGAAGGTGAGCAAAGGCCCGCCGGTTCCGTTCGGACGCACGGTGGTATCGAGCCAGACCTGGCTGGCGCAGCCCTGGACCTTATTGGCGTCGCTGTGTGCCGCCGCCGGCAATGGCGGCAGTTCGCGCCCGAGTTCGATGAGATAGCGATAGCGATCATCCCAGTCGTCGAGCAGCGAGAAGTTGCCGATGATGTCGTTGAAGTCAGCCATTGCGCCGGTATCCCACGTCCTGCCCTCTATATAGAGCGTGAGGTCCGGCAGGTCGACGTGTGCAAGGGCGATGTTGGGCGCAGTGACGGCGCACCGGGCCTAAGCCGAATGCTTGGCATCCTTGCGCGGCGTCGGGGTGTGCCATGCCGGCGCAAGGTCGGCGGGGGTTAGCGTATTCTGCGACCCCTTATCGACGACGGGGGTCGCCTGCTTGCCGGAACGGGCGCCGCTATTCGCGATCGAGCCGGTGTCCTTTGACGCGAGCCGCTCGGTCAAGAAATCGTAAAGCATCTTTGCGCCGGCCTGCGCCTTGTAACCGAGTTGGGTCGCGACCTGGGAGCCGACCGTGCAGGCATCGGGCTGGCGCGTGCAGAACTGCCGCAGATCGCCGACGGTCGCGGAAGCGGCCGAAATTGCATCAGTCGCGCCGACCTGACTGGCCGGGAGCTGCTGCGACGAGCCGCTCGGCAACAGGATCAGCACGAGGCCGAGCCAAAACGTCATCCGCAAGAGAAAGAACATAACACCCACATCCCCGACGGCACAGTTTGCCGCACGTGTCGGGAAGCTAGCAGACAGCATTGAAGGCCCCGTTGGCCCGGCTGGTACGTTTTTGCGCATAATCGACGAGAATACGCCGCAAATTTTCGAACAATTGGAAAAAATATCATTTACCTAAAATTTGAACGAACGCAGCGCGCGCGGGAGCGCAATTTATGGCGATTGCGCAGTTTTCGCGATCTGCTCGCGCGAAATACGAGCGTATTCGGCAGCAACAATCGATTCACCATGGTGCGGAAATCCGCCTGGAGCGCCGCCGCAGCGATGCCACGCCGCGGCAGGGGCGGCACGCTTTAGCTTTCGCTTAAGCGGCCTCTGACACGATCGAGACATAGAAAAAGGGGGGCGCGTCTGCAAAGCGGGCGTGCGTTGGGAACGTGAGCCTGCTCGCTCCGGTTCGAAGCTATATTGAGACGCTGGTGCATCCGTCGGCGCAGCAAGACTCGCTGACGGCGGCGCGGCATCGCGCCTTTATCGCGCCGCGCATTCTCGGCAGCATTGTCGCGCTCGCGTCGTTCCCGGTCTATCTGTATGTCCGTGGGGCGCCGAGCGTCGTCGAGCTTTTGGTATTTGCCTGGCTCGTCGTTCCGATCCTTACTGCCTATTTCCTGTCGCGTACGGGCCGCTATGAGAGCGCTCACATTCTGTCGTCGCTCGCGCTGACGGGGCTGGTGACGGCGGTTGCGGCATCAAATGGCGGCATCGCGTCTTTCGCGGCCATCTGGCTCGTCGTTGTTCCGCTCGAGGCCGCGCTTTCGGCCTCGCGGCGCGTCGTTGCGATCGCTTCCACATTTGCGCTTGGCGCCGCGGGCGTGCTGGTTGTGCTCAGCGAACACCATCTTTTGCCGCCGGCGACCGGCACGGCGCCCGCGGCACTTGCGGCACTTGGCATCGTCTCGGCCGGCCTCTATGCGACCGGGCTCGCGCTCGGCGCCGAAACGCTGGCGCGGACCAGCTTCTGGCTGCTCTATGCCGAAGAGGATCGTTATCGGCTCCTGGCGCGCAATATCGGCGATGTCATTACGAGACACGGCCGCGATGGCGCGGTGCTGTTCGTATCTCCGGCCGCGGAATCGTTGTTCGGGTCGCGTATCGCGGAACTGCAAGGCCACGGCCTGTTCGAGCGCGTCCATGTTGCCGATCGCCCGGCCTATCTGACCGCGCTCGGCGACGCTGCGGCGCTTGGAGAGCCAGCTTCGGTGGAATTTCGCGTGCGGCGCAACAGCGTCGATGCCGACGGCCGCGTCATCCCGGAATTCGTCTGGATCGAGATGCGGTGCCGCCCGTTCGAGCAGGCGGCCGGAGATGCCGGCAGCATTGATCGCCGAGAGGTCGTCGCGGTGCTGCGCGACGTGACGGAGCGCAGGCGGCACCAGCAGGCGCTCCTTGATGCGCATGCCGAGGCGGAGCGCGCCAACGCCGCGAAAAGCCGGTTCCTTGCGACGATGAGTCACGAATTGCGCACGCCGCTCAATGCCATCATCGGATTTTCGGAAATGCTGATGAAGGAGACGGCGCTGATGCTCGACATCAAGCGCCGAAATGAATATGCGGGGCTGATCAACGATTCCGGGCATCATCTCCTGTCGGTCGTCAACGGCATTCTCGACATGTCGAAGATCGAGACCGACAATTTCGAGATCACGCCGGAGCCATTTGCGCCTTCGTTGGTCATCGCGGGTTGCTGCGGATTGCTTGCGTTGCGCGCGCGCGAGGCCGGCGTCGATCTCGAAAAACGGGCGCCGGACGACCTGCCGGAGATGATTGCCGACAAGCGGGCGCTCAACCAGATCCTGATCAATCTTCTGTCCAACGCCATACGCTTCACCGATCGCGGCGGTAAGGTCACGGTCAGCGCCCGCGCCGAGGCGGCGAATATCACTTTCGTTGTCGAGGATACCGGCGTCGGTATCAATGACGAGGACCTGGCGCGCGTCGGCGAACCGTATTTCCAGGCTGGCGCTTCGTATGACCGTCGTCATGGCGGGACCGGCCTGGGCCTCTCGATCGTGAAGGGGCTGGTGCGGCTGCACGGCGGCGAAATCTCAATCCGCAGCCGACTAGGCGAGGGTACGCGTGTGACCATCCGGCTGCCGCTCGACTGCGAGCGGGCGGGGCTCGGAAAGAGGGTTTCTGCGCAACCGACCGTCGAGGTGATGAAATACCTTGCGGACAAGACCGCGGCGCATCCGGCGAACGCCGTTGCGCGTGAGGTTTTGTCGCCGCGGTCCAGCATTTCGGTGAAGAAAAGTGCCTAAACGCCGCGTTCCCGATCCTTCATTTTACGCACGCGCGACCGGCGCCGGCGGAGCGCTGGCTGGCGATCTATGGACCAAGGCGACGGCGCGGCCAGTGGACTCCGTTGCAGTGCTGTTGGCGGCCGCGGCGAGCCTGCTCATCATCACGAACGCGGTATTTCTGCAATCCGGATCGCACCCGGCGCCGTTTTTCACCAATCCAAAGCCGCTGCAGGCGGCAAGCGATTTACCCAAACCCGTGGCGCCGTCCGTTCCGGCGCGGCCGGCGGCCGCCGCCATCGCGCCTCAGGTCGCCGTTGTCAGGCATAACGACCCGATCGCTGACTTGATCGATCCGTCGCCCCGGATCACGGCGGTGCAACGCGCGCTGTCCCAATATGGTTACGGCCAGATCAAGCCAACGGGCGTTCTCGACGATTCCACCACTGCGGCGATTGAGAAATTTGAGCGCGGGCACAAGCTGCCCGTTACCGGACGCATATCCGATCGGCTGGTCAGCGATCTGGCCGCGATGGTCGGCCACCCGCTCGAATAGGACGTCATTGCCTGTCCCGGACGGATTCGGCCTTTCGCAATACCCGATTTCCGTGATTATGAATTCGGACTCGCGGACGCCAGCCGCGTCCCGCAACGACGGACAAGACGATGCGCCTTAAATCCGCGATTTGGGTTGCCGCCTATTTGCGCCGCTGTCAGGTCGAGGGCGTACCGGCCGTCGTGCGCAGGCGCGGCGCGGAAGAAGCGGGCGCGATCTTCGTCCGTATTTGCCGGCTCGACGGCACGTCGGACCTTTACGGGCCGGCGCCGCAAAGCACGGTCGAAATCGGCCACGGCGCGGATCGTTCGTTTGCGCCAAGCCTTGCAGAAAGACCGGCGCCTGATGCGGCGGTCGAGGCTTGCATTGCGCGCGAAATGAAATTCGATCCAGACCTATGGATCGTCGAGGTCGAGGATCGCGCCGGCCGGAGCTTTCTCGATATCGTCGGTTAGGGCTTCAGCGGCGGCTAGGAAACGTCGCGGCGCTCATTCGTCTTTTGCGTCGACGGCGCGCGGCGGACAATTGCCGTAGCCGTGCGCGCCCGCGCGCGTGTTTCGTCGTTCCAGTTCAACGGACGATGTTGTGATTGCGGGTGTTCCGCCCGATGCAAGGATTGCCAGATCGCGACCATATGCTCGGCCGCTTGCGTCGTCATCTCATCGTGAAGCAACGCGAGAGCGTGGACGCGCTCGACTGAATGTCCCACAGTCGTGTTGACGAACAGCAGGATTTTGTAAACGACATCGCGCGGCATGGCGAGCGCTTTCGCCGCCGTCACGATCGGCTCGCCGAGGTCGTCGTTTGCAACGCGGCGCGCCTGCACCAGCGGGATATGCAGCGACTGTGCAAGGTGCTGCGCGAATTGCTCCCGGCTGCGTGACAATACTGCGGCTTCGAGCCGCCGGCTGGTCTCGGAATCGCGAGCGAAGCTGACGCTGCCGGACGGCATGGGTGAGACGATCTCAAGATTGAGCAGGATGAGCCGGCGCTCATTGGCGCTTGCGGCAAAAAACAATTCGTTGAGCTCATTCGCGACAGCGGCCGCAAATAGCCGGGAAGATTTCGGCGGCCGGCAGCGCATTTTCGACCGGTACCTTGAATTCGGCGGTCTGCGGGACGCTCGTGGCAATCGCTTCGGGTGTGACCGCGCGCTGGCCTGCCGCAAGGAAGGGATGCGCCCGCACGGCCGCTGCGACGTCAGGCAAATCCCTGGCGAGGCGCTCGATCACCCGCCGGGGAGGCGAGAGGTGGCGCGACAGCCGCGCGGCGACAGCCGTGCGCGTCGGCACATCCACCGCATCCAGCAGGCGAAGCGCCAGTTCGGTGTAGTGACGTTCCTCGTCGGGCGTATGGGCCAGCTTCTGCACGTACAGGTCGGTGAGCACACGCAGCAGCGTGGGCCGCATGTCGACCCCGCCACGCAGTCCGAGATGGGTGAGATTGTCGAGGCTTGAAAGGTTTACGCTTTCCATAGGACGTGACTTGATCGCAACAGTGACCTGTCCGGTCAGTTCGATCGGTAGCCTAAGTCGCCCGCGTTAGCGGAGCGTTAACCTTGCATGCCGCTTAATCATGGCGATGCCGATTTCCGCGCATCGGGGCAGAATGCTCCCTTGCCGGCGGCAGAGGAAAGCGGCTGGTGGGCAACGTAATCAAATTCCCGGATGAGGGGCGCATTGTGCGCTTCGGCCGTGACGGGGCGGATGAATCCGCTACGATTATCATCCTGCCGGTAATCCGGATCGAGCGATATGCCGATCCGCTTGCCGAAGGGGCCGAGCCCTATACGCCTCCGCCGGCGGAAAACGGCGGTCGCCGACGGGCAAGGCGACGCTGAACGGATTTGTTCGATGTCGCTGCGTATTCGTCGCCGACGCGCGGACATTCCGCCGATCCTGTTCCCCGTTTTAGCGCTTCTCGCGCTCGGCGGCTGTTCCAGCATCGGCGACTTCGGCCGGCTGGACGAACCTGCGGTCACCGACGACATTCATTCCTGGGTCGGTGAAGAAGCCGCGGTTCGTAACGGTGGCTTGGTCTCCGCCTACAGCCTCACCGACGAAGAACGCACACTGCGCGATCTTGCCTTTCCCCTGATTGAGCCGCCCTACGATCGTCAGCGCTGGGATGCGGTTGTCTATGAATACGGCACCAAGCAATCGTTCCAACGAAAATTGTGGGGGCCGTTCGATCCGACGGCCTATTATCGGCATCTGCAAGGCGAACTGTTGCGGTCAAGCGCGGCAAAATACAACCGGATCATCGACGACGTCCGCAACGACATCGTGCGCCTCGAGCCGTTTTTCATGGCCGCGCGTCGTGTCGTCGATCTCGACCGGCGGCGTGAAGCGAGCATGGGGCAAATCGCCAGTCTCTCGCCGGCTGAACGCGTCAATGCCGAGGCGCGTGTCGGCGAAAACAGTTTCACGATCTCCTGGGTGAGCAATACGCTCAACGAACGCTGCGCCGCCTATCGTTTTGCGCTGGAGCATCTCGCGGTCGCCGAGCCGCAGCCGGCTGCCGCCGAGGCCGACCGCGTGCTGACGGAACTGGCGGAGCAGATCGCCGCCAATCAGGTCAATGTCGTGGTGCCGCGTTTTGCCGGCGCGCGGAATGTCGTGCCAACGCGGCAAGCACAAATTTCGCGATAGCCTGTCGGCTTATTGCACCGGCACGATGCTGCAATTTGCGCCGGCCAGCGCCTTGCGCGCCATGGCCATAAGTCCGGTCTCGGGCGCCAGTGCCCGCAATACGATCAGTCCCACCGGGCTTGGCGATTCGATGATCAGGCGGTCGGCGGCCGTGACATCTTCTTCCTCGGGGACCTGGGCATGCTGCTCGGGTGTCATCAGAT
Source organism: uncultured Alphaproteobacteria bacterium (assembly GCA_963808205.1). Lineage (GTDB taxonomy): Bacteria > Pseudomonadota > Alphaproteobacteria > Rhizobiales > Xanthobacteraceae > BOG-931. Next base: position 153,069 of record CAWEER010000007.1, read on the forward strand.
CGAGTTCGATCGTGCGCCGGCCGGCGGCGCGATCGTTGATCGCGTAATAGGCCACGCTCCTACGCGTATAAAAAGTCACCGACGTGTAGGCCTGACTTACCGGCGTAGTGAGTTTGAGCGATCCCCCGGTGAGATCGTAGCGGCATACCGCGGTCGCAAAGGCCGGATCCATGAACGGCATGACGGCGGTCTCCGCCGTCGGCGCCGCGAGCGGCACCATTGTATTGATGGGTGTCAGCGGAGTGAGCCGCGCATAGGCATCCTGCTTTGCCGCCTGCGGCATCGCGAGCACGGTCGACAGATGCACGATGCCCCCCAGCAGAACGGCGGCAAGGACCCATAATAGTGCGCGGATCATGAGCAGCCCTTTCGCACGATCGCAGGCATGGGGCCTTCTTTGGTCGTTCGGGTGGCGACCCCGATCGGCGTGTCGTAGAGCCGCCAGACCAGCACGAATTTATCGGTGCCGCCGGTCGGCAACCAATTGCCGGGCCGCGCCAGCGGCGCGACCGTGATCGCGAACTGGCCGTCATTGTTGCGGACTACTTCCTCGCTGGTGAACCCGTGGCGATCGATTGTGTTCGCGACCAGCCGGCCATCGGGATCGTAAAGCGTGAGCGTCCAGTAGCGGGCCGCAGGCGTCATGCCGCTGATCATGAAAGTGCAGCGCCCGTCGAAATTATCGCCGGCATCGTCCGTGCTCGCGTAAAAGGCGACGCCGTCGCCCGTTCCGGTTGGCAATTCACCGGTGCGCGCAACGATGGCGCGAGCGTACGGATTGATGTCGACCGATCCGCTTTTCGGCCATGCCTTCCACGCGCCGATGGTGAGCGAGCCGAAGGCGACACCGCGAGTTATCGTAAACCATGTCGCGCCGAGGCCGATCGCGGCTGCGACCAGGAGCGTAAAACACGAACCGAGCAAAAGGCGCATGGCTCAATCAGTCCGAAAGCGATCCGTCGAGAGGGCGTGGAATTCAGTCGCCGCGCGGTGCTGCGGCGGGTCCGGGACCGGCAGCCGTCGCGAAGGCATTTGGTGGCCGATCGCCCCCCGCATCGCTCGGCCCGCTGTCGAGCGCGCCAAGCGGCCCGGGAGCCGCTCCCTGGACCGTCAGCGCGTGGCTGGCGTCGTCAAGGAGGCGCTCGACGCGGACAAGGGCGTCCGTTCCCTTGCGCGTCAGCAGCACCGGACGCGGCTCATCGCTGCCTTTGAATGACGTATCCGTCAGGGGAGGTGCATGTTCCGGACCCGGCAATCCGGGCAGCGGATGCAACTCGATCCCCTGATGCGCGTAGGCCATGATGTTGTGCCATGTCATGGCCGGCAACGTGCCGCCGGTCATGCGCTTCGTCGGTGAAAAATCGTCGTTACCCATCCAGACCGCGCCGACGAAATTGCCCGTGTAGCCGACGAACCAGGCGTCGCGCCAACTGTTGGTGGTGCCGGTCTTGCCGGCGACCTTGATGCCGTCGAGTTGCGCGCGCTTGCCGGTGCCGTTCTCGACGACCGAGTTCATCATCTTGATCATATCGAGTGCGACGTCGGGACTGATCACCTGTTTGGGCTTCGGGCCGTCGCGATCGAAGCGCCACACCAGTTGGCCGGTGCCGGTGCGCACCTCAAGTGCGGCGTGCGGCGTCACCGCACGGCCAAGGTTGGGGAACGTGGCGTACGCGACGGCATGTTCATAGACGTAGACCTCATCGGCGCCGATCGGCAGCGATGGGGTATCCGGCAGCGGCGCGTGAATGCCGAAGTTGCGTGCGGTCTGCACGATCATGGCGCGGCCGAGTTTGGGATTGCCGTGGCCGAGCTCGATCGACAGCTTGACCGGAATGACGTTGATCGAATGCGTGATGGCTTCCAGCAGCGTCACGTTTCCGGAATAGCCGCCGGAGTAGTTGTGCGGGCACCAGTTGCCGATACACACGGGCGAGTCGGAAATAACCGAGGTCGGCTTGAAGCCGTTGGCCAGCGCCGTCGCATAGACATATGGCTTGAAGGACGATCCAGGCTGGCGTAGCGCGTCGGTCGCGCGGTTGAACTGGCTCGCGCCATAATCGCGCCCGCCGATCATGGCGCGAATGCCGCCATCGAGATCGGCGAACACCGCCCGCCGTCTGGCTTGCGCCATAGTCTTTGCCGTACTGGCGCAGCTGGCTTTCGACTTCGTGCTCGGCGTAGTGCTGCAAATTAGAGTCGAGCGCGGTGCGCACCACGAAAAAGCGGTCGGGAATGGATTTCGGGAAAGTGTCGACGAGCTTGCGCATCTCGTCGAAGGCGAAGTCGAGGTAATAGTTCGGCGCGTCTTCCGCGGTGCGGTCGATCGGCGTCGCCGGATTGCGCCGCGCGCCATAAACCTGGCCCTCGGTCATGAATCCGTTATCGACCAGGTTGTCGAGGACGACATTGGCGCGCGCGCGGGCGGCGGGAAGATTGACGAGCGGCGAGAATTTGGTCGGTGCCTTGAACAGGCCGGCGAGCATCGCCGCTTCAGGCAGCGTCACGTCGCGCACCGATTTGCCGAAGTAGTATTGGGCCGCGGCGTTCACGCCAAATGCGCCGCCGCCGAGATAGGCGCGATCGAGATAAAGCTTGAGAATCTCTTGCTTGCTCAGGTGCGTTTCCAGCCAGAGCGCAAGAAATGCCTCGTTGATCTTGCGCTCATAGGTACGCTCGTTGGACAGAAACAGGTTCTTCGCGAGCTGCTGGGTGATGGTCGACCCGCCCTGAACCACGCCGCCGGCCTGGGCATTGGTCATAAGGGCGCGGAAGGTGCCCTGGAAATCGATGCCGAAGTGCTCGAAGAAACGCCGGTCCTCGGTTGCGAGCACCGCCTTGATCAGGTGATCGGGAAACTGGTCGAGCGGCACCGAGTTGTCATGCTTGATGCCGCGGCTGCCGATTTCATTGCCGTAGCGGTCGAGAAACGTCACCGCGAGATCGGCCTTTTTCAGCCAGTCGCCGTCGGACGTCTGGCGGAAGGCCGACATGCCGAGCGTCATCATGAGAAACAGGCCGCATGTGCCCAGCGTCGCCATTTCCGACAGCGGCTCGACGAGGAGCCAGCGCCGCCAGCCGGCCACGTGAGCGCCGTCCATGATGGCGGTGAAACGCTCGTAGATCTCGCGGGTCCATTTGCCGGCCTGGAACACCGCCGAATTGATCCGGGCGTCGAGATCGAGCAGCAGCCGTTTGAATTTTGGCCGCCAGTCGTCGCCTGGATCGGGAAACATGTCCGTCACTGTCGCGTGCTCCGGGAAACAGCCTGAACCAAGAGAGTTGCCTTTCTAGCCGACCAAGCTTTGACCGGCCAATCCCCGTTCAGCCAGCTTTAATGGACATATAGCTGGGGGCCAATGCAGCCGAGCGGACAAGGTGAATGGCAATTGGGGGTAAATTTGGCCTAGGATTTGGGTTTGGAGAACACCATGGCAACCCCTGATGACGGCGCCGGCGACGTTCCGTTTTGGCGGCGCAAGTCATTGTCGGAAATGACGAATTCTGAATGGGAGAGCCTTTGTGACGGCTGCGGCAAGTGCTGCCTCAACAAGCTTGAGGAGGAGGGCACCGATCGCACTTATTACACCAACGTCGCCTGCCGGCTGCTCGACGGGAAAAGCTGCCGCTGCAGCGACTACCCGAACCGCCTCGATCTGGTCGACGATTGCGTGCGGCTCACGCCAAAAAATTTGAAAAAGATCACCTGGCTGCCGCCGTCCTGCGCCTATGTGCTCTTGGGCGAGGGCAGGGACCTTTACTGGTGGCATCCACTGGTCTCGGGCGATCCCGAGACGGTGCATACGGCCGGTGTTTCGGTGCGCGGCCGCATCGGCGCGAGTGAAGCGGACGTCCCCGACGAGGATCTCGAAGACCACATTGTAAGCTGGCCGCTGAAATTGCCGAAGGCGGCCAGGCGAAGACGTTAAATCCGCTCACCCCTGCTCTGCATCCACGGCGGTTGCATAAAGACGCCGCGCCAGCCAAGTGGTGCCATTCATCCCAAACACTGCAGCATGGCCAGCGAAATCGCACCCGAAGACGCACACAGTATCGCCCCCGAAATGGGCAGCGATGCGCCGCCATCGACCGCGGAACGGGGTGTCGCCGCTACGGTTCGGCTCGATCACACCGCCGTCCGCGCCATCGTCGCGGGCATCATGCTGGCGATGTTTCTCTCAGCACTTGAGCAGACCATCGTCGCGCCTGCTCTGCCGGCGATCGGCAAGAGTCTCGGCGGTATCGACGATCTTTCCTGGGTAGTGACCTCATACCTTCTCGCCGCGACCGCAACGACGCCGCTGTTCGGAAAGCTCTCCGACATCTACGGCCGCCGGACGATCCTGCTCACGGCGATCGGAATTTTCATCGCCGGCTCGGTCGTCTGCGCGCTCGCGCAAGACATCTGGATGCTGATCCTGGCGCGCGGGCTGCAAGGCGTCGGCGGCGGCGGCCTGTTGCCGATCGCGCAAACCATCATCGCCGATTTGATCTCGCCGCGCGAGCGCCCGATCGTGATGGGCCGAACGTCCGTCATGTTCATGAGCGCCAGCATTCTCGGACCCTTGCTCGGCGGGCTGCTGACGGACCATCTTCATTGGTCGCTGATCTTCTGGATCAACCTGCCGCTCGGTGCGATTGCCTTTGTCATGACGGAACGCGCACTCCGTCAATTGCCGCGCCACGACCGCCCGCATCAACTCGATGTGCTCGGTGCGCTCTTGATGGTCGCCGCGGCCCTGACATTGATGATGGCGTTGGCCTGGGGTGGCACGCATTACCCGTGGATCTCGTGGCAGATCCTTTTGCTGCTCGCGGCCTCCGGCGGTTTATGGATGTTGTTTGCTGTGCGGCTTCTGACGGCGCGGGAGCCGTTCATCCCGCTCGCCATATTGCGCGGCCGCGTCACCGCGACGATTACCTGCGCGGCCTTTTTCTCGATCGGCACAATCATCGGCATAACGATCTACATGCCGCTTTACTTCCAGACCGTGCTCAACTTCTCGGCAAGCCGGTCCGGCATGGCGCTCATCGCGTTCATGGGCGGCACGGTCTGCGGTTCGCAAATCGCCGCTCGGCTGATGGTTCGGCTGACCCACTATACCCGGGTGGCTATGGCGGGCCTGTTCGTGGCGATAGCGGCGCTTATTGAGCTGGCCATCGACCCGGCTAGTCATTCGGCAAGCGAAGTCGCCGGTCTTCTTTTCGCGCTCGGTGCCGGCATCGGGCCGATGTATCCGATGAGCACGATCGTCATGCAGAACGCGGTCAAGCCGCACCAGATGGGCACCGCGACCGGAACGCTGAATTTCTTTCGTACGCTTGGCGGCGCCATCGTCGTTGCGGTGTTCGGCGCTATCGTACTCGGCGGAGGAACAGATGGTTCCGGCGTTGCGACCCTGGAGAAGATCGCGGCGGCGCACGGCGATATGGCGCCGGCGTTTCACTGGGTCTTCGTCACCGCCGCTGTTTTTCTGACAATTTCTTTCGTCTGCCTGTTCGCAGTCGAAGAGCGTCCGCTGCACGGCCCGGTTCGCCTGTCAGAAGAGCCCGCGGAATAAGGTGTGCCTTACGGCATCAGCGGCGACCCCAGCTTCCGGGCAGTCTCCACGATCCATGCACGATAGCGAACCAGCGGCGTGATGCCGGTGAGGCCGCCGCAGCCTGCGCTTAAATTCGGCCCTGTCGACCAGCTGACGACTCCGATCACCGCGAGATTGCCGTTGGTGTCACGAAAGGCCGGCGAACCGGAATCGCCCGTGCATGCGCCAAGGCCCGCGCTTTCACCCTTGGTGCGCGGGTCATAGAGACGAACTTGCAGCGAACCGGGCTGGCCCGTGACCACGAGGCTTGCCGCGCGCACCTTGCCGTCGAGGCGGTCGGCGCCACGTGTGGTGACGCCATAGCCGGCAACAATGAGCGTATCGCCGACTGCGACCGTCTCGGTTTCACCGCCGATGCGGGCCGCAGCAATTCCCTGCGGCAGCGGCTGCGCAAGCTTGAGCAGCGCCACGTCCGCCGTTGCGAGATGCGCAAAAAGCCGCTTCAGGTCGAATTGCGGATCGCGTTCGATACGCGCGATGTCTTTGAGCATCGGCGCCTGTCCGGCCTCGCTCTCGGCGAACTTGTAATCGGCGCCGGACTGCACGCAATGCGCGGCAGTGAGCAGGAGGTCGCGTGCAATCGCTGTTGCGGTACAGGCCGTGCCGTAGGAACCGACGATCATGACGACCGAGCGGCCGGCGCCGTCCGCCGCAGGCTGCGCCCCGCCGACCATGGCCAACCCAGGTGCGAGGCAAAGGCCGGTCACGGTCATGGCCGATGCGATCGCAAGCGCGTGCGGCCACCGCACCTGTTTCCGCCGGAACATCATCAATCTCATCTCCCTGGCAGCCTCAATAGCAGTGTTTTTGTTGGTTTGCGGCGTGTTTGCCCCAAATCAGCCGTTCAGGCCGGGTTCACTGCAGCCTGTTAGAAGGCCCGCGATGGATTTCAGGGTCCGATTCGCCACAATTGCCCTCTTTGCGCTCGCTTTTGCGCCGGCACCGCAGCGGGCGTTCGCTGACGAGACGGCCCGTCCGGCCGCCACCGGGACGCAGCATGTCTGCCTGGATCCGAAGGAGCGCCGGGCGGAAATCGAGTCCGGCAGGCTCATCCGGATTGCCAGCGCGATGCGTGCGGCCCGGAGCCGGATGCCCGGCACGGTGATAGGGGCACGGCTGTGCCGCGGTCCGGATGGCCTCGTCTATATGCTGACAGTTCTGGCCCACGATGGCAGAGTGGCGCGGATAACCGTCGACGCCGTGAAAGGCACGCTGGTCGGCGAGCGTTGAGTGGAGCTTTTCGTTGCGCCTTCTTGTCGTCGAGGATGATCCCGATCTCAATCGGCAGCTTGCGACGGCGTTGACCGACGCCGGCTATGTCGTCGACCGCGCCTTCGATGGCGAGGAGGGCCATTATCTCGGCGAGAGCGAACCCTACGACGCCGTCATTCTCGATATCGGCCTGCCCAAGATGGACGGCATTTCGGTGCTTGAAGCGTGGCGCCGCGCCGGCCGCGCCATGCCGGTGCTCATCCTCACCGCGCGCGACCGCTGGAGCGACAAGGTGCAGGGCTTCGACGCCGGCGCCGACGATTATGTCGCCAAGCCGTTTCATCTGGAGGAGGTGCTGGCGCGCGTGCGCGCGCTATTGCGCCGTTCCGCCGGGCACGCCAAGAGCGAGTTCACCTGCGGCCCGGTTCGCCTCGATACCCGTACCGGCCGCGTCGCCGTCGACGGCAATCCGGTCAAGCTCACCTCGCACGAATACCGGCTATTGTCCTATCTCATGCACCATACCGGCCGCGTCGTGTCCCGCACCGAACTGGTCGAGCATCTCTACGACCAGGACTTCGATCGCGACTCCAACACGATCGAGGTCTTCGTCGGCCGCATCCGCAAAAAACTCGGCGTCGATGTCATCCAGACCGTGCGAGGCCTTGGCTATTTGCTGACACCGCCCGATGCGCGCTAATTCACTCGCGGTTCGCCTGTTCCTGTGGGCCACGGTCTGGACGGTCGTCATTCTCATCATCACCGGGATCGCGCTCTCGACGCTTTATCGCCACGCGGTCGAGCGTGCTTTCGATCGTCGTCTCGACGTCTACCTGCGCACCTTGGTGGCCGATGTCGCCTCGCCCGAGGAAAGCAGCGACAAATTTCCGCAATCGATCGGCGAGCCGCTATTCGAACTGCCGCTCTCGGGCTGGTACTGGCAGGTGACGCGGCTCGACAGCAAAGCGCCGGAAGTGCATTCGTCGCGGTCGCTGTGGGACAGTAGCCTGCCGCGCCTCGCGGACGACAAGTCGGCCGCCGCGGCCGAGTATCGGCAAGGTTACGCGCAGGGTCCCGAGGACCAGGATCTGCGCCTTGTCGAGCGCAACATCGATCTCGGCACCGATGGCCGCTACCTGATTGCGGTCGCCGGCGACGCCTCGGAGATCGACGACGAAACGCATAGCTTCGATCGCGTGATCGTCATCACCTTCACGGCGCTTACCATGGCGCTGTTGCTGACGACGGCCTTGCAGGTCCGGTTCGGCCTTGCGCCGCTTACGCGCATTTCCGAGAGTTCTTGCAGCCATCCGTTCCGGCCGCGCCGAACGGCTTGAGGGCGAATTCCCCGTCGAAATTGCGTCGCTGGCGCGCGAGACCAATGCGCTGATCGACGCCAACCGCGAAATCGTCGAGCGCGCCCGCACGCATGTCGGCAATCTCGCCCATGCGCTGAAGACGCCGCTGTCCGTCATCGTCAATGAGGCGGCGGCCCGCGGCAACGACCGGCTGGCGCATAAGGTGCTGGAACAGACCGACATCATGCGTGACCAGGTTGCGCGCCAGCTCGAGCGCGCGCGGCTTGCGACGCGCTCCACGGTGATCGGCACGCTGATCGACGTTCCTCCGGTGGTCACGGCGCTTGCCCGCACCATGGAAAAGCTCCATCGCGAGCGCGACATCGCGATCGATGTCGATGTGCCGCAACACGCGCGCTTTCGCGGCGAGCAGCAGGATCTCGAAGAGATGGTCGGCAATCTCGTCGACAACGGCTGCAAATGGGCGCAGTCGCGTGTTGCGATCGAGGTTTTGGCCGATCGTCCCGCCACCGATGGCGAGAAGGCGCGCGTGCGCATCATCGTCGACGACGACGGGCCGGGCCTCTCTCCGGCCGAGCGCGAACAGGTGGCGCAGCGCGGCCAGCGGCTCGACGAGACCAAGCCAGGCTCCGGCCTTGGCCTGTCGATTGTCGTCGAACTCGCGGGCCTCTACGGCGGCGTGCTCACGCTCGGCACCGCACCCATAGGCGGCTTGCGGGCTGAACTGGCGCTTCCGGGCGGCTGACGGCTACCCGACCCGCGGCGGCATCTTGTCGAAGCGCCGGTGGACAGGTGTGTCTCTCCGGAATTTTATGCCAAAATACGGCCAAGAGCGCGCCGGGGGCGCGACACGTGCGCGGCAAGCGCCGATGCAGGGAGGCTTGTTCATGACGTTATCTCGCCGCCGTTTGTTGGCCGCCGCCGGTTCGACGATTTGCGCAACTGCCGTTGGCGCGCCCTTCGTCGCGCGCGCGCAGCAGGCGCAGTGGACTTACAAATACGCAAACAACCTGCCAGAGACGCATCCGATGAATGTCCGGGCACGGGAAATGGCGGCTGCGATCAAGCAGGAGACGAACGGCCGTTTCGATCTGCAGATTTTTCCGTCGAGCCAATTGGGTTCCGACACAGATACGCTCAGCCAGATACGCTCCGGTGGAGTCGAATTTTTCACGCTGTCGGGACTCATTCTGTCGACTCTCGTGCCCGCGGCTTCGATCAACGGCATGGGCTTTGCCTTCCCGAATTACGATACCGTCTGGAAAACGATGGACGGCGCGCTCGGCGCTTATGTGCGCGCGCAAATCGCCAAGGCCAATCTCTTCGCCATGGAGAAAATCTGGGACAATGGCTTCCGGCAAACCACGACCTCGACGAAGCCGGTCCAGACACCGGCCGATTTCAGCGGCATGAAGCTTCGCGTGCCGCCGTCGCCGTTGTGGACGTCGATGTTCAAGGCATTCGATGCGTCGCCGGCGTCGATCAATTTCAACGAAGTCTATACGGCGCTGCAAACCAGGATCGTGGACGGCCAGGAGAACCCGCTCGCCATCATTTCGACCGCCAAGCTCTACGAAGTGCAGAAATACTGTTCGCTCACCAATCACATGTGGGATGGGTTCTGGTTCCTGGCAAACCAGCGCGCGTGGGAAGCTCTGCCCGACGACGTGCGCGCGATCGTCGCGAGGAATATCAATGCCGCGGGTTTGAAAGAGCGCGACGATGTCGCCCAGTTGAACGCGACACTGCAGAAAGACCTCGCCGGCAAAGGTCTCGTCTTCAATCAGACTGACGCTGCGCCATTCCGCGACAAGCTTCGCTCCGCGGGTTTCTATACGGAATGGAAGGGCAAATACGGCGACGAGGCCTGGGGCATTCTGGAGCAATCCGTGGGCAAGCTCACGTGACGCCATGGTTGAGGCTATGTCCCTTGCCGCGGCAAACGAGGCGCAGTCTCGCCGGTCTTTGAGCGATCATTTCGAGGCCGGACTGGGCGCGGCCGTCGAACTGGCTGCCGCAGTTCTGGTCGCGGCCGAGATCGCGATCCTGTTCGGCGGCGTCGTGTCGCGTTACGTCTTCGACCGCCCGCTGGTCTGGTCCGACGAACTGGCGTCTACGCTGTTCCTTTGGCTGGCGATGGTCGGGGCGGTTATCGCCTTCCGCCGCGATGAGCACATGCGCATGACGGCTTGCGTCGGCGCGCTGTCGCCACGGTCGCGTGCGATGCTCGATACTTTCGCGACGGGAGCCGCGTTTGCGTTCCTTGTTCTGATTGCGTGGCCGGCTTACGAATACGCGCTCGACGAACTGCCGATCACGACGCCGGCATTGCAGATCACGGACGCCTGGCGTGCCGCTGCGCTGCCTGCCGGAATTGCACTGATGGCCATCTTCGCTGCGCTGCGGCTGGCCAAAGCGGGTTCGCCACGCTCGCTCATTGTCCCGCTCGGCGCCGTTGCCGCGCTCGTTGTGCTGTTCTGGCTTGGCGAACCGCTCTTTCACGGGCTTGGCAATCTCAACCTTCTGATTTTTTTCGTCGGCGTTGTCGCCGCTGCCGTCCTCGCCGGCGTGCCGATCGCCTTTGCGTTCGGGTTGGCGGTGTTCGGCTATCTGGCACTGACGACGCGGACGCCGCTGATGGTTTTGGTCGGACGCATGGACGAGGGCATGAGCCATCTCATCCTTCTCGCCGTGCCGCTCTTTGTCTTTCTCGGCTACCTCATCGAAATGACCGGTATGGCGCGCGCCATGGTGACGTTCCTGGGCAATCTCTTGGGTCATGTGCGCGGAGGCCTGCACTATGTGCTCGTTGCGGCGATGTACCTTGTTTCCGGAATCTCCGGCGCCAAGGCTGCCGACATGGCGGCTGTCGCTCCGGTGCTGTTTCCCGAGATGAAGGCCCGCGGCGCAAAACCCGGCGACCTCGTCGCGCTCCTTGCAGCGACTGGCGCCCAGACTGAAACCATTCCGCCGAGTCTCGTCCTCATCACCATCGGATCGGTGACGGGCGTGTCGATTGCGGCGCTGTTCACGGGCGGTCTTCTGCCGGGGGTGGTGCTTGCGTTTCTTCTTTGCTTCGTGGTGCGCTGGCGCTACCGGCGCGAGGATCTCAGTCACGTTACGAGCGCGACGCGCCGCGAGATCGGCCGTAGCTTCCTGATTGCATTGCCGGCGATCGCGCTGCCGTTCCTGATCCGCGCCGCGGTGGTCGAAGGTGTCGCGACAGCGACCGAAGTCTCCACGCTTGGAATCCTTTATTCGGCGATCGCGGGGCTCCTGATCTATCGCCGGTTCGACTGGGTGGCCCTCAAGCCGATGCTGGTGTCGACTGCGGCTTTGTCGGGCGCGATCCTGCTCATCATCGGGACCGCGACGGGCATGGCGTGGGGGCTCACGCAATCGGGCTTCTCACGGTCACTCGCCGCGGCGATGACCGGGTTGCCGGGCGGGACGGTAACGTTCATGGCCGCTTCGATCGCGGCGTTCGTCGTACTCGGCTCCGTGCTGGAAGGGATTCCTGCTATCGTTCTGTTCGGGCCGCTATTGTTTCCGATCGCCAAAGCGGTCGGCATTCATGAAGTGCATTATGCGATGGTCGTGATCCTGGCGATGGGGATCGGGCTGTTCGCGCCGCCATTCGGCGTCGGCTACTATGCGGCCTGTGCGATCGGCCGCGTCGATCCCGCCGAGGGGATGCGGCCGATTTGGGGATACATGCTGGCGCTTGTGATCGGCACGATCGTCGTGGCGGCCGTGCCGTGGATATCGATCGGCTTTCTAAAATGATGCGAGCGCGGCAAAACTGCGCGAATGACTAACTCCGTCCCCACAACTCCTTCGATGCCAGCCGCGCGCCGTCGCTCAACGCTTTGAACTTTGCCCAGACGATCGATGGGTGCACTTCCTTCGAGCCGGCAAAGGTCGCGAAACCGCAGTCGGAGCCGGCAATGACGTTCTCGCGGCCGACGACGCCGGCATAGCGCACGATGCGCTCGGCGATCAATTCGGGATGCTCGACGAGGATGGTCGAATGCGAGATCACGCCCGGAATCAGGATTTTGCCGTCCGGCAGCTTGACGTCTTTCCACACCTTCCACTCGTGCTCGTGTCGCGGGTTGGCGGCCTCGAACGAATAGGCGCCGGCGCGGATTTTCAGAATGATATCGACAATGTCCTTGAGCTCCATGTCGTGGATACGCGGGCCCATATTGATGCCGTAGCAGGTGTGAAAGCGGATTTTTTCCGGCGGAATATCGCGCAGCGCGTGATTGAGCGCCTCGACCCGCAACTCGGCCCACTTTCGGCAATCGGCGATGCTCGCCTCGGGATGGATGATGTAATAGGTCACGAGCCGCGGATCGTCGATCTGCACCAGAAATCCGGCGTCAACGATGGCTTTATATTCCTCGCGCATCGCATCGGCGATCGCGAAAATATATTCCTCGGTGGACTTGTAGTAGGCGTTCTTCTGCCAATCCTCGATATTCGATGGCGAAATCGCCGGCATGAAAACTTCTTCTGGCTTCGCGTCTTTCAATGCCGCCTTGAGATTGTCGATGTCGCGTTTGAGCTGGGCGTGGCCCTTGTAGGTGATGGGGCCGGTGCAGATCATGTGCGTATGGGTCGAGGCGGCATGTGTCTGGGCGTAGAACTCGGGGAATGACAGGCCTTCGCGCGAGGTCGCCCACTGATTGCGCGGACCGGCCACGGTATCGACCTCGTAGCCGCCAAGCCGCTCGTTGATGTAGCTGACGAAACTCGGCTTGCCGTATTCGCCATCGTCGATCACGTCAATTCCAAGTTCGTTCTGCTTGCGAACGATTTCGCCGACGGCGACGTGTAGCCGTTTAGCGCTGTCGGGAGTGTCGAATGCTTTCGGGCCGTGCTTTTGGACGAGGTCGAGCAGGTCGGCGGGACGCGGCAAGCTGCCGGCATGCGTCGTGAGAATCCGGTCGGTACTGTGTTTCATGATTTCACTTCAATCGAGTGTGACGTGGGCGGAGGTGATGACGTTCTTCCATCGCTCTACTTCCTGGCGGAAGTAATTGTCAGCCGCCTGTGGCGTGCCCCCGACGGGCTCGGCTGAAAGGTCGGCAAGGCGCTTCTGCACGTCGGGGTCGTGGAGCGCTTCGTTGAAGGCGGCATTGATCTTGTTGACGACCGCATCGGGGGTTCCGTGCGGCGCAACGATCCCATACCAGGCCGCGGAGTCGAAGCCGGGCAAAGTCTCGGCGATCGCCGGTACGTCGGGCAGGCTTGCCATGCGCTTTGCCGAAGCGACCGCGATCAGTTTGAGCCGTCCGGCTTTGATGAGTTGCAGCGAGACGCCGAGATTGTCGAACATGCAATCGACGCTTCCGGCAACGAGATCGTTGAGAGCCGGCGCGGAGCCGCGATAGGGCACATTTTGCAGCTTCACGTGCGCCAGCATCTGAAACAGTTCGGAGGTCAGATGCGATGTGGTGCCGTTGCCCTGCGTGGCATCCGTCACCTTGCCGGGGTTGGCCTGGGCGTAGGCGATGAAATCCTTGACGGTATTGGCTGCGATCTTGTCGGGATTGACGACCAGCGCATTCGGCACGCGGGCCATGACGACGATTCGCGCAAACTGCAGAGGGTCGAAATCGAGATGCGGATAGAGATTTTGGTTGATGACCAGTGGCGGCGGCGGCGCCGACAGCAATGTGTAGCCATCGGGGTCGGATTTCGCGACGACTTCGGCGCCGATATTGCCGCCGGCGCCGGCGCGGTCTTCGACGACCACCGCCTGGCCCCACTTGCGCGACAGCCAGTCGGCGAAAATACGCGGCATGACATCTGCGGTGCCTCCCGCCGGGAAGGGGACCACGATCTTCACCGTTCGCGCCGGATAATCCTGCGCCCGCACACAAGGCGCGGCGAGAACGCCGGCGGCGAGCGCCATAATCGCAAAATATTTTCTCGGCATTGACTTGCGCCTGTGAGACTTGCGCCTGTGACGGCATCCGCAGGATGGGACTTCGGAACTTAGCCAAAGCCCGGCGGAGCCGCCAGTGGACGGCAGAGCAAATGGAAGAAGGGCCCGCGCCATGCTTTTGGCTTCGGTTTTTCGACAGAGTTTCGCCCTATTATCGCTTTCTGGTCAGCCGTGTTTGGATCTTCGAGGGCCGCATGTCGGTGAACAGATTTGTCGCGGCGGCATTGGTGGCGGCCAACGTGGCTGCTTGTTCCGCCAATTCCGGGCCGAAGGAGGTCGGTGGAACCGCCGCCGGTGCCGTGGCCGGCGGACTGGTCGGGAATGCGATTGGCGGCAGTGCCGGTAACCGTTTCGCCGGAACGGTTCTTGGTGCTGCCATCGGCGGGTTTGTCGGCAACCGCATCGGTGCTTCTCTCGATGACGAAGACCGGCGGCGCGCCTATGCGGCGCAGATGCAGGCGCTGGAAACCGGTCCATCGGGTGCGCCGGTGGCGTGGCGCAATCCGGATTCCGGGCGCTACGGCAATATCGTTCCCGGTCCCGCTTATGCGGAAAACGGCGTCACGTGCCGGCAATACACCAGTACTATCTTCGTCAACGGCACTCCTCAGACTGAACGCGACACGGCTTGCCGAAACCCCAGCGGCTCCTGGACGGCGATGAACTGATCTCACCGGCGGCAGTTGCGGCATTGTCCTTGCGAAGAATTCGCTTTTGATCTTTTATCGGTCGCGTGGGAGCGGCTCTTTTTTGGAGAACCTGAAAATGCGTGCAGCGCATTTGGCACTTGCAGTGGCGTTGCTGGCGAGCGTGGCAGGTTGCGGCAAGGGTCCGCAGGGTGATGCCGGTGCGCCTGGTTCCCAGGGCCCGAAGGGCGATGCCGGCCCGGTCGGCCCGGCGGGTCCCCCGGGGCTAGCCGGTCCGCAAGGCGCGAAGGGCGATGTGGGGCCGCCGAGCCCGAGCGTCCGGGTCGTCAAGTCGGATTGTCTCTCGGGGTGCACCATTCAGTGTCAGGACAATGAGGTTTTGGTCACGGCCTATTGCGGGCCGACCCGAAATCCCGCGCAATTCCTGGGCGAAAAAGGCGCTTCCTGCGGTCCGGCAGCCAGTCCTGCCAATGCTCCGCTGGTCGCGGTCTGCGTCGGCTCGCCGCAATAGAGCCCAATCCGCCGGCAATTGCGGCGGGCGACCGCCGCGGCTGTTATTTTGCCTAACTCGCGCCGGGCGCGAAGGCGGTAAGGCTTTGCCTGACGCCGCCGCCGACCCGATTATCACATTGAATTCGTGATGTTTTGCGTAACCCCTTCTTAAGCGCCCCCCGCTTAAAACGTTAACGGCAAGGGTCGGCAACCAGGGCCTATAAGACGGTTCATCCATGACGAGCGATGGTCAATCCATCGTACGGCTACGCGATTATCTCCGGAAGCTGAGGCCGGAGGCGCGGTCGCTGCTTGTCCAGGAGTTCGAGCGCGGCCTCCTGCGCGGCGACGAGGGCGGCGGCAATGAACTGGTGCTTCAGGAATTGCGCCGCGCCATCCGTGCCGAGGCCCAGCCCACCCCCCGCATTGGAGACACGGCGAGACTGTTCTTCGCGCCGTTTGAACCGTTCCTGATCGACGCTCGGGCCGACCACAAGCGCATCGGGCGCATAGCACGCGTGTCGCTTGAGCCGATCTGGAACTGGATCAGCCGAGACCTCATACCCGCCGAGGCAAAGGCGCTGGGTGACGACATCAATCGTGCTCTGCTCGCCGGCGACCGGACCAAGACCGATCAACTGGTCCGCGCCCTGCACGAGCGTGTGAACCAGCGCATGAACGAAGCCGTTGCCGGATTTGAATCCGATGAAAAAGCACGCCGGCGTCTTGCCGTTCAGGTTGGCACGCCGCGCGCGGTCGAGGATTTGAACACGATCGTCGCCGTGCTCTCACTGCGTGACGTGCTTACCGACCTGTCGCGGCGGCTGTGGCCGCACATCCGCAACTTTGATCGTGACCATACCGAACCGGTGAAGGTCATCCTCGATGCGGCGGCCGAGCAGTTTACGTCGGACCCGGCTGCAAAGCGCAAGCCGGATTTCTTCCTCTATGCGCTCATCCTGCTGATGACGCGGCTCGCGGCGCCGTGGCAGCTCATCCGCGTCGCCGTCCGCGCCGCGGAAAGCGACGATACCGCCCGTATCGCCGAAACGCCTTATGCAATCGCAGTCACGATCGTGCTCGGCGAGACCGAAAGCATGGTCGGGGAGCTTCGTGCGGAGCTCAAGGCCAGAAAGCCGGTCGTGTCGATACTCAAGGCCATCCACGACGCGGCGCGCGACTTGCGTTCGGAGATGGATCTTTCGGTCGACTCGGCCTGGAGCCGTCAGCTGGCAGCGATCCGCGCCGATGTTTCGGGCTTGCTGAAATCGGAGATCGAGACGACGCCGGGCTTCGTCAGGCGTCTGCTTCGGCCGCGCCCGCAAAAAGAGGTCGCGCCGGGTTCAATGCTCGATCCCATCGACGTGACCGAAGCCGAGATGCGGGTCGAGTTCGTCGGCGCTTGCCGCCACTATGCCAGCGAACTCGCCATCAACGAAGCGACGATGCGCGCACATTCGGAGCTGACGCTCTATCTGGAGACCAGCACCAAGGTCCTGCTCGATTCGCTGCGTCAGGCGGGCGATTCCGACCGGCCGTTCAAGCAATCGCAAATGGACGCGGCGATTTGCTTTTGCAAGGTCGTGTTCGGCGCCGAATATGCGGGCCTCCTTGCCAAGGCGGCCGAGGTCGCGGTGCAGGCGGGAACTGCCGAGCGCAAGTCGCTTCGGGCCTAGTGCATTGCATAAGTTCCCTCTGGCGCAAGTCGTCTTTGGCCCAATCCTCTTTGGCCCAGTCCTTTTTGGCCCACGCCGCAAAGGCGCTTCGCGAGTGCGAAATTGCCGCGTCGGCGTTCCCATTGCAGCCGCATTCACCCCGTGTTGTAAACGCGTGGCGCCTGATATGACGCTTTGAATCATGATGCTTTGGATCATTTTCGCGGTGATGACCGCTGCGGCGGTTCTCGCGGTGCTGTGGCCGCTCGGCCGCCGGCCGTCGGTCGCGCATGGCGGCAGCGATCGGCTCGTCTATCAAGATCAATTGCAGGAGATCGACCGGGATCGCGATTCCGGCATGATCGGTGCGGCGGAGGCGGAATCGGCTCGGGTTGAAATATCGCGCCGGCTCCTCGCTGCGGCGGATGCCGAGTCGCAGTCGGCGGTTGCTGCACCGGCTGCGCGTCGGCCCGCCTGGCATCGCCGTATCGCGGCGATCACGGCAATCGTTGTCGTGCCCGCGGTTGCGTTGGGCTTTTATTTGAAACTCGGTTCGCCGGACGTGCCCGAGCAGTCCGCATTTGCCCGGGTTGAGACGCCACAGGGCGGCCAATCGATCGCCAGTCTTGTCAGCCAGGTCGAGGCGCATCTTGCCAGCAATCCAAATGACGGCACGGGCTGGGAGGTGATCGCTCCGGTCTATTTGCGGCTCGGCCGTTTCGATGATGCAGTGATGGCGCGGCGCAAGGCGATAGCGCTCAATGGCGACAGTGCGGTTCGCGAATCCGATCTTGGCGAGGCGCTCGTTGCCGCGGCGAATGGCGTCGTCACCGATGAAGCAAAGCAGGCGTTCCAGCACGCCGTCGCTGACGATCAGCATGACGCGAAGGCGCACTATTTCCTCGGCGTTGCCGATGAGCAGGACGGCGACCGGCAAGCCGCCGCCGCGAAATGGCGCGCGCTCCTCGACGAGGGGCCGCCGAATGCACCATGGAAGAGCTTCGTGCGCGCGGCGCTGGCGCGTGTGAGCGGCGAGCCGATAGCCACCAACAGCGCCAGTCCGGGCGCCGGCGATATTGCAGCCGCCGAGAACACCAATGACGCCCAGCGCACCGAGATGATCCGTGGCATGGTGCAGCGGCTTGCCGATCGGCTGCATGGTGACGGCAAAGACGTTGACGGCTGGCTGCGCCTGGTGCGCGCCTATGTCGTGCTTGGCGACCGCGACAAGGCCAAAGATGCTGCCGGCGATGCGCGGCGCGCGCTTTCGGATCGTCCGGATGATATCAAGCGTATAGACGATCTCGTCAAAGGTTTGGGTCTCGAGGGCTGATGCGCATGATGCGGCGGAGACTGCGATAATGACTCGCAAGCAGCGGCGCCTGGTTTTGATCGGCGGCGGCCTGGGCGTATTGGCCGTCGCGGTGGCGCTGATGCTCAATGCATTTCGCGACTCCATCGTGTTTTTTAATTCGCCGAGCGATGTCGCGGAGAAGCACGTTTCACCCGGTACGCGCATTCGGCTTGGCGGCATGGTGAAGGACGGCAGCGTAGTCCGCGGCAACAATCTTGCCGTGCGCTTTGAAGTCACCGACGGCAAGAGCGAAATTCCCGTAGCCTATCAGGGTGTGTTGCCCGATCTGTTTCGGGAAGGGCAGGGTGTCATCGCCGAAGGCACGATCGACGGTGCGGGCGTATTCGACGCCGACACGATCCTCGCCAAGCATGACGAGACTTATATGCCGAAGGAGGTTGCCGACGCGTTGAAGAAGTCGGGGCACTGGAAGGACGATTACGCGCAGCGTGCCGCGATGCCGGTCGGTGGAGGCAGTAAGTGATCCCCGAACTCGGTCATTACGCTTTGATGCTTGCGCTCGGTTTGGCGCTGATCCAGGGCACGATGCCGATCGTCGGCACCCGCACCGGCGATCTCGCCCTCATGAGCATCGCCGCACCCGCGGCGCTGGCGCAATTCGCCTTTGTCGCGATGGCGTTTGGCGCGCTTGCAATCAGCTACGTCACTTCGGACTTCTCGGTTTTGAACGTCTACGAGAACTCGAATTCGCAAATGCCGCTGATCTACCGGCTCACCAGCATCTGGGGGAACCACGAAGGTTCCATGATGCTGTGGGTCTCGATCCTGGCCTTCTTCGGCGCGCTGGTTGCCGCGTTCGGAAACAATCTGCCGGCCGTGCTCAAAGCCAATGCGCTCGCCGTTCAGGCGTGGATTGCCGCGGCTTTCGAACTTTTCATTCTCATGACATCGAATCCGTTCGTGCGCATTCCCAATGCGCCATTCGAAGGCCGCGATCTCAATCCGATCCTGCAGGATCCCGGTCTCGCCTTTCATCCGCCGATGCTCTATCTCGGCTATGTCGGCTTCTCGATTGCATTTTCATTCGCGATCGCCGCTTTGCTTGAGGGCCGCATCGATGCGGCATGGGCGCGCTGGGTGCGGCCCTGGGTGCTCGGCGCCTGGATGTGCCTGACGCTCGGCATCGCCGGCGGTTCTTACTGGGCCTACTACGAACTCGGCTGGGGCGGGTTTTGGTTCTGGGATCCGGTTGAGAACGCCTCGCTGATGCCCTGGCTTGCCGGCACCGCGCTGTTGCATTCCGCGGTGGTGATGGAAAAGCGTGGCGCGCTCAAGGTTTGGACCATTCTGCTGGCGATCCTTGCTTTTTCGCTGTCGCTGATCGGCACCTTCCTGGTGCGTTCTGGCGTGCTGACATCGGTCCACGCCTTCGCGACCGATCCGACGCGCGGAATTTTTATTCTCGGTATTCTTATCGTCTTCATCGGCGGCGCGCTGGCGCTGTTTGCATGGCGCGCGCCGCTCCTCAAGCAGGGTGGTCTGTTCGCGCCGATCTCGCGTGAGGGTGCGCTCGTCTTCAATAATCTGTTTTTGACGACGGCCTGCGCCACGGTGTTCACCGGAACGCTTTATCCGCTCGCGCTTGAGGCGCTGACCGGCGACAAGATTTCCGTCGGTCCGCCGTTCTTCAATTCGACCTTCGGGCCGTTGTTCATTCCGCTGATGATGGCGATGCCGTTCGGTCCGCTGATGGGCTGGAAACGCGGCGACTTGCTCGGCGCGGCGCAACGCCTGTTGGCCGCCGCGATGCTCGCGGCGGTGGCGGTCGCTGCGGCATTCGCGCTCGAACGGGGCGGTCCGGTGCTGGCGCCCTTTGGCGTCGGCATCGCAATTTTCGTCATGGCGGGAGCGCTAACCGACGTCGCCGAACGCACGATGATCCTGCGCGTGCCGTTCCGGGCGGCGCTGCGGCGCGCGCTCGGCTTGCCGCGCTCGGCCTGGGGCACGGCGTTCGCGCATTTCGGCATTGGCATGACGCTGCTCGGCATTGTCGGCGTGACGGCCTGGGGCAGCGAGCGGATCGCCGAGATCAGAACCGGCGACAGCCTCGACATCGCGCATTACCGCCTCACCTTCGAAGGCATGTTCAGCCGAACCGGGCCGAATTATCACGACGTGGTCGGACGCTTCTCCGTGCACCGCATGAACGGCGAATTGATCGGCACAATGGAGCCGAGCCGGCGGACCTTCCCGTCGCGCAACATGGCGACCACTGAAGCCGCGCTGATGTCGCGCGGCTTCAGCCAGCTTTATGTCTCGCTGGGCGATCCAACCCAGAGCGGCGCCATCCCGGTGCGGCTTTTCTATAAACCGCAGGTGTTGCTGATCTGGCTCGGCGCGGGAGTCATGTTCCTTGGCGGCGGTCTGTCGCTGTCCGATCGGCGATTGCGCGTCGGCGCGCCTCGGCCCGCGAGGGCCAGGGCTGCGCTGCAACCGGCGGAGTGATCGCCATGAGATATTGGCGCACGCTTGCACTCCTGATCGCGCTTCTTTGGTCATCGCCGCTTTGGGCCGTGCAGCCGGACGAGATGCTGCCGGATCCTGCGCTTGAGGCGCGCGCGCGCATGCTGTCCAGGGGATTGCGTTGCATGGTGTGTCAGAACGAATCGATCGACGATTCGGACGCGCCGCTCGCGCACGATTTGCGGGTTCTGGTGCGCGAACGGATCAAAGCCGGCGACAGCGACACTCAGGTTCTCGACTTCCTGGTCGCCCGTTATGGTGAGTTCGTGCTGCTTCAGCCGCGGTTGTCGTGGCACACTGCGGTGCTTTGGGGCTTGCCGCCGGCTCTGCTGTTTGGCGGAATCATCGCGCTGGTTCTCGTAGCGCGGCGGCGCACAGCAGCGCCGGTACCGGGCGAGCCTGTGGATCTATCGCCGGCCGAAGAAAGTCGTGTTGCCGCGCTCATGCGTGGCGAAAGCTCGGGTGAAGCCAGGCCGTAAGTCGTAATTTATGCGGCTTATCTTCCTCGACCGTCGAATTAAGATATTGATTCGTATACATAAATTCATTCGACGAAACATTACAAAATCTTAATCCCACCGACAGAGCCCGGTAAGGCTTGCGGCATCATCCTTGAGCGCAAAGATGACCCGTGGTGACACGGTTCAATCGATTTGGAGATCAAGTAATGCAAGCCAGTTCCCGGACGCCGGGCGTTTTATCCGCGCGGCGCTTCGTTCTTTTGACGACAACCATTGCCGGACTTGGCGCAGCGGCCCTGTTCGTGGCGCCCGATATGGTCGCGAAGACGCATCCGTTCTCGAGTCCTGCGCAAGCGCAGAATTTGACCGAGAAAGTTCAACAGCTGCCGCAGCGCCCGGTGGGCTTTGCCGACATCGTCGAGAGGGTGAAGCCCGCCGTGATGTCGGTGCGCGTGAAGATCGATCGGCCGGCCGATGCGAGTTCCGGTAGCGACGAGGATTTGCCTTTCCCGCCCGGTTCACCGTTCGAAAGGTTCTTCAAGCGTTTCGGCATGCCCAATGCGCCGAATGGCCCGCAAGGCCATGAAATCGTGACCGGGCAGGGCTCCGGATTTTTCATTTCCCGCGACGGCTACGCGGTGACCAACAACCACGTCGTACAGAATGCCGAGAACGTCCAGGTTACGACCGACGACGGGAAAACCTACAGCGCAAAGGTGATCGGCACCAACTCGCGATCCGATCTGGCGCTGATCAAGATTGATGGCAATGATTTTCCGTTCGTGAAACTCGCGGATAGTTCGCCGCGCGTTGGCGACTGGGTGATCGCGGTCGGCAATCCGTTTGGTCTCGGCGGCACCGTTACGGCCGGCATCGTCTCGGCTCGCGGCCGCGATATCGGCGCCGGCCCCTATGACGATTTCATCCAGATCGACGCGCCGGTGAACAAGGGCAATTCCGGCGGCCCGACATTCGACGTCGATGGCAACGTCATTGGCGTGAATACCGCGATCTTCTCGCCGTCCGGAGGTTCGGTCGGCATCGCTTTTGCCATTCCCGCCGATACCGTGAAAAGCGTCGTCGCGCAGCTTCGCGACAAGGGCGTCGTCACGCGCGGCTGGATCGGTGTGCAAATCCAATCGATCACCCCTGATCTTGCCGACAGCATGGGTCTTAAGCAGGCAACCGGTGCGCTGGTTTCCGAACCGCAGACGGATAGCCCGGCGGCAAAGGCCGGCATCCAGAGTGGTGACGTCATTACGGCGGTCGACGACGCACCGATCCACGATGCACGCGAACTTGCGCGCAAGATCGGCACGATGGCGCCTGGGACGAGCGTCAAGCTCGCCATGCTTCGCCAAGGCCAGGACAAAACGGTGACGCTGACGCTCGGCACCTTGCCGGCGGAGAAGCAGGCCGCGAAAGACACCAATCAGCGCGAGGTTCCCGACAGCGAGATGCCGAAGCTCGGCCTGTCGCTGGCGCCCGGCAGCAAGGTTTCGGGCGCGGGCGGCAATGGCGTTGTGGTGACGGCGGTCGCGCAGGGCGGTGTTGCCGCCGAGCATGGCTTCCAGGTTGGAGACGTAATTCTCGAAGTGGGCGGCAGCCCGGTGACGACGCCGGCCGACGTCCGCAAGAGCCTCGCCGATGCACGTACGGCGGGCAAGCATACGGTTCTATTTCGGGTGAAGTCGGGCGATGGCACGAAATTCGTAGCGCTACCGCTCGGTAACGCCTGAGGAAAAGGGGCGATCCGCCGGCATCCGTCGCCCCCGCTGGCGGGGCGTACCCTGGGGACGGGTCGCAAGATCCGTCCCCGCCGATACCAACTCTGCCTCCCGGCATCCGTCGCCCCCGCCGGGGTGGAGTAGGTGGGAGGGGGTGGCGGGCATCTTGCTCGCCACCCCCTCACTATTATGTGGGCCGGACAACGATGTATCATCCGGCGCCGGGCGGTCCGCCCGAGATTTGGGTGCGGCGATAAAACATGCGTCTTCTCATCATCGAGGACGACCGCGACGCGGCCGATTATCTGGTCAAGGCGTTTCGCGAAGTCGGCCACATTGCCGATCAGTCGGGCGACGGCGAGGAAGGGCTGCAGCTCGCGCTCGACGGCGAATACGACGTACTCATCGTCGATCGCATGTTGCCGAAACGCGACGGGCTTTCCGTTATCGGCGCGTTGCGCGGCAAGTCGGTCGAAACGCCGGTCCTCATCCTGTCCGCGCTCGGCCAGGTCGATGACCGGGTCAAAGGCCTGCGCACCGGCGGCGACGATTATCTGGCGAAGCCCTATGCGTTCTCGGAGCTTCTGGCGCGGGTCGAAGTGCTGGCACGTCGCCGCGGCAGCCGCGGCGAGGAAACCGTGTACCGCGTGGCCGATCTTGAGCTCAATCGTCTGTCGCATGAGGTCAGCCGCGGCGGGCAGGAGATTCAGTTACAGCCGCGGGAATTCCGCCTGCTGGAATATTTGATGCGGCATGCCGGCCAGGTCGTGACGCGCACCATGCTCCTGGAAAACGTGTGGGATTATCATTTCGATCCGCAGACCAATGTGATCGACGTGCACATTTCGCGG
Source organism: uncultured Alphaproteobacteria bacterium (assembly GCA_963808205.1). Classification (GTDB taxonomy): domain Bacteria; phylum Pseudomonadota; class Alphaproteobacteria; order Rhizobiales; family Xanthobacteraceae; genus BOG-931. The sequence goes on from CAWEER010000007.1 coordinate 176,830, forward strand.
TTGCGTTCCAAGATCGACAAAGGTTTCGCTCAGCCGCTGCTGCACACCGTTCGCGGAGCGGGCTACATGATCCGCGACGGGGCGCGGTAACGCGCAAAATAGACCGCGCTGACGACCGGGAGAGTCGCCATCATGACGTTAAACAATGCGGCGCCATTTATTGCTGCTCGTGACTTTCTGCTGCGTCATCGCGAGGACTACACGCACGCCTACGGCGAATTCCGCTGGCCCAAACTCGATCGCTTCAACTGGGCGCTCGATTATTTCGACGTCATGGCGCGCGACAATGCAAATCCGGCGCTTTGGCTCGTCGACGACGACGGCGGAGAGATAAAGCTCTCGTTTGCGGCATTGAGCGAAAGATCGAACCGGATCGCCAATGCGCTGCGTGGCCTCGGCGTGAAACGCGGCGACCGCATCCTCGTCATGCTCGGCAATGTCGTTCCGCTCTGGGAGTGCATGCTGGCGTCCATGAAACTCGGCGCCGTCATCGTGCCGGCGACGACGCTGCTGACGCGCAACGATCTCAACGACCGTTTCGCGCGCGGCCGCGTTCGCCACGTGATTGCCGGCGCCGATGCCGCGGCCAAATTCGCCGATCTGCCCGGCGATTACACGCGCATTGTCGTCGGCAAGGACATGCCCGGATGGGTCTCGTTCGAGGACGGCTACAAGGCATCCGCTGAATTCAGACCCGACGGCGAAACGCACGCGGACGATCCGCTTCTGCTCTATTTCACGTCGGGCACGACGGCGACGCCAAAGCTCGTCCTGCACAGTCATCAGAGCTATCCGGTCGGGCATCTCTCGACGATGTATTGGCTCGGCTTAAAGCCCGGAGATCTGCATCTCAATATCTCGTCGCCCGGCTGGGCAAAGCATGCCTGGAGTTGTTTCTTTTCGCCGTGGAACGCGCAGGCCGCGGTCTTCATCGTCAACCAGCGCCGTTTCAATGCGCCTGCGCTGCTCGACACTGTCGCGCGTTGCGGCGTAACGACGTTCTGCGCTCCGCCGACGGTATGGCGGATGCTGATCCAGGAGGATTTGGCGGCCTGGAAAGTCAGCATGCGCGAACTGATCGGCGCCGGTGAGCCGCTTAATCCGGAGGTCATCGAGCGGGTCAAGGCGGCCTGGGGCATCACCATCCGTGATGGCTACGGCCAGACCGAAACCACGGCCTTGGTCGGCAACAGCCCCGGGCAGAAGGTCAAAGCCGGCTCGATGGGACGGCAGCTTCCCGGCTATCGCGTTGTGCTGCTCGATAGCGAAGGCGCGGCGGCCAAGGAAGGCGAAATCTGCCTTACGCTCGAACCGCGCCCGACCGGATTGATGCAAGGCTATCAGGGCGATGACGGCAGCGTTCACGCGCATCGCGGCGCGGTCTATCGCACCGGCGACGTCGCCTCGGTCGATGAGGACGGCTACCTGACCTATGTCGGACGGGCCGACGACGTCTTCAAAGCGTCCGACTACCGGATCAGCCCGTTCGAACTCGAGAGCGCGCTGATCGAGCATCCGGCCGTCGCCGAGGCCGCGGTGGTGCCGTCGCCCGACCCATTGCGGCTTGCCGTGCCCAAGGCGTTCCTGGCCCTGGCGCCCGGCCATGCGCCCGATCGTGACACCGCCTTGTCGATCTTCCGCCATTGCCGGACTGCACTGGCGCCGTTCAAGCGGGTGCGCCGGCTCGAATTTGCCGATTTGCCCAAGACGATTTCCGGAAAAATCCGCCGCGTCGAGTTGCGGCGCGCGGAAGCCGCCAACCAGCAGGGCGGCAAGCGGGCACCGCTTGAATTCTGGGAAGAAGATTTCTCCGAGACCGAGATGAGATGACGTGACGGCACTCGGGAAACTCCTTCGCACCACCGTATTCAAGCTGACGCTTGTCTATCTTGCGATCTTCGTGCTGTTCGCGGCGTCGCTCCTTGCCTATTTCGCGCTCAACACGCGAAGGCTTATCACCGAGCAGATTACGACGACCGTCGACGGCGAGATCAGCGGGCTATCCGAACAATACGCGCAAGGCGGCATCAGGCGTCTGGTCATCGTCGTCGACTTGCGGTCGCGGCGTCCGGGATCGAGCCTCTATCTGGTGACGACCCCGACCGGGGAGGGGCTCGCCGGCAATGTCGGTTCGCTGGAGCCGGGTGTCCTCGACAATCCCGGCTGGCTTGAAACGAATTATCGCCGGCTCGAGGCGCCGGAAGGCAGCAACCACCGTGCTTTGGTGCGTGTGGTGCAACTTCCCGGCGGATTCCATCTTCTGGTTGGCCGCGATCTTGAGGAACGCGAGCGCCTGTTCGGCATTATTGCCAATGCCGGACAGTGGTCGCTCGCGCTCGTCATCGTGCTTGGGCTGTTTGGCGGATTCTTCGTCGGCCGGCGCGTACTAAAACGCATCGACGCCATGACCGATACGGCGCAAACCATCATGAGCGGCGATCTTGCCGGCCGGCTGCCGGTCGCGGGAACCGGCGACGAACTCGACCGCCTCGCCGAGCATCTCAACGCCATGCTCGAGCGTATCGAGGCGCTGATGCGCGGCTTGAAAGAGGTCTCGGACAATATCGCGCATGATCTCAAGACGCCGCTGACGCGGCTGCGCAATCGCTGCGAACAGGCGCTCCGCAGCCCGACCGGCGATACCGGCTATCGTTCCGCGCTGGAATCGACCATCGCTAAATCCGACGATCTTATTCGCACCTTCGACGCACTCTTGATGATCGCGCGTGCCGAATCCGGGCACGCGCGCGACGACATGACTGAATTCGACGCTGCTGAAATCGTGCGCGACATCGGCGAATTGTATGAGCCGGTGGCGGACGAGAAGGGAATAGCGCTCACAGTCGAAGCGACCGCTGCTGCGCCGGTGCGCGGCAATCGCGAATTGGTGAGTCAGGCGCTGGCCAATCTTGTCGACAATGCCATCAAATATGCCGGGCCCAACAGCAAAGCGAACGGCGAGCCCGCGCAGATCGTCCTCTCGGCCGGAAATGATGGCGATCGTATTGCGATCAGCGTGGCAGATCGCGGGCCGGGCATTGCCGAAGCCGATCGCGGCCGCGTTGTGGAGCGCTTCGTACGGCTCGAACAGAGCCGGTCGGAGCCGGGTTCGGGGCTCGGGCTAAGTCTCGCCGCGGCCGTCGCGCGGCTACATGGCGGTGAATTGAAGCTCGAAGACAACCATCCCGGCCTGCGGAGTACCATTGCGCTGCCGCGTGCGGGGCCGGTGGTCACGCCGGTGCCGGGATGAAACGGCCTGCGGCCAAAAAACCAACCGCGAAATCAGCCACGAAGCCAGCCAGGGCGCAGCCCAAGAGGCCGAACAAGGCGCCGGTTGGCAAGCGGCCGAAGCAGGAACCCAGCCAACAGTCACTGATCCGCCGCTTCACCGGCATGTTGCCGACGCCGTCGGAAGAAGCCCGCGCGCGCGTACGAGCGTGGCTTGCGGGCATTAGGGCGCAAGGCACCGGGAAAACCCTCGCTGCGCTGGAGCGGGGCCATCCGCAGCTCGGGCGCGTTCTTGGCGGTATTGCCGAGGCAGCGCCTTATCTTTGCGATCTGGTGCAGGCAGACGCGGGGCGCTTGATCCGCCTGCTCGGCAGCGATCCGGATGCCGCGCTCGCCTCGCTGCTTGCGCACAGCGAGGGCGCAGCCGCCGCGGCAAGGACGCAGGCGGAGGTCATGCGCATCCTTCGCGGCATGAAGGCGGAGGCGGCGCTTCTGGTGGCGCTGGCCGATATCGGAGGCGTCTGGCCGGTGGTCCGCGTCACCGAAGCGCTGACGGATGTGGCCGAAACCGCGCTCGCCGCCGCCGTGCGCTACGTCCTTGGCGTTGCTGTCAAACGAAAGCAGCTTGTGTCTCGCGACCCCGCAAATATCGAAGCGGTGTCCGGCTATATCGTGCTGGCAATGGGAAAAATGGGAGCCCATGAACTCAATTTTTCAAGCGACATCGATCTCATGGTGTTTTTCGATGCGAGCGCCGCGAAACTTGTGCCGGGCGTCGAGCCCGCGCCGTTCTATGTCGGCCTGACCCGCGATCTGGTGAAGATTTTGCAGGAACGCACGCCGGACGGCTATGTCTTTCGTGTCGACCTTCGGCTGCGCCCCGATCCGTCTTCAACACAAATCGCGATTTCGACCGAAGCGGCTCTCGACTATTACGAATCCCGCGGCCAGAGCTGGGAACGCGCGGCGCTGATCAAGGCGCGCGCCTGCGCCGGCGATAGCGCGGCCGGCGAGAAGTTCCTGCGCGATCTGTCGCCGTTTATTTGGCGAAAATACCTGGACTACGCGACGGTCGCTCACGTCCACGAGATGAAGCAGCAGATCCATGCCTATCGCGGGCACGGTGAGATTGCGGTCGAGGGCCATAATATCAAGCTCGGCCGCGGCGGCATCCGAGAAATCGAATTCTTTGTGCAGACCCAGCAATTGATCGCCGGCGGCCGGCACGATGAACTCCGCGGCCGCGGTACGGTGGCGACGCTTGCAGTGCTCGCCGCCGGCGGCTGGATCGACGCCGCGGCACGGGACGAACTCACGGCAGCCTATGAATTCCTGCGCCGTGTCGAGCATCGCCTGCAAATGATGGCCGACGAGCAGACACATACGCTGCCCGCCGAAGCCGAGGCGCTCGGCGTCTTCGCACGCTTCCTCGGCTTCAATAGCCGCGATGACTTTGCCGAGGCGCTTGTGGCCCAATTACGCAAGGTTGAGCGGCATTATGTCAGGCTCTTTGAGCGCTCGCCCGATCTGCTTGCACAGCGGCAGAATCTCGCTTTCGGCACCGGCGAAGACGAGGGTGAGACGCTCGACAGGCTCGCGGAGATGGGTTTTCGGCAGCCGCAGGAAATCGTTGGTGCGGTGGGTAAATGGCACGCGGGCCTCTATCGCGCGCTGCGCGGCGAGCAGGCTCGCACCAATCTGATCGAGCTTGTGCCGGTGATCGTCGATCAGTTCGCGCGTGCGGAAGATCCCGACGCGGGTTTTGCGGCGTTCGACCGCTTTCTTGCCGGATTGCGCGCCGGAGGGCGTTTTTTCTCGCTGTTGCGGCGGAATCCCGAACTGATCCGCTTTGTCGCGCTGATACTCGGCGCGGCGCCGCGCCTTGCCGACATTCTTGCGCAGTATCCGCATTTCATCGATCCGCTGATCGATCCGAGCTTTTTCGGTTCGCTACCGGACGAGAAGCGCCTCGAAGCGGAACTTGCGCGCGCGATCAATGAGACTCGGAGCCATGAGGCCGTGCTCGATGCCATCCGGTTGTTCGGGCAGGAGCATATGTTTCTCATCGGCGCCCGGATTCTGTCGGGCTCCGTGTCCGCGGAGCAGGCGGGCGAGATCTTCGCCCGGCTTGCCGACGTGTTGCTGCGCGCCGTCCACAAAAGGGCGGAGGCGGATTTTGCGGCCACGCATGGCCGCATCCGCGGCGCCGAGAGCGCAATCGTGGCGCTGGGCCGGCTCGGCGCACGGGAAATGACGGCGAGTTCCGATCTCGATCTCATCGTGATCTACGATTTCGACCAGAAGCACCCGAATTCGGGCGGCAAGCGGCCGCTTTACGGCGCGCAATATTTTGCGCGTTTCACCCAGCGCCTGATCAGCGCGCTCACGGTGCAGACTAATTACGGCGTGCTGTACCGCGTCGATATGCGCTTGCGGCCATCCGGCCGGGCGGGGCCGGTTGCTACGCAAATCAAGGGCTTCGCCGATTATCAGGAACGCGAGGCATGGACCTGGGAACACATGGCGCTCACCCGCGCGCGCGTGGTGTCGGGGCCGCCGGAATTTGCCGCAAAAATCGAGACAGCGATCCGCGCCGTGCTGTGCCGCAAGCGCGATGCACGCAAGATCGCCGATGACGTTGTCGAGATGCGCACGGCGATCGCCAGGGAGAAGGGCGATGCCGATCCGTGGGATCTCAAATATGCCGCCGGTGCGCTTAGTCGATATCGAGTTCATCACGCAATACCTGCAGCTCATCCACGCCGCGGCGACGCCGGAGATTCTCGACACCTCCACCGCCCGGGTGCTGGACAAAGCGTCACGGCTCGGCGTGCTGAATGCGGAAGATGCCGAAATTCTGCGCCCTGCGGTGCGGCTGTTCCACGATCTGACGCAGATATTGCGGCTCTGCCTCCCTGCCGCATTCGATCCAAAAACGGCTGGCAGCGGCGTACTCGGGCTATTGGCGCGCGCCGCCGATCTTCCCGACTTCGCCGCGCTGCAGGCGCATGTCGAGGAAACCGAACGTCAGGTGCGCGCGTGCTTCGTGCGAATTTTGGGGAAGGCGCCCTGACGGCGGGAAACCGGCTTAGGCCGATTTTGGCTTGGGCGTATGCGGTTCGGTGGGGCCGTTGGCCTTACGCCATGCGCCGAAGCCGCCCTTGATGTGGGCGACGGGGCGCAGACCCATCCGGTGCGCGGTCTGTGCGGCGAGCGCCGAGCGCCAGCCGCCAGCGCAGAAAAACAAAAACTTCTTGTCTTCGGCAAAAATCGGCTTGTGATAGGGGCTTTCCGGATCGATCCAGAATTCGAGCATCCCGCGCGGACAGCTGAAGGCGCCGGGTATGCGGCCTTCGCGCTCGAGTTCGCGAATGTCGCGCAGATCGATAAAGTTCACGTCGCCGCGGCCATGAAGCGCCATGGCTTCCTCGACCGACAGGGTTTCGATTTCCCGTTCGGCTTCATCGACCAGCGCGCGAAATCCGGTCGTGATTTTCTGAGTCATGAGGCCGCTCCCCGAAAACAGCGTTGTGTGATGTCGGCACCGGGGATCGGAGCGATCCCCCGGCATCGACACTACACCAAAGTAGCCTGGAAATCCGCAAGCGGCGGGGAGGGGACGTCGCGTTTCTCGCGCACCAGGTTTATTTGCGCTTCGAGCGGCAGGCGCACCACGACCAGCGTGCCTTTGCCGAGTTCGGAACGGATATGCATGGCGCCGCCGTGCATTTCGGCGAGAGATTTTGCGATCGCAAGGCCAAGGCCGGATCCCTGGTGCCGCTTGGTCAGCTGGCTCTCGACCTGCTCGAACGGCCGTCCGAGCTTGCGCAACGCATCCTTGGGAATGCCGATGCCGTTGTCGGCGATGGCGATCGTGATCTTGCCGCCGCGCAACCTGCCATGCACCGTCACCGCGCCGCCGTCAGGCGTGAATTTCACGGCATTGGACAAAAGGTTGAGTGCGATCTGCTTGACCGCGCGGCGGTCGGCATCGAGGTGCAGGTCGGGATCGACGAATTCGTTGAGAGCGAGACGTTTTTCGCCGGCACGCGTCGATACAACGCGCAGGCAGTCGGCGAGCACCGGTTCAAGCTCCACGGTTTCCGGCGTCAGCCGGATGCCGCCGGCTTCGATCTTCGACATGTCGAGAATGTCGTTGATGACATCGAGCAGGTATTCGCCGCTCTCGCGGATATCGCGGGAATATTCGGTGTATTTTCCGGCGCCAAGCGGGCCGAACATTCCGGATTCCATGATTTCGGAGAAACCGATGATGGCGTTGAGCGGGGTGCGGAGTTCGTGGCTCATATTGGCGAGGAATTTCGATTTTGCCTGATTGGCTTCCTCGGCGCGGGTCTTTTCCTCGGCGTATTTTCCCGCGAGGTCGGCAAGTTCTTCGGTTTGGCGCTCAAGCGTATATTGGGATTTTCGCAGGTCGGCGATCGTCACGATCTGACGCTTTTCGCCTTCGACCAGTTTCTGCTCGTGCTGTTTGATCTTGGTGATATCGGTGCCGACCGAGACGTAACCGCCGTCCTTGGTACGGCGTTCGCTGATATGCATCCAGCGGCCGTCGTCGAGTTGGGCCTCGAATGTACGCGCGCCGCGCGGCTGGCCTTCTTCATTGGCCAGCGTGGTGCGGATGATCGGGGTTCGGCCCGCGGCCACGATCGCCTCGTACGGCGCGCCGGTGACAACGGCGTAGTCCGGCAGATGATGCAGTTCCTGGAAATTCGAATTGCACAAGACGAGGCGATTGTCGGCATCCCACAGCACGAACGCTTCCGGTATGGTCTCGATGGCGTCGCGCAACCGCAAGTCGGCCGCCATGGTCCGCTCCACCAGGCTTTTCTGTTCCGTGGTGTCGACGGCGATGCCGATGAGGTGCATTCCGGCTTCGCCGTCCTGACGCGCCAGTTCGCAGCGCACGCGCAGCCAGAGCCATTTGCCGTCGGTGTGACGCATGCGGAAGGCGTGATCGATCGACTGCACCGTGGAATCGGCAAGTTGCGCCGCCAGCGCGTAGAGATCGATATCGTCTTTGTGAACGAGCGCATTGACCTCGCCGAAGGTCAACAGATCGTCCTTCTGCGGCAGGCCGAGTATGTCGTACATCGACCGCGACCAGAACACGCGGCCGCGTGCGAGGTCCCAATCCCACAGCCCGCACCGTCCGCGATTGAGCGCGGTATCGACGCGGCAGCGCACAGTGTCGTGGATAAGGTCAGCTTCTCTTGCCCGCGTCGCCTGCCAATGGAAGGCAAAGCCGAGGATCAGAACCACAAAGCCGGTCGTTGCCGACAGCGTGACGGTCAGTGCGGTCGTCGATCGCCAATCAGCGAGCGCGTCGTTGCGGTCCTGGATCACGGCGAGAAGGCCGACGGGATTTTTCAGGGCCCGTACCGCCGCGAATGCCGCCACGCCGCCGGCAAGCATGATTTCCCTGGTGCCGGCAGCCACGCCCATCGTGGTCAAGGGCTGCAACGGTCCCAGCACGTCGAGAATGCCGCGGCCGAGCATCTGCGGGTCGCTCGGCACGGCGGCGACAATGGTGCCGTCGGCATCAGCAAGGATGATGCGCCGGCCGGCGCCTGCCGCCCATTCCGGCAGCGCTTGATCGACCGCATCGGAGATACGCGGCAGATGTGATTTGCCGTCCCGTGCCGGATGATCGAGCGCGGCGGCGAAATGATCGGCGAGCGCGGCAATGACCTGCTTGGAGTCGGACACCACCTGTCGGCGCTGTTCGAGGACCTGCACGCCGGCGCCGATGCAGATCGTGACCATGAAAGCGATGATGAGAACCGGAACCGCGCGGCGCAGGACTGGCTCTGCGCTCAAGAGGCGGCGGTATGCGGGGTTGGCGATTGACTGCGCCAGCCCCTTGATCGAATCCGAACGTAGAGACGCACTCGCCGCTTCGGCGCGCGCCATGCCTGCCTCCGTTTGGATTGGTCCCCAGAAAACTGCGACCGGGAGAGTGTTCCGCATCTCTCCGAATCGTTCTCAATAGAATCGATACGCACCGATTTGTCGAGAGTCGGGAGTCAATATTTTTTTAAGAAATGTCCCCAGGCTTTATTGCGCCGCAAAAATATCGGAGCCGTCCAATTCGCCGGCGATCAAAAAAGTCTTTTGCGTTGAATCGGTTGGGGTGAACGCGCGGCTTTCTGCGGCGTTACTGCCTCTTCAGGGTGTAGACGTAATCGTTAAGACCGATCTCGGCGGTCGACGGGTCGACGAAGTGCCAGTCGATCTCGCAGCCGGTCTCCAGCGTCTTGAACGACGACCCGGCAAAGCCGAGTGAGGCGGCGATCTTCTGCGGATCGGCCGACTTGTCGTTGTCGTGCATCTCCCCAAATGCGCCCTGGAACAGGAGGTCGGCGGTGAAGTCGGAGAGCTTGTAATGGGGCCCCTTGCAGGCGAATACCTTTGGGCCGCTGATCGCCGTCGGCGCGATGATCACGGACTTGCCCATCAGTGCATTCTTCTCGGATGGGTCGGGTTTTTTGTGCGGATCGGCCCAGGGCGCGACCACGGCGGAATCGAACCTCCAGGAACCGAGGTAAAACGCGTCGTCTGCATGAGCTCGGGCAAACATCGCGGCGCTGAGCGCCACGAGCGCGGCAAGGTTGCGCAATTCATCCTCCCCGTCTGACAGGCCACCGAGCTATTGGTCGCCGCGCCGCGCGAGCCGGTTCAAAAGGGGAGCGTCCGCCGCAAATCAATTTAGGAAGAAAAGCTTAGGCGGGCATGTTCAATTGTCGGCAAGCGTGCGCGCGACGATGTCGTGGACGTCGCGCGACAGCACGGGCGTTGCCGCGACCCGGCGCAGCGCCGCCTCGGCGCGCCCGCGGCGTCCCGCTTCAAGCGCGCGCCACGAGCGGAAGGCGCCCATGAGCCGCGCGGCAACTTGCGGGTTCTTCGGATCGAGCGCCAGCACGAAGTCGGCGACGAAGTCGTAACCGGTGCCGTCACCGCGATTGAATTGCGTGTGGTTGACCTGCGCGAACGCGCCGATCAGCGCCCGCACGCGATTGGGATTGGCCATCGAAAAGGCCGGATGTTTCGTCAGCGCGCGCACACGGTCGAGCGTCGCTGGCTCCGGGATCGCCGCCTGCAGCGCAAGCCATTTGTCGATGATCAGCGGATCGTCAGCGTAACGCGCGTAGAAGTCGTCGAGCGCCGCCGTGCGTTCCGGCCGGTCGTGCTGCGCCAAAGTTTCCAGCGCCGCCGTGCGGTCGGTCATGTTGTCGGCGTTCTGGTATTGGGCAAAGGCACGCGCGATCGCTTCGCTTGTTTCGGTCATCGCCAGAAGATCGAGACAGGCGTTCCTGAGCGCGCGCCGCCCGACGCTCTGCGCGTCCGGCCGATAGGGCCCCGGCGTTATCATGCGCTGATAGGTCTCGGTCAGCATCGCGCCGTGGCGTTCGCCGATCGCCGCGCGCAATTTGCGCCGGGCCCGGAAAATCGCATCGGGATCGACATCGCCGCCGATTTCGCGCGCGATATCGGCTTCGCTCGGCGGCGACAGCGTCAGCGCCATGAAAGCAGGTTCGAGCTTGGCCTCCTTGAGGATCGCGCCGAGCGCAGCCATGAGGCCGTCATCAACGCGCGCCGGCGCACCGGCACGCAGCGCCGCGACATTGGATTTAAGCAAAATCATGCCGAGCGTCTGCACCGCCTGCCAGCGGTTGAACGGATCGGAATCATGCGCGGCGAGGAAGCGCAGATCGTCCGCCTCGATCGGCAGTGCAAGCTTCACCGGCGCGGAAAAGCCGCGATTGACGGAAGGGACGGGCCGTTCGGCAAGGCCGGTGAACAGAAAAGTCTGGCTCGGCCGCGTCAGCTCGATCACGCCACTGGTGAGCGGTTCGCCGTCGAGAATGAGCGGAAGGTCGTTGCCGCTTTCCCCGACGAGCCCGAGCGCAAGCGGAATGACCATCGGCTCCTTGTTGGGCTGTCCGGGCGTCGGGGGCACCGTCTGCGTGATGTCGAGCCGATAGGTGCGGGCGCGGGAATCGTAATGCGGAGCGACCTTGACCTCGGGCGTGCCGGCTTGCGAGTACCAGCGCATGAATTGCGTCATGTCGCGGCCGCTGACGTCGGCGAAGCATTGCACGAATTGCTCGACCGTCGCCGCTTCGCCGTCGTGGCGGGTGAAATAGAGATCCATGCCCTTGCGAAACGTGGCGGGGCCAAGCAGCGTGCGGATCATGCGCACCACTTCGGCGCCCTTGTCGTAAACCGTCGAGGTGTAGAAATTGTTGATCTCGCGATAGAGCTCGGGCCGCACCGGATGGGCCAGCGGCCCGGCATCCTCAACGAATTGATGCGAGCGCAGGCCGCGCACGTCGCTGATGCGCTCGACGGCGCGCGAACGCTGGTCGGCGGTGAATTCCTGGTCGCGGAAAACCGTGAGCCCTTCCTTGAGGCAAAGCTGGAACCAGTCGCGGCAGGTTATGCGGTCGCCGGTCCAGTTGTGGAAATATTCGTGCGCGATCACCGCCTCGATCCCGGCATAGTCGCTGTCGGTTGCACTCGCCGGTGAGGCGAGCACATATTTGTCGTTGAAGACGTTGAGGCCCTTGTTCTCCATCGCGCCCATATTGAAGGCCGAGACGGCGACGATCATGAAGATGTCGAGATCGTATTCGCGCCCGAACGCGGTTTCGTCCCAGCGCATGGAACGCTTGAGACTGTCCATCGCATAAGGGCAGCGTTCCTCCTTGCCGGGCTCGACATAGATGGCGAGCGCAACCTTGCGGCCGGACATGGTGGTGAAGCTGTCTTCGACATGGGCGAGGTTGCCGCCGACCAGCGCGAACAGGTAGGACGGTTTTGGAAACGGGTCCTGCCACACCGCAAAATGCCGTGACGTGCCGGGCACATCGCCCTGCGCGATGAGATTGCCGTTGGACAGAAGCACCGCGGCTTCCTTCTTTTCGGCCTCGATGCGCGTCGTATAGACGGCCATCACGTCGGGCCGGTCGAGAAAGTAAGTGATACGCCGGAACCCTTCGGCCTCGCACTGCGTGCAATAGGTCGCGCCGGCGCGGTAAAGGCCCATCAATTGCGTGTTGCCGGTCGGATCGATGACGGTCTCGATGTCGAGGCTGAACTCGCGGTTCGGCGGCTGCGCGATGGTGAGACGGTCCGAAGTGGCGACGTAATTCGCCTCCGGCAGCGGCTTGCCGTCGAGCGCCAGCGAGCGCAGCGTCAATTCCTCGCCGTCGAGCACGAGCGGCGCCGGCGTGCCCGCGGCATTAGGCTTTATTTTGAGCCTGGCGCGAACCGTCGTCGCTGTCGGATGAAGCGACACGTCGAGTTCGACGGTTTCGATGAGCCAATCGGGCGGGCGGTAATCCTGGAGGCGGACGGCGCGGGGTTCTTCGGTACGCATGATGGCCTGTCATGTAAAAGCTTTGGGCGCGAATTGAAAGCCGCAAGCTTCCAGATTATCGCCGCGGCTCGGCGTGGCCGATCACCCGATGGATGGCGGGGAATTGGCGGCGCAGCCTGCGCTCCAGCCTGTCCACCACGTCGTGCGCTGCGGCGACCGGGAGTGCCGGATCGACGATGCAGTGGAAATTGACGATCTCGCCGTCGCTGGTTTCCCGCACGCGCACGTCGTGTACCTCGCCGACATCGGGGATTTCGGCGGCAAGCGTGGTCAGAAATTCCCTGACTTCGGCGATGCGGACCGGCGAGGCGTCCTGCCCAGGCAACACTTCGGCCGGCAGCGGCTCGATATGGGTCTCGACTTCGACGTCGGGCCCGAGTTCATCGCGTATGGCATCTTCGAGGCGGCTTGCGACCTCATGCGCGGCGGCAAGCGTCATCGTGCCATCGACTTCGAGATCCGCGGAAACGGAAAGCTGTCCGGAAATCGCCTGCACGGCGACGTGGTGAATGGCAAGCCCGAGATCGCGCGCGATCACCATGACGCGTTCGCGCACCGTTTCGCTGTCGAGCGCGCGAGGTTCGGTCGTGATCGTCACTTCAGCCGCGGGGATATCGGCGCGGATGGCGCGGGTCAGGCGTTCCTTGATCGATGCCACGCGATCGAGCGGCAGCGTGCGGCTGACGGCGACGCCGAGTTCGACGAACACAACCGCGCCGGCCGGGCGTGCCCGTACCCGCTCGATGGCGACGACGCCGGGAACCTGGCGCGCGATCGACGCGACGCGGTCGCTCACGCCGGCAGGCGCAGTGTCAGTCAGCGTATCGATGGTGCGCCGGCCAAGCCGGTAACCGGCGATACAGATGAAGACTGCCACGATAAGCGCTGCCGCGGAATCGGCCCACGGAAGACCGAGCGCCACGCCGCATAAGTCCGACCAGCACCGCGATGGACGACCACATGTCGGAGCCGAAATGCAGCGCATCGGCTTCAAGCGCCTCGCTCAATGTCGCCTTGGCGACGCGGTTGAGCGTCCGCGCGCGAAAGAAATCGACCAGGATCGAACAGGCAATGACGGCAAAGGCGGCGATCGTTGCCTCCACGACGTGCGTGCGCGCGCTGATCAGCCGCTGCACGGCTTCGAAAATCACCACGGCCGAGAGCACGAAGAGCAGCGCGGTTTCCGCAAGCGCGCTGACGCTTTCGACCTTGCCATGGCCGTATTGATGTTCGGCGTCGGCCGGCTTGCCGGATACGCGCACGGCGAAATAGGTCAGCACCGTTGCCGAGAGGTCGATCAGCGAATGACCGGCTTCGGACAGGATGGCGAGCGAGCCGGTGAGCAGGCCGACGATGGCTTTTGCCACGGTCAGTCCCGCCGAGGCGGCAATCGAGCCGAGCGCTGCCTTTTCCTTGTCGTTCATCTGCGGCCCCTTGCCGGGACGGGTTATCGGGCGCGCATTGCGGCGTCAATCGGCGGGCGGTCGGCAGTCTGCATCGTTATTCTCATTTTGCTTCTTTTGCGCCGGCGAGCGTTTCCCGGAGCGCTTTGTTTTCAGCCTCAAGTTCGGCGAGACGTGCGCGCACCGGAGCGAGTGCCGGTGCAAGCTCGGCTTCGCTGAATCGCTGTGTAATGTGTTGCGGGCAATTCCAGTCGAACGCTTCAAGGTGAAGAAGATAAGCACGTTCGGGCTTTGCCTTGTATCCGGATAACGCAAGCTTTTCGGCAAGCGCGGGATCAGCGCTTAGATCCTTCGCTTCGATGCGCGCGTAGATTTTGAGCCGCCGGCGGTTCGGGTAATCCATCAGAATAAGCGCGACGCGATCATTGGCGGTCACGTTACCCAGACTGATATATTGCCGGTTGCCGCGAAAATCCGCGAAGGCAAGCGTCCTGTCATCGAGTACGTGCAGGAAGCCGGGCGGTCCGCCGCGATGCTGGACGTAGGGCCATCCGCTCTCGGAGACCGTCGCCATGTAGAAGCTGTCGCGCGCGGCGATGAATTGCGCTTCGGCGTCTGTGAAACGATCGAACGCTCTTTCGCCCTTGAAGTCCGCCCACAATCCGCCGGCGCCGTTTGCCGCCTGCGCGGCCTTGACGCTGGGCGTTCCGGCAATGTCGAGAAAGCCATAGGCCATGACGTGCTCTCCATGCATTCTCTGCAAAATAAGACGAGCCAACGGCATCAAGCCGCGCCGCCGGCTCCGGCAGCGGTTACGCCGCCTTCGCGCTGTGAAGGTGGATCGGCCCGACCCCGGAAACATAGTGACTTCCAAAAAATACAATAATAGGCTATTATCGAGACATATCCTCTCGATATTTGGAATAATCGATGGACCGCATCGAAGCCATGTCGATCCTGGTGGCGGCGGTTGAAACCGGCAGCCTTTCGGCCGCGAGCCGCAAGCTGGGCACGCCGCTCCCCACTGTGAGCCGCAAGGTTTCGGAGCTGGAAGCGCATCTGAACGCGCGGCTCCTTATCCGCTCGACACGCAAACTCACCTTGACCGATGCGGGTGCCGCTTACGTTTCGGCCTGCAAGCGCATCCTCGAACAGGTGGATGACGCCGAGCGTGCGGCCTCGGGTGAGTACAGCGCGCCGCGCGGCGATCTCGTCGTCACCGCGCCGTTCGTGTTCGGGCGGCTGCACGTCGTACCCGCCATCGCCGAATTTCTCGCGACTTATCCCGATATCGACGTACGGATGCTGCTATCCGACCGCAATGTTCATTTGATCGACGACCACATTGATATCGCCGTGCGCATCGGCGCGCTGCCGGACAGCAGCTTGGCGGCCACGCGCGTAGGCACAGTGCGCCGTGTGGTTTGTGCAAGCCCAGCTTTCCTTGCGGGTCACGGCACGCCGAAAAGGCCGGAGGATCTGTCGGCGCTCGCCTGCGTGACCTTCGATGACCTGACGTCGGCGACGACGTGGGCTTTTGCGTCCGCGGGTTCGCAAACCGAACGGGCAGTCCCGATTCACTCGCGGCTCTCCGTCAACACCGCGGAAGCGGCGATCGACGCAGCAATTGCCGGTGTCGGCGTCACGCGCGTCCTGTTCTATCAGGCAGCTCAAGCGGTGGCGGAAGGAAAACTGCAGGTCTTGCTTGCCGATTGTGAGACCGAGCCGCTGCCGATCAATCTCGTGCATGTCGGGCAGGGCCTTTTGCCGCTCAAGACGCGCGCTTTCCTTGACTTCGCCGCGCCGCGCATCCGCGCGCGTGCTGCTGGTGCCTCGATTGACGGAACGCCGGCAAAGTCCGAACAAGATGCAACACGGGAGCAACGGAGGAACAATGGCCGGCGACGCCAATGAAATCGGGCAGATGGCTACCGGCCTGCCGCGCAAGGTTGAGTTGTCCCGCATCAAGGCGGATTTGCCGAACTGGCCCGACGATGTGATCGCGCAATGGCTGTTGAAGGTTGCCAATCGGGGACCCGAGACCGGGTGGCCGCCGCCTGACCCTTTGGCGGAGCCCTGGAAATATGTTTTGGGCGAGAGGCCGCTGTCGTGGTGGAACGCCGTGACTTGGCGGCTTGAGGAACATGAACTCGACATAAATCGGCTGTCGGCCAGCACACAGCGGGTGGTGCGCGACATGATTGCTGCGCATGTCGATGGCGTGCCGAACATCTACACGCGCCTGCCCGAGAGCAAACAAAGATTTACGTCCGCGCTGCAACACATTACGCAACACGGGACGATTCCGAGGCCGCCTTTGGCCATGCGAGTGCAGGATGGCTTTGTCGACATCGACGGCAATCATCGCGTGGCGGCGTTGTGTTTCCGCCAGGGAGAAGCCGCGGAGGGCGGGATTGCACCGCCGAATGCCCACAAATTATGGGTCGGCACGCAAGCGCCCCCGGCGGGCTGATCCGGCGGCCGGATTCCGTCAAACAAGCCCCGGGGGATCAGTCGATTTTTTGAGGCCGATCGACTATGTATGCGCCACCACGGTCAGAGATGTGAATGTTGACGCCAAACCGCCGCTTCGCCGTCGCCCCGATGATGGAATGGACTGACCGGCATTGCCGGTTCTTCCATCGCTTGATGACGCGGCGCACGCTGCTCTATACCGAAATGCTCGCGACGGGCGCGGTGCTGCATGGCGACCGCGCGCGGCTTCTGCGTTTCGATCCGGCCGAGCATCCCCTGGCACTGCAGCTCGGCGGCTCCGATCCGCGCGCGCTCGCGGACTGCGCGAGGATCGGCGCGGATCTCGGCTTCGATGAAATCAATCTCAATGCCGGCTGTCCGTCGGATCGCGTGCAGGATGGCCGCTTCGGCGCCTGCCTGATGGCCGAGCCGGCGCTCGTCGGCGATTGCGTCGCGGCGATGAAGGCGGCTGTTTCGATTCCGGTCACCGTGAAATGCCGCATCGGCATCGACGAACAGGATCCGGAACAGGCGCTCGAAATTTTCACGCAAGCGGTCGAACGCGCCGGCGTCGACGCGCTCATCGTGCATGCGCGAAAGGCCTGGCTGAAAGGCCTGTCGCCGAAGGAGAACCGCGAAGTGCCGCCGCTCGACTACGATCGCGTCTATCGGCTCAAAAGCGCACACCCCCGCCTCACGATCGTTCTCAATGGCGGCGTCGCAAGTGTCGAAGAGGCACTGTCGCATCTCGATCGTGTGGACGGCGTCATGATGGGCCGCGCCGCCTATCAGGAGCCGTGGCGGCTCCTTGCCGTCGATCCGCTCGTCTTCGGCGAGGCCGCCGGCTTTACGTCAGTAAAGGAGGCCGCAACCGCGCTGACGCCGTATATCGAGCGCGAATTGGCTCAAGGCGCGCGGCTGCACAATATCACGCGGCATTTGCATGGCCTGTTCCGCGCCGTGCCGGGCGCGCGTGCCTTCCGCCGCCATCTTGCCAACGCCGCCGCGTCGCCTCATGCGAATGCGGAATACCTCGCCGCCGCGCTTGCACTGGTTGCGGATGGCCTTCTGGACAGGGACCGCGAATTGGCGCACATCGCCGCCTAGCTTCGCATCCCGGGAAATCGCAATCACACATGATACTCGGCGTCTCGTTGAGCGAGATTCTCTGGCTCGCGCTCGCAGTCGTTATTGGTGGTGTCATCACCGGGCTGCTCGCCGGCTTGTTCGGCATCGGCGGCGGCGCGGTGATCGTGCCGGTGCTCTACGAAGTCTTTCGTGTCCTCAACGTCCCTGACGAGGTCCGCATCCAGCTTTGCGTCGGCACCTCGCTTGCGATCATCCTGCCGACGACGATCCGCTCCTACCTGACGCACCGGCAAAAGGGTCTTGTCGTCCCGAACGTAATACGGCTGTGGGCGCTGCCCGCCGTGATCGGCGTCATCTGCGGTGCCATCATTGCGGCATTCGCGCCGGCCGCGGTATTCAAGATTGCATTCGTTGTCATCGCGACATTCATCGCGACAAAATTTCTGTTCGCCGGTGACCGCTGGAACCTCGGCACCGAACTGCCCGGTCCGCTGCCGATGAGAATTTACGGATTTGTCATCGGGCTTGCCGGTGCGTTGATGGGCGTGAGTGGCGGCTCGCTGTCCAACATCGCGCTCACGCTCTACGGCAAGACGATGCACCAGGCGGTGGCGACTTCGTCCGGACTTGGCGTGCCGATCACGATCGTCGGAACACTCGGGTATATTTTAGCCGGCCTGCCGCAGCACGCATTGTTGCCGCCGCTCTCGCTCGGTTTCGTGTCCTTGATCGGCGTCGCGGTCATGGCGCCGGTATCGAGCTTCACCGCGCCCTACGGCGCGCGGCTCGCCCACCGGCTGTCGCGGCGCACGCTGGAGCTTGCTTTCAGCTCTTTTCTTTTGCTGATCTCGGCGCGGTTTCTGATCAGCCTGTTTTAGGGTATGCCCTCATAATCGCGCCGCCGGTGCGGGCAGGCTTCTGGATTTGCCAAGATTAATGTCGGCTCTGGCGAGTAAAGCGAACATCGGCCAGAAGCTTCGCGGTATCTGCAAAAGAGCCGGAGCGGACAAACCAGATTGCAAGGGCCGCTGCGGGAGCGCTCATGCACTTTCGCGCCGGCTGCATAAGAATTTCAATTCGATCCTGAATACTTGAAAAGAAAAAGGCCGGCGTGAAGCCGGCCTCTTCATCGAATTTAATTGCGTTAGCCCTTGGTCACTACCGGCGGCGGGGCCTTGCCCTTGCCGGTGTTGGCGCAGCCGGCAACGGATAACAGTGCGAGAACGGCTGCCGTTGCGATTGCGAGTTTCTTCATCACGCTTCTCCTGTTGTCATGACGGTATGACCCTAGAGTGCGCGCCCGATTGCTCGCTAGTGCCCGGAAGCCACACTCTGCCGCTAATCGGCCCGGAGTCCGCGTCCTTAAATAAGGCAGGCCCCACCGGCATCACAGATGGCGGGTCCGTGACGACCAGGGAACTCCATTTCGCCGCCAATTGCTGGCTACGGATAGCCCTTGAGCACCAGCCGGTCGCCGACGACTTGCCAGCTCTGCAGCCGGTTGAGGAAACTCATGCCGAGAAGGCTGGTGCGCAATTGGCCGGGCTGCGTCACCAGCGCTTCGACCGAACGCTCTTCAAGGCCGCCGATGGCGAGGCGGTCGAGCGTGACCGGCGCGGCTTTGGTGCGGCCATTCGCGGTGTCGATGCTCACGCTGTAGGTCAGGAGATCGAGCGGCAGGCCGGCCGCCTTGGCATCGTCGGGGGTCAGCACCACTGAACTGGCTCCGGTATCGAGCACCATGTGCGTCCGCGCGCCGTTGATCTGGGCGGCAATGGCGAAATCGCCGCCGTTGGTGCGTGCCACTTCCACGGTGCGGCCATGCGAGACGACGTGGCCGGGAATGAGTTCGGACATCACGCGGTCGGCGACTTCGGCCGCCTCGTAGCGATAGGAATAGCCGATCACCAGAACGAGGCCGACCACGACCCAGAGCAGCGCCGCAGTGATCGCCTGGGTGAACCGCTCGCGGAACATCGTCAGGAGCGCCGCGCCGAGGAACACCAGAATGGCGAGCTTGTAGGCGAGCGATCCGAAATCCTCGCTCGAGAGCGGGCCGACCCTGCCCGAGCCGTGCTGCGCGATCAGCACGAGGATCGCGATCAGCAATCCGAGCAGGAGCAGCCACAACAGGCGTTGGCGCACGTCGATCGTTCCCTTACGCCGGAGCCGGGCTGGCGATGTTGGCCGCTGCAAGCCGGGCCGGCAATCGCGCCATGATTTCGGTGCGCGCCGCGTCGCTCAGTGCGACCCAGCACGCGATTTCATCGAGCGTGCGGCCGCAGCCGATACACAGCCCCCGCGCGGGATGCACCACGCAGACGCGATTGCAGGGGGATTTGAGGCCGGTCTCGTCGGTCTGCATTGGGGTCCCGGGCGAAATCGCGTGCACCATAGACACCGAACGGCCGAAGGCAATCCCCGGAGCGCCGGCGGCGCACTCACAAGCCATTGAATAGCGGGAAAACGCCTAGGCGCCGAACAAAGCGCGCTTGGCGCGGCTCGTTGAATCCTCGGACGAAGAGGATGACATCGACGACGAAGACGACATATCCGCAAGCGGCTGGATCGACGGCGCATTCTCCGAGATCGGCGCCAGCGCCGACATGACCCGCTCGGGCGGGAACGTGACGATGACCTCGGTGCCGATGCGCAGCTTCGATTTCAGCGTGAAAGTGCCGCCGTGCAGGTCGATCAGGTTCTTGGCGATCGGCAGGCCGAGGCCGGCGCCCTGTTCGGCCGATTTGATCGAGTTCGAGCCCTGGCCGAAGGAGGCGAGCACGATCGGGATTTCTTCTTCCGGAATGCCGGGCCCGGTGTCCTTCACGCTCATGTACTGGCCGCCGGACGCAGTCCAGCCGACCTTGAGCCAGATCTCGCCCGCCTGCGGCGTGAACTTGATGGCGTTCGACAGAAGGTTGAGGCAGATCTGGCGCACCGCGCGCTCGTCGGCCCATAGCCGCGGCAGATCGGGCTCGAACATCTCGTGGATGGTGATGCCGCGATTGCTGGCGCGCAGCTTCAACAGGTGGTGGCAGTCCTCGACCACGCGATTGAGCGACACTGCTTCTTCGTTAAGTTCGTAGCGCCCGGCCTCGATGCGCGACAGATCGAGAATCTCGTTGATGAGATTGAGCAGATGCACGCCGGAACTGTGAATGTCGGCGGCGTAGTCCTTGTACATCGGCACGGCATGCGCGCCGAAAATCTCGCCCTTCATGACTTCGGAAAATCCGAGGATCGCGTTGAGCGGCGTGCGCAACTCGTAACTCATCTGCGCGAGGAACCGCGATTTCGCGATATTCGCGGTTTCGGCGCGGCGGCGCGCTTCGTCGGAAACGGATTTTGACTGTTCGAGCTCGCCGATCAGCGCGTCCTTCTCGGCGCGCGCTTCGAGCGTCGCCAGCGTCGTCGAGTAGAGCCGGTAGGCAAGCAGCGAGAAATATCCTTCGGCGGTAAGCGCCATGACGGCGAGGATGTAGTCGTGGAGATTGCCTTTGACGGCGAAATCGAGTGCGATCGCGATGGTGACAGGCAGCGTCAGCGCGAATACCGCGATCGGCAGGCTCGACGCCAGCATGCTCGATATCGCCACGACGAGCAGCATGACGAAGAGCATGAACGTCGACGCCTGATCGTCGATGCCGATCGGATTGATGAGGACGAAGGTCCACGCCATGCCGAAGAACAGATCGAGCATGATGAACCGCATGCGCCACGAGCGCAGGTTGGTCGATGCCGGTTCCTCGAGGAACTGCCTGCAGGTGCGAATGATGATGAGATGGATGACCAGCGCACCCGCCGTCCACACGCCGGACGCGACCGCTCCGGTCCACAGGCCGGAGAGGAGCCCGATGGTGACGACGAGGAGCAGTATGACGGGTGAGGCCGAAATGCGGTTCTGCGAAAACTGGCGCAGCAATTCATAGTCGAAGACCGGCCGCGTGCCGCTGGTCGAGGTCAGCCGGTCGCGCGCCTCGCGCACATGCTGCGAGGCAAGCCGCCGCCGCGTCGACGGAGCGGCAGCCGGCGAAGCAAGCTCGTGTGTTTCGCTGATTGTATTGGGCATCGCAGTCCGGGGCCGGCATTTACGCTGGAGCGTGATCGCCGAATGCCGGCTCGCCGCTTTCGTGATCACGTTCTAATTCGCTACAAAAGTGGCCTAAATTCCTTAAGACGAGGCTTAAGACGGCAAGCGGTCGAGGCTGCTGCAAGCATTCGTTTACACTTGCGGCACGCGGCCCCCCGCGCCGGTCTGCCGGCGCACTGGCCGGACCCGTACGGCCGCGATATGGTTGTGTCCTCAAAGGGATAGAGAGGCGATCGCGATGAAGCTCTACGATGGCGGCCGTGCCCCCAATCCGCGGCGGGTGCGCATCTTCCTGGCCGAGAAGGAAATCAAGGTTCCGACGGAGCAGGTCGATCTCGGCACATTGCAGCAGCGCTCGGAGGCCTACAGCGCGGTCAATCCGCTGCAGCGGGTCCCGGCGCTCGTCCTCGACGACGGCACCGTGATCACCGAGTCGATCGCCATCTGCCGCTATTTCGAAGGCGTTCAGCCCGAACCGCCGCTGTTCGGGCGCGGCGCTGTCGGCACAGCGCTTGTCGAAATGTGGAACCGCCGCGCCGAGCTTCACCTTCTTCTGCCGCTCTCGAACGTCTTCCGGCATCTGCATCCGGCGATGAAGCAGATGGAAGACCCGCAAGTGCCGGAATGGGGCGAGGCCAACAAGCCGCGCGCCATGGCATTTCTGCAATTCCTCGACGGCGAACTTAAAGGGAGAGCCTATCTCGCCGGCGCCGACTATAGCGTCGCCGACATCACCGCGCTGGTCGCGGTCGATTTCATGCGCGTGTCAAAACTTGCCATCCCGGACGCATTGGCGAACGTCAAACGCTGGCACGAGAAGGTCTCGGCCCGCCCCAGCGCCGCGGCGTAGGGTCGCCCTGTTTCGGGCACCCAAAGCTGCTACCAGTATCCCAACATCGAAGGAATCCAGGGAGGCTCACGTGTTGTCACGCCGCGTATTTGCGAGCGCCATTTTTGGCACAGCTTTCATTGTCACCACGTCTGCCTTCGGCGCGGATACCTATCCGTCGCGGCCGATCAGGGTGATCAGCCCGTTTCCGCCGGGAAGCGCGTCGGACACCGTCAGCCGCGTCGTGCTCGACCAGGTCTCGCAAATTCTCGGCCAGCCGATGGTGATCGAGACCAAGCCCGGCGCCGGAGGAATTGTCGGCTTCTCCGACGTCGCCAAGGCTGACCCTGACGGTTACACGGTCGTCGTGAGCTCAACCTCGATGGGGACCGGGCTCGTGCTGCACCGGAGCCTGCCTTACGATCCGGCCAAGGATCTCGCCTCGGTGGCGATGATGGGGGTTCAGCCGAACGTGCTGGTGGCCTCGACGCAGAGCGGATTCAAGACCGTCGCCGATCTCGTCGCGGCGGCGAAGGCAAAACCCGGCGCGCTGACTTTTGCTTCCGCGGGCGTCGGCTCGTCCTCGCACATGGCCGGTGAAAAGCTGCGCCTCGCCGCCAAGATCGATGTCCGGCACGTGCCGTTCCGCGATCAGGGCCTGACCGAAGTGATGGCCGGCCGCATCGACTATTATTTCATTCCGCTCGCTGCGGCGGCTTCGGCGCTCGGCAGCGGCAAGCTCAGCGTGCTTGCCGTGAGCTCGCTCAAGCGCGCCGCGCTGTTGCCGGACGTGCCGTCCATCGCGGAGGCCGGCTATCCGGCTGCGGAATTCAGCTTCTGGGTCGGCTTGTCGGTGCCGGCGAAGACTCCGCGCCCGGTCATCGACACGCTGCACGACGCCGTCGAAAAAGCGCTGAAGGTTCCGGAATTGCAGGAGAGGCTCGCCAAGCTCGGTGTCACGCCCGAACAGATGAGTGTCGACCAGTTCGCCAAGTTCGTCACCGACGATATGGCGGCGACCGTGCGGCTGGCCAAGGACGCTCACGTCGAGCCGGTGGACTGAAAGTCAGTTGCCGGCGGGAAGACGTTTGCCGTTTATCTGTTCAGCAGCGCGATCAGGCTCGACGTATCCCAGCGCTTGCCGCCCATCGTCTGCACCTGCGAATAAAACTGGTCGACGAGCGCCGATACCGGCAAATGCGCGCCGTTCCGCCGCGCCTCGGCAAGGCAGATGCCGAGGTCCTTGCGCATCCAGTCCACCGCGAAGCCGAAATCGAATTTGCCGGCGACCATGGTCTTGTAGCGGTTCTCCATCTGCCACGACTGCGCGGCGCCCTTCGAGATGGTCGCGATCAGCTTTTCGATATCGAGGCCGGATTTCATGGCGAAGTGCAGCCCTTCGGACAGGCCCTGCACCATGCCGGCGATGCAAATCTGGTTCACCATCTTGGCGAGCTGGCCGGAGCCCGGCTTGCCCATGAGATTGCAGGCCCGCGCGTAGGCCGCGATCACCTTCTCGGCTTTGGCGAACGGCGCATCGTCGCCGCCGCACATCACGGTGAGCACGCCGTTCTCGGCGCCGGCCTGGCCGCCCGAAACCGGCGCGTCGATGAAATCGAAGCCGCGCTTCTTGGCTTCGGCGTGAAGCTCGCGGGCAATTTCCGCGGACGCCGTGGTGTGATCGACGACGACCGCGCCCTTGGCGACGCCGGCGAACACGCCGTCCTTGCCGAGCATCACTTCGCGCAGGTCGTTGTCGTTGCCGACGCAGGCCATGATGAAATCCTGGCCCTCGGCCGCCTGTTTCGGCGTGGCCGAGCTTTTGCCGCCGTGCTGCGCCACCCACTGCGCCGCCTTGGCCGCGGTGCGGTTGTACACCGTGACCTCGTGGCCGCCCTTCGCCTTGAGATGTCCCGCCATCGGATAGCCCATCACGCCGAGCCCGACGAATGCGACCTTTGCCATCGTTACCTCCAAAAGTGCTTGCGCGTTTCCGGTATTGGTCATGGCCCGGACGGCTGCGGCCCGTCAACGGGGAGGCAAGGCGGGAGATTGACCGCAGCGTCAGTGGGCCTATGTAGGTCGTCATGGCCCTCAAAGATGACGTTCTCGCAGCGCTCGGCAAAATCTCCGGTCCCGACGGCGCGCCGCTGCCGGCGACCGGAAAACTGTCCGAGATCGTGGCCGGTGACGGCAAGGTCTTCTTCTCGATCACGGTCGACGCCAGTGCCGTCAAAGCCTGGGAAACCGTGCGCGAACGCGCCGAAAAAGCGGTTCGCGCGGTGCCCGGCGTGCAATCGGTCATGGTGGCGCTGACCGCCGAGCGCGCGGGCGGCGGCGCAGCGCCACGGCCGCAGATGCCGCCCGCGGGTGCGCGGCCGCGGCCGGGCCCCGCGGCGGGCGGACCTGCCGCGACCAGACCTGCCGCGACCGGCGGGCCGTCCGGTATTCCGGGTGTCGGCGCGATCATCGCGGTCGCCTCCGGCAAAGGCGGCGTCGGCAAATCGACGACGGCGGTCAACCTTGCTTTGGGCCTGCGCGACCTCGGACTGAAAGTCGGCATTCTCGATGCCGATATTTACGGGCCGTCGCTGCCAAAGCTTCTTGCCATCCGCGAGAAGCCGCAGACGATCGGCGGCACGCGGCTAAAACCCATCGAGCGCCACGGCATGCCGGTGATGTCGATCGGTTTGCTCATCGAGGAAGAGACGCCGATGATCTGGCGCGGCCCGATGGTGATGTCGGCGCTGACGCAAATGCTGCGTGAGGTCGAGTGGGGCCCGCTCGACGTGATGGTGGTGGACATGCCGCCGGGCACCGGCGACGCCCAGCTCACCATGGCGCAGCAGGTGCCGCTTCGCGGCGCGGTCATCGTCTCGACGCCGCAGGATCTGGCGCTGATCGACGCGCGGCGCGGCATCGCCATGTTCCGCCGCGTCAACGTGCCGGTGCTCGGCATCGTCGAGAACATGTCGATGTTCATCTGTCCGCATTGCGGCACGCGGTCGGATATTTTCGGCCATGGCGGCGCGCGGCATGAGGCCGAGCGGCTCGGCGTGCCGTTTTTGGGCGAAGTGCCGCTCGACATGGCCATCCGCGAAAATTCCGACGCCGGCATGCCGGTGGTGGTGTCGGCGCCCGACAGCGCCAATGCGCAATGCTATCGCGACATCGCCGCGCGCGTGCGCGACGGTTTGGAAGGCGCAAGCCGCCCGGCGCCGAAGATCGTCATCGAGGCGTGAAGGATCGCCGATGCCCGATACGCCGCCGCCGGGTCCGCCGAACGACGATGCGCCGATCGGCCATTTGCAGCGGCGCAGAATCGAAAGCGGCGTACTGATCCCGTTCATCGCGGCGTGCCGGGAGAAATTCGGCGACGACGCCACGCGCGAACTCGTCGTCGCCACCATCCGCCGGCTCGCTGCCGAGGACGGCGCGCGCTGGGGCAAGACTTACGGGCGCGACCTCGCCGGGCTCAAGGACGTTGCCGAGAAAGTCTGGGCCGGCGGCGGCAGTCTCGAGGTCGATGTCATCGCGGCAAGCGACGAGCGGCTCGATTTCAACGTGACGCGCTGCCGCTATGCCGAATTCTACAAGGACCTGGGCCTCGCCGATCTCGGCTATCTGGTTCATTGCAACCGCGATCACGCGATGATCGACGGCTTTAATCCGGAGCTGAAATTGACGCGCACGCAGACCGTCATGGAAGGCGCGCCGCACTGCGATTTCCGCTTCAGCAAAAAGCGCGCATAGGCGAAAGCGCCGGCCGCGGCGCTATTCGGCTGCGACGACCGGGGCGAGCGCGGCGTAGGCCTCGGCCATGGCCGGCGAGAGCGAATAGCTTCTGGTCTGATTGCAGGTGTAGCAGACGAACGTGGTGCGCTGCATCCGCGGCGCGATCGGATGCCGCGTGGTGGTGACATAGATCATTTCGGTTTGGCACTTGGGGCACGGTGCTGCGAGCGACTGATCTGGAGCCATGTCTCGACTTCCAAGGATGCCGGCAAATCATAATACCACAGGGTTTACAATTGGTTGTGGTTTCGAACGGGCACATCCCCCGCGGCCGGAGCCCATTGGCGGGGCCATGCAAATTGGCGACCCAGACAAAAAGACCCCGGCATTGCCGCCGGGGCCTCTGACGGCGTCGCCGGGCGCGCAGGCCAGCCATCATCAGAGCGGATGATTGCTGAAAATGGACCGGATGAATAAAAAAGGCCGCCAACTGAGGCGGCGTTAATGGGCGGTGAGGGGCGATGCGGCGATTGGTTACTATCGATCTGACCGGTGCGGACCTGGCACTGTTTGAATCCTTTGAGGCCAAAGTCCTGCAGCTCGTTCCAAAATACGGCGGCGGGCTTGAAATGCGCGTCCGGGCGCTCGACAATTCAAGCGAGACGCATCTTCTGTATTTCCCTGATGCGCAGAGCTACGACTCTTATCGCTCAGACCCCGCTCGTGTCGCTGCTCTTGTTGAATGGGAGAAGTCAGGCGCCAAATCGGCGGCCATCGAGGTTTCGGAGTTTCCGGCGAGCACCCGAAATTAGCCCGCTGACGGTCGAAGCGGGCCAGTACCGGCTAAATGAAAGAGGCCGCCAACTGAGGCGGCCTCAACGTTGATCTGGAGCGGAACTAATTGCCGACCGTCATCTGCGCGTCGAAAGTTGCTGCCGCTGCGACGTTCGCAGCTGCGGTTGCGGCGTCCTGAGCATAGCCCGCGTTCGCGGCATCCATCGCGCTCTGCTCTTGTTGAGCAGCCCAATCATTATTCCCCGCCGCTGTGTCGGCAGCTTCGTTATCGCCGCCGCCGCCTATTGAAATGGTGACACTCGGGCCGCTGTAAGACCACTGGGCCGCCGATCTTGAGGTGGCGCTCGGCGGATCCTGGACCACCTTCGTAAATTCAAATCGGTAGCCGCGTGTGACGGCGCGCTGGCCGACGCCTTCGCAAAGCGCAGCGATGATTTCAATTTGCTTGGATTTGTCGAGGGTGTTCAACTGAGGCGGCCTCTCTTCGGGTCACTTTCTGCCCCAGAACCGGTGAATCCACTCTGAGACGTGGCGGATAGTATCCTGATCTTCGTGCTGCATCTGATTCTCCTTTGTCCGGTATCTATAGTTCTCGCGAAGTCAGCCCGATCTCAAAAGGGACCAGCGGCAAATCCAAAAGGGACCACTGAGGAATCAAGGGGATGGAAAGGGACCAGTACCAAGAGGCATGGTCCCTCGGGGCCGAAAGGGGCCAGTACCCGATTATTTAAAAGAACATATTGCGAACGAAGAACATATCGTGTACATTGCCTCAATCGCTACGAACCAGCGGGTGGGGCAGGGCCGCTTCCGTGTCCTCCAAATCCCGGCCATAAGGAGCACGAGACATGAGTGCAGCGCTTCGCCTCGTTGAAGGACCGTCCATGGACAAATCGAAAGCCCTTGATGCCGCGCTCTCGCAGATCGAGCGCAGCTTCGGCAAGGGCTCGATCATGCGGCTCGGCAAGAATGACAAGTCGATGGACGTGGATACCGTGTCCACCGGCTCGCTCGGCCTCGACATTGCGCTCGGCATCGGCGGCCTGCCGCGCGGCCGCGTGGTCGAAATCTACGGCCCGGAATCCTCGGGCAAGACCACGCTGGCGCTGCATTGCCTCGCCGAAGCGCAGAAGAAGGGCGGCATCTGCGCCTTCATCGATGCCGAACACGCGCTCGATCCGATCTATGCGCGAAAACTCGGCGTCATGGTCGACGATCTCCTGATCTCGCAGCCCGACGCCGGCGAGCAGGCGCTGGAAATCGCCGATACGCTGGTCCGTTCCGGCGCGGTCGATGTGCTGGTCATCAATTCGGTCGCGGCTTTGGTGCCGCGCGCCGAGCTCGAAGGCGAGATGGGCGACAGCCAGCCTGGCTTGCAGGCGCGGCTGATGAGCCAGGCGCTGCGCAAGCTTACCGCCTCGATCAATCGCTCCAATACGATGGTGATCTTCATCAACCAGATCCGCATGAAGATCGGCGTCATGTATGGCTCGCCGGAAACCACGACCGGCGGCCACGCGCTCAAATTCTACGCTTCCGTGCGGCTCGACATCCGCCGTATCGGCGCCATCAAGGAGCGCGAGGAAGTGGTCGGCAATCAGACGCGGGTGAAGGTGGTGAAGAACAAGCTCGCGCCGCCGTTCAAGCTGGTCGAGTTCGACATCATGTACGGCGAGGGCATTTCGAAGACCGGCGAACTGGTCGATCTCGGCGTCAAGGCGGGCGTCGTGGAAAAATCCGGTGCCTGGTTCTCCTATGACAGCCAGCGCATCGGCCAGGGCCGCGAGAACGCCAAAGCTTTCCTCAAGGTCAATCCCGATATCGCCGACAAGATCGAAGTGGCGGTCCGGCAAAATTCCGGCCTGATCGCCGAGAAAATCCTCGCTGGCGAGCAAAGCGAGGATGACAAAGAAGATGCGGCGGAAGCATAAGCGCGCCGAAGACCGCTGCCGTCAAAGGCCTCTGCATTGAAGGCCTGCTTCTATCAATCGTGTCAGCCCGTTGCGTATCGCGGGTAGCCATGTCTGAAGGGTGCTGCGTCGGACGTGAAAGGCCGGGGGAGGTGTACTCCGCCCGGCCGTGACGCGTTCATGAAACACGCGTTCATGGAACAAGTCTGGATTTGGCCGTTACGACCCGCGGCGTTCCGCCGTCCAGGATCCCGAACAGGCGCCGCCGGTCCACATGCCGCCGCCCTCGGCGCCGGCGAGCCGGCCGGAGCCGGTGGCGCTCTTGCCCGCGGCACTCACCGTGACGATGATGGCGCCGGTCGAGGCAACCTTGCCGGTGATGACGAAGGCGGTGTCGCCGGCATTGGCGAGCGAGCCGTTGGAAATCCGGATCGGATAACGGTAACCCCGATCGCAATCACCCTTTTCGGTGACGATCGAAACACTCCACAGTCCGTCGTAAGCCGGAACCGCGAATCCCGTAGTACTCACCAGTGTGGCCGCTGCGGCGGCGAGCGTAAAGAGCGCACTCCGGCCGGCCCGGTTCGTGAATTTGGTCATGGCTGCCGTCCCTGTTGTGTCGTGGCGGAATTAAATTTCCGTCCGTTCGATTGACGCTTGAGGAGGAGCGGACATTGCCGCCCGCTCACTTCATTTGTCGTTTCGAAGTTGGAAAGCGTTCTAAGCGATAAAAGTTCAAATCCCGTTGATATGCGCCGCTAAATTGCCGCAAACCGGCCACGATCGGCGTCGAATTCCGAAAATAACCGAGATATTTGAATAGCTTAAAAAAGTTCCACGATCTCGGCCGCAGGCGCGGATTTGGCCGCGAAATTCCGGAAATCCCGAAAATCCCGGCAGCCTGGCCTGGTATGCCTGCTATCGCGTCCCGCCCGGCAGCGGTGCGCTGGCCTCTGCCGGAGGGGCCATCGGGGCTGCCGGCGGGTCGGACATCACCAGGCGATAGCCGACGCCGAGCTCGGTCAGGAGGATACGCGGCTGTGTGGGATCGGCCTCGATCTTGCGCCGCAGCTTGCGCACGAAAATACGCAGGTAATGCGTGTCGTCGATATGCTCGCTGCCCCAGACTTCACGCAGCAGGAACTGGTGGGTGACGACATTGCCGGAATGCTGCGCCAGGATTTGCAGAAGCCGGTATTCCTTTGGCGTCAGCGCCACGCGCTGCTCGCTGATGAACACGGCGCGCGCGGGAAAGTCGATCGACAACGGGCCGAATTTCACCACCGGCTCGCCGCTCGTGGCGCGCAGCTGCCGCCGCATGGCCGAATGTGCCCGCGCCAAAAGTTCGGCCATGCCGAACGGCTTTACGACATAGTCGTCGGCGCCAAGCTCGAGGAGCTTGACCTTTTCGGCTTCGTTGGCGCGCACCGAAAGCACGATCAGCGGTACGCTCGACCAGCCGCGCAGCCGTTCCAGCACCTCGCTGCCGTCTATGTCCGGCAGGCCAAGGTCGAGGATGACGAGATCGGTGGGCCTCAAGGCTGCCGCGCGCAGGGCTTCCGCGCCGGTTTCGGCCTCCTCGACATTAAAGCCGTCGAGTTCGAATCCGGTGCGCAGGAAGCGCCGGATCTGTATCTCGTCGTCAACCACGAGCACGCGCGCGGGAATTTCACTCATCGATACTGCTCTCCATTCGCGCCCCTTCTTCCGACAGCGGCAAATAAATCGACACGGTGGTGCCGCGGTCGATGCCTGCGCTTTCGACTTCGACTTTGCCGCCATTGGCGGAAATGAAGGCGTTGGCGATCCAAAGTCCGAGCCCCGAACCGGACGTTGTCGCGGCGTGACGCGGCCCCCTGAAAAAGCGGCCGCCGACCTGACGCCGCTCGTCGTCGGAGAGGCCGGTGCCGCGGTCATGAACCGACAGCACCACGGCGTGGCCGTTGGGACGCGCGGCGACGCGGATCGGCGCGCCATCGCCGGAATATTTCGCGGCATTGTCGAGAATTTGCACCAGCGCCTGTTCCACCTGCATCGGATCGGCGCGCACGATGGGCAGGTTGGAATCAAGATCGAGCGTCACCGGATGCCCGGCAAGCCTGCGTTTGCGATGCTCGACCGCTGCATTGACGATGTCGACCGGCTCGACCCACTGCAATTTCGGCCGCACCTGCTGGCTGGAAATGGTGGTGGCGTCGAGCAGGTTCTGGATGTCGTTATTGAGCCGCTCCGCCTCGTCGCGGACGAGGCCGGTCAGCGCGTGCAGCCGCTCGTCGCGCGCGAGCGCCGGCGCGTTCCACAGGATGGTCGCGGCGCCGAGAATGGAGGCAAGCGGCGTGCGCAGTTCATGCGAGACCGAACCGATCAGCGCCTCGCGCAGCAGCTCGGTTTCGGAGCGCATTTTTGCTTCCGTCAGCGCGCGCGCGACGTCGAGCCGTTCCAGTGTCGCCGCGGCGTCGGCGAGCGCGCCGTCGATGCGCTGGCGCATATCGGCGAGCGCTTCGCCGGAGACGCTGCCGAGGTCGACGGCGACGCTGCCGAAGGCGGGCGTTTTGGGCGAGACGCGGCGGATCAGCCAGATGTTGCCGTTGCCGTCGTCGATCGTGCGCTCAAAGCCCTCTTCCGCTTCGACGCGCGCGACGTCCATGCGCACGCGCGCCGGCACGCTGTCGGCGCCGGCTGTATTGGCGGCCCCGAGCAGCACCACTTTGCGCTGCACGAGATTGGCGAGATGGTCCTGGATGGCGACGAAGATATCCGCCGCGTTTGGCGCTGCCGCAAGCCGCCGCGAGAAAGCGTAGAGATCGCTCATCTCGCTCTCGCGCTTGCGGGCGATCACGGTGTGCCTCTTGGCCTGGGTCGACAAATGCGAAACCACGCCGGCGACGACGAAGAACAGCACCAGGTTGAGCGCCTCCTGCGGCGAAGCGACCTGGAAACTGTAAAGCTGCGCGAAATACAAATATCCGGAGAGGAGCACGCCGGCCAGCGCGGCCACCAGCGCCGGGATCAAACCAAGGCGATAGCCGGCCAGCATCACCGGGATGAGGTAAATCAGGGCGCCGCGCAGGATGCCGACATAGTGCCGCAGCAGGAGGGCGACGACGCTTGTCGCTGCGACGAAGAGCAGCGCAATGGCGATGCCGCGCAATTCGCGGCGCATATTTTCGAAATTAAAATACGATTTCACGCCGAAGCGCCGTTCAAAGGAGTAACCCCTGCGATTCCGCCGGAAGATTGCGATTGCGCCGGAAGATAGGACGCATGGCGGGCGGCGACTATCGTTTTCACGAGCCGCAGAGGTTAACGGCGCCGGAACGGGAACAAATTTTCGTAATCGATTGCCGGCTGTTTATCTGAAGTTTACGCCGATAATTGCGCGGATCGGCGTTTTTGCCCCTGTTGCGGCGTTAAATCACGGCGCGGCACAACATCCCGCCGTAATTTCATGGTCGAAGACGCATCGGCCCGCGGTGGAAAGGTTTCCACCATCTTCAACTTCCCACTGCGGGTTTGGCCCTCGGCGACTTCCCCGCCGGGGGCTTTTGCTTTCGGGCGCTATTTGCCGCGCACGACGTCGCCATAATCGGGCGCGTCCTTGAGGAAGCCGCGGCCGATCATCCAGTCGACCTTTTCCTTGAATTCCCCAGGCTCATAGGCCGTGACGCCGACCAGTTCGGGCATCAGGCCATGCTCGCGCTGTTCGGGTGCGAGATCGCGCAACACCTGTTCGCGCGAGCGCTGCTCATTCTCGCGTAGCCACGCGATGGCGCGATTGAGCGCGCGGCGCAGTTTGGCCGTAGTCTCATCATCGATGCCGTTGCCGGCGACAATGCCGCCGCGCCAGCGCAGATCGGCGATCTTGCGCGCGCCGGCCGCGACGGCGCGGCTGACGAGGGGTTCCATCAGCGCCGCGGCTTCGGTCGTACCGCCAAGGAGCGCTTCCAGCCGATCATTGGCGTGCACGAGCGCGATCTCGCCGAACGGAATTCCTGCCGCTTCCAGCACCTCGATCGCGGCGTAAAACGTGCCCGCATGCCATGTCACCGCAATCGGTATGTTGCGCAGGTCGCTCAACGACTGGATTTTGGAATCCTGACGCACCATCAGCGCGCCGGTGCGCACCGTCGTGTCGAGCCCGATGATCTTGCCGCCGCCAAGCGCCTGCACGCGCTCGATCGCGCCCCATTCGCACACCGGGTAGACTTCGAGCGCGCCGCTCTGCAATTGCAACTCTTTCCAGCGCTGCGAAAAATCCTCGACGCGTCCCGCGGCGCCCTTTGGATTGTCTTCGTGATATTCGACGTCGAGCCCTTCGGCGGCAAAGAAGCCCTGTTCGACGGCGACGCGCCAGGGGCGGTCATGGGCATTGCTGTCGCTTTGCAGGCGAATGGTCCGTGTCATGATGGCCTCCGTTATGACGTTTTCCGGTTCCGCGCCGGCGGGTCGCGCGGAGCCACAGGCTAGACAAACGGCCGCCCTCGTTCAACGCTGCGCCGCTCCGCGGTCAGTCGTGATCGGCTTCGGGCCGGGGCCGCGCGTCGTGGACGGCATCGTCGTAGCCGTGGCGGTTCGAATAGAACACCAGCGTCATCAGGCCGACGCCGACTGCGAGCGAGAAGACCACGCCGAGCGTCATGGCGATATAGCCGTTGGCCGGCATGGACGGTCCGTCGATCGCGGTCCATGTGCGTGAAGCAAACCATATCGCCGCCGTCAGCATGCCCAGCAGAGCGACGACAAGCGTGATGGTCCCGACCTTGCGCATACCACCTAGATAAGCCCGCGGGCTCGCTTTGTCAGGTCTGCGGCGGCTGTTCTCCCAGCGGCTTTCAGTTGTGCCCGCAAAATGCGAGATTACCCCGCCGAAAATCGCCCTGACGGGCTTGAGCTGGGAGGAATACATGACCGAAACGACGGGACTAATCGATCGCAGCAGATTGATCTTTCCGGGGCTCGCTGGCCTCTACGACAGCGTCGCGCCCTATAGCTACGCCCTGATCCGCTTTATCGCCGGCGCCATTCTTGTCTATCACGGCTACAACAAGCTGTTCGGCGGCATCATCAACGGCGTCGCGACGAACGTCGTCACGCCGCTCGGACTGCCGGACCCGATTCTCTGGGCCTATTTCCTGGGAATCCTGGAGTGTTTCGGCGGCGCCGCGCTGGCGATAGGTTTCCTGACGCGGCCGATCGCGCTGATGCTGGTGGTGGAATTCCTCATCATCACCTATTGGCACTTCGGCAACGGCTACGGATTTTCGAGCCCGAAGGGCGGCTACGAATATCCGCTGGTGCTGCTGGTGCTCTATGTCGCGATCTTCTTCCGCGGCGCCGGGCGCTGCTCGGTCGACCGGATGATCGGCAAGGAGTTCTAGGACCGGCTGCGTTCTTCCGGAGGCGGTGCATCGGGAAATCGGTGCACCGCTTGCCCGGGATTGCCGGTTACGCCATCGCGGCTTTCAGGTTCGCATCGACCTTGTCGAGGAAGCCTGTGGTGGTGAGCCATTTCTGATCGGGGCCGACGAGCAAGGCGAGATCCTTGGTCATGAAGCCCGATTCGACGGTATCCACCGTGACTTTTTCCAGCGTGGCGGCGAATTTCGCCAGCGCGGGATTATTGTCGAGCTTGGCGCGATGCGTAAGCCCGCGCGTCCAGGCATAGATCGAGGCGATGGAATTGGTTGAGGTTTCGCGGCCCTTCTGGTGTTCGCGGAAGTGCCGCGTCACCGTGCCGTGGGCGGCTTCGGCCTCGACCACTTTGCCGTCCGGCGTGGTGAGCACCGACGTCATCAGCCCGAGCGAACCGTAACCCTGTGCCACGGTGTCCGACTGCACGTCGCCGTCGTAGTTCTTGCAGGCCCAGACATAGCCGCCCGACCATTTCAGCGCCGCAGCGACCATGTCGTCGATCAGGCGGTGCTCATAGGTGATCTTCTTCTCGGCGAACTTGTCCTTGAATTCCTTGTCGAAGACTTCCTGGAAAATGTCCTTGAAGCGCCCGTCATAGACTTTGATGATCGTATTCTTGGTCGACAGGTAAAGCGGGTAGCCGCGATTGTAAGCGTAATTCATCGAGGCGCGGGCGAAGTCGCGGATCGAATCGTCGAGGTTGTACATCGCCATGGCGATGCCGGCGCCGGGGAACTGGAACACCTCGCGCTTGATCTCCTTGCCGTCGTCGCCGACGAAGGTGAGAAAGAGCTTGCCCTTGCCGGGCGCCTTGAAGTCGGTGGCGCGATACTGGTCACCATAGGCGTGGCGGCCGATGATGATCGGCTTGGTCCAGCCGGGCACGAGGCGCGGCACGTTCCTGCACATGATCGGCTCGCGGAATATCACCCCGCCGAGGATGTTGCGGATGGTTCCGTTCGGCGAGCGGTACATGTCGTGAAGCTTGAATTCCTTCACGCGGCCTTCGTCCGGCGTGATGGTGGCGCATTTCACGGCGACGCCGACCTTCTTGGTCGCTTCCGCGGCGTCGATGGTGACCTGGTCGCGCGTCTCGTCGCGATGCTCCATGCCAAGATCGAAATACATCAGGTTGATGTCGAGATAGGGATGGATCAGCTTGTCCTTGATTTCTTTCCAGATGATCCTCGTCATCTCGTCGCCATCCATCTCGACGATGGGGTTGGTGACCTTGATTTTCGCCATAAAGCTTTGATCCCGTTGGAGCGCGGCCGGCCGCGGGTTCGGATTGGCAATGATCAGGCGCTCGCTCGGATGATGCCATCCCGGCAACTCCGACGGGCTCTATAGCATTGACCTTCTCGCCGTAAAAGCCACGTTGGCCCGAGGACTCAAAGACGCATCAAGAAGCGCGTCGCTGCGAGAACGGAGACGTTGCCGCGCGGAATAAGGACCCGCTCGATGAGTTCGTCATCGAGCAAGTCATGCTCACGGAAACGCCCGCCGCCGTCGGACTCCGCGTCAGAGCGCGGCGAGCGAGGCGTTCAGCGTGGCGCTCGGCCGCATCGCGGCCGATGTCTTGGTGGAATCGGGCAGGTAGTAACCGCCCGTGTCGACCGGCTTGCCTTGCGCGCCGATCAGTTCGCTGTTGATCTTGGCCTCGTTCTTGGCGAGCGTCTCGGCCAGCGGTTTGAAGCGGGCTTGCAGCTCCGTGTCCTTGGTTTGCGCCGCCAGCGCCTGAGCCCAGTACAAAGCGAGATAGAAATGGCTGCCGCGATTGTCGAGTTCACCGACCTTGCGCGCAGGATTGCGGTTGAATTTCAAAAATTTGCCGATGGCCGTGTCGAGCGCCTCGGCGAGAACGAGTGCCTTCGCGTTCTTGCAGGTGTGCGCCAAATGTTCGAGCGACGCGCCAAGGGCGAGGAACTCGCCGAGCAAATCCCAGCGCAGATAGCCCTCCTGCTGGAACTGCTCCACGTGCTTGGGCGCGGAGCCGCCGGCACCCGTTTCGAACATGCCGCCTCCCGCCAACAGCGGAACGATCGACAGCATTTTGGCCGAGGTGCCGAGCTCCATGATCGGGAACAAGTCGGTCAGATAGTCGCGCAGCACGTTGCCCGTGACCGAGATGGTGTCCTGTCCTTTGCGGATGCGATCGAGCGAGAACTTGATCGCTTCGACCGGCGCCATGATGCGAATGTCGAGCCCCGCCGTATCGTTGTCCTTCAGGTACTTCTCGACCTTGGCGATGACCTGGGCGTCATGCGCGCGGTTCTTGTCGAGCCAGAACACCGCCGGCGTGTTGGTGAGGCGCGCGCGGCGCACGCCGAGCTTGACCCAGTCCTGGATCGGCGCGTCCCTGACCTCGCACATGCGGAAGATGTCGCCGGTCTCGACCGCACGCTCCAGCAGCACTTTGCCGTCATCGGCGACGACGCGAACCGTTCCGCCCGCGGGCACTTCGAAGGTCTTGTCGTGCGAGCCGTATTCCTCGGCCTTCTGCGCCATCAGCCCGATGTTCGGGACCGAGCCCATGGTCCTGGGAT
Organism: uncultured Alphaproteobacteria bacterium; assembly: GCA_963808205.1. GTDB lineage: Bacteria > Pseudomonadota > Alphaproteobacteria > Rhizobiales > Xanthobacteraceae > BOG-931. Next base: position 213,745 of record CAWEER010000007.1, read on the forward strand.
CGAACGCGCCGTTGGCCTTGCAGTCCTCGATCACCGTCTGAAACAGCCTCGCATAGGCGCGATCCGGGATCGCGGCGATGGCGTCGTGAAGCTTGCCGTCGGGTCCCCACATGCGGCCGGATTCGCGGATCATCGCCGGCATTGTAGCGTCGATGATGAAGTCGCTGGGCACATGCAGGCCGGTGATGCCCTTGTCGGAATTGGCCATGGCGAGGGCCGGCCGTTTCGCGTACTCGGCGGCGATGTCGTCCTTGATCGCTTTTTTCTCGGCTTCCGGCAGCGTCTCGATCTTCGTCAGCAGATCGCCGAAGCCGTTGTTGAGATTGACGCCGAGACGCTTCAGCGTGGCGGCGTGCTTCTCGATCACATCGGCGAAGAAGACGGAAACCGCATGGCCGAATATGATGGGATCGGCGATCTTCATCATGGTCGCCTTGACGTGCAGCGAGAACAGCACGCCTTCCTTCCTGGCGGCTTCGATCTGCGCGGCAAAGAAGGCGCGCAGCGCCTTGCGGCTCATCACCGCCGCGTCGATGATCTCGCCGGCGGCAAGCGACGTCTTGGCCTTCAGCACCGTGACGGCGCCGTTGGCGCCGACAAGCTCGATGCGGACGTTGGTCGCCGCCGCGACGGTGGTCGCGATTTCCGAGCCGTAGTAGTCGCCGCTCGGCATGTACGCCACATGCGTTTTGGAGTCCTTGCTCCAGGCCCCCATCTTGTGCGGATTATCGCGGGCGTATTGCTTGACGGCGCCGGCGGCGCGGCGGTCGGAATTGCCCTCGCGCAACACCGGGTTGACGACGCTGCCGAACACCTTGTCGTAGCGAGACTTGATGTCCTTCTCGGCGTCCGTCGTCGGGTTGTCCGGATAGTCCGGAACGGCGTAGCCCTTGCCCTGCAGTTCCTTGATCGCGGCCTTGAGTTGCGGGATCGACGCGGAGATGTTGGGCAGCTTCATGATGTTGGCTTCGGGCTTTAGCGTAAGCGCGCCGAGTTCGGCGAGTTCGTCGTTGAGCCGTTGCGCAGGGGGGAGCTTGTCGGAGACACTGGCGAGGATGCGACCGGCCAGCGAGATGTCCTTCAACTTCACGGACACACCCGCCGCGCCCACGAAGGCCTCGACGATCGGCAGCAGGGAATAGGTCGCGAGCGCCGGGGCTTCATCGACCTTTGTCCACATGATTTCGAGATTTGGCATGCTTGCACCTCTGGTCGCCGTGCTTGTTAGGGCCGACCGGAAACTTAACATTGGCGGGCGCGGTGGAATGGTTTCTCCCGCAGGCCCTCAAATGAATTGTTCTCGGCACGGAGACCGCCAACCGGGGATCGGACTGACGGAAATTCGGCGCGCGCCCTATAGCATCCGCACTCCGTCGGTAAAAGCTTTGTCAGCAAGTGCGGGAGAACCGCTAATGGACCGGAATGCGGCTGGGATTTCGGCCGGATACGGCACCACCGCTTGACGCAGGCGGCCGGCTTGGGCAGGGGCTGCGCCTTGAGGGCATTTGCCCGCCGCGGAGCACCGCATGCCAGGCGCCGGCACCGACAGGACCAGGGACTGGAGCGGGGGGCCGGGCCCGGTTGTCGTTCTCGTCGAGCCGCAGCTTGGCGAGAATATCGGGGCTGCAGCCCGCGCCATGGCGAATTTCGGCCTGTCGCGGCTGCGGCTCGTTCGTCCGCGCCAGGGCTGGCCCAACGAAAAGGCCCGCGTGATGGCGACCGGGGGCGCCCGCATCCTCGACGACGCCGCGCTTTTCGACACCCTCGAAGCCGCAATCGCGGATTGCAGCCTTGTCCTTGCTGCGACCGCGCGCGCCCATGATCAGGCCAAGCCCGTTGTCGGCCCCGCGGAGGCGGCCGGCCTGATGGCGCCGCGCATCCAGAGCGGGGAAACGGTAGCGATCCTGTTCGGCCGCGAGCGCAACGGGCTCGAGAATGACGAGGTGGCGCTTGCCGACTGCATCGTCACGCTGCCGGTCAATCCGGCTTTTGCCTCGCTCAATCTGGCGCAGGCCGTGGTCATCGTCGCCTACGAATGGTTCAAGCTCGCGGGTGGCGGCCTGCCGTTTGCCATGCCGGAGAAATCACCCCGCGCGCCGAAGGAGCAGCTGCTCGCGTTCTTCAGGTCGCTCGAGCGCGAACTTGAGAAAGTCGAGTTCTTTCGGCCGCCGGACAAGCGCGAGACCATGCAGATCAATCTGCGCAACATATTCACGCGGATGCAGCCGACGCAGCAGGATATGCAGACGCTGCACGGCGTGATCATGGCGATCGCCGAGGGGCGCAAGGGGCCGGCGCGCGGCGGCGTGCTCGACGGCGAGGAGGCCGAGATGCTGCGTTCGCTGCTCGCTGAGCATGACGGGGGCGCCATGCCAAAGGAGCGCGGTCCGGTGCGGGGCTTGGCGCGGTTACTCCGCCGCAATCCGACCGAGGCCGAGCGGGAGCTATGGCAGGCGCTGGTCAACGACCGCCGTTTTGCCGGCCGCGGATTCAAGCGGCAGACGCCTGTCGGACAGCATATCTGCGATTTCGTGTCGTTTCCGCTGCGGCTCGTCATCGATCTGGTTCCGGCGGAGGAGAGCCCGGCAGCGGCCAGGACGCGCGCGGAGAGACGCGCATGGCTGGAAGCGCGCGACTATACGGTGCTGGGAATATTTGTCGGCGATGTCGAGTCTGATATTCCGGCGACGCTCGAACGCATCGGTCAGGCTATCGGCTAACCGGGATTCCCAAAGACAATGCAGCTGACAAATTCGCGAGCCGCTTACGGCGCCGTTCCACAACTCATCCATTGGCTCACGGCGCTCTTTGTCATCGCCGGCTGGCTCCTCGGCCAGTTCGGCGACGACTTGCCGAAAGGTTCCGCGCGCGCATTCGGGCTTTTCAGCCATATCACGCTTGGCGAATGTGTTTTCGCACTCGTCCTGCTGCGTGTGATCTGGCGTTTCGCCAATCCGCCGCCGCCGCCCGAAGCGACGCCGTTCGGCAGGTTTTTGAAAGTCGGGGCAAAAGCGAGTCACTTCACGCTCTACGCGTTGCTTTTTGCCATCCCGTTTCTCGGCATGATCGTGCAGCTCAAGCGCGGGCATCCCTTGCCGGTCTTCGGCCTCTGGGAATTCAATTCGCCCTGGCCCGCCGACCGCGACACCGCGCGAAGTGTTCTCACGGTGCACTACTATCTCGCCGACGCGCTTTTGATCCTCGCCGGCGTCCATGCCTGCGCGGCGCTGACGCATCACTGGATTTGGCGCGACCGTACCTTAAAGCGAATGCTGCCGGGTTCGGCCGGATAGAGCGCGAAGCGATTCAGCCCTTGAGGACTTTCAGCGCGGCCGCCGCGCCGGCGCGCAACATGGAAAGATCGCTCGATACCGCGAGGAATTTGACGCCGCGCCGGGCAAGCGCCGCGGCGCGCTCGGCCGAATGGCAATAGGCGCCGGGAATTTTCTTCGCCTTTTGCGCACCTGCGATCATGCGGTCGAGTTCGGCATCGACCTCTTTCGACAGTGGATCAACGGTTTTGCCGCCGGACAGCGCGATCGACAGGTCGGACGGCCCGAGGAAGAAGCCGTCGATGCCCGGCGTGCCGATAATGGCATCGAAGTTTTGCAGCGCCGTGCGGGTCTCGATCATCGCCAGCGTGATAATGTGATCGTTGGCTTCGCGCAGATAGACCGACTGATCGGAAAGTCCGGCGAGTGTCGTGGCGCGGTGCGGACCCCAGCTCCGCTCGCCGACCGGAGGAAATTTTGACGCCGCGGCAAAAGCCATGGCGTCTGCCGACGTATTGATCATCGGCGCGATGATGCCTTCGGCGCCGAAGTCGAGCGCGCGGCTGACGAGCGCAAAGTCGCCGAGCGGAACGCGCACGATCGGCGCCGCGCCGCCCTGGCGGATGGCGGCGACACCGGCGAGGATGCCGCTCACGTCCCAGAGGCCGTGCTGGCTTTCGATGGTGACTGCGGAAAATCCGTCGCGCGCCAGCGTTTCGGCAACGAGCGGATAGGGCAGCCCGCACCAGCCGGAATACACGGTTTCGCCGGCGTGCAGCCGGGTCGCGAGTGTGAATGCTGGAATCGCCATATCAAATCACCGGGTTAAATCGTGACGTTTCTTCAACGGCCGGCTTTGATGTCGGCCACTGCCCTTGCCATGAGTTCCGTCATCGTCCGGCTGATCTGGTGATCGGACTGAACGACGCTCTTGGCATCGAAGTCTTTGCGAATTTTACGCGAAACGTCGTGATCGCCCAACTCTTCAAATTCCGTCATCACCACCGACAGCGCGTAACTATCCGCTTCGGCCCCGGTCAGCCCGAGTTTCTCCGCGGCCCACAGGCCGAGCATCTTGTTGCGCCGCGCGACGGCCTTGAATTTAAGTTCCTCATCGTGTGCGAATTGCTTTTCGAAGGCATCTTCGCGCTTGTCGAACGTGGTCATGGCCGCCGCCTTTGCGTGGAACAGCACAGATTATACCGTAATCACGTGCCGCCATGCATATCGGGGGTAGGCCGTCAAGGCAACCGCCATCGGCACGCACATTGGCGTTGCGGCGGTTCGCGCGCGGGTCTATGCCGATTGTGCTCCGCGTCACCTTCGGCTAGCGTTTGTGCCGCGGAGGGGCCGCTGAGTTGAGTCGTGTGCCTGTCTTCGCCGCCGCGGATCTCAACATTCGAAAATGGAGCCACGGCACCCATGGATTTCACAAAACCCCGGTACACTCCGATGAGCCGCCGTCGCCGAATTTATGAAGGCAAGGCGAAGATCCTTTATGAAGGACCCGAGCCCGGAACGCTGATTCAGCATTTCAAGGACGATGCAACCGCCTTCAATGCCAAAAAGCATGAAGTCATCGAAGGCAAGGGCGTGCTCAACAACCGAATCTCCGAATATGTGTTCCAGCATTTGAACGATATCGGCGTTCCGACGCACTTCATCCGCCGCCTCAACATGCGCGAGCAGTTGATCCGGGAGGTGGAAATCATTCCGCTCGAAGTCTGCGTGCGTAATATCTCCGCCGGTTCGCTGTCGCAGCGTCTTGGTATCGAAGAAGGTACGCAGCTGCCGCGCTCGATCATCGAGTTCTATTACAAGAACGATCAGCTCAACGATCCGATGGTGTCCGAAGAGCACATCACGGCATTCGGCTGGGCGACGCCGCAGGAAATCGACGACATCATGTCGCTTGCGATCCGCGTCAACGACTTCCTCTCCGGGCTGTTCCTCGGTGTCGGCATCCGGCTCGTCGACTTCAAGATGGAAACCGGCCGGCTGTGGGAAAACGACCTCATGCGGATCGTCGTTGCCGACGAGATTTCCCCCAACTCATGCCGGTTGTGGGACATCAAGTCGAACGAAAAGCTCGACAAGGACCGCTTCCGCCGCGATCTCGGCGGGCTCTTGGAAGCCTATACCGAGGTCGCCAAGCGTCTCGGCATCATGAACGAGGGCGAGCGCCCGCAGGGCACCGGACCGGTCCTGGTCAAGGGTTGAGCGCGTCGGTATCTGCACCTGAGCGGCCGCATATTGCGGCCGCTTTGATTCGTACATATTGAAGGGGCGAGGCCGGAGCAGTCGCCATGAAAGCCCGCGTCACCGTTACGCTGAAATCCGGCATCCTCGACCCGCAGGGCAAGGCGATCGAGGGCGCCCTGAAATCGCTCGGCGTCGGCGGCGTGGCCAGCGTCCGCCAAGGCAAGGTTTTCGACATCGAAATCGAGGGCGCGGACCGCGCCGGCGCGGAGACGGCGCTCAAGAACGCCGCCGAAAAGCTCCTCGCCAACACCGTGATCGAGAATTACAGGATCGAGGTCACCGGATGATGCGAGGCGCGCGCTCCAGATGAAATCGGCTGTCGTCGTTTTCCCCGGGATCAATCGCGAGCGCGATATGGCGCGTGCACTCCGCCTCATCTCCGGGCGCGAGCCGGCGATGGTCTGGCACGCGGATACGGCTTTGCCCCCGGGCACCGATCTCGTCGTCATTCCAGGTGGCTTTTCCTATGGCGATTATCTCCGCTGCGGCGCCATCGCGGCGCGTGCGCCGATCATGGACGCGGTGCGCGACTTTGCCGGCAAGGGCGGCCTCGTGCTCGCGATATGCAACGGCTTTCAAATTGCCTGCGAAGCAGGCCTTCTCCCCGGCGTGCTGATGCGCAATGCGCAGCTCCGCTTCGTCTGCCGCGACGTCTATCTGCGGATCGAGCGGTCGGATACGGCGTTTACCCAGGGCTACAATGCCGGTCAGGTGATCCGCGTGCCGGTGGCGCACGGCGAAGGCAATTACATCGCCGACGGCGAGACCATCGCGCGGCTCGAAGGCGAGGGCAGGGTGCTGTTCCGTTATTCCTCGCCGGACGGCATCATCGACCCGAACTGGAACCACAATGGCGCGATGAACGGCATTGCCGGGATCATCAACGACCGGGGCAACGTGTTCGGCATGATGCCACATCCTGAAAATCACGTCGAAGCCGCGATGGGCCGGACCGACGGCCGCGGGCTGTTCGCGGGCCTTGTGGATCACTTCAAGCTGGCGGCGTGACTTCCCGATTTCCATATGGGAAGGGGGAGTGAACCGAGCACGTGCCTGTGATTTTCGAAGAACCTGCCATTACGCCGGAATTGATCGCCCAGCACGGCCTCAAGCCGGACGAGTATGAGCGCATTCTCAAACTTATCGGCCGCACGCCAAGCTTCACCGAGCTCGGCATTTTCTCGGCGATGTGGAATGAGCACTGTTCCTACAAGTCGTCGCGCATCCATCTGCGCACGCTGCCAACCAAGGCGCCCTGGGTGATCCAGGGGCCGGGCGAGAATGCCGGCGTCATCGACATCGGCGACGGGCAGGCGATCGTGTTCAAGATGGAGAGCCACAATCACCCGAGCTATATCGAGCCCTATCAGGGCGCGACGACCGGCGTCGGCGGCATTTTGCGCGACGTGTTCACGATGGGGGCGCGCCCGATCGCCTGCCTCAACGCTTTGTCGTTTGGCGATCCAAAGAATCCGAAGACACGCTCGCTGGTCGGCGGTGTCGTCGCCGGCATCGGCGGCTACGGCAATTCGTTCGGCGTACCGACCGTCGGCGGCGAGGTGCGGTTCGACCCGCGCTACGACGGCAATAATTTGGTCAATGCCATGGCGGTTGGTCTCGCCGATGCCGACAAGATTTTCTACTCCGCGGCCTCCGGTATCGGCATGCCCATTGTCTATCTCGGCTCGAAGACCGGGCGCGACGGCATCCACGGCGCGACGATGGCATCGGCGGAATTCGGCGCCGACGCCGAAGAGAAACGTCCGACCGTGCAGGTCGGCGATCCGTTCTCGGAGAAACTCCTGCTTGAAGCCTGCCTCGAAATCATGGCGAAGGGCTGCGTCATCGCCATTCAGGACATGGGGGCGGCGGGCCTGACATGTTCCGCTGTCGAGATGGGCGCCAAGGGCGATCTCGGCGTCACGCTTGATCTCGACAAGGTGCCGTGCCGGGAGACCGGCATGAGCGCGTACGAGATGATGCTCTCGGAAAGCCAGGAGCGCATGCTCATGGTGCTAAATCCCGAGAAGGAAAAGGAAGCCGAGGCGATCTTCCGCAAATGGGGTCTCGACTTCGCCATTGTCGGCAAGACCACCGCGACGAAGCGCTTCATCGTGCAGCATGGCGGCGCTGTCATGGCCGATCTGCCGATCAAGGAACTCGGCGATGAGGCGCCGCTCTACGACCGCCCTCACGCCGAGCGGCCGAAACTGCCCGTCATCGATCCGGCCTCCATTGCGCCGCCGATGCGCGTCGCCGAGGCGCTGCAAAAGCTTATCGGATCGCCCGACCTGTGCAGCAGGCGCTGGGTGTGGGAGCAGTATGACCACGTCATTCTCGGCAACACGGTGCAGCGCCCGGGTGGCGATGCCGCCGTGGTGCGCATCAATGACGGGCCGAAGGGACTGGCGATGACGTCGGACGTCACGCCGCGCTATTGCGAGGCCGATCCGTTCGAGGGCGGCAAGCAGGCGGTTGCTGAAGCATGGCGCAATCTGTCGGCCGTCGGCGCGCGGCCATTGGCGCTCACCGACAATCTCAATTTCGGCAATCCGGAGCGTCCGGAAATCATGGGCCAGTTTGTCGGCTGCGTTCGCGGCATCGGCGAGGCGGCGCGGGCCCTCGATTTCCCGATCGTGTCCGGCAATGTGTCGCTCTACAACGAGACCAATGGCCGGGCGATTTTGCCGACGCCGACAATCGGCGGCGTCGGGCTGATCGACGACTTCACCAAATCGATGACGATTGCCTTCAAGACGGAAGGCGAAGCGATCCTGCTGATCGGCGATACGCGCGGCTGGCTCGGCCAGTCGCTCTATCTGCGCGACATCTGCGGCCGTGAAGACGGTGCGCCGCCGCCGGTCGATCTCGCCGCCGAACGCCGCCACGGCGATCTGGTGCGCGGACTGATCCGCGACGGTTTGGTCACGGCGGTGCATGACACGTCCGACGGCGGCCTCCTTGTTGCGCTTGCCGAAATGGCGATCGCGTCCGGCATCGGCGCCGTGGTTGAAGCACCCGGAGGTGTCAGCGCCAACGCATTCTGGTTTGGCGAGGATCAGGCTCGCTATGTCATCACGGCAAAGGACGCCGCTGTTGTCATGGAGCGCGCCAGGGCCGCGGGCGTACCGCTTGCCCGGCTCGGCGCGACCGGGGGCAGCGTGCTGGCGATTGCCGGCGAGCGTCCGCTTCCGGTCGACGATCTCAAGCGGCGCTTCGAAAGCTGGCTGCCGGCCTATATGGCCGGCGCACAATAGCCGCCGGGGCCCTTATTCGTGGGCGGCGCGGGCGAGCGCGGCGTAGCAGTTCGGCGACAAGCTTGACGCGTTGGACGCAAGGCAGTCGAGGACGCGGCCGCCACCCGGGGCGCTCCCGGCGCAGAGGCTCTTCGCATCGGCCTCGCAGATCGCCACCAGCAGGAGCCGCTTCCGCGGCAGCATGAACGGCGGCAAGGTGAGCGGGGCCACGGCCGGCGTTGCCGCCGCCGCCGCTGCCGGTGCGGCGGCTTCCCCGCCGGCGGGAGCGCCGATGACGGCGACGGCACTTCGGCATGCAGGCGAAAGTTGCGCCGCATTGCGTTGCAGGCATTGCAGCGCCTCAGCCCCGCCGGGAGTCACGCCGGAACAACGCGACATGAAATCCGACCGGCACGCCGCGCGTATGGCGCTCGTCTGCTGCGCCGTGGGCTTTGCCGTGATGACCGGAGCGGCGGCCGGCGCCGGAGGTGGTGCTGCCGCGGCACGGGCCGGTGCAGGCGGCTTTTTGGGCGGTGCGGCGGCGGGTGCGGGAGCTTCCACCGCTTTAGGTACTGCTGCCGGCGGGAGCGCCCCGACGGCGGATTGGCAGGCCGGCGAGAGATCGGTGGCATTGGCTTGCAGGCACAGCACGATTTCCGGATTGCCTGGCGCAATCCACGAACAATGCGCCGCGATGTCGTCGAGCGTGCAGGCCTTGCGCACGGCCTTGATCTGATCCGCTTGTGACGGGGCCGGCGCCGCCGCTGCCGGTTTTGCCGTAGGTTCAGCCGCCGCCGGCGCACTGCTTGCCGGAGCCGCCGCAGCGGGCGGCTTGGACGGTGCTGGGGCCGCGATGGCAGCGACGGCCGCCTTGCAGGTTGCCGACAATTTTGCGTCGTTGCGCATCAGGCATTCGAGGGCATCCTTGCCGCCCGGCTGCACGCTTGCGCAATTGGCCATGAAATCGGAGCGGCATGCCGCGCGGATCGCGTCGCGCTGCTCCTGTGTCGGCTGCTGGGCCATGATCGGGCTCACGGTTACGCCGAGAAGAAGGCCAGCCAGCAGCAACGGCTTGAACATGATAACGCTCTCCCGACACCGATACGCGCAAGCTATCGCCAAAGCATGCATGTCGTCGCGTTCGGCGTCCAGCATGCCGAGCCTGTATCTTTTCGCCTTACCTTTGCCGCTGAAAGGCGATTCTGATAGTGCAGTGAGAAGCTTCGCCGGGAGCGTGCGGCAAGCGAGGAGGCGCGCCATGGCCATGGCTGCCAACGATATCGAACGATTGATCCGGGCAAGCATCCCGGACGCCGAGGTTACGATCCGCGATCTCGCCGGCGACGGCGACCACTACGCCGCAACCGTCATTGCCGAGTCATTCCGCGGTAAATCCCGCGTCCAGCAGCATCAGATCGTCTATGCCGCGCTCAAGGGCGAAATGGGCGGCAAGCTGCACGCGCTCGCCCTGCAGACCGGCACGCCGGAACACTGAAGACCAGGGTTGGGACCACGGTTGCGGGCACCGTTCTCCGGCTTTGCCGAATCACGAAATTTCCTTCTCCGGCCAAGGCTGGTCCGACCAAGGCTGGCGGCGCGCCATGCCAACCCGCCACGGCACCCAATTTTCGCATGACTCCCGCGCATGGGCTTTGAGGATGTTTTGCGGTACATATATTGGAAAGCAGAGGGCGAGAATCGGCGCGGGAGACTATGCCCGCGGTGCCAGCGAGGATGACCGCGATGTCTGATATGCAAGAGCCGGTGGTAAAATTCATCGACAATGAGGTGAAGGCCAACGAAGTCGTGCTGTTCATGAAAGGCACGCCGCAATTCCCGATGTGCGGGTTTTCAGGCCAGGTGGTTCAGATCCTGGACTATCTCGGCGTTGCCTATAAGGGCCTCAACGTCCTCGAAAACGACGACCTGCGCGGCGGCATAAAATCCTACTCGAACTGGCCTACGATCCCGCAGCTTTACGTCAAAGGCGAATTCGTCGGCGGCTGCGATATCATCCGCGAAATGTTCCAGGCTGGCGAACTGCAGTCCTTGTTGAAGGACAAGGGCGTCGCGGTGAAAGAAACCGCGCAGGCTTAAAGCATTACGGGGCCGCAAAGCGGCCCCGCGCAGTAACTCCCGATCAATTGCGCTTTAGCGCGAGTAATACTCAACCACGAGGTGCGGCTCCATCACCACGGGGTAGGGCACGTCGCTTGGTGCCGGCACGCGCGCCATCTTCGCGGTCTGCTTGGAGTGATCGACCTCGATATAGTCAGGCACCTCGCGCTCACCGAGCCCGTTGGCCTCGAGCACCAAAGCAAGCTGCTTTGACTTCTCCTTGACCTCGACCTCTTCGCCGACCTTCACACGGTAGCTCGCGACCGTCACGCGCTTGCCGTTCACCCTGATATGGCCGTGGCTGATGAACTGGCGTGCGGCGAACACGGTGGGAACGAACTTGGCGCGATAGATTACCGTATCGAGCCGGCGTTCCAGAAGGCCGATCATCTGTGCGCCGGTATCGCCCTTGAGCCGCCGCGCCTCTTCGTAGAGGCCGCGGAAATGGCGTTCCGACATATTGGCGTAATAGCCCTTCAGCTTCTGCTTGGCGCGCAATTGCACGCCGTAATCGGAGAGCTTGCCCTTGCGGCGCTGGCCATGCTGGCCGGGGCCGTATTCACGCTTGTTGATGGGCGACTTCGGCCGGCCCCAGATATTCTGGCCCATGCGTCGGTCGATCTTGTACTTCGCCTGATGGCGCTTGGTCATTCGCGTCCTCGCTGTTTTCGCTAATGGCTGAGGATCGCGCCCTCCTATTGTTCCGGCTCATGACCGAAACTGACAGGTTCTGAACCGAAGCGCCGGCCAAAACCACGGGTCGCGAAACACCGCGCGGGCCACTAGGGCCCGCGAAGTGCGCGGTTTCTAGGTCGAAATCCGCGCAGTGTCAAACCGGGGAAGGCGGCGGACCGGGCGTCAGCCGCCCGCAAGGTGTTTGCGCCTCATGCTTTTCAGGGCGGTGATTGCAAGCAGCGCGGTCAGGGCGTCGAGGACTGCGACGACGATAAACACCGCAGTCCAGCTTCCCGTCTCTTGTTTCAGGAAAGCTGCCGCAGGGCCGCCGAGGATCGAGCCGACGCCCTGTGCGATATACAGGAAGCCGTAATTCGTCGCCGCGAATTTCGGCCCGAACGTATCGGTCAGCGTCGAGGGAAACAGCGAGAAGATCTCGCCCCAGCCGAAGAACACGAGGCCGGTCAGCACCACGAACAGCGCCGGCTGGTCGATGTAGGCGAACAACACCAGAATGGCGATCGCCTCGAGCGAAAACGCGAGGGCCATCGTGCCCTCGCGGCCGATATGGTCCGAAACCCAGCCGAAAAACGGCCGCGTCAGACCATTGGTGAAGCGCGACAGCGTCAGCGACAGCGGCAGCGCCGCCATTCCAATGACCAGCACGTTGGCAACGCCGTATTCCTTGGCGAATGGCCCGACATTGGACGTGACCATCAGGCCTGAGGTCGACATCATGCTCATCATCACGAACATCAGGTAAAACACCGGGCTTTTCAGCATTTCGGACGGCGAGTAGCTGCGGCCGCTTTGCTGGGCTGCGATCGGGGCCGCCCCCGCGCCCGGTACCTGGTAGTTTTCAGGCGGCAGCCGCAGCCATTGCGCGGCTACAATGCCAATCACGCCCTGGATGATGCCCCACACGACGAGCGTGTGGGCATAGCCGGAACTCTTGATCATGCTGTCGATCGGAAAACTGGTGAAGAAGGCACCGAAGCCGTATCCGGCCGCGGCCAGGCCGGCGGCCAGGCCGCGGCGGTCGGGAAACCAGCGCACCATCAACCCGATGATGCCAACATAAATGATGCCGGTGCCGAACCCGCAGATTACGCCGTAGGTGAAATAGAGAGCCCAGATATTGTCGACATAGCTCGACAGCACCCAGCCGCCGCCCGACATGAACGCGCCGATCGAGATCAGAAGCCGCGGCCCGAAGCGGTCGACCAGGTAGGCCTGGAACGGCGAGAACCATGTCTGCAGGATGATCAGCAGCGAGAACGTCCACTGCAATTCTGTAAGCGAAGTGCCGAGCTTTTGATTGAGCGGCCCGGTGAACAGCGTCCACACATATTGCGGGCTGGAAATCGCCATCATGGCGATGACGCCGAGGATGAGCTGGTTCCAACAATTCAAATACCACGCTTTTGAATCAGTCGCGGCGTTAGCGCTCATTGTCCCGTCTCCCCGATCAATGCCCCGGATAGGTGCTCCGCCAAGCGTAACGTCAGCGTGGAAATGGAACAAGACAAACAAAGGCAGAATTCAGGGCAGCGATCGGCGCGCCGTTGCGCGTTCAGCGGATCGCCGATGCGGCCGTCTCGCCCGAACGGATGCCGAAACGTCCCAACGCTGCGGGCGGTTCGCGGCCGGAGGTGAAAATGGCGCTCATGCTGCCTGGCTCGGATGAGGCCGCGGGCCCGAGCAGGTCGACGACGCGCCGCGCAATCGCCGGCGCCGGATCGATGTATTTCACCGGCCAGGGCGCGAGCCGCGGCAGCCGTTCGATCAGCAGCGGATAATGGGTGCAGGCCAGCACGATCGTGTCGGTGCGTTTGCCGTCGTCGCGAAAACAGGGCGCGATTTCGGCGCGCAGATCGGCGTCACTGGCGGGCGAGCCGTAAAACTCCGCTTCCGCAAATGACGCGAGCTTGCCGGATCCCACCAGCGTCACCTCGCAATCCTGCGCATAGTCGCGGATCAGCGCGCGGGTATATTCGCGCCTGACCGTCGCTTCGGTGCCGAGCACCGACACGCGCCGCGTTGCCGAAGCGGCGCAAGCGGGCTTGATGGCCGGCACCGTGCCGACAAAGGGCAGCGGGAATTGCTTGCGCAGTTCCGGCAGCACGATGGTGGAAGCGGTGTTGCAGGCGATGACGACAAGGTCAGGATGATGCTCGCCGATCAACTGGCCCATCAGATCGGCAACGCGGCTGACGAGGGCGGCCTCGGCGAGATCGCCGTAGGGAAATGCCGCGTCATCGGCGACGTAAAGGAAGTCGGCGTCCGGCCGCGCATTCGCGACCTCGCGGTAGACGGTGAAGCCGCCGAGGCCGGAATCGAATATCAGAATGGTTTGGCGTGCTGCCATCGCGCGAGAGATGACACGGACAATGGGATCGCTGCAATCGCCCGCGTAACGGTGTGGTTCGGCAGCTAGGCTTTGAGGCCTTCGACGAGCCGTGGCCCTTCCTTGGGGTTTGCGCCCTTCTGTTCCTGCAGCACGGGCTTGTCAGCCATCGGCGCGACAAGGCCGCTGACGCCGGTAAACGTCAGGATCAGGATAGCCGCCAGATTGCCGTCATGGATCTTGTCGAAGGCAACGGCGCCCATGAGATAGGCCCAGAACGGAAATGCAATCGTTGAGACGATGGCATTGACGGCCCAGGCATCGCCGTCTTCGCGGACGTACCAGCAGAACAGCGGCGTCAAAATCAGGCCGACGAGCAGCGCACCGGCAGCGATGGTCGTGACGGAAAAGCCCGCCATGGTCGCAGTGCCGCTGCCGGCCACCATCGCCTGCGCGAGGATGGCATTGACCAGCATGGAGCAGCCGATGATCTCTGCCGGTATGTATTTCACCATCCGGGTCAGGTAGTCGTCGCCCGGTACCGTGGCTCTGACCGTCGCCGGCTGCGCCCGTGTCGTGGTCTGCCACATTCCGCCGAAATCGCCGCCGCCCGACTGCTGCGGCTCGGCTTCCGGAAGCTTCGGTTTGCGCACCAAGCGGCCCATGGAATCTCTCCAGATTGCCTTGTCGAGGCTAGTTTACCCTTTCGAGTCGGACAAGGCGAGGAAAGCCCCGTAAAAGTGTGCGAATGGCCGAATATGGTTAACGGCGCTCAGGCCTTGCCGAACACGCGGGCAAAGATCGTGTCGACATGCGCGAAGTGAAAGTCGAGATCGAAAGTGGCTTTCAGTTCGGCTTCGCCGAGATGCTTTCGCACATCGTTATCGGCGACAAGGAGGGTGAGAAAATCCCCTTCGCCGGCCCACGCTTTCATCGCATTGCGCTGAACCAGGCGATAAGCGTCCTCGCGCGCGACGCCTTTCTGGGTCAAAGCCAGCAATACGCGCTGCGAATGAACGAGACCGCCGAGGTGCTCAAGATTTTTTCGCATATTGTCGGGATAGACGATGAGCTTGTCGACGATTCCGGCGAGGCGGGCGAGCGCAAAGTCGAGCGTGACGGTTGCATCGGGACCGATCATCCGTTCCACCGACGAATGGGAGATGTCGCGTTCGTGCCAGAGCGCGACGTTTTCAAGCGCCGGCGTGACATAGGCGCGGATCATGCGGGCAAGGCCGACGACATTCTCCGACAGGACCGGATTGCGCTTGTGCGGCATGGCCGAGGAGCCTTTCTGGCCCGCGGAGAAAAACTCCTCCGCCTCCAAAACCTCGGTGCGCTGCAAATGGCGGATTTCGGTCGCCAGCCGCTCGCATGACGAGGCAACGACGCCGAGCGTGGCAAAATACATGGCATGGCGATCACGCGGAATGATCTGCGTCGAGATCGGCTCGACCGTAAGGCCCATCTTTTCCGCCACGTAGGCTTCGACGCGCGGATCGATCTGCGCGAAGGTGCCGACCGCGCCCGAGATCGCGCAGGTCGCGACTTCCTTGCGAGCCTCTTCCAACCGGGTTTTGGCGCGGGCGAATTCGGCGAAGGCGACGGCGAGCTTCAATCCGAATGTCGTCGGCTCGGCGTGGATGCCGTGCGAACGGCCGATCGTCGGCGTGAACTTGTATTCGCGCGCGCGCCGCTCGATGGCGCTCTTGAGTGCGTCCACGTCGGCGATGAGGAGATCGGCGGCACGCACGAGCTGCACGTTAAAGCAGGTGTCGAGCACGTCGGACGACGTCATGCCCTGATGCACGAAACGCGCATTCGGTCCGACGAATTCGGCGAGATGGGTGAGAAAGGCGACGACGTCGTGCTTGACCTCGCGCTCGATCTCGTCGATTCGCGCCGTGTCGAATTTCGCCGCGTTGCCTTTTTCCCGGATAGCCTTCGCCGCTTCCTTCGGGATCATGCCGAGCGCGGCCATGCCGTCGGCGGCATGCGCCTCGATCTCGAACCAGATGCGAAACCGCGTCTCCGGCGACCAGATCGCTGCCATCTGCGGGCGGCTGTAGCGCGGAAGGGTCACGCCGCTTCTCCCCGCACCAGCGCCGCCGCGTGGCGGATCGCGGCGATATTGGCGCGATAGCTTTCCGGCGTGCGCTCCTTGAACACCGCCGATCCGGCGACGAAGGCGTTGGCGCCGGCGCGGGCGGCTTCGGGCGCTATTTCGGGCGTGATGCCGCCGTCGATTTCGATGTCGATCGGCCGCTCGCCGACCATGGTCCGCAAGCGGCGCAGTTTCGACAGCGCGTCGGGGATGAATTTCTGGCCGCCGAAACCGGGATTGACCGACATGACGAGGATCAGATCGACCAGGTCGAGCAGGTATTCGACCGCGCTTTCCGGCGTGCCCGGGTTCATGGTCACGCCGGCTTTTTTGCCGAGCGCCCGGATCGCCTGCAACGAGCGATGCACATGCGGGCCCGCCTCGACATGGACGGTGATGATGTCGGAGCCCGCTTTGGCGAAAGCTTCGAGATAAGGATCGCACGGCGCGATCATCAGGTGCACGTCGAGCGGCTTCTTGGTGTAGGGCCGGATCGCCTTCACGATATCGGGGCCGATCGAGATGTTCGGCACGAAATGGCCGTCCATGACGTCGACGTGGATCCAGTCGGCGCCGGCGGCATCGACCGCGCGCACTTCATCGCCGAGTTTTGCGAAATCGGCGGCAAGGATCGATGGGGCAATGATGAGCGGGCGCGGCACCGGATTCTCCGAGGCTTACGCTTTCGCGTAACACGTCATTTCTGATCGGGCAACGCGCCCGGCGGGGCGCGTCCGGGCCTTGATACGGGGCGCGAAGCACGCAGATATGAGGGACGCTGCGAAGGGAGATTCCGTGGCTCGGATCGATACCATCGTCCTGGGAGCCGGCATCGTCGGCACCTCGATTGCCGTCCATCTCGTCAAGCGCGGCCTGTCGGTGGCTTTGGTCGACCGCGGCGGTGCGGGCGAGGGGACATCCTATGGCAATGCCGGCATCATCGAGGGCAACACCATCTTTCCGGCGGCGTTTCCGTCGAACTGGGCGGACCTGCTGCGCATCGCATTGAAGCGCTCACCCGTCGCCAATTATCACCTGACGTTCCTGCCCCGCGTCGCGCCGTGGCTCCTTGCCTTTCGTGCCGCTTCGCAACCGGCACGATTGGCCGAGACTGCGCAACTCATGCGTCCGCTTTTCGCGCGCGCGGTGAGCGAGCACGAGGCGCTCAGCGCCGAGGCCGGCGCCGACCAATACTTGCGCCACCAAGGCTGGCTGAAGCTCTACCGCACCGAGCAGGCCTTTGCGGGCGTTGCACGCGAACTTGATCTTGCGGGCGAGCTTGGCATTGCCAATGTGCCGCTCGACCGTGATGCGGCGCTCGCACTTGAGCCGTCACTGGCGCCGGTCTTCCGCCACGCCGTGCATTGGACCGGGGCCGTGAGCGTGACCAATCCGCTGGCTTTGACCCGCGCCTATACGGGGCGGTTCGCCGCGCTCGGCGGCCTGTCGTTCCGGGGCGATGCGCGCACGCTGCATCGGGCCGATCCATATTGGCGCGTCGACACCGCTGCCGGACCGCTCGACGCCACTGATGTCGTGATCGCGCTTGGCCCGTGGCTGCCCGACCTTCTGGAGCCGCTCGGCATAAAACTCCCGCTTGCTGTCAAGCGCGGCTATCACCGCCATTTCCATCCGCAGGGCAACGCCTCCCTCGGCCGCCCGGTGCTCGACGCTGCGAACGGCTATTGCCTTGCGCCGATGGAGCAGGGCATCCGCCTTACGACCGGCGTCGAATTTGCGCCGCGTGATGCGGCCCCGACTCCGGTCCAGTTCGACCGGCTGATGCCCGCCGCCCGCGAACTCTTTCCGCTTGGCGAGGCAATCGAGGCGCAGCCGTGGCTCGGTGCGCGTCCATGCTTCGCCGATTCCCGTCCAGTCATAGGGCGGGCGCCGCGTCACGGCGGACTATGGCTGGCCTGCGGTCACGCGCATTGGGGATTGACGCTCGGTCCCGCGACCGGCCGGCTTCTGGCCGAAATGATGACCGGTGCGACGCCATTCTGCGATCCGAAGCCTTACGCCGCGGAACGGTTCACGCAGTAGTTCCGGCGCACGCGGAGCGCGAGCCGGAAGCGGCGTTACTCGCTGATCGTCTTGACGACGCTGGACTCAGGGCGCGTGTTGTTGCTGGACGAGAACTTGTCCTGCGTTTTGACCAGGTCGTCGTATTTCGCAAGCGTGGTGACCTGATCCTTCGGCACCATGTGCACGATCTTGTAGCCATTTGATTTAAGCTGCTTGAGCAATTCGGGCATGGCTTCCGCCGTGCCATGCTGGAAATCGTGCATCAGGACGATGCCCTTGCCGTTCTTTTGCAGCTTGGTCAGCACCGATTTGATGACGTCCTCGGGCTTGTGAATCTTGAAGTCGAAGGAATCGATGTCCGTCGAGAACGTCGCGATGTTGCGCGTTCCGAGATACGTGATCAAATCCGCCGGCTGCTGCAGGTCGGGGAAGCGGAAGAACGGTGCAGTCGGCCCGTTGACCGCCATGTGGACGGCGCTTACGCCCATCTCGATCTCTTGCTTGGCCTGCTCGATGTCCTTCGCATAAGGATTTTTCGCCAGATCCTTGTGCGACCAGGTGTGGCTGCCGATCGTCATGCCGGCTTCGCCCAGCAATTTGGAGAGGTCGGGACGCCACGTTGCGTGCTCGCCGATCTCAAAGAACGTTGCCTTCGTGCAATTGTCCGTCAGCGCCTTGAGCACCATCGGAGTATTGTCCGGCCAGGGCCCGTCGTCGAAGGTCAGCACGACTTCCTTGTCGCGCAGGAAATCGTACTGCTTGAAATGTTCGGTGCCGAAGGCGGGACCGCCCGTCGTATCGATTTCGACGACGCGCGAAATCCCGAGTGCGTCTGGATTGCTGCACGGCGGAATGGCCTTCATGGCCTGAGTGCCGCCGGTTGCCGCCGGTGGACTTGCGGAAGCCGCCGCCGGGCTTGCGGAAGCCGCTGCCGGGGCGCTGTTCTGTGCGAGGACTGTCGGTGCTGTCGCGGACGTACCCGAGAGGGCCGTGGTCGTCCTCTCGGAAACCTGGATGACCGGCGCCTGAACAGGGCGGCTCTGGACGACGGTGTTCGCCGGCGCGGTCGCGCTTTGGCCTGGGGAGATCACATGAGCGGCAAGGACGGCAACCGAATTTTGTCCGTTCGATTTCTGCGCCGCGACAATTCCGAACGCCGCGAGACCCAAGGTCATCAACGCCGCGATGACGACGACAACGACGCGCATCATACCCTCCGCAACACTTCTACTGAACTTCCCAAAGTGAAGGCGCAATTGCGCGGGGAGTCAATGAAAACCGAGCGCGCCGGTGCGAAAGTTGCGGTCGTGGTTTCCGCAGGCGAGGCTTTCCGGGCAGGCGCTCGAAATGGCCGCGATACCGTTGTGTTGGCTGGCGAATTGGCCGGCCGCCGCAAACGCGGGAATTGACTCAAAGTCGTCCGAGTTCGGCAGCGGCGGCGGGTTTCTCAAGCATGTCGGCGGGACAGTGCCCGACAGCCGCGGTGAGCAGTTTTCGCGCGTCGTCACGGGCATTTTTCTCAATATCGAAAATACCGGCGTAGAAATTGGCTTCGCAGACTTGTTCTTGCCGCGTGCGGTCGTTGTCCGCCCTGTTCGCCGCCTCAAGCACGGTGTCGGGACTGCCCTTGCTCAGGAAGAGATCGAGCACCGGCCGCGGCCACGGGCCCGAACCCAGCCTGACGCTGTTGGCGGCAAGCTCCTTGCGGTCGTCGTTGCCGCTTCGATTGCGCGCGACGTGCAGCCAAATCGCGGCGTAGACGTCTTGCGGGTCGAGGCGGACGCCGGTCGCCAGATCCTTGGCGGCGATATCCGGGCGGTTCATGTGGAATAGCTCGATCCTGCCGCGGCTGGTAAACGGATCGGGATAGTCCGGCGCCAATTTGGCCGCGCTGTCATAGTCGGCGATCGCCTTGTCGATCTGGCCGATGTCGAAATAGCCGTCGCCGCGGGTATCGTAGTAAGTCGCGTCCTTCGGATTGAGTTCGATCGCGGCGGTCAGTTCGGACATTGCCGCGGCGCTGTCGCCGCGGCCGGCAAGCGCGCGCCCGTGCTCATAATGCAGGTCGGGATCGTTCGGCTTGTATCGGAGGGCCTCGGTAAAATCGGCCAATCCCTTGTCGAAGTCGCCTTTGGCCAGATAAACGCGCGCGCGATTCCAGTATGCGTTGCCGTAAGCCGGATCCTGATTGATGGCGGCGTCGAAATCCTTAAGAGCGTCGTCGAGATCGTGCTTGAGGTAATAGGCGGCGCCGCGGCTGTTAAAGGCCAGTGCGTAGGTCGGCGAGAGCGTCAGCGCGACGGTAAAATCCCTGATGGCGGCATCCGGATTGTGTTGTTTGGTCAGGAGATTGCCGCGATTTAAATAGGCCGGCCCGTAAACCGGTGCGATCTTGATCGCGGTGCTGTAATCGGCGATCGCCTTGTCAGTCTGATCGGTTGCGGCATAGGCCATGCCGCGATTGTTATACGCCGTCGCGCGCTGATCGTCGTTGAGCTTGCCCGTCGCAATCGCCTCCGAGAGGAGACGAATGGCTTCGTCGTTTTGCCCTTCCGTGCGCGCCTTGAACCCCGCGTCGAAGAGGGCGGTCGGGTCGGCGTTGGTCTGTCCCATGACGACGAAGGCCACGAGCACAGCAGTGAGGGTCCGGATCACGATGGCGCTGCTCCGCTTTTACGCTTTGACGCGCTGAGAAAGGCCCGGGTTCTGATGTCGGGTTTCAAGTTTTGAAAAATAGCGATTTCCAGCTTGCAAGTGCTCCGGGAAATGGCAGTGCAGTCGCCTCGTAAACCCCTCGCGCGATGGCGCGCGCAACCACATTGGCCGCGGCCGTACCGAGATTGGTCAAGCCTACCGTCGGATCGGCCAGCGGCCGGCGTCCAGTCGAAGCCGCGAATATGACATCGCCATCGAGCGGACTGTGAACGGGATAAATTGCCCGCGACATCCCTGACTGCGCCATGACGGCAAGGCGATTGGCCTGAGCCTTCGTCAAAATCGCATCGGTCGCGACCACGACGAGCGTCGTGCTTGCGCCGGCGGTGCCCTTGGTGACGGGCTCGAGGAATTTCGGCGGGACATCGGCCGGCAGCCCGCGGCCGCCGAACTCGCTGTTCACTTCGAACGGCGCCGCCCAAAACCAGGGCCCGCCGCCGACAAGGACGCTGCCAACGGCATTGACGGCGGCGAGCGCGCCGACGGTGAAGCCGTCGCTGGTTTGTGCCGAAGCCGAGCCCAGGCCGCCTTTGCAGTTCACCGTTGTCGCCCCCGTGCCGGCGCCGACAGTGCCAAGCGCGAAGTCTGCGGCAGCGCTGGCGGCCGCGGCATAGCCGAAGTCCCGATACGGCGGAAAACGGCCCCAGTCCTTGTTGCCGCCAGCCAGCAGGTCAAAAAGCACCGCCGCCGGAACGATGGGGACCCGCGCGGTGCGTATGGCGAAGCCGCGGCCCTGCTCGCGGAGCCAGGCCTGCGTGCCGGACGCGGCATCAAGGCCGAAAGCCGAACCGCCGGATATCGTGATCGCATGAACGCCTTCGACCGTTTGCGCCGGATCGAGCAGTGCGGATTCCCGCGTCCCCGGACCGCCGCCCCGGATATCGATTGAAGCGACCGCAGGATCGTCGAAAACCACGACGGTCGAGCCCGAGCCGAGATGGATATCTTCGGCATTGCCGACTTTGACACCCGGAACGTCGGTGATCAGGTTGCGCATGATCACACCATACACGAAGCGCGCCTTGCATTCGCCACAGCGTCTGGTGCATTGGACACCTCATGAATGTCACGATCGTTGCCGCGCTCGTCGCGGGGATGCTCAGTTTTCTCTCGCCCTGCGTGCTGCCGCTGGTGCCGCCTTATCTGGTCTATCTGACCGGAACGTCTCTTGAGCGCCTGGCGGACGCCGAGAATGAACCGCGCGCGCGGCGAGGCATACTCATTGCGGCGCTTTTGTTCGTTCTCGGATTCTCCACCGTGTTCGTCGCGCTCGGCGCCAGCGCCAGCGTCATCGGTTCGGTGCTGCGCGCCTATTCGGGCGAACTCGCGATCGTCGCCGGCATCGGCATCATCGTCATGGGCCTGCATTTTCTCGGGCTCACGCCGATTGCGTGGCTGATGCGGGAGAAACGCTTCCAGGTCGCCAAGCCCGTCGGCCTTTGGGGCGCCTATCTGATGGGTCTTGCTTTTGCGCTTGGCTGGACGCCGTGCATCGGTCCGATCCTTGCCGCGATCCTTGCGGTCGCGGCATCCGAAGCGACGGTGGCCAGGGGCGCCGGCATGCTCGCCATCTATTCGCTCGGCCTTGGCGTGCCGTTCATTGCCGCGGCGCTGGCTGTCGAGCCGTTCGCTGCGTTCCTTGCCCGTTTTCGCGCGCATCTCGGGCTTGTCGAGAAGGCGATGGGCGGACTCCTGGTGCTCACCGGCATCGCGTTCTTGACCGGCACCGTCAGCCAGGCGAGTTACTGGCTTCTGGATACATTCCCGATGCTCGGCAAGATCGGCTGAATGAAAACGCCCGCCAGAAGGACAAGCCTCATGGCGGGCGTTTCGAAGCCGTGCGCGTAACGCAGCTTACATGGCGCAGCCCGAAGCCGGGCATTCCACGTAAGTGATTTTGCCGCTCGGGTCTTTTTTCCAGATGTACATCACGTAGTCGAGTTTCGTGATGTCGCCCTTCGCATTGTAGGACAGCGGGCCGAGCACGGTGGAAAAGCTCATGCCCGAATGCATCTTCTCGGCGACTTTCTTGGGATCGAGCGATTTCGCCGCTTCCGCCGCCTGCTTGATGATTTGCACGCCCGCGTAGCTGTAGAGCGTGTAGGCTTCCGGCTCGAACTTGTTGGCGCGGAATTCCGCCACCACGGCCTTGGCCTCGGGCTTGTTGCGCGGGTCGGGCCCGTAGGTCATCAGCGTGCCGGCGACGCCTGGGCCGCCGACGGATGCGAATTCGTCGGACGTGATGCCGTCGCCGCCCATCAGCGGAGCGGTGACGCCCTGATCGCGCATCTGCCGCACGATCAGTCCACCTTCGGTATAAAGGCCGCCGAAATAAACCAGATCGGCGCCCGACTGTTTGATCTTCGACGCCAGCGCCGAATAATCCTTCTCGCCGGTATTGATGCCCTCGTAGAGAACCTCTTTCATGCCGCCGGCTTTGATCGTCTTGAGCGTCTCGTCGGCAAGGCCTTTGCCGTAGGTGGTCTTGTCGTTGACGAAGGCGATCTTCTTGCCCTTGAAGTGAGCAAGGATGTAGTTGCCCGCGACCTTGCCCTGCTGATCGTCGCGTCCGCAGGTGCGGAAAATGTTCCACATGCCGCGCTCGGTGACGGTCGGATTGGTCGAGGCGGGCGTGATCTCGAGGATCCCGTTCTCCTGATAGACTTCGGATGCCGGGATGGTGACGCCCGAATTGTAATGCCCGATCACGAAGGTGACGCCGTCGCCGGCAAATTTATTGGCGACGGAAACACCCTGCTTCGGATCGGAAACGTCGTCGCCAAAGCCGACCGTGATCTTCTTGCCGAGAATGCCGCCTGCGGCATTGATGTCGGTTGCCGCCTGGCTGACGCCATTCTTCATTTGCGCTCCGGTCGCGGCATTCGCGCCGGTGATCGGGCCGCCGACACCGAATTTGACCTGGGCCTGAGCGGCGCCAGCCATCGTAGTGACAAGGCCCAGCGCGAGGCCGAGCGCGGTGATCTTCTTCATCGTAGATCCTCTTCAAACGGAACCGGCAAATTCAATCGTGCGGCAACTCTACGTCAAGGCAGCTTGCGGCGCCAGCGCAACGGACCGTCGGGCTGGTTGAGCCAGCGATAGCGAGTGACCATCTGCGAGGCCCGCGCCGCGCGGTAACCGATAATTCCCGATACCAGGCAGATCGCGGCGTCCACAATGTAATAGTGGAGCGACAGGAGCGTGCCGTCGAACAATGCAAAGTGGATGAAACGGACCGCGCCGCCGAGGATCAGCATGTAAACGACGACCTGCCACCACGGCCGCCAGGTCGCGGCAATCGAGCGGCCGGCAAGCGCTGCCGCTCCGCCGCCAAAAACAATCGTGACCAGCAAAAAAACGCCAAACGAGTCTTCTTCGTAAAAGAGCGCGGGGAGGGAGGAGAGATCCGCCAGCATCGTCATTCCGCCTGCAGCCGGCCGCCTTCGAGATAGGCGGATTTGACCTCGGGCCGGTCGAGCAGTTCACGCCCGGTGCCGGAGAGTGCAATAAGCCCGTTGACCATGACGTAGCCGCGATGCGCGAGCTTGAGCGCATGAAATGCGTTTTGCTCGATCAGGAATATGGTCAGGCCATCTTCGGCATTGAGCTTTGCGAGCGCATCGAAAATCTGGCGCACGATCAAAGGGGCAAGTCCGAGGGACGGCTCGTCGAGCAGGAGAAGCCGAGGCCTGCTCATGAGCGCGCGTGCAATCGCCAGCATCTGTTGTTCCCCGCCCGACAGCGTACCGCCGCGCTGGGCGAGGCGCTGCTTCAGGCGCGGAAAGAGCGTCAGCACGCGATCGAGATCACCGGCGAACTGCGCCGGATCGGCAACGATCGCGCCCATTTGCAGGTTTTCCAGGACGGTCATTCGCGGGAAGATGCGGCGTCCTTCCGGGGCGTGTGCGAGTTTGAGCCGGGCAATCTGGTGGGTCGGCAGTTGGGTGATATCGCGGCCATCGAACACGATACTGCCGCGACGCGCGCGCGGGTTGCCGCACACCGTCATCATGAGCGTGGATTTGCCGGCGCCGTTGGCGCCGATCAGCGCGACGATTTCGCCTTCGTTGACGTCGAGGTCGACGCCCTTGAGCGCCCGGACATGGCCGTAGAACGCCTCGACGCCGCGCACTGAAAGAAGCGGCGCGGTCATGGGCGCATTCCCGCTGCGAGTTTCGGCGACGTTTTCTTCAGCCACGCCGAGATAGGCCGCGATCACTTTCGGGTCGTCGCGAACGTCTGCCGGCGCGCCATCTGCGATCTTCAGACCGTAATCGAGCACGACGATGTGGTCGGAAATCCCCATCACCACCGTCATGTCATGTTCGATCAGAAGGATCGAGATCGCACATTCATCGCGGATCGCCAGCAGCAATGCGTTGAGGTCGGCGCTCTCGTGCGGATTAAGTCCGGCGGCGGGCTCGTCAAGGCAAAGCAATACCGGATCGGTGCACATGGCGCGGGCGATTTCGAGCCGCCGCTGCGCGCCATAGGGAAGTACTCCGGCCGGATCGTCCGCGCGCTCGGTGAGGCCGATCCGGTCGAGCCACGCGCGGGCCTTGTCGATCGCCGCGCGTTCGGCGGCCGCGTAGGAGGGAAAGCCGAGCACGCCGAGGAGCGTATAGCCGGAGGCCCGCATGAGCGGGTTGTGCTGGGCGACCAGCAAATTCTCCAGCACGGTCATGCCCGGAAACAGCCGGATGTTCTGGAATGTGCGGGCGACGCGGGCGGTCCGCGCTACCAGAAAGTCCGGCATGCGCTCCAGCAAATACAAGGCGCCCTCGGCCCGTATGGCGCCTCTTTCGCCGCTGTCGGTCAGGCTTTCGAGTGCGTTCCACACCGCCGGATCGCCATGCTGGAGCGCGATACGGCCCTCGCTTGGTTTGTAGAAGCCGGTGATGCAGTTGAATACGGTTGTCTTGCCGGCGCCGTTCGGCCCGATCAGCGCAGTGATGGTGCCGCGCCTGGCCTCGAAGCCGAGGTCGTCGATGGCAACCAGGCCGCCGAAGCGCATGGTCAGATGCTCGACGCGGAGCACAGTGCCGCCGGCCTCCGCCATTAGCCGCGCCCTTCCTTGACCAGATCGGCCGATATGCTCTTTCGCTCCTTCAGGAACACCGACGGATGGCGCGCCGTGATCAATCCGCGCGGCCGCCAGATCATCATCACCACGATGGCGAAGCCGAACAGCAGCATGCGGTACTGGGTCGGATCGAAGGTCGGGCCGAAAATATCCTTGAGGAAATCGAGATCGCGCAAAACCTCCGTGCCGCCGATCATGACGATGGCGGCGATGGCGACGCCGATCTGACTGCCCATGCCGCCAAGCACCACGATCGAGACAATGGTTGCGGATTCAAGGAAGGTGAAGGATTCCGGCGAAATGAAACCTTGCCGCGCGGCAAAGAACGAGCCGGCAAAGCCCGCGAACATCGCGCCCATGGCGAAGGCGGTGAGTTTCGTATTGGTGGTGTTGATGCCTAGCGAGCGGCAGGCGATCTCGTCCTCGCGCAATGCTTCCCAGGCGCGGCCGACCGGAAGGCGCCGCAGCCTGACCGTGACGAAACAGGTGACGAATGCCAACGCCAGGATCACGTAATAGAGAAAGATGGTGCGGTAGAGCGGCGTGAATTCCAGCCCGAATTTGGCGGCAAACCCGTCGTCTGCTGCGGTGAACGGAATGCCGAAGAAGGTCGGCCGCGGGATGCCGCTGATGCCGGCATAACCGTTTGTCAGCGTGACCCAGTTGATGAGGATGAGCCGGATGATCTCGCCGAAGGCGAGCGTCACGACGGCGAGATAGTCGCCGCGCAGCCGCAAGACTGGAAAGCCGAGCAAAATTCCCCAGAACGACGCGAGGAAACCGGCAAGCGGCAGCAATATCCAGAACGCCAAGCCGAATGTTTTTGCCAGGAGCGCATAGGAATAGGCACCGACCGCATAGAAAGCGACGTAGCCGAGATCCAGAAGGCCGGCGAGGCCGACCACGATATTGAGGCCCCAGCCGAGCATCACGTAGATCAGAATCTGGATGCCGAAATTGTCGATCCATTTCAGTGCGCCGCTAAATCCGGCGGTGAAAATGACAATGGCCGGATAGACCACGGTAAAGCCGATAGCGAAGGGGATGAAGAATTTCGCCAGATAACGCCGCCATGCCGGCCGCGCGGTTTGCGCAGGCACCGTTGCGCGTTGCGCGAGCCATGGCTGAAACGCGAAGGAATATGCAAAGCGGCCGGCTACAGCGATCGCGACGATCGCGAACAGCAACGGCCAGCGTGTCGTCAGGTAAAGTTCATTGCTGCCGTTGACGGCGGTCTCAAGTCCGATCAGCGGCAGCAACAGGCAGAAAGCGAGAAGGCCGGTGAAGGCGGCGTTGCGCAAAGCGCCGATCAAATCGACGCGCTGGCTCTGCGCGCCGGGCTGCATCTCAGACTTTCTCCACATCCGGCCGGCCGAACAGACCCTGTGGCAGGAAGATCAGAACGATCACCAGGACGGAAAAAGCGGCGACATCCTTGTAGTCGATGGAAAAATACGCCGACCACAACGTTTCGATGAGGCCGATCAGGAGGCCACCGACCACGGCGCCGGGCAGCGAGCCGATACCGCCGAGCACCGCCGCGGTGAAGGCTTTGACGCCCGGCACAAAACCATCGGAGAAGCTGACGACGCCGTAATACATCAGGTACATCGTGCCGGCGACGGCAGCGAGTGCGGCTGCAATCACGAAGGTCAGCGAAATGGTGCGGTCGACGTCAACGCCAAGCAGCGCCGCCATTTTCTGATCCTGTTCGCAGGCGCGCTGCGCGCGGCCGAGCTGGGTCTTGGTCACCAGAAACCAGAATGCCGCAAGCAGCACGGCGGTGACGCCCCAGATGATGAGCTGACGGTAGGACAGCGTGACCGGGAAATTGCCGTTGTTGAACAGGACGAATTCGCCCTGCACCATGGGCGGGATCGACTTGTTGCGGGGACCTTGCGTGACCTGCACGAAATTCGACAGGAAGATCGACATGCCGATCGCCGAGATCAGCGGTGCGAGGCGGAACGAGCCGCGCAGCGGCCGGTAGGCGACGCGCTCGATCGTCCAGTTGATGAGCGAGGTGAACACCATCGCCGCGACCAGTACGATGACCAGCGCCAGCGCGATCGAGGTGATGCCGAGCCATGCGGTCACGATCAGGAAGGTGATCAGCGCGATAAAGGCCGATACCATGAACACGTCGCCATGGGCGAAGTTCACCATGCCGATGATGCCGAACACCATCGTATAGCCGATGGCGATCAGGCCATAAATCGAGCCCAGGGTGATGCCGTTGATGAGCTGCTGGACGAAATAATCCATGCGTCCGCCGCCTTTCGCCGAATCCGTGTAAATTCTTAACAAAGGGCCGCCGGAGCGGCAATGTCGTGGCGCTTGTGCTAGAATCCGCCACCCTGACTGGAGAGTATATGGACCGGACAAAAGCCGAAGACGCAATCGCGGTCAAAGGCCGGCCGTTCACGGGCGCCGAATATCTCGAAAGCCTGCGCGACGGCCGCGAGGTCTATATTTATGGCGAGCGGGTCAAGGACGTCACCACCCATCCGGCCTTTCGCAACGCCGCGCGCTCGATTGCGCGGCTTTACGACGCGCTTCATGCCGAGAAGACCAAGGGACTGCTGACTTGTCCGACAGACACCGGCTCCTCCGGCTTTACGCATAAATTTTTCCGCGCCGCGCATACGCGCGAGGATCTTGTCGCGCAGCGTGACGCCATCGCGCATTGGGCGCGCATGTCCTACGGCTGGATGGGGCGTTCGCCGGACTACAAGGCGTCGCTGATGAACACGCTCGGCGCCAATTACGATTTCTACGGCAAGTTTTCCGGCAACGCGAAGGCCTGGTACCGCCGCGCGCAGGAGAACGTGCTGTTCATGAACCACGCCATCGTCAATCCGCCGGTCGATCGCGCCAAACCGGCCGATCAGGTCAAGGACGTCTACATCACGATCCAGAAAGACACCGACGCGGGAATTTATATTTCCGGCGCCAAGGTGGTGGCGACCGCGTCGGCGCTGACCCATTATAACTTTCTCGGCCAGAATGCCGCTGTGCCGCTGCACGACACCGATCTCGCGGTGATGTTCATCGCGCCGATGAATGCACCGGGCGTGAAACTGTTTTGCCGCACGTCGTACGAGATGACGGCGAGCGTCATGGGCTCGCCGTTCGATTATCCGCTGTCGTCGCGCTTCGACGAGAACGATGCGATCTTCGTCTTCGACAACGTTTTCATTCCCTGGGAAGACGTGCTGCTCTATCGCGACCTCGAGAAGATGAAGATCTTCTTCCCGCAGTCGGGCTTTTTGGCCGGGTATCAGTTCCAGGGCTGCACGCGGCTCGCAGTGAAACTCGATTTTCTCACGGGCGTCATCGCGCGTGCGCTACGCGTGGCGGGCTCCGACGAATTTCGCGGCAATCAGGCCATGCTCGGCGAAATCATCGCCTGGCGTCATCTGTTCTGGGCATTGACGGATGCGATGGCGATGAACCCGACGCCGTGGGTAAACGGCGCGGTATTGCCGAACTTGCAATCGGGTTCGAGCTACCGGGTGTTCGCCGGCGACGCCTATGGCCGGGTCAAGGAGATCGTCGACAAGATCATCGCGTCGTCGCTCATCTACCTGCCGTCCTCCACCAAGGATTTCAAAAATCCGGAGATCGACCGCTATCTCGCGCGCTATGTGCGCGGCTCCTACGGCATCGATTATAAGGAGCGCATCAAGGTGATGAAGCTTCTGTGGGATGCGATCGGGACCGAGTTCGGCGGCCGCCACGAACTTTACGAGCGCAATTACGCCGGCAATCACGAAGACATCCGTATCCAGGCCTTGTGGAATGCACGCAGTTCGGGAGCGCTCGACCAGATGACCGCGCTCGCCGAGCAATGCATGTCCGAATACGATGAAAACGGCTGGACCGATCCGGCTTGGCTCGATCCCGACGATGTGGCCTATCCCGGATTGCCGGGCGCGCGCCGGGCCGCGGAGTGAAGTCATGAACTGGATCGACCAGCGTCCCGACGACGCGATGGACGGAGCTTTTACGGCGGTCGCACCGGTGCCGGTGACCAGCATCGAGCCCACGGCGTTCCGCGAAGCGATGAGCCGGCTGGGCGCCGCGGTGCACATCGTCACCACCGCGGGCGTTGCCGGAAAGAGCGGGTTCACCGCCACGGCGGTGTGCTCGGTGTCGGATCAGCCGGCAATGCTGCTGGTTTGTCTCAACCGCCGCAGCAACAGTGCGCCTGTTCTTTCGCAGAACGGCGTGTTCTGCATCAACACCCTGCGTGCCAGCGAAGAGAAGCTCGCCGACCTGTTTGCCGGGCGAGGCGGCGTGCAACGCCACGAACGTTTTTCGACCGCCGAATGGATCACGCTCAAAACCGGCGCCCCCGTTCTCGCTTCGGCTGTAGTCGCGTTCGATTGCCGCACCATCGAGATCAAGGCGATGGCGTCGCACAATGTCGTGTTCGGGGTGGTCGAAGCGGTCCGGCTCGGCGAAGGCGGCCCGGCGCTCGTCTATCACGACCGGGCCTATAAGCCCGTGTGACGGCGGCTGGCGGTTCCACGCTTGCCCGTTCTTTCGACAGCAATCGCGATAAATTTTCCATTGATTTCAGGCTACTGCTCCCGATTGGAGCAACCGGCGCGAGGAACCCGGGCCCGGTTCCCGAGTTATCGCTGTGGGCGGGGTTTGCGTTTCAACCCTCACAATCACGGAGAGCGTCCCAATGTCTAACGAACAAAACAATCCGCAGCATCAGCAGAATAACCCGCAGAACAAACCCGGCCAGCAGCAACAGGGCGGGCAGGGCAAACCCGGCCAGCAGCAGCAGGGTGGCCAGAACAAGCCCGGCCAGGGTGGCCAGCAGAGCGGCCAGAGTGGCCAGGGCGGCGCCAACCGCTAACCGTCCCGTTTAAGGCGGCGGCAGTCCGTGCAAGCGGGCTGCCGTTTTTATTGTGTACATTTCAGATCGCGTTGCCTCGGCTCCTTCTTCTTCGCGGCGATCGGCCTATGCTGCTGTCATGGCCAACGCGCTGCCGCTGTTTCATCTCTACGGCGATCCGCCGGTCGAGCACGCGTCCGAATTCATCCACATCGAGACCATAGCCTCGCGTTCGTCGATCCACGACTGGGCCATCCGCGCACATCGCCATCGCAATCTGTTTCAGATTCTGCTCGTCGAGCGCGGTGGCGGCGAGATGACATTCGACGCGGCGCGGCTGACATTTACGGCGCCTGCGGCAATCCTTGTTCCGGCATCGGTCGCGCACGGATTTCGTTTTGAAGCGCAAGCCACCGACGGATGGGTGATCAGCTTCACCGAGGATGCCGCGGGCGCGCTCACCGATCGGGCAGGCGAGGCGCAGGCGCGGCTGCGGATGCTCGCGGCGCAGCCCATCATTCCGATCGGCGATGAAACGGAGCGGGCGCGGCTTTCGGCGTTATGCAGGGATTTATTCGAGGAGCACAGCCTGGCGCGCGAAGGCCATCGGCTGGCGATGCGGGGCCTGCTCGTGCTGATCGCCGTCGCCGTTGCGCGGCTCGCGGCAAACCGCGCGCGGACCGGCAGCGTCGTCTTGCATCCGGCCGACGCCACGCTTGTGCATCTGCGCACGCTGATCGACGCGCATTTTCGCCAGCAGCGTCACCTGGGTTTCTATGCCGGGAAACTTGGCATGTCCGCCGACCGGCTCAACGCTCACGTCAAGATCCTGGCCGGCGTGACCGCCGGCCACCTCATCCGCCAGCGCGTATTGACCGAAGCCAAGCATGAACTCGTCTTCACGGCGCAGCCGATCCACGACATTTCCGAAAAGCTCGCCTTTGCCGATCCGTCACACTTCGCGCGCTTTTTCCGCAAGCAGACCGGAAGCGCGCCGCACGAATTTCGCGATCAGCGCGGCGGATGAGCTTCCGAAGTCTGGCTTTCTCTTCGCCTAGCGATGCTGCGGCGTTTCGGCCGGCATTGTCAGCTTCATCAATTCGCGCGTCGCGAAACCGTGATACCAGCGCGCGAGCGCAGGCCTGTTGTCCCGCCACGCGTCGGATGGAAAGCGAAAGTCCATATAGCCGCACGCTATTCCCGCTGCGACGTGGACGATCGTCGTTTCTCCAATCGCCGGCTGTCCATGTGAACTCGAGATAGGAAACATCGAAACTGTCAAAACATCGGGAGATGCGCTCACGCTGTTTCTGTATGAAGTCTTTTGAGCGCTCCGGGCCGGTACGGAGCGTTTCGGCGCGCCGGGCTATCATCGCTTCCAGCGCTCCATCGGCGATACCCCATAAACGCAGCGCTGGAAGATCTTCTCGCGTGTTACCCGGAATAAACCTTGATCCGCTGACCTGAGCCGCGAGGTAGCGGCAAATCAGGTTGGACTCGCAAATTGCAATTCCATCATCGGTCACCAGCGCGGGAATCCGGCCTACCGGATTTGCGGCTATAAATTCCTTGTCGAATTCCACGGTGCGCGTCGCCCATTCATGCGGCCAGGTCGTCGGCACTATTTCGATCCGCTTTTCAAGTTTCAGTTCGTGGATCGACACCATCGCTTTTCGGACGAATGGCGAAGCCGGAGTCCAGAACAATTGCATAGTGCTGTCCTTGTCTTTCATCTCTCACAACGATGGTCGCCGGTCGTTCTGACGTGTCGATTTGCGCAGCTGTTGCATGCTCACGTTGCCGGACGGCATGAGGTACTTCGTTCCAGGCCTATTGGATTTCATCTGAAGCATAGCCCGAGCCACGTCATTGTACCGTCATTGCAACAGATCGAAGGAAATGCGCGATTTTTCCTTCGAGGCATATCGATTTCTGTACCCGGAATGTATTCGCTTTCGCATAGTGCGCCGTCAGGTGCGTGTTCCTTCTTTGGAAGGATCTTGCTCTGGAACGATCCTGGCGGTTACGAGAGTGGCTTTGGGGGATCAGAATGCGCCGAATTTCTTTGGCCGTAGTCGGTGCGGGAATATTGAGTATGAATATTGAGTATCACGTCCGCAATCGGGGCACTCGCGGGCGACATGGCGAAGCCAGTTTACAGAAATGACCCGCAGCCGGCTGTTGTGCCGGCTTATAGCTGGACGGGTTTTTACGTCGGGGGCGATGTCGGCGGCGCGTGGACCACCAATACGGCAACATGGACTCCGCTTCCCCTGGGGCCTTTCCCCCCGATCGCAAATTTCGGTATCAACGCCATTTCCGGGGGCAATGGCGGCTCCGGTTTTCTCGGCGGCCTCCACGCCGGCTACAACTGGCAATTTGCGCCGGCTCTCGTAGCCGGCCTCGAAGGCGATTGGTCGTGGACCAAAGCGGGCAGCGCATTCACGCAACCGTGGACGACATTCGGCACAGGGGCGCCCACGCCCGCCGGCGACTTGACCGGCATGACTTCGAAACTGGATTGGCTGTCTTCGCTGCGCGGCCGCCTCGGCTATCTCGTTCTGCCTGACTT
Organism: uncultured Alphaproteobacteria bacterium; assembly: GCA_963808205.1. Lineage (GTDB taxonomy): Bacteria > Pseudomonadota > Alphaproteobacteria > Rhizobiales > Xanthobacteraceae > BOG-931. The sequence goes on from CAWEER010000007.1 coordinate 247,006, forward strand.
GCTGGCTTACGCTACGGGCGGCGTGGCGTGGGCCAAGATCGATTACGCCGCGAATGCCATCAATGGTGGCGGAGGCTCGACCTATACTCCGAGCACGGCGTTTTCCAGCACCGCGACAGATTATGCGGTCGGCGGCGGCCTCGAATGGGCGATGACAAACCATTGGCTGATACGCGGTGAGTACCTCTTCTATAGTTTCGGTTCTCAGGGCGCTGTGGTTTCGAACGTCAATTTCCCGGGCAAACCATCAAGTTTTTCGTGGAACAGCACCAACGTAAATGTCGGCCGGCTCGGTCTGAGCTATAAATTTTAATTCCTGCGGACGGTGGCAAACGGAAAGACCCCGGTTCTGCCGGGGTCTTTTTGCTCTCGCCGCCTTGGCGAGCCGAGCCGGCATTGACGTACAGCCGGCATTGACGGACAGCCGAGCGCCAATCGCGATTTGGAAGTCCGCGGCCTAGTTCAACAAAAATCCGAGCACGGTGTCGGCGTAGATTTTCGGCTGCTCCATATTGGCGATATGGGCGGTGTCGAGCACCGCGATCTTCGCGCCTGGAATATGCTGGCGGATGAATTCGTTGCCTTCGAGCGGTGTCGCGGGGTCCTGCTTACCGGCGATCACCAATGTCGGCGCGCCGATCCTGGCGAGAAGCGGCCGATGGTCCATATCGCGGATCGCCTCGCCGCAGCCGATATAGCCTTCGACATTGGTGGCGACGAACATCGTCTTCATCCGCTCCATGGTCTGCGGGGAGCGCGCGCGAAAATCCTTGGTGAACCAGCGCTCCATATTGGCGTCGACGATGCCTTCGAGTCCCTTCTCGCGGACCATCTTGATCCGGCCCTCCCACGCCGTCTTGTCGGGGAAGTAGCAGGCCGTGTTGGACAGGATGAGCTTGTCGATCCGGTTCGGCGCATTGGCGCCAAGCCATTGCCCGACCATGCCGCCCATCGACAGTCCGCACCAATTGATTTTCGCGATCTTCAGCCCGTCGAGCACCGCGAGCACGTCGCGGCCGAGCCGCTCCATCGTGTAGGGCCCCTTCGGCGCGCTCGATTTGCCGTGTCCGCGGCGATCGTAGCGCACCAGCCGGAAGTGACGGGTCCACGGCGCGACCTGGTCGTCCCACATTTGCAGATTGGTGCCGAGCGAGTTCGACAGCATCAGGACCGGTGCGCTCTCCGGGCCGTCGGTCTCGACATGGATCGTGCAGCCGTCGTCGGTCTTGATACCCGGCATTGATGCGTCCTCTTCGTTTCCGTCTTGCCAAGACCCTTAGCTGTGCGTGCGGCGCGCGCCAAGCCCTCGGTGGGCGGCCTTTCCAGCAAGCGCCCAAGGCGGTAATCGTGTCGGTGAATAGGGAGTAGTGCCGATGGCAATGACGATGAATGGGGAGGTGCAGCTTTCCGCGCCGCCGCAAACGGTCTGGGAAAAGCTCAACGACGCCGAAACGCTCAAGGCCTGCATCCCGGGCTGCGAGCAGCTCGACAAGATGTCCGATACGGAGATGCAGGCCGTCGCCACCGTGAAGATCGGACCGGTCAAAGCCCGGTTCAAAGGCAAGGTCACACTGTCCGATCTCGATCCGCCGAACGGCTACAAGATTTCCGGCCAGGGTGACGGCGGGGTCGCCGGCTTTGCCAAGGGCGGCGCTACGGTCAAGCTGACGCCGAAGGACGGCGGCACGTTGCTCACCTATGACGTCAACGCCCAGATCGGCGGCAAGCTCGCGCAGCTCGGCCAGCGTCTGGTCAACGGCGCCGCCAAGAAGGTCGCCGACGATTTTTTCGAAAACTTCGCCAAGGCAGTCAATCCGAAGACGTGACGGCGGCGCGCCCGCTCCGTGCGTCTGTCGTCCGGGTACTCTCTTGACCGCCGCCTAGGCTGCGGTTCAGAGTGATTATCGTTCCAAGGTACGAAAACGGGCAAAATCGCCTCGATTCGGCCCCCGGAACCGGCGCGCGGTCCGGAAATGCCGGCTTATCGCGTCGTTTAACTGGAAATTTCCCAGGGAGGAGTCCCATGGCATCGGCCGACACGGCTGCTGTTTCGATGACGGTCAACGGCAAGCCAGTCACCGCCAACGTCGATCCCCGCACGCTTTTGGTGCAATTGCTGCGCGAGAATTTGCGGCTCACCGGCACGCATGTCGGCTGCGACACCTCGCAATGCGGCGCGTGCGTGGTCCAGGTCAACGGCAAGGCGATAAAATCCTGCACGGCGCTCGCGCTCCAGCTCGACGGCGCCGACGTGCTCACGATCGAAGGTTTGGCGCCCGCGGATGGACCGCTGCATCCGATGCAGGAGGCGTTCCGCGAGAACCACGGCCTGCAATGCGGCTATTGCACACCGGGCATGATCATGACCGCGGTCGACATCGTGCGCCGCAAGGGCAACGATCTTGACGATCGCACGATCCGCGAAGAACTCGAGGGCAATATCTGCCGCTGCACCGGCTACCATAACATCGTCAAAGCAATCGCCGCCGGCGCCAAGGCGATGCGCGGCAGCGGTGCGGCGCCGAAAGCCGCCGAATAGGAAGGCGAACAGGAAGGCATGAGTTGCGGGGTGTTGCCGGAGGGCGATGCCAAATCCGAAGAGCGATTGCCGAAGGGCAATGCCAAAGGAAACGACCATGAGCGGAACCGGTATCGGCGCCGCGGTGCGCCGCAAGGAAGACCAGCGTTTCATCACCGGCAAGGGCCACTACACCGACGACATCAATCGGCCCGGTCAGACATTCGCCTATTTCCTTCGCTCGCCGCACGCGCACGCCGCGATCAAGTCGATCGACGCCAAGGCGGCGTCGGCCATGCCGGGCGTGCTTGCGGTGCTCACCGGCGTCGAGCTTGCCAATGACAAGATCGGCAATCTCATCTGCGGCTGGATGATCCATTCCAAGGACGGCACGCCGATGAAAATGGCGGCGCATCCGGCGCTTGCCAGCGGCAAGGCTTGCCATGTCGGCGATCCGGTCGCGGTCGTCGTCGCCGAGACATTGGCGCAGGCGCGCGATGCGGCAGAAAAAGTCAAAGTCGACTATGGCGTGCTGCCGGCCGTTGCCGATCCCGCAGCGGCGCAGAAACCCGGCGCGCCGCAAATCCATGACATTGCGCCCGGTAACACGATCTATCAGTGGCATCTCGGCGATGCCAAAGCGGCCGATGCCGCTTTCAGGTCGGCAAAACATGTCACAAAACTCGACATCGTCAACAATCGCCTGGTGCCGAACGCGATCGAGCCGCGCGCGGCGATCGGCGATTACGATTCCGGCACCGGAAATTTCACGTTGTGGAACACGACGCAGAATCCGCATGTCGCGCGTCTGGTCATCGCCGCCTTCGTCGGCATGGCGCCGGAGCACAAGCTTCGCGTAATTGCGCCCGATGTCGGCGGCGGCTTCGGCTCGAAGATTTTCATCTACCCCGAGGAAGTCGTGGCGCTGTGGGCGGCGAAACGCATCGGCCGTCCGGTGAAATGGGTTTCGGATCGTTCGGAGGCGTTTCTCGCCGACGCGCACGGCCGCGATCACGTCACCCATGCCGAGATGGCGTTCGACGCCGACGGCAAGATCACGGCCTTGCGCGCCAAGACCATCGCCAATCTCGGCGCCTACATGTCGACCTTCTCGTCGTCGGTGCCGACCTATCTCTACGCGACGCTGCTGTCGGGCCAGTACGAGATTCCGCAGATCTATTGCGAGGTCGACGCCGTCTACACCAATACCGTGCCGGTCGATGCCTATCGCGGGGCAGGGCGTCCGGAAGCAACTTTCGTCGTCGAGCGGCTTGTCGAGGTCGGCGCGCGCGAATTGGGCGTGGATCCGGCAGACCTGCGGCGGCGGAATTTCGTCAAGACGTTTCCGCACCAGACACCGGTGATCATGAACTACGACGCCGGCGACTATAATGCGTCGATGAAAAAGGCGATGGAGATCGCCGACTACAAGGGCTTCGGCAAGCGCCGGCGCGAATCCGCGCGCAACGGCAAGCTCCGCGGCATCGGCCTTTCGACTTACATCGAGGCCTGTGGCATTGCGCCGTCGCAAGCGGTCGGATCGCTTGGCGCCGGCGTCGGCCTGTGGGAATCCGCAGAAGTGCGCGTCAATCCGACCGGATCGGTCGAGGTGCTTACCGGATCGCACGCCCACGGCCAGGGCCACGAGACGACGTTCGCGCAACTGGTGTCCGAGCGGCTCGGCATTTCGATCGACGATGTCTCGATCGTGCATGGCGATACCGACAAGGTGCAATTCGGCATGGGCACCTATGGTTCGCGTTCCGGCGCCGTCGGCATGTCGGCGGTCGTCAAGGCGCTCGACAAGGTCGAGGCCAAGGCAAAAAAGGTCGCCGCGTACATGCTCGAAGCCGCCGAAGGCGACATCGAGTTCAAGGACGGCAAATTCAGCGTCGCCGGCACCGATAAATCGGCCGCCTGGGCCGACGTCACGCTCAATGCCTATATCGCGCACAAATTCTCCGGCCAGGAGCTCGAGCCCGGCCTGAAGGAAGGCGCGTTCTACGATCCGACCAATTTTACGTTCCCGGCCGGGTGCCATATCTGTGAGGTCGAAATCGACACCGAGACCGGCACGACCGAGATCGTGGCCTGGACCGCGGTCGACGATTTCGGCGTGCTGATCAATCCGATGATCGTCGAAGGCCAGGTCCACGGCGGCATCGCGCAGGGCGTCGGCCAGGCGCTCTATGAAGGCGCGGTCTACGACACGGACGGTCAGCTCGTGACCGGCTCGTTCATGGATTACGCCATGCCGCGCGCCGACTATTTTCCGTCGCTGAAGGTCGACACGACCATCACCAGGTGCCCGTCTAATCCGCTGGGCATAAAGGGCTGCGGCGAAGCGGGTGCTATCGCCGCGCCGGCCGCGGTCATCAACGCCATCACCGACGCGATCGGCACCGAACAGGTGGCCATGCCGGCCACGCCGTCGGCCGTCTGGGCCGCACTGAAGAAATCGAACAAGCTGCCGCACGCGGCATAGGAATTAACGGAGGACTGCAATGTACGCCTTTACTTTCCATCGTCCGCAGACAGTGCGGCAGGCGGCCAACTTGCTCGGCAAGAACGAGGACGCCAAATTGCTGGCCGGCGGCCAAACGCTGTTGCCGACGATGAAGCTTCGGCTCGCGGGTCCGCCGCAGATCGTCGACATGACGCTGATCGAGGGGCTTTCGGGAATCGAGATGAGCGGTCGTTCGCTCACCATCGGTGCGATGACAAAGCATTTTGAAGTCAACAGCTCGCCGGTGGTGCAGCAGGCAGCTCCGGTGCTGGCGAAGATGGCAGGCATGATCGGCGATCCGGCGGTGCGGCATCGCGGCACGATCGGCGGCTCGGTCGCCAATAACGATCCCAATGCCGATTATCCGGCAGCCTGCCTCGCGCTCGGCGCCACGATCATCACCAACAAGCGCCGCATCAAGGCCGACGATTTCTTCACCGGCATGTTCTCGACCGCGCTCGAGCCTTCGGAGATCATCACCAAGGTCAGTTTCCCGATCCCGAAGAAAGCGGCCTATCAGAAATTCCGCAATCAGGCGTCGCGCTTTGCACTGGTCGGCGTGTTCGTCGCCAAACGCGGCAGCGAGATCCGCGTCGCGGTCACCGGCGCCGGCTCAAACGGCGTGTTCCGGGTAAAATCGTTCGAAGAGGCGCTCAAGAAGCGCTTCTCGCCGAAATCGCTTGAAGGTCTGACCATTCCCGCCGACGGCATGAACTCGGACATCCACGGCAGCGCCGAATACCGCGCTCATCTCGTTGGTGTACTGGCGAGGCGCGCCGTCGCCGACGCCATCGGCAAGCCTGCGCCCTGATTTGAAAGCAAGCGTGGCCCTGATTTGAAAGCAAGCCTGGCCCTGATTTGAAAGAATGACGTGGATTTCCGAGGCGTCATGCCCGGCCCTGTGCCGGGCATCCACGTCTTCACATGTCAGCCAGACGTGGATGACCGGGACAAGCCCGGCCATGGCGGGCTAAAGTCATGAGCATGAACAAGACTTCGCCGCGCCCGCTTCCGGCTTCGATCGACGCCACCGTCGATCTGCTTGCCGGGGCGGACTATCTCGCCGACCGCTCGCTCGGCACGGTGCTCTATCTCGCGCTCAAAATGGGCCGCCCAATTTTTCTCGAAGGCGAGGCCGGCGTCGGCAAGACCGAGATCGCCAAGGTGCTGTCGTCGACGCTCGGCCGCCGCCTCATCCGGCTGCAATGCTACGAGGGGCTCGATGTCGCCGCCGCCGTCTATGAGTGGAATTATGCCGCGCAGATGATCGCCATCCGCGTCGCCGAGGCCGAGGGCGGGCAAGACCGCACCCGCCTCGAACATGACGTGTTCTCCGAGCGGTTCCTGATCAAGCGGCCGCTCCTTCAGGCACTCGAACCCGATGCCGCTGGCGCACCGGTTCTCCTGATCGACGAGATCGACCGCACCGACGAGGCGTTCGAGGCGTTCCTGCTCGAAGTGCTGGCCGACTTTCAGATTACGATTCCGGAAATGGGCACGGTGAAGGCCTCGCATCCGCCGGTCGTGGTCATTACCTCGAACCGGACCCGGGAAGTCCACGACGCGCTCAAGCGCCGCTGTCTCTACCACTGGGTCGGTTATCCGACCGCCGAGCGGGAACTTGCAATCGTGCGCGCCAAGGTGCCGGGCGTCAGCAAAAAACTGTCCGAACAGGTGGTCGCATTCGTGCAGGCGTTGCGCAAACAGGATCTGTTCAAGTCGCCCGGCGTTGCCGAAACGCTCGATTGGGCGGGCGCGTTGTCGGAGCTCGACGTCGTCGCGCTCGATCCGGCAACCGTCTCGGACACGCTCGGCGTGCTCCTGAAATACCAGGACGATATCGCCCGCCTCGAAGGCTCCAAGGTTAAGGAACTGCTCGACGAGGTGAAGTCGGATTTGCGGGCGGCGGAGTGAATTTCTTTTCCTCCCCCGCTTGCGGGGGAGGGTAGAGGGGGCAAGCCGCGATGAGGTTTGCACATGTGAGGTTTGCACATGGATGAAAGACAGGCCCCCTCCGGGCCCGGCTTCGCCGGTCCGTCCTCCTCCGCAAGCGGGGGAGGAAAAGCGGAAGGCCGCCTCGCCGAAAATATCGTTTACTTCGCCCGCGCGCTGCGCGCCGCCGGTATTCCGGTTGGTCCCGGCGCGGTGGTCGACGCGCTCGAAGCCTTGCAGACGGCGGGTGTCGGCACGCGCGATGATTTCTACTGGACGCTGCATGCGGTGTTCGTAAAGCGCCACGAGCACACGATCCTGTTCGACCAGGCGTTTCGCATTTTTTTCCGCCGCCGCGGCTATGTCGATCAGTTGCTGGCGATGATGCTGCCGCAATCGCCGGCGCCGCCGCAGGCGCCGAAAGCCGGCGCGACGCGCGTGCACGAGGCGCTGTTCTCGGGCCTCGATGACAAGCTCAAGAAAGAGCGCGAGATCGAGCTTGATGCGCGCATGACCGTCTCCGACCGCGAAGTGCTGCAGCGGAAAGACTTCGCGCAGATGACGGGCGCCGAAATCGCCGCGGCCAAGGAGGCGATGAAGCGCCTTGTGCTGCCGCTCGCCGAGGTCCGCACCCGGCGGCTTGCGCCGCATCCGCGCGGCCATCTCATCGATATCCGCCGCACGCTTCGCGCCAGCATGAAAGGCGGCGGCGATTTCATCGATCTGCGCTTTATCGGTCCGAAGACAAAGCCGCCGCCGCTCGTCGCGCTGCTCGACATATCCGGCTCCATGAGCCAGTACAGCCGTATCTTCCTGCACTTTCTGCACGACCTGACCGATGCCCGGAAGCGCGTCAGCACGTTTCTGTTCGGCACGCGGCTGACCAACGTCACGCGCGCGCTGCGCGAGCGCGATCCTGACGATGCGCTTGCCGCGGTTTCCTCCGCCGTTCCTGACTGGTCGGGCGGCACGCGGATCGCGTCATCGCTGCGCGCCTTCAACAAGTTGTGGGCGCGCCGGGTTCTTACCCAGGGTGCGATCGTGCTGTTGATCACCGATGGGCTGGAGCGCGACGCCGACGATGCACTCGCTTTCGAGATCGACCGGCTGCACCGCTCCTGCCGGCGGCTCATCTGGCTCAATCCACTGCTTCGCTTTGAAGGTTTTGAGGCGCGCGCCCGCGGCATCAAAGCCATGCTGCCGCATATCGACGAATTCCGGCCCATCCACAATCTGGAATCCATGGCCGGGCTCGTGGCCTCGCTCAGTCAGGGCGGCGGCCGTTCCGGAGACCCGAAAGCGTGGATGCAAAAGGTGGCCTGAAGGCCTATATTTGAGCGGATACGGCGGATCGCGAGTCCAAAAACGCGGTTTTTCGAGCGTTTTGGCCCTGTTCGCTCTGACGGAGGCGGATCATGCTTTCAACCGACAGCGATATTCTCAAGGCAGCGCAGGATTGGCGCAAGGACGGCCGCCAGGTGGCGCTGGCGACAGTCGTCGAAACCTGGGGCTCGGCGCCGCGCCCGGTCGGCTCCAATCTCGTCATTGATGCCGATGGAAATTTTCTCGGTTCGGTGTCCGGCGGATGCGTTGAGGGCGCCGTCGTCACCGAGGCGCTCGATGTGATCGGGGACGGCAAACCCAAAATGCTCGAGTTCGGCGTCGCCGACGAAACGGCCTGGAAGGTCGGGCTGTCCTGCGGCGGCACCATTCGAGTCTTCGTCGAAAAGGTCGAATAGGTCCGCGCCATCATGAAGCTTGAACTTCTCACCGCGCTCAATGCCGAACGCGCCGCGCGCCGTGCGGCAATTGTCGTCACCAATGTCGAAAACGGCGGACAGCGCCTGGTCAAAGCCGCCGACATTGCCCAGGATCCGCTGCGGGCGTTGCTCGCCGATCATTTGCGCACCAGCAAGAGCGGCATGGAGCAGTCTGCGGAAGGCCGCGTCTTCCTCACGGTCTATGTGCCGGCGCCGCAGCTCGTTATTACCGGCGCCGTGCATATCAGCCAGGCGCTGGCGCCGATCGGAAAGCTCCTCGGCTACGACGTGACGATCATCGACCCGCGCACCGCCTTTGCATCTCTCGAACGGTTTCCTGACGTGAAGGTGGTGGCCGAATGGCCGGACACGGCGCTGCCGCCGCTGAATGTCGACCGCTACACGGCCTTTGTCGCACTCACGCATGATCCGAAAATCGATGATCCGGCGCTTCTTCATGCCTTGTCGCGTGACTGTTTCTATATCGGCGCGCTGGGCTCGCGGAAAACACATGGCCGCCGCGTTGAGCGGCTCAAGCAAGCAGGCGTGAGCGATGCAAACGTCGCGCGCATCCACGCTCCGATCGGCCTCGACATCGGTGCAGTATCGCCCGCCGAGATCGCGGTTGCGATCATCGCACAAATTACCGAGCGGCTGCGCGAAGAAGCAGACGTTGAGGCCGTGCCTGTAAAGGCGGCATCATGAAATTCGGTGCCGTCGCGCCGCAGGATGCCCTCGGCGCGACCGCCGTGCACAGCATCCGGCAAAACGGCTTTGTTCTCAAAAAGGGCACGCTGATCGGCGATGCCGAGGTCGCGGCGCTGCAGGCGGCCGGTATCAAGGACGTTGTCGTGGCGCGGCTTGAACCGGGCGACGTTTCAGAGGACGTCGCGGCAGCCGATATCGCCAAAGCGGTCGCGGGGGAGGGTGTGCACGTCGACCGCGCCTTCACCGGGCGCGCCAACCTTTTTGCCCAGACGCCCGGTGTTCTGGTCGTCGACAAGGATGCGATCGACCGGCTCAACCGCGTCGACGAGGCGATCACATTTGCAACACTTCCGGCATTCAAGCCGGTGGTCGCCGGCGAGATGATCGCGACGGTGAAAATCATTCCGTTCGCGGTGGCCGGCCAGGCGCGCGATGCGGCGCTCAAGGGCATAGGGCAGCCGCTGTTGCGTGTCGCGCCCTATCGCGTGCGCAAGGTCGGCATCGTCTCCACGATCCTGCCGGGGCTCGCGACCAAAGTCATCGAGAAGACGCTGAAGATTACCACCGATCGGCTGGCGCCGGCCGGCGCTGTGATCATCGCGGAACGGCGCGTGCCGCATGAGCGCACTGCGCTCGCTCGCGCTCTCGATGAAGTGCTCAAGGCCGGTGCGGAACTGGCCATCGTGTTCGGCGCTTCCGCGATTGCGGATCGCCGCGATGTGATCCCGGCCGCGCTTGAGGCGATTGGCGGCCTCGTCGAGCATTTCGGCATGCCGGTCGATCCCGGCAATCTGCTGATGATCGGCGCTGCGGGCAATCGGCCCGTGCTCGGAGCGCCGGGCTGCGCCAGGAGCCCGAAGGAGAACGGGTTTGATTGGGTGCTGATGCGGCTTCTGGCAGGCCTGCCGGTGCCGCGCGAGGACATTACCGGGCTCGGCGTCGGCGGCCTTCTCATGGAGATCGTGACCCGGCCGCAGCCGCGTGACGAGCCCGTGCAGCCTGCGCGGTCAGTCGCTGCGATCGTGCTTGGCGCCGGGCGGTCAAGCCGCATGGGCGGCCCCAACAAGCTGTTGGCGATCATCGGCGGACGGCCGCTCGTTCGCATCGTCGTCGAGGAGGCGCTGGCGTCGCGGGCACGGCCCGTCATCGTCGTGACCGGGCATCAGCGCGAACGGGTTGAAGCTGCGCTGACGGGCTTGCCGGTCAAATTCGTGCACAACCCGCATTTCGCTGATGGTCTCGGCACGTCGCTTAAGGTCGGCATCGCAGCCCTGCCGCCGGAAGTGGATGGCGCCATCGTTTGCCTTGGCGACATGCCCCAGGTCGATGCCGCACTGATCGACCGCCTGATCGGCGCGCTCGATCCCGACAAGGGTGCATTGATCGCGGTGCCGACGACCGACGGCAAGCGGGGCAATCCGGTGGTCTGGTCGCGCCGGTTTTTCCCCGAACTCATGGCGGTCGAGGGTGATGTCGGGGCGCGATACCTGATTGGACGGTATTCCGAGGCGGTTGCCGAGGTACCGCTGTCCGGCACGGCAGCGCTGACCGACGTCGACACGCCCGAGGCGCTCGAAGCCGTCAAGGCCGAGCTGGAAAAGACCTGAAATTCACCAACTAGCAACCCTTCCCGGATAGCGTTGTGGGACCTCTGGGGAGGGGCTCGATGTTCAGGTTCTTGCGTAATCTCGCGCTCGCGGTTGTCGGCTTTATCCTGCTGATCCTGGCCATTGTCACGGCGCAGGCCGCCGGCGCGCTCGCGGTCGGCGCCTGCGGCGCTTACGGCTACGGCTTCGACTATCGCAATGTCACGGACGCGCGCGCTGCTGCAATCAGAAAATGCAGCGGTGGCAATTGCAAGGTCGTGGGTGTGGTCCGCAAAGGCTGCGCGGCGATGGCGGTGGATGCCAAAAATCCCTGCGGCTCGTTCGGCTGGGCGATCAATTCGCATCTCGGCAAGGCTGAGAATGCCTCGATGCGCCGCTGCACCGAATTCGGCGGCCACGACTGCGTGGTGCGCGCCTGGGCCTGCGACGAGAAGGGCTGAGCCCTTAAGGCTGCGTTCGCGGTCAATCAAGATTGGCCAGGATTGGTCAAGCTTGGACGGTGCCGGTCGCTCAATTTCCGCTTTGCTTGCGAAAGCGGTCCTTATTTCATGCGCATGACGGCTCCCCCGACAGGCACGATCATTGCTGCGCGTCAGTCGCCGGGCTCTCCGTCCCGGTCTCCCGACTGGACAACGAACACCAGCACACCCGGTCTCAAGACCGGTCGGATGTCAGAGTTGAAACTTGTTGCGGGCGAGAACGCTGATCGCAGTCAGACTGAGGAGGAACGCTACAACAAAGGTGATCACAGAGACCAACATGACATAGCTCCTCGTTGGCGCCAGTGCGCGCGGGGACCTGGCAATCAACGCGCCCAGGCGCTTCTGGTTCCGGGGCGGAAATCGAAATAATGGGTTCCGACGCCGCCAGCGCCGGCAACCCGATTCCTGCCAATTCGTCAAAAGAGACTGCGGAGCGACCGGAAATCACGCTCGCCGGCGGCCTAAGCGGCATGGGGAGAGGCCAGAAAATTCGGCGTTATGTCTTTCAAGCCGGCCACGCCAGCCAGTTGCATGGCCCGCACCAGTTCGATGTGCAGGTGATCCAGCACGTCCCGCACGCCATCGGCCCCTTGTATGGCAAGGCCCCAGAGCACCGGACGGCCAATCATCACGGCGCGGGCGCCGAGCGCGAGCGCCTTGAAAATGTCGGTGCCGCGCCGGATGCCGCCATCGACATAGACTTCAGCCTTGTTCGACAAAGCGGACGCCACTTCGCCGATCGCGGCGGCGGTCGTCACGGTCGTGTCGAGATGGCGGCCGCCGTGATTGGAAACCATGATGGCGCGCGCACCGCATTCGACACAGCGCACGGCGTCGTCGGCCCGCAATACGCCCTTCACGATAACCGGCACCGGCGAACGCCTGACCAGCCATTCCAGTTCGCGCCATGTCGCCGGGTACAAAACCTTCCCGGCGAAGTCGGGATGGTAGAAGGTTCGCGCCATCGGCGAGCCCGGCATGTTGATGTTGAGAATATCGGGGGACGGCTCGTGCTGTTCGCGCGCCGCGCGCGGGCTCCAGCCGCCGACCGGCGCGTCGGCGGTCAGCACCAGCGCGGTGAAGCCGGCTGCCGCGACGCGATCGATCAGGGCCTCAACTTCGGCATGGTTCGGCCAATAATAAAGCTGGAACCATTGCGGTGCTCCGCGCCTTTCGGCGGCGACATCCTCGACGGTCACATTGGCGTTGCTGGCCATCACATAGGCCGCGCCTGCGGCAGAAGCACCGCGTGCGGTGGCGCGTTCGCCTTCCCCGTTGAACAATTTATGGCGCCCGGTCGGCGCGACCAGGATCGGTGTCGGCACCGCGCTGCCCAGCAACGTCACCCGCGTATCGACATTCGAGACGTCGTTGAGCACACGAGGCCGCAACCGGATGTTCCGCCACGCCGTTATATTTTCAACCGCACTGATTTCATCGTCGGCGCCGGCGGCGCAGAATGCGAACGAGGCCGGAGCCATTTTCGCTCGCGCTTGCCCTTCCAGGGCATCAAAGTCGACACTGTCCACGTGACTTCCCGATACTTGCCGCTGTTTACCAGCCGTTGCCTCGGCTCAGTGCACGCTGGCCGCGATCTGTGTCACGATTGGCGCCCACTTGGACTGCTCGCTTTGGATGAAGGCCAGCGTTTCGGCGGGTGACATCGAACGGTCGTCACGGCCGAGGTCGGCAAGCTTCTTGTGTGCATCCGGATCGGTCATCGCCTTGATCAGATCGGCATTCACTTTTTTCACGATGGCGTCGGGCGTGCCGGCCGGCGCAAGCAGCACCTGCCAGCCGATGGCTTCAAAGCCGGGCAGGGTTTCTGCCACCGTCGGCAGATCGGGCGATACGGCAAGCCGTTTTGCCGACGCCACCGCAAGCGGCACCGCATTTTTTGCCTCGACCGCGCCGGCAATGCCGGAATAGGCGTCAAGGACGAGACCGATGCGTTTACCCATCATGTCGCTGATGATCTGTGCCGTACCGCCGGAATAGGGGACCATGAGAAGTTTTATGCCGGCCCTGCTCTGCAACAATTCGCCGGTCAGGTGCGTCAGCCGGCCGATGCCATTGGCGCCATAAGACACTTCGCCGGGCTTTTGCTTCGCGAGCGCAATCAGTTCCGGCAAGGTTTTTACGTCAAGCCAGGGCGCCGCTGTGATGAACATCGGCGCGCCGCCGAGATAGCCGACCGGAACGAAATCCTTCGGCACGTGGATCGGCAGGTTGTCGGCGGTTCCCGGCAGCGCCACGAACGCCGAAGCGGCGGCAACGCCGAATGTATATCCGTCAGGGGTGGCGGTCGCGGCGGCGCGCGCGGCAATGGCGCCGCCGGCACCCGGCTGGTTGATCACAATGGCCTGCTGGCCCCAGATTTTGCTCAGCCCCTGGGCGACGATCCGTACCGGAACGTCGATGGAGCTTCCCGGCGCCGAGTTGGTGATGATGCGGACCGGGTGATTGGGAAAATCCTGCGCCCGCGCCGGTATCGCGCCGCCGATCGTGAGGGCGGCAAGCGATGCGATGAGCCAGTGTCCGGATTTGCGCATGGGCAGTCCTCCCGTTTTTTCTGGCGGTGACGAAGCACCACGGGCGGCCCGGCGTCAATATTTGGCGCTGACGCCGACGCGGAGATAGGGGCCGGTGCGATGGTCTGACGTCAGCGACCAGCCGCCGCCCGCCGACCATTCCAGCGCGTTGAAGCGGAACGCCGTCAGGTGCGCGCCGAATTCATATTGCTCGAAATTATTGCACCAGATCGCTTCGGTTTCCGGGCCGACAAACAACGCATCGAAGGCGCGGATGCCTACGGCCGCGCGCAGCGAGCCGGTCGGGCCGATCGAGGCGACCGAGCCACTGACCGCGGCCATGGTGTTCGTGGTCGGCTGGTACCAGATCTCGGTCGCGGCCTGCGCTCCGGCGTAGAGGCCGTGAAGACGGCTGCCGGGATCGTAGGGACTGAGCCGGTAGTCCTGCACGACGGGGCCGGCAAAAACGCTGACGGTGAGGCTGCCGCGTGTGAAGCGCCATCCCGGCATCAGGGCGCCGGACACCATGGTGCCGTCGAATGGTAGCAGGCCGGAATTGTAGCTGTAGCGGCCACCATTGAGCAGCAGCTTCACGGTGAAGCCGTCGCTGTTAAGGCCGGCGGGAGACCACAGCGCACCGCCATAGAAGAAATCGCCGTAACGCCACAGATCAGTGCCGGTGAAAAAGAGAAAAGAAGGGGTGGCGGGCGCGGCGGTCTGTGCCTGGCCCGGTGCATTCGACAAAACCATACTCGCGACGGCCACCGCCATCGCGCTCATACGCCTGACTACTGACACTGAGGCCCCCGCGCCCCGCGAGCCTTCGACGACTGCACACGTTAATGGTGCAAATGCGCAAGTTGAAGGGGCATTTTAACGCCGGCAGCCGCGTATTGGCCGAGGCTGCAAACCCGCGGACGAGAGCGGGCGCCGACCTGCCTTGCAAGAATCGGGTATGTCGGCGTGCCGCTGCGCGCTATACGTCGGGACCTCGACCGGGAAATCCAGCTATGACCACTACGGCCGCCGCCGAAATATCGCCTCACGCGCCGATGGACCGCTCAGCCGAACTGTCGCAGCGGCGCCTTGCGATCGGCTTCATGAACTGGGCGCATGCGCTCGATCACTTCGTCATCCTGATCTATCCGACGGTCGTCATCGAGCTCGAAGTGGTTTATGGCGCGTCCTATTCGACGCTGATCGCGCTCGCGACTGCGTCGTTCGTCGCCTTCGGACTGTTCTCGCTGCCGGCCGGCTGGCTCGGCGACCGCTGGAGCCGCCGAAACCTGATGACGATATTCTATTTCGGCTGCGGTGTATCGCTCGTCGCCGCGTCCTTTGCTCCGTCGCTTTACGCACTCGCATTTGCGCTGTTTGCGCTCGGCGTTTTCGCGGCGATCTATCACCCGGTCGGCACCGCGATGATCATTGAGAACGCGACGATCCGCGGCCGGACGATGGCCTTCAACGGGGTTTGCGGCAATATCGGCGTCTCGCTTGCGGCCGGCATTACGGCAGCGTTGACGGCGATGATTTCCTGGCGCGGCGCATTCTTCGTGCCGGGCGTCGTTTGCATCGCGACGGGCGCAATCTATATGTGGCTGGTTCCCAGCGAGTCGAAGCACGCGGCCTCGCGCTCCACTGCGCCCGACGTCTCGATGTCCAACACGCTTGCCGTGATTATTTTTGCACTCTTCATCGTCGTCGCGCTCAGCGCCGGAATGGTGTTCAACACGATTTCGGTCGCATTGCCGAAAATCGTCGACGAGCGCGTCGGCGGCGGAATTTCGCTGGTCGAGGTCGGCGGCCTGACCACGGCGGTGTTTTTGTGCGGCGCCGTTGCTCAGCTTACGGTGGGGCGTCTTGTCGAGCACATCAAGCCGCATATCCTGTTCGCGACGCTTGCGATCCTGCAATTCACCGGCGTCGTGTGGTCGGCCTATGCCAGCGGAGTGACGCTTCTCTTCGCGCTCGCTTTCACCATGGCGGCGATCTATGGCCAGATCACCGTGAACGACCTGATTATCGCGCGCTACACGGCGGATGCCTGGCGCAGCCGTATTTACGCGGTGCGCTATTTCGTGACGTTCATGATTTCAGGCGTTGCGGTATCGATGATCGCGGTGCTTTACGGCCGTGGCGGTTTTGGACTTGTCCTTGGCGCGACCGCGATTATCGCGCTGGGCTTTCTGGTCGCCGCGGTCCTGATCGCCATCCTTGCGGGCGGCGTTGAGAAGGTCCGCGTCCTGCAGCCGGCGGAATAGCAGATCTCGGCAGATTTCCACTCGTCCCCGCTTGCGCGGGGACGAGCGGCCTGTCTTTTTTCAGGCCGGATTGCGCGCCGCGAGCGCCATGCCGATCATCGCGGTGCCGCCGAACACCAGATTGATGCCGACAAGGAGGCCGAGCGCCCAGGTCGCCGATCCGGGCAGGCCGGCGAAGATAATTCCGGCGAGGATCAGATCGACGATGCCGCTCATCAGCATCCAGCCCCACCGGCTGGAGAGCTGGGCGCGATGCTCGAAGGCGTACATCAGCGTGGCGATGCCTTCGGCGACGAAAAAGGCGATCAGCACCAATGTCAGCGACACCGTGCCGCTGATGGGCCAGCGGATGAGGACAATTCCCGCCGCGATGGCAATGACGGCTGAAATCAGCGCCCACCAGAAGCCGGGCACATTGCGCATCCAGAACGTGGTCACGAGGCCGACGCCGCCCGAGATGAGGAACAGCCAGCCGATGATGAGCGTGAAAGCCAGCGTCGCGAGCGGCGGCACCGCGATCGCCGCCACGCCGAGGATGGTCAGCATGATGCCTTCGAAGAGAAACAGGCCCCAATGCGCATGGATTGCGTTGGTGACGGCACGCCCCATATCGTCGCCGCCGGCTGGTTAATTCATCGCCATGGTTCACTCCCTTGAAATCGGCCATCGATCGCTAACGCGCGGCGATGACCCTTTTGTGTGGTTGAACGATTCCAGGGCGTTAATCTTGCATAATGGGAGGCCTTGCATAAGCCACAAAGAGCACCTACCTATCCCCTAGCGATGTTGATGCTTCATAGCTCCATCGCGGGACGGCCACGGTTACGATAGGGCGACGCCGGATGTACGCGCGCCTAGTCGTTCGTGGCCGTTAGTATTTTCAGCCTTCAGCGGTTCATCCGCGCGATCAAGGCCATCGCACCTGCCGGTGCGCGGATTTTGCCTTCGTGGATGACGTAGGCAAACACGTCACGCGGAGCGGACTTGCCTGCGGACTTGCCTTTTGGCGACGGCTGAACGCGCGGCAGATCGACGGGCTCTTTTCCGTCCGCCCAGGATTTAAGGCGCGCCGCCCAGCCGGAAATCTCCTTCGGCGGATAGGCCGTGGCGATTTTGTCCTGGCCCCGTTGCAGGCGTGCATAGACGAAATCGCCGGTAACGTCGGCGATGTTCGGGTATTTGGCGTGGTCGGTGAACGCGGCCGGCATCGCGAACTTCCGCAGCAGCGCGACAAATTCGGCCGTGCGGAAACTGTCGTGCCGCACTTCGATGACGTGACGCAACGCTCGGCCGTCGAACTTGTCCGGCAGGAGTTCGAGAAAGCTTCCGAAATCGGCAGCATCGAATTTCTTGGTTGGCGCGAATTGCCACAACAACGGCCCGAGACGATCGCCCAATTCAGTTATGCCGGAATCGAGAAAACGCTTGATCGAGTCGCCGGCCTCCTTGAGCACGCGCCGGTTGGTCGCAAAGCGCGGGCCCTTGAGCGAGAACACGAAGCCCGGCGGCACCTCGCTTGCCCATTTGCGAAACGTCGCGGGTGTCTGCGAGCGGTAGAACGTGCCGTTGACCTCGATCGACGTCAGGCGTCCGCTTGCGTAAGCGAGTTCCTTCGCATGCGCGAGCCCCTTGGGGTAGAACACGCCGCGCCACGGCGCGAACGTCCAGCCGCCGATGCCCACGTAAATCCGGCCTGATTTCAGAGTCATCTTGCTGTCACCGAACGATGCTAAATCAAGAAGGTAAGTGACGATGAGGTTTTGTAAAGTTTCATCGTCACGACGACCACGGTGAGATCAGGCGACGCCGGATGAACGCGCGCCCTCGCTCGTGGTCGTTTCTGTTTTCGGGCCTAAGGGCCACGCGACTTCGACTCCCCAGACGGTTATAACCGGCAGGCTTTACGGGTCGCCAGGCAGTGCCGTCGCTACGATGCGCATGCGCAGGACGGGGAGGATGCCCATGACCATACGCGTCGCCGCCATAGAGGTAAGCCACTGGCATGCGCTCAACGACGCCGCCTATCTCCGTCACCTTGCCGCCATGCCGGACGTGGAATTGGTCGCAGTCCAGGACTCCGACGCCGCGCTCGTCGCGAAACGGGCAGCCGAGGTCGGGAACCCGCCAACCTACACCGACTACCACGAAATGCTGGCGGCAACCCGGCCCGACTTCGTCGTAGCGCTCGGGCGGCACCGGCAGATGGCCGCAATCGCCCACGACCTGCTCGATCAGGGCTATCCATTCCTGATGGAGAAGCCGATGGGGATCAGCGCCGCGGAAGTGGACAGCGTCGCCGCCAAGGCGGCCAGGCTGAACGCCTATGTCGCCGTTCCATTGGCGCAACGCTACGCGCCCTTCGCCACGCGCGCCCGCGAATTGCTCGACGCGAAAGCTTTCGGGCCGTTGTCGCATATTTACGTTCGCATCAACCGTCCGGCTCCGCCGCGTTACCCGGCATGGGATTGCGCCTGGATGCTTGATCCCGCCGAGGCGGGCGGCGGCTGCCTGCGAAACCTTGGCGCACACGGCCTGGACATGTTCCTGCACCTTACCGGCGAGGAAGCGCAGGTGACGGCGGCGCAACTGAGCCGGCGCGCGCACGATTGCGCCGTCGAGGACTATGCTTCGGTCATGCTCCGCTCGGCGAGCGGCATTCTCGGCACCATCGAAATCGGCAATACGTTTCCGCGCGACGGCACCGATGGCGAGTGGAAACTCGCCGGCCGCGACGCCATCCTCACCATGAAAGACGGCGTCCTCAAGCTCGCCACTGCCGAGGGCGACAAGACCCTCCCGGGCACCGACCTGACCGCGCCGTATTTCACCACGGTGCGCGACGCGCTCGACCGCTGGCGGCAAGGCGCCGCGCCAAAAGTCAGCGTGCATGACTGGGCGCGAGCGATGCGGCTGATCGACGAGGCTTACGATCGCGCGAAAAGCTAGGCGCGCTTGTTCATAGCCGTCTTTGTTTCGGAATTAGTCTTTCGTCATTGCGAGCGAAGCGAAGCAATCCAGGGAGCGGTGAGGCCAGGATTGCTTCGTCGCTACGCTCCTCGCAATGACGAAACGCAAAAGGCCCGGGATCGCTCCCGGGCCTTCGCGTTCACTGCGTTGCGGGCGGACTTAGAAGTCCATTCCGCCGCCGCCACCCGGCATCGGGGGCATGGAGTCTTTCTTCTTCGGCAGTTCGGCAACCATCGCCTCGGTGGTGATGAGCAAACCGGCGACCGAAGACGCACCCTGCAGAGCCTGGCGCACAACCTTGGTCGGATCGATGATGCCCTTCTTCACCATGTCGACATATTCGCCGCCCTGGGCGTCGAAGCCGAAGCCGTAAGTCGAGTTCTCGAGGATCTTGCCGACGATGACGGAACCATCTTCACCGGCGTTGGTCGCGATCTGGCGGGCAGGAGCCTGCAACGCCTTACGCACGATATCGACGCCGTGCTTCTGGTCCTCGTTCGCGGTGCGGACCTTCTTGAGCGTCTCGGTGGCGCGCAACAGCGCGACGCCGCCGCCCGGAAGGATGCCTTCTTCGACAGCCGCGCGGGTCGCATGCATCGCGTCATCGACGCGATCCTTGCGTTCCTTCACCTCGACCTCGGTAGCGCCGCCGACGCGGATCACCGCAACGCCGCCCGCGAGCTTGGCAAGACGTTCTTGCAGCTTCTCGCGGTCGTAGTCGGAGGTGGTCTCCTCGATCTGCGCCTTGATCTGGGTGATGCGGTCTTCGATGTCCTTCTTCTTGCCGCCGCCGTTGACGATCGTGGTGTTCTCCTTGTCGATCATCACCTTCTTGGCCTTGCCGAGCATGGCGAGCGTGACGTTCTCGAGTTTTATGCCGAGATCTTCACTGATCGCCTGGCCGCCGGTGAGGACGGCGATGTCCTGGAGCATGGCCTTGCGGCGATCGCCGAAGCCGGGAGCCTTCACGGCCGCGACCTTCAGTCCGCCGCGCAGCTTGTTGACGACGAGCGTGGCAAGCGCCTCGCCCTCGACGTCTTCGGCCACGATCAGCAGCGGCTTGCCGGTCTGCACGACGGCTTCCAGAAGCGGAAGCAGTTCGTTCAGCGCGGAGAGCTTCTTCTCGTTGATGAGGATGTAGGGGTCCTCCATCTCAACGCGCATCTTGTCGGCGTTGGTGATGAAGTACGGCGAGATATAGCCGCGGTCGAACTGCATGCCCTCGACGACGTCGAGTTCGGTCTCGAGGCTTTTCGCCTCTTCCACCGTGATCACGCCTTCATTGCCGACCTTTTCCATCGCCTTGGCGAGGTAGTCGCCGATTTCCTTGTCGCCGTTGGCGGAAATCGTGCCGACCTGGGCGATTTCGGAATTCGAGGTGACCTTCTTGGAGTTCTTCTTGAGCTCCTCGACCACGGTCTCGACCGCAAGGTCGATGCCGCGCTTGAGGTCCATCGGGTTCATGCCGGCGGCAACCGCCTTGGCCCCTTCCCTGACGATCGCGGCGGCGAGAACGGTCGCCGTCGTGGTGCCGTCACCGGCGATGTCGGAGGTCTTCGAAGCGACCTCGCGGACCATCTGTGCGCCCATATTCTCGAACTTGTCCTCAAGCTCGATTTCCTTGGCGACGGTGACGCCGTCCTTGGTGATGCGGGGGGCGCCGAACGACTTGTCCAGCACGACGTTGCGGCCCTTGGGGCCGAGCGTCACCTTCACCGCATTGGCGAGAATGTCGACGCCGCGCAACATCCGGTCGCGCGCATCGACGGAGAATCTTACTTCTTTGGCAGCCATTGAAATTCACTCCGTTTGATCTCTGGTGTCGTTACGTTCGGTGCGAACGTTACGCAGCCTTCTTGCGGGCGACCTGCTCGTCGAGCACGCCCATGATGTCGGACTCCTTCATGATCAGGAGATCCTGGCCGTCGATCTTGACCTCGGTGCCCGACCATTTGCCGAACAGCACGCGGTCGCCGACTTTGATGTCGATCGGGATCAGCTTGCCGGCCTCGTCGCGGCCGCCCGGGCCGACGGCGATGACTTCGCCCTGCGAGGGCTTTTCCTGGGCCGTGTCCGGAATGATGATGCCGCCGGCAGATTTCGCTTCGGCATCGATGCGCCTTACGACAACGCGGTCGTGAAGCGGACGAAATTTCATGGTGTCCTCCTAAGTTATTGAAGATGCTGGTTTATGTGAGCGGGGCGGTCTTCCTCGGATCCCCTTGGAGGACCGCTTGATGGCGACATGGGGCGTGATTTTTCAGCCCGCAAGAGGCGCCTAGGAATTTATTAGCACTCGCTGTTACGGATTGCCAACAGTTGCGGCTGGGCGACCTTTAGCAGGGTTAACGGACGCGGGTCCCGGCCGCCGAGGGGCAATTTGGCCCGCGCCGCACAGGAAACTGGTCTCACGGCGCTCCGTTGAAATCCAGGAAACTTCGATCGCAGCCGGGTTGTTAGCACCGTCGCATGGATGCTGCTAGAGCCTTGAAAGTAAACAACTTATTCAATTTTGAGGCTTGTAATTGAGGAGCGAGTCTCGAAACATTCCCCGGCGGGGATTGGAGGGCATTATGGCTTTGCATGAGACTTCGGTATCGCGAAAGGGTTCAAGCGACTTCCGGCGGCAGCTTGAGGGCTACGGGCTGACGACGGCCAACATTCTCTATCGGCGGCCGGACCATCAGTGGCTCCTTCAGGAATATGTCTGGCAGGACTACGACCTCTGCCCGAACTTCCCGGCGCTCAACAAATTCCTCAATTTCTGGCTGGAGAAGCTTGAAGGGCCGCTGCATTCGGTCACGGTCGCCCATGCAAGGCTGATCAAGCCCGCGGAAATCCGCGCCATCGACGGCGAGTTCCGGCTGCACTGAAGCCGGGCAGTCGTGAGGTTCAGCCCGGGTTGAGCGGAAGCGAAACCCGGGAGTCAAATTCCCCGGATAGCGAAAGCGCTGTCCGGCTACGTTACCGGCGTCAGCACGCCGACGATTGCTCCCAGCAAGCACGTCGTCAGCGTGCCGGACACGATCGATTTCAATCCAAGCGACACCACGTCGGCGCGCCGCTCCGGCGCCATGGTGGCGAGCCCCGCGATCATGATGCCGAGCGAGCCCAAATTGGCGAAGCCGCACATCGCATAGAGCATGATCAGCCGCGAGCGCGGATCAAGCGCATCCGCCGGCAGCGCCGCGAGCTGAAGATAAGCGACGAGTTCGTTCAAAACGGTCTTGATGCCCATCAGCCCGCCGGCGGTCACGGCTTGCGCCCACGGGATCCCCATCAGCCAGCAGACCGGCGCCATGATCCAGCCCAGCACGCGCTGCATCGTCAGCGGCGCGCCGAGAATGTCCGGGAAGAGCCCGAGCATGGCGTTGGCGAGATGCACCAGCGCGATGAACACGATCAGCATGGCGACGATGTTGAGAAGGAGTTCGAGGCCCGCGCCGGTGCCCTGGACGATGGCATCCATGGTGCTCGTCGCCGATTGCTCCACGTCGCCAAGCTTGCCGCCGGTGTGGCGCTCGTCGGGGTCGGGCACCATGAGGAGGCTGATGACGATCGCCGCCGGCGCGCCGAGCACCGAACAGACGACGATATGGCCCGCGGCATCGGGAATGGCGTTGGCGAGGATCGTCGCATAGAGCACGAAGACGGTGCCGGCGATGCCCGCCATGCCGCCGGTCATCACCACGAACATCTCGCTGCGCGACAGGTGCGCGAGATAAGGCCGGATGAACAGCGGCGCTTCGACCTGGCCGACGAAAATATTGGCGGCCGTCGACAGGCCAACCGCACCGCCGACGTCGAGGGTTTTTTCCAGCGCCCAGGAAAAGCCACGCACGATCGGCGGCATGATGCGCCAGTAGAATAACAGTGACGACAGTACGCTCATCACCAGCACCACCGGCAGCGCCTGGAAGCCGAGGATGAATTCGGCGCCTGGAACTTTCAGCTCGAAGGGCAGCGTGCCGCCGCCGACATAGCCGAACACGAACGACGTGCCGGCCCTGGTCGCAGACGCGATCGCGTCGACGGCGTCGGTGATCGCGGCGAAGGCGATCTCGACCTGCGGGACTTTGAGCATCAGGACCGCGAGGAGGAATGTGATCGCAAGCCCAATGCCGACCGGCCGCCACGGCACCGCGCGGCGGTTCTCGCTGATGAGGAAGGCGATGGCGAGGATGGCGAACACGCCAAGCGCCGATTGCAGGTTTTGCATTATGGGTGGAGGCCCCGATTCCCCGGCTGGCGAGTGTAGCCCGTAATGTGGCTTATTCCCACCCGGCGCACCGGTTCATGCCAATAAATATCGCAATTACAATGGCTTACATTAAAACACAGATGTGTGCTGTCGGTCACATCGGCGATGGCCCCGCAGACCTACCGTTGAAACAGACGCAAAAAACAAACAACGGGATGGCAGTCATGACGAATTTCAAAAACAGCATCGCGCGCGGCGCCCTGTTGGCGGTTCTCGCTGCATCAGCCACGGTCACCGCTACCGGCAGTTTCGCCGCGCCGGGCTATGACGGCATGTGGAGTGTGTCGATCGTCACCCAGAAGGGCGATTGCGATGCCGGCTATCGCTACCCGGTGCGCATTTCGAATGGCTCGCTCGTCAATGCCGGCGGTTCGGCGATCGAGATCAATGGCAAGGTCGGCTCGACCGGCGCCATCACCGTGTCGGTCAGTGCCGCCGGCAAGACCGCAAACGGCGCCGGCCATCTCGCTGGAAATAACGGCGCGGGTTCCTGGACCGGTGGTTCGTGCTCCGGTGTGTGGACCGCGGAGCGCCGCGCTTCATAGCGCGTAGATAGAGTAACGTCATGACGAGCTGGCCTGCCCCTGCGGCAGGCCGGCTTTTTTGTGCCAACGGGCACTGGCTACGCCGCCTTCGCCCATAGCTCTCCCGACGCGCGGCGCGCCCCTTCGGCGAGCGAGGCGAGCTTCATCCAGACGATCTTGGTGTCGACCTGGACGCGGCCGGCGAAGGTGCCGAAGCCGCAATCGACGCCGGCGATGACGTTTTCACGCCCAACCACATTGGCGAAGTTCAGGATGCGGTCGGCGACGACTTCGGGATGCTCGACGGTGTTCACCGTCGAATCGATGACGCCGGGCACAATGATTTTGCCATCCGGCAACTTCACCTCGCGCCAGATTTTCCATTCATGCTCATGCCGGGCATTGGCCGCGGGGAACGACACCGCCATCGGTTTTGCGGTGAGCACGATGTCGACGATGTCTTTCAGCGGCACGTCGGTGTGGTGCGGCGACACCGTCGAGCCCCAGCACACATGCATGCGCATGCGGTCGGCCGGAATATCGGCAATCGCGTGATTGAGCGCCGCGACATTGACGGTGATGATCTTGCGAAAGTCGGCCAGGCTCTTGTCGAGATAGACGGTGTGCCGCAGCATGGCGAGGTCCGGACAGTCGAGCTGCAGGATGAAGCCGGCATCGACGATCGCCTTGTATTCGCGCTTCATCACATCGGCGAGCGCATACACATAGGCTTCCTCGGTCTTGTAGTGCTTGTTCTTGAGATAGCGCGCGATCTGGCCGGGCGAGGGCGAGGTCATGAACAGTTCGGCGGCTTTGGCTCCCTTCAATACGTCCTTTGCGAGATCGATATCGGCCTGGGCCGCCGGCCAATCTTTCCATGTCACATCGCCGCTGCAGGACGGACGGTGCTGAAACGGCGAGGCAAAATGCGTCAGCAATTGCGCCAGTTCCGGAAATTCCGGATCGCCGGTACCCAGGGGTGCTGCGCTTTCGCCTTCGAAGCCGGTGAGCCGGTCGAGCACATGCACGGTATAATCGGCGCGGCCTTGTTCGCCGTCATTGATGACGTCGATGCCGCATTCGATCTGCTTCTGCGCGACATGGTGTACCGCTTCACGCACTGCGGCGGCAAACTCCGCCTTGCGCGCGCCGGGCTTCTTCAGTTCAGCGAGCAACAATTCCACCACCTTGGCGGTGCGCGGCAGACTGCCGGTGTGGGTGGTGAGAATCCGATCGGTGCTGCGTTTCATAATCGTCCCTTGCTGCCATGCGGGCATTCTTGCGGCCCGGCTGGTTTGAATACTGGTGCGTTTCCGGTGGTCTCGCAAGACAGCGCCGAAATTCGAACGCGGCGCGATCGGATCGCGCTTTGCACGCCGATGCGGTAGTCTCTTCGTCCTGCGTCGGAAGAATGATGCATCGGGCGAAAAGCACCGATCGGCGAGTAGGAACGGGCAATGACGGAATTCGATGGACATTCGCTGCCGTCGCGGCGCCGCATCATCAAAAGCGTGAGTGCGGTTGCCGCCGGCATCGCTGCGCCTGCGATTTTGAACATTCGCGGGGCGTACGCGGCCTATCCCGACCGTCCAGTCAAGATCGTGGTGGCCAATACGCCGGGCGGACCGTCCGACCTGATCGGCCGCTTCGTCGCGGCCGGGCTGCAGGAATCGACCGGCAAGACATTCATCATCGAAAACATCGCCGGCGGAGGCAGCAATATCGGGATGGGCTATGTCGCGCATGCCGAACCGGATGGCTACACGATCCTGCTCACCACCAATGCCATCTCGATCAATGCGACGCTTTACAGTTCTATTCCGTATGACCCGATGAAGGATTTCGTGGGCGTTTGCGAATTGGCGAGTTCGCCCGGCATTTTCGTCGTCAGGTCGGACTTGCCTGCAAAGACCATGCAGGAGGTTGTCGCGCTCGCCCGGGCCAATCCGGAAATGTTCAATATTTCCACGCCGCCCATCGGCACGTCGGGGCATATCCAGGCGGAGCTTCTGAAAATCCGCGCGAATTTGCCCAAGCTGGAATCGATCGTGTTCAAGGGTGGCGGCGACGCGTTGCAGGCTTTGCTCGCGGGGACCGTGCAGTTGAATGCCGGTTCGATCCCGCCGACGATGCCCCACGTCGCGGCCGGCTCCGTGCGATGCCTGGCGATCTTGAGCGAAAAGCGCTGGCCGGATTTGCCGGATGTCCCGACGATGGAGGAGGCGGGCTACAAGGATTTCGTTATCGCCGTCGATACCGCGTTCCTGGCGCCGGCCAAAACGCCGCCCGAGATCGTCAAATGGCTTGAGTCCGCGACGCTTAAAGTCCTCGGCACGGCGGACATGAAGACGCGGCTGTTCAAGGCGGGCTTTCAGGTGCGGGTGCAGGGCGGCGCCGCCGCCTGGGCGCGTGTGACCAGGGAAATCTCAAGTTTCCGCGACATCATCAACAAGGCCGGCATCAAAAAGCTGTAATGCCCGGCGGACTGCACTGCGCTAATCCGCCCCGCGAACTCCTTTGCCGCCAAACAAAGGTCCAGCGAAGTCTTTCCACAACAGACCGGAACCCATGGCCGTCAGCACGACGCCGGCGATGACGATCCGCAAAAACATGCGATGAGCCAAAAACAGCTCGGCCATCAATAAATATAGGCCGCCAAGCAGCATGGCGATTGCAACGACAAAGACGAAGATGTTCCGCAACAATTTCCACATGGATCATCTTAAGCACGGCGGGGATAATCAAAATAGCCGTCGTCAATAGATTTCCCACGCGGCAACGCGCCAATCGCTCAAATCCGTTTGATAGAAAACCAGCCTCAGGGTGTTCTTGGGGCCTCCGCCGGCGTAGATCCACGTTTTGCACGTCCAGGGGTTTCCCGCGTGATCGACACATTTGGCCGTGTCGGCCTTGTCCGGTGTCGCTCCGATCGTGACCGCGACCTCCTTTTCCGACATGTCCTTCTTCAGGTGCGAACTCAGGGAGGCGTAGTCTTTGTCCTGGACACCCGGCGTCAGACCGCCCAGCTTCCCGCAGCCCGCAAGGACAAGCGCTGTTGCCGCCACAATCAGGGTCAGGCGCAACGATGCCATCAATCGATTTCCTGTGCGGGCCCCAATTTCCTTATATCACGCGCACTGATTCGGACGGCCGCGCCGGTGCCGGCCCGGATCGGCTCGCGCAGTAGATTGCAGCGATTACCTTGGCTCGCCGGCAAATCCCTGCCGTAACGTGGCGAGGCGCTCGAGCGCCGCTGCGGGCAGGGGGCCCTTCAGGACCGCAGCGAGCGCATCTTCGAATTGCTGCGGCGCTGCCATGCCGACCAGGATGGTGCCGAATGCCGGATGCGAGATCGCAAACCGCGTGGCGGCTTCGGTCAGGTTTTTGGCGAAACCCTCCTCGACCAGCGGCATCAGGCGGCGGGCGCGTGCGATATCGCCGTCGTAGCTCATCGCCGAACCGATCGGCTCTGGCGGCGGACTGGCAATCGAATGACGTTCGGCCGATCCTGAAAGCGCACCGCCCGCGAGGACGCGGATGCCGATGACGCCCGTGCCGGCCGCTTTGGTGTGATCGAACAGCCGGCCGTAATCCTGCGCCGGATAATTCGCCGGCAGCGCGATGGCCGCGGACGGATTGAGCATATTGTAGACCACCTGCGCGCTGTCGAAGGCGCGTGCGCCGATTGCCTGTTGCAGCGCCGCCGTGTCGCCGACCGCTGTCAGGCCGAGAAATCGCGTCTTGCCTTGCCGGCGCAGCTTCTCGAATGCGGGCACCACGTCACCGAGCACCTGCTGGATATTGAGTGCTTGTCCGCCGCCGGTCGCGGTGACCGCGTTGTGCAGGTGGAAAATGTCGACCCGATCGCGGCGAAGCCGGCCGAGGCTTGCTTCGAGCGATTGCGTCACGGCGTCGGCGATGCGGCCGAAGTCGGCGCTCGGCAGCCGCACTTTCGTGCCGACAACCACGTCGGCCGGTTTGAGCTTTTGCAGGACGCGGCCGAGGTTTTTCTCCGATTCGCCGTTGCCGTATTGCACGGCGGTGTCGAAGTAGTTCACGCCGGCGGCCAGTGCGCGTGCGACAGTCCGTTCCTGGTCGAGCGGATCGCCGCGCACCATGAGCCCGCCGACCGCGCCGCAGCCGAAGCCCAGTACCGAGAGCTGCATTCCGGTGCGGCCGAATGTCCGCATTTCCATCGTCATTCCTCCGCCTGCCCCTGCGCCGACGACGCCCGATACGCAAAGATGCGCCGTTGCAGCCTCACACGATCCAAAACCTCACAGAAGAATCTTGCCGCGAACGTCGATGGCTTTGTCGATCTTGATCAGTGCGCCGATGCCGGTATCTGCGCCGACATGGGTCTGCTCACGCGGCAGCAATTTGGCAAAAATCGCGTCATGCAGCGGGCCGTTCTCGTGCAATTCGACGCTGCCGAAGAAGCGCAGGAAACCGCTTTCGAGCACGCCGTCGCGCTGCGCCTTGAAGTTCGCATACATGACGCAGACGCGCTTGTCGTGCGCCAGGTTCTCCAGCGCCGTGCGCTTGGAGCGTTCCCAATAGGCCAGGTGCGTGTCGTCGAATACGATCATGCTGCCCTTGATGGAAATATTGGGGCCGGCGGGGCCACAGGTGGCGACGAGACAGGGGCAGCCATCGTCCCAGGCATTGCGGATCAGGGTCTTGATGGTGTCGGAGAGCGGCATCGGGATGTCCTGCGGTTTTCGGGAGAACCAGCCTATCACGCACGCCACGCCGTTGGCGCGTCTGTCGATTTGTAATCCGCCCGCTCGAACCGGCGTGCCCCCACTCCCGGTTGGGCAACGGGGGTGCTAGGAGTTGCCTCGCCTGATGGCTCGGCCAATTCCAGGCGATCAGCTCCCGCGGGCGGACTGGTCATCGGGCTTATTTGCGCCGTGGTGACTTACAGGATTTTGGACCGCCGAAGGCCGTAATCGGGGTTAAGCCATGACACGCATTCGTTTTGATTTCGGTTCGCTGACGCTCGATGCCGAACTCCTCGACACGCCGACGGCAAAAGCGATCGCGGCGGCGCTGCCGATCATTGGCGCGGCGCTGACCTGGGGCGAGGAGGTCTATTTCGAAATCGCCGTAAAGGTCGGGCGCGAAAAAGATGCCCGCGCCGTGGTCACTTCGGGGGAGATCGCCTATTGGCCGGACGGGCATGCCATCGCCATAGGCTTTGGCCGCACGCCGATTTCAAAGGGCGATGAGACGCGGCTGGCGAGCCCATGCAACGTCTGGGCGAAAGCGCTCGGCGATGTGAAGACGCTGGCCAAGGTGCGCGGCGGCACGAAGATCAAAGTCAGCGCGGCCGAATAGCGCGCGCCGCTTTCGTCAGGTCTCGCTCTCTTTTCTGCGCTGCGCCGCCGAGCGTCGCGCCATCGACAGCATCAAATCCCAGGCGTTGCGGATATTGACGACGAGCAGCGCCAGCGCCGCGCCGGCCAGCACATTGAGGCCGGCCGGGGACTCTTTGAGGATAAGGACCGACGAGACGAGACCCGCGGCGTAACAAACGGCTGGAACCGCGCCATAGGCAAAATTGTCGATCATGTCGGCGCGCGAGTCGCGCAACACGCGCACCAGGATGACGAGCGAATAAACAATGCTGCCCGCAGCAGCGATGCCGATGGTGAGGCCGAAGGACTCCCAAGTCTGCACTGGAATGAGCGTGATAAGGCTGAGAAACAAGACGTTGGCATAGTGGAACGCGACCGGGCTCATGAAGGTGCGCGTGCCGCCCGCGGTTTCGGGTGTCATCGCACTCGCGCCGATCGACGCCACGACAAACAACAGCGACAGCAGCGCGGCGGCGCTGCCGCCGAGCAGGGCATAGAACTCATGCCATTCGGCGAGCATCAAGAAATCTCACCCGCGCCCGACGAACGGCATCAGGTTCGCCATCACCGTCATGAACAGCACATTGGTGTCGAGCGGCAGCCCCGCCATGTAAACCACGGCGCGGCCGACGTCGTCGGCGGCCATGCGCGCCTCGATCTTTTTGCTGCCGTCGGGTTGCAGCACGCCATCGCCCTGCACCATGCGATCGGTCAGCGGGGTTGCGGCATTGCCGATATCGATCTGGCCGCAGCAGATGTCATGCCCGCGGCAGTCGAGCGCTGTCTGCTTGGTCAGTCCCGTGACGCCGTGCTTGGTTGCCGTATAGGCCGCGGCCCCGGGACGCGGCGTGTGCGCCGATATCGAGCCGTTGTTGATGATGCGGCCGCCGCGCGGCGTTTGCGCCTTCATGATCTTGATGGCTTCCTGCGTGCACAGGAACACACCGGTGAAATTGGTGGCGACGACGGCTTGCCATTTGTCGAACGGGATCTCTTCGATCGGCATTGACGGCGCGCCGATACCCGCATTGTTGAACAGGAGGTCGAGCCGGCCGTAGGTTTCCCTGGTCTTGGCGAACAGCGATTTGATCGAGGCCGGATCGCCGACATCGGCTGGTACGGTCAGCGCTTCGCCGGGCGTCTGGGCGCCTTCTTTCGCCACGGCTTCCAGCATGTCCTTGCGCCGGCCGGTGAGCACAACGGCATAGCCTTCGCGCATCAGCGCCAGTGTGACTGCGCGGCCGACGCCCGTGCCTGCTCCCGTGACCAATGCAACCTTCCGTCCGGCCATAATGTCCTCCCGATATGTCATTCCGGCAGCCGCGGCAGCGGCGCTCTCCGGATTCCATAACCACGGATCGCGTGGCTGCGGAAGGGCCGAGACAATCGTTTGAATGCGGGATTATGGATTCCAGGCTCCGAGCTTCGTTCGGGCCTACAATGACGGCATCGCCGTCAGTTCGCCATTCAACTCGCCATGGCGACTTCGAGGTCCGGGCTGCCGACGCGATAATCGTCGGGGCAGGCGAGCCGATTGTCGATATCGAGCGCGGTGCCGGGCTTGCCGAACCGGTAGCCTTGCATCGAGTGCACGCCGGCGGCACGCAGGAACAGGTGCTGCTCGGCGGTTTCCACGCCCTCCGCGGTGACCTTCATGCCGAGGCCGCGTCCGAGGCTGACGACCGCGTGGACGATCGCGGCGGCGTCCGGCGCTTTTTCGATGGAGCGCACGAAGCTTGAGTCGATCTTCAGCTTGTCGAACGGGAAGCGGCGCAGGTACAGCAAGCTCGAATAGCCGGTGCCGAAATCGTCCAGCGCAAAGCGCACGCCGATAGCCTTGAGCCGGAGCATCGACAATTCGGCCGTTTCCATGTTGCCAAGCAGCGTACTCTCGGTGAGTTCGAGCTCGAGCCGGTTGGCGTCGAAATCGGTCTCGGTGAGGATCCGTTCGACCACTTCGACGAAGTCGGAGCGACGGAATTGCAATGGCGAAACGTTGACCGCAATCGTCAGGCCCGGCCAGTTTCGGCCTTCAAGGCACGCGCGCCGCAGCATGTATTCGCCGAGCTCGATAATGAGCCCGGAATGTTCCGCGATCGGAATAAAGCGCGACGGCGGAATTTCGCCGTGGGTTGGATGGGTCCAGCGTGCCAGTGCCTCGACGCCGACAACGGTATCGCCCGAGACATTGACGATGGGCTGATAGGCGGCGCGCAGACCGTCGGTCTTGATCGCCTGCAGCAGATCGCCTTCCAGCAATTTGCGGTTCGACAGGTCGGCATCCATCGCCGCGTCGTAGATGCAGGCGCGGTTGCGGCCTTCGTTCTTGGCGCGATAGAGCGCCATATCGGCATAGCGCAGGATGTCGCCGGCATCGCCGGCGCGCCGGTCGATGACGGCAATGCCGATCGAGGCGCCGATGATGATGTTGTGGCCGCTGATCAGGTACGGCGCGCAAACCGCGGAAATGATGCGGCCGGCGATAGCCTGGAGCGAATAGGAGTCCGACGCGCAGGTCGTGATGATGGCGAATTCGTCGCCGCCGAGACGGGCGACCAGATCGTCGCCGCGCATGACACGGCTTAAGCGCTGGGTGACGTTGAGGATGAGCTCGTCGCCGATATGGTGGCCGAGCGTGTCGTTGACGTCCTTGAAGTGATCCAGGTCGATATAGAACACGGCAGCCGATGGTCCGCCGCCGCGCACCTCGACGATGGCCTGTTCGAGCCGCTCGCCGAAGAAGATGCGGTTGGGCAGGCCGCAGACCGGATCGTGCAGGGCCAGATGGCGCAATTGCCGCTCGCCGGTGGCGATGGCTGATGCGGTGCGCCGCATATGGCGGATGATGAGGCCGACAAGAAGCGCGAAACCGGCGAGCGCCACCGCGATGAAGGGCACAACGCTCGTTACGATTGCGCCGCCCGGCCGCGTCGGTTTCCATGCCAGGCGCGTGACGCTGTCACCTTGACCGTCGGCGAGTTCCATGACGCGATCGTCGCTGGCCTGCGTCTGCTCATCGATCTGACGCAGTCCGTTGAGTTGCAGGTGATCGCCGATGTGATTGAGCACGCGATCACTGATGAATTTCACGGCCAGCACGATCGGCGCACCGGTATTGCCGGAGGCAAGCTCGGCCTTGGAGCCAATCGCCACCGCCGAGACCATCGCGGGCCTGCCCATGACACGCTGGACCAATGAGGTACTGCGGCCCGGATTCGAAGGGGCCTGGCCGGCAACCATCGGTATGGCGTCGCTCGGCATGCTGCTCAAGCGCCCGCGCAACAGATCGATGGCCGGCGCGAGTTCGGTGCGCAAATCGGCCGACCCGGTATCGTCGGGAGCGTGGAAATGGGCGTATTTGATCTTGTCGTCGGCGTCGACGATCAGCTCGAAGTCGATGTTGAAGAAGGTTTCGAGCCACGTTCCAATACGGCGATCGATCCAGGCCGCGTCGTAATTGTCACGGATTGCCTGCGCTGCCCGCGGCGTCGAGGCCACGCTCTCGAGCTGATGCAGCGCGCGGCCGCTATGGTCGACGATCGCTTGCCTGATGAGCTGCTGTTCGCTGGTGGCGGAAACCTCGTCGGCGCGTTGTGCGGATGTGAGCACCGCGACCACGATGCACACGATCGCAACGGCAACGATCACGCCAATCGGGATGACCAGGCTCACGCGCGCCTGATCCCACCGCGACCGGGTACTTTCCCCGGCGATTCGTGACCGCGCCGAAGGCAACACGCTTCCACCTTTGGGCTAATAGATCGCCGCGACCATAGGGAGCAAAGCTTTCCAATCGCTTGCAATTTGCCCGAGTAAAGCGTCCCGGCGGCACTTCTCCCCGGTTCCGGTCGTGCTCCTTAATGGCGGGTAAATTCCGCGACCGGCCGGGCGGTTCGCGCGTCCTAGCAGGCTCTTTGGCGCGCCGGCCTAGCGCTGGTTGGTGTAGGGCGGCCGGGGGATGCCGATATGGGCAGCCCGCAGGGCGGCCGACCAGCGCTCGCGCAGGTCGGTGAAATAGGGTTCGCCGGGTTCTATCCGGTAGATCAGTTCCGGGTCGCAGGTATCGCGCCGCACCACCAGAAGATCGATCGGCATGCCGACGCTGAGATTGGATCGCATGGTGGAATCGATCGAAACGAGTCCCACTTTCAGCGCGTCATAAAGGTCCATTTCGTAGTTGATGGCGCGGTCGAGCACCGGCTTGCCGTATTTGTGCTCGCCGATCTGGAGGTAGGGGGTGTCGGTCGTACATTCGATGAAGTTGCCCGCCGAATAGATCATGAACAGCCGCATCCGCTCGCCCATGATCTGGCCGCCGAACAGGAACGAGACATCGAACGTGACGTCGGACGCCTGCAGCGCTTTGCCTTCAGTCGAGGCGATGGTGCGGATGACTTGACCGACGCGCTGTGCCGCCTGAAACATGGTCGGCGAATTCATCAGCGTTTCGTGCTCGCCGGTTTCCGGGTTGTCGTAGCCCTCGGTCAAAATGCTGATCACCGACTGGCTGATCGACAGGTTCCCGGCCGTCGCGATCGCCATGATGCGCTTTTTCGGGTCCTTGAAGACGTGCAGCTTGCGAAAGGTCGAAATGTTGTCGACGCCGGCGTTGGTTCGCGTATCCGCGAACATCACAAGCCCTTCGCGCACAAGAATTCCGCCACAATAGGTCATCGACTTGCTCCCCCGTTCCGACTTTATAGCATTCTTCGCCGGCCGCACGTCAGGGTGCCGCCTCTACTGTCCCACCTTGATAGCGACAGCGAGCGTTTCGGCACCCGGCCCATACCGCGTGCCGCGGACCGGCGCGGCACCGAGAGAGTCGAGCCCGATGGCGACACGAACATGCGAATCCATTGGGCAAATGCCGTGCGCGGGATCGAATGCCACCCAGCCGAAATCGGGGACGAAAGCCTCCGCCCAGGCGTGCGCGGTGGCGTCCGCCGTCTCGTCGCCGCCGCCGTAATAGCCGCCGACGTAACGCGCCGGGATACCGAGGCTGCGCGCCGCGCCGATAAAAATATGGCTCAAGTCCTGTGGCGAGCCACGTTTGCGCGAAAAAACCTCGGCGGCATTGGCGACGACCTTCGTGTCGCCCGCATCATGGGCGATGTCTTCGTGAAGGCGATCGAGCAAACCGTGCAGTTCGGCGAGAATCTCGCCGCCATTCGCGGCGCGGATGCCTTGCGCGAAATCGCGGATTGCCGGGTCGGCCTGGGTCAGTCCCGTGTCGCGGAGGAACAGGCTCGGACCAAATCTCTCCACCGTGCCTCGCACGACGCCGTTGGTGTTCTGTGTCTCGACCGCGCCGTCGACCTCGACAATCAGTTCGTCAAACGGTCCATCGGCGGAGAACACATGGGTGATATTGCCGTACGCGTCCTCGTGGGTCGCAAGCCTCACGTCCGCCGACACGTCGATGCGCCAGTTCATGACATGTTGGCCCTCATGGTTTCGCGGCGTGAGCCGCAAAACCTGGATCACGCTGGCGGCCGGCGGATCGTAGCTATAGGTGTTGCGATGGGCGATACGGATGCGCATGTCGGCGATCGAAGCGGCTGTTGGGCTGCCGTGAAGTGAAGAATAGCCGACATGGTGCCGGTTTATAACAAATATTGCTGCGACACTGCGGTTCCGAGGCGATTGTTGTCTTCGACGAATTCATCGATGAATTCGTGCAGGCCGTTCTGGAAAACTTCCTCGATCTTGCTGTTTTCCAGACGCGCCCGCACCGTGCGGGCTTGGCGCTGCGCCGGCCCCTGACGGCCATAGGCGTTGGCGATGCGATCGAGATTTTGCACCAGGTTCTCGTAACAGCTCGCAAGCGATCGCGGCATCTCGTCCTTGAGAATGAGCAGATCGGCGACGAGCCACGGTTTTACGTTTTCACGATAGACCCAGTGATAGGCGGTGAGCGCCGAGACCGTGCGCAGGATCGAAGTCCATTGGTAGTAGTCGAGCGGGCCGCCGACTTTCTCGATGGCCGGTAGAAGGAGATGATATTTGACGTCGAGGATGCGCGCGGTGTTGTCGGCGCGCTCGATATAGACGCCGAGCCTCGAGAACCAATAGGCGTCGTTGCGCAGCATCGTGCGGTAGGCCGAGCCGTCAAAACGCAGCGATGAGCCGAGCACCCAGCGCAGGAAGCGCGCGAATTCCTCGCGCGAACTCGGCCCGTTGCCCCACCGCTTCAATTCGAGCCAGGCGCTATTGATGGCGTCCCACATTTCGATGGTCAGCGCGGTGCGCACCGCGCGCGCATTGAGCCGCGCGCTCTCGAAGCAGTTGCGGATCGACGAAGGATTGTCGGTCGAGAAAGCGAGGAATTCCGTGACGGTTTCCTCGTTGGCTTCGTCGTAGACCTCGAAAAAAGCGCTGGCGCAGCCCGCGGTAGCGACGGCGGATTCCCATTCGTTCGTCGAGCCGACATAGGCGAGGGGCAGCGCGGTCAGGCGGAGCGTGGTGTCGAGAATGCGCGCGATATATTCCGCACGCTCGACGTAGCGGGCGAGCCAGTAAAGATTATCGGCGGTACGCGACAGCATCGTGTTACGGCGTCACCCGGCCAAAACCCGGTCCTTCATTCATCCAAGATCCAACAAGATCCAATTCTTCATCCATCCGGAACCCGGTTCTTCATTCATCCAGGATCCATGTGTCCTTGGTGCCGCCGCCCTGGCTCGAATTGACCACGAGCGACCCTTTCTTCAGCGCGACCCGGGTCAAACCTCCGGGCACGATACGGATACGATCCCGCCCGGAGAGCACAAACGGCCGCAAATCGACGTGCCGCGGCGCGATGCCCTCTTCGACGCAAGTCGGGCAGGTCGACAGCGCCAACGTGGGTTGCGCGATAAAGTTTTTCGGATCCGCCTTCAGCTTGGCGCGAAACGCGGCCGTGGTCGCCTTGTCCGCCATCGGCCCGATCAGCATGCCGTAGCCGCCGGAGCCGTGCACTTCCTTGACCACAAGCTCTTCGATGCGTTCGAGCACGTAAGTGAGATGCTCTTCTTCACGGCATCGCCATGTCGGCACGTTCTTGAGGATCGGTTCTTCGCCGAGATAGAATTTTACGATCTCCGGCATGTAGCTATAGACCGCCTTGTCATCGGCGATGCCGGTGCCGACGGCATTGGCGAGCGTGACGTTGCCGGCATGATAGGACGACATCAGACCGGGCACGCCGAGCGTGCTGTCGGGCCGGAACACCAGGGGATCGAGAAAATCGTCGTCGATGCGGCGATAGATGACGTCGACGCGCTTCAGCCCTTCCGTGGTGCGCATATAGACGACTTCGGCCTTGACCACGAGATCGCGGCCCTCGACCAATTCGATGCCGAGCTTGTCGGCCAGAAACGAATGTTCGTAATAGGCGGAATTGTAGACGCCTGGCGTGAGAAGAACGACGACGGGATCCGACGATGCCGAGGGCGGCGCGATCGATTTGAGCGTGGCCAAAAGCTCGTCCGGATAATTCTCGACCGGCGCGACGCGGTAACGCGAGAACAATTCCGGAAAGAGCCGCAGCATGATCTCGCGGTTCTCCAGCATGTAGGAGACGCCTGAGGGTGTGCGGGCGTTGTCCTCCAGCACGTAGAAGGTGTCTGCATCGAGCCGTATGATGTCGATGCCGGCAACGTGGACGTAGATGTCGTGCGGCACTTTCTGGCCGTTCATTTCCGGACGGAACACCGGGTTTTGAAAAACGAGATCTTCCGGAATAATGCCGGCCCGGAGAATCTCGCGGCGTGTATAGACGTCCTTGATGTAGGCGTTGATGGCTTTGACGCGCTGCTCAAGGCCGCGTTTCAAAATCTCCCATTCCTTCGCCGCGATGATGCGCGGGATGACGTCGAAGGGAATGAGGCGCTCCTGCGCCTCCGGATCGCCATAGACCGCGAAAGTGATGCCGATGCGCCGGAACAGCAGCTCCGCCTCGCGCCGGCGGAAATCGAGCACGTCCGGCTTCACCTCGCTGAGCCATTGCGACAGTTCGGCATAGGCCGGCCGCACGGCGTCCCCGGTGCCCCTCATTTCATCGAACATGCCGAACCCCGGCCCGCTGCAAACCTCTGCGGTACCTCTACTTGTAGCAATCTTCGCGCCAGTTCGAACGCGCGAGAGCGTAGGCTGGACGCCCGCCGTTCGCTTAGTATTGCTCACGTTTTAGGCGATTTGACCATCGCAGCGGCTAACATGGAGCCGCGGCGAAGGCCCACGGGCTGCGGTTTGGGCAGGATGGCGGCGAGGCCGCCAGCGAATCCCCCCGCCCAACGAGACGGGCGCTGCCTTGAGCCGCTTCCGCCATCGCGCTACAGGAGGCGAAAGCACGGAGACGGGCCATGGCCAGTGATGCGGCCAAAAGCGAGGGCGATGCGGTGACCGCCGCGGTCCTGGTGATCGGCGACGAGATTCTCTCGGGCCGTACCAAGGACAAGAATATTGGCTACATCGCCGAATATCTCACCGGCATCGGCATCGATCTCAAGGAAGTGCGCGTTGTCCCCGACGAGGAGCCGGAGATTGTCGCCGCGGTCAACGCATTGCGTGCGCGCTACACCTATCTGTTCACCACCGGCGGGATCGGCCCGACCCATGACGATATTACCGCCGATTGCGTCGCCAAGGCTTTTGGCGTCGCGCTGGAATACCATCCGCAGGCGGTCGAGATCATGAAAGCGCGGATCGCCCAGACCGGCGGCACGATGAACGAGGCGCGCATGCGCATGACGCGCGCGCCCATCGGGGCTGAACTCGTCCTCAACAAGATCTCGGCGGCGCCCGGATTCCGGATCGGCAATGTGATCGTGATGGCGGGTATTCCGAGCGTCATGCAGGCGATGCTCGATTATGCGGCGCCGAAGCTGAAGACCGGCGCCAAAATGCTCTCGGATTCGATCCGCGCCGACAGCCGCGAAGGCGACATCGGGACCGAACTCGGCGAGCTCGCCAGGAAATATCCCGATGTGACGATCGGGTCCTATCCGTTCATGGACGAGAACAACACCGCGAATACGAACGTTGTCGTGCGTTCCCGCGACCCGCAAAGGCTTGCCGCGGTCAGACAGGCGGTCGAAGCCATGCTGGTGCGGGTCAAGGCGGAACTTGCAAAAGCCTGACGGCTCCTGCGCAATCGCAGCCGTGATTCGTCCATCGGCTCTCCGCCGTCGCGCACGGCCATAGAGACGGCCATAAAGCATGGATCGGCGCCGCATCATCGCTACCGGATTTGCGCGCCTGTTTGCCGCGTCGGTGGTTCTGTTTGCGCCGGGCCTTGGCGCCGCAGCCTTCGCCGCCAGCCTGCAGGGTCTCGGCGTCGTCTATCTGCATGGCAAAGCGAGCGGGGCGGGCTCATTGAACGGCGGCATTCTCAGTTCGCTGGAAGACGAAGGCGCGCTTATCGCCAAGCCCGAAATGCCGTGGTCGTTTCACCGGCGCTATGACGCCAGCTACGACCAGGCGATGGCCGAGATCGATGCCGCGGTCGCGGCGCTCAAAGCCAAAGGCGCGACGCGTATCGTCGTCATCGGTCACTCGCTCGGCGCCAATGCCGCAATCGGCTACGCGGCCCGGCATCCCGAACTTGCGGGCGTCGTCGCGCTTGCGCCGGGGCATCTGCCGGAGGCCGATCCGATGCGCAGCTTCGTGGCCGACGCCGTGGCGCGCGCCAAGGCGCTGGTTGCCGAGGGCAAGGGCAATGAGCCGCAAACTTTTCCCGACATGGCGCAAGGCATTCCGCTTTCCACGACAGCGACGCCGATCGTGTATCTCAGCATGTTCGATCCGGACGGCCCGGCGGTGATTCCAAGAAATGCCGCGGCCATTGGGGCGGCGGCGCGGCCGATGCCGTTGCTCTGGGTGGTCGGCAAGCTCGATCCGATCGATCGCCGGGGCCCCGAATATGCCTTCAACGCGGCTGCGAAAAATCCGAAGAGCAAATATGTCGAAATCTTCGCCGGCCACCTGACGACGCCGTTTCTCGCGCGCTCGCGAGTGGTCGAGTGGATCAACTCGCTGTGATGAAAGGACAGTGTATCGTCGCGGCGATGCGCCTTGTCGCCACCTGACCCGAAGCATACTTTCTCTCTGCGAACATAGGCGTGAGCGGGGACAGGTGAGCGAAACAGAAGCCCTTTTCGGTGTGCTGCGGCAATCGGCCGACGCGGATAGCGCCGCCGCCATCGAGCGCGCGGTTCGCGAGGCGTCCGACCGCGAGCTTTGCCGCATCAATGTGCTCGATTTTGCCGCCAGGAACGGCCTCGATGAAGAGCGGGCGCTTGCCGCGTTCCTCCATGCAGCGCGCCTCGGCATTTTTGAATTGTCGTGGAACGTGATCTGCCCCGGCTGCGGCGGCGTGCTCGATGTCGGCTCGACGCTAAAGACCATCGACCACGAGGAATATGCCTGCGGGCTTTGTGCCTCCGGCTACAAGCCGACGCTCGATGAAATGGTCGAAGTGACATTCACCGTAAGCCCGCGGGTGCGCCGCATTGCCGCCCACGATCCGGATTCGCTGTCTGAAGCCGAATACTTCCGGCAGATATTCTGGAGCTCGGGTGTCGACCTGCCCGAAACGCTGGCCGACAGTCTCGCCGCGTTCACGGTCAATTCGATCGAATTGCCGCCCGGCGAGAAGGCGGTGCTGTCGGTGCAGCTGCCGAACGATTTCGTCATCGCTTTCGATCCGGTGACGCACGGAACGCAATTCATCGACGTCAAGGGCGAGCCGACGCGGGAGCGTCAGACACTGTCGATGGTGTTCAACAATGTGAAAGCGCCGGTGGGCACGGTCGAGATGCGGCCGGGGCCGCTGCGGCTGTCGCTTGAGAACCGCACCGATCGCCGCGTACTGCCGGCGCTGTGGATCGCCGGCGAAGCGCTGCATCATCTCCTCGGCAAGCGAAAGCCGTTCATCACGGCGAAGCGGCTGCTCACCAATCAGACCTTTCGCGACATCTACCGCACCGACACGCTCGACGTCGACCAGCGGCTGAAGATCACGAGCCTGACGTTTCTTTTCACCGATCTGAAAGGCTCGACCGCGCTCTACGAGCGCGTCGGCGATCTCGTGGCCTACGATCTGGTCCGCCAGCATTTCGGTGTGCTGCATGAGATCGTGTCGGCGGAGGCGGGCGCGGTGGTGAAGACGATCGGCGACGCGGTGATGGCGACATTTTCGACGCCCGACCGTGCGCTTGCGGCGGCGCTGCGGATGCGCGACGCGATGGCGCGCATCAACGCCGAGCGGCAGAATGAGGACCTCCTTCTCAAGATCGGCATTCACGAGGGGCCGTGCCTCGCGGTGACGCTCAACAACAGCCAGGATTATTTCGGGCAGACCGTGAACATGGCGGCCCGCGTGCAGGGACTTGCATCCTCGCGCGCCATTTTCGCCACGCAGTCGATCGTGGAAAACCCGAAGGCGGCGAGTATCCTCGAAAAGTCGGGACTGCGTCCGGAAATGCAGCGTGCGGCGTTGCGTGGCATTGCCGACAAAACGACGGTTTACGAAATTCCCTGAGAGACCTCATGGCGACGCCGCAATCCGAGCCGGACAAGCCGCTCGATCCGGGAAAGATCTTCCCGGTGTCGTGGGATCAGTTTCATCGCGATTCCCGCGCGCTGGCGTGGCGGCTCAACGGCGCGGGTCCGTTCGAGGCCATCGTCTGCATCACCCGCGGCGGTCTCGTGCCGGCCGCCATCGTGGCGCGCGAGCTTGGCATCAGGCTGATCGAGACGGTTTGCGTCACAAGCTACGATCATACCCGTCAGGGCGACCTGAAAGTGCTCAAGGACGTTGCCGCGGCGATCGTCGCTCTTGGCGGCGGGCAGGGCGCCGGCGTCCTTATCGTCGACGATCTCGTCGACACCGGTCAGACCGCGAAGGTGGTGCGGGCGCTGTTGCCGCGCGCGCATTTTGCCACCGTCTACGCCAAGCCGCTGGGCCGGCCGATGGTCGATACATTCATCACCGAAGTGTCGCAGGACACCTGGATCTATTTTCCCTGGGATACCGGCCTTGCCTTCCAGCCGCCGATCCGCGAGGGCGGACTATAGCGCAGAGGCGCCATTCGGCAGTGTCTGGTGCGCGGC
The DNA here is from genome assembly GCA_963808205.1 of uncultured Alphaproteobacteria bacterium. Classification (GTDB taxonomy): domain Bacteria; phylum Pseudomonadota; class Alphaproteobacteria; order Rhizobiales; family Xanthobacteraceae; genus BOG-931. Next base: position 288,519 of record CAWEER010000007.1, read on the forward strand.
ACCCGCGATCGGCTATGATCCGGCCCAACAATGCAGCCGAGGAGAAACGCCATGGATGCCGTCACGCCCAAATCCAAGCACGACACCGCCGAAACGCACTCTCACATCGTGCGCCCCGCCGACATGGCGTGGAAGAAGACCCGCTTTGACGGTTGCGAGGTCAAAGGCCTGCTGTTCGACAAGGAGAGCGGCGTCGTGACGGCTCTGATGAAGTTCGCGCCCGGCGCCACGTTGCCCGACCACGAGCACGTCAAGATCGAGCAGACCTACATCCTCGAAGGCACGCTCGTGGACAAGGAAGGTCCGGCGAAAGGCTTGACGGTTGGGCCCGGCGAATTCGTCTGGCGCGAGGCCGGCAGCCGGCACGCCGCGTGGACGCCCGAAGGCGGACTTATGCTTGCCATGTTCCAGGTGCCTAACAAATTCTTCGAAAAGGACGGGCGCGTGACCGATGTTTCCGGCGCCGACTGGGACGAACTCTGGGGACATGTCTTCAAGGACTGAAGTTCTCAAAGACTGAACGTGATGTGATGAACCTCTTCCAGAAAACGATGCGGCGGCTTTTGCTGGCGGCGGTATTTATCGCGCCGCTGCCGGTAGCCGCATGGGCGCAGAACCCGCTCATGCCGCATGCTGAACCTCGGCGGCGACAACAAGAGACCTCTGACGCCGGACGAAATCGAGCGGCAGAAGCGGATCGACGAAGCCTACAGGGCGGCGAACAGCAAGATTCCGGACAAAAAGGCCGCCGATCCATGGGCCGACGTTCGTTCATCGCCGGGCACGACTGCGCAGAACAAGAAGAAGACGCCGTAAGCCGGTCTCCCCCGGCGCGAGAGCCGCGCGCCATTCCTTGCAAGCAGATTTTCTCTTTGCCGGACCCCGGCTTGAGCAGGCATGGCGTGAACACGTTCTATGCGTCTGCTCCACCGCCATGTTATGGGTGGCCGCGCTCTGCGGACGTGGCGAAATGGTAGACGCAAGGGACTTAAAAGATTTGCTCGCGTGGCGAAATGGTAGACGCAACGGACTTAAAATCCGTTGTCCCACAAGGACATCCCGGTTCGAGTCCGGGCGCGAGCACCACGCTTAGTACCTGAATAGATACCGGATTATGTGTACGCGGCCTGTGAATAGGTAGGGATAACCGCAATCTGCCCTTGTGGAGCAGAAAAACTAATACATGCTGGATGTAGCAAGTGATTTGCTTGCTCATGGAAAAGCCGGAGACCCCCTCCACGGAAGCTCCGGCCCTTTCCGTGTCCGTCAACCTGAGTCCGTCGTCGGACAAGCAGACGTTACCATCTTGGCAATTCAAGTGGGTAAGTCAACCGACGATGGGCCAATGGAGGCTCAAATTAATGCGGAAAACTACCTTTACGTTCGACGAAGCTGTGAATGTTTGGCTTCGGCATTGGAGTGGTAAGTTCCAGCACGACATCGCGGCAGACTATGGAGTTAATCCAGGTCGCGTGAATGAAGTTATCAAAGATCAAACCCATATTGCAAGCGGTAACGTGCTGTTCAAAAGCGAAAAAACCAAATCACAAGTCAAGCGAGTGCTGGAAACGAGCTTGGAGAATTATGCCGGGAAACCTGTCGGGGTTATGGTTCGTACCCCTCATGAGATGACCGAGATTTTAGCGCGTAATCCTTTCAAGAAAACCGCCCCCAATCATACATTGGTTATTTTCCTTGATGACCAACCGGCTCCCGACACTTTAGATGAAATCAGAGGAAAAAAGGATGAAGAGATCCAACTTGGGAAGCGTGAAATATACGTCAGTTATGGAGATGGGATGGGAACCTCCGAACTCAAAATTCCTGCCGCAAAGTCTGGAACTGCTCGCAATATAAATACGATAACTAAACTGATTGAATTGGCAGTTGATCTCTTTTGAATACTACGTTCGAGCATTCGAGTATTTCACCGACGCGCTGCCGTTGGCGGCCACTGAATATAGTACCGGGGAATAGGTGCGTAGAGCCTGAACAACCCCGAAATCTAAGGGAGTGATTGCTAACTTGTGTCGGAAAATGCTCGCTTTTCCGTGCGAAGCCGGAGATCAATGAACTTATGTAAGGGGCTTAAAATCCCTCGGAGGGTTTCTTCCATGCCGGTTCGAGTCCGGCCGTCCGCACCAGCCTGCGCTGTTCCGCAGCTTCGGCTTGGCAAACCATCAAAATGGAAAAGCAGCTTGGCGCCGAAGCGCCGGCGAGGACGGACCGGCGCTGCCGCTACCGGCTTATTCCGCCGCGCTTTCAAATCCGTCGACGAAGACAAGACCGATGGCGCGCGTCAGCGCCGCGGCAGAGACGGCGGAAACACCCATCCCGAACAGCACGCCGCCCGGGATGATGAGCATCATCGCAGACGATGTCGCGGTGCCGAGACCGGCCGGCACGGCGCCTGCCACGATGCTGACGATCATCGAGCGCGTGCGGTCGCGCTGGAACGGCACGCCGTAAAGCGTGCTCAGCGATTTCACCATCCGCATATTGACGGCAGTCAGGCTCGCAATGCTCACGACCGGCAGCGGGACGAGGCCGCCGACGGCGGCGTAATTCCGATGCCGGGCGACGATTTTTTGCGCGGCCGTCCGCCGTTTCGCCTTGAGCGCGGGTGAAAGTGCCGGTGCGGCGTGACGTAAATCTTGCGCGGTCATGGCCGGTGAAGCCGTGGTTATGGTTTTTGGCGCATCCGCCGTCACGGGTTCCGGCTCGACCGCGTCGAATGGCACGGGTTTGCGCGACATGGGCTCGCGCGGCACGCGTCCTTGTTCGTCGGCCACGAAGTTTGCGGCGATGCCACGCAGGTTTTCAATCGGTCGGCGGATGGCTTTGGGAAGCGGCTTGCGGGTCATGCGGCCGCCTGCTGCTCACCGAGCACCATGTCCACTTCGTCGGCGATCGCGGCGATCTCCTTCGCGGCCGGTCCCTTCCAGCTGATAAGGCTCGGCGTCGCGCCCCAAAGAGAGGCCTCCGGATAGCCGACCCGGTTCGTCATTTCGTTATGCAGGACCGGCAGCCCGGCCTCGGCGAGTTCGGCGCGGATGTGCTTTGAGATCACGGAATCGCGCGTCGTCTGCGTCAGGATGCAGCGGAACAGTGTCCGGCGTCCGTCGGAACGATCCGTCAGGATGTTCAGCGTATCGAGCATGCGATCGACATCGAATGGCGAGGGTTTTACGGGGATGAGGAGGAAGTCGGCAACCGCCAGGCAGTCGAGCGCCGTCTTCGAGCGAAAGCCGGGCGTGTCGATGATCACGAGGCCGTTGCCGCCGGCGAGGCGGCGCGCGGTCCTGGAGGCTTCTTCCGTTGCGTCCTCGACCACGGCGACGCCGCCGAGCGCGCGCTCGCGCGCAACAAGCCGCATGATGGAGCGTTGCGGATCGGCGTCGATCAGGGTCGGGTGCCGGCCCCGCAAATGCCAGTGCACTGCCAGACAGCTTGCAAGAGTGCTCTTGCCGCTGCCGCCTTTCATAGTCGCAACTGTGATGATCATGCCCCGTGACCTCCACGGTTTTGCAAACAAGGCTTTGCAACAAGCCCGCGCAAAGCGAATCAGCGCCGTGACGGTAACGGATTCGCGGCAAACTGCCTATCGTTATGGCGTCGTGTTTAAATCGTTCAGGCGTTCGGCCAATGGCCGACCGGCCACGGTGCAATCAAAACACCTGAAATCAAAACACTTGCAATCAAACATCCGCAATCAAAAAATGTTCAGGAGTAGCGGACAGGGACGGCGAGCGGCCGCCCCGCCGGTTTCATCAGCGGCCGGCCGACGCGGTAGCGCGGCACGAGGTGCCGCACCAGGCCGAAACCGCCGAGCAACAGGCTCGACCAGACCGCGGCGCTGAAATAGAGCGACATCCAGGGAATCTCGTCCCGCCACTGCGCGATATCGTGCGTGACGGTCCAGTGCGTGGCGATGTCGCGCAACCCGGAGACGAGGCCGAGATATTGCCTGCCGTCCGCGAGTTCCGCCTGCCAGCGCGTAAAATACATCGGCACGTCGACGGTCGACATGAAGAACACATAAGCCGCGATACCGGCGGCCGATGCGGCAATGAGAAATTGCGCAACGCCGCGAAAGCTCACGACGAGCCGCGTCAGCGCGACCGCGATCAGGACGAAGGTCAGCGTCCACAGCGAGTTTTCCAAAACGTTGCCGAGGAAATTCGTCGAAACCACCGCGTACCAGGAAAAACATTCCGCGAGCGCGATCAGCGGCACGATGGCTTTGGCGATATTCTTTGCGGTGTCGGAATGCGTGACCCTGCCGAGCTCGTGCAAAACGAGCGCCCATTGAATGGCAAAACACAGCTCGGCGGCGGTGGCGACGGAGCGGCCGACGAGCACGCTCGAGAACCATGTATTGAACAGGCAGATCCTTTGCACGTCGGCGCGCGGCAGGATCGAGCGGAAAGCGCAGCCCAGGACATAAACGGCGCTCAACACCGCGACCGGCTCCAGGGCGAATGTCGCGTCACGGCCGAAGAGGTTGCCGCGGTAGCAGGCGCGCAGGCCAAAGAGGAGCCCGATATTGAGCGCACTGACGATGAGCAAAAAGCCCCACCAGATCGCAACCGGGGTCGACCAGTCCAGCCAATTCAAGCTCATTGCTCCCCGCAAAAATGTCACATCCTGCTCATGCGATTGTAGCAATACCGACACATATGGCCAGAGTGAGATGGCTTCCGCCACGGCCTGCGAAACGTCCAAGGCTTTGAAACGTCCAAGGCTTTGCCACATAACGTATAAGGGCATGCTCACCCCGGAAAGCCCGGTTTACGGGTCCTTAATGCGCCTTGCCTAGAGTCAGGCGGCTGCGTCGCGGCGCCATTTCGGCCGGCGGGGCAGAAGGCTATCCGATGGGTGACGCCGGCAATCACCGAAACCACGCGGAATTGCGCAGGAAGCCGCGGCGTCCATTTCATTACGGCGCCAAAATCCTCGTAGACCAAAATACGCCGCCGATCACCTGCATGATTGCGGACATTTCGGAGTGCGGCGCCCGGCTGTTGCTCGACCATGACGCTGAACTGCCGGACAAGTTCATCCTGCTGTTGTCTGAAACCGGTGGCGCCCGCCGCCGATGCCGCAAGGTGTGGCGAACCGGGCTGACACTCGGCGTCGAATTTCCATCCGATAACTCGTAATGTGATCCTCGGTAGTGTCCTGATTTGAGGTCGGAGCGTCAAAGGATGAGATGGCCTTCGCTTCCTCCCAGCGGTGGCGATGTCGTGGCAATCCTCTTGGGCCTCGCCATCGTCGGCGCGTGTTTGATTTCTATTTTCAAACCCACAGCGTCAGGCTTGTGGGCTTGGCGGGGAAACGCGGGCTTTGGTCCTGATTGGGAATGTGCCGCCACTCCCGTAAGCGAGCAGGTTTGTATCAAGCGGGTTCCGGCCAGTTCTCCGAACAGAGCCATGCCGTCAAATTAGGACACGACCCGATCCCCGCCATATTTGCGGCACAGCAGACTTCCAGAATAAACGATTGGGGAATTCGCGCTGGAATTGCGCGAGTGGGCAGATGTGATGGGCTTTCGCGACGTGATCGGCTCCACGCGGCCGTTTGTTGTATTGCGCTGCGCGCTTTTCGGCGTGGCCGTATTCACGCTTGCCGGCTGCGGGTCGAGCGAGGATGTCGGCGCGCTCCTGGTCGATCCGGGCCGCTACAGCGCCTATCACTGCAACGAGCTTGCCGCCCGGTGGAAGGTTCTGATCGCGCGCGAGAAGGAACTGCGCGGCCTGATGGACAAGGCGAGCGAGAGCGGCGGCGGCGCCGTCGTCGGCGCGATTGCCTATCGCGCGGACTACGATTCCGTGCTGAGCGAAGAAAAGCTGCTCAAGCGCAATGCGGCGGAAAAGAATTGCTCGTTCACGCCTGAATTCCAGAGCGACCAGAGCATTCACTGACGCGGGCGCGGCCGGATTGGCCGCAGCGGCCTGGCGCCGGGTTTAGTGCATCGCCATTGCGAATGCGGCTGCGAGTCCCGCCAAGGCCAGGAGAACAAGCGCAGCCGCGCTTCCGGCGGTCGCTTTGCCGCCGGCGAAACAAGCCGCGTAGAGCGCCTTGAGGACGTTGTTGGATGACGCGGCGATCAGAATAGCGGTGGCGAGCGCCGTGTTCTGCACGCCCGATACGCCGCCTTGCGCCAGGTTCAGCACGAACGGATCGATGTCGGTGACGCCGATGATGGCGGCGAGCCCATAGATGCCGGAAATCCCGAACTGCGACTTGGCGACGGCGGAAACGACGGACACCGCGACGAACAATGCCGCGAAAATGATCGCGGCGCCGAGTTCAAGCGGATTGGTGTCGGCGGGAGGCTGCATCGCATCGTGCGCCGGTTCATTCGGCGGCGCCTTGCCGAACCGGTATTGCAGCAGGCAAATAACAAAGCCGCCGAGCGAGAGGCCGATGAGCGGCGCCGCCAGAACGCGCGCCAGCGGGATGTTGAAGATCGCGATGACCGCGAGGATGCGCAAATACATGATCGCGGTCGCCAGCGTAATGCCGGCCTGCGCGTGGCGCTTGAGCGCGGGGTTGGACTTGGCTTGCCGCGCCAGGACGACGGTCGTTGCCGTCGACGAATAAAGGCCGCCCAGCGCCGCCATCCACAGTCCACCCGCAGCCGCCGCCCAATAGCGTTGCGCCAGATAGCTCGCATAGGAAAACGAGCACACGACCGTGAGCGCGAGCCAGACCTGGCGCGGCGTGATCGCGGTCAGCGTCGTTATCGGGTGGTTCGGCAAGAGCGGCAGGATGATCCCGGTCAGGATCAGGAATTCGCCGGCGGTGACGATCTCCTTGATTTCGACACGCCGCGCCAAAGTATGAAGCTGTTCGCGTCCGGTGAGCAGGAGAACGGCAGCGACCGTCATCGCCACCGCGAGCCACGGCGGCAATGCCAGGGCAATGGCGCCGAGCAGATAGGCGTGAACGTTGAGCAGGGGAATGACGATACCGTCATTCTGCGCGCCCGCTTCGACGTGCTCGTTCACATGCGCGTAATAATAGATCGCGAGCCACACGCCCAATATGGCGAGGCCGCCCATGAATGCGATGAGATGCGCGGTATCGAGCAGATAAAGCAGGCCGCCGGCGAGCGCGAGCAGGGGAAAAGTGCGGATGCCGCCGGGCCGGCGTTCATCGGTGTGGGCAAAGAAGCCCTCGAAGGCGAGGCCGAGAAAGAAACTCAGGCCAAGAAGCAGCGCAATACTGACCGGTGATGGTGCTGTGATCATGGAACGGATTTTGAAAAGGCCCCGATCGCGCGCGGATTGCAGATCGCGAGAAGGATTATAGGCTTTGATCCGGCGGCGGCGCTACCGTGATGTTACGCTGCACGCGATGCCCGCTTTTGGCCCAAAGCGGACAGGAACGAGACTGCGCAGCGATACACATTCGGCCCTTTCGAGTGCTTAACTGCGCCGATACGATCTCTGTCGTGAGCTTTGGGGTGGATGAGCTTGGGGGTGGAAAATGAAACGGCGCGAATTCATCGCTCTGCTCGGCGGCGCCAGTGCCTGGCCGCTCTCCGCGCGCGGGCAGACTTATCCGGCGAGCAAGATAACGCTGATTGTTGCTTTTGCACCGGGCGGCGTTGCCGACACACTGGCGCGCCTTATCGGTCAAGGCTTGAGCGAGCGGCTAAATCAAAGTGTCGTCGTCGAGAACCGCGGCGGCGCCGGGGGCAATATCGCCGCTACCGATGTCGCGCGCGCCGTGCCGGACGGCTATACGCTGCTTGCCACCACCACGGCGCTCGCCATTAACGAGACGCTGTTCGCCAACAAGGAATATGCCGCGGCCGATTTCAGGACCGTCGCCATCGCCGCGTCGAGCCCGGAAGCCTTGGTGACGGGGCCAGGCAATCAGGCCAACACTCTCACCGATTTCCTGAGCGGCGCAGGCGGCAAGACCATCAATTTTGCGGTGCCCGGCGTCGGCACCGGCTCGCATATCGAGGCGGAGTATTTTTTCAAATTCCTCGCCAAGAAGCCGGCGCAGATGATTCCGTTCCAGGGCGGCGCACCGGCGATCAACGCCACCATCGGCAATCAAGTCGATCTGATGGCGACCACGCTTGGCGGCGGTGCCGCAGCGCAGATTGCGGCCGGCAAGCTCAAGGGACTTGGCGTTGCTGCTGACCGTCGCGCTGCGGTAGCGCCGAACGTGCCGACCTATGCCGAGCAGGGATTTCCCGGCTTCACCGCTGCATCCTGGGTCGGCTTCTTCGCGCCGGCCAAAACCGACCAGCAGATCATCGCCACGCTCAATGCTGCGATCGACGCCATCGTTCAATCGCCCGAGGTCCGCACCAGGCTTGCCGCGCTGGGCTTCGACCCGATCACTGGCTCACCGGCGCAGGCCGACGCCATGTTCGCTTCCGAAGTCAGGAAGTGGGGCGACATGGTCAAGGCCTTGGGTCTCTCGATCAAATAGCGCATGCGCGGATCGCGCCGTATCCGAGACGTCTGTTCACATGGCAGATGTTCCTATGGCGGATCGCTTCCGACTTGTGTGCAACGCACAATTACGCCATAAATTCCGATATAAAAATCTCATTAACACCATGTATTTAATAACAATTTTGTGAATTAAAGGTGCGTGGTTTGCCATTGTGCACTGCCAAATAAGAAGTAACTAGACGGCAAGGGTGATGCGCTTGGAGAACTCAAATGAAATCGATCAAATCAAAGCTGCTTTTGTCCGCGCTTGGTGTTGCCTTGCTGGCAACGCCGGCCTTTGCGCAGAAGCCGCGCCATCAGATGTCCCGGCAGCAGGACTCCGCTGTCAGCGCACAGCCCAGCGACACTGGGACCTATCCCAACGGCGGCATTCGCAGCGGCAGCGAAGAGTCCTACGAGTCCGGCGCTGAATTCAACGTCAATCGCTGAACTCGTCGGCACTCTCAGTACCGTGCGCGGCGGAGCCCCGGACATGGTCCGGGGCTTCTCCGTTATGGATGTCCGCTTTTGGGGGCAAGGCGGACATGCGCCAAGTGATTCGCGCAAGTGACTCGGGGCAAAGCGGCTCGCGATGTCCGACAATCCCACATTTGTGTTTTTGGAACGGGTTTTGTGTCGCTGAGATTCGGCCCACCAGCCCCGCAACCCGATCGTAAAATCCCCTCCCCATCTCCCCCCCAAAACCCCACCCCCTTTCTTTTCCCCTTTATCCCCCACCCCCCTTCCCCCCTACCTCCGCCCCCCCCCCCCCCCAGGCCTCCCCGCCCCCCCCCCGCGATGTCCGGTTCGCGGCTCACTCGAGATCGGTCGGAAACTGCTGGAGCGGGCCGGCCGCCAGTGTCACGGTCCGCCGCACTGCATGGTGGGTTGCAGTTGGGCTCAGCGGCGCCTCACGTGATCGAGAATAAAGAATTGCGCCGGCGGTCCCGACTGAATCGAGATCGGCCTCCGAACAAGTCGCGGCGATTGCAAGGCCGACGTCCTGAAGGTGGGCACGGCGATAACAATATAATGCAAGCATAGCCCTGGTCTCGGAGCCAACGCTTCTAACCAGCTCGGACAATCCGTGCTGACTGCTGCGGTACAGCGCGCCGAGCAGGTCGTCGCTGACAGGGCACGGGTCGTCTGAAGGAAACTGAAGATCAGCCTGCATCGCGGATACCCCCCTGACGTTGAGGAATGGAGTATTCGATGCGTCGTGTTAACGGCGCGTTAACCTCGCCGCGTCCGCGCCGCCCAATGTTCCAGTTTGGCTGTTTTACTCTCGGGCAAAGCGGGCATGGGGCTCGCCTCGGAACGTACACGGCCAATGAGGCGGCGGCCGCGATGGCCAGCCATATTCGCAAGCCATTGCACCTTGGCGCCGTCGCCGGTCTAGTAAGGTTTCCGGCAGCGCCGGCCTATCCTGCATTTCCAAATGCCCCGGGATTGAACGATGCCTTTCTTCATCTGCACCGCTTGCGGCACACAATATAAAGAGAGCGCCGAGGCGCCTGCGCAATGCGCCATTTGCGAGGAAGAACGGCAATACGTTCCGCCGCGCGGACAGACCTGGACCACGCTGCAGGCGCTGCGACAGAGCCACACCAACACCTTCCGCGAATACGAGAAGGGTATCATCGGCATCGGCTCGACGCCCGCTTTCGCGATCGGGCAGCGCGCGCTGCTCGTGCGCACGGAGAACGGCAATATCCTGTGGGACTGCATCGCCACGCTCGACGACGCGACTGTGACGATGATCGAAGGCCTCGGCGGCATCGATGCAATCGCGATTTCGCACCCGCATTTTTACACGACGATGGTGGACTGGGCGCATGCGTTCAAGGCGCGCATTCACTTGCATGCGGCCGACAGGCAGTGGATCATGCGCAACGATCCCGCTATCGCGCTCTGGGACGGCGAGAGGAAAACGCTTTGGGACGGCGTCACGCTGGTGCGCTGCGGCGGCCATTTCGAAGGCGGCGCCGTGTTGCATTGGGCCGGCGGAGGAGGGGCCCGCGGCGTTGTTTGCGCCGGCGATATCCTCACCGTCACGACCGATCGCAAGTGGCTGTCGTTCATGCGCAGCTATCCGAATTTCATCCCGTTGTCGGCGCGCACGGTCGAGTTTATCGGTGCGGCGCTCAAGCCGTACGAATTCGAGACGATCTATGGTCATTACTTTGACCGTGTCATCGCGAAGGATGCCAAAGCCGTGCTGGAAACATCTGTCGCGCGTTACGTGGCGGCAGTCGAAGGCAAGCGCGGCTACGAATGAGCGGCTTGCTCTTTTTTTCCTGACAGCAGACGGGCGGCCGGGCGCGCATCCGAGGTGATACGTCTGGAACAGCTTTACGAGCATTAGCGGACATAGAGCGACGTGCGGGATGTGTTATGGTGGTAAGCGGAATTAATAGTGAGGCTTTTGAAAGCGGACATGGTGTTATTGACGAGGGTGTTTGAGCATTTGGCTTGGTGCTGGTTGAGGCTAGATGCTGTTGAGCTTGGGGTGGCATGAAACGGCGCGAATTCGTTCGCTAATTTGTGGCGCAGCCGCGTGGCCTCTTGCAGCGCGGGCGGCAGTCTGTGTTGCGTACGGATTGACGGGTGAGGAAGCGCAGAGCATCGCGCGAGAGGCGTACATCTACTTCTATCCGCTTGTGATTATGGATATCTCGCGTAAGCACTTCACCAACATCGAGCCAGACAAGATGTTTGCTCGCGGGCCGATGAACACTTTCTCGCCGCGCGCACGTTCCCACCCGCCACATTCGTGGCGCCACTCACCCCAACTTCGATACCCTCTATTCGGTGGGATGGCTCGATTTGACCAAGGAGCCGGTCATCATCTCGGTGCCGGACACGCAGGGCCGCTACTATTTGCTGCAATTGCTCGATATGTGGACGGATACGTTCGCTGGAATAGGGAAGCGCCGACTGGTACGGGCGCGGGCATTTTGTCGTAGTTGGACCTGGCTGGCAGGGTGATCTGCCGCAAGGTATCCAGCGGATCAATGCTCACTCCGTTCGTCTGGGTATCGGCCGCACGGACGAGGCCTAAGACTACGATGCCGTCACAGGTGCAGGATGGTTACAATGGCTTTGCTCTCGCGGTGGGGCAGGAGCGGAGGTAGTCACTGTCATATTGACCTTCCGTGGATATGCGGACGCCGCCGGTTGAACAGGTCAGAGATGAGCGGCGCCTCTTTGCCTACGCCGCCGACTGTTGAAGGTGAATGGTCCGCGTTGTCGATCACCCAGTTGGCCAGGTGAACGTTTTGGCTCGACGGTCAGAGCCTCGATGTCGCCGAGCTTGACCCGTCTCGCACGCGTGCAGATGGCCGCGCGGCCATCGGCTTGATAGCCGATGGCCGACGTGGGGGCTGCACGGCGGGTGATGACACAGGCGTATGGGTGACATCTCAACGCGGCTCCGTTGCGATGTTTGAATCGGTAGTTGCCCGAGACATCTATCCGGATACCGGATCACGCTGGATGGCCAACAGTACGTCTTCATTTCGCGAGGGGGCGCTACCTCCAGTTAACGAGTTTTGGTCAGTACGGTCTACGACTTGCAGGGATTACCGTGCGAACGACCACCGCTACACGCTCGGTGATCGAAGTACCTGCAACCAATGCGGACGGATCGCTAGACATCTACTTGCAGAACGAGAATCCGGGCGCGGACAAGGAGTGAACTGGCTACCGATACCAGTCGAACCGTTCTCCATGCCGGCTGTACTCGCCCCGTAAGACGGCAATCAGGCACTTGGGCTATGCCGCCCGTCGAAAAGGTATACTGAGCGAACATCCACGCTATGGCACTTAGCGGAATGCTGATGAGAGGAGAAAAAAAAAAAGTGCGGGCACGCGTGCTAGAGCGCGACGCGCCGCAGCCGCAATGCGTTGCCGACGACGCTGACCGAAGACAGCGCCATGGCGGCTGCGCCGAACGAGGGCGACAGCAACAGGCCGAAGACCGGGTAGAGCGCGCCGGCGGCGATCGGCACGCCGACGGCATTATAAAGGAATGCGAACCAGAGATTTTGCCGGATATTGCGCATCGTTGCGATGGACAGGGTTCGCGCGCGCAGGATGCCGGTGAGATCGCCCTTGATGAGCGTCATGCCGGCGCTCTCCATCGCAACGTCGGTGCCGCTTCCCATCGCGATGCCGACGTCGGCGGCGGCCAGCGCCGGAGCATCGTTGATGCCGTCGCCCGCCATGGCGACGATGCGGCCGGCGCGGCGCAAGTTTTCGACGACGGCGCTTTTGCGCTCCGGCAGGACTTCGGCTTCGACATCGGCGATGCCAAGTCTTTTTGCGACGGCAAGCGCGGTTGTCTTGCTGTCGCCGGTCAGCATGACGATGGCGATGTTCTGCGCTTTCAGCGCTTCCAGTGCGGCGGGTGTCGTCGCTTTCACCGGATCGGCGATGGCGAGGAGGCCGGCGAGCTTGTCATCGGCGCCGACAAAGACAACCGTCGCACCGTCGGCTCGATGACGCTCGGCCTCGGTGTGCAGCGCATCGGTCGCGACGCCGGTCTCACCGAGATATTTGGCGTTGCCGACCGTGACGCGCTGCGCCCCGACTGTGCCGCTCGCTCCTTTGCCCGAGACCGCCACAAAATCCGAAACCGGTTGCGGCCCCGGATTGGATTTTTCCGCCGCTGTGACGATCGCTGCGGCAAGCGGATGTTCGCTGCCCCGTTCGATGCCCGCAGCGAGTTGCAGGAGTGTCTTTTCGTCGAAACCCGGCGCCGGGACCACGGCTGTCACACGTGGTTTGCCCTCGGTCAGGGTCCCGGTCTTGTCGACCACAAGGGTGTCGATCTTCTCCATGCGCTCCAGCACTTCGGCATTCTTGATCAGGATGCCGGATTGCGCGGCGCGGCCGACGCCGACCATGATCGACATCGGCGTGGCAAGTCCGAGCGCGCATGGGCAGGCGATGATCAGCACGGTGACGGCCGCGACAAGCGCATTGGAAAAGCGCGGCTCCGGACCGAAAACCTCCCAGGCGATGAACGCCGCCAGCGCGACCGCGATAACTGCCGGCACGAACCACGCGGCGACGCGGTCAGCGAGCCGCGCAATGGGCGCGCGCGAGCGCTGCGCCGCCGCGACCATGCCGACGATGCGAGCCAGCATGGTGTCGCGCCCGACTTTTTCCGCGCGCATGATGAAAGTTCCGCTTTGATTGAGCGTGCCGCCGATGACGCGCGCGCGGGCTTCCTTCACGACCGGCATGGCTTCGCCGGTGATCATGGATTCGTCGACCGCGGACCTGCCGTCCTCGACAACGCCGTCGACCGGCACTTTTTCGCCGGGCCGCACCCGCAGCCGGTCTCCGGCGGCGACGGTGTCGAGCGGGACATCTTCATCGGTGCCGTCGTGCCTGACGCGCCGGGCGGTTTTGGGTGCGAGCGCGATCAGCGCGTTGATGGCGCCGGACGTCGAGGCGCGCGCGCGCAATTCGAGCACTTGCCCGAGCAGGACCAGGACGGTGATGACGGCGGCGGCCTCGAAATAGAGCGGGATGCCGCCATGGGCGTCGCGTAGCAATGCGGGAAACACATCCGGAGCTGCAGCGGCGACGACGCTGAAGACGTAGGCCACGCCGGTGCCCATGGCGATCAGCGTGAACATGTTGAGATTGAGCGTGCGCAGCGATTGCGCGCCGCGCACGAAGAACGGCCAGCCGCCCCATAGCACGACCGGCGTCGTCAAAACGAATTGCGCCAGCCGCGCTGCGCCGCCGGACGAATGCCAGAAGCCGAAATGGCCGCCCATGTCGATGGCGACGACCGGAAGCGCCAGCACAAGCGAAATCCAGAAGCGGCGGGTCATGTCGGCGAGTTCACCGCCGTCGTCCGTACCGCCGGCTTCCGGTTCGAGCGCCATGCCGCAGATCGGGCAGGAGCCGGGCCCAGCCTGGCGTATTTCGGGATGCATCGGGCAGGTGTAGATCGCGCCGTCCGGCACGGCGGAGGGCGCGGCCGGTTTGGGCGTGAGATATTTTTCGGGCGAGGCCGCAAATTTGCTCCGGCAGCCGCCCGAACAAAAGAAATAATCCTGATGCTGGTGCGTGTGGTGATGAGCCGTCTTCGCCGGGTCAACCGTCATTCCACATACCGGATCGATCGCGGTGGCGGCGGTGTGATGGCTGTGTCCGGAATGGTCCACGTCGAAGCCCTTGAAACGGATACCCTATGGGGGTATATAGACGGCATGCAGGCACTTGCCAAGACATCGGTGCTCAAACGCCTGAAGCGGATCGAAGGTCAGGTGCGCGGCCTCGCGCGCATGGTCGACGACGATCGCTATTGCATCGATATCGTGACGCAGCTTTCGGCCGCACGCGCCGCGCTACGCCGTGCCGAGGAGGAGATCCTCGCCGATCACGCCGCGCATTGCGTCGAGCATGCCATCGCCTCTGGCAACAAGGCCGAGCAGCGCCGTAAAGTCAGTGAACTGATCGACGTCATTTCGCGCAGTGATCGATGATGGCAATCAAGGCGAAGCGGGCCAAAGCCAAGCCACGGGCGAAACCGGCGCCGCGGAAGTCGTCGATCGCGATCAAGCGCGTTTACGAAGACGCCTCGCCCGGTGACGGTCTGCGGATTCTTATCGACAGACTGTGGCCGCGCGGCATGTCGAAGGCATCACTGAAATACAATGAATGGGTGCGCGACCTCGCGCCGTCGAATGAATTGCGGAAATGGTACAATCACGATCCGAAGCGCGCGGTGGAGTTTCGCCGCCGCTACCGTCATGAGCTTGCACCGCATCGCGAGGAACTCGCCGCACTTCGCGCCAGGCTCAAAGGGCACAAGGCGACGCTGCTGACCGCCACGCGCGAGCTTGAACTAAGCCACGCCAATGTGCTGCGCGGACTCCTGGAAAAATCTTGAAGGGACGGCCGCCGGCCGCCTGTCAGTTGAGCAGAATGATCGAACCGGCCGATAAATTGAGCGATGCCGCTTCCGTCGATGTCGCGCGCCGGATTTCCGAAATGGAATAGTTGTAAACTTCCTGGTTGATGAGTCGCCGCTCGAGTTCACTGCGCGCCTCGCGCTCGCTGTCCGCCGCCACGCCGTACTGCAAATTCACGGTCATTCCATCACGATCGGCGAACGAAACGGTAGTCACGTACGGCACGTGCATTGCGTATTCCCCTGTAAAGTCAGGCTTCATCCAATCGGTTAAACTTTAACAAAACGCTACCGATGCGATTCGACGGCGTCGCGGCCGATTGCCGAAAATTGACGGTGGTTGGATTACAGCGCTTGCGGAAGGATCAGCGGATCGTCTTGCGCGCAAGTGCCGCGCCCCGGCCGAGTGCTTCCAGTTTCTTTGCGGCGATTTCGCGGCGCATCGGCGCCATTCCGCAATTGGTGCTGGCGATGATTTTTTGCGCAGGCACGTATTCTGCTACTTTAGCGATCACGGCAGCGACTTCCTCGGGCGTTTCGACCTTGTCGGTGGCGACATCGATCACGCCGATTTGTACGTCCTTGCCGTCGAGCAGTTTCAGCACGCTCATCGGGACGTGAGAATTGATGCATTCGAGCGAAACCTGATCGATCTTGCTCTTTGCCAGCGCCGGGAAGAATTTCTCGTATTGCCGCCATTCGTCGCCCAGCGTCGCCTTCCATTCGATATTCGCGGCGATTCCGTAGCCGTAACAGATATGCACCACGCTTTTGGCGGCGACGCCTTCCATGGCGCGGTGCAGGGCTTCGATACCCCAGGTCGCGGCCGCGTCCATGTAGACGTTGAAAGCGGGCTCGTCGAACTGGATCACATCGACGCCGTCGGCGGCGAGTTCCGCGCGCTTCTTCGTTGAGCAATGCGGCAAAGGCCATCGCCATCTTCACCCGGTCGCCGTAATGCGCATCGGAGATGGTATCGACGATCGTCATCGGGCCGGGCAGCGTGAACTTCAGTTCTTTCCTGGTATGGGCGCGCGCCAGGCGTGCTTCGCGGGCATGGACGCGCGAGCGCAGCCGCAGCGGACCCGTGACGGTCGGGCACATCGCCTTGTAGCGGTCGTTGCGGATTCCCATCTCGACGCGCTTGTCGAAATCGATGCCGTCCACCGCTTCGAGAAATCCGTGCACGAAATGCTGGCGCGACTGCTCGCCGTCGCCGACGATGTCGATGCCGGCATCTTCCTGAAGTTTTATGGCGAGAAGTGTTGCGTCATCCTTGGCGACGGCAAGCTCTTCGCCTTTGAGCTGCCAGGGCGCCCACAGTTTGTTCGGCACGGCAAGCCACGCCGGTTTCGGCAGGCTGCCCGCGATCGTGGTCGGAAACAAAGTTGCGGTCGTTGCCATCGTGGTCGCGCCGTTTCAATTCATCGATAAAGCCGCGGGCGGCCGCCAGTCATACAGCCAATCGTAATGATGCAAAAGTTTCTCGCCGCCCATCATCTGCATTGCCGTGTTCCGCAACATAGCCGGAAGACCGCGCAAGTGATAGCGCGCGCCATTGCGCGCGGCTTGCCGCTGCACCTTGTGGGTCCGTGCCCGCCGAATGGCGGAATAGCTTTTCCAGGCCTGCTCGGCATCGTCCGGCATGCGCGCGAGACATTGGGCGGCGACCGCCGCGTCCTCGATCGCCATGGCCGCGCCCTGCGCCAGGAATGGGAGCATCGGGTGGGCGGCATCCCCAAGGAGCACCGCCGCGCCGCGCGCGTAAGTCAAAAGCGGCCGGCGATCATAGAGCGCCCATTTCAGCCAGGTCTCGGGTTCGCGGATCAGTGCGTGCGCTTGCGGCGCCCAGCGCGCGGCAGGAAAGCGGCGCAACAGGTCGACGCGGCTTGCCGGCTCGCTCCAGCCCGATCCGTTCCAGCTGTCCGCGGTGATGACGACGAGGTTGATCACTGCGCCGCCTTTCACCGGGTAATGCACGAGGTGCGCGTCGCGGCCGAGCCAGAGATGGATGAGCGGTTCACGAAATTCCGGCACGACGTCCTGCGCGGGGATGAGCGCGCGCCAGGCGGTGCGTCCGGCAAAGCGGGGCGGCTCGTTGAAACCGATCGTCGCGCGTGACTTCGACCACAGGCCGTCGGCGGCGATCAGCGCTTGAGCGTGCTCGCTCCAATAACCGGCCGTGCCCTGGGCCGAAACCGTGACACCATGCGGATGGGTGGCGAAATCCTCCATTCGCATGCCGAGCTTTATGGAAATGTTGAGGTCCTGACTGGCGGCGGCGCTCAGGGCGGCTTGTAGATCGCCGCGGTGGATCATCCAGTATGGTGCGCCATAGCGCTGCTCGGCTTCGTGGCCGAGCGGTATGCGCACGATCTCGCGTCCGCTGCGCGCCGCGAGTACGCGCACGGCCTGCGGCGCAACGACGTGCGGGCGCAGCCGGTCGCCGAGCCCAAGATCGAGCAATATGCGCGTCGCATTGGGAGAGAGCTGGATCCCGGCACCGGTTTCTTCCAGCCGCTCGGCCTGCTCCAGGATAAGGACGCGAAAGCCGTTTCGTGCCAGTGCGCGGGAAACCGTCAAACCGCCGATGCCGGCGCCGGTAACGATGACCATGCGCGACGGCAGCGACAAGCCGTTACACCGGTTCGTTTTTCAACGCACATTCCGCCGGGCGGGCAGCATTGGGTGCGAGCTTTGGATCGTGCCGGTAGAGCGTCGAGCAATACGGGCAAATGTATTCGTCGTCGTCGCCCATGTCGCAATAGACATGCGGATGATCGAACGGCGGATTGGCGCCGACGCACATGAATTCCCTGGCGCCGATCTCGATGACGGCAACACCCAAATCGTTGTGGAAATGGGGAACGATCGCGTCCGACATGCTCTTTATCCGCCTGATCCTGTCCGGCGCACCATAACCGGACGAGCGTGCGATTTCCAGCAACGCGTTGCCGCCAGCCGGTGCTGTGGCACGGATGTTGGGAAAAAAGCCGCAAAGCGATGGCAATGCGTCGCCGGCCTTGAAGAGCTATTATGACGGCTATGAGCCAGAAACGATTCATCGGCGCGATGCGGCATCCGGCCTTCGCGGTCTTTGCCGCCGCCTCGTTCGCGCTCGCGGCATTCGTCTTTGTTCGTGGTGGCATTGCCGCGCAGGACCGGCTTGCTTTGGCCGACGACCCGGTCACGATCAGTGACCAGGCGCTCGATCGCGCGTTCAATGGCGAGGTGGCGGACCGGGAAATCCGCGCCGCTCTCGCCGCGGGCGATATCGACCTTGCCCGGAGTTTTGTGGCGCTTTCAGCCGACCGCGGCGTTTCGATCGATCCGGCTTTGGCCGATCAGCTGACGGCCACAAGCAGCAAGCACAACTCGGCTGCGAACACGGCTGGCCGGTTTGTCCACGGCTTGTGGACCGGCGAGCCCACCGATCTCGCGAGCCTCGCCGGGACGGCCTTCGGCGATCTTTTCGTATTCGGCGATATTCGCGATGCCGCGCGCGAGGGTACGCGCTACCTGACCGGTCAGCACTACGATCCGTGGATTCTTGGTTTGGCCGGAGCCGGCATTGCGATCACTGCGGTGACCTATGCCACGCTCGGCGCCGGCGTGCCGGAACGGGTCGGCCTGTCGCTTGTGAAGGCGGCGCGCCGCAGCGGGCGGCTGAACCCGGTTCTTGCCGTGCGCGCGGTGCGTGAAGCGGCGAAGGTCGAGGACGGCGGCGGACTTGTCGAACTTGCGGAGAATGCCTGCCGGGTCGAGAACAAAGCCGGCACGCAGGCGGCGCTCGACAGTCTCGCGGTCGCCGAAGAACCTCAAGACATGTCGCGGCTGGCGCGGCTTGCCGCGGCAAAGGGCGGCAAGACGCGCGCGATCGTAAAACTTCTCGGCCGCGCGGCGATCGTGCTCACCGCGAGCGCGTTCGATCTGGCGCTTTGGCTGTTTTGGTCAGCGCTCGCGCTTCTCGGCTTTTGCTCGTCGTGCAAAGCCGCTACCGAACGCATGACGCAGCGCTATCTCGACCGGCGTAAGCTGCGCCGCGCCTATGCCGCGGTGCCGATCCGGATCGGATAGGACCGGAAACCGCGAAAGCGGGCGCGGCCGCCGCGTGCAAAGGCGCCGGCGGGGTCCGCCAGCCATGACGCCGGAATACCGATCACTGCTTGACCAGCGGACATGCCGGATTGGGCGGACCGAAGGCCTGCGCGCCGGGGATATGCGTGAGGATTTTGTAATAGTCCCACGGATATTTGGATTCCTCCGGCTTCTTCACCTGCACCAAGATGAGATCGTGCACCATCAGCCCGTCCTCGCGCAGATGCCCGTTGCGCGAGAAGAAATCCTCGACCGGCATCTCACGCATCTTGGCCGCGACCTTGAGCGGATCGTCGGTCCCCGCCGCCTTGATCGCGTTGAGATAATGCGTGACCGACGAATAGACGCCGGCCTGCCACATCGTCGGCATCTTGTTGATCTTGGCGAAATAGCGCTTCGACCATTCGCGGGTCTTGTCGTCCATGTCCCAGTAGAAAGACGTCGTCAGCAGCAGACCCTGCGCGGCTTTCAGGCCGAGTGCGTCGACGTCGGTGATCAGCATCAGGAGACCCGCCATCTGCTGGCCGCCCTGAAAAACGCCGAATTCGCCGCCGAGCTTCACGGCGTTGACGTTGTCAGGCGGTCCGCTGGCGATGCCGATGATTTTTGCTTTCGACGCCTGCGCCTGAAGGATAAACGACGACAAATCAGGTGTAGAGAACGGATGCGACACCGAGCCAAGGACTTTGCCGCCGTTATCGGTGATGACCTGCGTCGCGTCGCGCTCGAGCGCGTGGCCGAACGCGTAATCTGCGGTGAGAAAAAACCACGTATTGCCGCCGCGCCTGGTCACTTCCTGCGCCGTGCCGACGGCGAGCGCGTGCGTATCGAAAACCCACTGCACGGTGTAAGGCGAGCAGAACTTGCCGTGGAAGTCGGCCGTGCCGGTCGAGTGCGTGATGAAGAGTTTTTTCTTTTCATTGGCGACGGTTTGCACGGCGAGCCCCACGGCCGAAACCGGCACGTCGACGATCAGGTCGACCTGCTCGGTGTCGTACCACTGGCGCGCGATGCCGGCGGCGTTGTCGGGTTTGTTGAGCGAGTTCGCCGAGATCACCGTGATCGGTTTGCCCAAAACCTTGCCGCCAAAGCCCTCGACGGCCATTTGCGCGGCGGCGACCGATCCTGGTCCGGTCGCAGTGGCAGCCGGTCCCGACAAATCCGTCAGCACGCCGATCTTGACCACGTCGTCCGAAACCTGCGCCCTGGCGAGGCCGCTGGAAAAGACGAACAGCGTGGCGCAGCAGAGAAGCCAAATCCTTCGCATCGTCACCCTCCCGTATTTTCTAAAATTATGCTTTAGCGTAGCCCGATCGGCGGCCGGCTGCCATGCTTTGCTGTACGATCGACTGGATCGCAGGGTTGCAGCATGCCGTTTTTCACGCACGATGGCGTCGAGATCGCGTTCCTCGACGAGGGCGAGGGCGAGCCGATCGTGCTCGTCCACGGTTTTGCCTCGAACAAGGAAGTGAATTGGGTCATGCCGGGCTGGGTGACGACCCTGACCCGCGCCGGCCGGCGCGTCATCGCGCTCGATAATCGCGGACACGGCGCATCGGCGAAGCTTTACAACCCTTCCGATTATCACAGCGCGATCATGGCCGAGGACGCACGCGCGTTGCTCGATCATCTCGGCCTGCCGCGCGCCGATGTCATGGGTTATTCGATGGGCGCGCGGAACACGGCGTTCTTGGCGCTCGCGCATCCCGACCGGGTCCGGTCCGCCATCCTTGGCGGGCTCGGCATCCATCTCGTCGAGGGGGCAGGGCTGCCGGACACGATCGCGGACGCGCTTGAGGCGCCGTCGCGCGACGCCATTTCCGATCCGACGGCGTTCCTGTTTCGCGCCTTTGCCGAACAGACCAAATCCGACTTGCGGGCGCTTGCCGCCTGCCTACGCGGCTCCCGCGAAACGCTCAGCCGCGATCAGGCCGGGCGCATCGCGGTCCCGGTCCTGGTCGCGGTCGGAACGGAAGACCGGATCGGCGGCTCGGCGGAAGCACTCGTCACGCTTATTCCCGGCGCCCAGGCCCTTCCAATTCCGGGCCGGGACCATATGCTTGCCGTGGGAGACAAGGTCTATAAGTCCGGGGTGCTTGATTTCCTGTCAAAACGGCCCTGAATCTAGGCCATTGGCCGAGTTTATTGGGCCAATGGCTGATAAGCCGTGCCCCTTGGTTTTGGGCCTGCCCACTCCCAATATGATAGAAGGTCACCGTTTTCTCGGGAGGAGTCATGGCGCAGCAGCACGCAAAACCGGCGCTCGATAAGGTCGATCCGGTCTGGGCGCGGATCCGGCGCGAGGCCGAGGATATCGTGCACCGCGAGCCGGAGCTTGCGGCCTTCATCTATTCGACCGTCCTCAACCACGACACGTTCGAAGCGGCGCTGGTTCATCGGGTGGCTGGCCGCCTCGACCATGTCGCCGTCTCGGCGGAAGTGATCCGGCAGGCCTATGCGGACGCGATCGAGGACGTCCCCGCGATCGCGGAAGCGTTCCGCGCCGATCTCATGGCGACGGTCGATCGCGATCCGGCGACCCATCGGCTGATCGAGCCCGTGCTTTACTACAAGGGCTTTCACGCCATCGAGACGCATCGGCTGGCGCATTGGCTGTGGGGCAAGGGCCGCCGCGATTTCGCGCTCTACCTGCAAAGCCGCTCGTCGTCGGTGTTCCAGTGCGACATCCACCCCGCGGCGAAGATCGGGCGGGGTATTTTCCTCGATCACGCAACCGGCCTCGTCGTCGGCGAGACCGCGCTCATCGAAGACGACGTCTCCATCCTGCACGACGTCACCCTCGGCGGTACCGGTAAGGAGCACGAAGACCGGCATCCGAAGATCCGTTATGGCGTAATGATCGGCGCCGGCGCGAAAATTCTCGGCAATATCGAGGTCGGGCATTGCGCGCGCATTGCCGCCGGCACGGTGGTGATCAAGGCGGTGCCGAACAACGTCACGGTTGCCGGCGTTCCCGGCAAGGTGATCGGCGTCGCCGGCTGCCCCGAGCCCGCGCGCAGCATGGATCAGATGTTTCAAAACGAAGTGTAGGGGCCGCATTGGCCTCTATGAAGCCGCGTGCTATGCGGGATCAAACTCCAGGAGACACGCGGTGGAAGTTCAGGACGTTAGAAAACTCGACGCTTACTTGAAGAAGCTGTTCGGCAATGCGCGGATCCGCGTGGTGCCGCGGCCGAAGAAAGACAATTCGGCCGAGGTCTATATCGGCGAGGAATTCATCGGCGTGCTCTTCGTCGACGATGAAGACGACGAGCGCTCCTACAATTTCCAGATGGCGATTCTCGCGACCGATCTCGAATAAAGCATCATCCCGAAAAATCCGCTTGCGGCCTGATCCGGGCGGCCGGCGTTACTTCGCGGCCGGATGGAGCTGCGCGGTGAGCCGATCGATGCCGGCCGCGACGTTGCGCCAATCCGAGAGCCAGTCGCGCGGGAAGCGGAACGTGATCTCGGTCGCGTCGAGCGCCAGTTCCCTGATGCATGTGCCGGGCACGGACCTGACGGGCCGGGTGCAGCGGGCGAAAAACTGCTCGGGGTTGCTGCCGAGATAGACCAGGTCCTCGGTTTCGTAAGGCGTGCCGGCGCGGAACGGCAGGATGGCGAGCCCGTCAGGGCCGGGGGCGGCCTGCGCCTCGATGTAGCGCGGATAGATGTTGCGCAGGCGTTCGAGCGGCGGCAGTTCCGCGCCCAGGCCGGCGATGGTGACGAACAGCCGCTCTTTGGCCGTCTCCGCCGCGGCCGCGATCGCGTTATCGACGTTGAGCGGCGCCTTGTCGGCGGGTTTGTTGTCGGGATGCGGCGGACTTAGCGATGGCCATTCGAAGGCAAGATCGACGCGCTCGTGCTGGCCGGGGTGACGCTGCACCGCTTCGCGGATCGAAGCCGGCGGCACGTCGAACAGCACGCCCGCAACCGTGATCGGGATCGCCGGTGCGTCAAGCGGCGTCGGCGTGCTCGGCCAGGTCGGCCACAGCACATAGGACACGAAGACCGCGACTGCACCGACCAGCGCGACGGCAAAGACGAACGGCAAAGTGAAGATGGCGCGCGCGCGTGTACGCCCCTGTGTCTGGTCTCGTTTGCCGCGCTCGGGAACCGCCTGCGCCGTCATGCTTGATACCGGCCTGAACAAATCAGCGCTCAGTATCGCACGAAGGACGCTATGGCTTGGCCGGGGCAGGGGTCGCGCCAGGGGTCGCGATAGGGGTCGCGCCGGGAGCAGTGCCAGGCGCCGCGCCGGTGTCTGCGGGCGTTTTCGGCTTGGCCGGCACAGCGATCTGGGCTGCAAGGACGGCCGCGATCCTGGCATGGGCCGCGGCATTAAAGTGGATGTGGTCCCACTGATAGAAATCATCCGGGATTTTGTCGGGATCATAGACGATCACACGAACGCCGCGCGCGCGCAGGTGCGCCACCATGGCCGCGATATTCGCGGCGCGAGCCTCCTTGGTGCCGAAAAAGCGGAGATCGTTGGCGCCCGGCTGCAAGATCACGATGTTGGTGCCCGGCGGCACGGCGGCATCGAGGCGGCTTTTCATGCCGGCGGTCACGTCGCCGAGCGCACCGGCATTGGTGACGTTGGCATCGATGCCTTTTTTGCGCAGCAGCGCCTGGAGCTGCGCGGGGTAGGCGCTTTGCGCGCCGACGCCCCAGCCGGACGTATTGCTGGCGCCGATCGCGACGATATTCAGCGCCGCCGCATCGGCGGGGGCGGCAAGCTGGAATACCGCCGCGAATACTGCTGCGAACAGCACTGCGCGCAGGACAAGGATCATCGGCTAAGCCCCGGGAAGTAAATCCCTAAATGACTGCTATTAACCTTTCTTTAAGCATTTCGTAGCGGCACGCGGCGTCCTCTGCAATGGCTACGGGCGAAGGAAGCGCCCCATGCTTGTTGCCCTGCCGGCTTTGTCGCCCGATACGATCGAATCTTTTTTCGCCCTGGCCTTCGGTTTCGCGGTCGCGGGACTATGCGCCAGCGGCTACCGGATGTTCAGCAAGCATTTCCCGAGTTTCCGCTTGCTCGAAGTGGGTCCGGTACCGGCGCGTTTTGCGGCGATCCCGCTCCTGATGTTCTCCGCGCCCTTCATCATCCTGCGCAATACCATCCGCGGCCGCCGCGTTGAGGGCCGCCGGACCGAGATCGTCATGGTCGCGACCGTGATCGCCGGCATCTGGAGCCTGATGTCGGGAACCGTGGTGGTATTGGCGCTTCAAGCGCTGCTCCACGTCTGATATTCAAGCGTCATGATCTACGAACTTGAGGGCCACCGGCCGGAATTGCCGGAGGAGGGCCGCTACTGGATCGCGCCGAACGCGACCGTTATCGGCAAAGTGCGGCTCAAGACCGACGCCAGCATCTGGTTCGGCGCCGTGCTGCGCGGCGACAATGAATGGATCGAGCTCGGCGAGCGCTCGCAGATCCAGGACAATGCCACGCTGCATACCGATCCCGGTTTCCCGATGACCATCGGGCCGAATTGCGTGATCGGCCACAACGTCATCCTGCACGGCTGCATGATCGGGGCGAATTCACTCATCGGCATGGGCGCGATCCTGCTCAACGGTGCGCGCATCGGCGAGAATTCTCTCGTCGGCGCCGGCGCACTCGTCACCGAAGGCAAGACCTTTCCCGACAAATCGCTGATCGTCGGCGCGCCCGCGCGTGCCATCCGCACGCTCGACGAGGAGGCAATCAAGATGATCGCCGGCGGCGCCGACATTTATGTCCGGCGTTTCAAGCAATATGCGAAGGGCCTGGAACCCGTCGGATAAAAGGGCGCGGCCGGCCAGCGTGCCTCCTTATGTCCGTTACTAACGCAAAGCAGAGCCACTGACGCAAGGCAGACATGGCGACCAGGGAGCACCATTGGCTCCATGGTGTGCTAGGGTCTTGTCCTCGGCCCGAGGATTAAACCAATGAGGCGGCGCGACTTCATCGCACTTTTCGGCAGTGCGGATGCTGGTGCGAGCCGATGGGGCAATTGATTGAGTGGTCCGCCGTGATTGTCACGACTTTTCCAAAAACTGTGCGTGTTATCGAACACACGTTGATACCGTTGAAAGACGGCACGATGCTGGCGGCCCGCATCTGGTTGCCGGACGATGCCGAACAGAATCCGGTTCCTGCGATCCTGGAGTATCTTCCATATCGCAAGCGCGACGGCACCTACGAGCGGGACGCGCTGACTCATCCCTATCTCGCAGGTCACGGCTACGCCGGCGTCCGCGTTGATATTCGCGGCAGCGGTGAATCGACGGGTCTGCTGTTCGACGAGTACGCCAAGCAGGAACAGGACGATGGCGTGGAGGTGATCGCCTGGCTGGCAGCACAACCGTGGTGCAATGGCTCGGTTGGGATGATGGGAATTTCCTGGGGTGGGTTCAATGGACTTCAGGTTGCGGCGCGCCGTCCCCCGGCACTCAAAGCAATCGTGACCATTTGTTCAACGGACGATCGGTACGCCGACGACGCGCACTACATGGGCGGCACGCTGCTTACCAAAGCCGGACTTGAGTGGGCCTTTTTCTTTTTCGGCTTGATGTGCCTTCCGCCCGATCCGGCGCTGGTCGGCGATAGCTGGCGAGCGATGTGGCTGGAGCGCCTGGAGAACATACCGCTGTTCCAGAAAAATTGGCTGGAGCATCAACGGCGCGATGCGTATTGGAAGCACGGATCGGTATGCGAGGACTACGCAGCGATCCAATGTCCGGTCTATGCCGTCGGTGGCTGGACCGACGGTTACAAGAATGCAATCCCGCGCCTGCTCGAGCGACTGAAGGTGCCCCGCAAGGGTCTCATCGGGCCATGGGCACACGCCTATCCGCATTTTGCATTTCCCGGTCCCCAGATCGGGTTCCTCCAGGAAATCCTGCGCTGGTGGGATCATTGGCTGAAGGGCATCGATACGGGCGTGATGGATGAACCCATGCTGCGTGCCTGGATGACGGAAAGTGTGAAACCGGCGACCCACCACGACACGTTGCCGGGCAGGTGGATTGCAGAACCTTCGTGGCCGTCGCCGGGAATAATGCCGCGGCGGCTGTTCTTGACCGATGCCGGGCTGCGCGAAGCTGCGGCGCCTTTGACGGCTCGCGCCGCATGCTCGCCGCAGACGGTTGGCACGTGTTCGGGCGAGTGGGTGCCATTCGGCCGCGGGCGCGATCAGGCGCGCGATCAGCAAGAAGATGACACGCGCTCCCTGGTTTTCGAGACGACGCCGCTCGATGAGCCGATCGAGATCCTTGGCGCTCCGATCGTAACGCTCGATGTCGCGTCCGACCGGCCGATTGCGAATCTGGTAGTCCGGTTATGCGACGTGCACCCGACCGGTGAATCGCTGCGTGTCAGCTATGGTGTGCTCAACCTCACGCATCGCGACAGCCACGAACGGCCTGCACTGCTGGCGACAGGTGAGCGCTACCGCGTGCGCATCCAGCTCAATGATGCAGGCTCGGAATTTCCATCCGGCCATAAGGTGAGGCTTGCGGTATCCACGGCTTACTGGCCGATGATCTGGCCCAGTCCGGAGACGGCGACCGTGACGATCTTTGCCGGCACGCTCGAGCTGCCGCAACGCCCGCCTGACGCCGCGGACGCCGGGCTCTCGCCTTTTCCCGAACCGGAGACGGCGTCGCCCGAGAAGCCAACCATTCTTCATCGCGACGGCGTTCGGATCGAGCGCATCGACCGCATCGATCTGGAATTGGGCACGCAGTGGAACGCGCAGTATCAAGTCGAGGAGAATGATCCGCTCAGCGCGGTGGCAGAACTGCACAACACCCAGACGATGGCGCGGGACGGATGGCAAATCCGGGTCGAGACGCATATGCGGCTGACATCCACCGGGAGCGCTTTCCTGCTGCAGGGAGGTTTGCGCGCCTTCGAGGGCGCGAATGAGGTGTGTCATCGCGACTGGGATCGCTCTATTCCCCGGGACTTCTCATGACCGGTGTGAATAAAGCGGCGAGGGTGGCGTTATGATACACGGCATCAGCGATGAGCTAATTCTCGCGGCCCGTCTTCTTCTCGCGACACTATTTCTGATTTTCGGCTGTAGAAAGCTGACGGATTTTTCGGGCACGGTAAGTCAAATGGTGCAGCTCGGCACTCCGATGCCGGTACTGGCTGCCGGCGTGGCGACTTTCATGGAACTCCCGGTTGCGTTCGCGGTTGCCGTTGGCGCATTCACGCGTCCCGCGGCCTTGCTCATGGCCTTATACACGCTGGGAACTGCGCTTATCGGGCATCGTTATTGGACGGTGAAAGCTGCGGATCGAGTCGACAGCATGGACAATTTTTACAAAAATCTCAGCATCATGGGAGGCTTCTTGCTGTTGTGCATTACCGGTCCGGGAAAATATTCGATCGATGCCTTGTTCGGCATCGCCGCGCCATAACGCGCGGGCTATTGAGCCGACCAAACTTGAAGCGGCGGAGCGAAGCGGATGGAAGCAAAGACGACGGTGCTTCAGTCGACGTCGGCGACAACGACCTATCACCGCATGACGGTCGATGGTGTCGGAATTTTCTATCGCGAAGCCGGGCCGAAGGATGCGCCGACGATCGTGCTCCTGCACGGGTTCCCCTCGTCCTCGCGCGAGTTCGATGCGCTCATCCCCTTGCTCGCAACACGCTATCACTTGATAGCACCGGATTTTCCGGGATTCGGTCAGAGTGACGCTCCGCCGCCGTCGTCGTATGTGTACACCTTCGACAATTTGGCCAAGACGACCAACGCTCTTCTCGAGCAACTCAAGATCAACAAATACATTTTCCTCCTTCATGACTATGGCGGGCCGGTCGGCTTTCGCATCGTCTCGGCGCATCCGGAGCGACTGCAAGCGCTTATCATCCAGAATGCCAATGTCTATAAGGAAGGCTTGGGCGCCAAGTGGACCGGCATTGCGCAATATTGGGCCGATCCGAAAGCGCATCCCGAAGTGTTCGATGGGTTCGTGTCGTTCACAGCGACCGAACAACGTCACACCCTCGGCACCTCGCATCCCGAACGCTATAATCCGGACACTTGGACTGACGAATACGCCCACCTGTCGCGATCCGGCCAACGCGAGATCCAGGCCGATCTGCTGTACGACTACCGGACAAACGTCGCTTCGTACCCGGCGTGGCAAGCGTGGTTGCGCGAGCACAAGCCGCCGACTTTGGTAGTCTGGGGGCGGAACGATCCCTCGTTCATCGCTCCCGGTGCGGAGGCGTTCAAGCGCGATCTGCCGGACAGCGAAATCCACCTGCTCGATGCCGGCCATTTCGCGCTTGACGAGAAGAACGACGACATCGCGAGTCTTGTTCTCGCGTTCCTGGCCAAACATTCCGTCTGACCGATCGGCACCTTGTTCCACGCGCCGCGTTGCAATGTTGGGGCGGCTGCGATCACAAGTCGAAAGCGACCCTTAACGGCCTCTGAAGAACCGCCTACAATCGCATCGGGTGAGCCGATCAAGCCATATCCGAATTGGAGTCGTCCATGAGCCAGGTAGAAGTTGACAAGAAAACCTATCACATGCCGCCGAAGGACGGGATTACCGTCGCGCACTTTCTCACCGTCGCCGACGTCGAGCGATCGCTTCGATTTTACGAAACGGTCTTTGGAGGCCGCATCGACAGCAGAGGCGACAAGAGCGGCGCGCCGGGCTACCTCCAGATCGCCAACACGTGGCTCATCGTCAACCCCGGCGGCGGTCCGACGCCAGACAAGCCAACGGTAACGCTCCGCGTCCCGCCCGACCCCGATAAGGTCAGCAGCTTCATGAACATCCGCGTCGCCGATATTCAAGCGTGCTACAAACTATGGAAAAGCCGCGGAGCCGAGTTCATTACAGAGCCAAAGCCCAAATACGGCGAGACGCGCTGCTACATTCGTGATCCCGACGGCTACATCATAGAAGTCGGGCAAAGCAATCCGGGCGTTACTTACGGCTAAACGGCACGGCACCTATGAAACCTGAGAAGGACGGTATCAACCCGGCAGTCACGCCAAGCGGAACAGGTTGCGTCGAATGCCTGGCTTCGGGCCGATGGTGGTTGCATCTTCGCAGATGCACCGAATGCGGGCACATCGGCTGTTGTGACAGTTCACCAAATCAGCATGCATCGAAACACAACGCCGCTATGGGTCATCCGATAATCACGAGTTTCGAGCCGGGCGAGCGAGTGGTTTTACGACTATCGTACAGAGCAATTCTTCGCCGGCCCGAAGCTTCACGCTCCTCACTCGCCGTCCGTTGGATCAGCCGGTGCCCGGGCCGGCCGGAGCGGTGCCTTCAGACTGGAAAATGCTGATTCACGAATAGGCGGCGGCTTTTTGCTTTCCGATCTCGGCGTCGCAAGACCTCCGTCTGACAATTCGGCCGGTTAGAGGTGACGCTGTCGCAGCTTCGGCCTCGTCGACCGGCGGGTTTGCTGTTTGTGAGCCCTCATTTGTGTGGCGTCTGCCATTGGCGCGCAGCGGACATTGGATGATGTCCGGCTAATGTCCGCTATCGGGGGTGAATTGTCTTCAGCGGCTGCCCACTCGTGGTCCAATTCTCCGGAGTGCGATGAACCAGGCGCGAGAATTCGCGATATGGCCAGGCGACACAAACCAGATTGCCGGTCGTCCCTCAATGATCGTAGTGCAACTGCACCTCGGCCACGGTGCCGGACGTTTTGCAATTGATCCGATCCGCGCTCTGGCGCAACAAGTAGCCGGCAAGCAGCCGCTCGCCCTCTTCGCTGGCGATGATTTCCCGCGGCGTTGGCTTGCGCTCGGGAATCATCAAAGCCGCGCCCTTGTATCTTACTCTGACATCGAGATTGAACTCGTCAAAGCTTGCCTCGATCTCGGTCCCTTCCGGCACATCTCCCACGACCTCGAGCAGCTGTACGACACCGAAGACAGCCCGATTGATGATGTCGCGCCGTGCTCCCCATCGCCCGCCCTGTTCGATCAGAAACCGCTCGATCGTATCCCGATTGACGTGGCCGGCATCGAGCTTCATCGTCACGTGCTGCCGGACACCGATGCGCATGAACAAGTTGAGGAGCACGGCAGAAAACGTGCCGAGCACCAGCGCGTTGTCCAGAATCGGGTGAAGCAGGAGCGGAGCCCGCGCCATCAGATCGTGGTCGATGTCAGCGATCATCGCCATTGCAAATGAAAAACCGATGACGATTATCTTGCGGGAGTCCAAGAGACGCGCAGTTATCATCTGCAGGCCGCTAGTGAAGACGAAAGCCGCGGTGAAGAACATCGCTGCGCCAATAACAGGAGCGGGAATTGTGGTAAACACAACCGCCGCCGCCGGCACCAGAGAAAGCAGAGCGAAAGCAATACTGATAATATAGGCGATAGAGCGGCTGGTGATTCCAGTCGCTACGGACAGACCGATGCTGGAACTGTAGCTGTTAATTCCCAGGCTCCCGATCATAGCGGAAATAATGGAGGCGATGCCGTTGCCAACCTGCCCCCCGCTCAGTGACGTGAAATTTGGGCGCACCCAGTCTGCATCATTGATGCGTTGCGCGGTCGATATGTTGCCCATCAGATGCAGCGTTCCAGCGATAGCAACGATTGCGAACGGCGCAATCAGGCTCGCGTCAAAACGCCATTGGAGGAGATACAGGTGGGGAAAACGCAGCAGGGGCAGTCCGCCGCTTGGATTCGAAGCGGAAAAATTCAGTAGACCCAGGGCCGCGCTGGCGCCGTAACCCACCGCCATGCCAAACAGAACGCAGAACATTCGTAAATAGCCTTTTGTCCAGACGTTCAGGATCACCATCGTCGTCAGGGAAACGGCGGCAATCGCAAGATACTCGGATGTCGTCGCGCCATTCGCAGCGCCGATCAGGCTGTAGCGTACGCCGAGCACTGCGATGGACAGGCCAACCACCGCGATGACGAGTCCCGCTATCTCAGGCGGAAGTAGAAAGCGAACCCGCCGCAACACGGGAGCTATGGCGGTTTGCAGGATGCCGGCCATGAGTGTCATCCCAAACACCAGCGGCAAGCCTCCGATCTGTACTGCCGACAGCGAGGGACCCAGGTAGATTTGCGTATAAGCCGCGGGACACAGATATCCGCAGCCGACAAAGCGGCTTCTCGCACAGAGCAGCAGTGTGCCCACCCCCAATGCCAGCATCGAAACTGAAACAAAATCGAGAAGCCGATCCGCGGACAGATGCGCTTCTCGGCCGAGGATTATGGGATAGATCAGCGAATTTGACATCAGGGCTACCTGTTGGAGCCCCGCCACGATGAACACCGCCCGCGGCGGCGTTTCATCAAACGAGTAGAGCAGTCCCGGCGGGCGCGACATTTTTGAAGGAGTCCCCGCCCGTCAAAGTTTAGCCAGCGCATCTTCGCGCGAACCGTGAACCGTGAAGGCCTCAAGCAGACCGCCCATTTCGAACAGCTCCCGCACCTGGCCCGCGAGACCGCACAGTGCCATGCGTGCGGCGTTTCGGTCCGCCTCGTCGCTGGCGACGAGCAGCACGCGGAACGCCGCGCTCGTGAGATAAAGTACTTCCTTGAAGTCGAGCAAAAGCGTCTTCTCTCCCGACGAAAGCAGCCCGTTCAGCCGGTCCAGGAGGTTCGCGGCGTTGCCGCTGTCGATGCGGCCGCCGATCGACAATATACAAACCGGGCCGACATGGCTATTTTCCATCGAGAGTGTCGTTTTGTTCATGTTTCTTTCCTCCGCGAGACTGCGGGACCCGAAGTACAGAGTTTCGTCAACGTGGTGTGGTTGCGGTTGCTAATTCTTGCATAATCTAAGCGGTCGATCAGTTGCTTGGTCATTTGCACTCCCACCCCGCCCGGCTGCGGTCTTTGACCGGGTAGCGGTTTGTCGCGTTTGGGCGCATCGCGCGGGTCGAACATCGGCCCGTCGTCGATGATCTCCACCTCGACACCGTCGTCTCCTGCCGTGATGCGGATCTCGATGTCGTGAGCGCCGGCCTCAGGCCACGCGTACTTTATGACGTTACTGACGATCTCATCGAGCGCGACCTGGAGCTGAAACAGTGCCTTTTCCGGTATCCCGTGCTCGTCGCCCACACGTCCCATGGCCGCAGTCAAAACAGCGAGGTCTGCAACGTTGTTGCGTATGACGATGTGCGTGGTCGTTGGCAAGGGCATCGGCTTTTTCGCCACGAAGTGCGGATCCCGTCAGGCTTCGCCCGTTTGCAGCCGCGCCCCTGCAGGCTGCCAGCGCAGCGCCAGTATCGTCACGTCGTCGAACTTCGGCGCGTCTCCCGTGAAGAGATCGACCTTGGCCTTGATCGCGCGCACCAATTCCTCCGGCCTGAATGCGGACGCAGCGCACAAATCGGCGTGCAGCCGCGCGCTGCCGTAGAGCTCATCCGCGGCATTCATCGCCTCGGTCACGCCGTCGCTGAAGACGAACACGGTGTCATCCGGCAGCAAAGTCACGCTGCGCTCCTGGTACGCAGCTCCGGCGCGAACGGCGAGCGGCATTGCCGGTTTGTCGTTGACGGTTTCGATGCTGCCGGGAGCATGCAGCACGCACGGCGCGAGATGACCCGCATTGACGTAGGTGAGCACGCCGGTTTTGCGTGTCAAGCAGCGCCGAGGAAAAGCGTCACGAACATGCGATCTCGATTGTTTTGGCAAAGCTCGTGATTGACCGCCTCAACGATCCGCACCGGGAGTAATCTGATCATCGCTCGGTTTTCTGCCAAAGCTGTACGGCCATCCGGACAAGACTACGCGTGCGCGCCATGAACATCGCAGCCGGCGGCTCCTTTTCCAGAGACGTCGCCGAGAAGAAAGCAAAACAGATGTTCGGCAGGCATAAAAGAAGTCGTAGAGATCGCCGCCGACCTCGCGCGCCGGCTCCATCAAGGCATGGATTTCGACCGGATGCTCCGGCGTGCACGCGGGAAAAACCAGCGGCAGCATACCGAGTTGTAGCTTGCGCGCCGCGTCCATCTCCTGTTCCAGGCGGGCCAGAGTTGCCCTCACCGCATCGCGCAGGCGCTTCTTTTCCAGGGAGGCGCCGACACGCGCGCGGAGTAACGTCGGATTGAACGGCTTCGGCAGATAGTCCTCGGCGCCGAGCTCGATACAGCGGATCACGCTGTCGATTTCGCTGAGTGCCGAAATCATGATGACCGGAATGTTACGCAACTCGGCGCCTGCTTTCATGAACTCCAGCACCTCATACCCGTTCATGTCAGGCATCATGATGTCGAGGAGGACAAGATCAAACGGCTTCGATTGAAGGAGATCGAGCGCCTCACGCCCGTTTGTCGCCGTCGTCAGATTTGTATAGCCTTCGCGCGTCAGGCGGCGCGTGAGGGTATAGCGATTGTCCTCGTTGTCATCGACGACGAGCAGCGCCGGACCGTCGAGCGCTCACGATCCTGCCCCTCGGTAAGCTCTTTGATCTTTCCGAGGAGGCGCGGCAACTCGATCGGGCTTGGTATCGTAGTCGTCACAGCCCGCGGCTAAGGCCTTTTCCCGGTCGCCGGCCATGGCATTGCGCGGTCAGGGCAATCACCGGGATATGCTTGGTGTCGGGTGCGGCCTTGATTTGACGCGTTGCCTGCCAGCCGTCGAGCACCGGCAGGCTCAAATCCATCAGAATAATATCGGGCCGCTCGCTTGACGCCATTGCGACGCCTTGCGCGCCGTCGTTGGCGATGACGACGGTGTAACCCGCGCGAGTCAGACGGTTCTTCAGCATGAAGATATTGTCTTCATTGTCTTCGACATACAGAATTTTCATTTACGTCTCTACGCGCATCGTGCCGCGCTGCCGCTGCGACGCATTTTGTCGAGCACGCTGCGCACCTCGCGCAGCATGTCGTCACGGTCGGTTTTTTGAATGATGCGTTCGACGCCGCCGTTAAGGCGGCTGCGGTCCGCGTCCGTAAGGTCCCTCGCGGTTACCACCACCACGGGGATATCGTGCCATTGCGACTTGCGACGCATCTCCTCGAGGAACTCGAACCCGTCCATCTCGCGGCATCATCAAGTCGAGGATGATCAGCGTCAGGCTGCGCCTTCGTTCAATCTCGCCAGCGCCTCGCGACCATCGCTCGCCTCGGTCACCGTCCAGCCCTGCTGTTCAAGGGCTGTCCGCATCTGGCGGCGTTCGAAATCGTCATCATCGACCATAAGAAGACGCCGGCCGGCGGAGCCGCACTGCGCGTGCAGCACATCGATGAGCTTCTGCACGATCGACCGGCTTCACCAGATAGTCGGTAGCGCCAAGCGCATAGCCGCGATTCTTCTCATCGACGATGGTCATCAGAACGACCGGGAGGTCGACTAACTCCGGATCGCCTTTGATCGCGGCGAGTACGGTCCAGCCGTCGAGATCGGGCATCATGATGTCGAGCGTCACCGCCGCCGGACGGAGTTCGCGCGCCAGGCGCAGCCCTTCTTTGCCGCCGTCGGCCTTCGCGACCGAAAATCCTTCGCGCTCCAGGAAGCGGCCAACCACGTCGCGCACCGTTGCGTCGTCATCAATGATCAAGATCAGCGGCGCATTACTCAGCCTGGTCTTGACGCCTGGTACCGGAGAAGCTTGATGAACGGGCGCATCCCCGGCGGCGGATGCCGGCAAGCGGATCGTGAAGGTCGAACCTCGGCCAAGCTCGCTTTCGACCGCGATATCGCCGCCCAGCATTTGACAAAATCGACGGCTGATCGCGAGTCCGAGGCCCGTCCCGCCATATTTGCGTGTCGTTGAGGAATCGGCCTGGGAAAAATCCTTGAAACAATTTTTCCATCTGCTCCGGCGTCATGCCAATGCCGGTATCGCTGACGGCGATCGTGATCCAGTCGCGTCTCGCTTGCTGTTGGCGCTGCGCGCGAATCGTGACCGTGCCGCCCTCGGTGAACTTGTTGGCGTTGCTGGCGAGGTTGAGCAGTGCCTGCCTGACCCGAGTTTGGTCGGCCTGCATGACTCCAATGTGCGGTTCGCACTCGACGACCACCTTGTTCTTATTTTTGACGGCAAGCGTTTCGATGGTGTTGGCGACATCGTCAATCAAGGAAGCGATCGCGAAGTCCTCGAGATGGAACTCCATCTTCCCGGCCTCGATCTTTGATAGATCGAGAATGTCATTGATCAGCGCGAGCAGATGTCGCCCGGCGTTCATGACGCGGTTGAGCGGCTCGATTTCATCCTCCCGCTTGAGGTCGCGCGCGTCCTCCTGCAGCATCTCGGTCACGCCGATAATCGCATTGAGCGGCGTGCGCAATTCGTGGCTCATATTGGCGAGAAACTGCGACTTGTGCTGGCTTGCAGATTCGAGCTGCCGCCCTTTTTCCTCGATCTCGCTGAATAGCCGGGCGTTCTGGATGGCGAGCACGGATTGCGCCGCGAAGGTCTGCAGCAGCTGGATGGTATTCTTCGGGAATTCTCCCGGTGCCTGCCGCCGCACCACCAGCGCACCCACGATGCGGTCGGCAGCGAGCAGCGGCACAACGAGACGCGCGCGATAGCCGGCCTGCAGCATGATATCGCGGGCCACCGAAGGCGGCTCGGCGCCCAAGTCGGGCGTCTGCATCGGTTGGCGCTGCTCGATGGCGAGCGCGACGGCCCTGGAGATTTCGGCGTGCTGATCTTTGACGGCCTCGACCAATGATTCCGCCATGCCGTAGGTGGCGCGCAGTTGATATTCGCGCCTCGCTTCGTCGAACACGTAGATGGTGCCCGCCTCGGTGCCGGAAAGCAGGGTAGCCTTGCTGACAATCGCGCTCAGCACTGTTTCCAGATCGAGCGTCGAGTTGACGGTCTGACTGACCTCGCCGAGTGCGCGCAGCTCCTCATGCCTTTCAATGATGTTTCGCCGAAAGATTTCGATGGCATCGACCATTCGCCCGATCTCGTCGCGGCGGTCACGATAACCGATCTCAATGTTGGTCTCACCGGACGAGAGGCGTTGCATCACATCGGTAATGGACTTTACCGGGCTGACGATCGATTGGCCGACTACCGCGGCGACAAATGTACTGATCACGAAACCGGCTAGCGTTATCAAAATGATGATATTCTCGTTCGAACCGGCGTCGGAATAAAGCTGAGTGCCCATATCGCTTGCGGTGAACGAAATTGCGGCGGATAGATCCTGAAGATCGGTGTCGACGGCCTTGAAGGCGTCGTCCGTTTGGCCGAGCATCATCGTTGCCATGGGCGCGTCGGTTTGACCGATGTCGATGGTGTCCTTCGCCTGATTTTTACAAATCTGCCACTTGGCCAGCAGGCCCTGCATGGCTGGGCGTTCCAGACTGGACAAATCTGGCCGTTGGGCAAGTGCGACGATGCGGTTGGATACAGTATCGATATCCGAATTGATTTCTGCGTACAGCGGCTTGAGCAATGTATCGCTCACGCCATTACTGGCCCACGAAACGTAACGAAATATTTTCAGGTGCGTGGCTACGACAGCCTCGCTGACTTGAGAAAATGACCTCTGCTTTGGTAGGAGTTCGCTGGTGAGGATCCGTAGTCCGGCAGCCGATCGCGTCGAGGTCAAATAAGCGTTCGTTCCCAAACCCAACAGACAAATCAGCAGCAGCGCCGATGCCACTGACGCCTTGATTTGGACAGACAGGTTATTGAAGATGCCAGTAAGCGAATGGATCCCGGAAGATTCCTTCGGACTCATCGGGCGTTCAGGCGGTGTGACGGCCCCCCAACACTCGTCATTGCCGATAAACTCCGACACCTACAAAATAATCTCCCATCTTTTCGACGTAGCTCGACTTGTCTTCGATCTTGTTGCTAACCGGGTTAGGCCACTTGTAATCGACCCAGCCGCTTCCAGGCCCGTTGGCGATATCGGCTAGCGCTTGAATGAGATATATCCCGTCCTGATCTTTAAGACCGATGAGATTCTTGCCAATTAACGCGGGTCGCGCACCGTGAGCGACGCAGAGTCCCTTTTTGTCTCCGTCCCTGAAATAAACGAACGGATAGAGGTCGCGATCGTGGAATTCTTTCGTGGAGGGGTCCGAGACGGCCTTAAAGGTGGCATCGGCGCCGTCTGCCTTGAACATTTCTTGGACGCGCTTGACCATCGCCACTGCCTCGTCCTTCGTGCCGAACTCGGCGGCGGCAACCGGCAGGGAAGCGCTCGATAGGATCGCGCAGACCAGCAACGCAATGAATCGCATAGGATTGGCTCCCTGAAGCTTTGATTTTTTCGGAATTAGAATAGGACGGTGCGGGCCAAATTGCTAATGAAAACAATCGTTTGCAAAAACATATTGGCATTTCACCACAGATTGAGACGCGGTGTCATCGAATTGATCTCCGGTGTCAATTCACTTCGATCGTGCTAGGAATTCTTGTGGTGGCGGAGAGCGGCGTTATGACTGAGTACAGCGCCAACGACGGGCAGGCCAACATACCCGCGGAGGCGTCTGTGACGGGCGGCGGTAGTGGCGGCTTGTCGCCCAAGCTGCGAGGATTGGACAGCAATCCGCAGGGCGCCTTCGGCCCTCAGTTCTGGCAGGCCTTTCGCGATGCCGTTGTGCACCTTTACGACACGGTGGCGCTGCCGGACCCGTGTGAGGAAGCACGCTTCACCCTGTCCACCCGCACCTATCCGACGCCCTGCGCTATCCTGATGCGGTGTCAAGGCACGGCGTTCACCATGACGCGGGGGTCTGCGGCAGCCGCGCGCGGTCCCGACCAGTTGCTCATCCTGCTCCAGACCGAAGGCTGGTGTGACACAGACTGCGGCGGACGGCGCGGGCAGATCGAGGCGGGCGATGTCGTGATCTTCGATTATGCGCGGCCGTTCCACAGCGCGGTGACCGATTACGGGAATCTGATGGTTATTGTTACGCGCGAGAGCGTCCCGGCGGCGCTGCTGGCGCTGGAGCCGCACGGCCTCATCTTTCCGCGCGAGAGCGGGGCCGCGCGTCTGATCGGCGCAGCGATGCAGGAGTTTTATGCGCGCGCCGACCAGCTGACGGTGAGCGAAGCCGAGGCGGCGATCGAGGGTATAGTGGCGCTGACGACCGCTTGCGCGCGCGCAAGGCTTGCGGGCGATGAAGCGGATCAGGTGAAGTCGAAGAGAAAGGCCGCCCTGGATTACATCGACGCGCATCTTGGCAACGCGCAGCTCGGGCCCGACGACATCGCCGAGGCGGCTCGCGTCTCGCGCGCGTCGCTCTATCGACTGTTGGCGGCGGAAGGCGGCGTTCGCGCTGTGTTGTTGAAGCGCCGGCTCGACGAGGCGCTTCTGCTCTTGCTGGCAGACAACAGGGACGAGCGCTCGCTGACGGAAGTCTCCAGGCGCTGCGGCTTCGGCGGCACGAGCCAGTTCAGCCGGGCATTCCGCGCGCGTTTCGGCGCGCCGCCGCGGCAATATTGTGCGATCATGCGTAAACAGGACCTCGCCTGGCACGAAGCGCGGCTCGTCGCCGACGGCTTCGACCGGGATGCCTTGTTATGGCGGCAACAGGGGTTGAGCAAGTCTGCAGCATATGGAACGTGGCATGCGCCAGTTCGTGCAGCGAAACGGTCCAGTGGTTCGGGTTGAGCGCAGCGAAATCTCGAGCCCACCTATCCACGGACGCAGTACCCGGACGTTGCTTCCCTCCATCCGGACCACGACCCTAGGCCGGTCGGCGCGATCGTGGTTGGAACGATCATCTTCGGGTCATTCGCGACCGGTCCAACCAGTCATGCCTGCCGATTTATGTCGGCTTCGCCTCGAAAGCGCAAGGCTGGGCGCGTCGCGTTACTACAAGCTCGCAGCGAACTCGCTAGCCTTCCTCTAGCACGCATCAATACGGCTGTGGCTGCGCGGTAATGAATTGTCGCGTGATAATTAAATCAATAAATCGCCGGCGAAATGCGAAATGCGAAATTCGGATGATCGGCGCGCAATAAATACACGGTCCGTCGTTTCGCGTAGCCGATCGGCTCGAAGGCCGGTTGATCTCGCGGGTTTTCTGATCGCAAAAAAGGTGCGGCCAGCTCCTGGGGGAGAGCTGGCCGCGCGCGAACCCGGTCTGGGGACGGGGAGGGGTGGGGACGTGACCGGGGACGCGTAGCTCCTTGATCTAGCGCGATGAAGCGGTGGACGGCGCGGGGCGCGGATCGCCCAGCGAAACCCAAACGTTCGGATCGGATTGCGACTGGCGTTTCACGAAGCGATAGCCGGTATCCGACCACAGCAGAATTTCGTCTCTCTGGTTGTCGAGGGCGTACTCGCCCTTGTCGGTTTTGACCGTGAGGATGGCGTGGCCGTCACCGTGCTGGTCGCGCACCACGGTCATCAGCAGTGCCTCGCGCGGCCAGCCTTCCTTCATCAGCATCTTGCGCTTCTGCAGCGCGTAGTCCTCGCAGTCGCCATAGCCGTCGTCGGGATAATTCCAGCGTTCGACGACACCCCAATGATCCATGTCGGTCATCGGTTTGACGTGCGTGTTGACCCACAGATTGACGCGCTGAAGCTCTTTCCAGGCCTGTGTCGAGAGCACCACGTCGCGCGGCGCTGAAGCCCTGGTTTTGCATTCCGGATCGTACTCGACGCAAAACTCGGTCCAGCCGATCGGCGCACGCGCGGTGTCGCCCACGGCTGCATACAGCGCCAGTTCCTGCGCGGGGCTTGCCGTCGGAGACGCAAACACCGCCAGGGCGACGATGCCCGCAGCCGTGCCGCGCCTGAGGATTGCTTTTGCAATCGTTTTCATTCGTGACCCCTTCCCGTCTCGTCAGGGTCACGTTTCGCACAAAGCTTTTGCGGCTGAACTAAGTTGAGTAGTTCAATTTGAAGTAAAATCGCAGCAAATATCAGCAAAATCTGCGCGATCTTCTGCACGTATATTGTATAAAATTCTATCTATTCTATTTTGACTCAAATTTTATCTATGTTGCGCGCAAGCGCCATGTGGCGCGGGTTTCCAGGCGCATGCGGCGCCCTTCGGCTGCGCTTTCGAAGCCGCGAAAGGATGATCTGAGGGAGGAAAGAGGCGGTAACCGCGGCGTTCCGCGGACCCCGGAAAGAGCAAAATTGTCGCCGCGGCGTTTACCCGCCGCTGACGCTCTCTTCGAGGAAGTCCGGATGCAGGAGGCGGGTGAATTCGACGGCAAACCCGTCTTCGATGTGGCGCACCACCCGTCCTTGCACCTTGCCCAATGTGACCAGGGTGCCGATCGGCGGCCGTTCCTTGGAAGCGATGCCGGCGCCGGATTCCGAGATGTCGATGATGCGGCAGGTCACGTTGGTGCCGTTCGGCAGGATCAGGTGGCCGACCGGATTGCGCGGCACGATACGGCCGTGGCGGCGATCTTCCGGCAACGCAAGAATGCTGCGGTTGGCAAGCCAGGTGAGTTGCGCCGCGAGCTTGTCGCGTTTGCGCGCCGTGGCCGAGATCGTCATGGCAAAGCCGTTCTGGAACACGCGCGCGATTTTGCCTTCGAGCCGGCCGAGATGATCGACATAGGCGATGACGCGCTCGCCGGTGATGCCGCCGACGGGCACGACCAGCGCCATGCCGCCCGGTGACATATCAATGACCTGACAGGGAAATTCGCGGCGATCCGCCAGCATGTAGCGGCCCAGCAGATTGACCTTGACGCGCTGATGGCGGCGCCGGTCCTCGTTGAGGGCCTTCAATCCGGGTCTTCGTTCAGCTAAGGCCGTGCTGCTCATGGGGGCTGCCGTGGCAAGTCCGAAAAGCCTAGGCGCGCGATGTTAACGGCGCGTTAGCCGCCGTTAACGAGCAATGGCGTGTCTTGCGGAAGGCCTGCGGCCTAAACGCGCCCGCCCTCGTGGACGACGAGGTGACGCCGGCGGGAGGCCAAAAAACGCGGCAACAGGTGCGTTTCGATCGATGCACCGATGTGACGGCGGCTGCCCAAAGTCAGCGTGCCGACCGGGCTTGAACCAAGCCATGGCGGAACTTTCAGCGGCGCCAGAACCCCGATGACGCGGGCGAGGCTTGGCCGCGACGCACTGAGCGGCAGCAGCAGCAGTTCCATCTCGACCGGTTCGCCATTGGCATTATGCGCCGTGACCCCGGCAACGGTGCCGACGCGTTCATGTTCGAGGATGCCAAGGAGATCCGACAGGATCGGCTGGCTCGCCGCCGCCCACAGGCCGATAAAGCGCTCGCCCTTGAGCTCGCGGCCGAATAGCGCGCAGACCCGCGTGCCGGCAAGCCGGAACGGGTGCCCCGCACGGTCGTCGAGCGCCAGGATAAAGGCGTCGCTGAGAACCTGACGAATGGCGCCGGGCTCGATCTCGGCGCGCTCGGGCGCCGGCCGCCGGCCGCGACGCTCCTCCCAATACGCATAGAGTTCCTGGCTCGCTGCGTGTTTCATTGACGCGCCCTCCACACCCGAAATCGCACCACTGCCGGACACCTGTCCCCGATCGGGACAGGAATTGCGGCTTGCGGCATCGATGCGGGTTGCGGAGCAGGGCGCATGCCGGACGCCGCATGCGGGGAGCCATCGGCGTGCCGGAGCGGAATTAAACTTAATGGCGCGTCGGCATTGGCGAGGCCCGTTGCGCCGCCTAGGGTGACATTGCTTTTGGACTACGGGAGGCGAGGGGATGTGACCGACGCCGAACGATGCCAGCGCGCATCACCGGTGTCGACCGCGGAAACCCCGCGTAGAACGCGAAAGGGAGGATGGCAACGTCCTCCCTTTTGTTTTTCGCACGGCCGGCCGGCATGTTGCGATCAGGTTGCGATCATGCCGCGATCGTGTTGCGTTGATGCGCCGCTCCTTCTTGCGCTTGTTCTTGCCGCCGCGCCGGACTATCCCGGAGCGGTGATGACGCAAAAATCCGAGCCGCTGTTCAACGTGCCCCGCGTCGTCATCGCGACGATCGCCGTGCTCGTATTCGTCCATGTCGTGCGCGTCTTTGTGCTGAGCGACGAAGAGGACGTCCGGTTTCTGCTCACCTTCGCATTCATCCCGGCGCGTTACGGCACCGATCTCGCCGTCACCGGCACATTCCCGGGCGGCTTTGGTGCCGATCTGTGGACCTTCTTCACCTATGCCTTCATTCACGCCGACATGATGCATATCGGCCTCAACCTCGCGTGGCTGGTGCCGTTCGGCACGGCGCTGGCGCGCCGCTTCGGGCCGTGGCGCTACACGCTTTTCATGCTGGTCATGGCGGCGGCCGGTGCGCTGGCGCATCTCGTCAGTCATTGGGGCGCGATGGAGCCGATGATCGGCGCGTCGGCGGCCATCTCGGGCGCGATGGCGGCGGCGATGCGCTTTGTCTTTCAGAAGGGCGGACCGCTCGGGCTGTTGCGGGATGGCTCGGACGACGCCTATCGCGTTCCGGCCTCGCCACTCGGTACGACGCTGCGCAATCCGCAATTTCTGCTGTTCCTGCTGGTCTGGCTCGGACTGAACGCCCTGTTCGGCTTCGGCACCCTTTCGTTTGGCGAGGAAGCCGGACAAGTGATCGCCTGGCAGGCGCATGTCGGCGGCTTTTTCGCCGGACTGTTCCTGTTCAGCGCTTTCGATCCGGTCACGGCGCGCGCCGAAATTGACACCGAGCCAAGCCGTTAGCGCCGTTTGCCGAAGTATTCGTGCAAGTTCCAGAGTGCAAATTCCAGCAGCGCAGCGCACTCGCCATGCAGATGGATGGAACTCCGTGCCGAGTCAGATCATTATGGTCATTACCTTCACCGCGGCTGATCCGCCTTGAGCGGGCCGTCACGCGATGGAGCTCAGGGAGGCTAAAATGTCCGTCAGCATCATTCTCGCGGGCAAGGGCCGCGAGGTCGTCAGCATCGACCCCACCGCAACGCTCGCTTGCGCCATCGATCTTCTGGCCGAGAAACGCATTGGCGCCGTGCTTATCCTCGGCGCCGGGCGTCGTGTCGTTGGCATCCTTTCGGAGCGCGACATCGTGCGCGCGCTTGCCGAGCGCGGGGCAGCCGCGCTCGATGAGCCTGTCAGCAGGATAATGACGCGCAAGGTCTCGACCTGCACGGAAGGCGAGACGGTCGCCAGCATCATGGAGCGCATGACCGACGGCAAATTCCGCCACGTTCCCGTCCTCGACCAGGGCGATGTGGTCGGCATTGTCTCGATCGGAGACGTGGTCAAGCACCGCTTGCATGAGATGGAAAGCGATTCCGCGGCGATGCGCGATTACATCCTGACCGCGTAAACCGCGAAATTTGGGGAATGCGGCGATACCGCATTCCCCATGCGCATATCCGGCGCTATGATGCCGCCTTGCGGCCGGGGAGGCAGTCATGTGGCGGGTGGTGATTTTGTTCGCCGTTATGGCGGGGTGTTCCACGCAATTTTGCGCTGAGGTCTCCGCCGCCGGGAAAATTCGTCTGGCGCAGACTTCGACGGTGACGAATTGCATGATGGCGTGCAATTCCCAGACGGCGACATGCCAGACCGCCTGCATCGTGCCGGGCGCTGCGCCGGTCGGCGCCGCCACCACGACCAGCAACGCCAACTCGAGCGCGTCGTGTCAGCTGAGTTGTTCGACCGTGCAGATCACGTGCCAGACGACCTGCGCGCAAATCTCGCCGTCGCAATAATCAGTTGAGCAATAATCAGCTGAGACCTGCAATCGATTCCGTGATCGAGTCGATCGCTTTTTCCGTGGCCGCCCGGCCGACTTCGATCGCTTCCGCGGCGTGATGGAAATCGAGCCAGCCGATATGGCCGACCCGCGGCGTGATGTGGACGTCCGGCGGATCGCCGGCGAGCCGCATGCGGGTAAGCCGGTCCTGCATGATGTTGAAGGATTCGATCATCACGGTTGAAAAGCTCGGCCGCGCATCGTCGGCGATCATCTGGCGTTTCAAGGCGCGCTCGGCGCCGAAAATACCGCGAAGCCGCGCCAGCCCGTTGCGCGGCGGTTCGGCGGGCGCGGCG
Organism: uncultured Alphaproteobacteria bacterium; assembly: GCA_963808205.1. Classification (GTDB taxonomy): domain Bacteria; phylum Pseudomonadota; class Alphaproteobacteria; order Rhizobiales; family Xanthobacteraceae; genus BOG-931. Next base: position 332,901 of record CAWEER010000007.1, read on the forward strand.
GGAGGGGCGTCGTCGGCCTCGGAGCCGTGACTCGCGATCGTCGTGCCGCGGCCGAAACGGTCGGCATCCATGTTGACCGCGATGACGACCCGGGCACCGAGCGCACGCGCCGCCGATACCGGAACCGGATTGACCAGCGCGCCGTCGACCAGCCAGCGGCCGCCGAGATGAACCGGGGCAAAGATTCCCGGCAGCGCATAGGACGCGCGCACCGCAAGCGACAGCGAACCGCGCGTCAGCCACACTTCATGCCCGGTTCCGATCTCGGTCGCGATCGCCGCGAAGCGAATCGGCAATTTCTCGATATCGGCCTCGCCGATCGAGGCCTGGAGTTCGGTCGCCAGCCGTCCGCCGCTGATCAGGCCGGAGCCGCCGATTTTCACGTCGAGATAGCCGATGATGCGGCGCATCGTCAGCGAACGCGACCATGTCTCGAGCGCATCAAGCTGATTGGTCGCATAGCAGCCGCCGACCAGCGCACCCATCGAGGTGCCGACGATGATGTCGGGCTTTATGCCGTGGGCGAGCAGCGCGCGCATGACGCCGATATGGGCGAAACCGCGCGCCGCGCCGCTGCCGAGCACAAGTCCGATCGATGGTCCGCCGCTTTTGACGCCGATATGGCCGGCGTCGACGGATTTGTTTTCAATATCCGAGCTAGTCACCAAATCCTCACGCCTGGAGCGACGGTTTACCGCGGGAGACCGGCCGAAGGCCGGGGCCGCACAATAGGGTGAAAGCGGCGGATCAGCTATAGTCGGCGGCACGGCGCGCCCGCAGGCGGCTTGAAAATGCCGTGATTTCCATCGAGAAAACGCTGCGATGTCAGGGTGGGGCTTGACCAGTTTTCGGAGTGTCCTTGCCGCGGCGGTCGCGGCAACGGCCATTGCTGCCTTCGCGCCGGCGCAGGCCGTCGCGCAATCGCGCAATCTTGTCGCACCGCAATCCGTCGCACCGGCCCCGCTCGTGCCGGGCACCGGAATCGGATCGCCCGGCGCCACTATCGTCGCGCCGGCGCCGCTTGCGCCGCCCGGCGTTCCGTCCATGGCGCAGGCCGCGCCGCTGGTGCCCGCCGGTCACGTCGCGCTTGCCGTTGCCGCGCGCTATGGCCGTGACGCAGCCCCGATCACCGCCGGCCTGATCTGGCGCGTCTATGGCGCAAAGCCCGACGCGACCGGCATGTTTCATCTGATCAAGGAGGATCGCGGCGCGGCGCCTACTTTCGTCCTGCCGCCGGGCAGTTACGTCGTGCACGCAAGCCTCGGGCTTGCGAGCGCTGCGAAGGCCGTGCAACTGCGCTCGGAGACGGTGCGCGAGGTGCTCGATATTCCGGCGGGCGGCCTGCGGCTCGAGGGCCGCGTCGGCGACATAAAGATCCCGGCCGGCCAGATAACATTCACCGTATTTACCGGAAGCCAGTTCGACACCACCGATCGCCGGCCGATCGCGCAGAACGTGATGACGGGCGACGTCGTGCTGCTGCCGGAAGGCACCTATTACATCGTGTCGAATTACGGCGACGGCAATTCGGTGGTGCGCTCGGACGTGCATATCGAGGCGGCCAAGCTCACCGATATCGTGGTCACCCATCGTGCCGCCGTCATCACGCTCAAGCTCGTGAACAATTCCGGCGGCGAGGCGCTCGCCAATACGCAATGGACGGTGCTGACGCCCGGCGGCGACGTGATCAAGGAATCGATCGGCGCATTCCCGCGCCTCGTCCTTGCCGAAGGCGATTATCACGTCATCTCACGCAACGAGGGCCGTACTTTCCAGCGCGACTTCAAGGTCATCACCGGCGTCGACGGCGAAGTCGAAGTGCTGGCGCGCTGAGCGCGGCGCGGATATTCAGGCCGCTTTGCCGATCCGCTTGACGTCCGGCGGCACCGCCTCCTGCGCCAGCGCCGCGAGCGCGGCATCGAGCGGCATGGTCTCCTGCCTGTCGCTGCCGAGACGGCGGATCGAGACGGTGCGCTCGGCGGCTTCCTTCTTGCCGACGACGAGCAGCGCGGGGACCTTCGCCAGCGAATGCTCGCGGACCTTGTAGTTGATCTTTTCGTTGCGCAGGTCGCCGTCAACGCGAAGGCCGGCGCTTCGCGCCGCCGCGATCGCTTCGCGCGCATAATCGTCGGCGTCCGAGGTTATGGTCGCGACGACCGCCTGCAATGGCGACAGCCACAGCGGCATATGCCCGGCATAATGCTCGATCATGATGCCGGTGAAGCGCTCGAGCGAGCCGAACATCGCGCGATGCAGCATGACCGGCGTGATCTTGTTGGAGTGCTCGTCGATATAGAAAGCGCCGAGCCGGCCCGGCATGTTGAGGTCGACCTGCACGGTGCCGCACTGCCAGTCGCGGCCGATGGCGTCGCGCAACACATATTCGAGTTTCGGGCCGTAGAAGGCGCCTTCGCCCTTGTTCAGCGCCCACGGCCGGGCGGAGGCTTCGAGCGCCTTCATCAGCGCGGCCTCGGCCTTGTCCCAGACCGCGTCATCGCCGATGCGTTTTTCCGGCCGGTCGGAGAATTTGATGCGCACGTCGTCGAAGCCGAAGTCCTGATAGATCGACAGGATAAGGTCGTTGACCTTGATGACTTCTTCCGCGATCTGTTCCTCGGTGATGAAGATATGCGCATCGTCCTGCGTGAAGGCGCGCACGCGCATCAATCCGTGCAGCGCGCCGGACGGCTCGAAGCGATGCACCTTGCCGAACTCGGCGAGCTTGAACGGCAGGTCGCGATAGGATTTCAGCCCGTTCTTGAAAATCTGGATGTGGCCGGGACAGTTCATCGGCTTGACCACGTAGGTGCGCTCGTCCTCCTCGCGCGGCTCGATGAGGAACATGGCGTCGCGGAACGTCGCCATGTGGCCGGACGCGACCCAGAGCGATGAATCGATCAGTTGCGGGGCGTTGACTTCGAGATAGCCGGCATCCGCCTGGCGGCGGCGGATGTAATTCTCGAGCGTCTGGAACAGCGTCCAGCCCTTGGGATGCCAGAACACCGAGCCGGGCGCTTCTTCCTGGAAATGAAACAGATCCATCTCGCGGCCGAGGCGCCGGTGGTCGCGCTTCTCCGCTTCCTCGATCTGCTTGAGGTGAGCGTCGAGCTCTTCCTGCTTGGCGAAGGCGGTGCCGTAGATGCGCGACAGCATTTCGCGGTTCGAATCGCCGCGCCAATAGGCGCCGGCGACTTTCATCAGCTTGAACGCATTGCCGATCTTGCCGGTCGAGGTCATGTGCGGGCCGCGGCACAGATCGAACCAGTCGCCCTGCTTGTAGATTTTTATCTGCTGGTCGGCCGGGATGGCGTCGACCAGTTCGACCTTGAACTGCTCGCCCATGCCGGCGAAGACGCGTTTGGCCTCGTCGCGCGGCCAGACTTCCTTGGTGAAGGGTTTGTCGCGCGCGATGATCTCGCGCATCTTCTTTTCGATCGCGGCGAAATCTTCCGGCGTGAACGGCTCGTTGCGGAAGAAATCGTAGTAGAAGCCGTTCTCGATCACCGGCCCGATGGTGACCTGCGTGCCGGGCCACAGCGACTGCACGGCTTCCGCGAGCACATGCGCGGCGTCGTGCCGGATCAGTTCCAGCGCGCGCGGATCGTCGCGCGTGAGGAATTCGATCTTTGCATCGCGCTCGATCGGATCGGAGAGATCGGCGACAACGCCGTCGAGCGCCATCGCGGCGGTGCGCTTGGCAAGCGAGGGCGAAATGCCCTTGGCGATGTCGAGGCCTGTTGTGCCATCGGGATAGTCCCGGCGTGCGCCGTCGGGAAAGGTCAGCGCGACCATCATTCGCTCCTGTTGCTCACTCCTGCGAACGAGCGCAGGTAAGCTGGAAGAACCGTACTTGCTCTTCGCCGGAAGGCGCAGAACTTATGAAAACAATTACGAAGTTCTTACTGAAAGACCCAACTCTTACTGGAAGACCCAAGTGCCGCTGAGACAGGGGCCCATGAAGTCCTTCTTCGTCTTGCCCGCCGCCTTCAATGTGGCCCTGTGAGCGTGCCAGTAGTCGTTGCAGCGTTTCGTGCCGCCGACCGCAGGATCTTGCGCCTTTGCCGGCAGGGGCGCCAAAAGCAGCAGCCCCAATCCGCAGAACGCCGAAATTACGGTGATCGATTTACGCTTCATTGTGCTGGGCCCCTCCAGTCGGAATTTGATTCGTCCCGCGCCAGCGGGCGTAGCGCCACGGCATATACCAGCGCGATTTTTCCGGCAACGCCGCCGGCACGAAATCGAGGCCTGACGTGCCCCAGGGCTGGCAGCGCAGCAGACGTGCCAGCGTCATCCACGAGCCGGCCCACAGGCCGAAGCGATCGAGCGCCTGATCGGCATAGTCTGAGCAGGTCGGCAGATGCCGGCAGCGGTAGCCGACGAGCGCCGACAGCGTGTAGCGATAGAGTTTTATGAATGCACGCCCGAACAGGCGAGGGGCGTTGCGGGAAGCATTGAACAGGGCGTCAAACGGCATCGCTCTCCTCGCACGGTCATTCCGCCGCCGCCTCGACGCCGCGCCGCGCTTCGATCTGGCCGATGGCATCGACCACGGCGTCGAAGGTCAGCAGCGTCGAGGCGTGCCGCGCCTTGTAGTCGCGCACCGGTTCGAGGACTGCGATATCGGCCCACTTTCCATTTGCAGGGGGCGCGCCGTTCTCCTTGAGCATTTTGCGCACGTCTTCGCGCAGCGCGCGCAGCTCGTCCGCCTTGGAGCCGATGATGTTGCGCGCCATGATCGACGATGAGGCCTGGCCGAGCGCGCAGGCTTTCACCTCATGGGCGAAATCGGTCACCGTATCGCCGTCCATCTTCAGGTCGATGGTGACGGTCGAGCCGCACAATTTCGACAGCGCGGATGCGCTCGCATCGGGATCGGCGAGCCGGCCGATCTTCGGGATCGTGCCCGCAAGCTCGATAATACGGCGGTTGTAGACTTCGTTGAGCATCGGCAATCGGCTCGGCCAATTAACCCGTTCTGTCCGGGCTTTATTGAGTCTCTCCGGCAATCCACTATATAGGCGCTACCGCAGGCGATTTGAAGTTCCGGCCGTGTGCTGGCGATTGGAGAAGTGATGGACGCCGTTATCAAGCCAGCCGTTATCAAGTCATGGCCCCGGGGACCGCATTCCGACCACGTCCGCACCGCGCCAAAGCCGCTCGACACCAGGCCCTCCCGCACCGAGGCCGAAGCGGCGGTGCGCGCGCTGATCGCCTATATCGGCGAGGATCCCTCCCGCGAAGGGCTCGTCGGCACGCCAAAGCGCGTCGTCGCGGCGCTGGACGAGCTTTATCAGGGCTACGGCGAAATTCCCGCCGATGCGCTCGCCCGCACCTTCGGCGAGACCGAGGCCTATGATGATTTCGTGCTCATTCGCGACATCGGATTTACCTCGCATTGCGAGCATCACATGATGCCGTTCTACGGCAAGGCGCATGTCGCCTATCGCCCGGTCGAGCGCGTGGTCGGACTGTCGAAGCTGGCGCGGCTCGTCGATGTTTACGCGCGCCGCCTGCAGACGCAGGAAAAACTTACCTCGCAGATCGCAACTGCGATCGATGAGGTCTTGAAACCGCGCGGTGTTGCCGTGCTGCTCGAAGCCGAGCACACCTGCATGTCGATCCGCGGCGTGACCAAACCCGGCGCCTCGACGGTGACGACGCGGTTCCTCGGAACGTTCCTCGACAGCGCCGAGGATCAGATGCGCTTTGTGACGCTCACCCGCAGCGCGGCGAACAAAGGCTGACCACCACTACGGGGGCATCGGTGCCGGACACATCATCATTCGCAGCGCCCGGCGCCACAGCCGATCTCGAAGATGGCGTGGCGCTGACGCCGAAATTCGACGCTGACGGGCTCGTCACCTGCGTCGCCACCGACGCCGGCACAGGCGACGTGCTGATGGTCGCGCACATGAATGCCGAGGCGCTGGCAAAAACCATCGCCAGCGGCGAGGCGTGGTATTTCAGCCGCTCGCGCAAAAAACTCTGGAAGAAGGGCGAGACCTCCGGCCACACCCAGCGCGTCGTCGAGATGCGGATCGACTGTGACCAGGACGCGGTGTGGATCAAGGTCGAGCAGGTGGCGGGAGCCTGCCACACCGGACGCCGCTCCTGCTTTTACCGCGCCGTGCCGCTTGGCAAGAGTGGGGCAGTCACACTCGAGTTTCGCGATGAGCGGGTGTTTGATCCGAAGACGGCATACCGCGAATAATCCGCAAGGCCTGCAGGGCGGATTAGTTCTTTCGTCATTGCGAGCGCAGCGAAGCAATCCAGTCCGGCCGCGAAGTCTGGATTGGTTCGTCGCTTCGCTCCTCGCAATGACGGGCGTTTTGAACGTGCCGATCAGAAAACCTGCGGGCAAATTTTTGCAAGGCGCGATCGCTTTCGCGCTCAAGATTTCAAGCGAAATTCAGGGGCGTACCGGTTGCGTGGCGCGCGCCAGCAATTGCTCGGCGCGCACGAGATGCGGCCGGTCGTACATCAGGCCGCCGATGCCGACGACGCCGGCGCCGGGGCTTGCGGCAAAGGCCGCGATCACCGAACGCGCATGCTCGAGCGCCGCGGGCGAGGGCGTGAACACGTCGTTGATGATCGGCACCTGCGCCGGGTGGATCGCCATTTTGCCGGTGAAGCCGTCGCGGCAGGCTTCCTCGCATTCGCGGCGAAATCCGTCGCTGTTGCGGAAATCGACATAGACGGTGTCGATCGCAGGCACGCGCGCGGCTGCGGCGCCGGCGAGGCACAGCGTCCGCGCCAGCCGGTACGGATCGAGAAAACGGCCGTCGGCGCCGCGGTTCGCCTGCGCACCGAGCTCGGCGGACAGATCCTCGGCGCCCCAGGTGAGCCCGATGAGACGTTTGCTGGCGCCGGCGAACGTGCCCGCGACGAACAAGGAAGCCGCCGTTTCGGTCGCGATCGGCAAAATCTTGATATGGCCGTCCGGAAAATTGCTCATCGCCTCGCGCACGGCGAGTTTCGCATCGGCGTGGATGACCGACGCGCCGCCTTCGGCCTTCGGCAGCATGATCGCGTCGGGTTTTGTGGGCGCGATGGCGTCGAGATCGGCGTCGGTAAGGCCGGTCTGCAGGCCGTTCACCCGTACCATCATGTACGGCCGCGGCGTTTTCGCCATGACCTCCTTGAGGAACGCAGCCGCGCTTTCCCGCGCGCGCGTCTTGCCGTCGAGCGCGATTGAATCCTCAAGGTCGACGATTAGCGCGTCGGCGCCGCTCGTCATCGCCTTGTCGAGTTTCCTGGCGCTATCGGCCGGTACGAAAAGGAGCGAGCGCATTGTCCGCGTTCACGTCACTTCGGCCGCATGCGGATAAAAGCCTGGCGGCGGCATTCGGCGACGAGCTTGTTGTCCTGGTTGAAGGCGCGGTGATGAAATTCGACGATGCCGGCGCCGGGCCGCGACTTCGATTCGCGCTTGCCGATCACTTCGGTGGTGCAATGCACGGTGTCGTTTTCGAACAGCGGGTGAGGGAATTTGACGTCGGTCATGCCGAGATTGGCGATCGTCGTGCCGACCGTCATGTCGGAAACCTGGATGCCGATCATCAGCCCGAGCGTGAACAGCGAGTTCATCAGCGGCTGGCCCCATTCCGTCTCCTGCTCGCAGAAGTGCCGGTCGATGTGCAGCGGCTGCGGGTTGAGCGTCATGTTGGAGAACAGCATGTTGTCCATCTGGGTGACGGTGCGCGTGTAGCGGTGTTCGACCGTCTCGCCGGGCACGAAATCCTCGAAATAGAGCCCGCCGCGCTTGTGCCGTACCGCTGCCTGTTGCGCCATATCCGCCTCCTACGTCCTTTTTCCGTTAAGCCCACGTTTACCATAATCGTTAATGATCGCTAACGCTCAAGACGCCGGTGGGAGCCGGCAGGGGAGCAAGCCATGCTGGTCGATTCCAGCAATCTCACCGCCGGTTCGACGGTGACGGGTGCCATTCGCCAGGCAGCTCAGGCCACCGGCACGAGCTTCCAGTATCTATTGGCGACGGCGCAAGTCGAATCCGGTCTCAATCCGAAAGCAGGCGCGTCGACCTCGTCGGCGCGCGGGCTCTTTCAATTCGTCGAGCAGACCTGGCTCGGCACCATGAAGCAGTCGGGCGCGGCGCTTGGCTACGGCAAATATGCCGACGCCATCACCAGGACCGCGTCAGGGCACTATACGGTGCAGGATCCCGCGTTGCGGAACGAGATCCTCAAGCTGCGCAACGATCCGGAGGCGAACGCCGTCATGGCCGGCGCCTTCACCCAGGCCAACGCCGCCATGCTGTCGCAGAAGCTCGGCCGCTCGCCGAGCGAGGGCGAGCTTTATATCGCGCATTTTCTCGGTGCCGGCGGCGCGGCGCGCATGATCTCGGCTGCCGCCGCCGACCCGAATACCAGCGCGGCGCGCTATTTTCCGAATGCCGCTGCGGCCAATCCCTCGATCTTTTACGATCGCGCCAGCGGACGGCCGCGCAGCCTTGCCGAAGTGCGCGATGTCCTCACCGCGCGCTATGACGTGGCGGCGCGCGTGCGCCCGGCCGATCAGGTGAACACGGCGCAAGCCATGAATACGCCCGTTGCGGCGCCGCTTCCCGCCGGCCCGACGCGCATTACGATTCCCGCAAGAACCGCAGCAGCGACGGCGCCCAATCCAATGACTGTCGCCGCTGCAGCCGTGCCCGACACTGCCGGCATGACGAATGCCTTTGCCGAGGCGGCGCCGGCAGCAAAACCGCGACAGGATCCCGACGTCTTTCATGGCCTGTTTTCCGATCCCGGCCGCAATACGCCGGTCGCGGCGGTCGTAAGCCAGCTCTGGGGCGTGGCGAACACCCCGCCGGGCGCGGACGGCGCTGCGGCGCCGAACGCGATGCTCGATCTGTTCAAGGATGACGGCAAGCGGGGCACCTAGCCCGCACCCATCATAAGCCCGCGAAAATCGCCCAAATTTATGGTGAACGGTTTGTTAAGGCGGGGTCTTTAGCATCTGAACCAGCCTCAAATCCGCGTGGCGTGAGCGAGCAATGATCGTCCGCGATTTCCTGCAATGGGTGCGCACCGCGCCGGCCAGCGAGCGGGCCGAAGCGACGAGTGCATTGGCGCGCGCCTATCTTTATTCCGATCTGTCGCCCGATGATCTCGGCGCCGCCGAAGGCGCAATGCTGATGCTGCTCGATGACCCGTCGCCGCTGGTGCGCCGCGCGCTTGCCGACGCGCTTGCCCCGAGCCCGAGCGCGCCGCCGGCCATCGTCGTCGCATTGGCGGGCGACCAGCCGCAGATCGCGGCGCCGGTCTATGCGCTGTCGCCGCTCTTTGTCGATGCCGATCTCGTCGACGCGGTTGCGACCGGCGCTCCCATCGTCCAGGCGGCGGTGGCGAGCCGCGCCGCGCTGCCGTGTTCCGTAGCCGCGGCGATTGCCGAAGTCGGTACGGCTGAATCCTGCCTGCTGATGGTGGAAAATCCGCAAGCCGCCATCGCTGTGATCTCGATCGACCGTATCGTCGACCGCTTCGGTCATCTCGCCGCGATCCGCGAGGCGCTCCTGACGCGCGACGATATACCGGCAGCCACGCGGCAGAACCTCGTCACCAAATTATCCGAGACGCTTGCCGGCTTTGTCGCCGGCCGCGGCTGGCTTGCCGCCGATCATGCCGAGCGCATCGCGCGCGAGGCATGCGAGAAGGGCACCGTCGCCATTGCCGCGGAGGCGCCGGACACCGAGCTTCGCCACTTGATCCGGCATCTGTGCGCCAGCGGGCAGCTCACGGCCGGGCTCATTCTGCGCGCGCTGTTGTCCGGCAATGTCGCGCTGTTCGAGGAAGCGCTCGCCGAGCTTTCCGACATGCCGGTCGCGCGGGTGTCGGGCCTCATTCACGACCGCGGCAGCGCCGGCCTGCGGGCGCTGTTGGAAAGGGCCGCATTGCCGCCATCGACCTATCCTGCGTTCAAGGAAGCGATCGAAGCCATGCGCGAGGGATTTTCAGCCGAGCCGGGCGGTCCGGCGCGGCTCAAGCGGCGCATGATCGAGCGCGTGCTGACCCGCTGCGAGGATGCCGAACTTGGCGAAGTTGCACCGCTTCTCACGCTGCTGCGGCGCTTCGCGACGGAAGCGGCGCGCGAAGAGGCGCGGCTGTTCTGCGACGAGCTTGTCGCCGAAGATCTTCACGTCGGATTTGAGGATCGATCGGCCGCGGCCTAGCCGCACGCCACTCGCTATCGCACGGGCAGATAGCCGTTCAGCCGGAAACCAGCGGCGGCGAAAAGATGTTGTCGAGATAGTCGGGCCGGAAGCTGTTTTCCCGCCGCAGATAATCGTCGGTGACGTCGCGCAGCCGCTTCGTCAATGCACGGGAAATATCGGCGACGTCCGGCCGCGCGTGTTCGCGGATAATCGCGCGAATGGCGTCGACATGCTGGTCGACGAGCTTGAGCGGAATTTCGGCCATGTTCGGTACGTGCTCGAGGAGCCGGCAAAGACTTTCCGCGACGCCGACAGATTCGGGATAGCCGAACGTTACGGCCTCGCCCTTGATGTCATGGGCCGCGCGAAACAGCCCATCGTGGGTCTTTTCGTTAAAGCCATCGCGCTTGACGTCCTGGCGGCACGTTTCCAGACGCTCGCATTCCAGCTGCATCCAGGTCGTGAACTCCGACGACAATTCGACCAGCGCCGCTTCCGCGCGCGAGACCGGATCCTCATCGGTGTCCGCCGCCGGTCCCACCACCCTGCGCATCTCATGCGGCGGCGTGATGACCTCGTAGTCGGCGTAGGTTGCCACCGAGGCAGTATCGTCCTTGCGAGGGGCCATGTCTGCTGATGCTCCCGGTCAGACCAAGACCTTGGCCTTGTCGAGCAAGGGCTGTTGGCGCGCGACCTCGGCGCTGCCGCCCTTGCGCCGTTCAGGGCCGGCGTAGTTCGGATTGACATTGCGCCGCCGGTCCGGCCCGAAATAGGTCTTGGTTCTTATGAACGGGCGCGGATTGGCGACGACGTTGAGGATGCGCTCATAAAGCGCCTTGGCTGAAATCGGCTTGGCGAGGAATTCCGTGATGCCGGCGTCGCGGGCGCCGAGGATGCGCTTCTTCTCGGAATGGCCGGTGAGCATGATGATGGGCACGTAGGGATTTGCATTGGCGCCGGGCTGACGGATCATCTGTGTCAGTTCCAGGCCGTCGAAGATCGGCGTCACCCAGTCGGTCAGGATGATGTCCGGCATGTATTGGGTGAACGCTTCGAGGCCGGCGGCGCCGTCTTCCGCTTCATAGACGTCGCGCGTGCCGAAGCCGTGCAGCAGCGTGCGCAGAATGCGCCGCATATGCGCGTTATCGTCGATGACCAGAAACCGCAGACGATTGAAGTCGATGCGGACCATAGGTCCTCCCGCGCGGCAGGCGTCAAAACCCATCCTCGCGCGGGTAATCGTAAAGAAACGTGCTTAACGGCCAGTTAAGCTTTGCCGCCTCAGTAGCCGAATTGCTCGCTGAGAATGCGCTCGTCGAGGCCGTGACCGGGGTCGAACAGCATGTGCATGGCGATTTCGTGATCCATGCTGATCTCGACGGACCGGACGGAGCGGACCTCGTCGTGATCGGCGACCGCCGCGACCGGCCGTTTTGCCGCCTCCAGCACCTCCACCGTGACACGGGCGCGGTCGGGCAACAGCGCCCCGCGCCAGCGCCGGGGCCGGAACGGGCTGATTGGAGTCAGCGCAAGGAGCGGCGCGCCGATCGGAATGATCGGTCCCTGCGCCGAGAGATTGTAGGCGGTCGAACCGGCAGGCGTCGCCAGCATGACGCCGTCGGCGACAAGTTCGGCCAGGCGTTCCTTGCCGTCCACCAAAACGCGCAATCGCGCCGCCTGGTAGGTCTGGCGAAACAGCGATACTTCGTTGATGGCGCGGTGCCGGTGGACACGTCCGGCGGCGTCGCGCGCGCGCATCAGGAGCGGGTGGATGACCGAGACGCGCGCCGCCGCCAGCCGCTCGCGCAGGCCGCTATCGGCATACTCGTTCATCAGGAAACCGACCGTGCCGCGGTGCATGCCGTAGATCGGCTTGCCGGAATTCATGAACCGTTGCAGGGTCGCCAGCATGAGGCCGTCGCCGCCGAGCGCCACCACGACGTCGGCGATCTCGGGTTTGGCGTCGCCGTATTTTTGAACGAGCTTGCGCCGCGCCCGCTGTGCCTCGGGCACGTCGCTGGCGACGAAGGCGATGTGCTTGTAGCGGGGCGCGGGTTGGCGTTTGGGCATAATGGCTCGGACTGCAAATAAGGAGCGGCGCGGCGTTTCCGGAGACAGGCATGGATCAGAATAAAGAACGCGCGGTGTTCGTCTACACGACCTATTCATCCATTGTCGAGGCGGAGGAGGCGGGCCGTGCCCTGGTCGGGCGGCGGCTCTGCGCCTGCGTCAATATCCTGCCGGGCATGGTTTCGCTCTATTGGTGGCAGGGGGCGGTCGAGCGGGGCGATGAAGTGGTGATGATCATCAAGACCCGGGCCAGCCTCGCCGAAGCGGTCCGCGAGACGGTGCGGAAAATGCACTCCTATACGACGCCCGCCATACTCGTCATTCCGATTGAAAGCGTCGATTCTGAATATAACGCCTGGCTCATGGCGGAGACGCAAGGCGGCGGGGCGGCATAAATCCGCACGGTCCGGCAAATAGGCTTGCATCCCCGCCCGCGCGGGACGAGCGGCTTATGGTGCGCGATCAGTACGTCCGCGTGCCGTCGATCGTTTCCTTGAGCATCGTATATTCGCGGCAGCCGGTGCCGCAGATGCCGCGCACTTGCTCGAGGTCGTCCTTGGCCTTGAGGATGTTGCCCTGTTCGGCCTGCCACATGCCGTAATAGGACCAGGTCAGCGCGTGCCGCGGATCGGCGGCTAGCGCGCGGTCGTACCAGAGCTTGGCGTCGTCGTAGCGGCCGAGCTTGCGGCTCGCATAGCCAATCAGCGTCGCCACGTCGACATTGTCGTCGTAGCCCATCGCACGCAGTGCGGCGATGCCGCCCTCGTAATCCTGCTTGTCGTAGACAAGCGCGTAGGCCTTGTGCCAGCCGTTGATAAATTCCTCCGCCGCGCTGCTTTTCTGCGGCTTGCTCTTTTTCGTCTTTTTGGTGCCGCTCGGCGCACTCGGCTGCTGTGTGGATGCCGGCGGGGTCGCGGCCGGGCTCTCCATGGCCACGGCGAAATGTGACGCGCCGGTGGCGGCGCCCAAGAGCAGGGCGGCTGCAAAGAGCGGCATGGTGCGCATGAGCTTCCTCCAGTTCCGGGGTGCCAGGATAAACACCGGCACCGCAGCGGTTCATCCCGGCATCCCGGCTGAAATTCCAGTCTCTTCGTTAGGGCCGGAACCGCGCCCTGCATTACAGGCAGACCCTGCATTACAGGAATGTCACGTAGGTGAACGGATTCTGCTCCGGCACTTCAGAACGCGTTCACCGCGCCGGGTTTAAACAGGTGTTTGAAAACGGCGCAGTCTCTCGAACAGGCGCCGCAAACAAGAAGGAGAACACCATGTTGAGGAAATTCGCCGCCGCGCTCATTGCGACCACGCTGATCGCCGGGCCGGCTTTCGCCGCACAGTCCACGGGAACCGCGGGCACGGCGCCTGCCACCGCACCTGTCACTGCGCCCGCCGCCACCCCGTCCGCGCCCGCTTCGGCCGCCGCCACCGTGAAGACGACCAAGACGGTCCATCACACGGTCAAGCACGCCCGCAAGCATCTCGCGCGCGGCAAAAACGGCATCAAGACAGGCAGCAAGTCCGGCACGATGCATCAGGCCCGCCACGTCAAGCCTGCCAGGACGCATCAGGCCAATACCGGCAAAACCACCAACGACCAGGCCGCGAAGCGGTCCTGACGGCGACGGAATTGCCTGCGATTCGGAATATGCACCCCGCAAAGGTGCGAACCGAGGCCCGGATCGTACGCACCGGCTTGCGAATTCTGACGGCAGACCCCTTCTGGACCGCAAGCCGGACTTAAATCTCCCCCCGGGGCACGCCGAAAAAGCCGTGCCGAACAAAAATGAAAATGCCGCGAGGATTTTAGGAGGCCGGCGCAAGCCGGCCTCTGAATTTTCACGTCCCGGCGATCAGAGATTTGGCTGCCACTCGACCGGCACGTGCTCGTAGCCGCTTGCGGTCTTGATCAGATGGCCGCAGGCCGGGAAGGGGAAGTGATAGCCGGTGACCAGCATGCGGTCGGCCGCAGCGCGATCGAACAGCTTTTTGCGCGTCGCCACCGCCGCTGCGCCGTCGATATCGAAGGCCGCCTGCCAGTCCGGATGCCGCGCGAACACCGCAGGGTGCTGCGCGGTGTCGCTAAGAACGAGCAGCGACTGATCGCCGGAATGGATCGCAAAGACGGTGTGACCTGGCGTATGGCCCGGCGCCGGCAGCGTGGTGATGCCGGTCGCGACTTCCTTGCCGGGCTCGAATTGAGTGACCTGTTTGGCGATGTCGGTGAAGATCCGCCGCTGGTTGCGGAACGTCAGTTTCAGATCAGCCGCCGCCGCATTCATATTGCCGTCGTCCATCCAGTAAGCCCATTCCGGCGCCGGCACCATGATTTCGGCATTAGGGAAGATCAGCGCGTTGTCCTTGTCCTTGATGCCGTTGATGTGATCGGGATGGAAATGCGAGATGACGATCTGGTCGACTGCTTTAGGGTCAATGCCGGCGGCGGCGAGGTTGCCGCGCAGCACGCCGGCAGACGGCGCGATCTGGCCGCCGGTGCCGGTATCGAGCAGCACGAGTTTCTTGCCGGTATTGACGATGAGCGTGGTGAACGGCGTCGCGAGCTTGTCATGCGGCATGAACGCCTTGTCGAGCGCGCCCTCGACTTCGGCAAACGGCGCGTTGCGGATGAAGGTGTCGGTGATCGGCCGATACCAGATGCCGTCATAGAGCGCGGTCAATTCGAACGTGCCGATCCGGTAGCGATAGATGCCGGGCGTCGCTTTATCGGCGTCCGGTGCTGCGGCGCCGGCCGGATTGGCGGACGCGGCAAAAGCCGCCGCGGCTGAACCGGCGAGAATGTCCCGCCTGGTCGGATTGGACATGAAGGACCTCGTCTTCGCGCCGCCCCCGTTAAGCCTCGGCGAAGAAGTCGCGCATCAACATGTAGGATTTGCGGCAGAGTTTTTCGTCATAGCGCAAAACCTCGCCGTTATAGGAGGGATCGGTGAATGAATGCACGGCGCCGCCGAACATCATCACCTGCCAATCGACCTTGGCCTTGGTGAGTTCGTCCTCGAGCGCGTCCATCATGGTTTTGGGCGTGACCGGATCGGCCGAGCCGTGCAGCGCCAGCACGCGGCCCTTGATGTTGCAGGGCGTGCCGGCAACCACCGGGTTCGGATTGGTGACGTGGAACACCACGACCGCCCTGAAATCCGCCGCCGCGCGCGCCTGTTCGAGCACGTAACCGCCGCCGGCGCAGTAGCCGATCGCGGCGGGCTTGCCGCTGTCGGCGATGCCCAGTTTTCGCGTTTCGCCGAGAAGCGCCGCGCTGGCTCTGTTGCCGCAGGCGATGGTGAAGGGCAGGTTTTTGTGTACGGCGAGCATGCCGGCGCGCAATTCGTCCTGCGCCTTCGGCTTTGCGCCGTAGCCGGCGCCGAACATGTCGGCCATCAGCACGACATAGTCCTTGCCGGCGACGGTTTGAGCCTGCTCGATCGTGTCGGGCGCGACGCCTTTCCAGTCGGGCTGCATGAAGACGACAGGCCGCTTGCCGGTGACGCTGTCGTCGTAGACGATCATGCCCTCGAACTGCCTGCCGTCGAGTTCATAGGCAACCTTCTTCTCGGCCATCGCGCGCTCCCTGTTCCTGGCGAATATATACCAGCCGTAATCAGGGGGCGGAACGGCGGAATGCCGCGGCACGAAACAAGGCGATTGCCGAGTTTCGCGTTCGCGTGTAGGACCTGCGTCGCCGCAAGCCGGATGGCCCGACAGAAAGCCCGATATGTCAAAACAGGAAATGCGCGACGAAGCCGAGCGCCTGGTGAAGGAAGCGATGGAGCGGAAGAACCTTTCCATCAAGCAGGGCAATACCCGCATCGAGGCGGTCTGCGGCAAGTGCGGAGCGCCAAACCGCGTCACGGCGGCGCCGGGGCAGACGCGGGTCACCTACCAGTGCAAGGAATGCGGCGACGCGCAGCGGACGCTGTAAGGCAGCGGGCGGCTCATGGCATCGGAAAAACGATGCCGGGCGGCCGCCATCACCCGTTGCGGATGACGGGACTTATGAATTTGGCGCCGACGTCCTGGCCCTGCCGCCAGACAACCTTGTAGGTGCCGTCGCGTCCCGGTCCGTCGCTCGGGAAAAGCAGCACGAATTCGTCGACGACGTCGATTCCATTTAATTGCAGCCGGACGCCTTCGTCGGAAATATTGGTCACAAGGCAATAGCGCGGCGCGATGCCAACCCCGAGCTTGATGGTCGCCAATCGTCCGAGACGCCGCCGCGGGCTTTGGCGTCTGTCCTCGATATCCAGCGAAGTCATGATTTACGGCTCCAGGGTGCGGCCGTGCCACTGCAGCTGGCGACAGCCCCTCTCGGGAACGACGTTACGGGACAGAATTTGCACGAAGCCTAACGCGCAGGATCAAATTCAACGCGTATTTGGTTGAAATCAGCGCGGTGTGCGGTGCCGGGACGCGGCGTCGTGGTGTGCTCGCGCCGTAACGCGGGGCTTGGCGGTCACAACAGGCTACCCAGGTTGTCGAAATACGCGGCGGACTGTTGCGTTATCCAGTCTCGGGCTTCCGCCTCGCTCCTGAAATCGCCAATGTGCTGGGTGGCTCTATCCAGCCTTTCGGCCTTCACGAACCACGTGCCGTCTTTGCGTTCTTGCGGGATCAAGGTCCGGGGTGGATCAGCGCGGGCCATGAGGCCAACTATCGCCTAGAGCGGTTTGCGCTTCGTGACAGCTGGAACGAGTTCCGCGATTTTTCGCAAGCATTCAGCCTCGGTGTCATGTGGTCCGGTCACGAAGGTGCCGCTCACTTTCGTCCCGTACCAGCCCGACTTGACGCCCAGACGGGTCGACTCGGCTGTTGCAACGTGCCGGTGCATAAGCTCTTGCATTTGACGTTCCTTTGACTGTTGCAGGGAATTGAGAGTGCCAAATCAGCGGCAGTCCGTGGGTTCAGGTCAAAAATCGGCAACAACCAGATCGTACGAGCCCTTGCGGGAGCGCTCGTATATTTTTGCGGCGGCCGCATAAATCAGTTTGCGGTTCAAATCGAAGGCGCTGAGAAATCCGGCTTCATCTGACTGGATGTCGGGCTTCATGCGCGTCAACGCCTCGCCGCTCACGAAAAACGACGCCTCCATTGCGTCGTCGTGCCCCCAAAATCGAACGGCTCGCCGGGTCGCATCATACGAGCGGCTCTGATTTGGAAAGCTAAGTGTCATGGTTCGGATCCCGCGCCTGCGCTGCCTGGAGGTCTTCAGGGTCAATAGTCACCATTTCGACCGAGCGGGCATTGCCGGATTCCGCCGGCACAAAGATCATGGTGGATACGCGGCGATAGGCCGGAAACGACAATCCCTCAATCAGTTCCTCGTCCGTTACGACTTTGTAGCTGCCGGCCGGCAAGACGCGATCGACGCCTTTCAGATTGAACGGCTGACCGAAAACGACGGACTTGCTCAGCGAGCGCGCAATCACTGCGCAAACGCATCGCGGCGGCGGTCCAGAGGATAGTCCGTGCTGTCGTAAAGGCGGCGAATTTCTCCTCCGTCGAATCTCGCCTCGTCTACTTCAAGACAGGCCCCGGGAAGAAATTCAGGAGTCAGTTCCTCGATCGCAAACCGGATTGCGTCCGCCGCGTGCGCAAACCGCCGGTACTCCGCCGGCCGTTTCTTGGATTTGCGGTTTCGACCGGGAAAAAACTCCGCCTCAGCGCTGTAATCGAATCGAGGCTCGGCTGTTTGCTCGTTCTCGGCGTGTCCAGTCATGACTCGATTGGGCATCAGCTTTCCGACCGTGGTTTGATCATTTAAGTATCTCCGGAACTGCGGCTTTGAATATTCATCAGCTCATCAATGTTGCATATATATGTACGATGCGCGTGAAAGTCAGCCTTGCAGATAGGTATTTTTCAGGCGCCCTCCGTGGCAGGACACCCGCTTTCGAACTCGTGCCGAAGCCAGGACAGCGCGTTCTGCCTGAGCATTGTCCGCGAGAGGGGCCGGAGAGCCGCAATGTCCGCTTTTGGCGCTTGGCGGCAGCTACTTCATTTGGCTTGGGTCAAAATAGAACCGTTCTTCGGCGATTTTTTCACCCTGCCATCGCTGATGGGCCAGTTCCTCGATCCGCATGACGCTGCCTTCGGCACGCACAAATTCGAAGATCCAGTGGACGACCACAAAATCCCCGGACACGAAGACTGGTTTCACGCAGGTGGTCCGAATTTCCTTGAAGCGGCCCATAAAAGCGCGTTCGCGGGCAACCAGGCTGTCGCGGCCCTTGCGGATGTCGCCCAGGTTATCCTGCATCGTGGCGTCTTCGGTGTAGAAGCGTTCGAGCGCCTCGTCGTGCTTTCCACTGACGACGAGGGCCACGAAATCATCCAATGTTTTTTGACTCGGCATGGTAGGGCCATCTCCGCGCGAACCTGGCGCACGCAGTGCGAGCGAAAGTGATTGGCACAGTAACAGGGCCGAAAGGACTGCGATGTCCGCTAGCGGGTCAAGGCGGACATCGGTCATCCATCACGAGTTGGGCTGGCGTATGTCTGTTACGGCGCAATTGTGTGCATCATGGTCGGCGGACAGGTTTGTTTCAACGCGATTGTTTCCGTAGGCTTTATGTCCATTCCAGCACAGCTGTAAGTGCAGGTTTTTTTCGCGCTGGCAGCTGACGCGGCCGCGGCCTCCGCAGCAGTTGTTTCATTCGAAAGGATGCATTTCACCTGTTTTGACGTCATCACTTTTGTTGCTGAAGACCCTTGCGCTGAGGATGCACTGTCGGATGCATGTGCCGAAATCGCGACGCCACATGCAAATAATGCAATGAACACAAATAAGATCCTCATGGTATTTCCTCCTGTCGCTCGTTGCCAAGCTAAGCGATATTTTGGATACCCGCCGATAAATCATTGGAATGCAAATAATCGGCAATCGCACACTGCCGATACGTCGTAAAGAGAATGACAGCGCAACCTCGATCGATTGCGGATATTAGAAAATCCGCACTCGGCGACGAATGGCCGCCGCGTCTCCGGCAATGCAGGCCGAAGCTTGTTCGACTTATTGTTTCGGCGGAGCCGGCTTGGTCGGTGCGGCCTTTTTAGTTTTGATCTTATTCGAATTTCCACCGGTATTGTTAGTAGTGCCATGCGTGGCAGAGCCGGCCTCGATCGGCGGAAGCGGTTGTGGGTTGAGTTGGTCAGCGACGGCCGATGTCGCGAAGACTGCCAGAACGAAAGCGCCGGCGAGTAGCGAGCGCATGTTTGCTATCCCATTTTCAATGAGCGAGCAGCGTACTCCAAATCACCTGCTGCTAAAAGGCGATTTATTTCGGATACAATGTGTATCGCGCGTTTATGACCGCAAATCTCCGTCACGGACCTCGAAAGCATGATCGCCGTACACAACTCATTTAAAGGATTTTGACAGGTTGGCTGACGAAATGCACCACGAGCATGTGCGGCGGGTATTGAGCGAATAACAAACTCATCGGAGCTTATAGTCGCCCGTGCAGAATTGGACCGGGCAGCGATTAAACGGATCCACCATCGTGGGGGTCATTACCTGTGTAATTAAGGGCGGCAACAGCCTAGGGGCGTCTGGAAGATCAATATGAGGCGGCTCGCCGTAGCAACCATTCGGATCGTGCGGCGATTCAAATAGCGCCAGGAAGCCAACCGCGATCACAGCAAGCGCGCCAACTGCAATCGCGCGAAGCGCTTTTGCCGACGGGCGCAAAAAAAAGCGAAGGGCCAAAGTCTAAAATCGCTGGAGTAAACATCTCGAAGATCCGAAAATCACTATCAAAAGATAGCGTTTGCTGGTCACCAACAAGTATCAATTGGCTGTGAATGGATGGCTGGCTCGAAAGTCTTCCCATTGGCTTCCCAATCCTGTTTTCTGGGAAGATTGGGCCGTCCTAAATGCTGAAAATTCCTGATTTATATGGTGCCGGGTGCCCGTTTCCGTCTGACCCCCCGACTGATCCGCCTAGGTTTATTCTTCACCTTGGCGCTCTCAAAGCAGCGTAGAGAGCATCCCGTGCCCGAAACTCGACGGCAAGCTTATCGTCACGGCGTTCCTCAACCGAACCGCCCAACTCTGGGGTGCCGGAACTGGCAAGCCAATCGCCGTGCTCACTGGACATGAGGGAGCCTTGCACAGCGCGGCATTCAGCCCGAGGGGCGCGCGCGTCGGCGGGCGCGTCGTCACCGCGTCCTTCACAAGACGGCGCGGCTGTGGAGGCTTTGTAGCGGGTTTAAAGCTTATGGTGCCGCGATGCCTCACGCGCGGACAGCGTATGACGGCGTTCCGCGATCCCGAGCCACCGGCTTGGTGCATCAAAATGGAAAAATGGCCCTATAACACGCAAGGCTGAAATACACGCACGCCGAAGCTAGTCCCCGCTGCCGGCCCCCCCGAAATGGCTAGCATCGTTCAACGTTCGCAAAGCCAAGGATTCCGCTCTTCGCAGGTAGCGTGGGCTTCGGCGGCTAACATCCCAATTCAGGCCCGCTATGTTCGCTAATGAACATAGCAGACCTTGGACCCTCCGGTGTCGATTTAGATGGAGAACATCGACCAATTCAACCCGCAGGCGACGAGCCGCCGGGCTATCGCTCCTTTTGGTCCGCTGCGAGAATCGCTACCATACGCGAAGACTTTCGAATCAAGCTTTGGTCGTCGTGCGGGAGTACCGCTTCAATCGAGGAATGGAATAACCATGCAAGTGATGCAGCCGCGATCCACTCGCGTTCGCGGTGCGGGTTTCCGCGTGTCTGCCGCCATCGTAACGGTTACAGCCGCGCTAACAGCGCTGACCGTGGCGTCGCCCGCCGATGCCAAACAGGCGCGCCCGGCGCGCCCTACCGAGATGACGGCCCCACGCCCGGCGGCCGAACCAATCATGGCGATCGTGTCACTCAAGAGCCAGCAGGTGACCTTCTACGACGCCGACGGCTGGATTTTGCGCGCGCCAGTCTCGACCGGCACGACGGGGCGCGAGACGCCGGCCGGCGTTTTCGCCGTCATCGAAAAGAACAAGGATCACCACTCAAGTCTCTATGACGACGCATGGATGCCGAACATGCTGCGCATTACCTGGAATGGCATCGCGCTGCACGGCGGCCCTTTGCCCGGATACGCCGCCTCGCACGGTTGCGTGCGCATGCCTTTCGATTTCGCCGAGAAGGTGTTCGACAAGGCGCCGATGGGGATGCGGGTGATCATTTCGCCGAACAACTCCGAGCCGGTCACTTTCACCGATCCTGCACTGTTCGTGCCGAAGCAAGATGTGATCGACGCGATTCCGGCACGCGCGCAGGCGTTAGCCCGCGCCGCGGACGCCGCCGCCGGGGCGGCTACCGCGGCCAAGGCCGCTGTCGTCGCTGCGAAGCGCACGGATGCCGCGGCGCCTGCGTCCGTGCGTAATCTTAGGTCCCTCAAGGCCCGCGCCGATGCCGCACTCGCCCACGCCGAGAAGGTGCTCGCTGGCGCCAACACCGATCCAAAGAGGACCGATCAGGCCGGGGCGGCTGAGGATATGAGACAGAAGGCTGCGGCCACAGCCACAGCGCTGGGCGCGCAGCTCGACGCCGCCAGGGCCGAGCTGAAAGCGAAGCAGGACGCTGCCGCGGCCGCGGAAGTCGCCGCCAGGGCCGCCGAAGCCAAGCGAATCGAGACCGCCAAGGCGGCAACTGACGCCAAGCTAGCAAGCGAGCCTGTCGCGATCTTCATCAGCCGCGCGACGCATAAGCTTTACGTTCGGCGCGACACGCACAAGAAGTGGCCGGACGGCGGCGAGCTGTACGACTTCAGCCAGGAGTTCCCGGTCACCATCAAGGATCCTGACAAACCGCTCGGAACGCACATCTTCACCGCGGTGGCGCGCGCCGAGGGCGGTTTGCGCTGGACCGAAGTCTCGATCGACAACGGCGACAGCGGCAAGAACGCGCTCGACCGCATCACCTTCCCGCAGGAGGTACTCGACCGCATCGCCCCCACCGCAGTGCCGCTGTCCTCGATCACCATCTCGGATGAGCCTTTGAGCGGCGAAACCAATTATCGCACTGAATTCGTCGCGGTGCTCAGCAATCAGCCGCAGGGCGGCTTTATTACGCGGGAGAGGTCGCCCGACATCATCGCGCGCTCCCAGGATAACGGCAGCTTTTTTGGTCAATTCAACGACGGCGGCCGGTTCGGGTCATCTGACTATGGTGCACCGCCGGCGAGGCGACCGTCCCGCGGCACATTGTATTACCCGCGGCCGGGCTGGGGGGGTTACTAGCGAGCGCGGGTCCAATCATGACATCTAAAGCCATCATCGCCGGACCTGAATCCGGCAGGCCACGTCGCGTTGCGGCCTGGGCACCGCTCGGGCGTCGTGAGAATCTCTGTGATGGCACGCTCGCAGGGAGGTGGTTGTAGACCCGCAGCACCATCTGCACCGCGCTTGAAAATCGTGGCTCGCCTGCTGGGTTTACTCCCGCAATATTCAGGCCGGGTCAGAATTTCCAAGAACAGATCGTATCTGGGTCTGTAAGGGTCACAGAATTCGCTCTTCGCTAGTCCGCATCAGCACCGCATCCGACCCGTTCCCGGGCGTGGCCGGACGACCTCGCCATACTCGGTCGAGGTCGTAACCTCAGTCCGCGCCCATTCGATGTCCGCGGCGAATGACTCGATGCGCCGCAGGGCGGCTTTTCTATTTGCGCGGGGCCTTCAGAACAAGTGCGTCCAATCAACTACAAGATATGCAGCTATAAATCCGGTTACCGTGGCGATCAGACAAACGCTGAAAAACTGCGGTTGCGACATGCGGCGTGTGTAGCGCAACCAATGGTCGTAGTAAAATCGTTTAAAGGTCTACGGTTAAGTGAAACTTGAATTGAACGCAGAATGTCTCGAACACAAGCAAGACGATCAAGAATTTAGCAAAGATTCCGCGGCGAAAATCAATCGATGACCGAAGACGATCGAATAAATGAGGGAGAGAACACAAGCGATCAACCCGTAAGTGGCTTGGTGATCGGTGTCTCCGCCACTGGCGTCCTGGTCCTGGTGTACGCAATTTATGCTTACACGGTGGTACTGGTGTCCGGCCTGACATACACCGCGCCCGGTGAAACGGTTCCGCAAATCAGCGTGGCGGCCGCCCGCAGTAATTAGCTAAGGGTTTGTCGGTAGTATTGCCAGATGAGCGAGATATCTTGCGACCGGAAGCATGCGACTGTGGCAGTCCAAGATCGCTTGGCGGATGGGCTGATCGTGGCCGGCGTATTGCTCTCATTATACGCGGTTTACAGCTATTGTTTCACGTAGGGGCGTCTCTGGGGACCGGTGCCAATATATTTGGCCCCCACGTTTTGGCCGCGGCGCCATACAATCTCGTAGTTGCCACTCTGCGCCGGTCCGTCGCCAGGGAAGAGAAGCGCGAACACATCAGGTATGTCGGTACTGTAGAGATGGAGCTGCACGCCACCTTTGGAGATGTCGGTAACGTTGCAGTAGTGCAATACGGTACCGTCTCCGAACACGATCTTCGCCTCACATCCGAGGTAGGTGCGTGGTGTGCTACGTCTCTCTTCAGGCTTTAGTGCAAGCATGACGCGAGACTCCAAAGATTCGGCTGGAATGCGGATCGGTGACAGCCCTCGTTCGTGAAAGTACCGCGCTTTAATTTCACGCAAACTAAGCGTGGGGCTCAAATTCTCTCCGCATTTGCCTGAAAGTGGCGCGCGTTAAAATCGATGTAATTGAGACGAAACGTCCCAAGCCACGATCCCGCAACATCAGCGATCGAGCAATTTGTAGAGCAGGTATACTGCGAGGATCGCCGCCCCGGCCAATAGCAGAACGCCGATGTACTCAAACGGAGTAAGGATCGGCGCTGTATGTACGAGCTTCATAATATGCCCTGGCGAAAATCAATCTGCTCGCCCCGTCGAACGATCACGGCATGAACGCAAGCTTGCGTACTCCGTTAAGGGGCAACTTCAAGGCGCGAACCTGATGGCGGGTAAGTACCCTCTCGGTGAGTGCGGCGCTCCATAGAGGTTCAAGCAGTTGCTCAACGGCTGCGACTGCGTCATCCCGCTCAGTGGCGGCGACCCAGTATTCAAGCCGGTTTTCTCTCTTGGCAGCCACGACGTGCAGGGTGGCCGCGTATTCTTTTCCCATAAAGCCTTTTACCACCACTGGGCCGTGGCCTAGCGAGACGAGGAGACGTGTCATAAACAGCAACATTGCCCGCATCCGCGCAGAAAAGTCAGTGACGATCTATAAATTCGCAGGTGGGTTCGGGGCGCTTGGAGCTGATATCTGCGATCTGGGGCGCATGACGGACTTGCTTTTGCTCGCTAACGAACAGGTGGGAGAACAAATAGAAGAGCTATCGAATTTGCGATGTATGAGTTCAGCGACAGGATCGAAGGCTGCGGAAAAAGTATTACGGAGTTGGGCGCCGGAAAGAGCCTTGGACCAGCGCGCGGGGCCGGCTCTCGCTTGCCCCGCGTTTGCCCTTGAGTACATCGGTGCTAGCATCGAGACCAAAGGCGAACCTTCATTCACAGAGGCCGAAAGAGCAAAAAGTGCTTGAAACATCGAACGATCCGAACCCTTTTCAAAACTACCCGAGCATCGCGAGCATTCTTGCCTTCGTAGCCAAATCAGACGGCTTAGCCGCCGTGCCGCTGGTTCTTCGTGAAGTTAACCTTGACGCTGAGACCTTGGCCGAAGTCGCCTACGAACTTGAAAGTGTCGGACTTCTCAAGGTCGCGGGCGTCGTCGAAGCCGCTATGGCCGACGCACCGAGCGAACTGGACCGCTGCCCTCACGAGGCAGGCAGTCTCAATGCTCGATGCTGGCTCGAGTCTCTTCAGAGTCGCCGTTTGATCCGGCGTCAATCCGTTATGACTTAACTGCTACAGCGGCGAGGCAAAAGTCGCGCTGGCCTTGTGCGTTGCCTTTGGCGTTGTGTTCTATTTGCGCTCAACAAAAACTGTCTTGCATTCCGTAGAGCCGGTATTTGCTAGGCGCGTCCTCGGATCGCGCGCCACAAAAAGATAATTATGCAAGCGCCGATGAAGCCCGCGATTAAATAGCCAATCCAGCCGCCGAACGCGATACCGAAAAACCCGAGAAGCGCATTGGCAACCGCGGCTCCGACGATCCCCAGAATGATGTTCATGAAGACGCCGGTGCCGGACTTCATAAAAATCTCGGCAAGCCAGCCGGCCAATCCCCCAATGATTATCGCGGCAATCCAACCAATCTCTTGTTCAGGCATGGTACGCTCCCTGTTATTGAAGGCGGCAATTCTATAGCATCAACGAAGAAAGTCATCGCCCCTTCGGCTTGTGCGCGCCGCTGCGCGGAGCCGGCGTCGCTTGCCCCGCGCCGGCTTTCGGGGCGAAGCGGACATCAGAGATAATCTCATGATTTCAGTCGGGGCCTGAAGTAAGCGCATAAATGGCAGGACTGGTGACAGAAAAGCAACAGCGGCGAACTTCCCTCGCTTTGAACGCCGGCAGCAACTTACTACGGAAGAAAATCAATGGTAGCTGAATCAGATCGGGCGACTGTTTCAGGAAATCAGATGAAGAGCAGAATTCCCGCGATCTGTATTGCGAGCGGCGTTGCTATCATTTCGACTATGAACTCCGGTCGAGCGGCCGACATGGCAATCAAAGCTCCGCCGGCTGTCGCCGCTGCGGCGTATGACTGGACCGGCCTGTATGTTGGCTTGAACGTTGGTGGCGGCTGGGGCAAATCAGGTAATACATACATCGCCGATTTTCCGCCTCCCACCCCGGCCGGGGCTGATGCTACTGGTGTGAACGGGGGGATCGGGGGCGCTCAGCTGGGTTACAATTTGCAGTCCGGCGCTTGGGTGCTGGGTGTCGAAACCGACATTCAGGGCGCGGGGCAACGCGGCAGCAACATCACAGCGTGTACTCTCGCAGGATGCCAGGTTCCCGGCAGCACCATCGCGGATACTGAAAAATTGACATGGTTCGGCACGACGCGCGCACGCATCGGCGTAACGTCGGGGAGCTGGCTTACCTATGTCACCGGCGGCGCCGCTTACGGTCGAGTCAGCGCCACGGGAATTACGACCCTTCCGGGCGTCGGAACCATTACGGTCGTCACGCCTTCCACACAAACGGGCTGGACAGCAGGCGGCGGTATCGAAGCTGCGCTGACAGGCAAGTGGACGTGGAAAGTGGAATATCTTTATATGGACCTTGGATCGTTCAGCGGAAGTGTTTCTGATCCATTCATAACAGGCGCAACGGCCGGTGGAACGGTGCATTTCACCGACAACATTCTCAGAGCCGGCGTGAACCTGCGTTTCTAAACGCATCGGAATGGCGGCTCCGAATAACACCAAGGGCAACGAGGCCGACAAGCTTCGATGCCCTTGCGCGATCGACCCGCCATGCATCATCTTTGCTGAGAAGCCTCGCCGCGGATTGCAGGCCTGACTCCTCCTCGAAATAGACGTAGGCGAGGGACTGCCCCTCTCGGTCCCTCACGACAAAGCAGGCCGGCATTTCTTTGATCAACCAGGGCGAGGGAAAGCGACGTGGCGCGGGCATGGCTGACGGGCATTATCAGCGCGACGCTCGATCTTTATTTTGACGATAGCAGGGCTACATCAAATTTCAGCTTCGGTATGTTTCACGGAACCAGCAACACCGTGAGTTAGTCGGGCGCGAAGCAACTCGCAAATGTATTCGATGGCAACGTTCAAACCGTGATGCGCCAGCGCCAGTTCAAGACAAAAGCCAAAGTATGTAGAGGCCCAAAAATACTGTCGCGGCCCACATCACTATCCGAATCTCTTCCCAGGTACTCATGCAGCAGAGTTTACCGCGAACCTTCCAAATAAAAGAAGCCCCGGTGAGGAACCGGGGCTTCTAGGTAGCGGGGGCGCCGGGCGGTTGAGGGCAGCCCGACAATCAGTACGTGTACAGAAGACTCGTTTCGAATCCGCTGTTTGTTTGTCTCAAATTTTAGGGATTTCGAAGGGAAAAGCCGTGGCAGATTTACTCCCTGGATCAAGCGAATGACCGGTCTCCCACTGGACATCGTAAAAGGTGCCCACTTTGTCCAGCGCGACCACAAAGGCCTTCAGGAAATGCGGCGCCGCGAGGCCGAGGTTGGCATCCCAATTGGGCTCGCCCTCTCGCTGGCGATATTCGATTTGCTTACGAAAGCGACGGCCATCCTCACCCGTAAGCTCGATCATCTGGCCCACGAGAAATGAATGAAGGTGGTGAAGTGGGATTGGTTGTCGTACGACCATTTGATGTTATTTCGACAGGCGCAGGACGGCAGGCACGCTCAGTTCTTTCCGACCAGTCGATCGACGGTACTCCGCAAATCTTCGCCGATGAGTTTGGCTACGTATGCGGCGTTCTCCTCCGCGGCTTGGGTGTAACGTCCGCCGTAAGCGTTCTTATCGATCGCCCAGAAAATTCCCCCGACGATGACCAAAAAGAAAATGAAACGCATTTGAGCCGCCCCCCAAAGCCGCCCGCCCCACAACCATTGTGATGTGCTGGGGGAGGGATTCAACCGACCGACAGATCGTCCGCCCGAATCCGCTCGACTGCCTGCCGGCGCCGTTCGGGGCTTACAAGTTTCCCGAGGCAACGTCCTTGAGTATCTGTTTCTCAAGCGACAGATCGGCAACCAGACGCTTGAGACGGACATTCTCTCGCTCAAGATCCTTCATCCGCCTCGCCTGATCGATCTCAAGCCCGCCGTATTCCTTGCGCCAGCGGTAATAGCTCTGCTGCGATATCCCGGCTTCCCGACACGCTACCGGTGCAGACTTGCCTTGCGCTATCAACACCTCAATCTGACGAAGCAGCGTCACAACCTGCTCCGCGCTAAACCTCTTCTTCGGCATCACCAAAGCTCCTTTGCCAAGCTATTCTCTCACATCGCTTGGTCTAAAAAAGCCAGGTCAGGTCAATGAAAGCGGAAGTCGGCAAAAAGAAAGCGAAGGCTTTCTCTAAGCTGACGATCGTTGACTCTGATCCGCCACCACCTGGCGCAGCCTAAACACTCACGGCGCCGGGCCGGCCTGCGCTTGCCCGGCGTTCTTTGCGTCATCTGTCGATCGGAGCGCTGCGGTCTCGTTGTTACAGTGGGCCGCTCGACTGTGCTTGGTCCGGGGCGCAATCTTGAGGCGAGATACGGACGAGAACAGGCACAGGAGGTTCAGCTGGAGTGATAGTCGCGACGCCGATGCAGCCTATGTTTGTCGTATGATGATGATTTGCAAATTTGGTTTGAAGGGCGTCAAGCGAGTTTTGCAATGATTTTACAGTCTTCTGCAAATCTGCCACTGACGTCTGTAACTTGGCGATGTCGGCGTTTGTTGGCGCGGGACCTGAATTGGTAGTGGTTGCGCTTTTCGAGGACGGCTGCTGGGCGGATGGTCCCGAAGTTCCTGCCGCGAATGCACTTGCCGTTATGAAAATAGTGAGCGCGCAGCACGAGCCCAGAATTGGATTGATCATCTTGATACCTCCCTCGTTTGTTGGCTAGGTAAAGTATAAGCTACTCGTAATTCTTATCGACTTGAAGTCTTGTGGATTGGCGCGACGACGCGAACGGTGGGGTGCGTGGAATGTTGCTGCCATTAATCCTCGCTCGCTGACGTCTTTGGCCGTAGAATATCTTTCAATATGTCCCGCGGCGCGTGCGGCAGCTTGGCGAAGTTGACCGCTATCAGGAACGCCTCATCGCGGGTCAGCCGTTTCATGGTTGATCGCCAGCCCGGTTCATCCTCGAAATAGACATAGGCAATCGAAAGGCCCGCTGCGTCCTTTATGACGAAGCTTTCCTCAAGCTCGTCGATCAACCAGGGCGCAGGGAATCGGCGGGTCTCGGGCATGGATTGCAGTCCGGCTGGTGCGTTGCGGCTGACATTGTACGCACGTAGAGCACCCCCATGGCAAAACCCAAGCTCAAAAAACGACTGGTTGTCCGCATCACCGCCCCGCTCATAAACCGGCTGAAGATCTGTGCCGATCGGGACGGCCGGCCGCTGTCGAGTTTCGTGCGCAAGGTGCTCTCCGACGCAGTGCGGACCGAGTCCGCTACCGAAACTCGCCAAAGGTAAGTGCAGGTGCGGCGGGCAAGTAATCCTCCCACCTTATTCTGTGGAACGTTGCCGATCCGTCACAGCCAACACCCGCGACTTTCCGTAGGGTGGCTAAGGACTTCGGGAGTTGCCATGCGAAGACTTGCCATCCCTTTTGCCGCGCTAGCCTTCAGTGGCTCGGCCTATGCTGCCGACATGGCCGTCAAGGCTCCGCCCAATCCGGTGTCTGTGGTCGCTGCGACTTGGACGGGGTTCTACATCGGTGCCGAAGTCGGAGCAGGTTGGTCGCACAATGCCGACGCTTGGACGGCGAACGATCCCGTTTCTGCTGTAATCGTCAATGGCACAAACGGCACCCCCGGCGAGCAACCGCTTGCCACCCCGTACAACGTTAATCGCAGCGGCGCGGTGGGAGGCCTTGAGTTCGGATACAACAGGCAAGTCGATCCGCATTGGGTTTTAGGATTTGAAGCAGACTTCAGTGGCTCGAGCATTAGAGGTTCTAATGGCACCTCATCCCTCCTCGGGGCCGCTGGAGGGGTTTTTGTGCTCAATAACATAAATTCAAAACAGGACACTGACTGGTATGGCACTGCTCGCGGTCGCCTTGGCTGGCTCGCAACTCCGAACCTTCTGATCTTCAGCACTGGCGGCTTGGCTTATGGCAGGACCGAGCAATCAGCGAACTTTACCTTCGCCTCCAACATCGCGGCGCCGCAACCAGGTGGCCCTTTTGGCGGCTTTAGTTTTAACTGTTTCGAGAACTCGGTATGTTATTCCGGGTCTTCATCAACAACCAAGGTTGGCTGGACAGGCGGTGGTGGTGTCGAGTGGCTGTTCGACAGCCATTGGAGCGCCAAAATCGAATACCAGTTCGTGGACCTCGGTTCGGAGACGTTACGTGTAACAGCCGCGTCGCCCACTCCGGGAACTAGAGCCTCCTCATTCAATGTGACATTCAAAGACCAACTCAACGTCGTTCGCCTTGGCATAAATTACAAACTCTAAATTGTATGGTTTATCCGCGCCGCGGCTGCATGCCGGCAGGTTCAATTATCGATCAGATCGTCGGCAGTAACGAGAAGCGGTGTGAGGTAGGTATTGGCTCTTAGTTGACATCGAGGCTTCGCTGTCGCGGTGGCCCGTCAGTGACTATGCCGCCGTGGCCGCTTCTGCTTGCGCAATCCGATTCTTAATCTTCCTTGTGGCTTCCCAATACGAATTCTTGGGAAGATTTTGGCTAGCGATAATGCAAGAAGTGCCTGATTTTATTGGTGCCGGGTGAGAGGATTGAACTCCCGACCAACGGTTTACAAAACCGCTGCTCTACCGCTGAGCTAACCCGGCTTTATTGAGTTTTTAAAGCCTCACGGGGGTAATTGCCACCGGATTGCCACCGGAAAATCGGCCCTTCCGTTCTTATTCGGTTCTTACCTTGGCGAAGACTATCTCCAGTATTTCGGCGGCCTTTTCGTCGGTATTTGCGAACAGGTGGCCATATACGCGAAGTGTGATGGCAGCGGAAGCGTGACCAATTCGCCGGCTGATCGTCAAGATGTCCATGCCAGCAGCAATCAACTGGCTCACATGGGTGTGACGCAACGCATGTAATGTGCACTCGATGTTCAGTTCGTTCATCGCCAGCCTAAATTTTTGGGTCAACCAATGCGGCGCGCGCGTTGATCCGTCCCAGCGGGCAAAGACAAGCAAATCCTCGGGCGCTTTTCCTATACCAAGTGACATACGACGTTCCTGTTGTCGTGCCCGGTGCGCGCGGAGTTCAGTTAACAACCAGGGTGAGATAGAAATATTGCGTCGGCTATTTCTCGTTTTTGGCGCCTTGAAGCGAAGACCGCCCTTTTTTGTCTGCTCTAGTGATCGCTCAATGTAAACTCGTGCTGTTGGCCAATCGATATCTTTCCAGCGAAGCGCCAATGCCTCGCCGCGGCGACAACCTGTTCCGAGCAAAAACGACACGATCGGGCGAAGAGTGCGACCATTTAAGTGCTGCAGAATGGTGCCGATCGATACCGGTTATGGCATGCGAATTTCGGCTCCGGCGGCGCCAACTTCGAGGGCTATTTTAGTCGCTTCACGCCGTTTGCAACCGCCGGAGTGTTCGGCGTTCAGAGTTTGAACTCGTTTGGATATGGCACCATCGGCACGGCTTATTATCCTACCGATAATCTGCAACTCGCTCTCAGTGGCTTCGACTACGGCGGGAGCAGCGGCGTGCAAGGTGGCATCGAGTATCTGCTGCCTGAGACCGTCCAGGGTGTGGCAACCACCGTATCGGTAGACGGATTTGCCGGTAACCACGGTATGTCGGGCGCAACGGCGAGATTGAAATTATTATTCGGACCGAAAACCGCCAACAACAAGACTCTGATTGAGCGCCGGCGCCAGGACGATCCGATCACGGGTGATGATCTTAGACACTCTTATGCGGTGGGGGAGGCGTTTTTTGATTTCCAACGTCAAAATACTGTTCAAAAACAAAAGGCGTGTTTTTCGACCGGTGGCGTTTGTTCAGCTGACAGCCAGTGTTGTTCGGGTATCTGCAGTGCGGGGGATTGTATCTGACCTTAGTTTTAGGTCTTTAATCCACCCGCTACCCACGCCTGCCATCGTCTGACGTACATCTCAAGCGCAGCGGCGGCTCTCCCCGCGCTGCGCCTTTGCTCATACAGCCGAGATGCCTTCTCGAGAAAATTCTCGATCGTCTGCTTGGCCACGCTCAGTCCTGCGGGGCTGAAATGATAGCCAAGGAAATCGAAGCCGCGCTCGATCCTGCCGATGAATTTCTCCCACGATGCGTGAGGCAGGAGATGGCCCTTAGCGGACACGCGGACCGTTAGCCTTCGTGTCCGCTTTCGGGGTAAAGCGGACGTTGAGCGGGCACTCGTTCTGGTTCCGATAAGCAGTATTACCGGAGGCAATCACGATTTAAGCGAACACGGCGGAAAAATTTAAGACGCGCGCTACGTGGGCGGAGACTATTAAATCAGGGCCGAGGGCCGGTGATCAGGCGCGCGCCCCGCTGAAAGGTAAAATATGCCCATAGCCAATCGAGTGCGACCATCGCGCGATTGCGGAAACCAATCAAAAAGTAGATGTGAACCGCGCTCCAGATCACCCACGCGACGAGACCGCGGAGACGGATCCGGCCGAAGTCAATAACCGCGGCCTTGCGTCCGATAGTGGCGAGGTTGCCGTAATCACGATAATGGAATGGCTGGACCCGCTCTGTGCCGCGCAGCCGGGCTTTGATCAGACCGCCCACATAGCGTCCCTGCTGCTTGGCGACTGGAGCAACGCCAGGGAGTGGCTTGCCGTTGGCGTCGAGGGCTAGCGCGGTGTCGCCGATAGCAAATATCTCAGGGTGACCAGGCACGGAGAGGTCGGGATCGACTTCAATCCGACCGACACGGTCGCATTTGGCGCCGATCCAATGCCCGGCGGGCGAAGCGGCAACGCCGGCGGCCCATATCACTGTGCGCGCTTCGATGCGCGCCGGGCCGATCTCCACGCCCGATGAGTCAATCGCTGTGACCGGGACGCCAAGACGGACCTCAACCCCAAGCTGCTCTAGTCGTCGCGTGGCATCATCGGAAAGGTCTTCCGGAAAGCCCGACAGCAGCCGCGGCCCGGCCTCGACAAGAATGATGCGCGCAATACGCGGATCGATGTTGCGAAAATCCTTTGCCAGCGCTCGGCGGGCGAGTTCGGCGGTGGCGCCAGCGAGTTCGACACCAGTCGGACCGCCGCCGACGATTACCAGATTCATCAGGCGCCCGCGTTCATCCGCGTCCGTCTCGTTTCGGCCCGCTCGAAGGCGAGCAGGATTCGCCGTCGAATCTCGGTCGCGTCCTCGATGCGCTTAAGTCCAGGCACCAAGGGCTCCCAATCGTCGTGTCCGAAATAGGCATGGCGCGCGCCGGTAGCGAGGATAAGATAATCGTAGGGCACGCGCCGCCCGCCCGCGATCGAGACCGCGCGCGCCACGACATCAACGCCAACGATCTCACCCAGCATGACGGCAACATTTCGGGAGGCGCCAACGATGCCACGTATCGGTGCAGCAATGTCGGCGGGAGATAATCCAGCGGTCGCCACCTGGTAGAGCAGCGGCTGAAACAAGTGATAGTTCTCTCGGTCAATGACGACGACCTCGACGGGGGCATTGGCAAGAGTCTTGGTCGCCCATAATCCGCCAAATCCGGCCCCGACGATGACGACACGTGGCAGCGCAGTGCCCGAGCGAGCAACAGATGAAATGTCTTCGAGCATGACTGGACATTATATCGATATCGCTTGGGTGATTATCAATCGAACTCGTTTGCCGCCACCTGATGATTTGCGCGTATCGCGCCGCCCTGCATAATGCCAGTAAAAAAGTGCGCGAGCTAGATTGAACATGAAATTAACTCCGCAAGACCTGGAAAAAGTCACTCATCTCACCCTGAGTCACTACAACGAGCTCGCCGAAGATTTCTGGGAGGGTACGCGCGACCACAACGTCAACCAGAACATCGCTGCGCTCCTACAAAGCATTGAGGGTGAGCCGCCTTATACGATACTAGATTTTGGCTGTGGGCCAGGTCGTGACCTCAAGGTGTTTGTCGAGCTCGGCCACGTCGCCATAGGTTTGGAAGGCGCCGCACATTTCGCCGTGATGGCGCGCGCCTATGGAGGCTGCGAAGTATGGCAGCAAGATTTCCTCAAACTCGATCTGCCGGATCACTACTTCGATGGCGTATTCGCCAACGCCTCGCTGTTTCATGTACCCAGCCAGGAATTACCGCGCGTATTACTGGAGCTGCATGCAAGTCTAAAACCAGGCGGTGTCCTGTTTAGCTCGAACCCGCGCGGCGATAATGTGGAAGGCTGGAATGGCGGCTGCTATGGCGCATATCACGATCTCGATACTTGGCGCAGCTATTTGTCAGCTGCGGGATTCGCCGAAATTAATCACTATTACCGCCCCGCCGGACTGCCATGCGAAAAACAGCCCTGGCTAGCAAGCGTCTGGCGTCGGTGATGACGGCAGGGCGGTTCCGGCTGACCTTTCGTTATCGAGATCAGGTATTACGGCTTATTGTCACGACGGTCGGCGAGGTTGTGAGCGACGACAGCTTCTGGGCGATGGGCTTGATCGGAGTTTCAAGTTGAAAGAACGTCTCCGCCAGGCCCTCTCAGATCAGGCTCGGATCGGGGCCCCTACGACGTACAACGAACTTGCCGACCGCCTCGGATTTGAACCGCCGCAGAAAATCCACCGCCTCGGTGAGGCACTCGAGAGCCTCATGAAGGAGGACGTTCTCGCAAATCGCCCGATGCTGGCCGCGCTTTGCGTGAGCAAGACGCAGCCTGGCATTCCTGCCCGGGGGTTCTTCCTGGCGGCAAAGGTTTTAGGGGTCTTTTCTGGTGACCCGACGGGCCCGGAGGCTGGTGCCTTCCACGCGGACGAACTGCGGCGTGCACTTTCATTCTATGGAAGCCAACTTCCAGGATCTGGCCCAAAACAGAAATAGCAATGAGCTGAGCTTACGTCCGCTTATCAGTTGAGAGCGACATCGAATGCAAACGCCGCAGCCAGCGGGGCGCGCTCGTTTTGGTTCCGATAAACTGGATTATCGGAAGCAATGGGCGGAGTGACCGTCCCCCGTTGGGTGGTCCGGGTCGAATGTTAGTTTAGCGTTCGCATTGGCGCTACCGATTTGACGGTTGGCCAGGCGATAACTTCAGGTGCCGGCGGCCGGTATCCCAGAGATGAATGCGGACGCACGGTGTTGTAGTGCCGTCGCCAAGCCTCGATCACAATCTTGGCCTCGTTGAGCGTGTAGAAGATCTCCCCGTTGAGCAATTCGTCACGCAGTTTTCCGTTGAAGGATTTGCAGTAGCCATTCTCCCAGGGGCTGCCAGGTTCGATATAGGCGGTCTTGGCTCCGACGGCCGCAATCCATTCCCGAAGTGCCGTTGCCACGAACTCTGGGCCGTTATCGGAACGGATGTGCGTTGGAACCCGCGCTGTATGAAGAGGTCCGCCAGCACATCGATGACGTCCGTAGCCTTGAGTTTACGAGCCACTCGAATAGCCAGGCTCTCGCGCGTGAACTCGTCGATCACGCACAACATGCGGAAGGCTTGACCATCATGGGTGCGATCGCTGACAAAGTCATAGGACCACACCTGTCGCTAATGTCCGCTTTTGGCCCTTGCCACTACTGTCCGAACGACAAGCCCAGCATAAGGGTCAAACCGGACAAAAGCCTTCAGTGTCGGACGTGCTAGGCTACGACGTATCACGATAGCAAGCGACGGGGACAAATGGCCTTCCCATCTTCGACGCAACCCGCTCAGAGCAGGGCCGCTGTTGTGCGCGGCAAGGGCGGTCCTTTTCAAATCGAAACGCTGACGGTTGATCAGCCGCGCGCCGACGAAGTGCTGGTGCGTATTGTCGCGACCGGCATGTGCCACACCGATATTGTCATCCGCGACCAGGTATATCCCGTTCCGTTGCCAATCGTTCTCGGACATGAAGGCGCCGGCATCATCGAGCGCGTGGGTTCGGCAGTCCGAAAAGTCATTCCGGGCGATCATGTCGTTTTGAGTTTCATGTCGTGCGGGCACTGCACACGCTGCGCGATGGGCCAGCCAGCGTACTGCGAAAGAGGACATCCGCTTTGCTTCGGCGGCACGCGAGAGGATGGGAGCACTGCTTCGCGCGATAGCCGGTCAGAGCCGGTTCACGACCATTTTTTTGGGCAATCGTCGTTCGGGACCTACGCACTCGCGAACGAACGCACCGTGGTCAAGGTACCAAAGGACCTTCCGCTTGAGCGCCTTGGCCCGCTGGGGTGCGGCATCCAGACCGGGGCAGGTTCAGTGATGAACGCCTTGAAGATCGGGACCGGCGCGAGCTTCACCGCTTTCGGCTCCGGCAGCGTCGGGCTCAGCGCCGTCATGGCCGCA
The DNA here is from genome assembly GCA_963808205.1 of uncultured Alphaproteobacteria bacterium. Lineage (GTDB taxonomy): Bacteria > Pseudomonadota > Alphaproteobacteria > Rhizobiales > Xanthobacteraceae > BOG-931. The sequence goes on from CAWEER010000007.1 coordinate 369,198, forward strand.
AGGATCGTCGGTGCGACTACGATCATTGCAGTCGATGTTGTCGCTTCCCGGCTTGCGCTTGCAAAGGAGCTTGGAGCCACGCATACGGTGAATGCTGCTGACGCCGATCCAATTTCTGAAATTCGCCGGATCGCCAATGGCGGAGTTGATTTTACGCTGGAGTCGACGGGCCGCCCGGAGGTCGTCCGCCAGGCAATCGATGTGCTTAGCACGCGCGGTACTTGCGGCATTGTTGGCGCCGCTCCGATCGGGACGACCGCGAGTTTCGACATGGGTGCGCTGATGTCACCAGGCAAAAGTATTCGCGGGATTATTCAAGGCGACAGTGTGCCAGAGCTGTTCATTCCGCATCTGATCGAGTTACACCGCCAGGGCAGGTTTCCATTCGACCGCCTGATAAGGTTCTACAGCTTCGACGACATCAACCAGGCCGCGGCTGACAGCGAAGCCGGTACGACTATCAAGCCTGTTTTGCGAATGGTCTAACGTTCAAGCTATCCCCAGACGCTCAGGTCGCCAATTAATCGCATCGGTGGCTGCTATTGGGCCCAAAGCGGATTTGATCGCGGTCTGACTATCCCGTCCAGTGGGGACTGATAATGCGCCATATTTGGCTGCATTCGTACAAAGTTCATTGAGTGACATGGTGAGCGGCAGTACCGCGACAGCATCAACTTCGAGAGGATTATCTTTTATGGAAAATCTCGTATTAGAAAAATCATCAAACGGTTCAACGGCAGCGCGAATGACGTTGTATAATTTCGCTCTGGTCCACTTTGCCTTAAGCAGCTGATCATGGGCGCGGCCCAGGGCAAATAGTCGATTTTCGACGGCAATTCGGCCTTGTTCAAGCGTGGAAGCACTTCGCAAGCTCTGTGAGGTGATTGCAATAACTATGGCCAGGGTGTTCTTGACGCGATGATGCAACTCTTCGAGCAACAAGCGCTGTAATTGCTTCGCGGTCTCATTTTCTGAGGCATCGATTCCGGCTTGTGCAAGCAGACGCGCCGCATCCAGTCCGGCCTGTGTCAGCAAATCGCGAAGACCGACAATCTCGGCCTCGTAAGCACGATCGCTGTTGCTTTTAACGGTCATCGTTCTGTGGCCGACAGGACGGTACCTTACAACAATTTCCGCGCTGAAATCCCCGAGCGAAAACGAAAAAACGGGCTGCGGGGAAATATTTCTTTAGGAATGGAACTATCGTAGAGGTTGTGTGTTCATATATTAACACCTCAGGGGGATATGTGAAAAAGCTCGCATTTATCGTTGCTGCATTGGCCCTATGCGCGGGTCCGGCATTCGCTCAATCTCAAGAGGATCAAGCGGCGTGCACGCCAGATGTCATGCGGCTTTGCCAACAAGATATTCCCGATCAAAGCCGGATTATCGCCTGCCTTGTCCGAAGTAAGCTGCAACTCAGCCCCGCCTGTTCCGGCGTGTTCAATCGCGCCTCCACGGCTGGTGTACTGAGAACGAAACTCTGATCGGCCGTAACCGCCGTTCCCGCGTGGCCGATCAAGACCCGCGATCAAAAACACTAATCACGCCGCCGCGCCAAGCCACGATCTTCATACCGGGGTCAATAACGCCCCTGACAAAAGGTACAACCACCATGAAAGCTATTTTTGCAGCCGCGCTTATTTTTGGCACGCTGGCGCCTGTCGCAGCCGTTGCTCAGGACCGGACCGGAGACGCCGCTATGGGTGCCGCCTCGGGACTGCTTGTTGCAGGACCGGTTGGAGCGGTGGTTGGAGGCGTTATCGGGTACACGGCTGGCCCAAACATCGCCCGAGGAATAGGCTTGCAAAGGCGGCACTATTATTACGACCAATATGGCCACCGCCACTACACCTATTAGGCCGGTAGCTCGCGGGGACAGACCGTCTCATCGTCTCTAAAATCGTGTTGCCGCATATTAGCGCGCCAACACGGAGGCGGAAGTAAAGATTTAATTTTGCATTCCACAATAACTGATCGGAAAGACCCATGACCAAAACAAATGTCTTTTATAAATTCGCTCAACGTGCGCTATGGCTTTATGTTGCAGAAGCAGCACTTGTCCTTGGCATTTTATTCGTTGTCACAAGCGGTCAAATTTAGGGCAACGACGACCTTTCGAATCATACTTGAGTGGGACTGGTGCAATTATTATGGAGGTAATTGTCTCAGCGAAAGAGGCACCATGACAGTCGAGACCGACAAGCTATGCGATGACTTACGCTCCTGGACGAGGTCTCCTTCGATCGGGCTAGTAGAATACTCGGACGATCCCACGATCCAGCGTCGCGTCGGAATAATGCTCTCAAAGTACGCTTCTAAATTTTCGTCAGGCTCAAAGGAAACGGATTCTACTAGCTGACATGATTTGGTTCGCTACCGGTATTTTTGGCAATCACTGCGCAAAATCAGACGGTAATACTGCGATTTCGGTAGATTGGAGCGGCGTTTGATCTCGCTCAATATTCGTCACAAGACGACGTATCGTTTCAACAAATTGGTGACACTTGGTCCGCATCGCTTGATGCTTCGACCCCGCGAAAGCCGTGATCTGCGCCTGATCTCAAGCCGCGTTATGGTGGCGCCTGATGCTGTCGTGACTTGGGCGCATGATATCTTCGGCAACGCGGTCGCGACGGCCACCTTCCACACCATGGCCGATAATCTCGTATTCGACAGCGTCGCGGAACTTCAGCTCGACGCCGCAGCGTGGCCTGTCTTCGACATATCCGCATCCGCCATCGTCTATCCATTCCGGTATTCCGACGACGAGTGGACTGACCTAGGCGCATTGGCGACCCAGCATTATCCCGATCCAACAGGACGGTTGCGCAATTGGGCTCGCGCGTTTGTCCGTGGCAGTACGACTGACACACTCTCGTTATTGAAAGACTTGAGTGCCGGTGTCACGAGCTGGGTAAAGTATCAAAGCCGAGATGATGAGGGTACTCAGTCTCCGCCCCAAACTCTCGATCGCGGCTTTGGCTCGTGTCGGGATTTTGCGGTACTCTTTGTAGAAGCAGCACGCAGCCTTGGGTTCGGGGCGCGTATCGTATCTGGGTATCTTTACAATCCCGATTTGCAGCGGATCGGATCGAGCGATGCGGGGTCGACCCACGCGTGGGCCGAAGTCTTTATTCCCGGCGCCGGCTGGATCACATTTGACCCGACCAACCGTGGTGTCGGCGGTTTCAATCTGATCCCAGTCGCCGTCGTTCGTGATATCCAGCAGGCCATTCCTGTTTCGGGCAGCTTTGTAGGGGCCACGGATGCCTTTTCCGGCATGTCGGTGAAAGTCCTCGTCACGTCCTGACTCGACCGTTTCCCTCTGTACCAATCCACTCCCTGGAAGCGGGGCGTCTCGGCGGCGATTCAATAAGTCCAGAGGAAGTTGATCCGGGCCGAAGTCGTGTCCGCTTTTAGGGGCAAAGCGGACATCAATACCTAAGTGCATCGAGTTTGCTAATGACCTAAAGCGGACGTTCGGAATGGCCTCAAGTGTCGACAAAGTTCGCAAACTGTTCTGGAGGTCTTCAATGTATGCCGCAATTCTCAACGGCATACCACCGAACGCGCGTCTCCTTGTGCTCGGGCTTTTGCGTAAACCAGCGGGTTAATGTTCGGCGGCGCTTTTTGGTCTGCGTTGTCATGGGATGCTCCTCGGGCTTGGAGATTACGGTTGGTAGTCGTATTGGGACCGATTGAGGTTCGAAGTGATTGCCACTGAGTCCGAAAAACGTGGATTCTGTGATTGCAATCACATTCCCCTAGCGATGCCCGGTCCAAAACTGGACTTGCTAAAAAAGGGGTTGGACCATGAAAAAGCTGTTCTTCGTCCTTGCCGTTGGCTTCGCACTCGCCGCTGGATGCATTACTGAAGTAGTTGCAATCCCCGATTGCTCCGGCAGCGCCTGTCAGGTCCAGTGAAGAACCATCTAGTCTCATCGATGACCCGCGTTGAGGATCAAACCCTTACGAGGCGGGAATTTGAAGTCGCCGATCTCGTCTATCTTGGGCTTGCCAATAAAGTCATTGCAAAACGACTGGGCGTCGTTGAAGGCACAATAAAAATCCACCTGCACAACATCTACCGAAAACTCCGAGTCCCTAATCGGACGGGGCTGCTGCGGGCGCTCGGAACCAAAAAAGCCCTCGTGGAAAAAAATGCTGCTTAAAGCTCCGCTCCAGCGCGTTTGGCCTTCGGCATTGCTCATTGCTGGCTTGGCCCTCAGCGTAGGCTGGGCGGTACTTATCGGATATGGATTTGCAACGCTGATTGGAATGACACTTTAGGAAAGAATGAAGTCTTCGCGCCGCTCCTCTAATGTCCGTTTATGGCCCAAAACGGACACCGAGATACTGCCGATGGATGTCTGCTTTCGAAGTAACAGCAGACACCGAGAGCGCTGAGCCATCAAGAATCTCACCGCTCTCAGCTTTGACGACGTCGATGTCGCGGAGGATGGCCAGGTGGCGCTGAAACGCCTCGGCGAGAAGCAATACGGACTGGTGATTTCGGATTGGGGAAATGCCGAACATGGGTGGCGAGCAGCTTTTGAAGATGCTTCGCCAGGATCCCAGATGGCACAAGGTGCCGGTCATCATGATCACCGGAACAGGGACGCGGGGCGCGTCGTGGCTCGCGGGCGCCAACGCTTATCTGCAAAAGCCGTTCACCGAATCCGATTTCGAGAAGGCCGTCCGGACGGTGTTCGGCCGGAGCTAGGCTTCGGCTTTCAGGAAAAAGCTGACGGCAAACACATTGACGGCGCGGCGGGGCGGCATGTTCAACGACATCGACAAGAGCAAGGTGGCGGCGCGCGCCGTCACCGGTTTTTTCGCCGGAGCACTCAGCACGGGTCTCAATCGGGTTCTGGTCCGCTTCGTCGAAGTCTGGCCCGTGTTCCATTTCAAGAGCGGCCAGCCGATGGAAATGCTCCTTGCGCAGGACTTTCCCTTCATGGCGAAGGCGTCTTTGATCTTCGGCGTGATTTACGGGATTTTCTGCGCGTGCGTACCGCGGCATCTTGTGCCGGCGACGGTGTTGTTGATGGGTGTTCTCGTGCTCGCGGGGAGGGCCTATATTTACGACGGGCTTCAACTTGGTGCGGTGTATGACGACGCACTGTGGATCGTGCTGCATGTGGTGGTCAGGACGGTGTTGCTTCTCCTGTTCTATTGGCTGTTGCGTGAATTCATCGGCAAGCGATTTGCCGGTCCCTATTGAGAAGCCGCATTTGCCGCGCGCGGCCGTGTTATAATCGCCATTACGATGAAACGAATTCGTACGTATTTCGCCTGTGGCCTTGGCATTCTGGCGGCGGTTGCCGCGGTTCCTTCGCGCGCTCCATGCCCAATCGGCGGATCTTGTGCTGTGCGACCGGCTTGCGGCCGATCCTGCCGATCCGGACAGGCCTGCCGACATCAGAGGCGTTCCCGCAATCGCGCCGGGCGACATCGCAACGGCGATAAAATTCTGCAAGACCGCATCAGCCGGATCGCGCCGCGCACTTTACGAATTGGGCCGCGCCTATGCCGCCAATCGGCAAATGCCGGAGGCCGCTGCCGCCTATCGCAAGGCCGCCGACAAAGGCAGCAGCGCCGCCATGGTGCAGCTCGGCACGCTCTACGGGACGGGATCGGGAGTAGCCAAGGACGAGACGCAGTCGCGCAAATTGCTTGAGCGCGCGGCGACGGCCGGCAACGCTCAAGGCGCCGCCAATCTCGCGTCGTTACCCGGTAGCAGCGGCCAGCCGCCGGATCCGGCAACGGCCAGAGCCATGCTTGCCAAGGCTGCGGAGGCCAATTCCTCCGACGCGCAATTGCAGCTCGGCGTGATGCTGGCAAACGGCGTCGGCGGCCCGAAGGACGATGCCGGTGCGCGGGCTTTGTTTGAAAAAGCGGCCGCCCAGGGCGAGCCCGAGGCGATGGACTGGGCCGGCAATTTTGCCGAGAGCGGGCGAGGCGGCCCAAAGGATTTGGACGCGGCCAAAGCCTATTACGAAAAGGCCGCGGCGCTCGGTAATGAAAACGCCAAGGCCGCACTCGAGCGGATGAAGTGCCCGATCGTGCTTACAAACAAAAGAGGCGAGGCCTGGAGCCATCTTTGCTACTAGGACACAATCCAATCAGGCTCTAGCCGCTCGCCGATAAATCGCGCTGGAACTTTTCTGATTCGCGCGTTTCTTTGTCAACCAAACAAATTAACGAGTGTGGTTCGCCCGCCGCAATTTTTGGCTGTGGGCAAAAGGGCCAAATTGGGGCGCGGGCGTCCCGCAAACTGAAACCTAGTTATGCGCATTGGGGCCGTGTGAATTAGCACGCGTCTTGGTATCAAGCGCGCCCTTCCAGCTTCATAGCCCCGCCACTAACCGCAAGGTTTGGCGGGGCTTTCGTTTTGGAGCCGGGAGCAAATCAGAAGCCGTAGCGACTAACAAACTTAGGAGACTTTCGTAATGAAGTTGACGACCCTGACGGCCGCGACCGCGGCCTTGTTTGTCTTCGCTCAATCCGCGCAGGCGCGGGAGCATCATCACTATCGTCACATGGCGCAGCAGGCGGATACGTTCTCTGCGCCGCCGTTTGGATTTTGGGGGTCTCAGGCTGCTGGATTTTCGGGACCGCAGGCGGCCGCCGGACATGCCGGCGGACGTCCTGCCGCATGGTGCGGCTGGGAGATGCGGCAGCTTGTGTCCAGCGATCCCGGTCCGTCGTTCAATCTTGCGCGCAACTGGACACATTGGGGCCATTCCGGCCCTGTCGGTGTCGGCGCCGTTGTCGTGTGGCCGCACCATGTCGGCAAGATTGTCGGCCAGCAGGACGGCCAGTGGATTGTGCAGTCGGGCAATGACGGGCATGCCGTGCGCACCCGTCCGCGTTCGATCGCAGGCGTCATTGCGGTACGCTGGGGATAAATCGATCGTCCGCCTCCGCAATGGGGGCAAAATTATCGCGTCATGGGGCCGCTCGGGAAACCGGGCGGCCTTTTTTCCGCAGTCTTGCTTTCGCGTCGCAGTCTTGCTTTCGCTTCTCCGATGGGGTCCCTACATGACTGATTGCCGTTACGGGGGTTTTGCATGAGTTCGTCACGTCAACTGCATCTCGGCGCATTCATGCGGCCGGCGAGCATTCATACCGGCGCATGGCGCTATCCCGGCGCGTGGCCGGACATGAATTTCAATCTCGCGCATACCAAAGAAGCGATCCAAAAGCTCGAACGGGCGAAATTCGACGCCTTCTTCATGGCCGACCACATGGCCGTGCTCAACATGCCGATGGATGCGCTCAAGCGCAGCCACACGTCGACCTCGTTCGAGCCGTTCACGCTGCTCTCGGCGCTGTCGCAGGTGACCGAGCGTATCGGCCTTGTCGCCACGGGCTCGACCACGTTCGATGCGCCGTACCACATTGCCCGGCGTTTTGCCTCGCTCGACTGGCTGAGCAACGGCCGCGCCGGCTGGAACATCGTCACCACGTCCAATCCGGACGCTGCGCTCAATTTCGGGCTCGACGAGCACATGGAGCACGGCGACCGCTATCGCCGCGCGCGCGAATTCTACGACGTCGTGACCGGGCTATGGGACAGTTGGGCGGACGACGCGTTCATTCGCGACGTCGAGGACGGCATTTTCTTCGATCCGGCGAAAATGCACGTGCTCAATCACAAGGGCAAATATCTTTCGGTGCGCGGCCCGCTCAATATCGCGCGGCCGGTCCAGGGCTGGCCGGTGATCGTGCAGGCCGGCGCCTCGGATTCCGGACGGCAGCTCGCCGCGGAAACGGCGGAAGCCGTGTTCACGGCGCAAAGCGATCTCGCCGCCGGCCGGCAGTTTTACGCCGACGTCAAAGGCCGCATGGAAAAACTCGGCCGCGCCCGCGGTCACATGAAGATCCTGCCGGCCTGTTTTGTCGTCATCGGCGATACGGTGGAGGAGGCGAAAGCAAAACGCGCAAAACTCGACAGCCTGGTCAACTACGCCAACGCGATCGCGTCACTCTCGATCGCGCTCGGGCACGACGCGTCGAAATTCGATCCGGATGGGCCGTTGCCCGAGAAAATTCCGGAGAGCAACGCATCGAAGAGCGGCCGGGAGCGCGCCATTGCGCTGGCGCGGCGGGACAATCTGACGGTGCGGCAACTCGCGCAGCGGCTCGGCGGTTATTCCGGTCTTGCCATGGTCGGCACGCCGGCGACCATCGCCGACGAAATGCAGGAATGGCTGGAGACCGAGGGTTCGGACGGCTTTACCGTGATGTTTCCCTACCTGCCGGGCGGTCTCGATGATTTCGTCGAGCGCGTCGTTCCGGAATTGCAGAAGCGCGGTCTGTTCCGGCGCGAATACGAAGGCACGACGCTCCGCGAACATCTCGGGCTGCCGCGGCCGGGCAACCGATTCTTTCAGAACTGAGTTGCTCCGCAGTCACGCCGCTGTCGCGCCGTTCAGCGGGTGTTGCGGTCGTCTTCGCCGCTGTCCGCGCTCTCCGGATGCTCGGCGTGTTCCGCCAGGGGTTGCCAGGACTCCGCCATTCTCAGTAGCGCACTTTTCTCCGGCGGATCGTCCGCTTGCTGCGCGAGCCGCGCGCATGCCGCAGCGAGGTGCCGGTATTGATCGATTTTCCCCATTTCGTTTCTCGCCGAGTTGTCCCTAACTACACACACAAGTTGTGTAATGGTGATTCTGGTCCGGTTAGGCGAACGCATATTCAAGGGAACTTTGCCCAGCCCCGTGGAACCAGGCCGCCTTGAGAAATGAGCGCCGGGCAAAGATCGCGACCCGCCGATGACGATGCGGCGGCGCGAAGCGCATGCGCCGAAGACTGCGAGAATCAGAATGTGAGGCTGACAAAATGAGCCGGGCGCGAAGTGATATCCGCCGTACCAACCGAATTGCGGGCATCTTCGGCGGGTCATAAAGTAGGGCGCTGGAGGAGACGTGATGCGGGGCCAGGCCGACGCCATCGAGCGGGCGAGTATTGGGGAATTGCGCGCACTTCAGCTCGATCGGCTCAAGCAAACGGTGGCGCGCGCTGCGCAGGTTCCGCATTACCGGAAGAAATTCGCCGCCGCGGGCGTCGGGCCCGGCGACGTGAAAAGCCTGGGCGACCTCGCCGGATTGCCTTTCACCACCAAGGAAGACCTCCGGCAGAATTATCCGTTCGGCATGTTCGCCGTGCCGCTCAACGAGGTCGTGCGCGTGCACGCTTCGAGCGGCACCACGGGCAAGCCGACGGTGGTCGGCTATACGCGCGGCGACATCGACATGTGGTCCGCCGTCATGGCGCGCTGCATCCGCGCCGCCGGCGGCAAGCCGGGCGACAAGCTGCACAATGCCTATGGCTACGGATTGTTCACCGGCGGCCTCGGCTTTCACTACGGCGCCGAATATCTCGGCTGCACCGTCATTCCGGTCAGCGGCGGCTTCACCGAGCGCCAGGTTCAGCTCATTGCCGACTTCGAGCCGGACATTATCGCGGTCACGCCGTCCTATCTGCTCGCCATCGCCGACGAATTCGACCGCCAGGGCATCGATGCGCGAAAATCATCGCTGCGCATCGCGCTGCTCGGCGCCGAGCCGTGGACCGAGTCGATGCGCACCGAGATCGAGCGCCGCATGGGTCTCGACGCTGTGAATGTTTACGGTTTGTCGGAAGTGATCGGCCCGGGCGTCGGCCAGGAATATGCGGACACCAAGGACGGCCTGACGATCTGGGAAGATCATTTCTTCCCGGAGATCGTCGATCCGCAAACCGGCGAGGTGCTGCCCGATGGCGAGGAAGGCGAGCTGGTTTTCACGTCGCTTACAAAGGAAGCAATGCCCGTCATTCGCTACCGCACGCGCGATCTGTCGCGGCTGTTGCCGGGCCAGGGCAGGGCGATGCGCCGCATCGAGCGCATCAAGGGCCGCAGCGATGACATGCTCATAATCCGCGGCGTGAACGTGTTTCCGTCGCAGATCGAAGTCGGCGCTCGCCGCCGAACAATTGTTCGCGCCGCATTACATTCTCGAAGTGACGCGGCCCGGCCGGCTTGACGAACTTGAAGTGATCGTCGAGACGCGAAGCGTGCTGCCGCCCGATGCCGCGATGGTGCTGGCAGACCGCGCAGTGCATCTGATCAAGGCGCATGTCGGCGTGACGACAACCGTGCGCGCGGTCGCGCCCGGCACTATCGAGCGCTCGCAGGGCAAGGCCAAGCGCGTCATCGACAAGCGGCCGCGGGGCTGATCGGGGGAAACAATGACTGTGCTGGACCACGTCACTCGACCCGATGCGCTATCCGGCGCCGGCCTGCCGCAGGATTCGATTGCCGCGTGGCTGGATTGCAACAGCGCGGTGAGCGGCGACTATCGCCGCGACGCCGAGGACTTCTCGCGGCAATGGCGGATCGGCGCCGAGCTTATTGCGCAACTGCCGCAGAAGCCGTCACGGTCCGAGGCGCAATCCGCCGCCGCCGCCGCGATCTTCGAGCGCGACCGCGCGGCGCGCCGGAAATTTCTCGGCGCTTATGCGGAGACGATTTATCGCCGCGTCACCGGCGATCTGGCGAAATTCAAGCGCGTCGAAGATCTGGTGCGTGACGCCGCGGCGGCGCTGCCGGGCCTTCTTCCCGATGATAAATTGCTGGCCGGAGAGAATGCGCTTTCGCAGCAGCACAAAAACGGCTTTGAGATCGATCAGGGCCTGTTCCTGTCGCATGTGCTGGCGAATGAAGCCTGCGGCATGCATTTGTGCCACGCCATGCTATTGCCGCGCCCGGATTCGCTGGAACACGGCCGCCGCTTCGCGCAGTCGGGGAAAATCGAGTTCGAAGGCGCGACGCTGGAACGCCGCGGCAAAGCCGCTTTGGTCACCATGCGCAATCCGCGTTTCCTCAACGCGGAAGACGAGGCGACGCTCGACGGTCTCGAAATCGCGATTGATGTCGCAACGCTCGATTCGGAGATCGACATCGCGATCCTGCGCGGCGATATGGTCGAGCACACAAAGTATCGCGGCCGCCGCCTGTTCTCGGCCGGCATCAATCTCACTCATCTCTATCACGGCAAGATTTCCTACCTCTGGTACATCCGGCGCGACATGGGCCTCGTCAACAAGCTGTTCCGCGGCGTGGCGCGCCCGGACATCAGCCCGGACGAAATGGCGGGCGGCACGACCGAAAAGCCGTGGGTCGGCGTGGTCGAAGGCTTTGCCATCGGCGGCGGCTGCCAACTCCTGCTTGCGCTCGATTACGTGCTGGCGGCGAGCGATGCCTACATGACGCTGCCGGCGCGCAAGGAGGGCATCATCCCGGGCGCCGCCAATTTGCGCATGTGGCGGTTCACCGGCGATCGCATCGCGCGTCAAGCGATCCTCTATGGACGGCGGCTCGATTGCGACACGCCCGAAGGCCGGCTGATTTGCGACGAGATCGCGCCGCCGTCCGCAATCGACGCGGCGCTCGATCAGGTTGTCGACGGTTTTACCAGTTCGGGCGTGGTCAGCGCCGCCGGCAATCGCCGCGCGCTTCGCGTCGGGCAGGAACCGCTCGACCTGTTTCGCCGTTACATGGCGGTTTATACGCGCGAGCAGGCCTACTGCCATTTCAGCCCGGCGCTGATCGCCAATCTCGAACGCAACTGGAATGCGCAAAATCGCGCGCCGTGAGCATTTCTGCCGGATTGGTCAGCGCGCGGCGAAATCCATCGAGTCGAAGCGATCTTTTTGATCGTCGGTCAATTTCGTCTCGAAATTGACGAGCGCGACCTGGATCGACAGTACCGCGCGCCATGTCGCGTCGAGCCGCGCCTGGATCGTTTCGAGCCGGCCAAGCGCCGTCGATGGAGCCGATGTCGGGCAATGCGCCTGGAGGTCGGTCGCCGCCTTGCCGAAAGCCTGTTTGACGTCGTCGAGCGCGCCGCGCTGGTCGCCGGCCGGTTGAACCGTTCTGTCGATTTGCTCGATCGACCAATCGATCGCCGTGGGCGATCCGCCGCACGGCGGTGCGATGGCGCCGGTTGTGTTCAACTGGTCGCGGCCGGCGACGGCCACAGGGCCGTCGAACCGCGCGCGCTGGTCCTTGCTCAGCGATTGCGCGAAATCCTGCAATGGCTGGCGCACGATATCGATCGCCATGGCGAGTTCTTCGATCTGCGAATCCATCAGCTTCAGGCGGGCCGTCGGCTGTGCCGGAATTTCGCCGGGGCAGGATTTGGCGAGATAGCCGGAGGCCGCGCCAAGCGCTCCGCCAAGGCGCTCAAGAAGCTGCATCTGATCCTGGGTCGGCGAAACTTCGGAGCGGATGCGCCCGATCATTGCATTGGCGTCGAAGGGTTGCTGGCACTGCGCCGGATTTTGCTCCGCCGGTGTCTTCGCAAAAGCAGTCGTGAATATCGTCTCATAGCCGAACGGCCACGGCGCCGAATAAGTCGGCCAGAAAATATTCTGGAAAATCGAGGGCAGGCTCTCGCTTGGATAGAGGAGCGCAGTCGCCGCGCCGCGGTCCTGCTGGACGGGCCGCTATGGCTGTCTGGGCCGCCGGGTTGCTTGCCCGCATGTAAAGATGGCGATGCCGGTGGTGAAACCAGAATGGCAGGCCGATATGAAACGGCCCGATCCGCAGGCCGAATGCCGCCGCAGGCGCCGGCGCGGAAATAATCGCGGCAAACACCGCAATTGCAAAACAGGCGCCGGCCTTTCGCATGATCTGGCCTCGAATGATGGCACGTATCAACGCGCGGCGAGGCGGGCAGTTCCAGCCGAATCACGCCGCGGCTTCGGCCACCGGCTCGCCTTGCCGTTTGTCGCCCAATCGCAGGAGCGGCACAAGCACGAACGCGAAGGCTGTGAATGAGGCGGAGATCAAAATCAGCGGCGGCAGCGTGCTGTGGACGACGTGGGTATAAAGAAACGAGCCGCTGTTGTCGGCGAGCGTGCCGGCGAGGTTGATGATCGACATCAGCACGGCAAAGGAAAAGCCCTCAGCGCGCGGCGGGCAGTAATCGGCCGCGAGCGTCACGGTTGCCACGGTGGCAAGCATCGCCGCGAAGCCGGCGCAATAGCTTATGACGGCGGCGGCGGCTTCGTTCCAGAACAACAGATAGGCCAGCGTCGTTATCGTGCCCAGCGCGATGCTCAGGTTGAGCAGATTTTTGAGCGACAGCCTGTCGAAAATACGCCGGTACAACAGCGCGCCGGTAACCCAGCCCGCGGAAGAGATCGATCCCAAAATTCCGATATAGGCCTGCGAGAATTTCAGGTCGTCGGTCATGTGATAGTAGAGCGGCGTGCTCAGGCCGGGACTGAAATAGTAGAGAAAGATGAACGCTGCCACGACCCACAGCTCGCGTCTCTTGAAGGCCGAAGCAAGGCCGCGGAGCGTGTCGCGTGCGCCTTGCATATCGATTTTTGTTTTCCGTTCAGGAATCAAAAACAATGCGCCGATGATGACGGCAAAGGGCGCGACCGCGATGACGGCGGCTGCCGTGTGCAGGGCCGATGCCGGCGCGAGGCGCTGCACGAGCTGGCCGCCGACGATTGCGGCCGCCATGGCGGCGATGTTGTACCAGAGCCATTGCTGGTTCACGAACGCGCCGCTCTCGTTGAGCTTCTGCCCGTTCTCCACGAGCACCGCGCCGCACAGCGTGCTCGAAATCGCCATGGCATAGGCCGTGACCATCAGGGCGATCACGAGATCGCCCGGCTGGGAGAGTTGCGTCGACCAGAGATAGCCGCCGACCGCGGCGAGATTGGCGAGGATGAGATACGATTTGCGGCGATAGCCGAACAGCGGGACGAAATCCGAAATCAGCCCGTAAACCGGTTTGATGATCCACGGCACATTGAAGACGGCGAGATAGGCCGTGACCTGGAACGGGGTCCAGCCGTGCACTTCCTTGAGGTAGTAGTTGAGCGGCTGGGCGATCAGTCCGACGATCTGCCCCAGGCCCTCGACGACATAGACCAGGGCGAAGAATGTCAGCAGATGGCTTATTGCCCGCGGGTCTTGTGGCGCCAAAACATCTTGCGGCGTCAAAACATCTCGGCGCCGAAGCTGCGCACGATGAGACGGTCTGCTCATCCATCGAATCGATGCTCCGGGCATTTTCCCGGATGTTCTTCTATCGCGATGGGCCTTCCGCGTCGATGACGGCAGGAGAGGCGGTGACGCCGAGTTTCTTGACGATGGTCTCGACGATCTCGCGGGGATGCGGCGCGATGGAGACGACGATCGGCCGTTCGTCCGCTTTCGGCTCTTCGAGCGCCTTGAACTGACTGTCGAGAAGGGTGGTCGGCATGAAGTGATCGGCTCGTGCGGCGATGCGGCGCCCGATCAGGTCGCGGTCGCCCTTGAGATAGATGATCCGCACGTCGGGCCGCGCGCCGACGAGAATGTCGCGATAGGCGCGCTTGAGCGCCGAGCAGGCGACGATGCCGTGATTGCCGGACTTGCGCGTCGCATCGATCCAGTCGGCAATGGCATGCAGCCACGGCAGGCGATCCGCGTCATTGAGCGGCTCGCCGTGATGCATTTTCTCGATGTTGGATTTCGGATGAAACCAGTCGCCGTCCTCGTAAAGCCAGTGCAGGCGATGCGCCAGCATCGCAGCGATCGTGCTCTTGCCGGAGCCGGACACGCCCATCACGACGAGGACGGAGACATCGGCGGGATTTTCGCTGCTCACGCTAATGCTCCGGCGCCGCGGCGCGGATAACGAGCCAGACAAGGCTGCCGTCGGAATAAGCGCGATGCGCCGGCAAATCCTCGCCGGCAAGCACGCGGCCTAAAATCGCGCGTTTGTCCGCGTTGTCGATCAGGAACAGCATTTCATGCGTCGAGGCGAGCGCCGGAAACGTCAGAGTGACGCGCGGCACGAATGGCGTCATGCCGGCCTTGGCGACGCCGACGGTCCACCGGTGCTTTTCATCCAGCGCAGGCGCGTGCGGAAATAGCGAGGCCGTATGGCCATCGCCGCCAAGCCCCATCAACACGAGGTCGAACAGAGGGCGCGCCGGATCGAGCCGGCTGGCGCCGTAAAATCGCTTCAGCTCATCTTCATAAGTGCGCGCCGCGCTGTCGGGATCGTTGCCGCCCGTGGCGATCGGATGAATGTTCTGGAGCGGCGCACGCACGCGGTCGAGGAAGAGGCGGCGCGCCGCGCCCATGTTGCTCAGGCCGTCGCTCTCGGGAACGAAGCGATCGTCGCCGATGAACCAGTGGACGCGCTCCCACGGTATTTTGCCGCGCCACGGCTCTTCGGCGAGCAGGCGATAGAGGCCTTCGGGGCTCGATCCGCCGGTCAGGCAGACGGCGGCGCGGCCGTTCTTGCCGACACGATCGGTCAGACGCCGCGCGGCGGCTTCCGCGAGAGCGGGAGCATCGGCAACCACGGCCAGTTCGGGCTTCGACGTGGCGCTCATGAGAAGGCTCACGCAATCGTCCGCCAGTGGCGGCCGTCCCGGGCGAGAAGTTCGTCGGCTTCCTTCGGGCCTTCGCTGCCCGCGGGATAAGTGGCGAGATCCTTCGCGGGCGCGTCCCGCCACGCATCCATGAACGGCTGCACGATGCGCCAGCCGGTCTCGATGCCGTCCGCGCGGGGATAAAGGATCGCGTCCCCGATCATGCAGTCGTAGATCAGCGTTTCATAACCGGTCGACGGCGCGGTATCGAAATAGTCCTCGTATTTGAAAGTCATGCCGACGCCGCCGATGGCGATCGTCGGTCCCGGAATTTTCGCGTTGAATTCGAGGCCGATGCATTCGTTCGGCTGGATTCCGATGACCAGGAAGTTTTCGGCGAGCCGGTCGATCGGCGTGTCGCGGAACATGGCGACCGGCGCCTGCTTGAATTTGATCGCAACCTCGGTCTGCTTGGCGCGCAGCGCCTTGCCGGTGCGCAGGTAAAACGGCACGCGCGCCCAGCGCCAGTTGTCGATCATCAGCTTCAGCGCGACGTAGGTTTCCGTCGTGCTGTCGGCCTTTACGTCCTTGGTCTTGCGATAGGCTTCGACGGCACGGTTGTCGACATAGCCGTCACCGTATTGCGCGCGGACAGCATTGTGCAGCGCCTCGTCACGGCTTTGCACCTGGACGGCGTCGAGCAATTGCGCCTTTTCCGCGCGCACCGCGTCGGCGGCGAAGCGTGACGGCGGCTCCATGGCGATGAGCGACAGGAGCTGGAACAGGTGGTTCGGCACCATGTCGCGCAGCGCGCCGGTCGCATCATAATAGCCGCCGCGGCGTCCGATGCCGAGCGATTCGGCGACCGTGATCTGCACATGGTCGATATGGTCGCGATTCCAGATCGGTTCGAACAGTCCGTTGGCAAATCGCAGCACCAAAATGTTCTGCACCGTTTCCTTGCCGAGATAATGATCGATGCGGAAAATCTGGTCTTCCTTGAGAACGCCCAGAAGCTTCTGATTGAGTACCCGCGCGGAAGCGAGATCGGTGCCGAACGGCTTTTCGATAATAACGCGGCGCCAGGCGCCGTTGTCCTGCCGCGCCAAACCGGATTGACCGAGATGGATGCCGATTGGCGCAAAGCCCGCAGGTGGCGTTGCCAGATAGAACAGGCGATTGCCCTTCGTGCCGCGCTCGCCCTCGATGCGCGCAAGCTCCTGCCCAAGCTTCTTGTAGGTCGTCTCGTCCTCGGGATCGCCCTGGACATAGGCGACGCAGCCGAGCAATTGCTTGACCACGCGCTCGTCGATTGAGCGCGTGGCGAATTTCGGCAAACTCTTCGCCAGATCGTCACGAAAGGCTTCGCTCGTGAACTCGCTGCGCGCGACACCGACCAGGGCGAAGGCTTTCGGCAGCAGCCCGGCTTCGGCGAGGTTATAGAGCGCGGGTACGAGAAGGCGGTGGGTGAGGTCGCCCGACGCGCCGAAAATCACCAGGCAGCACGGATCGGCAGGCCGAGCCGAGGTGGCGCTTTTCTTGCCACCATTCTTGCTCCCATTGCCGCTGTCGTTATTGGCACCGCCATTTTCCGTCATGATGCGCCGGCCTTGCGCTCTTTCGGCTCGACATGCGCGCCAAATCCCTTGCGCATCGCGGAAAGGATTTTTTCCGCAAATGTATGGTCGCGGCGCGAACGGAAGCGGGTGTAAAGCGCAGCCGAGAGGACATCGGCGGGGACAGCTTCATCGATCGCCGCCATGATCGTCCAGCGGCCTTCTCCGGAATCCTCGACGACGCCTTCGTAGCCCGCAAGTTTTGGATCTTCGGCAAGCGCGCTTGCCGTCAGGTCGAGGAGCCATGAACTGATGACGCTGCCGCGCCGCCAGACTTCGGCAACGTCGGTGAGATCGAGATCGAAACGCGCATCCTCGGGCAGCGCCTCGCTGTTGGCGTTCTTCAAGATGTCGAAACCCTCGGCATAGGCCTGCATCAATCCGTATTCGATGCCGTTGTGCACCATCTTGACGAAATGGCCGGCGCCGTTCGGGCCGGCATGGATGTAACCCTGTTCGGCGCGCGGATCGCGGCCATCGCGGTGCGGCGTGCGCGGCGCGTTGCCGAGGCCCGGCGCCAGCGCCTTGAAGATCGGATCGAGCCGGTCGACGATTGCCTTGTCGCCGCCGATCATCATGCAATAGCCGCGGTCGAGGCCCCAGATGCCGCCGCTCGTGCCGACGTCGACATGATGGATCTTGCGCTCTTTGAGCATTTTGGCGCGGCGGATGTCGTCCTTCCAGAATGTGTTGCCGCCGTCGAGCACGATATCGCCGGCCTGGAGCAGGGCCGCGAGCTGGCCGATGACGTCTTCGGTGATCTTTCCGGCCGGCAGCATGACCCAGACGGTGCGCGGCGCGCGAAGCTGCTGCACGAGATTTTTCAGGTCGGAAGCGCCGCCCGCGCCATCCTTCGCCAGCGCGGCAACCGCCTTGGCGTCATGGTCATAGACGACCGCCTCGTGACCGTTCTCCATAAAGCGGCGGGTGATGTTGCCGCCCATGCGCCCGAGGCCGATGA
Organism: uncultured Alphaproteobacteria bacterium; assembly: GCA_963808205.1. Taxonomy (GTDB): domain Bacteria; phylum Pseudomonadota; class Alphaproteobacteria; order Rhizobiales; family Xanthobacteraceae; genus BOG-931. Next base: position 387,150 of record CAWEER010000007.1, read on the forward strand.
CGCCGATTTGCATTGCTCAACTCCGTTTACACAAGCGCGCGTTCGAAAGCGGCTTTGAATTCTGCAAGGCCCTGTTCCACGCCGCCGCCGAGATGCACGCGCAGCGCGCGTCGGTCACGTTCGACCAGAACGCCGAAGTCGCCGCGCGCTTGTGCGGCTTTCACAACGCCAAAGCTCGCGCGGTGCCCGGGGATCGGCAGGTCTTTGCGGTCGTCGGAGGTGATCTGAAGAAACACGCCGCTGTCGGGGCCGCCTTTGTAGGCTTGCCCGGTTGAATGCAGAAAGCGCGGGCCGAATTCGAGGCAGGTCGCGACATGGCGGTGGTCGCGCAGCTCGAGCCGCAGCTTTTGCAGATGCGCGGTATTGTCCGCGTCGCGATCGAGATAGGCCAGCATCGCGGCATAGTCGCCGTTGCCGATCCGGCCTAAATGCGCGCGCAGCCAGCTTTCGATGCTGCCGTCGGCGCCGGCCTTGCGCAGCGCCGCGGCATTCTTCTCGTCGGTGTAGAGCGAAATCGTCTTTTCGGTGCAGACCGGCGTCTCGCCGGGCAGTGTGCCGGTCTTCTCGTAGGCGGCGGTCAATTCGCGCGTCTTGACCTTGCTCGCCTCGACGTCGGGCTGATCGAACGGATTGATTTCAAGGACGGCGCCGGCGATCGCGGTTGCGATTTCAAAGCGGAAGAACTCCTGTCCGATATTTTCGATCGTGTTCTGCACAATGCGCACAACCGGATGTCCGGCTTTCTCCAGCGCGCTGAGTTTTGCGTCGTGGCCGGCGTCGCTCTCGCCCTGCAGCGCCAGATCAATGAAGAAACGGTCGTCGCCATAAATTTCCGGCCGCGCCAGCGGTTCACCGTCGATGGGGATCAGGCCCTTGCCGTGCTTGCCCGTCGACTCCGCGAAGAGCTGCTCGGCCCAGGCGCCGAAGCTTTTCAACGCCGGCGATGTCGAGATCGTCACCTTGTCGCGGCCCCGCGCCGCGGCGGCGCCAAGCGCGATGCCGAGTGCGACGCCCGGATTTTCCGGCGGCGGCACGTCCGGCCCGCAGGAATGCATCATCACGCGCGTCAGATTCACAAGCTGCGCAACGTCGATGCCTGCGATGGCCGCGGGGACAAGGCCGAATGGCGATAGCACGGAATAGCGGCCGCCGATGCTCGGGACGCCATGAAATATCTTCCGGTAGTTTTGCTCTGCCGCGTGCTTCTCGAGCGACGACCCGGGATCCGTGATGGCCATAAAATGGCGTTCGGCCTTGTCCGCACCGGCCGTGTCGGCGACGCGCTTGTAGAAATAGTCGCGCAGCACGTTGGGTTCGGTCGTGCTGCCGGATTTGCTCGAGACGATGAAAAGCGTCTTGCCAAGATCGAGGCTGGCCTCGAGCGCCATGATTTGCGCGGGCACGGTGGAATTGAGAATGCGCAAGCGCGGCCAGCCGCTCCTTTGGCCGAATGTTTCCGCAAGAACTTCAGGGCCGAGACTCGATCCGCCCATGCCAAGAAGGACCGCGTCCTTGAATCCCTCGCCCTTTACGTCCTGTGCAAACGCCGTGAAGCTTGCGAGCTCGGCGTCGCTTACGCTATCCAACCAGCCGAGCCAGCGATCTTCGTCCGCACCGGTCCACAGCGATTTATCGCGCTGCCAAAGTTTTCGTATGTTGCCGTGCGTGCGCCAATCCTCGGTGATTTCAATGGTGCGTTTTTCGAGATGAGAGTCCAGTACGAGGCTTTGCCGGTCGATCTGGCGGCCGAGAATGTCGTTCCGTTTGCGGGCAACGGCGCCAAGGAGCTTGTCGGCGGCGTCGGCGAAAAGCTGCACGCCCTCTTTGACGAGCTTGTCGGTGATTGCATCGAGTGAAATGCCGGCGCGGCCGAGATCATCGAGTTGCCGCCGCGCGGCTTCTGGATTTTCCGCGAGACTGTCGCGCAATTTGCCGTGCTCGCGGAAGGCGTCCATCGTCGCCACCGGCATCGTATTGACGGTGTCCGGTCCGATCAGTTCCTCGACATAGAGGACGTCGCTATAGGCCTTGTTCTTGGTGCCGGTCGACGCCCACAGGAGGCGCTGCGGTTTTGCGCCCTTTGCCGCGAGCGCCTCCCAGCGTTTGCCGGAGAACAGCCGCTTGTAACTCTGATAAGCGAGCTTGGCATTGGCGATCGCAATTTTGCCCTTGAGCGCATCAAGACGTTTTTTTTCGTCGGGATCGTTGGCGCGCGCAATCTTTTCGTCGAGCATCTTGTCGACGGCGGTATCGATGCGGCTGACGAAGAAGCTCGCGACGCTGGCGATACGCGCGATATCGCCGCCCTTGGCGGCAAAAGTTTCGAGGCCCGACAGATAGGCTTCCACGACCTCCTCATAGACCTGTTGCGCAAAAAGGAGGGTGATATTGACGTTGATGCCGTCGGCGACGAGATCGCGGATGGCCGGCAAGCCTTCCGGCGTGGCCGGTACCTTGATCATCACGTTCTTGCGCCCGACCTCGCGCCACAGCCGCTTCGCCTCGGCGATGGTGGCGTCCGTCTCCTTGGCGAGATAGGGCGAGACTTCGATGCTGACCAAGCCATCCGCGCCGCGTGTCGCTTCGAATACCGCGCGGAATACGTCCGTCGCTTTCTGAATGTCTTCGACCGCGATCTGCTCGAATAGCTCGCCGGGCGACTGGTCGTGCGCCTTGAGCATGCGCGCGATCGCTTCGTCATATTCGTCGGAATGACCGATGGCGTGCTCGAAGATCGAGGGGTTCGACGTCTCGCCGCGCAGGCCGTCCTCGTCGATGAGCTTCTTGAGGCCGCCATTGGCGGTGAAGCCGCGGGATAGAAAGTCGAGCCACACGGCCTGGCCGTGGTCCTGCAACGCCTTTAATGGGTTCATGTGTGGCCGGTCCCTGTCATCTTGGCCTTGTGGCAATCCGGTTTTGGGCAATCTGATTCTTGGCAGCCTCCACGAGTTTATCCGGAATGAAGCCGAATTTCCGCAGCAAATCCTTGGCGGGGGCCGAGGCGCCGAAGCTGTGCATGCCGATGATTGCGCCGGTCGGACCGGCATAACGGTCCCAGCCGATCACCGAACCAAGCTCGACCGTGACGCGCGCCTTGATATGCGGCGGCAGCACGCCGTCGCGATATTTCTGATCTTGCCGCTCGAACAGCTCCCAACTCGGCATGCTGACGACGCGGGCGGGAATTCCCCCGCGCCTGAGTTCCTCATAGGCCGTTACGCAGAGCGCCACCTCGCTGCCGCTGGCGACGAGGATCACCTGCGGCTCGGCATCATCGGCGTCGGCCATCACATAGGCGCCGCGCGCAAGGCCGTCGGCCGGCGCGTAGCGGCTGCGGTCGAACACAGGCAGCTTCTGCCGGCTCAACACCAGGCAGGCCGGCTCCTTTTTCAATCCGAAAATGACCCGATAGGCCTCGCGGACCTCGTTGGCGTCGGCCGGCCGCAACACGATCATGTTGGGGATGGCGCGGAGCCCGACAAGCTGCTCGATCGGCTGATGCGTCGGGCCGTCCTCGCCAAGCGCGATGGAATCGTGGGTGAAAACGTGGAAGACCGGCAGCTCCATCAGCGCCGCGAGCCGCAGCGCCGGCTTCATGTAGTCGCTGAAGGTGAGAAACGTCGCGCCGAACGCGCGCAGCTTCGACAGCACGAGACCGTTGACGATCGCGCCCATGGCGTGTTCGCGCACACCGAAATGCATGATGCGTCCGCCCGGATCGCCAGGTTCAAGCGAGTCCGCGTGATCGAATGCCGTCTTGGTCGATGGCGCCAGATCGCCCGCGCCGCCGATGAGCCAGGGAATATTCTGGGCAAGAGGGTTGAGGACTTTTCCGGAGGCATCGCGGGTCGCGATGCCCTTGTCGTCGGCCGGAAATTCCGGCAGAGCGGCGCCCCAATCCGCCGGCAGCGCACCGGCCAACAGCGTCACGATCTCGCGCGCTTGCGCCGGATAGTCTTTCTTGTAGGCGACAAAGGCTCTTTCCCAATCGCCGCGCAGCGCACGCCCGCGCCGGCCGATGCCGTTACGGAAATGGTCATAGACGCCGTCCGGCACCAGAAACTGCGCATCTTCCGGCCAGCCGTAGAAGCGTTTTGTCAGCCGAGCCTCTTCTACGCCAAGCGGATCGCTGTGGGCCGCGGCGGTATTCTGCTTATGCGGCGCGCCGTAGCCGATGATGCTGTCGACGATGATGAGCGTGGGCCGATCTTCGGTGCGGCGGAAAATCTCGATCGCGCGCGCGAACGCCTGCGTATCATTTGCGTCGCGCACCCGCAGCACGTTCCAGCGGTAACCCTTGAAGCGGCTTTCGACGTCCTCGGTGAAGGTGATATCGGTGTGGCCTTCGATGGTCACCGTGTTGCTGTCGTAGATCCAGCACAGGTTCGACAGCGCAAGGTGTCCGGCGAGCGAGGCTGCTTCGCTCGCCACGCCTTCCATCAGGTCGCCATCGCTGCAGATCGTATAGACGTCAAAATCGAACAACGTGAAATCGGGCCGATTGTAGCGCGCGCCAAGCCAGCGCGATGCGATCGCCATGCCGACGCTGTTGCCGCAGCCCTGGCCGAGCGGTCCGGTCGTCGTCTCGACGCCCGTGGTGCGCTCGCATTCTGGATGGCCCGGCGTCACGCTGTCGAGCTGACGGAAGTTTTTTATGTCCTCAAGACTGACCGCCGGCTTCTCGGTGATGTGGCTGCCGTCCCGGCGCCGCACGCCGGCAAGATGCAGGAGCGCATAGAGCAGCATCGAGGCGTGGCCGGGGGACAGAACGAAGCGGTCGCGGTTCGCCCACAGCGGATCGGCCGGATCGTAGCGCAGAAAATCCTGCCACAGCGTGTAGGCGACCGGCGCGATGCCCATCGGCGTCCCGGCATGCCCGGATTGCGCTTTCTGAACCGCGTCGATGGTGAGAGTCCGAATTGTGTCGATGCACGATTTATCGATGCCTGCGCCGGGCTCGGGGCGAGACTGCAATGTGGAAACGGTTTGGCTTGTCATCTTCTTCAAGACATTTTTCTTCAAGACATTGGCATGAAGACATTCGGCCGCGAAGACATGGGCGCGGTAATGATCGCGCGCATGAAAAAGCCCCCAGTCCTTGAAAACAACTGAGGGCCCAGCCTGTTCCACTGACAGGATGCGGGAAATCGCCGCTGGCTTTATGGCAAACCTAACGCCTGTCTACCCGGTAGGCGCGCAGGAAGGTGCGCACCGACATGCCGACGACATGCTCGATGGCAGCGGGCTGCGGCGCGCCGCTGAAATTAAAGAGCACCGGCTTGAACAGCGTCGATTGGCAGGAATCGAGAAATTGCGCCGCCGCGACGTCGCAGTCATCGACTGCCAGCACGCCGGCTTCGGTCTGGGCGCGCAGATAGGCGGCGAGCTTGGCGATGCCCATGGCGGGGCCGGTCTCATAAAAAACCTTGCCCATTTCGGGCATGCGCTCGGCGATAGCGACGACGGTGCGAAGCGCTGAGGCTTTCTCGGGCTGGCACAGAAACCCGATATAGGCCGTGCCGAGGCGGAGGAGGGCGGCTCCGACGTCCGGATCCTTCGGGTCAAAATCGAAAGCGCCCTCGGCGTGAAAAAGGCACTCCTGGCGGATGATCGCCTGGAACAACTGCTCCTTGTTGTCGAAATAGACGTAGAGCGTGCCCTTCGACACGCCGGCCTCGCGCGCGATGTCGCTCATGCTGGCGGCGTCAAAGCCCTTGGCCAGGAAGATCGAACGCGCCCCATCGACGATCTGGCGCCGCTTGGCGCTGTCGTCTGCAGCGTGAGGGGCTTCCTTTATCAGGGCCTGGGCGTTCATGTCCTCGATCTCCCAAAGGCGGCTCGATCGTTTGTCATTTGTCTTCAGTAGCTTGGATCAAGCCTTCACTTTTTATTGACCGAACGGTTCGGTCATATTGACGTTCATTCCGCAGCCCTCATATAGACTGACCGAACCGTTCGGTCAATGACTTTGCAGATGACCGGCGGCGAGACTCGCAGTTTGGAGCGCGCCCCATGTACCGCCCGCAAGACAATGAAAACGCAGCTCACCTCCCGGCGCTTCTGGATAGCAAGGTCGGCAACCAGACTGCCCGAACGGCGCCAGTCGAGACCGCGCGCGGCCAGGGTGCCGGCGCAGCGCGGCCCCGGGTGTCGCTGTGGCCTGCTTTTGACCGGCGCGCGCTCATCGGCTTGGCCGCCGCCATCATTCTCATCGCGGGCGGGGTTGCCGGCGCGTATTGGTGGATCAGCGGCCGCTATGAGGTGTCGACCGACGACGCCTATGTGCGCGCGCACAATACGACGCTCGCTTCGAAGATTTCCGGTTACGTCGCCAGCATTCGGATCGAGGACAATGCGCCGCTCCGTGCCGGGGACGTGATCGCAACGATCGACGCCGGTGACTACCGCCTCGCAGCCGATGCTGCGCGCGAAAAAGTGGCGACGCAGGCAGCGACCGTCGAGCGGATCGGCCGTCAGGCCGTGGCGCAGGCAGCCAATATCGACCAGACCGAGGCGCAACTCGTTTCGGCCCAGGCGGCGGCGACCCGCGCCAGCCTCGAATTCGACCGGCAGAAGGCGCTCGCTGTACAGAAATACGCCAGCGAGCAGGCGTTCGAACAGGCCACCGCCAATCGCGATCAGGCGGCCGCCGGGGTCGATAGCGCACAGGCGATGATCGACGCGGCCAAGGCCAATCTCGATGTGCTCAAGGCGCAGCAACAGGAAGCGGCCCACACGCTCGACGAACTAAAGACTGCGCAGGCGAAGGCCGAACGCGACCTGTCATTCACGGTCATCCGCGCGCCGGTAGACGGCGTATTCAGCAATCGCGCGGTGCAAACCGGAGACTATGTGCAGACCGGGCAACGCATCGCGAGCCTTGTGCCGCTCGACGACGTCTATGTCGAAGCCAATTTCAAGGAGACGCAGCTGGCGCGGCTGCAGCCCGGGCAGGCGGTTTCGATCAGCGTCGACGCACTTCCCGCGCACGCGATCAAAGGCACGGTGGAAAGCCTGTCGCCGGCTTCCGGTGCGATTTTCTCTCTGCTGCCTCCCGATAACGCGACCGGCAATTTCACCAAAATCGTGCAGCGGCTTCCGGTGCGCATCGAAGTGCCGCCGGGCGTCGCGACGCAGCGCGTGTTGCGGCCGGGCATGTCGGTCGTCGTCAGTGTCGACACCAGGCCGGGGCATGCCGGCGACGCCGGACTGACCTCCGCGGCGCAGGCGGCCGAGGCGACGGTGAAACTGCAATAAACGGAGCGTTTGCCGTGACCTCGATCGCCGCCTCGGCCTCATCTTCCGCGCTTTCGGCGCCGGCCCGCGCTCAAACGGCGCTCGATCCGATTCCGACGCGGCGGCTCGTTGCTTTTCTGGCGATGTGCTTCGGCATGTTCATGGCGTTTCTGGACATCCAGATCGTGTCGTCCTCGCTTGCCGACATCCAGGCTGGCCTGTCGGCCTCGGCTGACGAAATTCCCTGGGTGCAGACCGCCTATTTGATTGCCGAAGTGATCGCCATTCCGCTGTCGGGCTTCCTGTCGCGTGCGCTCGGCACCCGCATCCTGTTTGCGGTCTCGGCGGCAGGCTTCACGCTCGCGAGCGTGATGTGCGGCATGAGTTCCTCGATCGGCGGCATGATCGTGTGGCGGGCGCTGCAGGGATTTATCGGCGGCGGCATGGTGCCGACCGTGTTCGCGTCGGCCTATTTCGTTTTCCAGGCCCGCGGCAGAAATTCATCGCGCCGGTGGTCGGCTTGATCGCGACGCTGGCGCGGACCATGCGGCAGACCATCGGCGGCTATCTGACCGATGCCTATTCGTGGCACTGGCTGTTTTTCGTCAATGTCATACCCGGCATCGTCGTGACCGTGACGACCTTCCTGCTCGTCGATTTCGACAAGCCGGATCTTTCACTGCTCAAGAACTTCGATTGGTGCGGATTGATCAGCATGGGCGGATTTCTCGGCGCGCTGGAATATGTGCTCGACGAAGGTCCCCGCTATGAATGGTTCGATGACGACACGATCTTCGTGGTCGCCATCGTTTCCGGACTGTCGGCAATC
>CAWEER010000008.1:0-46423 GCA_963808205.1 uncultured Alphaproteobacteria bacterium
GCCGCGAGCTGGCCGATGACGTCTTCGGTGATCTTGCCGGCCGGCAGCATGACCCAGACGGCGCGCGGCGCGCGAAGCTGCTGCACGAGTTTTTCGAGACCGTCGGCGCCGCTTGCGCCATCACTTCGCTCAGTGCGGCAATGGCTTTGGCATCGTGGTCATAAACGACCGGTTCGTGATCGTTCTCATCAAGCGGCGGGTGATGTTGCCGCCCATGCGCCCGAGGCCGATTACGCCGATTTGCATCGACTACTCCGTTGACACGATCGCGCGTTCGAACGCGGCGGCGAATTTCGCGAGGCCAGATCGACGTCGCCGTTTGAGATGCACCCGGAACGCACGCCGGCCGCGTTCGACCAAAACGCCGAAATCGCCGCGGGCCTGCGCCGCCTTCACAACGCCAAAGCTCGCGCGGTGCCCGGGGATCGCCAGGTCTTCGGCGTCGTCCGACGTGATCTGAAGAAATACGCCGCTGTCGGGGCCACCTTTGTAAGCTTGCCCGGTCGAATGCAGAAAGCGCGGGCCGAATTCGAGGCAGGTCGCGACATGGCGGCGGTCGCGGATCTCGAGCCGCAGATGTTGCAGAGGGCGCGGCATTGTTCGCGTTGCGAGCGAGATAGGCCAGATTGCCACATAGTCGCCGTTGCCGATCCGGCCTAAATGCGCGCGCAGCCAGCTTTCGATGCTGCCGTCGGCGCCGGCCTTGCGCAGCGCCGCGGCATTCTTCTCGTCGGTGTACAGTCGAAATCGTCTTTTCGGTGCAGACCGGCGTCTCGCCGGGCAGTGTGCCGGTCTTCTCGTAGGCGGCGGTCAATTCGCGCGTCTTGACCTTGCTCGCCTCGACGTCGGGCTGATCGAACGGATTGATTTCAAGGATGGCGCCGGCGATCGCGGTTGCGATTTCAAAGCGGAAGAACTCCTGTCCGATATTTTCGATCGTGTTCTGCACAATGCGGACAACCGGATGTCCGGCTTTCTCCAGCGCGCTGAGTTTTGCGTCGTGGCCGGCGTCGCTTCGCCCTGCAGCGCCAGATCGATAAAGAAACGGTCGTCGCCATAAATTTCCGGCCGCGCCGAGCGGTTCACCGTCGATGGGGATCAGGCCCTTGCCGTGCTTGCCCGTCGACTCCGCGAAGAGCTGCTCGGCCCAGGCGCCGAAGCTTTTCAACGCCGGCGATGTCGAGATCGTCACCTTGTCGCGGCCCCGCGCCGCGGCGGCGCCAAGCGCGATGCCGAGTGCGACGCCCGGATTTTCCGGCGGCGGCACGTCCGGCCCGCAGGAATGCATCATCACGCGCGTCAGACTGACAAGTGCGCAACGTCGATGCCTGCGATGGCCGCGGGGACAAGGCCGAATGGCGATAGCACGGAATAGCGGCCGCCGATGCTCGGGACGCCATGAAATATCTTCCGAAAGTTTTGCTCTGCCGCGTGTTCTCGAGCGACGACCCGGGATCGGTGATGGCAATAAAATGGCGTTCGGCCTTGTCCGCACCGGCCGTGTCGGCGACGCGCTTGAAGAAATAGTCGCGCAGCACGTTGGGTTCGGTCGTGCTGCCGGATTTGCTCGAGACGATGAAAAGCGTCTTGCCAAGATCGAGGCTGGCTCGAGCGCCATGATTTGCGCGGGCACGGTGAAATCGAGAATGCGCAAGCGCGGCCAGCCGCTCTTTGGCCGAATGTTTCCGCAAGAACTTCAGGGCCGAGACTCGATCCGCCCATGCCAAGAAGGACCGCGTCCTTAAATCCCTCGCCCTTTACGTCCTGTGCAAACGCGGTGATAGCTTGCGAGCTCGGCGTCGTCACGCTATCCAGCCAGCCGAGCCAGCGGTCTTCGTCCGCACCGGTCCACAGCGATTTATCGCGCTGCCAAAGTTTTCGTATGTTGCCGTGCGTGCGCCAATCCTCGGTGATTTCAATGGTGCGTTTTTCGAGATGAGAGTCCAGTACGAGGCTTTGCCGGTCGATCTGGCGGCCGAGAATGTCGTTCCGTTTGCGGGCAACGGCGCCAAGGAGCTTGTCGGCGGCGTCGGCGAAAAGCTGCACGCCCTCTTTGACGAGCTTGTCGGTGATTGCATCGAGTGAAATGCCGGCGCGGCCGAGATCATCGAGCTGCCGCCGCGCGGCTTCTGGATTTTCCGCGAGACTGTCGCGCAATTTGCCGTGCTCGCGGAAGGCGTCCATCGTCGCCACCGGCATCGTATTGACGGTGTCCGGTCCGATCAGTTCCTCGACATAGAGGACGTCGCTATAGGCCTTGTTCTTGGTGCCGGTCGACGCCCACAGGAGGCGCTGCGGTTTTGCGCCCTTTGCCGCGAGCGCCTCCCAGCGTTTGCCGGAGAACAGCCGCTTGTAACTCTGATAAGCGAGCTTGGCATTGGCGATCGCAATTTTGCCCTTGAGCGCATCAAGACGTTTTTTTTCGTCGGGATCGTTGGCGCGCGCAATCTTTTCGTCGAGCATCTTGTCGACGGCGGTATCGATGCGGCTGACGAAGAAGCTCGCGACGCTGGCGATACGCGCGATATCGCCGCCCTTGGCGGCAAAAGTTTCGAGGCCCGACAGATAGGCTTCCACGACCTCCTCATAGACCTGTTGCGCAAAAAGGAGGGTGATATTGACGTTGATGCCGTCGGCGGTGAGATCGCGGATGGCCGGCAAGCCTTCCGGCGTGGCCGGTACCTTGATCATCACGTTCTTGCGCCCGACCTCGCGCCACAGCCGCTTCGCCTCGGCGATGGTGGCGTCCGTCTCCTTGGCGAGATAGGGCGAGACTTCGATGCTGACCAAGCCATCCGCGCCGCGTGTCGCTTCGAATACCGCGCGGAATACGTCCGTCGCTTTCTGAATGTCTTCGACCGCGATCTGCTCGAATAGCTCGCCGGGCGACTGGTCGTGCGCCTTGAGCATGCGCGCGATCGCTTCGTCATATTCGTCGGAATGACCGATGGCGTGCTCGAAGATCGAGGGGTTCGACGTCTCGCCGCGCAGGCCGTCCTCGTCGATGAGCTTCTTGAGGCCGCCATTGGCGGTGAAGCCGCGGGATAGAAAGTCGAGCCACACGGCCTGGCCGTGGTCCTGCAACGCCTTTAACGGGTTCATGTGTGGCCGGTCCCTGTCATCTGGCAATCCGGTTTTGGGCAATCTGATTCTTGGCAGCCTCCACGAGTTTATCCGGAATGAAGCCGAATTTCCGCAGCAAATCCTTGGCGGGGGCCGAGGCGCCGAAGCTGTGCATGCCGATGATTGCGCCGGTCGGACCGGCATAACGGTCCCAGCCGATCACCGAACCAAGCTCGACCGTGACGCGCGCCTTGATATGCGGCGGCAGCACGCCGTCGCGATATTTCTGATCTTGCCGCTCGAACAGCTCCCAACTCGGCATGCTGACGACGCGGGCGGGAATTCCCCCGCGCCTGAGTTCCTCATAGGCCGTTACGCAGAGCGCCACCTCGCTGCCGCTGGCGACGAGGATCACGTGCGGCTCGGCATCATCGGCGTCGGCCATCACATAGGCGCCGCGCGCAAGGCCGTCGGCCGGCGCGTAGCGGCTGCGGTCGAACACAGGCAGCTTCTGCCGACTCAACACCAGGCAGGCCGGCTCCTTTTTCAATCCGAAAATGACCCGATAGGCCTCGCGGACCTCGTTGGCGTCGGCCGGCCGCAACACGATCATGTTCGGGATGGCGCGGAGCCCGACAAGCTGCTCGATCGGCTGATGCGTCGGGCCGTCCTCGCCAAGCGCGATGGAATCGTGGGTGAAAACGTGGAAGACCGGCAGCTCCATCAGCGCCGCGAGCCGCAGCGCCGGCTTCATGTAGTCGCTGAAGGTGAGAAACGTCGCGCCGAACGCGCGCAGCTTCGACAGCACGAGACCGTTGACGATCGCGCCCATGGCGTGTTCGCGCACACCGAAATGCATGATGCGTCCGCCCGGATCGCCAGGTTCAAGCGAGTCCGCGTGATCGAATGCCGTCTTGGTCGATGGCGCCAGATCGCCCGCGCCGCCGATGAGCCAGGGAATATTCTGGGCAAGAGGGTTGAGGACTTTTCCGGAGGCATCGCGGGTCGCGATGCCCTTGTCGTCGGCCGGAAATTCCGGCAGAGCGGCGCCCCAATCCGCCGGCAGCGCACCGGCCAACAGCGTCACGATCTCGCGCGCTTGCGCCGGATAGTCTTTCTTGTAGGCGACAAAGGCTCTTTCCCAATCGCCGCGCAGCGCACGCCCGCGCCGGCCGATGCCGTTACGGAAATGGTCATAGACGCCGTCCGGCACCAGAAACTGCGCATCTTCCGGCCAGCCGTAGAAGCGTTTTGTCAGCCGAGCCTCTTCTACGCCAAGCGGATCGCTGTGGGCCGCGGCGGTATTCTGCTTATGCGGCGCGCCGTAGCCGATGATGCTGTCGACGATGATGAGCGTGGGCCGATCTTCGGTGCGGCGGAAAATCTCGATCGCGCGCGCGAACGCCTGCGTATCATTTGCGTCGCGCACCCGCAGCACGTTCCAGCGGTAACCCTTGAAGCGGCTTTCGACGTCCTCGGTGAAGGTGATATCGGTGTGGCCTTCGATGGTCACCGTGTTGCTGTCGTAGATCCAGCACAGGTTCGACAGTGCAAGATGTCCGGCGAGCGAGGCTGCTTCGCTCGCCACGCCTTCCATCAGGTCGCCATCGCTGCAGATCGTATAGACGTCGAAATCGAACAACGTGAAATCGGGCCGATTGTAGCGCGCGCCAAGCCAGCGCGATGCGATCGCCATGCCGACGCTGTTGCCGCAGCCCTGGCCGAGCGGTCCGGTCGTCGTCTCGACGCCCGTGGTGCGCTCGCATTCCGGATGGCCCGGCGTCACGCTGTCGAGCTGACGGAAGTTTTTTATGTCCTCAAGACTGACCGCCGGCTTCTCGGTGATGTGGCTGCCGTCCCGGCGCCGCACGCCGGCAAGATGCAGGAGCGCATAGAGCAGCATCGAGGCATGGCCGGGGGACAGAACGAAGCGGTCGCGGTTCGCCCACAGCGGATCGGCCGGATCGTAGCGCAGAAAATCCTGCCACAGCGTGTAGGCGACCGGCGCGATGCCCATCGGCGTCCCGGCATGCCCGGATTGCGCTTTCTGAACCGCGTCGATGGTGAGAGTCCGAATTGTGTCGATGCACGATTTATCGATGCCTGCGCCGGGCTCGGTGCGAGACTGCAATGTGGAAGCGGTTTGGCTTGTCATCTTCTTCAAGACATTTTTCTTCAAGACACGGGTTTGGACATGGGGTTTTCTTCAAGACATTCCAAGACATGGCCAAGGCAGAAGACATCGGCGCGGCGGATGGGCGCGGCAATGATCGCGCGCATGAAAAAGCCCCCAGTCCTTGAAAACAACTGAGGGCCCAGCCTGTTCCACTGACAGGATGCGGGAAATCGCCGCTGGCTTTATGGCAAACCTAACGCCCGTTTACCCGGTAGGCGCGCAGGAAGGTGCGCACCGACATGCCGACGACATGCTCGATGGCAGCGGGCTGCGGCGCGCCGCTGAAATTAAAGAGCACCGGCTTGAACAGCGTCGATTGGCAGGAATTGAGAAATTGCGCCGCCGCGACGTCGCAGTCATCGACTGCCAGCACGCCGGCTTCGGTCTGGGCGCGCAGATAGGCGGCGAGCTTGGCGATGCCCATGGCGGGGCCGGTCTCATAAAAAACCTTGCCCATTTCGGGCATGCGCTCGGCGATAGCGACGACGGTGCGAAGCGCTGAGGCTTTCTCGGGCTGGCACAGAAACCCGATATAGGCCGTGCCGAGGCGGAGGAGGGCGGCTCCGACGTCCGGATCCTTCGGGTCAAAATCGAAAGCGCCCTCGGCGTGAAAAAGGCACTCCTGGCGGATGATCGCCTGGAACAACTGCTCCTTGTTGTCGAAATAGACGTAGAGCGTGCCCTTCGACACGCCGGCCTCGCGCGCGATGTCGCTCATGCTGGCGGCGTCAAAGCCCTTGGCCAGGAAGATCGAACGCGCACCATCGACGATCTGGCGCCGCTTGGCGCTGTCGTCTGCAGCCTGAGGGGCTTCCTTTATCAGGGCCTGGGCGTTCATGTCCTCGATCTCCCAAAGGCGGCTCGATCGTTTGTCATTTGTCTTCAGTAGCTTGGATCAAGCCTTCACTTTTTATTGACCGAACGGTTCGGTCATATTGACGTTCATTCCGCAGCCCTATATAAACTGACCGAACCGTTCGGTCAATAACTTTACAGATGACCGGCGGCGAGACTTGCAGTTTGGAGCCCGCCCCATGTACCGCCCGCAAGACAATGAAAACGCAGCTCACCTCCCGGCGCTTCTGGACAGCAAGGTCGGCAACCAGACTGCCCGAACGGCGCCAGTCGAGACCGCGCGCGGCCAGGGTGCCGGCGCAGCGCGGCCCCGGGTGTCGCTGTGGCCTGCTTTTGACCGGCGCGCGCTCATCGGCCTGGCCGCCGCCATCATTCTCATCGCGGGCGGGGTTGCCGGCGCGTATTGGTGGATCAGCGGCCGCTATGAGGTGTCGACCGACGACGCCTATGTGCGCGCGCACAATACGACGCTCGCGTCGAAGATTTCCGGTTACGTCGCCAGCATTCCGATCGAGGACAATGCGCCGCTCCGTGCCGGGGACGTGATCGCAACGATCGACGACGGTGACTACCGCCTCGCAGCCGACGCTGCGCGCGAAAAAGTGGCGACGCAGGCGGCGACCGTCGAGCGGATCGGCCGTCAGGCCGTGGCGCAGGCGGCCAATATCGACCAGACCAAGGCGCAACTCGTTTCGGCCCAGGCGGCGGCGACCCGCGCCAGCCTCGAATTCGACCGGCAGAAGGCGCTCGCCGTACAGAAATACGCCAGCGAGCAGGCGTTCGAACAGGCCACCGCCAATCGCGATCAGGCGGCCGCCGGGGTCGATAGCGCACAGGCGATGATCGACGCGGCCAAGGCCAATCTCGATGTGCTCAAGGCGCAGCAACAGGAAGCGGCCCACACGCTCGACGAACTAAAGACTGCGCAGGCGAAGGCCGAACGCGACCTGTCATTCACGGTCATCCGCGCGCCGGTCGACGGCGTATTCAGCAATCGCGCGGTGCAAACCGGAGACTATGTGCAGACCGGGCAGCGCATCGCGAGCCTTGTGCCGCTCGACGACGTCTATGTCGAAGCCAATTTCAAGGAGACGCAGCTGGCGCGGCTGCAGCCCGGGCAGGCGGTTTCGATCAGCGTCGACGCGCTTCCCGCGCACGCGATCAAAGGCACGGTGGAAAGCCTGTCGCCGGCTTCCGGTGCGATTTTCTCTCTGCTGCCTCCCGATAACGCGACCGGCAATTTCACCAAAATCGTGCAGCGGCTTCCGGTGCGCATCGAAGTGCCGCCGGGCGTCGCGGCGCAGCGCGTGTTGCGGCCGGGCATGTCGGTCGTCGTCAGTGTCGACACCAGGCCGGGGCATGCCGGCGACGCCGGACTGACCTCCGCCGCGCAGGCGGCCGAGGCGACGGTGAAACTGCAATAAACGGAGCGTTTGCCGTGACCTCGATCGCCGCCTCGGCCTCATCTTCCGCGCTTCCGGCGCCGGCCCGCGCTCAAACGGCGCTCGATCCGATTCCGACGCGGCGGCTCGTTGCTTTTCTGGCGATGTGCTTCGGCATGTTCATGGCGTTTCTGGACATCCAGATCGTGTCGTCCTCGCTTGCCGACATCCAGGCCGGCCTGTCGGCCTCGGCTGACGAAATTCCCTGGGTGCAGACCGCCTATTTGATTGCCGAAGTGATCGCCATTCCGCTGTCGGGCTTCCTGTCGCGTGCGCTCGGCACCCGCATCCTGTTTGCGGTCTCGGCGGCAGGCTTCACGCTCGCGAGCGTGATGTGCGGCATGAGTTCCTCGATCGGCGGCATGATCGTGTGGCGGGCGCTGCAGGGATTTATCGGCGGCGGCATGGTGCCGACCGTGTTCGCATCGGCCTATTTCGTTTTCCAGGGCCCGCGGCAGAAATTCATCGCGCCGGTGGTCGGCTTGATCGCGACGCTGGCGCCGACCATCGGGCCGACCATCGGCGGCTATCTGACCGATGCCTATTCGTGGCACTGGCTGTTTTTCGTCAATGTCATACCCGGCATCGTCGTGACCGTGACGACCTTCCTGCTCGTCGATTTCGACAAGCCGGATCTTTCGCTGCTCAAGAACTTCGATTGGTGCGGATTGATCAGCATGGGCGGATTTCTCGGCGCGCTGGAATATGTGCTCGAGGAAGGTCCCCGCTATGAATGGTTCGATGACGACACGATCTTCGTGGTCGCCATCGTTTCCGGACTGTCGGCAATCGTTTTTTTCGCGCGCGTCCTCACCGCGCGGTCGCCGATCGTCGATCTGCGCGCCTTCGCAAATCGGAATTTCGCCGTCGGCAGCCTGTTTTCGTTCGTGCTTGGAATTGGACTCTACGGCCTGACTTATCTTTACCCGGTCTATCTCGCGCAGGTGCGCGGCTATGACGCCTGGATGATCGGCCAGACCCTGTTCGTGTCGGGGATGGTGATGTTTGCGACCGCCCCGGTTGCGGGTGAGCTCGTCGAGCGGTTCGATCCGCGCTTCGTCCTGATCGCCGGCTTCGTGTTTTTCGCGATCGGCACCTGGCAAATGACCTATGTCACGTCGGATTACGATTTCTGGGAACTGCTGTGGCCGCAGGTGTTCCGCGGCGTCGGGCTCATGTTCGCGATCATCCCCGTGACCAATACCTCGCTGGGGACGCTTCCCGTCGATCGGGTGAAGAACGCGTCGGGCCTGTTCAATCTGATGCGCAATCTCGGCGGCGCGATCGGGCTTGCCGCGATCAATACCTGGTTCAACGACCGGATGGATCTGCATTTGCAGCGTCTGCATGAGGCGGTGAACGCCGCCAGCATTCCTGCGACCGAGGCGCTGTCAAATCTGGCGTCGCGCTATTCGGGATCCAATGCGAAGTCGCAGGCGCTGGCGGAACTGATGGCGATGGTGCGATTGCAGGCCGCGGTCATGAGCTACGCCGACGTGTTTCTGATGCTGACGATCCTCTTCCTCGTCCTGGCGGCGGCCGGCCTGCTTATGAAACGGCCGGTTGCGGCTGCCGGCGCTGGCGGCGGGCACTGATATTTCCCTCGCCCGGCCCGGGGCGGCTGAAGTAAAATTCGCCGATGCAGCCGTGGAACACGTCACGCGTGATGATCTATGGCGCCGTGATCGGCGCCGCCGCAGCAGCGTTCAAGCTGTTCGCGCCCTGGAGCGAGCCGCACGGCGTGCTGGTCATCGCCAGGGAGGTCACCGGTGCGGCGCTTGCTTTTGCATTGTTATGCGGCGTCGCCTCGGCCTTGCGCAATTTCATTGCGCGCCGGCTGATCTCACCCGAAATCCACTAGATGCCGTAATGGGCCCTGCTCTGAACGAGCGGTTGATGTGGCTGTCCCCCGATAGATGATGAAACGGGGTCACGACGTAAGTCGGCCCCAAGCATCTGGAAACGGAGGACAGCCGTGGAACATTATGCCGGAATCGACGTGTCATTGGAACTGTCGAGCGTTTGCGTTGTGGATGGGCAAGGCGAAATCGTGAAGGAGGCGAAGATCTCGAGTGAACCCGAAGCTCTTGTTTCTTTCTTCAAAGGGCTTGGCTTTCCGATGAAGCGGATTGGACTTGAGGCGGGGCCATTGTCGCAATGGCTGCATGCCGGGCTGGCGCAAGCAGGATTCGAAACCATTCTGCTGGAGACGCGGCATGTGAAGGCGGCATTATCAGCGATGACGGTGAAGACGGATCGCAAGGATGCGCGTGGGATTGCACAACTGCTTCGGATGGGATGGTTCCGTGCGGTGCACGCCAAATCGATGGGATCGCAGGAGGTGCGGGCGCTATTGGTTGCGCGCAAGCAGCTTCTTGGGCGGCTGATCGACGTGGAGTTGAGCATCCGGGGGATTCTGCGCGGCTTCGGCCTGAAGGTTGGCCCGGTGACGCGCAGGGGATTTGAGGCGCGGATTCTTGAGTTGGTGACGGGCCACGCCACACTGGAGCGCATTACCACGGCCATGCTTTCGGCGCGGGCGGCGTTGAAGGCGGAATACGAAAAACTGCACAAGGCTGTCCTCGCGATCGTTCGTGAGGATGCGGTTTGCCGGCGGCTCATGACGGTGCCGAGCGTCGGTCCGCTGGTGGCGATAACCTACAAATCCGCGATGGACGATCCCAGCCGCATCGCGAAGTCAAAAGCCGCAGGAGCGCTGTTTGGGCTCACGCCAAAGAAGTACCAGTCAGGAGAAAAGGACGTTACTGGCGGGATCACGCGGACCGGCGACGAGATGGTGCGCACGGCGCTGTATGAAGCCGCCAATGTTCTGCTATCGCGCATAACGCGGTTCTCGAAACTCAAACGCTGGGGGATGGACGTCGCCAAGCGGCGAGGTTCGAAACGGGCGAAGGTCGCCCTGGCGCGCAAGATCGCAGTGATCCTGCATCGCATGTGGGTCGATGGCACAACTTACCGATGGGCTGCAGCAGAGCCGATTGCGGCGCAGGCTTGATCAAGGAGAAATACGAGATGCAAGGGGGCTGAACACAGCCCTACTGCCCGAAGTCCCGTCGCCGGGACGGTGGAACCGGTAGGGCGTGTTCTCATAAATGCGTGGAGATGTCCGCTTTTGCGGCCAAAGCGGACGTGCGCCGGAGATGCTGGAATGTCCGCTTATGAGGGCGGTCTCAATGGATCGACGCAACACTTTATCTTACTCGGAAAAGATGGAGTGTGCGGTGATAGGGCAAGGACTTCGTCGAGGATTTACTGCGGCTGAGAAGACGGAGTTGTGGGATCGCTGGCAGCGAGGGGAATTGCTGAAGGCGATCGGGCGGGCGTTTGGTAAGCCGTCATCGTCTATTTATTTCCAGCTGGCGCCGCATGGTGGGATTCGTCCTTTGCCACGGCAGCGCTCGAGGTCGGCATTGACGTTCTCTGAGCGAGAGGAGATATCGCGAGGCATAGCGGGGCATCGATCGACACGGTTGATGGCCCGGTTGCTGGGTCGCTCGGCTTCGACGGTAAGCCGAGAACTTAACCGGAATGGCGGCTATGATCGATACCGGGCAGCGCTAGCGGATGAGACGGCCTGGGCTCGGGCTCGTCGTCCGAAAGTGGTCTGCCCCCTGGAAAGTGGTCCTCCCTGAAGTATGGCTTATGGCCTGATGGAGGACAGAGGAATGCCGAGGAAGAGACACAAGGCGGAAGAGATTGTCGCGAAGCTGCGACAGGTTGAGGTGTTGAGTGGGCAAGGCCAGTCGGTGGCTGAGGCGATCCGATCGATAGGGGTAACGGAAGTTAACTCCGCGATGAATTGCTCAACGGAGAAATCTTCTACACGCTGGAAGAAGCAAGGGTGATCATCGAGCGTTGGAGGCGGCACTACAATACTGTCAGGCCGCACTCATCGCTCGGCTACAAACCGCCGGCCCCAGAGGCTCTACTATGGCCGGCTTCGCAACCCGGGCCAGCTTCGCCGGCCACCCCAGCCGTAGCGCCACGGCTGGTCATGCACTAACATTCAACCCGGACCACCTAATGGGGGCTGGCCAGCTGGATCTAAGGCGACAACAAAGTCGAGCCGCAGCCGAACGACAAGGATGTGTTTGGGGACGGCAGCGTGATTATGCTGAATACCCCAGGACACACGCCAGGCCATCACAGCCTCCTGGTCAAGCTGCCGCAGATGGGCAATGTGGTGATCTCAGGTGATGCCGTGCATTTCCGCGAGAATTACGAGAACAATGGCGTACCGTGGTTCAATTTCGATCGCGCGCAAACGCTGGCATCGATCGAGCGGCTGAAGGGAATCGTGGCGACTTTCAAGGCCACGCTAATCATCCAGCATGACGCGCGTGACGTCGACAAATTGCCGGCGTTTCCGGCGGCAGCGAAATAATCGGCGCAGTCGGCTCGACACACTGAACCAAAGTGAGTTTGCAAGGGTAAAACGGACATTCCGGAAGGTTCGGTAATGTCTGCTTCTGGCACGTCGCGTCATTTTGCTGCCGCACGACCACTCGGTCGCTTTCGGACTCAAGCGGACATTAGGCAGGACAACTGCCGGTTCGAACGGGTCGCGAATGACCCATTTCGTCATCGCGGCCAACCGGGGGCAAGGTGCTCACGTTCAACGGATGGATCATTGCAATGAGCAACACTTTGACTTCATCTGCGGTGGACGGCGCGAACGGTACGGAACCGGAGTGAACCGGAATTTGGCCGCTGTGCTATCCGAGGCGGTGGAACCTCGGATATACGTGCACAATGTCGCGTATTCACCACCCGGCCCACTGTAACTTGGCGAGTAACGTCCATCGCACTTGCCAACGGACGGGTGATGATTTGAATAATGGCATGACCGTTCCTGGCACTCAACCGAAATTAGTCTCGATACCCAAGGCTGTGGATCGCAATCTGTGAGAGACGATATGGCAAAAGTGCGCGTTGCGGGTTTTTCAATTTCGATTGACGGTTTCGGAGCGGGGTCCGAGCAAAGTCTTCAAGATCCACTTGGTAAGCGTGGATTGGAATTGCACCAGTGGATCTTAGGCACGCGCACCTTCCGGAAAATGTTTGGCAAGGACGGCGGCTCGGATGGTGTTGACGAGGCCTATGCACTCCGTTCGATGGAAGGGTTCGGCGCGTTCATTCTCGGCCGCAACATGTTCGGGCCGATCCGCGGTCCGTGGCCGGACGAGACCTGGAAGGGCTGGTGGGGTGACAATCCGCCCTACCACGCACCGACCTTCGTACTAACTCATCATCCACGCGCTCCGATTGAAATGCAAGGCGGCACCACTTTCATTTTCGTGACCGACGGCATCGAGGCCGCGTTGGAACAGGCGAAATGTGCTGCTAAAGGTCGTGATGTGAAAATCGGCGGTGGCGTCGAGACAGTTCGTCAATATCTTCGCATTGGCCAGATCGACGAACTGCACTTCGCCCTTTCGCCGGTTGTCCTCGGTCAAGGAGAACCGATATTCGCCGACATTAACTTGCCAGCCCTCGGCTATCGCGTTGCCGAACATCAGGCGAGCGAGCATGCCACTCATATTGTTCTCAGCCGATAGGATGTCAGCATATTCGCCGTTCAGGTTTTGAATTGAACCGCGGCCCGTATGCGCGAGAACTTGATATCGGTTAGACCATGTTTCCGCATACGAATCGGCGCCAAATCCAGTTTTTGAATTGCAGCGCCAAAAGGGCGCGATTGGCACAATGCGGACATTGCCTCCGTGCTGAACGATGTCTGCTTTCGGGGGTAAAGCGGACATGTTTCGGAGGTAAAGCAGACATGGCGAATTTATGAGTACACGCCCTGGAGCACTGGCGTTCGCAGTAGCATTGCCGATTGTCGTGGCGGGGGCGCCATGCAAAGCTGATCCAGGTTCGTCGTGCCAGATTTTTCGTCGTGCCGGATTTTCGGCCAAGCCGATCGTTTGGTTCCGTGTCTGAAGGCCGCGTCCTTGCCGAACAGACCGCGTCCTTGCCGAACCGACAATGACTTTCAAATCACCGGGCAAACAAGTTCGTTCACGCCGGATAATAAAGGATCAGCCATGAAGCGCCAAGGCAAGCTGACGATTGCGACAGCCGCGGCAGCACTCGCTGTCTTGAGCGGCACCGCCATATACGCGCAGGACAAGTACGCGCTGGTAACGACGAGCGGAATCGCCTTCGCCGACTTCAGGGGATACGAGGACTGGGCGGTGGTCTCTTCCGCCCGCACCGACGACGTTCTCAAGGTGATCGTCGCCAACCCGATCATGATCGCGGCTTACAAGGCCGGCGTCCCGGGCAACGGCCAGCCCTTCCCGGAAGGCTCCAAGATAGCGAAGCTCCAGTGGAAGCAGAAGAAGAGCACGGAGGCCACTTTCGACGTGGATGTACCGGACGTGTTTTCACAGGCCTTCGTCATCGAAAAGGACAGCAAGAGATTTCCCGACACCGGCGGGTGGGGATACGCGCTGTTCAACTACGATGCCGCATCCGACACGTTCGCGGCCGATCCCAGCCCTTCGGATTGTGGACACGTGTGCCATGTGGCCGTGAAGGCGAAGAACTACATCTTCCACCCGTACCAGAAGCGCTGAACCGCGCGCGACGTTGGCAAATAAAAACGGGGCGGCTCAGCGAGCCGCCCCGTTCATTCCAAAAGGCCGCGTTACATCGTGGTGATGTCGCGATCCTTCGTTTCCGGCAGGAAGATCAGCGCCACGACGAAGCTCATCGACGCAACCACGATCGGATACCACAGGCCGGAATAGATGTTGCCGGTGGCCGCCACGATGGCGAACACGGTGGCCGGCAGGAAGCCGCCAAACCAGCCGTTTCCGATGTGATAGGGCAGCGAGAGCCCGCTATAGCGGATGCGGGTCGGGAACAACTCGACCAGCCACGCCGCGATCGGGCCATAGACCATGGTCACATAGACGACCAGGATCACAAGCAGCAGCACCGTCATCGGGTAGTTGATGTCGGCTGGATCCGCACTCGCCGGGTAGCCGTGGGTTTTCACCGCGGCGGCGATCGCCTTGGCGAGATCGGGCGTGTCGGCGGCAAGAGTCTGATCGCCGATCGTCACGCTCGCCTTGGTGCCGGCCGGCGCAGTGACGTTGTTGTAGTTGACCGAGAGGCCCACCAGCGCGGATTTGATGTTGTCGCATCCGGTCGTGTACTTCTCCGTGCCCGTCGCCTTGAACTGGAACGAGCATTCGTTGGGATCGGCGGTCACCGTCACGGGTGCGTTGGCGAGCGCCGCTTCCAGCTTCGGATTGGCGAAGTGCGTGATGCCCTGGAAGATGTAGAAGTAAGTCACGGCGGCGAGCGCGAAACCCGCGAGCATGATCGGCTTGCGTCCGATCCGGTCCGACAATGCGCCGAACAGGATGAAGCACGGCGTGCCGATCAGGAGCGCGACCGCGATCATGATCTGGGCATTGACGCCCGGCACTTTCAGCGTCTGGGTCAGGAAGAACAGCGCGTAGAACTGTCCGCCGTACCAGACCACGGCTTCACCGGCGGTGGCGCCGAGAAGGGCAAGGATCGCGATCTTGAGGTTTGCCCATTGGCCGAACGCTTCAGCCAGCGGCCGCTTGGACTGCTTGCCTTCCGCAACCATGCGCGCAAACAGCGGCGACTCGCTGAGCTTGAGCCGGATCCAGATCGAAACCGCGAGCAGCACAGCCGACAACAGGAACGGGATGCGCCAGCCCCAGTCGCCGAAGGCCGCTTCGCCCATCCAGGTGCGGATGCCGAGGATCAGCAGGAGCGCCATGAACAGGCCGAGCGTGGCGGTCGTCTGAATCCACGACGTGTAGTAGCCGCGCTTGTTCGCCGGCGCATGTTCGGCGACGTAGATCGCCGCGCCGCCATATTCGCCGCCGAGCGCGAGGCCCTGCACGAGGCGCAGTGCAATCAGCACGATCGGAGCGAGGATGCCCCAGGTCGCAAAGCCCGGCAGCACGCCGATGAAGAACGTGCCAAGACCCATCAGGGTCATGGTGATCAGGAATGTGTGCTTGCGGCCGACCTTGTCGCCGAGCCGGCCGAAGATGAGCGCGCCGAACGGGCGCACCGCAAAGCCCGCCGCGAAGGCGAGCAGCGCAAAGATGAAGCCGACGTTCGCCGGCACGTTGGAGAAGAAGTATTTCGCGAGGAACACACCGAGCGTTCCATAGATGTAGAAGTCGTACCATTCGAAAACGGTGCCGAGCGAGGAAGCGAAAATGACGAGACGTTCTTCGCTCGTCATGCCTCCTGTACGCGGTGCGTTCACTGCCATCGTGGTCATGTGCATTGCCCCTTGGTTTAATCGTCAGGAATTGCCCCGCGGCACTGAAAGGCCGCACCGCCAAGCCATCCCGGCAGTAACGCTAATCCCGCGCTCAATCGGCGTCTGTTAGCCGAAAGTCGTGTCTGTCGGGGAAGACGGGAGAGGGCGTTTTCTTTCGCGCTGCACAAGACGCGCAGCCGCCGCGCGATTGCGGCCGGGACGCAAAAGGTAGCCGGCAATTAATGTTACCAAATAATTCAGCACGCCAAATAGCCCGATGTAAACCAATTTGCCCTGCGATTTCCGTAGAGTACCCGCGGAGTTTCGACACCACGGGTCATTTGCATGCGTCTGTTACACGCGGTTTTGCTGCTTGCGGTCACTGCCTCGCCTGCCTTTGCGCAGCGCGAGCCCTTGATCGTCATTCCCGGCAAGGCGGGCGTACCCGTCTATATCAACGGCATCGATGCATCGTGGGGCGTCGTCGAGGGCGAGTTCGGTCTCGATCGCCCGGGCCTCGTGGCGCCGACAGTCATCTATCGGCCGCTTGTGGTTTCGTATCCGAGCGCGGCGTTCCCCGACTATTATCCGAGGGACGGCAAGCGCCCCGGCTACGGCCGGCTTGAAATCATTCCGCCGGCAAACCGTCAGTTGCCGCCGCCGGCGCCGACCTACTATCGCAGCTGGTCGAGCGCATCCCCTTCAGGGCCGGTGACCGAATACGCGCCTTACTACGGGCCGTCGGCCGTCGGCATCGAACAGAACAATTACGGCGGCGGAGGCGGTGGCGGCCATCACCACCACGCGCCGCATCCGCCGGGCCCACCCGGTCCGGTGAAACCGATCCTGCCGATCGCGCCAGGTCCGAAAGGCCCGTAACTACGCAGACAGGCCGCCCATCGGCCTGTCCCCGTCTGCCTCGTCGTGAGGTCATCTGAGTAAGGAAAGACAAAAGGGAGTGTCATGTCGTTCCATCGCGTAACCCTCGTGGCTCTGGCCACATTGTTCACTGTCGGCATGACGTCGCTTGCGTCTGCCTGTTGCGATTTTGGCTATTCGGCTCCGGTCGTTTATGCCCCCGTCGGATATGGCGGGTACGGCGGCGGCGGCGGCGGCTGCGGCGGCTGCGGCGCGCCGACGGCGGCTGCGGTTTATGCGGTGCCGGTCGCGCCGGCTCCGATCGCGGTCAGCACGGTTGTCGCCCCGTTCGGCGGGCCGTGTTGCAACTATAACGGCTGCGGTAATTGCGGCATGGGTGCCGGCTGCGGCAATTGCGGCGGCTGGGGCGGCGGTGCCGCATGGTCCGGCGGCTGCGGCGGTTGCGGCGGCGGTGGCTGGAGTGGTGGCTGCGGCAGTTGCGGCAACAGTGTCGCTTACGCTGCACCCTATGTGGTCAACCAGGGTCCGGTTTATTCCGGCCCGGGCCTGAGCGTGCCTTACGCCACC
Organism: uncultured Alphaproteobacteria bacterium; assembly: GCA_963808205.1. Classification (GTDB taxonomy): domain Bacteria; phylum Pseudomonadota; class Alphaproteobacteria; order Rhizobiales; family Xanthobacteraceae; genus BOG-931. The sequence continues at coordinate 17,267 of CAWEER010000008.1, forward strand.
TATTCGCCCGAGGCTTCTTACGCGCCTGCGACCGACTATCCGTATGTCCCGGGCTATGGCTACGGCCAGCCGGCATATCCGAACTACTATGCGCGTTCATACTATCGGCAGCGCTATGCGTTCCATTCGCCGGTCTATATGCACCCGCGCTATTACGGCGGACCGGCGCGCTACTCAGGCCGCCCGGCCTATTATGGCCGCCGGCCCTACGGTTATGGCCGCTGGCACGGCTAAGACGCCGCGCAAAACTTTCACGGCAAAATTTCCACGAACTGCAAAGGCCCGCGCGTTGCGGGCCTTTGTGCTTTATGAGGTGGCGCGCGAGGCGATATAGAGCGCCAGCGCCGCGGCGTTCGACACGTTGAGGCTCTTGATCGTGCCGGGAAGATCGAGCCGCGCCAGGCGGTCGCAGGTCGCGCCGGTGAGCTGGCGCAAGCCTTTGCCTTCGGCGCCGAGGACCAGCGCCAGCGGCGCGGCAAGTTCTACCGCGGCGAGATCGTCGGGCGCGCCGCTGTCGAGGCCGACGACCTGGAATCCGCGCTCCTTTAATGCCGCAAGCGCCCGCGCCAGATTTTGCACGATGACGATCGGCACAAGCTCCAGCGCGCCGGAGGCGGATTTCGCCAGCACGCCGGTGGCGTCGGGACTGTGACGCGCGGTCGTGACGATCGCCGCGACCGCGAAGGCGGCCGCGGTGCGCATGATCGCGCCGACATTGTGCGGATCGGTGATCTGGTCGAGCACCAGCACGATGCCGGCGGCAGGCAGGCTCTCGATAGCGGGCGAGGGGAGCGGATCGGCCTCGGCAAGCAGGCCCTGATGGACGGCGTCGGGCGTCAGCAGCGCCGCGATCGTCTCGGGCCGCACGACTTCGGGCGCGATCGCGGGCGTAATGCCGTCCTCGGCGAGACGGTGCAGTGCGTTCTCGGTCACCATGAGCTTGCGGAACCGGCGCGCCGGATTGGCAAGCGCGGCCGCCACGGTGTGCCAGCCGTAAAGCAGGACCCCATCGCCCAGCTCGCCGCGGGACTGCTCGTGCCGCTCGTCGCGCTCGCGCCGCTCGCGCGTCTTCCGCTGCCATCGCCTCTCGCGCATAGGGCCTTCTGTCATGCGGGCTAAACCTTGGCAATTGCGGCCAATTTCGATTGACTCACCCCCGCAGGGCCAACCATATAGCGCGCTCGGCCGGGCCGACGATGTTCTACGCCCGCAACGCCTGGGTGCGGGAGAGTGTCCCGAGTGGCAAAGGGGGCGGACTGTAAATCCGCTGGCTTACGCCTTCGTAGGTTCGAGTCCTACCTCTCCCACCAGTCTTCGCGCGCTTGTGCGCGCAGCGGCCTGGCATGCCATCGAGAGCGCGCGAATACGGCCACGCCGCAGCGCCGCGAGGGCGGGGCCCATCGAGCATGTTTACGGTCTTGAAAGCATCGCCGGCCGCGTGGCTTCACGGTGCGCCATTGTTTGCACACGCACGCCGATTCCATGCGCACTTCGACGGTGAATAATTTCTCTAAAAATCGCCGGCAATTTTACCCGCATTAGCGGCGCGGGGAGCGGCGAATAAACGTTATTTTTAGCGTGTTATTTAAACTGATCTTAGACCCTGCCCGGTAGGTTTGCGCGATACAGCGGGAGACAGGGCCCGCTGATAAAAACGAAATTTGCGTTCAAACAGGGTTCTGGGAAAGGCGTCACAATGAAAGCCGTCGCAAAGACGGTCGAGCCCGCCGATCGTGAGGCGCGCTTCGACCATATCCGGCCGCACTATCTGGAGGCGCTCACTCTCGTCGAGCGTCTGCACCGCCGGTTGCTTGATGTCATCAAGGACGAATTCGACCGCAAGGGCCGCGCCGACATCAATTCGGTGCAGGCGCTCTTGCTGTACAATATCGGCGACAAGGAGCTGACCGCGGGCGAGCTGCGCACGCGCGGCTACTATCTCGGCTCCAACGTCTCCTACAATCTCAAGAAGCTCGTCGAGATGGGCTTCCTCGATCACCAGCGTTCGCGGGTCGACCGCCGCTCGGTGCGCATCAAGCTGACCGACAAGGGCCGCGAAGTGCGCGACACCGTCGATTCGCTTTACCAGAAGCATGTGCGCACGGTGGAACAGGTCGGCGGCATCAATGCCGACGAGTTCTCGGTGCTCAACAAGGCGCTGCACCGGCTCGAGCGCTTCTGGACCGACCAGATCCTCTATCGGCTCTAACCGATAAACCGGGGCGCGGCCTTTTCGGATCGTGCTCCAACGCCTTTCGCCGGAATTTACGTTGTACTGGCGAGCCTCAGCCCCGGCGTGAATGCCGGGGCCTTTTTTTGTGCGGCGCCCGGCTTTCAATCGTGCTATTTGCCCGGCCAAGGGCGGCTCTGTGTATTTCCCGTGCATTGCCGGTGCGCTTCCTGGCCGAATTCAGCCGCAATGCTCTTGCAAAAACGCCCTCTATGAGCTCTTCGCAGGATCGCGATGACGGACGGCAGGGAATGCGGCTTCCTCGCCGCGCCTTCCTGCGCCATGCCGGCGCGCTGGCGCTCGGCGGAGCGTTTGTACAGCGCGCTTTCGCCGAAAACGATCCGGCGCTCGATGCGCTGATGGGCGAGACGGACAGCCCCGGCTCCGGCCTGAATTTCGACCAGGGCTCCCGCACCATCGCGATGCCCAAGGCGACCGCGCCGATGCTGTCGCCGTCGACCGCCCAGATGACCGAGCAGGCCGTCAAGACGTACGACGGCATCGTTGCGCGGGGCGGCTGGCCGATGGTCCCGCAGACCGGCGAACTCAAAATCGGCGTCCGTGACCCGGGTCTGGTGCCGTTGCGCCAGCGGCTCGCCGCATCGGGCGATCTCGATCCGCACGCGGTCGCGGCCGACAACGATATTTACGACTCCTATGTCGAGGAAGCCGTTATCCGGTTCCAGGCGCGCCACGGCCTCGCGACAAACGGCGTGGCGCATGCCTCGACGCTTGCGGCGATGAACATTTCCGCGGCGATGCGGCGCGATCAGCTCAAGATCAATATCGAGCGGCTGAAGACGCTGACGACCAATCTCGGGCCGCGTTACGTCGTTGTGAACATTCCGGCGGCGCGCGTCGAAGCAATCGAGAACGGCGTCGCCGTGCAGCGCCACACCGCGGTGGTCGGCAAGCCGGACCGGCCGTCACCGGACATCAACAGCAAGATTGTCCAGGTCAATTTCAATCCGTTCTGGACGGTGCCCGTTTCGATCGTGCACAAGGACCTGATCCCCTTGATGCAGGACAAGCCGGATTACCTCACCGACAACCACATCCGCATCTACGACGCGCAACACCGGGAAGTGCTGCCGTCGCAGATCAACTGGTACTCGGAAGACGCGGTTCATTACACCTTCCGGGAAGATCCCGGCGACCACAATTCGCTCGGCCGGATCCGCATCAATTTCCCGAGCCAGTACGGCGTCTATATGCACGACACACCGTTGAAGAATCTGTTCGGCGGCGATTTCCGGTACGATTCCTCGGGCTGCTGCCGCGTGCAGAACGTTCAGGAACTCGTTGTCTGGCTGCTCGACGGCACTAAAGGGTGGGGGCCCGACCACATCGTCGAGGCCGTCAAGTCCGGCGAACAGGTCAATGCCAACCTGACCAGGCCGGTGCCGCTGCACTGGGTCTATGTCACCGCCTGGTCGGCGTCCGATGGCGTCGTGCAATTCCGCGAGGACATTTACAGCCGCGACGGGCTAGGCGCGCCGGCGATCCCCGCGACGACAAAGCTTTAGGGCGTGCCATCAGCGCATCATCGTCGAACTGAAGCGCTCTAATAGAGGTCGGCGACAAATCGCCGGCCCTTCAGGCCGGCCTGATCGTCGTATTTGTTCTTGCCGGAGCGCTTCGGCAGCCTGACCTTCTCATGGGCGACTTTCTTGTGCGGAATGCGCGACAGGATGTGCGCAATGCAATTAAGCCTGCCCCGGCGCTTGTCGTCGGTGCGCACGATGGTCCAAGGCGCATATTTGGTGTCGGTCGCCTTGAACATCAGGTCGCGCGCCTTTGAATAGTCGTCCCACCGGCTGTAGGATTCCACATCCATCGGACTGAGTTTCCACTGGCGCACCGGATCGTTGATGCGCGCCAGGAAGCGCTTATCCTGCTCGTCCTTGCCGACTTCGAGCCAGATCTTGATCAGGATCGTGCCGCCGTCGACGATGAACTTTTCGACCTCAGGGCAAAGTTTGAGAAACCGCCGGTGATTGTCCCGGTCGATGAAACCCATCACGTATTCGACGCCGGCGCGATTGTACCAGCTACGATCGAAGATCACGATTTCGCCGCCGGCTGGAAAGCGCGAAACGTAGCGCTGAATATACATTTCCGATTTTTCGCGATCGCTGGGTGCCGGCAGCGCCACGACCCGGAAGACGCGCGAGCTGACACGCTCGGTGATCGCCTTGATCATGCCGCCCTTGCCGGCGGCATCGCGACCCTCGAAGACGATGATGACGCGTAATTTTTTCGCCTTGACCCATTCCTGCAGGCGACAAAGCCCGACCTGGAGCTTGCGCAGCTCCTTCTCGTAGACCTTGCGCTTTAGTTTTTCGCCTTCTTCCTTTTTCTCTGCCATGACGCGTCATCCCCGTGCATGCGTTCGAATTACCAGGGCCTCAAGACGCCGATGCTTTTCTTCATATTGCGGGATAAACTCGCCGTGCGATAGACCAAAGAATGTTCGCGTCAACCCAGTAGCTTTGCAGGGGGCGTGCAATGACCGAAGCAAAGAAAACAGATCCGTTCGCGGCCTTGCCGACGGCCAGGGAAGTGATGACACAGATCGCGCTGCGCGAGGCCGAAAAGGCCTCCGTCGCGGTGCGCGAACTCTCCGCGGCGGACGCCGAGAAACAGGCGCTCCTCGACAAGTTCTCAAAACCGTCCGGTGTTTCCGACGAAGACAGGATGGCGCGCGCGGCCGCCATTATCCGGCGCGCGGCCAATAACGGTCTGACGGAAGTGCAAATCATGCGGTTTCCCCATCTGCTCTGCACGGATCGCGGCCGCGCCATCAATCAGGGCGAGGACGGCTGGGAAAAAACGCTGACCGGCCTGCCGAAGGAACTTTACGATTTCTGGAAAAAGCACTTGCAGGAGCGCGGCTATAAGTTGTCGTTCCAGGTAGTCGATTTTCCTGGCGGCATTCCCGGCGACATCGGCATGACGCTAAAGTGGAACTGACCGGCGTCGCGAATAGGTGAATCCATCCATGTCACACCACTATCCCGGACCTGACTTTGGTTTTCCCCGCGGCGATGCCCGGCTCAACCTGACCGATCTGTATGCCTTCCCCAAACCGGGCAGTGATCGCAAGTCGATCCTGATCGTCGACGCGCATCCGTCCCACACCTTCGACCCGCAGGTGCCGACGACGCCGGTGCCCTTCGCGTCTGACGCGTTGTACGAGCTCAAGATTGACACAAACGGCGATGCTGTCGCCGATGTTGCGTACCGAATACGCTTCTCGCCGTTCACGAACGTGGCGCAGACGGCGACGCTGCGCTACGTTGCGGGAGCGCAAGCCGCCGGAACAGGCGACGACGGACAGGTTATCGTCGAGGGTGCGCCGGTCTCCCTGGATCAGGAAGCGCGGATTACGGAAGCCGGCGACTACCGCTTCTTCGCAGGCTGGCGCAGCGATCCCTTCTTCTTCGACCCGCTGGGCGCGGTGAATAATCTCCAATTCACCGGCAAGGATTTTTTCGCCGAGAAAAACGTGTGCGGCATTGTCCTCGAAGTTCCAAACGCGGTGCTTGGGCCCAAAGAGGTTGGACTTTGGATGCGGATCCTCGACGGTGCGGGCGGCAGCTGGGTTCAAGCCGACCGCGGCGCACTGCCGTCACAAGGTGTTTTTCTTCCAGGCGAGGAGAGAGATGCTTACCTCGCCGCAGAGCCCGCGGGTGATGCACGTTTCATCGCCGTCTTCGCGCACTCGTTGGAGCACTCCGGCGGGTACACCCCGGAGGAAGCGCGGCGGGTCGCAAAGACACTGCTGCCCGACATCCTGCGCTATGACCACACGCGCCCGGCGTCATATCCCGACAATGGGCGGACACTCACTGACGACGCCCTCGATCACTTCCTCTCCATCCTCACAAACGGGAAAGTGACAACGGACGGCATAGGACCCCACACCGATCTTCTCGCGGAGTTTCCATATTTGGGCCCGCCACACAACCCGCCACACAAATAGGCAAACCGCTGTCCGCCATTGGCGCTTGGCAGGCACCTGGCAGGCACCTGGCAGGCATTTGGCAGGCATTTCGCCATGTCCGAATCACGTCCGCTTTCGGGGGGAGTAAAGCGGACATTGGAATTGGAATATGCAATTTCCGGGTGCGGAAAGCAGATTCTGCTGCGGGCGAGTGCCAAAACGGCACGGCGATGCTGCCGCGGCATTACGCAGCTTCCCGCAATTGACGGCTGAACGCGTTGCTGATTTGATCTCCCCAATGGCGCGATTAGTCGTCAAGAACTGAGTACAGAGGAGGCGTTTTGTGCGTGTTTCGAAACGAGGTGCTCGTGTTGTAAATCGCAATGCTCCGTCCAAAAAACTTCGTAATGCAAAGCGACGGTTTTCGCCCCGGCGCATAGACCTCAAATCAAGCACATGGTATCAGACCGCCATATTGTCGGTCGCAATTCCGCTGGATAGGCGTGATGCTCACTAAATGACTTGTAACCCCGCTTGGGGCGGCGCCTCGGTGCCGCTTACTTGCTGGTGGAGTTGTTGACTAGACGTAACATCAATTCCGGCCGCATCCGCGGGCGAAGCAGACAGTTTCAATGTTGGAGACAAGAATGGCCAAGGGCACTGTGAAGTGGTTCAACTCGCAAAAAGGTTATGGATTTATTGCGCCGCAGGACGGCGGCAAGGATGTATTCGTTCATATTTCGGCGGTTGAGAGAGCTGGCCTCGGCGGTCTCAACGAAGGCCAGGTGGTCGAATACGAAGAAGTCGCGAATAAAGGCAAAACGTCAGCAGAGAATCTCAAGGTTCAGCGCTGACGCTGAACCCGGCAGGCCAGTAGCGCGCTGGATTACCTTGAGTGCGCGAAGGTGCCGGGCCTTTCAATCTCGCCAAAACTGCTCGCCCGCGCCGACGAAGCGATCGAATAAGATCGCTTCTTGCTGCGCTGCGCATGAGCCGGCTTCTGGATTTAAAGGCGTCTAGCCGCAATTCCACATCAGCCCGATCGGCGTTGAGGTCCAGCACGGACCCCAACTGCCGCCGTTATAGCGGCCGTGCAGGAACCCGGGATTGCCGAAATAATATCGGCCGCCCCCGTACCAGTAGCTTGGGGCGTAAGTTGGCGCGCCCCTTGCTGATGGCTTCGGGCCATACACTGGAACGTTATTGTCCGGCGGCTGATGATAGCCGGGGAGGAAGCCGTAGCCATGCCAGTGATGGACGTGCCCGCTTTGCGTGCGCGGACGCCGCGAACGCAATGGCTGGTAGCAGCGACAAAACGGCGGCGATCGCAAATGGAATTTTACGCGACATTCCCGTAACGTACACGGCCCGCCATTCCAACGCGATCCTGGAAATTATGCGGTGAAGGCGTTGCGACGAGCAATGTCTGCGTCCGGCACTTGGCGGGCTGGATCGAGGAATCTGTCTTTGCCTTCCCGGATTTCGCTGGTGCTCAATCCGGCCTGGGCCTGCTTGCAGCGGCCAACCGCCGATCCCTAAATATAGCGGCGTTATCCGCCGAGATATCCCAAGCCCTTGCGGCTATGGCTGGCATCGCTGCCGCCCCGGGTGTAAAACCACCTCTTGGTGTCCTTTGGCGTCCCTTGGCGCTTCTTTGGCGCTCCTTTGACGCCAAAACCACGAAAAGACTTAAGGAAAAGCCATGTCGGCGAGCCAAAAACCGAGCGCGACGGACGAGGGCTTCTTCTCCGCCGCGCTCGCCGAGAGCGACCCCGAAATCGCCGAGGTGATAAAACTCGAACTCGGCCGCCAGCGCGACGAGATCGAACTCATTGCGTCGGAAAACATCGTCAGCCGCGCCGTACTTGAGGCGCAGGGCTCGGTGCTGACCAACAAATATGCCGAAGGGTTGCCCGGCAAGCGCTATTACGGCGGCTGCCAGTTCGTCGATATTGCCGAGCGGCTCGCGATCGAGCGCGTGACGAAATTGTTCGGCTGCGCGTTCGCAAACGTCCAGCCGCATTCCGGTGCGTCGGCCAATGCGGAAGTGTTCATGGCGCTGATGCAGCCCGGCGACACGTTCATGGGATTGAACCTTGCCGCCGGCGGCCATCTCACGCACGGCTCGCCGGTCAACATGTCCGGCAAATGGTTCAAGGTCGTGCCTTATGGCGTGCGGCGCGACGATCATTACATCGACATGGATGAGGTCGAGCGGCTCGCCAAGGAGCACAAACCGAAGGTGATCGTGGCCGGCGGCTCGGCCTATCCGCGCATCATCGATTTCCGCCGCTTTCGCGAGATCGCCGACGCGGTCGGTGCCTGGCTCATGGTCGACATGGCGCATTTTGCCGGACTTGTTGCCGGCGGCGCGCATCCGTCGCCGTTCCCGCACGCGCATGTCGTGACGACGACGACGCACAAGACGCTGCGCGGCCCGCGCGGCGGCGCGATTTTGACCAACGACGAGGACCTGGCGAAGAAGCTCAACTCCGCGGTGTTCCCGGGCATGCAGGGCGGCCCGCTGATGCACGTGATCGCGGCCAAGGCCGTCGCCTTCGGCGAAGCATTGCGGCCGTCGTTCCGGCTTTACGCCAGGAACGTCGTCGAGAACGCCAAGGCGCTCGCCGAAACCCTTAAAGCCCGCGGCCTCGATATCGTCTCCGGCGGCACCGACACGCATCTGATGCTGGTCGATACGCGCAAGAAACATCTGACCGGCAAAGTCGCCGAACTCGCGCTCGGCCGCGCTCACATCACCTGCAACAAGAACGGCATTCCGTTCGACCCGGAGAAACCGGCGGTGACGTCGGGCGTGCGGCTCGGCACGCCGGCCGGCACCACGCGGGGTTTCGGCATCGCCGAATTCCGCCAGGTCGGCGACATGATCGCCGAAGTGCTCGACGCTTTGGCGCACAGGAACGTCGATGAAGACGCGCAAGCCGAGGGCGCCGTGCGCGAGAAGGTGAAACGACTGGTCAGCCGGTTCCCGATTTACGAGGGCTGAGGATGCGTTGCCCGGGCTGTGGAAGCCTCGATACCCAGGTGAAAAACTCGCGGCCGACGGAGGATTCCTCCGTCATCCGCCGCCGCCGCGTCTGCCTGACCTGCAATTTCCGCTTCACGACATTCGAGCGGGTGCAGATGCGGGAACTGGTCGTGATCAAGCGCGCCGGCCGCCGCGTGCCGTTCGACCGCGACAAGCTGTTGCGCTCGGTGCAGATCGCCTGCCGCAAGCGCCCGGTCGAGCCGGAGCGGATCGACCAATTGGTGTCGAAGATCGTGCGCGAACTGGAAAGCCTCGGCGAAAGCGAGGTCACCTCCGAGACCATCGGCGAGATCGTGATGGAGCATTTGCGCGAGCTCGACGACGTCGCCTATGTGCGCTTTGCCTCGGTCTATCGCAATTTCCGCGAGGCCAAGGATTTCGAGACAGCGCTTGCCGAATTGTCGGGGGACGAGGCCGCGGAGTGACGCGCACGGCGGACGCTGCGGCGGACGATCGGCGTTTCATGGCGCTTGCTTTGTCGCTTGGGCGCCGCGGGCTCGGCCGCACCTGGCCAAACCCTTCCGTCGGCGCGGTGATCGTCAAGGACGGCAGCATTGTTGGACGCGGCTGGACGCAAGCCGGCGGGCGGCCTCATGCCGAAGTGGAGGCCTTGCGCCGCGCCGGCGCGGCGGCGCGGGGAGGGACGCTCTACGTCACGCTCGAACCATGCTCGCATCACGGCAAATCGCCGCCCTGTGCGGACGCGGTGATTGCCGCCGGACTGTCGCGCGTCGTCTCGGCGCTTGAGGATCCCAATCCGGAAGTGGCCGGCGCGGGTCACGCGCGGCTGCGCGCCGCCGGCATCACGGTCGATGTCGGCACCGGCGCGGACGAAGCGCGGCGCGCGCATGCCGGCCATATCCTGCGCATGACCGCCGGCAGGCCCTATGTGATGCTCAAGCTCGCGATATCGGCCGATGGCAAAGCGGGGGCGCCGGGACGCAAGCCGGTTGCGATCACCGGCGAGGCCGTGCGCGAGCGCGTGCATCTTCTTCGGGCGCAATACGACGCGGTCGCGGTTGGCATCGGCACAGCGCTTGCCGACGATCCGGCGCTGACCTGCCGCCTGCCGGGAATGGCCGATCATTCGCCGGTGCGTGTCGTGTTCGACAGCATGTTGCGCCTGCCGCTCGATTCACGCCTGGTGCGGACGGCCTACGAGACGCCGGTCTGGGCGGTTGCCGGAATGCAGGCGCCGCAGGCCGCCGAATTCGCCTTGCTGCCTCTCGGCGTCGAGGTTTTGCGCTCGCCGGAAAGCACCGATCCGCTCGACCTGCGCGACGCGCTCGAATTCCTCACCGCGAAGGGCATTACCCGGCTGATGGTGGAGGGCGGGCCGGCGCTGGCGGCGGCGCTGATCGCGGCCGACCTCGTCGACGAGGCCGTTCTGTTCCATTCTGCGGCGGTCGTCGGCGCCAAGGGCATCGATGCCCTTGACGCCGGGACGTTTGCGGCGCTGACCAAGCGGCTGCGGCACGTTACGACCGAACCCGTCGGGCCGGACCGGCAAGAGCGTTATGAGCGCAGGTGATCGCTGATGTTTACCGGTATTATCAATGATTTAGGGGAAGTCATTGAAGTTCAGAAAAAGGATGAGGATCTGCGGCGTCTGACGATCGCCTGCGGTTATGACCCCGACTCCATCGCCATCGGCGCCTCGATCGCCTGTTCGGGCGTGTGCCTGACCGTCGTGGAGCGAGGCCGGAGCGGCAATCGCACCGCCTTTGCCGTCGACGCCGCGGCCGAGACATTGCAGGTGACGACCGCGCAACACTGGCGCTCCGGGACGAAACTCAACCTCGAACGCGCGCTGCGGCTCGGCGACGAACTGGGCGGCCACATGGTCAGCGGTCATGTCGACGGCATTGCCGAACTCATCGCGCGCGATGAGTTCCTCGACAGTTCGGCTCTGACGCTGCGCGTGCCGGCGGCGCTGTCGCGGTTCATCGCGCCGAAGGGTTCCGTCGCGCTCGATGGCGTGTCGCTGACGGTCAACAAGGCCGCGGGCGATACGTTTTCGGTGCTGATCATCCCGCATACGCTGAAAGTCACCACGCTCGGCGCGTTGCAGCCAGGCGCGCGCCTGAACATCGAAGTGGATCAAATGGCGCGTTATGCCGCGCGGCTCCTCGAAACCGCGGCGCGCTGAGCCGCGCTTGTGACGGCACCCTGCGCTTGGTACGACGACGGCACGTTGGAGTTGAGGTAAATGGCCGGACCACGGCGAGGCAAGCGTGAGGCGAGCGCCGGCAAAGGCGCACGCATCCTCGTCGTCGAGGCGCGCTATTACGACGACATTGCCGATGCGCTCCTGGCCGGCGCCGCCAAGGCGCTCAAGGAAGCCGGCGCCGCGTTCGACGTCGTCAGCGTGCCGGGCGCGCTCGAAATTCCGGCGGCCATCGCGATTGCGCTCGACGCCGCGCAACGCCGCCGCCGCGCTTACGATGGCGCGGTTGCGCTCGGCTGCGTCATCCGCGGCGACACCATTCATTTCGAGATCGTGTCGCATCTGTCGGCGCGCGGACTGATGGATCTGTCGGTCGCCCGCAGGATTCCGGTCGGCAACGGCATCATCACGGTCGACAACCAGCTGCAGGCCTTCGCGCGCGCGCGGGTGGAAGATCAGGACAAGGGCGGCGATGCCGTGCGCGCTGCGCTGTCGCTCATCGGCTTGAAACGCCAGCTCGGGAAACGCTGACATGACCGGCGAAGCAAGCGACGCCCGAAAGGCCAACAAGCGCGGCGCCGCGCGCCTTGCCGCGGTGCAGGCGCTCTACCAGATGGACCTCGCCGGCACCGGGCTGAACGAGATCATGACCGAATTCGAAGGCCATTGGCTCGGCGGCGAAGTCGAAGGCGTGCAATACCGCCCGGCGGAAGCGGCCTATTTTCGCGATATCGTCGGCGGGGTGGTGCGCGAGCAAAGCCGGCTCGATCCGGCGATCGATGCGGCGCTGCAGCGCGGCTGGCCGCTCAAGCGCATCGAAACCGTGTTGCGCGCGGTGCTGCGCGCCGGAGCCTACGAACTCGCCTGCCGCAACGACGTGCCGGCGCGCGTCGTGACCTCCGAATATGTCGACGTCGCCGGCGCCTTCGTCGACAAGGAGGAGACCGGAATGGTCAATGCCGTGCTCGACCAGCTTGCGCATCAATTGCGCGCAGCCGAATTCACCGGCGGTTAGCCCGAGGATGAGGTCATGGCCGCGAGCGGGGAAATATCACGCGAAGAGCGCCTGATCGCGCGCTACTTCCGTCCGCTCGCCACGTCTCCCGGCGCGTTCGGTCTCGGCGACGACGCCGCCGTCATCGCGCCGCCGCCCGGCTGCGATCTCGTGCTCACCACCGATGGCGTCATCGCCGGCGTGCATTTCTTTCCCGGCGATCCGCCCGAAACCATCGGCCGCAAGGCGTTGCGAATGAATTTGTCCGACCTTGCCGCCAAGGGCGCGGCGCCGGCCGGGTTTCTGCTGTCGGTCGCGCTGCCGTCGGCAATCGACGAGGCCTGGATCGCGCGCTTTGCCGCGGGGCTCGGCGAGGACATAAAGCATTTCGGCTGCCCGCTTCTTGGTGGCGATACGGATCACACACCGGGGCCGCTTTCGGTCTCGATCTCGGCCTATGGCACGGTTCCCGCGGGCGCGATGGTGCGCCGTTCGACGGCGAAGGCGGGCGACCGGATCCTCGTGACCGGAACGATCGGCGACGCCGCGCTTGGCTTGCTGCTGCACCGGGACACGACATCAGGCAAAAGCTGGCGTCTCGCCGATGCTGCGCGCGCGCATCTCGAGCGGCGTTACCTGTTGCCCGAACCGCGCAATGCGCTCGCCGGCGCCGTGCTGGCGCACGCCTCGGCGGCCATGGATGTTTCCGACGGCCTTGCCGGCGACCTCGCCAAATTGTGCCGCGCATCCGGCGTTGCCGCCGAAATCGACGTGGATCGCGTGCCGCTTTCGGATGCCGCGCGCGCGGCGCTTTCGGCCGATCCGTCATTGCTCGAGACGGCGCTGACCGGCGGCGACGACTATGAGATCCTTTTGACGCTGCCCGCGGACAGGCTCGATGGCTTCCACGCCGGCGCGGACAAGGCCGGCGTGGCAGTCGCCGAGATCGGCCGCATGACGTAGCCGGGCAGGGCGCTCGCTTTCGTCCGGGACGGCAAGACGCTGACGTTGGCGCGCCCGTCCTATAGTCATTTCTAATTCACGCTATAATAGCGGCGGGGAGAAACGCCGATGCACGATACGACAGCCGTTGCCGCGCCGCGCGGCAGCCTGGCGACCGGCAGTACCGCCAATCCGCGTTATGCCGAGCTCTATCGGCATTATCCGACGATCGACTATTTGCGCCGCGCCGCCCGCCGGCGCTTGCCGCATTTCTCGTTCGAATATTCCGACGGCGGTTCGGGCAAGGACGATGCCGGCATCAGGCGCAACTGGGCGGCGCTCGATGCCGTCGAACTGGTGCCGCGCTATGGCGTGATGCCGTCGTTGCCGCCGTGCGCGGTCGAACTCTTCGGCCGCCGCTATGCCGCGCCGTTCGGCATTGCGCCGATGGGCGGTCCGGCGATCGTATGGCCCGGCGCCGATCTGCATCTGGCCCGCGCCGCGCAGCGTGCGCGCATTCCCTACGTTCTCGGCATGGCCGGCGGCGCGACCATCGAGGAGATCGCCGAAGTCGCGCCGGACGTTTTCTGGTTCCAGTTCTACCGGTTTGCCGGCAACGACCATGCCATCGGCTTTGACGCATTGCGGCGCGCCGCGGCGACGGATTGCAGCGCGATCATCCTGACGCTCGACGTGCCGGTGCGCACCAGCCGCGCGCGCGAGGTCGTGGTCGGTCTCGGCGGCGCCGCGTTTCATCCGAGCCCGGCGATGCTGCTGCAGATGATGAAGTCGCCGCGCTGGACCGCGGCGCTCTGGAAGCACGGCATCCCGCGCTTTGCCACGCTGCGGCAATATGCCGGCGCCAATCCGTCGATCAACGACGTGATCGCTTTCGCGCGCCGCGAGATGGGGGGCGCCTTTACCTGGGGGGAAGTCGCGCGCTACCGCGAGCGCTGGAAGAAGACGCTGATCGTCAAGGGCATCCTTCACCCCGAAGACGCCGAAAAGGCCGTGTCGCTCGGCGTCGACGGCATGTTCGTCTCAAATCACGGCGGCCGGCAGATCGAAGCCTTGCCCGCGGCGATCGACGCGCTGCCGGCGATCGTCCGGCAGGTCGGCAAGCGCGCGACCGTCATGATGGATTCCGGAATCCGCAGCGGCACCGACGTGGTGCGCGCCTATGCGCTCGGCGCCGCCGCCGCATTCGCGGGGAAGGCCTTCCTGTGGGGCCTGGGTGCGCTCGGCGAAGAGGGGCCGGCGCACGTCATCGATCTGTTGATGGAGGAGACGCAATCGGCGCTCGGCCAGCTCGGCGCGCATACGCCGGCCGATGTGCGCTCGGTCGTCGTCCGCCATGACGGTGAGCTTCGCTTCTGAATTCCGCGCGAAAGGATAGAGATCATGGCCAAAGCAAAACGAGTGCAAAAGGCAAAGAAGCCGGCCCGCGTGGCGCGCGCCGCGAAAAGCACCCGCCGTCTGCGCGGCAAGGTCTCCGCGCGCCGCCGCGTCGCCGCAAGGAAGAAAGCGAAGGCTGCGCCGCGCAGGCAGACCTTTGTCGCCAGCCACCACGGTCCTGATGCCTTCGAACCGGGGCTGCGCCGCTATGCGCATTACCGCGATCTCGGCATCGCGGCCGCGACGAAAGGCCTGGCTCGCGCGCATGTGATCAGGATGATTCCGCCCTGCGACCCGGCGGAAGTGTCGAAGCGGCATTTTCACGATGTCGAATTCCAGATGATCTACGTGCTCAAGGGCTGGCTCAAAAGCGAGTTCGAAGGCACCGGCGCAGTGACCATGCGCGAGGGGTCGTGCTGGCTGCAGCCGCCGCGAATCAAGCACACCGTGCTCGGTTATTCGGACGATTGCGAACTCCTCGAAATCATCCTGCCGGCCGATTTTGAAACGGTCGAACTGGACTAAAGCGCCGCGGCGGCAAAACAACGGGCAGGTCTGCGTCCACCGCAGTAGCGCCGCACGCCGTCGCCGGATAGAAGAAGCGCCTGCGACGGGTGCTTGATGGCGATCACCGCCGATACGGCCTTCGATATCACTGACGATCGGCTTGCGGCGCGCAATGCGCGCGTGCTCGCGGTCGCGCAGGCGCTTGCCGGCGGCAACAGCACGGTCATTGTGGCGACCACCAGCATCATTGCCGCGGTTCTGGCGCCGGATCCCGCCCTGGCGACGCTGCCGATCAGCGCGATGGTTGCCGGGATGTGGCTCGGCACGTTGCCGGTCGGATGGCTCTCGAAGGCCTATGGCCGCAGATTTGCACTGCAGACCGGATCGCTGTTCGGCGTGCTGTCGGGTTTTATCTCCTGCGCGGCCGTGCTGTCGGGTTCCTTTGCCTTGCTCATTCTCGGGACATTATGCGGCGGCCTTTATGGATCCGCTCACCAGTCCTACCGTTTCGCGGCGACCGACACCGCGAGCCCGCAATTCCGCGCCAAGGCCGTGTCGTGGGTCCTCGCGGGCGGTGTTTTTGCCGGCGTGATCGGGCCGCAGCTCGTGATCTTCACCAAGAACATCTGGCCGGCTTATATGTTTGCTGCGACCTATATCGCGCAGTCGGCGTGCGCCCTGATCGCGGCCGGCGTCCTGACGCAGCTCAACATTCCGCGTCCGCACGTCTCGCATTCGCTGCTGGACGGGCGGCCGCTGAAGCAAATTCTCGCGCAGCCGAAATTCATCGTCGCCGTCGTCTGCGGCGTGGCGAGCTACACGATGATGAATATGGTCATGACATCGGCGCCGCTGGCGATGGTGTTGTGCAATCACTCGGTCAGCGAATCCGCGCTCGGCATCCAGTGGCATGTGCTTGGCATGTACGCGCCGAGCTTTTTCACCGGCGCGCTCATCGCGCGCTTTGGGGTGCGGCCGATGATGTCGGCCGGCTTTGCGCTCATGCTGGTGTCGGCCGCGGTCGGCCTCTTCGGCGTCACGCTGTGGAATTTCTGGATCGGTCTGGCGCTGCTTGGCGTCGGCTGGAATTTCGCGTTCATCGGCGCGACGACGCTGGTGACCGAGTGCCACGATCCGCACGAGCGCAACAAGGTTCAGGCCTTCAACGACTTTCTGGTGTTCGGCACGATGGCGATCGGCTCGTTCTCGTCCGGCGCGTTGCTGGCGCACTATGGCTGGACCGCGGTCAACGCCGTGGTGTTCCCGGTCATCCTGGCCGCGGCGCTCCTGCTGGCCTGGAGTTCGCTCGCGCGCCGGCCGGCGGTGGCGTGACTTCGGCCGTCAACACGGCTATTGCGCCCGGCTCGCGCTTCGATGACGCTGAGCAGCATCGGCGCCAGTGATCGGCAGCAACCCGGCGCAGGAACGGCGGCATGACCTCTGGTACGCACGATCTGGCGGTCCTCACCGCGCTTGAGCGCAAGGTGCTCTGGCTTGCGACCTGGACCATCCATCACGCCAACCATCTGCGCGAAAGCGCGGATGGGCTGAAGGTCGGCGGACACCAGGCGTCGTCGGCTTCGCTCGCCACCATCATGACCGCGCTCTATTTCCATGCGCTGCGGCCGCAGGATCGCGTCGCGGTCAAGCCGCACGCCGCGCCGAATTTCCACGCCATCCAGTATCTGCTCGGCCGCCAGAGCCGCGAGAAGCTCGAGGAGTTTCGCGGCTACAAGGGCGCGCAATCCTATCCGTCGCGCACCAAGGACACCGACGACGTCGATTTCTCGACCGGCTCGGTGGGGCTGGGCGTCGCGCAGACATTGTTCTCCTCGCTCGCACAGGATTACGTGCGCGCGCATGGCTGGGGACTTGATCGGCCGGAAGGCCGCATGATCGCGCTCCTCGGCGACGCCGAACTCGACGAGGGCAACATTTTCGAGGCGATCCTCGAAGGCTGGAAGCAGGGCCTGCGCAATTGCTGGTGGATCGTCGATTACAACCGGCAAAGCCTCGACGCCGTGGTGCGCGAGGGTCTGTGGGAGCGCTACGAAAACCTGTTCCGCAATTTCGGCTGGGACGTGGTCGTTCTCAAATACGGCGCGCTCCAGCAAGCGGCCTTCGCCGAGCCCGGCGGCGAGGTGCTGCGGCAATGGATCGACAGCTGCCCGAACCAGCTTTATTCGGCTTTGGTGTTTCAGGGCGGCGCGGCCTGGCGCAAACGGCTCCTTGACGAGATCGGCGATCAGGGTGCGGTGACGCAACTGATCGAACGGCGCAGCGACGACGAACTGGCGCGGCTGATGAACAATCTCGGCGGCCACGACCTGCCGTCGATCATCGACGCGTTCGATCGCATCGATCACGACCGGCCGGTTTGCTTCATCGCCTATACGATCAAGGGCTTCGGGCTGCCGCTTGCCGGCCACAAGGACAATCATGCCGGCCTGATGACGCCGGCGCAGATGGAGACGTTCCGCGCCGCGATGAATGTCCGCGAAGGCGAGGAATGGTCGCGGTTCGAAGGCCTCGATCAGCCCGCGGCCGTTCTCCAGGCTTTTCTCGATCGGGTGCCGTTTGCGAGCGGCGGCGAGCGCAATCTCAAAGCGGCCCGCATCGCGGTGCCGGAGACGCTTTCGGTCACGCTCCAGCCGCAGATGTCGACGCAGTTCGGCTTCGGCGCACTGCTCAACGAGATCGCGCGCGGCACGACGCCGCTCGCGTCCCGCATCGTGACGACCTCGCCCGACGTGACCGTTTCGACAAATCTCGGGCCGTGGGTCAACCGCCGCGGCCTGTTCGCGCGCGAGGCGCTCGCCGACACCTTCAAGAGCGAGCGCATCCCGTCGACGTTCAATTGGGAATTCTCGCCAAAGGGCCAGCATATCGAGCTCGGCATCGCCGAGATGAATCTGTTCATCGCCCTGTCGGCGCTCGGCCTGTCGCACGCCATCAACGGCGAGAGGCTCTTGCCGATCGGCACCTTGTACGATCCGTTCATCGCGCGCGGCCTCGATGCGCTGAACTACGCCTGTTACCAGGACGCCCGCTTCATACTCGTCGCGACTCCGTCGGGGATTACGCTCGCGCCCGAGGGCGGGGCGCATCAGTCGATCGCGGAACCGCTGATCGGATTGGCGCAGGACGGCATTGCCGCGTTCGAGCCGGCCTTTGTCGACGAGCTTGCCGTGATCCTTGCCTTCGCGCTCGACTACATCCAGCGCGAAGGCGGCGCGGGCGAACTTTCCGAGCGCAATTGGCTGCGCGATGAAACCGGCGGTTCGATCTATCTGCGGCTGTCGACGCGCCCGATCGACCAGATCCAGCGCGACATGACGCCGGAGCTGCGCCAGGCCATCGTCGATGGCGCCTATTGGCTGCGCGAGCCGGGACCGAATTGCCAGGTCGTGGTGGCTTACACCGGCGCGGTCGCGCCGGAAGCCATTCGGGCCATAGGCCTGATGGCCGAAGACCGCCGCGATGTCGGCCTCCTTGCGATCACCTCCGCCGACCGGCTCAACGCCGGCTGGACCGCGGCCTGCCGGGCGCGCGAGCGCGGCCTTGTTCACGCCCGTTGCCATATCGAGCAGCTGTTTGCCGGCCTGCCGCGGCATTGCGGCATTGTCAGCGTGCTCGACGGCCATCCGGCGACGCTGGCGTGGCTCGGCGCGGTCGCCGGCCATCGCGTGCGGCCGCTCGGCGTCGAACACTTCGGGCAAACAGGCTCGATCGAGGATCTCTACCGGCACTATGGCATTGACGCGAACGCCATCATTGCCGCGGCGCAGGCCATCGCTCCGGGACGGCCGATCCGCTATCTCGGCGCGGCGTGATGCCGGTCATCGACGCCCAGCTTCACGCCTACGAGCGCGATCATCCCGGCCGGCCGTGGCACGCCGTGCTCGCGGGACCGCCCGAGGTCACCGGCGACACGACAGTCGCGATGATGGACGAGGCGAAAGTCGACGGCGCGATCCTGATCTCGGCGTTCACGATGTACCGCTACGACGCGAGCTATGCGGTCGCGGTGCGCAACAAGCATCCCGGCCGCTTCGCGCTGATCAAGCCGGTCGATCCCGCGAACCCCGGCGTCGCCGACGTGATCGCGGACTGGAAGCGCACGCCCGGCGCGGTCGCCGTCCGCATGCTGCTGGTGCGCGGCGATTACAGCGAGGACCCCGCCGATTCCGGCCTCAATCGCGTGCTGAAGGAAGCCGCGCGCCAGTCGGTCCCGGTGAACCTGCACATCGCCGGGCGGCTCGACCAGGGGATCGAACTGATCCGCCGCAATCCCGATACGCAGATCATCGTCGATCATCTCGGCCTCGTTCAGCCCCATCATCCGCCGGTGCCGAAGGAGCCGTGGGCCGAACTGCCGAAAGTGCTGACGCTGGCGAAACTTCCGAACGTCGCCATCAAGATCACCGGCGCCTGCACGCTGTCGCACGCACCGTTTCCCTATCCGGACATCTGGGATCCGGTCTGCCGCGTCATCGGCGCGTTCGGTCTCGACCGCTGCATGTGGGGCAACGACTGGACGCGCGCGGTGAACCTGCTCACCTTCGCGCAGGGTGTGGAAGCCTTCCGCGTCACCAGCCGCATCTCGGAAAGCGACAAGGCGAGGCTGATGGGCGGCACTGCCGCGCGCATCTACGGCTGGACGCCGCGGAAGGCGTGACGATCGCGAAGACTGATTTTCAGTCGAGCCTGGAAACCCCAAGCCTGGAAACCCCAAGCCTGGAAACCCCAAGGTCGGTGATGGCCTGTGATGACCAGGCCGCCGCCCTTGTTGCGCCGGCACATGATCTTGATCTTTCCCGGCACTCCGCCCGGATGAGAATACTTGATCGCGTTTGTAATTGCCTCGCCGATGACCAACCCGACAGCAGTTGCCTGCTGTGACGAGATCGCGCAGTCGGGATCGAGATCAAGCAGGATTTCAGTCTGCTCCTCCCACGAAAGGGCGAGCTTCGCGGCATCCGCGACTTCATTCACATAAGCAACAAGATCGACAGTCGCATGAACGCTGCCGATGACGTAGCGATGCGCGGCGTGGTGAACGCTCTTGTGTGGATAGTCGGTGAGATTGTCATAGACCGGGTTTTCGTCAGTCGCGAATTGCTCAGACGCGGACTGGCTGCCGAAGGTTTCAATCTCGCTGACAAAACAACGAAATCAAAGGATTTCGGGCTCATCAGCAGGTCGAAGCCGAAAGGCAGACCCGTCAAACCAGACTGACACGTTTCACAAGCTCGGCGCTGATCTTGCGTAGCAGATCGCGCGGCGAGAACGATTTCCCTCGTCATTGCGAGCGCAACGAAGCAATCCAGTCTTTGGCCAGGACCGGGGCGGCGAGGTCTGGATTGCTTCGTCGCTTCGCTCCTCGCAATGACGGCCTCCATCCCGCTCGCGACGGACGCCTTCGCGAGGGTACTCCTTTAGGCGGAGCGGGAGCGGTTCCCGCGGCCACGGCGATACACCGTGGACGCGGGCGGTTCTGGGCAACGTCCCGTCCGGCGCGTGACCGGACTGCGAGGTGCTCGCTGCACTGGCGCCGGGGAGGGTCCTCCCGTTTGCACCCGGTAATCCCAGGAAGCGCGGCCCGGGCTGGAACAACCGCAGTGGAGCGCCGAAAGGCGAGCGGGCCCCGTCCTGATGACTTCCCCCGCAAGCGGGAAGGAGAAAGAGGATAAGGCCCGCGGCCGCGCCGTTGTGGCGGGGTCACTCCTCACTGGATGCGTCTCTCGGCGCTCCGCTTCCCTCGCTTTTGTGCGAGGGGCACTTGGAAGGGCTTTCTTGCAGTGGCTTGGCAAAACTCGGGCGCAGATCGCGCCGCGAGAACGTGGCCGCATGGCCGTCACAGCAAACAGCGAGGATGGTCATGACTGCGCGTTCTTCCGCACGCTGCTTTCCCGGCCGGTTGACGCTCGAGCAATGGCTGGCGCTCCCCGCACCGGCCCGCGACCGGCTGATCGGGCAAGCGCAGTGCGATCTCCTCGGCTCGTTCCGGTGCTGCGCGAACAAAAAATGCCGCCGGCAACGGACCTGCTGCGCGTTCGATCCGCTCGAATGCCGCAACCGGATTCGCAGCCGCAGGGCCAAGGCGGCGCGTGCCGCGGTCAAGGCCGGCAAGCGCGGCGACCCGCGGACCTCGGGCCTGACCAATAGGGTGCTTGCGCAATGGGCGCGGCTGTCCCGGCTCGCCGATCTCTGAAACCGGCGTCGAGCCCCATAAATCGCGGGGAAAGCAGCTCTTGCGGCGTTGCGTGGCGGGGGCAATTTTGGCAATGTCCGCGCCGATTTGCGCCGACCGCCCGCCCATTGTATGCGGGGCGTCTTCATTGTGGCCGGCTTGAAGATTCGGCCCTCCAAAAGACCGGGGACTATTCATGCAAACCTTGTGGCTCATCGTTCTGTGCGGCGTATTGGCGATCGTCTACGCCATCTGGGCCACGTACTCGGTGATGCAGGCCGATGCGGGCAACGAAAAGATGCAGGAGATCGCTGCGGCGATCCGCGAAGGCGCGCAGGCCTATCTCAAGCGGCAATACTCGACCATCGCCGTCGCCGGCATCGTGATTTTCTTTATCGTCGGCTATTTCCTCGGCTGGCTTGTCGCCATCGGTTTTGCGGTCGGCGCCATCCTGTCGGGCTCGGCGGGCTTCATCGGCATGAACGTGTCGGTGCGCGCCAATGTGCGCACCGCGCAAGCCGCAATGCGTTCCCTGGCGGACGGACTTGAGATCGCGTTCCGCGCCGGCGCCATCACCGGTCTTCTGGTGGCGGGCCTGGCGCTCCTTGGCGTCACCCTCTATTTCGGCTTCCTCACCGGCACCATGCACATGGCGCCGAACAATCGCGAGGTGATCGATTCACTCGTGGCGCTCGGCTTCGGCGCGTCGCTGATCTCGATCTTCGCGCGGCTTGGCGGCGGCATCTTCACCAAGGGCGCCGACGTCGGCGGCGATCTCGTCGGCAAGGTCGAAGCCGGCATTCCGGAGGACGATCCACGCAACCCTGCGACCATCGCCGACAATGTGGGCGACAATGTCGGCGACTGCGCCGGCATGGCGGCCGACCTGTTCGAGACCTATGCGGTGACCACCGTCGCCACGATGGTTCTTGCCGCGATCTTCTTTGCCAGCGCGGGCGGCGACACCCTGATGCGGATGATGACCTTCCCGCTCGCCATCGGCGGCGTCTGCATCATCGCCTCGATCATCGGCACGTTCTTCGTGAAACTCGGCGCCAGCCAGTCGATCATGGGCGCGCTCTACAAGGGCATGCTGGCGACGGCAGTGTTTTCACTCATCGGCATTGCCGGCGTGACTTACCAGCTCATCGGCTTCGGTCCGCTTCCCGGCGTCGCCTATTCGGGCCAGACGCTCTTTATCTGCGGCATCGTCGGCCTCGCGGTGACCGGCCTGATCATCTGGATCACCGAGTACTATACCGGCACCGATTATCGCCCGGTGCGCTCCATCGCTCAGGCTTCGGTGACCGGTCACGGCACCAACGTCATCCAGGGCCTCGCGATCTCGCTTGAATCGACCGCCATGCCGGCGATCGTCATCATCGCCGGAATCCTCATCAGCTATAATCTCGCGGGCCTGTTCGGCATCGCGATCGCAGTGACGACGATGCTGGCGCTTGCCGGTATCGTCGTGGCGCTCGATGCCTTCGGTCCGGTGACCGACAATGCCGGCGGCATTGCCGAAATGGCGGGCCTGCCGAAGGAAGTCCGCAAGTCGACCGACGCGCTCGATGCCGTCGGCAACACCACCAAGGCGGTGACGAAAGGTTATGCGATCGGTTCCGCCGGCCTCGGCGCGCTGGTGCTGTTTGCCGCCTACAACGAGGATCTGAAATTCTTCATCGCCGGCGCCAAGGATCATCCTTATTTCCAGGGAGTCGCACCGGACTTTTCGCTCAACAATCCCTACGTGGTCGCGGGCCTCCTGTTCGGCGGACTGCTGCCCTACCTGTTCGGCGCCATGGGCATGACGGCGGTTGGCCGTGCGGCGGCCTCGATCGTCGAAGAGGTGCGCCGGCAATTCCGCGAGCGCCCGGGCATCATGCAGGGCAGGGACAAGCCCGATTACGGCCGCGCCGTCGACATGCTGACCAAAGCCGCGATCAAGGAAATGATCATTCCGTCGATGCTGCCGGTGCTCTCCCCGATCGTCGCCTATTACATCATCTACTTCGTCGCCGGTGGCGGCGCGCAGGGCAAATCGGCGGCGTTCTCGGCGCTCGGCGGCATGCTGCTCGGCGTGATCGTCACGGGTCTTTTCGTCGCCATCTCCATGACGTCAGGCGGCGGCGCCTGGGACAATGCGAAGAAATACATCGAGGACGGCCATTACGGCGGCAAGGGTTCCGACGCGCACAAGGCCGCCATCACCGGCGACACGGTGGGCGACCCGTACAAGGATACGGCGGGCCCCGCGGTCAATCCGATGATCAAGATCACCAACATCGTGGCGCTGTTGCTGCTCGCGGTGCTGGCGCACAGTGCATGATCCGGAAAAGCGGAAGCCGGTTTTCCGAAAAGATCATGTTCCAGCAAAAAAAACCGGCCCCGATCCGATTCAACTTGATCGGATCGGCGTCTAGCCGATCGGCGGGGCGAGGCGGCTACGAACCCTTGCCTTGCAGGTTGTGGAGGATCGTCACGATCACGTTGAGGTCGTTGCCGCCCGTCGGCGTCGTGGCGCTGACGAAATCGAACAGATGTCCGTCCTTCATGCCGTATTCGGCGAGCCGCTGAACTTTTCTGTTTCTGTCGAAATACACCGCTATCACGCGCTGGTCGGTGATCTTGGTCTGCATGAAGGCGACCGGCCGGTCGGCCTTCTGCGAAATGTAGTAGAAGGCTTCGCCGCTGACAGTGGCGACGGTGGACGGCGTGCCAAGAACAAGCAGCACTTGTTCCTGTGAGGCGCCAAGCGGGATTTGTTCGAGCGCGCCTTCCGGGAGGACGTAGCCGCGCTGAAATGTTTCGCCGCTGCAGGCCGCGAGTGCGAGCGCAAGGGCCGCCGCACATGCCAAAGCCGCCGGCCGGCTGAAACTACGCACCAGAGTGCCCCGCATCCTCGTCCCTAACTTGCGTACGGCTGCTGCGTGCCGTACCCCCAAAGCCCGAAATTGGCAATCGGCCGCCCTCGACAATAACTGCCCGGACCCGCGTTAACCTTATGATCTTGAGCCGTTTTCGAGCCAGACCCCGTTGCCGCAACATCCGTGACCTCTATGGCGCGATCGTGGCGCAAGCCCGTTCCGCGGCCTTTTACACGGGCTACGGCGTGCCGGATACGGTGGAAGGCCGATTTGATCTGATCGTGCTGCACCTGGTTCTTGTGCTGGCCCGGCTCGAGCGGGACGGCAATGCCGGGCGCGGCGTCGGACAGGAGCTTTTCGACGTGTTTTGCGGCGATCTCGACGGCAATCTGCGCGAGATGGGCGTTGGCGATCTTGCCGTGCCGAAACATATGCGGCGCTTCGGCGAGGCGTTTTACGGCCGTCAGGCCGCCTATCTCGCCGCTTTTGCCGCGCCGGGCGATGGAGAGCTTGAGAAAGCGCTCATGCGCAATATCTTTGGGGGCGACGGAGGGCGCGCGAGGTGCGGCGAGCCTCGCCCGCTATGCGCGCGCCACGCTGCGCCAATTCGAGAGCCAGGACGATGGCGCCCTGTTGCGCGGTGAAATTGTCTTTCCGGATCCTGGGGCTATGAGCCATGGCTGAGCGCAAATCTGAAGAACGTCTGAAGCCGCAATCCCGCAAATCCCGCAAGTCCGGGCCGCCGCCGTGGCATGTGCCCGTTGCGGTGGAAAAGATTGCCGAGACCGGCCAGCAATTCGATCTTGCCGCCGACGCCGACGTCCGCGCGGCCGTGGCGAAGCTCGCGGGTCTGCGCGACCTGCCGCGCTTCGAAGCGAAATTCGATCTGGAACGCCGCGGGATGGATGGCCTTCACGTCACCGGGCACGTTTCCGCGACTGCCGGGCAGAACTGCGTGGTGACTCTCGAACCGCTGGACAATCACGTCGAGGAAACGGTGGACCTCGTCTTCGAACCGCGGAACCCCGCCGCCGCAACGGACAAGGAGGCAGCGCCAGCGCCGCGCGCCGCAAAATTGAAGGATCGGGAACCGCTCGTCGGCGGCATGGTCGACCTGGGCGCGATCGCCACCGAGTTCCTGATCCTCGGGCTTGATCCCTATCCCCGCAAGCCGGGCGCGGTTTTCGAGCCCTTGCCGGACGGCAAGCCCGAAGAAGGCCCGTTCGCGGCCCTTTCCACGCTCACCAAGGGCCAGGGCCGGGATGGCCACTGAACGCAGTTGTTTCCAGGCGTCGAACCGGTATTCTCGCGCCCGGTGTGGCATTCCCACGTTTCGGACCTGGTAGGACCGCAAGGTCATTGAATGTCAGACAAGGTCCGCATTGCTCTCGATGCGATGGGGGGTGATCACGGTTCCGCCGTGGTCGTCGCCGGAGCGGATTTGGCGTTGGCGCGCCATCCCGGCAGCACGTTCCTGTTTTTCGGCAATTCGGCGCTTATCGCGTCCGCTGCTTGACGCCAAGCCGGCGCTGAAGGCCGCATCGCGCCTCGTCCACACCGACGTCGCGGTCCGGATGGAGGACAAGCCGAGCCAGGCCCTGCGCTACGGCCGCTGGAAGTCCTCGATGTGGCTCGCGATCGACGCCGTCAAAAAGGGCGAGGCCGACATGGTCGTCTCGGCCGGCAATACCGGCGCGCTGATGGCGATGTCCAAATTCAATCTCAAGACGCTGCCGGGTATCGACCGGCCGGCGATCGCGGCGCTGTGGCCGACCTTGCGCGGGGAATCGATCGTGCTCGACGTCGGCGCCTCGATCGGCGCCGATGCCGATCATCTGGTCGATCTGGCGCTGATGGGCACGGCGACGGCGCGCATCCTGTTCGGTCTGGCCCGGCCGACCGTCGGTCTCCTCAATATCGGGGTGGAGGAGGCGAAGGGCCTTGAAGAAGTGCGCGAGGCCGGCCGCATCCTGCGCGAGGAGAATTTCCCCGATCTCGACTATCAGGGCTTTGTCGAAGGCGACGATATCGGCCGTGGCAAGGTCGATGTCGTCGTGACGGAAGGTTTTGCCGGCAATATCGCGCTCAAAACCGCCGAAGGCACCGCCCGGCAGATCGGCGAATATCTGCGCGGCGCGATGACCCGATCTTTGAGCGCGCGCGATCGGCTATCTGTTCGCCCGCTCGGCATTCCGGCAATTGCGCGAACGCATGGATCCGCGCCGCGCCAATGGCGGGGTGTTTCTCGGCCTCAACGGTGTGGTCATCAAAAGCCACGGCGGCACCGATGCCGAGGGGTTTGCCGCCGCCATCGAGCTTGGTCACGGCGTTGTCTGCGATGAGCTTCTGGCGAAAATCACGGCCGCGCTGGCGCGGCCCAAGCCGCTGCGCCAGGCGATTGCCGGAGCGGCCTCGTGACGATGCTGCGATCGGTCATGCTCGGCTGCGGCAGTTACCTGCCGAGCCAGATCCTCACCAACGAGGAACTTGCGCGCAAGGTCGACACGTCGGACGACTGGATCGTCCAGCGCACCGGCATCCACGAGAGGCGCATTGCCGCGCCCGGCGAACTGACCTCGCACATGGCGGTGCGGGCCGCGCAGGCGGCGCTGGCGCACGCGCATGTCGACGCGCAGTCCATCGACCTCATCGTGCTGGCGACCTCGACGCCCGACAACACGTTTCCGGCCAGCGCCGTTGCGGTGCAGGCCGACCTCGGCATCACCCGCGGCGCCGCCTTCGACCTGCAGGCGGTGTGCTCGGGATTCGTCTTCGGGCTGGCGAGCGCGGACGCGCTTTTGCGAGCAGGCGGGTTCTCGCGCGCGCTGGTGATCGGCTCCGAAACCTTTTCGCGCATCCTCGACTGGACCGATCGCGGCACCTGCGTGCTGTTCGGCGATGGCGCCGGCGCGGTCGTCCTCGATGTGCAGGAGCAGCCCGGCACCTGGGAGGATCGCGGCGTGCTGACCGTCCGGCTGCGCTCGGACGGCCGCCACAAATCGAAGCTTTATGTCGATGGCGGGCCGTCTTCGACCGGCACCGTCGGCCATTTGCGGATGGAGGGGCGCGAGGTCTTCCGTCATGCCGTGGCGATGATCACGGACGTGGTCGAGGATGCATTCAAGATCACCGGCTACACCGCAGCCGACGTCGACTGGTTCATCCCGCACCAGGCCAACAAGCGCATCATCGACGGTTCGGCGCACAAACTCGGCATCGACCCGGCAAAAGTGGTCACCACGGTCGACCGTCATGGCAACACCTCGGCGGCGTCCATCCCGCTCGCGCTCGCCGACGCTGTGGCCGACCGCCGAATCAAGCGGGGCGACCTCCTGCTGTTCGAAGCCATGGGCGGCGGCTTCACCTGGGGCGCCGCATTGGTGCGCTGGTGACCCCTTCCGGCTGCCGCCAAGCCCCGTTGACCCTTTGCCAACAAGCTAATATCGTTGATAATTCAGCACGATATCTTGATCGATGATTGGTCGATCGCCGTGCGCGGGGCTGGCGATGACGGGAAAGACGGTCACACGAGCGGATCTGTGTGAGGCGGTCTATCAAAAGGTTGGACTGTCGCGCACCGAATCCGCGACGCTCGTAGAATTGGTGCTCAAGGAAATCACCGACTGCCTGGAACGCGGCGAGACAGTAAAGCTGTCGTCGTTCGGATCGTTCGTGGTGCGCAAGAAGGGCCAGCGCATCGGCCGCAATCCCAAGACCGGTACGGAAGTGCCGATCTCGCCGCGCCGGGTCATGGTGTTCAAGCCCTCCGCGATCCTCAAGCAGCGCATCAATTCCGACGCGGACGGCGGCGAAGCCCCGTAAAGCGCGGGCACAGGCTCTTGGAGCGGGGACAGGCTCTTGGAAAAGGCGCCGGACGCGTTTCGTACCATCAGCGAGGTCGCTGACGAAATCGATATTCCGCAGCACGTGCTGCGGTTCTGGGAGAGCCGATTCCCGCAAATCCGCCCGATGAAGCGGGGCGGCGGCCGCCGCTATTACCGGCCCGACGATGTCGATCTGCTGCGCGGCGTGCGCCATCTGCTCTACGGCGAGGGCTACACCATCCGCGGCGTCCAGCGCATTTTGCGCGAGCAGGGCGCGGGATTTGTCCAGGACGTTGGCGCGCCGGCGCCGAACCGCCGCCGCCGCAACCGGACGAGGACCGCGAAGAGGCTGTCGCCGAGACAACGGAAGAGCGCACCGAGCCCAACCTGTTCGCTGGTTCACCGCCGCGGCCGGCGCCGCCGCCCGCAAACGAATATCCGGACGGACGCCGCGAGCCGGCGATGGTCACCGCAAGCGAGAGCCCGGCACAACGCATGGCCGCGCTCGAGAACCGGCGCAAGCTGCAACATGCGCTCGACGAGCTTGCCGCCTGTCGCGGCATCCTCGATGGCGCGCTCGCGCAGAGCTGACAGCGCCGATTGCGCGATCCGCAAATTACGATGCTGGCGCCGTCACGGAGCGGAATGACTAGCGGGGAGCGTTGGCCCAGCAGCCGCAATGTGGCCGGCCGTGATCATTCAGGCAGGCATAGGTGTGGCCCCACGGCCAATATCCGTGCAGGCACATGTCATACGCGCCCCAGCCATAGGCGCGCCAGACACGCCAGTCGTATGCGCGCCCGCTGAACGGATCGAAATGACGTTCCGAAACGGTGCCTGCGATTGCCGCGGGTGCGAATTGGGTGAATGCAAGAAGGATTGCAACGGCCAGAGTACGAATAAGCATGTCGCCTCGCTCCAGGGTGACGTTCTAGCGCATTTCCTGCCTCGCCGCATCCTTCGCGGCGCTGCCGCGTTTCCGGGCTGCGGCGGATCGATCGGCAAGTCCGTCCTCGGCGGGTTGATTGGTCGGAGCGCCGAGA